>OY970339.1:0-2723528 GCA_963717495.1 uncultured Solirubrobacterales bacterium | reverse complement strand
GCGAGTGCGCCACCTCATGCAGCCAGTCGAACGGGCCGCACTCGTCACCGCGCTCGCGAGCCGCCCGCACGAAGGCGAGCCCGACATCGTTGACGGCGATCGTGTGCGCCTGGAGGGGGCCGGCGGCCTGCTCGGGGGCGATCACCTTGCGCCGCGTCTCCGCGCGGCTCGGGATCGTCTCGGCCGCATCGACGCCGCGCTCGGTCAGGTGCCAGAGCAGGCGCCGCCCCGGCAGCGAGGCCGATTCCGCGAGTCCGACCTCGCGCAGCAGAGCGAGCTGTTCCTGGGCCCAGCGCCGGGAGGCCCGAGGCGCGTGCAGCTCGTGGACCTGCGCGGTCGAGAGCAACCGGTGCTGGTTGAGGCTTTCCAGCACCGCGATGGCGGTCTCGCCGAGCCGTCGCAGCGGGTGCTCGGAGGCGGTCAACTCGCTGCCCCGGTGTCGAGAGTCTGACGACCGCCGCTCGCGCGCCCCGGCTGCCGTCGCGAGCCGGCGAGGTGCTTGACGATCTCCTGCGGGTGGCGGTCGAGCCGATCCAGCGTCTCGGCGATCGGGGCGCGGCCGAGGCTGCCGTCGATCGCGGCGTCGAGCGCCGGCAGGCCCTCGGGGTGGCACTGGTCGGGGAACAGCTCCTCGACCGGCACCCCTCCGAGCCGGAAGGGGCGGCTGATCTCCCCGTCGAGGGTGACGGAGGCGAGGCTGTGGAAGCGGGGCAGCTGCCCGATCGTCTCGGCGCTCACCTCGCCCCCGAGCTCGCGGGCGAGCAGCCCGGCGGCTTTCGCGTTCAGCGCCGTCGTCACCAGGTGGGATCGGTTCGTGGTGACCGCGTCGCGGGTCGCCGCCGTCAGCCGCTCCGGGTTCTGGTTCAGCAGCAACGCCCGCACCCCGAACTTCGCGACCTGCTCCAAGAGCGCCGCCAGCGTGCCCGACGATGCCCCGTCGTATATCTGGACCTCGTCCAGCCACACGTAGAACTCGCGGCGGCGATCGGGCCGAATGTCGGCTCTGGACTTCGCTCCGTGCAGGGCGTCGTAGACGACGAAGTTGGCGATCAGCCGATCGCGCCCCGAACCCGAGCCGGGACAGACGAGGACGATCTGCCCCCGGTCCATCGCCGCGCGAATGTCATAGGTCGCGAGCGGATTGCCGAGCAGCGCAGCGGTGGACGGCGCCGCCCGCAGCCGGTCGATCAGGTTCGTAACCGGAGTGATCGCCTCGGGCGCGAGGCGCGGGAAGCGTTCATGGAAGAACTGCCGGACCGGGACCGACACATATGGCAGCACCGCCTCTCGCCAGTCATCGTCGCTCAGCAGGACGGGGATCTCGAAGATCGTCGGCGCCAGCTCGGCCGGGAGCTGGCGGGCGAGGTCGACCAGCCCCTGCGCCGCCTGCGTGGTGAGGTTGAGCGCCCGGGCGTTGACCTCGTCCCAGCGCAGGGCCGAGGCGAAGGCATCGACCACGGCATCGACCTGGCCGGCGGCTCGCCTCGGCGAGCCGCCGGCGACGGCGAACAGGTTCCAGGCCGGCTGGCGATCGAGGTCGGCGAGGTTGACTTCCACGACCCGCTCTCGCAGCCCTTCCTCGGTCAGATAGCCCTTGATCCGGTTGAGCGCGTCGAGGTGGGGATCGAGGAACAGGCAGCCGTGCCCCGAGCGGGCGATATGCAGGAACTGGCCGATCGCGGTCTCCGTCTTCCCGAACCGGCTGCGGCCGGCCATGTAGAAGAAGAAGGTGTCTCGCAGGGGCACGCCGACCATCCGCTCCCCCGTCTCGGTCTGGACGTTCCCGAGCGGCAGCAGGCCCGCCTGCCCGGCGAAGGTCGGCAGCTCTCGGGGCGGCGGCGGCACGGCCCCACCGGAGCGCAGGACGTTCGGCGAGGCGCATTGCTTGCTCGGCGGCTTCAACAGCCCCGCGATCTCGCTCGCGGTGACGACCCGGCGGCGAGCCGGACGGAACAGCCCGGTTGCGAGGCGGTGGTCGAACCCGCGACGGCGCCCCGGAAGGTCGGAGCCGAGGAAGGCGACGCCGGGGAGGCGGAGTCCCGAGACGCGCAGGTGGTTCTCCCCGGCGAAGGCGTCGAAGCCGGCCAGGATGCCGGCAAGTTGGGCCTTCGCCCGGCCGGGGACGGGCGAGGCGACCCGGATCAGGACCTGCATCTCAAACAGCGGCTCGTCGGTCCCGAGCTTCCGGGCCAGCGCCTGGCGCCCCACCCTCTGCTCCACCAGCTCGGCCGGCGGCGCGGCGCCGCGACGGCGATCGCCGCCGCCCAAGAGGTCGGTCAGCTCGTCTCCCGGCGACGGCGAAGGCGCCCGGTGGCGAGCGCGCCGAAGCAGCCGCCGCCGCAGGCGCCGGCGCTTCCCCGGAGTGACCGGCAGGAGATCGACGCAGATCGTCGCGCCGTCGCCGCCGGCCGGATCGAGGGCGTCGATCGCGCGGGCGAAGCCCGAGAGCGGATCGGGATCGAGGCCAGCCGCCCGCAGCGGCTCGCTGCTCGCCCTGGCAAGGACCAGCTCGGCGCGGACGACCTCCCCCGCCGGGGGCTTGGCCGGCGCCTCCGGGGCGGCGCGGAGCTCGACTCCCTGGTAGGCGGACATCGCCGCGCGCAGAGCGCCCCGCGCCCGCTCGGGCACCTCGACGCAGTAGCGGAGCTTCCCGGCGGGGTCGGCGTCGAGCCTCAGCCGGACCGCGCTCGCCGGGGCGTCGAGCAGGCCGCGAAGCGCTCGCCGGGAACGACTGAGGCCGGAGGCGAAGCGGACGACGGACTCGGGTGAGGGATCGAAGGAATCGGCGGGGATCGCGAGGATCGCCACGCGGTGATCGAGAGATCGGCGAGTGACAACGAGCCGGGCGACGAGCACCGCACAGGCGAACATCAGCAGAGCCCCGGCGAGGCTGACGGCAGCGGGACGTTCCGCAAGCTCGCGAAGCGTGACCAGCCATTGACGAAGGCTGGCGGCGACGAACAGAGCGGCGATAGCTGCCGCGAGGAGAGCGAGCGGGACTGCGTCCCGCCGGTCTGACTCACTCACGGATTGACCCCCTTCGGGGATAGATGTCAGCGAGGACCATTCGGGCCGAGGTCAGGCAGGGCGCGGCCTGGCAGCCGGTCGCCGGTTGGCCGATGCGAGCCGCAGTGCGAAGTGCAGTGCGAGCCGCAGTACGAGCCGCAGTGCGAAGTGCAGCGCGAGCTTCGATCAGCGTCACCGCTCGCCCCCCTGGTCGAGGCTGTGGTGGGCCGCCGCCGCGACGACGAGCCGCGCAACCGGCGGGCAGACCGCGTTGCCGATCTGCAAGAAGCAGCGAGTCCGCGAGCCCTCCCAGGGATAGTCGGCCGGGAAGCCCTGCAGAACGGCCGCCTCCTCGACGCTGACGCGGACGGCGTTCTTGAACTGCGAGGGCCACTTGTCCCCTTGCTGCCAGCTCGGGTCGCGGTCCTTTGCCGAGGGCGCCGCGATCCGCGGATCGGCCAGCACGGTCGTCGCCGGCCGCCGCCTCGTCCACTCGGGCCGGCGGTCAGCCATCGCTGTCGCCGCCCTTCTCCGAGCGCTCGACCGTCCACGATCCCGAGGCCGAGTCGAGGGTCCGCGCCGGGCAGGTCGCCGGGCGACTCAGGCCCTGCGGGCGCCGGCCGCTATTGGTCTGGTTGTTGGTGAAGGTGACGGCGTCCCGCGCCCAGCCGAGGGCGTCGGCCATGCTGACCCAGGGCTGTAGGTCCTCCTCCCCCTCGCGGACCTCGTCAGAGCGGCGCGGGTTGTAGGAGCGATGGGTCGGGGCGGGCAGCTGCGCCGGCCCGTCGAGCGAAGCGACCAGGTAGGCGCGCTTGCGGGTCTGCGGCAAGCCGAACTGCTCGGCGCTCAGCACCCCGGCGGTCGCGTCGTAGCCGTGAGAGGCGAGCAGGCCGGCGAACAGCGACCAAAGCTCGAGGACGCCTGGCACCTGCTCCAGCGCGACCCAGCGGGGTCGCAGCGCCACCGCCCAACGCAGCGGCTCGACGGTAAGTAGCGAGCGAGGATCGCGGCAGGCGGCAAGGTGCTCGGCGCGGGTGTCGTGCCCGGCGGCGAGCTCGTGGGCGCAGGCGATCACCCGCTCTTTGTCGAAGCGGCCGAGCCCCTTGCCGGCGGTCGAGTACGCCTGGCAGGGCGGCGAGCCGATCAGCCCCCAGACCGGCGCGAACTCCTCGGGGTCGAGCGCGGCGATGTCAGCTTCGATCCGCTCATGCCCGGCGGCCCGCGCCGTCGCGCAGGCCCAGCGGTCAACGTCGATGCCGATCGCGGAGTAGCCGAGATCGCGCAGGCCCTCGTCCCAACCGCCGGCGCCTGCGAACAGGTCGATGATGTGACCGGGCTGAGCGTCGCTCCGTGACTCAGCCATCGCGGCCCTCGGTCGCGCGGAAGATCGGGACGTAGGCTCGCCCGAAGTCGCGATAGCGGCTCAGAAACCGATGCCAACCTCTCCGCGCCGCCGAGACGGTGGAGGCGCTGACGCGCAGGACGGCCCGACTACCTTTCGCCCCCACCAGGGCGACCGTCACGTCGCCGTCCCGATACGGGACGTGCTGGAGCGCTCGGTGCGATCGCAGGGCGTGCGCGGCCCGTCGCGCGGCGGCGGCGCCCTTGCGGTCCTGGGGATCCTGTCGGCGAGTCGGCAGGCGATTCTCGGCGGCTTCTTCTTCGGCCGCCTCGACCGGGGCGGATGGAGCGAATGGGAAAGCCGTCGCCGGCCGGACCTCTGGTGAGGGTGGCCGGCCGGCCTCACTGGCGGCGAGGGCGAACAGCGCTGCGAGCCCGAGCAGGATCGCGCTGGCGAGGGCCACGATCGCCCGCGCCGCACTCGGGTCGAGCGGACGATCGAGCAGGGCGCGAAGCCGATCAACCATTCGCGCCGTCCTCGGTGCTGGACGGATGGGCGTAGCCGAAGATCGGCGCCGGCATCCCGTACTGGACAGCCTGCGAGGGAAGGAATGGACCCGAGCGGGCGACCCGATCGCCGAAGTTGCCATCGATCGTCGTGATCTGACCGCCGGGGAAGACGCGCTCGACGATGCCGATGTGGTCCGAGTCAGTCGGGCCGGTCCCGTAGAGGACGGCGTCGCCGGGAGCGGGAGTCGCAGTCGGCGACAGGACGCGGGCGCCGTTCGGTTCAGCCGTCGAGAAGGGCGGTTCGCCGAGAGCCGTGGCGCCAGGCAGCCCGCCGCCTTCGTGGACCTCGGCCCATTCATAGACGGTGCCCGAGTAGGCGTAGGTCGCGGTACTGCCCTCCAGCGGAACGCCCGCCCGCTTCCAGACCCAGGCGACGAACAGCGAACACCATTCGACGCACGGCCCATAGGGGTTGCAGTTCGTCCCCGGTGGGTTCTCGGGCGTGCCGAGCTGGCTTTGCGCGATGCGGACGATCTTGTTGCCGCTCGCCCCGGCCGGCGAGCTCGACCCGCAGGACAAACTGCCCCCGCTCGCGGCAGGTTCGGTCGCCGCCGAGCTGGTCGGCGACGGCGATCCTTTGCCGCGAAAGCCGTACTCGACGGCTCGCGCCATGACCTCGTCGGCGTAGTTGGCGACGCCGTCCGCGCAGGCGCCGTAGTAGTTGCAGGCGACCTCCCGATAGGCGGCATAGGAATCGCCCGCGAGCCCGAAAACAGGGCGCAGCATCCGGGCGGCGGTGAAGATCGAGTCGGCGGGATCGAAAGGATCGGCACCCCCGCCGTCCCCATCGACGTGGTAGCGCTCCCAGATCGTCGGCCCCGATCCTGGGCTACAGGCGCTTTCGCGGACGATCGCGATCTGCATCGGGCCGCCGCAGCCCGAGGGGTAGACATGAGCACAAGCGCCGTGGCCGCACTCCTGGTAGCCGATCGAGGCGAGGAAGGCCCAATCGACATCGAAGCGCTGCCCAGCCCGCTGGTAGATGCGAAGCCGCTTGGGCGGAATCTCGCGCACGGCCGCTTTGGTCGCCGGGGCGGCCACCGCCGATCCGCCCCCGCCGACACACGCGATCTCGCTGCCGAGGATCGCCATCACCGTGCCGGTGATGGCGACGACCAGGGCCCCGAGGACGCCGACCGAGATCAGGACGAGAACCGATCCGCCGCGACGCTTGGCGCTCATCGCCCGCCGCCCTTCCGCCATTTGCGCCTGCGCCGGGGCGGCGGCAGGGCATCGCGGGCTGGGTCGGGGCGCTTCTCTGCCGGCGGCTTCTTGCCGCCCTCCCGCCGGCCGCGCTCGCGCTCGGCCCGGAGCTCGGCGCCGAGGCTGCCTTTGTCCTGAGTCGGGGACGCGGCCTTGCGAACCGGCGGCTGCCCTGCGGCGGACTGTTTGACCTCGTGCCGGGCGGGACGGCTCGGTTGCCCCTTCTCGAAACGGGGCGCGGGTTGCGGCGCGTCGGAGGCGGCCTGCTCGCCGGTGGGATGCTTGCGCCTGCCAGCGTCCTTTTTAACCGGGTCGCCGGCAGCGCCGGGCTTGGCTGCTGAGGCCTGCGGCCGGGAGCTCTGACCAGCCTTGTCGGTCTTGCCGGCCGCAGGTGCCGCCGGGCGCGAGCGCTCGGCGGCACCCGGCGAGTCGAGGGCGGGCGCATCGCCGCCGACCGGCCTGCTGTGGCTGGTGCCGAACAGAGACGCCCGCCGCCCATCGGAGCCGCTGCCCCCACTACCGGCGACGCCGCCGATCAGGCGGTCGGCTCGACCCCCAACCGAGCGAGCGCCGCGCCGCAAGGGTCGCGAGAGCCGCCCCGCGATGCGCCCGCCCGCGTAGATCGAGAGCAGCTTTAGCGAGGCATCGCGCCCCGGCGCCTTTGGCCCGGTCGCGATCCCGATCAGGCTGTCGGTGAGGGTCTTCCGCTGGAGGAAGACGGCCCAGAAGAAAAGTGACTGGAGGCCGAAGGACATCAGCCAGCCGAGTTGGTCGGTCGCGCTCGACAGGGCGCCGGTAACGGCGAGCAGAACCGCCAAGATCAGCGAGTAGGCGGCCTTGCGCAGCAGGTAGCCGGCCAGCTTCTCCAGCCACCCCTTGAAGAAGTCATGACCCCGGCCGGGGATCACCGCCGCGATCAGCGCAACCGGGCTGAAGGCGAGCAGAAGCAGCAGCAGGACCTGGGCGAGGATCACCCCGATCGAGAGCGCCCCGAGCAGCAGGAAGGCGCCAAGCTCGCCGACGAACAGGACCATCGCCAGCAGCAGCCGCTGATACTGGCCGCCCTCCTCCATCGCGTCGGTGGCCGGCTTGTCGGCGACGCCGAGGTGGTAACCCAAGCGCCCCGCGTCGGGGAGGTCGGAGGCGTCGCCGTCGTTTAGGGCGTCGTACTCCTTGTCGCGTTCGTCCTTCTCGGGAACGCCGAGGCTGTGGCGGAGGAAACGCGACGCATACTTGTTCGCGTTGTTGACGCAGACCTTGCCGTCGGCGGTGATCTCGGTCCCGGCCTGGAGCCGGCGGGCGAGGGCGGCGTCGCGGTCGGGATTGGAGGAGAGTGGCCGCACCGCGACCGACCTGGGATCGGAGTCCTTCGAGCCGGTGCCGGCGACAACACAGTGCTCAAGCCCGCCGAAGTTGAGGACGACCCAGGGCTTGAAGACGAGCAGGTTGAACAGCTCGTTTGCCGTGTCCTCCTTCGCCTGCCGAGCACTCGTCGCGTCGCCGTGGGAGGAGATCGACAGGAACGCCCCTGACATCTCATTCGTCCACTTGGAGACGCTGCCGATGGTCGAGCCGGGCTGGGCGACGAAGAACAGCGCCGCGACGACGTAGATCAGCGACAGCCCGAGCGCCCCCGCCGTCTCGGAGTAGCGGCGCTGCACCAGCGCCTTCCACATCGCCCAAATGCCGGCGATAGCGACGGCGAGCACAAGCCAGGGCTCGCCGAGGACGCCGGCATAGATCGAGTGGATCGCGCGGGAGACAGGCGCGAGCGCCCCGGCGCCGCCGGTGGCCTGCGAGCCGTTGACCAGGTCGAGGCCGAAGGCGAAGCCGAAAAGGGTGATGAGCAGGTTCGCCAGGAAGCTCGTCGCCAGCCAAAGGATCGAGGCGAGGAAGAAGGCGATCATCGGCGGAACGCCGGAGACGTCCACGCCGCCAGTCAGCGAGGCCGAGACGAAGTCGAAGTGCTGGTCGAGCGAGTAGTTGGTGAGCGGGTAGCGGCCGGCGATCCCTTCGCCGCCGACCTGGGGCGAGGGACCGACATTGCCCCAGACATCGCTGGCCGCCCCCGCGAGGGGATGGGCGAGCAGCACGATCAGGGCCGCCAGGCAGAGCGCCGCGACGACGCAGCGGCCCCAGCTGCTCGAAGCACGCCGCCGGCTCATGCGGCCACCGCCCGAGGGGTGTTGTCGAGCGCCGCCAGCAACTCGGGGAAAACGAGGTCGAAGCGCAGCTCGCCGATCCGCCCGTCGAGGTCCCGCATCAGGCAGAGGCCCTGGCGGTATTCGCGCAGGCGGGCGCGGGCGCCGCCGTCGTCGGAGTCGAGGCCGATCTGCACGATCCCCGCCCGCGCCTCGGCGTCGGTCTCCTGGCCGAACAGGAAGTAGACGCCGAACAGCTCGGCCAGCTCGCCGAGGTCGGCGAGGCGCTGGGTCGCGACCAGCACGGTCGCATTCAGCGCGCGGCCGAGCCGGATGATCCGGTTGAGAAGCGAGCGGCCCTGCGTCGAGGCGAGCAGAAACCACGCCTCGTCCAGCACGACCACCTTGTGGCGGCTGCGATCGCCCGCGATCAGCCGCAGCGCCAAGGCGGCGACCAGGGAGAGCGTCGCCACGGAGACGCGCTCGATGCGCGTGTAGGTCTCGCGCGAGGCGCCGGGGTCGGGCAGGCTTAGCCCCGGCGTGCGGATCGTGATTACCGACCGCTTGACCTCGATCGGCTCGGCCTCGCCGGTCCCGAATCCCAGGCGGGCCAGCCCGAAGTCCGAGAGCACGTCCAGCGCCTCGGCCGCCTCGCGGCCAGCCTCGGACTCGGCCGAGCGCAGCCGCTCGATCACCCCGCGCAGACTGCGCTCGCCGGCCCGAACCGCGTCACGGACGGCGCGGTCGATCGCGACCTCCCAGGAGGGCGGCGGGTCGCGCAGCAGCTCCAGCAGGTAGCTGGAGGCAAGCTCCTCGCGGAGCTCGGGCAGGCCGATCGCCAGCGGGTCTAGCTTGCCCCGGTGCTCTACGGCGCCTGAAAGCTCAAGGACCTCGACCTCGCCCTCCAGCTCGGCGACGCGGTCGAGGCCGTGGTCGGGCTTGGGGTCGAAGTCCACGACCAGCGAGCCGCGACGCTGGGCGGCGAAGGCGATCGACTGCGCGGCGATCGTCTTGCCCGAGCCGAGCGTCCCGGCCAGCAGCACCGCCGAGGCCCGCGCCTCGCGCGGCGCCTCGGTCGGGTCGTAGAAGACCGGGCGGGCGCCGCCGGCCGGGGAGAAGCCGATGTATACCCCGTCCGTCGAGCCGACCTGCGCGGTCGCGATCGGCACCGCCGCGCCGAACTGCTCGACCGTCATCTGCTGGACGTAGTCGGGGACCGAGCCGCCGCCGGGCCGGGGCAGGTGGTCGGCAAACAGCGCGTGCTGGAGGCCGGGCGGGCGGTGCAGCGACACGTCGCCGAAGCGCTCGCGCAGCGCCCCGACCCGGCGCTCCAGCTCCTCGCGATCGGGAGCGCCGACCGCGAGAGAGATCGAGGCCCGCAGCATCGGCGGGTGCGCCGAGGACTGCAAGACGGCCTCGTACTCGCGAGCGAGCTCGCGGTCCTCCTCGGCGAGGACGCCCGGGCCGCTCGCCCCCTCCATCTGGTCGCGGTAGGCGTGCTCGACATCGAGGATGCGCTTGCGCACCTGGCCGAGCGCTTCGCGGTTGCCGACCCATTGGGCGTGCAGGACCGCGTCGACCGGGAAGCCGGCGTCTTCGGCCGGGGCGAAAAGGACCTCCGCGGCGCCGGGAAACTCGGCCTCCTCGGCGAGCGACCCGGCGCAGAGGAACGCTTGATAGGCGGTGCCCTCCTCGGCCTCGACCACCAGCGACGGCGGCTCGCCGGGGTGCTCGGTCGCGGGGGCGTTGGCGCAGCGCCAAAGCTCGGACTCAAGCGGCTCGTAGGCCACCGACCCGCCGGGCGCGACGACCACCAGGGCGTCGGGCTGCCAGTGCCGGTCGGCGATCGGCTCGGCGACGCCGCGACAGGCGGCGCGGCGAAGCAGCCAGTGCAGCTCCTCGGTCGATGCCCGCTCCAGGGCGATCGCCCCGCTGAGCCGGTCGAAGGTGCGCTGCTCGACCGCCGCCAGCGCCTCCAGCTCCGAGCCCGAGATCGGCTGCGGCGCCCCGACGCCGGCCATCTCCTCGACCCGGCGCCGGACGCGGCCGAAGGAGCGCAGGGCGCTCGGGCCGGCCCCGCCCTCGGACAGCGAGACGGCGATGTAGACCTCGGGGACGTGGGAGCGGAGATCGCGCAGCCGCGCCTCGTGGCCCTCCAGATAGCGTCGCCAACCCTCGGCGTCAGCATGGCGCTCGTCGGCTAGATCGGCGAGCTCGGGCGCGTAGCCCTCGGCCGGGTAGGCCCGCTGGACTCTCCAGATCGAGAAGTCGGCGCCGGCCAGGTGGGCCAAGCGCTCAAGCCGTCGCAGCAGTCCCCACTTGTCCGCGGCGGGGAGGAATGGGTAGGCGATCGTGTCGGCGCGGTAGAGCGCCGCCGCCTCGCCGTCCGGCCCGATCAGGACGTTCCGCCTCGCGTAGCGCAGCGGGAACCGGATCACGGCCGAACCTCCAGAACCTCGCCCTCGCCGAGCGCCAACCGCCGCGCGCTCACGTCCCCCCTGCGAGGGCGACGCCCCGGCGGCTGCGCCACCTGGCGGCGCTGTCGCCAGCCGAACCCGTGCAGGGCGACGGGCTCCGAGAAGAAGACGATGGCCGGGCCGCGGACTCGCCCCCGTCGCAGTCGCGGCGAGCGCTCGTCGGGCGCTACCCACAGTTCGCCGCCGAGCAGATGCGCTCGCCCAAGTGCCGGCAGCGAGCGACCGAGGGAGCGCCGCAGCGGGGCGAGGTGAACCGCCAGCCAGGAGAGAGCGAAGCGATCCGCCCGCCGTCCGTCGGGCGTAGCCTGGGTCGCCAGCGTCGCGACCGCAGCCGGTATCACGACCAGCCGCAGCGGCCAGTCGAGCAGGCCGAGCACCCAGCCGCCGATCCACGTCGCCGCCAGCGCCCCGAGCGCAGCCAGCGCCCCGCCGGCCCGACCCCCGGCGCTCGCGCCCCCGAGCCCGGCAATCGCGGCGATCGTCAAGGCGACCGCAGCGGAGCCCGAGCCGAGGGCGGCGACGACGAGAAGGGCAGCGGTCGCGTAGGCGAGCCAGCGCAGCGGCACCCCGCCCGGCACCGGCAGCGGCCGGCCCTCGATGGAGTAGATGCGGCGCTCGGGGCGGAAGATCCGCTGGTAGGAGCGGATCGGCTCGTAGCCGTCGCTCACGGCAGAATCCGATTTCCGATCGCCCGCGCCGCGTCGGCGACCTGGTCAGGCGAGAAGACGAGCCAGCCGACCAGGATCGCGGCCAGCAGGAAGACCGCGAGGTCGGTGAACTTCCTATTTAGGAGGAAGACCAGCCCGACGATCGCGAGCAGGCCGCCGTAGATCGAAGCCGCCCAGCGGCGTAGCTCCGAGCCGATATTGCGGCCCACGTCATTGCCGCCAGCGGCGAGCGCGTCCGGCGCCAGCCACAGCGCCGCCGCGAGGACGACGGCCAAGGCCAAGGCGACTGCCAGCCGCCGGCTCATGAGAGCGCCCCTTCGACCTGCTCCACGTACCAGCGGTCCCGGTGGATGAGCCTCAGCCGGTAGGCGAGCGGGATGATCGCCCCGGTCGCCGCGTCGCGTACCCGCGCGGTCGCGATTACCGTGCGCCGGGCTCCTTCCCCGCTCCCGACCTGCTTCACGCTCGCGATGGCGACGAGCTCAAAGCCGCCGCCGGGGGGCGTCACCGTGGCACCGGGCGCTAGGAGATAGGCGAGATCGTCGGGGCTCGCCGCTGACAGGTACGCCGGCAGGAAGCGTCCGACGAGCTCGGCGACCGCGCCCCCGTCAGGGCCGGCGACGGGGCGGGGCGGCTCGACGCTCGCCCCGACCCCTCCCGGTCCAGCGACGACCGCCGGCACTCCCAGGGCCGCCACCTCGGCCGCGTCTTCGCGGACGATCGGGACGGCAAGATAGAGAGTGCGGGCGTCGCCTAGCTCGCAGGCGACCGTGACGATCGCCTGGCGATCGCCGAGGTCGCGAACAGCGGCGACCTCGGCCTGCTCGACCTGGGCGACGGTGCCGGTCCCAGCGGGAACCGGCGCCGAGGCGCCCGGCGCGAGATATGGAGCCAGCGCCTGCGGCGAGGCGTCCGTGAGGTAGGCCCGCGCGAACCTGACCGCGAAGGCGGCGGTTGCGGGGTCGACCGCAGCGCTGCGGTCGGCGGTGGTCGAGCCAGCCTGACGAGGCTCGGACAGCACGCCCGAGACGCCCCGCAGGAGCAGAAGCCCGACCAGCACCCAAAGCGCCACCCGGCCCACAGCCCGGAGCGCCGAGCCGACCGAGCGGCCATCACCCTCGCGTCGCCTGAGCTGAGTACCAATTCCTACTGACACTTCTAGACCACCTCCGTTGTCGTGCTTGGTGCCAGCCGATTTGCTGGCTCACGACAACGGGGAGGCGAAGTGCCGAAGTGGTCACAAGGTCACAAGCGAATCCTTGTAAGTGTGTGTCACTTCCACACACAGGAGCGCGGGCGGCGCCTGAGACGGCGTCCGCCGGGACGAGGCTTGTTGCCTCGGATCAGCTCAAGAAGCCGTCAGGGCTCTCGGCAAGCCCCGAGGCGAGTTGCTGGACAACCCACCAGCAGGTGAACTCGACCAGCTCGTAGTGGACGTGGATGCCCTGGCGGCGTCGCCTCACGACGCCAGCCTGGTGGAGCACGGCGAGCTGCTGGGATACCCGCTGCTGGCTAACCGAGAAGTAAGGGGTAAGGGCGCCGACCGTGGCGCTGCCCCGGTCGTTGAGGATTTCGACCAGGCGGATACGGGTCGGGTCGCTCAGAACCTTCAACACCGCCGCCACCATCTCGACCGTCTCCTCGGGCAGCGGCTCGGTTCGCGCCGTTGCATCTACCTGCTGTTTGTGAGTGCTGCTGGCCATCTCACTACAACAGGGGACGAACGGTGAAAAGTGGTCCCCTACGACGATCGCGTCGGGTCGATTCGCGACCCGCTCGGATTTGTCTTTAGGGCTGCTGGGTCTTGGCGACGGCGCTGACGTAGAAGAAGCCCAACAGGAAGCGCTTGGTCTCAACCGGGCCGTAGCTGGCGAGGTCGCTCCATGGATCGGAGTAGGCATCGCCTGGGGCGAACTTGACGAGAAGACGGCCGATTGGGGCGAGCAGGCGGTAGGGGCCGCCCTGGGTCAGCCCCATATCCAGGACGACGACACGCGAGGACGGGCGCAGGCGCTCCCATGCCCGCGCCAACGCCGGGCGAGGTTCGGGCAGGGCCGAGTAGCTGAGGCTGAACAGCACCCCGTCTACGTCACGGTCAACTTCGAGCTGAGTGGCGTCTTGCTGGAGCAACTCAACATTTGACCAGCCGCGCCGCTCGATCAGCTTGCGGGCCTCGGCCAGCATTCCCGGCGACGTATCGACGCCGATGACGGTGCCGCTTGGGCCGACCGCCTCGACCAGGTAAGGAAAGCTCCGCCCGGTACCGGCGCCGATCTCCAGAACGGTGTCGCCAGGCTTCAGCCCGAGTGCGGCCACGGCCCTGCGGCGGGCTGGCGGGAAGATGAGGTACAGCGGCTCAAGCGTGCTGTAGACGCCGGCGATGCGGTCATACCGACTGGTGTTGGCGCTTTGGGAGCGGCGAGTCGGGTGCTCGGCGGCTTCGCTCATGGGCGACGAAGGTTAGAGCGCTTTCCTAGGTTCTTCGCCGCTGTAGCTATTCCTCACCCTCGCCGGATGGCGGCGGGGAGATCGGCGCCCTGCTGACGGAGTAGCGCGAGCGCGCGCCCCTCTCGCGTCACTTCGGACTGCCCTGGACCGAGTGAGCCGGAAGGATCAGGTCAGCCTAAGCTCGGTCCCGACCAGCAGCAGGTTCGGATCGCCGGTGCCGATGCGGTCTTCGTTCAGCCGCCAGATGCGCTGCACCTCCTGCGCGATCTGAGCATCCCCGGCGCGGCCCGGCAGCAGCCCGGCGGCGATGTGCCACAAGCAGTCTCCGGGCCGCACGACGTAGGAACCCTTACCGGCGAGGTTGCGCCCCGTATCGGCCGGCGGCACAGCGACCGGCTGAGGTGACGGCGGGGCTTCCTGTTCGGCCGGCGGCGGGGCTTCTTCGACCGGCACCGCGCTCTCGGATGCCGAGGGCCGGTCGGCGGGCGTCTGCTTCGGAGCGGTGATCGACTGATTCGCGACCGGTTCCGGGCTCGCCGGCTGCGATGCGGCTTCCTGGACAGGCTGGGGTTCGGGCGTCGAGGTCGCGGCTTCGGGCACCGCGACCGGCGGGGGCGGTGGCACTTCGACAGGCGCATCCGCGGCGGCGCTGGTGACTTCGTCGGGCGGCGGCACTTCGATGTCCACTTCGGGTTCGATTTCCACGGCGCCGTCTTCTTCGCCGCCCCCGGTCGCCGGCACTTCTTCCAGGCCGGTTTCTTCCCCGCCGGGATCGAAGTCGGGAGGCTCGGGTAGTCCGATCGACGGCGAGGTTCCTTCCCCTTCGCTGTCGGCCTCGCGGGCTAGGGCGACGCCGGGGAAGACGCTGCCGATCACCAGCATCGAGCACAGCACTAGGGCGAGGACTCGCCTGCCGGGAGAGGAACCCGATCGCAGGTCGGGAGAGATGAAAGTCAGATGCTGAGTCAGGTTTGCCATCGGTTCCTCCTCGCCCATCGAGGGCGTGCTTGTCAGTTCATGGGATCGGCTACGCAGCGGTAGCTCTTGGCGCCGTCGCCGTTGTCGGGGGTTAATCCGACAGAGCCGGCTTCATCGGTGACATAAAGAACGTCGAGCTTGCCCGGCGTGTTGGAGGGGTAGACCTCGCTGGTCAGCTCGCCTCCTGGCGCTAGCTGCACCTGAGGAGTGGCGAGCGCAACCATCAGCTCCTGATGGGTCGGCAGACGCCGGCCGGCTCTTTCACGGTTATCGGTAAGCGAGCAATCGAACGCCGCGCTGCCGTAGGACCTCGGCGGACGAGCCTGCACCTCAACGCAGACATCGGCGATCGGAATCGTCGGGACGAAAGCCTGCGGGCAACTGTCGAGGAAACGAGAGGCGGGCTGACCACCGAGGCGCGCTGCGTTTTCCGCGCGTGGAACCGGCTTCAGGCTCGACTCCTTCACCACTCTGCCGCCGATCGAGTTCGCCTTGAATTGATTGCCCGTCAGGCTGTGCTTCCTGATGTCTGAGCCGTCGATCTTGGAGACGGCGTAAGCGCCGCCGGTTCCCAGGGCGAGGAACAGGGCCACCGTCGCGACGACGTTTGCGTAGGTGAATCGGTCCAGCAGCGCTCTCAGCATTGGGAACCCTCCTCGGCTCTAGGTGATCGGCCTATCCCGCAGAGCATGGCTGCCCTTTCACTCGGACTTCAAGCTCGTGGCTGTCGCCGGGCTCCAGTGGATAGGTCGCCTCGCCGGACAGATGGGCTCGAAAGCGGAAGTGCTGCACGCCGCAGGTCCGCCGGAAGGGATAGGTGATGCGCCAGGCGCCGTCGGCGTCGCTGTGGATCGTGCGGAACGTCTGCCATTCGTCGGTGAGCCGGACCTGTAGCTCGATCAGCTTCCCCGCCTCGGGCAGCGGGCGCCCCTTGACGCGGCCGCTGAACGTGACGGAGCCGCCGTTCAGGACGTGCTTCGGCTTGACCGCGATGGTGGACGTCGCCGTGACCAGCAGGGTCGCCGAGCCTTCGACGGGAAGGATCGTCGCCGTGCCCTGGTAGACGAAGCGGAACCGCCGCGAGGAACGCGCCTCCACCTCATAGACAAAGCGACCGTCAGCGTCGGTCGTCACCGTGTCTTCAAGCTGCTCGGCCCCGTCCCTCGGCTGGGAGTAGACGAGGACCTTGGCGCCATCAAGGGCGTGCCCGGCCGGGTTGACGAGCCGGCCGCCGAGCCGCACTCGGCGACCGAAAGCGACCTTGTCGCGCGGCTCGAGGACGGTCCGGCGCTTGCCCGTCTTGCTCTTGCGCTTCCCGATCACCCCGGCTTTCATCGAGGTCGCGACCCGCAGCGGCAGCCGCAGCCGCATCGGCTGCCCGTCGAGGCGCCGGTCGGTCTCGGCCAGGTTGTTCGCCAGATCGTGCGCGCTCGCCCGCAGTTCGTAGTCGCCGGCCGGCAGGGCGGCGTCGTCTATCCGGGTGACGAGGTGATCGCCTTCCTGGGTGCTCGGCAGCACCTGCCAGCTGCCCGAGCCGGCCCGGCTGATTTCGATCCCGCCGCCGTCGACTCCAGAGATCCGGTCAGTGACCTGAACGGAGATGCGCGTTGGGTCCTCGGCGCTCTGGGCCTCAAAGCCGAGTTGCGGCGGCTCGGGGTCGAAGCGCAGCCGTACCGGCTCGGAGGCGTTCGCCGCCTCCTGGTTCCCAGCTTCGTCCTCCCGCCACAGCCGCGCCGACCACTCCCCCGGCGAGGGCACGGTCACGTTTTCGATGGTCGCGATCGCCGCCCCGGCACGATCGCCGCCAACGCACTCATCGCTGCCTTCGCGACAGAGGCGGAAATGGGCGGCGGTGATCGGGGCCCGATCGGGTTCGGCCGGATTGGCCCAGGCAAGATCGAAGTCATTGCTGTTTCGCCACGTCTCGCCGCCGCCGACCCCCACCGCGACCGCGCCGGGCGCGGCATTGTCGATCCGCACCGTGACGGCGCCCGATTCGGCGCGGTTGCCGGCGGAGTCTTCGGCCACGACCGTCAGAGGCTGAGTACCTTCAGGCGCTTCGGCGGTGTCGATCTCGAAATGCCCTGGTCCGTTGGGGCAGGGAATCTGCTGTGAGTAGATGCACGCCCGCGGTTCGGTCCCGCGGACTCCGCCACTGACTAACGCAGATGCGCTCTTGATTCCGACATTGTCAGTGGCTTCGTAGGGGACGACCTGCTTTCCACGTACCCACCCGCCACGGGCGATCGGCGCGTCCTGAACGATCCCGACCGAGGGCGGGGTCCCGTCGACCACGGTCGCCTCAGCGGCGAAGGTGCGGATGAAGTTCTGGCCACGTGCCGAGCAAAACTCGCGCGAGGGAGCGCCGACACAGACGACGCGCTGGACGATCCGAATCGCCCCGCCGAGGTCGTAGGCACGCGGACGCGGCCAGCTCGACGCCTGGGCCACGTCGGGGCGGGGACAGTTGCGGTTGGCGCGGACGTTCTTGATCGAGACGGGCGAGGCACCGGGGCGCTCGGCATAGAGCTGGAGGGCGTAGCGACAGTCGCGGCGCTGGGCGTGGCCCGACCAGCGAAGGCGGGAGAACGTCGTTCCCGGCGGGGCGTCAAGCGCGAAACCGGACTGCGCCCCTCGGGCCACGTTGCCGGTGCCTGAAACGTTGGCGCTGACCAGCCCGCGCAGCCCCGGCCCGAGCGGATTGCAGGCTCGTCGCCACTTCATCCCCCGGGTGGCGAAGTCGTAAAAAGCCGAGCTGACGTAGCCGGCGTCGTCGGCCTGGCAGGCATAGATCGTGTATTCGCCGGCGGTCGCCGGCCGGGGCGCCGCGAAGCCGACCACGACCGCGAGGGCGCAGACGAGGGCTGCCGCGCCGCGATGGGTCTTCGTCGCCGGGCGCATCACGGTCCTCCGAACTGTGGTGAGGACCCTGCCGGGACCGGGGCCGGTTCGGCGGCGGGGGCTTCATAGGCAACTTCGGGTTCGACTTCGCCTTCGTAGCTCGGCGCGACCGGCTCGAAGCTGTCCTCGGGGGGCGGGGGTTCGGTCTTCGGCTGGGGCGGGGGTTCTGACGCGGCTGGTTCGGGAGTCGGTTCCGCGGCGGGCGCTTCTTCTACCGGCGATTCGGCTGGCGTGTATTCGGGGCCGGTCGATTCGGCTTCGGGCGGGGCGATCGCGGGCTCGGGTTCGCCCTTGGGCTCGGAAGCGATCAGCCCCGTCGCGGCGCCGATGGGATCGACGCCCTGCTGGACGCAGTAGGTCGCCGCGCCGCCGCCGATCGCTAGGCAGCTCGCGATCACGGCGCCGACGGTGCCGGGCCGGGCGGCGGCGAGCGGGGTCGGGTCGACCGCGCGGTAGGTCGTGGCCGCCTGCTGCTTGACCTGGGCCCCACCGTCGAGAACCTGCTGCTTTAGGGCCGTGAGCCGTTCGGTGGATGCGTGCGCGATCCGCCCGAGCAGTCCAGGACTAGCGCCTTCGACCACCGGGGCGGGCAACATCGCGCCGGCCTTCTCCCGCCAGGCGATCAGCCGCTCGCTGAACAGCTCGCAGCGCCCGCAATGGGAAAGGTGCTCGCGCGCCTGCTCTGACTCGTCCGGCGAGGCGATGCCGCAGATGAAGCGCATGACAAGGGGCTCGCCGCGATCGCAGCCGCCGCCAGCCAGCCGCGCCAGAGTCACCCGCGCCTGTTCCATGATCTCGCGGAGGTCGCGCTTGACCGCCCGCTCCGTCAGGCCGAGGCGTTCGGCGATCTGCGGGCGCTTGCAGCCGGCGCCGTAGAGGGCGAGAACATCCCGCCTACGATTCGACAGCGAGGATGAGACCTCCCCGACCAGCATCGCCAGGTCAGCGTCGTCTTCAAGGGCGATCAGCTCCTCGGCCGGGCCGGTGGCGACCGGGCCTTCGCCGGCAAACCGCTCTATTTCGACCTCGTGGGGATCGGTCACAAGTTCCCGGCGGCGGCGATCGGCGTCGCGGTTCAGGTACCGAAAGGCCGCGGTCCGAACCCAGGCATAGACCTGCCCCGGCGCGGTGATGCCCTCTGCTTCATTCAAAAAGCTCTTGCAGGCGTATTGGATGGCTTCCTCGATCGCGTCAACCGACCGGGCAGGACACCGTTTGGCGAGCTGTGCCCGAAGCGCGCGCCCTCGCTCTCCGCTGACCAAGCTCTGGAGGAGCACTTCTGCCCCAACCGGCTCAATCGTGGGAATACGACCAGAATCCATCACCCCAACAGGGAGGGCAGCCGAGAAAGTGGGCCCCTGTCTCACTGGCGCTAGATCCTTCACCCGAGCCTCCTGACGGACTACCTGAGAGTCAATTCGAGCGTTCGACTCCTCCGACTACTCAGGAGGTTCTACCCAGATGTGAGAACTAAAAACCTGGCTGATTATAAGAGCGTCCTAATCATCACGATCTCCTTGAAGCCTGCGCTTAGAACGAACTCCGGCCTCGGTCGAGCAGCCCCGTCAAGCCGCCTTTGAGGTGGTATTCACCGTCGGCTTCGAGCAGGAGGGGCGTGTGGCGCAACGGCGCGATCCTCTCCGGGATCGAGGCTGACCAGCACGACGTCGCAGGCCCTGATCGCGGCTTCGTACTCCTCGGCGACCTTGTCCCCGGCTATCGCTTCGTGCTCCTCGACCATGTCGGCGAGACCTCCCCTCGCTTCATCGCGCAAGCGCTTGATCAGCGCGGCCAGCTCGTCGGGCGCCATCGTCAGCTCGACCTGGCTGCCGCCGTTGTCCTTGTGCCAGCCGAGGTCCCCGAGCAGCCGCATGTCTTCGGAGAACTGGATGCCGAGACGCTCGGCCGTCGCGTAGTCGCGGTGGGTCTCCATCGCCAGGAAGACGTCGCTGAGGCCGGAGAGGTGGTTTCGCACCTGCTCATAGAGCGCGTCGCGCTGATCTGAGGTGATCTTGATCGTGGGACTGGGCATGGCGCCCTCCTCTCGGTAGGGCACCGAAGAGAGGCCGCGACGCTCTCCTTGAAGGGCTACGGCGGTACCGTCTCTCTCGCATCGAAGGCGTTGTCTTCGGTGCCAGGCCCCGGGGCGTTTGCGCGTCGCCGGGGCCACTTTGTTTTGGCTTTTGCGTCGGCGAACCTAGGTGGATGGGAGACCCTTCTCAAGGTCTTCGGCGACCCTCACTTGAACCTCGTGTTGCCCCAGGCGTTGCCCCAGGGCCTTTTTTCGGCGTTTTTAGGTGCTCCTAGAAACACGAAAACCCTGCGGTTTGCAGGGCCTTCGTGAAATAGCGGGGGCAGGATTCGAACCTGCGACCTTCGGGTTATGAGCCCGACGAGCTACCTGGCTGCTCCACCCCGCGGCGGACAGCGATGGTAGCAATGGGCGGGGGCAGGCGGGGCGGGCCCGGGGGTTGCGCAAGGGGCTTGTCGTGCGGTCCCTCTCTAGAGTGCCGCGAATGCCAGAGGGCTCCCAGAGGGTGGCGGTGATCGATGTCGGCACCAATTCGGCGCGGCTGCTTGTCGCGGACGTCGCCGGCGGGAAGGTGACACCGGTTGAGCGGCGCAGCCGGGTGACGCGGCTGGGGCGCGGGGTCGATCTCTCGGGGCGGCTCTCGGCGGAGGCGATCGAGGAGGCGTGCGAGGCGATCGGCGACTACGTCGTCACCTACGAAGAGCTGGGGGCGGAGACGGTGACGGCGATCGCCACCAGCGCCGTCCGCGACGCCGAGAACGGCAGCGCCTTCGTCGCCGAGCTGCGGGAGCGCTTCGCGCTCTCGGCCCGGGTCCTCGACGGCGAAGAGGAGGCGCGCCTCACCTACCTCGGCGCCACCTCGGAGCAGCCGCCCGCGGAGCCGACGCTGGTGGTCGACATCGGCGGCGGCTCGACCGAGCTGGTGGTCGGTACCGGCTCGGAGATCTCCTTCCACACCTCCCTCCAGGCCGGGGTGGTGCGGCACAGCGAGCGCCACATCGCCTCTGACCCCCCCAGCACGATCGAGCTGGAAGCCCTCGCCGCCGACGTCCGCGGGCAGATCGGGGCGGCAACGGACGGCGGGCTCGAAGCGGCCGCCGGAATCGGCGTGGCCGGCACGCCGACCTCGCTGGCCGCGGTGGAGATGGAGTTGGAGCCATACGACCCGACGCGGGTCCACGGCCACGTCCTGGCGCTGCCGTCGATCCAGCGGATGCTCTCGCGGCTCGCCTCCACCCCCCTCGCCGAGCGCCGGGAGATCCCCGGCATGCACCCCGACCGGGCGCCGACGATCGTCGCCGGAGTGGTCATCCTGATCGAGACGATGCGGGCCTTCGGCCTCGACCGGATCGAGGTTTCCGAGCACGACATCCTCTACGGAACCGCCCTCGCCACGGCTGCAACTCGCTCTTGAGTACCGAGTATTTCGCTCGAAGAACTTCCCGGTACCAGGTGTACAGAGGGGTACCGGCCAGCAGGACGGATGGGTAGAGCTACCCCCCTTACCCAGAAAAGTCGGTAGCTCCCTACTACCTGATTATGAGTATAGGGGTTGTTACCGACTAGACGAATAGGACAGTCGAACGCATAATTGGCTCACCGGGGAAGAGTTGTGGTTCGTCCATCGTTCGGAACCGGCTACAGGGCTTAGGCGATTGCCGCATCATGGCGCCTCCCGCCGTCTGAGCCCATCGAATACACATGGTCCCTGAAGACGTACCCCTGCCCGTCCTGAGGGACCAGCCTGAATCGGCCGCCAGCGATGGCGGCCGATTCTCGTTTTCGAGAAGAGTCGCCGAGGATGCCGACCTCGACACCGAAATCTGGCTTATCTAAGCCAGATTCGACTTGCGCGGGTAAGCGACCTCGGGGTCAGTGAGGACGTTGACCAGGGTCGGCCGTCCCGATTCAAAGGCCCGCTCGAGCGCCGGTCGCAGCTCCCCGGGATCGCGCACGAGGACGCCGTCGCAGCCCAGCGATTCGACCAGCTCGTCGTAGCGGGTCTCCGCCCGCAGCTCCGCCGCAACGGAGTATCCGTAGAGGAATTTCATCGGGTGATGCTCCAGGCCCCAGATGCCGTTGTTGCCCATCACGCCGACGACGCCGAGGCCGTGACGCGCCATAGTGTCGAACTCGATCCCGGCGAAGCCGAAGGCTCCGTCGCCGAGTAAAAGGCAGACCTGTCGGTCCGGATGAGCGACCTTGGCCCCGATTGCCTGGCCCGGCCCGGCACCGAGACAGCCGAACGGCCCCGGGTCCATCCAACAGCCGGGCAGATAGGTGTCGATGAAGCGGCCGGCGTAGGAGACGAAGTCGCCGCCGTCGCCGACGACGATCGCGTCGCGATCGAGCACTTCGCCCAGCTCCTTGTATATGCGAACCGGATGCAATGGCGAGCGCGAGTCGCTCAGCTCCTCCTGCTCCGCCGCCCGCTTCTCCGCCTCGACCGCGCGCAGCTCCTCGAGCCAGCGATCGCTGCGCCGCTCGGCTCCGCCGACCGCGGCGGCGATCGCCCCGAGGCTCGCCTTGACGTCGCCGACCAGATCCAGATCCGGCGTCCGGTTCGCGGTCAGCGCGTTGGTCGCGACGTCCAGCCGCACGATCTTCGTCTCCTCGCCGAAGCTGGCGCCGAAGCCGAGCCGGAAGTCCATCGGCACGCCGACCACCAGGGCCACGTCCGCCCCCTTCAGGGCGGTGCCGCGAGCGCGGCTGAGGGCGAGCTCGTGGTCCGCCGGCAGGCAGCCACGGCCGAGCCCGTTGAGGAAGACCGGGATCCCGAGCGCCTCGGCCAGCGCTCGCAGCTCATCCTCGCCGTACCCCCAGTAGAGGCCACTGCCGGCCATGATCGCCGGCCGCTCCGCCGCCGCCAGGAGCGACGCCGCCTCCTCCACCCCACCCGCCGGCTGCGGTGGCGCGGCAGTTGGCAGCGGCGGCACCTCGGCCTCCGCCTCGCTGAAGACGACATCGAGCGGGTAGTCGAGGAAGGTCGGACCGCTCGGGGCCGCCGCCGCCAGATCCAGGGCCGCCGCCGTCAGCGCCGCGATCCGGCCCGGGTCCTTGACCGTCGCGGCCGACTTGACCAGCGGCGAGACGAAGGGCAGATGGTCGATCTCCTGCAGCGAGCCCGACCCCCAGCGCATCTCCGGCGCCCGGCCGCCCAGCACGCCGATCGGCGAGTTGTTCGCCTGCGCCCCAGCGATCGCGCTGATCCCGTTGGTCACCCCGGGCCCGGCGGTCAGCGCCGCGACCCCGAGCCCCCGCGTCGCCTTCGCCATCCCCTCGGCGGCAAACACCGCGGTCTGCTCGTGCCGCACGTCGAGGATCCCGATCCCCTCCGCTTTGCAGCCGTCATATATGGAGAACAGATGTCCCCCAGACAGCGTGAAGAGATGGTCGACCCCTCTCGACCTCAAGACTTTCGCGACTATCCGCCCCCCGTGAGCCTCCATGGCCGGACCTTATAGGTACTTCCTCTGCCCCGCCCCGGGCACTTCTGGCGCGATCCAGGGAAGGCGAGACAAGGACGCAGGGAGCTTGAATGCAGCGCTATTCAAGCGACCGAGGACGCCGTATCGGCGACCTGGAGCCGCCAGAAGTGCCCGGGGCGGGACTCGAACCCGCAAGCCCCTTACGGGGCAGCGCCTTTTAAGGGCGCCGCTTTTGCCAGTTTCGCCACCCGGGCTCGGGGATGGTATCCCGCTTGCGCCCTCATAAAAGCGCGATAAATGTTCCCGTTGCGCAACTCCCTCGCTGTTACGGTGTCTCTAGACATAGGAAACAGCGCCTTCCCTGGAGGAGAGCTTGGAGGCATCAGCCCTAACGCACGCCAGTCGCCGCGGACTCCTCGCCCGCCGCTCCCCCCTGCTCAAGCTGCAGGGAGACGCGAAGCTGATCGCGATGGCGCGCAGCGGCAACCCCGGCGCCTTCGAGACGATCGTCGACCGCTACCAGGGCCGGCTACTCGGCTTCTGCCGGCAGATGCTCGGTTCGACAGAGGACGCGGAGGACGTGCTGCAGGAGGTCTTCGTCAACGCCTACCGGGCGATGCTGCGCGACGAGCGCGAGATCAACCTGCGGCCCTGGCTGTACCGGATCGCCCGCAACCGCTGCCTCAACCACCTGCGCAAGCCGACCGCCGACGCGCAGGAATCGATGGACATGGTGCCCGCCGTCGAGGCCTCCTCGACCGCCGAGCGCGTCCACAACCGTGAGGAGTTCCGCCAGCTCCTGGTCGACGTCCAGAAGCTCCCCGAGACCCAGCGCTCGGCCCTGTTGCTGCGCGAGATGGACGCCCTCTCCTACGAGGAGATCGCGGCGGCGATGGACACCACTGTGCCCTCGGTCAAGTCGCTGCTGGTACGGGCGCGGATCTCCCTCGCCGAGGCGAGCCAGGCCCGCCTCCTGACCTGCGGCGAGGTCCGGGTCGAGCTCTCCGAAGCAGCCGAGGGCCTGCGCAAGGTCTCCGCCCCGGTCCGCCGCCACGTTCGCGAGTGCGAGGACTGCGCCGACTTCCGCTCCCAGGTCCGCTCCAACGAGAAGGCGCTTGCCGCGCTCTTCCCGGTCGGCGGCCTCTTTGCCCTCAAGGGCTTCATCGCCTCCAAGCTCGGCCTCGGCGGCGCCGGCGGCGGTGCCGCCGGCACGAGCGCCGCGGGTGCGGGCGCGGCCGCGGGCGGCGCGGCGGGCGCCGGAGCCGTGGGCGGCGTCAGCGCCGCGATCGGCGGCGGCGGTGCCGCGGGCGGCATCGGCGCGATCGGCGGCGCGATCGGGACCAAGGCGGTCGCCGGCGTGGTCACCGCGGCGGTGCTCACCGCCGGTGCGGTGGAGGTCAAGCAGAACACCTCCACTCCCGTCGATCCGAGCCCGAAGATCTCGCATACGAAAGCAAGCCTCTCGACCGCCCCCGCCATCGCCCCGGCGGTGAGCGCACCAGAGGTCGCTCCGAGCGCGCCCGAAGCGGTGACCCCACCCGCCGAACCGGCGGTTGAAGCGGCCCCCGAGCCGACCGCCACCGAGCCCGCTCCAGAACCGGTCCCAGCCGCCGTCGAGGACAGCGCCGGCCAGTCCAGCGCCGGCGAGGAAACCGTCAGCATCGGCAATCCGACCGCCGAAGCCGTCACCGGTGCCACCCCGCAGGGCGGCACCGGGCCGGGCGTGCATAGTGGCGGCAGCACCGTCGTCGTCACCGTGGGCGGCACCGCGCCGCCGCCGCCGAGCCCGCCCGCTGAACCGGCACCGGAACCGGCGCCGGCGCCGCCAGTCGAATCTCCGCCGCCGGCGGCCTCCGGCTCGGAAGAAGCGTCCGCCTCGGCGCCCGAACTGCTTCCGTAGGAAGCGAGCGTCGCTCCGGGTTCGGCGCTAGCCGAGCCCGATCACTTTGAGGCGCCGCATCAGGCAGGTGCCGGCGAACTGCCGGGTTTCCTCGAGCGAGTAGCCGAACAGCTCGAAGTCCTCGTCCTCGTCTTCGGCCCACGGCGGCGAGAGCACGCCGTCGGCGACCGGCAGGGATTCCTCCAGCGTGCGCTGGATCGCCTGCTTGTAGCGCTCGTCCTCGCGCGCCTTCTCGCGCAGGAAGACCGAGCCGAAGGCGACGTGGCGGTGCTCGTCGCGGGCGACCTTGCCGAAGCCCTCGACGAAGCCCGGCAGCGTCCCTTCGCGTTCGTTGAAGTCCATGATGAAGTGCTGCCCGGTCAGGGCCAGCATCCCCTCGATGACCATGTGGTAGAGCGTCACCGCCTCGACCAGGGCCTCGGTGTCCTCTGGTTCAGCCGAGAGGCGGTCGGTGCGCTGCTTCAGCATCTCGTCGAAGAGGCGGCCGAAGTTGTCGTTGAGGTGCTCGGAGGTCTCGCTCAGCATCGCGCTCAGCTCGTCGGACTCGAGCACGCCGACCTCGCGGTAGAAGCGCTCGAAGAAGCGCACGTGCCGGGCCTCGTCGGCGATCTGAGTGCAGAGGAAGATTTTCTGGTCCTCGGTCTGGGCGGCGCGCATGATCGGCCCCAGCTCCTCCGCCACTTTCTGCTCGCCGATGAAGAACGAGGAGAGCCCGTACATGCGCTGGAAGCGCTCCTCGGGGCTGATCCGCTCGTGCCAGTCCTCGCGGTCGCGGCTGAAGTCGAGCTCCTGGGTCTGCCACTGCTGCCGCTCCCAGAGCAGGTACAGCTCCTCGTAGGTGAGCAGCTTGATGTCAGACGTGCGGTCGGCCGCCTCGTTCAGGGCCGGATCGGCCGTCTCCTGGTAGTCGGCTCGCTCGGTCCTGGACTGGGTCCCGGTTGCCTCTTTGGCCTCCATCCTCAGCTCTCCTCCTCGGGTCGGCTGCAGCGGTCCGAGCGAGGTTACCAGCGTCCTGGCCAGCCAGCCAGGAATCCTCTAGAGCGTGTGTGCCTCGCCCGGCTTCAACAGCACGACCTGGGAGGAGGTCTGACTCTCGACATCGGTCTTGAACGCCTCCGCGTCGGTCTCGATCGGCGGGAAGGTGTCGTAGTGCATCGGGATCACCGTCCCGGCGCCGACGAACTCGGCGGCTGCAACGGCGTCGTGGCGGTCCATCGTGTAGTGGCCGCCGATCGGCAGCAGGGCGAGGTCGACGGGATCGCGTTCGGCGATCAGCTTCATGTCGCCGAAGAGGCAGGTGTCGCCGGCGTGGTAGATCGTCTTGCCGCCGAGCTTGATCACGAAACCGGCGGGGGTGCCGATCGGGACCCCGTGCTCGGCGCTGAAGGGAGCCTCTTCGGAGCCCGGGAGCGTGTTGGTGTGCCAGGCGGGGACCAGCTTGATCGAGCCCCAGTCGAACGCGACCGTGCCGCCGAGGTTGGGGTCGCTGACGTCCTCGATCCCCTGGCCCTTGAGCCATTCCGCCAGCTCGACGATCGCCACGCAGAAGGCGCCGGTGCGCTTGGCGACCGGGACCAGGTCGGCCATGTGGTCGGCGTGACCGTGGCTGAGCGCGATATGGGTCGGCTCGACCTCCTCCGCGGTGGCCACCGCCACCGGGTTGTTGGGCTTGAGGAACGGGTCGACCAGCAGCGTCGTCTCGCCCTCGCTCAGCTCGAAGCAGGACTGGCCGTGGAACTTGATCTCCATCTCAGCGCTCTCCCTTCGGTTCGTCGGCCCCACCGGTGGGGCCGCTCATCTCTTCCTTCAGTGCCCAGCCGACGGCGACGCCAACCATCATCCCCATCCGCGCCTCCTCGGCGAGGAGAGCGCGGACGGCGGCGATCCGCTCGTCGGGATCGGGGACGGTCGCGGCTCGCAGCGCCTCCGCTTCGTGCGGCTCGCCGAACCAGCCGCCCTCGGCGAGGGCGCCGGCCAGCACCTTCTGCAGTTGCGGCGCCGCCTGGGCGACGACGCGCTCGGCCACGGAGAACCGCTCCGGGTCGAGCAGCCGCTCGATCGCGGCCTCGAGCTCGCTCTCGTCTGGCACCGGCTCAGCCTAGATGGCTCAGTCAGTCGGCGGGGTGCACGGCCGCGGCCGCGAGGCCGGCGAGGGCGCCGACGGCGCCGCCGACCAGGCCGGCGACGAAGTCCGCGGTCGGCACGAACAGCGGCAGCGCGATCAGCACCGCCGCGGCGACGGCGACGCCGATCGTGTCGTACTCCTCGTCGATCGCCCCATGCGCCTCGGCGCGGCGGATCGCGAACCAGGCGGCGACGGCGCCGAGCGCCATCCCGTTGCCGCCGGCGATCGCGGCGATGTCGCCCTGGGCGTCGGCGACGGCGCTCGCCGCGACCATGCCGAGCGCGCCGCAGGCCAGCAGCAGCACCGCGGTCGGGACGCTGCCGAGGCGGCGCTCGACCCCGGTCGCGAAGATCGCCAGGCCGACCGCGACGACGAACAGGTAGCCGACGTCGACGTAGGCGAAGGGGGCGGTGAGGTAACGCCACCACTCCCCTTCCAGCGGGATCAGCAGCCCGCCGAAGGTCGCGAGCGGGTCGCCGCTCGCCTTCTGGATCAGCAGCAGCACAGCCGAGCCGAGGATCGCGGCCAGGGTCGCGTAGGGGCGGAAGGGACGGGCGCCACCGGACTTGGGTCGGCGCCGCAGCCGCGGCCGGCGGCGGCGCGGGCGCTGCGCCTCGAGGGCGCCGTCGCGGCGCTCCAGCTTCGGTGCCCGCTTACGCAGACGGGTGCCGCAGTAGGGGCACTCGGTTACGTAGGGACTGACCTCGGAGCCGCAGTTCTTGCAGATGACGCTGAGCTCAGTCTCGCTCATGGTCCATCGAGAATAGCCCCCCTGTCCCGCACCCCGCGCCCGTTTGCGGTGGCATACTGCCCAGACACCCGTCTTCGAGGAGGAATTTACGTGGAGCTGAAGAGTCTGACCGAGCAGAAATCGCTGCTTGCGACCCTGCCGCCAGGCAAACGTGCCCGCCTGCACCGGCTGCTGTTCGAGTTCGGCCCCGGCAACGGAACCCTGATGCTGCTGCCGATCGACCAGGGGATCGAGCACGGCCCCCGGGACTTCTTCCCCAACCCGGCGTCGAAGGACCCCGACTACCAGTTCCGGCTCGCCGCCGAGGCCGGCTACTCGGCCCTCGCCTGCCAGATCGGGATGGCGGAGAAGTACTACCCCGACTACGCCGGCCGGGTGCCGCTGATCCTCAAGGTCAACGGCAAGACCGACATCCCCTCCTCCGCCAAGTCCTTCTCCTCCTGCAACTCCAGCGTCGAGGACGGCGTGCGGCTCGGGGCTGACGCGATCGGCTACACGCTCTATGTCGGCTCACCGCGCCAGGACGAGGACCTCGCCCAGCTGCGCCAGGTGCGCCAGGACTGCGACCGCTTCGGGATGCCGCTGGTGATCTGGTCCTACCCGCGCGGCGAAAACGTCGACGCCAAGGGCAGCGCCAACTCCTTCTACGCGATCGACTACGCGGCCCGGATGGCGATGGAGATGGGCGCCGACATCGTCAAGCTCAACATGCCGAAGATCGACGCCAAGAAGGACAAGGACGCCCCGGCTCCTTACAACGAGATGGAAGTCGACCAGGCCGAGGCGATCCGCCAGTGCGTGGAGTCGGCCGGACGCGCCTTGGTCGTCCTCTCGGGCGGCTCCAGAACCGACGACGACACCGTCCTGCTCAACACCCGCGAGGTGATGGAGGCCGGCGGCTCCGGCGTCATCTTCGGCCGCAACGTCTGGCAGCGCGAGTGGAACGAGGCGCTGGCCATCATCGAGCAGATCAAGGCGACGTTGTTGTCCTCCGTGAGGCGCACGCCGTAGGCGCCTGCAAATCGGCGCATCTCGGGGTGCTTGATTCTCGGCGCCTTGCCCGATGAATAGGAATTCCCTGGGCAGCGTGCTGTTGATTGCTGTCGTCGCGCTCCTCATCCTGCGGCCCTGGGATGGGGAGCTCGGCTCGGGCGAAGGCGGCCCAGCCGCGGCCGATGCCTACGTCACCCGCGTTGTCGACGGCGACACCGTCGAAGCGCGGATCGGCGATGAGGTCGAGGACGTGCGGCTGATCGGGGTCGACACGCCGGAGACGGTCAAGCCCGACACGCCCGTCGAATGCTTCGGGCCGCAGGCGTCGAGCTTCACCCACCGCGTGCTCGAGGAACAGCCTGTGCGGCTGATCTTCGGGGTCGAGCGCCGCGATGTCTACGGACGCCTGCTCGCCTACGCGTACATCGGTCACGGATTCTTCAATGCCGAACTGGTGCGGCGGGGTCTGGCACGGACCCTCGCGATCCCCCCAAACACGCTCCACAGCGCGCTTTTCCGGCGCCTGGAGCTGCGCGCGGCCCAGGCAGGGCGCGGCCTCTGGGGGGCCTGCCAGGGATGAACCGTCTCTTGCAGCTTTGCTACGGTGCCCCGCGGTCCTTTTGGACCATCCCCCTATGAGAATGCGACAAAGCATCTCCCAGTTCGAGAACGCCTTCGAGCAGGAGACCTCACTCGAGCGCCGCCGCCGCGAGCAGCTGCGCAGACGCGCCGCGAATCGCTCGCGGGCGCGGAAAATCAACCGTTCCGAGCAGGAGGGCAAGGTCCGCTTCAGCGTCCTCGCCGTCTGCCTGACCGTGACCGTGGTGGTCGTCGTCGTCGCCATGTTCGAGGCGCTCGCCTTCCTGATGGCCTAGCGCTCCGCGAACCACCGTCCCTCTTGAATAGACTCGCGCGCCGATGGCCCGACGCTCACTGAAGCCGCAGCTGAACCAGATCCGTGCCTGGGTGCACCAGGGGCGCACCGACGCCTGGATCGCCCACCAGCTGGAGATCAGTGCCACCGAGCTGCGCGAGTTCCGCAAGCAGTACGACCTCACCGCCGACGACGAGAACGCCGGCTCCAGCGAAATCGACCTCCGCGACGAGATCGAAGCCGAGATCGAGGCGGCGGCCGCCGAGCAGGAGGACGTCGAAGAGGAGGGCGAGGACGAGGACAGCGAGGAGGCAGCCGGCGAGGACTCCGAGCGGGAGGACGCCGGCGGTGCCCGCCCGAAACGCCGCCGCCGCCGTGGGCGCCGCGGTGGGCGCAGCCGCCGCAAAGAGCTCGAGGCGACCTTCGACCACGGCGAAGACGAGGGCTACGGGCTCTGGCTCGACGCCTCGGTCAAGGACAACCCCGTCTACACCGAGCACTGGGCCGGCAAACGCGAGGTCACCGTCCGCATCGAGGCCGACCAGATCGTCATCCGCCGCGCCGGCTCCCCCGCCCCCGAGCCCAGCGGCTCGGACTCCGACTCCGACTCAGACGATTAGCTGGCGGCCGCCGGCGAAGTCGCCGGCACCGCGCAGGTAGAGCCAGAAGGCCGCATCGGCCAGCGATTGCGCGTCGCCCTCGAGCGCCGGCGCGACGTCGATCGCCACCTGCAGGCACCAGTCGGTGCCGCGCCCGTAGAGCTCGGCCAGCTCGCCGGCCGTGAAGGTCGGGCCGATCCGGCGCCGCAGCTCTTCCCGGACCGTGTCGACGACGCGGTCGGCGAGGCGGCGGGCACGGGAGTTGGAGATCGCCTGCAGCTCGCGATAGCCCTCCTCCCACTGGAACAGCGCGTTGGCGACCGGATAGCTCACGGCGCCGAGATTACTCCGTGTGCCCCGCGGGGCCGACGGGCCCAAATATCGTCCCTGACTCGACATATCGGCCCATCGTCCGGCTAGCTGTCGGGGATTTCGCGCAGGGGGGCGTTGGCGGGCCCGCAGGCGGCGGGGTCGAGGTCACCGCGGACCTCCCAAACGGTGACGGGGGCACTGCGGAGGATCGGGGCAACGGTGGGCTCGTCGCGCAACCAGCGGGTCTCCGGCGAGGGGATCGGGTCGCCGGGGTGAAGGAAGTTGAGGAAGGGGGCGGTGACCAGGTAGTCCAGGTGCGCCGCGTTGACGGCGGCGCGGAAGGTCGAGCAGGTCGGAATCGCGTTGAACGCCCCGTGCGGACCGTCGGCACCGAGATAGAGCACCCGGTTGGAGAGGTCGGTGCCGTAGAAGCCGTACTGGGCGAAGCCGGCGCTGGTCCCGGCCAGGCCGATGCGCGCGCCCTTGATGCCGCGCGCCCAGCGGTAGGCGGAGTCGAGGTGCATGCCGGGGATGCTTTCGCCGGCGACCTCGTTGCGGAAGCGTTCGTCGAGGTAGTGGCGCTGGATCGGGTAGCCGATCGCGACGGCCGCCAGCGCCAGCGCCACGAAGCCGCCGATGACGATGCCGCGACTGCCCCCCCGGCCCCGCCAGAGCAGCAGCACCGCCGGGACCAGCACCGCCAGCACCACGACCAGCAGGGCGAAGCTGCGGGCGGGATCGCGGAGGACCGCGTCGGAACGATCGCTGACCAGGAGGACGACCAGCAGCCCGCCGAGCAACCCCCACTGCCGCCGCCGGTCGTCGAAGAATCGCGGTAGCGGCAGCAGTACCAGGCCGACCAGCAGGGCGCCGTAGATGTAGCGCACGTTGATCCCAAAGGCCTCCGGGGCGCCGTCGGCGCCGGCGGCGCTGAGCGGCGTGAAGAGGTAGGCGAGGAAACCGAAGAGCGCCACCGCCCCGCTCGCCCGCACGACCCGGTCCCGCCCTCTCGACAGGGCCAGCAGGGCCGCCAGGATCGCGCCGCCGATCACCAGCGGCCAGAGCGCGCCGAAGCCGCTGTGCAGGCCCGGCGCGAAGTATTCGCTCCAGATGCCGGTATCGGTCGCGTAGTGGGCGATGCTGAAGTCGGGCCTACCCACCTGCAGTCGCTCCGGATGCGGCAGCGAGAGCGGTCCCAGCCTCTCCACCGCCGGCAGCGGGTTGCCGGCGACGACGAGGTTGCGCAGGTACCAGAAGCCACCGGCGAGGAGCGCCGGCACGAACCACCATCCCGCCGCCGCCCAGCGCCGCCCGGCCGGGGCCAGCACCAGAACCGCCACGCTCAGCGCCGCCGCCATCGCCAGCGCCGTCACCTTCGTCCCCGCCGCCAACCCCACCGCCAGACCTGCCGCCGCCATCGCCCACCCCACCGGCAAGGATTCGACCCCCTCTCCTGCCATTCCACGGTTCCTTACCCATCCATTTCGTGAAAAAGGAACCGCGGAATCCGATCGGAGATCGCCGTTCGCGGCGGCGCGGCGTTTGGACCAGGCGCTGACGAGGATCGCGATCGCGGCCAGCAGCAGCGCCGCGGCCATCAGATCGTTCTTGGCCGCCCCCGGCTCCCGCACGACCAGCACATGCGCCTCGAGCAGGATCGCCGCTGCAACCACGCTCAACGGCGCCCGCCCGTACGGCCTCCCAATGCACCACGCCGCCAGGAACGCCACCACCAGCCACCCGTAATTCAGGAACAAGGACAACGTGTCCCGTCCCACCAGCAGCATCCCGACCCCATGCAGCAGCTCCGAGTTCTGCGGGTAAAACCAGTTCGTGAACACGGTGTCCACGTGATGCATCCCGGTCAGCGAGTGGCTCTGCACCATGTCCGCAGCGAATGGGAGGTGGTACCAAAGCGAGTCGAAGTTGAAGACCCCCCGGTCCAAAGCGTGCTTCGTAGTCAGCGCCCAGTGCCCGAACACCAGCGCCACCACCCCGACCATGATCAGCAGCTGCCAGATGCTCTCTCCGGCGGGTGGCACCGTAGGGGGGCCCGCCCCCGAGGAAGCTTTAGCTACCGGAGGGGGTGGGGGGTCCCCTGCGGTGACAGGACCCGCCGGCCAGAGCGCAATGGTCCCTGCCGCCAAGACGCATGCCCCGACGAGCGCCCCCGCGTAGAAGAGCCCGAAAGTCCCGAGAACCTCGGAGATCCAGATCAGCAGGGCGACGCCGACGACGATCTCGACGAGCCGCGCTGGCGTCCCCTCCCACTCCGGCAACAACCGCCTGCGTAGTCGGAACGCGGCGAACCCCAGCGAGAGCGCGACCACCGCAACCTGCACGACCCCCAGCAGGTAGGAGCCGAGGCTAAGCATCCGCCGTCCCCGAGAAGCGGTTCAGCCGCCGTGGATGACGACCGGCGTCTCGCCTTCGGCGACCATCCCCTGAGCCCGCGCCATGCGGTCGACGACGATCGGGTCGTCGGCGGACTGGACCCGGTTGTGGAGCCGGGTGTTTTCGTGCTGAAGCTCGTGCAACTTCGCTTTGGCGGCGGTGGTCGCCGTGTAGGTCTTGACGAAGTCGATCGCCGGATTCAGGTAGGAGTAGAGAACCGCGGCGAGGACCAGGGTCAGGGCGATGCGGCCGACGCGGTCCCAGTTGACGCGGCTGGCACCGCGGCGCGCGGCCGGGCGCCGTTTGCGGGCCGCGGGGCGCCGACGGGGTGAGGCTCCGGTCCGCCCGGCGTAGGCGCTCGCTGCCATGCCCGGTCCTTTGCGGCCGGGCCCCGCATTCCTTCATTTAGGAGCGGCGCTGGACGAATGCCTGCAGGCCGGGAAATTGTGCGGAGTCGCCCAGCTCCTGCTCGATCCGGAGCAGGCGGTTGTACTTGGCGACGCGATCCGAGCGCGAGGGGGCGCCGGTCTTGATCTGGCCGGCCCCGGTGGCGACGGCGAGGTCGGCGATCGTCGTGTCCTCGGTCTCGCCGGAGCGATGGGAGATGACCGCGGTGTAGCCGGCGTCGCGGGCGGTGCGGATCGCCTCCAGGGTCTCGGTCAAGGTGCCGATCTGGTTGACCTTGACCAGGATCGAGTTGCCGACGCCGAGCTCGATGCCGCGCCGCAGGCGCTCGGGGTTGGTGACGAAGAGGTCGTCGCCGACCAGCTGCACGCGCTCGCCGAGCTGCTCGGTCAGCAGCTTCCAGCCGTCCCAGTCCTCCTCGTCCATGCCATCCTCGATCGAGACGATCGGGTAGCGCGCGGAGGCGTCCGCCCAGTAGGTCGCCATCTCCTCGGGCGAGAGGCTGCGGCCCTCGTGCTCGAGCACGTAGGCGCCGTCCTCGAAGACCTCGCTGGTCGCCGGGTCGAGGGCGATGAAGACGTCGGAGCCGGGCTCGTAGCCGGCCGCCTCGACGCCGTCGAGCACCGCCTGCAGGGCCGCCTCGTTGGAGTCGAGGTCGGGGGCGAACCCGCCCTCGTCCCCGCCCGCGGTCGAGAGGCCCTTGGCGTGCAGCGACTTCTTCAGCGCGTGGTAGACCTCGGCGCCGACTCGCAGGCACTCGGAGAAGGTCGAGGCGCCGGCGGGGACGACCATGAACTCCTGGAAGTCGACCGAGTTGTCGGCGTGGGCGCCACCGTTGAGGACGTTCATCATCGGCACCGGCAGCAGCGTCGGCTGGCCGCCGCCGTAGAGCTCGGCGAGGTAGAGGTAGAGCGGCTGGCCCGAGTCCATCGCGGCCGCCTTGGCCGCCGCCAGCGAGACCCCCAGCAGGGCGTTGGCGCCGAGCCGGCCCTTGTTCGGGGTTCCGTCCAGCTCGATCATCGTCCGGTCGAGCGCGCTCTGCTCGGCGGCGCGGGCGCCGGTCAGAGCTGCCGCGATCTCGCCGTTGACGTTGTCGACCGCCCGCGAGACCCCCTTGCCGCCCCAGGCGCTGCCGCCGTCGCGCAGCTCGACCGCCTCGAACTCCCCGGTCGAGGCGCCCGAGGGCACCGCCGCCAGGCCGCGGGCGCCGGACTCCAGCGCCACTTCCACCTCGACGGTCGGGTTGCCGCGCGAATCGAGGATCTGGCGCGCGCGGATGGAGGAGATGGTGCTCACGGGCGCGCGAGTCTATTGACCCGGACGGCCGAAGGGTCGGCTATTCGCCGGTGGGGGGCGCCGCTTCGGTGGCGCCGGGGGGAACGCCTTCGGGCAGGGCCGTGCCCCCGGCCGCTTCTTCGGGACCCGCGGGCCGCGGGCGCTGCGGCAGCCGTTGTCCCTGCGGTTTGAGGATCGCGACGGTGCCCGGTACGGCAGGCGCGGCCTGGGCGACCGGCGCCGGGCATTCCGGCGGCGTCCCGCCTTTGGGATTCGCTTCGTAGCACGAAGCCGGAGCGGTGCTCGGGTGCCCGGAGCCGACGTAGTTGGCGCATCTTTCGATCACGAAGCCGTCGGCGCAGAAGGTCCGCGAGGCCCACTTGCTCTGGTAGTCGCTGACGAATTCGGAGAAGAATTCCTGCTGCGTCTGCTGCGCCAGCTGCGAGCTGATCTGGGCGCGGACTTCGCTCAACGGTTTCACTTTCTCCGGGTTGAGCTTCACGACTTCGACCACGAAGTAGTTGCCTTGGAGCACGAACGGCCCTTTGACTTCGCCGGTGGCGCCGCCGAAGATCGCTTTCTTGAGCGGGCCCTGAACGGATTCTTCGCCGATTTCTTTCTGCAGGCCGCCTTTGCTTTTCGTCGTCGGATCGCTCGAGTACTTGGCGGCGACTTTTTTCCAACCGGCGACGGAGTGGTCCTCGTCGAGCTGCGCTTTCGCCTTTTCGATCTGCGCTTTATTGCGGTTGATGATGAGGCGGACGTCCCGCGACTGTTTGGTCGTGAACTGCGCGTCCTTGGTCAGGTCGTAGTAGTCGGAGATTTCGTCGCTCGACGGCGCCGGCGCTTCTTTCGAGATCTGTTCCTGGATCTGGGTGCTGAGCAGCTGCAGCTTCACCCGGGCGACGACATCGGCTTTGGTGAAGTTCGAGGTTTTGAGGAATTTCCGGTATTCGGCCGGAGTTTTGAAGTTGGTTTTTTTGATCTGCGCCAGTTCGGTGGCGATCTGTTTCGGCGTCACCGAGATGCCGAGTTCTTCAGCCTCGCCCTGGATCCAGATCGTGTCGAGGAGTTCGCCCATCGCCGCTTCCTTCAGTTCCTCGTATTTGCTCGCGCCCGGTTTCGGCGGTTTTTTCAGTTTCGCCTGCGCGGCCTGCTGCAGGAGCACGCGTTTGAAGTCCGCTTCGCTGACCGTGCCGATGTCGTCGGGCACCTGCTCGACGATCGCGACGTCGCCGGAGGGGACGCTCGGGTGGCCGATCCCCTCGGCGATCGCGTAGCCGGCGAAGAGGATCACGAAGAGCGCGCCGAAGACGACCAGCGCCAAGCGCTGCCGACCCAACTTCCTGCTCTGCCCCGCTTTCGCTCCCACGAAGCGGGCAGCATAGTCAAATTGACTAAAGAGAGGCCTAACGAGCGGGCCGTGCCCGGCAGCGGCCCGGGACGGGGCTCAGGCCGCGGCAGCCTCGCCGGCGCGCTGGGCCTCGCGCAGGCCGCTGGCCATGGCCAGCACCGCCGCCAGGCGTTCCTCGGGGTCCCCGGCGACCCGCAGCGCGGCGGTCTGCTCGCGCCATTCGTAGAGCGCCCCCTCGACCCGCTCGGCCAGCACGCCCGCCCCCTCGGAGTCCAACTCGACCCCGGTGACGCTGAGCCGGCCGCCGCGGAACTCGACGCTGCGAGCCCCCGCCAGGCCGAGCTCGATCCGCGCCTGCTGCAGCTTCAACAGGTTCTCGGCCGGCGGCGGCAGCTGCCCGAAGCGGTCGCTGAGCTCGTCGCGGATCGCCCGCAGCTGGCCCGGCTCGCGGGCCGCGACGATGCGCCGGTGGACGTCGATCTTCGCCGCCTCGAAGGGCACGAAGGTCGCCGGCAGGTAAGCGTCGACGGGGACGTCGAGGCGGACCGGCTCCGGCGCCTCCTCGCGCTGCTCGCCCTCCTCTACCCCGCTCTCAGCCTCGGCCACCGCCTCGTCGATCATCTGGCAGTAGAGCTCGAAGCCGACGGCGGCGACATGGCCCGACTGCTCGTCGCCGAGCAGGTTGCCGGCGCCGCGGATGTCGAGGTCGCGCATCGCGATCCGGAAGCCGGAGCCGAGCTCGGTGTGGTCGGCCAGGGTCGAGAGCCGCGCCGCCGCCTCCTCGGTCAGCGCCTCCGCCGAGGGGTAGAGCAGGTAGGCGAAGGCGCGCTCGCGAGAGCGGCCGACGCGGCCGCGGATCTGGTAGGCCTGCGAGAGGCCGAGCTGGTCGGCGCGCTCGACGATCAGGGTGTTGGCGGTGGGGATGTCGAGGCCGGACTCGATGATCGTCGTCGTCACCAGGCAGTCGGCGTCGCCGCGGAGGAAGCTCAGCATCGTCTCCTCCAGCGCGTGCTCGTCCATCTGGCCGTGGGCTTCGAGGAAGCGAGCCTTGGGAATCAGGCCGCGCAGGCGCTCCGCCGTCTCCGGCAGCGAGTCGATGCGGTTGTGAAGGACGAAGGCCTGGCCGCCGCGCTCGACCTCGCGCTCTATCGCCTTGCGGATCAGGTCTTCGTCGTAAGGGCCGACGTAGGTGCGGACCGGGCGGCGACCCTCGGGGGGCGTCTCGATGACCGAGATGTCGCGCAGCCCGGCCAGGCTCATCTGCAGGGTGCGGGGAATCGGCGTCGCCGAGAGCGAGAGCACGTCGACCTTCAGCTTCAGCTGGCGCAGCAGCTCCTTCTGCTTGACCCCGAAGCGCTGCTCCTCGTCGACCACGACCAGGCCCAGCTCCTTGGCGCGGACGTCGCGGGAGAGCAGCCGGTGGGTGCCGATCAGGACGTCGACCTTGCCGGCCTCGAAGTCCTTGAGCACGGCTTTGACCTCGGCCGCCGGGCGCAGGCGCGAGACACCCTCGACCCGGAAGGGGAGGTCGGCGAGGCGCTCGCGGAAGCTGCCGTAGTGCTGCTGGGCGAGGATCGTGGTCGGCACCAGCACCATCACCTGCCTGCCGTCGGCGGCGGCCTTGACGGCGGCCCGCAGCGCCACCTCGGTCTTGCCGAAGCCGACATCGCCGCAGACCAGGCGATCCATCGGCCGCTCCGACTCCATGTCGCCCTTGACCGCCTCGATCGCCTCCAGCTGGTCGGCGGTCTCGCGGTAGGGAAAATTGGACTCCATGGCGATCTGCCACTCGCCGTCCGGCGCGAAGGCGTGGCCGCGGCGCGAGCGGCGCTCGGCGTAGAGGTTGAGCAGCTCCCCCGCCAGGGCGCCGGCTGCGCGCTTGGCCCGCGCCTTCATGTTCTGCCAGCGCTTGCCGCCGAGGGCCGAGAGCGACGGTTCGCCGCCGGCGCCGACGTAGCGGCTCAGCTTCGCCAGCTGGTCGGTGGGGACGTAGACGCGGTCCTCGCCCTTGTATTCGAGGTAGAGGTAGTCGCGGGTGACGCCGCCGACCTCGCGGGTCTCGAAGCCGGCGAAGCGGGCGACCCCGTGGTCCTCGTGGACGACGTAGTCGCCGACCCGCAGTTCGCTGAAGGCGAGCCGGCCGCGGCCGGCTCCCGGCGCCGGCTCCTCGGTGCGGCGGCGGTGGACGAGGCGGCGGAAGGGGTAGACCGCGAGCTTCAGCTCGGGGCTGACGAAGCCCTCGCGCAGCCGCGCCTCGGCGAAGGAGAGCCCCGGTTCGGGCGAGAGCCGGCCGCCTTCGAGCAGGCGGGCGTCGAGGCGATCGAGGCCGTAGCGCGCCCGCTCCGCCTCGCCGCGGCTGTCGAAGGCGACGACGGTGCGGTAGCCGGAGCGGACCAGTTTCTCCAGCTCCCCCTCCGCCTCCTTGACGCTGCGGGCTGGGGACTCGGCGCGAGCGGCGCGGAAGGCGTCCTCGTCGTCCTCGCCGGCGGCGGTGAGCGCCAGCGACGCCCGCGCGATCAGCGGCGCCGCGACGTCGACGTAGAGGTGCTGGGCGTCGTCGGCGTGCATCGCCGCGGTCGCGTCCTCCCAGTGGTCGCGCAGGGCGGGCTCGATCTCCTCGGCCGCGGCGAGCACCACCGCAGCGGCCTCCGGCACCAGGTCGAGCGGGGCGCGAAAGCGGTCGAGCGGCAGCAGCTCGGCGAGATCGGCGGGACGCTCGCCGTCGTCCGCGGCCTCCAGCGCCGCCAGCTCGGCCAGCTCGCGGTGCTCGGCGTCGAGCTCGGCCGCGGGCGCCAACTCGACCCGGTCAGCGTCGCCCAACGAGCGCTGGGTGAAGGTCGAGAACCAGCGCATCGACTCCACCTCGTCGCCGAAGAGCTCGATCCGCACCGCCCGCTCCTCGGTCGCCGGGTAGACGTCGAGGATGCCGCCGCGGACCGCGAACTGGCCGCGATCCTCGACCTGCTCGACCCGTTCGTAGCCGGCGGCGGCGAGGTCATCGGCGACCGCCCCCAGCTCGATCTCCTCGCCCTTGGCGACGGCGAAGCCGGCGGGGCGCAGCGAGGCGTCCGGGACGACCTCGGCCAGCGCGGTGGCGCTGGCGACGACGATCGCGTCCTCTTCGCTCCCGAGCGCGTCGAGCGCATCGATCCGCAGCCCGACCAGGTGCGGCGGCGGCGTCACGTGGGAGGCGTAGCCGGTCCCCCGCGAGGGGTAGAAGCGGACCCGGCGCGGCGCCAGATAGGCACGCAGGCCGGCGGCGAGGTCGCGGGCGGAGCGGTCGTCGGCGCTGACCAGCAGCGCCGGGCGCCCGGCCAGGCCGCGGTCGTCTTCCAGCAGCGCCGCCAGCAGCAGCGGCCGCAGCATCGTCGAAACCTGGACCGAGATCGCCTCCCCACCGGCGGCCGCATCGCGCACGCGAGCGGCGAGCGCGTGTACGCGCTCGCTCTCTGACGCAATCTCTACTAACGGACGAAGGCTCATGGCAGCAGGAGCGCCCAGATCCGGGATCCGGCGCGAGGGTCGATTCTAGGCCGAGCGGTCAGTCGGGCTGCGGTAGACCAGGTCCGGTCCGGGCCCACTCGACCTGACCGACGCCCTCGACCTTCGAGCGGCCCTCGACGTCGTCCCACTCGTGCAGCATCCGCTTCAGCTGGGCGACCGCCGCGGGTGGGTGGGCGGCGACCGCGGTCGCCAGCGCCAGCGCCGACTCCTCGGTCGCGGCGGCGGGGGCGACGCGGTTGACGAGGCCGAGCCGCAGCGCCTCGTCGGCGCCGACCGTGCGCGAGGACAGCAGCAGGTACTTGGCGGCGGCGAGGCCGCAGAGGGTGACCAGGCGGGCCGGCCCGACCGGGACGCCGAGCGCCGCGCCGGGGAAGCGCATCCGCAGGTTGGCGCCGCCGACCCGCATGTCGCAGGCGATCGCGATCTCGGCGCCGCCGCCGACGACGTCGCCATGACAGGCGGCCACGGTCGGCTTCGGGAAGGCGACGATCTCGTCGTAGAGGTCGGCGAAGAGCTGCATGCGGCGGACGCTGCCATCCTCGTCGAGCTGCTCGCGGACGTCGGCGCCGGCGGAGAGGCCGAGCTGGTCGGAGGAGCTGACGACCAGCACCCGCACCGCCTCGTCGCCGGCCGCCACTGCCAGGTGCTCGAGCAGCTCGAGCAGCATCGGGGTGTTGATCGCGTTGCGCGCCTTGTCCCGTTCCAGCCGCAGCAGGGCGACGCCGTTCTCGTCGACCGTGTAGCCGGTCAGGCGCTCCATCTCACTCATCTCGCTCATCGCCGGAACCTAACCGCTCGACCAGGCGCTCGGCCTCGTCGGCCGCCGCTCCCACCAGCTCCTCGACCTGCGGCCGGGGCTCGCGGAAGCGTCCCAGCACGTAGGCGGAGACGATCTCGGGGTCGGTCGAGTCGGGCCTGCCCACCCCGACCCGGACCCGCCAGAAGCCGGGATCGCCGAAGCCGCGTTTGAGGCTCTTGAGCCCGTTGTGGCCGGCGAGGCCGCCGCCGAGCCGGGCCTGGATCTCGCCGAACGGGAGGTCGATCTCGTCGTGCAGCGCGACCACGCGGTCGAGCGGCAGCTTGAGCGAGCCGCGGGCCGGCCCAGCCGAGCCGCCCGAGTCGTTCATGAAGGTCAGCGGCTGCAGGACGGCGACCCTCGGCCCGCCGGGGGTGGATCTACCTTCGGCGATCAGGCCGTTGAACTTCTGCCGCGGCTTGCCCAGATCCCAGCGCCGCGCCAGCTCCTCGGCCACCGCGAAGCCGACGTTGTGGCGACTGCCGGCGTGCTCGGGCCCGGGGTTGCCCAGCCCGACGACGAGGATGCGGTCGCCCCCCTCACCGCTTTCTTGGCGGCGGCGGAACAGCGACAGGACTTACTCGCCCTGGCCCTCGGAATCGCCCGAGTCGCCCTCGGCGGCATCGCCCTCGGCCTCGCCCTCGCCCTCGCCGACCAGCTCGGTCTCCTCCTCGACCTCCGGCTCCGGCTCTTCCTCGACCCGGGGCGGCGAGAGGGTGACGATCGTGATCTCGTCGGGATCGTCGGCCATGAAGGAGACGCCCTCGGGGGCGGCGACGACGGACAGCTGCAGGGTGTCGTTGATCTCCATCGCCGAGACGTCGACGACGATGCGATCCGGGATGTCGGTGGGCAGCGCCTCGACGGTGATCTCGCGGGTGACGTGCTCGAGCACGCCGCCGCCTTTGACCCCGGGGGCGACGTCGACGCCCTCCAGCTCGATCGCGACCTCGGCTTCGATCGCCTCGTCGAGCTTGACCGCCTGCAGGTCGATGTGCTGGAGGCTGCCGCGGACCGGGTGCAGCTGCTGGTCCTTGACGACCACCGGGACGGCTTTGCCGCCGTCGATCTCGAGGTCGAAAAGCGCGGCGCCCTCGCTGATCACCGAGCGCACCTCGCGTTCGGGGGCCTGGAACGCCGTCGCCTCCGAGCCACCCGAGTAGACGACGCCGAGCACCAGGCCCTGGCGCCGCAGGCGGCGGGCGGTGCGGGAGCCGAACTCGGCGCGGGGAGCGACCTTCAGGGTTGAGCGTGCGCTGGCCATCGGACGGGAGAGGATAGAGAACCGAGCGAAAACGGAACCTGTGGCACTCTTGCGGCGTGGCTGACGACTCGAAGATTCCCAAAGGCAGGGTTCGCCGCTCCGCCAAGCTCGGATCGATCATCGGCGTCCAGGGGGCCCGTTACGCGGGCACCAAGGCGACCAACGTCGGCCGCTCCGAGGAGGGCGGCAAAGAGCGGCTCGAGCAGCGCCACCTGGAGACGGCGATGAAGATGGTCGGCGCCCTGGGCCAGATGAAGGGAGCGGCGATGAAGCTCGGCCAGTTCGCCTCCTTCATCGACACCGAGTTCATCCCCGAGGAGTACCGCGAGGTCTACCAGGAGCAGCTGGCGAAGCTGCGCACCGACGCCCCGGCGATGCCCTGGGAGAAGGTCGTCAAGGTGCTGGAGGAGGAATACGACGGTGAGCCCCTTTCCGAGCTCTTCGCCGAGATCGAGACCGAGGCCTTCGCCGCCGCCTCGATCGGCCAGGTGCACAAAGCGGAGCTGCTCGACGGGCGCCGGGTCGCGGTCAAGATCCAGTACCCGGGGATCGCCGAGGCGCTCGACGCCGATCTCCGCAACGCCGGCACGATCGTGCGTCTGGCCAAGGCGATCGCGCCCGGCCTCGACGCCAAGGCGATCGCCGAGGAGCTGCGCGAGCGGATCATGGAGGAGCTCGACTACGAGTACGAGGCCCAGAACCAGCGCAGCTTCGCCCGCGCCTACCGCGACCATCCCTTCATCTACGTGCCCGAAGTGGTCACCCGGCTCTCGCGGCGGCGGATCCTCGTCACCGAGCTGGTCGAAGGCATGAACTTCGAGCAGATCAAGGAGCTCCCGCACGAGGAGCGCAGCCGCTTCGGCGAGATCGTCTTCCGCGGCAGCCTCGGCTCGATGTTCAACCTGCAGCACTTCAACGCCGACCCCCACCCCGGCAACTTCATCCTCATGGCGGACGGCCGCGTCGCCTTCCTCGACTTCGGCATGACCAAGAAGCTCGACCGCGAGCAGATCGTGCTCGAGCAGCGCGCCTTCGACGCCGCCTCCCGCAACGACCCCGAGGCCTTCCGCCAGGCGCTGCACGACCTCGGCTTCGTCAAGAAGCCCTCCAAGCTCGACGCCGAGCGGCTGATGGAGCACATGGGCGCGGTCGGCGGCTGGTACATCGAGGACCGCGAGATCGAGATCTCGCCGCAGCGGGTGATGAAGATCATCGAGTCGACCAACGACCCGCGCTCGGAGTACTTCGACCTGATGCGACGCGAGTCGATCCCGGCCGAGGAGCTGATGGGGCGGCGGATGGAAATCGGCGTCGTCGCCGTGCTCGGCCAGCTCCGCGCCAAGCGCAACTGGCACCGGATCTTCCGCGAGTGGGTCTACGCGGACCCGCCCGCGACCGAGCTCGGCCAGCAGGAATGGGAGTACTTCGAGGAAAGAGGGGTCCGGAGAACCCCGGGACTTGCCGAGATCGGCTGAGACGGCGGACCGGACCACCAGAGGAGGAACGATGAGTCGAATCAAACGCGGTTGGGGCCTGACCAAGAAGAGCTGGGCACTGCTGAACGGGCACCGCGAGCTGATCCGCTTCCCGCTCTACGGCGCCGTCGCCACCACGCTGCTGGCGATCGTCACCCTCGGCCCCGGGCTCTACCTGCTCGACCAGGACTCGCTGGCCGGCGCGATCCCGCTGCTGGTGATCGGCGTCTACGTGCTCAGCGTCGTCGGCTTCTACTTCAGCGTCGGCCTCGCGGCCGCCGCTGACATGATCTTCCGCGGCCAGACCGACGTCACCGTCGCCGACGGCCTCGCGGTCGCCCGCAGCCGCTTCAGCCAGATCTGCGGCTGGGCGGCGATCTCGACCGCGATCAGCGTGTTGATGGGCGTGCTCGAGAACCAGGGCGGCATCGGCGGCCAGATCGCCGCCCGCCTGGTCGGCATGGCCTGGTCCCTGGTCACCTTCCTGGCGGTGCCGGTGATCGCGATCGAGGGCACCGGCCCAGTCGAGACCCTGAAGCGCTCGGCCTCGATGTTCCGCCAGCGCTGGGGCCAGCAGATCACCGGCAACATCGCGATCGGCGGCGCCGTCTTCCTGATCGGCGTGCTGCCGGCGGCGCTCCTGATCGTCGGCGGCGTCCTGCTCTGGTCCTCCGCTTCCTTCCCCGGCGCCCTGCTGGTCGTGGTCGGCGCCCTGATCCTGGCGATCGCGATGCTGATCTCGCGGGCGCTCAGCGGCGTCTTCGGCGTCGCCCTCTACCGCTACGCGCTCGACGGCGAGGCCGTCGGCGGCTTCACCCAGGAGGAGCTGGAGTCCGCGGTCAAGATCAAGAAGGGCGGCCGCAACGCCCCACCGACGGCTACGCCCGGCACGGTCTAGCGCTGAAACCGCGGCGTATCCAAGTTTCTCCCCGCTATAGCAGGGTCAACTCTGGATACGCGCGAATAGCCGGGGGTCGTTGGAGCAGAGGCCGGTGACGCCGGCGGCGACCAGCTCCCGCATCCGCTTCTCGTCGTCGACCGTCCAGGCGATCAGCTCGACCCCGGCCAGCTTGCAGATGCGGGCGAGGCGGGCGCTGACGAGCGGGTGGTAGACCCACATCGCCTCCACCCCCAGCTGCGGCAGCTGCTGGGCGGCCAGGCCCGGCAGGCGGTAGCGCATCGCCGTCAGCGCGACCGGCAGCACCGGCTTCGCCCAGGGCTTCGAGTTCCATTCCTTGGTCACTTTGGGATAGGTCCAGCCACGCCGCAGCTCCGGTGCCAGCTCGAGGATGCGGCCCAGCGAGTAGAGCTCCATCGTCGAGACCATCGCCCGCCCGGTCAGGCCGCGCTCGCGCAGCGCCGCGACGATCTCCTCCTCGCGGCCGGGCAGCTTGATGTCGAGGTCGATCTCGACCCCGTCCAGCGGCGGCTCGAGGAAGGCGCCGAGGGCCTCGGCCAGGGTCAGCGGCGTGCGCCGCTCGGCGTCGCCCCAATCGTGGGCGACGACCAAGGGGGCCCGCTGCTCCAGCGGCAAGTGGGCGTCCCGCAGCCAGAGCACGTCGAGCTCGATCGTGTCGACCCCGGCCGCGACCGCGGCGCGGAAGCTCTCCAGCGTGTTGCCGGGAGCGATCGCGTCGGCGCCCTTGTGGCCGACCAGGCGCAACCCGTTGGAGCCCGCGCCGGCCAGAGCGCTAAAAGAGCTGGTTCTCGCCGGCGAAGATCTCGGAGACCGAGTCGTCGGTGAAGATGCGGCGGATCGAGTCGGCGAAGGTGCCGGCGGTTGAGAGCACTGTGATGTTGTCGGGAGCGCCGGGGCGCAGCGGCAGCGTGTCGGAGACCACGATCCGCTCGATCCCGGAGCTCTCGTAGGCGAGCCGCTCGTAGGCGGGGCCGGAGAAGACGCCGTGGGTGGCGCAGGCGATCACCTTCGCGGCGCCCTCGTCGAGCACGGTCTGAGCGGCAGCGCAGAGGGTGCCGGCGGTGTCGATCATGTCGTCGACGAGGACCGCGGTGCGGCCCTTGACGTCCCCGACCACGTAGCCGATCTCGGCCACCTGCTGGGCGGGGCGCTCCTTCTCCATCACCGCCCAGTGGGTGCCGACCCGGCGGGCGAAGTTGCGCGCCGTCTTGACCCGGCCGGCGTCGGGGGAGACGATCACCAGCTCCTCTGTCAGTTTCTGGTCGACGAACCACTGGGTCAGCATCGGCATCGCCGTCATGTGGTCGACCGGGACGTGGAAGAAGCCCTGCACCTGGCCGGCGTGCAGGTCCATGGTGAGGACCCGGTCGACGCCGACCCCCTCCAGGCACTTGGCGACGATCCGGGCCGTGATCGGCTCGCGCGGCGCCGACTTCTTGTCCTGGCGGGCGTAGCCGTACCAGGGCATGACGGCGATGATCCGGTGGGCGGAGGCGCCCTGGGCGGCGTCGATCATCGTCAGCAGCTCGACCAGCGAGTCGTTCGGGGTCAGGTCGTTCGGCTCGTTGGCGCAGGTCGACTGCACGATGAAGACGTCGGCGCCGCGGATCGACTCCTCGTAGCGGCAGTAGACCTCGCCGTTGGCGAAGGTCTTCAGGGTCACCTGGCCGAGATCGATGTCGAGCTTGCCGGCGACTTTGGCGGCCAGGTCCATCGAGCTGCGGCCGCCGAAGACCATCATTCGCTTCGAGTAGTCGTGGGGGATCGCGCTGGACACCTGCGGACGCTCTTCGATCGTGCTCACGGGCTCTGTTCCTCTCGCATCTTCGCGGCCTTGGCGGCCGCGTATCCGTCGATGTTCCGTTGCGCGTTCTCGCTCACCGCGAGCGCCCCCTCGGGGACGTCGTCCTTGATCACCGCGCCAGCGCCAGTGTAGGCGGAGTCCCCGACCTCAACCGGCGCGATCAGCATCGTGTCGACGCCGATGCGGACGTCGACGCCGATCACGGTGCGGTGCTTGTCGAAGCCGTCGTAGTTGGCGGTGATCGTGCCGGCGCCGACGTTGCTGCCGCCGCCGACGTCGGCGTCGCCCAGATAGGCGAGATGGGGGACCTTGGCGCCCTTGCCGATGTGCGAGTTCTTGATCTCGACGAAGGTCCCCACCTTCGCCCCGGCGTCGAGCACCGCGTCCGGGCGCAGGTAGGCGAAGGGACCGACCGAGCAGCCGTCGCGAACCTCGCACTCGCTCAGGTAGGAGTGGGCGACGCTGGACTCGATGCCGACGGAGCTGTCGACGAGAGTGGTCAGCGGGCCGACCACAGCGTGGGCGCCGACCCGGGTCTCGCCCTTCAGGGTGGTGCCGGGCTCGATGCGGGCGTCGGCGTCGATCTCGACGCCGACGTCGATCCAGGTCGAGCCGGGGTCGACGACGGTGACGCCGGCCAGCATGTGCGCCTCGAGCAGGCGGCGGCGGGCCTCGGCCTCGACGGTGGCGAGGTCGACCCGGTTGTTCACGCCCATCGTCACCGCGGGGTCGTCGGCGAGGTGGGCGGCGACCGTGTGGCCCGCCTCGCGCAGGGCGGGAAAGACGTCGGGCAGGTAGTACTCGCCCTGGGCATTGTCGTTGGAGAGCGACGCCAGCGCGGCGGCCAGCGGCACCGCGTCGAAGACGTAGGTGCCGGCGTTGATCTCGGCGATCGCCAACTGCTCGGCGTCGGCATCGCCGGCCGCTTTGGCCTCGACCACGCGCTCGACCTCACCGGAGGCGGCGCGGACGACGCGACCATAGGCGGCGGGATCCTCGAGCTCGATCGTCAGCATCGTCGCCGCCGCCGGCGAGGCGGCATGGGCCTCGAGCAGGGCGGCGATCGTCGCCGCCGAGAGCAGCGGCACGTCGCCGGAGAGCACCAGCACGGTCTCGCTTTCCTCGATCAGCGCCTGGGCGGCCCGGATCGCGCCGCCGGTGCCGTCGGGCTCGGGCTGCTCGACGGTCTCGACTCCCTCGGGCAGGCCGTCTGAGAGGTCCACGCCGGGGGAGACGATCGCGGCGATCTTGCCGGCCCCGGCCTCGCGCGCGGCCAGCACTGGCCAGGCGACCATCGCCCGCCCACAGACGGGATGCAGCATCTTCGGCAGGGAGGAACGCATCCGCGTGCCTTTCCCGGCCGCCATCACCAAGACGAGGGGGGAACTCACTCCCCGATCCTATTAGCGAGCGATAACGCGGGTGCTATCAGGCGCGGCGTGAAAGGTCTTTGCCCACCAGGGCGACCGAGGTCAAGGTCCAGCCGGCGAAGATCAGGTCGATGCCGACGAGGAGGCCGATCGCCCAGTCGGCCGACGAGGGGAACTTGGCGAGGACGAGGATCCCGATCAACAGGCCGCAGACGCCGCTGAGGCCGACCAGGCCGGCGTTCTGCTGGCCACGGCCAAGGAAGGCGACGGTGATCCGCGTCAGGCCCATGAAGAGGAAGTAGATGCCGAGAACGAGGGTCAGGGTGAGCGTGCCGTTGTGCGGTTCGACGATCAGCCAGACGCCGACGATCACCGTCAGCGCCGCCCAGATCAGCCGCACGATCAGGGAGCCGACCGAGTGAGCCGAGAAGGCAGCCGCGACCAGGAAGGCGCCGGCGACGAGGAGGATCCAGCCGATGAAGATCGCCGTCCCCACCGAGGCGACCGCCGGCACCAGGATCGCGATGCAGCCAACGACGATGGCGAGGATGCCGACCGCCATCAGCGGCTTCCAGCTCCGCGCCAGGCCTGCGCGCACTTCCGGGTCCATCGATGCTCCTCCGATCTCCACGGCGCAGACTCTAGGTGGATCTGCGGACGACGAGGAGTGCATCGACCGCCCTATGGATGGTGAATGCACTCCTCGTGCCGGGCGGCGCTACGCTCGGGTCGCGTTCCGGGATGGTGTAGCCGGTAGCACGCGTGGTTTTGGTCCACGAAGCGGGGGTTCAAGTCCTCCTCCCGGAACTGCGGCTAGTCGTCGGAGCTGCGAGCCACCTTGCCGCCCTTGGCGCCGGGCTCAAGCGCCGGGCCGCGGGGGGAGGCGATGCCGAGGACGCGCATCGCCTTGAGGCCGAGGCCGAGCTTCTCGCGGCCCTCGGTGGCCGAGACGTCGTGGCCGCAGAGCTCTTTCACCCGCTCCAGCCGGTAGCGCACGGTGTGGCGGTGGGTGAAGAGCTGTTTCGCCGTGGCGGCGACGTTGCCGTCGTTGTCGAGGTAGGCCTCGACGGTCGTCACCAGCTCGGTCTCGTACTGCTCGTCGTAGCTGGAGAGCGGCTCGACCGTCTCCGCGTAGAAGCGTTCCAGCTCGCCGGGATCCTCGCTCATCGCCGGCAGCAGCAGGCGATAGGCGCCGGTGTCCTCGAATGCGAGCAACGCCCGGCCCTCGGCTTCGCCGACGTTGACCGCGAGCCGGGCCTCGCTGCCGGCGCGGTAGAGATCGACCGGATCGGCGCTGCGGCGGCTGCGGCCGGTGGTGAGGTGGAAGCCGGCGAGGCTGTCGTCGAGCTCGCGGGCCAGGCCGGCGGCGGCGCGGGCCAGCCGCTCGTCGTCCTCGGCCGGGACGATCACGGCGATCTCCGCCGCGACCTCGCCGTCTTCGGTCGTCGCCAGGGAGCCGGGGGCGAGTGAGCGCAGCGCCCGCAGCGCCAGCGTCAGCACCCGCTCCCGCCACTCGCCCGTCTGCGCCGCCCGCGGCGCCACCCGCAGCACCAGCACGCCGCCGCCTCGATCGAGGTCGGCGCCGAGCTCGGCGGCACGGGCGACGATGTCGCCGCGATCGGTGACCTCGCGGGCGAGGACGGCGGCGACGAAGGCGCTCGCGATCTCGGCGCTCTCCCACTCCGGCGAGCGCGAGCGCTCCAGCTCCAGCGCCAGCAGCGTCGTCACCATGCGGGCGATCGCCGGGTCGGGCGCCACCTTGGCGCGGTAGCGCAGCTCGCCGACGGCGGTGTCGGCGACCCGCAGCTCGACCGCGGTCACCCCCTCCCCGCCAGATAGCAGCTTCTTCTCCTGGTCCGGCGAGGCGCCGGCCACCGCGAGGACGGCGCTGGAGCGGTCGATCAGGGCGACGCTGGCGTCGAGCAGGCGCGCCGCCGCGCGTGCCACGGCGGGCAGGCCGGCGCCCGACTCGACCGCTTCGGAGAGCGCGTCGAGCAGCCCTGGATCACTGGCTTTTGCAGGGGCTTCGGACCCCTTCGAGGTTGCCGGCATCCGCTCATTATCCCGGCCTAAGCCGCAATCGAGAAGACCCCGAGTGAGGTCGGTGCCCTAGTTGCCGTTGACGAAATTGGAGATATCGGTGTAGTAGTAGACGACCAGCAGCCCGATCACGACCCCGCAGACGAGCAGGGCGGCGAGCACGAAGACCGAGAGGAAGCCGGCGGCCGCCTTCTCCCAGATGCGGCCGTGGGCGCTCAGCGCCGGAGCCAGGATCAGGGTCACGAAGGCGACCAGGCAGACCAGCCCGGCGGCGCCGAAGAGGAAGTACTGGTGGCCGATTTTCTGCAGGGCGTAGAGCGTCACTGCCGTGGATTCTGCCGCACTTCGGAGACGACGAGGCCAACCGCGGCACAGAGCGAGAAGCAGGCGGCACCCAACGCCCAACCGCCGCTGACGTCGCTGAAGTAGTGGACGTTGAGGTAGACCCGGGAGAGGCCGACCAGGATCGTCAGCGCGAACCCGGCCGCGACCACAGCAGCGCCGCGTGCCATCCCCGGCCGCAGGCGCAGCACGATCGTCGTCGCCAGCCAGAGGTAGAGGACCGAGTGGGCGGCGTGACCGCTGGGGAACGACGAGCCCGAGGCATCGACCAGCCCCCCTTGCGGCCGTGGCCGGTCGACGATGTCCTTGACCTCGTGGAAGCCGATCGAGGTCAGCGTCATCCCCGCCAGCAGGACCCCGAGCTCGGTCCAGCGCCGCCTGGCGAAGAGCAGCGCCGCGCAGACCAGGGTCAGGCCCCAGACGAAGAGGCCCGAACCGAGGAAGGTGACGACCTTGGAGAGGTCGGTGAGCCAGGCGACGCGCAGGTGTTCGGCGACGTCCATCGCCGTCATGTCGCCCGGGGTCGGGCCCGGCTCGCGCCCGATCAGGACCGCGTAGGCGACGAGGACGAAGAGGGAGACCGCGAGGACCGCCATCAGCGAGGTGAACTCGAGCCCGAAGGTGCCGCCGGGGGTGACCCGGTCCCAGAGGAACCGGAACTGCGGCCGGTAGCGGCGTCCGAGCGCGACCAGCCAGCGGCTGGCGGCATGACCCTCCATCCAGCGCACCGCCGCGACCCGATTGGCGGCGACGCGGAAGTGGCGGTAGAGGAAGATCGAGCCGCCGACGACGACGATCAGGGTGCCGAGCAGGAAGGCGCCTTTGCCGGCGTACTTGGCGCCGGTCTCGATGCTGCGCGAGAAGAAGTAGCCGATCAGGATGTGGGCGCTGGCCCAGAGCCCGGTGCCGAGGACGCTATAGGGGACGAAGGCGCGGTAGCGCATCCCGGAGCTGCCGGCGATGAAGGGCGCGAAGGCGCGGATCAAGCTGATGAAGCGGCCGACGAAGATCGTCTTGCCGCCGTGGCGGTCGAAGTAGTCCTCGACCCGCTCGAAACGCTCGTGGCTGATCCCGAAGCGCGGCCCGTGCCGCATCACGAACTCACGGCCGAGCCGGCGGCCGAGGAAGAAGCTGGTGGTGTCGCCGGCCCAGGCGGCGAACCAGGCGATCGCGATCAGCAGGTAGATGTCGATCGCGCCCTGGCCGGCGACGGCGCCGCCGAGCAGCATCACCGTCTCGCCGGGGACGACGAGGCCGACGAAGGCGCCGGTCTCGGCGAAGGCGAAGAAGCCGACCAGCAGGTAGGTCCAGGCGCCGAGCGTGTTGGAGACGTCTTCCAGCAGGTTCTGCAAGTCGAGGTGGCCGAGCTCGCGGCTGAGGAAGTAGTAGCCGACGGCGACGATCGCGACGGCGGCCGCGATCAGCAGATGCTTGCGGCGGTCCTCGCCCCCACCCTCCCCCGGCATCCTCACGGCAGGAACACCCTCTTCGCGCTTCGCTCAATCGCGCTCATCATCACCGGCTATCTCGCTCATTCGCTCCGCGCTCGTGCCCGCCTCGCAGACGATCGCGTCGTCGCGGTCGATCGCCGCCGCCACGGCGCGGGCGGCGGCGAGATCGGGGAAGAGCCCGACCGCGGTCGGGCCGGAGCCGCTGAGCAGGGCGACGGGCGCGCCCGCTTCGCGCAGCTCGTCGAGGGCATCGCCGATCGCCGGGCGCAGCGCCCGGGCCGGCGGCTCGAGGTCGTTGACCAGCAGCTCGGGATAGGAGAGCGGCGAGGCGCCGGCGCCGGCCGCCTGGCGCAGGCGCACCGCCAGCGACTCCAGCTCGTCCGCCCCGCGCCCGCAGCCGAGCCGATCGGCCTCGGCGAAGACCGCGGCGGTGCTGAGGCCACCGCGGTCGGGAAGGAGGACAGCCGCGTGAGGGGCCGGCTCGGGCAGCGGCTCGACCCGCTCGCCGGCGCCGCGGACCAGCGCCGGCGCCGGCAGCAGCTGCGAGGGCACGTCGGCTCCCAGCTCGGCCGCCAACCCCTGCAGGTCGCCGACCTCGCCGCCGGCCAGGCGCAGGACCGCCGCCGCGTCGGCGCTGCCGCCGCCGAGGCCCGCCGCCACCGGCACCCGCTTCTCGATCTCGATCCGCAGCGGCGGCCGTTCCCAGCCCCGGGCGCGCAGCGCCGTCAGCGCCGCCGCGGCGAGGTTCTCGCCCTCGACCCCGGCGCAGATCACCTCGTCGCTCGCCGCCTCGGAGATCGCCAGCAGGTCGGCCAGGGCAAGCGGCTCGAACAGCGAGCAGAGCTCGTGCAGGCCGTCGGCGCGGCGCGGCCCGAGGTAGAGGCAGAGGTTGAGCTTGGCGGGGGCGTAAACGAGCATCGGGTGGGCACGGCCGGATCAGGCGCTGGACTGGAGCTTCGCGGACAGGGCGGCGAACTGCGCAGGCGAGAGCGCCTCGGCGCGCGAGTCGGCGGCCAGACCGAGCTCGGCCAGGGCGGCTCGGGCCCGCGACAGCGAACCCACCTCGCCGTGCTCCAGCGACCTCGCGAGCGACTTGCGGCGATGGGCGAAGGCGGCGCGAATCAGCCGCCGGGTCGCCGGGTCGGCCGCCGGACCGGTTCGGCGCAGGCGCAGGATCGCCGAGTCGACCCGGGGTCTCGGCTTGAAGACAGCGGGGTCGACCTTGCGCACCAGCTCGACCTCGCAGGCGAGCTGGACCTGCACGCTCGGGGAGCCGTAGGTGCGGCTGCCCGGCGCCGCCCGCAGGCGGTCGGCGATCTCGCGCTGGACCATCACCGTCCAGCGTGCCAGCGCCGGCAGCGACTCGATCGTGCGCAGGATCAGCGGCGTTGCCACCGAGTAGGGCAGGTTGGCGACCATCGCCGTCGGCGTCGGCTCGAGGGCGGCGAGGTCGAGCTTCATCGCGTCGCCCCAGTGCAGGCTGACGTTGGGGTCAGTGGCGAGCGGGGCCAGGGCGGCCTCCAGGCGGCGGTCGATCTCGACCGTGTGGACGTGGGCGGCGCCGGCGGCAAGGCGCTCGGTCAGCACCCCCTCGCCGGCGCCGACCTCGAGCACGACGGCGTCCGGCGAAAGCCCGGCGTCGCGGACGATCGCGTCGAGCAGGTTGGGATCGGCGAGGAAGTTCTGACCGAGGCGGACCAAGAGCGCTACCAGCCGAAGAGGGCGCCGGCGTTGGCCTCGACCGTGCGCTCCAACTGCTCGTAGGGGACCCTGCGCACCTCCGCGACCAAGCGGGCGGTGGCGACGACGTTGGCGGGCTGGTTGCGCTTCCCGCGCATCTCCTGCGGGCTCAGATAGGGGGCGTCGGTCTCGACCAGGATCCGGTCCTCGGGCACCTGCGCCGCTGCCTCCCGCAGGGCCTGCGCCGAGGGGTAGGTGACGTTGCCGGCGAAGGAGCAGTGCCAGCCGCGCTCGGCGGCGTCGGCGACCCGCCGCGGCGCCGAGAAGCAGTGGAGGATCACGGGGTGGCCGGCGGCCTCGGCGTCGAGGATGGCGAAGATCTCGTCGACCGCCTCGCTGCCGCCCTCGGGGTCGCGGGCGTGGATCACGATCGGCAGATCGAGCTCGCGGGCGATCTCGATCTGGGCGGAGAAGGCGCGGCGCTGGTCCTCGCGATCGGCGCCGTCGCGGTAGTAGTCGAGCCCGGTCTCGCCGATCGCCCGCACCTTCGGGTGGGCGGCGAGACGGGTTATTTCGGCGGCCGTGGCGTCGTCGAAGCCGCTCGCCTCGTTCGGGTGGCGCCCGACCGCGGCGTAGACCTCCTCGTGCCGCTCCGCCGCCGCGATCGCCGCCGGGTTGGTCTCGGTGTCCATGCCGACCGTGAGCATCCGGGCGACGCCGGCCTCGCGCGCCGCCGCGACCACCTCCGCCTCGTCGCCCTCGCAGAGAACCAGGTGGGTGTGGGAGTCGATCACCCGGGGGAGTCTAGGACGAGGTGAGAGTCTGGATTAGCCTGCTGGCATGGCCGACCTCGCCGACTACTACCGCGAGATCTACGTCCGCGGCCTCGGCGGCGAGGTGCCGGCGATCCCGGTCGCGAGCGCGGAGCTGGAGCGGCGTGCCATCGAGGCGATGGAGCCGCGCGCCGCCAACTACGTCGGCGCCGGAGCGGGCAGCGAGGACACGATGCGGGCCAACGCCGAAGCCTTCCGCCGCCACCGCATCGTGCCGCGGATGCTGCGCGACGTCGCCTCCCGCGACCTCTCCACCAGCGTGCTTGGCACGGCGATGCCGGCGCCGCTGCTGCTGGCCCCGATCGGGGTGCAGAAGGTCGTCCACGAGGAGGGAGAGCTGGCGACCGCCCGCGCCGCGGCGGCAGTCGGGGTGCCGATGATCGCCAGCACCAACTCCCATTTCAGCCTCGAGGAGATCGCCGCGGCCGGCGGCGCCGCGGCGCCGCGCTGGTTCCAGCTCTACTGGCCCAACGACCCGCGCCTCGCCCAGAGCCTGGTCGAGCGGGCCGAGCGGGCCGGCTACGGCGCGATCGTCCTCACCGTCGACACCTTCGTCCCGGGCTGGAAGGCGCGCGATCTGCAGCAGGCCTGGCTGCCCTTCCTCAACGGCATGGGGATCGCCAACTACTTCCAGGATCCGATCTTCCGGGAGGGTCTGGAGAAGCCACCCGAGGAGGACGTCGGTGCCGCCACCGGCCACTTCCTCGGCGTCCAGGCCAACCCTTCGCTGACCTGGGACGACCTCGCCTGGCTGCGTGAGCGGACGACGCTGCCGATCCTGGTCAAGGGCATCCAGCACGTCGACGACGCCCGCGAGGCGGTCGTCCGCGGCGTCGACGGCATCGTCGTCTCCAATCACGGCGGCCGCCAGGTCGACGGCGCGGTCGCTTCCCTCGACGCCCTGGCGCCGATCGCGGCGGCCGTCGGCGACGAGATCGCCGTCCTCTTCGACAGCGGCGTCCGCGGCGGCGGCGACGTGCTCAAGGCGCTCGCCCTCGGCGCCGACGCCGTCTGCCTCGGCCGCCCCTACGTCTGGGCCCTGGCGCTGGAGGGGCAGACCGGGGTCGAAGCGCTGCTGAAGATGATCCTCGCCGAGCTCGACCTGACTATGGCGCTCTGCGGACTGACCCGGCCCGAGCAGCTCAGCCCAGACCTTCTCACCGCACCCTCAGTAGAGGGCTAGGACCTAAGGCCGTCCTTGCCGACCAAAGAGGCCGCCGTGACCGGCTGGCTCGACCCGACCGCGATAGCAGGGCACCTCAGAGGTCGCGGCGCGAGAAGATCAGCGCCGCCAGCGCCAGCACGCCGAGCATGTAGACGACGGCCCAGGCGATCAACCCAGGGCCGGCAGCCTCGGAGCCGCCGAACGGCCCGAGCTGGAGCACGACGCCGGTCAACCCGGAGGTACCGGAGATCAGCGCGTGCAGGCCGGCCGCATAGAGCCCCTCGAAGGGCAGCGCCCAGCTCGCCACGCGGCCGATCGTATGCAGCGAGTCGCTGTCGATCGCCTGGCCGATTTGGGCCAGCAGCCCGGCGGTGAGGCCGGCGCCGAAGACCATGAAGACGACGATTCCCTGCGCGGTCACCGGCAGCAGCACCGAGAGCAGCAAGGAGATCGCGGCGATGATCGACACGGCCAGCGCCAGCCCCAGCGCCGGCCCGAGCAGATGGTCGGGGGACCAGTCGCCGGTGGCCTGGGTGATCGCCCAGGCGGCCATGTAGACGAGGACGACATAGGCGCCCGAGAGCCCCGCCGCGCCGGCGAAGCGCGCGATCAGCATCGTCGTGCGGCCGATCGGCCGCACGACCAGCGGCTGCAGCAACCCGCTCTCGGCATCGCCGCGGACGGCGCCGAGCGTGAGGAAGACCGAGAGCACCGCGCCGAGGAAGAGGGTCGCGAACATCGCGAGCCCGAAGATGGTTGCGCCGGCGAACGCCTTGGGATCGAGGATCCCCGCTTCGCCGCCGGCGAAGTTGCGGACGTCACGGAAGACGAAGTGGGCGCCGACCGCGTAGAGCGAGAGGAAGGCGACGGTGAGGACCAGGACCGCGAGGAAGACGCGGCGGCGGATGCCTTCCCGCACCGAGTGGGCGATCACGATCCCCGCCGAGCGCAAAGGCAGGGGCGTCATCCGGTCTGCCCCCCGACCGCCTCCAGATAGACCTCTTCGAGCGAGCTGTGGCGGACCTCCACCCGGTAGACCCGCTCGCCGGCGGCGACCAGCTCGGCGACGATCCCCGGCGCATCGAGGCGCTGTGCGCCGGCGAAGACCCGGACCCCGGACTCGGTCTCGACCTCGACCCCGCCCGGGCCGGCCAGCTCCTCCGGCGTGCCGGCCTTGACGAGCCGGCCCCGGGCGATGATCGCGACCCGGTCACAGACCAGCTCCACCTCGCTCAGCAGGTGCGAGTTGAGCAGGACCCCGACGCCGCGGCGGCGCAGCTCCTCGAGCAGGCCGCGGACGATGCGGCGCCCGACCGGGTCGAGAGCGCTGGTCGGCTCGTCCAACAGCAGCAGGCGCGGGGCGCCGACAAGCGCCTGCGCGATGCCGAGGCGCTGCTGCATCCCCTTCGACATCGTCTCCACACGCTTATCCCTGGCCTCGGCCAACCCGACCATCTCGAGCAGCTCTGCCCGCTCCGCGGCGCCACCGCCGGAGCCAGCCAGTCGCTGGTGCAGCCGCAGCAGCTCGTCCGCCGAGCACCAGCCGGGAAACCGGAACAGCTCCGCCAGGTAACCCAGTGCCGCCCGGGCCGGCGGCGACCCCGCCGGCCGACCGAGCACCTCCGCGCCACCGCCACTGGGCCGCACCAGGCCGCAGGCGATCTTCGTCAGGGTCGACTTGCCGGCCCCGTTGGGCCCCAGCAGACCGACCAGCTCGCCGGCTTGGATCTCGAGATCGACCCCCGCCAGCGCCTCCTGCCCCCGGTAGCTCTTGCGCAGGCCGGCGACCGCGAGGACGGGGGCGTCCATCAGCTGGGCGGCTCGATCTTCGGGAACAGCGCCGGGATCCGCTCCACGTCCTGTCCGCCGGGACGGGACCCCAGCTCGGCCAGCGCCCGGCCCTCTTCGCCCAGCGCGGCCAGCAGGGTCTTGCCGGCCTGCGGCAGGTAGGGGACCAGCAGCAGAGTCGTCACCCGCAGCCCCTCGACCAGGTTGTAGAGGACTTCGTCGAGGCGCTCGGGGTCGGCCTCGTCCTTGGCCAGCACCCACGGCTGCGTCTCCTCGACGAAGCGGTTGAGGCGCCGCACCAGCTTCCAGGCCTGCTCCAGCGCCTGCGTCAGCTCCGCCCGGTCGAGCAGCTCGGAGAAGCGGGCGACGACACCTTCGAAATCCTCCGCCAGCACCGCGTCGACCGCCGCCACGGGGACGGTGCCGGCGCGGTAGCGCTCGACCATCGCCAGGACGCGGCTGGCCAGGTTGCCGAAGTCGTTGGCCAGCTCGGTCTCGTAACGGGCCTCGAAGCCGGCGGTGGAGATCGCCCCGTCCTGGCCGAAGCTGACCTCGCGGAAGCAGTAGAAGCGCAGCGCGTCGGCGCCGAAGCGGTCGATCACCGCGAACGGGTCGAGCACGTTGCCGAGCGACTTCGACATCTTTTTCTCGCCCATCATGAGGTAGCCGTAGATCGTCATCCGCTGCGGCGGCTCGAGGTCGGCTGCCCAGCAGAGCGCCGGCCAGATCACGGCGTGGAACTTGAGGATGTCCTTCGCCATCGTGTGCATGCTGGCCGGCCAGAAGCGCTCGGTCAGATCCTCGCCGTCACGGGCGAAGGTCAGCGCCGTCACGTAGTTGAGGAGGGCGTCGAACCAGACGTACATGCGCTGCTCCGGATCCCAGGGCAGCGGCAGCCCCCACTTCAGGGTCGGCCGCGAGAGCGAGACGTCTTCCAGCCCGCCCTTGACGAAGGCCACCGCCTCGTTGCGGCGGAAGTCGGGGACGACGAAATCGGGCCGCTCCTCGTAGAGCCGTTCCAGGCGCTCCTGAAAGGCCGAGAGGCGGAAGAACCAGTTCTCCTCGCGGACCTTCTCGAGCGGGATCTCGTGGATCGGGCAGGTGTTGCCGGGGCCGAGCTCGCGCTCGGTTTTGAAGTCGGCGCAGCGCGGGCAGTACCAGCCCTCGTAGACCCCCTTGTCGACCCAGCCGTTGTCGTAAACCCGCTGCATGATCTCGGCGACCTTCGCCGTGTGGCGCGGGTCGGAGGTGCGGATGAAGAAGTCGTTGCTGGCATCGACGATCGGCATCAGCGCTTCGAACTTGGCGGCGTTGCGGTCGGCCAGCTCCTGTGGCGAGATCCCCTCGCGCTCGGCCGCCAGCTCGATCGGCTCGCCGTGCTCGTCGGTGCCGGTGAGGAAGAAGACGTCCTCGCCGCGCTGGCGCATGTGCCGGGCCAGCACGTCGGCCGCCATCGTCGCGTAGGCGTGGCCGAGGTGCGGCTCGGCGTTGACGTAGTAGATCGGGGTGGTTACGTAGTAGCCCATGGTCCTGTTCTCAGGGCTACCTTCGCGCCTCGCGCCCGGTCAGCGCTTTGTAGAGGTCGTTGGCGCGCGTGCCGGTGAGGGCGGCGACGACGCTGGCGGCGGCCCGCGGGCGGGCGCCGGACTGGACCAGGTGGCGCAGAGCATCGACCGCAAAGCCGACGTCTTTGTCGTGGGAGTCGGCGGCGGCGGGCGCGATCACGAGCACGATCTCGCCCTTGACGTCGCCGCGGAAGCGCCGCGCCAGCTCTCCCAGCGAGCCGCGCGCAACCTCCTCGTGCATCTTCGAGAGCTCGCGGCAGACGGCGGCCTGGCGGTCGGGGGCGAGCGAGGCCAGCGCCGCCAGCGACTCGCCGACCCGGCGCGGCGACTCGAAGGCGACGACGGTCTCGGTCGAGCGCAGCACCCGCTCCATCTCGCCGGCGCGGCGCGGCAGGAAGCCCTCGAAGCGCCAGCGGTCGGTCGGCAGCCCGGAGGCGACCAGGGCCACCGGCACCACCGACGGGCCGGGCAGCACCGTGACCTCGAGGTCGCGTTCGATGCAGCGGTGGATCAGCTTGAAGCCCGGGTCGGAGATCGCCGGCATGCCGGCGTCGGAGACGAGGGCAACCAGGTCGCCGCGCTCGATCCGCTGGGCCAGCTCGGTCGCCCGCGCCGTTTCGTTGCCCTCGTGGTTGGAGACCAGCCGCGGCGCCGGCCGGATCCCCAGCTTGTCGAGCAGCGAGCCGGTGCGGCGGGTGTCCTCGCAGGCGATGTAGTCGGCGCTGACCAGCGCCTCACGGACCCGTGGCGTGACGTCGTCGAGGTTGCCGATCGGGGTCGGGCAGACGACCAGCCGCCCCGGCATCAGCCCGTCTCCTTCTCGAGTTCGACCGCCGCCAGCGCCGCGGCGCCGATCATGCCGGCGTCGTTGCCGAGCACCGCTTCGAGTATCGGCGTCCTGTTCATCGGCGTCAGGGCCCGCTCGCGCACTTCGCGGCGCGCCGGGTCCAGCAGCAGGTCGCCGGCGGCGATGACGCCACCGCCGACGACGATCGCGTCGGGCTGGAAGATGTTGGCGAAGCTCGAGCAGGCGACGCCGAGGCGGCCGCCGATCAGGTCGAAGACGCCGATCGCGGTCTCGTCGCCGGAGAGCGCGGCTTCGGTCACGGCCCTGCCGTCGATCGCCTTGCCGTCGGCCAGCATCTGCGCCAGGACCGAGTCGGGGGAGCTTTCCGCCGCCGCCCGGCCCTCCCGCCCCAGCGCCGTCCCCGAGGCCAGCGACTCGACGCAGCCGTGGTTGGGGCAGTTGCCCTGGCAGGGCGGGCCGTCGGCCTGGATCACGGTGTGGCCGAGCTCGGCGCCGGCGCCGGTAGCGCCGCGGTAGACCTCGCCGCCGAGGATCAGGCCGCCGCCGATGCCGGTGCCGACGGTCAGCATCACCGTGTTCGGCTTGCCCTTGGCGGCGCCGTAGAGGTACTCGGCCAGCGCCGCCACGTTGGCGTCGTTGTCGACGAAGACCGGCAGCCCGACCCGCTCGCTGACCAGGTCCCGAATCGGCAGGTCGGCCAGCGGCAGGTTCACCGCCGAGACGGCGACGCCGCTGTCGTGGTCGATCGTCGCCGGGATGCCGAGCCCGACGGCGCTCGCCTCGGGGCGGGCTTCGCGCGCCTCGCCGACCTCGCGCACCAGCAGCTCGACCAGCTCGTCCTCGCTCTGGCCGGTGGAAGCCTCGCGGCTCTCCCAGAGAACCTCGGTCCCAGCGAGGACGCCGACCAGCATCTTCGTCCCGCCCAGGTCGACCCCGATCGTCTCGCCCGCGTTCATCGGAGTCTGGGGGCTGGGAGGCGGGCGACCGAAGACATCGCCATGATTTCTAGCCCTTTTATGCCCGACAGTGGAGAGCAGCGGCCTACGGGACCGCCCGACTACAAGGTCTACCGGTCCCGCAAGGGCCTCTTCTCGCGCCTGCGCTCGGCCGACCTCAGCGGCCTGCGGGAACGCGCAAAGCTGCCTGGCAAGCGGCCTGACGAGGATCGCAAGCCGCGCGAGAGGCGCCGGATCCCGGCCCCGCCGCGCGGCATCAAGGGCGTTCTCAAATGGATCGGGATCGCCGCTTTGGGATGGATCTTGCTCAGCCTCCTCGCCTTCGGCGTCTCCGCCCAGCTGCAGTCGTTCAAGCTCTCCGGCGAAGCCAAGGACGCCCTGCACGGCAACCCGCTGCTGCTGCCGAGCGCGCAGACGATCCTCGTTCTCGGCACCGACGCCCGCCCGCCCGACACCAAGGAGCCCGGCGCGGCGCCCTCGGAGGAGTGCTTCGAACAGCAGGCCAACGGCGACGCTCCCCACGGCGACTGCTCGGAAGGCGAATTCCGCGCCGACACGCTGATGCTGATCCGCGCCGGCGGCGGCGCCTTCCGCAAACTCTCGATCCCGCGCGACAGCTACACCGAGATCCCCGGCCAGGCGCCGACGAAGATCAATGCCGCCTACGCCTTCGGCGGCGCCGCCCTGCAGATCAAGACGATCGAACAGTTCCTCGACATCCAGATCGACCACGTCGCGATCGTCAACTTCCCCGGCTTCGAAGACCTGATCGACGCGGTCGGCGGGGTCGAGGTCGACCTCCCCCAGAAGCTCTGCGCCGACGTCTCCGGCGGCTCCGGCGGCGGTCAGGGCGGGATCACCCTGCACCTGAAGAAGGGCGAGAACACCCTCGACGGCGAAAAAGCGCTCGCCTACTCCCGCATCCGCAAGCCGAGCGAATGCCCCGGCCCCGGCAAGAGCGCCTACTCCCTCGGCTACGACGACATCGACCGCGAGAAGGCGCAGCAGGCCGTCATCAACGGGATCAAGGGCCGGCTCACCGACCCCCTGCGCGCCCCCTACAACTTCGTCAAGGGCCCGATCATCGGCTGGAGCGCGCCGAAGGCCTTCGTCAGCGACATGGGCTTCCTGACGATGCCGCAGCTGGTATTGGCCGCTGCGATCGGCGGCAGCGCCCCCGCCGACGTGCTCTGCGGCGGCGGCTGCCCGTCCGGGCCCGAAGGCAGCATCGAAGTGCCGGAGTCGGTGCGGCGCCAGGCCGTCAACCGCTTCCTCGACGGCTAGACAGGGCCGGGTCCAAAGTTGAGGCCCCCCTGGGGGCCCAAACCCTGGGAACGCGTCAGTCCGCGGTAGCGGCTTTGGGCTTGGGGGCGCTCGACTTCGACTCGCTGGGCTTCGAGTCCGAGGAGCTTGAGCTGGAGTCCGAGCCCGAATCGGAGCCCTTCGACTCCTTCGCCCCGTCCCCGGCGCCGTTGCCGCCGCCCTTCTTCCTGCCGTAGTCGGTGTTGTAGAAGCCGGAGCCCTTGAAGTGGACGGCCGGAGAGTGGAGGACGCGCACGGCGGGAGCGCCGCACTCCTGGCACTCGGTCAGCGGCTCGTCGCTCATCCGCTGCATCACGTCGAAGACGTGACCGTTGTCGCATTTGTACTCGTAGATGGGCACGGGCTGCGGGATTATCGCAGCCGCTACGGTTCCGGCATGTCGACTGCCGAGCAGCAGGAGCGCCCGACCGAGGTCTCGATGGAGGAGATCGTCGCCCTCTGCAAGCGGCGCGGCTTCGTCTTCCCCTCCTCGGAGATCTACGGCGGCCTCGGCTCGACCTACGACTACGGCCACTACGGCGTCCTGCTCAAGGGCAACGTCAAAGCCGAGTGGTGGCGCTCGATGCTGCAGGAGCGCGACGACATCGTCGCGATCGACTCGGCGATCCTCCAGCACCCACGGGTGTGGGAGGCCTCCGGTCACCTCGAGGGCTTCACCGACCCGCTGGTCCAGTGCCTCGGCAAGTGCAAGCGGCGCTGGCGCGAGGACCACTTGCGCGAGGCAGTCGAGGCCGAGGGTGGCGACCCCAGTGCCGAGCTGAAGTGCCCGGAGTGCGGCGGCGACCTCTCGGAGCCACGCCAGTTCAACCTGATGTTCGAGACCCACGTCGGCCCGGTGGCCGGTGAGGGCTCGGAGGTCTACCTGCGGCCGGAGACGGCGCAGGGGATCTTCATCAACTTCAAGAACGTGCTCGGCTTCGCCCGCAAGAAGCCGCCGTTCGGGATCGCCCAGATCGGCAAGTCGTTCCGCAACGAGATCACCCCCGGCAACTTCATCTTCCGCACCCGCGAGTTCGAGCAGATGGAGATGGAGTTCTTCGTCCCGCCCGACCAGGCCGAGCAGTGGTACCGCACCTGGATCGAGGAGCGCGAGCGCTGGTACACCGAGCTCGGCCTGCGCCCCGACTACCTGCGGATCCGCCCCCACGACGCCGACGAGCTCTCCCACTACTCGTCGGGGACCAGCGACGTCGAGTACCTCTTCCCGATCGGCTGGTCGGAGCTGGAGGGGATCGCCAACCGCGGCGACTTCGACCTCAAGCAGCACGCCAAGTTCAGCGGCGAGAAGCTCGAGTACTTCGACCAGCAGACCAAAGAGCGCTATGTCCCGCACGTGATCGAGCCGGCGGCCGGCGCCGACCGCGCAACCCTCGCCTTCCTGGTCGACGCCTACGAGGTCGAGGAGGTCGAGGGCCGCCAGCGCACCGTGCTGCGCCTGCATCCGCGCCTGGCCCCGGTCAAGGTCGCGGTCCTCCCCCTCGTCTCCAAGGAGGGCATGCCGGAGAAGGCGCGCGAGATCTTCCAGGACCTGCGCCGCAAGCTCCCAGCCGAGTTCGACGAGGGCGGCTCGATCGGCAAGCGCTACCGCCGCCAGGACGAGATCGGTACCCCCTGGGGCGTCACCGTCGACCACCAGACGATGGACGACGACACCGTCACCCTCCGCGACCGCGACTCCCTCGAGCAGACCCGGGTCCCGATCGAGGGCCTCGGCGACCAGCTGGTCACGCGCCTGAACCAGCCCTGGCGCAGCCCCAAGCTGAGCGCCTGAGCTGCTCACGGAGCCGGTGGCGATGACTTGCGCCTAGAGGGGGAATGCCCTTACGGTCGAAGCAGTACGCGACTGTCCTCAACTGAGCATGAATGGAGACCATGGCCTACGAGATGAAAATCCGCGGCACCGAGCACGAGGTGAAGGTGCGCAGCCCGTGGGCGGTCGCCCTGCTGCCGATCATCACCCTCGGCATCTACCACCTGGTCTGGTGGTACAAGATCAACAAGGAGCTGAAGGAGTACGGCGAAGCGAAGGGCTACGACCTCGGTCAGAACCCGACCAACTCCGTCCTCGCCCTCTTCCCGGGCGGGATCATCATCATCCCGGCGCTGATCACCTACTGGCGCGGCACCAAGCGCGTCCAGGGAGCGTCGAAGCTCTCCGGCAGGGAGCCGGTCAACGGCTGGATCGCGCTGCTGCTCTACGTCTTCATCGCGCCCGGCCTCTGGGCTTACCTGCAGGTCTCGCTGAACCACCTCTGGGAGGCCGAGGCCGAACCACTGCCGGGACACGAGCCGCCGCCGGTCTCCGACGAGATGCCACCGCGCCTGCCTAACGACCAGTAGGCACCAGCTTCACCGAGAAGCATCGGAGGGCCCCGCGCAACGGGGCCCTCCCGCTCTCGTTCCTAAGCGCTCTGAGTCAGCCCGACCACGTTGCCCTCGGGGTCGAGGAACTGGCCGAGGGTGATGCTCTCCATGATCGTCTCCGGGCCCATCACCCGGGTGCCGCCGAGGCTCTCGGCCTTCTGCAGCGCCGCCTCGACGTCGGGTACCTCGACATAGAAGGTGACGTGGCCCTCGTAGCCCTCCGGGCCCTGGCCGATGCCACCGGCGATGCCGGGGCCGACCGAGCCCTCCGCGGCGTCGACGAGGCCGTACTTCATCGGGTTGTCGTCCTTGACCTCCCAGTCGAACATCTCGGCGTAGTAGCTCTTCAGCTTGTCGCCATCCCTGCCCACTACCTCGAAGTGCACTACCGGCTGTCCCATGACTGCTCCCTTCGTAGATTCATCGCACCGCTAGAAACTCTTCCACAGCACCGGCATCGGCCTCCAGTGCCGCGATCGCCTTTTTGGTGACCTTGCCGAGGGGCTCGATAGTGACCTCGCCACCGCGAAATCTCCAGGTGGCGACGGCGCGGCCGTCGACCAGGGCGAAGGGGCGGAAGATGCCGTTGATCGTGACTAGCATCTTGTGCGGCCCGACGACTTCCTCACGCGAGGCCCAGCCGAGCAGCAGCGGGTCGTAGGCGCCGAGCAGGCGCGGCGCCGGGTGCGGCTCGGCAGGCGGACGCTTGGCGAGGTCAACGAGGCCGTCATCGCGCTCGACCAGCTCGGAGGCGATCGCGGCGAGACCGGCGCGCGCGTCGCGCAGCGGGATGCCGGCCCACCTGGCGAGGTCGCGGTCGTCGGCCGGGCCGTGGCCGGCGAGGTAGCGGCGGGCCAGCTCCGCCAGGGCGGCATCGCGATCCACCGGCCTCTGCGGCCCCAGCCAGTCGCGGACGAGGACGTAGGCGTGCTGCCTGCCGATCATCGGGCCGCGCACGGAGATCCCCCGCAGGGCCGAGAGGAACATCAGGTGGATGAAGGCCTGGGCCGCAGTCCGCACCCCGGCGGCTTCGAGCCTCTCCTTCAGCTGGGCGCCGCTCAGCGGCCCCTCCTCGGCAAGCGAGCGCTCGATCGTCTCGAGGCCGCGCTCCACCGCCTTCTCCGGGACCCCCTCCTGGCGCAGCCGTCGCCTGCTGCTGGTCAGAAGCTGCGGCGTCGTCAGCGCCTGCAGCAGGGGGTAGTCCTCACTGCGGACCAGGTGCAGGGTGCCGCGGTTGAGCCAGGTGATCAGCAGCGAGCGCTCCTCGGTCAGTTCGCGGTCGACGTCGGCGGCGCTGAGGCCGCTGGTGCGGGCCCGGACCGCGAGACGGGCGCCGCGCGGATCCTGCCCCTGCACCGCCAGCAGTCGCTCGGCCACGTCCACCGGCCGCTTCAGCGGCGTACCCGAGAGCGCCTGGGCGGTCAGTCGTTCGGCAATCGGCGCGCGCATCGAACGGCGATGATTGCCGATCGGGTCAGATACCGCCGAGCAGCACCAGGGACGAGGGGCGCGCGATGCGAGCGGCTAGTTGACCGCGAGCAGGTCGATCACGAAGATCAGGGTTTCGTTCGGCCCGATTTCCGGCGGAGAGCCGGCCGGGCCGTATGCGAGTTCCCCGGGGATGGTCAGCTCGCGACGTCCGCCGACCTTCATCCCGACGACCCCCTGGTCCCAGCCCGCGATCACTTCGCCGGCGCCCAGGCTGAAGCTGAACGGTTCGCCGCGATCCCAGGAGGCGTCGAACTCTTCCCCGCTTTCGTAGCCGACGCCGACGTACTGGACGGTGACTTCGTCGCCGGCTTTGGCTTCCGGACCGCTGCCTTCGACCAGTTCCACCTCGGTCAGCTTCTTCGGCGCGGGCGCGCTCGGCACCGTGACCTTGGGCTTGACGTTGGTGTTGACTTCGGCCGCTGCGGCATCCGTCGAGCCATTGGAGGACGAGGAATCGTCGCCACCGCCGCAGCCGGCGATCGCCAGCGCCAGCGCCAGACACACAGCCACGATCGCGATCGGTCCCCTGCTCACGGCGGGCATCTTACCTATTGACGGAAAAACATGCTTGAGCGGTCAGCCCTTGCCGGAGAGGCGGTCCCAGAAGCGACCGAGGGCACCGCGACCGCTGCCGGCGGCGAGATCCGCCGGGTTGACGGAGAGCGCGCCGGGATTGGCGCCCGGTGCGGGCAGGCTCGCCGCCGCGGCCGCATCGATCGTCAGCACGATCCCGCCCTCGAAGATCTCCCCCACCTCGGGTGCGTCAACGAATCGGTGGCCGCCCGGCCCCGCGGTCGTGTCGAAGACGACGCCGTCGAACATGTCGATGTTCGGTGCCGAGAGCACCCTGACGACCCGGCCGAGCTTGGTGCCGTCGCTCGAGTAGACGGGCACGCCCTTGCTCACGGTCAGATACGAGCTGCGCTCCCCCAAATCCTCCATCGCGGCCCGAGCCTAGCGGACCCCCATAAACTCCGGCCTGGAGAGATGGGGCTCAACCTCGCATCGATCGTCACCGAGAGCGCCGCCAGGGCGCCGGACAGCCCTGCCATCCGCCTCGGCGGCGCCGAGCTCACCTACGCCGACCTCGACCAGCGCAGCGCCCGACTGGCGACACTGCTGCGGGAGAGAGGCATGGAGCCCGGTGATCGGGTCGGGGTGATGCTGCCAAACGTTCTCGAGTTCCCGGTCGCCTACTACGGGGTGCTGCGGGCGGGCTGCGTGGTGGTACCGATGAACGTGCTGCTGAAGCGGCGTGAGATCGCCTTCTACCTGGAGGACTCCGGGGCCAAGCTGCTGCTGGCCTGGCAGGGGTTCGCGGCGGAGGCGCGCGGTGGCGCCGAGGACGCCGGGACCGAGCTGATCGAGGTCGAGCCGGAGAGCTTCGCGGCGCTGCTGGCCGAGCACGGGCCGGCCGCGGGCCTGGCCGAGACCGGCGAGGACGACACCGCGGTGATCCTCTACACCTCCGGCACCACCGGCAAGCCGAAGGGCGCCGAGCTCACCCACGGCAACCTCCTCCGCAACGCCGACGTCTCCTCCCGCACCACCTGCGAGATCGCCGCCGGCGACATCGTCTTCGGTGGCCTGCCGCTCTTCCACTCCTTCGGCCAGACGGTCAGCATGAACGCCTCGCTGATGGTCGGCGCCTGCCTCACCCTGGTGCCCAAATTCGACCCCGGCGAGGCGCTGGAGACGATGCAGCGCGACCGCGTCACCCATTTCTACGGCGTGCCGACGATGTACGGAGCGCTGCTGCACCACCCTGAGCGCGAGAGCTATGACACCTCCTCGCTGCGCACCTGCATCACCGGCGGGGCCTCGATGCCGGTCGAGGTCCTGCGCGGCTTCGAGGACGCCTTCGGGGCGATCGTGCTGGAGGGTTACGGCCTCTCGGAGACCTCGCCGGTGGCCTGCTCCAACCACCCCGACCGCGAGCGCAAGCCGGGGTCGATCGGGACGCCGCTGGAAGGGGTCGAGATGCGCGCCGTCGACGAGGACGACAACGAGGTCGCCCAGGGCGAGGTCGGCGAGATCGTGATCCGCGGCCACAACATCATGAAGGGCTACTGGCAGCGCCCCGACGCCACCGCGGAGGCGATGCGCGGCGGCTGGTTCCACTCCGGCGACATGGCCCGCGTCGACGAGGAGGGCTACTTCTACATCGTCGACCGCAAGAAGGACCTGATCATCCGCGGCGGCTACAACGTCTACCCGCGCGAGGTCGAGGAGGTGCTCTACGAGCACCCGAAGATCCGCGAAGCGGCCGTGATCGGCGTTCCCCACGACCAGTGGGGCGAGGAGATCGGCGCCGCGGTCGTCGTCCACGACGGCGAGGAGCTGCCGCCCGAGGAGGTCAGCGCCTATGTCAAGGAGCGCATCGCCGCCTACAAGTACCCCCGCCTCGTCTGGTTCGTCGAGGAGCTCCCCAAAGGCCCGACCGGCAAGATCCTCAAGCGCGAGATCGAGCCGCCCGAGCCCGTCTGACCGCGACCCGCCCCGGGACTGGCCAGCTGGCCAGGAATCGCGCTACGCTCCTCCTGCCGAGGCATGCAACACCAAAAGGAGCAGAGATGAGCGTCGCTTCCCAGAGCCTGATGGACAACATCACCTACGAGGACCTCTACCGTCGCTGGGAGGGGGGCAACTGGAGCGCCTACGAGATCGACTTCGCCAAGGACCGCGAGGGCTGGGATGGGCTGAGCGAGATCCAGCGGCGCTCGGCGATGTGGATCTACTCGATGTTCTTCTACGGCGAGGACCGCGTCGCCGACACCCTCGCCCCCTACATCACCGCCGCCCCGAGCGAGGAGCAGGCCTACTTCCTCGCCACCCAGCAGGTCGACGAGGTCCGCCACTCGGTCTTCTTCCACCGCTTCTTCAAAGAGGTGATCGGCGTCGGCGGCGAGTCGCTGCAGTCGACTCTCGCCTCGACCCTGCCCCAGCTCAACTGGGGCTACCGGGGCATCTTCGACCGCCTCGACGTGATGGCCGAGGAACTGCGCAAGGACCGTTCGCTGCCCAAGTACGCGCAGGCGATCACCCTCTACCACCTGATCGTCGAGGGCAGCCTGGCCCAGCCCGGACAGCACTTCATCGAGGACTTCTTCTCCAACGAAGAGTCGATGCCGGGCTTCAGCGCGGGGATGGCGAATGTCTCGCGCGACGAGCAGCGCCACATCGGCTTCGGCGTCAAGGTCCTCTCCGAACTGCTCGGCGAGGGGAATCCCGGCTGGGAGGAGAACCGCGCCGCCGTGGTCGATCTGCTGCGCGAAGTGCTGCCCTACGGCCCCGCCGTCTTCTACCCGCCGAACATGGATCGCTCCTACACCGAGTGCTACGGCTTCAGCCTCGAGGACATCTTCGCCTTCGGCCTCAAACTGATCCGCCAGCGCTGGCGCACGATCGGCTACCCGACCGAGGAGATGCCGCCCGGCGTCTTCCCCTTCGATCCCGACGCCTCCGAGGAGGAGATTGCCGCCAACCAGGTGCAGCTGATGCTGGCCGGGATCCTCGGACCGCCCGATGGGCCGGCCCCGGATGCTTCGCCGGACATGCAGCGCCTCTACTTCGACGTGGTCAGCCGGGTGGTAGATCCGAAGGCCACCAACGGCTCGCCGCTGATCTACCAGTACCGCTTCACCGACGCCGACCCCTGGCACCTGACGATCGACAACGGCTCGACCCGGGCGGAGCCGGGGGAAGCGCCGAGCCCGACGCTCGTGTTGGAGGCGAGCTGGGCCGACTTCGTCGCCACCGGCAAACCGGAAGCGAACCCCCTGAAGATGATCCTGCAGCGGCGGCTGCGCCCGCGCGGGCCGATCCGCGAGATCGCGCGGATGCGCAAGGTCTTCCAGGCCTAGCGCCGGCTCAGGAGATCGGCGGGCGCTTTTCGGCCCAGGGGCGCTCGGCCTCGAGCTGGGCGGCCAGCGAGAGCAGAGTCACCTCGTCGCCGGGCCGGCCGACGATCTGGACCGAGAGCGGCATGCCGTCGGCGGCCAGGCCGGCGGGTACCGCCATCGACGGATTGCCGAGGTGGTTCCAGGGGATGCAGTAGGGATAGAAGCGGCTCATCCCCAGCACCGTCCAGAGCGCGCCGCGCCCCTCCCAGCGGCGCACCGGCAGTGCCGTGCCGCCCATCACCGGCGTCATCAGCACGTCGTGGGAGTCGAAGATCGCGTTGACGCGGGCGGCGTCCGCCCGTTCGGCTCGGCGCGCCTGCTCGAAGAGTTTCTCCGGGATCAGCCGGCCCAGCCTGGCGAAGCCCCGGGTCCGGCGTTCGAGCCGCTCGGGCTTCGGCACGTTGGCGAAGTCTTCAGCGGTTCCGCGCAGGTAGCGCGGAACGGAGTTGTTGCCGATCATGCCCCAGTCGGGATCCTGCTGGGCGGTCTCGTGGCCGAGCGAGCGCAGCAGCTCCGCCGTATCTGCCACCGCACCTTTGGCGACGTCGGACACGGTCGGCGGCGCGGCGGCGCGGGGGGCCAAGGTCGAGTAGGCGATCCGCAGCTTGCCCGGCGGCGTCTTCGCCGCCTCCGCGAACGGTCGCTGCGGTGGAGCGGGTGCCCCCGGCTCCTCGGAGCCGCCGCTGGTCACGTCGAGCCAGAGGGCGGTGTCGGCGACGGTGCGGCTGACGCAGCCGTCGACGGACAGCCCGTTCCAGTGCTCGCGATGAGGCGCCAGCGAGATCCGGCCACGCTGGGGCTTGAGCCCGAACAGCCCACAGCAGGCGGCGGGAATGCGGATCGAGCCGGCACCGTCGGAGGCCGAGGCGATCGGGACCAGGCCGGCGGCGACCGCGGCCGCGCTGCCGCCGCTGGAGCCGCCCGGGGTGCGCTGGGGATCCCAGGGGTTACGGGTTACCCCGAAGGTCGCCGACTCGGTGAAGCCGCAGATCGCCAGCTCCGGCAGCAGCGTCTTGCCGACCACGATCGCCCCCGCCTCGCGCAGCCGCCGCACCATCTCCGAGTCGGCGGCGGCCGGATCGGGGAAGCCGTCGGTACCGAGCGTCGTCGGCTCGCCGGCCAGGTCGGTCGTGTCCTTGAGCGCGATCGGCACGCCCAGCAGCGGCCGCTCGTCGCCCCCCTTCAGCCGCGCCTCGGCCTGCTCGGCTTCCAGCAGCGCCCGCTCGGCAAGCACCACCCGGAACGAGTTCAGCTGCGGGTCGAGCCGCTCGATCCGCTCCAGGTGCAGACGCACCAGCTCGGACGGCGAGACCTCTCCCGCCCGCACCATCTCCGCCTGGCGCGCCGCTCCCGCAAAGGCGATGTCCCGATCGGCCACGAGCCGATCTTAGGCGCTCAGGCCTCGGCCGGGACCGGCTCGTGCTCGCCGCCGCCCTCCGGCTCGCGGTCGCCGCCCTCGAAGCTGAGGTTGGGCAGGACGCGATCGAGCCAGGCGGGCATCCACCAGTTCCAGCTGCCCATCAGCTTCATCGCCGCGGGTACGAGGATCAACCGCACCAGGGTCGCGTCGAGGGCGATCGCGACCGCGCAGCCGAGGCCGAGCTCCTTGATCGAGGGCACACCGGTGAGGACGAAGACGGCGAAGACCGAGGTCATGATCAGCGCCGCCGAGGAGATCGTGCCGGCGCTGGAGGCCAGGCCCTCGGCCACGGCCTTCTCGTTGTCGCCGTGGGCGAGGTAGCGCTCACGGATGCGCGACATCAGGAAGACCTCGTAGTCCATCGAGAGCCCGAAGACGATGGCGAAGATCAGCGGCACGTTGATCGTGTCCAGGGCGCCGAGGCTTTCGAAGCCGAGCACGCTGTCGAGCCAGCCCCACTGGAAGACGGCGACGAGGACGCCGAAGGCGGCGCTGATCGAGAGCAGGTTCATCACCACCGCCTTCAGCGGCAGCAGCAGCGAGCGCAGCATCACCATCAGGACGATGAAGCTGAGGGCGAGGACGAAGCCGACGATCTTCCAGAAGGAGCCGGAGATCTGGTGGCGGACGTCGTCGGTGCGGGCGGTTTCGCCGCCGATGTCGACGCTGGCCGCCGTGGCCAGGGCGCTGGCGGGGACGAAGGAGTCGCGCAGCCGGTCGACAAGCGCGGTCGCCTCCTCGCTGTCGCTGGCGGCCGTCGACGTCGCCTCGATCAGGACGCTGTCGCCGGCGTAGACCGGCGTGCCGACCGAGCTGACGCCGGGCTGGCGACGCAGCTCGCCGCTGAACTCGGCGACGGCGAGGCGGTCCGGCGCACCCGGGAAGGAGGCGATGATCTGGATCGGGTCGGCGCCGCCGCCGAGTTCCTGCGCGGCGAGTTCGTTGCCGACCCGCACGTCGCTGTCCTTGGGGAACTGGTCGATCGCGGCGGTCCCGGTCTGCATCGAGAGCACCGGCGAGGCGAGCAGGAGCAGGACCGCGGCGGAGCCGGTGGCGGCGAGGACGGGACGGGCCATCACCCGACGCGCCCAGCGGTCCCAGAAACCGTCGCCGCCTGCTGCGGACAGGCTCTCGCTTCCGCGTGCGGGGGCGGCGGGGCCGCGGCGGAAAGGGCGACGGATCAGGCGCAGGGCCTTGGCGACGATGCCGCCCGGCAGCACGCGGTCGCCGAGCATCGCGATCAGCGCCGGCAGCAGCGTCGTCGCGGTTAGGATCGAGACGGCGACCACCGTCATCGCCCCCAGCGCCATCGAGCGCAGGGCCTGGTTGTCGACCATCCAGAGCCCGGCCAGGGAGACGATCACGGCGAGGCCGGAGAAGGCGACGGCGAGGCCGGAGGTCGCCAGCGCCTCGGCCCGCGCCCGGTCGCAGTCGCGTCCGTCGCGGCGCTCCTCGCGGTAGCGGGCGAGGATGAACAGCGAGTAGTCGACCGCGACCCCGATGCCGATCATCGAGGCCATGTTGGTGACGAAGACCGAGGTGCTCATCTGCAGGGAGATGAGGTAGATGAGGGCGCCGGTGACCATCACGCTGACGAAGCCGAGGGCCAGCGGCAGCGCCGCGGCGGCGAGCGAGCCGAAGACGACGAGCAGGATCAGGGCGACGATCGGGAAGCCGCCGGCCTCGGCTTTGTTGAGGTCTTCCTTGGAGAGCTCCTGCATCCCCGCCCAGACCGTGGGCTGGCCTGCCAGGTAGGGGGTTACGCCGGCCTCGGCGGTGCCGGGATCGAGGCCTTCGCGCAGGTCCACTGCGGGGTCGATCAGCTGGTCGGGGCTGACGCTGCCGGCGAGCGGCAGCAGGGCCCTGTCGCCACGTCGCAGCTGCACCTCGGCGCGGCGGGCGACCGGCGGCGACAGGGCGATCCCGTCAATCGCCGCGACCTCGCGCCGGACCCGCTCGACGGCGGCGGCGCGCTCGGCGGGGCCAGCACCGGGCTCGGCGCGGAGCAGCACCGCGATCCCGGTCGACTCACTGGCGAAGACGCCCTGCATCTCCTCGGCGACGGCCTTCGACTGGCTACCGGGAACGTCGAAGCCACCGCCGGTGAGGTGATCGGTCTGCTTCATGGCGAAGGGCACGGCGCAGACGACGATCGTCAGCCAGATCGCCAGGACCCAACGCCGGCGCCGGCCGAGAACTCCCGCAAGTCGATTCATTCCGTCGCGCATTGGCTGGTTGGCCAGCTTTTCGCACGAGCGAGCGCCGGTCTGTGAGTGGCATCACTCGAAGCGAGTCGGGGTGCTACTCGGCGACGAGCAGATAGCGCGCCGAGGCAGCGCCGGCGGCCAGCGCCGCGGTGTTGTCGCGCTCGGGATCCGAGAGCGCCTGCAGGGCGAAGCCGTCGCCGAGCGCGAACAGGTAGGAGACGATCGCCTCCGCCTCGAAGCGGAGCTTCAGCACGCCCTCGCTCTGCTTCGCGTCGAGCACCTCGGCGACGTGGGAGCGGGTGCGCTCGAACAGCTGGCCGACCTCGCGCTGGATGTCGGGATTGCGGCGACCGGCGCTGAACAGCTCGTAGAGGAGCAGGAAGAAGCCCGGTTCGTTCTCGATCATGTCGGTGAGGCTGGCGACGAGGACGTCGAGGACGTCGTCGACCGAGGTCGCTTTGGCAAGCCGCTCGTCGAGGCGGGAGATGCGCAGCTCGGCGTCGCGGCGGACGACCTCGACCAGCAGCCGCTCCTTGGTCCCGAAGTAGTAGTGCAGGAGGCCACGGCTGACCCCGGCCTCGCGGGCGACGTGCTCGAAGGTCGACCCGGCGGCGCCGCGGCGGGCAACGCTGTCGCGCATCGCGTCGACGATGCGCTGCGCCTTGTCGCCGCTCAGCTCACGCTCTTTGGTCGCCGCCTCCATTTACCCAGTCTAGGAGAGGGACGGGCGGCAGCGCCGCCCTGGCGTTCGACTAAGAACCGTTGATGCTGGTGGTCGAGGTGTACTCGAACTCCTCTTCGGCACCGAAGAGAGCGTCGAGCACGGTCTTGCGCGCGTCCTCGCTGACCGCCAGGGCGACGACGGCGCCGACGACGGCGAGCAGGATCAGGCGGCCGAGCTTGCTCTTCCTCTTCTTCGGCGCGCGCAGGCGCTCGGAGGCGTCACGGAGATTCTCGCTGGCGCTGCGAAGTTCCTTCTGAACCTTCTTGTCGCTGGTCACGGCCTTGACCGTGCCCTTGCCGTTGCCGGTTGCCCGCTCGTAGGCTCCCCGGGCGGCCTCGAAGGCATCGCGAAGGCTGTCGCGCAGCTCGTCGTCCTCGATCAGCCGTTGCACGTACGGGTTCTCGCGTGCGGTCTCGTAGATGTCGGTGGCGCGGGCCGCCGTGGTCTTGCTCATACCGTCTCCTCCGCTGGTCTGCAGGTCCTTGGGGAGCTTATACCCGAACCCCTCACGGCCTACCCCGGCCCGATCCCGTCGATCAGAACCCCGTTGTTGCGAAAGTCGAGACGAGCCTCGCGCAGCTCCCGCAGGCGCAACGGCGCCAGGCCGGGCCCCGGCAGCTCGAAGTGCCTGACGAAGAGCCGGCCGGCACCTCCCCGTGCCGTTTCCCGGAAGCCCGGCCCGAGCAGTCGCGACGGCGGTGGCGGCACCCTGCCGTCGGAGACGAAGTCGACTTCGTGGACGAGCCAGTCGTAGCCTTCGGCGGGCGTGACCTGAAAAGCGCCGGTCGAGAGGTAGTAGCGCAGCGAGGCCTCGCCGAGCGCCCAGGTCACCGTCGCCCGCGGTGCTCGCGGTTCGCCCAGCTCGTCGGCGACCGCGCTCCAGTCGGGCCGTTGCAGGTCCGGCGAGAAGCTGGCCCAGACGCAGAAGGCCAGCGAGTAGGCCAGCAGGACGGTGGCGATCACTGCGCCGAGCCGGCGGGCCGCCGGCAGGGTGACGCCGATCGCCACCGCGAGCAACAGCGGCACCAGCGCCGGCATCACGTTGCGGGCGAGCAGGTAGTCCTTGCCGGGCAAGACCAGGGCCAGCATGATGGGGATCCCGATCGCCGCCAGCCCGACCGACAGCGGGATCGCGGCGGCGTGGCGCTCGGAGCGCTTGCCACGGACTGCGATCAGGGTCAGGCTCGCGAGGGCGAGGACCAGCGGCACGATGGCCAGAGCCGGTCGCTGCGGCCGGGCGACGATGTCGCTGGTCTCGCCGCCGACGAAGGTCGCGGCGGTCTCCCAGAGCCGGTGGCCGAGCGTGAAGTTGCCGATCCATTCCGCGTGCCCGAGCGACATCTGGTGAATCGCCAGCGGCGCCAGCGCCAGCCCGAAGAGGGCGACGATCCCCAGACCCGGGGCGCTCGCCCGGCCATGCCGGCGCAGCAGCCAGAGCGCCTCGGCGAGGATCGCGAAGAGCGCGAAGTAGTGGGTGGACAGGGCGAGCCCGGAGGCGACCCCCCAGAGCGCGAAGTCCCGCCGTCGGCCCTGTCGCAGCGCCCGCAGGCAGTAGAGCAGCGAGACCGCGCAGAGCAGTGTGAGCAGGGCGTAGGCCCGCGCCTCCTGCGAGTACCAGAGCAGCATCGGGTTGACGGCGACCAGTGCCGCCGCCATCAGCCCCGCCCGGCGCCCACGCAGCTCGACGCCGGCCAGATAGACGACCGGCACCGTCGCCACTCCGGCCAGCGCCGAGAGCGAGCGCAGGCCGAACTCGCCCGTCCCGGTCAGCTGGGCCCAGAACCAAGCCAGCGCGTAGTAGAGGGGCGGCGCCGACTCGCTGAAGCCGACCGCATCCATCGCGTGGCCGAAGCCGCCGCGGAGGACGCGGCTGGCGGTGACGATCTCGTCGTGATGGTAGGCCTGGAGGCCGAGCGTGGCGAAGCGCAGGACGGCGGCGAGGACGGTGAGGCCGGCGACGACCCAGAAGGCGCGCGAGCGGGCGCGGGCGGCGTCGCGAGCGGCCTGGGCGATTGCGCCGGGTCGCCCCCGGTCGAGGGTTGCCGCCTCCATCGCGCCTAGGAGAGGGCTACGTCGAGTGCTTCGGAGACCTCGTCGACGAAGACGAACTCGAGGTTGCCGAGCTCGTGCTCGGGGATCTCGGCGACGTCGCCCTCGTTGCGCCCGGGCACGATCACGCGCTTGATTCCCGCCCGCTGCGCCGCCAGCGACTTCTCCTTGAGGCCGCCGATCGGCAGCACCTGCCCGGTCAGCGTGATCTCGCCGGTCATCGCCACATCGTTGCGAACCGACCGGCCGCCGATCAGCGAGGCGAGGGCGACGGTCATCGCCACGCCGGCCGAGGGGCCGTCCTTGGGCACGGCCCCCGCGGGCACGTGGACGTGGATGTCGTGCTCGGCGAACCAGCTCTCGCCCAGCCGCGGGTCTATCTGCTCCCAGTGGCCGCGCACCCAGGAGAGCGCCGCCTGCGCCGACTCCTTCATCACCTCGCCGAGCTGGCCGGTGATCGTCAGCTTGCCGGCGCCGGGCATCGCCGTCGCCTCGATGAACAGCACGTCGCCGCCGGTCGGCGTCCAGGCCAGGCCGGTGGCGACGCCGGGGACCTTGGTGCGGCGGCGCTGCTCGGCGAAGACGCGGCGGCGACCGAGCAGCTCGCGGGCTTTCTTGCCGGAGACGCGGATCTTGCCCTTCGCCTTGCCCTCGGCGACGTCGCGGGCGACTTTGCGGCAGATCGCGCCGATCTGCCGTTCCAGGTTGCGGACGCCGGCCTCACGCGTGTACTCCTCGACGATCGCGGTCAGGGCGGCGTCGGCGAACTCGATCTGGGAGGGCTTCAGGCCGTTGGCCGCGATCTGGCGGGGCACCAGGTAACGGCGGGCGATGTGGCGCTTCTCCTCGACCGTGTAGCCGGCCAGCTCGATCGTCTCCATCCGATCCAGGAGCGGGCCGGGAATCGGGTCGAGGATGTTCGCGGTGGCGATGAAGACGACGTCGGAGAGATCGAACTCGAGGTCCAGGTAGTGGTCGCGGAAGGAGTCGTTCTGGGCCGGGTCGAGCACCTCGAGCATCGCCGAGGCCGGGTCGCCGCGGAAGTCCGCGCCCATCTTGTCGATCTCGTCGATCATGAAGACCGGATTGCGGGTGCCGGCGTCGCGCAGGGCGCGGACGATCGTCCCCGGCAGCGCCCCTATATAGGTGCGCCGGTGGCCGCGGATCTCCGCCTCGTCGCGGACGCCGCCGACCGAGATCCGCTCGAACTCGCGCCCCAGTGCCTTGGCGATCGAGCGACCGAGGCTGGTCTTGCCAACCCCGGGAGGGCCGACGAAGCAGAGGATCGGGCCCGGTGAGCTCGGGTTGAGCTTGCGCACCGCCAGGTACTCGAGGATGCGGTCCTTCACTTTCTCGAGGTTGTAGTGGTCGGCGTCCAGCACCTCGCGGGCGTGGGCGATGTCGAGGTCGTCCTCGGTCTCGATTGACCACGGAAGCTCCACGAGCCACTCCAGGTAGGTGCGGATGACGCCGTGCTCGGCCGCGGCGGGCGGCAGTTTCTCCAGCCGCGCGAGCTCGCGCTCGGCGGCTTTGCGGGCGTGGTCAGGCAGTTCGGCCGCCTCGATCCGCTCGCGCAGTTCGTTCGCTTCGGCCAGCTGCTCGTCCTCCTCGCCGAGCTCCTCCTGGATCGCTTTCAGCTGCTGGCGCAGGAAGAACTCGCGCTGGCCCTTGTCGATCTCCGACTGCACCTGCGTCTGGATCTGGGTGCCGAGCTGCACCACCTCGAGCTCGCGGGCGAGGATGCGCGAGAGGTGGCGCAGGCGCTTGGCAACTTCGACCTCCTCCAGCAGTTTCTGCTTCTCCTCGGTCCCGATCCGCAGCGAGCCGGCGATCAGGTGCCCGAGCGCCGCCGGGTCCTCGATGTTGGCGACCGCCATCTGCAGCTCCTCCGGCAGGTAGGGGATCTGCTCGACGATCTCGGTGAAGGTGCGCTGGACGTTGCGGGTCAGCGCCTCCAGCTCGGCGCTGGGCTCGCTGACGTCGGGCAGCTCGGCGATCCGCGCCACCATGTAGGGCCGCTCGGCGACGTAGGGGCCGAGGCGAACCCGTTGCGTGCCCTGGACGAGGATCCGCAGGGTGCCGTCGGGGACCTTGATCATGCGGGCGACGACGCCGACCACGCCGACGTCGTAGAGGCCGTCGGGGCCGGGCTCCTCGTCCTCGGGGTCGCGGGCGGCGACCATGACCAGCATCCGGTTGGCGCCGAGCACGTCGTCGACGAGCTTTATCGAGCGCTCCTGCCCGACCGCCAGTGGCGTCAGCGTCTCCGGGAAGGTGACCGTGTCACGCAGCGGCAACACCGGCAGCGCATCCGGCAGCGGCTGGTCGGCGCGAATCGCGTCCTCGGCGTCGAGCGGCGAGTCGACCACTTCGAGGACCGGTGCCCCCTCCATCACTCGCGTCCGATCGGCACCCGACGGGTGGTCTCGCCGGGGTCGCGCAGCGGCAGGTCGACGCGCAGCACCCCGTCCTCGTAGGTCGCCTTGGCACGGTCGGCATCGACCTCGACCTGCAGCTCGACCACCCGGCGGAACGGCCCCGAAGGAATCTCCACCTGCTGGTAGACCCGCCCCTCGGTCTCCTGCACCGGCCGTTCTCCGACAATCGCCAAATGCCGCCCACTCACCTCGATCCCAACCTCACTCAGCTCGACCCCGGCGAGATCGACCTTGACCACCGCCCGCTGCGGATCCCCGCAGTAGTAGACGTCGATATTCGGCGAGAAGCCCGAGGTACGGCGCGTGACGTAGCGGGTGCGCCCCCAAGCGTCTCCCATCATCTGATCCATCTCCCTCCTCATCCGGGCAAAGTCAGCAAAAAGATCGCGCTGAGGCACCGCCAAAACATAGCTGCGACCCCATCAATCCGAAGCTGCTCCCGGTCCGAGCGGGAGGGGTGGGGTGCCCCTGGAGCGCGCGGCGTCCTGATTTTCGCAGCGCCAGTCAGCGAGAGACGGCGGGTCCCCGGCGAAAATCCCAGCAAGCGGAAGGGGCACCCCACCCCTCCCCCACGCCCGCGGAGAACCGAGGGCGCTAAGCGGGTCGGGAGGCCCAGCGAGGGGCGCGCATCAGCAGGACCGGCTGCCGCGGCGGCACCAGCCCCTCGGGGCGGTTGGGCCGGAAGGTCGCGCAGGGCTCCTGCAGCTCGAGGGCGCAGAGCATGTTCTTGTGGAAGTAGCAGTCCTCGCAGGTGGGGGGCTTTGGCTTGCGCGGCATCGGGCCGGCATATTGGCACCGTCGTCACGCTTCCGTGAGGGGCAATTCCGCAAATCGCTACCTCTTTGACACAGAGTCGTCACAGGTTCCCCGCGTCTTGCGGGGGGACCGGGGGCCATCGCTAATATTTGGCCCCGATGGAGGCTCACGACCGCACCGAGAAGCTCTCGGCATCCCCCCCGCTCTTCAAGAGCGAGTTCCTCAACTTCTTCTCCCGCGTCCACCCCGCCGTGCCGGCGGTCATCTTCGTGCCGGTGGTCGTGGCGATGGAGTGGCTGGGAGCCGATCGCGGCTACGGCGTTCTCCCCCTGCTGGGGCTCTCCATCGCGGGAGTCGGGATCTGGACCCTGACCGAGTACTGGCTACACCGCCTCGTCTTCCACTGGGAGCCGGACAACGCCTTTGGCCGCCGCATGCACTTCATCATCCACGGCATCCATCACGACCATCCCAACGACAAGCTGCGCCTGGTGATGCCGCCGTCGGTCTCGATCCCCCTGGCGACCCTCTTCTTCCTCGGCTTCTGGGCGATCTTCGGCAGCCCGGCCGCGTTCCCGCTCTTCGGTGGCTTCATCTTCGGCTACCTCGCCTACGACTACACGCACTATTACGTGCACCATTTCGTGCCGAAGTCGAACCTCGGCAAGCAGCTGCGCGAGCAGCACATGCGTCATCACTTCCAGGATCACCGCTTCGGCTACGGCGTCTCCTCACCGCTCTGGGACGTCGTTTTCCGCACCTTGCCGCGCAAGCGCAACCGCTAGCGGCTTCACACCACCAGCTAACTGTTCCTGGCCAGCCAGCCAGTTGGAGGAGTGATTCTGACTAAATAAAGAGTCACAGTGAATGTCACTGTGCCACACTCCGTAACAAGCCGAAAATTACTTCGATGGAAAGGAAAACGATGCCCAGTACGACGAACGTGCTCGACGAGGCCCGGGACCTAGTTCAGAAACGTCTCGCCGACCTCGACGAGGAGCGCAAGCGCCTCGAGCGTGCGCTGGCCGAGCTAGGCGGCAAAACGGCACGGCGCTCCCCAGGTCGCCCGCGTGGAAGCAAATCCAGCCCCGCCTCCACGACCAAAGCTTCCAGTGCGACCGCCCCCACCACTCGCCGTCGCCGCAAACGGCGTGGCGGCACGCGCGCCGATCAGGCCGTCGGCCTGATCGAGAAAGCACCGGGAATCAGCGCTTCGGATGTGGCCAAGCAGATGAAGATCAAGCCGAACTACCTCTACCGCGTGCTCGGTGACCTCGAGAAAGAGGGCCGGGTCAAAAAGAAGGGGCGCCAGTACTACCCCGGTAGCTGATCTTCAGCTCACAGTACTTCGAGAGGCCGGCCCCTTGGGCCGGCCTCTTTGCGTTCGGCCGCTAGACCAGGCCGAGCTGACTGACGGCGTCGCGCTCATCCTGCAGCTCCATCACGTTGGCGTCGATCCGCTGACGCGAGAAGTCGGGCACGTCGAGGCCCTGCACGACCGACCACTCGCCGCCGCTGCAGGTACAGGGGAGGCCACAGATGATGCCCTCGCCGATCCCGTAGGAGCCATCGGCCGGGACGCCCATCGAGACCCAGTCGCCCTCCGGCGTGCCGAGCACCCAATCGTGGATGTGGTCGATCGCCGCGTTGGCGGCGGAGGCGGCGCTGGAGGCGCCGCGGGCGTCGATGATCTCGGCCCCGCGCTTGGCGACCCGGGGGATGAACTCGTCCGCGATCCAGGCCTCGTCGTCGACCGCGTCCCAGGCACTGCCACCGTCCACCCTGGCATTGACCAGGTCCGGGTACTGAGTTGCCGAGTGGTTGCCCCAGGTAGTCATGTTGCTGACCGCCGAAACCGACTTGCCGAGCTTGTTCGCAAGCTGGGAGATCGCCCGATTGTGGTCGAGCCGCATCATCGCGGTGAAGCGCTCGCGCGGCACATCGGGCGCGTTCGACATCGCGATCAGGCAGTTGGTGTTGGCCGGGTTGCCGACCACCAGCACCTTGATGTCATCGGCCGCGCCGGCGTTGATCGCTTCGCCCTGCGGCTTGAAGATGCCACCGTTGGCCTCGAGCAGGTCGGCGCGCTCCATGCCGGGGCCGCGGGGACGGGCACCGACGAGCAGGCCGATGTTGCAGCCGTCGAAGGCCTGCTTGGGGTCGTCGGTGATGTCGATGCGACTGAGCAGCGGGAAAGCGCAGTCGTCCAGCTCCATCGCCGTCCCCTCCGCCGCCTTGATCGCGTTGGGGATCTCCAGCAGGCTCAGCTCGACCGGCGTATCCGGGCCGAGCATCTGACCGCTGGCGATCCGGAACAGCAGCGCATAGCCGATCTGGCCGGCGGCGCCGGTGACGGTGACCTTGACGGGGGTGCTCACGAAATCGTCTCCTCGCAGTAGGGGTTTGGGACCGTTACGCCATCGCTCGTTGGAGGTTCTCGTCGATCGAGGCCAGGAACTCCTGGGTGGTCTGGTATCCCTGGTCGGCGCCGACGAGCAGCGCAAGGTCTTTGGTCATCTTGCCGCTCTCGACCGTCTCTACACAGACACGCTCCAGCGTCTCCGCGAAGGCCGACACCTCGGGGGTGTCGTCCATCCGCCCGCGAGCCGCGAGACCGCGGGTCCAGGCGAAGATCGAGGCGATCGGGTTGGTCGAAGTCGGTTTGCCCTGCTGGTGCTGGCGGAAGTGACGGGTGACGGTGCCGTGCGCGGCCTCGGCCTCTACGGTCTTGCCGTCGGCGCTCATCAGGACGCTGGTCATCAGCCCGAGCGAGCCGAACCCCTGGGCCACGGTGTCGGATTGCACGTCGCCGTCGTAGTTCTTGCAGGCCCACACGTACCCGCCCTCCCACTTCAGCGCCGCGGCGACCATGTCGTCGATCAGGCGGTGTTCGTAGGTGATTCCGGCTGCCTTGAAGTCAGCTTTGAACTCCTCCTCGTAGACCTCGGCGAAGAGATCCTTGAAGCGCCCGTCGTAGCGCTTGAGGATGGTGTTCTTGGTCGAGAGGTAGACCGGGTAGCCGCGGTCGAGGCCGTAGCGCATAGAGGCACGGGCGAAGTCGCGGATCGAGTCGTCGAGGTTGTACATCGCCATCGCGATGCCACCCCCCGGGAAGTCGTAGACGTCGAGCTCGACCGGCTCGGAACCGTCCTTGGGCGTGTAGGTGAGGGTCAGCGTGCCCTCGCCGGGGACGACCATGTCGGTGGCCCGGTACTGGTCGCCGAAGGCGTGGCGGCCGATCACGATCGGCTTCGTCCAGCCGGGGACCAGGCGCGGCACGTTGGAGATCACGATCGGCTCGCGGAAGATGACGCCGCCGAGGATGTTGCGGATCGTCCCGTTCGGCGAGCGGTACATCTGCTTCAGGCCGAACTCCTCGACGCGCGCCTCGTCGGGGGTGATCGTCGCGCACTTGACGCCGACCCCGTGCCGCTTGATCGCCTCGGCGGCGTCGACCGTGATCTGGTCCTCGGTCGCGTCGCGGCTCTCGATCCCGAGGTCGAAGTAGACGAGGTCGAGGTCGAGGTAGGGCAGGATCAGCTGCTCCTTGATGAACGACCAGATGATGCGGGTCATCTCGTCGCCGTCGAGCTCGACCACCGGGTTCTTGACCTGGATCTTCGTCACCGGCGGGCGATGCTATCGACGCAGGCCCTCCAGCAGATCGACGATTACGGCTTCAGAGCGCTCGCGCGCCGCCGCCCGGTCCGCGGCCACGACGATCAGCATCGCCGCGTCGATCATCGCGCCGAGCAGGACGATCGCCATCGTCTCCGGGTCACGGGGCGGCAGCTCTCCCGCCTCGATCGCCGCCGTCACTCCGGCCAGGGCCGCCCCGATGCCGAGCTCGGCGCAGGCCGCGCGCCAGCCCTCCCAGCCAAGCACGGCGCGGCTCTGGCCCAAGCCGATGCGACGCAGTTCCTCGTCGCTCTCGGCCGCGCGCAGGTACCCCCTGGCAAGGGCAAGGAGCGCCTCGAACGGGGTCGCAGAGGCGGGAGCCGCGGCAGCGATCCGGTCGATCACCCGCTGCTCGCTGGTCATGAAGACGGCCCTGAAGAGGTCGAGCTTGGTCGGGAAGTGGTGGTAGAGCGCCCCGCGGCTCACTCCCGAGCGCAGCAGGATTTCCTCGGTTGACACCCGCTCGTAGTCGCGCTCCATGAACAGCTCGTGCGCCGCCCCGAGCAGCGCCTCCCTCGCCCCCTCGCGGGGCCGCCCCCGGGCTTGTCGAAGGCTGGCCTCCATCGCGGGGAGTATATTACCGACAATCAGTCGGTAATAACCCGCCCAACCGAAGGAGCGAGGAATGAAGACCTACGTGATCCGCAGGGAAAAGGCCTGGCAGAACGGCGAGGAGCTGGAGGTTGCAGCCGGGCGCTCGAAAGATGTGGCCGAGAGCGAGTTCCCCAGCGACATCAGCTGGATCCGCAGTTACGTGATCGCCGAGCCGGGAGGCACCCTCGGCACCGTCTGCATCTACCAGGCGAGCGGGCCGGAGGCGGTTCGCAACCACGCCGAGCGGGTCGGCATGCCCGCCGACGAGATCCTCGAGGTGGCCGACACGGTCGTGATCCGTCCCGATCCGCAGCCAGAGGGGGCCACGGCCTGACCCGGCGATGGGTCTCCTGCGAGAATGACGCTGTGGCAACCGTCCAGCGACCGGGATCGCAGGAGACCCACGAGGTCTTCAACCAGGCACCTCCACTCGTCGACTACAACGTCTTCGAGGCCGATCTGCCCCTGGTCGAGGCGGTCCGGCGCGAGGGCGCGGACTGGGCCGAGCAGCGGATCTCGGCGGTCGGCGCCTACGCGGGCAGCGAGCGAGCGCAGGCGCTGGGCGCGCTGGCCAACGAGAACCCGCCAAAGCTCCGCACCCACGACCGCTACGGCCACCGCGTCGACGAAGTCGAGTTCCACCCCGCCTGGCACGAGCTGCTGGGGGCGGCGGTCGAGCACGAGCTCCACTCCTCTCCTTGGAAGGACCCGCGCCCCGGCGCTCACGTCGCCCGCGGCGCCGCCTTCATCTGTATGTCGCAGGCGGAGGCCGGGATCGGCTGCCCGATCTCGATGACCTACTCGGTGATCCCCGCCCTGCGCACCCAGCCGCAGCTGGCCGCCGAGTGGGAGCCGCGCTTCCTCTCGGCCGAGTACGACCCGCGCAACGCGCCGGCGCCGGGCAAGAGCGGCGGCCTGGCCGGCATGGGGATGACCGAGAAGCAGGGCGGCACCGACGTCCGCGCCAACACCACGGTGGCCCGCGCGGTCAACGGCGGCGGCCCGGGAGCCGAGTACGAGCTCAGCGGCCACAAGTGGTTCATGTCGGCGCCGATGTGCGACGCCTTCCTCGTCCTCGCCCAGGCCGACGGCGGTATCTCCTGCTTCCTCTTCCCGCGCTGGACGCCGGACGGCGAGCGCAACCGCTTCCGCCTGCAGCGACTCAAGGACAAGCTCGGCAACCGCTCCAACGCCTCCAGCGAGATCGAGTTCGACTCCGCCTCCGCCTGGCTGGTCGGCGAGGAGGGCGCCGGCGTGCGGACGATCATCGAGATGGTCAACCACACCCGCCTCGACTGCGTGATCGGCGGCGCCACCGGGATGCGGGCGGGAATCGTCCAGGCGATCCACCACGCCTCCCACCGCTCCGTCTTCGGTCGCGAGCTGGTCGAGCAGCCGTTGATGCGCAACGTCCTCGCCGACCTCGCGGTCGAGTCCGAGGCGGCGACGATCTCGGCCCTGCGCCTGGCGCGCGCCTACGACGAGGCGATCGCCGGCGACGAGGAGGCCGCCAACCTGAAGCGGGTCGCCAACGCCGTCCTCAAGTACTGGATCTGCAAGCGCGCGCCGATGCACGCCGCCGAGGCGCTGGAGTGCCTCGGCGGCAACGGCTACGTCGAGGAGTCGGGCCTGCCCCGCCTCTTCCGCGAGAGCCCGCTCAACTCGATCTGGGAGGGCTCCGGCAACGTCCAGTGCCTCGACGTCCTGCGGGCGATGGTCAAGTCGCCGCCCGCCCTCGACGCCTACTTCGCCGAGGTCGAGGAGGGCGCGGTCAGCGAGCCCCGGCTAGCCGCCTACGCCACCTCCCTGCGCAACGAGCTCCCCGGCGACCTCGAGACGATCGAGACCCGAGCCCGCCGCATCGTCGAGAGAATGGCCCTGGCCCTGCAGGGATCGCTTCTAGTCCGCTACGGCGATGAAGCAGTGGCCGATGCCTTCTGCTCCTCAAGGCTCAGTGGCGACTGGGGCCAGGCCTTCGGCACCCTCCCCGCCGGCACCGACTTCAAGCGGATCATCGACCGCCACTCCCCCGCGCAAGCTCGCTAGCGATTTCAGCTCTCGGGAGTCCCGGCGGATCACGACGGCGGGGTCTGGGTAGGGCTGAAGCGTCTTGTACTTTTTCGCCGCTGCGAAACGCGGCCAGCCAGAAAACGTCCTCGAAAAAGTTAAGCGAAAGCCCTACCCAGACCCCGCCGTCGCGTCCCGCAACGCACGACCCACCTGCTCGACCGTGATCACCCCGGAGAGCCGCCCGTCCGCATCGACCGCCATCAACGCTCCCAGTTTCCGCAGGTTCTGGTTGCTGAGCAGCGCGTCGAGCGGGGTGTCGTCCCTGACGAAGAGCCTCTGGTCGGCATCGATCAGGTCGGAGACGTGGGAGCTGGCCCGGGAGACCTCGGGGACGTCGTCGGCGCGCTCGCGTTCGAGCAGGCCGAGGAAGCGGTGGGCGGCGTCGACGACCGGGAACCAGGGCCAGCGGTAGCGCAGGAAGTACTCGTCGAGGGCCTTCTCGACGCTGATGTCGCCGGGGATCGCGACCGGTTCGCGGTCCATCACGTCGGCGACCTGGAGGCTGTCGATCCTGCTGCTGATCGCCGTCTGCATCGCGGCGCCGCGGGCGGAGCCGTTGACGACCATGCCGATCAGGGCCAGCCAGACGCCGCCGAAGATGTCGCCCATGAAGATCAGGAGGAGGCCGACGGCGACGAAGAGATAGCCGAAGAGGCGCCCCAGGTTGGCGGCGAAACGGGTCGCGGCGGTGCGGTCTCCGGTCTTCCACCAGGCGAGAGCGCGGGCGGCACGGCCGCCGTCCATCGGAAACGCCGGCAGCAGGTTGAAGACCAGGACCAGGGCATTGATGAAGGCCAGCCAGGCGATCATCGCCACCGCCCCCGAAACCCCGGCGGTCGATTCGAGCACGGCGGCGTTCCGGAACCCCTCCCAGCCGACCGCGACGATCCCGCCGAGAGTGAGCGCGACGACTATCGCCAGCGTCACCAGCGGGCCCGAGAGCGCCACCTTGAGTTCGGTGCCGGGGCTGTCGGCTTCGCGGTCCATTCTCGCCATGCCGCCGAAGATCCAAAGCTGGATGCCGGTGATCCCGATCCCGTTTCGCCTGGCCGCCACCGCATGGCCGAGCTCATGCAGCAGGATCGAGCCGAAGAAGCCGGCCGCGCTCAGCACCCCCAGCAGGAAGGGCGTGGTCGCCGAGCCCGACTCGCCGAGCAGGCGTTCGTAGAAATCCGTCATGTAGAGGATGAGGACGAAAAGGATCAGGAACCAGGACCAGTCGACGGAGATCCTGATCCCGCGAATGCGAAAGAGCGTGAAAGAGCGGCCACCCAGCATCCGCCAATGGTATGTGGGTAGCTTGCCCGGCTCCATGCCAACCGACAAAAGATGGCTGCGCGAGCGCCTCGAGGAACTGGAGCGAATCGAGCGGCCCTCCGCCTCGGAGGGCGAGCGGCGGGCGGCGGAGTGGCTGGTCGCGCGCTACGCCGAGCTCGGCGCCGAGGCGCGGATCGAGGCCGAGCCGGCGCACGGCACCTACTGGTGGCCACTCGGGCTCGGTGCCCTGCTGGGCGCTCTCGGCGCGGTGGCGGGACTCCGTGGACGCCGTCTGCTGGGGACGCTGCTGGGCACGATCGGCGCCGCCGGCATCGCCGACGACTTCCCACCCGGGCAACGGCGCCTGCGCCGCGTCCTGCCCAAGCGCACCACCTACAACGTCGTCTGCGAGCTCGGCGATCCCGACGCGGAGCGCACAGTCGTCGTCATCTCCCACCACGACTCCGCCCACTCCGGCCTCGTCTTCCATCCGCGGATCCCGCTGATCGCCGACCGCCTCGGCCTGATCGAGAAGACCGACACCAGCCCGATGCTGATGGCGCCGGTCCTCGGCGGCCCGGCTTTGGCGGCGCTGGGAGCCCTCAGCGGCAGGCGCCCGCTGGCGAAGCTGGGCCTCTTCCTCGGCCTCGGCTCGGTGGCCGCGATGGCTGACATCGGGCTGCGCAAGGTGGTCCCCGGCGCCAACGACAACGGCACCGCGGTCGTCGCCGAGCTCGCCCTGGCCGAGCGTTTCCTCGCCGAGCCGCCCGCCGGGATCAAGGTGATCCTGCTCTCGGTCGGCGCCGAGGAGTCCTTCAGCGAGGGCATCAAAGCGTTCGGCGAGCGCCACTTCCCGCGGCTGCCGCGGGAGTCGACTTTCTTCCTCTGCCTCGAGTCGATCGGCTCGCCGCACCTGCTGGCGCTGCGCGCCGAGGGCTTCCTGAAGTTGCACGACTACTCGCCGCGGGCGCTGGCCTTGATCGACGGTCTGGCCGAGGAGATGGGGATCTGGCTCTACCCCAACCTGCGCCTGCACAACGGCACCGACGGCCTCGAGCCGCTGGCGGCCGGCTACGAGACGGTCGCGATCTGCGGCTGCACCGACCTCAAGCAGCCGGCGAACTACCACTGGTGGCACGACCTCGCCGAGAACGTCGACTTCGACACCGTCGCCGACGGCATCCGCCTCAGCGAGGCCGCGATCCGGCGGCTCGGCGAGCGCTGGCTCTGAGTCAATTCCGACTGCGGCCTCGGATTTCGGCTCTATAGCATCCGCGCTCGTGCCCTCCCATGACGTTCTCGTAATCGGCGCCGGCCTCGCCGGTCAGCGCGCCGCCCTCGCCGCCGCCGAGGAAGGCGTATCGGTCGGGATCGTCAGCAAGGTCCACCCGGTCCGCTCCCACTCCAACGCCGCCCAGGGCGGGATCAACGCCGCGCTCAACCCCGGCGACTCCTGGGAGTCCCACGCCTTCGACACGATCAAGGGCTCCGACTACCTCGGCGACCAGGACGCGATCGAAATCATGACCCGCGAGGCACCGGAGGAGATCCTCCACCTCGAGCACCTCGGCGTCACCTTCCACCGCAACGAGGAGGGCAAGCTCGGCACCCGCGCCTTCGGCGGCGCCTCAGCCGCCCGCACCTACTACGTCGCCGACATCACCGGCCAGGCGATCATGCACGTGCTCTACGAGCAGCTGATGAAGTACTCCGACTCGGTGGCCCGCTACGAGGAGTGGTTCTCGACGGCGCTGGCGATCGACGAGAACGGCGAGTGCTGCGGCGTCGTCACCCGCAACGTCGCCGACGGCTCGATGGAGCTGTTCGAGGCGAAGTCGGTGATCCTCGCCTGCGGCGGCAACGGCCAGGTATGGAAGCCGACCACCAACGCCCTGATCTGCACCGGCGACGGCATCGCGATGGCCTACCGGGTCGGCGCCAAGCTAATGGACATGGAGATGATCCAGTACCACCCGACGACGCTGGCGGGCAAGGGCTTCCTGATCACCGAGGGCGCCCGCGGCGAGGGCGCCCACCTGCTCAACGCCAACGGCGAACGCTTCATGGAGAAGTACGCGCCGAACAAGATGGAGCTGGCCTCGCGCGACGTCGTCTCCCGCGCCGAGCAGACCGAGATCAACGAGGGTCGCGGCTTCCCCGACGGCACCGTCGCGCTCGACATCACGGTGGTCCCGAAAAAGCGCGTGCACGAGGCGCTGCGCGAGATCGTCCTCGTCGGCCGCGACTTCGCCGGCGTCGACATCACCCGCGAACCGATCCACATCAAGCCGGGCAACCACTACACGATGGGCGGGGTCAAGACCGACGTCGACGGCCGCACGGACATCCCCGGCCTCTACGCCGCCGGCGAGACCGCCTGCGTCTCCGTCCACGGCGGCAACCGGCTCGGCGCCAACTCGCTGCTCGACACGCTGATCTTCGGCCGCCGCTCCGGCGTCGACGCCGCCGCCCGCGCCAAGCGGACCGAGGGCTCCCGCCCGTCGCGCAAGGTGCTCGAGGACGAGGAGGCGATGATCGCCGATATCGAATCGCGCGAGAAGGGCTCCGGCCGCCGCGTCTCCGAGATCAAGCTCGAGCTCGGTCAGGCGATGGACGCCAAGGTCGCCGTCTTCCGCGACGAGGCCGGGATCCAGGAAGCGTTGGAGACCGTGCGCCGCCTCAAGGAGGAGGCCAAGTCCGCCTACATCGACGACCACGGCAGCGTCTTCAACCAGGACCTGCTCGGCGCGATCGAGCTCGGCTACATGCTCGACAACGCCGAGTGCACCTGCCTCGCCGCGCTCGAGCGCAAGGAGAGCCGCGGCGCCCAGTACCGCACCGACTTCCCCGAGCGCAACGACGACGAGTGGCTCAAGCACATCGACCTCGAGCAGACCGACGACGGGCCCGAGATCTCATACTCCGAGGTGACCATCACCCAGTGGGAACCGGAAGCGAGGACTTACTGATGGCCGACTACACGATCAAAGTCCGCAGGTTCCAGCCCGAGAGCGGCGAGGGGCCGTACTGGGAGGAGTTCAACGTCGACCTCGAGCCCTCGCTGGCCGTGCTCGACGGCTTGCTGCAGGCGAAGGACCGCGAGGATGGCTCACTCGCCGTGCGCTGCTCCTGCCGCGCCGCGATCTGCGGCTCCTGCGGGATGAAGATCAACGGCCAGTCCGGGCTCGGCTGCAAGACCCAGATCGGCGAGGCACAGGAGCTTGCGAACAAGGTGGCCAGCGCCGCCGGCGAGAGGGTCGAGAACGCGCCGATCGTGATCGAGCCGATGGGGAACATGCCGGTGGTCAAGGACCTGGTCACCGACATGGAGTCGACCCACTGGACAAAGATCCGCCGCGTCACCCCCTGGCTCCTCCCCCACGGCGAGGCGCCCGAGCGCGAGTACATCGTCGACCCGGAATCGATGCTGGACATCACCCAGTCGATGGCCTGCATCCAGTGCGGCGCCTGCGTTTCCTCCTGCCTCTCGATGGAAGCCGACCCGGACTTCATCGGCCCGGCAGCTCTGGCCAAGGCCTACCGCTTCGTCGGCGACCCGCGCGACGCCGAGACCGTCGAGCGCCTGCACGACCTGGCCGAGGACCCGCACGGGATCTACGACTGCACCCACTGCTTCAGCTGCATCGACGCCTGCCCCAAGGATGTGGCGCCGATGGACCAGATCATGCGCCTGCGCCGCAAGGCCGGCGAGGAGGGCATCGAGGACCCGAACGCCGGCCACGCGCACGAGATCGCCTTCGTCAAGATCATCGAGAAGAAGGGCACGCTCGACGAGGCGATGCTGGTGCAGGAGTCCTACGCGCCGGGCATCAAAGGCAAGCTGAAACCGAGCAAGCGCGGCCTCGTCGAAACGATCAAGTCGCTGCCGACGATCCTGCGCCCGCTGCGCAACCGCAAGGTCAAGCTCAGGCAGGCGATCCCCGGCACGCACCACAAGCTGCCCGGCGACGCGATGGCGGACGTCAAGGCGATCTACGAGCACGCCGAGGCGCACAAAGAGGAATTCAACCTGTACATCAAGGGCGAGGAGGATGTCGAACCCGAGCCCGACGAGCCGACGGACGCGATCCTCGGCGATGAGGCGGCCGCGGCCGCGGAAAGCGAGGAGTCGTGAGCGACGGGGAGATCAAGGTCGCCTACTGGCCCGGCTGCGTCTCGCGGGGCTTCACCCCCGAGCTGCATGGCTCGATGGCGCTGGTCGCCGAGCGGCTCGGGATCGAGCTGGTCGAACTGGATCGCGCCAACTGCTGCGGAGCCGGCGTCATCGCCGAGCACAACCAGGAGCTGGCCGACACGCTCAACGCTCGCACCTTCGCGCTCGCCCAGGAGACCGGGCTGGCGATGATGAATATCTGCTCGACCTGCCAGGGCGCTCAGTCGGAGTGCCAGCAGCGGCTCGACGCGGACTCCACCTACCGTGCCCACATCAACGAGGTGCTGAGCGGACAGGGCCTCGCCTACGAGAAGGACAAGGACGGCTTCACCAACAAGAACTTCCTCTGGCTGCTGGTCGAGGACTACGGCCTCGATCGACTAAAGGCCCAGGTGGTGCGGCCGCTCTCCGGCCTGCGCGTCGGCCCCTTCTACGGCTGCTACATCGTCCGTCCCAAGGAGCGCCTCGGCTACGACGAGCACCCCGACCGCGACATCTACCTGGAGAAGGTGATCCAGGCGCTCGGCGGCGAGGTCGTCGAGTACGATGGCGCCCGCAAATGCTGTGGCTTCCCGGTCGTGACGATGAACCGCGAGACGTCGCTGAAGCAGGCCGGAACCCACGTCGGCGACGCGATCGACGCCGGCGCCGACTGCCTCGTCACCCCCTGCCCGCTCTGCCACCTCAACCTCGACATGCAGCAGCCGGAGGCGGCCAAGATCGTCAACCGCGACCTCGGCCTCGCCGTCCTCCACCTCCCCCAGCTGGTCGGCCTGGCACTCGGCGCCGAGCCGAAGGAGCTGGGCATGAGCAAGCACGTCGCCTCGACTAGCTGGGTCGAGGATCGCCTGACTGCTATTCCCGCTTAGCGGCTCAGAGCTGAATCGCCGCCAGCAGGCCGGCAAATGCGGCGAGAATGCTGGCGAGCGTGACGATCATCGCTCGCTGAATGCCGTGGAGGGTGGCGTCAACCGCATTGAAGCGGGCGTCCATTCGCGTTTCCAGCCGACCCACCCGGTCCGCGAGGTCATCGAACCGGTCATTGCCGTGGTTGGCTTCTGGCTGCTCCATCACCCCTGATCCTAGACGACAAAACATTACGTGCGAGTCGCGGAATCGTAAATTCTCGACACCCGCAAGAACCCCTCAGCGCATAGCCTGCCCTGATCGACGCGCTCTCCCTCCCCCTCGCCTCCGCCAGCGACACGGCGGGGGTCCTGACCGACCTCTTCCTGGTCCTCGTCGCAGCGAAGCTCGGCGACGAGGTGTTCAAGCGGATCGGGCAGCCGGCGATCGTCGGCGAGATCCTCGGCGGGGTCCTGGTCGGGCCCGCGGTGCTGGGCTGGGTCGACGTCAACGAGGTGCTGCGGGTCTTCTCCGAGCTGGGCGTCGTCTTCCTGCTCTTCTGGGTCGGGCTGGAGACGCGGCTCTCGGAGATGCGGGCGGTGGGACGGATCGCGCTCACGGTCGGCAGCGCCGGCGTCGTCCTCCCCTTCCTGGCGGGGATCGGGCTGGGGCTCGCCCTCGGCGAAAGCACCGAAACCAGCGTCTTCCTCGGCGCGGCGCTGGCGGCGACCAGCGCCGGCATCACCTCGGCCACCTTCCTCGACCTCGGGATCGCCCGCAGCCGCGCCGCCCGCACCGTGCTCGGCGCGGCCGTGGTCGACGACATCCTCGCCCTGATCCTGCTCTCGGTCGCGGTGGGGATGGCCGCGGAGGGCGGCGTCGACGCCGGCAAGATCGCCCTCGCCCTGGCTGTCGCGGTCGCCTTCGTCGCCTTCGTCGCCCTGGGCGGGACGCGGCTGCTGCAAAGCCGTCCGCGACTGCTCGATGCTCCCCGCTTCGCCGACTCGCCGCTGCTGCCGGCGGTGATCCTCTGCCTCGGCCTTGCCGCCTTCGCCGCTCAGATCGGACTGGCGGCGCTGATCGGCGCCTTCCTCGCCGGGATGATCGTCGCCGAGACCAAGGACCAGAGCTCGATCGAGCAGGAAGTCCAGCCTCTCTACGCCTTCTTCCCGCCCTTCTTCTTCGCCTTCATCGGCATCGAGCTCAGCCTCGACTCCCTCTTCAGCGCCCACGCCCTACTGCTGCTGGCCGCGGTCACGGCGCTGGCGGTGGTGACGAAGCTGATTCCTGGCTACCTTGGCGCCCGCGGCCTGGGCCGGGACGAAGCCGCGATCGTCGGCGTCGGCATGGTCCCGCGTGGCGAGGTGGGCATCGTCGTCGCCTCGATCGGCGCCGCGGAGGGGGTGATCGACGCGGAGCTGTTCGCGGTCGTGGTCGCGATGTCGATCCTGACCACGCTCGTGGCCCCTTTCGTGCTGCGTCGTCTGAGCCGCGGGTCGAGTTAGTCCCCCGCGGGAGGGACTAACTCGACCCGAGCAAGCCGCGCGCCACCAGAAGCTCTGCCAGCTGCACGGTGTTGGTGGCGGCTCCCTTGCGCAGGTTGTCGCTGACGACCCAGATGTCGAGCGCCTTCTCGTTGCCGGGGTCGCGGCGGATGCGGCCGACGAAGACGTCGTCCTTGCCGGCGGCGTCGATCGCCATCGGGTAGCGGCCCGCGGCAGGGTCGTCGACGACGGTCACTCCCGGAGCCACCGCCAACAGCTCCCGCGCTCGCTCGGGGCTGAGCTCGCGCTTGGTCTCGACGTTGACCGCCTCCGAGTGGCCGGTGACGACGGGCACGCGCACGCAGGTGGCGCTGACCCGGATCTCCTCGTCGCCGAGGATCTTGCGGGTCTCGTTGATCAGCTTGCGCTCCTCGTCGGTGTGGTCGTCCCCGGGCGGGAAGCTGCCCGCCTGGGCCAGCGCGTTGAAGGCGATCGGGTGCGGGTAGATCGAAGCCGCGGCCGGCTGGCCGTGGAGAATCGCGTGCGACTGCTCCATCAGCTCGTCGATCGCCGCCTTGCCGGTGCCGGAGACGGCCTGGTAGGTGGAGATCACCAGCCGCTCGATCCCCGCCTCGTCGAAGAGCGGCTTCAGCGCCACGACCATCTGCATCGTCGAGCAGTTGGGGTTGGCGACGATCCCCTTATGGGAGTCGAGGGCCTCGGGATTGACCTCGGCGACGACAAGCGGCACCTCGTCGTGCATGCGCCAGTGGCTGGTGTTGTCGACGACGACGGCGCCGGCCTCGACCAGGCGCGGGGCCCACTCGGCGCTGATCGCGCCACCGGCCGAAGAGAGGACGACGTCGAGGCCCTGGATCGACTCCGAGCTGAGCTCGCGGCAGGCGATGGCCTGGCCGTTCCACTCCAGCTCGCGGCCGGCGGAGCGGGTCGAGGCGAACGGGACCACCTCGGCGGCGGGGAAATCGCGCTCAGCGAGCAGCTCGAGGATCGTCGTCCCGACCAACCCGGTCGCGCCCACGACTCCGACTCTGTATCCGTCGCCCGCCATCGCCCGATTATGAACGGCGACTCAGCCGGCGACCGTGGGCCGGTGCTCGGGACCGGTCGGGTCCTCCGGCCGGATCGCGTCGTCGCCGAGCTCGAAGGTGCTGTGCAGGGCCTTGACCGCATCGGCGACCCGGTCGGCGGGAATGACGCAGGAGATCTTGATCGGCGAGGTGGAGATCATCTCGATGTTGATCCGTTCGGCGCCGAGCACCTCGAAGACCTTGGCGGCGACCCCGGGATGCGAGCGCATGCCGGCGCCGACGATCGAGACCTTGCCGATCTGCTCGTCGGTGCGGACCTTGAGCGAGACGTCGCCGAGGGCGGCGATCGTGTCTGTCGCCGTGGTCAGGTCGGAGCGGTCGACGGTGAAGGAGAGGTCGGCCAGCTGATCGCCACCGACGGGCTCGTTCTGGATGATCACGTCGACGTTGACGTTGGCCTCCGCGAGGGCGGTGAAGATGCGACCGGCGACGCCGGGCTCGTCGCGGACACCGGTCAGCGTCACGCGGGCCTCCGCGCTGGAGTGGGTGACTGCGGTTACGAAAGGCTGCTCCATCGTTTGATCCTCGGCCACCACGAGGGTACCGGGGCCGTCCTCGAAGCTGCTGCGGCAGTGGATGCGGACGCCGTGGTTGCGGGCGTACTCGACCGAGCGTAGCTGCAGCACCCCCGCTCCCGAGGCCGACATCTCGAGCATCTCCTCGAAGGAGACGCGCGGCAGCTTGCGGGCCTCGGGCACGATCCTGGGGTCAGCGCTGAAAACGCCGGAGACGTCGGTGTAGATCTCGCAGACGCTGGCCGCGAGGGCGGCGGCGAGGGCAACCGCGGTGGTGTCGGAGCCGCCGCGCCCGAGCGTGGTGACGTCGCGGCTCTTGGTGGAGACACCCTGGAAGCCGGCGACGAGAGCGATTCGGTCCTCCTCCAGCGCCTGCCTGATCCGCTCGGCGCGGACGTCGACGATCCGCGCCTTCGTGTGGAAGGAGTCGGTGACGATCCCGGCCTGGGAGCCGGTCAGCGAGATCGCCTCGTGGCCCATGTCGTGGATCGCCATCGCGCAGAGCGCGCAGGAGATGCGCTCGCCGGTGGAGAGCAGCATGTCCATCTCGCGGGCGACCGGGCGCGCCGATATTTCCTGCGCCTGGCTGACCAGTTCGTCGGTGGTCTTGCCCCGCGCCGAGAGCACCGCGACGACCCGGTTGCCGGCCTCGCGAGCGGCGACGATCCGGCCGGCGGCGCGTTTGATCTGCTCGGCGCCGGCCACGGAGGTGCCGCCGAACTTCATCACGACGATGTCCGAGTCCGCTCCGCTCATAGGTATCTGAGGATAGACGCCGCCCCGGGACGCAGCCGCGCCGGCCGTCCCCCTAGCTAGGAGCCCCCGAGGTTGCCGAGCATCGCCTGTTCGGCCATCCGCACCAGGCCGAGGCCGCTGTGAGGGCGCATGTCGCTGCTGCGCACGCGCACGTGGGAGCCGTGCGGGCCGACCACCTCGACGATCGTGCAGACGTCGCCGATCTCGCAGTCGTCGCCGTAGTCGCCTTCGATCGCCTCCATCTGCTCGGCCACGACGCGGCCGATCTTGCTCTGGTCGAGCGCCATCTGAACTCCTTTTCCGGGGATTGGGGACGGGACGGTGAACTGACTGTATGTGATGCTAATCACACCTACAGATATATCCAAGCGATATATAGTCTGACAGATGAAGGACCTCAGCCCCACCGCCTACGTGATCCTCGGCATGGTCCGCAACGAGCCGCGGTCGGGGTACGAGATCAAAAGCCTGGTCGACACCACCACCCGCTTCTTCTGGGCGGCGAGCTACGGGCAGATCTATCCCGAGCTGAAGCGGCTCGCCGAGGCCGAGCTCGTCGCAGGAGTCGATGCGCCGACCGGGGGGCGCCGGCGCACGGTCTACGCGATCACCGCCGCCGGCGAGGAAGAGCTACGGGCCTGGTTGCGGAAGCCGCCCGACACCTTCGAGATGCGTGAGGAAGGGCTGCTGAAGCTGTTCTTCGCCGATGCCCTGCCGCCCGCGGAGGCGGTCGAGATCCTGCGGGCGATGCGCGCCCACCGCCTCTCCGTCTCCGAACAGCTCCGCGCCATGGAACCGACGGCGCAGGAGAAACAGGACCCGTTCCCGCTGATCGTGCTGCGGGGCGGTATCGAGTTCACCGAGTGGTTCGCCGACTGGTGCGAGCGGATGGAGGCGCAGATTCTCGACTCCGCTCCCGAGAAAAGGAGCAGCTGATGTTCGATTCCCTCGCCCGTTTCGCCGACGGCAACGCCCGCCGGATCGGGATCGCCGCGGTCCTCTTCTTCCTCCTCGCCGCGGCGATCGGCGGCTCGGTCGCCAGCCGGCTCGACCCCTACGGCGCTGACGACCCCGCCACCGAGACGGTGGAGGCGCGCGAGCAGTTGCAGGACGCCGGCCTGCGAGCGCCGGCGGTGATCGCCGTGGTCGAGGACGCGCCGGTCGCTGCGGCCTCCAGCCGCGCCCGGGTCGAGGCCCTCGAGCAGAGCGTGCGCCGCCGCGCCGACGTCGAGTCGGTCACGGGCTACTACGACACCGACTCTCCCGCCTTCGTCTCGCGCGACCGCCAGTCGACCTACTTCGCCATCTCCCTGAAGGCGACCGACGACAAGGAGCTGCAGGAGGCCGGCGGCGACATCGCCGACCAGCTCTCGGCCCATCCCGGCGTCGTCGTCGGCGGCTTCGCGGTCGCCCAGGAGCAGGTCAACAAGCAGGTCGAGAAGGACCTGCGGATGGCGGAGATGCTGGCCTTCCCGCTGCTCTTCCTGCTCTCGCTGCTGTTCTTCCGCAGCCTCATCGCCTCGGTGCTGCCGCTGATGATCGGCGGGCTGGCGATCGTCGGCACCTTCCTGATCCTGCGCGTCGCCAGCGAATTCGGCTCGATCTCGATCTTCGCCCTCAACCTGACCACGGCGCTGGGCTTGGGCCTGGCGATCGACTACAGCCTCTTCATCGTCTCCCGCTACCGTGAGGAGATCGCCCGGAGCGGGCCTGGGCTGGCGGCGATGCGACGCGTGCTCGCGACCTCCGGGCGCACCGTCTTCTTCTCCTCGCTGACCGTCGCCGCGGCGCTCGCCTCGCTGCTCGTCTTCCCGCAGCGCTTCCTCTACTCGATGGGCCTCGGCGGCGCCCTGGTGGCGCTGTTCGCAGCGCTGATCTCGCTGACCGTGCTGCCGGCGGTGCTGACGATGCTCGGCTCGCGGGTGAACGCGGGGGCACCGAAGTTCCTGCAGCGCCGGGCCGAAGCCGACGCCAAGCCGGACGAGAACGGCTTCTGGTACCGCCTTTCGCGCTTCGTGATGCGGCGCCCGCTGCCGATCGCGACCCTCAGCGCCCTGCTGCTGATCGTCATGGGCCTGCCCTTCTTCGGAATCAAGTTCAACACCGTCGACCCGACTGTGCTGCCCGAGTCGGCGAGTGCCCGCCAGGCCTACGACACGGTCAGCGAACGCTTCCCGCCCTACCATGAAACGCCGATCTGGATCGACGTCGATGGCGGCGGGCCCGCCGCCGGGAAAGCGGTCGCCGCCAGCGTCAGGCGGGTTCCCGGCGTGGCCGAAGTCCTGCCCCCGCAGCGCCTGCGCGGCGGCGTCACCGCGGTCCAGGTCATCTCCGCCAACCCGTTCGTCTCCGACGCGAGCCAGGAGACCGTGAAGGCGATTCGTGCGCTCGAGCCGCCGCCCGGAGCGACGGTCGGGGTCAGCGGCGCCAGCGCCGATTTCGTCGACTTCCAGGCCAGCCTCTCCAGTCACCTGCCGATCGCGCTGGCGATCGTGATCGTCGCCACCCTGGTCATCCTCTTCCTGATGACCGGCTCGGTGATCCTGCCGATCAAGTCGCTGATCATGAACTTCCTCAACCTCAGCGCCGTCTTCGGGCTGCTGGTGCTGATCTTCCAGGACGGCAGGCTGGAGGGGTTCCTCGACTACTCCAGCCCGGGGGCGATCGAGCAGACGATGCCGATCCTGCTCTTCGCCGTCGCCTTCGGCCTCTCCACCGACTACGCCGTCTTCCTCCTCTCTCGAATCAAGGAGGCGCGCGACAACGGGGCCTCCGATTCGGAGTGCGTGGCGATCGGGCTGGAGCGGACCGGGCGGATCGTCACCGCGGCGGCACTGCTGTTCGCGGTCGCGATGGGCGCCTTCGCCACCTCGCAGATCATCTTCATCAAGGAGAACGGGGTCGGCACGGCGCTGGCGGTGCTGATCGATGCCAGCATCGTCCGGGCGCTGCTGGTGCCCTCGCTGATGGAGCTGCTCGGCAAGTGGAACTGGTGGGCGCCGGCGCCGCTGCGGCGCCTGCACGAGCGCTTCGGGATCAGCGAGCACGTGCCCGGCCCGGAGCCGGAGGGCGCGTGAGAGAGGGGGCGAGCACCCTCAGCCTGCCCGGCTTCGACGCCGACACCGCGGTCGAGGACCTCAGCGGCGGCCGCTTCGCGGCGACGATGAGCGAACGCTGGTGGGTCGGCAGGGGGCCCAACGGCGGCTACGTCGCGGCGACGCTCCTGCGGGCGATCCAGGCGTGCGCCAGTGCCGAGCGGGCGCCGCGCTCGCTCACCGTTCACTTCCAGCGGGCGCCGCTGGCCGGCCCGGTAGAGATCGCCGTCGAGGTCGAGCGCGAGGGCGGTCGCGTCACCTTCCTCTCGGCGCGGATGACCCAGGAGGGGGAGGTGCAGGCGACCGCACAGGCGGTGCTCTCGGAGAACTGGGGCGAGGGCGGCTTCACGGAGCTGACGATGCCCGACGCGGGCGAGCCCGGCGAGCTGCAGACGATCGATCCCGAGACTCGCGCCAGCCGGCCGAACATGCTGCAGAACTACCGCCTCCGCCCCGCCCTCGGCGCGCCGGCCTTCTCCGGCGGCGACCCCTACACCGGCGCCTGGATCCGCAGCCGCGAGCCGCACCTGCTCGACGCGCCGCTGGCGGCGGCCTTCCTCGACACCTGGTTCCCGGCTCCGTTCGTCCGGCTCGAGCATCCGCGCGGGGCGCCGACGATCGATTACACGGTCCACTTCCGCTCGCCGCTGCCGCCGGCGAACGCCACGCGCGAGGACCCCTATCTGGTCGCCTTCAGGTCGAATATCGCCCGCCACGGGTTCTTCGAGGAAGACGGCGAGCTCTGGTCGGCCGACGGGACCCTGCTGGCGCAGTCGCGGCAGTTGGCGCTGCTGCTCGACCCCGCGAGCTAGACGTCCACCGCCAGCGCATAGGCTGGGTCGTCAGTGAACGAGGTTCACCTCTTCGACCCGCAGACTCTCTACCGCCACTGGGAGGACGAGCAGTGGACCCCGTTCGCGATCGACCTCGATGCCGACCGCGACCAGTGGCACCAGCTCGGCGAGGAGGAGCGGGGGCTGATCTTCTGGGTGCTCTCCTCGTTGATGGTCGCGGAGGAGCGGATCACGACCAAGTTCTCCGGCCTGGTCGGCGCCTACGGCAGCGAGGAGGAGGCCACGTTCCTCGCCACCCAGCAGGTCGACGAGGCGCGCCACATGCAGTTCTACGCGCGCTTCCAGGACGAGGTCGTCGCCGACCCCGCCGCGATCGCCGCCCACGTCGAGCGCGCTCGCGAGCAGGTCTCCCCCGCCTTTCGGACGATCTTCGACGTCGCCCTGGTCGCAGCGCACGAGCGGCTGGTCGCCAACCCGGGCGACGCCGAAGCCAAGGTCCGCTTCGTCACCCTCTACCACCAGATCCTCGAGGGCACGCTGGGCCTGACCTCGTTCAACTTCGTCAGCGGCTATCTCGAGCGCGAGGCGCTGCTGCCGGGCTTCGTCGACGGCTACTCGAAGATCCACCACGACGAGCAGCGCCACATCGGCTACGGCACCTGGTACCTGCGCCAGGCCATCGCCGCGACCCCCGCCCTGGCCGAGGTCGTGCGGGTGACGCTGCGTGAGCTGCTGCCAGCCGTCGCGGACTCGCTGACCCCGCCCGATCGCGGTGGCAGCGACTGGGACCCGCTCGGCGCGAACTCGGAAGAGATCCGCGAGTTCGCGATCGGCGGCCTCAGCCGGCGGCTGAACGTAATCGGCGTGCCGCTGGCGACGCTCTGAGCGGCAGGCGCCGGCTCAGTCGCTGAACTTGGCGCCCTGTGAGCCTTTGGCGTAGGCGCAGCGAAAGGTCTCTGCCTTGCCGACGGGAGCGCCGCCGGCGAAGCCACCGATGTTGTGGTTGTCGTAGACGGTGACGTAGTTGAGCGTTTCCGGCAGCGGGTCGGCGGGCATCGGCACCGGATCGGGCTCGCCGAGGTTGCCGTTGCCTTTGGAGCCGACGGTGACGCCCTGCGAGCCGGCCGAGCGCGAGCCCGAGGCGGTCGTGGTCAGGTCGCCGCTCATCTCGCGCTTGTCCCTGATCCCGTTTTTGGCGTCGGGGAACTCTTCGGCGCCGGAGGTGAGGATGGAGTCGTCAATCGTGCTCTGCAGCTTGGCGCGCGGGGCGGCACCGATCAGCTGCGCGGCGCTGGGCAGCCAGCCGCCGACTTTGACGCAGGCCTGGGTCGCGTAGAGGTAGTCGTTCTTGCCCGTGTCCTTGGGCGGGATCGGGTAGGGGCCGCTTTCCAGGCACCAGGTGCCGAGGTCGATCGCGTTCGGGATCGGGCAGTTGACCGAGAGCTTCTCGCGGGTGGCACCGCCGAGTTTTTTCGCGCTCCTGGCGGTCTTGACGATCGGCAGATACTTGGCCGGGATCTTCCCGTTCTTGCCGAGGTAGACCACCTTGCCGCCGGCGGCCCCCTTCTTCGCCGGGGCCAACCCGCCCATCGAGAAGACGAGGGCGACGAGGGCGACGAGCAGCGCCGCGCTGGAGAGCAGGCGCGGGTAAGGATCACGGCCGGACGCGGGGGCAGGGTTGGGCGAGCTCATGCGGCTGGGAGCATGCTCTCGGCTGCGGCCCGCCGAGTTGTGAAGAAAACGAAAATGCAGACCGCCCTCATCGCGGCTGCTGAGAAACCAAATCGCCCTGGGCGGAGGCAGCGTCGTCGGCACCCTGGGCCCGCTCGTCGCTGGCCAGGCCCGTCAGGCTCAGCGCCCCATCGGTCGCGATCGCGGCGGTCGCGGCGACCGAGTCGCCCGTCTTCAGGGTGCCGGTGTCGATCGACTGCGGCACCGTGAGGAGAATGTCCTTGCCACTTTGGCGCAGGTCGTCGGCGGAGAGCAGAAGCTTGCCTTCGGTGGCGCAAACGGCCATCACCACGCCCTCGAGGTCGCCGGAGGCGAACGGCGCCCCGTCTGCATCGAGCTGAGACTGCCAGAGGACCGCGACCGGGGCGGGCGGCGGCGGCAGGGCCGGATCGGCCGCGCAGGTCGGCGCCGGAGCCCCCGGGGCGGGCGCCTCGGCCATCGGCGGCGGCGGCACCGTGCTCACCGGCTGCGTCTTTTCTATTTCGACGGAGACCGTCGCGTAGGCGCCCAGCCCCGGCAGCACGGCGGGAGCACCGGTCGGGTCGGGGCGGACGCGGACGAGCACCGAGATGCCCCGTTTGGAGACGGTGTATGCCGGCGCGACGGGATTGGGGTCGACGAAGGTGACGATCCCGGCGAAGCCAGCCCGCATCGTCTTGCCCTTCTGCGCGCGGGGGGCCGCCTCGGCGAAGGTGCCGTTGGCGAGGGTGCGGACCGGGACGCTGACCCGGGTGCCGGCGACGGGGAGCTTGGCGCTGTGGACGGCGCTGAGCAGGCCACCGGCCTCGGCAACCGTGTAGCTGCCGGCGGCCGGGTTCGCATGAACTACGACGCCCGCCAGGACCTGCGCTTCTTCCTCCTCTTGGACGGGCTCCTCTTCCCCGGCGGGAACGGGATCCCTGGCCGGCGGCGGCGATGAGGTCGCTTCCGAGGATTCCGGGGCTTCGACTTCGGGGAAGCTGGAGGTCGAGCCGGTGGGGCTCGATTCGGCCGGGAGGCTCAATTCGCCGCCGTCGCCTCCCGCTGTGGCGATGCCAGCCGCTTCCGCTTCGCCTTCCTCGGCTTCGCCGTCGTCACCCGCAAGCAGGCCCGGTATTTCGATCACCGGTGCAGCACCGGTGGCGAGGCTGCCGGTCGTGCCGGGACCGATCGCGACCCCGGCGAAAAGACCGAAGCCGAGCGCCAGTGCGCAGAGGGGGGCTGCCCAGCGACGGTTGGTGACCGGCAGCGCCGCCCAGCGCAGGGCCTGCCGGTAGCCGGTCTCACCGCTTGCCGGGCGCAGGGGCGCGACGATGTCGAGCAGGCGTCGCATCACGGCTTCGCCGTCGCCTTCGGCGCGCTGCGCGGCATCAGGTCCCTGCCGCACTGCCAGCAGAAGACGGCTCCCTGCGCGTAGAGCGCGCCACAGTTCCCGCAGGCCCCGGCCGCGGCAGCCTGGTCAAGGCGCAGCATCCGCTCGACCTCGGCCAGCTCGGCGTCGACCTGCTGCAGCTCCGCCGCCTTGGCGTTGAGGACGTCGAGCCGGAAGTGGTCGCGGATCGCCATCTCGTAGGCGACCCCGCCGAGATCCCACTGCAGATCGACGAGTTGCTGGGTGAGGCGGTCGCGGCGGCGTTCGAGGTCGGAGCTCACTTGATCGTCACCGCCCCGCCTTCGCCGCCGCCCGGCGCCTTCGATTTGTCGATCGGCGGCGGTGCCCCCGGGGTGGCGATTTTGTCGGGCAGTTTCAGCGCGTTTTTGGCCGCTTCTTCGCCGGTTTCGTCTTCCAGTTCGGCGAGATCGTCCTCGCTGGCGGTGACCGCCCCTTCGCTGGCTGCCTTTTCGCCGCCGTCCTTGGCTTCCTCGGCTTTCGCCTTACCGCCGTCGGACGCGCCCAGGCCGGCGTCGCCGCCACCGGAGCCGGCGCCGCCGACGGCGTCGCTTCCGCTCGGCGCCGACGTGCCGGCGCCCTGGACGACGACCGGCGCCGGAGTCGTAGTCGTGCCGCCATCGCCCCTGCCGATCAGGACGCCGATCAGGAGCATCAGCCCGAGCACGGCGATGCCGCCGACGGCGGCCAGCGGGGCGTAGTCGCGCTGGCCCTTCTCGGGCCGCGGCGGCTCCGAGCCGTTCACCGACGGTGGCGGTGGTGGCGCCCCGCGATCGTCCGTTGCGGCCGCGGCGGCCATCCGCTCGCGGTAGTCCACCCGCGGGGCGCCGCGGCGCTTGCCGCAGTTGAGGCAGTAACGCTGGTCGGCCGCCAGCGGCGAGCCGCACTGCTCGCAGGGCTCGCCGGCCTGGACCGGCATCCGTGCCTGGGCGTCCCCCCCGGTCGTGGTCATTCCGCCACCCCGCCGAGGGTCGGGTACTCGTAGAGGCTGAGCTCGGCGCCGCGGGGGTCGCCGATGAAGTAGACGTTGTAGGGAACCGGCTTCGTCTCCGGCTTGAGGTGCTCGATCGCGCCGCGTCCGGCCGCCACGACCTTGCCACCCTGGCGGGCGACCGCGTAGAGGAGGAAGCGGTTCTGGTCCTCGCCGGTCCGGTTGACGACGTCGCCGTCGGCGACGATCCCCGAGCTCGGGTCGCCTTCGAGCTGCGGCTCGCTGACTTCGATCTCCGGCTGCTCGCCGCTGAACGGAGTGCCGCCGACCCCCACTTTGACCTCGGCCGAGACCGGCTTGCCGACCGCCAGCACCTGGTCGTTGACCCAGGTGGCGTCGCCGCCGGCGGGGATGAACGGGACCGCGACCAGCGCCTGCTCCAGGCCCGGGGCATCGTTCCTGTAGACGCTGCGGCCCTTGGCGTCGCGCACGTCGACGGAGATCGGCACGTCGACCAGATCCTGGTCGGAGTCGTTGTGCAGCTCGACCACGACGGCGTGGCCTTCGGCTTCGGAGAGCACGGTGGTCGAGAGGACCTCGATGTCCAGGTCCTCCTTGGTCACCGTGATGCCTTCGTTCTCGAGCAGCACCGAGGAGTTCTCCTCTTCCAGCTCGGCGCTGCGGCTCTGGGTCGACTGGCAGGCGCTGAGGCCAGCCAGCGCCAGCAGCGCCAGGCCGCCGGCGAGGAGCGGGCGGGCGCTCATCCGAAGCCCCCGCCGACGTACTCGCGGGTGCGCTCGGCGAGCGGCGAGAAGAAGACCTGCTCGACCTCGCCGTACTCGATGAGGTCGCCCAGGTACATGAAGGCGACGTGGTCGGCAACGCGCTGCGCCTGCTGCAGGTTGTGGGTGACGATCACGATCGCCACCTCGCTGCGCAGAGCGACGATCGTCTCCTCGATCGTGGCGGTGGAAAGCGGGTCCAGCGCCGAGCAGGGCTCGTCGAGCAGCAGCACCTCCGGCCGCACCGCCAGCGAGCGAGCGATGCAGAGGCGCTGCTGCTGGCCGCCCGAGAGGGCGAGCGCCGGATGCTCGAGGTCGTCCTTGACCTCCTCGAAGAGGCCGGCGCGGTGCAGCGCCTCGGTCACCGCCGGCTCCAGGGCCCGCCGCGAGGGTTTCTTCGAGCCGCGCTCGCGCAGCCCGTAGGCGACGTTGTCGAAGATGCTCATCGGGAACGGGTTCGGCTGCTGGAAGAGCATCCCCACCCGCCGCCGCAGGTGGGTGACGTCGAAGCCGTCGACGTCCTCGCCATCGAGCAGGATGCGGCCGCCGCGGACCGCCGTCGGGGTCAGGTCGACGAGCCGGTTGAGGGAGCGCAGCAGGGTCGTCTTGCCGCAGCCGGAGGGGCCGATCAGGGCCAGCACCTCGCCCTGGCGGACCTCGAGCGAGACGCCGTTGACCGCGAGCTTCTCGCCGTAGGCGATGCTCAGCGCCTCGGTCCGCATGCGCTCGATCGCCGGCGCGTCAGGGCGCGGCAGGCGCTTCAGCTCCGGCGTCAGCGACCCGGCCGGCAGGTGGCCGTTCCCACCCGGCGGCGGCTCCACGATCGTCGGCGGCGCCGCCGGGGCGATCCTCCGCACCGGCGGCGGCAGCTGCCCCGCCCCGGCCAGCAGCGTGCGCGAGGCGTCCATTCCCCGTTCTTCGCTCAGCGCGTCCACGAGGGCCCCCTGCCGCGGGTGATCAGGTCGACGGCGAAGTTGAGGGCGATCACGATCGCCAGCAGCACGAAGGCCGCCGCGTAGGCCTTCTCCGGCGAGCCGCCCTCACCGACCGGGGAGTTGTTGTAGACGTAGGTGGTGAGCGTGCTGCCGGTGCCCTGCAGGAAGCTGAGGCCGGGGATCCCGCCCTGGGGCTCGTTCTGCAGGGTGGCGCCGAGCAGGACGACGACGATCGCCGTGTCGCCGACGATCCGGCCCATCCCCAGCGCGACCCCGGTGCCGATGCCGCGCCGCGAGGCCGGCAGCAGCACCCGGCGGATGGTCGAGATCCGGTCCTTGCCGAGCGCGTAGGAGGCCTCGCGCACATGGCGGGGAACCGAAAGCAGGGCCTCGCGGCTGGCGCCGACGACGAGCGGCAGGGCGATCAGCGACATGATCATCCCGGCGACGACGAAGGAGCGACCGAAGGCGACCCCCGGCGTTGCCTCGTAGGAGAGAAAGCTGAGGAAGCCCTGCTGGAAGACGAGCAGGCCGAAGATCGCCAGCACGATGCTGGGCGTGCCGGCGACGATCTCGACTCCCGACTCGACCGCCCGCGCCAGCCAGGAGGGGCGGCCGTACTCGGTCAGCCAGACCGCGATCCCGACTCCGACCGGGGCGGCGATCGCGGTGGCGATCGCGGTTAGCGCCAGGGTTCCCTGGAGGGGATCGAGGAAGCCACCGCTCTTGCTTTGGTCGAGGCCGGCTTCGGGGTGGCTGAAGATCAGGTCCAAGCTCAGGTACTGGAAGCCGCGGTAGAGCATGTAGAGCACGATCGCGGCGGCGATCACGCAGAGCAGGATCCCGGCCGCCCAGGCCGAGGCGAGGCCGATCATGTCGCCGAGGCTCCAGGAGTCGCTGCCGGCGGCGCGGATGCGCCTGACCAGCCCAGCGGGTCCGCGGCTTTGGGCATGGGCGCTCATCGCGGCGAGAGGGTGTATTTGCGCATCGAGCGCCGCGCCATCCAGCCGCCGAAGGAGAGGAAGGCGCTGGAGACGAGCAGCAGCGCCGCGAAGGCGTACATCGTCTCCCCGAAGGGCTTGACCGAGAGCCCCTCGGCGCCCTCGATGATCTGCGCCGCCAAGGTGCGGGAGGGCTCGAAGAAGAAGGTGACGCCGTCGAGCGGGTTGGGGGCAAAGGCGACCGAGCCGGTGACCATCGAGAGCATGATCGCCTCGCCCAGCGCCCGTGCCGTGGCGAGAATCGCCGCGGCGACGATCGCCGGCCGCGCCGCCCGCAGGCCAACCGTGCGCAGGGCCCGCCAGCGGTTTACCCCCAGCGCCGCCGCCCCCTCGGTCCAGGTCTGCGGCACCGAGCGCAGCGCGTTGACGGTGATCGCGACCATGATCGGGGTGATCATCACCGTCAGCACGAGGACGCCGACGAGGATGCTGGAGCCGTCGAGCTGGATCACGTACTGGACCGATTCCTTCTGGGCACCGCTGATTATGTGGTTGCCGAAGAAGGGAACGATGACGAGGATCCCGATCAGGCCGTAGATCACCGAGGGCACCGCCGCCAGCAGCCGCACCACCGGCTGCAGGGTGGCGCGCATCCAGCCCGGCGCGAATTCGACGATGAACATCGCCGCCAGCAGCGAGAAGATCGTCCCCAGCAAGACCGAGATGCCGGTGATCAGGGCCGTCGCGTAGATCAGCGGCCAGGCATGCAGGGTGTAGACGGCCTCGCTCGGATCCGAGGGCGAGTTGAAGATCGCGGTCAGCTGCTCGTCGAGATTCCCTCCCGCGCCGAACCAGGCCAGCCCGTTGTGGGCGAAGGACGGCCACGCCTTCGCGAAGACGAAGACGATCATGAAGGCGATCAGCACGAGGACCGCGGCGGCCAGCGCGCCGAGGGCAAGCTCGGCGCGCTGGTCGGTGCGGTCCCGTCGCTGCGCGGACTGAGAGCCGCGAACAGCCACTACTGCAGGGCAACCCACTCGGTGTTGATCACCGCGGCGGCGGCCGAGCTCTTGGTGATCCACTTGAGCCAGGCCTTGGTCGCGCCCGTGGCGGGGCCGCGGGTCACCATGTAGAGGTTGCGCTGGCCGCCGTACTGGCCGGACTTGGCGTTGCGCTCGGTGCAGGCGACGCCCTTGTAGGGGATCGTGTGGAGGCCGTCGGCGAAGGACAGCGAGACGTAGCCGATCGCGTTGGGGTCGGCCGCCACCGACTGCTGGACCAGCCCGTTGGACGCCTTCTGGCTGGCGCCGGAGAAGACCTTGGTCGAGCCCAGGAAGATCTTCTGGAAGGCGTCCTGGGTACCGGAGGCAGGCGAGCGGACGAAGGTGTCGATCGTGCCGCTGGCGCTCGAGCCCGGGACGCTGCTCCAAGTGCGGACGCTGCCGCCGAAGATCGCCTGGACCCCAGCCTCGTCGATGCCGGGCAGCGGGTTCGATTTGTGGGTGACGATGCAGACCGCGTCGTGGGCGATCTTGTTGAAGACGAGACCGCCCGGGTCGGTCGGCTTCGGATCGCGGGAGGCGTTGCCGATCGTCACCCGACCGGAGGCGACGTCGGAGATGCCGACGTCGGAGCCGCCCTGCAGCAACTTGAAGGTGACGCAGCCGCCGCAGCCGGCGATGTACTTTTTCGCCAGCAGCGCGGCGAGGGGGGCCACACTGGTGGACCCGCTCATCGTGATGGTCGGCTTGGCGGTCGCGGCGGCGGGCACAGCGAGCGAGGCGCTGAGAGCACACGCGGCCACGACAGCCAGGGGACGGTTCCAGTTCATATGGGAGATCGCTCCTGGTAACGGTTTCGGAAGTTCCGGACCAGGCCAGTCTCGGGTCAGTCTTGGGGCCCAAGGTGAATGCGGCGTGACTGTCTGGATAAAAACTGGTTACGGGGGGGTTGGCGGGGAGGAGTCGGAAGGAACACCCCACCTCTCCCAGCGCTGCTTAACCACCTGGTAGCGCTCTAGTTACAACTTTGTCGCGGGGGCACGGGAGGGTGTGAAGTTCATGCGCCCTCGCTTCCTGCCAGTCGCCGCGGTCGGCCTCTTCCTGCTCGTCTGGCCCGCTGCCGCCGGTGCTGAAATCTCCGACACGCACCTGATCGAGGGGCCCAGTGCCGACCTGGTCGAAGTGACGGATGCGGCGATGGCCGAAGACGGAAGCGGTGGTGTCGTCTATCTGAAAAAAGCGGACGGGCGCAACCATGTTTTTGTCACCCGCTTCGACGGCAACGCCTGGACCGCGCCGTTGCGGATCGACGTTGGGCAGGCGTTCGACTCGAGCTGGCCGCGGATCGCGGCCGGCAACCGTGGGCGCCTGCTGGTCACCTGGGTGCAGGAGTTCGGGGTCGGCAGCGACCGCATGTTCTCGGCCGGTCTCGACCCGGGCGCGAGCGGCTTCTCGCCCCCGGTGCCGGTCGACTTCAACGTCGGCGAGGCGACCTCGTCTTTTCCCGACCTGGCGATGAATGCCGGCGGGCAGGCGTATCTCGCCTATCTCGTCGTCACCGACACCAGCGCCGCCAACCCGCCCGGCTACGTCAGCGCCAGCGTGCGTGCCGCCCGCTACAACAACCGGCTCTGGTCGCCGCTCGGCAGTCCGGTCAACCGCAACCCGGCGGCGCCGCTGCGGCTGCCAACCGAGGCCACGGGACCGCGGATCGGGATCGACGTCCAGGGCAACGGCGTCGTCGCCTGGCAGGAGCCCGATGACGAATTCGTCGACCGCGTCTGGGCTCGGCGACTGTTCGGGACCACCGTCGGCATCCCCCTCCAGGTCAGCCCCTCGAGCTTGGAAGGGGTGCCGCTGCGCGGGCCCGCCGACGCCTTCTCGCTCGACGTCGGCGGCTTCGGCCAGGCCGCCGTGGCGCTGCGCCAGCAGCCGGGCCAGTCGAGCAAGCTGACCGCGCCGCGTCTCTTCGTCAACGAGATGCCCGACGCCTTTGCCACCGGCGCCGCGGCCTTCGCCGGCGCCCGCTTGGCCGACGGCGGCGTCCGGGCCGGGCTGGGTGTGCCGAGCATCGGCGTCGAGCCCAACGGTGCCTTCGTGGCCGGCTTCGGCAGCGACTCGGCGACGCTGCTCGGGACCGGTGATAACGACAAAGTCGGCAGCGTGCTGCGGCTCGACGAAGGCGCGAGCTCCGTCGCCGGCGACCCCCAGGTCGACTTCTCCGAAACCGGCGCCGCGGTCGCCGCCTGGCGCGAACTGCGCGGCGGCGCCGGCGCGGTCGGGGTCCAGGAGCGCCGGGCCGACGGCGTGGTCGATCCGGCCGGGCTGAGCGCACCGCTGGGCGGTGCCGTCGGCGGAGTGCGGATGGGAGGCTCCGGGCTCGGCGACGCGATCGTCGCCTGGACCCAGGGCAGCGGCGCCAACACGCAGGTCGCGGCCGCAATCGTCAACGCTCCTCCCAACCCCTTCTTCGTGCAGACTCCGGCGGGCTGGAGGCGCCAGGCCGAGGTCGCGATCCACTGGGCCGCCGCGGTCAACGCGATCGGCCACGTCGACTACTCGGTCAGCGTCGACGACGAGCCGGTCGGCAAGGAAACGAAACGGCTCTTCGCGCTGCTGCGCAGCGGTGAGATCGGCGACGGCCGCCACCGCATCCAGGTCTTCGCAATCGACGACGCCGGCCAGCAGACCGGCTCCCGCAATGCCGTGCTACGGATCGACCGGCGGCCGCCGAAGGTGACTGTGCGGCGGCACGGTCAGCGCCTCGCCGTCTCGATTACCGACGGTGGCAGGCTCGGGACCTCCGGCCTCAAGAGCAGCTCGGCGAAGGTCCTCTTCGGCGACGGAACGGGCGGTGGAAAGGGCCAGGAGAAGGGTGGCGGCGGCACTGTGATCTCCACCGCCAAACACAAGAAGGGCGGCAAGGGCAAGAAGAAGCCGATCGTCAAGACGGTCCGCCACGCCTATGCGAAGGCCGGCACCTACCGCCTCCTCGTCAGCGCCCGCGACCACGCCGGCAACACCGTCCAGCTCGAGCGCAGGGTGCGGGTCGGATGAGCCGCCAAGCACTGGCCCATCTCACGTCTGCCGTCCTGGCCCTTCTCGGGCTTGCCGTGCCCGCCGGCGCCGGCGCCTTCTTCGGCAACGCCGTCGACGGAGCGGCGGGCGCGCAGCTGATATCCGCCGACTACGGCCGCCTCGAACAGGGCGACGACACGACCAAATTCGCGGCGATCTCCGCCGACGGGCGCTACGTCGCGATGCAGACCCGAGCCCGCAACTTCTTCGCCGACGACGATCCCGACCCGGCCGGCGATTACCGCGTCGGCGGCGTCTTCCGCTTCGACCTGCAGACGAGGATGCTGGCAAAAGTCGCCGACGGGGACCTCTTCCGCGAAAGCGACAACGCCTTCCTCCGCCGCGGCGCCTCGAACCCCTCGATCAGCGCCGACGGACGCTTCGTCGCCTTCTCGACCGGCCAGCGGCTGGTGCCCGCCGACGGGAACGACAACGTCGACGTCTACCGCAGGGATATGAGCCGTTCGCCGAACGAACCCGGCGCCTACACCCTGGTCTCGGCCCGCGGCGGCGGCGAAGCGCCGGCGAGTTACGCGCCTCCGGCTGTCCCGCTCGCCGGGGGCGATCCTGGCGCTGAAGTATCCCCCGGGGTGGCGATCAGCGCCGACGGCGGCAGGATCGCCTTTCGCACCGAGGCTGTTTCCGACCTGCCCGCCAGGCCGGGAGTCGAAACGGCCGCCGGGCAGATCTTCGTCCGTGACCTGACCGGGCAGACGACGACCCTGGTCACCGCTGTGCGCGACGCGGAAACGGGGCTGATGAGCGCCGAGCCCTCCGGTGGTGCCATCGGCGCCGCACTCAGCGCCGATGGCACCACCGTCGCCTGGACCGGCGGCAACGCCAGTGTCCAGACCCGTCTCCTCGCGGGCGAGAACCCGGACCCCAGCTTCAACTACTACCTCTGGCGCCGCGCCCCGTTCGGGCCCACGGAGCCGACGCGCCGGATCACCGGCCTCGCCGATCCGGATGACCCGGTCTGCCGCCAGATGGAAATGGAAAACCCTGGCATGGAAACCGTGTTCAGCCCCAGCGCGACCGGTCCCTGCCTCGGCCCGCTGACCGACCAGGAGGCCAACCGCGCCGACATCGGCTCGCAGCTGCCGGCGCTCAGTGGCGACGGCTACACGGTCGCCTTCCTCACCGGCGCCGGCCCCCGTCCGGTCGTCCAGAGCGGCCCGGGTCTCGACCTCTATCTCACCGACATGCGGCCGGGCGTGAGTCGTAAGCAGGGCACCGTCGAGCTGACCCGCGATACCTCGACGGGCGACCTCGCGACCAACCTGCCGCTGGGCTCGATCGCGCTGTCGTCAAGTGGTCGCTTTCTCGCGATGACCACCAGCCGCACCAGATTTGTCCTGCCCGCCCTGCAACTGACCGGTGCCCCGCGCGCGGTACCCGGCCCCCAGGAGCTCTACGTGGTCGACCTCCAGAGCCGCACGCTGGAGCGGGCCACCCACTCGATCTCCGGTGGCGACGTCGACGGCGGCGCCCAGGACGGTGTCGCGATATCCGGCGACGGGTCCCGAGTCGCCTTCAGCTCCTTCGCCGGCAACCTCTTTCGCGGCGACGCTAACCAGCGCGCCGACGCCTTCGTCGCGACCCGGCTCCCCCAGCCAATCGAAGGGGCGCCCACCGCGGCGCGTACGGCTGGCGGCGCCAGCTCGGTCAAGGAAAGCCGGGCGGGGGCCCGGGTCTTCGTTCGGGCGCAGGCCAAAGCCGGTGGCGTGATCGTGCTGACCATCTCGGTTCCGGCGGCGGGCGCGATCAAGGCGGTGGCGACGACGCGGCGCGGCAAACCGCCGCGGGTGCGGGAGATCGCCGCCCGCCAGACGCGGGCTCGCGGCAAGGGAAGCTTCCACGTAGTCATGCGGGCCGCCCCTCGCTACCGGGCGGCGCTGAAGCGCGGGCAGGAGCTGCGGGCCCGGGTCAAAGTCACGTTCACCCCCGCCGGCGGTGGCAGGCGCCTCCACGCCGCCACCACGGTCACCTTCGCCAGCGATTGACGAGCGCACCCGGGAGGCCCTCCTGGGTCGGTTCACCAAATCTTCTCCAAATCGAAACAGGCCCTTCACCGTCTGGGCGCGCGGCCGGGAAAGGGTACGGCTCGATGCTGGCCGAACCGCCGACCTCCGCCGCGCCCAGCGGGGGCGTGATGCGCCTGGCCAACCTCGAGATCCGGCCGGCCGAACTGCAGGTGCTGGTCGGCGACAGGCGGGTCGGCTTCACCGTGCGCGAGTTCGAGCTCTTCTTCCTGCTCGCGAAGCGGCTCGACAGCGTCGTCCAGCGGCCCGAGGTCTACGAGCTGATGTGGGGCGGGGAGATGTCACGCCGGGACCGCTCGGTCGACGTTCTCGTGCGCAAGGTGCGCGGCAAGCTGGAGCTGGCCGCCCCCGACTGGCGCTACATCCACACTCATTTCGGCATCGGCTACCGCTTCACCCCGGAACGGATCGCGTAGCTAGGTCCCCGGCTCAGTAGCGTCGGCGCCGGCCCGTGCTGGCGGCCGCCGGAGCCGCGCGGCGCTTGTCGCGGGGGCCGCCGCGAACCGTGGCGCCGCCGATCGCGGCGATCACGATCAGGCCCAGCAGGTAGGGCGGCACGGTCAGGCCTTCGTCCTCGCTTTCGTAGCGGGAGAAGGCCTGGGACTCCTCGATCGCCGCCTCCTCTTCGCGCTTTTCCTCGACCTGGTAGGTCCGTGCCGGCGCCCCGCCTGGGGGCAGCGGGCGCACGACCGGCGGCGGAGGCGGCAGCACGGCCGCAGGCACGGCGGCGACGAGGCCGGCGAAGGGGATGAACGCCGCCGGGGCCAGCGGCGCGGGCGGGATCACGTTGACGGGGGTCGGGGGTGGCGGCGGGGTGGCCGGGGGCGTCAACGGCGCCGGGGCGGGCGGGACGAGATCCACCGGCGGACTGGATCCGGGCGGCGGCGGCGGAGGCGGCGGCGGGGTGGTGACGCTGGCGGCGCGTTTGAAGCGATCCGGCCGCAGTGGCCGGGTCCCGCACGGACGGCGGACGCTGCCGCCCTGGATCGTCACCGCTTCGGAGTAGGAGAAGCCGCCAGCGCTGACCGTCAGCGTCGTGGTGCCGGCGTTGAAGGGGCAGAGCAGGCCGGAGCTGTTGTCGGTGACGACCTTGTCGCTCTGGTCCAGGAAGGGCTTGTGGAGGTTGGCCGAGGCGGGATCCTGGCGCACGAAATCGGCGATGTCCGGATCCGAGGAGGTGAAGCTGTATTCGGGAGCGATCCGGTCCGCACAGCCCGCGACCAGGCACGGTTCTGGTGGGAACGCGGTGTATGGAGTGCTGCCGGAAGGGCTTGGAATCCCCGACCCGGCTGAGGAGACGCCCCAGCGGTCGCCCCCCAGCGGTCGGCGGCCGAGGCCGCTGAACAGGGCCGGAATCGAACGGCGCAGCAGGGTCCCGTCCGTCGCCTCGAGCGTGAGGTCCTGGATCACCGGGATCAGCCTGATGTTGACCGGTGCCCGGTTCGTGCCCGGATCGCGCTTGGAGGCGTCGAGTTCGAACAGCATCATCCCGCTGTCGCCGAACAGGGAGTCGGCGGCGCTGCCGCCGACCACGCCCGAGAGCTCGGAGCGATAGCCGAGCGTGCCGGTCCCGAAGCTGGGGATCGTGGTGGCGCCACCAGCCGGGATTCGCATCGTCCGGTTCTCTTCAGGGCGGTCGAAGAGGTAGGCCGAGGCGCCGCCGTCGACCAGCACCCGCGCCACCTCGGTGCCATCGTCGGCAACGTTGAGCTTCGGCGTGAAGTTGGCGTTGAGGCTGCGGTTGCCCATTGCCACGGTGGGGATTCCCCTGGCGCGGGCATCGGCAAGCACCGCTTCGAGCCAGGGCAGCTGAGCCTCCGGCGGGTTCTGATAGGGGTCGCTGGTGGCCAGCGACCCGTGCGAATTGTCGAGAACGATCACGCGCACGGTGCCGCCCGGCCCGCTGCTGTCGAACGCGTAGTGGGTGCGGGCGCCGGCGGGGGCGGGGGCGCCCGGAATGCCGGCGGTCGAGATTCCCGCGGCCGCGGCGCCCGTCCCCAGCGGTGCCGGGAATCCGGCGAAGGACGTCGCGAACACGCTCGAACCGAGGCCGTTGCTGACATCGCCGGAGCCCACGGCGGGAAACACCGGAAGGCTCGGTTCGGAGCCCAGCAGGACCGCATAGCGTTCGCCGTCGGCCTGGCCGAGCCCCGTGGCGACCCGGTTGCCGGTGTAAAGCAGCGCCCGGGGGCCGGCGGCCGCGCCGTGCATCGCCCCGGCCAGCCGCAGGGCGGCGCTGAGGGTCCTGTCAGGCCCGATCGACTGCGGGGCGAGGTCGGCGCAGGCTTCCTCGCAGGTCGCGTTGCCGGCGACGGCGAAACGGACCGGACCGCCGGGCAGGGGGACCGGCGTGCTTCTGGCGGCGACCGGGGCCGGGGCGGCGGCGGCGCCGAAGCGAGCGATCGAGGCGGTCCTGACCCGGGCGCGAATGGCACTTGCGGCACTGCCGCTGGCAGAGGTGCCGCGGCCGGTGATGTCGGCGTGGCCGCTCCAGCCGCCGACCACCCAGCCGGCGCCGGCGGAGTCGAGCAGGAGCGCCAGCACCGGGTCGCTCTTCAGCGGCCGGTCCGCTCCGGAGCCGGCGAAGCTGGTCCGCTGCTCGTCCTCCCAGCCGTTCGCGGTCTCGCGCAGCAGATAGCCGTCGCCGGGCAACGCGAACGGCGGCAGGATCGGCGGCGGCACGGTTGGGTCGGGCGGCGGCACATCGTCGGCGGGCGGGAAGGAGAGCTGCGGAACGACCGAGACGATCGCGCGGACCCCACCGTCGCGCACCGCGGCGGCGGCGATCGCGGTCGAGCCCGGAATCGGCTGCTTGGAGAAGCGCCAGGGCGTGCCGGGGCCACCGTCGCGCTCGATCACCACGTCGCGGCCCGCCGCGACGGCACCGCCGTCGGGCAGCCCCGCGACCGCGTAGATGTAGGGCTGCGCGCCGGGGGCGCCGCGCAGCAGCGCCTGGGCCGAGGCGTCGGCGTGCCAGCCGCCACCGTCTTCGACCAGGAGGTCGCCGCCGGCGGCGACGATCGCCTCGCGGCCGGCGAAGGCGATCGAGGTGAAGCTGCGGCCGGCGAAACCAGGGGGCAGGACGTCTTGCTCCCAGCTCTTGCCGAAGCGGAGCAGGACACCGTCCTTGCCGACGGCGAAGCCGCGATCGGGTTCGGCGGGATCGAAGGCGACGCCGGTGAGGTTGCCCTCGAAGCCGATCGGAACCCCGGGATCGGCGATCCAGAGGCCGTCGCTCGCGTTCCACTCCCATATCGCCCCGAGGTCCCCGACCGCGTAGGCGTGTCCCCGTTCCGGCCAGGCGACGCCACGCAGGACCGGCTTCCTGACCGCGCCGCTGGCGCTGAGCAGGAACTCGCGCTGCCAGCCCTTGCCGGGGGCGTAGCGGGCGACGCTGCCATCGACTCCGACCGTCAGGGCGCCCGAGGCAAGCGAGCCCGGCGCGGAGCCCGGCGCCGTCGTCGCCGCGGTCAGCGGCGCTCTCAGCGAGATCGGCCAGGGGCGCAGGAGGTCGGGCGCGGCCTTGCCCGAGATCTCAAGCGGACCGTCCAGCCAGCCGCTCTGGTCGTTGTAGAAAGCGCCGCCGGCGCGGAAGTTGCCGCCGGCGCCGGGCATCCGCGCAAAGCTTTCCCCGCTCAGCCGCAGATAGGTGCCGCGATTGGTTTCCTCGCCGCCATCGACGTCGAGCGGGTTGGTGACGACCCTGGAGCCGGCGCCGGCGCCGGGCCAGGCGAAGCTGCGGTAGCCGACCTGGCGCGAGAGCTTGACACCGAGCCTGCGCGTGCCGCAGACCGCTTCCACGTCGCACCAGGAGCTGGTCACGGCGCCGGCGCCGATGTCGTAGTACACCGTGACGTCGCGGCTGGCGCCCCCGATCGTTCCGGTGAGATCAATCCAGACCCCGCTCGCGGTCACCGTCAGCGGCTGCGCGGCGCCGCCGATCGGGGCCAGTCCTGAGATTCCCAGCGCCGGCGTTTCGCGGTCGGCGAACTGGGCGGCGCCCAGCCCCCGCTCGACCCAGAGCGGGCCTTCGGGGGTGATGGTCCGCTGCAACAGGACCACCGAGCGCCCCAGCCCGTCGGCCGCATCGGCGATCGCCCAGGCGTTGCCGAGGCCGGTGGCGTCGATCGCGAGGATTTGGAACTCGGTCTCCGAGCCGAGCGGGACTTTGACCGGCTCGCGGGCCCATTCGGCTTTGGCGCCGTCGTAGCGGATAACCGCGTCGGCGACCGAACGGCCGGTTGGGGCGAAGAAGAGGCCGGTGTGGCCGCCTTCGTCGAAGGCGGCGTTGGCGATCTGGCCGGCACCGAGCTCCGCGGCCAGGGTCTCCGCCGGTCTTTCGCCTTCGGCTGGGAGCAGGACCGTCGCCGGCGGCGCTTGCAGCGCTTTCCAGGGGCCGCCGGGATCGTGGTCGAGCACAACCACCTGGTCGCTCGTCGGCCGGGTCGGGTCGCGACCGACGAGCACCCCCCCGCCCTCGCGGGTGATCCTCGCCGAGAGGCGGTTCGGGGTGGGGCCGCGGTAGGGGTTGCCGGAGGCGTCCACCGGCGTCTCGTAGACCTGCCAGCCGCTGGCGTCGGTGTAGCGGAGGAAGGCGAGCTGGGCGCGCGGGTTGCTCGCTTCCAGGGGAGGACCGAAGGCGAGCGGCCGCGTGCCGACTTCGGCGGAGGTGACCGAGGCCGGCAGCTGCCTGTACCCCCAGGCCTCGCCTGGCTGGCCCGCCGGCGCCGCCCCCATCAGGCTCATCGCCGGGTCGGCGGTGCCAAGCAGGGGCAGCGGGCCCACTCCGGGCGCCAATGGCTCGCCGCGACCGCTCGGCGCCCCCAGCGAGGCGAGCGCGATGGAGACCGCGAAGACGCTCGTCGCGACGAGGAGACGGCGGCGATTCGCCTGCACCCGGCTCACCGCTTCACCTCCTTGGTGTCGAAGGCCAGCTTGGTCGGGTAGCGGTCGCGGCTGAGGTGGAGCAGGAGGGAGTGGCGGCCGGGCCCGAACGTGCGCTTGGGCGTGCGGGCGACGGTGCGGCCGCCGCGCTTGGCGATCAGCGCGACCCGCGCTCGCCGGGTGACGGTGAAGCTGACCGTCAGCGCGAGCCCCTGAAGCCGCGAGCGGATCCGCTTCAGCAGCGGCGCCAGCTTGCGGATGCGCGCTTCCTTCGCTTTCGCGTCTTCGACCGGAGCCGGGGCGAACAGCTGCGAATCGTCGACCGGAAGCGCATCGGGGACGAACTGTTCGGCCGCCTCGTTGGGGCGGAAATCGATCGTGCCCTGGAAATTGGGGTCGGTGTCGATCGCGAGTGGAGTGCCGTCGCTGTAGTGGAAGAGCCAGCCGCCCCAGGTGACCATCCAGCAGTCGTTCACGGCCGGGCAGGCGACCCGGGCGGCGCTGCCGCGCCCCGCCCCCGAGGCCGGCAGGCGCGTGGTCGTCGCCGTGCCGTCGGGCGCGATCCGGGCCACGGTCGCCTTGCTGTTGGTGCTGCGACGGTCGGCGAAGGGGACCACCGTGGCGATCGCGTCTTCGCTGCCGCGCATGGCGGCGACGTCGCCGAGGCGGTCGGTGAGCCCGAATTCGCCGCCGGTCAGCTCCAGCTCCTGGAAGGAACCGGCGACCAGCCTGGCGGCGAAGGGCGGACGCGCCACCGATTTTTCCGCCGGCGCCGAGGGCCCCGACGCGGCCCCGCCGCCGACCGCCCAGAGATCGGTGCCGTCGCTGTCGAGGCCGAGCAGCTCGGTGCCATCGCCGGGCACGCCCGGCAGGGCGGCGGGCGTGAAGGGATCACTGGCGAAGGCATGGCCGCTGACCGTGTGGATCAGCCTCGGCACCGCCTCCGTTTCGGCGAGCTCTACCGCTTCGCCGCGGTTTTCAGGACCCCGCCCGACATAGGTGGACTCATAGAGACGGCCCTGGTGGAACTGCATGTCGCTGACCCCTCGTCCCTGCGGGCCGTAGACCGATTCGAGGTCGGACCCATTCCAGTGGAGGTGGAAGGCGCCAATGCGGGTGCCGAGGGCGTCCTGAGATCCCACACCGCCGAACCAGCAGTCGCCCGGCCCGTTGCAGGTTGCCGAGAGCATCTGCCGGAACGGGTCGGCGGCGTCGACCCGGGTGCTCCAGGAGCCGACCACCTGGCCGCCCTTGAAGCGACAGAGGGCGAGGCCCGCGCCGGAGCGCGGCAGGCTTGGTTCGCTGATCACCCAGAACTCGTCGGGACCGGCCCAGGCAATCCGCGCGCTGTCGCCTGGCCCGCCACAGACGGTCGCCAGCTGGTGCCAGCTCTGGCCGTTCCAGCTGAAGATGCCACGCGGGATCGTGCTGTTGCCCTCGACCGTCAGCAAGCCGCGGTTCGGGGCCCAGAAGGAGAGATCTCCCGGCGCTCCGAGCGGCACTTTGAAGGGGGAGCCAGACGGCGGTGCCGGCTGCTCCAGGCGCCAGATCAGGGCGTCGGCGCGGGCAGAGCCTGAGCCGATCGCCGCGATCAGCAGCGCCGCGAGAGAGGCCAGCGCCGTTTTCGCCGCTCTACTCACCTTCCGACTGGGCCTCGAACTCGCGCGTCTCCACCTCCGCGTCGACCTTGGTGCCGAAGTCGAGCAGAGTCGGCTGGACCGAGGCAAGCACGGCGTCGAGCGCGTGGCCGGAGAGCGTCTCGTGCTCGATCAGCGCGTTGGCCGTCTCGTAGACGGCGCTCCAGTTGGTCCTGAGGATCGCCTCGGCCTGGTTGACCGAGTCGCCGACCAGCCGCTCGACCTCACTGTCGATCGTCTCCAGCGTCGCCTGCGCGACCTGGCCCATGTCCTGCAGCGAGGCGCCGAGGAAGACCTCGCCGGCTTTCTCGCCGATCGTCACCGGGCCCAGCGCCGGCGACATCCCGTAGGAGGTGACCATCATCCGGGCCAGGCCGGTGGCGGCGTGGAGGTCGTCGTGGACGCCGGTCGAGGCGACGCCGAACTCGATCCGCTCGGCCGCGAAACCGGCCACGATCGCGATCAGGTGGCGGCGCATGTCGGGCTCCTGCATGACCACCGCGTCGCGGTCGGTGAGCATGTTCGCGGCGGTCCCCATCTGGCGCCCGCGGGCGACGATCGAGACCTTCTGGGTGGTCATCTTCTGGCCGCTGGAGCGGATCACCACGGCGTGGGCGGACTCGTGGATCGCGATCGTCCAGCGTTCCTCCTCGCTGAGCACGTGGTTTTTGCGAGCCGGGCCGGCAATCACCCGGTCGATCGCCTCCTCCAGCGTCGCCTGGTCCATCTCGACCCGGCCCTCGCGCACGGTCAGCAGCGCCGCCTCGTTGATTACGTTGGCGAGCTCGGCGCCGCTGAAGCCCGAGGTCAGTTTCGCGACCTCGTCGAGCGAGGTGCCCGGGGCCAGCGGCCGCCCCTTGCAGTGCAGGGTGAGGATGTCGAGGCGGCCGTGGACGTCGGGCACGTCGACGGTCACCTGGCGGTCGAAGCGGCCCGGTCGCAGCAGCGCCGGGTCGAGGATGTCGGGACGGTTGGTGGCGCCGAGGACGACGACGCCGGCGTCGCCGCCGAAGCCGTCCATCTCGACCAGCATCGCGTTCAGCGTCTGCTCGCGCTCGTCGTTGCCCTGGCCGACGCCGGCGCCACGCTTGCGCCCGGCGGCGTCGAGCTCGTCGATGAAGATCAGCGCCGGCGCCTGTTTGCGGGCCTTGGCGAAGAGGTCGCGGACACGGGCGGCACCGACCCCGACCAGCGACTCGACGAAGTCCGAGCCGGAGAGTGAGAAGAAGGTCGCCTCGGCCTCCCCCGCCGTTGCCTTCGCCAGCAGCGTCTTGCCGGTGCCGGGGGGGCCGACCAGCAGCACGCCCTTCGGCGCCCGCGCCCCGACCGCCGCATATTTGCCCGGGTTGGCCAGGTAGTCGCGGATCTCGCGCAGCTCGGCCAGGGCTTCGCCGGCGCCGGCGACGTCGTCGAAGGTGGTCCGATCGGGGGACTCGGCGCCTTTCTTGCGCCCTTTGCCGGTGAATTTCGAGAAGCCGGCGAAGGCCCCGGCGCCGCCGTCCTGGCCGAGCCGGGTGAAGAGGACGAAGAGGCAGACCAGCAGCAGGATCGGGATCAGGAACTGGACCATGATCTGCTTCGAGGGGATATCGGCCTGCTGGTCGATCGTGACCACGGCGCCGCTTTCGGCCAGGGCTTTGACCAGCGAGTTGGTCTGCGCGTCCGAGCTCGGATAGGCAGCGTAGACGGTGCGCCCGTTGGCGGTGTCGATCACCACCCGCGAGTCCTGGTCGAGCAGGGTCGCGACCTCGACCTGCTTGTCCTCGGTCAGCTTGAAGATCTTGCTCAGCGGCACCTTTTCGCCGGCCGAGCTGGGCTGGATCTGGTCGAGGAGGATGAAGAAGGTGGCGGAGAGGAAGATCGAGGCGGCGATCAGCATCGTGTTCATCGGGTCTTTGAGGAACCACCGCCCGATCGCGGCGAGTCGCTCGCCGAAGGCGCCGGCGGCGTCCTTGAAGTTCACCTGGGGGGGCCGCACAGGGAGGCGGCTCGAGCGCTTGCGCGCCGATTGGTCTACGTGCTGATCGTTCATCTGCCCCTTTGCTGCCGTTTCGGTTGCGTTGAGTTGCGGTGAGCCCCAGCACCGGCGCGACGCCCGGGCTCAGGTGAGCCCGGGCGTCGCGTTGCGCCGGCGATGGGTCGGGAGTGGACTACGCGTTGCTCCCGGCTTTTTTGACCAGCTTCAGGGTCACCGAGCTGTTCGAGCTCTTCGCCGTCCCGCCGGTGGGCGAGAAGGTGAACTTGAGGCTGACCTTCAGCGAGCCGTTTTTGCTCAGCAGCTGCTTTGCCGCGCCGCTGGGCTTGAGGGTCACCGAGTAGGTGCCGGCTTTGCCGGCGGTGAGGACGACCTGTCCGACTTTGATCGTCTTTTTGCCGGACTTGGCGGTGCCGACGACGTCGAGCTTGCCGGCGCCGGGCAGCTTGACCGAGAAGGTCGCGCTGCCGGTTTTCGACGAGATCGTCTTGCGCGGAACCGAGAACTGGTTGCTGATGACCACCGGAGCGGGACCGCCACCGGCGGCAGGAGTGACAGCGGGGGTGGTTCCGCCACCACCACCACCACCGCCGCCGGAACCGGCCTTGTTCCAGCCGATCTGTGCGACCGCGACCCGGGCGAGCGTCAGCAGCGACGGGGGCAGAGGCGCATAGTCCGCGGCGAGGAGCTGAGCCTGAGCCGCGTCGGTGACGATGCCTTCCTCATAGTCCTTGACGGTACGAGCTTTGCTCTCCTCTTCGGGGGTGTTTTTGAACACCGCCGAGTTATCGTCGAACACGAGCGCGTAGGTCAGCGTGCAGATCCCGTAGCCCGAGGCCGCGTTCACGCCGCTGGTATTCGCCCAGTTGCCGAAGCTGTTCGCGGGGGTGTTCTGGAAGATGGCCCCCGAGATGCAGTTGGCTCCCTTCTGACCCGGCGTCGTGGCCGCCGTCGTCTTGAAGCCGTTGGCTTCGTCGAGGGTCGGCTCGGTGAACCCTTTGCCTTCCCCTTCCTGCGCGGAGCCGACACCGATCGACCCGTTCTGGACCTGGGTCCAGTAAGGAGTGGTCGGGGCCTCGGTCAGCGCGGCGTTGACCGCGAGGGTCGGGCTCGCGTTGCGGGCGGTGGCGATATCCGCGTAGCCGATGGAACCATCGGTGGCGATCACTTTTTTGACCAGTTCGCCGTTGCCGTTTTCGCAACCCGAGGTGAGGTGGTCGATGCTGTCTTCCTGGGAGCCGGGGCCTTCTTTGCCGGGGCAGTCGGCGCGGGGGCCGAAAACGGCGTTGGGCCATTCGCGGTTGCCGATTTCGCCGGTCCCACTCTCGAAGGTGGTGGTCCAGCCCCGTGCGGGGTTGATCGTGCGCAGGTAGTCCTTGAACCCGAAGGTCGTGCCGGACTTGTCGAAGCGCACGACGCGGATGATCGGCACTTCGCAGGGGGCACCCGTGAGTTCGGGGAAAGCTTCACTCCATTTGACGTTTTCCACCCCGGCCCAGACTTTCTCGTATTGGACCTTGGTGAAGCGAACGCGCAGAATGCCTTTCAGCGCGGCGTTGCCGGTGATCTGCGCAGCCGAGACGGTGCGGTATTTGTCAGCCAGCTGTTCGGGGTCGCAGCCCAGCGGGAAGTTGACCAGAGGGGCAATCGCCCCCGCGGCGACCGGGTATACGTGGATTTTGCCCTCGTTGCCTTCAACCCCGTCCGGAACGACTTTCGGTTTGCCTTCGACGGTTTCTTTTTTCGCGCCGGAGTTCATCAGCGCCACCTGAGCCGGCGTGGGGGGATCGTCGCTACCCCAGAAACGGGAGGTGCCTTCGCGCAGCTGGGCGCCTTCGATACCGGCGCCGCTGCCGTTCGCGTTGTATGCGACGCCGAGCCCGCTGCCGGCGCAATAGAAGCTTTTGAAGTAGGAGTTGAAGCTTTCCTGCGCGCCTTTCGCGAAGCTGGCGCCGTTCGCGTTCGTGTTCACTCCTCCACATTTGCCGCTGGTGAAATCGGCGTTCGCCTGGGAGGCAAGTCCGATCGCTGCCAGTGCCGCCAGGGCGAAGGCGAGAAGCCCGGCCCTGATTGCGCGCACGCCCCTCTGCGGCGCACTCGTCGTATCGCTCATGCGATTGATTCCTTTCGTTGACTGAACCCTTTCGGCGGCAGAGTTGTGCGCCGGATATGGCTCTGTCAAGCCCGTTCACCGAACTTCTACGAGGTCGTTACAGCACCGTTACCAGCGCGTAACCAGATCGTTTCCGGCTGGTGACAGGGGGGTCACCAACGGGGTTCGGGAAAGGTGAGGAGTTAGGCGAAAGCCTGGGCGGCACGGCGGCGCAGGTCGGCATTGAGCATGCCGGTGACCTGGCTGGGGCTCTCCCCCGCCGAAGGTACGGCGGCGCCGATCAGACCGGCGGCGCGGAAGCCGAAGAGCGGAGCGACGAAGCCGAGCTCGCGGATCTTGCGGACAAGCTTGACCGCGCCCTGAGTGTCGGCACCGGGGCCGCAGACGACGATCGCGGTCGGGTCGAGGGCGCCGAGGGCGCGCTCGAGGCGCTCGTCGCCGAGGCCGTTGGAGAGGACGAGGACGCGGAAGCCGGCGCGGCGCAGGGCCAGGTCCAGCGCCTGGGTGTGGACCGCCTCGGCGTCCTGTCCGTCGCTCGAGTCGAGCAGCAGGATCCCGGCCGGGCGCGAGGCGGCGGGGGCGAGGCGGCGGGCGCCGTGCAGCCAGCCGGTCGCCCAGCGCGAGGCGAACTCGAGCTCGGCCTCGCGGTCGGGGTCGGCGGCGAGCTCGTCGATCGCCGGCAGCAGCATCTCCTCGACCGTGCGCTCCAGCGGCCGCAGCGCCAGGCTCTCCTCGATCGCGCGGTCGGCGGCGGCCTCGTCGAAGTTCTCGAGCGCAGCGAGGATCTCTCCACCGCTGGCCGGGGCCTCCTGGCGCTGGCGCGCCAGCTCGATCGCCGAAGAGATGTTGCCGGTCTGGGCGAGGGCATCGCGCAGGGTCTGCAGCTCGACCAGCTCGTAGTTGCGGTGGTTGCCGACGGTGCGCTTGGGCGTCGGGTAGCCGTAGCGACGCTCCCAGCTGCGGAGCGTGTTGGGGCTGACGCCGAGCACTTCGGCCGCTGCGTTGGTTCGGATTCCTGGCATCTGAAGAGAGGGGTGGTTGCGCGACCCATTCGACGCGCGTACGCCAGTTTCCCACCGCAAACGCGGGTTTACATCGGTTATGGACAAATTTCCGGAATCTGTCAGCGATCTTGCAAGGCGCCGAGGCCGACCGGCTGCCCCACCGCGCGCGCTCGCCACATCGCCGCGTCGGCCTTGTGCAGGAGCAGATCGACGTCGGCGCCGTGCTCGGGACAGGCGACGACCCCGGCCGAGACCGCGATCCGCAGACCGCCCGCCCGCTCCAGCTCCTGCAGCTGGCCCAGCAGCCGCTCCGCCATCTGCACCGCTTCGACCGTGCGCAGGTTGGGGGCGAGGACGCAGATCGCGTCCTCCTCGAGGCGGAAGGCTTCGTCGACCAGGCGGATACTGTCGCGCAGCGCCGCGCCGACGATCGCCAGCACCGTCTCCTGGCCGCCGCCGGCATCGCCGTCGCGCGTCCCCGGCCCGGAGGCGTCGAAGACGGCGAGCGCGAAGGGGTGGCCGTAACGGCGGTTGGTCTCGGCCATCTGGTCGAGACGGCGGCGCATGTGACCCGGCTGGTAGAGGCTGGTCAGCTCGCGATGCTCGTCGCTCGTCTGCGCCGGTGCCGCCTGCTGCTCGTATGCGGCATCGACCGCGGTCGCCGCCACCGAGCCGAAGTCGGTGGCCAGGCGCTCGGCCGCGAGGGCGAACTGCTCGGGCTCCTCCCCGTTCAGCTCCTGCCGCAGCTTGGCCAGCAGCGAGGCCTGCAGCGAGGAGACCTCGTGGGCGATCCGCCCCGCCGGCGAACGTCCGTCTGAGCCGTCGCCTGAATCCCGCTGGGTCGCCACCCTGTGACCTTCCCGAAAGCAGCGGACGCAAGAGCCGCGGAAATCCGCTATTTGCGGGCAGATCTTCGTCCAGGACGGATGTTCAATCGGCTCGCAGCTAATCGAGGCTGCGGCGGCCGGCGAGCGCCTTGCCGAGAGTGACCTCGTCGGCGTGCTCGAGGTCCGCTCCGACCGGCAGGCCGCTGGCCAGGCGGGTGACCGCGACCTTGCCGCGCAGCTCGTCGGCGATGTGCAGGGCGGTCGCCTCACCGGTCGTGGTCGGGTTGGTCGCCAGAACCACCTCGGTGGTGCCGCCGCGCTCGATCCGGCGCAGCAGCTCGGCGATCTTCAGGTCCTGGGCGTCGACCCCGTCGATCGGCGAGAGAGCGCCGCCGAGCACGTGGTAGAGGCCGCGATATTCGTGGGTGCGCTCGATCGGGATCACGTCGGCCGGCTCCTCGACCACGCAGATCGAGGCCCGGTCGCGGTTCTGGTCGGCGCAGATCCGGCAGAGCGGCCCCTCGGCGAGGTTGAAGCACTCCTCGCAGAGCCCGACCTTCTCCTTCATCTCGCGGATCGCGTCGCCGAGCGCGAAGGCCTCTTCGTCGGGGGCCCGCAGCAGGTGGAAGGCGAGCCGCTGGGCGGTCCGCTGGCCGATCCCCGGCAGTCGCGAGAGCTCGGCGACGAGGCGCGCGAGCGGGGCCGGGCCCTCCGTGCTCAACCGCCCAGGGCCCCCCCGAGGCCGCCACCGAGACCGCCGGTGATGCCGCCCATTTTCGAGCTGGCCAGCTCCTGCGCGGCGCGCAGGCCCTCGTTGACCGCGGCCTGGACCATCTCGGCCAGCATCTCGGCCTCCTCCGGGTCGATCGCCTCCGGGTCGATCGAGATCTCGCGCAGGGTCAGGTCGCCGCCCATCTTGACCTTGACCATGCCGCCGCCGGCGCTGGCCTCGACCGTCTCCTCTTTGAGCTGCTCCTGCGCCTGCAGCATCTGGTCCTGCATCTGCTGCGCCTGTTTCATCAGGGCGTTCACGTCGAAGCCCCCGGGTCCGCCTCCTCGAGCCACCTAACTGACCTCCTCCGCATCGAACTCGCTCTTCAGCCGCGCCAGCAGCTCTTCCTCGTCAAGTGCCTCGGCCCCCTGGGCAGGCGCGGGCGCCTCCGGCGCCTCACTCTCGCTGTCGAGGAGGACGTAAGTGGGTTTCAGGTCCTGGCCGGTGACCGAGCGCAGCGCCGCGATCAGCTCCTCGCGTCGCTCCGCCGATTCCGCCTTGCGTTTGTTGAAGGGTTCGTCGGCGGGAAGGCCGACCTCCAAGACCCCTTCGTCGAGCCCGACCGGACGCGCCCGCGCCAGCGTCGCCGCCAGGGCCCCCGCCCCCTTCGCCTCCCCCAGCTTCTCGAGCACCGCCGGCCACGCTCGGGTGAGCCCCTCCAAATCCAGATCGGCGGCCAGGCCGGCGGGTCCTGTCGCGGCGGGCACCCCCACGGTGCCCGGATGCTCCGCATCCTCCGCGCCGCGGGGGTCCCCCCCCGCCGCGCCACCCGCCGGAGAGGCGTCTTCGTCAGATGCCTCGGGCTCACTTGGCTGCTCCGCCTCCGGCTCGGTCGGTTGCTGAACATCTTCCGGTGCGGAATCTGCCGCGGGTGGCGCGGTGGCGGGGGTCCCCCGCGGCGCGGAGGCGCCTCCGGCGCCGAGCACCGTGGGGGATGCCGCCGCGACAGGACCCGCGGCCCTATCTCCCTCACCGGAGAGCTGTCCCTCCAGCCGCTCGATCCGCCGCAGCAGCCCCTCGGTAGAAGGATCCAGATCCGGCCGCGCCGCTTTGAGCAGGGCGATCTCGACCGCCATGCGCGCGTCGTCTCCCTCGCGCACGGCGGTCAGCGCGACCGCCAACTCGTCGATGGTCCGGATCAGAGATGCCGTGCCGATCGCCGCTGCCTGGCTCTGCAGCCGGGCCGAGTCGGTGGCGGTGACCACGAAGGAGGTCGGCACCTCGCCGGTCGTCTGGGTGACCAGGAGGAAGCGCAAGTGGGCGAGCAGGTCGCGGGCGAACTGGGAGGGATCGCGGCCGGAACGGGCCATCTTCTCGACCCCGAGCAGCACCGCCTTCGGGTCCTCGGCGACCACCGCGTCGACGGCTTCGAACAGCAGCTCCGCGTCGGCGGCGCCGAGCATCTCCAGCACGTCGCCGAGTTCGACGTGGCTGCCGCCGAAGGCGACCAGCTGGTCGAGCGTGCCGAGCGCGTCGCGGAAGCTGCCGGAGGCGGAGCGGGCGATCATCGCCAGGGCACCGTCGTCGACCTCGATCGCCTCGCTGGCGGCCACCCGGTTCAGCACCTCGGAGATCTGCTCCAGCGAGGGGCGCTGGAAGTCGAAGCGCTGGCAGCGGTCGGCGATCGTCGCCATCACCTTGTGCGACTCGGTGGTGGCGAGGACGAAGACCGTTTTCGGGGGTGGCTCCTCCAGGGTCTTGAGGAAGGCGTTCCAGGCCTCCTTGGTCAGCATGTGCGCCTCGTCGAGGATGTAGACCTTCCAGTGACCGCCGGCGGGCGCGTAGGCGACCCGCTCGCGCAGGTCGCGGACGTCGTCGACGGAGCGGTTGGAGGCGGCGTCCATCTCGATCACGTCGATCGAGGTGCCGGCGGCGATCGTCACGCAGGACTCGCATTCGCCGCAGGGAGTGATGGTCGGTCCATCGCGCTCGCAGTTGAGCGAGCGGGCGAGGATCTTCGCCATCGAGGTCTTGCCGGTCCCGCGCGAGCCGACGAAGAGATAGGCGTGGTGGACCTTGTCCTGCTCGACCGCATTACGCAGCGTGCGGACCACGTGCTGCTGGCCCACGACCTCGTCGAAGGAGCCCGGGCGGTGGCGTCTATATAGAGAGGTCGACTCGGTCATCGGGGGACTCGATCCAGTGTATCCACGCCCCGGCGGCGCCCCAGGAGGGGTGTCTGAGGTTACCCGCCATATACAGGCGTCAAGCTCAGACACGCCCCGGCGGGGGTCGCACCGGTAGCGTTCGCGCGTGCCATCGAGGCTCTCCAGCTGGCTGACGCCGGCCGCCTGGGTCGCCGCGGTGACGGCGGTGCTGCTGCTCGTCTTCCCGGTCGGCTTCCCCAACTACGACACGATCTACGCGCTCGTCTGGGGACGCGAACTGGCGCACGGGGTGAGCCCGGACGTCGGCTCGGCGCTGCCCCCGACCCCGCACCCGCTGACCGAGCTGCTCGGGCTGGTGACGACCCCCCTCGGGAACGGCGCGATCACGGTGACGATGGTGCTCGCCTACGCCTCGCTGGGGCTGATCGGCTTCTTCGTCTACCGGCTCGGGGCGATCTGGTTCGACCGCTGGATCGGCGCCGTCGCCGCCGCGATCGTCCTCACCCGTGCCCCTTTCCTCTCCAACGGGCTGCGCGCCTACATCGACCTCCCCTACATCGCCCTCTGCCTCGCCGCCCTGCTGGTCGAGGCGAAGCGCCCCCGCGCCGGCTGGCCGGTGCTGGCGCTGCTGGCCCTGGCCGGGCTGCTGCGCCCCGAGGCCTGGCTCTTCTCAATCGTCTATCTGGTCTACCTGGCGTGGAACCCCCATCGTGATGCCGACGGTACGGAGAGGGCGCCCCTCGAACGGGCGGATACTCAAAGTGCCGGTCTCATTAGACCGGCACTTGTCCGAGCGAGGGGCGCCCTCTCCGTACCCTCTCCTGCGCTCATTGCGCTTGCTCTCGCCGGGCCAATCCTCTGGATCCTCTTCGACGCGATCACGGCCGGCGACGCGCTCAACTCGTGGACCGGCACCAAAGAAACGGTCGAGACCCTGGAACGGCAGACCGGGCCGGTCGACCTCGTCCTCTACGGGCCCCGGCGCCTCGGCGAGGTACTGCAGTGGCCGGGGATGATCGGTGCCTTCGGCGGCCTCGCTCTGGGACTCGCCTTCCTGCGGCGGCGCTCCGCCCTCGGCGCCGTCGCGGTCGTCCTCGCCCTCGGCGCCTTCGCCCTGCTCGCCTGCGGTGGCCTCGCCATCCTGCCCCGCTACACGATGCTCGCCGCCGCGGTGCTGGCAATCTTCGCCGGGGTTGCCCTGCTCGGCTGGCGGCTGCTGGAGGTCGGCCATCCCTGGCGGCGGCGCTGGCAGCTCTTCGCCGGCCTGGTCGCGCTGATGTTCCTCGTCTGGTTGCCGAACCAGTGGGACCTCGACTCCCGCGTCGACACCGACCTCACCAACCAGGCCCGCATCGAGGGTGACCTCAGCGACCTCGTTGACACCGACGCCTTCGATCCGCTCTGCGGACCGATCGCCGTCCCCAACCACCGCGCCATCCCTCGCCTCGCCTTCGGGCTCGACGTCAAGCCGACCCGGATCGTCAGCGCCAGCGAGGAAGGCGTGCCCAGGCGCGGCTACTTCCTCGCCCCCGCCGACGAGTTCGTAATCCACAACTTCATCCTCGACCCCAACGACCCGACCGACTTTGACCTCGAGGTACCGACCGGCTTCCGCCTCGTCGCCGAGAACGAGTCCTGGCAGGTCTACCGGCGCTGCTAGTAAGGCAGCGGGGTCAACTCGAAGCCGCGGTGGAAGCGCAGCGAGCTGACGCCGTCGCAGCTCTCCAGCGCTTCGTCGGGAACCGGCTCCGGCCCCGGCTCCTCCGGCACGATCACGCCGAAGTTGGCGACGTCGCGCACGCCGAACTTGAGTTCGACATGGACCTGGCCGAGGCGGCCGTTGCCGCGCTCCTGCCAGTTGAGGATCAGCTTCCCGCTGTCGGGGATGCGGCGCCCCTGCGGTGCCTCGGCGCCGGCCGTGAAGAAGCGCTGTTCGCTGATCGACGAGTCGGAGGCCTGGCAGGTGACCTGGATGTTGAAGTTGAGGTCGCGGACCTTGCGGTCGCGGACGACGAAGACGACGTACTCGCCGCGCGGGCCCTGCACCCCGTAGGTGCCGTTGGGGACGACTGCGGTGGTGCGACGAGCGCCGGCGCTCGGTGCCAGCGCGGTCGTCGCGACGAGGGCGACAAGCAGGGCGGTGGCAACGGCGCGCAGGGATATGGAGGGGGTGCGCCGCATCGCTGGCTATCGGGTTCCCCGCCTGGAGCTTGAATCCTGCACGCGATTTCCCACGCTAGCCGCCCTCCGCGCGTCTGATCGCGGCGTGCGTGGCGGCGGCCAGATCGGGGTCGGCCAGCTCGATCCGCGGCGGCAGCTCGACGTGGAGGTCGTTGGCGAGATCGAGCCGCACCCGCAGGTCGTGCGAGCGCGAGTCGAGCACGTGGCCGCCGCGGGCGCGATCCTCGTCGATGAAATGCAGGTGGTAACCGCCGACCTCGATCCCCTCGGCGTAGGCGGGGAAGCGAAAGCCGAGCATCGTCCCGGCCACGTCCTCGAGCTCGAAGACGTGCTGGTCGGCGACGACCTCGGCCAGCGGCCGGTAAGGCGGGCTCTGGGCGGGAACCGAGCGGGCGCGGACCAGCTCAAAGCGGCCGTCGAGGCGGATCGCGCAGGAGGAGGCGTACGCCGGCACCAGCGTGTCGAGCCGGGCCAGCAGCTCCGCGTGGGAGAAGGCGCCCTCGATCCGCTCGTCGAGCTCCGCCGCGAACCTCGTCACCACCGCGAAGGGGGTCAGCGCGTCGGCGGGAATCGGGTGGATGGCGCCGTCGACGTCAGCGCGGAAGAACTCGCCCTCGAGGGCGATCATCTCGCCGTCGAGCCGGTTCAGCGTCCCCAGCCCGAGGTCGCCGTGCTCGGCCAGCTCGGCGAAGCTGAGGTCACCGTCATAGGCGCCGTCGAGCAGGGCGCCGATCGTCGAAGCCTGGAAGAGGACGTGCGGCTGGTGCTCGGCGTGCAGGTCGGCGCGCCGCATCGACTCCACGTGCAGCGAGCGCAGCCAGCGCTCATCTAGCACCGCCGCCACCTCTCAGCTGAGCGGGCCGCGCTGCATGCGCAGGTGCACCAGGCCGGTGCAGACCTCGAGATCCGCGCCCCGCCCTGGCACCGTGATCGTAGCCCCGGCGTAGATCCGGCCATCGCGGTGGAAGTTGATTTCGACCAGCCCCTCGCCGTAGCGACCGTTGCTTTCCGAGGTGTAGCGGCTTTCCCAGTGCCCGTCGAAGGCGATCCGGCCACCGCCGATGCCGCGAACGTCGAAATCGCGTACGTAGTCTTCGTTGGTGTCGGTGTTGTGGCATTCCATGTGCATGTTGAAGAAGAGGTCGCTGACGACGCGGTTGCGGAGCTTGAAACCGAGCAGCTCATCGCCGGCGCGGGTCAGTCCGCCGTAGCGCCCGTCCTGGGCCGGCACCGGCCGCACGTAGCGGGCGCCGGCAATCGTCGTGCCGCCGAGCATGAGGGCGATCAGGATGAGCGGGACGAGCTTGAGGAGACGCGCGCGATTGGGCATGCCGTCGCATCGACAACCCGCTTGCCCGGCTTGAGCCGCGCAAAGTAGCCTGCCGCGCGTGTCCGGGGGATTCAAGCGCTCGGGGGTGTTCGGGATCGTCGGCGTCTTCGTCGTCGCCGCCCTGGCGATCGCGATCGCCACCACCACGGGCCAGGGCGAAGCGAACCCGAAGCTGACCCGGGGCCTGATCTTCGGCGTGATCGCGATCTTCTGCCTGATCCTCTTCCTCCTCCAGCGCTCCGACCTGACGCGGGCCGCCGGCGGCGACGCCGCCACGACCGGCCGCGCCGCGGCCGAAGGGGGCGGGCACGTCGACAACCCGACGACGATGAGCGAGCCCGAGCTCTGGGCGGCGCTGGCGATCGCCCCGATCGACGCCGACGCGGTCCGCGCCCGCGACGAAGTCTGGGACGTCAGCCGCCGCAGCCAGAACCTGGCGATGGCGGTGACGGCGCTGATCTTCCTCACGGTGCCGACGATCTACCTGACCGAAAGCTTCGTGCCGCTGCTGATCGGCGGGCCGCTGATCGCGATCGCCGCCCTCTACGGCTCCTTCCGCGCGATCGGCCCCGGCGGCGAGGTCAGCCAGAGCTACGAGCGCACCGACCGGGCGATGAAGCCACTCGGGCTGCAGGTGAGCGAGCGGCCGCAGGGCGGTTTCGAGATGCGGATGCCGGCGACGCCGGGCTTCGACTACCGGCTGCGCGGCTGGACCGTGCTCAGCGGCGAGCGCCACGGCCGCCGGGTGGCGGTGCGGCTGGGCGGCCATGAAGACGCCGGGACCAGCGAGATCTACGTCGGCGAGCCCTGCGCCGATTTCGCCGTCGCGGGCAAGCGGCTCAGCATCGAGGCCGGCCCGAAAGGCGTCCTCGTCACCCGCAGGAAGGGCGAGCAGCGCGACTGGCTCTGCGACCTCTGGCTGGCCGAGCGCCTCGCCTCTCTCTAGCGTGGCTGTCATTTCTCCCGGATAGCGGAGGAAATGACAGCCACGCTTCGCCCGGCGAGCCTCCATGCAAGCATCAGCGCCGATGGCGGCGATCGAACTCAGCGGTGTGTTCAAGCGCTTCGGCTCCATAGCCGCGGTCAACGGTCTCGACCTCGACGTCCCCGAGGGCATCTGCCTCGGCCTGCTCGGCCCCAACGGGGCCGGCAAGTCGACGACGATGCGGCTGCTGACCGGCCAGGCGGTCGCCGACGCCGGCGAGCTGCGCGTGCTCGGCTACGAGCTGCCGTCGCAGTCGAAGCCGGCCCGTGCCGAAATGGGGGTCGTCCCCCAGCTCGACAACCTCGACGTCGACGTCACCGTCGAGGACAACCTCGCCGTCTACGCCCGCCTCTACCGGGTCAGGGACGTCGGCGCCGCCGTCGACCGCGCCCTCGACCTGGCCCGCCTGCGCGACCGCCGCCGCGACGCCGTCGACAAACTCTCCGGCGGCATGCGCCGGCGCCTGCTGCTCGCCCGCGGCCTCGTCCACGAGCCGCGCCTGGTCCTGCTCGACGAGCCGACGGTCGGGCTCGACCCGCAGATCCGGACCGAGCTCTGGACCCTGATCGGCGAGCTCAAATCGCGGGGGACGACGATCCTGATGTCGACCCATTACATAGAGGAGGCCGAGCGGCTCGCCGACGAGGTGGCGGTGATGCACCAGGGGAAGATCATCAGCCGCGGGCGGCCCGGCGACCTGATCGCCGAGCACGCCGGCAGCCATACGGCCGAGGTCTATGCGCCCCCCGACCGGCTCGTCGAGTTGCGCGCGAGCGCCGAGGCCGCGGGCCTGCGGGTGCGCCCGGCCGGACCGGCGATCGCCATCGTCGGCTCCGAGCGGGCCGGCGACGGCGCCGTCCCCGAGGACGCCGTGGTCCGCGCCGCCACGCTCGAGGACGTCTTCGTCCTGCTGACCGGCGAGGAGGCGGAGTGAGCGCCACGGCCGAAAGCGCCCCGGTCAGGACGGGGCCCCCGCGCCGGATGCGGCGGCTGGAACCGGCCGCGATCGCCGGCGTGATGAGCCGCGAGGTCGCCAACTTCCGCACCTACTGGAAGGGCACGACCTTCTCCAGCGTGCTCGAACCGCTGGTCTACCTGCTCGCCTTCGGCCTCGGCCTCGGGGCGACGCTGGTCGACGAAGTCGAAGGCGTCCCCTACATCCAGTTCGTCGGCACCGGCATGGTCGCCACCGCGGTGATCTTCTCCAGCGCCCTGCCCTCGATGTTCGGCACCTTCGTCAAGCACCGCTTCCAGAACACCTACGAAGCGATCCTGGCGGCGCCGGTCGACGTCGAAGAGCTGGTCACCGCGGAGATGCTGTGGATCGCCGCCCGCTCCGCCGTCTACGGCTGCGTGCCGCTGATCGTCACCTTCTTCTGGGGCCTGGACCCGGCGCCGGGGATGCTGCTGGTGCCGATCTTCGCCTTCGTCACCGCGCTCGGCTTCTCCGGCTTCGGCGTGGCGATGGCGGCGACCGTCGCCAAGATCGACCAGTTCAACTACGTGACGGCACTGTTCGTGACGCCGCTCTTCCTCGTCGCCGGCACCTTCTTCCCGATCAGCGGCCTGCCCGAGGGGGTCCAGGCCGTCGCCCAGGTGAACCCGCTGCACCAGCTGGTCGAACTGGTCCGCGGCGGCGCCTTCGGCTTCGAGTGGGTCGACCTCGCCCGCTTCGCCTTCCTCGTCGCCTTCGCCGTGCTGACCTGGCGCGTCGCGATCAGCCGTATGAGCAAGCGACTGATCGACTAGAGAACGGCGCGTATCCAAGTTTGTCCCCGCTATGGCCGGGACAAACTTGGATACGGCGAAGGTATGGACCGTGCGCCCGCCTTCGAAGCGTGGTCACCGGGCGTGTCCGTCGTTTTTGGCTCCTGCCGGGCTCACCTGCGGCACCCGCGGCATCCGCTTAAGGCTGCTTCCTTCCGGACCTGACCTGATTCGCGTGCCCACGTCGCGCAGGACCCGGCCGTCAACGCCGCCGCGACGCACTGACCCCGACGGCCAGCCCCTCGGAACGGGATTCGGCCCCGCTAAAGCGGATTGCGGGTGACAAGGCACCGCTAACTCCCCGCCTAGCACGGTCCGCTGACGATCCTACCCTGCCGGCCGTAGGATCACGATCCTTGATCGCCCTGCCGACAGCCGCCATCGAGATCGACACGGGTTCCTTCTTCACGATCGTCGTCGTTGCCGCTGTTGCTGCGATCACCGTCGCGGTGGTGCCGAAACGCTTCGCGCCGCCGGTCGTCGTGGTCGAGTTGATGCTGGGCATCGTCGTCGGGCCGGAACTCCTCGGCCTCGCGCACGCCGACGAGTTCATCGAATTCTTCTCCAACCTCGGCCTCGGGATGCTCTTCTTCTTCGCCGGCTACGAGATCGACTTCAATCGGATCAAAGGCAAGCCGATGAAGCTCGGCGCCTTGGGCTGGCTGCTCTCGGTGGCGCTGGCCTACGGCATCGGCGGCGCCCTGGCGGCGGCGGGAATCGTGCTCTCCTACCTCTACACCGGCTCGGCGATGGCGACCACGGCGATCGGGACCCTGATCCCGATCCTGCGTGACAATGGCGAGCTCAAGACCCGCTTCGGCACCTACCTGCTGGCGGCCGGCGGCGCCGGCGAGTTCGGCCCAATCCTGCTGGTTACCCTGGTCCTCTCGACCGCCAGCCCCCTGCACGAGTCGGTGATCCTGCTCGCCTTCATCGCCCTGGCACTGTTCCTGGCTCTGCTCTCGGTGCGCTATGCCTGGCGCGGCTGGCCGGCCCTGGAGCGCACCTTCGAGTCGAGCAGTCAGCTGGCGGTGCGGGTCACCGTCGTCCTCGTCTTCGGCCTCGTGCTGCTCGCCAACAAGCTTGGCCTCGACCTGCTGCTCGGCGGCTTCGTCGCCGGCATGATCACCCGTGTCGCCCTGCAGGGACAGGAGCTGCAGGTGTTCGAGTCGAAGCTGACCGCCGTCGGATTCGGCTTCTTCGTCCCCTTCTTCTTCGTCACCAGCGGCATCGAGTTCGACCTGGCCGCGCTCGGCTCGGTCGAAGCGCTGGCGAAGCTGGCGATGTTCTTCGTCCTCTTCCTGGTCGTGCGCGGGGTGCCGGCGATGCTGCTCTACCGCGGCGCGCTCAGTACCCGTGACCGCGCCGCACTTGCCTTCTACTCGGCGACGGAGCTGCCGCTCGTGGTCGCGATCACGACGATCGCGACCGAGACCGACAACATGAAAACCTCGACCGCGGCGGGGCTGGTCGGGGCGGCGATGCTCTCGACCTTGGTCTTCCCCTTCGTCGGCCTCGCCCTGCGCAAGGAGAGCGAGCAGGACGAGGCCGAGCTTCCGGGCGCGCTAGCGGCGGACTAGCTTCAGCCGCTTGTAGACAGTCGCCTTCGCCTTGCCGGCGCGGACCGTCTCCTTGAACAGGAGCCGTTTGCTCTGGGACACCTTCTTCAGCCCCTTGGGCTTGACCCGGAGGACGAACTTCTTGGTCTTGCCCTTCGCCACCTTGGCCTTGCGGCTCGAGGTCGCGGCCTTCTTGCGGCTGAGCATCCCCCGTAGGGCGATCCGACAAGTAACCCCGACCTTGGTGGGGCACTTGGCCTTGACCGTGATCGTGTTGCCCTTCAGGATCGCCGGCCCGATCAGGCTGCCGCCGATCAGCGATCGCAGCTGCCGATCGGTGAGGTTGCCACCTGCGCCAGAACCGCCACCGGAGCCTCCACCACTGCCCCCGCCCGAGGTGTCGACGGTCAGCGAGACGTTGTCGAAGCGGAGGATGGTGGTGCCCCCGAGCAGCGCCGTCCCCGCAACCGTCGAGCTCGTTTCCGTTTTGATCGAGAGCGCGTAGGTATGCCCGGCTTTGACCGTCGCTGCATGGTCCTTGCCGATGAATTCAGACGCGGCTGGCATCGCCTCCGTCAAGACTTCCGATTTCGTCCCCGCCGTGCGGTCGATCAGTGTGACGCTGTAAGTCGCCTGCGGCGCCAGGTCGAGCAGGGAGCCGGAGATGAACTGGCGGTCGAGGTGCAGCGTCGCGTCGCCAGCGCCGGTGACGCTGAAGTCCGGCGACTGCAGGGTCACGGTCGATTTGAACAGCGCCAACAGGTTGAGGCCGATGGTCGTGTTCGCCGCAATCGAGCCGGGCGGATTGCCGTTGGCGCCGTCGTACCCGCCCGAGGCGGTGCAGGAGGCCGGCACGTTGCAGCTGGCTTCAGTGGCTTCCCAGCCCTGGGCGCCGCCCGTAAAGGTGCCACCCCCGGCCGGGTAGACGTCAGCGGCCGTCGCCGGCCCGGCAACCAGGCATAACGCCGCGAACGCCGCGCAGCAAGCGGACGCCGCCACTCCCGAGTGTCCTCTAAGGGAACGCATCGAATGCTCCTTTCGATTCCCGCCCACCGAAGCCCGGCAAGGCTAAGGCCGCCCAGGTACCCACGCCCTAGCGGTGGAGACGGAGCCTGGACGGATGCACGACCGGGAGCGTCGTATGATCGGCGCTCCCGGGCGCGTAGCTCAGTGGGAGAGCGCTCGCTTCACACGCGAGAGGTCGCTGGTTCGAAACCAGCCGTGCCCATTGGGACCGGGAGCCGCATGCCGTCGCGCTAACGCTCCTGCAGCACCGACAGCGTGTTTCCCGCCGGGTCTTTGAACCAGGCGATTAGGGGTCCGCCCTCGCGCATCACGCCCTTCTCGTCCTGGGGCAGCTCGTCGTTGCCGTAGCGCTCGAAGCTGACGCCGCGGGCGGCGAGGCCGTCGACCGCCGCGTCGATGTCGTCGACCGGGAAGTTGAGGATCGTGTAGCTGGGCGGGGTCATTCCCGGGCTGAGATAGGCCAGGGTGTCGCGGTCGCCGGCGAGGTGGAGGGTGATCAGGCCGTTCTCCTCGTCGAGCAGCTCTACGTTCAGTCCCAGGGTCTCGCCATAGAACTGGCGGGCCTGGTCGAGATCGTCAACCGCGAAACCGCTGAATGCTTTTGAGTCGGCGAGCATGTCGGGTCCTTTCATAGCTCTTGGATTCCTCTCTACCCGTTAGACCCGTGGAGCGATCCGAACTCATCGGCGACCGTCGCTATTCCCCTTCCCCACCCGGTCGCCGCCGCCCACGCTTGCGTTCGCCGAGGCGGCGCTTCTGTTCGAGGCGGCGGTAGCGCGAGGCCCTGGTCGGCTTGGTCGGACGGCGGCGGCGCGGGGTCGCGAGGCCGGCCGCGATCTTCTGAGCCAGGCGCCGCAGGGCCAGCTCGCGGTTGCGGGACTGGCCGCGGGCGTCCTGGGCGACGGCGGTGACCGTGGCGCCGGTACGAGCGAGCAGGCGCTCGCGCTGCGTCTCGTCCAGCGCCCGCGAGGCCGCGACATCGAAGACGGCTTCGACCCGGGAGGCGGTGACGTTGGCGTGCTGGCCCCCCGGTCCGGAGGAGCGGCTGGTGCGCAGCTCGATCTCCGCCAGCGGGATCGCCAGGCGGTCGTCGATCCTCAGCTCGTCGGCCACGGCTAGCCCGCCAGCTCGGGGATGTGGCGCTCGACGTGCTGGGTCAAGGTCTGCCGCACCCAGCGCTGGGTCTCGGCGTCGGCCATGCGGTAGCGGCCGAGCAGCATCTTCTGGTCGTCGAGTGGCAGGCCGGCGATCTCCCAGCGCACGGCGAGACGCTCGAAGAGCGCCTCCGAGCGCCGCCGCCAGGCATCCTCCAGCGAGGCCGCGTCGCCGGCCGGCGGCTCGCCGACCTTGGCGATCGTGGCGGCGCTGAGCGACTGCCGCAGGGTGAGGACGTTGCCCTCGGGATCGGCGTAGTCGACGGTCGGCGCCTTCTGGCGAGGCCGGCGCCGCTTCTTGCCCTTCGCCATCGGACGCTCAGGCCAGGGCGTCGATCTTGGCGGCGAGCTCGAAGTCGGCCACGGTCAGACCGCCTTCCGAGTGGGTCGAGAGGGTCACCTTCACCTCGTCCCAGGAGATCTCCAAGTCGGGGTGGTGGTTCATCCCCTCGGCCGGCTCGACCAGGCTTTCGACGAACTTCACCGAGCCGACGAAGTCGCCGCGTCCGAAGCGCTTGACGATTGCCCCGCCCGAGCGCTCCCAGCCGCTCATTCCGGCCAGCTTCGCCTCGATCTCGCCATCGCTCAGGAGCGCCATCGCGCCTATGCTGCCAGGACCACCGAGGAGGCGCAATGAGCAACGGTAAACCGACCCTGATCCAGCTCGACATCTCGCACTACAGCGAGAAGGTGCGCTGGGCACTCGACTACAAGCGGGTCCCCCACACCCGCCGCTCCCCTCTGCCGGGGACCCACATCCCGATCTCCTTCGCGCTGACGCGGGGCGAGAGCGTCTACCTGCCGCTGGTGCAGATGGACGGCCGCACGATCTCCGACTCGACCGCGATCCTCGCCGCGCTCGAGCAGCGCTACCCGGACCCGCCCCTTTACCCGGCCGACCCCGAGCAGCGCCGCCGCGCCCTCGAGCTGGAAGACTTCTTCGACGAGGAGCTGGGGCCGCACGCCCGCCTGCTCCCCTTCCACGAGCTGACCAACGAGCCGGCGATGTTCGCCGAGGTCGCGGCGGCGGCGGTGCCGGGCCCACTCGGCAAGGCCAGGGGCCTGGTCGGGCTCTATGCCCGCGCCTACACCGGCCTGCGCTTCGGCGTCGGCGACGAGGCGGCAGCGGCGACGGCGCGGGAGAAGATCGTTGCCGCACTGGACCGGCTGGAGGCCGAGCTGGCCGCGACCGACGGCGAGTTCCTGGTCGGCGGCAACTTCAGCGTCGCCGACCTCACCGCGGCCTCTCTCTTCTACCCCGTGGTCGGCCCGGACGAGGGACCACTGCCGGCCGAGATCCCCACTCCCCCAGCCCTCGAACGCTTCCGTGCCGAGATCGGCGACCGCCCCGGTTACCTCTGGGTCGAAGAGACGTTCCGCCGCCATCGCCACCCGGCCCGGCCGGTCGCAGCAGCGGGCGCGAGGCCCTAGCTCAGCCGCCGATCGGCGCCCGGGGGTTCGCCCCCCAGAAGACCACCGTCCCGAGCATGCCGATGATGTGGACCATGACGATGTTGACCACCATCGATTGGGCCGTCGCCGTACCGACGCCGACGGGGCCTCCCGAGGCGGTGTAGCCGTAGTAGCAACCGACGAGGATGATCGTGGTCGCCATCACCATCCCCTTGACCAGGCTGAAGATCAGGTCGGGCGGGCTCTGGTACATCCAGAAGATCAGCAGATAGCCGCCGGAGGAGACGTCACCGACCTGGTTGACCACCGCCAGGTAGCTGGCGGCATACACGACCACGATCCCGATCAGGTAGAGGAAGGGAATCGCGATCCAGGCGGCGAGCAGGCGGGTTGCGCAGAGGAAGGTCACCGGCTGGATCCCCATCACCTCGAGGGCGTCGATCTCGTCGGAGATCCGCATCGCGCCGATCTCGGCGACGATCCCCGTCCCGACCTTGGCCGAGAGGATGTAGCCGAAGGCGTAGGGCAGCCCCTCGCGCAGATCGCAATAGGCCGAGAAAAGGCCGGCCAAGGAGGGGGCGCCGATGGAGCGATTGAAGTAGGCGCCCTGGAGGCCGCACTGGAGGCCGAGGATGAAGACGAAGGCGAGGATGATCAGGGCTGAGCCGAAGATCAGGATCCCGGCCTGGCGCAGGCTCTCGCCGAAGAATTTGAGCACCCGGCCCGAGTAGACCTGACCCGATACCTGCAGGCCGAAGCGGATGATCTCACCGAAGGAGTCGAACCAGCTCCGCGGGACGTCGAGCCAGCCGATCAACGGACCGCCTGCAGCTCGGGGTTGGTGGCGAGCAGGACCGAGCTGACGACGAACTGGAAGAAGAAGACCGCGACGAGGGAGATGACCACGGCCTGGTTGACGGCGCGTCCCACTCCAGCGGCCCCGCCCGAAGCCGACATCCCCTTGTAAGAGCAGACGACCGCGACGATCGCGCCGAACATCGTGCACATCAGGACCGAGGACCAGAGGTCGGTGATCGTGGCGTTGGTGAAGAGCGTCGCGAAGAAGCCGCCGAGCGACTGGTTGTACAGGAGCTCGGCAGCGATCCCGGCGCCGAGGCCGAAGACGATCGCGAAGATGTCCAGCAGCCCGGTGACGATCATCAGCGCCAGGAATCGCGGCACCACCAGGTTCTTGACCGGGTCGACGCCGAGCACCTGCAGAGCGTCGAGCTCCTCGCGGATCTTGCGGGCCCCGAGGTCGGCCGTGATCGCGGTGCCGGCCACTCCCGCCACCACGACCGCGGTGACCAACGGCGCGATCCAGCGAATCGCGATCACGACGAAGAAGCCGCCGAGCCGGTCGAGCGCTCCGAACAGCGAGAGCACCCCGGCCGCCTGCAGCCCGGGGGCACCGAGGTTGAGGGCGAAGGTGGAGATCAGCAGCGGGAACCAGGAGAGCTTCAGCACGAAGAGGAACTGCCAGACGAGCTCCTCGCCGTAGGGATAGGGGGCCCTGATCGCGGAGACGATCGTCTTCAGGGTGAGGATCACCATCGTCCCCACCTCGACGAAGAACTCGCCCACGGGGCCGGCTTTGCGTACTACGGCTTCGAGCGCCACCGGCTCATCGCCCTGCCGAGGGGACCGCGGGACTTCGCTTCCTGCCGCACCCGCCGCTCGGCCGCCCGCTGCGCCTCGGAGAGCTGGGCGATCAGCGTGTCGCGGGTCTCCTCCAGCTCCTCGACGCCGGCGACGTGGGCGACCGCCCGCCGCGGCGCCGTCGGCATCTCGCCGGCGCTGAGGTAACGGGTGTAGCTGGCCAGCTCGGCCTCGAGCCGGCCGATCTGGCGGCGCAGCTCCTGCCGCACCTCGATCGCCTCGCTCTCTTCGCCGGGATCGGGGAGGCCCGGCGGCAGTGGCGCCGGAACCTCCCCTCCGGCATTGCCGGGAATGCTCGCGCAGGCCAGCGCGACGATCGCCAGGTCGCGGGGCCCGAGGCCCGCCTCGCCGGCGCGGCGCAGGGCCTCGGTGGCGATCTCTTCCAGCTCGGGGGCCGCCTCGACGCCCTCGGCCACGAAGGTGCCCTGGCCCTGGCGGCTGACCACGAGGCCGTCCGCCTCGAGTCCCTCGTAGACCGCCCGCACGGTGTTGAGATTGACCCCCGCCCACACGGCCAAGCCACGGAAGCTCGGCAGCCGCTCGCCGCTGCGCAGCTGACCGGTGGAGATCAGGGCCCGCAGCCGCCAGGTCAGCTGCAGACCGACCGGCAGCTCGTCGCTGGGATCGGTGGCGAAGGGGTTGAGAGCTGTCCGCGCGGCCGTGTCTTGCTGTGCCATCGATGGGCACAGTAACTCGGCCTACTGTCCTAGTCAACTAGTACAGCTGGAACCGCCAGGATCACTGACACGGGCGCCGGCCGGGCGCCGCGCCACCGACCACAGTCGCCGTGGCGAGATGACCCCGCAGAGCCCCGACGCCCAACGGCCGCGATCGACTAGCAGGAAGAGCCCGTAGCGCCTACCAACCCGGTCGGGGAGAGCGCACGCCGCCGAGCCTCGCGGGCTCAGCACGGTCAGCCCCGCCCCGCTCTCGATCGACCCACGCCCGCGGTATACGCGTAGGACCTCGTAGCGGTACTTCGCCTGCGTGGCGCCGTGCGGCGTCACCCCGAGCAGGCGCCCGACGATCGCGGCATCGGAGCCGGCCAGCGCTTCCGAGGGCGGCGAAGGGGCGCAGGAACAGGCGAGCGCGCTACCGGCGAAGACCAGGCCGGACAGCACGGCGAGTACCGCTGCGATGGCGACGCGCCCCCCGGGCACCGGTCCAGCCTAGAGAGGAACGCGCGCATTTACAAACAGCGTCGTCGCTCGTTCCGCGGTTCCAAACCGACCAGATAGGCGAATAAGGAACCGCGCGGCAGAGCTCAGGGCGTGAGGACGATCTTCAGCGCTTCGCGGCGGTCGTAGATCTCGTAGGCCTCGGCCACCCGGTCGAGCGGCATGTGGTCGCTGACCAGCGGCGCCGGATCCAGCTTGCCGGCCTCGAGCAGGGCGAGGACACGGTCGACGTGGGCGATCACGTTGGCGAGGCCGAGCCGCAGGTCGAGCCCCTTGAGCCAGGCCAGCCCCAGCGGCACCTCCCCCTTGCCGGCGTAGGCGCCGATCCCGGAGACGGTGCCGGCGTCGCGGGCGAGGCTGATTGCCAGCGCCAGCGGGCCCGGATCGCCGACTGCGTCGACGACGACGTCGACCCCCAGCCCGTCGGTGGCCGCGCGGATCGCCCGCTTCGGCTCCTGCTCTTCAAGGTGAAGCGCCGTAGCGCCAAAGGAAGCAGCCATCTCCAATCTTTCTTGCACCGAGTCGATCGCGAACACCGTGACGGCGCCGCCGGCCAGCGCCGCCTGCACGGCGCAGAGGCCGACCGGCCCCAGCCCGAGGACCGCGACCGTGTCGCCGGAGCGCATCCCGGCGTGGGCGACGGCGTGGTAGCCGGTCCCCATCACGTCCCCGGCGAAAAGGGCGACGTCGCTCGACATCCCCTCCGGCACGCGGCGCAGGGTGAGGTTGGCGCGCGGCACCAGCAGCTGCTCGGCCTGGGCGCCCTGGAGGTCGCCGAGGTTGGCGCCGTGGCCGAAGGTCTGGCCCTTGCGGCAGCGGTGGTAGTCGCCGCGCAAGCAGCAGGCGCAGGTCGCGCAGGCGGTGTGGAAGGTCCCGAGGACGCGATCGCCGACGGCGACCCGCTCGACCTCGTCCCCCGCCGCCAGCACCGTGCCGACGAACTCGTGCCCGATCGTGAACCCCGGCTCGACCGGCACCCTCCCGTGGTAGATATGCAGATCCGACCCACAGATCCCACTCGCCTCGACCCGCACCACCGCATCGTCGGCGGCAACGATCTCAGGATCGTCCTTCTCCTCGATCCGCACCTGCTCGGGACCCTGAAAAGTGACAGCGCGCACGGGTTTCACCGTATACCGCCCCGCGAGAGAGGGTCGGGTGGGACTCGCCAAGCCTCCCGCAGTTCGCGCAGGCGAGTCCCACCCGACCCTCTCTCACCGCCGCGCTTAGACGTTGACGCCGGCGACCTGGAAGCGGTTGGCCTCGCCATCAGGGCTGGCGGTCTCGGCGATCCGCGATTCCAGCGCCAGCTCCTTCTCGAAGTCGGCCGCCTCGCCGTGGGCGAAGGAGACGTCCTTGCCCTCGAGCAGCTCGATGAAGACCTCGACGAAGCGGGCGTCCAGCTGTTTGCCGGCGACGCGGCGCAGCTCGACGATCGCGTCGTGGCTGGACATCGGCGTGCGGTAGGAGTCGCGGGCGGTCATCACGTCGTAGGTGTCGGCGACGGAGATGATCCGCGAGAGCTCGGGGATGTCGTCCCCGGCCAGACCGCGCGGATAGCCTTTGCCGTCGATCCGCTCGTGGTGGGCGAGGATGATCTCGGCGACCGGCCCGTAGCCGTCCAGCGAGGAGACCACGCGCGCACCCTGCTGGGGGTGGCGGCGGATCAGCATCCAGTCCTCGTCGGTGAGCGGCACGTTGGCCTTGAGGATGCGGTCGGGGAGGATGAACTTGCCGATGTCGTGCAGCAGCGCCGCGATGTGGACCAGTTCCTCCTCGCGGCGCGAGTAGCCGGCGCGCTGGGCGATCGCCCGCGAGTAGCGGGCGACGGCGGCCGAGTGCCGAGCGGTCATCTGATCCCGCAGGTCCAGCGTGCGCAGCATCGCGCTCAACATCCCTACCTGGAAGCTGGCCAGCTGCTTGCTGCGCTTCTCGAGCTCGGCCGCGCGCTGCTGCGAGACCAGCAGGGCGCCGAGCAGGTACTGGAAGATGACCAGGACGATGCCGAACAGGGCGACCCCGGCGAGGCCGACCTGGACGTAGAGGAAGGCGACCCCGACCGTCATCAGCGCCGCCATCAGCTCCGAGGGCAGCAGCGGGAACAGGCTCGTGCGCACTTTCTCGGCGAAGGAGGAGCGTTCCAGGTAACAGGCGTAGGCGGCGATCATCGTGAAGTTGACCGTCAGCGCCAGCACGAAGAGGCCGAAGACGCAGAGGTAGAAGGACGGATCGGCCGTGGTCAATCCAGTTCTCTCGATCACCTGGTGGAAGACGATCCCCCCGACCAGCGGGAAGACCGTATAGACGAGCAGGTTGTCGACCAGGAGGTGCCACTCGGTGCGCCAGCGCAGCCAGCCGGCGAGGAGGGTGAGGACCCCGATCAGCGCCGCCGGCGTGCCGCCGAGGAAGACCATCGCCACGACCAGGGCCAGGAAGCTGCCGGAGACGGAGAGGCCGGTTTCGACGCGGACCGCCGTGAGGTCGCTGAAGACAGAGAAGGCAAGCAGAATCCCGAGCAGGGCCAGGTTCCAGTCGCCTTCCGGCGCCTCCCAGATCGCCACCGCGGCGGTGACGCAGATCGCCGCGACCACCGGGCCGGTTCGGCGTTTGCGTTCGGGCAGCGGACTGGCCTCAGTCATCGCGCTGGCAGAGTTGCGGAATTTGGGACACGGACATGTTCTGGTCTGAGTTCAAAGTCCCGGCCCTTTACCCTGCTTTGCGCATGAAAGCGCGGGTCGCCAGTGCGATCTACGCATTAGCAAGGTAGCGCAAGCAAATGGGCTGGCAAGGCGCTTGGACGCATTGCAATAACCCTTCCGCCGCGATCCTCGCTCCCGAATGAAGGCCCGCGACGGCCCATGGGGAAGGAGCCGAGGGAGCCCTAAAACAAGAAGGGCGCCCCCAGGGCGCCCTTCAAAGAAGCTTTTGTCGGCGAAGCTCAGCTTCGCCTGTTCTGTCTAGTGGAATTTGTAGCCCATGTTCATTCCCCTTTCATCGTCATTGAAGCCCGCATCAACTGGTGCGCAACTAGCGCTTTCCTGTGCAAACAGTCCTTCTGCCTGGAGACTTTGTAGCACAACCTTGTCAAAACTTGTGCATCTGCAGGAAAACTTGTGCGGAAATCAAGTAGAGAGGGGGGCGAGAGATGCGTAGCTCCAGCCTCAGAGCACCCCTGAGAAGGCCCGTCTTTCGGCGCCTGGCCGCCAGCTACGCGATCAACGAGCTCGGCGACTGGATGGGGGTCGTCGCCCTCTCGGTGCTCGTCTACGACCAGACCGGGAGCGCGCTGGCGACGACGGCGCTGTTCATCGGGACCGGCTTCGCGCCGGCGGCCCTGGCCCCCCTGTTCGTGGCCAGCGTCGAGAAGCCGCCGCCCCGCTTCTCGCTGCCCGTCATCTACTGCGGCGAGGCGGCGGCGTTCGCGGGCCTGGTTCTGCTCGCCGGCGACTTCTCGCTGCCGGGCGTGATCGCGCTCGCGGTGGTCGACGGCACCCTGGCGCTGGCCGCCCGGGCCTTGACCCGCGGGGTCGCGGCCTCGCTGCTGGAGCCGACCGGCGAACTGCGGGCCGGCAACGCGATCCTCAACGTCGCCTTCACCGGCGGCGCCGCCGTGGGCCCCGCGGTCGCCGGTCTGGTGGTCGCCGGCTTCGGCGTCCAGTCGGCCCTGCTGCTCGACGCAATCTCCTTCTACGCCGTCGGCTGGGTCCTGATCACCGCCGGGCCACTGCCACGAGCCGAACCCGAACCGGGGCGCATGCGCGAGCGCATCCGCGCCGGCATCCTCTACGTGCGCGAAAGGACGACCCTGCGCCTGCTGCTGATTGCCCAGGGCGCGGCCTTCATCTTCTTCTCGGCGGTGATCCCAGTCGAGGTCGTCTACGTGCGTGAGACCCTCGGCGGCAGCGACTCCGGCTACGGCCTGCTGCTCGCCAGTTGGGGCACCGGGATGGTCCTCGGCAGCCTCATCTTCGCGGTGGCGCGTCGCGCTCCCCTGCCGCGACTGCTCTTCTTCAGCACGATCGTGATCGGGGCCGGCTACCTCGGGCTCGCCGCGGCGCCGACGCTCGCCGTCGCCTGTGTTGCCGCGGTGCTCGGCGGCGCCGGCAACGGAGTCCAGTGGGTCTCAGTCGTCAGCGCCGTGCAGGAGCTGACGGCGGCGGAGATGCAGGTCCGCGTGATGAGCGTGCTGGAGTCGATCGCGACCGCGATGCCCGGGATCGGCTTCGTCGCCGGCGGGCTGATCGCCACGCTCCTCGCCCCCCGCGCGACCTTTCTCTTCGCCGGCATCGGGATCCTCGTGATCGTCGCCTTGATGGCCCCGCTTCTGGGCAACAGATGGCCAGATCGGAGGGAAACAGACGATTCCGACGAACCTGACCGCTATAACGACGTTGTGTTGGAGTTGATCCCCGGGAGGGGCGCCAACCAGTCCTACTCGGAGGTAAAGCCTTGAAGAAGGTTCGCATTTTCGCGGCAGTGCTCGGATCTACAGCGGTAGCGGTGTTTGGGCTCGCTGCCTGCGGTGGCGGCAACTCCAGCGACGGGGGCACCCTGACGGGGACCTACTCCGCCTTCCCCGACTTCCTCGACCCGGCTCTCTCCTACACGCAGGAAGGCTGGACGGCGATGTACAACACCTACATCCCGCTGCTGACCTACGCCCACGCCAACGGCAGCGAGGGCGGCAAGGTCGTACCCGGCCTAGCCAAGAGCCTGCCGAAGATCAGCGACGGCGGCAAGACCTACACGCTGCAGCTGCGCCCGGGGCTCAAATACTCCAACGGTCAGCCGGTCAAGGCCTCCGACTTTCCCCGCACGCTCGAGCGCACCTTCAAGGTCAGCTCCCCCGGCTCGCCCTTCTACGAAGCCATCGTCGGGGCGACGGAGTTCGCCGAAAAGAAGAGCGACAGCATCTCCGGGATCGAAGCCGACGACAAGACCGGCGAGATCGTCATCCACCTGCTGCAGCCGCGGGGCACCTTCAGCAACGAGCTGGGGATGCTGTTCGTGGCGCCGCTGCCTGCCGGCACTCCGGACGAAGACCTCTCGGCCAACCCCCCGCCCGGCACCGGCCCTTACATGATCACCAAGTCCCAGCCGGGCCGCGGCTGGGAATACGCCCGCAACCCGCAGTGGGCCAAGGTCAACGGCAAGGCGATGCCGGACCTCGAACCCGGCCACTTCGACAAGATCAAGATCAACGTCGTCAGCAACGACTCGACCGCGGTCAACGACGTCGAACAGGGCAGGATCGACTGGATGCAGCCACCGCCCCCACCGGACCGCTACCCAGAAGTCAAGGCCAAATACGAGGGCAGCCAGTTCCGCGTCGAGAAAACGATCAGCAACTACTACTTCTGGATGAACACGACGCACACCCCGTTCGACGACCTCGAAGTCCGCAAGGCGGTCAACTACGCGATCGACACGGACGCGCTGGAACGGATCTACACCGGCCAGCTCGCCGCCAACCAGCAGATCCTGCCACCGGGGATGCCGGGCCACGTCAAGCTCGACCTCTACCCGCACGACATGGCGAAAGCGAAGGAAATGATCGCCAAGGCAAATCCCGGCGACCGCGACATCACGGTCTGGACCAACAGCGAACCGGAAAACAGGGAAGCGGGCGAATACTACGACGACGTCCTGCAGAAACTCGGCTTCGACACGAAGCTGAAAGTGATCAACGCCGCCAACTACTTCACCGTGCTCGGCAACCAGTCGACGCCGGATCTCGACACCGGCTGGGTCGACTGGTTCGAGGACTACCCCCACCCGAACGACTTCTTCCAGCCGCTGCTGGACGGCGAAAGCATCCAGCCGAACAACAACACGAACCTGGCCGAAATCGACGTGCCGAAGCTGAACGCGAAAATCGCCGAACTCGGCGCGGAAGAGCTCGGGCCCGAGCAGGAAGCCGAATACGCCGCCCTCGACAAGGCCTACATGGAACTGGCCCCGTGGGCTCCTTACGGGACGCGGACCACGTCGACCTTCGTCTCCAGCGCGATCGACCTCGACAAGGTGATCTTCAACCCGACCTACGGCCAGGACCTGACCAGCTTCGAGCTCAAGTAGCGCCGCGGCGGAGACGCCCGGTGCGGCTTGCAAGATAGGCGGGGTGCAGCGCTTCTTCCGCAACCGGGTGACGATGGCCTTTCTCGGCCTCTTCGTCCTGATCGTGCTCTTCGTACTGGCGGCGCCGCTGTGGGCTGACCACGTAGCCCACAGCGGACCGAACCAGACCCACACGCTGCAAAAGCTGACGATCGACGGCGAGAAGCGCGACGTGGTCAACGTCGAAGGCCAGCCGATCGGGCCCGTCTGGTTCGACGCCGGCGGCGAATTCTTCCTCGGCGCCGACAGCAGGCTCGGCCGCGACGAGATGGTGCGGCTGATGTACGGCGGCCGCACCTCGCTCCTGATCGGCGTCTCGGCGGCGCTGATCACCACCTTCCTGGCGATCGCCCTGGGGCTGCTCGCCGGCTACTACCGGGGCTGGGTCGACGGGCTCGTCTCGCGGGTGCTGGACGTGCTCTGGTCGATCCCCGTGTTCCTGCTGGGCCTGGCGCTGGGCATCTCGCTGGCGATCGGCGGGCTCAAGCTCGGGCCGGTCGAAATCTCCGGCGGCTCGCTCTGGATCCCGATCCTGGTCATCGGCGTCGTCTCCGTCCCTTACATGGCGCGTCCGCTTCGCGGCCAGGTCCTCTCGCTGGGCGAGAAGGAGTTCGTCGAGGCGGCGGTGGCCCAGGGCGCCGGGCCGCTGCGGGTGATGCTCGCCGAGCTGCTGCCCAACCTCGGCTCGACGATCATCGTCTTCTTCACCCTCAGCGTCGCCAACAACATGCTCTTCGAGGCGGGGCTCTCGTTCCTCGGCGCCGGGGTGCAGTCGCCCAACTCCTCCTGGGGGACGATGATCTCGACCGGGGTCGAACTGCTCAACACCTCCCCCGCCCTGGCGATCGCCCCCGGGCTGATGATCCTCTTGACCGCGCTCTCGCTGAACATCGTCGGCGACGGCCTCCGCGACGCCCTCGACCCGCGGGCGAAGGTGCGGCTGGAGGCACACACCGGCATGGTCGAGCCGGAGGGCACCGCGGTCTGATGGCCCGCTTCGCCCTCAAGCGGCTGGTCGGGATGGCCGGCGTCCTCTTCGCGGTCTCGCTGATCGTCTTCGCCATCTTCAACGTGATTCCGAACTCGCCGCCGGCGGAGCGGCTGGCGGGGAAGAACGCCAACCCGCGGCTGGTCAAGAGCATCGAAGAAGAATGGGGCTTCGACGATTCGCTGCCGCAGCAGTACCTGACGATGATGGAGAAGACCTTCAGCGGCGAGCTGACCTCCTACGAACCGCGGATCCCGGTCGACGAACAGATCCTCGACGGGATCCCGGCGACCGCTTCGCTGTGCATCGGCGCGGCCGTGCTCTGGCTCTGCTTCGGCATCCTCTTCGGCTACCTGGCGGCGGTGCGGGCGGGGGGCCTGCTCGACCGGCTGCTGACCGGGGTCGCGATCGCCGGCATCTCGATCCCCGTCTTCCTGCTCGCCCCGGTCCTGCTCTACCTCCTCAGCTACAAGCTCGAACTCTTTCCCAGCGGTGGCTACGTGCCGCTGAGCGAAGACCCGGCGGACTGGGCGTACCACCTGATCCTGCCCTGGATCACGGTCGCGGTCCTCTCGATCGGCTTCTACAGCCGCGTCCTGCGCGCGAACATGCTCGACGCGATGGACGACGACCACGTCCGTATGGCGCGGGCAAAGGGGTTGAGTGAGCGCCAGGTGATGACGCGGCACGTCCTGCGTAACTCGCTGATCCCGATCGTGACGCTCTTCGGGCTTGACGTCGGGGCGCTGCTCGGCGGCACCGCGATCATCACCGAAAAACTCTTCAACATCAACGGGGTCGGCGCCTACCTGGCCAACGCGGTCGCCAGCTCGGAACTCCCCCCGGTCATGGGCGTGACCCTGTACGCCGCCTTCTTCGTCGTCCTCTTCAACGCCCTGGTCGACATCGCCTACGCGTACCTGGACCCGCGGGTGCGGCTGGGGACGGTGGCGCGGTGAGCGCGGCCCCGCTGCTCGCGGTTCGGGACCTGCGGGTCGGGTTCGCCACCGAAGCCGGCCTGCTGCAGGCGGTCGACGGCGTCAGCTTCGAGCTCGCGCCGGGCGAGGTGCTGGCGATCGTCGGCGAGTCCGGTGCCGGCAAGAGCGCCGCCGCGCAGACGATCGTCGGCCTGACCCGGTCGCGCAACGCCCACATCGAGGGCTCGGTGACGCTGCGGGGGGACGAGCTGATCGACGCCGACGAGGCGGCGCTGACGAAGGTGCGCGGCGACCGGGTGGCGATGGTCTTCCAGGACCCGATGACCTCGTTCAACCCGGTCTACCGGGTCGGCGCCCAGATCGCCGAGGCGATCCGGGCCCACCGCGACGTCTCCAAGTCCGCGGCCCGCGCCCGCGCGGTGGAGCTGCTCGACTCGGTCGGGATCCCCGAGGCCGAGCGGCGCGTCGACGACTACCCGCACGAGTTCTCCGGCGGCATGCGGCAGCGAGCGATGATCGCGATGGCCCTGGCCCTGGATCCGGAGGTGCTGATCGCCGACGAGCCGACCACGGCCCTCGACGTCACGATCCAGGCGCAGATCCTGCGCCTGCTGCAGGACCTCAATCGCGAGCGCGGCCTGGCGACGATCCTGATCACCCACGACCTCGGCGTCGTCGCCGAAGTGGCCGACCGGGTGCTGGTCATGTACGCGGGCCGGGTGGTCGAGGAAGGGGTCCTCGACGAGATCTTCTACGACCCCCAGCACCCCTACACCTGGGGTCTGCTCGGCTCCCTACCGCGGCTCGACCAGCCGCGGCCGCGGCGGCTGCCGCTGATCGGCGGTGCCCCTCCCTCGCTGCTCGACCTGCCCCAGGGCTGCGCCTTCCGGCCGCGCTGCCCGCACGAGTTCGCCAAATGCGTGCAGGTGCCGCCGCTCGAGGCGCGCCTGGCGGACGCTCCCGGGCACTGCGATCGTTGCTGGCTGGGCCCGGATCAGAAGCGCGAGATGCGCCAGGTCGAAGGGCGGATCGGGCTGGAGGCACCGGCGCCATGAGCGACGCCGGCGAGCCCCTGCTCGAGGTCACCGACCTCGTCAAGCACTTCCCGCTCAAGCGAGGGATCCTGGTCGAGCGCGAGGTCGACCAGGTGCGCGCGGTCGACGGCATCAGCTTCGGCATCCCGCGCGGGCAGACGCTGGGCCTGGTCGGCGAGTCCGGCAGCGGCAAGTCGACCGCCTGCCGGGCGGTGCTGCAGCTGCTCGAGCCGACCTCGGGCTCGGTCCGCTTCGAGGGCGAGGAGATCGCCGGGCTCTCGCGCCGCCGTATGCGGCCGCTGCGGCGCCAGATGCAGATGGTCTTCCAGGATCCCCAGGCCTCGCTGAACCCGCGCAAGCGGGTCGGCCAGATCGTCGGCAACCCCTTGAAGCTGCAGGGCGCGGCCTCCGGCGCGCAGCTGCGTACCCAGGTCCAGGAGCTGCTAGAGCGGGTCGGCCTCTCCCCCGAGCACTACGACCGCTACCCGCACGAGTTCTCCGGCGGGCAGCGGCAGCGGATCGGGATCGCCCGGGCGATCGCGCTGAAGCCGAAGCTGGTCGTCGCCGACGAGCCCGTCTCCGCCCTCGACGTCTCGATCCAGGCGCAGATCGTCAACCTGCTCGACGACCTCCAGGACGAGCTCGGCCTCACCTACCTCTTCGTCGCCCACGACATCGGCGTCGTCCGCCACATCGCCGACCGGATCGCGGTCATGCACAACGGCCGCATCGTCGAGCAGGGCAGCGCCGACCAGGTCTGCGAGCGGCCGAGCGCCGATTACACCAAGCAGCTGCTCGCCGCGGTGCCGGTCCCGGACCCGCGGCGCAGTCGCGAGCGTCGCATGCGGCGGTGAAGGGGAGGCGGGCACCCCTCCCCAGACACATCTCGCTATGGCTCGATGTTGAGTGTCTGGGGAGGGGTGCCCGCCTCCCCTATCCGCAGGTTGCGTAAGGTCGCGGGTAGATGGGTTTACCTTTGTCGCCACCGATCAAGCCGCAGTTGGCGCTGACCCGTAAAGCGCTGCCGGAGGGCGAGGGGTGGGCTTATGAGCCGAAGCTTGATGGGTTCCGGGCGATCGTCTTCGTCGACGGCGACGAGGCGTACATCCAGTCGCGCGGCGGCAAAGAGCTGGCTCGCTACTTCCCGGAGCTGAGCTTCGCGCCGGGGCGCTGGGTGCTGGACGGCGAGCTGGTCATCCGCGACGCCGACGGCAACCTCGAATTCGACTCGCTGCAGGAACGCATCCACCCCGCCCAGTCGCGGATCGATCTGCTCGCCAAGGAGATCCCGGCCGGCCTCATCGTCTTCGACCTCCTGGCCGAGGGCGACGAGTCGCTGCTGGAGGCGCCGCTGTCGGAGCGACGGGCGCGGCTGGAGGCGATCGCCCCGGCGGCCGGGCTGGAGCTGACGCCGCTGACCCCCGATGCCGCCCAGGCCGAACGCTGGCTGGCCAGCATCGAGGGCGTGATGGCGAAGCGGCTCGACGCGCCCTATATACCCGGCAAGCGCAAAGGCATGGCGAAGGTGAAGCGCGAGCGGACGATCGACTGCGTGGTGATGGGCTGGCGGCCGGGCAAAGAGGAGGGCACCGTCGGCTCGCTGATCCTCGGCCTCTACGACGACGGCGAGCTGCGCTCGGTCGGCCACATCTCCGGCTTCTCGGCGGCGGCGAAACGGAGCATGCGGACGATGCTGGCGCCGCTGGAGACGGGCGAGAGCGGCAGCGCGGAGCCGAGCCGGTGGACGGGTGGGCGCGACCTCGAGTGGGTGGAGCTGCGGCCGGAGCTGGTGATCGAGGTCGGGTACGACCATGCGGCGTCGGGACGGATCAGGCATGGAGCTCGGTTCCATCGATTTCGGGATGACAAAGAGCCGGCGGAGTGCAAGTTCGAGCAGCTCGACGAAGGCACTTAGCCGGGCGGGGCCTGCCTCGGGGGGAGGCGCCTGCGGGCGAAGTATTCGTTCTCGGCACCTCCCCCCGAGTCACCCACCCGGATAAGCGGCTCCGGCCAGTGGCTTAGAAGAGGGCGCGCTGGGGTGGGTCTTCGAGAGCAGAGGCAGGAGCAGGCCATGGTGGCGAAGGCCCGGCGCCGGATTGGGCTGCGTGAGCTGAGACAGGCTCGGAGCGGTCGGCTAGGGATTTGCGGAGGCGGGTGCGGCCCCAGCCGGGGACGGCTCTCGTGGCCTGCTTTCGCTGGGCGGGCTGCAGGTAGGCGCGATCGTTGTAGAGGGCCTCGTAGCGAGGGAGGAGGTCGGGGCGTTTTTCCTCTAGCCAAGCGAAAAAAACATCCTTCACCTCTCCTCGCAGATGCAGAGCCACGCCTCCCAGGAACGTGGCGCCTGCCTTTTTCGCCCGTTCGACGATCGGGCGGACCTGGTCGGGGGAGTCGTTGATGCCGGGCATCAGCGGCGCGATGAGAACGCCGGAGTCGATGCCGCGGCGGCGCAGCTCGGCGACCGCGTCGAGGCGGGCGGCTGGGCTCGGCGTGTGCGGCTCGGTCGCCCGCCAGGCGTCCTCGTCCAGGGTCGGCACCGAGAGGTTGACCGAGACCGGCAGCTTCTTCGCCATCCGCTCGAAGATCTTTACGTCGCGCATCGCCAGCGGCGACTTGGTCAGGACCGAGACGGGGGTTTCCGCCGCCTCCAGCGCCTCGAGGATCTCCGGCATCATCCGGTAGCGGCTCTCGACCCACTGGTAGGGGTCGGTGTTGGTCCCCAGCGCCACCAGCTCCCGCTTCCAGCTCGGCCGCGCCAGCTCCGCCCGCAGCAGCTCCGGCACGTTGACCTTGACCACGATCTCCCGCTCGAAGTCGCGACCGGCGTTGAAATCTAGGTAGGTGTGAGTTTTTCGAGCAAAACAGAAAACACAGGCATGAGTGCATCCCCTGTACTGGTTGACCGTGTAGCTGAACCCGTAGCGACCGCCGGGCACGTGATTCAGCGCCGAGCGGGCCCGGACCTCGTGGAAGTTGACCCCCATCGCCTCGGGGGCGTCGAAGGTGCGGGTGACCGTGCCGTCGCCGACTCCCGGCAACCGCAGGTCGTTCTCGACTCGCTGTTCGTCCCAGCGCACGAACATACGTTCGCATACCGAACGGCGGCAAGGTTGAGCGCTCGACACCCCTGGAGGGGCATCAATCGCTCAATCTGCAGATGCGCTCAGATGCTGGAGCCGGTCTCGTCGCGCTTGAAGGCCTCGAGCTGCTCGAGGGCTTTGGCGCGAGCTTTGCGGCGCAGGGGCGGCAGCAGGGCGACCAGGTGGCCGCCTGGGCCAAGAGCCTGCTTGGCCCAGGCGCGAAAGTCGAAGTCGTCTATGTGGTCAGCGATCCTGCCGTCGGCGGCGAAGCGGAAGCTGGCCTGGATGTCGTTGACGACGGGGCGGCCGGTGGAGAAGGTGTAGCGGGCGATCCAGTGGGCCGAGCCGGTCTCCTCCCCCGCCTCGTGCTCGTGCAGCTCGATCTTCAGATCGGTGGCGCGGCCGGTCAGCATCCGCCACATCGCGCCGACGTCGTCGCCCTCGAGGTCACCGAAGGCGGGGTCGCGGAAGTGGGCACCGGGGGCGTAGCAGGCGGTCATCGCGGCGCCGTTGCACTGGCCGAACGCCTCGTAGAGGCGCTCGATCGTGGCGCGGTTTGCGTCGGCGGGCATGCGCCCACCCTATGCCCTAGGCGATGGGCAGCTCGCCGCGGATGACGTAGCGCAGGACGTCGACCACCTGCTCGGACTCGCGCGCCGTCGCTTGGGCGGCACGGTCGACCTCCTTCAGGGCGTGGTCCAGATCGGGGTCGTGGACGGTGACGATCGGCTTGCCGAGGGCGGCCGCGAAGCCCGCGTCGAAGGCCGCGTTCCACTGCCGGTACTTGTCGCCGAAGCGGACGACGACGAGGTCGGCCTCGCGGATATGGGTCTGGGTACGGATCGCGTTGACCCCGGCGCCCTTGTGGTCACGCCAGAATGGGTCAAGCTCCTCGCCCAGGGTGCCGGTGCCGGCGTCGTCGGAGGCGGCGTGGTCGGTGACCGGAGCCGAGAAGGAGACCGGCAGGCCAGCCTCCCGCACCCCCACTTCGATCCGCTCCCGCCAATCCGAGTGAATCTCCCCAGCCAGATACACCAGCCAGGTTCGAGGAGTGGGGGCGGGCGCCCCCTCCGAAACACTCAAGCGAGGCTCCCGCCGAGCGTTTCGGAGGGGGTGCCCCCTCCTCCTCCCGCCATCTGCTCCTCGAAGTGTTTACTGAGCATGGTCACCTGGCCTTGGTAATTGGAGCCGAGACTGGCCCCGTAGAGGCGCTCGGCCGGGGCGGCCATGCGCTCGAGGCCGAGCTTGCAGACCGGCTGGCGGTGCTCGACCATGAAGGAGACGTCGCGGGCGCGCACCTCCAGCGCGGCGCGGCTGCCGTGGCGGCCGCCCTGGGGGTCGTAGCCGAAGCCGGGATCGAAGAAGCCGGCGTAGTGGGTGCGCAGCTCGCCCGCGGTCGGGTCGTAGGCCATCATCTCGGCGGCGATCCGGGGCGGGATGCAAACCCCCTCGGCGGAGAGCAATAGATAGAAGATCTCCGGCTCCAGCACCACCCGACCGCCGGGCTCGGGGTAGACCGGGTCCCAGAAGTCGCTCCAGCGGTAGGCGCGGACACGCGAAAGGTCGACCGGCAGGCTGTTCTTCTTCGCCCGGTAGCCGACGGTGCGGTCGGCGGGGCCGGAGAGGTCGAGACTGAGAAAGAGGCCGTCGGAGATCGCCAGGTCCGAGCGCGGCACCGGCTCGGCGTCCAGGAAGAGCAGCGGCGAGGAGTCTTGGAGGTCGAGGATCTCGGCGTCGCCGAGGCGGACGGCGCCGCGCGAGAGCCGCAGCTGGTTGAGCGAGAGGCCGGTCTTGACCTGGATCGCGAAGGAGCGCGGGACGATCTCCAGGTAGAGCCGGCCGCGATAGCCGGCGCGGATGTCGTCGAAGCGGTGATGCCGGTCGGTGATGACGCGGGTGAAGACGTCGAGGCGGCCGGTCGAGCTCTTCGGGTTGGCCTTGGCCCGCACGTCCTCGGGCAGCGCCAGCTCCTCGATCAGCGGCACCAGGTAGGGCCGGTCGCGCTCGAGCACGGCACCGTCGCGCAGATCGACCTTTTGGAAGGCGATCCCCTCGATCTTCTCCTCGACGCTGGAGTCGACGTCCGGCAGGAAGGAGCAGCGCAGGGCCCAGGCGAAATCGCCGAGGCGGAGGTCGATGCTGGCCGGCTGAATTGCCTCAGGACGGATGCGGTAGTCGCCGGAGCTGACCCACTCCGCCTCGATCGCCCGGTTCAGCTCCTGCGATGGGAAGACGCCCGGGGTCGGCTCGCTCATCCCGCAGAGATTATTCGCCTTGCCTGGGCGGCGCCCAGGTAAGGCGTCAGCGCGAACTCGAGCACGTCGGGGAGCAGCTGGTCGATCCGCTCCGCCTCGCCGGCGAGGATGCGTCGCCCCAGTAGCGAGGCGATGCCGCCGACCACCGCCTCGTCGGTCGCCGCCGGCACCGCGTCGCCGTCCGGCGCGGTCGGGGCGCCGCCGCGGAGGTAAGGCACGAAGCTCTCGACCGCTGCCTGGTAGCGGTCGTAGACGCCGCGGCCGGCGCGCAGGCCCTCGACCAGCGAGAGGCTGGCCAGGGCGGGGTCGCCGGCAAGAAAGGTGAGGAGGGAGGCGATGCCGTCCCGCACCCGCGACGACCATTCCTCCGGATCGTGCTGCGAGCAGGCCGTGGTCACCTGCTCGCGAATTTGCTCGATCGCCGCTTCGTAGGCGGCGAAGAAACAGTCATCCTTACTCTCGAAATGCTTGTAGAAGTCACTCTTCGAGACGGCTGCTCGCTGACCAATCAGCGACACAGTGGTCTTCTGATAACCCACCTCGTAGAGGACTTCGGTCAGCCCGGCGATCAGCCTTTCGCGCTGATTTCGTGCGACAAACTCGGGGGAAAGACCGTGGCGTCCGCGGGGAAGGCGCTCCATCTGAGAATGGAGTCTGCCACCGTACTGTCAGTTTCGTCAGCTCGTACCCGAATCTGAATTCTCTACACCGTGGTACGGAGAGAGGACGAACTCGGAGAGTTCGGGTAATAGATCCAGCGCCTGCTCGGCTTCGCCGCGACGGATCTTCTGATTGATGATCCAGGCCGCTCCGCCCACCACCGTCTCCTCTGTCGTGTCCGGCCGGCCGCTGCCCGAAGGGGCATTGAGGCGCAGCAGCTCGATGAACTGCTGGATCGCGTGGTCGTAGCGGGCGGACGAGGCCGGTGTCGCCGAGAGCGACTCGATCATGCACATCCGTGCATAGGCCGGCTGCTCGGCGATGTAGGTGAGAAGGGCGCCGAGGCCGGCCTCGATCCGTTCGCGCCAGTCGTTGCCGGCGGCGTCGCAGGCCGCTTCGGCTCTACTCAGCGCCTCTTCTATCCCACCATCGAGCGCCGTCAGGAAAACCTCTTCCTTGCCCTCGAAGTTGTCATACAGAGTTTTGCGGGCGATGCCGGCACGACGGACGATGTCCGCGATCGATGTAGCCTCATAGCCCTGCTCGGCGCTGAGCTCGGCGATCGCATCCATGACACGACGGCGCTTATGCACCGCGACGAACTCTCTGGGCAGCAGTGGCCGGGTAGGTTTTACTCGCGCCGGCTTCGTCTGCGTGCCCCTCGCCGATGGGGATGGCATCGGTTAGAGAATACCGGCGTGCTACAAAAGTGACCGCCAGCCAGCGACTCTTCTGGTACCGTAAGGAAACTCGTATCGTTCTTATTAGAAACGGGCAGGTTTCTCGGTGCCATTCGATCGGATTCAACTGAGTCAGGAAAAGTTGCTCGACGCCATCGGCGACAACTGGCCGCCGGCCCAGGTCGACGCCGCCCTCGAGCTGCTGCGCGCCAGCGACGGCAAGTTCCCGTCCGGTGTTCGCAAGCTTCCCTCCGACCTGGTCAGCGCCGTGCAACGGGAGCGACTGATCGCGGCGATGCTGCGGGCCGCCTCCGAACTCGGCTACCGGGATGCCAACGTCCAGAACGTGATCGAACGCGCCGGCGTCTCCCGCCCAACCTTCTACGAGCACTTCGCCAACAAGGAAGACTGCTTCCTGACAGCCTTCGACGTCACCGCCACCCGCCTGCGCGAGCGCATGGCCACCGCCGCCGGTAAGGGAGGCGACAACCTCCGGGACCGACTCCGTTTCGGTCTGGAAACCCTCCTTCACTTCGCCTCCAGCGAACCCGACGCCGCCCGCACCCTCGTCGTCGAGGCGCGCGCCGCCAGCCCCGACGCCGTGCAGCGTCGCGACGAGCTGCTCGACCACTTCGGCGCCTGCATCGACGCGCAGGTTCGCGAGCTCTGTCCCGACGCCCCCTCCTACTCGGCGATCACCGCGGCGGGAATCGTCGGCGGAGTGGAAGCCCTTCTCTACTCGCGGCTCTGCAAAGGTGAACTCGACGATCTCGATTCCCTGTTGCCGTCGATGATGTATTTCCTGGTGCTGCCTTTCGAGGGTCACGAGGCGGCCAGCGAGGAGCTGGCGGTCGGGGTCGGCTAAGCGAATCGGGCCTCCCCCGCCCTCTCATCTAACGCTTACCAGGAGCTAAGGACCCGCCGAACCGAGGAGCGCTTGGCCTTCGCCTTGCCCTTCCGTCCCTTCCCACAATCCGGCACAAGCTCCGGATGAGTCAGCGAGCGCTTCCCGTTTTGCCCCCGGAAGTCGGAGATCGCCCGGTTGGTCGATTTGCAGAGATCGGTGGAGTTGACCAGCAAGCCCTTCTTGGCGCCCTGCATTTCCAAGGTGAACTTGGTGACGGGGGCGTCGGGGACGAGCTCGAAGGTGTTGCGGATCCTCCCGCCCTTGACCGAGTCGATTCTGCCGACGAGGTTGAAGTCGATCTTGCCGGAGTGCAAGGCGGCGACCAGGTCGGGCAGGTTGTGGCTGGAGGATCTGAGGAATACGGGGCCTTGAACTGCTTCGTCGAGGATCGGGGTGATCGCTTTGGCGTAGCCGTAGACGCTCTGGGCCGGGCAGTTGGCGCCGGGGAAAGCCCCGGAGTTGAACTGGACCCGGGTGCAGATGGTTTTGATGTGTTCGGTGTCGAGGAAGACCGAGTGGGGCAGGGTGACCTGGGCAAAGGCGGAGTTGGCATCGCCTTTCCTTGGGGTCAAGACCGCTTTGAAGCGCGGGTGGCCTCCTCTTCCCGAGGCGCCTTTGAGGTTTAGGGCCAGCTTGGGCTTGAAGCCCAAGCTGGCGCAGTCTGCGGCCTGGAAGGGCGAGGTGACCGTGATCGGCTGATCGTCGGCCTCGGAGCCGAAGTTCAGGCCCGAGCCGAGGACCGTCGAAGCGGTCGAGGTTCTTTCGCAGCTGGTCGGGTTGAGCGTGAACTGGGGCTTGTCGACGTAGGCGCGGATGTCTCTGGCGTGGACGGGGATGCCTTTGATGATGTGGGGGATCGGGTCTGAGCCGGTGGCGTCGATGAAGACTTCGGCGGTTTCGGGGTTGATCTTGATCGCCTCTCTGACGACAACGGTGCCGAGGTCGAAGGGGCCGACCTTGGCGGCGGTGATTGCCGCGATGCTTAGAGCGGAGCCGTTATAGGGGCCGGCGAGGTAGACCTTGCCGGGGGCGTAGGCGAGGCTTGGACCGACGCCGGCGCCGACGAGGGTGCGGCCGATCTCACTTGCCGCAGGGCAGGAAGGACTCGCCAGCTCTTCGGCGCCGCCGTGGGGGCCGGTCCTTGCTTTGGCCGCGGCAATTGCGGTGTCGGGGCAGAAGGGCACGCCGGCCAGCTTGGCGACGATGCCCGGGGGCAGCTTGATCGAGAAGTGGGTGAACTCCTGTTCGCCGTCGTCGCGGGAGAGACGGAGGTTGAAGGGGCTATAGGTGCCGGCGGCGTTGTTGATCGTGCCGGCGGTGAGGTCTGGTTTGAAGGGCGGGGTGCCGCCGGAGGGACAGGGGCCGGCGTTGGGGCCGGTGATGATCTGGAAGGCGGAGTTGGTGGTTATCGGAGAGCCTCCGGCCCAGGGGGTCAGGACGGCGGAGGCGTTATAGGTGCCGCAGCCGGGTGGGGTCGCCAGGGGGCTTCTCGTTCCCTCGCGGAAGTGCAGCTTGAAGTGGGAGAAGGGGAGCTGGGGGAGGTTGTCGGCGACGGTGGTGATGCGGCCGGTGAGCGGGTCGTTTTCGACCTTCAGCGCCTGCTTGACGATGATGCCGAGCTTCGGGTTCTTGATCACGAGGTAGAGGGCGATCAGGCTCCCTGCCTGATTCTCGTAGGGGGTGGCGATGAAGAGGGAGCCGTTGACGTTTTCATCCAGCAGCGGCGTTTCGACTTCGACCGTGCCGATCTTGGAGGCATTGGGGCAGCCAGCGCCGGGATCTGAGAAGGGCGTCTCCTTGGCCAGGTCGGCTTCAGAGCAGACGTTCAGGCCTTCGGCCAGGGAGGGGTTGGTGGAGAAGCCCTCGGGGAGGGTGACGACGGTCTTCTTGATGTCGGAGTTGGCCAGGCCGGTAGGGCTGGTCAGGCCTTCGTCCTTGACGTCGAGGGAGAAGTCGAGGCCGGAGGGCGACTGGGCGGCTTTGGTCGTGGGTTGCGCCTTGATAGTCGGGCTGAAGCCGAGTTTGGCGCAGCCGGTCATGCCTTGGGGGTTGGGTGGGGTGGCGTCGTCATGGGTGACGACCGAGCCCGAGACCCAAGCGGGGTCGGCAAGGTCCGGTTCGCCATTGGGCAAGCTCGCACCGGGATTTTCCCAGGAGTCAACGGCGAAGGTGGTGGCGAGGGGGCCCTCACAGGCACGGGGCAGGGTGAGGAAGGGCACTGCTGGAGTATTGATATGGCATTCCCCAAACGAAGGAAGTTCCGGATATTCGGTTTGGTTCTGCTGTGGGCCGCTGGCTTCGGCAGCCTGTACGCACGCTCCTCGGAAAGGGTCGTGAGCGGGATCTGCTGGATTCCCCCAAAGAGTAATAATCGAATTGAGAATGTTAGCGGTCTGAGGAAGGTTGACAACAACAGCGGTGCCGTTGTATGGGTAGGACTGCTTGAGCCCTACTTCGATCGTGACCGGGGTGTTGTAAGCGATAAAGCCAAGTTTCAGGGCCACACCAGGCGGTGGCTCGAGATTATAGACAGCACTGTACTGCTTTCCACCCGGGTTTAATTCGGTCGCGGCCGCTCCAACCGCAGTCATATTGGGACAGAGGGTGACACGTTCCCCTTTTATCAGGGTGACGAAATCAACGGCCGAGCAACGCGGAGCTGCGGTGGGGTCGGCGACCAAACCTGCGATCTGTTCGAAGGTCCCATCCTTAAACGCTCCCTCTGCATGTTCGGAGTCGCGCAGATTGAAATGCACCGAGGTGGTCATCTGGAAGGGATGGGACCCTGCCTGGGTCGCAGGTGAGCCATCCGCGTTGGTGTAGGCGACATCGAAGTCTTCAATGCCAAAGGCCGCCAAGGCCGTGCCCGCGAAAAGGGCGGCGCTCGCTGCGAGGGAGAGGCTCGCCAAAAACACCACTCGTGCGAGTCGCTTGCTCATCGTCCTACCCTCCGGGTGTCGTTGGCTCGATGCTTAGTAGCGCTCCCGTTAGAGCGCTTGTGGCGTTTTTTGGCAACGCAGCGACCTTTGCGCCGGGCCTTGCCCTTGGCGCAGCGGGCCTTATCCGGCTCCTTGACGTTGCCGGCACCCCGGAAGGCGGCCGACGCTGGAGTCGGATCGTTGGGCGCTTCAAGCGGGCCTTGACAGGCTTCACCTTCGCAGGCCGCCGCGGAGTTCGGTGGCGGCGGGAAACCGCCGTTAACGCGGGCGTCATAGACGTCAATCAGGCCGTAGTCCTGGACTAAGAGACTCTCGACGGTGGTGAAAAAGACGTCCGATCCGGTTGGGCTAGCGTCGAGAAAATGGGAGTCGGCAGGGCTTTGCCCAGAGGAGATCAGGTTGAGACAGCCTTCCGAAGAAGCGGTGTAGGAGGAGTGTTGGAGACTGCAGTTCCCAGAACCCGGCGACTCCCATTGATAGACATCCTCCCTACCGTTGGTATCGCCTAGAACCAGAGCATCGACGCTGTTGAAAAAGACTCGGTTACCATCGTCAGATAGATAGCGAGACTGGTAAAGCTGGGTCTCGAACGGGGGAACAGTGGCAGCACCCCAGGGACCGGGTAGGCCATTAAGGCCACTGGCAATTTCTCGTCCCTGAGGCCGCGCACCCGTAGGGTTACATGACACGCAACGCAGTTTCCCCGCTTGCCCTTCCGCCCTCGCATCGTAGAGATAGACCTCTGCATCGGGTTCGCCGCTCAGCGCATCCGTGTTGTCGTAACCCACCGATTCGCTCGTGCTTTTACTGCTCGACATGAATACCGCCGACCAGCCATCCGCACTGACCCGTGCAGTACGCTTAAATGGCTGAGCCCTTATTGAACTCCCGTAGTTGTTGGTGGTGCCCAGGTCCGCAGTCGAGAGGGCACCGACAAAGCGGGTGGCGCCAGCATTATAGAAGTAGATATTTGCTTCGCCTTTCTCAGCCCCTTCAGCTTCTGCGGCGGAGGAAGCTTCTTCGGAGGCAAAGAAGATTCGAGAGAGATCATTGCTGGCGCCAAGAATACTTCCGTACGCCTTACTTCCATTACCACCCGGAATGGGAACTTGCACCTTTTCGGCGATGAGGTGCGAAGCGGGTGGCTCGGCGGTTGCATCGAACTCATAGAGATTACCGGCAAGTGGACCTTCGATAACGGTAAAGAGAGCTTTGGTTCCCTCCGAGTTTGCCGTTTGAAAGTAGGCGGGTTCGGAAGTGACGGAACCAGAGACCTCCATCGTGCACGCTTTATCTGCTTCGTCGCAAGCCCCGCTAGCGCTCTGCTCCTCGTTGGTGTTAAGGCGTAGGTAGATTGGTCCAGCGCTGAGTCCCGTACTCCAAAAGACCCTGGTTCCATCTGATGAGACGGCATGACTCACGCTCTGTTCGCGATTGTGATTCGTGAAGTCATTGCTAAGGGCGGTTCCCGCCGAAGCATTCGCGGTAGTGGCAATACCATTGGGCAAGACACTAATCAATCGTAGGTCACCCTCTATTGACTCATAGACTTGATAATTCGTCCGAAGCCCAAGTTCAGTGAACGTCGTCGCTTCAGAGGCATTCGCCGTGAGCTTGTCATCGGCGCGGAAAACCGCGGCGCTGCCATCGGCAGAAAACCCCTGAAGTTCAGGGCTGAAGCCCCTTGCTTCCAACATGGGCGTGGCGCAGTTCAGTGCCTCATAGGTGTCCGACGCTTCAGTCCGTCGATAAATATTGGCAAAACCCGCCGGCGCACATGGCGAGAGAGTTGGTTCCGATTCGTGAACCAGCCAAGCGCTGGAGAGGTCGCCCGAGAATGCTTTGTAGTCGTTCTCAAGTTCGACCTTGGCAATGAAGGTGTCGCCAAACCGGGGCGGATCTATGGCTTTGGTCTGCCAACCGTTTCCCGGAGTACGGCGAGCGAGAAACTGGTTGGTGTAGGGAGCGCCTTCGGGATTGGCGAAGGCGCGGTACGAGGAGTAGGTAAAGCCATTGCCGTCGACCGAGCTCTGATCCAGAGCGGTCAAAAACCCGGTGAGATTGAGGCGCGTGATGATATCCCCGTTGCTTTTGTCCACCGGAGAGACCATCTCGTAGGCGCGGCAATCAGGAAGATGGGCGGAGGAGCCGGTGCGGAATTCCTGGTTGGGACATCCCGGCTCCCCTTCCGATGAGATGGCATGGGTCGTGAAGGTGCGGTCGGGTCCCTCGGAAGCGCCAACCGAGTTGGTCGCGACAACGCGCCAGTGGTAGGTAACCCCCGGCGCCAGACCCTCTACCAGGGAGGTCACCGTGTGTCCGACTTCATCGGAGCCAACGACGGCCTCATGCGTGCTGTTGCCATAAGAGGTGTCGGTCCCGTACTCGAGGTGGTAGGTCGTCGCCGAGCCTTCGGGATTGATGATGGCCTTCAGGGTCGCCTCTTTGGCAGCGACACTCGCCACCCACTCTGCTTCGATGGAAGCGCCAGGAGTCTTGAAGCTTTGGTCGCTGCCTTGAACGGTGCCGTCGGTATTGGTCGCGCTGAGGCGGTAGTGATAGACGGAGCCGAGAGTCAAGCCGCTGAGGTCGGCGTGAACGCCAACCGGGCCGAAGCCTGCGCCGATCGTCGCCGGGGTCTCGGCGCAGGGGGCCACCGAGCCATAAGCGTTGGTCAGGCCGAATTCGAAGCTGCAATCGGTGAACGGGACGCCTTCGGGACTCACGGTGCCATTGAGAGTGGCAGTAGAACCGACAAGCGCGGTCGCGGATCCCGTGACTACCGTCGCACTGGTTTCGAAGCTTTGATCCGCGCTTTCGTTAGTTCCGTTGGTGTTGGTGGCAACGATCCTGAAGTGGTAGATAGTGGCGGGACTCAGGCCAGCCAGTGAAGCGCTGACGGAGTGGTCGCTGGAGTCGGGTGGAATCGCTCCTTCACAGGGTTTGGAGCTGCCGTAGGCAGTGGTGAGACCGTATTCGAACTTGCATTCGCTGACGGCAACCCCGTCGGGGTTGACGCTGGCGTTCAGGGTCGCTTTGGTCCCGGTGATCGCCGTGACTGGTTCCGGAGTGAGGCCGGGAAGAACAACCCCTGAACCGAAGATCTCGACTCGGTTCGTTGCGGCGTTGCCGACGTAGATTTCACCTTTGGCGGCATTCACTGCTATCCCACGCGATCCGACGAGCCGGTCGGAACCGAAGCTGCCCAGCAGCGTGCCGGAGGAATCGTACTGCCTGACAGCCACTTCCCGGTTGGCATAGACGTCGTTGGTGGCGGGGTCGACCGCCAGGGTGGTGGCGCTTGAGTCCAAGAGCGAGGCGCTGGAGTCCCCCAGACCTTCGAGCTTGCTGACTTCGCCGTTGTATTTGGCAGCGTAAATGTTGCCGAGACCGTCAGCGGCGACATTGCAGATTCCTTGGACGACCCCCGAGGAGATGGCGGTTTGATCGGCGTTGGTGACGGGGTCGGCGCTGGGTGTGTATTCGATGACTTCTGACGGATAGACGCCGACGAAGACGTGGCCGGCCGGGTCGGTCGCGACGCCGCAGGGCTCCGAAGCGGTCAGTTCGCCAAGCTGGGTGCCACTTTGGTCATAGATTTTGACCGCGACGTTGTTTGCGACGTATATGTCCCCGGCGGTACCTCCGCTCGCTCCGGCGGGCGCGATGGCGATCTCATTTTCGGCACCGCTGGTGCCGCCAACGCCTTCGATCGCGTTGCCGGTAAGGGCCGAGAAGCTGACCGGGGCACCGCTGGAGTCGAATTTGTAGACCTTGCCGCCGGCGCCGGTGTCATAGACGTAGACATCTTCGCTCGCCTGGTCTACGGCAACGCCTTGGACGCTGTCGAAGCTGGTCGCTGAGGTTCCGTCCGGGCCGAAAGAGAGACCTGTGTAGGGGTGGGTGAGATCGGCGGAGGCGGGGACGGCTGTGAGCGCCATCGCGGCAACGACGGCGAAACAGAGGAGGAGAATCTGAAGGCGGGCACCTCGATATGAGGACACACCACTCCCATCAACGTCAGAGGAGAGCCTGGGGGTAGCGAAGGCTCCATCGAGGACCGAGCCGAAGTAGCTTGCTCGGCTCGAGGTCGATCCCGCAGCCGATGCCTTCGTGGGGCGTCTCACGTAATGCTCTCCTTGTCCCTTGAGCCCCTGTCGGCCACTTCCCTAGAGCGGCGCTATCTCGAGGCTCGGTTTCCCTGTTGTGCTGCCCGCTCTAAACGAGAGCGTTCCCTGAACTGACACTTTGGTTCCTAAAGCGTCGCGAGAAGGTAAACATACTGGTTTGTAATTGTCAAGGTACGAGACTGGTATGGAGCACAGAAGGTGGTGATTTGCAGGGAGCTTTATGCTGCGATGGTGAGGTCGCCGACAACAGCCCGAGCCGCGTTGGGCTTCCTCTTCGCCTCAGCAGCCGTGATCGGGCTGACCGCAGCGGTGCTGCCACAGACCTTCTACGACGACTTCCCCTTCGTCGCCCACTGGGTCGAGCTGCTGCCGCCCTACAACGAGCACCTGGTCACCGACGTCGGCGGCCTCTACCTCGGTTTCGCCGTCCTCTTCGCCTGGGCGGCCTGGACGCTGGAGCGCACGCTGGTGCGGGCCGTCTGCGTGGCCTGGCTGCTGACCGCCACGCTCCACCTGATCTTCCACTCCGGCCACCTGGCAGGCTTCGGCACCGCCGACGCGATCGCCGAGATCTTCACCCTGGCGCTATTGCTGGCGCCACCGCCCGTCGCGATCTGGGGAATCTCGCTGGTACATTCGGACTGATGTCAAGCGGAGGGGGTGGGATTCGAACCCACGAGCGCCTTGCGACGCCAACAGTTTTCGAGACTGCCCCGTTCAACCACTCCGGCACCCCTCCAGGGCTTCAGCAAGCGGAATCCTAGCGAGGCCGAATCTGCAGGGAACGTCAGCTGATGGCGAGCAGCTCTATCCGGCTGCCCCAGGATCGGCCGTGTAGAACCTGTGCGTTCGGAATCGCAATAGGCTTCGGACTTGGCGGGCGAGCGAATCACAGTGCGTCAGTGCCAAGAGACCGATGTCATGGCCGTTTTGGAGCTCTGGAGAGAGGCTCGAAGCGGGCATGCGAGCACGCCTGACCGCCTCGACGATGTCGAGCGCCTGGTCGCCGCCGATTCGCCGGCCACCCTCCTGGTCGCCGAGCGGGAGGGAGTGATCTTCGGCGCCCTGATCGCCGGCTGGGACGGCTGGCGAGGGAACATGTACCGACTCGCCGTTCGCGATGGGCAACGTCGGCAGGGAATCGGGCTCGCCTTGGTCCGGGCAGGCGAGGACTACCTGCGAGGGCGCGGAGGCCGTCGCGTAACGGCGCTCGTCGCCCATGACGACGAGGTCGCGGGAGCGTTCTGGGCGGCGGCGGGCTATCCGCTGGATCAGGCGATCGGCAGGCGAGTCCGCAACCTGTAGATCGCCCACGGGCCGCCCACGCTTAAAGACCCGCCCGTTCCTGGCCGATCAACTCATGTGGCCAGTGGCGAGCAGACCAGAGCCGGGCGGTTCTTCGACCGCCATCCCCGCCTGCTGCGGACGTTGGCGCTGAGCGCCCTGATCTGGGGGCTCGGCTACCTGACCTGGCGGGTCGGCTGGAGCGGCGAAGGGGCGAGCCCCGTCCTCTTCGTGATGCTGCTGGCGACCGAGATCTACGGGATCTACGCGCTGGCGATCCTCACCTGGTTCTCCTGGTCGCGGCCGGCGGCGGTACGGCCGGCGACGACGCCGGGGCGCTCGGTCGACGTCTACGTCTGCACCTACGACGAGCCCTACGAGGTGGTGATGGCGACGCTGGCCGGTTGCCGCGCGCTCACCTATCCGCACACGACCTACCTGCTCGACGACGGGCGCCGGCCGGAGATGAAGGAGATCGCCGAGCTGGCCGGGGCCCGCTACCTGACCCGCCCCGACAACTCCCATGCCAAGGCAGGCAACCTCAACGCGGCGCTGCCGCGCACCGAGGGCGACCTGCTCCTGATGCTCGACGCCGACCACGTGCCGATGCCCGACGCGCTCGACGCCCTGGTCGGCTACTTCGACGACGAGCGGATGGCGCTGGTCCAGACCCCGCACGACTTCTTCAACCACGACTCGGCCCAGCACTACGCGGTCGGTCGCCACGAGCAGTCGCTCTTCTACCGCGTCGTCTGTCCCGGCAAGGACCGCCACGGCGCCGCCTACTGGTGCGGCTCGGCGGCGCTGATCAACCGCCACGCCCTGCTGGAGATCGGCGGCGTCGCGACCGAGACGATCGCCGAGGACTTCCACACGACGATCCGGCTGCTGCGCGCGGGCTGGCGCAGCCGCTACCACGACGAGGTGCTGGTCCAGGGCCTCGCCCCGCACGACCTCGACGGCTACCTGCTGCAGCGCGACCGCTGGGCGCGCGGCAACCTCGCCGTCTTCACCCTGCCCGAGTCCCCCCTGCGCGCCCGCGAGCTGCGGCCGCTGCAGCGCCTCTCCTACCTCGCCAGCCTGCTCGCCTACCTGGCGCCGCCGATGCGGCTGCTGCTGCTACTCACCCTGGGGCTTGTGCTGTGGACCGGCGAGCTGCCGATGAAGATCAGCATCGTGGCGCTGGCCGCGCTCTGGTTACCTTCGCTGCTGCTCAACCTCGGCGCCGGCGCGGCGCTGGCGCGCGGCTACATGCGGATCCCCGAGACCGCCCACTACGAGCTGCTGACGATGGAGATCTACACCCGCGCCCTGCGCTGCATCGTGCGACCAGGAAAAACCGCCTTCGTGGTGACGCCGAAGCAGGGCCGCGACGGCGGCGGCCTCGACGCCGTGCGCAAGCTGCGCCTGGTGCTCTTCTGCACCTTCCTGCTCGCCACGGGCACGCTGCTGCGGCTGCTCGACCTGGCCGGCGCCGGGCCGTTGCCGGACCTGCCCGGGATCGCCGCGGTGATCGTGCCGCTGCTGGGGCTGTTCGAGCTGCGGCGGCTGCTGAAAACCGTGTTCGCGGTCGGGCGCCGACGCCAGCGCCGGCTCGTCTACCGCTTCGAGGGCGACGCCGAGGCGCACTGCTTCTCCACCGACAGTCACGTGCCGGCGCGGCTCGTCGACGCCAGCGCCTCCGGGGTCGGCCTGGTCGCCGAGGCGCCGATCGAGGTCGGGATGCGCCCGGCGGTCCTGCTGGAGCTGTCCGACGCCACCGGCGCCGTCCACGAGGTGACCGCCCAGGTCGAGGTGCGCAGCTGCCGCGAGGTCGACGGGCGCTTCCTGGTCGGCGCCACGATCGCCGAGATCGACCCCGACTCCCGCCTGCGGCTGATGGAGTGGTGCTACGTCGTCTGCAGCCACGAGCGCCTGCGCGGCCACCGCCCCAACGCCGCGCCGCTGCCCGAGTCGGAGTCGATCGTGATCCCAATCGGGCTTCCGGTTCCACAGGCAGCGGCAGCCTGAACCCTCCCCATGTCGAGCACTCCAAGTGAGTGCCAAATAAGGACACCTCTAGTTGCTTATCTAACAGTTATCAATAAGGGTTTTCTGCTTAGTTAATTTTCTTACTAAGGAGAACAGATGGAGCTCCCCCTCGCATCGATCGATCCGACTCTCGCCACGCTCATCCTCGCCGTCCTCGTCCTCGCGGCAGGGGTGGGGTTAATCGCCCTCGTCCTCCTCACGAACACCCCGGAAGCAACCTCGAAGCAGGTGTTCACCGCCGTTGGGGTGTTGTTCGGGCTGCTCGCCGCCGGCGGGCTTGGGGGGCTGTTTGCCACCAAGGCAGCAGAAACCGCGGCCGACAACGCCGCCAAGGAAGTAGCGCCACAGGCCGCCTCAGCAGCGGCAAACCAGGTGTCCGAAGAAGTCACCGAACAGGTCGAAAGCGCACTCGAATCGGAACCGAGTGGGGACGGGAAATAACCGGCCGGTAACGGAGAGGGAGGGATTCGAACCCTCGAGGCGGGTTAACCCCGCCCACGCGATTTCCAATCGCGCTCCTTAAGCCGCTCGGACACCTCTCCAGGGTGCTCGCTCAAGAGTATTGGCTCTCAGCCTCGGCGGGCGCTGAAGAATGCGCGCAGCAACGCGGCGCACTCCTCCCCACGCACGTCGGAAATGATCTCCGGGCGGTGGTTGAGGGCGGGCTCCGCGAGAACGTCGAGGACGCTGCCGGCGGCGCCGGCCTTGGGGTCGGGGGTGCCGATGACGACGGTGGGGATGCGGGCGAGGACGATCGCGCCGGCGCACATCGCGCAGGGCTCGAGGGTGACGTAGAGGGTCGTGCCCGGCAGGCGCCAGCCGCCGAGGGCCTCGGCGGCGGCGCGTATGGCGAGGATCTCGGCGTGGGCGGTGGGGTCGCGGCGCAGCTCGCGCTCGTTGCCGGCGGCGGCGAGGAGCTCGCCGTCGCGCAGGATCGCGGCGCCGATCGGGACGTCGCCGTGGGCCTCCGCCCGGCGGGCCTGCACGAGCGCCTGGTCCATCCCGTTCTCGTGCCTGGCTGCGGGGTTGCCTTCGCCCATCGATCCGGGAGTATGTCCCCCTACAACTTCGCCGGCCTGCCGGTGTTAGCTCTAAGGCTCGCTCGCTCCGGGGGATTCGAGCGCGCCAACCGATCAGATGAAACGACTGCTGCCGATAATCGCCGTCCTGGCCCTGCTTGCCGCGTTTGCCGGGGGCGCCGCCCCGGCCGCGGCCTCGACGGGGCTCTCCCCCGCTCGCGAATTCGCCCCGCGGCAGCTCGTGGTCAAGTTCGCGGGGGAGCCGCGCGGGCGCGCGGTGCCGCTGCCGGCCGGTGTCGGGGTGCGGGAGGCCGCCGTGGCGCTGCGGCAGAACCCCGACGTCGCCTACGCCGAGCCCGACTACGTCGCCACCGCCTCCAGCGCCCGTCCAGCTGTCGCCGCGGCGGCGAGCCCGACCGAACCCACCGCGCTCCCCAACGACCCCGGCACCCTGGAAGGCGCCTCTGAAGCGGCCGCCTCGGCCGGCGACTGGGCCTTCAAGCAGTGGAACTTCCTGCCCTGGGAAGGGAACGCGACGACCCACCTGCCGGTCTCCCCGGGGGGCATCGACGCGGTCACGGCCTGGCGCAACCTCGACGAAGCCGGACGGCCTGGGGCCGAAGGGGTGACCGTCGCCGTGCTCGACACCGGCATCGCCTACCGCGACGAGGGCGCCGACTTCGTCCGCAGCCCCGACTTCGCCGCCGGGCAGTTCGTCCGCGGGTACGACTTCATCGACGGCGACCGGCTGCCGCTGGACGAAAACGGCCACGGGACCCACGTCGCCGGCACGATCGGCGAGAAGACCGGCAACGCGATCGCGGTCACCGGGCTCGCCTACCGGGCGAAGCTAATGCCGGTGCGGGTCCTCGACAGGCACGGCCGCGGGCAGGCGACCGACATCGCCCAAGGCATCCGCTTCGCCGTCGCCCACCACGCGCAGGTGATCAACATGAGCTTCAACTTCGGCTGCGGCAAGAGCGTGCCGCTGGTCGACGAAGCGCTGCGGGAAGCCTACGATCGCGGCGTCGTCGCGGTCGCCTCGGCCGGCAACCTCGGCTCGGAGACGTGCGTCTCGGAGCCGGCGACGGGACCGCGGGTGATCGGCGTCGGCGGCACCACCGAGGGCGGCTGCCTCGGCGACTACTCACTGGCCGGCAGGGGGATCGACGTCGTCGCGCCCGGCGGCGGCATGCCGCTGCCCGGATGCCCGTCGGTCTCCGCCCGGCCGATCTACCAGGTGACGCTGCAGCCGGGCAGCACCAGGGTCTTCGCGATCCCCTCCAGCTACGTCGGCACCTCGATGGCCGCCGCCCACGTCAGCGCCGTCGCCGCGATGATCCTCGCCGCCGACACCTACGCCGGCCCGCGCTTCTTCCCGGAAACGAGGAACGGCGCCAAACCGCGCGTGAACGGGGTCGCCAAACAGCTCCGCCGCACCGCCCGCGACCTCGGCCTGCCCTCCGTCCAGCAGGGAGCCGGCCTGATCGACGCCGGCCTCGCAACCCTGCCGAGGATCGCGCGCCCTAAGTAGTGCGAACGACCATCACGGAGCAGGGCGCATGATGGGAGATGTTGTTGGGGACGCTGCCGAGCAGGAAGCGGCGGGCGCCGGTCATCCCCTTGTTGCCGACCACGATCAGGTCGGCTTTGGTCTCTTCGGCGACGCTGAGGATCGCCTCGGCCGGGTCGGCCTCGACCGGATGGGTCTGGACCTCGATGCCGTCTTTGCGCGCCGACGCGGCGGCGGCGTCGAGGACCAGGTTGACGTCCTCGCGCGGGCCGATCTCGTACTGGACGTCGGCCGGGGCGGCGGATTGCTCCCCCTGCACGCGCCGGCTCGGGACCGGCGCATAGGCGCTGACGATGCTGAGCGTCGCGCCCGCCAGCTTGGCGAGGTCGACCGCCTGGCGCACCGCCTCGGCGGCGGTCTCGGACCCATCGGTTCCAACCACGATGCGAGTGAACACGCCGCCTCCTCTGCTCCGGTCGCTGAACGAGGCCGATACTAACGGCCGCGATCCACGGCGGGCCGTTGGGGGAGCCCGTGGAAGTCGTCGCCGAGGATCTCGGTCGGCGTCGTCGCCAGGCGCACGATCGCGATCGCCATCGAGGCGACGAGACAGATGATCAGCACCAGCATTCCCGCTTTCCAGATCCAGGGCACGGTCGAACCCTATTAAGGTGGAGGCATGGCGCTGGAGAAGGTCGCGGACGGGGTTTGGCTGCTGCGGGGGGACCTCCGCGGCGGGATGAACGTCTACTTCCTCGAGGACGGGGACGGGGTGGTCCAGTTCGACGCCGGCGCCAAGTCGATGCGCAAGAAGGCGCGGGCCGCCGCGGAGCAGCTCGGCGGGGTCAAGCGGGTCGTGCTCGGCCACGCGCACGCCGATCATCGCGGCACCGCTCCATATATGGGGGCGCCGGTCTTCTGCCACGCCACCGAGATCGCCGATGCCGAAAGCGACGAGCACTTCTCGCCTTACATGGACATCTCGAAGCTGCCGCTGGCGCCGGTGCGCTGGCTCTACCCGGCCCTGTTTCGCTGGTGGGACGGCGGGCCCGTGAAAATCGACGGGACGGTCGAGGAGGGCGAGGAGATCGCCGGCTTCCGGGTCATCCACTTTCCCGGCCACGCGCCGGGGCTGATCGGGCTCTGGCGCGAGAGCGACCGGGTGGCCCTGGTCAGCGACGTCGTCTACCTGGTCGACTCGGCGCGGCTGAAACCGCTGCCCGAGGGCGAGGCCAGCGTTCCCCATCCGGCCTGGGCCTGGGACCACCAAGAGGCGAAGCGGTCGGTGCGCAAGCTGGCGGCGCTCGACCCGGCGGTGGTCGGCACCGGTCACGCCCTGCCGCTGCGCGGCGAGAGCCTGCGCGCGACCCTGGAGCGGGCGGCCGAGAAGTACTGAGGACGCGGCGGGGGTGCCATCGCGCGCCCGGCTGCCATAAGTTGCCCTCCTGATGATCGGGACCTACGCCTCGGCGGCGCTGATCTGCGCCGCTTCGCTGCTGGTCGGGCGCGCCGTCCTCTCGCTGGCAGGGCGCCGCATCTGGTCGTGGCTGGAGCCGGTGGTGGGCCTGGCGGCGATCCTCACCGTGACCGGGGCGCTGGCCCGGGCCCCAGGCCACGGGGCCAGCGCCACCCTCGGCCTCGCGGTCCTCCTGGTCGCTGCAGCGCTGCTCGTCTGGCGACTGCCCTACGAGGCGCCGGGGGCGCTGCGAGCGGGGCTGCCGGTGGCGATCGTGCTGCTCGTCGTCCTCGCGATTCCCTTTGCGGTCAGCGGCCGCTGGGGCCTGCTCGGCGTTGGCTTCAATAACGATCTCGGCCTCCACCTGGCCTGGGCCGAGTGGCTGCGCAGCGGCTTCGGCCCGGCGCCCGACACCGGCTACCCGCTCGGCCCGCACGGCCTCGCGGTGGCGACCGCCGTCGTGCCCGGGATCGGCCTCGGCCAGGCCTTCCTCGGCGAGATCGTCGCGATCGGCGTGCTCACCGGCCTGACTGCGCTCGGCGCCCTGCGCGACCTCGCTCCGGGGCGGCGAGTCCTCGCCGCGTCGATGGTCGCCCTCCCCTACCTCGCCGCCTCCTACTTCGCCCAGGCCGCCTTCAAGGAGACCGCCGAGGCCCTCTTCGTCCTCGCCTTCGCCCTCTATCTAACGACCATCGAAGAGCCGTCGAACAGTCCCGCCAGCCAGGCCAGCCAGGTCCCCTCGCCAGACACTCAACAGCGAGTAAAGCGAGCTGTGTCTGGCGCGGGGACCTGGCTGGCCTGGCTGCCCCCGCTAGTCCTCGCCACCGGCATCTTCTTCTCCTACAGCTTCGCCGGCATCGCCTGGCCGCTCGCGATCCTCGCCCTCTGGAGCCTGACCCAGCCGGCGGTTCGACGGGCGCTGCGCCCCCGGGCGCTGCTGCGCTTCCTGCTGCGACCGGCGACGCTGGCGACGCTCGTCGTGCTCGGCGGCCTCGCGGTCGTGGTCACCGTGATCGGCCCCTTCGGCTTCGCCAGCAGCTTCAACAAGGTCGCCGGCAGCAACACCTACGGCCCGGTCTCGCCGATCGAGGCGCTGGGGATCTGGCCCACCTCCAACTACCGCCTCGACGCCGCCGGCGGCGCCCACCTGACTGGCCTCGCGGCGGCGATCGCGGTGCTGGCCCTGTTCGCCGGCGTCGCCTGGTGGGTGCGGCGCCGCGAGCTGACGATCCCGGTCGCGCTCGCCGCCAGCGCCGTCCTCTACCTCGTCTCGCTCCCCTTCAGCGGCGACTACTCCCAGGCCAAGGCGCTGATGATCGCCGCCCCGCTGGCGATGCTCGTCGCGATCCGGCCGCTCCTCGCGGAATTCCCCTGGGCGGGGGAGGGGCGTTCCGGTGCGGTGCGGGTGGGCTGGGCAGTGCTGGCGGTGCTCTTTGTGGGAGGGGCGATCTACTCGAGCTTCCTGGCACTGCGGGACGCCCCGGTCGGGCCGGGCGGGCACGGGGCGGAGCTGAAGGCCTTCCTGCCGGTCGTGCACGGGCAGCCGGTGCTCTACGCGGGTCAGGACCGCTACGCCGCCTACGAGCTGCTCGGCGCCGACACGCACGTGCCGCTGGTCGAGTTCCCCGACAGCGACGTCGCCTCCAACCCCGAGAAGCCGTTCGACACCGGCGACGCCTACAGCCCGATCGACTTCGACTCCTTCTCGCACGGGACGCTGGAACGCTTCCAGTACGTGGTCACCAGCCGCGCCGCCTGGAACAGCCAGCCGCCGCCGAACTTCAGGCGCGTCGCGGCGACGCCGTCCTACATCCTCTGGGAACGGACGGGGCCCACCCCCGAGGACCGCCACGTCCTGCTCGAGGGCACCGAGGCGGGCGCCCGCGCCACCTGCACCGCGCCGGAGATCCGCATCCTCCTCGCCAACCCGGGCCGCGCCTCGCTCTTCCCGGGCGCCGTGATCGGCCCCAAAACGGCCTGGGAGGAGGGCAGCGTTCTCGGCGCCGGCGAGCGGGCCTCGCAGGCGCTGACCCTGCCGGCGGGGAGCTGGGACCTCTCGATCCAGTACTTCTCGCCCTTCGACCTGACCCTCGCCGCGCCGGGCTTCCAGGAGCCGCTGAAGGCGGCCCTCGACGGCCAGCGCCCGAACACGATCAGCCTCGGCAACAACGGCCAGCTCTGGCCCGCAGGCCGCTACGAGAGCAAGGGCGGGGAGACCAGGTTCACGCTCGCGAGCGAGGAGGCCGGCACCCTGCAGAGCCTCAGCGGCTACGACGGCGCGGCCTACGTCGGCGAGCTGGTCGCGGTCCCGGCCAAGGCCCACCGCACCGTCCCGCTCGGGGCAGCCTGCGATAGCTGGATCGACTGGTACGAATCTCCCGCAGCGCCCTGAGCGTCAGGTCGCCTTGGCGGCCATGCGCTCCGGTGGGACTCGCACGACGTCCCAGACCGCGCCGGTCTTCTCCAGCCCGTCGATGACCAGGGCGGAGATATCCAGCTGGAAGCGGCCGAGGCCGTGGGTGGCGGAGGTCGGGAAGGCGTGGTGGTTGTTGTGCCAGGCCTCGCCGAAAGTCGGGATCGCGATCAGGGCGAGGTTGCGGGACTCGTCGCCGGTCTCGAAGTCGCGGTTGCCGAAGACATGGCAGAGCGAGTTGATGCTGTAGGTGAAGTGGTGGAGGACGAAGACGCGCACGAGGCCGCCCCAGAGCAGTCCGGTGAAGGCGGCGAAGAGGGTGCCGCCGATCGCCCAGCCGAGGAAGAAGGGGAGCAGCAGGCCACCGATCGCCCACCAGATGAAGGTGGCGTCGACCCGGCTGATGATCGGGTCCTTGAGCAGGTCCGGGGCGAACCGCTCCTTGTTGCCGCGCTGGGTGTGGATGAAGAGCCAGCCCATGTGGGCGTGGTAGAGGCCCTTCAGCGCCCCGGTCCAGCCGTGGCCGTGGTCGACGTGGGGGCTGTGCGGGTCGCCCTCGACGTCCGAGAAAGCGTGGTGCTTGCGGTGGTCGGCGACCCAGGAGATGACCGGCCCCTCGATCGCCACCGAGCCGGCGATCGCCAGCAGGCCGTGCAGCCACGGCTTCGCTTTGAAGGCGCGGTGGGTGAGGTGGCGGTGGAAGCCGACCGTGATCCCCAGCCCGCTGAAGAAGTAGAGGCCGACGAAGAGGAAGACGTCGCTCCAGTGCAGAGCGCTGCCCCAGACCTGCCAGGCGGCGAGGCCGATCGCGACGAAGGGAATCAGCGTCACCAGGCCGGTGATGATGCGGTCCCTGGTCTCGTTCGCGACGGGCTGGATGTCGGACGGGAGTGGGCCGGCGGTCGATGACACTGCCGCCGATCATACGGCGCCGACCTGAAGCACGCCTGAAACGAGCCACCGATCGATGTCGCATGGCAGCCGTTGTAGGGTGCGCCGAGATGGCTTTCGCCGACACGGGACGCCTGCGCAGCGAGATCGAGGCTCGCATTCCCGAGCGGCCGTTCACGGTCGAGTTCTGGGACGGAACGCGCCTCCCCTCCACCACCGACGACGGGCCCACCTTCAGCGTCCGCTCCCCCCGCGCCGCCGCCCACGTGCTGCGAGCGCCGGGTCAGCTCGGCCTCGGCCGCGCCTACGTCAGCGGTGAGATCGAGGTCGACGACATCGAGGCCGTGATCGACCTGCTCGACGGCTGGCAGCCGCCGGCGCTGGAGGGCACCGACAAGCGGGCGCTGCTGCTGGGCGCCGTCCGCGCCGCCGGGATCGCCAAGCCGCCGCCGCGCCCCCAGGCGGAGCTGCGGCCCAGCGGGCGGCGCCACAGCAAGGAGCGCGACGCCCGCGCCGTGCGCCACCACTACGACGTCTCCAACGAGTTCTTCGAGCTCTTCCTCGGCCCGACGATGGTCTACAGCTGCGCGATCTTCTCGCGCGGGGCGACGACGCTGGAGCAGGCCCAGGAGGAGAAGCTGGAGACGGTCGCCCGCAAGCTCGACCTCAAAGAGGGCGAGCGGGTGCTCGACGTCGGCTGCGGCTGGGGCGGCTTCCCGCTCTGGGCGGCGACCAGGCACGGCGCCAGCGTCCTCGGCATCACCCTCTCCCCGCCCCAGGCCGAGAAGGCGCGGCAGCGGGCGGAGGAGGCGAGCGTCGCCGACCGGGTCGAGATCCGGGTCATGGACTACCGCGACCTCCCTGCGTCCGGCGAGAAGTTCGACGCGATCGCCAGCATCGGCATGGTCGAGCACGTCGGCGCCTCCCAGATCGAGGTCTACGCGCAGACGCTGGCGCGGATGCTGAAGCCGGGCGGGCGCCTGCTCAACCACGGCATCACCCGCCTGCGCCACACCGATTCGGAGGCCGGCGCCTTCTCCGAGCGCTACGTCTTCCCCGACGCAGCGCCTCTGCACCTCTCGCGCAATCTGCTGGCGCTCGAACGGGCCGGCTTCGTCACCCACCACGTCGAGGACTTCGCCGCCGACTACGCCGAGACGCTGCGCCACTGGGCGCGCAACCTGGACGCCAACCTCGACGAGGCGATCCGCCTCGCCGGCCCGGAACGGGTCCGCGTCTGGCGCCTCTACCTGCGGGCGGCGCGCAACGGCTTCGAATCGGGCTTCACCAGCATCTACCAGGCCCGCTGCTCGCTGGCCTAGGCGGGAAAGCCGGCGGTGACGTCGGCGATCGCCCAGTCGGCGCCCGCCTCTTCTAGTTCCTCGACGCTGTACTGACCAGTCGCGACGCCGACGACACGGATCCCGGCGCCGTGGCCGGCCTTGACGTCGCGGGGGGTGTCGCCGACAGCGATCGTGGTCGCCTTGTCGAGCGAGTGGCCGGCGACCTCGCCGCCGCGCTCCAGCGCCTTGCGGGTCAGCTCGGTGCGGTCGCGGGCGTCGGAGCCGTAGCCGCCGAAAGCGAAGTAGCGGTTGAGGTTGCCGCGGGCGAGCTTGATGTGGGCGGCGGACTCGATGTTGCCGGTGACGATGCCGAGCAGGACCCCCTCCGCGGCCAGGCGCGGCAGCAGCTCCTCGATCCCCGGCATCACCCGGTAGCCGTTCGACTCGTCGACGGCCGCTTCGAGGTGGCTGAGGTAGCCGGCGATCGCCGCCGCCCGTTCGGCCTCGTCGCCGTCGCGGCCGATCACCTCGCGGAAGACGATCTCGGCGATTTCCGGATCGGTCATGCCGGCGTGGGTGTGCTCCTCGATATCGGCGTCGATGCCGTGCAGCTCGCGGAAGGCGCGCTGCCAGGCGACGGCCCCCGCCCCGCCGGTGACGAGCAGGGTGCCGTCGATGTCGAAGAGGACGGTCTTGATCACCGCCGCGAACCTAGCGGGCGTCCAGGAGGGACTAGCGCGGAACGATGTTGGAGCGCAGCTTCACTCGCCGCGGCCGCTCAAGCTTGCCGGCGCTCAGGGTCTCGCCGCGAACGAAGCGACGGTTGTGCCCCTTGCGCCAGGGGCGTGGGGACGGGGGAGGTCCGGGGTGGTCGAAGGCCGTGACCTGGCCCCGTTCCGCACCCGCGTCCGCGGGGGTGGCGGTGCCGGCCAGGCTGGAGACGAAGGCACCGCCGACGCCGCCGACGCGCAACCTGGCGCTCTTCGCCCCGGCGCTGTCGGGCGCGAAGCGGACCCGAACCAGGCACTCGGCGCCGGGCGCCAGGGTTTCCCCCGTGCACTCGTCCCCGGCCAGGGCGAACTGGTCGGGGTCGGCGCCGACGATCGCGACGGTGCCGAGGTCGAGCGCGGTGGTGCCGTCGTTGCGGACGACAAAGTCATGGGCGGCGCTCCTGCCAGCGGCGGCCTGGGCGCCGAAGTCGAAGGCCGAGGGCAGAAGCGTCGCCGCGGCGGCGACGCCTTCGCCTTGCAGCCCGACCATGGCACCGCCGTCGTTGTCGCCGAAGAAGGCCATGTACGCGGCCTTGGGACCGGCGTCCTGCGGCCGGAAGCGGACGTGGGCGGTACAGCTGGAGGCCGGCATCAGCTCGCTGCCGGTGCAGTTCTCGTCGACCAGCTGGAAGCTGCCCGAGTCGCCGCCGGCGACGATGCCGATGAAGAAGCCGGCCGGGATGTTGCCGGAGTTGGTGATCGTGATCGTCTGCGCCGCGCCGATGGCGCCGACGGTGAGGGCGCCGAAGTCAGCCGGGTTCGGCGCGGCCTCGATGATCGCCCGCCCGCCCTCGCCGCTGAGCGCAGCGGTGAAGGAGTAGCCGTTGCTGCTCGCTCGCAGTTCTGCGTCGTACTCCAACGCGTCCTGCGGGCTGAAGTAGACCTCGATCCAGCAGGATTCGCCCGGCGCCAGGAGCGAGTGGCCCCAGCAGTAGCTGTTGTTGTTGGCCCAGAAGGAACCGGAGCCGCCGTCGACCCCGAAGTTGTTCACCTGCACGGTGGCCTCGCCGTCGTTGCTCAGCTGGAAATAGGAGCTGCGCGATTCGTAGACCCGCTGCAGTCCGAAGTCGTGGTTGGGAGGAGAGAAGGAGAGCTCCGGTGCGACGCTGGTGCCGGAGATCTCGAAGCTCTGTTCGGGCCGGCCGCCGGCGAAGCTGACATGCAGGGTCGTCTTCTTCTCACCGAGGCTGCCCGGCTTGAACCCGACCCCAGCGGAGCACTGGTTGCCCGGTTGGAGGTTGCCGCAGTTGGAGCCGCCGAAGCTGAATTCGGTCGCGTCTTCGCCTTCGAGGTAGACCTTTTCGACCATTGCTTCTTCGCCGCTTTCGTTGTGGAGCGCGAAATCGACGGTCTGCGACTGGTTGCCGACCGTCGTCGTCGGCACGACCGCCGGCGCGGGCGAGATCGTCAGGACCGGGTCGCTGCCTTCAGGCAGCGGAGCCGCGAGGCTCGAGGCCGAGAGGACGAGCGCGGCGAAGGCAAGCGCGAGGAGGGACAGGACAGTGGCGCAGGCAAGCCGCGGCAGGGCATTGGTCTTGGTCATGCGGGCTCATCGGAGAATCGTCCAGACCCCCTTGACAATGGATGAGATCCTTCAGTGCTCGGCCTCGAGCAGGTCGCGCTGGCTGAGCACGTAGAGCAGGCCCAGCGAAGGCAGGACCAGCACCGCGGCGGCAGCGAAGACGACGAAGACGATCGTCAGGGTCGGATCCGGCGCCGCCGCCTGGTCGATCCGCAAAGACGTGGGGAGCAGATAGGGGAACTGCGCCACGCCCCAGCCCCAAATCACGGCGACAACGGCGCCGGCGGCGAGCGGGCGCAGCGGCTTGCGTCCGCCCCGCAGCAGCACGACCAACAGGCCGACCCCGCACAGAGCCGAGAAGATCACCAGGGGCAGGCCCTCGGCGACGAGGCGGTCGAAGACGTAGCGGGCTTCGGCGTGCAGCTCGACGAGGCCGGCGACGGCGGCGATCCCGGCGACCGCCGCGGCTACCAGGGCGCGGCGCACGAAGTAGCGCTCCAGGTCCCCCTCCCCCGCCCGGCGCGCGTCACCGACCAGGAAAACGGCGGCGAGGTAGGCGCCGGTGGCGACGAACATGGCTCCGGTCAGCAGCGGCAGCGGCTCCAGCCAGCTCGAGAAAGCGTCGCCGTTGCCGTCGGCGGGGACGTTGCCGGAGGCGATCGCCCCGACCACCGTGCCCATGAAGAACGGGGTCAGGACAGAGGAGAGGGCGAAGGTCGCGCCGGCCGCGCGCCGCGCCGCCAGGCTCTCGATCGACTTGCGGAAGGCGAAGCCGGCGCCGCGCAGGACGATCCCCACCGCGGCCAGGGCGATCGGCACGTAGAGCGTCGTGAAGATGGCGCTGAAGGCCGACGGGAAGGCGGTCCAGAGGATGACGAGGATGAAGATCAGCCAGACGTGGTTGGCCTCCCAGACGGGGGTCAGCGAGCGCTGGATCAGCGCCCGCGGCCGCTCGCCCTGCTCGGCGTCGCCGGCGATCAGGTCCCAGAAGCCGCCGCCGAAGTCGGCGCCGCCGAAGAGCGCGTAGAAAGTCACCCCGACCCAGAGGATCGCCGCGGCGGCGTCAGCCTTGCTCACGGCGCCGCCTCCTCCGGGGGCGCATAGGGCGTGCCTTCGGGCTCGGCGCTACCCTCGCGCCAGCGGCGAGACATGCCACGCAGAACTTTGATCGCGATCGTGCCGAGGGCGGTGTAGAGCAGCAGCACGAAGGCGAAGCTGAACCAGATCCCGTCGGCCTGGGTCACCGCTTCCTCGGTGCGCATGTAGCCCTGGACGATCCAGGGCTGGCGGCCGACCTCGGTGACGATCCAGCCGCACCAGAGCGCCAGGATCGCCCCGGCCCCGGAGACCGAGACCGCCCGCAGGAACCACTTAGTCCGCGGGATGTCCCGTCTTTTCCACCAGACGTAGGCGACCCAGAGGCCGAGCAGGAGCAGTGCCGTGCCGATCCCGACCATCGCGTCGAAGGCGAGGTGCAGCAGGGTGTTGGCCGGCGGCCGTTCGTCCTTGGGAATGTCCTCCAGCCCGACCACCTCGGTGTCGGCGCTGAAGCCGACCAGGAAGGAGTCGAGGTCGGGGATCGGGATCGCCCCCACGACCCCGTCAGAAGTGCAAATGCCACCGACGTACTCGGTCTGGTGGTCGCCGGTCTCCTGGATGCACTCCATGCCGGCGAACTTGGCCGGCTGGTGGTCGGCGACTTCGCGCGCCGCGGTGTCGCCGACGAAGAGCTGGATCGGGGTCGCGATAAGGCCGATCGTCAGCGGGATCAGCAGCCCCAGCCGGTGCAGGCGGTCGCGCCGCCCCTTCAGCATCCCGACCGCGTAGATCGAGGCGACGAGGAAGCCGGTGACCATGTAGGCGGCGAGGATCATGTGCGGAACCTCGTAGCCCGTGGCTGGGTTGAAGAGCACCTGCAGCGGATCGGTGTCGACGACCTTGCCGGCCGCGTTCAGCGTGAACCCCTGCGGCTGGTTCATCCAGGCGTTGGCGGCGACGACCGAGAAGGCGCCGCCGACGCCGGTGATCGCCATCGGCACCCCGGACCAGAAATGGGCCCAGCCACCGAGCCGCTTCCAGCCGTAGATGTAGATCGCCAGGAAGATCGCCTCGAGGAAGAAGAAGATTCCCTCGATCGCGAAGGCGATCCCGAAGACGGAGCCGAAGCGGCCGGTGAACTCGGGCCAGAGCAGCCCGAACTCGAAGCTGAGCACGGTGCCCGTAACGGCGCCGACCGCGAAGGTGACCGCCATCGCCTTCGACCAGCGCCGGGCCAGCTCGATCGCGTCCTTGTCGCCCTTCTTCAGACCGATGTAGTTGGCGACCAGGATCGTCGCCGGCAGGGCAACGCCAATACAGGAGAGGACGATGTGGAAGCCGAGCGTGAACGCCATCTGCTCGCGCGCGGCGAGCAGGTTGGATGCCGACGCGGCCAGGGGGAGCGCGTCGAGCAGGAACATGGGGCGGGACCCTATTCCTCGCGGCGGGCGTGTCGGTAGCGGCGGATCAGCGCGTTGGTCGAGCTGTCGTGGCGCAGCTTCGGCTCCGCCTCGGCCTGCAGCTCGGGGATGATCTTCACGGCCAGGACCTTGCCCAGCTCGACCCCCCACTGGTCGAAGGAGTCGATCCCCCACACGCTTCCCTGGGTGAAGGTGCTGTGCTCGTAGAGGGCGACCAAGGCGCCCAGGGTCTCGGGGTCGAGGCGCTCGGCGAGGATCGTGTTCGAGGGGCGGTTGCCCTCCATCACCCGGTGCGGCACGACCGCCTCCGGCGTTCCCTCTTCCTGGACCTGCGCCGGCGTTTTGCCGAAGGCCAGCGCCTCACCCTGGGCGAAGACGTTGGACATCAGGAAGTCGTGATGGTCGCCGAGCGGGTTCAGCGAGTTGCAGAAGCCGATGAAGTCGCAGGGAATCAGGCGCGTCCCCTGGTGGATCAGCTGGTAGAAGGAGTGCTGGCCGTTGGTCCCCGGCTCGCCCCAGTAGATCGCCCCGGTGTCGTAGTCGACGTGGGCCCCGTCGACGGTCACGTGCTTGCCGTTGGACTCCATCGTCAGCTGCTGCAGGTAGGCCGGGAAGCGGTGCAGGTACTGGTCGTAGGGGAAGACGCCGGAGGTCTGGGCGCCGAAGAAGTCCGAGTACCAGACCGAGAGCAGCCCCATCAGCAGCGGCAGGTTGGCCCCGGTCGGCGTCTCGCGGAAGTGCTCGTCCATCGCGTGGAAGCCGGCCAGCATCTCGGCGAAGCGGGCCGGGCCGATCGCCAGCATCGTCGAGAGCCCAATCGCCGAGTCCATCGAGTAGCGCCCTCCGACCCACTCCCAGAAGCCGAACATGTTGTCGGTGTCGATCCCGAACTTCGAGACCTCCGCCGCGTTGGTGGAGACGGCGACGAAGTGCTTGGCGACGGCGGCCTCGTCGCCGCCGAGGCCGGCCAGCGACCACTCGCGGGCCGAGTGCGCGTTGGTCATCGTCTCCAGGGTCGTGAAGGTCTTCGAGGAGATCACGAACAGCGTCTGCTCGGGGTCGAGGTCACGGGTTTTCTCGACGAAGTCGGTGCCGTCGACATTGGAGACGAAGCGGAAGCTCATCTCCCGGCGCGAGTAGTGCTTGAGCGCCTCGTAGGCCATGACCGGGCCGAGGTCGGAGCCGCCGATGCCGACGTTGACGACGTTGCGGATCGGCTTGCCGGTGTGCCCCACCCACTCGCCCGAGCGCACCCCCTCGCAGAACTCGCCCATCCGGTCGAGCGTCTCGTGCACCTCCTTGACGACGTCGGCACCGTCGACCAGCAGCGAGCGGTTGCGCGGCATCCGCAGCGCCACGTGCAGCACGGCACGGTCCTCGGAGACGTTGATGTGCTCGCCGCGGAACATCGCTTCGCGGCGCTCCGCCACCCCGCGCTCCTGTGCCAGCTCGCCGAGCAGCAGCAGGGTCTCGTCGCTAACGCGATTCTTCGAGAAGTCGAGGTGGAGGCCGGCGCCGTCGGCGACGAGACGCTCGCCGCGCTCGGGGTCGGCGGCGAAGAGATCGCGCAGGTGGGTGCCGCGGATCTGCTCGTAATGCTTTTGGAGCTCGGCCCAGGCGGGCGTCTCCCGCAGCGCCGACTCGCTCACTAGGCCGCGACCCCGCGCTGGGAGGAGATCGACTTCAGCAGCTCTTCCCAGGACTTGTTGAAGCTCTCCTTGCCCTCCGCCTGCAGGCGCGTCGCCAGCGCGGCGACGTCGATCCCGGCCTCCTCGAACTCCTTCAGCAGCTGCTCGGAGGCGCCGCCGTCGGCGGGCATCAGGTCGCCGACCTCGCCGTGGTCGGCGAAGGCGAGCAGGGTCGGCTCCGGCATCGTGTTGACCGTGAAGGGCGAGGCGAAGGCCTCGATGTAGAGGGTGTCGGAGGCGTTCGGGTCCTTGGTCCCGGTGCTGGCCCAGAGCAGCCGCTGCGGGCGCGCGCCCTCGTTCATCAGCCGTTGCATGCGGGGCGAGTCGAGCAGCTCGCGGTAGGCGCGGTAGGCGCGGCCGCCGACGGCGATGCCGAGCCGGTTGCGCAGCTCCTCGGGAACCTCGTCGGCGACGGCGACGTCCCAGCGGCTCATGAAGATCGAGGCGACGGAGGCGACCGCAGGATTCATCCCGGCCTCGATGCGGCGCTCGACGCCGCGCATATAGGCCTCGGCGGCGCCGAGGTACTGGCGGTCGTCGAAGAGCAGGGTGACGTTGATCGGGATGCCGGCGAAGATCGACTCCTCGATCGCCTTCAGGCCCGCCTGCGTGCCGGGGATCTTGATGTAGAGGTTCTCCCGCTCGCCCTTGGCGTGGAGCGCCGCCGCCTGCTCGATCGTCTCGCCGCCGTTGTCGGCCAGCAGCGGCGAGACCTCCAGCGAGCAGAAGCCGTCGACGCCGTCGGTGCGCTCGTGCACGCCGGCGAAGAGGTCGGTGGCGTCGCGCAGGTCGGCCAGGGCCAGCTCGAAGAAGATCCGCTCGTCGGCGTTGGCGCCGACGCCCTCGCCGGCGTCGGCGGCGTCGCTGAGCTCGGCGATCTGCTCGTCGTAGGCGTCCCCGCCGGAGATCGCCTTGTCGAAGATCGTAGGGTTCGAGGTCAGCCCGGTGACCGAGAGCTCGTCGATATAGCCCTGCAGGGTGCCGTCGCCGAGCATCGTGCGGGTGATGTTGTCGAGCCAGAGGCTCTGCCCCAGCTCGTGCAGTCGTGCGGTTGCCTTCACGAGCGACCTCCTCAGGTCGAAGATTTGACGGCCGCGCCCATGGCGACCTCGCGCGCCACCTCGGCGACGTGCTCCGGGGTGAAACCAAACTCCGCCTCGACGTCCGCGAACGGCGCCGACTGGCCGAAGGTGGTCATCCCCATGATCGCACCCTCAGTTCCGACGTAACGCTCCCAGCCCAGCGTCGAGGCCTCCTCGATCGCGACCCTGGCAGTGACGCTGGGTGGCAGCACCTGGTCGCGGTACTCGGCGTCCTCGCGTTCGAAGATCTCCCAGCAGGGCAGGCTGACCACGCGCGAGCGGATCCCCTCGCCTATCAGCGTCTCGTGGGCGCCGAGCGCCAGCTGCACCTCGCTGCCGGTGGCGATCAGGATCAGCTCCGGATCACCCTCGCAGTCGGCGAGCACGTAGCCGCCGCGCCGCAGCCCCTCGGCGGAGGCATAGCGCGAGCGGTCGAAGATCGGCACCGTCTGGCGGGTGAGCACGAGCGCGATCGGGTTATGGGTGCGCTCGGTGGCGACGCGCCAGGCCTCGGCGGTCTCGTTGGCGTCGGCGGGGCGGATCACGTCGAGGTGGGGCATCGCCCGCAGGGAGGCCAGCTGCTCGATCGGCTGGTGGGTCGGGCCGTCCTCGCCGAGCCCGATCGAGTCGTGCGTGAAGAGGTGGATCACCGGCAGCTCCATCAGCGCCGAGAGCCGGATCGCGCCGCGCCCGTAGTCGGAGAAGGTCAGGTAGGTCGACCAGAGCGGCTTCAGCTTCGAGAGCGAGAGCCCGCTGCAGGCCGCGGCGGCCGCGTGTTCGCGGATCCCGAAGTGGATCTGGCGGCCGTTGAAGCTACCCGGCTCGAAGTTGACGGCGCCGTCGAAGTTGAGCCGGACCGAGGTCGAGTCGGTGAGGTCGGCGGAGCCGGAGAGCATCCACGGGATCCGCTCGGCGATCGCGTTCTGGACCTTGTTCGAGGCCTTGCGGGTGGCGAGGCCCTTCTCTTCGTCGGCCTCGAAGGAGGGGATCGCCTCGTCCCAGCCGTCGGGCAGCCGGCGCCGCTGCATCATCTCGATCTCGGCCGCGTGCTCGGAGCCGGCCAGCTTCTGCTTCCAGGCGGCGCTGAGCTCGGCGCCGCGCTTGCCGACCTTCTCGTCGAAGCGCTCGCGGACGCCGTCGGGGACCAGGAACTGGGCGTCCTCGGGCCAGCCGTAGGCCCTCTTGGTGAGCTTTACCTCCTCCTCCCCCAGCGGTTCGCCGTGGGCGGACTCGGTGTCCTGCTTGTTCGGCGAGCCCCAGCCGATGTGGCTGTCGATCACGATCAGGGTCGGGCGGCCGACCTCGGCCTTGAAGGCGTCGAAGGCGCGCGCGAGCAGGGTCGCGTCGTTGGCGTCGCCGACGCGGAGGACGTTCCAGCCGTAGGCCTCGAAGCGGGTCAACACGTCGTCGTCGTAGGCGAGCGCGGTGTCGCCGTCGATCGTGATGTGGTTGTTGTCGTACATCCAGCAGAGGTTGTCGAGCTTGAGGTGGCCGGCCAGCGAGGCGGACTCGTGCGAGACGCCCTCCATCAGGCAGCCGTCACCGGCGAGCGCGTAGACGTCGAAGTCGAAGAGCTCGGCGCCGAAGCGCTCGCCCTGCCACTTCGAGGCCAGCGCCATCCCGACCGAGGTGGCGATGCCCTGGCCGAGCGGCCCGGTCGTCGTCTCGATCCCCGTCGTCCAGCGGTACTCGGGATGGCCCGGGGTGCGCGAGTGCAGCTGGCGGAACTCTTCGATCTCGTGCAGGCTGACCGCCGGCTCGTCGAGCACGTTGTACTCGTCGTCGACGCGCCTGACACCGGCCAGGTGGAGCACCGAGTAGATCAGCATCGAGGCGTGCCCGGCCGAGAGCACGAAGCGGTCGCGGTTGGGCCAGATCGGGTCGGCGGGGTCGTAGCGCAGGTGGTTCTGCCAGAGCTCGTAGGCGACCGGCGCCATCGACATCGGCGTCCCCGGATGCCCCGATTGCGCCTTCTCGACCGCGTCGATCGAGAGCGTGCGGATGGTGTCTATGGCGAGCTGGTCGATGTCCTGGGCCATGGCGGGTGACCGATCCTAACCAGAACCGGCCGGTGGGCCGATGGCCGTTGACGCAAGGGGAGCCCCGGGGCGGATCCGATCAATACCCCATACCCATATATAGATATTTAAATATCTTTATCAGCGGGATACAGATAGTATAATATCGCTCTATGCCCAACCACGTCTATACCCTCTCCCCTCAGACTGTCGAGGCGGTCGAGCTCCTCGGCGCTCGCATCCAGCTGGCCCGGCGTGAGCGCCGCTGGACCCTGCAGGAGCTGGCGGACCGCGCCGGCGTCACCGCGGTGACGATGCGCAAGGTCGAGCGCGGCGACCCGAGCGTGAGACTGGGGATCGCCTTCGAGGCGGCGGCGCTGACCGGCGTGCCGCTCTTCGACCCCGACCCGTCGCGGCGGCGGCTGGAGGCTGCGCGCATCGACGATCGGCTCGCGGTGGTGCCGCGGCTCGTCCGCCGACCGAAGGAGGTAGACGATGACTTCTGAGCCCCAGAGCGCCTTCGTCTGGGTCTGGCTGCCCGGAGCCACCGAGCCAGTCGTCGCCGGTCGTCTCGACGTCGAAGGGCAGGTCCTCGTATTCGCCTACGGACGCAGCTACCTCGAGCGCGAGGACCGGATCCCGCTCTACCTGCCGGAGCTGCCGCTGGGCCGGGGGGCGATCCCGCCGCTGGTCGGCGAGATCGCGGGCTGCATCGCCGACGGGGGACCAGACGCCTGGGGACAGCGGGTGATCCTCAACCGCCTGACCGGCAGTGCCGGCGCCGACACCGCCGATCTGACCCCGCTGACCTATCTGCTCGAGTCCGGCTCGGACCGGACCGGGGCGCTCGACTTCCAGGCATCGGCGACGGAGTACATCCCCCGCTCGCTCGACCGGGCAAGCCTGGGGGAGCTGGCCGAGTCCGCCGAGCGGGTCGAGCTGGGCGTGCCGCTCTCACCGGCGCTCGACCAGGCCCTCCTGCGCGGCAGCTCGGTCGGCGGGGCGCGGCCGAAGGCGCTGCTGCGGGATGGCAGCCGGCAATTGATCGCGAAGTTCAGCTCGACCACGGACACCTACCCGGTCGCCAAGGGCGAGTTCGTCGCGATGGAGCTGGCTCGCCGCGCCGGCCTCGAGACGGCAACCGTGGAACTGACCAAGGCGCTCGGTCGCGATGCGCTGCTGGTCGAGCGCTTCGACCGATCCGACGGCGGTCGCCGCGCGATGGTCTCGGCTCTGACGATCCTCAAACTCGACGAGCTCGGCGCCAGGTACGCGAGCTATGCCGCTCTGGCGGATCAGATCCGTGCGCGCTTCACCGCTCCGACCGCGACCCTGCGCGAGCTCTTCGCGCGGATCACCTTCAACATCCTCAGCGGCAACAACGACGACCACGCCCGCAACCACTCCGCCTTCTGGGACGGAGCAGAGCTCACCCTCACCCCCGCCTACGACATCTGCCCGGCGCCGCGGGCCGGCGGTGAGACCGCGCAGGCGATGGCGATCGGGGCGGATGGCTACCGCTTCAGCCAGGTCGCCGGCTGCGTCGCCCGCGCCTCCACCTACCAGCTCTCGGAAGCCGAGGCGCGCGAGATCGTCGACCGCCAGATCGACGTGATCGAGTCGGAGTGGCGCGAGGTCTGCGAGCTGGCGGGCCTGACCGAGGTCGACCGCAACGGCTTCTGGCGGCGCCAGTTCCTCAACCCGTACGCGACCGAGGGCTACTGAGGCAGACGCCTCAGGGTTCGATCCGGGTGATCGCGCCTTCGCCGTTGTCGGCGACCCAGACCGCACTGCCGCCGACCGCGACGGCACCCGGTTCGCTGCCGACCTCGATCGGGGCGCCGCTGCGCTCGCCGCTCTCGAGGTCGATCCGGGTGACCGCGTCCTCGGCGGCGCTGGCGACCCAGACGGTGCTGGTGCCGGCATCGATACCGCCCGGGCGGCCGCCGACTTCGATCGGGTCGCCGAGCACCGCGCTGATCGAGGGGTCGACCTTGGTGACGGTGTCGCCGCGGCTGTTGGCGACCCAGACCAGGCCGTGGGCAACGGTCACCCCGGCGGGCCCGCGACCGACCGGGATCGGCGGTGCCGGGGCGCCGCTGCTGAGGTCGATCCGGCGCACCGCCCCGGTCGAGGCGCTGCTGACCCAGAGGCCACCGGCGCCGACCGCCAGCCGCAGCGGCGCCGCGTGCGGGACCAGGCCGCGCTTGAAGACCTCGCCGCTCCCGGCGTTGATGGCGGTGACTCCCGCGCCCGCTTCGTCGGCCATCCAGACGCGGTTGCCGCCGAAGGCGATCGGGCCGGGCCGGCCGCCGACCGCGATCGTCCTCACGACCCGGCTGCTCGCCGGATCGATGCGGAGGATCTCGCCCCGGCCGGGGTCGCTGACCCAGACCGAGCCGGCGCCGACCGCAACCCCGGAGATCCCACTGCCCAGCCGCAGCGGCTTGCCGACCGCTTCCCCGCTTTCGGGGTCGAGCCGGGTCAGGGTGCCGTCGGGTTCGCTGGTGACCCAGATTGCGTCGGCCGCGGCGGCGACCCGCAGCGGCGCCGCACCGACCGGGATCGGCTCCGAGACGTCGATGCCGTCGCCGCCGACCAGGGAGAGGACGAGCAGGACCATGACGGCGACGAGCGCCAGCCCGGCGACGGCGCCCGCCAACGTCCTGCCCCGCGGCAGGCGCAGGCCGCTCCCCCGCCTGCCGTCGGTCGCTCCGATCGGCACCGTCGCGCGCTCGCGCCGCCCGGTCGCGGTCGACTCCGAGAGCACCCGCGTCGCCGCCATCCCCGCCGCCGCGCGCTCGCGCGCGGCGGCGATCAGCGCTCCGGCGCTGGGGTAACGCTCGGCCGGGTCCTTGGACACGGCCCGCTCGATCACCGCGTCGAGCCCGGCCGGGATCTCTGGCTCGCTGTCGGCGTCCTTACGGGCGTAGGGGACGATCCCGGTCAGCGCCTCGTAGAGGACGCAGCCGAGCGAGTAGACGTCGGCCGCCGGCCCGACGGCGCCGCCGCGCCACTGCTCCGGCGACATGTACTCGGCGGTGCCGACCACAGAGGCGCCGCTCTGGGCGCCGCTCTCCCCCAGCGCCTTGGCGAGGCCGAAGTCGGTGAGGAAGGCGCGGTCGCCTTCGAGCAGGACGTTGTGGGGCTTGACGTCGCGGTGGACGATGCCGGCGGCGTGGGCGGCGTCGAGCGCTGCGGCCACCTGGCCCAGCAGGGCGGTCGCGCGGGCGGGCGGCAGCGGTCCCTCGCGGTCGATCGCCGCCCGCAGGTCGCCGCCGGCGACCAGGCGCATCGCCACGATCAGCTCGCCGTCGACCTCGCGCGCGTCGAAGATCGGCACCACCGCCGGGTGGTCGAGGCTGGCGGCGAGCCGGCACTCGCGCAGGAAGCGCTGGCGGAAGCCCTCGCGGTCGGCCAGCTCGGCGGCGATCACCTTCAGCGCCACCGCCCTTTCCAGCTCCAGGTGGGTGGCGCGGTAGACGACGCCCATGCCGCCGCGGGCGATCAGGGCATCGATCCGGTAGCCGGCGGTGGTTGAGCCGATCGCGAGGTCTGCCACCCGGCGGTTATACCGCCGCCTTTCGGACCCCAGCGGCCACCTCGGCCACCGGGGTCCGCCTGGCAAGCGCTACCGCGTTGGCTGCCAGGAGATGACCGGGCCGATCGCGGTGCCGTCGGCTTCGGTGAAATCGGTGCCTTCCGCCAGCTCGGTCTGGTGGCGGCTGGCGACGTCGATCGCGACCAGTTGCTGTCGCTCTTCGACGGCGACGAAGGCGGCAACGCGGCGACCGTCGGAGGAGAAGACGCCGTTGGTCTCCGAGCCGTCGGGCAGCTGGCAGAGCTTGCGCGCCTTGCCGGGGCCGATCCGCTTCGCCCAGAGGCCCTGGTCACGCCGGAACAGCAGCGTGTGACCGTCGGGGGAGACGTCTTCGACGTAGGCCGAGCCGACGCCGGCGACCTGCGCCTTCACCTTGGTCCCGTTGACCCGCATCGTGTAGACGTCGGCGTAGGCGGCCGGCCCCGGGGTGCTCTCGCCGCGGCTGAAGGCGATGCCGCCGGCGAAGTAGCGGGGCGCGAACTCGTCGACGCCGGCGCTGCGGCTCAGCCGCCTCAGTTCGGCCCCCGACGGACGCACCGTGAGGAGATCGTCGTTGCCGCCTTCGGGGCCGGCGGCCGCACGTACGAAGACGATCGCGCGGCCGTCGGGGGAGAAGTCGGCGCTGTGGTCGTCGCCGCCCCCGCTGGTCAGCTGGTGCAGGCGGCCGCCGGTGGCGCCGACGGTGTAGAGGTCTGCCGGCGAGCCCGCCGCGGCACGGCGCTCGAAGACGACGACACGACCGTTGGGCGCGACGACCGGCGCCGAGTCGAGCTCGGGGCCGCTGGTCAGGCGCCGCTGGCCGGAGCCGTCGGGCCGGATCGAGTAGAGGTCGCCGCCGCGGGCGAAGGCGATCGTGCGGCCGTCCGGCGAGAAGGCCGGTTCGGAGTCGGTCGGGTCTTCGGTCAGCTGGTTGAGGCGCCCGTCGCGGACGGCGAAGAGGCCACCTTTGGCGACGCCGTCGACCGTCGAGGCTTTGGAGAAGACGACGGCTCCGGGCTTCGTGGCCGCCGAGGCGGCCGCCGGCGCGGCGAGGGCGAGGAGGAGGAACAGTGCGGTGATGAGGTTGCGGTAGCGCATGACTTCCTTTCGGTGGTTGGAGTTGCCCACCGATCCTGCGCCCCGCACCCGCACCCGCCAACGCCATCCCAGCCCCCCACCGAGCCACCTTTGTCCCGGTCCGGGTCAGCGGTCGAGGCCGAGCTCGATCACACGGGCGGCGATCTGGCGCGGGCGGTCGCGGCCGGCGTCGCCGGCGATGCCGAGCTTGGCGGCGAGGGCGTCGAGGCGCCGCTGGGCGGTGCGCTCGCTGACCTGCAACGCCGCGGCGATCTCGGCCCGGGTGGCGGGACGGCCGGCGAAGGCGCCCTCGCTGCGGTAGGGCGCGGTCAGCGCCGCCGCGGTCGCCCGCTCCTCCGCGCTGAGGGCGACCGACGGGGCGCCGCTGGCGACGGTCGTGCCGACCGGCGCCGCCGGGCCGATCGCGACTTCGAGCCGGTGGGCGCCGACGATCAGCGTGTCGCCGTCGGCCAGGCGCCGAGGGCGGTCGAGCGGCTCGCCGTTGAGGGCGGTGCCGTTGCGGCTGTCGAGGTCGGTCGCCATCAGCACCTCGCCGCGCCGCTCGATCTCGAGGTGGTTCCAGGAGACCGCCTCGTCCTCGAGCCGGACGTCGGCCTCGGGCGAGCGCCCGACCACGGTCCGCTCGCCGCTCAGCGCCACCGACCGAGGCGCCTCACCACCACTGGAAACCCAGATCCGCGCATCCACCGCCGCGACTATAGGTCGAGCGGCGATTCCGATCCATGGCAGCCGAAATCAACCGGCAAACAAACCGCAGTCCTCCAGGGAATCGCACCCACAGACACTGGCGGCGGTGAGCCAATCTCTCATCGCCCGCGCGCGCTCGATCAACGCCTCCACCTCCGGCAGCTTGCGAGCCGCCAGCGCCTGGAGCTGCTCGTACGCCGGGGTCCCACGATCGATGGAGCTCAGCAGGACCGTGACCTCGTCGAGGGAGAAGCCCGCCTGCTTCGCCACCTCGATGATCCCGAGCCTCCGCATGGCCTCCACGCCGAACCGGCGTTGGCCGCCAACTCGCTCGGCCTCGGGTAGCAGGCCCCGGCGCTCGTAGTAGCGGATCGCGGAGACGCTGACGCCGGCCTGGTCGGCGACCTCTCCGATGCTGAGCGTTGCCTCTCCCACCCGATCCCTCCTTGACCTGAACCCAGGTTCAGGTTCCACACTAGCGAGCCCGAATCTCACCCACGAAGGAGCCGGATGACCGAAGGAACCCCGATCGCCTGCTCGCTCGGCGCGAGCGATCTCCGTCAGCGCCTCGAGGAAATCGCCGAGGTCGGTGCCGACGGCCTGATCGAGAGCGGCGGCGCCGGCGACCGCCACCTGCTGCGCTTCCGCTCGGATGCGAGGACGCGCGCCCGACTCGAGGCCATCCTCGCCGCCGAGGCACGGTGCTGCTCCTTCCTCGACCTCTCGCTGGAGGAGCGGGGCGGCCAGCTCGTCCTCACGGTCGGAGCGCCTGCGGACGGGCGGGTGATCGCCGGGGCGCTGGCGGCTGCCTTCGCCGGATCTGGACATAAAGTGTCGCCCGTGATCGACGCCGACACGGAGAAGCGGCTGGCGGCGGAGGCCGCGGCGAAGCTGGTCGAGGACGGGATGACGGTCGGCCTCGGAACCGGCTCGACGGTCGCCCACCTGCTGCCGGCAATCGCCCGCCGCGGGGTCAGCGGGATCCGCTGCGTCGCCACCTCGGTCGCGACCGAGGAACAGGCGCGCGAGCTGGGCATCCCGGTCGAGGACTTCAGCTCCCTGCAACGGCTTGACATCGCGATCGACGGCACCGACGAGGTCACCCCCGACGGCTGGCTGATCAAGGGCGGCGGCGGCGCCCATCTGCGCGAGAAGATCGTCGCCGCGGCGGCCGCGCGCTTCGTCGTCATCGCCGACTCGAGCAAGCCGGTCGACGCCCTGCGCGGGCCGGTGCCGCTGGAGCTCTTCGCCTTCGGGGTCGCCTCGACCCTGGCCCGGCTCGGCGCCGAGGTCGAGCCGCGCGACGTCCCCCCCAGCCCCGACGGCGGCACCATCGCCGACTACCGCGGGGCCATCGATGACCCGGCCGAGCTGGCCGCCCGCCTCGAGGCCGACCCCGGCGTCGCCGCCCACGGCCTCTTCCCGCCGGCCCTCGTGCACGACCTCTTCATCGCCCGCGGCGATGAGGTCGAGCACATCCGCTTGTCCGGCTGAGGCGCCCGGACGCCCTCGCGGCGATCCGGCTTGAAGCCGTGGCCGCGCGATGAAAGGGTGCCCGCATGATCAACCCAAGCGGACTCCAGATCGACGGCCACATCGCCGTGCCCTCCGACCCCGACTGGGATCAGGCCCGGCTCGCCTGGAACCTCGCGGTCGACCAGCAACCGGAGGCCGTGGTCTTCGCCGCGAGCGCGTCCGATGTCGCCGCGACGGTCGGCTTCGCCGCCGCCAACGACCTCAAGGTCGCCGCCCAGGGAACCGGCCACGGGGCGGGGCCGCTGCCGGCGCTCGACGGCACGATCCTGCTCAAGACCGAGCGCATGCGCGGAGTCGAGATCGACCCGGAGGAGCGCACCGCCCGGGTCGAGGCCGGGGTCCTCTCGCTGGAGCTGGCCGAGGCGGCCGGCGGGCACGGGCTCGCCTCGCTGCCCGGCTCCTCGCCCGATGTTGGCGTCGTCGGCTACACGCTTGGCGGCGGCCTCAGCTGGTTCGGCCGCCAGTACGGCTTTGCCTGCAACAGCGTCGCCGGGATCGACGTCGTCACCGCCGCCGGCGAGCAGCGCAGCGTCACCGCCGGCGAGGACCCCGACCTCTTCTGGGCGCTGCGCGGCGGGGGCGGCGGCTACGCCGTGGTCACCGCCCTGCACCTCTCGCTGCTGCCGATCGCCGAGGTCTACGGCGGCATCCTCATCTTCCCGGCCGAGCTCGGTGCCGACGCCTTCCGCGCCTACCGCAACTGGGCCGCGACCGCGCCCGAGGAGATCACCTCGGTCGCCCGCCTGCTGCGGCCGCCGCCGATCCCCGACGTGCCCGAGCCGCTGCGCGGGGTGCCGCTGATCACGATCGACGGCTGCTTCACCGGCGACCGCGAGGCGGGCGACGAGCTGATCGCGCCGCTGCGAGCGCTCGGCGAGCCGATCATGGACACCTTCGGCCCGATGCCCGCCGCCGGCCTCTGCCGTATCCACATGGACCCGGAGCAGCCGGTGCCGGGGCTCACCGCTCAGGCCCCGATCGGCGAGCTCAGCGACGAGGCGATCGAGGCCTTCGTCGCCAACGGCCCCGGGCCGGAGACCGGCTCGACCCTGCTGCTTGCCGAGCTGCGCCACCTCGGCGGCGCCCTCTCCCGCCGCAGCGAGGGCACCGGCGCCCTCGACAAGCTCGACTTCCCCTTCGTGATGGAGGCGGTCGGCGCCCTGATGGCGCCCGACGCGGGCGAGACCGTCCCCCGTGACCTGAAGCGAATCGAGGAGGCGATGGAGCCCTTCCAGGCCGCGGGCGGCTACTTCAACTTCATCGACTCGCCCTGCGACGTCGACTCGATCCTCCCCGCCGAGACCTGCGCCCGGCTGGCCGAGGTCAAGCGCCAATGGGACCCCGAGGGCATGATCGTCGCCAACCACGCGGTGACGCTGGGCGAGGCTCCCTGATCTGCATCGGTGCCAGTTTATAGTGGTAATATTTACCCACTATGGCTTTCATAGTTCCCACGAAGAGGGGAACCTTCGAGATACGGGAGTCCCGCAGCACCCCCGCCGGCCCTCGTAGTCGCACGCTCGCAAGCTTCCGGGAACTGACCGACGAGGCGATCGCAAAGGCACAGGAGAAAGCGGTAAAACCCCCGAGCGCGAGCGAGCTTCGCGAGGCGGCGCTACGAGCCGGAGCGCCAATTGCCGCCCCGCCCGTCGACCAGGCGGCGCGCGAGCTTCTCGGCCGGTTGGGGAAAGGAGAGCAGCCGGGCCCGATGCTGAGGCGCTTACTCCTCGACGCGCTCGCGAACGAGGACCGCAGTGGCCGACCTACCGACCCCACCGCGACCGTTTCCGACAGTGCCAGATCGGTCAGCGAATGGGTCGGGACCACCCCCGCCGAAAGGGGTGCGGCACTGGAGGATCTGCTGCTGCTGGCCGATGCCTTGCCGCTGCGTCGGCGCGCGGACACGATCGGCTTCCCGGGCCTGAAGGCAACCTGACCCGTGAGCGCACCTGGGCCTGCCTCCCCGCACCGGTCCGACTCAGAACCCTCCCTTCCCGAGAAGGTCCTCGCGATTCACCGGCAGCTCGATGCCGCCAAGGTCCCGCACGCGATCGGCGGTGCCCTCGCCCTCGCCTACTACGCCGAGCCCCGCGTCACCGTCGACATCGACGTCAACGTCTTCGTCGCAACCGACCACTGGCCGCAGGTGCGCGACGCCCTCGCTCCCCTCGGGGTCGACGTCACGCTCGACCTCTCCGTTCTCGAACGAGATGGGCAGGTGCGGCTGTGGTGGGGACGCAATGCGGTCGATCTCTTCTTCTCCAACGACGAGTTCCACGAGGAGATGCGGCGGGGCGCCCGTCGAGTTCCATTCGGGCAAGTCACGCTCTCGATCCTTTCCCCCGAGCATCTCGCCGTCTGCAAGGCGATGTTCGATCGCCCCAAGGACTGGCTCGACATCGAGCAGATGCTCGTCGCCACGGACCCGATCGACCCGGCGGAGATCGAACGGCTGCTGAAGCGGATGGTCGGTGCCGACGATCCCCGAATCGAGAGGTTCGGGGAAGTCAAAGCTCGGCTGTCGCTGGACGACCCCGGCCGCTAGGTGGGTCTAGGAACCCTGGGCGCCGCGGCCCCGTCGGCGACCGGCCTTGTCGTCGGCGAGCTCGGTGTACTTGCGGCTCGAGCCACGCGCCGCGGCGGTCGGGTAGCGGGATTCGTTGATGCTGATCTTGCCCTCGATCGCCTCGCCGAGCGCGATGTCGAGAACGTCGGCGAGCTGCACCAGGTAGATGGCGACGTCCGCCAGCTCTTCCTGAATCGAGTCCCGGCGCTCCTTCACGTGCTCCTCGACTTCGGCGTCGCTCACCCACTGGAACTGCTCCAGCAGCTCGCCGGCCTCGATCGCGACCGAGACCGCGAGGCTGCGCGGGGTGTGGAAGCGCTCCCACTCACGCTCGGCGCGAAAATCGCGCAGGCGGGTGGCGATGGCATCGAGAGACGGTCCGTCCTCGCCCCCTGCCGGGTCCCGGTGCAACGAGACGACTTTCGTATCCTCGCCCTTCATCGTGGCCTTCGAAGCGAGATGGTTGGCACCACCGCAACGTAGTGGCCGAGGCGGCGGCGCACAGTCATCCAGCCAGCATATTCCGGCAAAACACGCCGACGGCCGCGGTGGCGATGCCGCTAATTGCAGGTCTGCTCGACCAGGCCGCGGACGTCGGCCAGGACCTCATGCACCGCTCCCGAGGCATCGACCCTTCGCACCGGACTTTGCTGTGTCAGCAAGGAGAGGATCCGCCTGGACTCCGTCGTCCAGGCGTCCCGCCGGCGGGAGATCATCGCCTGGGAATCGTCCTGGCGCCGCTCCAGCTTCCCATCGCACTCGTCGCAGATGCCAGCGCGACGCGGCGGCACTTCGGAGCCAAAGGACTGACCGCAGTCGGCGCAGGTCTCCCGGCCCATCAGGCGGGTGACGGCGATCGGCCGGGGCACCTCCAGCGCCACGACCAGGTTGGGAGCCTCGCCCAGGACCTCCAGCAGCAACGGCACCTGCGGCGCCAGCCGCGGATAGCCGTCCAGGACCAGCAGGGAGTCGCCGTCGACACAGGTCAGCCCCTGCTCCAACAGGCCATAGGAGATGTGCTCGTCCACCCCGCGCCCCTCGCTCAGGCGGGCCTCGATCTCGGCCGCCCACTCGCCGCCCTCGGCGGCGCGGCGGCGCAGCAGATCTCCCGCCCCCATGTGGATCGCGCCGAGCTCCCGCCGCAGGCCGCGGGCAACCGTGCCCTTCCCCGAGCCCTGCACCCCCAGCAGGAGAACCCGTCCCCGCACGGCGCCGTCCAGGGCCTTAGAAAACTCCGACGCCTGGCAGCCGCTCGCGCACAGCCGATGCCAGATTCGCGACCTCGCCATCGTCGCGAAAGTCGTGCAAGGAGGAGTCGATCCTCAGCACCTGCCCCTCCCAGGCGGACAAGAGCTGCGCGTACCGATCGTTCAGCGCCTCCAAGTACTCGAGCGCGACGCCCTCCTCGGCCGGATTGCCCCGCAGCCGCATCCGGCGCAAAGCCTCCGCCGGGTCGACCTCGAGATGGATGAGCAGATCTGGCGGCGAGACGAGGGCAACCGCGGTCGCGGTGAGACCGCGCAGCACCTCGAGATCGTCAGCGGTCAGGTACCCCCGCTGGCGAAACTCCTCGGCGAACACCACCAGATGCTCCTCGAGCACGCGCTCCTGAACGGCACCCGGAGAGTCGGCCCTGGACTGGCGGTAGTCCTCCAACGTCTGCAGCAGGAAGAAGACGAAGCTCTTGAAGGCCCAGGCCGCGGGGTCCCGGTAGAAGCCCGCCAGGTAGGGGTTCTCGGAGTCTCGCTCCACCAGCGCCGTACCCCCCAGCCCTCGAGCCAGCCCCTTGACGAGAGTGGTCTTGCCCGATCCCATCAATCCCGATACCGCGATGTGCCAGCCTGGCATGAAGCCGAGTATAGGGCGGCGCAAATGGCCATCCCCGGCCATCGGAACCCTTGTTTAAGGTGACCCGATGAGTTACCTGGGATTTCCCGACTCACCGTCGCTCGAGGTCACAGACCACGACACCCTCGCCGCCTACTACGCGATCGCCGAGGAGTACGACCAGCCCTGGCACCGGACCACCCGGGAGCTGGAGCGCCTCAGCGCCATCGCCCTGCACGAGGCACCGCTGGACGACATCCTCGCCGACCCCAAGCCGCTCGTGGTCGAGCTGGGATGCGGAACCGGCGCCTTCTCGGTCGAGCTGAGCGCGCGCATGCGAACGGGACAGCTGCTGCTGTCCGACCCGGTGGCTGCGATGGTGAGCCGGGCGCAGAGCCGGCTCGCGGCCGCCGGCAGCGCCGTCTCGACGGTTGCCTTCCGCGCCACCGCGGCCGAGATCCTCGCGAGGCTCGAGTCACCGCCGGCGCTGATCGCGGCGGGGCTCGCCGACCCCTACCTATCCCCCTCGCTCCTACGCCTGGGGATGCGGGTGGCAGACCTTGCCACTCACATGCTGGTCACGGTGCCGACTCGCGGCTGGGCCGCGGTGGAGCGCGGCGAGCGACTGCGAATCCCGATCGACAGAACCCGCTTCAACACCGTCGCCGGCGGCGCGGTCCACTCCCGCTCGTTGACCTTCGACGCCGACGATCTGGCTGAGTTCTTCACCGGCAACGGCTTCGCGGTGGTCGCCCATGGGACCGTCGCAACCGACTGCGGAGGCTGGGACCCGGTGCCGGAGATCTCCTGGGCGCTGGCCCGACCGGTCGTCGCCGCAGTCCCTAGGCGGGACTAATCGATCTCGAGGGTCAGCCGCCGAGGAACTCCAGGTAGGGGCCGCGACCCCGCATGTTCTCCATCGCCTTCTCGACCGCCGCGGTGAGCTCCGTTACCGACGGCGCCGACTCGAGTTGTGACGGTAGGCTCGAGCAGATTGTGCTTTCGCTCTCGATATAGAGCAGACCTGTCACGGGCTTTTCCGCACCCTCCCGCAACGGGTAAGTCGCGTACCACTTCGCACTCTGCTTGCCGGCCGCCTCCTCGCGGGTCATTCCCCATGTATTGATCAGGGCCTCGCGATCGTCGCTGACCTCGGTGGGTCCCTGTGGCTCTTCGAGCCGCCAGGAACGCCCGATGATCCCGAACCTCGAGGAGTACGTGCTGCCTTTCCCGTCCCCACCGGGGTAGTAGTCGAGCAGCCGGTACAGCGCGTGTTCGAAGACGATGTCTTCGACGTAGACCGTACAGCGGTACTCCTGGTCCTTGGGGTCGGCGATGGCCTGCTCGATTACCTCTTCGACCACCCGGGCCAGCAGACGCCCGACGTTGAAGCGCCTGGCCTGTCGATCGAACTCGGTGACGATCTCCTCCCGATAGCCACGGAATTCATCCTCGAGGCTGGTCTTGAGCTTGCGAGCGTCGTCGTTGCTCCCCAGCTCCAGCTCGACGCCGAACGCTTTCAACCGCCGCACGCTGGAGAGCAGATCCTTCAGGACCTTGCGACCGGGATCGCTGATCAGGACGCAGATGCCGGCCACGACCACGAGTGGCCAGATCACTATTTCCAGGAACTGCAGAAAGTCGGTTATTGCGACGGGAAGCACGACCACGGCGACAGACTAGTTCAACACCGTGGAGCAAATGGAGAACCGAACCTATCCATCCCCCATCGCGGCCTTGTCGGCGACGACGACCATGTTCTCGTTGCGCACCCGGCCCGCGGGGATCGAGTCGTCGCCGGCCAGCAGCTTCGCCAGCGGCTCGCGCTTCTCGGCGCCGGTGACCAGCCAGAGGATCTGGCGGGCGGCGTCGATCGCCGGGTAGGTCAGGGTCATGCGGCGGTGGCCCTGGTACTCGCCGCCGGTCAGGGCGACGCGGCGGTCGCGCACCTCCAGCACCGGATCGCCGGGGACCAGGGAAGCGGTGTGGCCGTCGGGACCGAGGCCGAGGTGGACCAGGTCGAGCCGCTCGGGCAGGGAGGACTCGTACTCGCGGGCGGCCGCCTCGAGGTCGCGCTGGGTGACCGGCATCGGCCGCAGCGCCGACTGGTGATCCATCGAGAGGCCCAGCACCATGTGGGTGAGGTTGCGGTCCTCGCTGCCCGGCGAGGCGATCCGCTCGTCGACCTGGAACAGCTCGGTCGCGCCCCAGGGCATCTGCTCCAGTTCGCCGAGGATCGCCAGCATCGCCCAGGGCGAGCGGCCGCCGCTCATCGCCAGCCCGAAGGGCCCGCGCTCGGCCGCCGCGGCGGCACCGGCCGCGGCGATCAGCTCGGCCGCGCGCCGCGCCGCCGCCTTTTCGTCGTCGGCGACCTCGATCTCGACCGCCATCCCGGCCCCTAGCTCGTCTTTTCGTCGTGGCCGCCGAACTGCTTGCGCATGGCGGAGAGGACCTTGTCGGCGAACTCGTCGTTGCCGCGCGAGGCGAAGCGCTCGTAGAGGGCCGCGGTGAGGACCGGCGCCGGCACGCCCTCGTCGATCGCCGCGATCGAGGTCCAGCGGCCCTCGCCGGAGTCGGAGACGCGGCCGGCGAAGTCGGAGAGGTCGGGCGATTCCTGCATCGAGGCGGCGGTCAGGTCGAGCAGCCAAGAGCCGATCACGCTGCCGCGCCGCCAGACCTCCGTCACCTCGGGCAGGTCGAGGTCGTACTGGTAGTACTCGGGCTGCTCCAGCGGCGCCGTCTCCGCGTCGGCCTCGCGCTGGACCTTGCCGGCATTGGCGTTCTTGAGGATGTTGAGACCCTCGGCGTAGGCGGCCATCACCCCGTACTCGATCCCGTTGTGGACCATCTTCACGAAGTGGCCGGCGCCGTTGGGGCCGCAGTGCAGGTAGCCGTTCTCCGACGCTGAGACGTCGCCGCTGCGCCCCGGCGTGCGCTCGGCCGCCTCGACTCCCGGCGCCAGCGAGGCGAAGATCGGGTCCAGCCGCTCCACCGCCCGGTCCGGCCCGCCGATCATCAGGCAGTAGCCGCGCTCGAGCCCGAAGACGCCGCCGCTGGTGCCGCAATCGACGTAGTCGATCCCCCGCTCGCCGACCTTGGCGGCACGGCGGATGTCGTCGCGGTAGTAGGAGTTGCCGCCGTCGACGATCGCGTCGCCGGACTCGAGCACGGCGGCGACCGCGTCGACGGTCTGCTCGGTGATCTCCCCGGCCGGGACCATCGTCCAGACCGAGCGCGGCGCGCTCAGCTTCGCGGCCAGGTCCTCGAGCGAGGAGGCGCCCTCCGCTCCCTCCCCGGCCAGCGTCGCGACCGCGTCAGGGTTGACGTCGTAGGCGACGATCTTGTGCCCGTCCCCCATCAGGCGGCGAGCCATGTTGGCGCCCATACGTCCAAGGCCGACGATCCCGAGTTCCATCACAACCTCCACTGGTAGGCGCTGCGTGCACTGGCGAGGGCCAAGGCCCGCGGCAATCCTAGGTGCTTTCGCCGAGACCGTCTCAGGGTCTGGATAGGGAACCCTGAGACGGTCTCGCGCTGCGCGAGGGGATAGCCTGGCGACCGATGAGCAAGGGGGCCGTGCAGCACACCGACACCGCCGCCGACGTGCTGGCGATCTTCGGGATCAGCGGCGACCTGGCGAAGAAAATGACCTTCCGGGCGCTCTACCGGCTCGAGGCCCGCGGCAAGCTCGCCTGCCCGATCGTCGGCGTCGCGATCGACGAGTGGGACGACGAGCAGCTGCGCCGGCACGCCCGCGAGGCGATCGAGGCCACCGTCTCCAGCCCCGACGAGGACGTCCTCGCCCGCCTCTGCGCCCGCCTCACCTACGTCCAGGGCGACTACGCGGATGCGGCGACCTTCGAGCGGGTCAAGGCGGCGCTGGGCGACGCCCGCAACCCGGTCTTCTACCTGGAGATCCCGCCCTCGCTGTTCGCCACCGTCGTCCAGGGCCTCGGCGCGGCGGGGCTGACCGCGGGCGCCCACGTCGTGATCGAGAAGCCGTTCGGCCACGACCTCGCCTCGGCCCGGGCGCTCAACGCCGAGCTCTGCCAGGTGCTGAGCGAGGACCAGATCCTCCGCATCGACCATTACCTCGGCAAGGAGCCGGTGATGGACATCACCTACCTGCGCTTCGTCAACTCGATCCTGGAGCCGGTCTGGAACCGCTCCCACGTCTCCCACGTGCAGATGACGATCGCCGAGAACTTCGGAGTCGACGACCGCGGCCGCTTCTACGACGCGGTCGGGGCGATGCGCGACGTGATCCAGAACCACGCCCTGCAGGTGCTGGCGCTGGTCGGGATGGGGCCGCCGACGGGCAACCACCACGACTCGATCCGCGACAAGAAGCTCGAATTCTTCAAGGCGATGCGGGCGGCCGACCCGAAGCGCTACGTGCGCGGCCAGTACGAAGGCTTCCTCGAGGTCAAGGACGTCGCCCCCGACTCGCAGACCGAGACCTTCGCCGCGGTCGAGCTCGAGGTAGACAACTGGCGCTGGAGCGGCGTCCCCTTCTTCATCCGCGCCGGCAAGCGCATGCCGGCCAAGGCGAGCGAGGTGACGGTCGTCTTCAAGCGGCCGCCGCAGCTCGGGATCGGCCACGGCAGGACGCCGGAACCGAACCAGATGACGATCCGGATCGAGCCGACCCCCGGCTCGCGGATGCGCCTCTACGCGAAGAAGGCGGGCGAGGAGGCGTTCGAGCCGGCCGACCTCGAGGTGCTGTTCGAGAAGAGCCCCGGCGAGGAGCCCGAGCCCTACGAGCGCCTGCTCGGCGACGCGATCGACGGCATCCACACCCTCTTCACCCGCCAGGACGCGATCGAAGAGACCTGGCGCGTGGTGCAGCCGCTGCTCGACGAGCCCGGTCCGGTCCTCCCCTACGCCCCCGGCACCTGGGGCCCGGACGCCGCCAAGGACCTGACCCGCGGCATCGCCCAGTGGTCGGACCCCTGGCTGCCCTGAGCCGGAGCGTTTTCCCTCCATATAGCCCTGTTTTCGGCCAATACCCAGTGGGATGCTAGGTTTTGGCACCCCTAATTAGGGCCGCCTAACCATGATTCCCACCTTCGTCATCACCCTCCGAGAGGGCGTCGAGGCCGCTCTGATCGTCGGCATCATCGCCGCCTTCCTGGTTAAGGAGGGCAGGCAGGATGCGATGCGTCAGATGTGGATCGGCGTCGCGATCGCGATCGCCCTCTGCACCGCGGTCGGCGTCGGCCTCGACCTGATCGGCGAACAGCTGCCGCAGAAGGAGCAGGAGGGGCTGGAGACGGTGATCGGCGTCGTCGCGGTCGCCGCCGTCACCTACATGATCATCTGGATGCGCCGCCACGCGCGCAGCATCAAGGGGACGCTGGAGGGCGAGGCGGCCTCGGCCCTGGCCACCGGCTCGACCATGGCCCTGGTCGCGATGGCCTTCCTCGCGGTCCTGCGCGAGGGCTTCGAGACCTCGGTCTTCCTGCTCGCCGCCTTCCAGGACTCGACCGACACCACGGCCGCCGGCGCCGGCGCCGTGCTCGGACTGGTCGCCGCGATCGCGATCGGGCTCGGGCTCTACCGCGGCGGCGTCCGCATCAACCTCACCCGCTTCTTCCGCTTCACCGGCCTGATCCTCGTCTTCGTCGCCGCCGGGCTGCTCGCCTCCGCCGCCCACACCGGCCACGAGGCGGGCTGGATCAACGGCTTCCAGAGCCAGGCGCTCGACCTCACCTGGCTGGTCCAGCCCGGCACGATCAGCGGCGCCCTGCTGACCGGGATGCTCGGCCTACAGCCGACCCCGACCCAGATCGAGGTCGCCGTCTATCTGCTCTACGCGGTGCCGATGACCCTCTACGTCCTCTGGCCCGACCGCCTGCGCCGCCGCCACGAGAGCGGCAACGTCGCCGGCCGCCAGGGTCAGAGCGCTCCGGCGCAGAACCCGGCGTGAGCGCGCCCACCCCCATCTCCCCGCGATGAGCCCGATAACCCGCCGCAACCTGCTCAGGTCCGCCGGCATCGGTGCGGCCGGGATCACCCTCGGCGCCGGCGGCTACCTGGTCGGCCAGGAGTCGGCCGAGGCCAGCAGCGGCGACGGCACCGGCAGCGTCCCCTTCTACGGCGATCACCAGGCCGGGATCGACACCCCCGCCCAGGACCGGCTCTTCTTCGCCTCCTTCGACCTGCTGAGCGAAAGCCCCGGCGAGCTGCGCGAGCTGATGCGCGAGTGGACCCGGGCGGCGGCGGAAATGACCGCGGGCGAGATGATCGGCGACGTCAACGACGTCGAGCTGGCGCCGCCCGACGACACCGGCGAGACGGTCGGCCACCTCCCCTCCAACCTCACCGTCACTTTCGGCTTCGGCCCCGGCCTGTTCGAGAAGCGCGGCCTCGGCCTGGCGGCGAAGCGCCCGCAGGCGCTGCGCGAGATCCCGCCGCTCCCCGCCGACGAGCTCAACCCCGGCGAAAGCGGCGGCGATATCTGTGTCCAGGCCTGCTCCGACGACCCCCAGGTCGCCTTCCACGCGATCCGCAACCTGGCCCGGATCGGCCGCGGCACGGTGGCGATGCGCTGGTCCCAGCTCGGCTTCGGCCGCACCGCCAGCACCACCCGCGCCCAGGACACGCCGCGCAACCTGATGGGCTTCAAGGACGGCACCGTCAACATCAAGGCCGAGGACACGGACGCGATGGACCGCTTCGTCTGGGTCGGCGGCGAAGGGCCGGCCTGGATGCGCGGCGGCACCTACATGGTCACCCGCCGCATCCGCATGCTGCTGGAGATCTGGGACCGCTCCCCGCTCGAAGACCAGGAGCTGACGATCGGCCGCGCTAAGTACAGCGGCGCGCCGCTCGGAGGGCACGACGAGTTCGAGCCGCTGCCGCTCGACGAGAAGCAGCCCAGCGGCTTGCCGACGATCCCGATCGACGCCCACGTCCGCCTCGCCTCGGCCCAGTTCAACGACGGCGAGCGGATCCTGCGCCGCGGCTACTCCTTCACCGACGGCGTCGACGAGAGCCTCGGCGAGCTCGAAGCGGGGCTCTTCTTCATCGCCTTCCAGCGTGACCCGGAGAAGCAGTTCGTCGCGATCCAGCGCCGGCTTGGCTCGCTGGACTCTCTCAACGAGTACATCAAGCACGTCGGCAGCGCCGTCTTCGCCGTCCCGCCCGGGGCACCCAAGGGCGGCTACGTCGGCGAAACGCTGCTCGGCTGAGTCGCTATTCCCGACTCTATCTGTCGGTTTTTGTTAGGTTGCCCTAACTCTTGTCCGTGCATTTACCAAGGAGCTTGTCCCTGATGAACCGATTCCCCGCCCGCGCAGCGCTGACCGTCGCTGCCGTCGGCCTCCTCTCTCTCTTCGCCGCCGCCTGCGGCTCGAGCGAAGACGCTCCTCCCGGGGCCAAGAAGATGAGCTTCAGACTGACCGATGCCGGCTGCGAGCCGCACGACGCCAAGGCGCCCGCCGGTCCGATCAACTTCGAAGTCGAAAACGCCGGCACCTCGAAGGTGACCGAGATGGAGATCATGGACGGGGAAACGATCCTCGGCGAGAAGGAGAACCTCTCCGACGGCCTCTCCGGCAGCTTCGCGCTGACCCTGGAGAAAGGCGAATACGTCATCTACTGCCCGGGCGGGGACGACGAGCGCGGCACGCTTACGGTCAGCGGCGAGCTCAAGGCCGAGAACAGCCCCGAGGTCGAAGCGGCGGTCGAGCAGTACCGCGAATACATCGAGCGCAACACCGACGAGCTGGTCGCCGAAACGAAGCCGTTCGTGGCAGCCGTCGTGGCCGGCGACGTCGCCAAGGCGAAATCGCTGTACCCGGCGGCGCGCATCCCCTACGAGCGGATCGAGCCGGTCGCCGAGTCCTTCGGCAGCCTCGACCCCCGCATCGACGCGCGTGAGAACGACGTGCCGAAGAGCGAATGGAGCGGCTTCCACGTGATCGAGAAGGCGCTCTGGGAAGAAGGCACCGCCAAGGGCATGGCCCCGGTCGCCAAACAGCTCGAAGCGGACGTCGCCGAGCTGGCCCAGAACGTCGAAACCGTAGAGCTGCAGGCGGTGCAGATCGCCAACGGCGCCAACGAGCTGCTGGGCGAGGTCTCGGCCTCGAAGATCACCGGCGAGGAGGAGCGTTACTCGCACATCGACCTGGTCGACTTCAAGGCCAACGTCGAAGGGTCCGAGGCGGCCTTCGAAGCGGTCGAGCCGCTGCTCAGCGCGACCGATCCGGAGCTGGCGAAGGAAATCGAAGCTGACTTCAAGCAGGTCTACGCGGCGCTGAAGCCGTACGAGACCGCCGACGGGTTCGTCAGCTACGAAGAGCTGACCCAGGCCGACACGCGCAAGCTGGCGCAGTCGATCGACACGCTGGCCGAGAAGCTGTCGCAGGTTCCGGCTGTGATCGTCTCTGGGGAACAGGGTTAGGGACGGAGGTTCCTGGCCGGCGGGTCCTGTCGGTGCGGCATCCCCCACGGTGCTCGGCGCTTCGCGCCTGCGCGCCGCGGGGGACCCCCGCCCCACCGCCACCCGCCGGAGGGAAGCTCGGCCAACTCCAGTTGGGTGGCGCAGGTATGAACCGTCTCGGCGGGGCCGATTGAGCAAATAGCGCTCGATTCGGGGGCGAGGCCCGTCCTTCCAGTGGCTTAGCCTGGGCGAGTGACTCTGGCGACCGGCGAAAGAGCAGATGCCCTCCTAGGAGAGCTGGGCTTCCAGCACTGGCGGCCCGGGCAGAAGGAGGCGGTGGAAGCCGCGCTCGAAGGGCGGGATTCGCTCATCGTCATGCCGACGGGTGGGGGGAAGAGTCTCTGTTACCAGCTGCCGGGGCTGGCGACTGAGGAGTTGACGATCGTCGTTTCCCCGTTGATCGCGTTGATGCGGGATCAGTGGATGCGGTTGACACAGGCGGGGCATCCGGTGGCGATGATCTCCTCGAACATGGACGCGGAGGCGGTGCGCAGGTCGCTGGGGATGGTGCGCGGTGGCGAGGCGCGGATCGTCTACTGCTCGCCGGAGCGGTTCGGCTCCTCCGTGTTCATCGACGCGATCCAGCAGCGGCGGATCGACCTGATCGCGGTCGACGAGGCGCACTGCGTCTCCGAGTGGGGACACGACTTCCGGCCGGACTACCTGCGGCTGCCGCAGATCGCCGACAAGCTGGGGCGACCGACGGTGATGGCCTGCACGGCGACGGCGACGAAGCCGGTGGCGGCGGAGATCGCAACGCGCTTCGGGATGCGCGAGCCGCTGCAGGTGCGCTCCGGCTTCGACCGGCCCAACCTCTCCTTTGACGTGGTGCCGCTCGAAGGAACCGGCTCCAAGGCGCGGCGGCAGGCGCTGCTCGAGGCCGGACTCGGCGACCCCGCCAATCGGCCGGCGATCGTCTACTGCGGCACCCGCAAGGACACCGACGAGGTGGCAGCGACGCTGCGCGAGGCCGGCCAGAACGCCCTGCCCTACCACGCCGGGATGGAATCCGAGCAGCGCAGCTCGGTCCAGCAGCGCTTCATGAGCGGCGACGTCGACGTGATCGTCGCCACCAACGCCTTCGGGATGGGGGTCGACAAAGCCGACGTGCGCTCGGTCTGGCACATGGCGATCCCGACCAGCGTCGAGGCCTATTACCAGGAGGCCGGCCGCGCCGGGCGCGACGGGCTGCCGGCCCGTGCCGTGCTGCTGGCGATGAAGATGGACCTCGGCCGCCTGGTCCGCTTCAACGAACAGCGCGCCGGCGACCCGGAGCTGGCGATCGCCCACGAGCGCGGCTGGCGCGCCTACCACGCGATCAAATCGTTCATCTACTCCGAGCGCTGCCGTCGCCGCTCCCTGCTCGACCACTTCGGCGACCGCCTGGCCGGGGCGCCACTGGAGCGTTGCTGCGACTTCTGCGAGCCGCAGAGCTGGCTGCCGGACCCGGAGACGATCGCGGTGCGCCGGCCCAAGAAGAGTGGCAGCTCCTCCGCCCCGCCCCCCGACCTCTCGCCTGCCGACGAGCCTCTCTTCGAGGCGCTCAAAGCCTGGCGTCTCAGCGCCGCCGCCGGCAAACCTGCCTACACCGTCGCCAACAACCGCACCCTCAGCGCGATCGCCGCGATCCGCCCGACCAACGAGGGCGCCCTGATCGAGATCAGCGGCGTCGGGCCCAGCTTCATCTCCAAGTTCGCCCCGGAAGTCCTGGCGCTCGTCGCCCAGCACCCCGCCGCTCTCGCCGCCTGAGCGCCGACCACCGACGAAGACACGCGCCCTCCCGCGCGCGCGTCCCGCCGTCAGCCGTCGTGCGAGCCCCTCGAGGTGAGGCCTTGGAGCACCACCTCAATCGGGGAGCGGTGCACCTTTGCGTGCCCGTTGGTGGACTGGCGGGCACGGCGGACCTCCAGCGCCACTTCGCCGATCTGCGCACCGACGTCGCCGGCCTTCCTCGCCGCCTTCGCCAGGTCCTTGCCGCTGACGCCGCCGAGGCCGTTCTTGCGGTGCGCCTGATGGGCACCGAGCGCGAGGCCACCGGCCCCGGCGGCGAGTGCGGCACCCCCGGCCACCAGCGGCACCTTGGCTTTCTTGGCGACGCGGCCCACGGTGCTACCGGCGTTCTTGGCGGTCTCCTCGACCGTCTCCAGCGCCGCCTGCGGTTTACTCGTCGCCGCTTTGCTCGACGAGCTTTTGGATCCGCTCGACGCCCGAGCGCTCGACGAGCGCGCTTTCGGTTTGCTCGCCGAGCTGGTGCGCTTCGCTTTTCCGTTGGCATTCGCTCTGCGTTTGCTCGTGGCGGCCGCTTTCGGTTTGCTCACGGAACTCGTTTTCGGTTTTGCTTTTCTCCGGCTCGTTTTGGTTTGAGCCATTTCTCTCTCCTCCTAGATGGGTTCCCTGCCCCTATTCGCTGAGCTCGCGCTCGCGAGCGCTGGCTCGCTCCTCGTCGAGCTCAGCCTCGACCTTGGCCCGTTTCGCGCGCTCCTCGGCGATCGCTGCCTCGGTCCGACTCTCGTCCGCCCTCTCTCGGTGGTGGCGGACGTCGTCGTGCTGCGCCTCGGTCTGGGCGCTGCCCAGTTCGCGGCGCCTGTTCGACCGCCGAGCCGCCGATACCAGCAGCGCGATGACGATCAGCGCGACGACGACTATTGCGATTACTGCAAGCGTCGACATCTCTCCTCCTAAGTCGCTTACAAAGGCTTTCTGCCCTAATAACGCGGGCTGAAACCCTTTGTCAGGCCGATATCGGCCCGCCTCCCGCCCGCTCGGCGGGAGGGCCACCGAGCGGTGCATTGCCGATCACTCTCCCTGGCTAGCTCGTTGGCCCGAGGTTCGGCGGCTGCGGCTCGGCGGCGAGCATACGCGCGATTTCGCGTGTTGTGAAGGTCATGGGCGTACCCCAGTCGAAGAGGACGCGGATGACCGCTGGACTCAAAGCCCGGGCCGCCGCCTGCGCGCTGGCCCTCGCCATGGCGATGATCGCCGGCACCGCGACCGCCGGCGCCGGTCTGCTGGAACCGCCCGGCAAGAAGGTCTGGTTCGGCATCTCCGACACCGGCGACCCGGCCCAGTTCGGCGAATTCAGCACCGCGGTCAGCAAGCACCCGGCGCTGATCGAGTCCTTCCGCACCTGGGGCAGCGACTTCCCGGACTCGATCCAGCGCTGGCAGACGGCACGGGCGCGGCCGCTGCTCCACATCACCACCGCCGACAACAACGACGGGCACGAGATCGTCAGCCCGCGGGCGATCGCCCAGGGGGCCGGCGACGAGTACCTCGCCCGCCTCAACCGGCTCTTCTACGAGAAGGAGATGCGGGCCTACGTGCGGCCGCTCGGCGAGCCCAACCGCTGCCTCAACGTCTACGCCTCCTACGACTGCGCCGGCGCCGCCCGCGACGCCGCCCACAAACCGCGCTGGTACAAGCTCGCCTTCCGCCGCATCTACGTGATCGTCCACGGCGGCGGCAAGGCGAAAGAGATCAACCGCCGCCTCGCCGAAGCCGGGCTGCCGCCGCTGACGATCCGGGTCGGCGGGCTGCCGAAGGCGCCGGTGGCGATCGTCTGGAGCCCGCTGCCGTCGGGCTCGCCGACCGTCCCCCACAACCGGCCCCGCCACTACTACCCGGGCTCGGACTGGGTCGACTGGGTCGGCACCGACTTCTACGCCTCCTATCCGGAATGGAAGTCGCTCAGCGGCCTCTACAACCGCTACGCCGGCAAGAAGCCCTTCGCGCTGACCGAGTGGGGCGTCGAAGCCGGCGACGACCCGGCCTTCGTCAGCCGGCTCTTCGCCTGGGTGCAGGCGCACCCGCGCTGCAAGATGCTCGTCTACTACCAGGACTTCGGCAGCGCCAGCAGCTACCGGATCCAGAACTACTCGGCCAGCCTCAGCGTCTTGAAGGCGCGCCTGCACTCCGGCGCTTTCCCGCCTTTCGCGCCGGGTGCGCCGCGCCTACCGCCGCCACCCCCCGGTGGGGTTGCAGCGCGGTGATGCTCGAGTAGCCGGTCAGGTAGAGGCGGCGGCCGTCGGAGATCACCGGCGTGTAGGTGCCCTTGGGATAGCGGAAGACGCGCTTGCCGCTGCGCATCATGAAGCCACTCGTCGTCTTGTTGGTGAACTCAGCGACGTAGACGATGTCGCCGACGGCCGAGAGCGAGCCGACCACCTGGCCGCCGGCGGAGCGGCTCCAGCGCACGCCGCCGTCCTTGGCGTCGAGCGCGTAGACGTTGCCGTCGAAGGAGCCGATGAAGACGGTCGGCGGGCTGTGCTGGGTGTTGGCGACGGTTGGGCCGGAGTAGGCGTAGCCGCCGGTCGAGTAGCTCCAGGCGAGGGTGCCGTCGCTGGCATCGAAGCTGTAGACGCGGCCGTCGTTGTTGCCGGCGTAGACGCGGCCGTAGGCGACGGCCGGGGTCGAGTAGAACTGGCCGGAGGCGCCGAAGCCGGGGCCGAGCGAGCCGCTCTGCCAGACCAGCCGGCCGCTCTTGGCGTCGACCGCGTTCATGTAGCCGCCGTAATCGCCGACGTAGATCCTGCCGCCGTAGTAGGCGGGGGCCGACTTGATCGGGCCGCCCAGCGCGGTCGTCCAGCGCACGTTGCCGCTGATCGTGCTGAGGGCGTAGAGGTTGCCGTCCTCGCAGCCGAAGTAGGCGGTGCGGTCGATCACCACCGGCGACGACTCGGCCCGCCCCGGCAACGGCTTCTTCCAGATCGTCCGGCCGGTCTTGGCGTCGAGCTTGACGATGTGGCCAGGGACGAGGTTGACGATGTAGAGGCGGTGGCGGTAGTAGGTCGGCGAGGAGGCGTTGAGGCGGCCGATCCGCCGTTCCCAGACGACCTTGCCGGTGTCGGCGTCGAGGGCGATGGCGTAGCCGTTGTTGTTGACCAGGTAGAGGGTGCCGGCGACGTAGATCGGCGGGAACTCGAGCAGGGGGCGGTTCGTGTAGCGCCAGAGCTTGTCGAAGGGGGGCTTGATCCCGTTGACCGGCAGGTAGCGGGTGCGGGCCGGGTTGAGGCCGAACATCGGCCAGTTGACCGTCTTCGCCCGCTTCGGCTTCGGTGGCTTCTGCGGCTTGAAGATCGCATCCGGGTTGTGGACGTCGGCCGGCCGCTTCAGCAACTCGTAGCCGACGGCGAGGGCGCTGAAGACAAGGCCGGCGACGAGCAACCAGATCGCCGGAGTGCGGTTGCGCTGCAGCTGGCGCTCGAACCGACGCTGGCGGGCTCCGGGCCCGCCCTCAACCATTCGCTGCGCGGCGCTCGGATTCCTTGACGATGCCGCCGAGCAGCTGTCCGACGCCGAGCTTGACCGCGGCGACCACGGCGCCGCCGACGAGCGGCACGGTCGGGGTAGTGCGGACCGCGTAGACGACCCTGGTGCCGCCGCCGCTCGGGGTCAGCTCGACGGTGCCGACGTGATCGCGGACCGGCAGCCCGGAGAGCAGCTTGTAGGAGAAGCGGGTGGACGGCACGTAGGCGATCACTTCCTCGCGCAAGGGCGGCCCGACCGCGGAGAGCACCCGGATCGCCCCGACCCCGTTCGGCGACGGCTCGCCCTCGCGCTCCAGCACCGCCTTGCGCAGCGGCGTGATCTCGGCGTAGCGGCGATGATCGGTCAGCACCTCGAACACCGTCTCCGGCGCTGCCGCCACCTCGCGCTCGTAAGTGAAGCTGGCCACGGTCGCGAAGGGTATAGGGAGTCGGAGACCGCCTCCCTACGCCAGCTTCCATTTCTGCGGGTCGCTGCCCTCCACCGCGGCCACCGCGCCGCCGATTGCCAGGTGGTCGAGACAGGAGAGGACGATCTGCAGGACCCAGGCGCTGGCCGGGGTGTCGAGGTTCTCGGGGCCGACGATGTCGGCGACGATCTCGAAGGCGGGCTTCTCGCCGCCGCCGAGCGACTCGCGCACCTTGCCGAGCAGCTCCTCGACCTGGCGCCGCGCCTCGGCGACCTTCGCCTCCGGGTCGCGGAAGGGGCGGCCGTGCCCGGGCAGGCAGAGTTCGGTCTCCAACGGCTCGACCACCGCGAGGCTGGCGAGGAACTCGCCGACCGGGTCCGGCGTGTGACCGTGGTCGAAGAAGAGGACGGTGCGGCCGAGCAGGTGGTCGCCGGAGATCATCAGCTTGCGCTCCGGTTGGTGCAGGACGACGTGGGACGGGGCGTGGCCGGGAGTCTCGTAGATCTGCCAGGCGCCGAGGTCCGTCTCCACCTCGACTCCCGGCACGAGGTCGCGGTCCGGCACCTGGATCGCGTCGATGCCGGTTTCCTCGTCGCCTTCGCGGGACTCGCGGTAGCGCTCCAGGGCGGCGACCGGGACGCCGCTCTGGCGGGCAACCTCGAGCCGGTGCTCGAGCGCCGCCGCCGGGTCGTCGGCGAGCAGCCGCACGTGCTCCCAGGCGGGATGCATCCAGAGCTCGCAGCCGGCCGCCGCGACGATCGAGGCGGCGAGCCCGTAGTGGTCAATGTGGGAGTGGGTGCAGACGAGCAGGCCGACGTCCTCGACCCCGTAGCCGGCCTGGGCTAGCGCCAGGTCGAGCTGGCGCAGGCGCCCCTTGCCGCCCATGCCGGTGTCGAAGAGGACGATCCCGTCCCCAGCCTCGACCGCCCAGGCGTTGCCATGCGGCACCCCCGGCCAGGGCAGCGGCAGCCGCAAGCGCCAGACCCCCGGCAGCACCTTCTCCGTCCGCGGCGCGTTCGCTCGTGCCTGCCCAGCCATCCCGCGCATCCTCTCAGGCCGGGCGCTGGAACTCCTGCATGATGCCGGCGACAGCGAAGCAGAGGGCGCCGGTCAGGGTGCCCCAGTTGGCGATGCCGATCGCGATCATGTCGCCGTCGGCGCGCACCAGCGAGGCCACGGCGGAAACCATGAAGAGCGCCGAGCCGAGCTGGTTGACGGCGACGATCCGCCAGCCCGGATCGCGCGGGCGCCAGCAGGGCAGCCAGGTGCCGGAAATCCGGACCATCGCCAGGTGGCCGGAGACGAGGAAGAGGGCGCAGCCGACCATGTCCGGCGACCAGACCAGGCGGTCGTACTGGGCAGGGCTGAGATCGCCGAGCAGCGAGTCGAGCAGGTTGATCGCGAAGACCAGGGTGCCGACGAAGAGGACGAGGGCGCTGAGCTGCTCGAGAGCCGCCCTGCCCCGCACCTGCAGGACCGAGAAGTAGCCGCCGGTGCTGAAGAAGACGCCGCCCGCCAGGTAGACGCCCGCGACCAGGCGCGGTTCGCCGATGTCCGCCTGCGCAAGCGCCGCCCCGATCGCGAACAGCGAGCCGCCGACGACGAAGGCGGTCGCCGCAATCGCATTGACCCAGCGCTCGCCCATCGACGGCAGGCTATGGCCTACGGCGAAGGGCTAGCTGGTGGCGAGGCCGATGGCAAGCAGCGGGAAGGCGAGCATCACCCCGAGGTAGGCGCCCATCACGGCGCCGCTGGCGAGGCTCGCCGTGCGCGAGCGGGCGCCGGCGACGACGCCGACGAGGAAGATGAAGGCGGCGATTCCGAAGCCGATCCAGAAGACGGGGGGCATGCGGCGGCGACAATACCGAAAGCGCGGCAGGAATCGGCCGCCGCGCATCAAACGCACCGCTATGAACGAAAGCGGCGGTAAGAACAGCAAGCTGATCCTCGCGGCGATGATCTTCGCGGTCTCGATGACCTTCATCGACCAGACCATCGTCGCGATCGCCATCCCCACCATCCAGGAAGACCTCTCGCTCTCCGCGACCGGGGTGCAGTGGATCATCAACGGCTACCTGCTCTCGCTCTCGGCGCTGTTCGCCTTCGGCGGCCGCCTCGCCGACATCGCCGGTCACCGGCGGATGGTCACGATCGGCGTCGTCGTCTTCGCCACCGCCTCCGCCCTCTGCGGCGCCACCCCGACCGGCTCGCTCGACGAGGCCTGGCTGATCTTCTTCCGCATCATCCAGGGCGCCGGCGCCGCGATCATGTTCCCGGCCGCGCTGGCGATCGTCCTCAACGCCTTCCCGTTGCGCGAGCGCGGCCGCGCGATGGCGATCTTCTTCGCCGTCGCCGGCGGCCTCACCTCGATCGGCCCGCTCGCCGGCGGCTACCTGACCGAGTGGACCTGGCGGGCGATCTTCTGGGTCAACATCCCCGTCGCGATCATCGCCCTGATCCTCACCGCCAAGGCCAAGCCCGACAACGAGAAGCACCCGGCGCCACTCGACTACCGCGGCACCCTGCTGATCACCGGTGGCATGGGCCTGGCCGTGCTCGGGCTGCAGCAGTCGAGCGTCTGGGGCTGGGGCGGGGCCGCCACCTGGCTCTGCATCGCCGCCGGCCTCGCCCTGATCGGCGTCTTCATCGCCTACGAGCTCAAGGTCGCCAACCCGCTGCTGCGGATCCGCATCTTCGAGAACCGTGCCTTCGCGGTCGACAACGCGGTCCTCTTCCTGCTGATGATCGCCTTTGTGCCGCTCTTCTTCTTCGCCAGCATGTACGCGCAGATCTCGCTCGGCGAAAGCGCCTCGGAAACGGGGCTCTACCTGCTGATCTTCTTCGCCGGCTTCGCCCTCGCCTCGCAGCGCGGCGGCCAGGTCCTAGACAGAGTCGGCGCCCGGCCGACGGTGGTCTCCGGCTGCGCGGTCGCGGCGGGCGGCTTCTTCCTCTGGGGCCACTCGCTGACCGACCTCTCGGTCAGCGATCAGTGGCCGTTCATCGTCCTCGCCGGGATCGGCGTCGGCCTCGTCCTCAGCCCCGCCAACACCGACGCCCTCAACCGGGTGCCGAAAAGCCGCTACGGCGAGGCGACCGGGATCACCCAGACGGTGCGCAACTTCGGCTCCAGCCTCGGCCTCGCCGTCCTCGGCTCGATCCTGATCCTCGAGAACAGGTCGAACCTGGAGTCCTCGCTCGCCGCCAAGGGCGTACCGAAGGAGACGGCCAACCAAGTCGCCGACTGCGTCAGCCAGGGCAGCGAAGCCGGCTGCGAAAGCGTCGCCCAAAGCGCCGGGGCCGGGGCCGCCAAGCTCTTCTCCACCGTCCCCCACGACTTCGCCCTCGCCTCGCGCACTGTCTTCTACGGGATGGCCGCGGCGATGGCGGTCGCCTTCCTCGTCGCCCTGGTTGCGATGCCGAGTGGCAAAGTCGAGGAGCAGGTCGAGGAGGAGCCCGGCGAAGCCGAGCCCGCCGCCGGCTCCGTCTGACCAACCGCTGGTTGCAGCCCGCCGGCGCTGGTACGTTCGCGCGGGTGAACATCCGGCTTCGCCGCCTCGCACCGGCAATCGCGACTCTCTTCCTGCTCTGCTTGCCCGCTGCCTCGGGGGCGGCGGTCGGACCGGACGCCGGCGCCGCTGCCCGCCAACTGGCCGAGACCTACGCGCCGATCACGATGCTGCGCGAGCAGCAGGACCCGCCCTGCGAAACCAGCGCCGAGCAGTACCAGCCGACCAGCGTCGGCACCGTGCTCGGCAACCCGACGGTCACCCTCACCCACGACGACCTCAAGACCGGGCGGCTGGAAAAGGTGAAGAAGGCGCCGACCGCGGCCGACATCGCCGGCCTCCCCGACGGCTACTACCTCGACCTCGAAGGCGAAGCGCTGGGCGAAACCTGCGTCTACTCCCGAGCCTTCGAGAAGCTGGTCGAGGAAGGCAAGGCGCCGGCGATCGCCTACGCCCACATCGCCCGCGAACCGAACCACTCCGGGTTCGTCCTGCAGTACTGGTTCTTCTGGTACTTCAACCAGTTCAACGACCTCCACGAGGGCGACTGGGAGGGGATGCAGCTCAGCTTCGAAGCGGAAACGACGAGCGCGGCGCTACAGGAAGAACCGAGCGAAGTCATCGTCTTCCAGCACGCCGGTGGCGAGCGCGCCAAGTGGAGCGACTCGAAGGTGCAGAAGGAAGGCACGCACCCGATCGTCTACCCCGCCGCCGGCTCGCACGCGACCTTCTACGACTCCGCCGTCTACATCCAGAACGGCCAGCGCGGCTCCGGCGTCGGCTGCGACAACACGACCGAGCCGCTGCGGGAACTGCGCGTGCGGCCGGTGCTACTGCCGGAAACGGCCTCCGAACAGGGCCCGTTCAAGTGGCTCAGCTACGACGGGCGCTGGGGCGAAAAGGAAAAGGGCTTCAACAACGGGCCGACCGGGCCGACCACGAAGACGGTCTGGAAGGAACCGTTCGCCTGGATGGCCAAGCAGCGCACGACCAGCCCGCGGCTGCCCGGCGGCTCGATCGCCGGCCCGCAGATCACCGGCGTCTTCTGCGGCGCCGTCGCCGAAGTCTCGGACTTCATCAACCTCGAGGCCAAGTCGCGGCCGCTGGCGATCGGCACGCTGGCCGGCCTCGGCCTCCTGATCGCGCTCTTCGTCGGCTTCACCCGCTGGGGGCCGGTCGACCTCACCGAGCTGCGCGCCAAGCGCGCCTTCGGCCAGCTGGTCCGCACGGCCCGTCAGATCTACGGCCGCCACTGGAAGGTCCTGGTCACGATCGCCCTGGCCGGGCTGGTGATCGTCGCCGGCATCAACCAGCTCGGCGACCTGCTCTCCAGCAGCAGCACCGCCGACGACGCCGCGGGCCGCTCCGGCGTCAACCTGGCCCTCGGCGATCTGGTCGCGTCGTTCGCCTATCCGGCCGCGCTGGCGGTGGTCGCCGCGATCGTGGTCATCTTCATGCGGCTGCTGGTGGAATCGCAGCCGGCCGGCTTCCGCGCCTGCTGGCAGGGCATGCGGGAGCGCTTCTGGCGGATCGTCGCCGCCCTCCTGCTCGCCACCGTGGGGATCCTGCTCATGGCGATAACCGTGATCGGCCTCCCCTTCGCGATCTGGAAGCTGGTCGGCTGGTCGTTCGTCGGGCAGGAAGTCCTGTTCACCGACAAGTCGCTGCGCGAGGCCTTCCGCGGCAGCTCTCAGCTGGTCCGGGGGCGTTGGTGGCACGCGGTCCGGGTCGTCGTCTTCCTCGTCGCGCTGCTCTTCGTCGCCGGCCCGGTCCTGACCCTGGGGCTGATCTTCACGCCGCTGCCGTTCCTGGCGATCAACCTGCTCGGGGCGCTGATCTTCTCGCTGCTGATCCCCTACGCGGCGATCGGCCAGACGCTGCTCTACTTCGACCTGCAGGCCCGGGCGGAGGAGAAGCCGGCGGCCAGCGGATAGGTTTCCCGGAGTGAAGCTGCTCGCCTTCAGTGACCTGCACCGCGATCTCGAGCAGGGCGCGCGACTGGTCGAGATGTCGGCCGCGGCCGACGTCGTGATCGGCGCCGGCGACTTCGCCTCGGTCCACGAGGGCCTGGAGGAGACGATCGCGGCGCTGGCGGCGATCGAGACGCCGACCGTGCTCGTCCCCGGCAACAACGAGACCGTCGAGGCGCTGCGCGACGCGACCGCCGGTTGGGGCGCCGCCACCGTGCTGCACGGCGAAGGCATCACCGTCGCCGACACCTCGTTCTTCGGCCTCGGCGCCGGCATCCCCGTCACCCCCTGGGAATGGAGCTTCGACCTCGACGACGAGGCGGCGACCGCGATGCTGGCCACCTGCCCCGACGGCGCGGTGCTCGTCCTCCACTCCCCCCCGCGCGGCCACTGCGACGCCAGCGCCGACGGCACCGAGTTCGGCAGCCCGGCGCTGCTGCGGGCGATCGAGGAGAAGCGCCCGCGCCTGGCCGTCTGCGGCCACATCCACGAGTCCTGGGGCTGCGAGAGCCGGATTGGCGAGACGCCGGTCCGCAACCTCGGCCCGACCGGCACCTGGATCGAGATCTAGACTCGATGGAATCGAGCGCCCCCAAGCGCGCCGGGCTCGTCCTCGGGACGCTGATCCTGGTCGCCGGGGTCGCCAACCTCAACCTCGCGGTCGCCAACGTCGCCCTGCCGGACATCGGCAAGGCCTTCGACGCCGGCCAGACGATGGTCGACCTGATCGCGGTCGGCTACTCGCTCGGCCTCGCCGCCTCGGTCCTCTACCTCGGCGCGGTCGGCGACCGCTACGGGCGCAAGACGCTGCTGCTGCTCGGCATGGCGCTGACCGTGCCTTTCGCGGTCCTCGCCGCCCTCGCCCCCAGCGCGGAAGTTCTCTTCATCGCCCGCGTGCTCGGCGGCGTCGCCGCCGGCATGGCCTACCCGACGACGCTGGCGCTGATCACGGCGCTGTGGTCCGGACAGGAACGGACCAAGGCGATCGCACTCTGGTCGGCGCTCGGCGGCGGCGTCTCGGCGCTCGGCCCACTGGTCGCCGGAGCGCTGCTGGAGGGGTTCGAGTGGGGCTCGGTCTTCATCATCAGCGCCCCGCTGGCGGCGATCGCCCTCTTCTTCGCCTGGAGGCTGATCCCCGCCCACGTCAACGAGACGACCGAGCCGGTCGACCACCTCGGCGGCATCCTCTCGATCGCGATGGTGGCGACGCTGGTGCTGGCGATCAACCTCGCCCCTGAACCCGGCAAGGGCACGACCGCGATCGTCCTCGGGATCGTCGCCCTGGCGGCGGCGGGGGCCTTCGTGCTGCGCCAGCGCCGCGTCAGGATCCCGCTCTTCGACCTCGAGATCGCCGGCCGGGCGACCTTCTGGGTCGCCGCCCTGGCCGGGATCATCGTCTTCGGCTCGCTGATGGGGGCGATGTTCATCGGCCAGCAGTTCGTCCAGAACGTGCTCGGCTACTCGACCCTGGAAGCCGGCCTGGCGATCCTGCCGGGGGCGCTGGGGATGATCGTCGTCGCCCCGCGCTCGGCCAGGCTTGTCGCCTCGCACGGCTCCCGCTTCACGCTGCTGGTCGGCTTCGTCTTCTGCCTGCTCGCCTTCTTCGAGATGTTGCTGTTCTGGGACGAGGGCGTCGCCTACTGGGTGGTCGGATCCGGCTACCTGTTGATGGGAGTCGGCGTCGGCTTCGCCGGCACCCCGGCCTCGCGCTCGCTGACCGGCTCGGTGCCGGTGAAGCGGGCGGGCATGGCCTCCGGCACCGCCGACCTCCAGCGCGACCTCGGCGGCGCGATCATGCAGTCGATCTTCGGCGCCCTCCTGACCGCCGGCTACGCCGCCAGCTTCAGCTCCCAGATCGCCGCCTCGCCGCAGTCCGAAAAGGTCAGCGAGCAGGTCCAGAACGAGCTGACCAAGTCCTTCGCCAGCGCCGCCGGCACCGCCGAGCAGTACCCCCAATACGCGCCGCAGATCGTCGCCGCGGCGCGCAACTCGTTCCTCGACGGCGGCGACTGGACCTACGCGGCGGGGATGATCGCGGTCGCCCTCGGCATCGCCGTCGTCTTCTTCCTCTTCCCCAAGCGCGACGAGGAGCTGAGCCTGCTCGATCGCTTCCACGGCGAAGACGCCGCCACCAGCCCCGCCGAGGCTTGATGACTTAACGGTCCCCTGGGGCCGTTAACTGCTCAAGGTTTGCGCGACGAGGAGATAATGCGGCATGGCCTACCGCCTACTCAGAGCCGCCGACGCCTTCTGGCGGCCGTCGAATCAGATGCGGGTCGAGAACACCGACCTCGCCAAGCAGCTCGAGGCGAGCACGATGGGCGCGCGGCTCTGGCGCCTGGTCCCCGGACAGGCCTCGACCAAGCACCGCCACCGGGACGAGGAGGAGCTCTACGTCCTGCTCGAGGGGCGCGGCCGGGTCCGGATCGACGACGAGGAGCCGCTGACCCTGGCACCGATGGACACGCTGCTGGTCGAGCCCGGCTCGGTTCGCCAGCTCTTCAACGACACCGAGGCCGACCAGCTCTGGCTCGTCGTGGGCGCCCCGCCGGGCCCCGCCAACACGCTGGAGATGAGCGCGGAGCAGCTGGACTGGATGTACCCGGACGGGCCGCAGGCGCTGCCGCCTGAGCTGCTCTAGCCTGCCCGGTCCTCGGGGCCGGTCCGCTTCTTGCCGCGTCGCTGCTTGAGCAGGACGCCGAGCAGGTCGCCGATCTCACCCTCCTGGACCAGCGGGTGGCGCAGCGGCAGGTCGGTCCGCACCTCGTAGTGGTTGCGCCGGCCCCGGCGCTCCCTGTGCACATAGCCCTCCTCGACCAGCTGGGAGAGGATTTTGTGGGCGCCCCGCTCGGTGATGCCGACCGACTCGGCGATGTCGCGCAGGCGCACACCGGGGTCGTTGGCCACGCAGAGGAGAACGTGGGCGTGGTTGGTGAGGAAGTCCCAGTTGCCGCTCATGCCACTCATTACATCATCTTTGGTTATTGAATTCTAGTTCATGAATCTGTGTTAGTCTGTTCAAAATTCCTTCCGCCAATCACTGGAGCCCACGTGCGCCCTCGCCTTCCTTCCAAGACCAATCGCCCGCCCCCCATCCTGCCTCGCCTCAGCCGCCTCGAGCTGATCGGCGGCGTGCTCTCGCTGGCGCTGTTCGCCGGACTCGTGCTCGCCGGCGTCTCCCACGCAGCCACCGCCGTCGGGCTCGGCACCGCCGACAGCTATGCGGTCCTCGCCGGCACGGGCATCACCAACAGCGGCCCGACCGTCCTCAACGGCGACCTCGGCACCGCCCCCACCCCCGCCATCACCGGCTTCGGCGGCGCCCCCAACGGGACCGTCAACGGCGCCACCCACGCAGCCGACGCGGAAGCCGCCCAGGCTCAGGGCGACCTCACCACCGCCTACGACAACGCGGCGGGGCAGGGGCCCGCGAGCACCCTCGAAACCGAGCTCGGCGGCGCCAGCCTGACCCCCGGGGTCTACGACTCCGAATCGGGGACGTTCGGCATTACCGGTGCCCTCACCCTCAATGGCCAGGGCAATCCGAACGCAGTCTTCATCTTCAAGACGGCAACGACCCTGATCACCGCCACGGCCTCGAGCGTGAACTTCATCAACGGCGCTCAACCCTGCAACGTCTTCTGGAAAGTCGGTTCCTCGGCGACGCTCGGCAGCGCCTCGACCTTCGCCGGCAACATCCTCGCCCTGGAATCGATCTCGCTCGACAATGCCGTCACCGTGACCGGCAGGCTGCTGGCCCGCGGCGGCGCGGTGACGCTGATCAACGACGTCGTCACTCGAGCGAGTTGCGCAACCCCCGCAACCGGCGGTGACGGCGGCGGCAACGCGGGCGGCGGTAGCCCTGACAGCTCCGGCATCGACAGCGGCGCCGCCACCACCGTCGGCAATCGCGGCGGCAACGCAGGGAAAGGCGGAAACGGAGGCAAAGGCGGAAACGGAAAAGGGAAAGGAAACGGCAAAAACAACGCCGGCCCGACCGTGAGCGTCACCGGCGTCCCGCGCTTCCGCGCGGGCGGTCCCGGGGGCCCTCCCATCACCACCGGCCGCGTCCGCTGTGTCGACCGGGGCTTCCTGGCCAAATTTCACATCCAGAGCCCGGTGGCGATGCGCCAGGTCGAGGTCTTCCTCGACGGCGAGTTGATCGAGCGGACCGATCGCAAAACGTTCTCGGTCCAGATCGAGGTCGCCGGGCTGCGCTCCGGCCGCAACACGATCCGGGTCCGGGCGGTCGACCGCAGGGGCCGGGTCGACGTCGCCAGTCGCAGCTTCCACAGCTGCTCGGCCGCGCGGCCCACTCCCAGCTTCACGGGCTGAGCTCGGTGCCACGGTGATCGGCCCGCGGCGCCTGGCGCCCGCCCTCGCCCTGCTGGTGGCGCTCGCGCTGCCGGCGGCGGCGGCGGGGGCCGGCGGCGTCCGCCTCTCCGACGAACGCACCTCGACCCGCTGGGCACACCCGGTTCGCGTCGCTCCGATCCGCTCGGCGCCGCGGCCTCGGTCCCGCATCGTCGCCCCCACGCACCCCCGCACCGAGGACGGCTTCGCCGAGGTCTACCCGGCCCTGCGCAGCTGGCACGACCCGCACGGCGGGACCTGGCTCAGGATCCGGATCCCGATGCGCCCGAACGGCAAGACCGGCTGGGTGCGCCGCTCCGCCCTCGGTCCGCTCTACCGGGTGCGGACCCTGCTCATCGTCGATCGCCCGAAGCTGCGCGCGACCCTCTACCGGCGCGGGCAGTCGGTCTGGAGCGCGCCGGTCGGCATCGGCAAGGCGAGCACGCCGACTCCCGCGGGGCGCTTCTGGATCCGCGAGAAGTTCCGCACCTTCGCCGCCGGCGGCCCCTACGGCCCAGTCGCCTTCGGCAGCAGCGACTACTCCGTCCTCAGCGACTGGCCGGGCGGCGGCGTGATCGGCATCCACGGCACCGACGAGCCGGCGCTGATCCCCGGCCGTCCCTCCCACGGCTGCATCCGCCTGCGCAACTCGGCGGCGCGCCGGCTGTGGCGATTGATGCCGGTTGGGACGCCGCTGCTGATCGGCCGAACCGCCCACTTCCTCGGCGACAGGGGTTCCGGCAGCTCGGGCTAGCGGAACGGCGGATTTGGGCCGACCTACAATCGCCCCAGCCGATGCGCTCACCCGCACAACTCAATTGACCCCGGCATCGCCGGCTCCCGAGTCGACCGGCATCGCCTTCGAGAGCGCCGCCGGCCGCTGGCTGCTGGGCGTCGCGGTCGGCGGCTCCGGGATGGCCTTCCTCGACGGCACCGTCGTCAACGTCGCCCTGCCGGACATCGGCCGCGACCTCGGCGCCAGCACCAGCGCCCTGCAGTGGATCCTCAATGGCTATCTGCTGACCCTGGCCTCGCTGATCCTGCTCGGCGGCTCGCTCGGCGACCGCTACGGACGCCGCCGTGTCTTCGTCCTCGGCGTCGGCCTCTTCACCGCCGCCTCGCTGCTCTGCGCCGTGGCCCCGAGCACGGAGCTGCTGATCTTCGCTCGCCTGCTGCAGGGCATCGGCGGGGCACTGCTGACCCCCGGCAGCCTGGCCCTGATCGAGGCCAGCTTCCGGCCCGGCGACCGCGCCCGGGCGATCGGCGCCTGGTCGGGGCTGGGCGGCGTCGCGGGCGCTCTGGGGCCCCTGGTCGGCGGCTACCTGATCGGAGCCATCTCCTGGCGCGCGATCTTCTTCATCAACCTGCCGATCGGCATCTTCGTCGCCTGGGCCGCGACCAGGCACGTGCCGGAGAGCCGCGACCCGATGGCGAGCGGGCGGCTCGACCTCAGCGGCGCGGTACTGGCGGCGCTCGGGCTGGCCGGGACCACTTACGCGCTGATCGAAGCGCCCGACAAAGGCGCCTCGGCGGCGATCCTCGTCACCGCGATCGGGGGCGTGCTGGCGCTGATCGCCTTCTTCGTCGGCGAGCGCCGCAGCGCCAACCCGATGCTGCCGCTGGAGATCTTCCGCTCGCGCCAGTTCAGCGCCGCCAACGCGGTCACCTTCGTTGTCTACGCGGCGCTGGGCGGCTTCTTCTTCCTGCTCGTCTCCTTCCTGCAGATCTCGCTCGGCTACACCCCGATCGAGGCCGGCGCCGCCTCGCTGCCGGTGACGCTGCTGATGCTGGCGCTCTCGGCCCGCTCGGGGGCGATGGCGCAGCGGATCGGGGCCCGGGTGCCGCTCACGGTCGGGCCGCTGGTGATCGCCCTCGGCCTGCTCTGGATGACGCGGATCGAACCGGGCGACAGCTACGTCAGCGCCGTGCTGCCGCCAATAGTCGTCTTCGGCCTCGGCCTCACCCTGGTCGTCGCCCCGGTCACCGCCACCGTCCTCGCCGCCGCCGACAGCCGCCACTCCGGCGTCGCCTCGGGAGTCAACAACGCCGTCGCCCGCGTCGCCGGCCTCCTCGCCGTCGCCGTGCTGCCCGCTGTCGCCGGCCTCACCGGCGACAGCTTCTACGACCCGGCGAAGATGACCGCCGGCTTCCACATGGGGATGGCGGTCTGCGCCGTCCTCGCCGCCCTCGGCGGCATCCTCGCCTGGTTCACGATCAGCGCTGAAGTGCTCCATGCCGAGGCGGAGCCCGGCGGCGACACCCCCGAGCGGCTCGGCGAGGACTTCAGCTGCGGGGTGGGGGCGCCGCCGTTGCGACCGGGGCGCGAGGCGGATTGCGACGCAGTCGCCGGAGTCGCCCCCAGCTAAGGGACGCCAGAGAGCGGGTCAGACTCGCGTGGCGATGAAGCCGAGAACGGCCGTCAGGTAGCCCGGCGAGCATCATCCGCTGCAACCAGTCGAAGCGGTTCTCCAACCGTCCAAAGCGAGTGTCCATCTCACTCCTCAGCTCGACACGCAGATCCCGCATATCCCGAGCCACGCGGTCGAAGCCGTTGACGACGCGCGTTTCCAGCTCGTCGAATCGGGCGTCCACCTGGGCGAAGTGTGCGTCAACCTGCCGACGCCTCCTGCACCACCGCCGCGATCGAACCTGTTCTGCAGCGCAAGTGGCGGATCGCCTCCCAGTTCCCCAGTGAAGCTCAGTAGAGGAGCTAATCGCTCCCTCGCCCCTTCCCTTTCTTCCCCTTGCGCGCCTTCGGGCACCTGGCCTGCAGCTCTGGTTTCAACCTCAGCGTCTTGCCGTTGTGCGCGGTGAAGTCGGCGGTCGCCTTATGGGAGCCTTTGCAGATGTCGGTCGAGTTCTGCAAAAGGCCCTTCTTGCCAGCAGGCAGGCTCAGGGTGAACTTGGTCACCGGGGCGTCGGGGACGGCTTCGAAGGTGTTGCGGGTGCCGCCGTTGATCGAGTCCACTCGTCCTGCGAGGACGACGCGGATCTGGCCGTTGAGGTCGGCGACCAGGTCTGGGAGTGGATTGGAAGAGGACCTGAGGTAGACCGGGCCTTCGAGGGGTTTGTCGAGCAGCGGCGTGATCGCTTTGGCGAAGCCGTAGATCGCGCCTTTGGGGCAGGTATTGGCGGCGAACTGCACCCTGGTGCAGATCGTCTTGATGTGGGTGGTGTCGAGGAACTCCGAATGGGGCAGGGCGACCTGGGCTTTGGCGATGTTGGAGTAGGCGCCGGCTTTGGGGTAGGTCAGGGTTGCCGTCAAGGCCGGGTGATCGCCTCGTTTGGTGCCACCTTTGAGCTTCAGGGAGAGCTTCGGTTTGAAGCCGAGGTTGGAGCAGCCGAGGACTTGGAAGCGGTTTTGGAGAGGGGCGACCTGGCCGGTGACCGAGATCGCTTCTGCGGTCAATGCCTTGGCTTCGCAGCTGGTCGGGTTGAGGGTGAAGTTCTGGCGGTCGATCCTGACCGCGATCGAGCGCACGTCGGTGGGAACGCCTTGGAGGATCGTCGGGATCGGGTCCGAGACGACTTTGCCCTGGGCGCTTTCGGGGTCGACGTAGAGGGCGGCGCGTACCGTGACCGAGCCGAAGTCAAAGGGACCGGCGATGGCCGGGGTGACGATCAGCATGCTGAGGGGGGCGCCTTTGTAGGGGCCGGCTAGGTAGGCCTTGCCTTGGAGGTAGATCGGGGTGGGGCCGGCTCCGGCGCCTACGGTGACGGTGCCAAGCTGGCTTGAGACCGGGCAGGAGGGGCTCTGCTGCTCGAGGGCGCCTTGGCCGGGTTGGTTTCGGCTCTGGGCCTGGGCGACTGCGGCCTCCGAGCATTCGGCGGTGCCGGCGAAGCGGGCGCTGAGGCCCAAAGGCAGGGTGACGTTCAGGCCTTTGAGTTCCTGGGAGCCGTCTTCTCGTTTCAAACGCAATAGGAAGGGCGAGTAGGCGCCGGCCAGAGGGTCCTGGGCTCCGGCTTCAAAGAAGGGGGGGTTGGGGAGCTGGGCCGCAGTGGCGGCGCAGGCGCCGCCCCGTGGGGCCTGGGCGATCGCGAAGGAGTCAAACGGCGTTGCCGGCGGGCCTGATGCCGGCGCGCTCCATGGTGTAAGCGAGGTCGTGGTCGTGAAGCTCGGAGTCGTGGCCGATTCACCGCAGGTCTGCGGGGTGCGCAATGGCGCTCTCGCGCCCTGGAAGAGATCGACCTTGAGGTCTTCGAAGGGCAGCTGTGGGTTCTGCTCAAAGACGTTGGTGATCTGGCCGGTGAGCGGGTTGGTCTCGACTCGGCCCGGGAGCTTGATCACAACGCCGGTCTGGGGGTCGTTGACGGCGATATAGAGGGCTATCAGGGAGCTGAAGGGGTTTTCGGATTGCCTGGCCAGGTAGATCGAGCCGGGCAGGGGGTGATCTACTGCGGGCGCATCGATTTCGACCGTGCCGATCTTCGAAGCGTCGGGGCAGTTGGCCGGCGCGGTCGAGAAGCTCGGTTTGCCTTGCTTTAGGCCCTGGTAGCCGATCTGGGCTAGAGAACAGGCGGCCCGGCCGACAGCCGAGGCCGGGTTGACGGTGAGGCCCGGAGGCAGAGTCACGGTAGCGTCGCGCAGGTCGGCCTCCCCCAGCCCTTCGGGCTCTTCGTTGGCTTTTTGGGGCAGGTGCAGGTCGACGTGCAGGCCCGAGGGGGCATCGGCGACGTTGGTGCTCGGCTTCGCCTTGATCGTCGGGCTGAAGTCCGGTGCCTCGCAGCCGCTCGGGGCCGGTTCTGAGTCGCTCGCTCCGACGAAGATCGGCGGCCGCGTCCAGGTTGTGTAGGCCATCGACGTCAAGAGCGGGCTCTCACAGGAGCTCGGCAGCCGCAAGAGGGGTCGCGGCGTGCCCACCACCGGGCACAACAGTCCGACCGATTCCGCGCATCTGCCCCGCATCGTGTCGTGGCTCTGATCCCACGGCGTGCCCCAGATCGTGATCTGCGATGCCGTTACCCGCTGGGCCTCGGTCACGTCCTTCAGGTAGGCGCTGATTCCGTAGTCTCCGTCGCTTCTGAGCTTGGTGTTGATGTAGATCGGGGCGTTGACGACCTGGAAACCGAACTGGGCAGGCATCCCTTTCGGAGGGATGAGGTTGTAGATCGAGAGTTCGCGCGGGAACCCATTTCCTTCCAGCTGCTCGACGAGCGCCACCCCCACCGCCGAGTCAGGCGGGCATGCGCTCGAGGGAGACGTGGGGCCGAGGATGTAAGTGATCGTGTTGAAGTCCTGCGCGCTGCAGCGCTCGATCGCCGTCGGGTTGCCGGCCAGCCCCGGCGGCAGCGCCACCTCGATGTCCCTCAGGTCGCCCCCGACGGGCAGGAAATAATTCGTGCCCGGCGCCGGCACCAGGTTGACCGCGAAGGAGGTCGTGTACTGGTAGGGGTAGGAGGCGGCGGCGTTGACCGACAGGCCGTCGGGTCCGGTCAGCTCGGCTTTGAATTCGGTGAAGCCCGCCGGCGCGTCTTCGGCGCTCGCCTCGTTCTGCGCTTCCGCGCTGACCGGCGCCGCTCCGCCGCCTTCGACCTGCACGTGGTTGACCAGCGTCCCCGCCGCATCCGCGGGGACCGTCACCTTGATTCCCAAAAACAGCTGGTTGGTCGGAAAAAGCTTCGCCGGTTTGTATTCCGGCAGCAGCGCTTCGGTGACTTTGCAGGTCACGGTAGAGACCTCGCCCCCCAAGTCGACTTTGCAGTCTTTGCTGATGTCTTTAGCGCCGCGGGACCCTTTCAGTTCGACGTTCTCCACCTCCAGCCCGACCGGCAGGGTGTCGGTGATCGTGATCTCGCTGCGATCGGTCGTTTCGGCGCCGCTGTTGGTGACGAAGACCTGGTATTCGGCTTTGCCGCCCGGGGCGAAGTTGGTCGGCACCGCCAGGGACTGGATGTCGAAAGCCGGGACGAAGGTCGCCGCCGAGGCGCTCACAGGGACGATCAGCGCCAGCGGGAGGAGCGAGGCGAGGAGGAGCTTCTTGGCGGCGTTCATCGGCTTGCCCTCCGCTTGTCGTGGGAGCGGTGCTTGCTCTGCCTTTGCTGTTTTTTCTTGTGCTTCTGTTTCTTGTTCTTGTGTTTCCTGGGCTTGGGTTTGTGCGGTTTGGTGTCGCCGGGCCCGATGACGTGCGGGGTCGCGGGGTGGGCGGTCGGGGGCTCATTAGGTGGTGGCGGCAGACAGGCTGCTTCCCCTGCGCAGATCAGCGATGGCGTCGGCTCGGGGAAGCCACCGCCTGCGCGGGCGTCGTAGACGTCGAAGTTGTCGTTGGTGTCCCAGCCGACTAGCTGCGAGCGGGTTGAGAAGAAGGCGTCGCGACCGTTTGCGGAGGCGTCCACGAAGTAGCTTTCGTCGCTGCTCGTGCCATTGGCGATAAGCGAGTGGCAACCGCCTGAGAGGGGGTCAAAAGCTGGGCTTTCACTGTCACAAGTTCCCGCCTCCTCGAACTCGAACTCATAGACGTCGCGTTTGCCATTTTGATCTGAGGGCACGAGCGGGTCATAGGTCTCGAAGAACATGCGCGAGCCGTCATCAGAGAGGTAGCGCGGTCCTTCGTAGACGTTGGTCCAGCCCGGCAAGAGGGTGGGGCCCAGGGGCCTCGCGCCCGAGGGATTGCAGGAGACGCAGGTCAGCTCTTTGGCTTCGGCGTCGTAGACGAAGGCCTGCGCGCAGAGGGGACTGTTGACGAATTCCATTCCGACCGAGTCCCATTCGCAGTGCTGCCCGCCGGTGATCGTCTCGTCAGCGAGCGTGTTGTCATAGCCGGCCAGCGCCTGGGCTGTGATCGAGAGGAAGGCGAGGTGATGCCCGTCAGGGGAGACGCGGGCAGTGAGGGTCTGCGGCTGCTCTGACCAGTCGCGTTGATCTCCCTCGAAAGCGAGGGTCGCGATGAAGCTGGTTTTGCCTTCGTGGTGCAGGTAGAGGTTGTTGGCGCCTTCAGTTGCTTTCTGACCGGCGCCGTTTTCTTCTTCGCCGCTCAGCACCGCGCCGGCGACGAAGTAGACGTAGGAGCCGTCGTCGCTCGCCCCGATCACGCCCTGCACGTCGCCGGGAACGGCCCCTTTGGTCAGGTTGGTCAGCGGGCTCGGGTTGCCGAATTCATAGCGGTAGAGGTCGGGCTTGCCTTTCTCGGATTTGGAGCCGGAGATCAGCCGGTTGGCGTTGAGGAAGTAGACGACCGAACCGTCGGAGCTGGCCGCCCGGAAGGCGCCTCCCCCGGCCGGCCCGGAGCCCGGTTTCTGTGCCGGCAGCGCGTCGAGCTGGATCGTTTCCGTGCCGTTGACGCGGACCAGGAGCCGGCTCGGTATGGACGTGTCATCGGAGGTGTAGGTCCAGATCGCCCGGGTGCCGTCGGCGGAGACTACGTGGCGCATGTTCGTCCGGCCGGTCTGGCAGTTTTCGCCAGCGCCGCCGATACCGGCGTTGGCCCCGAAAGTGATCCTTTCGGTCGGGGCGACCGGCTCGCTCTCGCCCGGCAGGACGCTCACCACCTGCAGTTTTCCTTCCGTCGCCGACCATTCATAGAGGCTGAAGCGTCCTACGTCTTCTGGCATCCCGACGTAGGAGACATTGGAGGCAAAGAAGGCGCTGCTGCCGTCCTCGCTTGCCCCGGCGAAGACGAAGCAGGCGCTGGAGCCGGAGTTGTTTGGCGCTTCGGGGGTGAGGCAGGCGAGGGCGCCGCTCTCGTTGTCGCGCAGGTAGAGGTTCTCGTGGCCCTCCGCGCAGTTTTCGCTTAACGGCGGTTGGCTTTGCTTGAAGGCGCCGAAGCGCAGGTCAGGGCTGAAGCCGGTGAAGTTAGGGGCGAGGGCATTGATCGAGAAGCCGAAGGGGGAGATGTTCTTGGTCTGCCAGCCGACGTCGGTGCGCTTGGAGAGGTACTGGTTGGTACCCGAGGAGCCTTCGGCCCCGGCGAAGGAGGTCCAGGAGGTGTAGGTGATCGCTTCGCCGTCGGTGGCGCCGGCCTGGATGCGAACCGTCCTCACTTCGAAGAAGCCGGCGGGCGCGCCCGGCACCGCCACTTCGGCGCTGTTCTTCTGTGCCGGGGAGACCAGCTCCCAGGCCCGGTCGTCGGCCAGCGCTTCGATCCCGGCGCCGTAGGTGCGAAGGGACACGGTCTCGCCGATGACCTCTTTGGGGGCGATCCGCGTGTCGTTGGCGACGACGCGGAAGCGGTACGAGGTACCGGGCTTCAGGCCGGCCAGGTTGGCGGAGCCCGTTTTGAAGCTTTCCCCGGCACCGTAGTCGATCGGTTCCTCGCCTTCATCGACGTCCGGGGCCTTGCTCGCGTGGTCGAAGCCGTGCTCGGGCCCCAACTCGGCGATGTCTTTGAGGTAGGCAGCTTCCTCGACGTATTCGAAGTAGGCGCTGGTAGGGATGCCGAGCGGGTTGACGGTGGCGTTCAAGGTCGCTTCTTCGCTGCCGACGTCGGAGACCGTGGTGTCGCCTAGTTCAAGTGGCTCGAGCGTGGTGAAGGAGCCTTCTTCTCCGGTGCTCGAGCCATCGGCGTTGGTGGCGAGGATCCGACAGCGGTACGTGGTTTCCGGCACCACTTCCTCGTTGGCCACAGCACTTGCTTCGTGCAGCTCGAAGTCGGTGCCGATCGATTCGCTCTCGGCGGTTTTCTTCGTGTTTGGGCTGGCGAAGCCACCTTCTTTTTCAAAGCTTTTCTCGTCGACGTACTCGAAGTGGAAGGTGGTTGCTTTGCCCTCGGGGTTGACTTCGGCCTGAAGGGTGGCTTTGGTGTTGCCGAGGGTGCCTGCTTTGACCTTGCAGGGCTCAGGGAAGAGGACCGGGCCCGCAGGGGGGAGGGAGAGGTACTTGACTTCCTTCGTCCCTTGGGTGACCGGCTCCTCGCTGGCGTAGAGGTCGCCGTCGGGGCTGGAGTAGGCGGCGAGGCCCGGCGAGCCGAAAATCGCGCCCGGCGCATAGCCGAAGCGCTCGAGGATGGCGCCGCTGGGAGAGTATTTGGTGAAGAAGTTGACCAGCGTGATCGGAGGCGCCACATTCACCCCACGCTGCCGGGCGAAGACGTTGTCGGAGGCGTCAACCGCGAGGCCGTTGGTTTCGAGGTTGCCGAGCTGGGAGAGGAAGGTCCCGCTTGGGTCGTATTTGCGGAGCACCCGGTCGGCATCGACCGTCACGTAGAAGTTGCCTTTCGAGTCGACGGCGAAGTTGTGGATCCCTTGTGACTGGCCTTCGAAGAGCGGGTCTACTTCTTCTGCTTCCAGGCATTTACCCGCGGCATCGAAGATGACGACGCGGCTGACGAAGTTGTTGGGCGCGCCTTCCGCGTAGCTGTCGGCGACGTAGAGCTTGCCTTCGGGGCCGACGGCGATCGGGTCGCTCTCGCGTTCGAGCTGACAGGGGCCTTTGCCTTTTCCGCCGAGGGCTTCGATGAATTCGCCCGTCGGTTTGAACTTCTGCACGCGGAAGCTGTCGGTGCCGACGTAGACGTCGTGGTGGGAGGCGCTGGTGGGGTCGTTGTCGACCGCGACCCAGCTCGGTTTGTCGAACTCGCCCGCTCCCGAGCCAGCGATGCCTTTGGCGCAGGTGGAGGCAGTGGTGCAGGTCTGCAGTGCGCTTGCGCCGGTATCGACGCCCCAGCCAAAGGCCATGGCGAAGGTCCCGTCGGACTCGAAGACGTCGACCCGGTTGTTGCCCTGGTCGGCGACGTAGAGGCGGCCGGTTTCGTTGTCGGTGGCGACGCCCTGGGGGCTTTCGCATTTGCCCGCAGCCGTGCCGGGGGTGCAGACGCTGACGTCGGCCGAGGCAGTGGGGGCGAAGGCGAGGAGGGCAGTGAGGATGGTGATCAGGGCGGCTAGCCGTTTCATCGGGCGGCTAGCCGTTTCATCGATGTGCTCCCTTGTCGCGCTTGCTCTTCTTTTTGGCCTTCCCACCGCACCTGGCCACCAGCTCCGGCTTCAGCCGCAGCGTCTTGCCGTTATGCGCCGTGAAGTCGGCGGTGGCCTTGTGGGACCCCCTGCAGATATCGGTGCTGTTCTGCAAAAGGCCCTTCTTGCCGGCAGGCAAGCTCAGGGTGAACTTGGTCACCGGGGCATCGGGGACGGCTTGGAAGGTGTTGCGGGTGCCGCCGTTGATCGAGTCGACTTTGCCGGCGAGCACCACGTGGATCTGGCCGTTTAGGTCGGCGACCAGGTCCGGGAGCGGGTTGGAGGAAGACCTGAGGTAGACCGGGCCTTCCAATGGTTTGTCCAAAAGCGGGGATATTGCCCGGGCGAAGCCGTAGATCGCACCTTTGGGGCAGGTATTGGATGCGAACTGCACGCGGGTGCAGATCGTCTTGATGTGGGTGGTGTCGAGAAACTCCGAATGGGGCAGGGCGACCTGGGCTTTGGCGATGTTGGAGTAGGCGCCTTTGCTTGGGTAGGTGAGGATTGCCGTGAGCGCTGGGTGGTCGCCTCGTTTCGTCCCGCCTTTGAGCTTCAGGGCCAGTTTCGGCTTGAAGCCGAGGTTGGTACAGCCGAGGACCTGGAAGCGATTTTGCAGGTTGGCGACGTTGCCGGTTACCGAGATCGCTTCCGCGGTAAGCGCCTTTGCTTCACAAGAAGTCGGGTTGAGGGTGAAGTTCTGGCGGTCGATCCTGACCGCGATCGAGCGCACGTCGGTGGGGACGCCTTGGAGGATCGTCGGGATCGGGTCCGAGACGACTTTGCCCTGGGCGCTTTCGGGGTCGACGTAGAGGGCGGCGCGTACCGCGACCGAGCCGAAGTCGAAGGGGCCGGCAATGGCCGGGGTGACGATCAGCATGCTCAAGGGGGCGCCTTTGTAGGGGCCGGCGAGGTAGGCCTTGCCTTGGAGGTAGATCGGGGTGGGGCCGGCTCCGGCGCCTACGGTGACGGTGCCTAGCTGGCTGGCAGCGGGACAGGAAGGACTCACTTGCTCCAGAGCGCCTTGGCCGGGGTTGCTCCGCGACTGCACCTGGGCCACTGCGGCCTCCGAGCATTCGGCGGTGCCGGCGAAGCGGGCGCTGAGGCCCAAAGGCAGGGTGACGTTCAGGCCTTTGAGTTCCTGGGAGCCGTCTTCGCGTTTTAGGCGCAAGAGGAAGGGCGAGTAGACGCCGGCGAGGGGGTCCTGAGCTCCGGCCTCGAAGAAGGGGGGGTTGGGGAGCTGGGCCGCGGTAGGGGCGCAGGCGCCGCTGGGGGATTGGACGATCGCGAAGGAGTCCGACGGCGTTGCCGGCGGACCCGATGCCGGCGCGCTCCACGGGGTCAGCGAGGTCGTCGTGGTGAAGCTGGGAACGGTCGCCGATTCGCCGCAGGTCTGGGGGGTACGCAGCGGCGCTCTGGCGCCGTGGAAGAGGTCGACCTTGAGGTCTTCGAATGGCAGCTGCGGGTTCTGCTCGAAGATGTTGGTGATCTGACCCGTCACAGGGTTGGTCTCGACTCGGCCCGGGAGCTTGATCACGACTCCGGTCTGGGGGTCGTTGACGGCGATGTAGAGGGCTATCAGGCTTCCGAAGGGGTTTTCGGATTGCTTGGCCAGGTAAATCGAGCCGGGCAAGGGGTGGTCGACAGCGGGGGCATCGATTTCGACCGTGCCGATCTTCGCGGCGTCGGGGCAATGCGCCGGCTCGGTCGAGAAGCTCGGTTTGCCTTGCTTTAGGCCCTGGTAGCCGATCTGAGCCAGCGAGCAGGCGCCGAGACCGTCGGCGGAGGACGGGTTGACGCTCAGGCCCGGGGGCAGGGTCACGGTCGCGTCCCTGAGGTCGGCCTCGCCCAGCCCTTCGGGGTCTTCGTTTGCTTTCTGGGGCAGGTGCAGGTCGACGTGCAGGCCCGAGGGGCTATCGGCGACGTTGGTGGAGGGCTTGGCTTCGATCGTGGGGCTGAAGTCAGGCGCCTCGCAGCCGGTGGGGGCCGGTTCTGAGTCGCTCGCCCCGGCGAAGATCGGTGGCCGCGTCCAGGTCGTGTAGCTCATCGTCGTGAGCAGCGGGTCCGCACAGTTGCTCGGCAGCCGCAGGAACGGCCGCGGCGTCCCCACTACCGGGCACAGCTCCACCGTTTCCACGCACCTGCCCCGCACCGTTTCGTGGCTTTTGTCCCACGGCGTGCCCCAGATCGTGATCCGCGAGGCGGTCACCCGCTGGGCCTCGGTCACGTCCGTCAGGTAGGCGCTGATGCCGTAGTCCCCGTCGCTTCTCAGCTTGGTGTTGATGTAGACGGGGGCTTCGCGGACCTGGAAGCCGAACTGGGCGGGCATGCCTTTTGGCGGGATGAGGTTGTAGATCGGGAGCTTGCGCGAGAACCCACCCCCTTCCAGCTGCTCGACGAGCGCCACCCCCACCGCCGAGCCCGGCGGGCACTCGTTGGGGTACGAGTCACCCCCCAGGGGGGTGACGACGGCTTTGATCGTGTAGAACTGCTGCGCGCTGCAGCGATCGATCGCCGTCGGGTTGCCCGCCAGCCCCGGCGGCAGCGCCACCTCGATGTTCCTCAGGTCGCCTCCGGCCGGCACGGGCCACGTCGCCCCCGGCGGCGGGGGCGCCGTGTTGACCGCGAAGGTGGTCGTGTACTGGTAGGGGTGGGAGGCGGCGGCGCTGACCGGCAGGCCGTCGGGGCCGGTCAGCTCGGCCTTGAATTCCGCAAAGCCCGCGGGGGTGTCCTCGGCGCTGGCATCGTTTTCTGCTTCCGCGCTGGCCGGGGCCGCTCCGCCGCCTTCGACCTGCACCTGGTTGGTCAGCGTGCCCGCCGCGTCGGCGGGGACCGCCACCTTGATTTCCAGGAGCAACTGGTTGGTCGGGAAGAGCTTCGCCGGTAGGTATTTCGGCAGCAGCGCGTCGGTGACTTTGCAGGTCACGGTGGAGACCTCGCCCACCACGGCGACTTCGCAGTCTTTGCTGATTAGGGTGCCGTTGCGGGGCCCGTACAAGAGAACTCCCTCCACCTCCAGCCCGGCCGGCAGGGTGTCGGTGATCGTGATCTCGCTCTGGTCGGTCGTTTCACCACCGCTGTTGGTGACGAAGACCTGGTAGGCGGCTTTGCCGCCCGGGGCGAAGTTGGTCGGCACCGCCAGCGACTGGATGGCGAAGGCTGGGACCGGGGTCGAGGCGGCCGGAGCCGCGGGGACGACGATGAGGGCGCTGAGGGTCGCTGCGCCGAGCAGGGCGCCCAGCATCCTTCGTGCTCTCATCGTGCCGCCCTCCGCTTGTGGGATGCTCGCTTGTGCTGGGGTTTTCTGTCATGGCCTGGCTTGACGCAGCGCGCTTTGCGCTGCACCTTGCCTTTGGGGCAACGGGGGTGGGGGCGCTCGCAGCGGCCCTTGCGGCGAGCTTTGCCCTTGGGACAGGGCTCGCGGGCGTTTTCTGGGCCCTGAATGTGAGGGGTGGCCGGCGAGGAGCTGCCCGGCGGAGCGCTTGGGGGCGCCTTACAGCCCTCACCCACGCAGATTGGGGGAGCGGGCGGAGGCTCGGGGAAGCCGCCGCCTTCGCGAGCGTCGTAGACGTCGTAGTTGTCGTTCTCATCCCAGCCGACCAGCTGTGCGCGGGTCGAGAAGAAGACGTCGCGCCCGTTCGCGGAGGCGTCCACCAGGTAGCTCTGGCCGGTGCTCTTGCCGCTCGAGACGAGGAAGTGACAACCACCCGAGGCGGGGTCGAAGGCCGGGCTTTGGCTATCGCAGCTACCCGCGCCCTCGAACTCGAACTCATAGACATCGCGTTTGCCGTTCTCGTCTGAGGGCCCGAGCGCGTCGTAGGTCTCAAAGAACATGCGCGAGCCGTCATCGGAGAGGTAGCGCGGGCCTTCGTAGACATTGGTCCAGCCGGGCAGGAGGGTCGGGCCCAGGGGCCTGGCGCCCGAGGGATTGCAGGAGACGCAGGTCAGCTCTTTGGCTTCGGCGTCATAGAGGAAGGCCTGTCGGCAGAGGGGGCTGTTGGTGAATTCATCTGCGACGGGGTCCCATTCGCAGTGCTGCCCGCCGGTGATCGTCTCGTCGGCGAGCGTGTTGTCATAGCCCGCCAGCGCTTTGGCTTCGACCGAGAGGAAGGCGAGGTGGCGCCCGTCGGGGGAGACGCGGGCGCTGAGGTTCCGGGGCTGTTCGCTGCGGACGTTGTCGTCCATTTCGGGAGCCAGGATCCCGATGAAGCTGGTTTTGTCTTCGTGGTTCAGGTAGAGGTTGTTGGCACCTTCGCTCGCTTTCTGCCCGGCGCCGTTCTCTTCTTCGCCGCTCAGCACCGCGCCGGCGACGAAGTAGACGTAGGAGCCGTCATCGCTCGCACCGACCACCCCCTGCACGTCACCAGGCACGGCGCCTTTGGTCAGGTTGGTGAGCGGATTGGAGTTTCCGAACTCATAGCGGTAGAGGTCGGGCTTGCCTTTTTCGGATTTGGAGCCGGAGATCAGCCGGTTGGCGTCGGTGAAGTAGACCACCGAGCCGTCGGTGCTGGCTGCCCAGAAGACGCCTCCCCCGGCCGGCCCGAAGCCCGGTTTTTCTTGCGGCAGCGCGTCGAGCTGGATCGTTTCCGTGCCATTGACGCGGACCAGGAGCTGGCTCGGTTTAGACGTGTCTTCGGAGGTGTAGGTCCAGATCGCCCGGGTGCCGTCGGCGGAGATGACGTGACGCATGTTCGTCAGGCCGGTCTGGCAGTTTTCGGTGCCGCCGCCGGTGCCGGCGTTGGCGCCGAAGGTGATCCTTTCGGTCGGGGCGACCGGTTCGCTCTCGCCCGACAGGACGCTCACCACCCGCAGTTTTCCTTCGCTCGCCGACCATTCATAGAGACTGAAGGGACCTACGCCCTCCGGCGCCCCGGCGTAGGGGACGTTGGCGGCAAAGAAGGCGCGGCTGCCGTCCTCGCTTGCCCCGGCGAAGACGAAGCAGGCGCCGTCTTTGGGCATGCTGTTCGGCGCTTCGGGGGTGAGGCAGGCGAGGGCGCCGCTCTCGTTGTCGCGCAGGTAGAGGTTCGCGTGGCCCTCCGCGCAATTTTCGCTTAACGGCGGTTGGCTCTGCTTGAAGGCGCCGAAGCGCAGGTCGGGGTTAAAGCCGGTGAAGCTGGGGGCGGTCGGATTGTTCGAGAAGCCGAAGGGGGAGATGTTCTCGGTCTGCCAGCCGCCCGCGGTGCGCTTGGAGAGGTACTGGTTGGTGCCCGAGGAGCCTTCGGCGTTGGCGAAGGAGGTCCAGGAGGTGTAGGTAAGCGCTTCGCCGGAGCTGGCGCCGGCCTGGATGCGGACCGTCCTTATCTCAAAGAAGCCGGCGGCCGTGCCCGGCACCGCCACCTCGGCGCTGTTCTTCTGCGCCGGGGAGACCAGCTCCCAGGCGCGGTCGTCCGCCGGCGCTTCGGTTCCTGGGCGATAGGTGCGGAGGGACACGGTCTCGCCGGTGATCTCTTTGGGGGCGATCCGCGCATCGGTGGCGACGATGCGAAAACGGTAGGAGGTGCCCGGTTTCAGACCGGTGAGATGGGCAGAGCCCGCTTTGAAGCTTTCCCCGATGCCGTAGTCGATCGGTTCCTCGCCTTCATCGACGTTCGGGGCTTTGCTCGCGTGGTCAAAGCCGTGTTCGGGGCCCAGCTCGGCGATGTCTTTGAGGTAGGTGGCTTCGGTGACGTATTCGAAGTAGGCGCTGGTGGGAATGCCCAGCGGGTTGACGGTGGCGTTTAAGGTCGCCTCTTCGCTGCCGACAGCGGAGACCGTGGTGTCGCCTAGTTCAAGTGGCTCGAGCGTAGTGAAGGAGCCTTCTTCTCCGGTGGCCGAGCCGTCGGCGTTGGTGGCGACGATGCGGCAGCGGTATTTGGTTTCCGGCACCACTTCGTCATTTGCCACGGCGCTTGCTTCGTGCAGCTCGAAGTCGGTGCCGATCGATTCGCTCTCGGCGGTTTTCTTCGTGTTCGAGCTTTTGAAGCCGCCTTCTTTTTTGAAGCTTTCCTCGTCGACGTACTCGAAGTGGAAGCTGGTCGCTTTGCCCTCGGGGTTTACTTCGGCCTGAAGGGTGGCTTTGGTGTTGCCGAGGGTGCCTGCTTTGACCTGGCAGGGCTCGGGGACGAGGGCTGGGCCCGCGGGGAGAGAGAGGTACTCGACGCCCATCGCCTGCTGGCTGGCGAAGAGGTTACCGGTCGCGCTTTGGTATGCGGCCAAACCCGGGACGATGCGTTCGGCACCGTAGTCAAAGCGCTTGAGGATGGCGCCACTGGAGTCGTACTCGGTGACGAAGCTGACACGCACAGATTTGGTTATCTGTTCGACATTCTGTTTTGCAAAGAGACGATCGGAGGTATCGATCGCGATTCCTTCACTTTCACTGGATTGGCCGGCAACGGCTTTGCCGAGCTCGTAGAGCAGAGCTCCGCTCGGGTCGAATTTGCGGATCACGCCGCCAGCGCCGGCGACCGTCACGTAGAAGCTGCCTTTCGAGTCGACGGCGAAGCTGCGAATCGTCTCGAACTGGCCTTCGAAGAGCTCTACTTCTTCTTCGCATTTGCCCGCAGCGTCGAAGACGAGGACGCGGTTGACGAAGTTGCTGCTCGCCCCTGCTTCGTAGCTGTCGGCGACGTAGAGCTTGCCTTCGGGACCGACGGCGATCGGGTCGCTTTCGCGTTCGAACTGACAAGGTCCTTTGCCTTTTTCGCCGAGGGCTTCGATGAATTCGCCAGTGGAAGTGAACTTCTGCACACGGAAGTTGTCGGTGCCGACGTAGATGTCGTGATGGGAGGCGCTCAGGGGGTCGTTGTCGACCGCGATCCAACTCGGGCTGTTGAACTGGCCGGTGCCGGCACCGGGGGTGCCCGCCTGGCATTTGGAGGCCGTGGTGCAGGTCTGCAGTTCTTTGGCACCGGTGTCCACGCCCCAGCCGAAGGCCCGCACGAAGGTGCCGTCGGACTCGAAGACGTCGATGCGGTTGTTGCCGCGGTCGGCGACGTAGAGGCGGCCAGTTTCGTTGTCCACCGCGACGCCCTGGGGTTCTTCGCACTGCCCGGCGGCGGTGCCGGGGGTACAGACGCTGACGTCGGCCGAGGCGGTGGGGGCGAAGGCGAGGAGGAAGAGCCCTAGCGCCAGCAGCAAGAGCAGGTAGGAGAGCGGGCCCCGGACGGCTCGATCAACCGTCCGGGGCCGCTGCGCTTGCGATGTTCGGATCCTGTTCATGACTTGCCTCGACGTGTGCGAGCCTTGGGTCAGGGGGCCGAGGGGGCCGTGATGGCGAAGGTGCCGCCGGCGTATTCGGCGCTAGACATTCCTGGGTAGTAGAGAAGGACTCCGGTCGTACCGACTCCCGTGGTTTCGATCGTTTCTTCGTAGAGATCGGACCCAGGCGCAAGGACGAGGGGAGAATCGGAACGGGCAGTTAGGTCTTTGAGTTTTTCTCCCGGGTTCAGATAGAAACAGAGGGCGCCCGGTTCGGCTTTTGGATCATTGATCGTGCCGGGGCATTCCGGTTTGAAGACTCCTTCTTCTTCGGTCGAGAAGTGTGCCGCTTTGATGCTGGCCGCAGCGGCAGCAGAAAGCGGGATCGGGAAGCTGATCGGCGAGAACTGTTCGGTGGCGCCATTGCCCAGAAACCAGAAGGTCCCGATCTCAGTTTCTTCAGGTTGCAGGGTTCCGCCCCCACCGCCAGATCCGTCTTTGCCATTGCAGACGTATTTTTTGCTGGCGGCATTGCCTTCGACTTCGACTTTGGTGCCGCCGGCTGCACAGTTAGCTCCCGCCGCCTCCGTCGTCAGCACGACGCCTTTGCCGGGTGCGCCCGGGGCACCGTTGGTGCCGTTGGACCCAGGCGCCCCAGCGTCACCCTTGGCGCCGGCGGGACCTGCGGGTCCCTGTGGGCCAGCCGGGCCTGTGGGGCCAGCCGGGCCTGCGGGACCAGTCTTGCCGGTCTTCCCCCGCGGTCCGGGCTTACCCTTGGCGCTGGCGGTGGCCTTGCCACCACTTGAACCGCCGGTGGCGGCGTAGGCGCCACCACCGAGGGCGGCGACCAGCGCGACGATCGCTACTACGAGTCCGGCGGTGCCGAAGTGCTCGCGGAGTCTTGAGAACATCGAATGTCTCTCCTTGTCCCGTGAGCCCCTCTGCCGGCCGCTTCCCTTAGCGGCGCTTCCCTGAGGCTCGTTGTTTTCCCTGTGGTGCTTCCCTGCCCGTCCTAGACGGGATGTGCCTGAACTATGACGTACATCACTTAGTCGTCAAGGTAGACGAAGCGATACCGGGAGGTCAAGAAAAATCCGTAGTTTCCAAAAGCGCCCTAAGAGAAGGGGGCGCGCCGAACGGCTCTGGAATCGGGGTAAACTTTGGGTACTGCTCTGTTATTCGAGCAGCGCTGGCGCGGAACGTCGCAGGTGAAAGCCGCGCATTTTCTCAGCGACCGCGGCGTTTCGAGCGCTTCTTCGCCGGCTTGGCGGCGTCGTGCAGCGTGCGTTCGCCGGCTTTCTCGGTCGCCTCGCCCATCGCGATCTGGAACATCGCCAGGACCGCGTCGGAGGCGAGCGGGCGCATGCGGTCGAGGGCCTCGCGCACCTTCGGCCAGTCCTCCTCGGGCCGGCCGGCGCGGTCGAACGGCTCCCAGATCTCCTTGACGAAGAGGTCGACGAAGGTGCGGGCGGCGGCGTCAGCCTGGCGACGCAGCTGGGTGGCGACGTCGAGGACGGCCTTGGGGCTGACCCCGAGCTCGACCAGGGCGCCGCCGGCGCGCTGCAGGCGCGGGCTGATCGCCTCGATCTTGCCGTCCGGCAGCTCGCGCTGAATGCCGAGTTTTTCGCCGCGGCGGATCATCCGCGGGTCGAGCTGCTCGGCGCCCCAGATCTCGGCCAGCTCGCCCGGCTCGAAGATTTCCGGCGTCTCGTCCTCGAAGGGGGCGCGCACGGCGCGGGCGAAGTCGACGATCTCCGCCGAGGACCCCTCGGTGCTCTCGAGCACCCGGCGAATCGCCTCCAGGTTCAGCCCCTCCCCCTGCATTTCCCGGGTCAGCTCGATCCGGGCCAGGTGCTCCTCGTTGTAGTAGCCGGTGCGCCCGTGCACCTCCGGCGGCGGCAGCAGGCCACGCGTCTGGTGGGCGCGGATGTTGCGCACGGTCATCCCCGTCCGCCGCGCCAGCTCCCCGATCGTCATCTTGCCGTCGGGCGCTTGCGGGCGTTTGGGCCGGGGGCTCATCCGCCCATGGTACGTGGCAATCTCCGGCTCACCGCCCAATCAGGGAGCCTGGGGCGGGTCGCGCAGGATCAGTCCCCGTTCCTCGGCCTCGTCGGACGGGACCAGGGCGTTGGTCCGCGCGAGCTGCGCGGCCGCTGCCTCCATCGTCGACCAATCGACCAGGGAGGACCAGCGCTGCGCCCGCTCGATCGCCCTCAGCAACGGCTCGGGATTGTCCTGACGACTCAGCGCCCGCAGCGCGCCGAGGTAGTCGCTGCGGAAGCAGAGGGGGATGACGACCCGGCACTGGCCCTCGGCACTCAACTCGGCGTTGAGCAGCGCCCGCGAAACGCGGCCGTTGCCGTCGGCAAAAGGGTGCACCTCGCTGGACGCGAATAGGGCGAAGACGGCGCGGGGGAAGCCGGCCGGAAGGGTCGAGTAGAAGCCCCACGCCTCGCGCAGGGTCCCGGGAACGAGATCCGGCGCGACGAAGCTCGTCCCACCCGCCCTGTTCACTCGCTGCTTCCATTCCCCTGGGCGCATGTCCGGCCGCGCCTCGAGGATGCGCCGATTCAGGGTCCGCAGCAGCTCCGCGAAGTTGCCCGCGTCGGTTGGCACTCGCGTTCGCAGCGCGGGATCGGCTATGACTCCGAAGGTACCGAGGATGTCGTGGGCGTCGGCGGGACGCTCCTCGGGAATGACTCCCTCGAAGACGATTTCCTCGGCCTCCTCGACCTCGAACTCGGTCCCCTCGATGAAGTTGGAGAAGTAGGCCTCGAAGAAGGCGAAGACCCGGTTTGGGTCGGCGGGCTGGGGACGCAGGGGGGCGATGTATCCGGCGAGAGCGCCATGGAGCACCTCGAAGAGGCCGACCCGGGCGGCGTCGAAGGGCTGACGACGGCCGCGCGCCCGGCCGGGCGCGGTGACCAGCCGCGTGTCGCCGGTTCCCAGGAGGGCGGCGATGAGGCGATCGAAGCGCTCCTGCTCCTTTTTCGCGCCAAGCAGCGGGGCGAGAGCGCGCGCTTCGTCGCGAATCCTCAGCAGATCGTCCTCGCCGCGGTTGCGGGCGATCCGCTCCAGCCACTCCTCCAGCTCGGCCGGGCTCACCGTCCGCGCGACGCCGCCGCGCGCCCGCGACGGGCGCATGTTGTCGAGGCCGGTGCGCGCCTCACCGCTGCGGAAGAGGCCGCCAAACGGCATGTCGCCCTCCAGCGGCCCGGGGCCGGCGCGGGGCCTGAGGCGGAGGCCGGGCAGCACCACCGGCTTCGGCTGTTGCGGCCGTGGCCCGGAATCGAGGATCAGCGAGCCGTCGGCCGTCGGCCGGGCTTCGATCGCCGACCGATCGACGATCACCGCCCCAGGAAAGTAGAGCGCCGCCACGTCGATCCAGCGTCGGCGCAGCAGCTGCTCCGCCGGCTCGTCGAGGTTCGTCGTGTAGAGGCCCCGCGCGAGGCGGCGCAGCTCCCCACGCCGCAGTGCCCGGCTGGCGGCACCCGGATCGTCCGGGCGGAAGACCTCCGGTTCGTTCAAAAAGCTGCGTTTAAGGCTCGGCATCGTCGTCTTTTGTTCAAGAATCCGAACTTAAGGATCTTGAAAAGACAATAACCCGAATTTAAGCAGGACTCAGCCGGCTGGGAAGAGTGAGAGGCGCTGCCCATTCATCTTGGCGGCGGCGTCCGAACAGAGGAAGGCGATCGCCTCGGCGACGTGCTCGGCGGGGGTGAAGGTCGGGAACTCCTTGCCCGGGTTCTCCTCGCGCATGCGGGGAGTGAGCAGGGCGTCGATGACGACGATGTTGGCGGTGGCGCCGCCGGGCTCGAAGCCGTCGGCGAAGGCGAGGGTCCATGCCTCGGCCGCCGCCTTCGCCGCGGCGTAGGCGGCGTTGGTGTTCGACGGCGCCTGCGCCTGCTTGGCGGAGACGAGGACGAAGCGGCCGTGCTCGCTCGCCGCCAGCTGGTCGTGGAAGGCGCGCGTGGTGTGCTGGACGGTGCGGACGAGCAGGTCGTGGAGCAGCTCCCAATCCGCCAACGGCGCCTCGTGCAGCGGCTCTCCCCCACGCCAGCCGCCGACCAGGTGGACGAGCCCGTCGACCCGCCCGAAGCGCTCGACCAGCGCCGCGCACCAACCGCGCACCCCCTCCTCGTCGAGCAGATCGACCGGGCGGCCGTCCTAGCGCTCACCGATGCCGAGGTCAGCGCCGATCGACTCGAGCACCTCCGGGTTGCGATCCGCTCCCGCCACCGTCGCCCCTGCCTCCGCGAGCCGAGCCGCCACAAGCGGCCCGAGCCCACCGCCGACACCGGCAACGGCGATCACGCGGCCGGAGAGATCACTCGCGCTCATATGGACCCGGACGCCGCAGTGGCGGAAGTCGCGGACCGTCCGTCATGCATCGCGACCACGTAAAGGCGGTCTGACGACTCCTCGTAGCGATAGAGCAGGATCATCCAGGACCAGGGCCCGAGCACGAATCGAGCGGGTGCCCACCGACCGCTCAATTCAACACCGGCGAGTGGGAATGTCTCCAACGCCCTCAACGAGCGCGCGATCCGGGGCCAAGTGTCGTCCGGAAGATTGAGACTCGCGAGCGCCTCATCCACATCCCGCCGCGCCTGCGGGGTAATGACTACCTGTGCCACTCAGGCCAACTCGTCGAGCGGCGTTCCCTCGCCGCGGGCTGCCTGCGCAAGGCCCTCCTGAGTTCTCTCCCACGCCCCGGGGATCCCGTCGAGGATCTCGATGATACGGGCGGCATCCGGGTCGGCATCGTCGAGTGCAGTGGAAAGAAGCGACCGGGCAAGCGTCCCCTCCTGCACGTGCGTGCGCTGGGCGAGCTTCGAGAGCTTGCCCGCGTGCTCGTCATCCAGAGTCACGTTGATGCGCTTCGCAGAGGCTGCCATCAGAGAGATAATGTACACGAATCTACACGGTTCGTGTGGAGCCTTTGCCTTTATGGGGGAGAGAGGATTCGAACCTCTGTAGACGTAAGTCAACTGGTTTACAGCCAGTCCCCTTTAACCACTCGGGCACTCCCCCGGGAACGCAGGGCGATTCTAGAGACTCAGCGGCAGACGGTTACGCGACGCCGAGCCGCACCTTCATCTGCTCGTTGAAGGCGTTGATCGCCGAGAGCGGGCGCATGAAGACGGTCAGCTCGGCGACTCTGCCGTCGTCGTCGAGCTCGAGGAAGTCGATGCCCTCCAGCTCGCGGTCGCCGACCTTGGCCTGGAAGCGCAGGCAGACCGTGTTCTCGCCCGCCAGCTCGTCGACATAGGTGAGGCCTTCGAGGGTGGCGGCGACGTGGGTGAGGACCTGGCCGACCATGTCCCGGCCCTCGAAGCCGCGGAAGAGGATCGGGCTGTGCAGGACGACGTCCTCGCGAAGCGTCGCGGTCATCAGCTCGACGTCCTTGGCTTCGGCGGCGACGCGGAAGGGGTGCGGCTCGGCCATTGCCTCACTCTAAGGGGTGGGATACTCCCCGGCGTGCCGAGCGACCATTTCTACGCCCGCATCTCGAACTCCCTCGGCGCCCGCGGCCTGCGCTGGACCGGGAAGCTCAACGTGCCCCTCTATCGGCTCAGCGGCGGGCGCATCGGCGGCAAAGTCGGTCGCGCCCCGGTTCTGCTGATCACCACCACCGGTCGCAAATCCGGCGAGCCGCGCACGGCGCCGGTCGTCTACCTCGCCGACGGCGACAGCGTCAGCCTGATCAACACCAACGCCGGCAACGCCAAGGTCCCAGCCTGGTCGCTCAACCTCGAAGCCAATCCCGAGGCCGAGGTCGAGATCGGCCGCAAGCGGCGCCCGGTCCGCGCTCGCATCGCCGCGGGCGCCGAGCACGAAAACCTCTGGCGCAAGCACAACGAGCAGTACGCCGGCTTCGACGACTACAAGGCGAAGCTCGACCGCGAGCCCTCGATCTTCATCCTCGAACCCCGCTGAGTCGGGCCGTCAGGAAGCTTCTCTGAGCATCTGCGCCTCGGGCAGGCGCTGCAGCTTCTTCAAGGTGTTGTTCTCGATCTGACGGATGCGCTCGCGGGTGACGCCGAATGTGCGCCCCACTTCCTCCAGCGTCAGCGGCTCGCCACCGGCGAGGCCGTAGCGAAGTTCGATCACCTGACGCTCGCGCTCGGGCAGCGCCTGCAGCGCCTTCTGGACGCCCTCTTTCTGCAGGTGCTCGCTCGCTTCCTCGAAGGGCTCGAGGACGGCATCGTCGGCGACGAAGTCGCCGAGCTCGGATTCGTCCTCGTCGCCGACCGGTTTCTCCAGCGAGACCGGCAGCTGCGAGACGCGGAGGATGTCGCGCACGTCGGCGACCGGCCAGCGCAGCTCCTCGGCGATCTCCGCCGGCTCCGGCTCGCGCCCCAGCTTCTGCACCAGCTGGCGCTCGACGTGGGCGACCCGGTTCAGTTTCTCGACCATGTGGACGGGGATGCGGATCGTCCGCGCCTTGTCGGCGATCGCCCGCGTCACCGCCTGGCGGATCCACCAGGTCGCGTAGGTGGAGAACTTGTAGCCGCGCCGGTAGTCGAACTTCTCGACCGCCCGGATCAGCCCCAGCGAGCCCTCCTGGATCAGGTCGAGGAAGCTCAGCCCGCGGCCCAGATAGCCTTTGGCGATCGAGACGACGAGGCGCAGGTTGGCCTCCACCATCTGCCGCTTCGCCAGCATGTCGCCGCGCTCGATCCGCTGCGCCAGCTCGACCTCCTGGGCTGCGGTCAGCAGCTCGACGCGGCCGATCGAGCGCAGGTAGAGGCGCAGCGAGTCGAGGCTGGGCTCGACCGTCAGGTCAAGCTCTTCCTTCTTCGGCTGGCCGTTGGAGTCGCCGGAGCGCTGCTCCTTGTAGGCGCTGACGCCGTCCTCGGCGATCACGTCGACCCCGTGCTCGACCAGGTGGGCGTGCAGGCCGGAGACCTGCTCCTTGGTTATCTCCACCTCCTCGAGGGTGGAGGCGATCTGCTCGAAGGTGAGATAGCCGCGCTCGCGGCCAAGGGCGATCAACCCGCGCAGCTCCTCGATCTCGGCGACCGGGCTCTGCTCCTGATCGCGCTCGATGACGTCAGTCACCGTCTCCAACGATTCGATGGTCACTGCAGCTCTCCCCCATTCCCATGAGACCGGCCCTGAACGCTCCGATGGTCCGAAGTATAGGCGGATAAATCTCCGCATTGGGTAAGACGCCGAGGGTTCCGGTCGCTTACGCTTCATAAGCCGATGGCAAGCCAGCCCACCGCCACCCAAGCCACACCCGACGTCCAGGCCTCGCTGCCGGCGACGCAGGTCAGCCTCTCCCGCGTCGGCGTGACCGGGGTCGAGAAGGTGATCCGGGTCAAGGACAACGGCTCCGAGAATCTCTTCTACGCCGAGTTCGAGTGCTTCGTCGACCTCAACCCGCGGCAGGCGGGCGTGCACATGTCGCGCTTCGAGGAGATCGTCGGTGAGGCGATCGACGAGGTCGTGCTGGGCGAGGCCTTCAAGGCCGAGGTGCTGGCCGCGCACGTCGCCCAGAAGGTGCGCGAGCGCCAGGGCGGGCTGCGGGCCGAGGTCTCTGTCACCGCCCGCTACCCGGAAACGGCGACGACGCCGGAGAGCGGCAAGAGCACCCAGGAGATCTACGTCCTCTTCGGCACCGCGGTCGCCTCCGAGCACGGCACCCGGACCCTCACCGGCGTCCAGGCCCAGGGCATGACCGCCTGCCCCTGCGCCCAGGAGATGGTCGCCGGCCTCTCGCGCGAACGCCTCGCCGCCGAGGGCTTCTCCGCCGAGGAGATCGAGCGGGTCGTCGACGTCGTCCCGATCGCGACCCACAACCAGCGCGGCATCGGCACCCTCCACGTCGGCTGCCCCGAGGGCGGCCCGAGCTGGATCGACGCGCCGGAGCTGCTGCGGATCGTCGAGAGCTCGATGAGCTCGGAGATCTACGAGCTGATGAAGCGCCCGGACGAGATGTCCGTCGTCGTCAAGGCCCACGAAAACCCGCGCTTCGTCGAGGACTGCGTGCGGGAGATGGTGCGCCAGGTAGTCGAGGGCTACCCCGACCTGCCCGACGAGGCCTTCGTGCTGGCGCGCCAGGAGAACCTGGAGACGATTCACCGCCACAACGTGGTGGCGGAGCGCTACGGCACCCTGGGCGAGTTGCGGGCCGAGCTGGCCAGCGGCGAGCACGTCGAGCGCCACGCCTCGATGCGCGACTGGCTAGAGGCCTCGGCGAGCTGAGACGACGCGGAAGCGTTGCAATGAAGGTGCAAATCGACGGTCGCTACGCCTATGAGACCGACCTCGAAGACGTTGAGGTCGGTGACGAGATGGTCCTACCTGGGGGTCTCGGGGTTCGAGAGTCATGGATCGGGATCGTCACTTCCCTCGAACCGAAATACGACGGGCCATGCAGAAAGGTCATCGGGCTATCCAGGCGTCGGGCCCAGGTTGAGGTCGAGCGCGAGGCGCTGGCGCAGGTCCGAATCTCGGGATGGAGTCCTGGGGAGACGTTCCCCAAGCCCTGTCGTCAGTGCGGCAAGGAGCGGACGTGCGTCATCGAGGCGGTCAACAACCTCGGCCGCCCCACCTCAGTGCAAGCGAAGCCGTGTGGCTGCGGTGCGCCCTCTAGCGGAGCTGGGCTCGGCTCCGCTCAGGCCTTTCGCTACTTCATGATCGACCCCACGCTGTAGTCCCTCTCCACTGGGCGGCTCCTCTCCCAAGGAAGTTCCGTGGTTCCTTATGCACGCATAGGGTGGATAAGGAACCACAAGTTGATCGTCGGACTAAGAGACCGGGGTCGTCTTTGCCGCCCGCTCCCGGTGCTGCGCCTCGATCCGGCGGCGTAAGCCGAAGAAATAATCGGCGCCGCTGACGACGGTGACCAGCAGGGCCAGGTAGACGAGCAGGTCGACGCCGAGCGGCGTCGGGTCGGCGACGATCAGGGCGATCACAGCGGCGATCTGCAGCACCGTCTTCAGCTTGCCGAGCCAGCTGGCGGCGATCACGATGCCGCGCTCGGCTGCGATCGTGCGGAGGATGGTGACGGCGACCTCGCGGGCGATGATCACCATCGCCACCCAGGCTTCGAGCCGGTCCAGCGAGACCAGCGAGACCAGGGCGCCGATGATCAGCAGCTTGTCGGCGAGCGGGTCCATCAGCTTGCCGAAGGTGGTGACGGCGTCGCGCGAGCGGGCGAAGTAGCCGTCGAGGCCGTCGGTCGCCGCCGCCAGGGCGAAGACCGCCGCGGCAAAGGCGTCGCCGTTCGGCGTCTCCCCCAGCAACGCGACCACCACCACCGGCACCGCCAGGATGCGCAGCAGGGTCAGCGCATTCGGCAGGTTGAGCGGGAACATCCCCCTACTTTGCCTGCTCGGCGTCCCGCTTGGCGAAGTACTCCTCGCCCTCGATGCTGATGCGGGGGACGATCCGCTCCATCCAGCCCGGCAGCCACCAGGCACGCTTGCCGAGCAGGACCATCACCGCGGGGACGAGCAGGCAGCGGACCAGGGTCGAGTCGATCGCGATCGCCACCGCCAGGCCGACGCCGAACTCCTTCACCACCGGGTCGCCGTTGAGGACGAAGCTGGTGAAGACGCAGACCATGATCGCCGCCGCCGAGGTGATCACGCGGCCGGTGTTGGCCAGGCCTTCGATCACCGCCCGCTTCTCGTCGCCGTACTTGGTGAAGTGCTCCCGCATCTGCGTCAGCAGGAAGACCTCGTAGTCCATCGAGAGCCCGAAGAGGATCGCGAACATCAGCAGCGGCACGAAGCTGACGATCGGGATCGAGTGATCGAGGCCGATCAGCGAGGAGCCCCAACCGAGCTGGAAGACCGCAGTCACCACCCCGTAGGCCGCCGCCACCGAGAGCAGGTTCATCGCCGCCGCCTTGATCGGGACCAGCAGCGAGCGGAAGGCGATCAGGAGGACGAAGAAGCTGAGGGCGACGACGATCGCGATCATCAGCGGCAGCTTTTCGGCGATCTGGGACCCGAGGTCGATGTAGCCGGCGGTCTGGCCGCCGACGTAGGACTGCGCCTTGGTTCCCTGCAGCGCGGTGGGGATCGTCGTGTCGCGCAGCTCTTCGACCAGGTCGACGGTCTCGTCGGCCCAGGGCTCCGATTTCGAGAGCACGGTGAAGACCGCCACCGTCCCCGCTTTGTCGAGCGTCGGTTCGCTGACCGCTTCGACGTCGCCGGCGGCACCGACCGCTTTCTCCAACCCCGGCAGCACCTGCTGCGCTTCCGCCGGCGACTCGAATTCGGAGGCGACCAGCAGCGGCCCGTTGACGCCGGGGCCGAAGCCCTTGTTGAGGCTGTCGTAGGCCTGGCGCGAGGTCGTGTCCTTGGGCAGGGCGCTGATGTCGTTCTGGCCCAGCTCGAGCTGGAAGATCGGCAGCGCCAGCACCACCAGCACGACCAGGGCGACGATCGCCGAGCGCCAGGGCCGCCCGGCAACCCGCTCCGCCCAGCGCCGCCACCCGTGCGGCTCGGAGTCCTGCGGGTCGCCCTTGCCACGGCGGATGCTGAGCGAGTCGATGCGCGGGCCCAGCGCCCCCAGCATCGCCGGCAGCAGCGTCGCCGCCGCGCAGACGGCGATGACCACCGCGATCGCCGCGGTGAAGCCGAGCGTGCTGACCAGCGGGATCCCGGCGAAGGCCAGCGAGCAGAGCGCGATCACGACCGTGAAGCCGGCGAAGACGACGGCGCCGCCGGCCGTCGCGGTCGCGCGGGCGATCGACTCGCGCAGCTCCATCCCTTCGGCCAGCTGCAGTTTGTGGCGGGTGACGATGAAGAGCGCGTAGTCGATCCCGACCCCGAGCCCGATCATCGTCGCCAGGGTCGAGGCGACGCCCGGCACCTGCAGCACGTGCTCGAGCAGGCGGACGATCGAGAGCGCGCAGGCGAGCCCGATCAGAGCGGAGACGATCGGCAGCATCATCGCCGTCGCGGTACCGAAGGCGAAGAGCAGGATGATCACCGCGGCGGTAAGGCCGATCGCCTCGCTGACCTCGGTCGAGGGCTTGGAGAGCTGCTGGCCCACGTAGCTGCCGACGGCGGTCTCGAGGCCGGCGGCGCGGGCGGGCCGGGCGGCGTCGAGGATCCGCTGCGCCTCCTCTTCGTCGATTTCGCCGGGGCCGATGGCGAGGACGACGGGGATGTAGCCGACCTGCCGGTTCTTGCTGAGGAAGTTGACGCCCTGCGGGCTGAGTGGGCTGGTCGCCGAGTTGACGTCGTGCAGCGCTTCCAGGTTCTTGGCGGTTTCGGCGACGCCGGCGCTGTACTTCGGGTCGGTCAGCTTGGCGCCCTTGGGCGCTTCCATCACCAGCGGGTTGCTGCCGTAGGCCTGCTGGGGCAGGTTGTCTTCCAGCAGTTCGGTCGCGATCGTCGAGTCGGTGCCGGGCAGGGTCAGGTTTTCGCTGGTCTTGCTGCCGCCGGCCTGGCCGATCAGGACGAGCGCGATCGCGAGCACCAGCCAAACGCCGATGACGGGCCAGTGGTGACGCGAGCAGAAGCGGCCGATCGCGTAGAGGGGCCCCGTCATTCGCCAATCATCTCCGATGGGGCGGGCGTCGTGCCGTCCTCGAACGCCTCCGGGATCGATTCCGCAGCGTCGGCCCCGAGCGCGCGCCGCAGCACGACCAGGTGCTGGGCCTGGTTGGCGACGATCGAGCCGAGCAGCGAACGCGGCCAGGGAGAGGTGAGGTGGGAGATCGCCCGCAGGCCGTAGGCGACGGAGACGCTTTCGACTTCGTAGAGGAAGCCGAGCGCGTCCGCCTGGGTCTTCGGGCCCTCGTTTTCGATCTCTTCCTCTGCCGGCGCCGCCTCGGCGCCGAGCCCGCGCAGGGCTTTGACGATCGCGTCGGCGTGTTCCTGTTCCTGAGCGCGGAATTCGCGGGCGCCGGCGAGGGCGGCGCCGTGGAGCAGCGGCAGCGTGCGCTCGTAGGCGCGGACCGCCGCCAGCTCGCGGCTGAGAACGTTGTTGAGGATTTCCGCATCGGCGGCTTTGTCTGGGACGGCCGCGGTCGTCGTCCCTCCCCCACCACAGCCCGCGACGAACAGCGCGACAGCAGCGAAGAGACCAGCAGCCAGGCGCCGATGGGCCGAAAACGTCCGCATATGGGACGTAATCGGCCCATCGGCCGAAGGGTTCGTGATTGGGTTCGCGCCCATGAAGGAGGGCAGCCTATGAGCAAGGGCAGCGGCGAGGCGCTCGCCGCGCTGGCGACCGAGATTCACGCCTGCCGCAAATGCCCGCGGCTGGTCGAGTGGCGGGAGGCGGTCGCCGCCGATCCGCCTCGCCGCTACCGCGGCCAGGAGTACTGGGCGAAACCGCTCGACGGCTTCGGCGACCCCGAGGCGCGGCTGGCGATCGTCGGCCTGGCGCCGGCCGCCCACGGCGCCAACCGCACCGGCCGCATGTTCACCGGCGACCGCTCCGGCGAGTGGCTCTACGCGGCCCTGCACCGCGCCGGCTACGCCAGCCAGGCGACCTCCGAGCGCCGCGGCGACTCGCTGCGCCTGCGCGACGCCTACATCGCCGCCGTCAACCGCTGCCCGCCGCCGGCCAACAAGCCGACCCCGCAAGAGCGCGACAACTGCCTGCCTTATCTGGAGCGCGAGCTGGAGCTGCTCGAGCGCTGCCGCGTCATCGTCGCCCTCGGCTCCTTCGCCTGGGACGGCGTCCTGCGCGCCGGCCGCGCCCTCGGTGCCGACGTCCCTCGCCCCAAGCCCCGCTTCGGCCACGGCGCCGAAGCGGGCCTCGGCCGCTGGCGGCTCTTGGGCTGCTTCCATCCCAGCCAGCAGAACACCTTCACCGGCAAGCTGACCGTGCCGATGATCGACGCCACCTTCGGGCGCGCGAAGGAGCTGACAGCTCAGTCGTCTTGAGGCGGCGGCGCCGGGCGCCGCTCGCCGACCGCCGGCGTCTGGTAGCCCAACGAGGCGACGGAGATCTGGATGCCGGGCTCCCCGGTCTTCGTCAAGCGCTCGGCATTGACGGCCTGGATCTCCAGGACTCGATCGAGCAGCTCCGCCAGCGCCCCTCGCGTTTCCGCCCAGCCCTCCTCATCGACGATCATCGGCGTCCAGGCCAAGTGGCCGTCGCCGCGGGCGTCGAAGGTACCGGCGCTGAGGGCCGCGCCGGCGTCCTCGACGACGGTCTGCAGCAGGGTCGCGGTGATGCTCGGGCGGATCGAGGCCGGCAGCCGGCGCCAGGCTTCGTCGCCGAGGAAGATTCGCTTGGTGGCCCGGTAGTAATGCTCGACGGCTCCGCGCCGCGACGCCGTGTCGACGAGCTCGATGCAATCGCATTTCTTCAGCACGCTGATGTGGTAGCTGACGTGCCCGACGCCCTCGTCGAGCTCCTGGGCGATTTCGTTGGGGCTGGCAATCCGTTCGTTGAGAATCACCAGGGCCTGGGCGCGAACCGGGTGGGCGAGCGCCTTGATCACGTTCTGATTGACCACTTCCCGAGTCTGACCGCACGACGGTCCTGGCCTGCTCTTCGGTTGGGGGGGCAACTGAATCCTCCAGTTATAGGAAAGCGCTGATCGCTTCATCCTATGGGTACTGGTTGGTCCTTTTCCTTAAATTTGCAGGGATTTTACGAAAACCGAATCGACCTTAGGAACTGTTTCCACTGCTAGATTGGTCTTAAGTAATACTTCGACCGCAAGAGATGCGCCGTCGAAACAGAGCAACAAGGGGGAAACGCAGATGAAGCTCGACCTGGCAGCAGTCGTCGTTCCAGTGGCCTCGATCGTCAGGCAGGGTTAGCGTGCATCGCCCCCGGATCAAGCGCACCACGGAGCCGGTCGGATCTCCCGACGGGGACGTCTACCTGATGCGGCCCAGCGCCGACAACGACATCCGCATCGAGAAGCCGAACGAGGAGCAGCGGCGCCTGCTGGAGGCGCTCGATGGCGAGCACACGCTGGAGCAGCTGCATGCGGAGTTCGGCGAGGAGGAAGTCGGCGACCTGATCTCTCAGCTGCAGGAGCTGGAAGTGGTCGAGGACGCGGCCGACGACGACCTCGTCCCGGCGGCGGAGCTGGCGCGCTTCGACCGCCAGCTGCGTTACTTCAGCGACATCGGCAGTGATGGCCTGACCCCGTCTGAGTGCCAGCGGCGCCTGCGCGAGTCGAAGGTGGCGGTGTTGGGAGTCGGCGGGCTCGGTGGCTGGGCCGCCTGGTCGCTGGCTTGCTGCGGCGTCGGCGAGATGTGGCTGGTCGACGGCGACCGGGTCGAGGCCAGCAACCTCAACCGCCAGATCCTCTACACCGAGGCCGATCTCGGCCTGCTGAAGGTGGAGGCGGCGACGGCGCGGCTGCGCGCCTTCAACTCGTCGATGCGGGTGACCTCGACGGCGCGGCGGCTCGAGAGCCAGGCGGAGATCGCCGACTTCATCGCCGGCGCCGACGTGGTCGTCGACGCCGCCGACTGGCCGGCCCACGACATCGAGCGTTGGTGCAACTCGGCCTGCTTCGAGGCTGGCATCCCCTACATAACCATGAGCCACTTCCCGCCGATCGCGCGGGTGGGCCCGCTCTACGTGCCGGGCAAGACCGGCTGCTTCGCCTGCCAGGAGACGGCCTACCGGCGCCAGTACCCGCTCTTCGACGTGGCGGTGGAGCAGCGCCGCGCCAAGCCCTCGCCGGCGGCGACGCTGGGGCCCGCCTGCGGGCTGATCGGCGGCCAGATCGGGTTGGACATCATGCACCTGCTGACCGGCCTGGCCGAGCCCTCGACCCTCGGCACCTCCCACATCATCGACCTGCGGACGATGGAGGTGGAGCGCGAGCCGGTCGTGCCGGAGCCGGGCTGTCCAGTCTGCGGAGAGATGCAGCCGGCGGCGGAGCCGCAGAAGGAGGCCGTGGAGGGATAGCTCAGCCCGAGGTGCGGGCGAAGCGGGCGGCGGGGTCGAAGAAGAGGGCCAGCCACATGAAGGGAGCGATGTCCGGCGCGACCAGGGCGACCGGGATCGAGGCGAGGAAGACGGCGGCGATGTAAAGGGAGCGGTAGCGCTGTTCCTGATGGGCGGCCGGGTTGGTCGAGGTGAGGCCGGCGCCGCGGGCGTCGGCCGCCATCCACATCCCGGTCAGGACCACCCCGCTCAGGTTGGCCGCGTAGAGGACGACCGCGGCCGCCTCGCCGCCATGGTCGCCCAGCACCTCGCTGGAGAAGGGGATCAGCACGATCCAGGCGAGGTAGAAGAGGTTGAGCGAGAGCAGCCGACCGTCGAAGCCGACGACTTCGCTGAAGAAGCGGTGATGCACGACCCAGAAGCGACCGATCACGGCAAAGCTGAGCGCGTAGGCGAGGATGTCCTGCCGCTGCCCCCAGAGCGCCGTGGTCAGGCTCTCGTCCCCGAGATGGTCGGGGACGTTGATCGAGAGGACCAGCAGCGTGATCGCGATCGCGAAGACGCCGTCGCTGAAGGCGACGATCCGCGAGAACTCGATCTCGTTCCCCTCCCGCCGCTTCGCATTCCTCTCCCGGGCCACATCGGAATCATCGTCGGCAGCCGCGACGGAACCGCGAGCCGATCCCTCCCTAGAATGGCCGCACCCGCCGGCGTAGCTCAGTTGGTAGAGCACTTCATTCGTAATGAAGGGGTCCCCGGTTCAAGTCCGGGCGTCGGCTCTCGACACGCCGTTCTGACCGATCACCGAAGATCGGTCAGTTCCACTGAAGCTCGCCGCTCACGACCGTGCCACGGACGTGAACCTCGGTGTCGACGATCGTCAGGTTGGCACGGTACCCCGGCGCGATCCGCCCGAGGCGATCGTCGACGCCGAGGTAGGTCGCCGGATATAGCGACGCCATCCGGAATGCCTCGTCCTTTGGCAGGTCGAGCCGCTGCACCGCGTTGCGGACCGCCGACGCCATGTCGAGCGCCGAGCCGGCGAGCACGCCCTCCTGAGTCTGGCATCTGCCGTCCACCACTTCGGCGTCATAACCGCCGATCGGAAACTCCTGCCGCTCCCCCCCGACCGGGGGCATCGCGTCGGTCACCAGGAAGGTCCGCCCCCTGCCGTTGGCACGCCAGGCCACTCGCAAGGAGGCAGGGTGGACATGAAAACCGTCGGCGATCACGCCGCACCAGGCGCGATCGTTCGCGAGGATCGCCCCCACTACTCCTGGCTCCCGGCTTTCGATGTTCCGCATCGCGTTGAAGAGGTGGGTACCGCAATCGAGCCCCTCCTCAAAGGCCGCGACCATCTGATCGTAGGTCGCGTTTGAGTGCCCGGCGCTCATTTTGACGCCGCGGTCAACCGCTGCGGCGATCACGCCGGGATCGACCATCTCCGGGGCGACGGTGAGCAGCACGGGACTGCCGTTCTCGAAGGATGGCAGTCGCTTCAGCTCGTCGGCACTCATCCTGCGCATCAATGACGCTTCGTGGACGCCAGCCTTCTCGGGGTTCAGAAACGGTCCCTCCAGGTGAATCCCCAGCACTCCCGGCACACCGCTGTCGAGGCAGGACCGAACGGCCTCGATCGCTTCGGCCATCGGCTTGTCGGCTCCCGTGATAAAGGTCGGCAGAAGATCGGTCGTCCCGTAGCGTCGATGGGCGGCGACGATGGCTTCTATCGTCTCCTGGGTGGGATCGTCGTTGAAAAGCCGGTCCCCGCCGCCATTCACCTGAAGATCGAGAAATCCGGGCACGACGCTCGCGCCGGCGAGGTCGACCGTCTCCGCGCCGACCGGGATCGCGTCGATTGGGACGAGGTCGGCGATCAGATCCCCACGAACGATCACCGCCTTTTCGTAGTGGACCTCGTCCTCCGTGTAGACGTCGCAATTCGTCAGTGCCAGCATGCCTTGCTCCTCGTGTCGTAGAGACCGTCTTCCACCGCTATTTCACTCTGCTCTCTGTCGCCCGATGCGATGCCAGGGAACGACGGCCGCGCCAACCGCAAGAGTTGCGACACCCAGGTGGAGGGCCAGTGGCTTGACGAAAGCCCGATCCAGCAGTTCCTTCTCTCCTCCGTCGGCCATTCCCACGGCCGCCAGCAGCAGAGCCAGGATGCAGTACGCGCTGACCGCCAGGGCAACCGTCAGGAGACGTCGCACCTTGAGATCCTGGGCCGCGTCCCGGACCCGGGGCTTCAAGTCCCCGACCTGCTCGGCCAGACGGTCGTTCTCGTCCTTGAGCTCGTCGAGCACGGCGAGCGAGGTGCGCGTACTGGCGATCTCGCCGGCGACGCGATCCCAACCCATCAGCTGGTCGATTACCTCGTAAATGGGAGGCGCCACCTGCGTATCGAACTTCGCCCAAGCCTCGAGGCACTTGACGGTGGTACTCGCCTTCCCCTCCCACGGGTAAGGCGACTCGTCCGGGTCGTTCCCGAAGTGGGTCATCGCATCCTGTAGTGACACCACAGCCCGGCGGATCGAGTCATCCAGGCTTTGCCTCACCTGCGCCCCCAAGGCCGGGTCGGCGCGCAGCACTACTCGTGCGTCGAGGAGCGCCGCGGCGGCCGAGGCGGTCGTCGCCAGATCGACCCACTCCTCCTGAAGCGCGACAAGCAGCTGATGAACCAGCGAGGGGAGTGGCGTCAAGATGTTCGCCGCGACGGCAGCCTTGATGTAAGCGATCAGGTCGATTTCCGAAAGGTGGTCGTTGGAGAGCGCCGCCAACAGCTCCGCCAGCTTTGCCTCGTCCGCCTGACTGAGCCTGCCGACGAGAGCAAGGGTGCGGTACGCGAGGACGCGCTCGCGCGCTTCATAGCGGTCGAGCCTCGGCCGAATCCATTGCTCCGTCGCCCTCGTCGCCGATGCATCGACGCCGAGGTAGGTGGCCCTCATCCAGTAGAGCGCGCAGGTGACCCCAAAGGTCTCATCGTAGGAGCCGTCGCGATCGTGCTCGTCCGCGAGGTGGAGCGCCCGAGCTGCCAAGGGCCCGAAGTCGGTGGAGACCTCGGGCAGGGACTCCAGGACCTGCAGCGTCTCCGCGGTGCTCCAGAAGCTGCCGTCGACATTCCCCGTCCTCAGTTCGGCCTGAACGGCAAGCTCCGCCAGCGAGAGAAACCGGTGGGCCTCGGTCTGGTGACTGACGACGGAGAGTCCCGACAGCCTGCTGGGATCGTCTCCCGGCTCGATCGAGATCAGTTTGACGGTACCGGCCCGAAGACGGTCGTCCACGGGCACCGCGGAGGCGACGCGAAGCGTCTCGAGCGAGACATCGTCGCCCAGCACAATCGTGGTGTGGACCTCGCTTTCGACATGCGCGTCGAAGCTCACGAGACCGTCGCTCAGGTGATAGCGCCGGAACGGGAATCGGCGTGCCTCCAAGGTAGTGGTCAGGTACGCGATCGCCTGGCTGTCACGGCTGTCTTGGGTGAGGATGGCAGTGTTGTGGCGTCCCTCGACGACATATGTCAGAACGTTCTGAAGGGCCTCTCGCTGACGCTGCCAATCGAGCGTGAGAGCGGAGAGGACCACACGGTAAGGAGCCGTCTCCTTGCTGGCTAGCATGAGTGCACGTGGCGTATCTCGCAACGAACCGTCGGTGAGTAACACGTCCCAGTTCGCGAGATCCGGATTGTGCCAGTAGTGCCAATAGAGCCCCTGAAGGGATTTGAACCCCAGCGCGCGACTCTGCATGTCCTTCGCGGTGATCCGGTTCGGGTAGAGCAGGCTGGTGTGCGTCTCGGCGCCGCCGGGAACCATGAGATCACCGCTGGCCGAAGTCTCGGCGGTCGACCGGGCTACGGGAGCCACCCGGCTGAGCGGATCCGGCAGGAACGCCAGCCGGGCGTTCTCCATGCCGGCCACGCGAAGCTGGTGAAAGGAGAGGAGGCCGCCTCCGCACTCGAGGAAGCGATGCACGACCGCTGCCGTCTCCTCCATCTCGAAGTAAGACCGGATCGTCTTGTCGTTGAGGGCGTTCGAGCCGAGCACGAGTCCATCCGTACGGTTGGGGCGCAGGGCGTTGGATAGCTCGCTGACGTTCTGCGCCGTGTAGAGAGTGACCTTGTACCCGAACTCCGCAAATAGGGAGCGGGCGTCGGCGTAGCCGTAATGCGCCATCTCGGACTGGTTTTGAACCAACGCAATGCGATACATGCGAGGCGGGCCTCCCTGGCAGCGCGGAATGCGCGCTGGCTCTTTCGTCGCTGTCGGTTGCCGTGGCTCGTGCGGGGTGACTCTCCTCGCCGCGATCGCGGCGATGGACGAAGAAGGTACACCAAAGATGTTTCAACGACTAATGAACGGTTCCAATTCACTTGTTGGATTTTTAGCTAGCCGCGTGGGGCCGCTGACGGATGCCCAGCAACTACCGGCCCCGGCGCTCGATCGCCTCGGCGTAGGCGCCGTGCCGGGTGCTCGACGGTGGCGGCATGACGATCCCGTAGGCCTCGTCCATCGCCAGCGCAAGAGTGGACTTGAAGGTGCGGCCGTGCCAGGCGTGGGCCTCGGCGGCGCGGCCGACGTGGAGGTGGGTCAGCTCGTGGAGCAGGGTCTCGAGGACGTCGCCAGGGCGGATTCCCGGGTAGGCGGTAACGGAGAGGCGGAACTCGCCGGGGACGGCGAAGCCGAGGCGGTTGGGGCGGTCGCGGGCGCGCCGAACCTTGAGCTCGGGGGCCCGAGCCGCGAGCGGGCCGACGGCGAAGGTCTCCAGGCCCCGCAGCCGCTCCATCTCCTCGTCGAGCGCGACCCCGGCGACGAGGTAATAGGAGCGGGAGCGGGCCGGCGGCGACGGAGCGCGGCGCCTTGGGCGTTTGCGTCGTTGCAGGAGATTGGTCGCCATCGCCCCAGTCTTCTAGAGCTGGCAGACGGGGCACCAGTAGGTGATGCGGTTGGCGTCGCCCTGGCCGCGGGAGGAGATGCGGCCGTGGCAGCCCGGGCAGGGGTGGCGGCCGCGGTAGACGGCGTAGTGGTGGCGGCCGCCGGCGACGGCCTCCAGCATCAGCGCGCGCGCGGCCAGGAGGACGGCCCGGAGGTCGTCGTCGCCGACGTCGCCGACGCTGCGCCAGGGGTCGACCCGGACGGCGAAGCAGGCCTCGCTCTTGAAGATGTTGCCGATGCCGGCGACGAGGGTCTGGTCGAGCAGGGCGTCGCCAAGCGTGCGGGCGGGATCGGCGCGCATCGCCGTGACGACCCGGTCGGGGCCGAAGTCGGGGGCGAGGACGTCGGGGCCGAGGCGGGCCAACTGAGGGTCGCGGGGAAGGCGCGCAGCGGGGATCACCCTCAGGGTCGGGCCGCCGAACTGGACCGCTTCGCGGCTCTCCCCCACCAGCACCGCCCAGGCCGAGCGGCGCGGCTTGCGCCAGCGCCCACCGCGCGGGTAGACGTGCCAGGAGCCGTTCATCCCCAGGTGACTGTGCAGGATCAGGTCGCCGAAGCGCAGCAGCAGGTTCTTGCCATGGGACTCGACGCTCTCGAGGCGGTGCCCGTCGAGTCGCTCGATGCCCGTGGCGCGGCCGCGTGGGTTGGGGGCGCCGGCGGCGACTGTCTCGCCCGCGAGCGCAGCGTCGAGGCGCCGGGCGGCGCGCAGGATCGTGTCTCCCTCTGCCATCGGTCAATGATGACTTCCGGCTGATTCCCGAAGGATTACTGCGGCCATAGGCACAGTCATCCTTCGAGGAGGAGAGACTAGATTGGCAGGCGATGGCGCACCGACGAAGAACCGACCCGATCGCACGCCGGATGGCGCTGGCGCTGGGCGCCGCTCGGCTGGGGCTCGGGGTCGGCGCCCTGTTCCTCACCAGGCCGACGCTGAAGGCGCTCATGTTCGGGGAGACCGACGCGGTCGGACGGGCACTGGCGAAGCTCGCCGGCGGTCGCGACCTGGCGCTGGGCGCGATGACCCTGGCCGCGCGTGACGACGCCGCCTCGCTGCGTGCGCTCACCCTCGCCGCAGCGGTCCTCGACGCGGCCGATGCCTTCGCGCTCGGCTTCGCCGCGCGGGATCCGGACACCCGGCTCGCCGGGCTCGGCGGCGTCGCCTCAGGCGGCGGCGCGGCGCTTGCCGGCGCCTGGGTCTGGCACAGGCTCGGCGACTCCTAGCCGCTGAGCTCAGCCGCTGCCGTTAGAGCCGGCGCCGACGGCCGGCTGGAACTCATGGGAGTCGATCACCCGGTCGATCAGCCCGTACTCGACCGCGTCCGGCGGCTGGAAGAATTTGTCGCGTTCCATGTCCTGCTTGATCTGCTCCTTCGACTGCCCGGTGTGGGTCACGTAGATGCCGTCGAGGCGCTCGCGCAGCGCGAGGATCTCCCTGGCGTGGATCTCGATGTCGCTCGACTGCCCTTCGAAGCCGCCGCTGGGCTGGTGGATGAGGATGCGACTGTTGGGCAGCGCCATCCGCTTCCCCTTGGCGCCGCCGGTGAGGATCAGCGACCCGGCCGACATCGCGATCCCGTAACAGATCGTCTGCACGTCGGGTTTGATGAACTGCATCGTGTCGTAGATCGCCAGCCCCGCGTAGGCGGAGCCACCGGGAGAGTTGATGTAGAGGCTGACGTCCTTGTCGGGGTCCTCGGACTCCAGGTGCAGCAACTGGGCGATGATCAAGTTGGCGAGGTCCTCGGTCACCTGTTCCCCGAGGAAGACGATCCGCTGCGCGAGCAGGCGGCTGTAGATGTCGAAGGAACGCTCGCCGCGAGCGGTCTGCTCGACGACCATCGGTACCAAGGGCATGGGGCCTCCGTTTCGGGGGTTGGCTGCGAGCTTGACCTTATCCAGCCGGGCCACTCGGCGAGAGCCTGGGCCGCGCATAGAGGCCTTGCGGGCGACTCGGCTTCAGGTCCCGAAGATGTCGCCGGCCGTTATCGCCAAGACGTCGCCGCCATCGACCTGCTCGCGGGCGCAGATCGCGTAGCGAGCCTCGGCGCTCAGGCGCGGCAGCGACTCCGCCTTGCGCTCCAGGCTCGACCGCAGTCGGACACCGTCGACCCGCTTCTTCCACTTCGCCTCGCCAATCAGGACGGCCTCTCGCCCCCGGCCGGCGAGCGCTACGGCGTCGATCTCGGCGGGGTCCGCGGCCGCGGTCCAGAACGGCCCGATGGCGACGATCTCCGGCCCGAGCTCACCGCTCGCGGCAAGCCTCCGCAGGTGGTCGCGGAACGCCTCCTCCCAGGGATCGCCCATGTGGTCGTCGATCGAGTCGATCAGGACCGGCAGGATGCTCTCCCCAAGGCCGCGCTCGATCTCCGGCCGGTAGCGATCCAGGAGGCCGAGCCAGAAGGCGAGAAAGTTGTCGGCGATCCGGTAGATCCGCCTGCGGGTGCGGCGCGGGTCCTCCGTGACCGGCACTATCCGCTCCACCAAGCGCAGGGTGACGAGCCTGTCGAGCGTCCGCCCCGGGTCAGCCCGCACCGCTTGCTCGATCTCGTTGAACTTGGTCCGCCCGGCGGCGATCGCGTAGAGGGTCTGGCGAGCCAGCTCTCCCCCCTCGCCCTCGGTTGCCAGCACCAGCTGGCCCTCAGTCAAGAGCTGTCCCCCGGGAGTGCAGGCGAGGCGGGCGAGGTTGGCGCGCACACCCGCGCTCTGGTCCCACCACTGGAGGTAAAGCGGCATCCCGCCCACCAGCCCCCAGACCACAGCACGGCGCACAGGGTCGAGGGCCGGCAGCATCCGCGCCGCCTCGTGAGGGCGAAACGGGTGCAGAAGGAGGGCGAGATCCAGCCGCCCATACAGGGGCGCGCGCTCCTCTTGCATCGCCTCCATCACCCGCACCGCGGAGCCACAGAGCAGCAGCTTCAGCTTGGTGGTGGACCGGACCCTGTCCCAGGCCGCGCGGATCAGGCTCGGCAGCTCCGGGGAGCTCTCGGCGAGGGCCGGCAGCTCGTCGAGGACGAGCAACAGGCGCCGGTTGCGAGCGGCGAGCGCGAGGGTCTCAAAGGCGTCGTCCCAGTCGGCGAACGGGCGGGCCTCGAAGTCGCGGGGATTGGAGGCGAGCAGCGGCGCCGCGGCGCGAGACAGCGCGGCCAGCTCGGCTGCCGCGGGGCGGCCGCCACCGGTGTGAAAGACGGTCGGCAAGTCGGCGGCGAAGTGCTGCAACAGCGCCGTCTTGCCAACCCGGCGGCGGCCCCAGACGATCGCCATCCCCGCTCCCGACGATGACCACCAGGAACCAAGTTGCTCCAGCTCATGCTCGCGGTTGACGAACGTCACTTGCCGAGCTTACCATCCGCAACTGTCGGCGACAGCAAGTGTCGGTGACCTCAGATAGCTCGCCCATGCGGGACCCTTACTGCCCCTGCGCCGTAAAGGAGATCGACCCCAGCGCTTCCCCGGCCACGAAGACCCCATCTTTGCCTTGCGGTTTGGCGAAGAGTTCGTTGAAGGTCTGCGCGGTGGAGGCGGCGAGGACGAGGTTGGCGCCGACCGCGACCGTTCTCGCCTTCGCATTGGCGAGCGCCGGTGCGGCCAAGGCAAACGAGGCCACCGGAACCCTGCCCAGCTTGCCCGGGTAGGGCGGCGAGGGCTGCACGGTCACTTCCGGGCTCGCCGTCCTGGCGGCGAGGTCGAGCCAGTCTTCGGCCCAGAAGGCCTGGCCGCCGCCGAGCTGGAGGAATTCCAGGGAACCGGAGGTTTCGAGCGTGCCCAGCGCGGCATCGGGGGAGATCGTGCCGCCGAAGATCGGCAGGGTGAACTGGGCGCCGATGTGTTCGGCCGGGAAGATCGGATTGACGGCGACGAACAGGGATCGCAGCTTGGCTTCGATCCCCGGCGCGAAGACAAAGCTCGCCGCGCCTTTGCCGAGCACGGCGATCGTCTGCGGCTGGGCGTCGCTCATCGTCTTCCCCAGCGGCACCCCCTCCTTGAAGACGTCCCTGAGGCGGAGCTTCTTACCGAGGCGGGTGGCGAGCTTGGAGCTGAGGGAGAGGCTCGTCACCTTGATCTCGTCGCCGAAGCCGCTGCGCGAGACCGCCAGGTTCTTGGCGGTGGCGAGCTTCAGCTGCGAGCCGCCGACTTTGGCCGAGAGCGGCGAGTGCTTCTGGGTGGTTTTCAGCTGCAGCGCTTTGAGCGGGATCGAGCGGCCGCCCGCCTTGAAAACCAGGGCCCCTTCGTGCTCGAGCGTGCCCTTGGCAGCGGTCGGGTCGAATTTGCCGCCGCTGACCGGAAAGGTGACCGAGCTGCCCTTGAGCTTGGCGGGAGCGGTGGCGGAGAGCTTGACGCCGTTCTGGGCCAGGAGCGCCAGGAAGGACTTGTCGAGGCTGAGCTTGGTGGCGCCGGAGCCGAGTGGGTCGTAGTCGGCTCGCGCAAGGGGCACGAAGAGCAGGCAGCCCAGGGCCAAGAGGATTCCGGCGAGCGATCGCAGGCGTGGTCCTTGTCTCATCTCTTCCTCCTATCGGGGTTGCTCATTCGGCCACCCGGCAGCTCTTCTGCACGCCCAGGGTCAGCCGCTTGTCTTCGGCGAAGGAGAAGCTCGCCACGGCCAGCGGGAACGTGGTGGCCATGGTCCCGCTGGGAGCCGGGCAGCCGGCGTTGAAGTAGGAGCGCTGCTCGCCCCCGACCGTGTATTTGCGGCGCAGGGTGAGCTTGATGCGATCGACGAAGCCCCAGCTGCCGAGCGCCTGGGGCAGCGAGGCCGAGAGCTCGGTGCCATAGGGACCCTTGTGGATGCGCTTAATCGCGAAGGTGATGACGAAGGAGGTGGCGAAGGGGTTCTGGGTGTAGATGTGGGCGAAGAGGACGGGCTTGCCGGCGACCCTGCCGTTGAAGACCAGCAGCCGACCGCGGGTCGGGTAGGGGCGCTGGTCGGGTAGGACGATCGTCGCCCAGAAGCGCCCGGAGCCGACCAGCGCGTCCCCGCACTGGGAGAGGGCTCGTGCGGTCGAAGCGGTCTGAACCCGGTTCAGGGTGCAGGTCGGCAGTCCCTTCGACTGCAGGAGCCCGTGGCGGTTGACCTTGACGGTCATCTCCTGCAGCTGCGGTGGAGTCGTCCCCGAGGGAGTGGCGATGTGGCCGGCGATGAAGACGGCGATCGGGGCGGTGCCGGTGCGCGGGAGCTTGAACGGCTGGATCTGGGAGAGGACGGTGATGCGCAGGCCATCGCTCTGGATCACGGCGGCGGTGGCTACCCCAGCGACCGCCAGGCAGATAGCCACGCCGAGCACCCCTGCCCTCGCGTTGAGCCTCCTCACCGGCCCATTATCCGCAAACCTGGACATTTACGATTCTCCGAGCCGGTCATCAGCCGGTCGCCTTGCAGTTGCGGGTCAAAGTCGTCCCCAGCGACTTGGCGCCGGCGAAGGAGAAGCTGATGCGGGCGAGGGGGAAGACGGCGCCGGGGAAGCCCTTGGGGGCGGGGCAGCCGGCGCTAAGGTAGCTGTGGTGCTGGCCGCGATAGGTGAAGCTGCGCCTCAGGGTCAGATCGATGCCGGTGACGAAGCCGACGTCGGAGGTGACCTCGGGTAGGGAGATGGTCAGCTTGGTGCCGAAAGTGCCGGGCGTGGGCTTGATCTCCATGGTCAGGGTGTAGGAGGTCGGGACCGGCTCGGTGCCGTAGACGTGGGCGAAGATCACCGGACGTCCCTTTTCGACGCCGTTGAAGGCGAGGACCTTTCCCGCGGAGGGGAAGGGTGCCTGCTGGGGCAGCTTGACCTCAGCCGCGAAGCTGCCTTCGCCGACCAGCGACCCGCGGCAGGCGGCAAGGGCTCCCTGGTTGGTCGAGGGCTGGATCTGCCGCAGCTGGCAGGCGGGCAGGCCGCGGTGGTCAAGGTGGCCGTTGCGGTTGATCTCGATCTCGATCCGCCGCAGCTGCGGCGGCGAGGCACCGTCGGTGGTCGAGATGTGGCCGCCGACCTGGACCGAGATCGGGGCGGCGCCCTCGCGAGGAAGCTTCTTGGGGCTGAGGCCGGCGGCGAAGACAGCCTGGAGGGTGCCCCGGCGGACCGTCTCCGCCTGGGCGACGGCGACGGCCGCCAGCAGGACGAGCACGGCACAGAGAAGCGCCACGAGGCGGGCGCGGCTCACCTGTTCTCACCTCCGAAGGCGAGGGCCCGAGAGGTCTTCAGCCTCGGCCCGCCTTCCAGCGGCGCAAAGGCGAGCGCCGCCTTGGCCTTGAGCCGTCCTCCCCCGGCCTGCCCCAGCGCCCGGTGCCCGGCGGGACTCAGCCCCACATGCAGGACGACGTCGCCGGCGGCCAGCGGCAGCGTCTTCGCCGAGCGCAGCCACTTGCCCGACACCGAGAGCGCGCCGGGTCCCGGCACCGCGACCGTCAGCGTCGCCGTCTCCCCCTTGACGACGGCTTTGCGCACGCGCAGCGGGCCCGCCGGGGCGGGTCCGAAGGCGGCGACGACGGTGCGATCGGCGCCGAGCGTCAGCGTGCAGGTCGCCCCGCTGGTGCCTTCGCATCCTCCCCAGCCGAGGAAGACCGAGCCGGGCGCGGGCTGAGCCGTGAGGGTAAGCGACGCCCCCCGGGCATAGACGTTCGAGCAGGAGGCGCCGCAGTCGATCCCGGCCGGGGCGCTGCGCACCGTCCCCCCCGCGCCCCCAAGTCCGGTGGAGGTGACGGCCAGGGTCCGCTGCTGGCCCATGGGCGGCGGCGGGGTCACTTCCGGTTCGAGGTCGAACTGGGCGCTGGTCGCGCGGGCCGCGCCCATCGCCACTTTGCAGGTGTTGGCGCTGGGCTGGGAGTCGCAGCCGCTCCAGCCGGCGAGACGGCTGCCGGCGGCAGCGGTCGCGGTGAGGGTGACGGTCGAGCCCTCGTCGAAGCCGCTCGCGCAGACGGCGCCGCAATCGATCCCGGCCACGGAGCTGGCGACGTTGCCGGAGCCGCTGCCGGTCCTGGCGACTGTGAGGGTCTGCTGCGGGATCGATTCGAACTCGGCACTGACCGAGTGGGCGACGCTCATCGTCACCTGGCAGGTGTTGGGAGTGAGGTTGGTCTGGCAGCCGGTCCAGCCGACGAGGCGACTGTGCGGCGCCGGTGTCGCGGTGAGGCTGACGTTGATGCCTTCGTTGAACTCGCCTACGCAGGCACCGCCGCAACGCAGGCCGGGGGGCGAGCTGAAGACGACCCCCGAGCCGGCGCCAGTCTTGGCGACGTCGACGAGGAGAGTTGGTGAATGGTCGCCGGGGCCGAAGACGAACACGGCGGCGTTTTCGTAGTTGCCGCTGGTCACGTAGACGTTGCCGCCTTCGCCGATCGCCACCCCGCTGCCTTCGCCGTCGACGAGGAACGAGCTTTCCCCTTCCGCCACCGGGTGAGGGACCTGATCGCGGTAGTGCCCCGTCGCGGAGAACTCGTAGACGATCGCTTCCGGTTTTTCGAAATGGGGTTTGAGGTTGTCGACGATGTAGAGGTGGCCGTCCGCCGGGTCGACCGCGAGGTCGGTGTCGGCGAGAGATTTGAAGCCTTCGCGCGGAGTGCCGTCGCCGGCGATGACTTCGATCGGGGTCGAGAGGCTGATCAGCGGGTCGTAGACCTTGACCGTGTTGGTGGCGGCGTCGGCGGCGTAGACGTAGCCCGAGGTGGCGCCGGAGCCCGAGACGGCGACGCCGTAGCCGTCCTCGAGGCTGCCGACTCCGATTCGCGACAGTTCTACCCCGGTGGAGTCGAAGACGGCGACCGAGGTCCGCTCGTCGACGTAGACGTCATCGGTGTTGGGGTCGACGGCGATGCCGGTGGGTTCGTTGGTGTCGAGCGTCGTCCCGGGTCCATACGAGGTGTCTTTCACCGGCGGGTAGACGGCCGGGGTAAAGCTGACCACATCGCGGTGATAGTCGCTCACGTACAGGCGCCCGGTCGAGTCGACCGCGAGGTCGCAGGGCCCGTCGATCGGCGCCACGCCACCGGAGTCGAGCGGATTGATGTTCGTGATTCTCGTCAGGAATTCTTCTTTTTTGTTGAAGACGACAACCCGGTTTTGGTAGTAGTCGGCGACGTAGATGTCGCCTTTGGAGTCGACGGTGACTCCACAGGCGTCTTTGAACTGCTCAAAGGGACCGATTTTTTCGCCAGTGATGGCGCCGCGGAAGACGTGGGTCGGTTCCGCGGCGGATGCTGTGGCGGGGCCGAGGCAGAGAACTGCGAGCATCGTCAATAAGAGGGCCGGCAACTGCGCGGGAAACTTCATCGCCCTGCTCTCCCATGCTTCGGGCAGTGCGGACGCACCGGCGGCCGCAGCATCTCCCCCCGGTTGTTCTGGCCGAGGAACCGCGCCGTCGCCAGCTGTGGCGCGGCGCAGGTGTTGTCGGCGTTGACGAGGATGCCGCGCTTGCCTCCCTTGAGGGTCATCTCGAAGGCGCTGACCGGCGCGTCGGGGAGTCCTTCGAAGCTGGCGCGGATGCCACCGCCGTGGGAATCGATCCGCCCCTGCAGGTCGATCGCGACGCCGTTGCCGCGCAGCGCCGCAACAAGGTCTGGCAGCGTGCTGGCGGAGGAGCGCAGGTAGACGGGGCCTTCGAGCGGTTTGTCGAGCAGCGGCGTCAGCACCCGGGCGCGGCCGTAGATCGACCCCGCCGGACAGGCGTCGCGTTCGGACTGCGGCCGGGTGCAGATGGTGTCGATGTGCTCCTGGGCGAGGAAGATCGAGCGCGGCAGGGTGACGGCGGCGCGGCCGATGTTGGCATCGCCGGGCTTGGCGCGGTAGACGGCGCGCAGGGATGGGTACTGGCCGCGCCTGATCCCTCCCCGTAGCGAGATGTTGAGGCCCGGTTCGAAGCCGAGCGCGTCGCAGTTGGAGACCTGGAAGCGGTTGGAGGAGGTCGCCGCGGGGTCGTCGCCGGGGTTGGAGACGTCGGCGCCGGAGCCGGTCAGGGTCGAGACCACGGTGAACGGTTCGCAGCTGGTCGGGTTGACCGTGGTGTGGGGGTGGTCGATGTAGACGCGGATGTCGCGCAGGTGGATCGGGATGCCCTGGAGGATGTGGGGAATCGGGTCCGAGCCGGCCGAGTCGACGGTGACGCGGGCGTCGCGACGGTCGACCCTGATCGCCGAGCGGACGATGACGACGCCGAGGTCGAAGGGGCCGACGGTGGCCGAGTTGACGGCGACGATCGAGATCGCCGAGCCGTGGTAGGGGCCGGCGAGGTAGAGCTTGCCGGGGGCGTAGGCGAGCACGGCGCTGGCGCCGTAGCCCGAGAGGGTGTGGCCGATCTCGCTCGCCGCCGGACAGGACGGATGCTGTTCCTCTTCCCGGCCGGTCCGCAGCTTGGCCGCCGCGATCGCCGCGTCGGGGCAGAAGGGAACGCCGGCGATGGAGCCGAGCAGGCCCGGCGGCAGGGTCGCCGAGTAGGAGGTGATCTCCTGTTCGGAATCGGCCCGTGAGAGCAACAGATGGAAGGGGGTGTAGGAGCCGGCGTTCTTGTTCAGCGCTCCCCCTTCGGCCCGCGGCGCGAACGGCGCGGCGGCCCCGGTCGGGCAGGCCTCGCCCGTCCCGATCCCTTTCGAGATCGAGAACTGCGAGCTCGAGGAGACGACGGTGTTGGGGTTGAGCCAGGGGGAGAGGTCGATCTGGGTGGCGAAGGTGCCGCAGGCCGACGGGGTTACCAACGGCGCCCGCTGGCCTTCCCGGAAGTGCAGTTTGAGGTTGGAGTAGGGCAGCTGCGGCAGGCGGTCGAAGCTGGCGGTGAGGCGGCCGCTGCCGGGGTCGGCGTGGAGTTCGCCGGCGACCTTGACGACGACGCCGCGTTCGGGCGCCTTGGCGACGAGGTAGAGGGCGAGCAGCGAGTCGAAGGGGTTCTCGGCGCCGGGCGCGGGCGTCGCCCGGTCGTCGGGTTCGGCGAGGAAGATCGCGCCGTCGATCGTTTCCGCGAAGAGCGGGCTCTGCACGGTGAAGTCGCCGATCTTCGACTTGTTGGGGCAGGCCGCCCCCGGCGGCGAGGCGGCGGTCTCCGCGGTGTACTGGGCCGCCGAGCAGGAGCCGAGGCCGGCGGCCAGCGAGGGGTTGAGCGTCATCCCTTCCGGCAGCCTCACCACCGCCTTGCGCACCTGTGAGGGAGCGGTGCGGGTCGGCAGGACCAGGTTTTCTTCGTTGGCGGTGAGGTTGAAGTCGAGCCCGCTGGGCGAGGAGGCGCGGGGGTTGGTCGCCTGGGCCAGGGCCTGCGGCGCAAAGGGCACGCCGGTACAGCTTTCCAGCGGCGCGCCGACGTCGGCGGCGCCGGCGATGGCGGATCCCTGCCAGGACACGGCCCGCACCGCGAAGGAGAACGGGCCGGTGCAGGAGGTCGGCAGCGTCAGGTAGGCGAAGGGGGCGTGGTCTGGCTGCGGCGGCGAGATCGCGCATTTGGCGAAGGGGAAGCTGGGCTCGAGCTCGTTGAGGCAGTTGCCGCGCTGGCCGTTGTGGGGCGTCGTCCAGGGGTTGCCCCAGATCGTCAGGGTCAGCCCCTGGACGTCGAGCCGCTGCGAGAGGTTGCGCAGCTGCAGCGTGATCCCGTATTCGCCGCCGAGGTCGCGGATGCGCGGGGTGAGGACGATCGGCACGCCGAAGGGGCTGAAGCCGATCTGCGAGGGGAAGCCCGGCGGCGGTTCGAGGTTGAAGACGCCGAAGCTGCGGGTGCCGCCGCCTTCGGCGCTGGAGCGAACCTCGACCACGCCGACCTGGCTGACGGCGGGACAGGACTCGCCGGAGCGGCTCGCTTCGAAGGGCGAGACGCGCGGGGTGTGGAACCGGTCCTGGGAGCACTTGTTGACCGCGCTCGGGTTTTCGATCAGCCCCGGTGGCAGTTCGAGGTCGAGGTCGCGCAGGTCGCCTTCGGTGAAGGGACCACCCGGTTCGCTGCCGGAGCCGGGAGCGAGGTTGAGGTTGACGCTGGTGACGATCGAGTAGGGGTGCGAGCCGGCTTTGTTGATGGGGATGACGCCGCCGTCGCCCGCCACGGAGGCGTCGAAGCCCTCGGGACCGGGGAGGAAGCCAAAGCTGCCCTGGGCAGCAGATGGCAACACGAGAAGCACCGCAAGTGCGAAGAGCGCCGCCGAAACGCGCTTGGAGATCATCGTCGACCTCCCCGCCGGCGCCCGGTTCGAAGGGGGTGATGATAGCATCGCGCATCATGAATCGCCGCACTACCGTCAGTGCCGATACGGAGGCGCTCGCCACGCTCGAGGGCGAGGCGCGCAGGCGCGGATCCAGCCTCAGCGCGGTGCTCGCGGAGGCGGTGGAGGAGAAGGCGATCTCGATCAAACGAGCGCACCGTCCCCGCCTGGGGCTGGGTCGCTCCAGTGACGGTCGCAGCGCGGCGGAGACGGCTACCGAGCCGGTCGCCCGCCCGCCTCGGTAGGCGCTGACCTCGGTGGCGCTGATCCTCGACACAAGCGTCCTGCTGGCGGCGCTGGACGCCGCCGACCCCGATCACGGGCCATGCGCGGAACTGGTCGGGGAGGAGAACGAGAATCTCCTCGTCCCGATGCTGGTCCTCTCCGAGCTCGACTACTGGTGCGGCGAGCGGCTGACGGCTGACGTCTGGCTGGCGTTCCTGGAGGACGTGCTGGCAGGCGCTTACAGCGTCGAGAGCCCGACGCAGGGCGACCTCGAACGCTGCCGGGAGCTGCAACGCACCTACGCCGACCTGAAGGTGGGTGTCGTGGACGCGAGCGTCCTGGCGCTGGCGGAGCGGCTGGGCGAGGCAAAGCTCGCCACCCTGGACCACCGGCACTTCGCGACGATGCGCCCACGCCACACCGGCGCTCTGGAGCTCTTGCCGGGCTAGCTTCATCGGGGCGCTCCTTCCCCGCGATGGGTGGTGGCGCGGTGGCGGCTTTTGCCGTGCTTGCGCTTCTTGTGGTGCGCCTTCTTACCGTTCTTCCCCTTCTTTGGCTGCGTCTTCTTCTGCGTGGTTTTGGGGAAGTGGACCGGCGAGTTGGGCGGGCCCGGGACGGTGGTCCCGATCGCCGGGTCGTCGGGCGGCGAGGGCAGCGGCTGGCAGGCGTCGCCTTCGCAGGGAATCGGTTTCGGCGGTACCGGGAAGCCGCCGCCTTCGCGGGCGTCGTAGAGGTCGATCGTGTTGAGCGGGTCGGAGGGGACCAGCGAGCCGTCGGTGAGGAAGAAGGCGTCGCTGCCGGAGGCGGAGGCGTCGGCGAAAGTGGCGGCCTGGCGGCCGGAGGAGATCAGGTTGACGCAGCCGCCCGCGCGCGCGCAGCTGCCGACTCCCTGGGCCTCCCACTCGTAGACGTCGGGATGGTTGTCGGTGTCCTGCAAGACCAGCGCGTCGTCCGTGTCGAAGAAGAGCCGGCGGCCGTCGGCGGAAAGGGCGCGCGGCTTGTAGGCGGGGACGACGTCGGGGCCTTCGCCGCCGCCGACCGCGCCGGGGATCGTCGAGGGGCCGAGCGGGCGACCTAGGGTCGGGTTGCAGGAGGCGCAGACGAGCGTTCCAAGCGGGCCCGCGGTGGCGTCGTAGAGGAAGACCTCACTCTCGGGTTCGCGGCTCGCCTGTCCGACGTTGTCGTATCCGGTCAGGCTCGCTTTGGAGAGGAAGGCGAGGTGGGAGCCGTCGGGGCTGACCCGGGCGGTGCCGGTGGCCGGCGGGTAGTTGGTGGAGTCGGCGGCGGCGGCGACCGGGACGGTGGTCGCGCCGTTGCGCAGGAAGAGCCCGGTGGCGGTGAGGTAGTAGACGTGGGAGCCGTCGGCGGAAGCGCCGAGCACGCCTTCGACTTCGCCGCCGGGGGTGAGGTCGGTGGTCGTCCCGGCGGCCACGTCATAGCGGTACAGGTGCCCCGCTTTGGTGAAGAAGGCCACCGCGCCGTTGGCGCTGGCGGTCTGGAAGCTCCCCCCTCCCCCCACCTCGGGCGCTGCGTCGACCCGCACCGTGTTACTGCCTTCGCGCAGATAGAGGTTGCCGCTGGCGAGATCAGTCCAGTAGACGCGGGAGCCGTCGACGGAGACGGCACCGCCGGGAGCGGCGAGCGCCGCCCCCGGGGTGCCTTCACTCGAGCCAGGGAGGAAGTTGACGAGGGTGAGACCCGCCCCCGGCGCCCAGTCATAGAGGTTGGTGGCGGCCGGGTCACATTCGCCACCCACGCCGGGCACTTCGGTCGCCTGCGGGGTGAGGGCGGCGCAGCTGGAGAGGACGACGTGGCGGAGGTCCGGCGCGGCGCCGGCGAAAGCCAGTTCGAAGTCCTCGGCCGCCAGCACCAAGCTGCCGAGGGCGGCGGCGGACAGCAGCGCCTGAAAGCCGCCGCCCTGACGCAGGTAATAGTTGCGGTAGCCAGCGGGAGCGCCGCTGGCGGCCAACGGCGGGTTCGCGACCGGGCAGGAGCCGGCTTCTCCCCGGCAGCGCTGCCCGTTGGAGAGCAGGGCGGTGGCGAGGTCGGTGGAGAAGAGCCGGTAGGGGTCCGCGTTCGGCCCTTCTCCATAGCCGCCCGAGAGCTGCGGCACACTGACGTTCTCGACCGACCAGCTGCCCGGCTGACGGCGAGAGAGGTAGCGGCTGACCGCCGGGGCGCCACCCCCGCCGACGCCAAAGGAGGTGGCGGAACCGAAGCTGATCGCCTGCCCGTCCGGCGCCGCCTGCAGCAGCGAGGTGCCGAGGCTCGCCCCCGACCCCTGCACGTCCCCCCCGTTCTTTTCGACCGGCGAGACCATCTCCCAGCCGCGGCCGTCGAGAAGTTTCAGCGGCCCCCCCGAGCCCTGGGTGACGAAGGTGTGCTCGGGTCCCACCGTCGGCCCCGCTTCGTTCTGCGCCACCACCCGGTAGCGATAAGCGGTTTCGCCTTTGAGCCCGCTGAGCGACTGCGAGGGAAAGAGAGTCGCCGAGCCAGAACCGATATTGGGATCGGTCCCCGTCGGCACCTTGAAGGCGCCGGTGAAGCCGTCTTTGCTGGCTTTGATATTGGCTTCATAGGCCGCCAGCGTGAGGTAGTTGAAGTGGTAGGTCGTCGCCGATTCCGCCGGATTGATTTCGGCATTCAACCGGGTAGAGGTCGAGGTGACGTCGGTTGCCCAGGCGGCTGGGATCTGCGGTGGGCCCGCGGCCTGCGCCACGGACGTCTCATAAATAAAGACCAAGACGCCGAGGCCGAGTAGAGCGCTAAAGCACGCTGCCAGTCGCAACCATCCCTGCCCCCCCGACCTCCAGATCATCCAACCCTTCCGTCCCGTCAGCCCCGGAACCGCCGTCCATCGCAGCTCTCCCTCGGGACTGCTGTTTCCCTGTGCACTAAACGACTCTGGACACTATAAACGACAAGTATCTTAAAGTGAGGGTCGAACCTAGGAACGGCGGCGGGGCCCGGCTACCGTAGCCCCGCCGCCGACTATCGCAACTCTCTAAAGACCAGGCCTGCCGGCCAGATCCTGAACAGACCTACCCGACCCAGATGCCGCGAGCATCCCCTTTCGAGTTGGCCGCTTTGATGTTCAGCGTCTGTCTGTATTCGCCATCGCTGAAGGTTCCTGCTTTACGACAGTTGGCGCCGGTCGCCGTGTAGGTGAAGCCTTTGACCGGTGCGGTGGTCAGTTTCACGGACCTGCTCGTTCCCGAGCCTTCGTTGGCGAATGCCAGCCCGGCGAACGGCCCCTGCGGACCGACCGTAACGGAGCATTCTTTTCCTTTGGTGACGTTGGCGACGGTGAGCGGGCTGCTCGCGCAGGTGGCTCCGACGATCTCGAAGCCGCCCGAGGCGTTGTATTTGAAGCTGCACCCGCCCATGCTCACGCTGACCCCCGTGACCTCCCCGTCAAATGAGCAGCCGCTAAGGGTCGGGGCGATGGTGAGGCTTTCTACTTCCCCAGCGCTCAAGACGGAGCTCCCCGTTGAGCTACACGGCGCAGCACCCTCTTCGGGGAAGTTGATGAATTTCGTCCCGTTCGTCGACGTGGCCGTAACAGTGGCCGGAGACTCCTGGGTGAGGAAATTCGTCGCAGGAGGCGCAGTAGTGCCTTCGGGCCCCGGCGTCGTCCCTTCCGAGTTCGCGGCGACGACCCGGTAGCGGTAGGCGGTTTCCGCTTTCAGCCCGCTCAGCGACTGCGCCGGCGAGAGTGTCGCCGTCCCCGAGCCGATTCCCGGATCGACCCCGGTCGGCACCTTGGAGGCCCCCGTAAACCCGTCTTTGCCGCCATTGACGTTCGTTTCATAGGCCGCCAGCGTGAGGAAGTTGAAGTGATAGGTCGTGGCGAACCCGTTCGGGTTGATTTCGGCATTGAGCCGCCCCGAGGTGGAGCCGACTTCAGTGGCCCAAGCAGCGGGAATCTGCGGCGGCCCGGCGGCCTTGGCCGCCGGCACCAAGCAGGTCAACGCAAGAGCACAGGTGACGAGCAAGGCGCCAGAAGGCAGCACAAGCCCCGTCGATCCCCGCCTACCCCGTAAATGCACACAGCCTCCGTCCCGTTTCAGGCGCGCCGACACCCCTGCCCGAGCCCGCTCGAGACTCATCGCACTGGGGAGCTACCCGCCACCTCGCGAGCGAGAGTGGTTACCTCGCTTGTGTTTGCCCTTCTTCTTGCAACCGTTCTCCAGCAGTGGGCGCAGGTGAACGGCTTTGCCGCTTTGGGAGGTGAAGTCGACCTCGGCCCGGGACGGGGCTGCGCAGAGGTTGCGGCTGTTGACGAACAGCCCCTTCTTGGCCCCTCGCATGTTCAGCGTGAACTTGGTGACCGGCGCGTCTGGGACGCCTTCGAAGGTGGTGCGAGTTCCTCCCCCAACGGAGCTGACGCGACCGACCAGGGCGACATCGACCTGACCTTCGAGATCGGCGACGACGTCGGGTAGCGGATTGCTCGAGGACCGCAGATAGACCGGGCCTTCTAGCGGCTTATCCAAGAGCGGGGTTAGCGCCTTAGCCGTACCGTAGATCGCTCCAGCCGGACAGCTGTTGGCGGCGAACTGAACTCTGGTGCAGATCGTCCTGATGTGGGTGGTGTCGAGGAACTCTGAGTGGGGCAGGGAGACCTGGGCGAAGCTGACATTGGCACCGCCCGGAGGCATCGTCAGGGTGGCGCTCAGGGCGGGGTGAGCGCCCCTTGCGATGCCGCCCTTCAACTTCAGCGAGAGCTTGGGTTTGAAGGAGAGGTTCGAGCAGCCGCCGACCTGGAAGCGGTTGGAGAGCAGCGCAACCCCACCCTGGCTGGAGATCGCCTCGGCGGTCAGGGCGGCGGGATCGCAGGAGGTCGGATTGAGGGTGAACTGGTTGCGGTCGATCCGCACCGCGATCGACCGCACGTCCAGGGGGATCCCCTGCAGGATCGAGGGGATCGGGTCGGATTTGACCGTGACCTTGGCGGTTTCGCGGTCGACGTAGAGACCGGCTCTGACCACGACCGAGCCGAGGTCGAACGGCCCCGCGACCGCGGGGGTGACGATCGCCATCGAGAGGGGGGCGCCTTTGTAGGGGCCGGCCAGGTAGGCGTCGCCGGTGACATGAAAGGGTGCGGGGCCGGCGCCGGCGCCGACCGTGACCGAGCCCAGGCGGCTGGAGGGCGGACAGGACGGGCTCGCTAGCTCGGCCGCTCCCTGGCCCGGAGCCTGCCGGCTCGTCGCCTGGGCGAGCTGAGCCTCAGAGCACTCGCCGACGCCGGCCAGCTTTGCCGTGAGGCCTGCGGGCAGCGAGACGTTGAGACCGGTCAGTTCTTGCGAGCCGTCTTCACGGCGCAGGCGCAGGAGGAAGGGGGAGTAGGCGCCGGCAAGCGGCCCGGCGGTGCCCGCTTCGAAGGACGGGGCGTTCGGCAAGCCGGCCCTCGTGGTGGGACAACTCCCTCCCCCGGGCGCCGCGGCGATCGCAAAGGAATCGGAGGGAGTGGCGTCTGGGCCCGACTCGGGGGCACTCCAGGGCCGGAGGTCGGTCGTCGTCGTGTGGGTAGCGCAGATCGGCGGCGTGCGCAGCGGAGCGCGGGCGCCCTGGAAGAAGTCGAGCTTGAAGTCTTCGAAGGGAAGCTGGGGGCCCTGCAGGACCGTGGTGGTGAGCTGGCCGGTCTGCGGGTTGGGGGTGATCTCACCCGGGAGCTTCACCACTACGCCAGACTGGGGGTCGGCGACGACGATGTAGAGGGCGAACAGGGAGTTGAACGGATTTTCGCTCTGCCTGGCGAGGTAGACGCCTCCCGGCAGCGGCTCTTCGAGCAGGGGCGTGTCGACCTCCACGGTGCCGATCTTGGCGGCGTCGGGACAGTTGGCCGGCGCCGCAGAGAAGGACGGGCGCCCTCCCTCGACCCCCTGGTAGCCGATCTGGGCCAAGGAGCAGCCGGCCAGGCCATCGGCGGACGCCGGGTTGACCAGGAGGCCCTCGGGGAGGGTCACGGTCGCGTCCTTGAGGTCCGCCTCGCCGAGGCCGTCGACATCCTGGTTTTGGGGGATGTGGAGGTTGAAGTGAAGGCCCGAAGGGCTGTCGGCGACGTTGGTGGTGGGCCGCGCTTCGATCGTCGGCGAGAAGTCGACTTGCTCGCAGCCGCTTGGAGCGGGTTCGCCCGAGACGGCCGTCTGGAAGTCGAGGGGGTCGTTCCAGAGGTTGAACGTCATCGTCGTGTCGAGAGCGCTGGCGCAGGAGGTCGGCAGGCGAAAGAACGGCCCTGGGTCGACAATGCCCGAAGGGCAGTTGCCGATCGAGAAGAAGCCGCCGATGGAATTCAAGCAGTTGCCACGCAGACGATCGTGGACCGCGGCGGCGGGAGTTCCCCAGATCGAGACCGAGGCCGCCGTAACTCGTTTTGCCTCCGAGGTGTTGCGCAGGCGGGCGCTGACCCCGTAGTCGGAGTCGCTGCGAAGCTCGGTGTCGATATAGAACGGGACACCGACGATCTGAAAGCCGAGCTGGGCCGGCATCCCCTTCGGCGGCACGAGGTTGTAGATCGGCTGGGGAACGACTCCGCCCACGCCCTCGATCTGCTGCACGACGATCATCCCGACCACCGAGCCGTCGGGGCAGGAGTTTTGGAAGAGGTTTACTCCTTCCGGTAGGATGAAGCCGTGGATGGTGTTGAACTGCTGCGCGGTGCAGCGCGCGGTCGCGGTCGGATTACCGATCAGGCCGGGTGGCAGCGCCACCTCGATGTCCTTGATGTCCCCGCGGGCGGGCGCCAGCGGAGAGGCCGCTCCCGGAGGAGCGATCTCGGTATTGATCGCAAACGAGGTCGTGTACTGGAAGGGATGGCCACCGGCCTGTCCGAGCGGCTTGCCGTCGACGCCGGTCAATTCGGCGTGAAATTCCTGAAAGCCTGGGGGTGCGGGCTCGGCGCTGGCCTGATTGTGGGAGGTCAGAGAGGCAGGTTCGGCGCCGCCGCCCTGCACTTCGACACGGTTTTCGAGCGTCCCGGCAGCCGTGGGCGGTACGGCGACGCGGATCACCATCCGCAGCTGTTCGGCGGGGTATAGCTTCGCCGGTTCTTTCGCCGGGAGGGCTTCGGTGATCGTGCAGGTGACGGTGCTGACCCCGCTCACCGTCTCGGTTTCGCAGGCTTCTTCGGCAAATTCTTTGGTGTCACTCCCGATTCGCAGCGGCAGCTCCACACTTTTCACGGTTAGGCCGGCCGGCAAGGTGTCGCTGATCGTGATCTCGCTGGAGTCGGTCACTTCGGCGCCGTTGTTGGCGACGGTGACTTCGTAGAGGTCCACTCCGCTCGACTCTCCCGGAGCGAAATTGGTCGGCGCCGCGACGCCGTGGATCGACCACGACGGCGCGGGCGTCGCCGCCCGGGCGGGCGTGGCGATCGCCATGCCGAGAAGCATCGTCGCGAGGAGGGTGGTGAGCCTGCGGGCGATCATCGAACGTCCCTCCGGTTGTGATTGGCTCGCCGGTGCTTTCGAGCCTTGTGCTTGTGCTTTTTCCTGTGTTTCCTGGCCTTGTGCTTCTTTGGCTTTTCGAGCTTGTTGGCGGGACCTTCGAAGCTGGGGGTGGCTGCCGAAGGCGAGCTCGGGGCGATGGTCACCTGAGGCTTGCAGGCCTCTCCTATGCAAGCTGGTGGGGGTGGGGTCGGCTCAGGGAAGCCGCCGCCTTCGCGGGCGTCATAGACGTCGTAGTTTTCGTTTTCATCCCAGCCCACCAGTCGCTCGCGGGTGGCGAGGAAGACATCGCGCCCGGAAGCCGAGGCGTCAAGGAGGTAGGTCTGGTCTTGGCTGGCCCCGGTCGAGATGAGGAAGTGACAGCCGTCGGAAACGGGGTCGAAGCTCGGGTTTTGAGCGTTGCAGCTGCCGCTGCCAACGCGCTCGAACTCATAGACGTCGAGTGCCTGGTTCTGGTCGTTGGGGCTGAGAGCGTCGCGGCTTTCGAAGAACAGGCGGCTGCCGTCAGCCGAGAGGTAATGCGTCGCTTCGTATGGGTTGCTCCAGCCCGGCAGGAGGCTTGGGCCGATCGGTCTCGCCCCGGAGGGGTTGCAGGAGGCGCAGGTCAGGCCCCCTGTTTCGGCATCGAAGAGGTATGCCTGGCGACAGAGGGGGCCGCCTTCGAGCTGGTTTTCGCTGCCAAGCACGCAGCCGCTCCCCGCCGCGACCGAGTTGTCGTAGCCCGAGAGGGTTTCGCTCGACAGCGAGACAAAGGCCAGGTGCAGGCCATCCGGGCTCACCCGCGCGGTCTGAACGGTCGGGGCAGCGGACCAGTTGTTGCCGTCACTTTCTGAGAGCGTCGCGACAAAGCGCAATCCGGGAGCGCCCTGGTGCCAGAGGTAGACGTTGGCCTTCCCGGCCTGGGCTTTCTGTCCCTGTGCGTTGGTGGCTTCGCCGGTGAGCGCGGCGTTGGCGGCAAAGTAGGCGTAGCTACCATCCCGACTGATGCCCAAAATCCCTTGAACTCCCGCTGAGCCGGCGCCGGGGGTCAGGGAGAGCGGCGTCTTGGTCGCCGTGTCATAGCGGTAAAGACCGTCTTCCGAGGCGGTGGCGGTCAGTTTGCCGGGAGCGCTGAAGAAAGCGAAGGAACCGTTGGGGGTGGCGGCCAAGAAACGCCCGTTGCCGGGGGGGCCGGCCCCTTTCGACGCGTCGAGCTGGATCGTTTCGGTGCCGTTCAGGCGGGCCATCAGCGGCCTCTGGCTGGTTTTGTATTTGCCGCCAAAGGTCCAGAAGACCTTCGATCCATCTTCGGAGACAGCGCCGGCGACGATCCTGTTGCTGGATCCGCACCCTCCGCCGCCGGCTCCAAAGGCGGTTTCGGAGGCGGGAGCGGCGGGAGCGTCGCTGGGCAGGACGCTGACGAGGGTCACAGCGCCCACGCTCGAGCGTTCATAGAGGCTGAAGCCGGTCCCTTCCGGCGCATCGGCCAAGGCGCCGTTGGTGAGGAAGAAAGCGCGTGACCCATCGGCGGAGGAGCCGCCATAGCCGAGGCAAAAGACCTCGTTGCTGACGCCCCGCGGGACTTCGTCGTTGAGCGAGCGCAGGGTGCCCGAGGCGTTGTCGCGCAGGTAGGTGTTTTCGAAATCGGTGACCGCGCCTTCGCCAAGCGCCGGTTCTTTGACATTCAGCCCGCCGAAGCTGAGATCGGGCGAGAAGCCGGTGAAGGGCGGCTGGGTCAAACGCTGGGCGCCGGGCGGGCTGATGTTCTCGGTTACCCAGCCGGCTGCGGTGCGTCGTGAGAGGTACTGGCCGACGCCGGGGGCGCCCTGCGGGTTGGCGAATGCGTTGAAGGACGTGTAGGTGGCCGCTTCCCCGCTTGGGGAGGCAGCGTTGATCCGCACGAAGTTGAGGTTGGCGACGCCACCGGCGCCGCCGGGCACCGCCACCTCGCCGCCGTTGCGCTGGGCCGGCGAGACGAGCTCATAGGCGCGGCCGTCGGGGAGGACGCCCTCGCCGGCGAGGAAGGTGCGAAAGGTGTGCTCGGCGCCGGGTCGGGGTGCGACGAACGGGTCTTTGACGATGATGCGGTAGTGGTAGACGGTGCCGGCAGCGAGGCCCGAGATCGTGACGCTGCCGGTTTTCGGCGTTTCGCCGGCGCCGAAGTCGATTTCGCCTGGGCCTTCTGGAGCGTCTTTGGCGTGATCGAAGCCGTGACCGGGCCCAGCAGCGCCGACATCCGCCTGATAGGTGGCGTCATCGACGTACTGGAAATGGCCCGTGGTGGGGATGCCGAGCGGATTGACGTTCGCGTTCAAGGTCACCTCTTCGGCACCGACGCCAGAAGACCAGCTCGCGAGGATTTCGAACGGTTCGAGGGTGGTGAATTCACCCTCCGAGCCGACGACGGTCGCGTCCTCGTTGCTCGCCACCACGCGGCAGTGGTATTTCGTTTCGGGAGTCAGGCCCGTTACCAGGACGGAGCCTTCGTGGAGCTCGATGTCTTCGCCGATCGAGGCGCTCTCGGGGGTGGTTTTCGTTTCCGGGTTAGCGAAGCCACCGGCTTCGAACTGGGCCTGGGTGAGGTACTGGAAGTGGACGGTGGTCGCTTTGCCCTCCGGGTTGACTTCGGCCTGAAGGGTGGCTCTGCCACTGCCGACGGATCCGGCTTTGCAGGGTGCAGGCAGAACGACCGGCCCAGGCGGAGGGAAGTCGACCTGGATCACCCTGTCGCCTTCAGAGACGTAGATGTCGCCGCTGGGGCTTTCATGCGGTACAAGGCCCTTTGGCCGCGCACTTTCGAAGGTCCCGTAGCCGAAGCGGCGCAGCGGGTTTCCGCTTGAGTCGTACTCGCTGATGTTCCTTTTCGAAGCGGTCGCATCGTTTTCAGCCATGTAAATGTGGTCATTGGCACCGGTGGCAAGGGCCAGGAATTCGCCTTTTCCTATAGAGCTGATGATCGAATTTCCCGTTGAGTCATATTTCTGAAAGGTTCTTCCGATGCGTTCGGTCGCTGCATAGAAGTCTCCGGTGGAGTCAACGGCAAGAGCTACCATGGAACCTTCAGCCAGCGGGTCTTTCTGGAAGATGAAAGCTCCGTTCGGATCGAACTTCTGCAGGCGGCTAGTGAAAAGTTCCGCCGGGAGCGCGGCAATGCGCTGACTGTCGCCCACATAGACGATCCCTCCCGGACCGACGCCCACTAAGAGTTGCCCGCCAATTTCCGAGTCGAAGAATTCCCCGCCTCCCGTGCCATTTCGGCCCGCACCGCAAATGTCGCCGGAGGAGGCGAGGCAGACATTTTCTTCACTGGTTTTGCCTTCTCCCACTTTCGTTTGGTTGACGCCGCCACCGTAGGTGAGGATGAATTCACCGGTCGGGGAGAATTTCTCGACCCGGTGGTTGTTGAAGTCGGCCACGTAGACATCGTGGAATGACGGGCTCAGCGGGTCGTTGTCGACTGCAATCGAGGTCGGCCCGTTGAACTGCCCCTTGCCCGCGCCGGCAAGGCCTTTCTGGCAGGTACTAGCGGTGGTGCAGATCTGCAACGCGCTGGCGCCGGTGTCTACGCCCCAGCCGAAGGCCATGACAAAGGATCCAGCAGTGTCGAAGACGTCGATCCGGTGATTGCCCGCGTCGGCCACGTAGAGGCGGCCGGTTTCGCGATCGACCGCGACTCCTACCGGGTTCCGGGTCTGCCCGGCAGCTTCGCCGGATTGACTGACGACTTTGAAGGCCGAGGCCTGGGGGACGAGTGCTATAAGCCCTAAAAGAGCGACCGCTACGGTTGCAAGAACGCCACTGCGCTTCATCGTCCGGTCCCCTTTGGCAGGTGTGCTTGCTTCTTGAGACTCGCCCTCACCCCCGCGCGAAGCGTTGGCTTGCTTCGCACGGGGTCGGGTGTGTCAGTCATAGCGGTCGGGCCCGTCTATTCTTCGGCTGTCACAGCCCAGGTACCGGAGCCGCGAACATCAGTGTCAACTTCGAGGGTGACTTTCAGCACCGCTCCCTGTTGCGAAGCGCCACTGGTGACGACGTCCGCCTTGCCGATCTGGTGGTTGAACAACTGGAACCCGCCCATGTTTGCGAGGTACACGCAGAGATTGCCGGGATCCGCAATGGGTGCCGCCACGCTTCCCAGACAGTGGGTTGATGGTTCAAGTTCGAAGGTATTCAGGTTGAGCTCTTCTCCTGTGGGGGAGACGGCATGAACCTGACTTTCCGCTGGGTCGGGGTCGAAGCTCAAATCCGCTTCCAGCGGGACCGGAAAGGAGATTGGGACGAAAAGTTGCGCAGAGCCAGGTTTGGCTGGAGTGTCCCCAAATGCCCACAGTCCCGTCTCGGTCCTGCCTGCCGGCAGCGTTTCGGGGAAGCCCCCCGCGTTGCAGACGTAGGTCGGCGGGGCTGCCGATTTGACTTCGATTCCCCCCTGGCCTTCGGTGCAGGTCCCTTTCGAGCCGACGAACGGAATGGCTTCCGTACCTTTGCCGTCGGCGCCATCTGCCCCGTTGCTGCCGTTGGACCCCGGGGCACCCGGGTCGCCCTTGGCGCCGGCCTGCCCCACGGGTCCCACAGGCCCAACAGGCCCTGCCGATCCGGCGGGTCCGGTTTTGCCGCGCGGGCCACGCGGGCCGGGCTTGCCCTTGGCGCTCACGGTTGCCTTGCCACCACCCGAACCACCCGTAGCGGCGTACGCCCCGCCACCGAGGGCGGCTACAAGCGCGACGATCGCTACGACCAAGCCGGCGGTGCCGAGGTGCTCGCGGATTCTCGAGAACATCTAGGTCTCTCCTTGTCCCGTGAGCCCTTCGGCTGGCCGCTCCCTAGGCGGCGCTTCGTCGAGGCTCGATTTCCCTGTGTCCGAACTTCCCTGCGACTTAAGAGACGCGGATATCCGTGTTTCTAAGTCTGGGCAAGATTAAGACACACATGTGTCTCGAAGTCAAGACAGATTCAACTATCCCCTGTAAAGCAGTGGTTTTGGCTGGGTATGGCGGCGGCGTACGTGCCGCGGGGGCGGGGGAACTCAGGCGCCGTCGACCGGCTCGGAGTCGAACAGCTCCTCGACGAAGAAGCGCGCGGCGGGGGCCAGCCGGTCCCCGTAGCTCCGCTCGGCGATCGCCAGCACCTGATCGGCCCGCTCGAGGCCAAGCTCAGCCGCCAACAGACGCACGTCGTCCTCGTCCTCGCCGACGCGATGGGCCAGGACCTTCAGCGCCAGCAAGGTCTCCGGAGATGCAGCGAGGCAACGGAGGCCCGGCAAGTCCAGGACGGGCGCCGCGGCGGGATCATCACCCTCCAGAAAGCCCTTGACCGCATCGTTGAGCCAGCCGGCCGGCAACCCGAGCTGCTCGGCGACAACCGCCGCCGCTTCATAGACGACGTTCTTCGGCTCGAACACGGCATTGATGTCGCGCGTCGCCCGTCGCTCATCGAAGGCCAGCGCGATCGCCGCCCCGCCGACTATGTACATCTCGGCGCTGACCCCACGGCGCTCGAGCTCGGCCGCCAGAGCCGTCAGCGCCGCAATGATCTCGCCGCGATCCATCTCAGACGCGGTGCAGGGAGCGCTCGGGGATAAACACGCCCCGGCGGCGGAAGGCCGCGGGGGCCTGGGCGATCGCCGTCGCCCGGAAGCCGGGCACGTCGCTGACGAACCAGAACCGATCCAGGAAGCGGGTGGGCTCGATCGACCACGCAGGCCGGTCGAGGTGATTGACCGCCGCGAGGTGCTCCGCGAGCGCCCCCAGGTAAGCGTCGTGGCGGGCGTCCCCAGTTGGCCGCGGCCGCTCAGCGATCGCCTCGGCCCGCGACTCGGCGGATCCCCGCAGCGCGAACTCGTCCAGGAACTCTCTCACCGCGAGGCGAAAGTTCTCACCGGTACGGGCCCGCCGCGCCACTCCGGCAAGCGTCTCGGTCAGCAGCCGCGAGGGGGGAGGATTGGCCGTGAGCCACTCCGAGCGCGTAGTCAGTCTCTCTGCCATCTACGAAAGATCGTAGGGGCTCGCTCGGCAGGGGACCTCTGGCTCAGGAGCCGTTGCCGCTGAACTTGTAGCCGAACCCTCGCACGGTCACGACCAGCTCCGGCTTCTGGGGGTCGCGCTCGACCTTCTGGCGCAGGTTGGAGATGTGGACGTCGCAGGCGCGCTCGTCGCCGTCGAACTCGGTCTGCCAGAGCTCCTCCATGATCTTGGCGCGGGAGAAGACCTCGCCGGGGCGGCCGACCAGGAGGCGCAGGAGCTGGAACTCGGAGCGGGTGAGGTTGACGGGGATGTTGCGCACGGTGGCGACGTGGCGGACGAGGTCGATAGAGACCGGGCCGGACTCGATTTTCACCGCCTGGGCGAGGGGGGAGCGGTCGAGTTCGCGGCGGCGCAGCTGGGCGTGTACGCGGCCGAGCAGCTCGCGGACCGAGAAGGGCTTGGTCACGTAATCGTCGGCACCGACCTCGAGCCCGACCACTTTGTCGACCTCGGCGTCCTTGGCGGTGAGGACGATGATCGGCACGGCGCTGCGAGAGCGGACGTCGCGACAGATCTCGAGGCCGCTCGGGCCCGGCATCATGATGTCGAGGATCAGCAGGTCGAAGGGAACGCCGTTGCCGAGCAGCTCGGCCACCTCGTCGCCGTCGGCCGCGCCGGTCACGTCGAAGCCCTCCTGGGCCAGCGCGTAGCCGACCGAGTCCCGAACCGAGGGCTCGTCGTCGGCGATGAGGATGCGACCGCTGCTCATATGTGCTCCATATATAAGGGCTCGCTATACATAGGTCAGGCCACCGGGGTCGGGCTCGGCTGGGCGACGGGAAGGCGGACCCAGAAGGTGCTGCCCTCCCCCTCGACGGAGTTGGCGCCGATCTGGCCACCCATCACGTCAACCATGCGGCGGGCGATCGCCAGGCCGAGGCCGAAGCCCTCCTGCTTGCGCGACTCGCTGCGACGGTAGAAGCGCTCGAAGACGCGCTCGATCTCCGCCGCTGGAATCCCCGTCCCGGTGTCGATTACCTCCAAGATGACCTCCCCCTCCCCTTCGTGGCGGCCGCGAACGGTAACGGTCCCGGGGGGTGGCGTGTTCTTGAAAGCGTTGGTCAGCAGCCCGATCATCACCTGGCGCAGCAGCGTCGGGTCGCCGGTGGCGGCAAGGTCGGGCTCGACCTCCACCTCCAGGGCGAGGTGCCGCGGCGTCTCCACCGCGGCGACGACGTCGCGGATCGCCACCGCGACGTCGACCACCTCGCTCTCCGCCGCCCCCCGCGACTCGACCCGGGCAAGGGTCAGCAGCGACTGGGTCAGGCGGCCCATGCGGTCGGCGTCGTCGGCGAGGCGGGAGAGGAAGTGGTCGCGGTCGCGAGGCTCGTTCTTGGCGCCGCTCTGCAGGACCTCGATCGCGCCGGAGATCCCGGCCAGCGGGTTGCGCAGCTCGTGGGCGGCGTTGGAGACGAAATCCGCTTCGGCCAGCTCGCGGCGCAGCTCGTCGGTGCGGTCGCGCAGGACCGCCAGGACGGCGCGCTCGTCGGGCAGGGAGCGAGCATTGAAGGCGTAGGCGCGGTCGCCGATCCGCAGCGCCGGGTGGGCGGAGAAGCCGAGCTCGGAGGCGCGGTGCACCTGCGAGCGCACGATCTCCGGCGGCTGCCCGGAGGCGTCGAGCAGAGGCGAGGCGGCGCTGTTGGAGAAGCGGACCGGACCGTCGAAGTCGACCACCATCACCGCGTCGGTGAGGCCGTCGAAGATCGCCGCCAGCTTGTTGCGGTCGGCGGTGAGCACGCCGAAGCTCTCCTTCAGGGAGGCGCGCATCGAGTCGAGGGCGCGGGCGAGGTCGCCGATCTCGTCCGGCCCGGAGACGTTGAGGGGAGCGTCGAAGGAGCCGCCGGCCATCTCCCCCGCGGCGCGGGCCAGGCGCACGACCCGGTGGGAGATCGCCACCGCGATCAGGAAGCCGGCGAGGATCCCGATCAGGACCGAGGCGATCAGCGCCTTGCGGTCGTCGCCGAAGAGGAAGACGGCGCCGGCGGTGATCAGGCTGACCGCGGCGAAGGCACCGGTCAACCAGAGGCGCATGCCGATGCGCGGCGCGGCGGCCTGCGGCTGGGCCGGCATCTCGTTGCCAGAGCTCATGAAGGTTTACTAACACAATCCATTCACCGAGCGTGATCGCAGGCGGGCGGGAGCGGGCTTTCGTGGCAGAATCGCCGCGTGCGGACGCTCGTCTTTATCCCGGCCTGGAACGAGGAGGCCTCGATCGCCGCGGTCGTCGCCGACGTCCGCGAGCACCTGGCCGGGGCCGACATCCTCGTCGTCGACGACGGCTCAACCGACGCGACCACGGCGCGGGCGCGGGAGCTGGGTGTGCTCGTCGCCACCCTCCCCTTCAACCAGGGCCTCGGCGCGGCGCTGCAGACGGGCTACCTGCACGCGCTGCGCGAGGGCTACGACTTCTGCGCCCACCTCGACGCCGACGGCCAGCACCCGCCGGTGGAAGTGGCGCGACTGCTGGCCGAGGTGCAGGCCGACCGTGCCGACCTGGTGATCGGCTCGCGCTACCACGACCCCGACGCGGAGCCGGAGAGCGACGACTACAAGGCGACCTTCTCGCGGCGGATCGGGATCGGCGTCTTCCGCTTCTTCCTCACCCTGGCGACGCACCAGCGCTTCACCGACACGACCAGCGGTATGCGGGCGGCCAACCGGCGGGTGATCTCGCTGTTCAGCGAGAACTACTCGCCCGACTTCGCCGAGATCGAGTCGCTGCAGCTGGCGGTGCGCCAGGGCCTGCGGGTCGAGGAGGTGCCGGTGCGGATGCTGGAGCGAGCCGGCGGTCGCTCCTTCCTGACCCCGCTGCGCTCGGCCTTCTTCATCTTCAAGGGTCTGGTGGTGCTGCTGGTCGGGCAGTTCCGGCCGCGCCGGGTGGAAATGGACCGATGAGCCGGCTCGTCCTCGCCGCCGACGCCACCCAGGTCCACCTGACCTCGCAGACGCGGATCGTCGCCGCGATCATCGCGATCTTCTTCATGCTGCTGATCCTCGACCTGATCCGCCGCGACCGCCTGCAGGAGCGCTACAGCGTGATCTGGTTCGTCGCCGGCCTCGGCATGCTCGCCGGCGCCGCCTTCCCGGGCCTACTCGAGCTCGTCGCCGACCTCATGGGAGTGCGCGACACCAACGTCGCCCTCTTCTCGATCGTCCTCCTGCTGCTGCTCGGCCTGGCGCTCAACTTCAGCGTGATCATGTCCCGCCAGGCAGCCCAGATCACCCGGCTGGCCCAAGAGCGAGCGCTGGAAAAGGCGCGCCAGCAGGCCGAGGAAGAACGCGGCAACGGCGGCTCCGCGCCCGCCGAGCGCGAGCGCACCTAGGCGAAGAACCGCTCGAGTCGGAAGAAGAGGGCTTCGAGGGCCAGCTCCTCGGAGACATTGAGGTCGAGGCCGCGGCGGGTCTCCTGGACGGCCTCGGCGCCGCGGCGGGCGCGGGCGGGGTCGAGCTCGGCAGCCTGAGTGTGGAGCAGGTCGAGGCGGTCGCGATTGAAGACGACGTCCTCGGCGCCGGCAGCGACGGCGGCGAGGTCGCGCAGCCAGGCGGCGCAGAGCTCGAGGCCGAGGTCGAGGATCTCGGTGCGGCGGCGCCTGCCCGCCCGTTTGGACTCCTCGGCGATGTCGCGGGCGGTGCGCTTGATGCCGGCTTTCGCTTCCTCCTCCAGCGCCTCGCGGGTGGCCGCTTCGACGTCCTCGCCGGCTGCCTCGGCGCGGTCGAGGAGGCGCTTCCAGGGGGCGGAGGCGACCTCGCCGGCGAGGGCAGCGGAGACGCAGCTCTCGACGTCCTCCCGTACCTCGCGGCCTCGCGGCCCCAGCAGCAGCCGCGCCCGCTCGAGGTCCCCAGCCGCGAGCCGCGCCGCCGCCGCGACCTCCTCTGGTCGATCGGCCGAGTCCATCCGCAAATTGGACGCCTCAGGCCCATCGGCCAACAGTTCCTCGAGGACCTCGGCGGAGAGGGGGGCGAAGTCGACCGGCTGGCAGCGCGAGGCGATCGTCTCCAGCAGTGCCTCCGGCTCGGAGCTGAGCAGGATCAGGTGGACGTACTCGGGCGGCTCCTCGAGCGTCTTCAGCAGCGCGTTCTGGCTCTCGTCGCGCATCGCCTCCGCCGCCTCGACGACGAAGACGCGCTTGTCGCCTTCGAAGGGCCGGTAGGAGGCGGCGCGGATCACCCGCTCGCGCACCTCCTCGACCAGGTGCTGGGCCCCGCGCGGCGCCAGCCAGACGAGATCCGGGTGCGGCGATGGGTCGAGCAGGGCGCGCCGGCGCACGTCGTCGGGATCCTCTGTGGAGCCAGCAAGAATCTCCGCCGCAAAAGCCCGCGCCGCCGCCCGCTTACCGGCCCCCCGGGGGCCTCTGAACAGATACGCATGGGACGGCCCCGAGGCCAGCGCCGCGTCCAGTGCGATTCGAGCCCGCGGCTGATGCTCGGTCGAGTGCTCGAGCACGCTCATCTCAACTGTTCCTTGAGCACTTAATGCGCCCATAGGGACCACAAGTGCTCAATGTTCCGTGCGGTGGGCGTTGACCGCCTCCATCACGCGCTCGTGCACCTCGTCGACCGTCCCGGCTGCGTCGACCACGGCCACGCGGTCGCTGGCGATCACGGCGATCTCCTCGTAGGCCTCGGCTACCGCCCGCTGCAGCTCCAGGCCCTCGGACTCGAAGCGATCCTCGCCGTCGGCGCGGCCGAGGCCGACCTCGGGGTCGACCTTCAGCAGCAGGGTCAGGTCCGGCCAGAGCCCGTCGGTGGCGGTGTCGCAGAGGCCGATCACCTCCCCCACTCCCAGCCCCCGCGCCGCGCCCTGATAGGCGACGCTGGAGTCGGAGAAGCGGTCGGAGACAACGGTGCGGCCGGCCTCCAGCGCCGGCCGGATCACCCGCTCGGTGAGGTCGGCGCGGGCAGCGCAGAAGAGCATCAGCTCGGCCAGCGGCTCCAGCTCGACGGCCGGGTCGGCGAGCAGGTCGCGGATGCGCTCGGCCGCGTCGGTCCCCCCCGGCTCGCGGATCGCCACCGTCTCCGCACCCAGCGCCTCGACCAGCAGTCGCGCCTGGGTGCTCTTCCCGGACCCGTCGACGCCCTCCAGGGAGATGAACAACGCCGCTGGCCTCAGCTGATCGCGGCCGCGGCCATCTCAGCCTTTGGCCGCGGCTTTGGCGCGTTTGCGCCCCCGCGTGGCGGTGTCCGCTTTGGACGCTTTCACTTTCGCTTTTTTGGCTTTGGCGGGAGCGTCCTCGTCGCCTTTGACCAGCGGCTTCTTCTCCATCGCCGCTTTGGCCGCTTTCGCCGCTTCGCGCTCGGCCCGGCGTTTCTTCATCTCCTGCATCGACTCGCAGTTGTCGTTGAGGCAGAGGTTCCAGGGGCGGCCGCGGAAGGGGACGACTTTCAGCCGCGGCGTCTCGCCGCAGATCGAGCAGCGGTCTTCGAGCTTGAAGACGTCGCCGCGCTGGGGCAGCGGGAAGGTCTGGTCGCAGGAGCTGGGGTCGTCGAGAGTCCAGCCACTGCAGCCGACGAAGCGTTTGCCCGATTTTTTTGCGCGGATGATCCGCAGCATGTGGGGCGAGCCATCGTCCTTCTTGCGGCCGGCTTCTTCGCAGACTTTGCAGGGGCCGAGGATGCGGTCCTCGTCCATCCCTTTCCAGATCACTTTGGCCAGGTCCTCGCGGCTGCCGTCGATTTCGGTCCAGGTCTTGTGCAGGAGGTCGCGACTCTCGCCGACGACGGCGCCCTTGGTCATCTCGCCGGCGGCGATCCGGTCCATCTCCGCCTCCAGCGTCGCCGTCATCTCCGGCGTCGCCATCGCCGGCACGTAGTTCTTGAAGGCCTCATAGAGGGCGATCCCGGTCTCCGAGGGGACCGGCGGGTTGCCGAAGACGTAGCCGCGGTCGAACAGCTTCTGGATGATGTCGGCGCGGGTCGCCTTGGTGCCGAGGCCGCGCTCCTCCATCATCTCGATCAGTTTGGCCTGCGAGATGCGCGAGGGTGGCTGCGTCTCCTTATCGACGATCCAGGGGGCGCCGTCGAGGTCGAGCTGCTGGCCCTCTTTCAGCGCCGGGATCTCCTCGTCGGAGGAGCGGGCGTAGGTGTAGATGCCGGCGTAGCCAGGGTCGACCACGACCGAGCCGCGGACGAAGTAGGTCTCCGAGCCGGCCTCGATGTCGGCCCGGGTCGACTCGGTGATCATCGGCGGGCTGAAGGTGGCGAGGAAGCGGCGCACGACCAGTTCGTAGACCCGTTTCTTGGAGCCGTCGAGGGCGCCCGGGTGGATCGCCTGGGTCGGGTAGATCGGCGGGTGGTCGGTCGTCTCTTTTTTGCCGCGGGTCGGCTTCAGCTCACCGTCGAGCAGGCCGGAGGCGGCGGAGAACTCCTTGACCTTGACCAGCGAGCTGACCAGCTCGCGCAGCGGCAGCGACGACGGGTAGACCGTGTTGTCGGTGCGCGGGTAGGAGATGAAGCCGTCCATGTAGAGGTCCTCGGCGATCCGCATCGCGCTGGCGGGGGTGATGCCAAGGCGGCTGGATGCATCGGTGCTGAAGGCGGTGGTGTTGTAGGGGGTCGGCGGCTTGCGGGTGTTCTTGCGGGCCGTGACCGCTTTGACGACGCCGGGCGCCGCGGTGCCGGCGAGGGCAGCGTCGGCCTCGGCTTTGTCCCAGAATTTGTCGACCGTGTGATGGGTCTCGAAGGTCCCGTCGGGGTGCTCGAACTTGGCGAACAGCTCCCAGAACGGTTTGGCGACGTGGGCGCGACGCTCCATCTCGCGCTCGACGATCAGGCCCAGGGTCGGCGACTGGACGCGGCCGACGGAGAGGAAGTTGGAGCCGAAGCGGCGGCTTGCCAGCGAGACGGCGCGGGTCAGGGTCGCGCCCCAGAGCAGGTCGATGTCCTGGCGGGCGGCGCCGGCGTTGGCCAGCGGGTAGGAGAGGGTGTCGAGCTCGTTGAAGGCGCGCTCGATCTCTTCCTTGGTCAGGGCCGAGTAGCGGGCGCGCTGGATCACCAGGCTGCCGTCGGCGGTGCCCTCGCGGGAGCCCAGCTCCGGGTTGGCGTCGAGCATCTCCTCCAGCGCCTCGAGCCCGATCAGCTCGCCCTCGCGGTCGAAGTCGGTCGCGATCACCAGCTCGTCCGCCTCTTTGGCGACTTTCTTGATCGCTTTGACGACGTTTTTGTCGGTCGGCTCCTTGATCAGCTCGGCGTCGATCAGGTCGTGCAGATCGGTCTTCTGCCAGTTCGAGTAGCCCTCGGGGAAGGCGGGGCCGAGCACGTGGCCCTTGAGGCCGATCGTCATCTGCTCGCCACCTTCGGCGTCGGTCCACGTGTAGAACGAGACTTTGAAGGTTTTGTCCTCGCCGTTGCTGCCGCCGCTCAGGGCCTCGGCGATCTTCTTGGCGCTGTTGTTCTTCTCGGTGACGATCAGTCGCATGGGGCCAGCAAGGTAGCAGGGGCGCTCGGCTGCTCCTCCCGGCCTCTCCTCCGCCGATCCTCATAGGATCGGCGCGATCGTGAACTGTCTCGTCACCGGCGGCGCCGGCTTCATCGGCTCGAACCTGGTCGACGCACTGGTCGCCCGGGGCGACGCGGTGACCGTCGTCGACGACCTCTCGACCGGCCGTCGCGACAACCTCGACGGGGCGCTGGCCGCCGGCGCCGAGCTGGTCGAGCTCGACATCCGCGACGCCGCCGCGCTGGCGGCGCTGGCGGCCGCGAAGCAGCCGCGGACGGTCTTCCACCTGGCTGCCCAGATCGACGTCCGCAAGTCGCTGGAGGACCCCGCCTTCGACGCCGCGGTCAACGTCGGCGGCACCGCCAACGTGCTGGAGGCGGCCCGCGGCGTCGGCGTCGGGCGCGTCGTCTTCGTCTCCACCGGAGGGGCGATCTACGGCGAGGGCGAGGGGCAGCGGCTGCCACTGGACGAGTCGGCGCCGATCGCGCCGATGTCCGCCTACGGCCAGAGCAAGTTCGCGGCCGAGGGCTACCTGGCTCTCTACGAGCGCCTGTACGGGCTCTCGACGGTGGCCCTGCGGCTCGGCAACGTCTACGGCCCGCGCCAGGACCCGCTCGGCGAGGCCGGCGTGATCGCGATCTTCTGCGGCCTGCTCAGCTCCGGCGGGCGGCCGACCGTCTACGGCGACGGCACTCAGACCCGCGACTACATATACGTGGGCGACGTCGTCGCCGCGGCGCTGGCGGCGGCGCAGTCCGACGCCAGCGGCGCCTTCAACATCGGCACCGGCCGCGAGACCAGCGTGCTGGAGCTGGCCGAGGCGCTGGGGCGCCTGGGGGGAGCCGACGGCTTCGAGCCCGAGCTGGCGCCGCCGCGGGCCGGCGAGGTGCAGCGCATCTCCGTCGACGCCTCGCGCGCCGAAGGCGAGCTGGGCTGGATCCCGGCGACGAGCCTCGACGAGGGGCTGCGACTCACCCTGGACGCGGTCTAGCGCCGCGCCGCCCGCCGACCACCGATCACTAACCTTTCCCCCATGCCCGCCCAGGCCTATGCCGGCAAGGAGTGCGTCTGCCAGTTCCGCAAGGGAATCTGCGACCAGTCCTGCGTGCGGGACATGCTCGAGACCCCCTTCTACATCGCCTGCCTGAAACTGAAGGGGCGGCGCTGCGTGGTCGTCGGCGGCGGCGACATCGGGCTCGAGAAGGTCGAGGGCCTGCTCGCCTGTGACGCCGACGTGACCCTGATCGCGCCGGTCGCCCACCCGCAGCTGGAGGACCTGGCGAAGGAGGGCTCGATCGAGTGGGAGCGGCGCCAGTACGGCGGCGCCGAGGATCTCGAGGGCGTCTTCATGGTCATCGCCTGCACCGACGACACCGACGTCAACATCGCCGTCTTCGACGACGCCGAGCGGCGGGCGATGCTGGTCAACATCGTCGACGTGCCGCCGCTGTGCAACTTCATCCTGCCGGCGATCGTCCGCACCGGGCCGCTGGCGATCGCGATCTCCACCGCCGGCGCCTCCCCCGCCCTGGCGAAGCGGATGAAGCGCGAAGTCTCCGAGCTCTTCGGCGAGGAGTACGCGCGGTTGGCGATCGTCCTCAACGACGCCCGCGGCTGGGCCAAGGGGACGCTGCCGACCTACCAGGATCGCAAGGAGTTCTTCGAGGGGATCGTCAACGGCGACCCCGACCCGGTCGAGCTGCTGCGCGACGGGCAGGAGACGGCGCTGCTGGCGATCGTCGAGTCCGCCAAGGAGCGGGCCGCGGCGGCGCTGGCCTGAGCGGCTCCCGGTCCTGGCTCAGGCGACGCCGGCGCAGGCGTTGCCACGGACGCCGTCGAGCGTCCGGCGCAGCTCGTTCGCCTGCTTGACGCTGAGGCTGGCCGAGAAGGCGATCTCGAGCTCGCCGACGATCACCGGCCGCATCTCCGCCAACAGGGTCATGCCGGCCGGCAGCAGGGTCGCGTAGCTGACGCGGCGATCGTCCGCGCAGAAGGTCCGCTCCAGGAGGCCGGCCTTGACCAGGCGGTCGACCAGCTTGGTGAGGCCGCCGCGGGTGATCACCAGCGCCTCGGCGAGGTCGCCCATGCGCATCCGCTGGTCGGGCGCCTCGGCGACGGCGGCGAGCACCTCGTACCAGGGCAGTGGCGGGAAGTCGCCCTGGGCGAGCGCCTCCTGCAGCCGCTGGCTGACCGCGGCGTGGGTGCGGGCGAGCGCGCCCCAGGCCTCCCCGTGCGGGGTGTTGGCCGGGCAGGCCGGCTTCTTCTCGGGGCTGGTGGCGGTCGCCTCGCTCATCGCTCCCAGATCATCGCAGATGACACTTGTCAAGACAATAGTTGTAGCTACAAGCTTTTCTGCTAAGATGGTTTCTGCGTCAATCTTTTATCCGGCAACAGTTTTTTGAGAAGGAGCTCGACATGCCCACGCAGACCGTTGCCCAGCAGATATCGACCGGGACCTACGCGGTGGACCCGGTCCACTCGACGATCAACTTCGCCGTCGTCCACAACGGCGTCTCCACCTTCCGCAGCGGCTTCCGCGACTACGAGGCCAGGCTCGAGGGCGGCGGCGAGCCGAAGCTCGATGGCACGGTCGAGGTCGCCTCCGTCGACATCTCCGAGGAGATGCTGAAGGGCCACCTGCTCTCCCCCGAGTTCTTCGACGCCGAGCGCTACCCGCGGCTGAAGTTCAGCTCGACCGGGTTCGAGGTCGCCGAGGACGGGGCGGTGAAGCTGCGCGGCGAGCTGGAGATCCGCGGCACCACGCACGAGGTCGAGGCCCGCGGCAAGGTCGGCCAGCTCGGGACCGACCTCGCCGGCAGCGCCCGGGTCGGGCTCTCGCTCGCCGCCAGCGTCGACCGCCGCAGCTTCGGGCTCGACTGGCAGGCGGAGCTGCCCAGCGGCGGCGAGGTCCTCGACTACACGGTCGAGATCGCCGTCGACCTCGAGCTGGTCAAGGAGGCCGAGTAGCGATGCGGGTCCTGGGCATCTCCGGCAGCCTGCGCCGGGACTCGCTCAACAGCGCCCTGCTGCGGGCGGCCGCCGAGCGGCTGCCCGCCGGGGTGGAGCTTGTCGAGTTCGGGGGCCTGCGCGAGATCCCGCCCTACGACGCCGACGCCGAAACGGCGGCGACGCCGCTGCCGGTGGAGGCGCTGCGGCGGGCGATGCGCGAGGCCGACGCGGTCCTGATCGCGACGCCGGAGTACAACCACTCGATTCCCGGGGTGCTGAAGAACGCCCTCGACTGGGCCTCGCGCCCGGCCGGCCAGAGCGCCCTCAACGGCAAGCCGGCGGCCGCGATCGGCGCCTCGACCGGGATGTTCGGCGCGGTCTGGGCCCAGGCCGAGACCCGCAAGGTGCTCGCCGCCCTCGGCGGCCGCGTGGTCGAGAGCGAGCTGCCGGTGGCGCGAGCCGACCAGCTGCTCGTCGACGGTCGCCTCGAGCTGGAGCCGGGACAGGCCGAGCAGCTGGAGGAGATCCTCGCCGAGCTCGCGGCCGCCGCCGAGGAGGCCGAGGAATTCGCCCGCGAGCGCATCGCGGCCTAGCGCCCAGCCGCCACCGTGCAGACCCGCAGGAGCTCGCCCGATATCTCCGAGCCGTCGAGGAACTCGAAGGTCCCCCGGGCGCGGATGCGGCCGTCCGGGCACCTGCCCGAGAGCACGCTGCGCCGCTCCCCCTTATAGGTGTAGACGCGGCGGGCGCTGAGGCTCGCCGCGACGATCGAGGCGTCGCCGTTGGCGATGGTCGGGACTTTGACGACGGAGTGCAGGCCGAAGGGGCCCTTCCGCTCCCGGGTCAGCTTCGCCGTGGTGACGACCGCGGTCGGCAGCGGCACGCTGACGTAGGTGTAGGCCAGCAGCGTCACCACTCCCCCGCTTTCGCCGCCGTTGAAGAGGATCAGCGGGCCGGTCGCGTCGAAGGGCGCCTGTTCGGGGAAGGCCACCTCGACGGTGGCGCTCCCTTTGCCGAGGATCGCCCCGCCGCAAGCGGCCACCGCGTGCTTGGTGTCCCGCGCTTCGAGCTGGGCCACGCGGCAGGCGGGCAGGCCCTCGACGTCGACGACGATGTCCTTGTCGGAGTCGAAGACCGCTTCCTTCAGAGCCGGCGGATGGCTGCCGTCGAGGGTGGAGAAGCTGCCGCTGGCGTGAAAGCCCATCGGCGCGAACTCGTCCTTCGGCAGCGCTTTCGGGGTGACGCCGCCGTTCAGCCTCAGAACCATGTTCCCCGCCCGCACGACGATCGCCGGGTCGGTGGCGACCGCGATGCCGGCCGCCCCGAGCGCGAGCGCGAGTCCGATGCCGAGCCCTACCCAAAGCTGCCTTCTCATCTCTCTGTCCTCTCTCTCCGCGGGCTCCCATTTGCCACTCCCGCTATTTCGCGTTAATCTTACTCACATGAATATGGCGAGCGCAACCGTCGAGCCCGCGAACCCGGTGCGAACCTGTCTCGCCTTCGCCCAGGCGCTGAGCGCAGGCGACCTCGAGTCCGCCACCGCGAGCTTCTCCCGGGACGGCTGCCTGATCACCCCCGACGCCACCGCGATCCACGGCCGCGACCAGATCCGGCCCGTCCTCGCGCAGATGGTCAGCCGCCGTACCGAGATCCGGGTCGAGCTGAGCAGCGCGATCTGGGCCGGCGAGGTCGTCCTCGCCCACGGGCGCTGGAAAGTCAGCTCCGGCGGGATCGAAGGACCGCGGTTCGAGCAGACCTTGAATCCGATTCTCGTCCTGCGTTGGATCGAGGCGGAGTGGAAGCTGACGATCGCCGCGCCCTGGGGGTGGGGCCGGGCGTATGCCTAGCCGGATGCCGGCGACGTGCCGTTTAACTTGTCGGCATGAGCGCCGGGGACGCAGCGGCTAAACGCCCGTACCGAATGCAGGCGCGTGCCAAGGCCATCGAGGCCACCCGGGTGAGGATTCTCGAGGCGGCCGAAGTCGCCTTCGACGAGCTTCCGTTCGACGCAATCACCCTCGCGGCGGTCGCCGAGCAAGCCGGGGTCTCCGTGCAGACGGTCCTGCGCCACTTCGAGACCAAGGAACGCCTGTTCCTGGCGGCGCTTCTGTACGCGGGCAGCAAGATGGCCCCAGACCGGGAAGTGCTGCCGATCGGCGACCTCGACGAAATCGTCGGCGTCCTGGTCGACCACTACGAGAGGTTCGGCGACCGGGTCCTGCGCACGCTCGCCCTGGAGGACCGCGAGCCCACCCTGCGGCAGCTCACCGACCTCGGCCGCGCCTTCCATCGGGAGTGGTGCAAGCAGGCCTTCTCGCCCGCGCTCAAGGGCCTGCGGGGGGCAAAGCGCGAGCGGCGCATCGCCCAGTTCGTCACCGGCACCGACATCTACGTCTGGAAGCTGCTGCGGCGCGACCAAGGGCTCAGTCAGCGCCAGACCAAGCTGGCGATGCACGAGCTGCTGGAGCCGCTGATGAAGGCGCCGCGCTGAGCCGCGTCCTCGCCTACACGGGCCCGTCCCACGGCGAGCTGTACCCGCTCGTCCCGATCCTCGACGAGCTGCATCGCCGCGGCCACGAGGTGACCCTTCGCACCCTGGCGAGCGAGGTCGGGGCGATGCGCTCGCACGGATTCGACGCCGCGGCGATCGCGCCAGAGATCGAGGCGCTGGCGATGGACGACTGGCGGGCACGGACCCGCGGTGGAGCGCTGCTGCGGACCGCGAACACGTTCTGCACCCGCGCCCCGCACGATGCGCGCGACCTCCTGGGGGCGATCGGGGAAGCGCGACCCGACGCGCTGATCATCGACACCATCGCCTGGGGCGCCCTCAGCGCGGCTGAGGCCTGGGGCGGCCCCTGGGCCTGCTTCTCCCCCTTCCCCCTGCCATTGCCTTCGACGACCGAGCCGCCCACCGGTCCCGGCTTCCGTCCCGCCGTCGGACCGCTCGCTCGGCTGCGTGACCGGATCGCCCGACCGCTTTTCAGCGCCGGATTCGACCGCCTGGTGGGCCCGCGGCTGGGGCGAGTGCGGGAGGGGATCGGCCTGCGCCCCTTCACCACCCTCACCGCCGAGATGTTCTCCACGGCGCCCCTGCTCCTCTACACGACCGCCGAACCCTTCGAGTACCCACGCGCCGACTGGCCGCAGAGCGTCGTCATGGTCGGCCCCTGCGCCTGGGAGCCGGCGGGGGAGCTGCCGGCGGAGCTGGCCGGCATCGAGGAGCCGCTGGTCCTCGTCACGACCTCGACCGACTTCCAGGACGACGGTCGGCTGGTGCGCACGGCGCTCGAGGCCCTCGCCGCCGAGCCCGTGCACGTGGTCGCCACCCTGCCCTCGGCCAGCGCGAGCGGGCTGAGGACCCCCGCGAACGCCACGGTCCTGCGCTTCGCCCCGCACTCTCCCATCCTCGCCCGCTGCATCTGTGCGATCACGCACGGCGGCATGGGCGCGACTCAGAAGGCTCTTTCCCTCGGTGTCCCTGTCTGCGCGGTTCCCTTCGGGCGCGACCAGCCCGAGGTGGCCCGTCGAGTCGAGGTCGCGGGTGCCGGCACCCGGCTGCCAGCCTGGCGATTGAGCCGACGCCGGTTACGGGCGAAGGTCCGCGAGGCAATCGACTGCCGCCCTGGTGCCGAGCGCATCGCGGCGGCCTTCGCTGAGGCGGGAGGCGCCCAGGCGGCGGCAGATGCCGTCGAAGAGCGCCTGTTCGGCATCGAGCGCGAGCACACGTAGGTCACGAGGAGTGCATCCCCCGCCCTATGGATGGGCGATGCACTCCTCGTCAGGCTTGCGGCAGGGCGAAGAAGGCGATCGCGGAGAAGTGGGCGACGGCGGCGGCGATGACCAGCAGGTGGAAGACCTCGTGGTAGCCGAAGATCGCCGGGTTGGGATTGGGGCGCTGGGTCGCGTAGACCACCGCGCCGGCCGTGTAGAGGAGGCCGCCGGCGGCGACCAGCAGCGTGCCGGCGACGCCCAGCTCCGACCAGAGCTCGGGGAAGGCGGCGACGGCGACCCAGCCGATCGCCAGGTAGATGATCGCCGCGACCCATTTGGGGTGGTCGATCCAGACCATCTCGACGATCGCGCCGGCGATGGCACCGATCCAGACGACGGCGAGGATCGCATCGGCGAGCGGGCCGTCGAGAACCAGCAGCGCGAAGGGGGTGTAGGTGCCGGCGATGAGGAAGAAGATCATCGAGTGATCGAGGCGGCGCATCCACTGGCGCACCTGGGGCCGGGCCCAGTTGACGCGGTGGTAGAGGGCGCTGGTGCCGAACAGGGCCGAGAGGCTGAGCGCGTAGATGCCGACCGCGAGGGTCGCCTTCGGGGTCTTGGCGAGGACGATCAGGGCGACGCCGAAGCCAAGCGAGAGGAAGAAGGCCCACTCGTGGGAGACGCCGCGCAGCTTCGGCTTGACCAGCGCGATCGCGTCGCTCGCGCGCTCACCCATCCGCTCTGCGCCCCTACGCAGGTCTTCCATATCCCAAGGGTACCCGGCATTCATGCCGAGATTGCGAAGTTGTCACCATGTGGGGACGGTCAGGAGCCCCTTCCAAGTCCCCTAATTGCGACTTCGAGCACTTTTTCCAGCCGGTCGGTTAGCAATCCTGCGGAGTTACCCCTGAAAGTCGCTGCGAGAGGAGAAGTTCGATGTCCCAGACCGCCATTAGCACTCCCAAAAACGGTCTCAAGGGCCTCTCTGTAGAGCGGCGGTTCTCGACTGCCGGCGTGCATCCTTTCGACCAGATCGAGTGGGAGATCCGCGACGCGGTGATCGGCAATCCCGAGAGCCCGGCCTTCGAGCAGCGCGGGGTCGAGTTTCCCAAGAGCTGGTCCCAGAACGCGACCAACATCGTCGCCCAGAAGTACTTCCGCGGCCAGCTCGGCAGCCCCGAGCGCGAGAGCTCGGTCAAGCAGATGATCGGCCGCGTCGCCGGGACGATCTCGGGCTGGGGGCGCGAAGGCGGCTACTTCGCCTCCGAGGAGGACGCCGACGCCTTCGAGATGGAGCTGACCTCGATCCTGCTCAACCAGAAGGCGGCCTTCAACTCGCCGGTCTGGTTCAACGTCGGCTTCGAGGAGACCCCGCAGTGCTCGGCCTGCTTCATCCTCAGCGTCGAGGACACCATGGAGTCGATCCTCGGCTGGAACACCAAGGAGGGCAACATCTTCCGCGGCGGCTCCGGCTCCGGCATCAACCTCTCCAACATCCGCGGCTCGATGGAGCCGCTGCAGAAGGGCGGCACCGCCAGCGGCCCGGTCAGCTTCATGCGCGGCGCCGACGCCTGGGCCGGGACGATCAAGTCCGGCGGCAAGACGCGGCGGGCGGCGAAGATGGTCGTGCTCGACGTCGACCACCCGGACATCGAGCACTTCGTCTGGTGCAAGGCCGACGAGGAGAAGAAGGCCGAGGCGCTGCGCGACGCCGGCTTCGACATGTCGATCGACGGCGAGGGCTTCACCTCGATCCAGTACCAGAACGCGAACAACTCGGTGCGGGTCACCGACGACTTCATGGAGGCGGTCGCCGCCGGCGAGGACTGGCACCTGACCGCCCGCACCACCGGCGAGCCGGTGAAGACGCTGGACGCGCGCGACCTGATGAACCAGATCTCCGACGCCGCTTGGCGCTGCGCCGATCCCGGCATCCAGTACGACACCACGATCAACCGCTGGCACACCTGCCCGGAGTCGGGCCGGATCAACGCCTCCAACCCCTGCAGCGAGTACATGCACGTCGACGACTCGGCCTGCAACCTGGCCTCGCTCAACCTGATGAAATTCCGCCGCGAGGACGGCAGCTTCGAAGTCGAGCCGTTCGAGCACGCGGTCGACATCGTCTTCCTCGCCCAGGAGATCGTCGTCGGCTTCTCCTCCTACCCGACCGAGGAGATCACCGCCAACGCCAACGCCTTCCGCCAGCTCGGCCTCGGCTACGCCAACCTCGGCGCCCTGCTGATGTCGGACGGGCTGCCCTACGACTCCGACGCCGGCCGCAACGTCGCCGCCGCGATCACGGCGCTGATGACCGGCCGCGCCTACCGCCAGTCGGCGCTGATCGCAGGCGGGGCGACGGGGACCTATGACGCCTACGAGAAGAACCGCGAGCCCCACAACGGGGTGATGCGGATGCACCGCGACGCCTCCCATGAGATCGACGAGACCGGGATCAAGGGCGACTTGCTCGAGGCCGCGCAGCGCGCCTGGGACGAGGCGGTCGAGCTCGGCGAGGAGCACGGCTACCGCAACGCGCAGGCGACGGTGCTGGCCCCAACCGGGACGATCAGCTTCCTGATGGACTGCGACACGACCGGGATCGAGCCCGACTTCTCGCTGGTCAAGTTCAAGGAGCTGGTCGGCGGCGGGCAGATGACGATCGTCAACCAGTCGGTGCCGATGGCGCTGCGGGCGATGGGCTACTCGGAGGCGGAGATCGACCAGATCAACGCCCACATCGCCGAGAAGAACACGATCGTCGGCGCCCCTGGTCTGAAGGACGAGCACCTAGAGGTCTTCGACGTCGCGGTCGGCGAGCGGGCGATCTCCCACACCGGCCACATCGACATGATGGCGGCGACGCAGCCGTTCATCTCCGGGGCGATCTCGAAGACGGTCAACCTGCCGCAGAGCGCCACGATCGAGGACATCGCCGACGCCTACACCCGCGGCTGGACCGGTGGGCTGAAGGCGCTGGCGATCTACCGCGACGGCTCCAAGACCGCGCAGGCGCTGCGCACCGACGCCCAGAACGAGAAGGGCGCCGAGCCCGAGGTCGTGATGGCCGCGCCGGAGCGCAAGCGGATGCCGCGCGAGCGCGAATCGATCACCCACAAGTTCTCGATCGCCGGCCACGAGGGCTACATCACCGCCGGCAAATACGAGGACGGCTCGGTCGGCGAGATCTTCCTCACCGACATCGGCAAGGAGGGCTCGACGATGCGGGGGCTGATGAACGCCTTCGCGACGGCGATCTCGCTCGGCCTCCAGTACGGCGTCCCGCTCGAAGACTTCGTGCGCAAGTTCAGCTACATGCGCTTCGAGCCGGAGGGCATCACCGGCAACCCGGAGATCCCCTTCGCCAAATCGCTGCCGGACTACATCATGCGCTGGGTCGCGAGCCGCTTCATCGAGGACACCGAGACGCTCGCGGAGCTGGGGATCATGACCTCGGAGGTGCGGGCCAAGCAGGAGGCGGAGACCTCCCAGCTCAGCATCGGGCTCGCCACCGACACCGCCGGCCCGGCCAACGGCCACTCCAAGCCCGGCAACGGCAACGGCGGGACGACCCCGAAGCCCGGCAAGACCGTCCCGGCGGCCACGGCGATGACCGACACGCCGCCGGTGCGCCCGGCGAAGATGTCCGGCCTCGACCTCGGCCCCGCCTGCGAGCAGTGCGGCGGCATGATGCAGCGGACGGGCAGTTGCTACACGTGCTCTTCGTGCGGCAACAACACCGGCTGCGGTTGAGGCCGTAGGACACGGCGCGTTGCCGCACCCGCGGCTTCGCGTCGTGCAGAGCACTGCCGCTCCGCCGCGTGCACGGCCCCGCTTGGTCCTACGGCCTCAAGGCCTCAGCTCAGGACGACTTCTGCATCGTGTCTTGGGGTCTCCGTAATGGCGCGGCGGAAGGGGCGCTCGGACTTCGGGTTGGCCGGTGCGATCTGGTGACGTTTGACCAGCTCTTTGAGGACGACGGCCATCTCGAACTGGGCGAAGGCAGCACCGAGGCAGCGGCGGACGCCGCCGCCGAAGGGGATCCAGGTGTAGGTGCCGGGCGGGTTCTCGAGGAAGCGCTCGGGCAGGAAGCGGTCCGGTTCGGGGTAGATCTCGGGGTGGCGGTGGATCAGGTGGATGCAGGGCGTCGCGGAGACCCCGGCGGGGAGCTCGTAGCCGCCGAGCTCGACCGGCTCGGTCAGTTTCCTGATCACCAGCACGATCACCGGCCGCAGGCGCAGCGTCTCCTGGATCGTCGCCGTCAGGTAGGGCTCGTCTCCCCCGGCCAGCGCCTCGGCCCGCAGGCGCTCCAGCTTGTCCGGGTGGCGGGTGAGCCGCTCCATCGCCCAGGAGAGGGCGGTGGCGGTGGTCTCGTGGCCGGCGACGAGCAGGGTCAGCAGCTCGTCGCGGATCTCGGCGTCGCTCATCGGGCTGCCGTCCTCGTGCCTGGCGGCAACCAGCATCGAGAGGGTGTCGTCGCGCTCGGCCAGGTCCTCGGCCGTGCGGCGCTCGGCGATCTCGGCATGGATCAGCTCGTCGACGCGGTCGATGCGGCGGCGGAAGGCGGAGATGCGGCGGATGCGCTCGGGGCCGATCAGGATCACCGGCAGCAGCAGGCGCGGGTCGGTGGTGAGGTCGAGGAAGTCGCGCAACGCCGCCCGCAGCGGGTCCATGCGCTCGCGCTCGTGGACGCCGAAGACGGTCTCGAGGATGATCTCCAGCGTGATCGCCTGCATCCGCGGCCGCAGCTTGTAGGGGGTGCCGGTGGGCCAGCTCTCGATCTCGCGGGCGGCGATCTCCCGCATCGTCTCGCCGTAGCCCTGCATGCGCTCGCCGTGGAAGGGCGGCAGCAGCAGCCGGCGCTGGCCGATGTGGGGCTTCTCGTCGAGGACCAGGACCGAGTTGTCGCCGAGGATCGGGCGCAGGATTTGGTTGCCCTCGCCGGCGTGGAAGACGCGCGGGTCGCCGGTGAAGACCTGCTTGACCAGCTCCGGGTCCGAGAGCATGACCCAGGTCCCTTCGTTGGCGATCTTGATCGTGAAGATGTCGCCGAAGCGAGCCCGGCTCTGCTCGAGCATCCACTGCGCCTGGCGCGACCAGATCGCCGTCTGCAGCGCCCGCGGCATCCGCGGGCCGGGCGGCAGACCGGCTATGACAGCGGATGGTGCGATGGTCGGTAGCGTAGCCTGACCGCGCCGATGCCGACCCCGCCACGCCTCTCACCGCGCGTCGACCACGCGGTCCTGAAGTGGGCCTGCGAACTCTCGCCGCGGGTGCAGCGGCGGTTGTTCGGCGCGCCCCCCAACATCGACGGTCAGACGCTGGCAAGCGACGCCAACGTGCTGGTTCGCATCGCCCAGCTGGTCGGCAGCGACACCTTCGTCAGTGGGATGAGCGTGCCGGAGGCGCGGGTTTCCGCCCGGCGCGAGGCCAGAGTGACCAACAGCCGCCCGACGATCCTGATGGCGCGCGTGGAGGCGCTCGAGATCCCCGGCCACGCCGGTCCGGTTCCGGCACGCTTCTACGCGCCGCCGGGACTGTCGCCGGCGACTCCCGCGCCCCTCGTCGTCTACTTCCACGGCGGCGGCTTCGTCGTCGGCGACCTCGACACTCACGACGGCCTCTGCCGCCTGCTCGCCGCCAGCGCCGGCACGACGGTGCTCTCGGTCGACTACCGGCTGGCCCCGGAGCATCCCTTCCCGGCCGCCGTCGAAGACACCTGGGCAGCCTTCACCTGGGCCGTCGCCAACGCCTCCTCGCTGGGCGCCGACCCGGCGCGGATCGCCGTCGCCGGCGACAGCGCCGGCGGCAACCTGGCCGCGGTGGTCAGCCTGCTGGCGCGAGCCGGCGGCGGCGCGATGCCGGCGCTGCAGCTGCTGATCTACCCGCCCACCGACTCGGCTGCGGACCTGCCCTCGAGGCGGCTGTTCGCCGAGGGGTTCCTGCTGACCAAGAGCGACATGGACCTCTTCGAAAGCCACTACCTGCCGCCGGGCAGCGACCCCACCGATCCACGGGTCTCGGTCCTGCTGGTACCGGACCTGCGCGGCCTGCCGCCCGCCTACGTCGCCACCGCCGGCTTCGACCCGCTGCGCGACGAGGGCGAGGCCTACGCGCTGCGCCTGCGCGAGGCCGGCGTACCGGCGGCGCTGCGGCGCCACTCCGGCCTGACCCACAGCTTCGCCAACCAGACCGGGGTCAGCCGCAGCGCCCGCAGCGCGATGCTCGAGGCGGCGGGGGCTCTGCGAATGGGCTTGGCGGCATAGCGACCAGGGAGGTTACAGATACCCCCCAGGGGTATGCTAGATTCTCCCTCGATGTCCGCTCACGCCCACCACCACGCGCCGATGCCGACCGAGGGATCGGCGCTCACTGCCGTCGCCGTCAGCGCCACCCTGCACTGCCTGACCGGCTGCGCGATCGGCGAGGTCGCGGGGATGGCGATCGGGACCGCCGCCGGCTTCTCCAACCTCGGCACCGTCGCCCTCTCGGTCACCCTCGCCTTCCTCTTCGGCTACGGCCTGACCAGCCTGCCGCTGCTGCGCGCCGGCCTGGTCCTCGCGGTGGTGATCCCGATCGCCCTCGCCTCCGACACGCTCAGCATCGCGACGATGGAGCTGGTCGACAACGCGATCGTGCTGGCGATCCCGGGCGCGCTCGAGGCCGGCCTCGGCTCGCTGCTCTTCTGGGGCAGCCTCAGCTTCTCCCTGGTCGTCGCCGGCGCCTTCGCGGTTCCGGTCAACCGCTGGCTGATCGCCCGCGGCAGGGGCCATGCCGTCGTCCACGAGACCGGCATCCACGGCGGCCCGCCGGTGCGCGCCGTCGCCTACGTGGCCGCCGTCGCCTTCGTCTTCGGCGCCGCCGTGCTGCTGGCCGAGGCGTTCGGATGAGCGCCGCGAAGCCGAGCACCGGCGCGGCCGGCGCCGAGACCAGGGGCTACTCCCCCAACAAGGAGGCGGTGCGCAAGCGGCTGCGCCGGATCGAGGGACAGGTGCGCGGGATCGAGCGGATGGTCGAGGAGGAGCGCTACTGCATCGACGTCGTCACCCAGGTGACCGCCGCGCAGGCGGCGCTCGACAAGGTGGCGCTGGAGCTGCTCGGCGATCACGCTGCCCACTGCGTCGTCGACGCCCCGGCGGGGATGAAAGACGAGCGCACCGAGGAGCTGATGGGCGCGGTGCGCCGCCTGCTGCGCCGCGGCTGACCAGGAGGGACACGGCCAAGCAGTTCAAGGACGCAGGGAGCGTGGCGTGCTCTGCACGCAAGCGACCGAGGACGCCGAAATGCGCCGGCCGTGTCCCTCCTGGCTACTCGTACTGAAGGGACTCGAGTACGTCGAGGCGCGAGGCGCGGCGGGCCGGTGCGATCGCGGCCACCACTCCGGCGAAGGCGGCAAAGACCAGCAGCAGGGCCAGCGATCCGAGCGGATAGGAGAGCGTGAAGCCTTCGTCCTTCAGAGGCTGCGCGATCAAGGCCGCGAAGATCAGCCCGAGGACCATGCCGAGGATGGCGCCGATCAGGGCCGTGATCACCGCCTCGTAGCGGATCATCGTCCGCACCTGGCGCCGCGACATCCCGATCGCCCGCAGCATTCCCAGCTCGCGCCGGCGTTCGTGGATCGAGAGCGCCAGCGTGTTGGCGACTCCGAAGAGGGAGATGATCACCGCGAAGGCGAGCAGCGCGTAGAAGAGGCTGATCAACGTATTGATCTGGTCTTCGCGCTGGTCCTTCAGTTCCTGCTGGTTCAGCACCTCGGCGGTCGGGAAGGCGACTTCCACGCCCTTGCTCAGCAGCGCCTGGACCTTGGCCGCATCCGCGTCCGGCGCCGTGGTGACGAAGTCGATCGAGTCCTGGGTCTGGGCGAGATCGCGCGCCATCACCGCTTGGGTGACGAGGATGCTGCCGAGGGCGCCGAGCTTGGAGTCGAACTCGCCGGTCACCCGGAAGCGCGGCCGGGAGCCGGTCTGGGTGAGCAGGCGGAAGCCATCGCCGCGCGCGAGGCCGTGGTCGGAGGCGAATGAGTCGGAGACGATCGCCTCGCCGTCGGCAAGCCGGCGCAGATCCCCCGGCCCGCCCGCGGTCCATTCGATGTTCAGCGCCTCGCCGATGTCACGAGTGGGGGCGGAGATGCGGGTGGTGGTGCCCGCACCGAGCAGCTTCGCCTGGGCCGAGCGAACCGTCGCGACCGTCTCCACCCCGGGGACCTGACGGGCGGCGACGGCGGCGCCGTCGGGGATCGGCGAGAAGCCGTTGGTGTTCTGGATCACCAGGCCACCGGCGAAGTTTTCGTCGACCACCTGGGCGACCGAGCTCTTCAGCCCGGCCGCGAAGACGGTGACGAAGGCGACCAGGGCGAGGCCGATCATCAGCGCTGCCGCGGTGACCGCGGTGCGGCCGGGGTTGCGCTGCGCGTTCTCGCGGGCGAGGCGCCCGAGCAGGCGGCGCAGCCGCTCCAGCGGCCATCCCGCGATCGCCGCCAGCGGTCGCACCAGGTGCGGGCTGAAGAACGAGACGGCGAGCACGATCACGACCGCGCCACCCCCCATCAGGCCGGCCCGGGCTCCCGCGTCACCGTCGCCGAAGAGGCCGGCAAGCAGCATTCCCAGGCCCACCAAGGCGAGCAGGATCGAGAGCACGGCATAGAGCACCCGGCGGCGACGAGTCGGAACCGGCGTGAAGGCGTGGAGGGCGGCAATCGGCGGCACCCGGGTCGAGCGCAGAGCCGGGATCAGCGAGGAGACGAGGGTGACGATGACCCCGACCAGCAGCGAGACCACCACCGTGCGCGACTCCAGCACCAGGTCGGTCGTCGGCAGGTCGATGCCGAAGGTCTCGAACAGGGCCTTCAATGCAGCGGCGACGAGGAAGCCCCCGCCGATCCCGATCACCGCGCCGAGCAGGCCAATCGCCAGCGCCTCGACCATGACCGTGGTGAGGATCTGGGGCCGCGAGGCCCCGAGGGTGCGCAGCATCCCGAACTCGCTGATCCGCTGGGCGACGGTGATCGAGAAGGTGTTGAAGATCAGGAAGGAGCCGACGAAGACGGCGATGAAGCCGAAGACGAGCAGGAAGGTCTGGAAGAAGCCGAGACCGTCGCGAATTTCTTCCGAGCCCCGATCGGCATTTTCCTTGCCGGTCTCGACCCGCACGGAGGAAGGCATCACCCGCTCGATCCGGCGTTTTAGCGCGGTCGGCGCGACCCCGTCGGCGGCGGCGATCGAGATCTGGTCGAAGCGGCCGCGCTTGTGGTTGATCGCCTGCGCCACCGGCAGCGTCACCTGGGCGATGCTGGTCCCTCCGAACGAGGCATTGCCGAGCTGAGTAAAGCCAACGAGGCGAAAGCCGCGAGCACTGGTCTGGCCGACCAGTTTGATCCTGTCGCCCAGCGCGAGGTCGGATTCGTCGGCTGCCGCCTTGTCGATCGAGGCTTCGGTCGGCCCGCGCGGTGGATGACCGTCGACATAGGTGAGTGACTCGAGAGGGTCGGGCAGCGTCGAGGAAATGAACTTGATGTTCAGTTTGCCCCCGATTTCATCGCCCTCGGAGTCGAAGAAGGCGCCGGGGGTGAAGATCGCGCCAGACGCCTTCTCCACTCCCGGGGTGCGCTCGATCGGCGGCAGCAGCGCGGCGCTGATCGTCGGGATTTCCCCGCTTTCCTGCTCGACCGGGTTCTTCGCGGAGACGACGACGCTGGTCCCCTTCAGCGACTCGCTGAAGATTTCGTCGAAGGCGGCGAAGATCGTGTCGGTGAGGATGTAGGAGCCGGCGACGAAGGCGACCCCCAGCACCACCGCGAACGTGGTCCCGAGGGCGCGGACCTTGCGAGCCCAGAGGCTCTTGAGGCCGAGGCTAGTCAAGCTGCTTCATCAGCTCGATCACGTCCTCCGCGGAACCGGGAGCGCCGTCCTGGACGAGCTTGCCGTCGTGCAGCGTGATCAGGCGGTCGGCGTGGGCGGCGGCGGCGGGATCGTGGGTGACCATGATCACCGTCTGGCCGAACTCGTCGACCGAGCGGCGCAGCAGGTCGAGCACGTCGGCGCTCGCCTTCGAGTCGAGGTTGCCAGTCGGCTCGTCGGCGAAGACGACGGCCGGTTTGGAGACCAGGGCCCGGGCGACGGCGACCCGCTGCTGCTGGCCGCCGGAGAGCTCCGAGGGACGATGGGTGCGGCGATCCGCCAGACCGACCGCGGCGATCAGCTGCTCGACCCACTGCGAGTCCGGTTTGCGACCGGCGATCGAGAGGGGCAGCACCAGGTTCTCCTCGGCGCTGAGGACGGGTAGCAGGTTGAAGAACTGGAAGACGAAGCCGAGCTTGTCGCGGCGCAGCTTGGTCAGCTCGCCGTCGTCGAGCGAGGTGATCTCGACCCCGTCGAGCTCGACCGTGCCGCTGGTCGGCTTGTCGAGGCCGGCGAGGATGTGCATCAGCGTCGACTTGCCCGAGCCCGAGGGGCCCATGATCGCCGTGAAGCGGTCGCGCTCGAAGGCGGTGCTGATCCCGGCCAGGGCGTCGACGGCGGCATCGCCCTTGCCATAGCGCCGGGTAACGTCGGTGGCGACCACGACCTGTCCGTTCATACTCACTAATCGGGCACGGTATCGAGATCAGTCAATAGCCTGCCGGCCGTGGCCCTCGCCGACGACTTCGACGGACTTCTGATCGACCTCGACGGGGTCGTCTGGATCGGCCGCGAGCCGGTCCCAGGAGCGGTCGAGACGCTCGTCGCCCTGCTCGCGGCCGGCAAGCGGATCGCCTTCGTCACCAACAATCCCGGCAAGCCGCCGGCCGCCTACGCGGAGCGATTGCGGGGCATGGGGGTCGAGGTCGGGGCCGGGCGGATCGTCACCGCCGGCATGGTCGCCGCCCGCCTCGCCGCCGAGGCCGCCGGGCCGGACGGCAGCGCCTTCGTCCTCAGCCGGGCACCGTTGAAGGAGATGGTCGCCGCCGCCGGAGTCACCGTGCTCGAGGGCGAGGCGGGGCGCGAGGCGAGCGTGGTGGTCGTCTCCGGCCACCGCGACTTCGACTACGAGGCGCTGCTGACGGCGAAGCTGGCGCTCGATCGCGGCGCCGCCCTGATCGGCACCAGCCGCGACCCGACGATGCCGATGCCCGGCGGGGAGTGGCCGGGAACCGGGGCCATCCTGGCGGCGGTCGAGACCGCCTCCGGGCGAATCGCCGAGATCGCCGGCAAGCCGGAGCGCCACCTCTTCGAGCTGGCGCTCGCGGCGCTCGGCCCCGGTGCCGAGCGGGTGGCGATGGTCGGCGACCGCGTCTCCTCCGACGTCGAGGGCGGCCGGCGCGCCGGGCTGGAGACGATCCTGGTCCTCAGCGGCACCACCGGCCGCGAGCAGGCGGCGGCCTCCGAGCCGCGGCCCGACCACGTGATCGACGACCTTGCCGGCCTCCTGCGGTGAGCGCTGAGTTGCCGGCGCCCCCGACAGCGAGCAGCGGCCCCTCGGCCATCCCGATCGCCCGTCCCGGCGCCGCCTTCGCCGGCATCTTCGCCGTCACCTTCTGCGGCCTGCTGGCCGTCGGCGCGGTCCTGCCGGTGCTGCCGCGCTACGTCGACGGGCCGCTCGGCGCCGGCAAGATCGCCGTCGGCGTCGTGATCGGCTCCTACGCGATCACCGGCCTGATGCTGCGGCCATTCGCCGGGCGCTTCGCCGACCGCCGCGGTCGCAAGCCGGCGGTGGTGGTCGGTTCGCTGCTGATGGCCGTCGGCGGCTTCCTCTACCTGCTGCCGCTCGGCGTCGGCGGCCTGGTCGCGGCGCGGCTGGTGCTGGGGGCGGGCGAGGGCACGGTCTTCACCGCCGGCTCGGCCTGGATCGTCGACCTCGCCCCGCCCGAGCGCCGCGGCCGCGTGATCGGCCTTTACGGGCTCGCCGTCTGGGCGGGGCTGAGCATCGGGCCGCTGTTCGGCGAGCTGATTCAGCACAACGCCGGCTATGTCGCGGTCTGGATCTTCGCCGGCGTGCTGCCGCTGCTCGGCGCCCTCGTCGCGATCCGCGTCCCCGACCCCTTCCGTCCCTCCAGCTGGCTCGAGCACGAGCACCACCCTTTGATCGCCCGCGAGGCGGTCCTGCCCGGTGCCGCCCTAGCCCTGGGATCGATCGGCTACGCCGCCGTCGCCACCTTCGTCGTCCTCCACCTCGACGACCGCGGCGTCGGCCACGGCGCCCTCGTCTTCGGCGCCTTCGCGACGATGGTCGTGCTGACCCGCCTGGTCGGCGGCGACCTGCCCGACCGGGTCGGCCCGGCGCGGGTGGCGGTCGCCGCCGCCCTGGTCGAGGCGGTCGGCCTGACCACGATCGCCTTTGCCCAGAGCCTCGCGGTCGCAATCGCCGGGGCGCTGGCGATGGGCGCCGCCTTCTCGCTGCTCTACCCCTCGCTCTCGCTGCTCGTCGTCGACCGGGTCTCCGAAGCCCGCCGCGGCGCTGCCCTCGGCACCTTCACCGCCTTCTTCGACGCCGGCGTCGGCCTCGGCGCGCCGCTGGCCGGCGCCGCGGCGGCGCTGAGCAGCTACGAGGGCTCCTTCCTGCTCGCCGCCGCGATCGCCCTCGCCTGCGCCGCCCTGATCGCGATCAAAATCGCCCCCCGCAGCCGCGCCCTCGTCGCCGCCCGCTAAAACCGGCCCGCGACTAACGCGGGGCGATCAGCAGCGTCTGCAAGGCGCGGCCGAGGCGGCCGCGCTCGTCCGAGAGCACCGACTCGGCGGTGCCGTTGCCGCTGGGCCGCGGCACCGTCACGGCATCGACGCAGACCCACTCCCCGGCCGGCAGGCGCTCCAGGTGGACGGTGAGATCGACGTTGATGAAGAGGGAGCGCCGGTAGTCGAGGCTGGCGCTGATCCCGTTGCCGACGTCGGCGGCGACCAGCACCCGTTGCAGCGGCGAGGGCTCCTCGCCGGCGACGAGAGGCTGGCGCATCCGCAGCCAGGCGGTCGCCGGCCCGGGCACGACGAAGCCGCCGGCGACGAACCGGCACTCCATCGCCGTGTGATACCCGAGCTCCTGGCCGGTCGGGAAGAACTCGACTTCGGCGCCCTGCTCGGGCCCAAGCGGTGCCGGTGCCGGTGCCATCGCCTTGGCCGGGATCTCGACCGGCGCGATGCGAATCCGCCAGGCGCTGGCCCGCATCAGCGTCTCCTCGCCGTCGCTGAGCTCGGCCTCGATCAGCTGCACGCTGCGACCAGGACGGACGATGCGGGCGCTGACGGACAGCGGCGCGATCGGCACCGAGCGCAGGATCTCGCAGGTGACCCGGCCGATCTGGAAGTCACCCGCGTCCGGCAGCCGCTCGATCTCACGGCCGAGCAGCGCCGCCGGCGGCCCCGCGTGCTGAGCGCCGGGGTCCCAGGGCCCGCGGGTCAGCTCGGTCGCCGCGTAGCGATCGCCGTCGGGCACGTAGAAAGCACCGGGAGCGCTGGGACCGTCGGACACCCGACGATCCTATGCCCGCCGGCGATCAGGAAACGGCGTGCGCGTCGGCGAGCTTGGCCAGCCGCAGCGGCGCCGACCGGCTCGGCCCCGCCGAGGGGTTCGAGTCGCCGCAGTGCGAGCCGAAGTGCTGGGTCCAGACGTGGACCCCTTCGTTGCCGCCGAGATTGCCGACGTCGAGACCGACGCCGATCTGGTCATAGGAGCCGAGGATGTTCTCCCGGTGCCCGGGCGAGTAGATCCAGGCGCGGAAGATCGCCCGCACGGAGCCGAGGTCGCCGGTCCCCCAGGCGATGTTCTCGCCGGCCCGCCAGCATTGCGCCGGGATGTAGCCGACTCGCTCCATCCAGTAGGTGAATTCGCGCCCGCAGGCGTCGTGGCTGAAGCTGTCGCAGCGCAAGATGTCGCTTGACTTGTCGCGGGCGGAGCGATCGAGGTCGGCGGCGTCGGTGAGCGACCCCATCCCGGCCTGGCTGCGGGCGTAGTCGGTCATGCAGCGCATCGCCTGCTCCTGCACGGCGGCCGGGGCCGCGAGGTCGTCCTGGTTGACGCAGGCGAAGGACGGGGCGATCAGCCGCTCCAGGTCCGTCGCGCCGGCCGCGGGGGCGAGGAACGCGGTGGCGAAGGCGGCGAAGGCGATTGCGAGGACGATCTTGCGTGCCATTGCCGTCCTTGTCGTCACCAGATGGCCGACCTTTAGCGGTCGGCTTGCAAAACGGCACGGGTGTACGAAGCGGAGGCGTCATCTCCCCGTAATCGACGAGGCGTACCCTGGACGAAGAGACGAAAGGAGAAAGATGGCGGCGAAGATCGAGAAGTCCGAGCAGGAGTGGCGCGAGCAGCTGACCCCGGAGCAGTTCGAGGTGACCCGCAAGGGCGGCACCGAGCGCGCCTTCACCGGCCCCTACGTGGACGAGAAGAGCGAGGGCATGTACCGCTGCGTCGGCTGCGGCACCGAGCTGTTCTCCTCCGACACCAAGTTCGACTCCGGCACCGGCTGGCCCAGCTTCACCGAGCCCGCCAACCTCGAGCACGTCGAGCTGCGGCCCGACAACAGCCTCTTCATGAAGCGGACCGAGGTCGTCTGCAAGGCCTGCGACGCCCATCTCGGCCACGTCTTCGACGACGGCCCCGCCGACCGCGGCGGCCAGCGGTACTGCATCAACGGCTGTGCCCTAGAGCTGGAGAAGAAGTAACGCGCGGTGGTGGCGAGCGGTGCCTACTGCTGGACGGCGCCGCCGGCACCGAGGTAGTTGAAGCGCACCGCCAGCGCCACCGCCTCGGTGCGGGTGTCGACCTCGAGCTTGCCGATCGCGTTGCGGACGTGGGTGTGGACGGTGGCCGGGCTCAGCTGCAGGCGCTCGGCGATCTCTTTCACCCGCAGCCCCTCGGCCAGGAGCTCGAGGATCTGGCGCTCGCGCGGCGAGAGCTCGAGCAGTTTCTCCACCTCGGAGGGCTTGCCGCCGGCGAAGTCGCCGCCGAGAAAGGTGCCGCCGCCGGTGACCGCTTTGACGGCGCGGGCGATGTCCTCAGCCGGAGCCGACTTGAGCACGTAACCGGAGGCGCCGGCGCGCAGCGCCAGAGCCAGCAGGTCCGGCTGGGCGTGGGCGGTGAAGATGATGACCTTGGTCCGCGGCCGGGCCTTGAGGACCTCCTTGGTGGCCTCGATCCCGTCGCGTTTGGGCAACTCGACGTCGATGATGAGGACGTCCGGCTCGAGCTCTTTGACGACGTCGACCACGTCGCGCCCGTTGCCGGCCTCGCCGACGATTTCGACGATGCTCGAGTTGAGCATCCGCGCCTTGATCGCCTCGCGGACGATCTCGTGGTCGTCGCAGAGCACGACCCGTTTGGCTTCGCGAACACTCGAATTCATCGGCGCCCGCCGGATCTCGGCCGCTGCGGGCAAAACCGGGTAGCGAGGCTGGGAAGTTCTTCGCTCATAGCGGCGCGATTCTCTCAGGACAGCCGTACTTATGCAAAGTTTTAGGTAGCGAGAATCCGCCGTCCCGTTCCTGCCTGTTCTCGATCAGCGCGATCATCGTCCTCCCCACGGCCACCGCGGTCCCGTTCAGGGTGTGCACCGCTTCAGGGGATTCGCCGTCGGCGGGCCGATACCTACAGCCCAGGCGCCGGGCCTGGTAGTCGGTCGTGTTCGAGCACGAGGTCAGCTCCCGGTACCGCCCCTGGCTGGGAATCCAGGCCTCGCAGTCGTACTTCTTCGCCGCCGGGGCGCCGAGGTCGCCGACGGCGACGTTGACCACCCGGTAGGGGATCTCCAGCTCGGCGAGGATCCGCTCCTCCAGCGACAGCAGCCGCTCGTGCTCGGCCGTCGACTGCGACGGCTCGACGAATGAGAACATCTCGACCTTGTCGAACTGGTGGACACGGAAGATGCCGCGGGTGTCGCGGCCGGCCGCCCCCGCCTCGCGGCGGAAGCAGGTGGAGAAGCCGCAGTAGCGCAGCGGCAGCGCCTCGGCCTCGAGGATCTGGTCGGCGTGGAGGCCGGCCAGGGCCACCTCCGAGGTGCCGGCGAGGAACAGCTCGTCCTTGGGGATCTCGTAGATCTGATCGCGATCGCCGGGCAGGAACCCGGTCCCCTCCAGGGCCTCTTCGCGGACCAGGGCCGGCGGCACCACCGGCTCGTGGCCCTCGCCGCGGACCAGCTCGATCGCAAAGCGGACCAGGGCCAGCTCCAGCATCACCAGGTCACCCTTGAGGTAGGCGAAGCGCGAGCCCGAGAGGCGCGCCGCGGCCTCGATGTCGATCAGGCCCAGCGCGGTGCCGATCTCGAGGTGGTCGCGTGGCTCGAAGTCGAACTCGGGGCGAGCGCCGACCTCGCGCAGGACGACCGCGTCCTCCTCGGTCAACCCTTCCGGGGCGTCAGGGTCGGGCAGGTTGGGAAGGGAGACGGCGATCCGCCCGAGCTCGGCCTCGACCCGCTCCAACTCCTCCTTACCGGACTCGATCCGCTCCTTCAGCCCCTGCACGGTCGCCATCAGCTCCTCGGCTCCCTCGCCCGCCTGCTTGGCCTCGCCGATTTGCTTGGAGAGGGTCTTGCGCTCCGCCTGGGCGCTCTCGACCTCGGGCAATAGCTGACGGCGGCGGGCGTCGAGCGCGAGCAGCTCGTCGACCTGCTCGGCCGCGCCGCGGCGCGCCAACGCCGCCTTGACCCGCTCGGGGTCGGAGCGGATCAGCTTCAGGTCGAGCATGTCGCGTCCGCGCTAGGGAGTCTCGCCGGGGCGCGGCGAGGATTCGGCTTCGTCGCCTGCGTACTCGGAGACGAACCGGGCGACCGCTTCGGCCTCTTTGCCGACGACGATGTTCTGGGGCATGATCGCCCCCGAGAAGCCGCCGTTCTGGATCGCGTAGAGGGCATCGTCGTAGGTCTCGGTTCGCTGGTTGAGGTTCGGCCCCTGCGTCCGCTCGCCGCGGTTGCCGCTGCCCTGGGTGCCGGCGGCGCTCAGCGTGTGGCAGCCGGAGCAGTGCGTGGCGAAGAGCACGGCGGCGCCGTGATCGGGATCGTCCTTGGAAACCGATATCCCTTCCTCGCCGAAGCCACAGGCCGTGAGACCGAGGGCGAGGGCAACCACCATGCCTATGAGCAGTACAGGGCGCACGCGGCGCGCATCATATTGTCTGGAGCCGATCCCGATCTTCTGACGATGCCACCGCCCGACCCAGCCCGATTCCGCGCCGCGATGGCGGCGCTGCCGACGGGCGTGACGATCGTCGCCGCCGGTGGCGCCGACGGACCGGCCGGCGCCACCGCAAATGCCGTCTGCTCGCTCTCGATCGAGCCGATGCTGATGCTCGCCTGCCTCGACCGCGGCTCCCGCACCCTGCTCGCGGTCCAGGCCGCCGACCGCTTCGGGATCAGCGTCCTCCACGCCGGCCAGGAGCAGACCGCCCGCGCCTTCGCCACCAAGGCCCCGGTGCCGGAGAAGTGGACCGGCGTCGACTGGAGCGAGCGCGAGGGCGTCCCCGCCATCGACGATGCCCTCCTCTTCCTCGCCTGCGACCTGCGCGACGTGATCGCCGCCGGCGACCACGTGATCGTCACCGGCGAGGTCCGCGCCTTGGAGACCGGCGAGGGCCGGCCACTGGTCTTCCACGAGGGCGAGTACCGGCCGCTGGACTGAACCCCGCGCTCAGTTGCAGCCGGTGGCGATCGCCAGCGCCCGACAGACCTCATGCATGCGGGGGCCGGAAAGAGTGGTGATGGGGTCGGCGAGAAAAGCACGTGGGATGTGCCGGAGGTTGTCGAGATTGACAACGCATTCCTCGGGCATGCCATCGTCGGTGCCGAGTCGAACCTCGGTGGGGATGCCACGGATGGTCCTCGTCACGACCGCCGTAGTCACCTCATTAAGGACCGGGATCGCCTCAGGGCGACTTAGGATCAGCATCGGACGCCGCCCATCTTCCGGCGTCTCGACCCAGCAGACGTCGCCTCGACTCACCACGGTTCTTCCCTGATCGCTTCGCGAGCTTCCCGTTCCGCTTCTCGGAGCTCCCCCTCGGTCGTCGGGAGACGTTCGTAGCCCTCTCGTATTTCCCGGTCGATCCGGGCGTTCTCCTCGTCGTGGAGGTAGCCCTCGATCGCGTCGCGGATGAGGGCAGAGCGGGAGCGGCCCTCGCGGGCGGCGCGCTCGTCCAGCCGCCGCAGCAGATCCTCGTTGAGCTGAACCAGAGTCTGAGTCCGAGACATAGGCATATGGTATCCAATGGTTACTGCAGTGGGCATGGCTGGCCAAGTCCTCGATGGGCCTGGTTTCTCCCCTTGGTCTGAGAAAGCCGCTAAGCCCGGTGGCAGACGGCCTCGACGTTATTGCCGTCGGGGTCGAGGACGAAGGCGCCGTAGTAGCCGGGGTGGTAGATCGGACGCGGGCCGGGAGCGCCGTTGTCGGTTGCCCCGGCGGCGAGGGCGGCAGTGTGGAAGGCGTCGACGGTGTTGCGATCGGAGGCGGCGAAAGCGATATGGGCGCCGCTGACGACCGGGCGGCCGCGGGAGTGGATCCAGAAGTAGGGCTTGGGACCGTGCTCGGTCTCGCTGCCGAAGCCCGCACTCGCCGACTGGAACTCCATCAGCAGCTTTACCCCGAGCGGCGCCAGCGCGGCTTCGTAGAACGCCTTGCTGCGCTCGTAGTCGCTGATCTCGATGCCGACGTGGTCGAGCATGGCGCACACCCTACCCCTGACACAATCGATGCATGAACGATCGGGTGCCGCGATTCCAGGAGCCGGGCTGGTTCACCAAAAACATCTTCAACCGGCTCGTCGCCGGGCTGGCCCGGCTCGGGATCAGCATCGCCGGCTCCGCCGTCCTCGAAGTGAAAGGACGCAAGAGCGGCGAGTGGCGGCAGACGCCGGTTAACCCGCTCCCCTTCGAGGGCTCCCGCTACCTGGTCGCCCCGCGCGGCGACACCCAGTGGGTGCGCAACATGCGGGTCAGCGGCGCCGGCCGCCTGGTCCGCGGCCGGCGGGTCGAGGAGTTCACCGCGACCGAGGTCCCTGAGACCGAGCGCCCTCCCCTGCTGCGCGCCTACCTGGAGAAGTGGAAGTGGGAGGTCGGCGCCTTCTTCGACGGCGTCGGCCCCGACTCCAGCGACGAGGAGCTGCGCCGCATCGCCCCGGACCACCCGGCCTTTCGCATCACCTCTTAATTCGACGCACCGGCGGCCACGAGAGGTGCATCGACCGTCATATAGATGGGCAATGCACCTCTCGTCGTCTAGAACAGGTGGCCGCTGGTGCCGGCGGCGCGCAGGGCGAGGAAGAAGATGACGCCGCAGCTGACGGCCATGATGCCCATCTCGCGGCGGACGATCTGCAGGGCCAGGGACTGCTGGGTCTCGGGGTCGAGGGACTCGAAGTCGGTCTCGCCGAGCTCGCGCTGGGCGGCGCCGGTGCGGGCGCCCTCGGCGAGGAAGGAGACGAGGAGCGGGAGCAACCCATAGACGTAGTGGAGGTCGTCGGGGGCTTCGTGGTTGGTGAAGACGAGCAGGCCGCCGAGCGCCACCTGTAGGAAAACCGAGGCCTGGGCCGCGCGAAGCAGGTACCAGAAGGGGATCGAGGGGCGGTTGCGGAACCAGGCCACGCCCCCGATGGCACCGGCGACGAGGTTGAGGAGGATTACGGCGACGCCGACGACGAGGTGGACCGCGGGCATCGCTAGCGCCCCGCGACCCTTGCCGATATCCGCCCAATAGGGTCGGGATTCGGCTTGCTGATGCGGAAAGCCACTATGTAGCAAGTTGTCACAATGTGGGTGTATAACAGCGACTACGGGCGTAGAGAGGCTGCAAATGGCGCCCCCGTCCCGTCCGCACCAAAACCCCACCGTCCCCCGTGCTCAAGACCTACCTCCCGATTCTCGTCTTCGCGGTCCTCGGCCTGACCGTCGGCGGCGCCTTCGCCATGCTCAACCACCTGATCGGGCCGAAGAAGCCGGCCAAGCCGACGGCGGCGAGCCGGCGCCAGGGCGAGCCATACGAGTCCGGCATCCCGGTCGAGGCGACGAAGGGCTTCCGGTTCGGGGTCAGCTTCTACCTGCTGGCGATGCTCTTCATCCTCTTCGACATCGAGGTCGTCTTCCTCTACCCCGTCGGGGTGATCCTCAAGGGGGCCGACAGCGTCTTCGTCCTCGGCGAGCTGGTCACCTTCGTCGTCCTGCTGCTGGTCGCCTTCGTCTACGTCTGGCGCAAGGGGGCACTCGATTGGAGGTAGAGCGCCGCACCCTCCGCAGCAAGCAGCTGACCTCGCGGCAGATGCTGCGCGGCGACCTCGAAGGTGAGGACCTCGAACGCTACGTTGAAGAACGGGTCGTCACCACGACCTTCGAGAAGATGCAGAACTGGGCCCGGTCGAACTCGATCTTCCCGCTCACCTTCGGCCTTGCCTGCTGCGCGATCGAGGCGCCGATCTCGATCGTCACCGCCCGCTACGACCTCGCCCGCTTCGGTGCCGAGGCCCTGCGCGCCTCGCCGCGCCAGGCGGACATGATCATCCTCTCGGGCCGGGTCTCGATCAAGATGGCGCCGGTCGTCCGCCGCCTCTACGACCAGATGCTGGAGCCGAAATGGGCGGTCTCGATGGGCGCCTGCTCCTCCTCCGGCGGCATGTTCTCCAACTACGCGGTGGTCCAGGGCGCCGACAAGTTCATGCCGATCGACCTCCACATCCCCGGCTGCCCGCCGCGGCCGGAGGCGGTCCTCTACGGCTTCACCAAGCTGCAGCGCAAGATCCAGGGCAACCCCGACCAGGGCTGGCGGGGGCGCTACAACGCCGCCGGCACCGAGGAGTGGGCGCGTGGCGGCCCCCGCAGCGAACCCAGCCCGGAGGCCGCCGCGGCCTACGAGAAGGCACGGGAGCTGAGCCTTGCCTGACGCCCCCGGACTGGAGCTGATCCGGGGGGAAATCGAGCGCGACCGCCCCGGCGCCGTCCTCGCCACCTCCTTCGACCGCGCCCAAGCGGCCCTGATCGTCGACCCCGACCAGATCCTCGCCGTCCTCTCCTGGCTGCGCGACACCCCCGGCCAGCGCTACCGCTTCCTCAGCAGCCTCCACGTCGCTGACTACCTCCCCGCGGAACCGAGATTCGGTGTGCATTACGAGCTTCTGAACCGCGACCGAGTCGAGCGCATCCGCGTCAAAGCGATGCTGGCCGACCCGGCCGCCGCTCTAAGCGCCTCGGGAAATGGGACGGAAGTGGACGACTCCGCCGCGAACTTGGGAGAGCCGGGGCAGAGTCCGAGAACGGACACACCTGCCCGCCCGCAGGACTCTGCCCCGGCTCTCCCCCAGATCGACTCCTGTGTCGAGTTGTTCCCCACCGCCAACTTCCAGGAGAGAGAAGCGTTTGATTTCTTCGGGATCCTGTTTCGGGGCCACCCAGATTTAACCCGGATCCTGATGCCCGACGATTACGTGGGATGGCCGCAGCGTCGGGACTTCCCAGTTGGTGGGGAGCCTGTGACGTTCACCTATAACGAGCGGCGTTATGGCTGAACTGACCGCCGACCGCACCGAAGAGGTGATGACGATCAACATCGGGCCCCACCACCCGGCGACCCACGGGGTGCTGCGCCTGATCGTCGACCTCGAAGGCGAGATCGTCCGCGACCTGCGGCCGGTGATCGGCTACGTCCACACCGGGATCGAAAAGTCCTGCGAGGACAAGAGCTACTGGAAGGTCATCCCCTTCGTCGAGCGGATGGACTACGTCTCCTACTTCTTCCAGATGGAGGCCTTCTGCGGCGCGGTCGAGCGCTTGATCGGCCTCGAGATCCCGCCCCGGGCCAAATACCTGCGGACGATCTTCCTCGAGCTCAACCGGATCCACTCGCACCTGGTCTGGCTGGGAACGACCGCGCTCGACCTCGGCGCGATCTCGATGCTCTGGTACTGCTTCCGCGAGCGCGACCGCATCCTCGACCTCTTCGAGATGGCGACCGGGCAGCGGATGCACACCCGCTACTTCCAGGTCGGTGGTGTGATCGAGGACATCCCGCTCGGCTTCGAGGAGAAGTGCCGCGCCTTCGTCGAGGAGATGCCGGTGCGGGTCGGCCAGTACGAAGCGCTGCTGGACCGCAACGAGGTCTTCCTCTCCCGCACCAAGGGGGTCGGCATCGTCCCCCGCGAGCGCTTGCTGGAGCTGGGCGTGACCGGGCCGCTGCTGCGCGCTGCCGGCGAGCCCTGGGACCTGCGCAAGACCTTCGACTACCTCGCCTACCCGGAGCTCGACTTCCAGATCCCGGTCGGCACCGTCGGCGACAACTACGACCGCTACCGGGTGCGGGTGGCGGAGATGGTCGAGTCGGCGCGGATCGCCGGCCAGGCGCTCGACCTGATGGAGGAGGGGCCCTTCATCGCCGACGACCGCAAGTACGTACTGCCGCCGCGCTCGGAGCTCTCGACCTCGATGGAGTCGCTGATCCACCACTTCAAGCTCGTCACCGAGGGCTTCCGGGTCGATCCCGGCGAGGTCTACTACTCGATCGAGTCGCCGCGCGGCGAGCTCGGCTGCTTCGTCCTCGCCGACGGCTCGGCGAAGCCGGCCCGGGTCCACTACCGCGACCCCTCCTTCGTCAACCTGCAGGCCTTCCGCGAGATGGCGGTCGGCAGCTACGTCGCCGACATGATCGCCAGCCTCGGCATGCTGGATCCGATCCTGGGCGGGGTGGACCGGTGAGGGCAGGGACGATGCGCGCGGCCGCAGCCGCCACGCGGAGGTGGGCTCGTGGCTGAGCTGCCGGTTGACAAAGCGCTCACCGAGGGGCGGATTCCAGATCGGTCCTCAGAGGGGGTTCCCGAGATTCATGAGGTGGGGTGTCCGCCCGAGTTGCAGGCGCGAATTGAAACGCTGATGTCGCGCTACCCCGATCGCCGCTCGGCCTCGATCCCGGCTCTCTGGGCGGTGCAGGAGCGCTACGGCTGGTGCACGCCGGAGGGGATCCGCCAGGCCGCCGCGGTGATGCGGGTGACGCCGGCTTACCTGGAGTCGGTCGCCAGCTTCTACGACCTGCTCCACACCGAGGCGGTCGGCAACCACCGGATCGAGGTCTGCACCAACATCAGCTGCTGGATGCGCGGCGGCGACGAGCTGCTCGACGCCTTCGAGGCCGCCGCCGCAGGCGAGGAGGACTTCTTCGTCACCGGCTTCGAGTGCCTCGGCGCCTGCGACATCGCCCCGATGGCCTCGATCGACCAGCGCTACTACGGCCCGCTCGAGGCGGCCGAGGCGGGCAAGGCGATCGAGCAGCTGAAGGCCGGCGAGGCGGTGCTGCCGGAGAAGGACCTCGCCGCCCGCCCCCTGGCCGGCGACACCCGGGGGTCCGGCGATGCCTGAGACGCGCGTCCTGCTCAAGCACGCCGAGGACCCGGCCCTGCGCACCATGCAGGGCTACAAGGGCTACGGCGGCTACGCCACCCTGGAGAAGGCCTACCGCGAGCTGGAGCAGGACGAGGTCCTCAAGGAGCTCGAAGACTCGGGCCTGCGCGGGCGCGGCGGCGCCGGCTTCTCGATGGGCAAAAAGGCCTCCTTCCTGCCCCGCGGCGACATGCCGAAGTACCTCTGCTGCAACGCCGACGAGTCCGAGCCCGGCGCCTTCAAGGACCGCGAGCTGATGCAGCGCAACCCGCACCAGCTGATCGAGGGGATCGCGATCGCCGCCCTCGCCGCCGACGCCGGCCACGCCTTCATCTTCATCCGCGGCGAGTACGCCGTCCAGGCCGACATCCTCGACGCCGCCGTCGCCGAAGCGTACGAGGCGGGCTACCTGGGGACGAACATCCTCGGCTGCCACCGCGACCTCGAGCTGGTCGTCCACCGCGGCGCCGGCGCCTACATCTGCGGCGAGGAGACGGCGCTGCTCGACGCGCTCGAGGGCAAGCGCGGCAACCCGCGCCTGAAGCCGCCCTTCCCCGCCGTGCAGGGCCTCTACGGCGGGCCGACGCTGATCAACAACGTCGAGACGCTCTCCAACGTGCCGCGGATCGTCGCCCACGGCGCCGAGTGGTTCAAGGGCTTCGGGACCGAACAGTCGCCCGGGACCAAGGTCGTCTCGGTCTCCGGCGGCGTGCGCCGGCCCGGCAACTTCGAGGTCGAGCTGGGGATTCCGACGCGGGAGCTGATCTACGGCCTCGCCGGCGGGCCCGAGCCCGGCCACGAGGTCAAGGCCTTCTACCCCGGCGGGTCTTCGTCACCGGTGCTGACCCCGGCCGAGCTCGACCTCCCCTACAGCTTCGAGGCGATGGCGGAGGCGGGCTCGATGCTCGGCTCCGGCTCGATCATCGTCGCCGACGACCGCGTCTCGATCCCGCACATGGCGCTGCGCACGGCCCGCTTCTATCACCACGAGTCCTGTGGCAAGTGCGCCCCCTGCCGCGAGGGCACCAACTGGACGGTGAAGATGCTGGAGCGGGTCGTGCGGGGTGAGGCGACGCCGATGGACCTCGACATCATCAGCTCGGTCCAGGAGAACATCATGGGCCACTGCCTCTGCGTGCTCGGCGACTCGATGGCGATGCCGGTGAGCGCCATGGTCAGCAAGTTCCGCCCCGAGTTCGAGGAAGTGATCGCGACGGCCGCGACCCGTACGGCGGTCGCCGCATGATCGGCCTCGCATCAAATTCCCGTGGTTCCTTTTTCACGAGAAGCGTGCAAAAGGAACCACGGGATTGCGAGGTGGCATCGTGAGTCGCGAGGTCACCCTCACGATCGACGGTCGCGAGATAGCCGCTACCGAGGGCGAGATGCTCCACGACGCCGCCCGCAAGGGCGACGTCGAGATCCCGGTCTTCTGTTACGAACCGAAACTGGGCGAACCGGTCGGCGCCTGCCGCATGTGCCTGGTCGAGATCGAGGGGATCCCGAAACTGCAGACGTCCTGCTCGACCCCGGTTCGCGACGGCATGGTCGTCCACACTCGCACCGAGCAGGTCAAGCACGCCCAGAGCGCCGTGGTCGAGTTCCTGCTCGTCAACCACCCGCTCGACTGCCCCGTCTGCGACAAAGGCGGCGAGTGCCCGCTGCAGGACATCACCCTCGGCTGGGGCCCCGGCAAGAGCCGGGTGATCGACGAAAAGCGCCACTTCCAGAAGCCGATCGAACTCTCGCCGCTGGTCGCGATCGACCGCGAGCGCTGCATCCTCTGCTACCGCTGCGTGCGCTTCAGCCAGGAGGTGGCCGAGGACGAGCAGCTGCAGCTGCTGGAGCGCGGCGACCGCACCTTCGTCGGCACCTTCGACGACCGCCCCTACGTCGCCCCCTTCCACGGCAACATCACCGACATCTGCCCGGTCGGGGCGCTGACCAACTACACCTACCGCTTCCGCGCCCGGCCCTGGGACGTCGAGGAGGCCGGTTCGGTCTGCACGCTCTGCCCGAGCCAGTGCAACGTCAGCTTCACCGTCCGCGACGAGAAGGTGAAACGGGTCATCACCCGCGACAACGCCGAGGTCGACGACGGCTGGATCTGCGACCGCGGCCGCTACGGCTTCGAGATGTTCGAGGCGGAGGAGCGGGTCGTCGCGCCACGCCTGAAAGGCGACGCCGACGCCAGCTGGGAACAGGCGATCGCGGCCGCGGCGGCCGGCCTGCAGCAGGCCGACGGCAAGGTCGCGGCGATCGTCGGCGACGCCTCCAACGAGGAGGGCTACCTGATCCAGCGCCTGTTGCGCGAGGCGCTCGGCTCGGGCGACGTCGACTCCCGCCCCTCCCGCGGCCCCAGCCGCGGGGCGATCGTCCGGCTCGCCCAGCCGGACCTGAGCGCCAAGGTCCGCGACATCGACGAGGCCGACGCGATCCTCGTCCTCGGCACCGACCCCCTGCACAGCTCGCCGATCCTCGACCTGCGCGTGCGCAAGGCGATCCGCCGCAACGGCGCCCGCCTTGCGGTCGCGACCGAGCGCCCGACCGCGCTCGACGGCGGTGCCGAGGCGATCGCCCGCTACGCCCCGGGCGAGGGGGCCGCCTTTATTGCGGAACTCGCTGACGCGCTGGCCGCCGCCGAGACCCCCTCCTCACTCGCAACTCGTCGCAGTGGCGATGAAGTGCTGACGCCCGAAGCGCACTCCTCCTCCCGCGCAAAACGTTCGGAGGGGGTCTCGGCGGCGGCCGAGGTTCTCCAGAGCGCCGAGCGCGTCGTCGTCGTCTGGGGCGAGCGACTCGGCCGCGAAGCCAGCGCGGTCCAAGCCCTGCTCGACTTGACCGACGCCCTCGGCGTCGCCGCCGCCGAGGGCTCGGGCCTGCTCGAAGTCCCGAGCTTCGCCAACGCCCGCGGCCTGCGCGAGGCCGGCTGTCTCCCTGACGCCGGCCCCGGCCTGAGCGCGACGAGGAGTGCATCCACCACGGATAGCGCGGGGGATGCACCTCTCGTCGGCAAATCGACCGAGGAGATCCGCGCCGCGCTGGAGTCCGGCGAGCTCAAGTCGGTGATCCTCTTCGGCGTCGACCCGCTGCGCGACTTCCCCGACACTGACGCCTGGGAGGCCGCCCTCACCGCCGCCGACTTCGTCGTCTCCTTCTCGATGCACGAGACCGCGACCACGGCCAAGGCCAACGTCGTCTTCCCACTCGAGACGCACGCGGAGAAAGACGGCACCGTCACTCACCCGGACGGCCGCCTGCAGCGAGTCCGCCCCTCCGCCGGTCGCCCGGGTGAAGTCCTCCCCAACATCCAGGTCCTCGCCGCCCTCTCCGAGTCGCTCGGCCACGACACCGGCATCAACTCCCAGCCAACGGCCTTCGCCGCCCTGACCCAGGCGGTCCCCTTCTATGCGGACATCACCGACGCCGAGATCGGCGGCCGCGGCATCCGCTGGCAGGACACCCCAGCGGCCGCGAACGTTCCAAGCGCGAGCGCCGGTGCCCCCTCCGAACGTTTTGCGGAGGAGGAGCAGAGCTCGCCCGAGGCGCCAGCCGCCCCACCCTCCTTCGACGAGGTACCGAGTGAGGAGGGGGCACCGGCGCTCGCGCTCGCGCTCGGCACCTACCGCGACCTCTGGGCCGGCCCGATCACCGAGCTCAACCCCCCTCTGAAGTTCCTGGCGCCGCAGCAACGGGTCGAGCTCTCGCCGGCGGACGCGGAGCGCCTGAGCCTGAAGCACGGCGACGATGTCCGGATCAGCCAGAACGGCTCGAGCGTCACCGCCAAGGTCGCGATCAAGGAACGTCAGCAGGACGGCGTCTGCTTCCTGATCGAGGGCGTCAAAGGCGGCAACGCCAATGCCCTGCTCAACGGCGGCCCCGTCTCCGTGGAGATAACGAAGCTGGAGCCGGCCGCCAGATGATCCCGCTGGCCGAGACCGGCTTTGCCGAAGCGACCTGGATCATGGTCGTCAAGTCGCTGGTGATCTTCGCCGTCATCTTCGGCATCCTGCCGATCCTGACCGTGGTCGAGCGCAAACTGATCGGCCGCTTCCAGCATCGCTACGGCCCCAACCGCGTTGGCCCCTTCGGCATCCTGCAGCCGCTTGCCGACGTCGGCAAGCTGATCTCCAAGGAGTCCTTCCGCCCCGCCAACGCGGTCTCCACCCTGTTCATCCTCGGGCCGCTGCTGCCGGTCCTCTCCGGCGTCCTGGCGCTGGCGATCATTCCCTGGGGCGACGTCCAGGACGGCGTCGGCCTCTATGGGATCGACGTCCCGATCGGCATCCTCTACTTCTTCGCCGTCGGCTCGATCGCCTTCTACGGCCTGGTCCTGGGCGGCTGGTCCTCGGGCTCCAAATACAGCCTGCTCGGGGCGATGCGCTCGGCCGCGCAGCTGATCTCCTACGAGGTCTCGATGGGGCTGGCGCTGCTCGGCGTGATCATGATGAGCGGCTCGCTCTCCCTGGTCGACGTCGTCCACGCTCAGGGCGAGATCTGGTTCGTCATCCCCCAGTTCGTCGGCTTCCTGATCTTCATGCTGGCCGGCTTCGCCGAGACCAACCGCACCCCGTTCGACATGCCCGAGGCGGACGCCGAGCTGGTCCAGGGCTTCATGACCGAGTACGGCGGCATGCGCTTCGGCTCCTTCCTGCTGGTCGAATACATGGAGATCCTGGTCGTCTCCGGGATCGCCGCGGCGATGTTCCTCGGCGGCTGGATGGGCCCCGGGCCGGGTTGGCTCGACCCGATCTGGATGCTGGCCAAGATGATGGGCTTGGTCTTCGCCTTCATCTGGGTGCGGGCGACGCTGCCGCGGCTGCGATATGACCAGCTGATGAGCCTGGGCTGGAAAGTGCTGCTGCCGCTGGCGACCCTCAACGTCCTCGTCACCGCGGTCCTGGTGGTGGTCACGTGAGGCCTGTCGACTTAGTCGCTGTGTACGCGACCAACTCGACAGACGAGGTCGAGCTATGAGCGACGGCTTCGACCCGAAGGCGGTCGCCTACCTCAGCTCGGCCGACGTGGTCTCGGTCCAGCGCGGGCCCGAGCCGGGTGGCGTCGGCGGCGCCTACCGCGCCTTCGGCGAGACCCTGCGCGGGCTGAAGACGACGATGGCGCGATTGATCGAGGGGCCGCTGACGATCGAGTACCCGGAGGAGAAGACGCCCGTCTACCCGCGCTTCCGCGGCCGCCACAAACTGCACAAGTTCGAGGACACCGGGCTCGAGAAATGCGTCGGCTGCTCGCTCTGCGCCGCCGCCTGCCCGGCCGACTGCATCCGCGTCGTCGCCGCCGAGAACATCCCCGGCGAGCGCGTCTCTGCCGGCGAGCGCTACGCCGCCGTCTATGAGATCAACCTCAGCCGCTGCATCTTCTGCGGCTACTGCGAGATCGCCTGTCCCTTCGACGCGATCACGATGGGCCACGACTACGAGATGGCCGACTACGACCGCCACAACCTCATCTTCACCAAGGAGATGCTGCTGGCCGAGCCGGTCGAGCGGACGCCGCTTAAAAGCGAGGGGGAATAGGTGGAAGCGGTGCTCTTCTTCCTCGCCGCGATCGGCGCGCTCGGCGGCGCCATCGGCGTCGTCGCCATGCGCAACCCCTTCTACTCGGTGCTGGCGCTGATCGTCCACCTCTTCTCGCTGGCCGTGCTCTTCCTGCTGCTGACCTCGGCCTTCGTCGCCGCCGCCCAGGTGGTCGTCTACGCCGGCGCGGTGATGGTCCTCTACGTCTTCGTCGTCGCCTACGTCGGCGGCGGTGGCGAGTCGGCCTGGGAGCCGATCCCCGGCCAGCGCTTCCTGGCGCCGCTGCTGGCCCTGGCCCTCTTCATCGAGCTCTCCGTCGCCGTCCTCTCCTCCGCCCTGCTCGCCCTCGGCACCCACGGGCCCGAGGTCTCCGCTGGCTTCGGAGATCCAGCGGCCATCGGGCGCCTTCTGCTTGAGAAGTTCCTTGTGCCTTTCGAGGCTTCTTCCATCCTGCTCTTGATCGCCGCAGTGGGCGCGATCGTCCTCGCCGGCCGCCGTCGGGACGGGGAGACCCCCTCGGAACGTTTTGCGGAGGAGGAGCGGAGCGCGCCGGAGGCGCCAGCTATCCCACGCTCCTTCGACGAGGTACCGAGTGAGGAGGGGGTCTCCCCGTCCCGATGAACATCGAGTGGTACATCGTCCTCTCCGCACTCCTGTTCACCACGGGTGCGGTGGGCATCCTCGTAAGGCGCAGCCCGATGGTGATCCTGCTTTGCCTGGAGCTGATGCTCAATGCCGGCAACCTGGCACTGGTCGCTTTCAGCCGCATGGTCGGCAACCAGCAGGGCCAGGTCTTCGCGATCGTGGTGATGGTCGTCGCCGCCTGCGAGGTCGTCGTCGGCCTCGGTCTGATCGTCGCCCTCTTCCGCCGCAAGCTGCCGCTCAACGTCGACGACCTGCGAGAGCTGCGGGGATGAGCGCTACCAGCTGGGCCTGGCTGGTCCTGCTCCTCCCCCTGCTCGGCTCGATCTCGATCGCGCTCGGCTTCAAGCTGCTGCCGGCGAAGGCCGCCGGGATCATCGGCACCGTTGCGATCGGGCTCGCCTTCGCCTGCGGCATCGGCGCCCTGCTCTGCCTGCTCGGCGAAGACCCGGAGGCGCGCCACCACGCCTCCTCGCTCTGGGACTACGCCAGCGCCGCCGGCCTCGACATCAAGCTCGGCATCTACGTCGACCCGCTCTCGGTCTTCATGGTGTTGGTGGTCACCGGCGTATCGACCCTGATCCACCTCTACTCCTACGGCTACATGCAGTCCGACGAGGGCTACCGGCGCTTCTTCAGCTACCTCAACTTCTTCGTCTTCTCGATGCTGCTGCTGGTCCTCGCCGGCAACTTCGTGCTGCTGATCGTCGGCTGGGCCTTCGTCGGCTTCGCCTCCTACGCGCTGATCAGCTTCTGGTACCGGCGCACGACCGCGACGCGGGCGGGGATGAAGGCCTTCGTGATCAACGTCGTCGGCGACATCGGCCTCGTCCTCGCCGCTTTCCTGATCTTCCGCGAACTCGGCACCTTCGACTTCGGCCCCGCCTTCGAGCAGGCGCCGCATGTATTCCAGACCAACGAGTGGTCGATCACCGCGATCTGCCTGCTGCTCCTCGTCGGCGCCTTCGCCAAGTCGGCGCAGCTGCCCTTCCACACCTGGCTGCCCGACGCGATGGAGGGGCCGACCCCGGTCTCCTCGCTGATCCACGCGGCGACGATGGTCACCGCCGGCGTCTACCTGATCGCCCGCACCCACACGTTCTTCGTGCTCGCCCCGACCGCCGCCGACGTCGCCGCCTTCGTCGGCCTGGCGACGCTGCTGGTCGCCGGCACGATCGCCCTGGTGATGACCGACCTCAAGCGGGCGATCGCCTACTCGACGATGAGCCAGATCGGCTACATGATCATGGGCGTCTCGATCGGCGCCTACAGCGCCGGCATGTTCCACCTGATGACCCACGCCTTCTTCAAGGCGCTGCTGTTCATGGCGGCCGGCTCGTTCATCTCGGCGATGGCGAACAAGCAGAACATCGACGAAATGAGCGGCTTCGGCAAGGCGATGCGGTTCACCTCGATCGCCTTCGTCTGCGGCGGCCTCGCCCTCGCCGCCTTCCCCGGCACCTCGGGCTTCTTCTCCAAGGACGAGATCCTCGCCTACGCCCACGCCCGCGGCGGCATGTACGACATCTTCCAGATCCTTGGCTACTTCGGGGCGCTGCTGACCGCGGTCTACACCTTCCGGCTGATCTTCCGCGTCCTCCCCGGCAGGCCCTGCAAAGAGGCACAGGAGCTGATCGACACGGGCCACCTCGCGCACGAGACGCCGCGCAACCCCGCGACCGGCGAGGAGGAGGACACCGGCGTCGGCTTCCCGGGAGCTGAGCACCACATCGCCGAGCAGAGCTGGCCGATGCGGGCGGCGATGGGCGTGCTGGCCTTCCTCGCCCTCTTCGCCGGCTTGATCCAGGTGCCCGGCGTCGACGAGGTCGTGACCCACTTCCTCGACCCCGTCTTCGCCGACTCGCCGCTGGCCGAGATCGTGCCCTCGGTCGGCGCCTCCTGGCTCGGCCTGGCGATCGGGGCGGCGATCTCGGTCGCCGGGATCGGCATTGCCTACTGGCTCTACATCCTCCGGCCGGAAACGCCGGCGGCGCTGATCCGCCGGCTGCGGCCGCTGCACACCTTCCTCGTCAACAAGTGGTACTTCGACGAGGCGATCGACCTGCTGATCGTGCGCCCGGCCCTGGCGATCGGGCGCTTCGCCAACCGCGTCTTCGAGCGCTTCGTCGTCGACGGCCTGGTCAGCGGCACCGAGGACGCGGTCGGGAGCACCGGCCGCGTCGTCCGCAGCGTCCAGAACGGCTTCGTCCGCAGCTACGCGCTGCTCCTGGTCGCCGGCTTCGCCGGGCTCGCCCTCTACTTCCTCCTCAGCTCCTCATGATCAACTCGCTGCTCTGGACCCCGCTGGCCTTCGGCATCGTCGGCCTCTTCCTGCCGAAGCGGGCGACCGGCTGGTGGGCAACCCTGGGCGCGGTCGTGACGCTGGCGATCGCGATCTCGATGGCGCTCGGCTTCGACTCCGGCAACTCCGGCCTGCAGGACACGGTCGACGTCGCCTGGATCCCCGGGCTCGGCGTCGACTACAGCCTCGGCATCGACGGCCTCAACCTCTTCCTCGCCCTGCTGACCACGGTGCTCTGGGTCGGCGGCACCGCCTTCGCCGCCTTCCGGCCGCAGGAGCGCCCGCAGCTCTTCTTCTTCCTGATGCTGGTCGCGGAGACGGCGACGCTGGGCGCGTTCCTGGCTCAGGACCTGCTGCTCTTCGTCCTCTTCTTCGACTTCATGCTGGTCCCGTTCTACTTCCTCTTCGGCTCCTGGGGCAGCGACCGCGAGGGCGGCCCGACGGCGGCCACGGCGACCCTGAAGATGATGATCTTCACCCTCGTCGGCTCGCTGCTGATGCTGGTCGCGGCGATCGCCGCGGCGATCATCTCCGCCGACGGCGGCCACCTCACCTTCTCGATCGCGGCGCTGCAGCAGCAGGGCCTCGACGTCGGCAGCCAGCGCTGGATCTTCTGGTTCTTCGCCGCCGCCTTCCTGGTCAAGATGCCGGCCTTCCTCCTGCACGGCTGGATGCCCGACGCCTACCGGGCGGCGCCGCTGCCGGTGCTGGTCGTCTTCTCCGGGGTGCTGGCGAAGGTCGGCGCCTACGGCTTCCTGCGGGTGGTGCTGCCGCTCTTCCCCGACGCCACGGTCGAATTCCAGGAGGTGGTCCTGGTCATCGCCCTGGCCTCGATCCTCTACGGCTCGGTGATGGCCTTCACCCAGACCAACGTGCGGCTGATCGCCGGCTACTCCTCCGTGGCGCAGCTGGGCTTCATCACCGCCGGCATCTTCGCCCTGCGGGCCGACGGCGCCGACGGGGCGATCCTGCAGATGGTCAACCACGGCCTCGTGGTGGCGCCGCTCTTCGTCATCGTCGCGATCCTGGTCGAGCGGACCGGGACCGAGGACATCCGCGAGATGGGCGGGATGGCGCTGCGGGCGCCGGTGCTGGCGGCGCTGTTCCTGATCGTCGCCCTAGCCACCCTGGCGATGCCGGGCTCGGCCAACTTCATCGGCGAGTTCTACATCCTCAACGGCCTCTTCCAGGCCAAGATCGTCTTCGCCCTCGTCGCGATCAGCGGCGTCGCGATGTCCGCCTACTACGCGCTGCGCCTCTACCAGCACGCGATGCACAACCGCAAGCCGGACGGAGTCGCCTCGCGTGAGATCAGCCTGCGCGACGGGCTCGTCCTCGCGCCGCTGGTCCTCTGCATCCTCGGCCTCGCCCTCTACCCGCAGCTGATCCTCCACCGCACCGCCCCGACCGTGCAACAGACCGTCGCCAAGGTCACCGGCGGCGAGGCGCCGGAGGCGCAGCTGGCAAGTGGAGCGGCCCACGACTGGGAACCGACCCTCATCAAGCCATGAACTTCAACGATCCCGTCATCGACTACGCGGGCATCGCGCCGATCATCGCCCTCACGGTGGGGCTCTGTGTCGTCCTGCTCAGCGCCGTCTTCAAGCCGCTGAAGGGGGGCGCGCCGGCGCTGACCCTGCTGACCCTGGCAACCACCGCCGGGCTGCTGATCTGGCAGTGGGGCGAGAGCAAGAGCCTCGTCACCGGGGCGCTGCGGCTCGACGACCTGGCGATCTCGATCTCGCTGATCGCGATCCTCACCGCCGGCTTCTGCGTGCTGCTATCGATCCGCGAGCGGGCGGTCGAGGAAGCCGGCAGCGGCGAGTACCACGCGCTCCTGATCGGCTCCGTGCTGGGGATGGTGCTGCTGGCCCAGGCGACCAACCTGGTCACCTTCTTCGTCGCGCTGGAGACGCTTTCGATCCCGCTCTACATCCTCTGCGCCACCAACCTGCGCCGCGAGGGCTCGCTGGAGTCGGGGCTGAAGTACCTGATCGTCGGCTCGCTCGGCTCGGCGACCCTGCTCTACGGGATGGCCTTCCTTTACGGCGGCACCGGCTCGACCGGATTCGAGGGGATCGCGGCCGGGATCGCCCACAACGGCGTCCTCGACGACCCGCTGATCCTGATCGGGATCGCGATGTGCGCGGTCGGGCTCGCCTTCAAGACCTCGATCGCCCCCTTCCACCAGTGGACGCCGGACGTCTACCAGGGGGCGCCGACCCCGATCACCTCGTTCATGGCGGTGGCGACCAAGGCCGCCGCCTTCGCCGTCTTCCTGCGCTTCTTCGACGTCGCCCTCGGCCCGCAGGTGGACGAGTGGCAGCCGGCGCTGGCGGTCCTGGCGGCGGTCTCGATCGTCGTCGGCAACGTCGGCGCCCTCGGCCAGGACTCGCTGAAGCGGCTGCTCGGCTACTCCGGCGTCGCCCAGGCCGGCTACATGCTCGGCGGCATCGTCGTCGCCTCCGAGGCCGGGGTCAGCTCACTGGTCTTCTACCTCGCCGGCTACGCCTTCATGAACCTCGCCGCCTTCGCCGTGATTGTCGCCCGCGAGCGCGAAACCCCCTTCGGCGACTCGATCCGCGCGGTCCAGGGCCTGGGCGCCGAGCGGCCGCTGCTGGCCTGGCCGCTGACGATCGCGATGCTGGCCCTGGCCGGGCTGCCCGCCACGGTCGGCTTCATCGGCAAGCTCTACCTGATCGAGGCCCTGGTCGAAGGCGACTACACCTGGCTGGCGGTCTTCATCGCGATCGGGACGATGATCTCGCTCGCCTACTACCTGCGGGTGGTGGCGGCGATGTGGATGCGCCCCGGCGGCGAAGCGGCGGGCGCCACCCCGGCGATCGCCGGCGCCGCCCCCGAGGCCGACCCGATCGATCCCGAGGCCGGGCGACGCTGGTACCTGGCCGGGCCCGCCCTGCTGGCCGCCGCGGCGACGGTCTTCTTCGGCGTGATCCCGCAGCCGCTAGTCGAGTTCGCCGAACGTGCCGGCGCCTCTCTATTCGGCTAGCCCTCACACCGTTCAGACTGCCCGCCCAGGATGGGCGTCCTTCTCACCACTCTCGCGATAGTCGTCGCTGTCGCCGTCGGCGTCTGGTCGGAGGGCCGCTGGCCACGGGGAGCGGCAAACGCCGCCCGCAAAGCTTTGGTGCTGCTGCTGTACGTGCTGCTGCCACCGGTGATCTTCTTCAACATCGCCGCCAGCGAGATCGACCTCAGCCACGGCGTCGGCCTGGTGCTCGGGATCATCGCCTCCTCGCTCGGCGCCCTGCTCGCCTGGTGGGGGGCGAGCCGGGTCCTGCGGCTGACCCGGCCCCAGACCGGCGCCGTCGTCTGCACCGTGCTCAGCGTCAACACCGGCTACCTCGGCTACCCGCTCGCGGTGGCGCTGCTCGGCCGCGACCAGCTCTCCACGGCGGTCCTCTACGACGTCCTCGTCACCGGCCCCTGCCTGCTGCTCGGCGCCTTCGCCGTCGGCGCCGCCTTCGGGACCAAGGCGGGCGAAACGCCGCGCCAGCGGGTTGGCGCCTTCTTCACCCGCAACCCGCCGCTCTACGCGGCGATCGCCGGCATCCTGGCGCCGAGCGCGCTCGCCCCGGAGGTACTGGTCGACCTCTCGCAGCTGTTGATCGTCGCCATCCTCCCGATCGGCTTCTTCGCCGTCGGCGCCACCCTCGCCGAGAACGCCGAGCACGGCGAGCTGCCGATCCCGCCGCCGCTGACCCGGCCCGTGGTGCTGGCGATCGGTACCCGCCTCGCGGTCGTGCCGGCCCTGCTGATGCTGCTGGCGGCGCCGCTGATCGACCTGCCGGCCGCCTACCGCCTGCTCTCGGCGATGCCCTCCGGCCTCAACTCGCTGGTCATCGCCCATGCCTACGGCCTCGACATGGAGATCACCGCCGAGGCGGTCACCTGGTCGACCGCGATCGTCGTCGCCGCCGCTCTAATCTCACTCCTGTTCTGATGCTTCACCACGTCGGAATCGAGATCGAGCCCAGCGACGTCGATCGCGCCGTCGAGTTCTTCGTCCTGCTCGGCTTCGAAGAGGTCGCGCCGCCGCCCACCCTTGCCGACGACTTCACCTGGCTCGAGCGCGGCGGCACCCAAGTCCACCTGCTGCACGAGCGGCACCCCGCCATCCCGTCCCGCGCCCACCTCGCCGTCGTCACTTCCGACTTCGACGCGACGCTCGCCCGCCTGCACACCGCGGGCTTCGAGACTCGTCCCGGCCGCGAGCATTGGGGCGCATCGCGAGCCCACGCCATCGCCCCGGGCGGCCACCGGGTCGAGCTGATGGCGGCGCCGCCGGACCCCCAGACCTGAGCGCCTTTCAGAGCTGGGTGGCTATAGGCCCGACCAGTGCTGCGATCACGCCGCCGCCGACCTGCAGCATCGCTCGCTGGAAGCCGTTAGCCAGCGGAGAGCGAAACTCTGTGCCGACTCACTGCCAGAACTCGCCCGGCCGCTTCAGGCGGCGCGGTCGCGGCGCTTGGCGGCGAAGAGGTCCATGTCGGCGAAGCCGAGCAGATCGTCGACCGTGACACCGTCGGCGGGGAACATCGAGAAGCCGGTCTTGGCGCTGACTGGCCGCTCCTGATCGCTGCCGAAGCCGCGCCGCAGGACCCGGCTGCGCAGCCGGGCCGCGACTTCTTCCGCCTCTTCGGCGTTGGCCTCGGGGACGATCACCGCGAACTCGTCGCCGCCCTGGCGGAAGACGGAGTCCTCGGCCCGCACCTCGTCGCTGAGGGCGGCGCCGATCTCGGCCAGCAGCCGGTCGCCCTCGAGGTGCCCGAAGCGCTCGTTGACGGCCTTGAAGCCGTCGAGGTCCAGCAGCACCACGGCGAACTCGCGCGAGTGACGGCGATGGCGGGCGATTTCGGCGGCGAGGCGCTCGTGCAGGCTGCGGTAGTTGCCGACCCCGGTCAGCTCGTCGCGGCGGGCCAGGGCCCAGAGCGCGTCGTAGCTGCCGCGCAGCCGCCGCGCCAGCAGGAGGACGCCGGCCGCGACCGCGACCAGGCAGACCGCCTCGACCACGGCCAGGAACAGGGTCTGGCGCCGCGAGAAGGAGCCGAGCAGCACCGGCAGCAGCAGGCCGGCGCCGACCGCGACCAGGCCGGCGACGAGAAAACGGGCGCCGAGCGGGCGCGGGCCCTGGGGATCGATATAGCGAGAGCTAGTCAAAATTAGGTAGAGACTACGTATCCACCCGCAGGATATGCGGGTAGGCCGGCCGTCTCCGGCCGCCACTACGATGCGCCGGTGCGCTATCCAATCGAACAGTTCACGGAGGCGGAGAGAGCGGTCCTCGCTCCCCACTTCACCAACCTCGAGCGACCCGTATTCGCCCTGGTGAACCTGCCGGAGACCGTCAAGGGAGCGCTTTTTGCCCGCTATTCACGCTATTCCGGGACCGTCCGGAGGCTCTACCTGGAGGAGTTCGCGGAGGAGGCGCCGGCGGCCGGCCGCCCCTTCGACGCCGAAGAGGGAGAGCGGGCGGCGCAGCTCTACGAGCGCGTCTTCGTCGGCTACGGCGACGACTCGATCGCCCAGGTCGGCGGCGCCCACGTCGCCTGCGAGTGGGTCTCGAACGTCCTCACCAAGCTCCTGCAGCGGGGTCGGCTGGCCGCCTACCTCGAGCAGTCGACCCGCTACATCCCCTACGACAAGCCGCTGCCCGGCGACGGCGGCTACCGCTTCTACCGCGACGAGGAGCTGGGCCCGCAATTCCCCGCGGCCATGGACGACCTGTTCGGGATCTACTCGCGCTCGCTCACCCAGGTCGAGGCCTGGGCCGCCGAGCGCTGGCCACGCGGAGAGGGCGAGCCGGAGGGCGCCTGGCAGCGCTCGATCCGCGCCAAGGCGCTGGACCTGCTGCGCGGCCTGCTGCCGGCGGCGACGCTGAGCCACGTCGGCATCTACGCCTCCGGCCAGGCCTACGAGCAGCTGATCCTGCGGCTGATGGCCTCGCCGCTGCCGGAGGCGCGCGAGTACGGCGGCATGATCCTGACCGAGCTACAGCAGGTGATGCCGAGCTTCGTCTCCCGGGTCGAGCGACCCGACCGCGGCGGCGAGTGGGTCTCCTACCTGGAGCGGCGCCGCGAGCAGACCGAGAGCTGGGTGGCGCGCCTGGGCCTCGACCGTCGCGGCGGCGGCGACGAGGGCGTCCCCTCGGTCGAGCTGATCCACGTCGACGGCAGCGAAGAGGGCCTGCTCGCCTCATGTCTGTTCGAGGCCGCCGGCGTCCCGGAGACGGAGGTCCTGGCCCGCATCGACGTCCTCGATCGCTCCGAGCGGGCGCAGCTGCTGGCCGCCGTCGTCGGCGAGCGGGCCAACCGCCGCCACCGCCCGGGCCGCGGCTTCGAGGCCCTGCGCTACCGCTTCGAGATCGTCTCCGACTACGGCGCCTTCCGCGACCTGCAGCGCCATCGCATGCTGACCTGCCAGTGGCAGCGCCTCGGGCCCGACCTCGGCGCCGGCGTCCCCGACGAGGTACGCGAAGCCGACGCCGGCGGCGAGTTCGAACGCGCGCTGGAGATCTCGCGCGAGGAGTACGAGCGCCTGGCCGCTGCCGGCCTCTCCGAGCAGGCGCCCTACGCCCTCAGCCTCGCCTATCGGATCCGCTACACGCTCGACCTCAACGCCCGCGAGGCGATGCACCTGATCGAGCTGCGCAGCGGCCGCGAGGGGCACCCCACCTACCGCGCCGTCGCCCAGGCGATGCACGAGCGGATCGCCGCCGTCCATCCCGGCGTAGCCGCAGCGATGAGCCACGTCGACACCTCCGCCGAGCCCCGCCTGGAGCGGATCATGAGCGAGATCCGCACGCATCGGAAGCGGGCGGGGGCGGGACGGCCCGAGTAGGGGCTTCGCTTAACGCTTCGTGGCGTCAGGACGGTCTGGATAGGGGCTTCGCTTAACTTTTTTGTGGGACGCCGGGCGCCATCCGAGATGCGCAGCTGCAAAAAAGTACAAGACGCTCCGCCCCTATCCAGACCGTCCTCTCGGGCGAAGTTGCCGACTAGTCGCGCTGCTTGCGTTTGCGGCGTTCGCCGTCGTCTGGAGCCTCAGGGGAATCCGGGTCCGCGGGTTCCAGTTCGGCCGCCGCTTTCTCACCCGGCGTCGGCCAAGGGATGGCTTCGCCGCTTGCCCAGGCGGGAGGTCTGCTGCCCGGCACTTTGCCGAGGACGAGGAGGCCGAAGTAGAGGAACCAGGCGAGGGTGAAGACGATCAGCCCGAGCAGGGCGGCGATCCCGACCGCCATGCCGAGGGATCCCCAGAAGCGGGTCAAGATCCCGGTCCGCATTCCCCACAGGCAGCTGTAGAAGAGGGCGACAACGAAGCCGATAGCGCCCGCGATCCCGAGGCCGGAGACGAAGGAGGCGAGCGATGCTTCGCCGATCGCGTTGGAGGCTTCGTCGTCTTCGACCTTGCGCTCTTCGCAGGCCGCGAGGGCGGTCTCGCCCGCGGCAGGATCGAATTCTTCGGCGAAGTCCTCGCCGCCTTCGTCGTCACGCTGGGAGACGCATTCCTCTTTCGCTTCCTTGGGCGAGAGCGTCGACTTGGCTTCGCCGGCGACGAACTGGTCCGCGGCTTCATGGCGGGCCTCGCTCGCGAAGCCGGCGGAGAGGGCGAGGAAGAGGGGGGCGATGACGACCAGGCCGATCAGCTGGTTGCGAACCTTGTCGCTGCGGGCGCGCACGACCCGGAACAGGTAGGCGAGCGGCACCGCGAGGAGCGCGAAGCCGAGCGCCTGCAGCAGACCGGCGAGGGTGACCGAGCCGGCGTGCTCGTGGGCGGAGCGAAGCAGCTCGGCGTCGCCGGTACCGCTGACCGAGCTGACCAGGCCCGAGGCGATCATCAGCGCCACCGCCAGCAGGGTCGTCAGCCCGACCGGCACCGACCAGCGGCGCTCCCACTCCAAGGTCTGCTCGCGGTCGCGCACGGGCCCTTACGCTATCGCCGATGAGCGATACGCAGCGCACCCCCGTCGTCCCCCTGGAGGCGGGCGCCGGGCCCGAGAACCCTCCCTGCCCCGCCTGCGGGGAGCCGCTCTTCGGCTGGCTGTCCGCCCAACCGGGTCTGAGCGGTGCCGTCAGCCGCTGCGAGAGCTGCGGGCTCGGCGTCGCCGAAACCCCGGGGGAGCCGGAAGAGGCGCTGCACGAGCTCGAGCGCCTCGGCGCCGGCCGCCCCCGGATCGCCAACCGAGGCAGCTACGCCGCGGCGCTCGGCAGCGCCGGCTGGGCCGGGCTGGAGCCCGGCACCCGCTACCTGTTCACGGTCGAGTCGGTGCGCCGGCTCGTCGCCCGCCGCGACCAGGTGGTCAAGTCGCGCCGCTGGGCGCCCGCGGCGGGGCTGGCGGCGACCTGGCAGACGCTGCTCAACAGCGTCACCTTCGGCCACAACGTCGCGCTGGACGCGCTCGGCCGCGGCCGCGGGGCGCCCGCCGCCCGACCCTGGCAGCGGCGGATCGACGCTCTTGCCAGCATCGTCCTGGCGATTCCGGCGCTGCTGATCGCGCTCCCGATCGAGCTGGCCGGCGGCCTCACCGGCCGCGGCGCCGTGATCTCCCTGCGCTTAGAGCTGCTCTGAGGCCACTGGGCTGGCGCATTTCGGCGTCCTCGGTCGCTTGTGTGCAGAGCACACCGCGCTCCCTGCGTCCTTGAACTGCTTGGCCCAGCAGCCTCAGCCCTAACTCAGCCCTTCGCGGGCCTCTCTTACGAGCGTCACGGACTCGGGGAAGAGGACGCGGATCGCGTCGCGTACCTGCATCGCCTGTTCGTCGGCATTGCCGGTGAGGTCGAGGCGGCCGATCGAGGCGACGGTCATCTCGACCGCGAGCTTGATCGCGTTGTCGGCCCAGGCGACGCGCTGGGAGGACTGCATCTGCTCCGAGAGCTCCTCCATGCGGGCGCGGAACTCGTCGGGGTCGCCGAAGAGGTTGAAGGGGCTGCCCTCCATGCCCCCATGTAAGCAGACCCGTGACCCCGCCGGCACGAACTCTCGACATTGCGGGCGCCACCCGCGCGACCGACCGCCCTAGCGTCGAGGGATGCAGCGGGCAAGCGAGCGGGAGCGGGGGTCGGCGAGCGTCGAGCAGGCGGGTCTGGCGGCGCTCGTGGCCCTGCTCCTGCTGGCGGCGATCGCGGCCGTCGCGGCCGGTGGCGAGGTGGACGCGGGGCGCGGCCTGGCGAGCGCGATCGGCAAGCGCCTGACCTGCGCCCCGCGCCTGCCCGACGACTGCCGCCACCACCCGCTGGTTCCCGCCTACGGCTGGCCGCTGGCCCGCCTGGCGCGGGCCCTCGCCCCGGCGCCGCTGTCGCTGCCAGGGCCCTCCGGCCTGCCGCTCGTCCCGGTCGACTTCCGCCACTGCCGTCGCCAGAGCTGCGCCGTCGCCGCCGGCCCCCACCTGACCGCCTCCCATCGCCGCACCACCGCTTTCACCGAGGTCGTCGACCGCCGCGCCTCGCGCGGCTGGGTCGAGCTCGTCTACTGGCTCTACCGCCCGTCGCTCGGCTGGCAGCGACTGGCCCGCCGCGCCGGCCAGGCCGAGATCGACGCCGCGGCCGGCACCAAGGTCCTGCTCGGCGACGACCCCGCCCTCGTCCCCCTCGAGACCCTCCCTGGACGCGACCACTACAACTTCCCCGCCGGCGAGCAACCGCCCTGGCAGTGGCAGGTCGCCGGCCGCTACCCCGGGTGGTCAAGCTGAGGTCGCCTGCGCCGCCTTCTCCTCCTCCGCTTCGTCTTCGGCCTGCTTGATCAGGCCGCGCCAGTCGGTCGTCCTGAAGACGAGCAGGACCGCGGCGAAGCCGAGGACGACGGACCAGGCGGCCATCGCGATCTGGGTGCCGACCGAGAAGGAGAGGACGGCGGTGCGCGAGGGCCCGGTCAGGGTCGCGACCAGCAGGGCCTGCTGGGCGCCAGCCCCGCCGGGGGTAAAGGGGACGATGTTGGCGATCGCCTGCACGCTCATCACCAGCATCACGTTGCCGACCGAGCCACCGAGGCCGAAGGCCTCGAGGAAGAACCAGAAGGCGGCGAAGCGGCAGAGCCAGCCGAATCCCTGCCAGGCAGCGACCTCGCGCAGGTAGCGACGCGGCTCCCTGAGGATCGCCACTCCCTGTCGCACCCGGGCCCAGAAGCGACGCACCCGGTGGGCGAGGAGGTAGATGCCGATCGCCAGCGCCAGCAGCAGCCCCGCCACCGTGAACGCGAGCGCTTTCGGGTGGTCGGCCCAGAAGGAGAGCTCGAAGGCCGGCAGGTCGGGGATCCGCGGCAGCGGTGGCAGCAGCCCCTGGCTGATCGCGTAGAAGAGGACGAGGATGCCGACGCTGGTGTCGAAGACGGTCTGGACCAGGAAGGAGGAGGTCACCGCCGGATAGGAGGAGCCGGGGATCTGGCGTTTGACCAGGAAGACCTTGGTGACGTCGCCGGCGTGAGCGGGGACCACGGCGTTGATCCCGGCACCGACCAGATAGGCGGCGCCGAGCGGTAGGAAGGGGATCCGGCGCTCGGGATAGGCGGCGCGCAAGACGTTGCGCCAGGCCTGGGCGCGGGCCAGCTGCATCGCCAGCAGGAAGAGCAGGGCGATCCCGAACTGTGACCAGCGAATCTCCGACAGATGGCGGAAAAATTCCGCCGCGCTGTTGAAAAAGAAGTTGAAACTGGATCCGAGATCGGCGAGCGGCATCGCAGCTACACTAGCCCGCTCGTGCCGGAGACCGACACGCCTACGCCGCCCCAGATGCCCCCCCGCGACCGCGCCGACGAGGCGATGTGCGCGCGTGCCCGCGAACGTTACGCGGCCGACCGCAAGAGCCGTTTCCGGCGCCGCCGCAAACGCCACGCGCAGCTGCCGAACCTGATCATCGTCGGCGGCCTCAAGTGCGGCACGACCAGCATCCACCACTACCTCGGTCTGCATCCCGAAATCCAGATGTCGAAGCCGAAGGAGCTGAACTTCTTCGTCGAGGAGCTGAGCTGGGACCTCGGCCTCGACTGGTACGCCAGCCGCTTCGACAGCCGCTTCAGGGTCCGTGGCGAGTCATCGCCGCATTACACGAACCTGCCCCGCTTCGAGGGCGTCGCCGCGCGTATCCACGAGCACTGCCCGGACGCGCGGCTGCTCTACATGGTGCGCGACCCGATCAAGCGCATCCTCTCCCACTGGGTCCACGCGACCGGCGCCGGCTACGAGACCGGCGACCTGGTCGAGGTCCTCTCCGAGCCCAACTCCTCCTACATGAACCGCTCCAAGTTCTGGCTGCAGCTGCAGCCCTACCTGGAGCTCTTCGACCGCTCTCAGATCGCCGTCATCGCCCAGGAGGAGCTGCAGGGAGAGCGCGAGGAGACGATGCGCAAGGCCTTTGCCTTCGCCGGCGTCGACGAGACCTTCAGCTCCGAGCAGTTCGACCGCGAGTGGGAGAAGTCGGGGGCCAAGGAGGGCGACAAATACCAGCTGATGGAGAAGCTGATCAAGCTGCCGGGGTTCCGCTCATTCGACCGCAACTTCGACCGCCTGCCCGAGCCTTTGCGCTGGCGCGTCGAGAAGCTGGTCCACGACCCCGAGAAGCCGCCGGCGCCGAAGCCGAAGCTCCCCGACGATCTCTTCGAGACCGTCCGCGCCCGCTTCGGCGAGGACGTCGCCGAGCTGCAGAAGTTCGCCGGCCGCGAGTTCCCACGCTGGCACGACTACTCCTAGCGGACGTGTCTGAGTTTCCCCGCCGTATACGGAGGCAAAGCTCAGACACCCCCGAGTAGAGTCGCCTCGTGCGGCGCCTCCACCCAGACCCCGGCGCGACCACCGTCGAGCAACAGCTCGACACCTACCGTCCCTGGGAGCAGCCCCCTAAAGAGCGGCCGCTGGTCGCGATGAACTTCGCCGCCACGGTCGACGGGCGAGCGACGATCGGCGGCGTCTCCGGACCGATCGGCTCCGACGCCGACACGGCGATGCTTTCCGGTCTGCGGACCCGCTTCGACGCAGTGATGATCGGGGCCGGGACGATGCGGGCCGAGCGCTACGGCCGGCTGGCGAAGAAGCAGGAGACTCGAGAGCGCCGCGAGCGCCTCGGCCTCCCCCCCGATCCGCTGATGGTGATCGTCAGCGGCCGCCTCGACCTGCCCTGGGACGCACCGCTGTTCACCGAAGGCGGCCCAGTCCTGATCTTCACCGCTTCGGAGGCCGAACCGCCGGAGGTCTCCTCGGCGCTGCAGATCGTCCGCCAAGAGGGCTTCGTCGACATCGTCGCGGCCCTGCGTCATCTGCGCCACGAGCACGGCATCCGCGCTCTGCTCTGCGAGGGCGGGCCCGGCCTGCATGGCGAGCTCGAGGGCGGCGGGTTGGTCGACGAGCTCTTCCTGACGGTGGCGCCGAAGCTGGTCGGCGGCGACGCGCCCCGCATCGTCGAGGGCGAGCTGCCCGGCGTCGCCGAGCTGGAGCTGGCCTGGCTGCTGGAGGAAGACAGCGAGCTGTTCGCGCGGTACCGACGTCCCGCCTGAGTTAGCGTTGCGGGGCCGAGCCCCACGAGGAGAGGACATCGATGGACTTCACCCCCAGCCCCGAGGTAGCGACCCTGCGCGAGCGCGTCCTCGACTTCATGGACGCCGAGGTCTACCCGGTCGAGCGGGAGATCATGGCGGCGCTCGACGAGGAGGTGGGTCCCGGCGTCCCCTATCCCGAGATCCTGGTCGGGATCCGCGAGAAGGCGAAGGACGCGGGGCTGTGGAACCTGTTCATGCCCGACGAGCGCTTCGGGCCGGGGCTGACCAACTGGGAGTACGGCCTGCTCTGCGAGGAGATGGGGCGCAGCCCGATGGCGGCGGCGATGGCCTTCAACTGCGCGGCGCCGGACACCGGCAACATGGAGATCCTCGCCGAGCACGGCACGTCGGAGCAGCGCGAACGCTGGCTGGAGCCACTGCTCGAGGGAAGGATCCGCTCCTGCTTCTCGATGACCGAGCCGGAGGTCTCCGGCTCCGACCCGACCCTGTTGCAGGCCCAGGCCGTGCTCGACGGCGACGAGTGGGTGGTCGACGGCCACAAGTGGTTCACCTCCGGCGCCGTCGGGGCAGACCTGGCGATCGCGATGGTCGTCACCGACCCCGACGCTCCCCCCTACGCCCGCGCCTCGATGATCTGCGTGCCGACCGACACGCCCGGCTTCAACCTGGTGCGGCCGATCCCGGTGATGGGCCACGACAAGGGCCCGGGCCACTGCGAGATCCGCTACGAAGGCTGCCGCGTGCCCAAGGACAGCCTGCTCGGCGAGCGCGGCGCCGGCTTCGCGATCGCCCAGGACCGCCTTGGCCCCGGCCGCATCCACCACTGCATGCGCGCGATCGGCACCGCCGAGCGAGCCCACGAGATGATGTGCCGCCGCGCCAACGAGCGCGTCGCCTTCGGCGGCCCGCTGGCCGACAAGCAGTTCGTCCAGGAGTCGATCGCCGCCTCGCGGATGGAGATCGACCAGGCCCGCCTGCTCACCCTCTATGCCGCCTGGAAGATGGACACCGAGGGCAAGCGCGCCGCCCGCCAATCGATCTCGGCGATCAAGATCGTCGCCGCCAACATGGTCATGGACGTGCTCGACCGGGCGATCCAGATCCACGGCTCACTGGGGATGACCGACGACACCCCCCTCGCCGCCCTCTGGCGCTTCTCCCGCATGCTGCGCCTCGCCGACGGCCCCGACGAGGTCCACAAGATGGTCCTCGCCCGCCGCGAGCTCAACCGCTGGGCCAAGCGTGACGAGGCCGCGGCGGCCGGGGAGCTGGAGACGAAGCACGCACCGCGGATGGTCTAACAATCAGGTCCCGCTCAGGGCAAAATCGGGTAGGGGCGGGGCTTACCCCCGCCCCTCCCACACCACCGGACGTGCGGGTCCGCATCCGGCGGTTCGCGTCGCGTCCCGGAAGCGGCGGTAGGGATCGGTGAAGCCGAGCAGGCCCTGCTCGCGCCAATAGGCGTTGGGGAGGCCGCGGGTAAGAATCCACGACCCCGATACCCGCCAGTAGCCCCGGCGACTATTGGCCCACTCATAGGCCTTGCCGGTAGGGATGCCGGTGGCGACCAGGTTGCGGTGTTTGGTGCGGATTCTCTTCCACTCCTTCCACCTGACCTGCCGCAGTCGGCGACGCAACCACTCATCGAGCCCCTCGAAGACCGAGGGCGTGTCGGCCAACGCGAAGTAGGCCGTCCATCCGCGGCTGAAGCGGTTGATCGCAACGATCCTCCGCCCCATCGAGATGCCCCAGCTGCGCGAGGTGAGACGGCGCAGGAGATCTTTGGCCCGCTTGCGGGCCTTGGGATCGATCCTGACCTTGATCTCACCTGCTCGCTTGAAGAAGCCGAACCCCAGAAGGGTCCGCTTCGTCGCGCGGTCAACAGCGGACTTGCCCCGGTTGACCCGCAGCTTCAGGCGTCGCTCGATGAACTCGCAGGTGCTTCCCATCACGCGCTCCGCCGCTCTTTTGGAGGCGACGTAGATCGTGATGTCGTCCGCATAGCGGACGAAACGGTGCCCGCGCTTTTCCAGCATCCGGTCGAGGTCGTCGAGGTAGACGTTGGAGAGCAGCGGTGAGAGGGGGGAACCCTGCGGGGTCCCCTGCTCGGTCGGCTGCTTCACGCCGTCTGCCATGACTCCCGCTTCCAGGTAGCTGCGGATCAGCTTGAGCACCTTCTTGTCGGTGACCCGCCTTGCGACCCTGGCCATCAGCGCGTCGTGCTGGACCCGATCGAAGAAGCGATCGAGATCCACGTCGACGGCCCACTCGTGCCCCTTGGCGATGTCGCGCTGAGCGCGCTCCACCGCCTGGTGGGCCGAGCGCTCGGGGCGGAAGCCGAAGCTCCGCTCCGAGAAGCAAGGATCGAATACGGGCGTGAGCACCTGCGATAGGGCCTGTTGGATCACTCGATCCAGGGCCGTCGGCACCCCCAGCTCCCGCTCCCCTCCCGAGGGTTTTGGGATCGTGACCCTCCTGGTGGGTTGGGGGCGGTAGGTGCCCGCGTCGAGCATCGCCCGGACTTCTGGCCAGTGATCGTGCAGCCAGGAGCGAAGCTCCTTGGTCTCCATCCCATCGACGCCGGGAGCACCGGCGTTTTGCTCGACACGTCTTAACGCCGCCGCCAGGTTGCCCCTGGAGAGGAACTTCTCCCAGAGGTCGCCTGCGTCGACGGCGGAGTGAGACTCTGCCTCGCCTGGCGCCGGGAAGCCGCTTTGCTCTTCGCGGGGAGCTTCGGGCTTCACCCTAGGCATCCATTGCGCGAAGGCCCCGCCGGGGCGGGGTTGGCTGCTGTGGCTTGCGCGAGCACGGGCTGCTTTGCCTCGGCTTCGCGTTCGGCCCTTCGCGGCACACGATCCCGCCGCTACTACGGCCTCTGCTGACTCCTGCCGGATGACCGACCGCCTCGCGGCGGCCAGGGTCGGGCGACTTGCGTCGAGGCCGACACTCCGACAGGCCTCCCGGGATAAGCCAGGACACCTTCCCCGCGCACCCGCCGCATTTACGTGACGGCCGCTTGATGGCAACGGGCTTCGCCGTGTTCTGCCGGCTCGCCCTGGCCGTCCCGCCTCCGATGCGGTTCGTGTCCCTCGGGTCGCGGTTTCGCCTCCGGCTTCCTTCCCACCCCGCCTCACGACGACGCAGTTGCCCTTGGCTTGTGGTTGGTGCCATCTCCTTCACAGGGGACTTTCACCCCCGAGCGTCCTGGCATGCCCGGCGTACAGAAAAGACGCCCCGGCGCGCTAGCCGGGGCGTCTTTCATGCCCTTACTGATCGGGGGTCAGATCAGCAGAAGACGGTCACCATGAACCCGTCCAAGACGCCCGGATCCGCCACCGTGCCAGCCGGGTCGGTGAGGAGGACGTCGACCGTATCGTTCGCCGTCTGTTCACGATTGTCGGTGCCGACGATCCGGGCACTCGCGCCCTGCGGAGCCGCACCGCCAGTAATGTCGGTCGCGGTCCCGCTCGTGGCGCAATTGGTAACCGAGCGGTTGAAGGTCACCCGGAAGTTGCCGGTCCCGAGTCGGGTCGCCGAGACCGCTCCAGAGCTGCCGACCAGGCCGCCCCCTTCGTTGACGATCGCCCAGAGGAGATCGTTTTTCGGCACGAAGGCGCCGGCCGGCTGACCGCCGAGTTTTTCAGCGTTGGCTGCGTTGGCAGCGTTTGGAACCGGGCCCAGAGTCGTCAGGTTGATCTTGGCGCCGGTCACAGCTTTGTCGGCGATCTTTGCCGTCGTCACCGCGTTGTCAGCGAGCTTGTCAGCCGTGACCGCGACATTGGCGAGCTTGTTGGTGGAAATCGCGCCATTCTTGATCTTGCCCTCGGTCACGGCTTCTTTGACGATCTTGCCGGTCTTGATCGAGTTGGCTTTGATTTCGTTGGCGCCGATCTTGGTGGCGGCGAAGGCGGTGGCGCCACCAAGCAGCATGAAGACGGCGATCGACGACATCACGTTTGCGTACGTAAGTCGCTTGCGAATCTGCTTCACAGGGGGTTCTCCTTGATTGGAGGGTTTGGACAAGGACAGGCCAAGCAGGCGAACGAGGCCCTACTCAGTTTTTCTAAATCGAGCCTTTCAGCCCCCTGGGAAGCTGTCAAGCGGGACGGACGAAAGCGCTGCAAGCGCTCAGTTTCGGCGCTCGGCCTCGTCGGCCGCCTCCGCCAGCCGCTCGACCAACCTCGCGAATGCCTGGATCCCGTCGTCGACTTTGCCGTAGGCGCCGGCGGCGTAGCGGGCGTAGACGCCCTCGAGGATGATCGCCAGCTTCCAGTAGCCGAGGGCGACGAAGAAGTCGAGGTCGGAGAGGTCGCGACCGGAGCGCTCGGCGTAGCGGTCGGCCAGCTCCTTCCGGGTCGGAAAGCCGGGGGCGAGGTTGGCGGGCTGGCCGAGGGCGACCTCGGCCTGCTCCTGGTCGGGCCAGTAGGCCATCAGCAGGCCGACGTCGGCGAGCGGGTCGCCGAGCGTGCAGAGCTCCCAGTCGACCACCGCCGCCACCTCGCCGCCGGGGGTGAGGATCATGTTGTCGAGGCGGTAGTCGCCGTGGACGATCGTCGCCGGGCCCTGCCTGGGGATGCGAGCGCTGAGGCGCTCGTGGAGGGAGTCGATCGCCGGCAGCTCGCGGGTCTTCGACTTCTCCCACTGCCCCTGCCAGCGCCGCAGCTGGCGGGCGACGTAGTCCTCCTTGCGACCGAGGTCGCCGAGGCCCGCCGCGTCGGGGTCGACGGCGTGGATCGCGACCAGGGTGTCGGCGACGCGCTCGCCGATCGCCCGGCGGTCGTCCTCGGCGGGGAAGATCTCGGCCTCGGCCAGGCCGCGCAGGATCGGCCCCTCGACGAACTCCATCACGTAGAAGGGAGCGCCGTTGACCGAGTCGTCCTCGCAGAGGCCGACCACCGGCGCCACCGGCACCTCGGTCGCCCCCAGGGCGGAGACGACCCTGTGCTCGCGGGCCATGTCGTGCGCGGACCCGAGCCGCTTGCCCAGCGGCGGCCGCCGCAGCGCCCAGCGATGGCCGCCGGCGTCGCCGACCCGATAGGTCAGATTCGAGTGGCCGCCGGCGATCCGCTCGAAGCTGAGCGGCGGGCCGGCCTGGGGGACGTTGAGCGCGAACCAGGCTTCGACGCCATCGGGATCGATGCCGTCGGGGACCACGGCGGTGCCGTCGCCACTGCCTGTAGCCTCGTCGCCCATAGTCGAGCAAGCATATTCCCGACGAGGCCGCCGCTTGAGTCCATCGCTTGCCAACAGGTTGAGGATCGGCTTTGCGATCGGCTTTGCCGTGCTAACGGCGATGGCCGTGATCGGCGTCGCCCGCTTCATCCAGCAGCGCCAGGACTTCGAGGACGCGATCGCCCGCTCCTACCAGGTGGAGATGGCGGCGAGAGTGCGGCTGGCGCGCGGCGCCGGCAACGACGCGGCCGCCAGGGCGACGGTCGCGGCTCAGGGCGAGCGTCGGGCCGAACTGCGCGACCAGATCTCCGCCGACACCCGCGACACGGCCCTGCTCGTCGCCGCCGGCCTGGTTGCCGGGCTTACCGGGGCGCTGCTGCTGTTCAGTGGCCTGATCGCCTCGATGCGGCGCCCGCTCGAGGAGCTTGTCGACGCCGCCGGCCAGCTCGCCGGCGGCGACCGCAGCGCCCGGGTCGAGGTCGGCGGCGTCTCGGAGACGGCGACGCTCGGTGCCGCCTTCAACGAAATGGCCGCCGAGCTGGAGCTGGAGGCGAGCCAGCGCGACCAGCTCGACCGCCTCAAAGACGAGTTCGTCCTCACCGCCTCGCACGAGCTGCGCAGCCCCCTCACCTCGGTCCAGGGCTTCGCCGAGCTGCTGATGCTGGAGCGCGACTCGCTGACCCCGAAGCAGGTGGAGACGGTCGAGATCATCCTCGACAACTGCCGCCACCTGGTCCGCCTCCTCAACGACCTCCTCGACCTCGCCCGCAGCGACGCCGGTCGCCTCGGGATCACCCCGCGGCCGACCGCGGTGGCGCCGCTGATCGACGACGCGGTGCGGACTATGCGGGCCCAGACCGAGGGCGGCAAGCAGGCCCTGACGACTCGGATCGAGCCGAATCTGCCGCTGGTCGACGTCGAGCCCGACCGGATTCGCCAAATACTGGTGAATTTGCTTACCAACGCGCATGAGTACTCGCCCCAAGGTGCGTCTATCGAGGTCGCGGCCCGGGTAGTCGGTGTCGATGTGGAGATTGCCGTGAGCGACGACGGACCGGGGATACCCGAGGACCAGCTGGAGCACATCTTCGAGCGCTTCACCCGCGGCGACGCGGGGCTGACCCAGCGCGTCGGCGGCACCGGCCTGGGCCTGGCGATCTCCAAATCGCTGGTCGAGCTGCACGGCGGCATGATCGCGGTCGAATCGACGCCCGGCATCGGCTCCACCTTTAGCTTCCGCCTGCCGGCGGCGGGCGATGCCTCGCCCTCTGGCCCAGACCCCGCGACCACGGAGGCGCGCTGATGACCAGGGTGCTGGTGGCCGACGACTCGGAGACGATCCTGCTGCTGCTGCGGACCCGCCTGGAGCTCGCCGGCTACGACGTCGAGACGGCGGCCGACGGCCAGGAGGTGACCGAGCGCTTGCGCGACGGCGCCGCCGGCGAGCTTCCCGACCTGCTGCTGCTGGACGCGATGATGCCGCGCAAGTCGGGTCTCGACGCCCTGCGAGAGCTGCGCGCTGCGGGAGTGGACACCCCGGCGCTGATCGTCAGCGCTCACCAGGACGCGTCCGACGCCGACGCTCCCGACGACCTCGAAGTCAGCGGCTACCTGACCAAGCCGATCGACTTCGACCGCCTGCTCGACAGCATCGCCGCGCTGACGCGGAGCTGAGCCGCCTCAGCTCTTGGCGATCTCGAGACGGATCTCCTTGCCCTTGAGCTTGGTGCCGTCGAGGAACTCGACGGCACGCTCGGCCTGGTCCGGGGAGACCTCGACGAAGGAGAAGCGGTGCAGGACACGGACGTCGAGGACGTCCTCGTCGGGAAGGACGGCGCCCTCGCGCAGCGCCCAGCGCAGGTCCTCCTCCTCGATGCCGCTGCGCTCGCCGCGGTTGACGAAGAGCTTGACGCTGTCGCGCTCCTCCTCCCCGCCGGAGTCGTCCGCGACGGGCGCCGGCTCGTCGGCGCCGCCGTTCTCGCTCGAGCCGCCCGGGCCGACCCGCTCGCTCCGTTCGCCGCGCTCGCTCGGCTTGCTGCGTTCCGAACGCTCGGGCCGCTCGCGGCGGCGCGGCGGCGGCGCGTGCTCGAGCCGCTCCTCGGGGCTCTCCCACTCGCCGATCGAGGTCTTGACGTCGCGCTCGATACGGCCGATCTCGTCGCGCTGGGCGGGGGTGACGAAGGTGATCGCGCGCCCGGTCCGCCCGACCCGGCCGGTGCGCCCGATGCGGTGGACATAGGTCTCCGAGGAGTTGGGCACGTCGTAGTTGATGACGTGGGTGACGTGCTCGATGTCGAGCCCGCGAGCGGCGATGTCGGTGGCGACCAGCAGCTTCACGCGGTGGTCCTTGAAGGCGATCATCACCCCGTCGCGAACGCCCTGGCTGAGGTCGCCGTGCAGCGCCTTGACGTCGAGGTTCTTGTCCTTCAGCGTCTTCTCCAGCTTCGAGGCGCCGATCTTGGTGCGGGTGAAGATGATCGCCTGCTCGGGTTCTTCGGTCTTCAGCAGCTCGACCAGGCGCGCCGCCTTGTCTTTGGCCGGGACCTCGACGAAAGCCTGGGCGATCGCGTCGACGGTGAGCGTCTTCGGGGTGATCCGGATCGTCTCCGGGTCGTACATGTAGCCCTCGGCGAGCTTCTGGACCGGCGGCGGCATCGTCGCCGAGAAGAGCGCCGTCTGGCGCCCGCTCGGGCACATGCGGAGGATCTTCTCGACGTCCTCGATGAAGCCGAGGTCGAGCATCTCGTCGGCCTCGTCGAGGACGACGTAGCGGGCGGCGGTGAGGACCAGTGAGCGCCGGGCCATCAGGTCCTTCATGCGGCCGACGGTGGCGACGACGACGTGGGCGCCGGAGCGCAGCTGGGATTGCTGGGAGCGGATCGGGGCGCCGCCGAAGACGGCGACGATCTCGATGTCGAGGTGCTCGGCGTAGGCACGCAGCGCCTGGGTCACCTGGATGCAGAGCTCCCGCGTCGGCGTCATCACGATCGCCTGCACCTCTTCGTTCTCGGGATCGAGGTACTGCAGCAGCGGCAGCCCAAAGGCGGCGGTCTTGCCGGTGCCGGTCTGGGCCTGGCCGATCACGTCGCCGCCGCCGAGCAGCGCCGGGATCGCCTGCTCCTGGATCGGCGTCGGGTCCTGGAAGCCGAGCTCGTCGATCGCCTGCTGGATCGGCGGCGAGAGGCCAAGGTCTTTGAAGGCGGTCATCGTGAGGGATCCAGGAGGAGCTTGCCGGTGCTGCGGCGGGCGATCAGGTCTTCGTGCGCCCGCGCCGCCTCGGAGAGAGGGTAGACGCCGCCTACGGTGACCTCGAGCTCGCCGGCGGCGACGGCGCCGAGCAGCTCCCCGATCATCGGCGCCGCCAGGTCGCGGCGGGCCAGCAGGTGGACGAGCCAGAAGCCGATCACGGACTTGGAGCCGCGCAGCAGGGCGGCGGTGGAGACGTCGCGCTGCTCGCGCGAGGCGATGCCGAAGACGACCATCCGCCCCAGAGGGGCCAGCACGCCCAGCTCGGCGTCGAAGGCCGCGCCGCCGCTCATGTGCAGGACGGCGTCGACGCGATCGCCGCCGTTGGCCTCGCGGATCGCGGCGCCAAGGTCGTCGGCGCGGGAGTCGACGGTGGCGTCGGCGCCGAGCCGCTCGCAGAGGCCGCGCTTCTCCTCGCTGGAGGCGAGCGCGATCACCTTGGCGCCGGCCCGCTTGGCGATCTGCACCGCGAGCGTGCCGGTGCCGCCGGCGGCGGCCTCGACGACGATCGTCTCACCCGGCTCGATCCGGGCGCAGCGCTCGACCAGGGCCAGCGCCGTCAGCCCTTGCAGCAACAGCGCCGCCGCCTGGTCGTCGTCAACCTCGTCGGGGACCGGGATCAGCAGCGACTCCGGGACGAGCGCCTTCTGCGCATAGCCGCCACTGCCCAGCAGGGCGACGACGCGGCGCCCGTCGGGCGTGCGGCCGCTGATCTCGGCACCGGGGACGAGTGGCAATGACTGCTCGGCGAGGTAGTCGTTGCGGGTGGCATGGGTGTCGGCGAAGTTGACACCGGCGCGGGCGACCTCGACCACAACCCCGCCCTCGCCCGGAATGGGATCGTCGAGATCGACGTACTGGAGCATCTCCGGCCCGCCGAACTCCTGTATCTGCACCGCCTTCACGGCGGCGAACCATAGTCGGCGCCGGAGAAAGGGAGTCGGGTGTGTCTCGTCGGCGCCTCCCCGCTGTTGCGCAGACGAGACACACCCGACTCCCTATACCCTCCGCCCCAATGTCGCTCACCGTCGTCGGATCGATCGCCTTTGACGCCGTCAAGACCCCGTTCGGGGAGCGCGAGCGGATGCTCGGCGGCGCCGCCGTCCACTTCTCCCTGGCCGCCAGCTTCTTCACCGAGGTGCGGCCGGTGGGCCCGGTCGGCGAGGATTTCGGCGCCGAGCAGTTCGAGGTCCTGGAGCGGCGCGGCGTGCTCACCGACGACATCGAGCGGGTCGCCGGCGGCCAGTCGTTCTTCTGGCGCGGCCGCTATGAGTTCGACCTCAACGTCGCCCACACGGAGGACACCCAGCTCGGCGTCTTCGCCGAGTTCGAGCCGAAGCTCTCCGAGAGCTCGAAGGCGGCCGACACCCTCTTCCTCGCCAACATCCAGCCCGACCTGCAGCGCCAGGTGCGCTCCCAGTGCAGCGCCCGCTTCAGCGGCCTCGACTCGATGAACCTCTGGATCGAGACCGCCAGGGACTCGCTGCTGGCGGCGATCGCCGAGGTCGACTGCCTGGTCGTCAACGACGCCGAGATCCGCCAGCTGACCGGCGAGTCGAACCTGGCCCGCGCCGCCCGCGCGGTGATGGAGCTGGGCCCGCGCGCGGTCGTCGCCAAGCAGGGCGAGTACGGCGCGGCGCTCTTCACCAGGGACGGCTTCTTCGCCCTGCCAGGCTTCCCGCTCGAGGACGTGCGCGACCCGACCGGCGCCGGCGACAGCTTCGCCGGCGGCTTCTTCGGCTATCTCGACGGCCTCGACGGCGACCTCGACGAGAGCCAGCTGCGGCGGGCGATGGGCTACGGCACCGTGCTCGCCTCCTTCAACGTCGAGGAGTTCGGCACCGAGCGGGTCTCGCGGCTCAGCCGCGAGGAGATCGACGAGCGCTTCGAGGCGCTGCGGTCGATGACCCAGTTCGACGCCCTGCCGGCCGCTTAGGCCGGGGCCTACCGTCGCTTAACGGCCGGCGCGGGCGAAGTGGCAGAATGAGCGCCGCGATGGCCTCCGAGTCCCTCACCGTCACCGACAACCGCACCGGCAAGACCTACGAGCTGCCGATCGAGGACGGCACGGTGCGCGGCCTCGACCTGCGGAAGATCAAGGTCGACGAGGACGAATTCGGGTTGATGTCCTACGACCCGGCCTTCACCAACACCGCCTCCTGCCGCTCCTCGGTCACCTACATCGACGGCGCCGCCGGCATCCTCGAACACCGCGGCTACTCGATCGAGCAGCTCTGCGAGCGCTCGACCTTCCTCGAGACCGCCTACCTGCTGATCTTCGGCGAGCTGCCGACCGGGCCGCAGCTGGATCGCTGGACCTTCGACATCACCCACCACACCTTCGTCCACGAGGACCTGAAGCAGTTCTTCCAGGGCTTCCGCTACGACGCCCACCCGATGGGGATGCTGCTGGCCGGGGTCGGGGCGCTCTCGACCTTCTATCCGGACGCGAAGCAGATCGACGATCCGGAAGAGCGCTATATGGCCGCCGTGCGCCTGATCGCCAAGGTGCCGACCCTCGCCGCCTTCTCCTACCGGCACAACATGGGTCTGCCCTACGTCTACCCGGACAACGACCTCAACTTCGCCGAGAACTTCCTCTCGATGATGTTCAAGAAGACCGAAGACCGGCACATCCCGAAGTCGGTGCTGTCGAAAGTGCTCGACATTCTCTTCATCCTCCACGCCGACCACGAACAGAACTGCTCGACCAACGCCGTGCGCGGCGTCGGCTCCTCCGACGTCGACCCCTACTCGGCGGTCGCGGCGGGCGTGGCCGCCCTCTACGGGCCGCTGCATGGCGGCGCCAACGAGGCGGTGCTGCGGATGCTGCGGCGGATCGAGTCGGTCGAGAACGTGCCCGACTTCCTCGCGCGGGTCAAAGAGCGCGAGGAGAAACTGATGGGCTTCGGCCACCGCGTCTACAAAAACTACGACCCGCGGGCGCGGATCATCCAGCAGCACATGGACGAGGTCTTCGAGGCGACCGAGTACAACCCGCTGGTCGAGATCGCCCGTGAGCTGGAGAAGCGCGCGCTCGAGGACGAGTTCTTCACCTCGCGCAAGCTCTACCCGAACGTCGACTTCTACTCGGGGATCATCTACGAGGCACTGGAGATACCGACCAACATGTTCACGGTGATCTTCGCCATCCCCCGCACCGCCGGCTGGATCGCGCAGTGGATGGAGATGCAGGAAGACCCGGAGAAGAAAATCGCCCGGCCGCGGCAGATCTACACCGGCGAGCGCGAGCGCGAGTACGTGGTTCTCGACGATCGCGACGGCCCCGAGAAAATCGTCGGGCCGCCGGCGCGCCGGCCGAAACGGCCGCGGCGCGGCGCCTGACCCATCTCTCGCTGGAAGCTGACCATCCGCCACGGCTCCGAGGTGGAGCATGCTCGGTTCGATTCGCTCGACGAAGCTGTGGCGGTGATGCGGGAGCGGGCGCTGGCGATTCGGGCGGAGGGGCCGGTGGAGGCGGTGACGTCACTGCGGGACTTCGGGCCGGAGGAGCAGGTTCATGCGCGCCTGGAGCTGAAGGGAAAGGGGCTGCTGCGCAAGCCGGTGGCCGGGATCGACGTGCGCGGGGATGGGACCTTCATGCCCTACCGGGGCGGGGTCAGGCGGGAGGAGCTGGACCCGAGCGATCACGACACGCCGTTCGACCTGGTGCGCGAGACTCTGGAGGCGGAGCGACGATGAGCGACGCCGGCACCGACATCCCCAAGGGCAGCTACGCCGCCGGCGAGCGGGTGAAGCTGCCGGCCGGGGCCGAGCCGCCGTTCACCGTCTTCGTCAACGGCATCGAGCAGAGCGAGGGCGCCGACTACGCGGTCGCCGACGGCGAGATCGTCTTCAGCCGCGCGATCGTCAAGGAGAAGATCGGCACCGGCCGCTGGCTGGCGATGTACCTCGGGCTCTTCGGCACCTACCGCAAGGACGAGACGATCGACCTCCAGTTCCAGCGCGGCGGCAAGGTCCAGCTGCTCTCCGACCTCGCCGTCATCCCGTATCCGCAGGAGGCCGCGTGAACCTCGGCTTCCTCCTGCTCGCCGACCACAGCGAGGCCGTCAACGGCAAGCTCTACCTCAACGGCGGCGGCTGGAACGTCCTGCGCCTGCCCGAGCTGCCGCACGAGTGGTCCTTCCACATCGGCCTCGGTATCGACGTCGCCTGGCACGAGACCAACGACCCCCACGAGCTGGTCGTCTCGATCCAGGACCCCGACGGGATCGAGCTCGGCGAGGGCCTCACCGCCAGCTTCGAGACCGGCCGCCCTCCGGGCATGCCCGCCGGCCAGGAGCAGCGCCTGGTGATGTCGATCGGCGCCACCGCCAACTTCGAGGCCTCCGGCCCCCACGCCGCCGTCGTCCAGGTCGACGGCGAGGAGCTCGGCCGCGCCCGCTTCTACCTGATGGAAGCGGCGCCCGAGGAAGCCGGCCTCGCCTGAGCCCTAGTTGAAGACGTAGAGCAGCAGGAAGGCGATGAGCGCATAGGAGGCGCCGGCGGCTTGGATGCCGCGGTCGCCGGCGACGATCTGGGCCATCGAGCGGTCGTCGGAGCGGTCGTAGATCAGGTAGAGGTAGCGGAAGATCCCGTAGATCACGGGCGGGATCGTCAGCATCATCTGGCTGCCGATCTGAGGTGAGTTGACGGTGTAGATCGCGTAGCTGATCACGGTGCCGGTGGTGACCAGGGAGACCATCTGGTCGAGGAAGGGCAGCGAGTAGTGCTCGAGCACGGGGCGGGTCGAGGTCCCCTCGTGCAGCTCGGAGACCGCCTCCTGGCGCCGCTTGGTGAAACCGAGGAAGGCGGCGAGCATGCCGGTGCAGAGGATCAGCCACTCCGAGGCGTGGGCGTCGACGGCGCTGGCGCCGGCGGCGACGCGGAGGATGAAGAGCCCCGCCAGGGTCATCACGTCGATGATCACCACCTGCTTGAGGCCGAGGCTGTAGGCCATCTGGGCGACGCCGTAGCCGATCACCATCAGCCCGACCTCCCAGTTGACCAGGGCGAAGGCGATCGCGATCGCGATCAGGGCCAGCACGGGGGCGATCGCTTTCGCGGTGCCCTCCGAGAGCTCGCCCGCGGCCAGCGGCCGGAAGCGCTTCTTCGGATGCTTGCGGTCGAGCTCGACGTCGATCAGGTCGTTGACGAAGTAGCCGGCGCTGGAGATCAGGCAGAAGGCGACGAAGGTGATCAGCGCCTCGACGACCTCGTGCGACTGGTTGAACTTGCCGGAGAAGAGCAGGCCGGCGAACACGAAGACGTTTTTGATCCACTCCTTCGGCCGCCCCGTCTTGATCGCCGCCCGCAGCGGCGAGCGCCGCGGCACGACCGGCTCCGCGGCGTCGGCCTTCCCGGCCTCAGCCGGCACGGTCGGTTGTTCCGAAGTGATGGTTTCCATCATGGGAGGGCGGCGGCGCATGGTCGCCTGCCTGGCAGGGCGAATCGAGTCGCGACAGGGTAGCGCCGGGAGGCGTCATTCCCCCCGCTGGTCGTCCTCTTGGACAGCCTCCAACGCCGCCAGATCCTCACGATCCCTTGCCCTCTCGCTCGATCGCTTCATCTGGATCAGGTGCTCAAGCGAGCAGACTCGGACGACGAGGCCGTCGAGGTCTACATCCTTGGCCTTCTCATTGAGGGCAGCGAATGGTGGGACCTGAGGAAGGCCCTGGAGCACGTCGACCTGGCCGAGCTCGGTCGCGACCAGAGTTCGGTCGCCGGTCCGCAGAAAGGTGAAGATCGCGCTCCCGTCGAGCAGCTTGCCGTCGACGTCCACCTTTCCTCCAAGGTCTTTCAGAAGAGAATTGAGCCGCGCGAGGTTCTCCGGGTTGGGATCCGGCACGAAATCCACGTCGCGGGTCGCGCGCAGATATCCCCAGGCATTCACCGCGAGGCCGCCGACCAGCACAAACCGCACATCAGCCTCGATCAGTCGCGCCAGCAGCTCCCGCAACCGAACCGAATCCGGCGGCGTCAACTCTTCCGTGCGCTTCCGGTAAACGTGGAGAGAAATTCGCTCAGCGCCAATCCTTCGGCGAGGTTGATGGCCATCGGGCGGCGAGCATCTTCGAGCAACTGGCGGCGGCGTGACGCCTCGTTATGGCGCCATGGATCATCTGAAAGCCGCTTTTTTGGCTCCGCACTCACAAACGCAGGGTAATCGCAATGCCCCCGGCCGGCAGCCGAACCGTGGAAGTGGGCACCATCGCGCGGGACGTGAGTAGAGCGACCTCTCACGTACCCAACTTTGTGGCCCCAATAGCGGGGACAAACTTGGGTACGTGAAATTCTCAGGCCGTGAAGGAGCTCGTAAGGCGTCAGGCGGGGTCGATCAGCACGCCGGGGTTGAGGATCGCGGCTGGGTCGAGCTCGGCCTTGGCGGCGCGCAGAGCGGCAGCAAAGGGGGCTGGGCGCTGGCGGTCGTACCAGGGGCGGTGGTCGCGGCCGACGGCGTGGTGGTGGGTGATCGTGCCGCCGCCGTCGATCAGCGCCTCCGAGACGGCGGCCTTGATCTCGTCCCACTGCTCGACCTCGCCGCCGCGGATGGCCGGGGCGAGCACCGTGAAGTAGGGAGCGACGCCGTCGGGGTAGGCGTGGGTGAAGCGACAGCTGATTCGCGGCGAGCCCGCGCCCTCGGCGGGGACGCCGCTCACCTCCGCCGCCGCCTTACGGGCAGTCTCCATCACGCTCGCGTGGAACTCCTCGAAGCGATCCCAGGTAACCGCCGTCTCAAACGTCTCCGAGAGCACCCCGCAGGCGACGAAGGTGTCGCGCAGATACGGCGCCAACAGGAACGCCCCCCGCCAGGCTCCGACGGCACCGCCGTCCCCGCCGCCGGAGGGCCGATCTGTCGACCCTGAGTCGACCTTCCGGGCCGTCGGCGGGCTGTTCGGGGTGCCGCCGTGCTCCCTGGCGATCTCGAGGGCGACGTCCATCCAGTGGTCGACCGGATGGTGGGCCGACTCGAAGCCGAGGATCAACAGGTTGGCGCTGCCGTCGCCGGCGCCGGTCAGCTCCGCCTCGGAGGCATCGAGCAGGCGGCAGTTGGCGGGGTGGAGACCGGACTGGGAGATCTCGCGGACGGCCGCCGCGGCCGTCAGGAAGTCCTCGAACTCGACCCCGCGCGAGGCCTTGAACTCCGGTCGGGGGCGCACCCGCACCCAGGCCTCGGCGATCACGCCGAGGATGCCCTCGGAGCCGGTCAGTATCCGGTCCGGCGACGGCCCCGCGCCCGAGCCCGGCAACCGCCGGCTCTCCCAGATTCCGCGCGGCGTGATCGCCCGCGCCGACTCGACCAGGTCGTCGATGTGGGTCTCCAGGGTCGCGAAGTGCCCCCCGGCCCGGGTCGCGATCCAACCGCCGAGGGTCGCGTACTCGAAGGACTGGGGGAAGTGGCGCAGGGTGAGGCCGTGCTCGCGTAGCTGCTCTTCCAGCCGTGGCCCGGTGGCCCCCGCCTGGATCCGCGCCGCCAGCGAGACCGGGTCAACCTCGAGCACCCGATCCAGCCGCCGCAGGTCCATCGTCACCACCGCGCGATCCCCCAGCCGCGGCTCGACCCCGCCGACCACGCTGGTCCCGCCCCCGAAGGGGATCACCGCCGCCCCCTCTGCCTCGGCCCAGCTCAGCACCGTCTCGATCTCCGACTCGTCGCGCGGAAACGCGACCAGATCCGGCGGGTTCGGGAATTCGCCCCTGAAGCCCCGCACCACATCCCGGTACGCCTTCCCCAGCGCATGCGACACCCGCTCGTAGCGCCCGTCGGAGAAGAGATCGCCCAACCGCTCCGGCACCTTCAGCCGCGCCTCGCGCAGCTCAACCTCCTCCAGCGGCACGGGCTTACGCACCTCGCCCCCGAACCCGAACCGGGCCCGGATCCCTTCCGCCGCCTCCCGCATCTGTGTCGCGGTAGGCATCTGGTCCTCGTATCCCCAACCCCAATGCTTGAGCCTGCGTTCAGTCATTGCTCCTCAGCTTCCTCCAGAAGACGCGACACATCCTTCATCAAGAGGATCAGATGCAGCGGATCGGTGGGCGAGGGTTCGAAGCCGAAGCGCAGGTAGAGCTCGCGCGCCTGCTCATGCGCGTGCACGACCAGAGCCCTTATCCCCACGGCTTGGGCGGCTCCAACGACACGCAGGAGAGCGTCCTGCAGGAGTGATCTGCCGATTCCCCTCCCCTGATAACGCTCATCGACCGCGAGCCGAGCCAGGATCACGACCGGGATCGGCTTCCCCCTCGACTGCCCCTTGCCCAGCCGTCTCGTCCCGTCCCTGGCCTCCACCTGACCAACCGCAAGCGCGTAGAAGCCGACTACCTCGCGGCCGTTGGTCGTCACGAATACCCGAGCAGAACCGTCTGCATCGACGTGGCGCGAATAGCGGAGCAGCCAACTGTCGAGCGACTCATCGCCGCAAGCAAAGGAACCGAAATCGTGCTTGCCCCGCAGCGGCTCAGGCCGCGAGTAGGCCACTGCGGAGGCCCCTACTCGAAGACGCTCGGCTTCGAGAGCAGGTCGCGAAGGCCGTCCGGCACCTGCGGTGGCCGCTCCAGGAGCTCCGTGAAACTCTCCCAGTCAGGCCCCTCGAGCACGAAGGAGGTCCTGTCGGCCAGGACTCGCCGCGCTTCGGCAACGGCGGCACTGCGGATGAAGCCAGTAAAACTGGTGTCGGCCTGCTCGCTGGCGGCCCTCACCAGGGCGTCCTCCGACTCGGCGACGCGCAGATCCCAACGGTGGTCCCGCGTCTCTTTTACTTTGGCGGTCATCTGCTGGACAGTGTACAGACGTTGTACGGTCATCGTACACACACTGTCCCGCGCGCAAGACCGCTACCAGTGGACGCCTTTCATCAGGTGCGCAAATGCCACTGCCTCCGTGGAGGGCGCCTTGTCCCGCGCCTCGTCCCCTTTGCCTTTGGCGGCCTGCGAGTCGGGGAAGAGTTTGTAGGCGGTGTTGAGGATTTTGTCGCTTGCCTTGGGGGCAACCGCGTAGAGCAGCTCGCCGAAGTTGCCGAGCCGGGTCGCCACCTTCTTCGGCCGGTTGACCATCGCCTTGGCGATCATCTCGGCCGCCTCCTCCGGGGTGATCGCCGGGAACATGTCGTACATCCGGGTCGGCGCGATCATCGGCGTCCGCACCAGCGGCATGTTGATCGTGGTGATGGCGATCTTGTCTTCGACCATCTCCGAGGCGATCACGCGGCTGAAGGCATCAAGCGCCGCCTTCGAGGCGACGTAGGCGGAGAAGCGCGGTGGGTTGGTCTGGGTCCCGATCGAGCTGACGTTGATGATGTGACCCGACTTGCGGGCGCGCATCGTCGGCAGCAGGGCCAGGATCAGCCGCAGCGCTCCCAGGTAGTTGAGCTGGATCGTCCGCTCGTAGTCGTGGAAGCGGTCGTAGGAGAGGGCGACCGAGCGGCGGATCGAGCGGCCGGCGTTGTTGACGAGGATGTCGACGTGGCCGTGGTAGGCCAGCACCTCCTCGGCCATCCGCTCGATGTCCTCGATGTCGGCCATGTCACAGCGGTGGATGTGGGCGGAGCCGCCGGCGTTGACGATCTCGTCGCGGGTCTCCTCCAGCTTCTCGACCGAGCGGGCGACCAGGAGGACCGTGGCACCGGCGTCGGCGGCCTTGACCGCGGTCGCTTTGCCGATCCCCGAGGAGGCGCCGGTGATGAGAACGATCTTGCCCCGCACCGCCCCCGACAGCGAACGGTCCTGGAAGAGGCTGGGGTCGAGGTTGCGCTCCCAGTAGTCCCAGACCTTGGCCGCATAGCTCTCCAGCGGCGGCACCTCGATGCCGGACCCCTTCAGCGCTTTCTGCGCCTGGGTCGAGTCGAAGCTGGTCGGGTAGTCGAGGTAGGTGAGGACGTCGGCCGGGAGGTCGAGCTGACCCAAGGCGACCTTCAGCCCGCGCTTCGCCGGCGGGAAGAACCGCAACCCGGTGCGCGCGAGGCCGGCGGCGGGCTCGGTCACGTCGGTCCCCAGCCGCACCGCCATCTGCGGCGCGTCGGCGGCCTTGGCGAAGAGGTTGACCAGCTCCCCCACCGTCTTCGGGTTGGGATCGGTGAGCGAGAAGGCGCGGCCGTTGAGCTTCGGTTTGTGGGCGATGTGGTCGATCGCGGCGGCGACGTAGTCGACCGGGACGATGTTGATCTCGCCGCCCTCGATCCCGACCAGCGGCAGCCACGAGGGCAGCACCCGCCGCGCCCGCTGCAGCGCCTTGAAGAAGTAGTAGGGCCCGTCGATCTTGTCGATCTCCCCCGTGCGCGAGTCGCCGACGACGATCCCCGGCCGGTAGACCCGCCAGGGGCGCGGGCATTCCTCGCGCACCAGCCGCTCGGACTCGTGCTTGGTGCGGAAGTAGGGATTGGTGTCCAGCCGTTCGGCCTCGTCGAACATGTCCTCGCGCCACTCGCCCTTATAGAGACCCGCGGCGGCGATCGAGCTGACGTGGTGGAAGCAGCCGGCCTCGATCGCGCCGGCCAGCTCGACGGCGTGCCTGGTGCCCTCGACGTTGGCGATCTCCTGCGCCTCGGCGTCGGCGGTGATGTCGTAGATAGCCGCCAGGTGGAAGAAGTGGTCGACCTCGCCGCGCATCGCCACCAGGTCCTCCTCGGAGACCCCGAGGCTCGACTGGGAGAGGTCGCCGGCGACCGGGACGATGCGGGCCCCGTCGGCACCCCAGCTGGTCCGCAGCTCCTCCAGCCGGCCGCGCGAGCCGGCCCGCACCAGGGCGTAGATCGTGCCCTCGCGCTGCAGCAGGCGGCCGACCAGGTTGCGGCCGATGAACCCGGTTGCGCCGGTGACGAAGTAGTTCATCGCCCCCAGCCTACCTCGGCCGGGAAGCTCGTTCGCCGGGTTTCATAGACTCAGAGACAGAAATGGCAGAGACGGCCACCGTGCAGATCGCAATGCCCGAGATGGGCGAGTCGGTGACCGAGGGGATCGTCCTCGAGTGGCACGTCGCCGAGGGAGACTTCGTCCAGGAGGGCGACACGGTCGTCGAGGTGTCGACCGACAAGGTGGACGCCGAGGTGCCGGCGCCGATGGACGGGGTGATCACGAAACTTCTCGTCGCGGTGGACGACGAGGTGCGGGTCGGGGCGCCGATGGCGGAGATGGAGGCTGGGGAGGGTTCCTCCTCCGAGGGCTCTAACGGATCGGCTGCGGGTCCTGTCGCCGCGGCATCCCCCACGGTGCTCGGCGCCGGAGGCGCCTCCGCGCCGCGGGGGACCCCCGCCACGACGCCACCCGCAGGTGAAGCGGCTGGAACCACCGGCAGCCGCCAAGAAGGAGCCGGCAACGGGGCCGCCGCGGATGTCCGCGCGACGCCGGTTGCGCGGCGGATAGCTGAGGCTACTGGCGTCGATCTTGCTTCGGTTAGCGGTTCGGGACCAGGCGCCAAGGTGACCAAGGAGGATGTGCTGGCCGCTCAGGACGGCGCTGGCGACGGGGCTACTGCGGCGGTGAGGGCCGGTGAGGCGAAGGCTTTGCGGGGGCCGGCGGCGATGTTGGCTAGGGCGATGGATGAGAGTCGGGCGGTGCCGACGGCGACGTCGTTCCGGACGATCGCGGTGGACACGCTGGACGCGAAGCGGAAGGCGATCAACGTCGTGCTCAAAGAGCGCGGGTTGAAGGTCTCCTTCACCCACCTCGTCGCCTGGGCAATCGTCGAGGCGACGAAAGACTTTCCGGTGATGGTGCGGACGTTTGCCGAAGAGGACGGCAAGCCGTTTGCGCTCGAGGACGGGCCGGTCAATCTCGGCATCGCCGTCGACGTCGAGAAGAAGGACGGCAGCCACACGCTGATGGTGCCGGCGATCAAGGGCTCCGACGGGCTCGACTTCGCCGGCTTCCACTCCTACTACGAAGAGCTGATCGCGAAGACGCGCGAGAACAAGCTCACCGCCGACGACTTCCAGGGCACCAACATCTCTCTCACCAACCCGGGCGGGATCGGCACGATCGCCTCGGTTCCGCGGCTGCTCAGCGGCCAGAGCGCGATCATCGCCACCGGCTCGATCGCCTACCCGCCGGAGTGGCTGCACGCCTCGCCGGAACGGCTGAAGCAGCTCGGGGTCTCGAAGGTGATGACGATGACCTCGACTTATGATCACCGTGTGATCCAGGGGGCCGAGTCGGGCGCCTTCCTGCGCCGGATCGAGCAGCTGCTGCAGGGCGAGGGCGAGTTCTACGAGCGGGTCGCGGCCGACCTCGGGATCGAGGCGGCCGGCATCACCAACGCCCATCCCGCCTCGGCCTCGGCGCCGCCGCTGGCCGCCGCCACCGGTGTCGTCGCCGCGCCCAGCGCCGAACCCAGCACGGCCCCGGGCGAAGTCGATGAAGAGCTGCTGCAGGCGGTCCAGGCAGCGACCTCGCTGCTCAAGGCCTACCGCACCCACGGCCACCTCGCCGCCCACCTCGACCCGCTCGGCTCGGCGCCCAAAGGCGACCCGGCGATCCAGCCGGAGAACCTCAACCTGACGCCGGAGCTGATGGCCCGCATCCCGGCCTCGATCCTGCGCATCGGCGTCCCCGGCGAGACCCTGCTGGAGGCGCTGCCGCGGATGCGGGAGACCTACTGCGGCACGATCGCCTACCAGTTCGAGCACCTCTCCTCGCACCAGCAGCGGATCTGGCTGCGCGAGATGATCGAGACCGGCGCCCACCGCCAGCCGCTCACCGACGCCGAGAAACAGCGCCTGCTCGAGCGCCTGATCGACGTCTTCCAGTTCGAGCGCTTCCTCGAGAAGGCCTACCTCGGCCAGAAGATGTTCTCGATCGAGGGCCTCGACGTGGTCGTGCCGATGCTCGACGAGCTGGTCACACTCTCCCACCGCGCCGGCGCCGAGGAGGTCGTCTTCGGGATGGCTCACCGCGGCCGCCTCAGCGTCCTCGCCCACAACCTCGGCCGTCCGGTCGAGTCGATCCTGGCCGAGTTCGAGGGCTCCAAGCAGCTGGGCGCGGTCAAGGCCGTGGCCGGAATCCCGCACGGCGGCACCGGCGACGTCAAGTACCACTACGGCCACCGCGGGGTCTACGAGACCTCCGGGGGCGAGAAGATCTCGGTCCGCCTCTACCCGAACCCGAGCCACCTCGAGTTCGTCGACCCGGTGGTCACCGGCGGCGCCCGCTTCCTGCAGTCCGACTTCGAGGGCTCCGAGCTCAGCCACGACCCGAAGCGGGCGGTGCCGGTGCTGCTGCACGGCGACGCCTCCTTCCCCGCCCAGGGAGTCGTTGCCGAGACGCTCAACCTGCAGGCGCTGAAGGGGTACAGCACCGGCGGCACGATCCACCTGATCCAGAACAACCAGGTCGGCTTCACCACCGACCCCGAGGACGCCCGCTCGACCCCCTACGCGGCCGACATGGCGAAGGGCTTCAACGTCCCGATCGTCCACGTCAACGCCGACGACGTCGAGGCCTGCTCGGCGGCGGTGCGGCTGGCGATGGCCTACCGCGAGCGCTGGGCCCGCGACATCGTCATCGACGTGATCGGCTACCGCCGCTTCGGCCACAACGAGACCGACGAGCCCGCCTACACGCAGCCGGCGATGGCAGCCAAGATCAAGGCCCACCCACCCGTTTCCGAGATCTACGCCGAGAAGCTGATCGGCGAGGGGACGATCTCCGCCGAGGAAGTCGGCCACTCCTCCGAGCAGCGCCGCGAGGAGATGGCGGCGGCGCTGAAGCAGCTGCGGGAGAAGATGGAGTCGGGCGAGTACGAGGACCCGACCGTGACCACGACCAGCAGCACCGGCGAACTGCTCGACCGCACCGCCAGCCCACCCGTCCACACGGCGATCGAGGCCGAGAAGCTGCGGGCGCTGAACCAGGAGCTGCTGAAGACGCCCGACGGCTTCAACGTCCACCGCAAGCTGCGCCGCCCGCTCTCGAAACGGATCGAGGCGATCGAGCAGGGCGGGATCGACTTCGGCCAGGCCGAGGCGCTCGCCTTCGGCTCGCTGCTGACCGAGGGCGTCCACGTCCGCCTCACCGGCCAGGACACCGAGCGCGGCACCTTCTCCCACCGCCACCTCGTCCTCCACGACGAGAACACCGGTCTCGAGTACACGCCGATGCAGAACCTCGAGGACGCCAACGCCCCCTTCGAGCTCTACAACAGCCCGCTTTCGGAGATCGCCTGCCTCGGCTTCGAGTACGGCTACTCGGCCGCCTCGCCCAACTCGCTGGTCCTCTGGGAGGCCCAGTTCGGCGACTTCGCCAACGCCGGCCAGGTGATCATCGACAGCTTCATCGTCTCCGGCGAGTCGAAGTGGGGCCAGACCAGCCGCCTGACGCTGCTGCTGCCGCACGGCTACGAGGGCTCCGGGCCCGAGCACTCCAGCGCCCGCATCGAGCGCTTCCTCGCCCTCGGTGCCGAGGGCAACATCCGCATCGCCAACCCGACCACCGCCGCCCAGTACTTCCACCTGCTGCGCCGCCAGGCGCTGATCCGCAAGCCGCGACCGCTGATCGTCTTCACCCCGAAGGGGCTGCTGCGCCTCGACCGCGCGACCTCCAGCCTCGAGGATCTGACCGAGAGCCACTTCCACTTCATCCTCGACGACCCGAAGGCGAGAGACCGGCACGAGAAGATCGAGCGCCTGGTCCTCTGCACCGGCAAGGTCTACTACGACATCGACGCCAGCGATCGCCGCGAGAGCGCCGAGAACGTCGCCATCGCCCGGGTCGAGATGCTCTACCCGTTCGCGAAGGAACAGCTCGAAGCCCTGATCGCCTCCTACCCGAACCTGAAGGAGATCGCCTGGGTCCAGGAGGAGCCGCGCAACATGGGCGCCTGGAAGGTGATGTCGCGGCGCATGCCGGGCCTGCTGCCGTCGGGGGTGGAGCTCACCTACATCGGCCGCCAGGGCCGCGCCAGCACCGGCGAGGGCTACTCCGGCGCCCACGCCTTGGAGCAGGAGCGCATCGTCCTCACCGCGCTCACACCCGGCAGCTGAGCCATGCCGCGCTCACCGTTCGCAAAGCCCGTCCCGGGGCGGCTGTTCGTCTGGGTGAAAAGGCTCTCCTGGGTGGAGCTGGCGATCTTCGCCGGCCTGATCGTGTTCTGGCTAGTGCCCGGATTCGACACCGAGACGATGCTGTTCGGATGGGCGCACGGGCTCGGCTTCATCGCCCTCTGCATCGTCATCTGGATCGCCGCCGTGCGGCGCGAGGCCCCTTACACCCTGCTGGCCGCGACCCTTACTCCGGTCGGCCCAGTCGGGAGTGTGATTGGAATCGAACTGATTGAGCGTAAGGGCTGGGGAATCGCCCCATCCACTCCCGAGGACTCCAATCGTGCCCAAAGCGCGGTAGATCGACCCTAAACCAGTCGATGGCGCTTGACCAGAGGCGTTTCGCGCGGTATAGCTAGCTGGTGACTGTTCCTTCTGGACAGTCCCGTCCAGGGGAACGGCCGCGTCGGCATCCCTCCCTGGCTACCGACGCGCTGGTGCAGTGAGGGTCGCGCGGACCCCCCTGCCTCCCGCGGCCCTCCTGCACCCCTACGTCGTGTCTGGCGGCGTCGGGCTGGCGCAGGCCGTTGTCCTCGGTCGTCCAAATAGCGCTGCTATTCGGACTCCCTGCGTCCTAGGCCTGCTTGCCCGCCGCTCGCCAGACACGACGTATGACTGTTACTTCCTTATTTGAGATTTCGGAGGACGGTTTGGAGGATGCCGCCGTTTTGGAAGTAGGTGACCTCGTTGGGGGTGTCGAGGCGGACGGTGGCGTCGAACTCCGTGGTTAAGCCATCGTCGGCGGTGGCCGTTACCGCTACCGATTTGGCCTCGCCGTTTTGCAGGTCGCCGAAGTCGAAGGTCTCCTCGCCGGTCAGGCCGAGGGAGGCGACGGTCTCGCCGGCGGGGAACTGGAGGGGGAGCACGCCCATGCCGATCAGGTTGGAGCGGTGGATGCGCTCGAAGCTCTCGGCGATCACGGCGCGGACGCCAAGCAGCTTCGTGCCCTTGGCCGCCCAGTCGCGCGAGGAGCCGGAGCCGTACTCCTTGCCGGCCAGCACGACCAGCGGCACGGCTTCCTCGGCGTATGACATCGCCGCCTCGTAGATCGTCGTCTCCTCACCGTCGGGAAAGTGACGGGTGAACCCACCGGCGCGGTCGACCAGCTGGTTGCGCAGGCGGATGTTGGCGAAGGTGCCGCGGATCATCACCTCGTGGTTGCCGCGCCGCGACCCGTAGGAGTTGAATTCGCCCGGTTCGACGCCGTGGTCCAGCAGCCACTGGCCGGCGGGGCTGGCTTTCTTGATCGCGCCGGCGGGCGAGATGTGGTCGGTGGTGATCGAGTCGCCGAGCAGGGCCAGGGCGCGCGCGCCGGCGATCGGCTCGACCCCGGGCGGGTCGGCGGGCATCCGCTCGAAGAAGCTCGGCTGCCGCACGTAGGTCGAGTCGGGCCAGGTGTAGCGATCGCCGGCGGGCACCTCGACCGCGCTCCATTCCTCGTCGCCGGCGAAGACCTCGGCGTAGTTGCGGGCGAACATCTCCGCGGCGACCGAGTCGCCGACGACCCGCTTGATCTCCTCCGCGTCCGGCCAGACGTCGCGCAGGTAGACGGGCTCGCCGTCGGATCCCTCCCCCAGCGGCTCGTTGTCGAGATCGAGGTCCATCCGCCCGGCGAGGGCGTAAGCCACCACCAGCGGCGGGCTGGCCAGGTAGTTGGCCTTGACGTCCTGGTTGATCCGGCCCTCGAAGTTGCGATTGCCGGAGAGCACCGCGCAGACCGCCAGGTCCTTCTCCGCGATCGCCGCCGAGATCTCCTCCGCCAGCGGCCCGGAGTTGCCGATGCAGGTGGTGCAGCCGTAGCCGACCAGGTTGAACTGGAGCGCGTCGAGGTGTTCGGTCAGGCCGGCGCGGTCGAGGTAGTCGGTGACCACGGTCGACCCCGGAGCCAGCGACGTCTTCACCCACGGCTTGCGCGCCAGCCCGCGTTCGACGGCGTTGCGGGCAAGTAGGCCGGCGCCGACCATGACGCTGGGGTTGGAGGTGTTGGTGCAGCTGGTGATCGCGGCGATCACGACCCGGCCGTGGTCGAGCTCGAAGCCGGTGCCGTCCGCCAGGGTGACGGCAATCTCGTCGCCGCTGCCGTGAGCAACCGTGGCCGCCGGGCTGCTGCCGATCGCCGGCCGGGGCTTGCCGCGCTCGTCGTCGTGCTCCTCGGCCGGCGGGTCGGAGGCGGGGAAGGACTCCTCGATCGCCTCGTCGCGGCCGTTGCCCATCTGCGCCGCCGCCTCGGGGTCGAATTCCCCCATCACCGTCAGGAAGGACTCCTTCGCCTGCGAGAGCGGCACCCGGTCCTGCGGCCGTTTCGGGCCGGCGATGCTGGGCACCACGTCGCCCAGGTCGAGCTCCAGCAGATCGGAGAAGATCGGGTCCGGGGCCGACTCGTCGTGGAACATCCCCTGCCCGCGGGCGTAAGCGTCGACCAGCTCGATCGTCGCGGTCGGCCGTCCGGTCAGGTCGAGGTAGCGCAGGGTCTCGGCGTCGACCGGGAAGATCGCGCAGGTCGAGCCGAACTCCGGCGACATGTTGCCCAGGGTCGCCCGGTCGGCGAGGCCGAGGGTCGGCAGCCCGGGCCCGAAGAACTCGACGAACTTGGAGACGACGCCGCGCTCGCGCAGCATCTCGGTGGCGGTGAGGACGAGGTCGGTCGCGGTCGCCCCCGGCGGCAGCTCGCCGCCGAGCTTGAAGCCGACCACCTGCGGCAGCAGCATCGAGATCGGCTGGCCCAGCATCGCCGCCTCGGCCTCGATCCCGCCGACGCCCCAGCCGAGCACGCCGAGGCCGTTGACCATCGTCGTGTGCGAGTCGGTGCCGACCAGGGTGTCCGGATAGGCCCGAAGGACGCCATCGGTCTCGCGGCTGTAGACGACCTGCGCCAGGTGCTCGAGGTTGACTTGGTGGCAGATCCCGGTCGCCGGCGGCACCACGCGGAAGTTGTCGAAGGAGTGCTGGCCCCACTTGAGGAAGGAGTAGCGCTCGCGGTTGCGCTCGAAGTCGTGCTCGGCGTTGACCGCGAAGGCGCCGGCGTTGCCGAAGGCGTCGACCTGGACCGAGTGGTCTATCACCAGGTCGACGTCGACCAGCGGGTTGATCGCGGCCGGGTCGCCGCCGATCTCCTCCATCGCGTCGCGCATAGCCGCCAGGTCGACCACCGCGGGCACGCCGGTGAAGTCCTGCATCAGCACCCTTGCCGGCTGGAAGGGGATCTCGATGCTGGGCTCGGCGGCCGCGTCCCAGCCGGCGATCGCCTCGACGTCAGCAGCGCTGACCGAGACCCCGTCCTCGAGCCGCAGCACGTTCTCGAGCAGGACCTTGACCGAGTAGGGAAGGCGGGCGACGTCGAAGCGCTCCTGCAGGGCATCGAGCCGGAAGATCTCGTAGTCGCGCCCGCTCACCGCGAGGGTCGAACGGGCGCCAAAGGAATCGCTGCTGCTCATCGGGTGTCTCCCAAAGTCGTCGTCTCTATCTCTTGTCCTTCTGACCGGCGGCAACCTCGGCCGCGGCCTTCTGACCGGCGTCGCCGCTGGCGATCTTGACCGCGACGCCGGGGCTGGCCAGCGCGAAGTGGGCGAGGAAGCGCTGCTGGATCGGTGCCACGGCGACCTCGACCTTGTTCTGCTCGATCGCCTTGACGACGGCGGCGGCTACCTGTTGCGGAGAGCCGGTGCCGAGGCCGGTGATCGGCGGGGCACCCGAGTCCGCGTACATGCCGGCTTCGCGAATCGTCCCCGGGGAGACGATCGAGACACCGACTCCGAGCGGGTCGAGGTCCGCCCGCAGCCCGAGGGCGAAGCCGCGCAGGCCGAACTTGGTCGCGTTGTAGACGGAGGAGAGCGGCGTCGCCGACTTGCCCGAGAGCGAGGCGATGAAGACCATGTGGCCGGAGCCGCGCTCCAGCATCCCCTGCTCCAGGGCCCGGGCCAGCAGCATCGGCGTCTCCAGGTTCACCCGCAGGGTCCCGGTCAGCTCCTCCGCCGAGAAGTCGGGGAGGCGGCCGGTGCCGGGCAGCCCCGCGTTGGCCACGAGGACGTCGATCGCGCCCGCTTCCGCCGCCAGCTTCTCGGCGGCGCCGGCCCGGGAGAGATCGGATGACAGCGCCGCGTGCCCCGTTCCCGGCAGCTCGGCGGCGAGTGCCTCGAGCGCCTCGAGGCTGCGTCCGCTCAGCGTCACCGCCGCGCCGCGCTCGGCGAGCGCCGTGGCGATCGCCCGCCCGAGGCCGCCGGTGGCCCCGGTGAGCAGTGCTTTGCGACCGGCAAGTTCCATCCCAAGGCCCAAGCTAGCAGCCGTGCCGCCGACAGGATTCTGGGATGAAAGTGCGAAAGGCCACTAAATGTTTGCGTTGTGTGAGCAATCGACCGGGCGATGGTCTAGACTGCCGCCGGTCCGTAGAACCGAAACGCCGAGTCCCGCGCGCTCCAAGGCGCTGTGGGAACGGGGGAACCACGTTTTCGGGGCTAACCCGCCTGGTTCAGGTGGGAGCGCAGGCTCCTTTTAGCGCTAGCCCGACAGCTAACCCCGTAGGCCGACAAAGGAGAATCGGTTTGCTGTCTGACAAGTTGAAGTTGAAAGCGGCGCTGGCGCTGTCGGCGGCCTTCGTCGTCATCGCCGTCACCGCTCCCGGCAGCGCCTCGGCCAAGTGCGCGACCGGAGGACTGACCCCCGCCGCGGTCGACGTCTGCACCCCGACCGCGAAAGCAAAGCTTCTCAGCACCGGGGAACTGATCCCCCCGAAAAGCGCCCCGCCCCGCGTCGTCGCGGTGATCGAAGCCGCCAACAAGATCCGCACCAAGCCCTACATCTACGGCGGCGGCCACGGCCGCTGGTGGGACAAAGGCTACGACTGCTCCGGCTCGGTCAGCTTCGCCCTGCACGGCGGCGAATTCCTCGAAAGCCCCCTTCCCTCGGGCTCGATGGAAAACTGGGGCCTCGAAGGCGAGGGCCGCTGGATCACCGTCTACGCCAACGGCGGCCACGCCTACGCCGTAATCGCCGGCGTCCGCCTCGACACCTCCGGCGACGCCGGCGGCGAAACCGGCCCCCGCTGGCACCTCGACCTCCGCGACAACATCGGCTACACCGCCCGCCACCCAGCCGGCTACTAGACCGTTGTAGAGAGGAGGGGTCAGCTCCCCTCCTCTCCCGCCGCTTGCTCGCCCATCGCCCCCGCCTGGGCCCTAGCTGCTGCTCAAGACACGAGGGCTCTTGGCCGGCCATCGCGCGGATTGAGTGGAGGGAGTCGGGTGCCCCTCCCACAAGCGGCGTCCTGGTTTTCGCACAGACCACTCGGCAAGAGACGCCTGCTCAAAGGCGAAAACCCCAGCGCCGTGGGAGGGGCACCCGACTCCCTCCCCACCCACCCCCGTACGCCTCCCCGGCCAACCAACCCGAGTTGAATTGTCCTTGATTTCCTCAACCACTCGGATAACGTCACCCACGTAGCCGCCTCACCCCCCGACATCCGCCTCTCAGGCCTCACCAAGCACTACGGCGAGGTGGTCGCGGTTGCGGGAATTGACCTCGAGGTGCAGCGCGGCGAGTTCTTCACCTTCCTCGGCCCCTCCGGCTCCGGCAAGACGACGACGCTGCGGATGATCGCCGGCTTTGAGGATCCCAGCGGCGGCACGCTCGAGCTGGCCGGCAAGGAGGTCAGCGGCGTGGCGCCCTACGACCGCGCCGTCAACACCGTCTTCCAGGACTACGCCCTCTTCCCGCACATGACCGTCGGCGAGAACGTCGCCTACGGGTTGAAGGTGTCCGGAGTGGACAAGGCCGAGCGCGGCAGGCGGCGCGACGAGGCGCTGGAGATGGTGCGGCTGCCCGGCTACGCCGAGCGCCGGCCCGGCGAGCTCTCCGGCGGCCAGCGCCAGCGCGTGGCCCTGGCGCGGGCGATCGTCAACCGCCCCAAGGTGCTGCTGCTCGACGAGCCGCTCGGCGCCCTCGACCTGAAGCTGCGCGAGCAGATGCAGGTCGAGCTGAAGACGATCCAGAGTGAGGTCGGCATCACCTTCGTCTACGTCACCCACGACCAGGACGAGGCACTGACGATGAGCGACCGGATCGCCGTCTTCAACGAAGGCCGGATCGAACAGGTGAGCCCGCCCGAGGAGCTCTACGAGCAGCCGCTGAACGAGTTCGTGGCCGGCTTCGTGGGCGTCTCCAACGTGATCGAGCGCGACGGTCGGCGGCTGACGATCCGGCCGGAGAAGATCCAGCTGCTCGAGCCGGACGCCGCCGCCGACGGCCTGGTGAGCGAGCGCGGCAAGGTCACCGAGGTCGCCTACGCGGGGATGGTCACGCGCTACACCGTGGCGCTGGACGGGGGCGGCGAGCTGCAGCTGATCAGGCAGAACTTGGAGGGCGCGTCGAAGCTGGCGCCGCCCGAGCGGGGGAACGAGGTTTTGGTGGGATGGCGCCCGGAGCACGCGGCCGCCGTCGAGGGGAAAGCAACGAACAAGGAGGATTCACCATGAGGAGAAGGGATACTCACTCCGCTCGCACGGCATGGCTCGTCGTCGCCGGCCTGGTCGTATTCATGCTCGTCCTCGCCGGCTGCGGTTCGAGCGACGACGACAGCAGCAGTGGCGGCGAAGAGCTGCAGAAGATCGGCAAGGGCGAGGGTGAAGTCGACCTGATCTCCTGGGCCGGCTACGTCGAACCGGAATGGTCCGAACCGTTCGAAGCCAAAACCGGCTGCAAGGTGAACAACAAGGTCGCCGGCACCTCCGACGAAATGGTGAACCTGATGAAAAGCGGCGAATACGACGGCGTCTCCGCTTCCGGCAACGCTTCAGCCCGCCTCGTCGCTGCCAACCTGGTCGACCCGGTCAACGTCGACCTCGTCCCCAACTACAAGACGATCTTCAGCGACCTCAAGGACCAGCCCTACAACACCTTCGACGGCCAGCCCTACGGCATCCCCCACGGTCGCGGCGCCAACCTGTTGATGTGGAACACCGACGAGGTCAAGCCCGCGCCCGATTCCTGGGACGTGGTGCTCGACCCGAAAGTCGCTTCTGAATACAGCGGCAAGATCAGTGCCTATGACGACCCGATCTACATCGCCGACGCGGCTGTCTACCTGAAGGCCCACGAGCCCGATCTGGGAATCGAAAATCCGTATGAGCTCAACGAAGAGCAGTTCAACGCCGCGGTCGACCTGCTGAAAGAACAGCGGCCCAACGTCGGCGAATACTGGTCCGAAGCCGCCAAGCAGATCTCGGCCTTCGCCAACGGCGATGCCACGGTCGGCACCACCTGGCAGTACCAGTACTTCGAACTGAAGGGCGAAGGCGACCCCGTCGCCGCCAGCCCCGCCAGCCAGGGCTTCCTGCCCAAGGAGGGCGCGACCGGTTGGTCGGACACCTGGATGATCAGCTCCTCCGCCGCTCATCCCAACTGCATGTACGAGTGGATGAACTGGATCGTCGAACCGAAAGTCAATGCCGAAGTCGCCGAATTCTTCGGCGAGGCGCCGGCCCAGAGCCTTGCCTGCGACGAGACCGCGGACAAGAGCTTCTGCAGCAAATACCACGCCGACAACCCGGCGTTCTGGAAGCGCGTCTACTACTGGGAAACGCCGCTCGCCGACTGCGGCAACGGCAACGACGACTGCAAGGACTACAACGATTGGGTCCAGGCCTGGACCGCGATCAAGGGGTGAGCGAACGGTCGTGAGCGATGGCTGCTGAAGCCGTCGCGAAGAGGTCGGTGGGCCGCAAGCTCGCCGGCCTCTTCCAAGGCAGTCCCCGACTGCAGGTGGGGGCGCTGCTGGCCGGTCCGGTCGGCTGGCTCGTGGTCGGCTACCTCGGCTCGCTGGCGGTGCTGCTGGTGGCCGCCTTCTGGTCGGTCGACCCGCTCAGCGGCGAGGTGATCCGCGGCTTCGGCCTCGAGAACTTCGAAACGCTGCTCGACGAACCGGTCTACCGCGACATCGTCGGCCGCACGGTCCTGATCGCCGCCATGGTGACGATCACCGACGCCGTCCTCGCCTTCCCGATCGCCTTCTACATGGCCAAGGTGGCCAGCAGCCGCGGCAAAGCGATCCTGGTCGTCGCGGTGCTGCTGCCCCTCTGGTCCAGCTACCTGGTCAAGGTGCTGGCCTGGCGCACGATGCTCTCCAACGACGGGATCATCAACTGGGCCCTGGAGCCGTTCGGGCTGCATGGGCCTGGCTACGGCAACGTCGCCGTCTGGCTGGTCATGAGCTACCTCTGGCTGCCGTACATGATCCTGCCGATCTACGCCGGCCTGGAGCGGATCCCGAACTCGTTGATCAGCGCCTCGGAGGATCTCGGCGCCGGCCCCCTGACGACCTTCCGCCGGGTGATCCTGCCGCTCGCCTTCCCGGCCGTGGTCGCCGGCTCGATCTTCACCTTCGCCCTGACCCTGGGCGACTACATCACCCCGCGCCTGGTCTCCAACAACCAGTTCATCGGCAACGTCATCTTCAACAACATCACCAACAACCTGCCACTCGCGTCCGCCCTCGCGCTCGTCCCGATCGTGGTGATGATCGCCTACCTGATGGTCGCCCGCAAGCTCGGCGCCTTCGAGCACATCTAGCCGATGCGACTCTCCAGACGCGCAACCGTGCTGCTGCGAACCGGAGTCGGGGTCGGCCTCGCCTTCATCTACATCCCGCTGATCGTGGTCGGGATCTACGCCTTCAACGCCAGCAACATCCTCAGGTGGCCGCCGCCGGGGCTGACCCTCGACTGGTTCCCGAAGGCGATCGAAAACGAGGCCGCCCGCGAAGCCTTCCTGACCTCGATCAAAGCCGGACTGGCGGCGACGGCGATCGCGATCGTCCTCGGCACCCTCGCCTCGCTGGCGGTCGCCCGGCACCGCTTCTTCGGCCGCGAGACGATCTCCTTCCTGGTCATCCTGCCGATCGCGCTGCCCGGCATCGTCACCGGTGTCGCGATCAGCAACACCTTCACCCAGGTGCTCGGCGTCGACCTCGGCCTCTTCACCGTGATCGTCGGCCACGCCACCTTCTGCATCGTCGTCGTCTACAACAACGTCGTCGCCCGCCTGCGCCGCACCTCCGCCTCCTTCGAGGAGGCCTCGGCCGACCTCGGCGCCCACACCTGGCAGACCTTCCGCTACGTCACCCTGCCGAGCATGAGAACCGCGCTCGGCGCCGGCGCCCTGCTCGCCTTCGCCCTCTCCTTCGACGAGATCATCGTCACCACGTTCACGATCGGCGCCGGCGAGGAAACGCTGCCGATCTGGATCTTCCGCAACCTCTTCCGGCCGACCCAGCTGCCGATCGTCAACGTCGTCGCCCTGCTCGTCGTCCTGCTTTCGATCGTCCCCGTCTACTTCGCCCACCGCCTCAGCCGCGAGGAGGGCGGTGGCGTCGCCGGCAAAGGCGGTGGGGGCGGCGTCGAGACGGAGGCGACCGCGGTCCCGTAGGCCTAGCTCTGGCGAGCGAGCCGCGAGGCTTCCTCGCCGCCCAAGTAGGGCCCGAGCGTCAGCTCGATCAGATCCGGCAGCAGCTCCTCCAGCTGCTCGGTGCGGCCGGCGTTGATCTCGCGCACGATCAGGGAGACGATCCCGCCCACCAGCGTCGCCTCGGTCGCCTCCGGCAGCGGCCGCTCGCCGCTGTGCTCGGGCCGCCCCGCCTTGAGGATCTCGACGAAGCCCTGCATCGAGGCGCGGTGCTTGGCGGCGATCTCGCCCCCGGCGGCGACCGGCTCGATCATGCAGACCCGCGCCAGCTCCGGCTCGCCGGCGAGGAAGCGCAGCATCGTCCCCAGCGCCGCGCGCACCTTCTGCGGCCACTCCTCGAAGGCCTCGGCCGCGACCTGCATCGAGTCGCGGATGTGGTCGGCGACCATTTCGTAGGCGGCTAGGAAGCAGGCTTCCTTGTCGGCGAAGTGCTCGTAGAAGGTGCGGCGGGAGACCGAGGCCGCCTTGGTGATGTTGGCGACGGTGGTTGCGTTGTAGCCGCGCTCGGCGACGGTGTCGACCATCGCCGTGATGATCCGCTCGCGCTGGTTCTGGGCGATGAACTCGCGCGGCAGGCCATGGCGGCCGGCGGGGAGACGCGGCGAGGAGGCTGGCGCTGCCGCTTTCTTGGTCTTCCCTTTTGCAGTCGCCTTGGCCACGCATCGACCATACCCCAGGCCTACGTCAGTGGAGCGGCTCCACCAGCAGCTCGTCCTCGGCGGCGCGAGCGCCGAGGTAGGGCATCATCGCCATGTAGACCAGCTCGGAGAGGAATTCCTCGCCGCGCTCGAGGGCGCCGGTGCGAACCTTGGTCAGGATCGTGCCGTAGATCGCGCCGGTGACCATCTCCGCGGTGCTGCGGGAGACCGACTCCGGTTCCTCCAGCTCGCCGCGGCCGGCGTCGATCATGTCGGCCAGTCCCTGCAGGACTCGGTCGCGGCGCGCCTGGGCGCGAGCGCCGGCGCCGTTGACGGCAACGACGAAGAAGCGCGCCCGCGGCCCGTCCTCCTGCAGGAACCGCATCGCCGCCCAGGCCCCGGCCCAGATCCGGTCGTGCCAAGCGCGGGGCCCGGCGTAAGCGGCGACCGTGCGCTCGCAGAACTCCGCGGCGATCTCCCCGTGAACCCGCAAAAAGCAGTCTTCCTTGCCGGCGAAGTTGGCGTCGAAGGCCGCGCGGCCGACGCCGGCGCGTTCGCAGACCATCGCCACCGTGGTCGCGTCGAGCCCATGCTCGCCGGCCAGCTCCACCATCGCCGTCACGATCCGCCCACGGACCGGGTCCTCAGTGGTCACGGCCCCGGTCCCGGTTTCGGTGCTCACATCCGCCCGGCCCCGCCCCCTGCGCTCGCTGGGCTCAGGCGGCCACTCGCGCCTGAGCGGCGTCGGCGGCCCGTCCCGCCTCCGCCTCGCCGACATACGGCGTGAGCGTCACCTGCAGCATCTCCGGCAGCAGTGCCTTGAGGTCGTCGACGTCGTCCGCGACCAGCCGCTGGTGCACCAGCCAGACGATGCCACCGGCGATCGCCACCTCGAGCCCGTCCGGCAGCCGGGCCGCCCGTGGGTTGAACTCGCGCCCCTCGCGCAGCTTCGGCGCCACGCTTTCCAGCATCGCCTGGTAGCGGGCAAGCGAAGCGGAGCCGGCGGCCTGCGCCTCGACGATGCAGAGCTTCGCCCGCGCCTGCTCTTTGACGACCATCTCGAGGAAGATCTCGAGCCCGCTGGAGATCTGCTCCTGCCAGGCCTCCTCCGGGTCCAGCAGCTCGGCGAAGACCTCCCGGGCGGCGGCGACGCTCTCGTCGAAGGCGGCGAGGAAGCACTCCTCCTTGCCGGAGAAGTGCTCGTAGAAAGTGACCAGGGCGACCCGCGACGTCTTCGCGATCAGCTCGATCGTGGTCTTCTGGTAGCCGCGCTCGGCGACCAGCTCGGCGGTCGCCAGCAACATCCGCTCGCGCTGGTTCTGGGTGACGAAGTCGCTCGGAACCAAGTGCCGGCCGGGTGGCAACTTCGAAAGTCGCTCCGAGAGAGGGCGCTTGCTCGCCATACCGACAAGATACCAGAACGTTCACCTGGTGTCTACTTTCCTTTTCTCTAAAAACTTTTGCGTTCTGGTCAGCGGTGTCTCTGAAAGCTGCTATATCTAGACAAAAGGAGTTTGTTTTCGAAAGGCCGATTCGATGTCCGATCAGACTTCTGCAGCCATCGACCAGGCGGAGACGCCGGTCGTCCCCTTCCCCGGGCGCCGGGTCCGCCGCGCCCGCGAGCGCCTGCTGGAGGCGATGCTTCTGGTCAGCGGCGAGCGCGGCTACGAGCACATCTCCGTCCAGGACGTGATCGAGCGCGCGCAGGCGAGCAGGGCGACCTTCTACAAGCACTTCGACGACAAGGAGGACTGCTTCGCCCAGGCCTACGGCGACGCCGCTAACTGGCTCTACCAGCGGCTGACCGGCCTCGCCCGGCGCCAACCGACCTGGCGCGAGGGACTGCGGGTGGGGATGGCGGAGCTGCTCGAGTTCTGCGCCAATCAGCCGGCGCTGGCGCGGGCCTTGCTCGTCGAGGCGCATGCCGCCGGTGGCGCTGCGCTTGCTGAACACGACCTTTTGATGGAGCGCCTCTCCCACGCCATCGATAGCGCGCGCCGCGAGATTCCCTCTCGCCAAGCTCCACCTCCTATAACGGCGACCTTCATGGTAGGGGCAATCGAGACTCTTGTGCGCGCCAAGTTGATGAGCGACGAGCCGGAGACCGCCCCGGAGATGCTGCCGGGGCTGCTGCACTTCGTGGTGATGCAGTTCTACGGCGAGGACGCCGCCTGGGAAGAGATGACCGCGGCGCCGTTGGCTACTTGGGCTTCTAGGCGTGAGGCTGCAACCAGGATGCCCTGAATTGCGTGGGCGGTAGGGGAGGGTTCGGTGTCCCTCCCACTGCGCTGGGATTTTCGCCGGGCGCGCCCCGTCTCTCGCTGACTCGCGCTGCGAAAATCAGGACGCCGCTTGTGGGAGGGACACCGAACCCTCCCTGCAAGCGACTACGCTGATCCGCCCCGTTCTCGAAAGCCTCGCGACGGGACACCGAAGCGTCCAGGCACTTCGGGCGGTCATCTCTTCCTGCGAGCGACGGAGATTGCTTCTCCTTGGGAGCTCTTCCTATGGGCTCGAACCTTCCGCTGTTCTGGATCTGAGAAGAGGGAGTGGGTGCCCCTCTCGCGCAGCGGCGCTACCTTTTTCGCACAGACCAGTTAGCGAGAGACGGCCGACTTAGAGGCGAAAAAGACAGCAAGCGAGAGGGGCACCCACTCCCTCTCCCCCGCCCAAGCTAAAGCGGAATATTCCCGTGCTTGCGCTTCGGCTGCTCCACCCGCTTGGACTGAAGCATCCGCAACGCCCTGATCAGCTTCGGCCGCGTCTCCCGCGGCTCGATCACGTCGTCAATGTAGCCCCGCTCGGCGGCCGAGTAGGGGTTCGCGAAGTGGGCTTTGTAGTCGTCGATCAGCTTCTGGCGACGCTCGTCGGGGGTCGGCGAGGAGGCGATGTCCTTGCGGTAGATGATGTTGACGGCGCCCTCGGGCCCCATCACCGCCACCTCCGCGGTCGGCCAGGCGACGTTGTAGTCGGCCAGCATGTGCTTGGAGGCCATCACGTCGTAGGCGCCGCCGTAGGCCTTGCGGGTGACGACGGTGAGCTTGGGCACGGTCGCCTCGGTGTAGGCGTAGAGCAGCTTGGCGCCGTGGCGGATGATCCCGTTCCACTCCTGGTCGGTGCCGGGGAGGAAGCCGGGGACGTCGGTGAAGGTGAGGATCGGGACGTTGTAGGCGTCGCAGGTGCGGACGAAGCGGGCCGCCTTCTCGGAGGCCTCGATGTTGAGCACCCCGGCGAGGAAAGCCGGCTGGTTGCCGACGATGCCGACCGGATAGCCGTCGAGGCGCGAGAAGCCGCAGACGATGTTCTTGGCGAAGTGCTCGTGAACCTCGAAGAACTCCTCGTCGTCGACGATGCGGGCGATCACGTCGCGCATGTCGTAGGGCTTGGAGGGGTCGTCGGGGACGAGCGAGTCGAGTGCCTCGTCTTCGCGCTCGGGATCGTCGGAGGGCTCGAAGCGGGGCGGCGCCTCGAGGTTGTTCGAGGGCAGGAAACTGAGCAGGTAGCGGGCATCCTCGAGGCAGCTCTCCTCGTCCTCGGAGGCGAAGTGGGCGACGCCCGACTTCGAGTTGTGGCTCATCGCCCCGCCCAGCTCCTCGAACTCGACTTCCTCGCCGGTCACCGTCTTGATCACTTCCGGGCCGGTGATGAACATGTGCGAGGTCTCTTTGACCATGAAGATGAAGTCGGTCATCGCCGGCGAGTAGACGGCGCCGCCCGCGCAGGGGCCCATGATCAGGCTGATCTGCGGGATCACGCCGGAGCATTTGACGTTGCGGGCGAAGACGTCGCCGTAGGCGCCGAGCGAGACGACGCCCTCCTGGATGCGGGCGCCGCCGGAGTCGTTGATGCCGACGACCGGCGCCCCGACCTGGGCGGCGAGGTCCATCACCTTGCACATCTTCTCCGCCATCACCTCGCCGAGACTGCCCCCGAACACAGTGAAGTCTTGGGAGAAGACAAAAACAGTTCTTCCTTCTATGGTGCCGTGGCCGGTGACGACGGCGTCTCCCCAGGGCCGTTTCTTCTGCATCTCGAAGTCGTAGGTGCGGTGGCGGACGAAGGTGTCGAGCTCCTCGAAGGAGCCGGGGTCGAGCAGCTTCTCGATCCGCTCCCGGGCTGTCATCTTGCCCTTCGCGTGCTGCTTCTCGACCGCCTCCTCGGAGGCGGAGTGGATCGCCGCCTCGCGCAGCTCGCGCAGGTAGGAGAGCTTCTCGTCGTGCGTTACCGGGTTCTTCTCGCGCATCGAGCGCGGGAGTCTATTTCGGAGGCTGAGCGCGTGCCCCGAGCTAGGGGACCCGGAGTTCGGCACAGACGGCGAAGGCCTGGATGGCCCAGGGATCGGTCTGGGTGCCTATCGCCTGGGCGGTGGCGGCCCAGCTGGTCGCTTCGCTGGCATTGCCGAGGTTCGGCGCGGATCTGGTGATTGCGACGCCGGTGTTGTTGCCCGCTATCTGGGCGCCGCCGCTGATTGCCCGCTTGCCGAACGGGCACTCGGGGAAGACCGACTTCGTCGCGCTCGTGCTCGACTCGCTCGTCGCGGTCACGTAGGAGAGGTTCCTGAAGATCTGCGCGATCAAGGACGCCGAGAGCTCGGTCGCGGTGATCGAGCCGTCGAGGATCTTGCCGGTGCCGACCGAGTCAGGCGCCAGCTGGGGGCCGTAGATGGCTCCGTTGGCGATCTTGTCGCCGCTGATGGCGTGATCCTTCAGCTTCGCCTCGGTGATCACGCCGCCGCCAAGCTGCGCGGAGCGAACGGCGCCGTTGGCGATCTTGGCGTTGATCACGGCCCTGTTGGCGAGCTTCGCGGAGGTGACGGCCCCGTTCTTCAGCTTCGGCGAGGTGATCGCCCCCTTGGCGACGTTCTTCGCCTTCACCTGGTTCTTGCCCAGAGTCGTCGCCGCGTAGGCCGCGCCGCTCAGCGCCACGAAGAGGGCGATGCACGAGATCACGTTCGCAAAGGACAGGTACCTGCTCAAGCTCTTCATGTCTTCTCCTTTTCAGGCGCCGGTAAACGGCTGCTTCTGGGGCTCGGCGAGACCATCGAGGATGCGCTCGAGGTCGGCCTCCGCGTACTCGGAACCCTCCCCGACACGCAATTCGACTCGGGTGCCGAAGCCCTTCTCGGCCATCGTCACCTCGACTCCTTCGACGGCGTCAATCAGCTCTTTCAGCTCCGGCTGCGACTTCATCAGGGTCCGCGATGCCTCGATCATTGAGAGCCCGCTTCAACTAATGCGCGATCGTTCCTGCCGGCGATTTGGTCCTGAGACAAACCGTTCATGGGCAGGTCGGCGGCGGGCTCGGACTCCGCTGCTCCAGAGCGGTGGTAGAGGGCCACGCCGAGCACGACCCCGGCGCAGATGCTGCCGACCACGTGCCGGCGTCGCGGCAGCTCGCGCGACCAGCCGACCGGCCCGTCGCCGAGCAGCGTCCGGCTCCAGCAGAGGATCGCGCCGAAGACGAGACCGACGGCCAGCGCCGCGATCCGCGCTCTCACCCGATCGCCGCCTCGATCAGGAAGCTGACCGCGATCCCGGTGGCGAAGAAGGTCGCGGTCGCGACCAGCGCCGCCGGGGAGACCAGCGAGACGCCCGTGAGGCCGTTGCCGGAGGTGCAGCCGCCGGCCAACTTGGCCCCGAAGCCGATCAGCACCCCGGCGGCAAACAGCAGGGCGGTGATCGCGAAGCCGCCGCCGAGACCGCTGAAGGTGTCGGTGAGCCAGCCGTAGCCGTGGAACAGCCGGCCGCCGGAGAGGGCCATGAAGAGGGTGCCGCCGAGCACGACGCCGATCAGGAACCAGCCGCGCCAGTCGAAGTCGAGGCTGCGGCGGCCAAGCTTGCCGACCACCTCGGAGAAGCCGCCGGTGACGCCGAGGCGGCCGTTGAACAACGCCCGGCAGGCGACGACGCAGAGCCCGAGGACCGGTCCGGCGAGGTACCAAGCGAGCTGCTGGTCGAACATCGGGACATCGTAGGAGACCGCCGACCCCGCAATTCGACAGTCGGCCGCCGCTAGAAGAAGGCGCCGCCCTTGTATTCGCCGAAGACGTCGCGCATGGCGCCGCAGACCTCGCCGATCGAGGCGTCGGCGGCGAGCGCGGCGCGGATCGGGTGCAGCAGGTTGCCCTCGCCGCGAGCGACGTCACGCAGGGCCTCGAGCCTGGCCGCGACCTCGGCCTGGTCGCGGTTCTCCTTGAAAGCCTTGAGCCGGGTCAGCTGGCGCTGCTCGGACTCGGGGTCGACCTTGAGGATGTCGACGTCGTCGACCTGGTCGGTGACGAATTTGTTGACGCCGACGATCGTGTCCTGGCCGCTCTTGTAGCGCTCGTGGTAGCTCATCGCCGACTCCTCGATCTCGCGCTGCATGAACTCCAGCGCCTCGACCGAGCCGCCCAGCTCGCCGACCTTGTCCATCAGCTCCCAGGAGCGCAGCTCGATCTCGTCGGTCAGCGACTCGACGAAATAGGAGCCGGCGAAGGGGTCGACGGTGTCGGCGACGCCGGACTCGTAGGCGAGCACCTGCTGGGTTCGCAGGGCGATCCGGGCGGAGCGCTCGGTCGGCAGGGCCAGCGCCTCGTCGAAGCCGTTGGTGTGCAGCGACTGGGTGCCGCCGCTGACCGCGGCGAAGCCCTGCAGGGCGACGCGGATGATGTTGACCTCGGGCTGCTGCGCCTGCAGGGTGACGCCGCCGGTCTGGGTGTGGAAGCGGATCTGCATCGATTTCGGGTTCTCGGCCCCGAACCGCTCCTTGACGATTTTGGCCCACATCCGCCGCACCGCGCGGAACTTGGCGATCTCCTGGAAGACGTTGTTGTGGCAGTTGAAGAAGAAGGCGAGGCGGGGGGCGAAGTCGTCGATCTTCAGGCCCCGCTCCAGCGCCGCCTCGACGTAGGCGATCGCGTTGGAGAGGGTGAAGCCGACCTCCTGCACAGCCGAGCAGCCCTTCTCGCGGATGTGGTAGCCGGAGATCGAGATCGTGTTCCATTTCGGCACGTGGGTCTGGCAGTACTCGAAGATGTCGGTGGTCAGCCGCATGGTCGGCACCGGCGGGTAGATGTAGTTGCCGCGCGCCATGTACTCCTTCAGCACGTCGTTCTGGACGGTGCCGCGCAGCTTCTCGGAAGGCACGCCCTGTTCCTCGCCGACCAGCTCGTAGAGCAGCAGCAGGATCGCCGCCGGGGCGTTGATCGTCATTGAGGTGGAGACGCTGTCGAGCGGGATCTGGTCGAAGCAGATCCGCATGTCCTCGATCGTGTCGATCGGGACCCCGGTGCGGCCGACCTCGCCGTTGCAGAGCGGGTCGTCGGAGTCGCGGCCGAGCTGGGTCGGCAGGTCGAAGGCCATCGAGAGCCCGGTCGAGCCATGCTCGATCAGGTAGCGATAGCGCTCGTTGGTGTCCTCGGGCGAGGCGAAGCCGGCGTACTGGCGCATCGTCCAGAGCCGGTCGCGGTACATGCGCTCGTGGATGCCGCGGGTGAAGGGCGGCTCGCCGGGCTCGCCCAGGCGCTCCCCGAGGTTCGGGGCGACGTCGCTCTCGTCGTAGAGCGGTTCGATCTCGATCCCCGAGTCGGTGAAGATCCGCTCGTCGTCGGGCCCGACCAGCGGCGCGATCGTGCGGTGGGTCTCCGCAGTCGCGGGCTTGTCGGTATCGCTCGCCATGCGCCTGAGGATATTGAGGGGCAGGACTAGGCGCGGCCGAGCCGGGCGCGCCAATCGTCGAGCAGGTCGGCGAGGCTGCGTTCGAGGGGGATCCCGGCGGCGACGCCGGTCGCCTCGTGCAGGCGGCGGGGGTCGCCGACCAGGGCCGGCGGGTCGACCGGGCGAACGAGGCCGGGGTCGTGACTCACGCTCACCGGCAGTCGGGCGGTGCGTGCCAGCACCTCGACCAGCTCGGCCAGCGTCGTCCCCCGCCCCGAGCAGAGGTTGTAGGTGCCCGTCAGCTCCAGCCGCGAGATCTGGAGCAGCGCTTCGGCGCCGTCGCGGACGTCGACGAAGTCGCGCACGGCGTCCGGGTTGCCGAGCGCCAGCTCGACCTCCCCCTCGCCGGCCCGCTCGGCGACGGCAATGCGGCGGGCGAAGCCCGGTACGGCGAAATCGGGTGACTGGCCGGGACCGACGAGGTTGAAGGCACGGGCAACGGCGACGCGCAGCCCGCGCCCGCGTGCGTACTGGCCGCAGAGCACCTCCAGCGCCGCCTTGCTGGCCCCGTAGGGGGTGACAGGCCGGGGATCCAGCGCCTCCGCCAGCGGCAGCTCCGCCTCATCCCGGGCGCCGTAGACGTCGGCCGAAGAGAGGCAGAGCAGGTGCGCCGCGGGCGCATGCGACGCCACCGCCTCGAGCAGATTGAGGGCCCCGGTCGCGTTGACGGCGAAGGTCTCCCCCGGGCGCTCCCAGCTGCGCCCGACCGAGGCGGCGCCCGCCGCGCTAACAACCAGGTCCGGCCGCGCCGCCTCGACACAGGTTTCGACGGCACCGGGGTCGAGCAGGTCGCAGGCGACGATCCCGGGCGCGGGCGTGCGGCCGGCCGCGACCACCCGCAGGCCCGCCGCGCCGGCCAGACGAGCGATCCAGACACCGAGGAAGCCGCCGGCACCGAGCAGCAGCAGGGTGCGGTCATCGCTCATAGGAGATCCTCGCCGATCGCGGGAGCGACGTCGCAGGCGCGCTTGCGCACGGGGCCGCGCGCTAGTCGCTGGCGCCGACGAGGCGCTCGACGCCGGTCTGGTCGATCGTCCGGCGCAGCCCGTCGTTGAGCTCGACCGCCGGCTCCCAGCCGAGCAGGTCGCGGGCGCGACCGATGTCGGGCTGGCGCTGCTGCGGGTCGTCTACCGGAAGCGCCTCGTAGACGATCTCCGAACGCGACTCGGTCACCTCGATCACGGCCTTGGCCAGCTCCAGCAGCGTGAACTCGTTCGGGTTGCCGATGTTGACCGGGGTGTGGACGTCGGACTCGGCGAGGGAGACGATGCCGCGGATCAGGTCGTCGACGTAACAGAAGCTGCGGGTCTGGCTGCCGTCGCCGAAGACGGTCAGCGGCCGGTCCTGCAGCGCCTGTCGCAGGAAGGTTGGGATCGCGCGGCCGTCGTGCGGGCGCATGCGCGGGCCGTAGGTGTTGAAGATGCGGACGATCGCCGTGTCGAGGCCCTGCTGGCGGTGGTAGGCCATGGTCAGCGCCTCGGCGTAGCGCTTCGCCTCGTCGTAGACGCCGCGCGGGCCGATCGGGTTGACGTGGCCCCAGTAGTCCTCCTTCTGCGGGTGGACCTGGGGGTCGCCGTAGACCTCGCTGGTCGAGGCGATCAGGAAGCGGGCGCGCTTGAACTTGGCGACGCCGAGCATGTGATGGGTGCCGTGGGAGCCGACTTTGAGCGTATGCAGCGGCAGCCGTAGGTAGTCGATCGGGCTCGCCGGCGAGGCGAGGTGGTAGACGAAGTCGACGTCCTCGGGGATCTCGACGAAGTTCGTGATGTCGATGTGACGGAACTCGAACGCGTCGTCGCGGATGTGGTGGATGTTCTCCAGCGACCCGGTCTCGAGGTTGTCGAGACAGATCACCCGGTGGCCCTTGCCGAGCAGGTGCTCGCAGAGGTGGGAGCCGAGGAAGCCGGCGCCGCCGGTCACTACGCAGATGCTCATCGCGACGATGCTATCGGGGCCGGGGCCGGGGTGCCGACAGCGGTCAATCCTGCAATTTCCGTGAATCGTGGCTGGAAACTCGTCCAGAAGGGGGGAGAGAACCGGTTCGGGCGGGACTCGGGCTGCCATGTTCGGAGCGGGAAATCGAAGCGGGCGGGGGAGCTGAGCGATGAGCACGATCGATGAGCGGGGGAAGAATGCGGCCCTGCCGCTGCGCGCGGATGGCGCCCGAAAGCGTGCCGCCATCGAGACCTATTCGCGCCACGAGAATGCCCTGAGGCGCACCGCCCGGCGCTACTCGATCTGCGGCGACGACGCCGACGACGCCCTGCAACGGGCGCTGGAGATCCTCCTCACCAAAGCCCCCACGGACGACCCGCGCGAACTGATCCGCTGGACGCAGACCGTGGTCAAGCACGAGGCGCTGGCGGTACGGCGCGACCGCGAGCGGATCCTCAGCGGACCGGCGGCAGCAGCTCCCGAGCCCGGTCGCGAGGACTGGGTGGCGCTGCTCCCCGCCGACGATGCCGGCCCGCCCGAGCGAGCCGAGCGGCACGAGGCGATCGCCCGCAGTCGCGAGGCCCTGCAGGCGTTAAAGCCGCAGGAGCTGCGGGCGCTCACCCTCCTCGCGGAGGGCTACTCCTATGCGGAGATCGGCGAGATCACAGGCTTCTCGCAGACGAAAATCAATCGCTCGCTGGCGGAGGGGCGGGAGCGCTTTCGCAAGCTGCTCTCCCGCAGCGAAGACGGCACTCGCTGTGAGGAGCTGCGGCCGCTGCTCTCGTCCTTCTGCGACAGCGAAGTGAAGGTCGAGGACGCGGCGACCCTGCGCGAGCACCTCCGCGCCTGCCACAACTGCCGCGCGACCCTGCGCGCCTACCGGGCGGCACCCGGCGCGGCCGCCGCCCTGGCGCCGGCACTTCCCCTGGCCCGCTCTCTCTTCGACCGCATCCATGACGCCTGCACGGGCCTGGCCGCCCGATTCGGCGGCGGCGGGAACGCGGACTCGGCGCTCTCGAACGTCACGGCGACAGGTGGAGTGCGGGGCGCCGGGACTGCGGCGCTGGCGAAGGCGCTGGCGATCTGCGTCGGCACCGCCGGCGGTGCGGCGGCGTGCGTGGCCACCGGGGTGGTGGCGACGCCACTGCAGCTCAGCCACGACCAGGTGAAGGCGCCGGTTCTGGAGCGCACGCTGGATCGGCGGATCGCGGCCGATTGGAGCGAGGCCGAGATCGCTCCGGCCGACGAGGAGGCCAAGGCTCCGCCCCCCGCCCCGGTCCCGCACGACCTCGCACCGACGGTGGTGCCCGCTCCCGAACCGGCACCAGTGGCCGCCGGCGAAGCCGTCGAAGCCGCGCCGGAACCGGAGCCCGTCGCGGTCGTCGAACCGACCGCCGGCGGCACGACGGAGTCGGGGGGCGGCAGCCCCGCTGGGGAGTTCGGCCCGTGAAGCGCATCCGCCGGGCCCTGCTGGCCTCGCTGACGCTCGCGACCGCCTGGCTCGCCGCCGGCGTCGCGATCGCCGCCGCCGACCAGGCTGCGCAGCTGCGCCCGATCGACCTGCGTGTCTACGGGGGACAGGAGAACTGGCACGCCGACAACGACTTCCGCCTCGACTGGGACCGGCCGCCGGTGGCCGACGACGGCTTCCCGATCACGGCCATCGACTATCGCGTCCGCAACGCGGCCGGCACGACGGTCGTCCCCGAAACCCGCCTGCCCTGGGACGCCACCCAGATCGAGCGCATCCGCCTGCCGGGTCCCGCTCCCGGTGTGGGCCCGGCCCCCGGCATCTACACAGCCGACGTCTGGCTCGAGGGACCGAAAGGGGCCCGGGGGCCGCGGACGAGCGCGACGCTGCGATTCGACGACGTGCGGCCGGGCTCGGCACAGCCGCAAGCCGTCGCCGCTTGGGTGGCGGGGAACGCCGCGGCGCTGGTCAGGGTCGAGCGTCCGGCCGGGCCCGACCCCGTCTCGGGCATTCGCGGCTACGCGCTCTCGGTCGACCGCGGCGGCGGTGGCGCTCCCTGCGCGGGACGGGACCGTTGCGGCCCCGCCGAGATCGACCTGCCCAGCGGCGCCGGTGAGACGATCTCGCTCGGCACCCTGCCGGAGGGGAACAACGTCGTCCGCGCGGTCGCCGTCTCGGGCTCGGGGATGCGATCGGTGGAGATCCGCAGCGCGCTCGTCCGGGTTGACGCGACCAAGCCTGAAGTGATGCTGCGAGGCGTGTCGCCCGGCTGGAGCGACGGGCCGGTGCGGGTAAGCGCCGCGGCCACGGATCCGCTCTCGGGGATGGCGGCCGGTGGACCGAACGGGGCCTTCACGGCGATCGCCATCGACGGCAGCGTGCCGAGAGTCGCCGCGGGAGAGGCCGTCGTCGCCAACGTCACCGGGGAGGGAGCCCACGCGATCTCCTTCTATGCCCGGGACGCCGCCGGCAACAGCGGCGAGGGGTCGGCGGCGGTCGCCATCGTGCGCATCGACGAAAGCCCGCCGCGGGTGACCTTCGCCAACCGCCAGGACCCTTCCGACCCGGAGCGGATCGAAGCCGTCGTCAGCGACCCGCTCTCCGGCCTCGCTCCGGCCCGCGGATCGATCGGGTTCCGGCCCGCCGGCTCGCGGCAGCGCTTCGAGCCCCTGCCCACGAGTGTCTCCGCGGCGCGGCTGGTCGCCCGCTGGAACTCCGACGCATCCGGGTCCGGCAGCTACGAATTCCGCGCGACCGGCTACGACACCGCCGGCAACTACGCCGGCAGTGATCGCCGCGCCGACGGCACCAGGATGGTGCTGGCCAACCCGTTGAAGGCGCGGACCGAGATCGAGGCGGGATTCCGCGGCGGGCAGGCGGACTCGCGTCGCTGCGGCCGCAGGGCGGGACAGCGGCACTGCCGGCAGGTGGCATCCGCGGGCCCTGCCACCGCCAAAGCGGTCCCCTACGGGCAGGCCATCGCGTTCACCGGGCTGCTGAGCCTGGCGTCAGGGCCGCGACTGGGCGGACTGCCGGTCCAGATCGTCGAGACCTTCGGCGCCGGTTCGGACCTCGCCCGGCGCACCAGCGTCGTCCAGACCGCCGCCGATGGAACTTTCCTGGCCCACCTCGCGCCCGGCCCCACCCGCGCGGTCGAAGCGATCTTCGCCGGCAATCGGGTCCTCGGTCGCTCCAAAGCGGAGGGCGAACGGGTGGAGGTGCTCGGCGGGGTCCGCCTGCACGCTTCCGCGCACAGCGCCCGCGTCGGCGGCGCACCGGTGACCTTCAGCGGCCGCGTCGGCACCCTCGGCGCTCCGATCCCCAGCGGCGGCCGACCGGTCGAACTCCAGTTTCGTCTCGCCGGCGGCACCTGGTCGGAGTTCCGCACCGTCCAGACCGACGCCCAGGGACGCTTCCGCTACCCCTACGCGTTCAGCGACGACGACAGCCGCGGCATCCGCTTCCAGTTCCGCGCCTTCGCCCCGGGAGGAGAGGACTGGCCCTACGAGCCGGCCGGCTCGAGGCCACTCTTCGTCACCGGCCGCTGAACGACGACCGCCCCGGGGTTGCCGGGGCGGTCGGTACTGCGTAGGTGCGTGGTCCTCTTAGCGGAGGGACGCGAACTGGTCGGTCACCTGATCGACCAGACCCTGAGCCCGCGAAGTTTGCTCGTCGATGGCGCGGCGGACGCGCTGCTCGACCTCGTTGCGGTTGCGCTTCAGCGTGGTCTCGACCGTGCGCTGGTGCTTGCGGGCTTCGCGCTCGACCCGGTTGCGGGTCTTGCGGGCCTCGGTCGTCGCCTTGCGGCGGGCGCTGGAGCCGCGACGCTCGGTCCGCTTCAGCGTTTTGCGAGCCTGGGTGCGGTAGGCCTTGATCTGCTTCTCGGCGCTGCTGCGGCCGGTCCAAGGCTCGACCAGGTCGCTGACGCGGTCGCTGACGCTGAGCACGACGCCGACCGGGAGGTCGACAGCGGCCTCGGCCACCGTCTGCACCTGGTTCTTCTCAGCGACGGCCGTCTTGGTGGCCGCCCTTTTGGTGGCTTTCGCGGTCGCGGCGGCGGATTTTTTCGCTTCCGTGGTCGCGCGCTTGGCCTGAGTTTTCGATTTGCTGCCGTTTTTCGTAGCTGCCATGAAGTTTGAATCCCTTCGAATTTTTGTTTGCCTGCCTGGCGTTCGCCGAGTGTAACGAACATACGTTCTTTTGCGAACACACGTTCTTAACCTCTTTTCGCGAGGTGGTTACACAGCTGCCGCGGCGGACTGCGCCGCGCGGACCGTCGCCAGGGCGGTCGGCCCGCAGGCGGCGGCGATCGGGTAGCGCGCCTCGAGATCCAGCGGCGCCTCCTCCAGGGAGAGGTCGCCAAAGGCGACCGCGCCTCCCGCCTCGCGGACGATCAACTGCGCGGCGGCGGCGTCAACCGAGCGGCACGAGCGTAGGCTGAGCATCGCGTCGAAGCGACCGGCGGCGACGTAGGAGGCGGTGATCGCGATCGAGCCGACCACCCGCAGCCGGTAGGTCTTGCCGGCCAGGGCCTCGAGCGCCGGCAGCGCCCATCCCGGCTCGGCCGACTCCAGCCCCACCACCTCCAGCTGCTCGGCTTCGGCAGCGACCGCGATCGGCTCTCCGCCGAGCCTGGCACCGTCGCCGCGCCGGGCCGCGAACTCCTCGTCGGCGCCGAAGTCGTGGACGAAGCCGAACTCGACGTCCGCCATCGAGGGACCGGAGGCGACGGCGATGCTGAGGCTGTGAGAGGGGATCGTGCGGCGCGCGTTCATCGAGCCGTCGATCGGATCGATCACGACCCTGGTCGCGCCGCCGGAGCCGAAGCTGACCTCGCCACGCTCCTCGGAGACGGCGACGAACGACGCCCCCGCTGCGGCCAGCGCCTCCAGCTCGGCGAAGACCGCGTCCTCGCAGCGACGGTCGATGACCAGGGTGTGATCCCCACCCTCGCCGATGCCCTCGTAGGCGGTGCGCGCGGCGCTGCTCGCCGTGCCCGCGAAGATCGCCCGCTGGGCGGCCACCACGCGACGGCAGATTCCCAGCCAGTCTGCGGAGAAAACGTCCATCGGCCGGATGCTACGGCGCGCTAGCGTTGAGCGATGCGCGAGGGGCAGTCGACGGCGACAATCGAGGCGGACGGCCGCGAGCGCGCGATCGCCCACGCGGGGGGCCCGCTGCTGGTGCTGGGATCGGCCGGAACCGGCAAGACCGAGCTGCTGGCGCGCCGCCTGGCGCGCCTGGCCGCAAGTGGCACCGGGCCCGATCGGGTCCTCGTGATCGGCTCCACCCGCGCCACCTCGCGGCGCCTGCGCGAACGCTCCGAGGCGCTGCTGGCGAGCCCCTTCGAAGAGCTCTGGATCGGCAGCTGGGACACGATCGGGGAGCGGCTCCTGCGCGACCATGCCGAGGCGGCTGGCCTCGACCCCTTCTTCGACGTGCTCGGCCCGGCCGAGCGCCTGGCGATGCTGCTCGACCGCCTCGACCAGCTGCCCCTGCGCCGCCACGAGATCCGCGGCAACCCGGCCGGGTTGCTGGCCCGCCTGCTCGGCCGCATCGATGCGCTGAAGGCGGAGAGGGTGGGCCCGACGACGCTGGAGCAGCGCGCCCGCGAGGCGGAGCAGGGGGCGGTGGGTGAGGCCGCGCTGGAGGCGGTCCGGCGCGAGCTCGAGTTCGCCGAACTCTACACAGCCCACGACCGTATCCTCGCCACCGCCGGCAGCCTCGACCGCGGCGACGTCTTCCTCGCCCTCGACTGCCTCCTCGCCGAACGCCCCGACGTCCGCAACCAAATCGCCCACCGCTTCGAGCACCTGATGGTCGACGAGCTGGAGGAGACGACGCCTGCTCAACGGGCGATCCTCACCGCCCTCGCCGCCGACAACCCGAACCACCTCTACGCCCTCGAGCAGGAGGGCCTCAGCGCCTGGTACCGCGAGCTGCACCCGGCGGGAGATGCCGTCGTCCTCGAGCGCCGCTTCCGTGAGCCCGCGGTGCGTTTCTGGAAGTGCACGAACGAGCGCGCCCAGTCCCAGGCCGTCGCCCGCGAGGTCGAGCACCTGCTCGCCGCTGGCGCCGACCCGGAGAAGATCTGCGTGCTCGTCGCCGACCCGGCCCGCCAGGGCGGGACCGTGGCGGCAGCGATGGAGGAGCGCGGCATCCCCTTCCATCTCTCCGGTCCGGCGGCGCTGTTCCAGCGGCCCGAGGTGCGCGACGCGATCGCCTGGCTGCGGGCGCTCGCCGACCCCGACGACTCGCCGGCGGTGGCGCGAGCGCTGACCCGGCCGCCGATCGAGCTGCGCCCCGGCGACCTGGCGCGACTGACGACGATCGCCCGGCGGCGCAAGCAGGACATGGTCGCCGCCTGCGAGGCCGCCCTCGACAGCCCCCAGTTCCAGCCGGAGGCGCGGGAGCGGATCCAGTCCTTCCTCAAGCTCTACAACGCCGCCGCGGCGGCGATGGAGGAGCGCCGCGCCGACGTCTTCGTGCGGCGGCTGATCGAGCGCGTGGGGCTGCGGCGCCAGCGCCTCTTCGCCGCCCAGCCGGAGGTGGCCGAGCGGCTGCTGGGCCTCTCGCGCCTGGCCGAGCTGGCCACCGCCTGGGCGCGCCGCGAGCCGCACGGCTCGACCCGCGGCTTCGTCGCCTACCTCAGTGCCGTCGCCGAGGCGGGCGCCGAGCCGGCGGGAGCCGAGGAGCCGCCGGCACCGGCCTCGGTGCAGGGGATGGCGATGGACGCGGTCAAGGGGATCGGCTTCGACCACGTCTTCGTGCTCGGGCTCGAGGGGGAGGCGGACTGGGCCCGGATCGGCTGGCCGGCGCGGACCGGGTTGATCCTCTCGCGGCTGGAGCGCGACGAGGGGGGCGAGGCGCAGCCGTCCCGTTTCTACCTCGAGGCGCTGGCGCTCGCCGACGCCGCCGAGGAGGAGCACGGCGAGGAGCTCTTCGGCCCCGCCGAGGGCCTGCACGCGACTTACCGCAACCTGCGCGAGCAGGTGCTGGAGGCCTCCTGGCGAGCGGGCCGCGAGCTCTCGGAGCCGCGCCTCGACACGGCGATCGACGTCAACCGAGCGATCGCCCGCTACCTCGAGCTGCTGAAGCTGGCGGCGCTGGCACAGCGCCCCGGCGAGGAGCCGACGGCCGAGGCGATCGAGGCAGTCAACGGCCTGCTGCGCCAGGTCGCGACCCCGGAGCAGCAGGCCGAGCTCGACGCCTCCTCGCTCGACTCCTACCTGCTCGACGCCGAGGACGAGCAGGGCCGGCGGCGGAAGCTGATCGCCGCCCGCGAGGAGCCCTCGCTTGAGGCCTTCCTGCCGCGGCGCGGCGACGGCATGCTCAGCCTCTCCGCCTCCGACCTCAGCCTGTACCTGACTTGCCCGCTCAAGTACAAGTTCGCCCGCGTCTTCGGCATCCCTCAGGAGCCGACGATCAACCAGCGCTTCGGGATCCTCATCCACAACGTCCTCGAGCGCTTCCACAAAGAGCCGCCGGCGAACGACGAGGACGGGCTGCGGGAGCTGACCAACCTCTTCGAGACCGGCTGGCGCCGCACCGGCTTCGGCTCGACCGACGACGAGCTGCAGTTCCGCGACCGCGCCCGCGAGGCGCTGCGGCTCTACTGGGAGCGCGAGCGCGTCGCCGAGGGCGAGCCGGTCTGGCTCGAGCGCAAGTTCGACTTCAAGGTCGGCGAGCACCACGTGCGCGGCCGCGTCGACCGGGTCGACCGCCTGCCCGACGGCGACTACGAGCTAATCGACTACAAGACCGGCGAGCGGCGCACGGCGGCGGAGCTGGAGAGCGACCTGCAGCTGGCGCTCTACCGCCTCGCCGCCCGCGAGGCCTGGGAGGTCGAGGCCAGCAGCGGCAGCTACTACTACGTGCTCGACGCCGACAAGGTGGCGGCACCGACCAAGCCCGACGACGCCGAGCGAGTCGAGCGCACGGTGCTGCAGGTGGGCGAGGGCATCCTCGGCCAGGATTTCGAGCCGCGCCCGTCGCCGAGCGTCTGCGGCTGGTGCGACTACCGCCTGATCTGCCCGGCCGCCGAGACTTAGAGGGCGATTATCGGCCGTCCCCGCGCTGCTTGAGGAAGCGCTGAAACTCGCGGGCGATCGAGTCGGCCGAGGGAAGATCCTCGCCTTCCTCGGTCAGCAGGTCGACCTGTTCGGCCTCGATCCGCGAGACCAGCTCCTCGATCTCGGGGTTGGCGGCGACGGCGCGGCAGATCTGCTCCTCGTAGTCGCTCGTCTCCTCCTCCAGCTCGGAGGCCTCGACGGCGATCCCGGTCAGGCCCTCGAGCCGGCGCAAAAGCGCCAGCGCCGCCTTCGGGTTGGGGACGGCGGCGACGTAGTGGGGCACGGCAGCCCAGAGCGAGGCGGAGGTGATCCCGGCCTGGCGGCAGCGATCGTGGACGACGCCGGTGATCCCGGTCGGGCCCTCGTAGTTGGAGCGCTCGAGTTCGAGCTCGGCGACCATCTCCGCGTCGGAGGCGAGCCCGGTGATCGGCACCGGCAGGGTGTGGGAGACCTCGGCGATCAGCGCCCCGAGGGTGATCACCAGCTCCACCCCGAGCGCGTCGGCGGCGGTCGCGACCGTCTCCGAGAAGGTGCGCCAGCGCAGGTTCGGCTCGGTGCCGTCGAGCAGCACCAGATCGCGGTCGGCGGTGGGGACCTGGACGGCGTAGAGGCTGTTCTCCGGCCACTCGATCCGCCGCGTCTGGCCCTGGTCCAGGGTGATCGTCGGCCGGGTCGACTGGAAGTCGAAGTAGTCCTCCGGGTCGATGCGGGCGATCAGCTGCGAGTCGAGCGCCGAGGCGACGGCGCCGAGCGCGGTCGAGGCGGCTGCCGCGGCGTCGTTCCAGCCGCGAAAAGCGCAGACCAAGATCGGGGATCGGAGATGCGGCAGGTCGCCTTCCCAGGTGAGCGAATCCACGCTTTGAGCGTAGACGATGGCAACCGCCGCGCCGAGGCGACGTGGCTTCAGCCCGCGAAATCCGGAGGGCGCTGCCGGTGCCAGCCCCGGGCCGCCTCGAGCTGCGCCGCGAGCGCGAGCAGCAGCGCCTCGCCTTCGGCGGGAGCGACGAGCTGGGCGCCGATCGGCAGGCCCGCCGCGGTGAAGCCGGCCGGGACGCTGATCGCCGGCCAGCCGACGACGTTCCAGGGCCAGGCGAACGGGCAGGCGGCGCTGGCGGCGGTGCTCGTCGCCCAGTAGCCGCGGCCCTTGAAGTGATCGACGCGGGGAGGCGGCTGCGCCGTGGTCGGGGTGAGGACGAGGTCGACCCGGTCGAAGATCGCCCCCATCCGCCGCCGCAGCGGCAGCTCGGCGGCACGGGCGGCGCGCTGGGGAGCGCCGCTGAGCAGGCGGCCCATGCGAGCGTGGACCCGGGTACGCGGTTCGAGCCTGGCGCGGTCGATCTCGCGCTCGCTCAGCCAGGCGTCGACGGCCGCCATCCCGCGCGGGATCAGCGCCGCGCCGACCAGGCCGTAGTCGGGGTCGCGGGCCTCGACCTCGTGGCCGAGCTCGGCGAGGGTCGTGGCCAGCCCCTCGGTCGCGGCCCGGTGCTCCGGGTCGACCTTGCCGGGAGCGCCGGCCGGCGTCGTGAAGGAGAGGGCGATGCGCAGTGGCCGTGGCGGCTGGGCCGCGGCATAGGCGAAGGGCTCGGCCGGCGGGGTGACGTGATGGCGATCGGCGGGAACGTTGCCGGCGAGGACGTCTAGCAGCAGTGCCGCGTCGGCGACGTCGCGGGTCAGCGGCCCGTAACAGCTGAGGCCGTTGAAGGCCTCGGCGTCGGGCCAGGTGGAGACGCGACCGCGCTGGGGCTTGAGGCCGACCAGGTTGGTCCAGGCGGCGGGGATGCGGATCGAGCCGGCGCCGTCGGAGCCCATCGCGCCGGCGACGATCCCGGCCGCGACGGCAGTGGCGGCACCGCCGCTGGAGCCGCCGGGCGTGTGCTCGAGCTGCCAGGGGTTGCGGGTGGCGCCGAAGGCCTCGGTCTCGGAGAAGTGCCACTGGCCGACCTCGGGCGCGTTGGTCTTGCCGACGACGATCGCGCCGGCGGCGCGCAGGCGACGCACCGACTCGGCATCGCGCTCGGCAACCCGGTGCTCGCCGGCGCAGCCGAACGGCGTCTCGTGGCCGCCGAGGTCGACGTCGTCCTTGATCGCCACCGGCACCCCCAGCAGCGGCGCGCTCTCGGCGGCGGCGAGGCGGCGGTCGGCCTTCGCCGCATCCGCCAGCGCCTGCTCGGCGCAGACGACGCGGAAAGCGTTCAGCGTCGGCTGCGTCGCCTCGATCCGCTGCAGCGTGCGCTCGGTCAGCTCGCGCGAGCTGACCTCTCCCGCGGCCAGCGCCCGTCCCTGCGCGACGAGTCCGTCCAGCTCCCGCTCGGTGGCGGTGGTCATGCCGGTTCCACGGCGATGCGGGCGCCGCGGTTGGGGGCGAAGGTGATGGCACGGCGGGTAACACGCTCGGCAGACCCGTGCCGGGGGACGAGGCTGACCCGGTCGAGGACGCTCTGCAGCACGATCTTCATCTCGAAGAGGGCGAAGCTGGCGCCGAGGCAGCGCCGCACCCCGCCGCCGAAGGGGATCCACTGGTAGGTGCCGGGCGGGTTGTCGAGGAAGCGCTCGGGGCGGAACACCTCGGGCTCGGGGTAGAGGTCGGGGCGCCGGTGCAACAGGTAGATGGAGGGATTGATGCTGACGCCCGCCGGCAACAGGTGGCCGCCGATCTCGAGCGGGGCGGTGAGGTGGCGGCCGACCGCGGTCACGACCGGGCGCAGGCGCAGCGCCTCCTTGATCGTCGCCTCGAGATAGGGGGCGTCGTCGCCCTGCCGCCGCTCGGCTACCAGGCGCTCGACCACGGCCGGGTGGCGGACGAGGCGCTCCAGGGTCCAGCTCAGCGCCGTCGCCGTCGTCTCGTGCCCGGCCAGCAGCAGCGTCATCAGCTCGTCGCGCAGCTCGAGGTCGGTGAGCGGCCGGCCTTCCTCGTCGCGGGCCTCCAGCAGCATCGAGAGGATGTCGTCGTGGCCGTGGCCGTCGGGCTGGGCGCGCCGATCGTGCAGCTCTTGGTAGATGACCCGATCGGCCGCGGCGACGAGCTCGTTGAAGCGGCCCCAGGGGCTGCGCGGGCGCGGGTTCTCGGAGCTGGTGACCTGCAGGGCGAGCAGCCGCAGCTGGCTGGCGGAGGCGTCGAGCAGGCGCCGCAGCGGCGCGCCGACGCGCTCGATCCGCTCCTCGTCCTCGAGGCCGAAGACGGTCCGGAGGATGATCTCGAGGGTGATCGCCTGCATCGACGGTGCCGCGGCGAACGAGGTGCCGTGCGGCCAGGCGGCGACGTGGCGCTCGGCGACCGCGCGCATCGTCTCGCCGTAGGCCTTCATCCGCTCGCCGTGGAAGGGCGGCAGCATCAGCCGCCGCTGGCGCATGTGCTCGGCCCCGTCGAGCAGCAGCACCGAGCGGTCGCCCAGCAGAGGGCGGAGGATGTCGTTGTTCTTGCCGGCGAGCAGCTGCTGCGGGTCGCCGGTAAAGACCGTCTTCACCGCCTCCGGGTCGGAGGTGATGACCATCGTGCGGTCGGCGGAGAGGCGCAGGCTGAAGTACTCGCCGTAGCGGCGCTCGCAGGCCTGGAGGAAGGAGGTCGGCTGCATGATGAAGCGACCAAGCAGGAGCGGCCGCGGCAGCGCGGGGCCGGGAGGCAGCGCCGGTGCGGCGGGCGCGGGCGTCGCCTCAGCCTCCACGGCATTTCTGTTGACCGTCAGTTCAATAGTGTCGGGATTTCTAGCAGCTATTGAACTCCCGGTCAATAGCGGCTAGCCTGCCGCCCGTGCCGCTGACCGCCAAACGCCGGCTGAGCACCGATGCCCGGCGCGAGCAGCTGCTCGCCTCCGGCGCCCGGCTGCTCGCCGAGCGGCCCTACGACGAGGTCTCGATCGAGGAGATCGCGAAGGCGGCGGGGGTCTCCAAGGGCCTGCTGTACCACTACTTCCCGACTAAGAAGGAGTTCCTCATCGCCGCGATCGAGCGCGGCCAGGAGGAGCTGGCGGAGCTGACCGCCCCCGACCCGCGCCTCCCCCCCGCCGAGCAGCTCGGTGCCAGCCTCGACCGCTTCCTCGACTTCGTCGAAGCCCACGAGGCCGCCTACTCGGCGATCTTCCGCAGCCGCGGCGGCGGCGATCCCGAGATCCAAGCGGCGCTGGAGGCCGGACGGCGGCAGCGGATGGACGCCCTGATCGAGTCGCTCGCGACCTGGGAGGCGGCCCCGGCCGACGTCGAGCGCACCCCGACCCTGGAGACCGCCGTCCAGGGCTGGTTCTTCTTCGTCGAAGGCTCGGTCCTGCGCTGGCTCGAGCGCCGCGACGTCGGCCGCGACGAGCTGCGCGAGCTGCTCGCCCTGGCCCTGATCGGCTCGCTGCAGGCGGCGGAGGCCGTCGGCGGATCCTAGAAACGACCGGCCGTCAGGGCGCGGCGCGGGCGCGGCGGATGAGCTGGGCGGCCATGAAGAGGGCAAGGGCGGCGAAGGCGAGCTGCAGCGCCCGTTCGGAGACGTGGTTGGCGACGCCGACGCCGATCAGCACGCCGAGCGGGGAGAGGGCGCCGATGATCAGCGCCTCGCGGAGGCGGACGTTGCCGTAGCCGTTCTGGCGGTAGGCGCCGACCAGGGCGACGATGACGATGGTCAGCAGCGAGGTCGACTCGGCCTCGACCTGGCCGAGGCCGAGGAAGATCGTCAGCGCCGGCACGAAGAGGACGCCGCCGCCGACGCCGACCAGGCCGCCGGCGATGCCGCCGGCAACGGCGATCAGGACCGCCAGGATCTCGTTCACGAGATGATCAGCTCGATCGCGATCGCGACCAGCAGCGCCGCGAAGAGGTAGGAGACGGCGCGCTGGGGGATCCGCTGCTGGATCGCGGTCCCGAGCACCACGCCGACGACCGCCGGGATCGCCAGCAGCAGACCGGTGACGACGTGGACATTGCCGTAGATGCCGCCCTGGGCGAGCGCCCCGAGCAAACCGATGAGGACGATCGCGGCCAGGCTGGTCCCGGTCGCCAGGCGCTCGCCGTAGCCGAACCAGAGGATCAGCAGCGGCACGATCACGGTGCCGCCGCCGACGCCGAAGAGGCCGCTGAAGATCCCGGCCAGGGTGCCGATCGCCGCCAGCTTCAGCAGCTGGTCCGAGGGCATCGCGCCGGAGCCGGTCGACATGCGGCGATACTAGATGCCGTGTCTCGCGAATTCGCAACGGGAGATCGCGCCGCGGGGACCCTGCTGGAGCCGCTGCGGACCCACCCCTCCCGGACGGCGATCCTCAGCGACGTCGACGGGACCCTGGCGCCGATCGCCGAGCGGGCCGAGGACGCGGCGGTCCCGGCGGCGGCGCGCCTGGCGCTGGCGGCGCTGCGCGAGCGCTACGCCCTGGTCGGCTGCATCTCCGGCCGGCGAGCCGAGGAGGCGCGGCGGCTGGTCGGGCTCGACGGCATCGCCTACGCCGGCAACCACGGGCTGGAGCTGCTGCTGCCCGGCGACGAGGCGCCGCGACCGGACCCCTCGCTGGCCGGGCGCGAGCGCGAGGCGGCGGACTTCGTCGCCGCGCTCGACCCCGAGCCGCTGCGCGCGGCCGGCCTGCGGCTGGAGGACAAGGGCCCGATCCAGGCCCTGCACTGGCGGGGCGCCGCGGACCCGGGGCACGCCGAGGGCTGCGCCCACGAGGTCGCCGTCGAGGCGGGGCACGCCGGCCTCGAACCGCGCTGGGGTCGCATGGTCCTGGAGCTGCGTCCCGTCGGCGGCGGCGGCAAGGACGCGGCGGTCGCCTCGCTGCTGGCCGGCGAGGAGCTCGACCGCGCCGTCTTCGCCGGGGACGACCGCACCGACCTCGACGCCTTCCGCCGCCTGCGCGAGCTGCGCGAGAGCGACGAGCTGGCGGTCGCCGTCTGCGTCGGCATCGTCTCGCCCGAGGCGCCGCCGGAGCTGCCGGAGGAGTCCGACCTGATCGTCGACGGCCCGGCTGGCTGGCTGGCGATCCTCGAGTGGCTGGCGGAGTAGCGATGCCCTACACCGACCTGCTGCGGGTGACCGTCTTCATCGCCGGCGCCGAGGCGACGGCGCTGGGCGCGATCGCGGCGCTCGGCGCCAACCGCGAAGGCGAGGAGACGACGATCCTCGTCGCCGCGGTCTGGTGGCTGCTCGCGCTGGCGATCGGCGTCTACCTCGGCCGCCCCGCCCGCGCCGCCGGGGACGTGCGCGAGGCCCTCGCCCACGCCCGCACGGCCACCTCGCTGCCCTCCGAGTCGGCGGCGCGGATCGCGATCGGACGGCTCTGGCCGATCGGCCTGACCGCCGTCGCCGCCGGCGGCCTCGGCCTCCTCTTCCCCGGCGTCGCCGTGGTCGGCGCCGGCTACGCGCTGATCGTCTCGCTCGCCTGGCGCACCCGCGAGGCGGCGGTGCTCGGCATCGAGCACCGCGACGGCGTCAAGTTCTACGTCGTGCCCGGCTCGGCGCTGCGCCCGATCGAGCTGGTGCGGACGCCGGGCCTGCGCTCGGACCGCCTCAGCCGGGCCTAGCTTGAGCACTTGACATAGCTATGGCGACGCCAAGTGCTCAGGGAAGACGGGTCAGCTGTTTGAACTCGCGCCAGCCGCGGGTGTTGGCGACGTCGGCCTTGGTCAGCCAGGCGCGACGGGCGGTGGCGACGGCGTAAGCCATGTTGTCGAGCGTGTCGACCCCGTGGGCGTCGGTGTTGAGGACGATCGTGACGCCGGCGTCCGCGGCGAGGCGAGCGTGGCGGTCGGAGAGGTCGCGGCGGTTGGGGTTGCCGTTGATCTCGAGCATCGTGCCGGTGCGGGCCGCCGCCTCGGCCACCGCCTCGACGTCGATCCCGTAGGGCTCGCGGCGGCCGATCAGGCGCCCGGTCAGGTGGCCGATGCAGTTGACCTGCGGGTTCTCGATCGCGGCGAGGACGCGCGCGGTCATCTCCGCGGCGGAGATCGAGAAGGAGGTGTGGACGCTGGCGACGACCCAGTCCAGCGCCGCCACCAGGTCGTCGGGATAATCGAGGCTGCCGTCGAGGCCGATGTTGATCTCCGAGCCGGAGAGCAGGCGGAAGCCGCGCTTCCCCTTGTTCCACTCGCGGACCTCCTCGATCCGCTCCCAGAGCCGCTCCGGCGTGACGTGGTCGCCGAAGCCGTGACTGGCGGAGTGGTCGGTGATCGCCATGTAGGCGTAGCCGCGCTCGCGGCCGGCCGCGGCCATCTCCTCCAGCGTGTTGCGGCCGTCGGAGAGGGTGGTGTGGGCGTGCAGGTCGCCCTTGATGTCCCCGAGCTCGATCAGGTCCGGCAGCTTGCCTTCGCGGGCCGCCTTCAGCTCGCCGCGGCCCTCGCGCAGCTCCGGCTCTATGTACTCGTAGCCGAGCCGCTGGTAGACGGCCTCCTCGCTTTTGCAGAGGTCGACCTTGCCGCTCTCGCTGTCGGTGATGCCATGCTCGGAGACCGAGAGACCGCGGCCGACCGCCTCTTCGCGCAGCTGCACATTGTGGGCCTTGGAGCCGGTGAAGTGCTGCAGCAGGTTGCCGAAGGCGGCCGGGGCGACGATCCGCAGGTCGACCGAGACGCCGTTGTGCGTCTGCGCCCGGACGCCGTTGGGACCGGGGGTGCCGGCGGCGGCGATCAGCGGATTGGCGACCAGGGCTTCGGAGAGCGCGGTCGGCTCGTCGGCGGTGGCGATGATGTCGATGTCCTTGCAGGTCTCGGCCCAGCGCCGAGCCGAGCCGGCGACCTCGACCCGGTTGGCGGCCGGGTGCTCGCGCAGCGCCGCTGCCAGCTCCTCGGCGATCGGGCGGACCTTGGAGAGCAGCAGTCGGCCGGGGCCCTCGCCCGGCTCGCCGAGGCGCTCAAGGGAGGCGAGGACGTTTTCCTCGGCTTTCGGCCCCAGCCCCTTGACCTCGCGGATCTGTTCCGCCTCGGCCGCCGCTTTCAGCTCCTCCATCGAGGTGATCCGGAGCTCGTCGTAGAGCAGCCGGGCGGTTTTGGCTCCCAACCCCGGCACCCGCGTGACCTCGATCAGGGTCGGCGGGAACTTGGCCTTCAGCTTCACCGCCGCCGGGATCTCGCCGGTCTCCAGCAGGGCGACGATCTTTTCCGCCAGCGTCTTGCCGACGCCCGGAATCTCGGTGGCCCGGCCGGCGGCGGACAGCTCCGCCACCGAGACCGGGCTCTCGCGGATCGCCTTGGCCGCGGTGCCGTAGGCGAGTACCCGGTATTTGACCGCACCGTCGAGCTCGTAGAGAACTCCCAGCTCCTCCAGCACGGCGGCGATCTCGGCATTGGTCATAGCATCGACAGCATGCCTGACCCGTGGCTTGTCCTGCCTACTTACAACGAGGCCGCGAACATCGAGGCCTTCGTGGCCGCGGCGCGGGCGAAGCTGCCGGGCACGGCCCAGGTGCTGATCGTCGACGACAGCTCACCGGACGGGACCGGCGAGATCGCCGCGCGGCTGGCTGGGCGGTACCAGAACGTGTCGGTTCTCCACCGCCCGGTCAAGGAAGGGCTCGGCCCTGCCTACATCGCCGGCTTCCGCCATGCCCTCGCCGGGGGGGCCGGCCTGGTGTTGGAGATGGACTCCGACTTCTCGCACGATCCCGCCTACCTGCCGCGGCTGCTCGAGGCGGCGGACCGTGCCGACCTCGTGCTGGGCTCCCGCTACGTGCCCGGCGGCGGCGTCAGCGACTGGGGTCCGCTGCGCAGGGCGATCAGCCGCGGCGGCAGCTCCTACGCCCGGCTCGTGCTCGGCGTCGGCGTCCAGGATCTGACCGGCGGCTTCAAGTGCTTCCGCCGCGAGGTGCTGGAAGCGATCGACTTCGACTCGGTCGGCGCCCGCGGCTATGCCTTCCAGGTGGAGATGACCTACCGCGCGATCCGCGCCGGCTTCCGCGTGGTCGAGGTGCCGATCGTCTTCCGCGACCGCCGGGCCGGATCCTCGAAGATGGACCGCTCGATCGTCGCCGAGGCGATCTGGCGCGTACCGCTGCTGCGTTTCGGCCCGCGGCAGGTCGAAAAGCCCGAAACGACCTCTGGACAGGGCCGCTATACTTTCTGAAGTATTGAGTTGCGAACCTCGACCCGGGAGACCATCCAGTGACTGGCAAATTGACTGACGTGACCGACGCCAACTTCAAAGCCGACGTCCTCGAGGCCGAGGGCCCGGTGCTGGTCGACTTCTGGGCTCCCTGGTGCGGTCCCTGCCGCGTCGTCCATCCCGTCCTCGAGGAGATCGACAGCGAGCGCGACGACCTCAAGATCGTCAGCATCAACGTCGACGAGAACCAGCAGACCGCGGCTCAGTACGAGGTGCTCTCGATCCCGACGATGATCCTCTTCAAGGACGGGGCGATCGCCAAGAAAGTCGTCGGGGCGATGCCGAAGCGGCGCCTCGAGGCCGAGCTGGAGCCGGCGCTCGCCTAGCGGCTGGCGCCCTCCCCTCAACCGAGATGCCGTTCGTAGAGGTTCACTGGTTCGAGGGCCGCAGCGACGAGCAGAAGGCGGAGATCGCCAAACGGATCGAAGCGGCGCTGATCGACGTCGCTGGGGTGGTTCCCGAGCACTGCTGGGTGAAGTTCTCCGACTCGGCGAAAACTGACTTCATCATTGGCGAGGCGGCGGGTGAGAGTCCGTCCCGGTAGGGGTTCCGCTTAACTTTTTTCGAAGTCACGTTTAGGGCTTGCGCCCGCAGCTGTCCGCGAAAAAAGTACAAGACGCTTCACCCCTACCGGGACGGACTCTAAGCGCGGTGGATGGTGATTCGCAGATCGTGGCCGTCGATCCGGATCTCGGTGCCATCGGTGCCGTCATACCCGACGGAGGTCGCGAGAACCTCGCCGGCCAGGTAGCTCTCGTGAGCGCGGGCGGCTTCGAGCGGCTCGTCGTCGCCGTCGAGCGAGAGTTTGATGCGGTCGGTGATCTCCAGGCCGGCCTCTTTGCGGGCGATCTGGACGGCGTGGACGATCTCGCGGGCGAGGCCCTCGCGGCGCAGCTCGTCGTCGAGCTCGAGCTGCAGGGCGACGGCGTGGCCGGCCTCGGCTTCGACCTCGTAGCCGTCGAGCGGCTGCAGGGCGAGGGTGACGTCGTCGGGGCCGAGGGTGTGGTCGCTGCCGTCGATCGCGATCCCGATCTCGCCGCCTTCGTCCAGCACGGCGGCGACGTGGGCGGCGTCGAGGGCCTCAACCGCCGCGGCGACCTGGGGCATCCGCTTGCCGAAGCGGGGGCCGAGGGCGCGGTAGTTGGGCTTCGCCGTGTAGCCGACCAACTCGCTCTCGTCGCTGACGAAGTCGAGCTCCTTGACGTTGAGCTCGGCGGTGACCAGGTCGGCGCGCGCCTCGATCGCCTCCCGCTCGGCCTCGTTGGCGACGATTACGGCGCGGCGCAGCGGCTGGCGCACCTTAGCCTTGGCCCGGGCGCGGGCCGCCCGCCCCAGCTCGACCGTCAGCCGCACCGTCGCCATCGCGCCCTCCAGGTCCGGGGCCGACAGGGCGGGGTCGAACCGCGGGTAGTCGCGCAGGTGGACCGAGTCGGCGGCGTCCCCGCCGGTGCCGGCGGCGAGGTTGAGGTGGATCTCGTCGGCGAGGAAGGGGACGAAGGGAGCGAGCAGCGCCGTGGTCTCCAGCAGGCAGTGGCGCAGGGTCGCGAAGGCGGCGCGGTCGCCGTCCCAGAAGCGCCGGCGGGAGAGCCGCACGTACCAGTTGGAGAGCTCCTCGACGTACTCGGCGCTGGCCCGGCCGGCGCTGGTGCAGTCGAACTCGTCCATGCGCTCGCGCACCGTCGTCACCGTTGCCTGCAGGCGCGAGAGCGCCCAGCGATCGAGGTCGTTGGCCGCCTCCGGCAGGTCGGCGAAGTCGGCCGGCCCGAGGCCCTCCGCGTTCGCGTAGAGGACCCAGAACGAGTAGGTGTTCCAGAGGGTAAGGAGGAACTGGCGCACCGATTCCCCCACCGTCTCGACCGAGAAGCGGTAGCCGGCCCAGGGCTGCTGGGCGGTCAGGTAGTACCAGCGGAAGGCGTCGGCCCCGTGGGCCGAGATCACCTCCCAGGGGTCGATGACGTTGCCGCGGCTCTTCGACATCTTCTGGCCCTCGGGGTCGAGGATGAGGCCGAGGCAGACGCAGTTGCGATAGCTCGACTCCCCGAACAGCAGGGTGGACTCGGCCAGCAGGGTGTAGAACCAGCCCCGGGTCTGGTCCTGCGCCTCGCAGATGTAGTCGGCGGGGAAGCGCTGCTCGAACTCGGCCTCGTTCTCGAACGGGTAGTGGAACTGGGCGAAGGGCATCGCGCCGCTGTCGTACCAGGTGTCGATCACCGACTTGACCCGGCGCATCTCGCCGCCGCACTTGCCGCACTCGATCGTCACCTCGTCGATGTAGGGGCGGTGCAGGTCGTCGGGGGCCGGGCCGCCGGAGCGCTCGCGCAGCTCGGCGACCGAGCCGATGCACTCGAGCTCGCCGCAATCGCCGTCGCCGCAACGCCAGACGGGCAGGGGCGTGCCCCAGTAGCGGTCGCGCGAGAGCGCCCAGTCGACGTTGTTCTCCAGCCACTTGCCGAAGCGGCCGTGCTTGACGTGCTCGGGGTGCCAGCCGATCGCCTCGTTGTTGGCGAGCATCTGCTCCTTTACCTCGGAGGTGCCGATGAACCAGCTCGAGGTCGCGTAGTAGAGCAGCGGCGTGCCGCAGCGCCAGCAGTGAGGGTAGGAGTGCTCGTAGACCTGCTCGCGGAAGAGCAGGCCGCGGCGCTCGAGGTCGGCGATCAGCTCGCGGGTGACCTCGGGGTCCTTGACGAAGCGGTCCGCGAAGCCGACGACGCGCTGGTCGAAGTGGCCGTCGGGCTTGACCGGGTTGTAGAGCGTCTGCCGCCGGGTCGGGTCGAAGATCCCGTTCTCGGCCGCCGCCCGGTAGTCGTCTTCGCCGAAGGCGGGGGCGATGTGGACAAGCCCGGTGCCGTCCTCGGTGGTGACGAAGTCGCCGGCGATGACCTGGAAGGGCTTGGCGCCGCCGTCGCCCTGAGGGCCGCCGTCCTCGAGCTCGTAGACCGGGCCGGCGTAGCGGCGGCCGATCAGATCGGCGCCGGAGAAGCGGGCGGCGACATCGACCCCCGCTCCCAGCACCTTCTCGACCAGCGGCTCGGCCAGGATCAGCGCCTCGCCGTCGACGTTCGCCCGTACGTAGGTGACCTTGGGGGCGACGGCGACGGCGACGTTGCCCGGCAGCGTCCAGGGCGTCGTCGTCCAGACCAGCAGCGACTCGCCGGACTCGGCGCCGGCGCCGTCGAGCAGCGGGAACCTCACGTAGATGGAGGGGTCCTCGACGTCCCTGTATCCCTGCGCTACCTCGTGCGAGGAGAGCGGGGTGCCGTCACGCGGGCAGTAGGGGACGACCTTGTGGCCCTCGTAGAGGCGGCCCTTCTCCCAGTGTTGTTTCAGCGACCACCAGACCGACTCGATGTAGTCGTCCTCGAGGGTGACGTAGGGGTCGTCGAGGTCGACCCAGAAGCCGATCCGCTCGGTCAGCCGGTTCCACTCCTCGACGTACTCGAAGACCGACTCGCGGCAGCGCTGGTTGAACTCGGCGATGCCGAACTCCTCGATCTCCTGCTTGGAGGCGATCCCGAGTTGCTTTTCGACCTCGAGCTCGACCGGCAGCCCGTGGCAGTCCCAGCCGGCCTTGCGCGGAACCCTGTAGCCGCACATCGTCTTGTAGCGCGGGTAGACGTCCTTGAAGACGCGGGCGAGGACGTGGTGGGAGCCGGGGCGACCGTTGGCGGTCGGCGGACCCTCGTAGAAGCTCCAGACCTCGGCCCCCTCGCGATTGGCCAGGGAGCGCGCGAAGACGTCGCCGTCGCGCCAGCGCCCGAGCACGCGCTCCTCCAGCTCGGGGAACGACTGCTTGGGATCGACGGGGCTGAATCCGGGCACGGGCAAGCGATTCTAGGAGCGCCGGCTCACCAGACGAGGATGACGTCGGCCGGGTCGCGCGGATTCGCGTAGGCGGGCAGGACCAGGCCCGCGTCCATCCGGTTGGCGGTGAAGACCGGCATCACTTCGCGGCGGCTCACCTCGCTGCGGCCGACGCCGGGGATGTCGAGGTCGAGCTTCAGCTTCATCAGCGGCATCTCGTTGACGGTGGTGTGCGAGTTGCCGACCTCGAGGATGGTCGCGGTGCCCTTGATCCCGTTCTGGAAGATCCAGTCCTGGTGGGCGGCCTTGGCGCGGGCGTGGCGGGCGTACCAGGCGAGGCCCGCGGCGACGAGGACGAAGATGGCGCCAGTCGAGGCGACGATCAGCGACGTTTCGGCGTTGGCGCCGGCGAGCGGCGGCCCGACGCACATCGCCAGGCCAAGCAGTCCGAAAAAAGCGATCAGCCAGATCCCGGTGCGGTTGATCTGCATCGCTACTCCCCGCACTCCCGGGCGATCCGCTCGGCGACGTGGGCGGTCGCCGCGCAGAGCGCCGCCAGGCCGTCTGGTCCGGGATCGTCGTCCTCGACGCTGCCGAGCAGGATCCCGTAGGCGAGCTCGAAGGAGAAGTCGGCGGGCGGCTCGGTCGCCAGGTAGTCGACCAGCGCCGGCGAGAACAGCTGCCGCATCCAGTTCGGGTCCTGGTAGGGGCTGGTGCTGATCGTGTAGCGCTGGTTCAGCGCCACGCTCTCGGTCCACAGCTTCGAGTGGCGCGCCTCGAAGCCGTAGAACTCGTCGTCGCGGGTGCTGCGCCCCTTGCGGATGCAGAAGAGCCGCGGCGCCAGCGCGGTCGAGCCGTGGACCTCGGCCAGGGCGACGTTGAAGCGGAAGGTCTTGTTGCGGGTGTAGGCGAGGTGGCCGACGATCCCGTCGACCTCGCCGCCGAGACGGCCGCGGGCGGCCGGGGCGACCTGGCAGTGCTTGGACTCGACCAGCAGCGGCGTCAGGGCGCCGAGCCCGAGCGCCGGCACCGGTTCGAGGCCGCGGGCGGCGGCGAAGGCAGAGAAGGTCCCGTCGGGGTCGGACACGGGCGCAGCCTAGCCCTGTACGTTCCTGGCCGATGGCCCGTTACGACCTCAACGGCAGGGTGGCGCTCGTCACCGGCGGTGCTCGCGGGATCGGGTTCGAGACGGCGCGTCAGCTGCACCTGCGCGGCGCCTCGGTGGCGGTGCTCGACCTCGATGCCGAGGAGGCGCGCGAGGCGGCCGAGCGGATCGGCACGCGGGCCTTTGGGGTCCGCGCCGACGTCACCGACGAGGGCGGGATGCTCGCCGCCGTCGCCGCCGTCGTGAATCGCTTCGGCGGGCTCGACATCGCCGTCGCCAACGCCGGGATCGCGCCGCCGACGGTGACGACGGCGCGGACGATGCCGGCCGAGGAGTGGCGGCGGGTGGTCGACGTCAACCTGATCGGCGCCTGGCACACGGCGCGGGCGGCGCTGCCGCAGATCTCCGAGCGCAGCGGGCAGCTCGTCTTCATCGGCTCCATCTACAGCATTGCCAACGGTCTGCTCGCCAGCCCCTACGCGGTCTCCAAGGCCGGTGTCGAGGCACTCGGACGGGCGCTGCGGGCGGAGCTGGCGCCGCTGGGCGCGAGCGCCAGCGTCGTCTACTTCGGCTGGGTCGACACCGACCTGGTCCGGGACTCGCTCGACCGTCGTGACGAAGGGCGCGGGGCGCGCATCCTCGGGGAAATACTGCCGGCCTTCCTGTTGAGGCGAATCCCTCCCGAGGCCGCCGGCGCCACGATCGTGCGAGCGCTGGAAGAGCGGGCGCCGCGGTCCTTCGCCCCGAGCGTGTGGCGCTACATCTCCGCCTTGCGCGGGCTGATCAATCCCCTGCTCGACCGCCGCATGGACCATGACGCCGAGATCGCCGCGGTCGTCGCCGAGGTCGAGGCGGCGGCCGAGCGGCGGCCGACCTGAGGACACGGGTCCCTAGTACGCTGCCGAGCCGATGCCGAGGTATGACCTCAATGGAAAAGTGGCGCTCGTCACAGGGGCGGCGCGCGGGATTGGCTTCGAGACGGCGCGTCAGCTGCACCTGCGCGGCGCCTCGGTGGCGGTGCTCGACCTCGATGCCGAGGAGGCGCGCGAGGCGGCCGAGCGGCTCGGCACGCGGGCGATCGGGGTCGGCGCCGACGTCACCGACCAGAACGCGATGTTCGCAGCCGTCGCCGAGGTAGTCGAGAAGCTGGGCGGGCTCGACGTGGCCGTCGCCAACGCCGGCATCGCCCAGAAGCAGTTCGCCACCGTCCACGGCATTTCCGGTGAGGAATGGGAGCGTGTCTTCGAGGTCGACCTGCTCGGCGTCTGGCGCACCGCCCGCGCGGCGCTGCCGCAGATCGTCGAGCGGCGCGGTCAGATGGTTGTCGTCTCCTCCGTCTATGCCTTTGCCAACGGGATGGGGAACAGTCCCTATGCCGTCGCCAAGGCCGGGGTCGAGGCACTCGGGCGCTCGCTCCGAGTCGAGCTGGCGCCGCACGGCGCCAGCGCCACGGTCGCCTACTTCGGCTGGGTCGACACCAAGCTGGTTCAAGGCATGTTCGATCAGGAGCACGCGGACCGCATCCGCGACCTCAGCCCTGACTTCATGCTCAAGCGAATCGCCCCTGACGAGGCGGGCGCTGCCCTCGTTCGAGGTATCGAGGAACGCGCGCCCCGCGTCTTCGCCCCCAAGTGGTGGCGCTACGTCGCGGCGGCCCGCGGCCTGATCTCTCCACTGCTCGATCGTCTCATGGCTAAAGACGCCAAGGCCGGGGCGCTGATCCGCGACGTCGACGCGAAGATGGTCGACGCCAAGTCCTGATCGAACCGCCCCTCGGCTACCCGGCCGATAGCCGAGGACTAGGGATTCAAAGACCTGTATCGCTCCGCGTCAGCCGCTCGAGCAGGAGCATGACCGACTCGTAGGGCTCGCCGGTGGCGCGCTCGAGGCCGATCTCGCAGGTGCGGTTGCTCGAGAGGTGGGCGTGGAAGTGGCGGCCGGCGACCTCGCTTGCCTCGGGGCGCGTCGCGGCGGCGGTCAGCTCGGGGTGGGAGATGCCGCGGTCGCCGGCGAAGCCGCAGCAGGTCGCCGTCGGGGGGACGTGGACGTCGACGGCGAGGGCCGCGGCCAGGGCTTCGAGGCGGTGGGTGAGGCCCAGGTGGCGGGTGGCGCAGGTCGGATGCACGGTGGCCGCGCCGACCTTCTCGCCGACCTCGAGCCAGGGCAGCAGGCGGTCGTGGGCCCAGGCGACGGAGTCGAGGATCTCCAGCTTGCCGAGGCGCTCGACGTTCTCGTCGGAGAGGACGCCGTCGCCGGGGGCGGCGATCGAGCCGGTGCAGGAGGCGGCGTCGACGACGACCGGCAGCGCCCCCTCCCCGCTCCAGCGCCAGAGCCGCGCGACCATCTCGTTCGCCTTGTGCGCATGGGCCTCGCCGAACCCTTTCGAGCTCCAGGGCAACCCACAGCAAGAACCGACCACATCCTCGGGGATCCAGACCGGCAACCCCGCCCGCGCCGAAACCTCGACCAGCGCCTCCACGACCCAGGGCCGATGAGCCGATATGTCGCCTGAGGCTCGACCTTTCGACCCATCGGCGGCGGTGCCGAAGATGCGGTTGGTGCAGGAGGGGACGTAGACGGCGGCGGCGCCCGGGTGCATCGTCGGCGGCAGCTTGCCGGGAGCCGGAGGCGGCAGCGCCTCGCCGCGGCGGGTGCGGCGGGCCAGCGGGCCGCCGAGGCGCAGGCCGACGCGGCTCGCGCCCTCGACGGCCCCCCAGCGCTTCGCCGTTGCCAGCGCCGCCCGTTCGGCCCGTTCGGTATGGCGCTGCTTGCGCATTTCCTTGACGAAGGCGCCGGTGTCGATCCCGACCGGGCAGGCGAGCTGGCAGGAGCCGTCGGCGGCGCAGGTCTCCAGCGCCTCGTACTCGAACTCCTCTAGCAGGGCCTTCTGCACCGGCGAGCCGGTCGGCTGACGCGCCATCTCCCGCCGCAGCACGATCCGCTGCCGCGGCGTCGTCGTCAGGTTGCGGCTGGGGCAGACCGGCTCGCAGAAGCCGCACTCGACGCACGTGGTCGCCGACTCCTCGATCGGCGGCGTCGTTTTGAGGTTGCGCAGGTGGACGCCGGGGTCGCGGTTGAGGACGACGCCGGGGGAGAGCACGCCGTCGGGGTCGGCCAGCTGCTTGACCCGCCACATCAGCTCGGTCGCCCGCTCCCCCCACTCGCGCTCTACATAAGGGGCCATATTGATCCCGGTCCCGTGCTCGGCCTTGAGCGAGCCGTCGTACTTGTCGACGATCAGCTCGACCAGGCCGCCCATGAAGGCCTCGTAGCGCTCCAGGTCCTCCTGCTTGGCGAAGTCCGGGGTCAGCATGAAGTGGAGGTTGCCGGCGGAGGCGTGGCCGGCGACGCCTGGTAGGAAGCCGTGCTCGCCGAGCAGCGCCTGCAGGTCGCGGGCGCCCTCGGCGATCCGCTCGGGCGGCACGCAGACGTCCTCGACGATCAGCGCCGTGCCGGGCAGGCGCAGCTTGCCGATCAGTCCGTGCAGACCCTCGCGCACCCGCCAGGCGAGCTCGATCCCCTCGGCCTCGCGGGTGAACTCGATCGGGCGGATCGTCTCGCGGGCGGCGAAGATCTCGTCGGCCTTGGCGACGTAATCGTCGAGCTCGGCGTCCGTCTCGGCACCGAACTCGACCAGCAGCACCGCCGACTCCGGCGGCAGCTCTTTCCACTCCTCGGGGGCGCCGTGCATGTTCCAGGCGGCGGTGATCAGGGCCGGGGCGACCATCAGCTCGACCGCGGTGGCGCCGGCGTCGACCAACTCCCGGACGGGGGCGATCGCCTGGTCGATGTCGGGGAAGTGGGCCCAGGCGGTGGTGGTGCGAGCAGGCAGCGGCACCGTCTCGAAGACCGCCTCGGCGACGAAGGCGAGCGTGCCCTCGGAGCCGACCACGAGGCGGCGGAAGATCTCCAGCGGCTCCTCGGCGTCGAGGAAGGCGCAGAGGCGGTAGCCGGTGGTGTTCTTGATCGCGAACTTGCGGCGGATGCGGGCGCTGAGCTCCTCGTCGGCACGGATCTCGTCGCGGATCGCCGCCAGGCCGGCGGCCAGCTCCGGCTCGGCCGCCGCGAAGCGCGCGGCGGCATCGGCGGCGGCGGTGTCGATCGTCGTCCCCGAGGGCAGGACCAGGGTCAGCGCGCGCACGGTCGAGTAGGAGTCCTTGGTGGTGCCGCAGCGCATCCCGCCGGAGTTGTTGGCGACGACACCGCCGACGCAGGCGATGTCGTTGCTGGCCGGGTCGGGGCCGAGCTTGCGGCCGTGCGGGGCGAGCACGCGGTTGGCGTGGCCGAGCACGGTGCCGGGCTTGACCCGGGCCAGCGCCCCGTCCTCCTCGACCGCGACGCCGCCGAAGTGGCGGCGGACGTCGACGAGGATGCCGTCGCTCTGGCCCTGGCCGTTGAGGCTGGTACCGCCGGCGCGGAAGGTGACCGGGATCCCCTGCTCGCGCCCGTAGGCGAGGACCTTGGCGACGTCGCCGGCCTCGCGGGCCATCACCACCGCCTGCGGGAAGAGCCGGTAGGGGCTGGCGTCGGAGGCGTACTTGACGATGTCGCCGGCCCTGGCGAGGACGCGGTCGGGGCCGAGCAGCGCCTCCAGCTCGCCGCGCAGCGGCTGGGCCACCCCGGCGGCGATCTCATCGGGGGCGCGATCCGGCGCCGGCTCGTCCACCTGCGGCGCGAGCGACTGGGGGCTGCGCTCGAGCAGGGCCATCGCCTAGATGCGATCCCTCGAAGCCATTGACTAGAAGAGTGACATTCCCGGCGTCACCGGGACTTCGACCAGCTCCGGCCTGGAGGAGGCGAGGGCCGTCTCGAGCGCTCCCCGCACCTCGTCGCGGTCGCCGGCGCGGTGCGCCTTCACCCCGTAGCCCTCGGCGACCGCGGCGACGTCGAGCTGGGGCAGGTCGAGACCGGGCGCGCCGCTCACCTGCTCGACCTCGGCGAACCACTTGAGGATCGCGTACTCCTCGTTGCGCAGGACGAGGAAGGTGACCGGGGTCTCGTAGGCGACGGCGCTCCAGAAGGCGGTGATCGCGTACTGGGCGGAGCCCTCGCCGAGCACGCAGACGACCGGGCGGCTCGGCTCGGCCAGCTGCACCCCGACCGAGGCGGCGAGGCCGAAGCCGAGCCCGCCGCCGGCGCTGAAGTAGTAGCTGCCCGGCCGCGAGATCCGCAGCTGGTTGCGCAGGGCGAGGGTGCTGGAGGGGGACTCGAGGACGACGATCGCGTCCTCGGGCATCGCCTCGGCCAGGGCGGTGTGGACGGTCGAGGGATTGAGCGGGTCGCTCGCCGGGATCTCGCCGGGGCCGGGGCTCGGCTCCGGCACCGGTCGCGAGGACTCGGGAACCGCCTCCAGCAGCGCCTCCAGGCTGAGCTTGACGTCGGCGACGATCGCGTCGCCCATCGGCGCCCGCACCGCCTCGTCGGGGTCGCTGGTGATCGCGACCAGCTTCGCTCCCGCGGGCAGCAGCGGCCCGGGGATGTGCGGGTAGTAGGGGAAGACGGAGCTGCCGACGACGAGGATCAGGTCGTGGCCCTCGAGCGTCTGGCCGACCGGGCCGATCGCCGGCGGCAGCACGCCGCGGAAGTTGGGGTGGTTCTCCGGGAAGCCGAGGCGGACGCCGCCGGTCGCCGGCGAGGCCCAGACCGGCAGCCGCTGGCGCTCGGCGAGGGCGATGCCGAGGTCCCAGGCGCCGCCGGCGTCGATGTCGGGGCCGGCGACGAGCACCGGGTTGGTGGCGGCATCGAGCGCGGCGGCCAGGGCGCGCACCGCCTCCGGGTCGGCCGTGGCGCGGCCGGTCACCTTGCGGTCGATCGCCGCCCGCGCGTCGGCCTCGTCGACCTCGGCGTACCAGTCGTCCATCGGCAGCGAGACGAAGACGGGGCCGCGCGGCGGCAGGCCGGCGAGGTGAGCGCCGTGGGCGAGGGCCAGCGGCACGTCCTCGGGGCGCGGCGGCTCGTAGGACCACTTGACCAGCGGGTGCGGCATCCGCGTCGCGTCGCGGTTGGTCAAGTTGGCCTGCAGGGTGATCTGCGCCCGCGCCTGCTGGCCGGCGGTGACCAGCAGCGGCGAGTGGTTGGCCTGGGCGTTGAAGATCGCCCCCATCGCGTTGCCGACCCCGGGTGCGGTATGGAGGTTGACCACGGTCGTCTTGCCGGAGGCCTGGGCGAAGCCGTCGGCCATGCCGACCACGACCGCCTCCTGCAGCCCGAGCACGTAGCGGAAGTCGGCCGGGAAGTCGGCGAGCATCGGCAGCTCGGTCGAGCCCGGGTTGCCGAACATCGTCGTCATCCCGTGGGCGCGGAAGAGGTCGAACGTGGCGTCGCGGACCGTCGGCATCGGCGCACCCTATCCGGTCCCCTCCACTGTTCTCCGGCCCTCCCAATGGTCGAAGGAAACAGCGGGGCCAGTTGCGAAGCTCAAGGTGAGCGCCGCGACCCGTCGATACAGCCGAGGTGAGGAATCGGCCCTTCATCCTCGGGCACGCTCTCGAGCGTCTCGGGCTCGCCATCGCGCTCGTCTGCGCGCTGCTGCTCGGCGTGGCGGCGTCGGCGTCGGCCGGCCCCACCTCGACCCGGCTCGTCTATGCGGCCGGCATGATCGTCCCGATCCCGGCCTCGATCCCGCACGAAGTCGGCGACATGGTGGACAAACGGATCCTCCCGGACCTGCGCTGGATCGCCAAGCGCTATCCGGTCTACGTCACCGACGGCTACTCGGGCCCGCTGCTCAGCGGCGAACACGCCGGCTGCGACGAATGCCACACCAAAGGCTCCGATCACTACAACGGGCTCGCGGTCGACCTGGTGCCGCTGGGTGCCGGAACGAGATGCGACGCCGCCTGGGAACCGATCACCGCCCTCGCCCTCTGGGCCGAGCCGGTCCAGGGCGAGCCGGCACCCCCCTTCCGCTGGGTCGGCTACGACGGCGACGCCGGCCACGGCTGCGGCAACCACCTCCACCTCTCCTGGAACCACGCGCCGGCACCCCAGTTCCAGCTGGCCGAATGGGTCGAAGTCTTCCCGGTCGCCCCGGGCGAAGCGATCGGCGTGCCCCGCACCAAGCGCTCGCCCGCGCCGAAGCCTCCGCCCGGCCCCTCCGGCGGCATCTCCACGGTCCGCACCGGCGGCCTCGGCCCGCGCTTCCACGACTGAGGCGGCGGCGCCCGCGCAGGGTCGAGTACTGGCGCCCGCGCAAGGTTGAGCACTTATGAGGGCTATGGGGCTCTCAACTGCTCACGGAACCCGGAGCTCCGACGCTCCATAGGATGGGCGCCGATGCGCACCGCGATCGCCGCGACTCTCGCAACCCTCGGTGCCCTGTTCGTCGCCGGCTGCGGCGGGCAGGACGGCTCGACGCCGGTCGCCTGCCTGCAGGGCCAGGACCTCTACCTGGCGGCGCTCAGCCACGCTCCGGGGGCCGTCGAGCTGGCCGGGGAGACGCCGATCAGCGGGTGCCTGGCCGAGAACCAGCAGGGGGGCGAGCTGGCGAGCGTGGGCGAAGCGATGGTCGAGGCCGCGACCGAGCTCAACGGCGAAGCCAGGTCGGTGCCCTCGAGCCCCGCCGCCCTCCAGCTCGGCTACCTGATCGGCGCCGCCCAACGCGGCGCCGACGGCACCGAAGGCATCCACGCCGACCTGATCCGCCGCCTCACCGTCGCCGCCCGCTACGCGCCGGGGCGCGAACCCCTCCCCCCGGCCTTCCTCGCCGCCTACCGCGAGGGCTTCGACGCCGGCCACGCGCGAGGCTGATCTCCCGGCCCGGGCCGGGGGCCGGGCGTCGTTCGGGGCCGAGGGACAAAGGGCGATTCGACGCCGGGGTTCGCCGGCGGTGTTAAGGTGGCGGCGACTCGCGGCGTGGGGAACTCCGGTGTGAATCCGGGGCTGACGCGCAGCGGTATGGGTGACGACTGACCAGTAGTCCCACTGGGCTCGAATCGGGTCCGGGAAGGGTGGTCGGAAGGACGATCCCGAGCCCGAATATCCGGCCGAGAGTCGCAAGGAGGTTCGCCTCGCGACTAGGCGGCCGGCTCACTCGCCACGTGTGCGTGCGTCGCCGCCCCTGAAAAAGGAGACGGCGATGAAAACGCCAAGACGCAGTTCCCTCAGACGATCCCTGCGCGCGCTCTGCGCGCTCAGCCTCACCCTTACGGCGAGCGCGGCACTGGCCGGCGGTGCCGGTGCCTACGTCTCGGCCGAAGCCGCGCAGGAAGCGGCGGCCCGCGGCGCCCAGTGGTTCGAAAGCGAACAGCAGGCGAGCGGCGAGCTGGCCAGCGACTGGGCGATGACGGCCCTCGCCGCTGCCGACGTCAACGCCGCCGACGTCCGCACCTCGCTGCTCGACCCCAGCGCCCAGGACTACTACCTCGGCGAATGGCGGGCCAGCGGGCCCGGGGGTCTGGCGACCGACGCCGAGCGCGGCATCCTCGCCGGCGTCGCCGGGGGGCTGCAACCAGCCCGGCTCTCGACCGCGGCGGACACGAAGACGAGCAACCTCGTCGCCAGGATCGCCGAGACGTTCGACGGCACCCAGATCGGCGATCCGGGGCTGCTCAACGACGACATCTTCGGCGTCCTGGCACTGCGCCAGGCGGGGGCGCCGCGGCCGCTGTTGACGCGGATCGTCGACAACTTGCGTGGCAGCCAGCTGCCCGGCGGTGGCTGGACTTGGAACAACTCGCCAGGGGCGCCGGCGGACACGGACATGACCGGGTCGGCGATCGCCGCCTTCTGCGCGGCCGGCGTCGGCCTCGAAGATCCCGCGCTGCAGCAGGCGCTGACGCTGCTTCACTCGCTGCAGGATCCGGCCACCGGCGGGTTCATCGCGCCGCCGGAGTCGTTTGGGATCGGCGTCAACGTGGACACCACCTCCTGGGTGACCAGCGGCCTGATCCAGTGCGGGATCGATCCGCAAAGGCCGGAGTGGACGACGGCACAGGGCAAGACGCCGCTCGACTACCTGGTTTCGATGCAGGAACCCGACGGTCACTTCCGCTGGACCGAAGAATTCGACGGCGGTGCCTTCGAGGCCTACGACGCGATACGCCCCCTGGGCGGAGTCGCCTTCTCGAGCGCGGCGCCAGACCGGCTTGACGGGGTGAGCCCGGCCGTGCGTCCGGCCGAGACGGTCGCCGACGGGACCAAGGTGCCAATCACGCTGGCGATCGACTACGGCGCCGCGACCGACGCTGTCGGCATGTGCCGGGTTACCGTCGCCGCCGGCTCCGACCTCGCCCAGGTCCTGGTGGCCGCCAGGGCGGCATCGGCTCCAGCCGGTTGCGTGCGGTCCTTCGCGACCACGGGCGATGGCGCGAGCGTCGCCTCTCTGAATGGCGTCGCCGCCGGTGCCGGGTACCGCTGGCTTGCCGGAATCGACGGGGCCGTCCCAACGTCGGCGAGCACCGCGCCGATCGGCTTCGGCGACCTCGTCTTCCTGCAGCTGCAGGGTGGGGCCGACGCCGGGCCGGTGCCGGCGGCGAACGTGCCGGCGCCGCGGCCGGCGCCGCGCAAGCGCGCTCGCGGACCGCGGGTGTCGATCGACGCGCCGGCGACCTGGAGCCACGGTGGCATCCACGTCGGCCTGCGCTGCCCGCGCGGGCTCGGGGCCGACGGCTGTCGGGGCCTGCTCTCGCTGCGGTTCCGCGAGGGTCGCCTGCGCAGCGGCGGCGCCGGCGCCTATGCGGTTGCCTCGGGGTCGCGGGAGGTGCTCGTCCTCGCGCCGAGCGCGGTGTTGCGCGAGCGGCTGCGGAGCGGCGCGAGGCCGAAGCTGCGCCTCGTCGCGGCGACCCGCGGCGAAGACGGCAGCGTCCGCCTCACCCACGCGAAGCGGTTCCTCGCCGGGTGATCCCGCGGCCGATCGCAATCGCCACCACGGTCGCCCTCGCGGCCGTGGTGGTGGCGGTCGCCCCCGCCCGGGGGGCGACCGTCAGCCTTCGGGTCGACAGCTCCACCGCCCCGGCGCCGCTCTTCGACGGCAGCGTCGCGACGCTGCCCCATGCGGTCGACGGCAGCGACGGCAGCGGGGCGCACGCCTGCGCGGGCCCACCGGGGGGGATGCCTGCGGCAACCGCCACCGGGGCGCTCGACGACGCCATGCGCGCCGCCGGCATCGCCTGGCGCGGCAACTGGGACCCGAGCTTCCATGACTTCTTCGTCGACCGGATCGGCCCCTACGCCTCGGCCGCGCCCGATCGCTACTGGTCGCTGACCGTCAACGGGCGCTTCGCCAGCGGCGGCTGCCTGGCCGCGGTCAAAGACGGCGACTCCGTCCTCTTCTTCTACGGCCCGCTGTTCGGCGAGCCGCCGCCGGGCGCGCCCGGCGGCCCGAGCGGCCCCGGCGGCCCGCGGGCCGAAGACCCGGCCTCCGCAGGGGGTGGTGGAGCGTCGCCCGCGAGGTTGCGCGGGGTGACGACCCGGGCCGCCAGATATCTGCGACGCCACCCGCAGGGGGTTGGGGCGCCCTGGGGACGGCTGGCACTGGCGCTGCGGGGCGGGCGGGCGGTGGCGGGCGCAGCGGCAACCTTGATCGGCGGCGGGCGCGGCGGCCCGGCTGCAGGCCTGATCGGAGGCAGGCTCGGCCTCCGCAGCGGCTCGCTCGGCGGCGACGTCAACGCCACCGCGCTGGCCGTGCTGGCCCTGGCGGAGCGCCGCCCCCGAGCGGCGGCGCGAGCGGCTCGCTGGCTCGCTTCCGTGCAGGACGCGAGCGGCGGCTTCGGCTTCCGCCCCGGAGTCGCTCCCGACATCGACACCACCGGCCTCGCCGGCTGGGCGCTGGCGCGGGAGAGCCGGCCGGCGGCGGTGCGGCGCGCGGCCGCCTTCGTCGTCGCGGCCCAGGCGGCCGACGGCGGCTTTCCATCCCTACCGGGCGGCGCCTCCAATGCGCAAAGCACCGGCCTCGCCCTGGTCGCCCTGCGCGTCGCCGGGGTCGGCCCCCGTCCCCGTTCGGCGACCGGCCGCACGCCGCTCGACTACTTGGCGTCGCTGGCCCGCTCCAACGGCTCGATCCCCTACCGCCCCGGCTCCAACCCAACCCCGGTCTGGACCACGGCGCAGGCACTGCTAGGCCTGACGGGCAGGGCGAGGCTGCTCGCCCCATCCGAATACCCTCCCAGCACAACGATCTTCGATGGAGGCCGACTTGACTGAACAGCTCTGGGGTGGCGAGACCACCAAAGCGGTTGACAACTTCCCCGTCTCCGGGTCGCCCGTCCCGGTGCCGGTGGTCCGCTGGCTGGGACGGGTCAAGGCCGCCGCGGCCGAGGTCAACGGCGAGCTGGGGCTGCTCGACGGCGAGTTGGCCGCGCAGATCGCGGTCGCCGGCAAGGCGGTCGGCGAGGGCGAGCACGACGACCAGTTCCCGGTCGACGTCTTCCAGACCGGCTCCGGCACCTCCTCCAACATGAACGCCAACGAGGTGATCGCCAACCTCGCCGGGGAGGGCGCCCATCCCAACGACCACGTCAACATGGGGCAGTCCTCCAACGACGTCTTCCCCTCCGCCGTGCACCTGGCGGCGCTGGATGAGGTGACGCACGACCTGTTGCCGGCGATGGGCGCGCTGGAGTCGGCCCTGGAGGCGAAGGCGACCCAGTTCGCCGACGTGGTCAAGGCCGGCCGCACCCACCTGATGGACGCGGTTCCGGTCACCCTCGGCCAGGAGTTCGGCGGCTACGCGGCGCAGGTCCGGCTCGGGGTCCAGCGGGTCGAGGCGACGCTGCGCCGGGTCGGCCAGATCCCGCTCGGCGGCACCGCCACCGGCACCGGCCTCAACACCCACCCCGAGTTCGCCGCCAAGGTGCGCGAGAAGCTCGCCGCCGACACCGGGCTGGGGATCTCCGAGCCGCTCGACCCCTTCGAGGCGCAGGGCAACCGCGACGCGCTGGTCGAGCTGTCCGGGGCGCTCAAGGTCTACGCCGTCTCGCTCAACAAGATCGCCAACGACCTGGCGCTGATGGGCTCCGGCCCCCGCGCCGGCCTCGCCGAGCTGCGCCTACCGGAGCTGCAGAAGGGCTCCTCGATCATGCCCGGCAAGGTCAACCCGGTAATCCCGGAGGTGGTGATCCAGGTCGCCGGCCAGGTGGTCGGCAACGATGCGGCGATCACCGTCGGCGGCATGCAGGGCCAGTTCGAGCTCAACGTGCGGGTGCCGCTGATCGCCCGCAACCTGCTCGACTCGATCAAGCTGCTCGCCGCCGCCTCGCGCCTGCTGAACGAGAAATGCGTCGCCGGCCTCGAGGCCAACGAGGAGATGACCACACAACACGCCGAGGCCACTCTGGCGACGGCGACCGCACTCAACCCCCATATCGGCTACGACCGCGCCGCCGACATCGTCAAGACCGCCGCCGAGTCGGGCCGCTCCCTGCGCGAGGTCGCGCTCGAGCAGGGCGTCGAGCCGGCCGTGCTCGAGGAGGCCCTGGACCACCGCCGCATGGCCAGGCCGCACGAGTAGGGCTCAGCGGGAGCGGGCAGACTCGACGAGACTCTCGGCCCGTCGCCAGGCGCGTTTGCGCTGTTCGGCATTGACCGGCGGGGCGGCGTACTCAGCCCGGGTCTTCATCTGTAGGAGCGCCCGAAGATCGTTGCCCAGCTGTCTCCCGTCGGGCGTCACCTTCGACAGCTCGGCAATTGCCTGGAGGTGATCCTCACCCTGAACGAAGTGCCCGAGCGCTTTGCAACAGATCACGTCCGAGGCGGCGATGCCGGCATGGACGCAGAGAGTGACAAGCGCGGAGGCGGGTGGCCATCACGCGGCCCGTCCATCCAGCAAGCTCTGCAGCCGGCGCCGAGAGCCACTCAACTCGAGGCCGTCCAGCAGTGCCTCCTCGACGACTGGCCGAACGGTCATGTCCGCCAAGTCGCTCTCGCCGTACTCGACGATCCGCGCGTCGTTCCCCGTCCACGCGGTCGCATCTCGTTCGAGATTGGTGAGCTGCTGACGCCACTCGGATGCTTCTTCTTCCGTGCCGGCATCCCGCACGACGAGCAAATCGAGGTCGCTCTCAGGCCCGGCCTCCCCGCGAGCGACAGAGCCGAACAGGAGCACCGTATGGGCGGGCGATCCCCAGGCAGAGACGACTTTCCGAAGGCGCTCGACGAGCTGTGCCCGCAGCGAGGCGAGCCCTTCGACGTATGGCGCGGCGACGTGGTTGCGATTTAGGCTGTAGAGCTTTGCCTGCCCGGCCTGCCGCCGGAGCAGAATGCCCTGGCCGACAAGACGATCCGCCGCTCTGCGAACCCCGTGCTCGGAGCCGCGACCGAGAACCCGGTGGATTCGCCTGCCAGAGAACTCCTCCTCCGCCCCGGCGAGCACGCGGAGCACTTCTCCATCGAGGGTGGGCGTGACTACGCCGAGCGGCCTTTGGAAATCCATTCTCTCTGTATCCCAAGTATAAGTTGGATACCCAAACTATCATAGGGATTAATTCCCGAGTCGTGGATACTCAGTCGCAATCAGCCCTGCAGCGTTACGAAGCGCTCCTCGGTCAGCTCGAGGACGGCGAAGGCAGGACCCTCGCGGGTGTTGCCGGAGTCCTTGACGCCGCCGTAGGGCTGCTGGTCGGCGCGGAAGGTCGGCACCTCGTTGATGAGGACGCCGCCGAACTCCAGGGTGCGGCCGGCCTCGAGGCCACGGCCGATGTCGCGGGTGAAGACGCCGGCTTGGAGGCCGAACTTGGAGTCGTTGGCCAGCTCCAGCGCCTCGCCGAAGGAGGAGAAGGTGTCGATCGTCGCCACCGGGCCGAAGATCTCCTCGCACCAGACCTTGGCGTCTTTGGGCGGCGCGCTGAGCAAGGTCGGGGCGAGACAGCGGCCTTCGTCGACCAGCTCTCCGCCAGTCAGCAGCTCGGCCCCGGCGGCGACCGCCTCCTCGACCCACTGCTTGACCCGGTCGCGGTCGTCGGGGGTGATCAGCGGGCCGACGTCGGTGTCGGAGTCGAGCGGATCGCCGACGGTCAGCATCTCGACGTTGGCGACGAGGCGCTCGGTGAAAGCCTCGGCGACGTCCTCGTGAACGAGGATCCGCTGGATCGAGATGCAGCTCTGGCCGGCGTGGGAGAAGGCGTGGATCTGGGCTTTGTCGGCGGCCGCCTCCCAATCGCCGTCGGAGTTGACGATCAGCGGCGCGTTGGAGCCGAGCTCGAGGTTGACCTTCTTATGGGGGACGCGGCTGCGAATGTCCCAGCCGACTCCGGCCGAGCCGGTGAAGGTGATCGCCTTGGTCAGCTCGTGCTCGACGATCGCGTTGCCTACCTTGGAGCCGGGCCCGGGGATGACGCTGAGCCAGCCCTCGGGCAGGCCAGCCTCGTTGAGGATCGCCGCCAGCTTCAGGGCCGAGATCGGCGTCTGGCCGGCGGGCTTGAGGACGATCGCGTTGCCGGCGGCGATTGCCGGACCGAGCTTGTGGGCGACCAGGTTGAGCGGGAAGTTGAAGGGGCTGATCGCGCCGACCACCCCGTAGGGCACCCGCAGCATCACCCCGAGCTTGCCGGCGCCGCTGGCCGAAGCCTCCATCGGCACCGTGCCACCGGTCAGCTTCCGCGCCTCGACCGCGGCGAAGGTGAGCGTGTCGACACAGCGCTGCGCCTCGACCGTGGCGGTCTTGATTGGCTTACCGGCCTCGGCGGCGATCGTCAGCGCCAGCTCCTCGACCCGCTCGCCGACCAGCCCGGCGGCGCGGTCTAGGGTGGCGGCGCGCTCGTGCTGGGGGAAGTCGGCGGAGAGGAAGGCCTCCTGCGCCGCGGCAACCGCGCGCTCGACCGTGGACTCATCCCCGAGCGCGACGCGCCCGACCAGGCTGCCGTCGTAAGGGCTCTTGACCTCGCCCCACTCGCCGGTCTCGACCCATTCGCCGGCCACGAGCAGCTTGTGATCGACCGCGTCCACCGTCTGCGTTGCCATTCCGACCTCCTCCGTCGCTTCAGGCCAGCGTAGCGCCCGGGATACGCAGCTCTAGAGCTGCGTGGCGATGACGCCACCCATAGTCACAATGAGGGTGCCGATCAGACCGCCGCCGACCACGATGATCGTCTGCTGTAGGGAGTCGAAACGGGCAGTGAGTTCGCCGATGTCGGTGTCCATGCGGGCGTTGAGCTTGCCGATATCGCGATCCATCCGGGTGTTGAGTTGGCCGATATGGTGATCCATGCGGGCTTCGAGGCGGTCGAAGCGCTCATCGACCCGCCGGAAGTCTTTCTCCATCCGCTCGGTCAGGGTCGTCGAGCCGCTCGTCGGTCCACGCTTCCCTCATCGCCTCCATGATGGCACCTTAGACAACAGGTTTCGGCGCGGGAAGGTCCAAATGTGCCAATTGTGTGCCAACTTCGCCTCTTCTCTCAGCTGGCTTGGCGCCGGCGCGAGAGCGGCTCAGCCGCCTCCCCCTGCCCCAGGTAAGGGATGAGCAGGTACTCGACCAGCATCGCGGTCGCGTCGGGGAGCTGCTCGGCACGACCGCTGTCCACGTAACGAGCGACCAGCGAGACGACGCCGCCCAGCAGCAGCTCCTCGAGGTCGTCCGGCAGCTCCGGGCTGCCTGGCCGGCCGTCGCGCAGGGCCGCGGCGAAGCGGGCGAGGAAGGCCTGCTGGCGCTCGCGGGCGGCAGCGCCGGCCTGCAGTGACTCGACCGCGATCAGGTGCGCGACCACCGGGTTGGCGGCGAGCAGGCGGAGGATCTCGGCGGTGCCGGCGCGGACCCGGTCGGGCCACTCCCGCTCGGCCGCGACGGCGCTCTCCACGCGCTCGCAGAGCCAGTCGCTCGCCATCTCATAGGTCGCCAGGAAGCAGGCCTCTTTGTCGGCGAACTGCTGGTAGAAGGCCGCCCGCGAGACCCCGGCTTCGCCGGTGATGTGCCCGATCGTCGTCCCCGGATAGCCACGCCGCGGCAGCGCCCGCAGCATCCCGGCAACGATCCGCAGCCGCTGGTTGCGGGCGACGAAGGCGCGCGGCAGGCTGTGGCGGCCAGGCGGCAGCCGGGCCAGCGCGACCTCCGGCGGCAGCGCCGCCTCGGCGGCAGGATCGAAGCGCTCCGGCTGGCCGCCGGCCGGCGACTCACCGGGCGCCATGGCGGGCCTCAGCCGCGCGCGGCGCGGCGCTCATAGGCGGAGCGCGACGGGCCTTGAGAGGCGGAGGCGAGCAGGTAGCCGAGCAGCAGCTCGTGCGACTCGGCCAGGCGCTCGGCTTCGCCGGCGAGCACCCGGCCGGAGAGGTGGGAGGCGAGGCCGCCGGCGAGCAGCCGCGTCGTCTCCTCGGGGATGGCGGCGCCGCCCGCGCGGTCATCGGCGGACCGCCGCAGAGCCCCCGCCAGCCGGGCCAGCGAACGCTCGTGCTCGAGCCGAGCGGGGCGCGAGGCCGCCAGCGACTCGACCAGCAGCAGATGCGCGAGCGGCGGCTTGGCGGCGAGGAAGTCGAGGCCGGTGCTCAGACCCGTCGAGAGACGTGCCTCCCATTCGCCCTGCGCCTCCGCAGCCTCCTCGACAACAGCGGCGAGGCCCTCCACCCCGTCCTCATAGGCAGCCGCGAAGCACTGGTCCTTGCCCTCGAAGTGCTCGTAGAAGGTGGGACGCGAGACCCCCGCCAGTTCGACGATGTCGGTGATCTTCGTATCCTCGTAGCCGTGGTAGGCGAGGGCGGCGGCGAGCCCGTCGAGAATGCGGCGGCGCTGAATAGCGGCCACCTCGGCCCGCGAGAGCCCCGACCGCGGTCGGATCCGCTCGACCTTCGGCGGCGGCACGTCCGGCCGGCGCCGCGATCCTCGGGGCTCCCGAGTCGGCAACTCGATTTCTCCAGTTCCCATCGCGCCTAGTCCTGCTGCTTCCCGCGCATACCAACTCCGTTCTCAAGGGGAGACAGAAGCCAATACAAACACGTCAGTTCGCGTTTGTCAAGATACGCACGTGGTATTACTGAGAGGAGGGGGGTTGATTCTCACCCAGCCGCCCTGCTACCAGGAGCTGAGGATCCGCCGCGAGGAGCGCTTCGCCTTCCCCTTCGTCCCCTTCTTCCGCCCCTTCCCGCAATCGGGCACCAGCTCCGGGTTGGTGTCGGAGACCTTGCCGTTTTGACCTTTGAAGTGCGAGATCGCCCGGTTGGTCGATTTGCAGAGATCGGTGGAGTTGACCAGCAGGCCCTTCTTGGCGCCCTGCATTTCCAAGGTGAACTTGGTGACCGGGGCGTCGGGGACGAGCTCGAAGGTATTGCGGATCCTCCCGCCCTTGACCGAGTCGATTCTTCCGACCAGGTTGAAGTCGATCTTGCCGGAGTGAAGGGCGGCGACCAGGTCGGGCAGGTTGTGGCTGGAGGATCTGAGGAATACGGGGCCCTGGACCGCTTCGTCGAGGATCGGGGTGATCGCCTTGGCGTAGCCGTAGATCGAGGCCTTGGGGCAGTTGGCCCCGGGATAGGGGCCGGAGTTGAACTGGACCCGGGTGCAGATGGTTTTGATGTGTTCGGTGTCGAGGAAGACCGAGTGGGGCAGGGTGACCTGGGCAAAGGCGGAGTTGGCATCGCCTTTCCTTGGGGTCAAGACCGCTTTGAAGCGCGGGTGGCCTCCTCTTCCCGAGGCGCCTTTGAGGTTTAGGGCCAGCTTGGGCTTGAAGCCCAAGCTGGCGCAGTCTGCGGCCTGGAAGGGCGAGGTGACCGTGATCGGCTGATCGTCGGCCTCGGAGCCGAAGTTCAGGCCCGAGCCGAGGACCGTCGAAGCGGTCGAGGTTCTTTCGCAGCTGGTCGGGTTGAGCGTGAACTGGGGCTTGTCGACGTAGGCGCGGATGTCTCTGGCGTGGACGGGGATGCCTTTGATGATGTGGGGGATCGGGTCTGAGCCGGTGGCGTCGATGAAGACTTCGGCGGTTTCGGGGTTGATCTTGATCGCCTCTCTGACGACAACGGTGCCGAGGTCGAAGGGGCCGACCTTGGCGGCGGTGATTGCCGCGATGCTTAGAGCGGAGCCGTTATAGGGGCCGGCGAGGTAGACCTTGCCGGGGGCGTAGGCGAGGCTTGGACCGACGCCGGCGCCGACGAGGGTGCGGCCGATCTCACTTGCCGCAGGGCAGGAAGGACTCGCCAGCTCTTCGGCGCCGCCGTGGGGGCCGGTCCTTGCTTTGGCCGCGGCAATTGCGGTGTCGGGGCAGAAGGGCACGCCGGCCAGCTTGGCGACGATGCCCGGGGGCAGCTTGATCGAGAAGTGGGTGAACTCCTGTTCGCCGTCGTCGCGGGAGAGACGGAGGTTGAAGGGGCTATAGGTGCCGGCGGCGTTGTTGATCGTGCCGGCGGTGAGGTCTGGTTTGAAGGGCGGGGTGCCGCCGGAGGGACAGGGGCCGGCGTTGGGGCCGGTGATGATCTGGAAGGCGGAGTTGGTGGTTATCGGAGAGCCTCCGGCCCAGGGGGTCAGGACGGCGGAGGCGTTATAGGTGCCGCAGCCGGGTGGGGTCGCCAGGGGGCTTCTCGTTCCCTCGCGGAAGTGCAGCTTGAAGTGGGAGAAGGGGAGCTGGGGGAGGTTGTCGGCGACGGTGGTGATGCGGCCGGTGAGCGGGTCGTTTTCGACCTTCAGCGCCTGCTTGACGATGATGCCGAGCTTCGGGTTCTTGATCACGAGGTAGAGGGCGATCAGGCTCCCTGCCTGATTCTCGTAGGGGGTGGCGATGAAGAGGGAGCCGTTGACGTTTTCATCCAGCAGCGGCGTTTCGACTTCGACCGTGCCGATCTTGGAGGCATTGGGGCAGCCAGCGCCGGGATCTGAGAAGGGCGTCTCCTTGGCCAGGTCGGCTTCAGAGCAGACGTTCAGGCCTTCGGCCAGGGAGGGGTTGGTGGAGAAGCCCTCGGGGAGGGTGACGACGGTCTTCTTGATGTCGGAGTTGGCCAGGCCGGTAGGGCTGGTCAGGCCTTCGTCCTTGACGTCGAGGGAGAAGTCGAGGCCGGAGGGCGACTGGGCGGCTTTGGTCGTGGGTTGCGCCTTGATAGTTGGGCTGAAGCCGAGCTTGGCGCAGCCGGTCATGCCAAGTGGATTGGATGGCTCGGCATCGTCGTGAGTGAGCACACTGCCGGTGACCCAGGCCGGGTCGGACAGGTCGGGATACCCGTTGGGAAGCAGAACACCCGGGTCGTTCCAGGAGTCGATCGCATAGCTGGTCGCAAGCGGACCCTGACAGGCCCGCGGCAGGGTGAGAAAGGGCGCCTCTTGAGCATCGGTTGAGCATTTCCCCCAGGAGGGAAGTTCAGGATATTCGCCCGAGATTTCCGGGGGGCCTTCATTTTCGGCGTACCAGACACATTTGCCCCGATAGGGGTCGTGTGCGGGGTCAGCTGGGTTGCCCCAGAGGGTAAGGATCGAGCTAAGGACGCTGGCCGTCTGGGGAAGATTAGTTACGACAGCAGTAACGTTATATGGATAGGTGTCCTTGATCCCGACTTCAATCGTGACAGGCGTGTTAAAGGCGATAAAGCCGAGTTTAGAGGCAACGCCAGGCGGTGGTGACAGGTTGTATATCGGGCTGTAGAGTTCCCCTCCTGGAGATACACTGTAAGCGGCGACACCTACTGCAGTGGAATCGGAACACTGGCTGAAACGTCCTCCGCTGATTAACGTAACGAAATCCACAGTCGAGCAACGGGGGACAGCGGCTGGATCGCCGACCAAGCCGGCGATCTGCTCGAAAGTCCCGTCCTTAAATGCGCCATCAGCCTGCTCGGGACCTAGTGCGTTGAAGTAGACGGAGGTAGTCATCTCGAACGGATGGGAGCCCGCTAGGGTGGCGGGAGAGCCATCCTCATTGCTGTACCTGACATCGAACTGTTCCAGGCCGAAGGCGCCTATTGCGGGACTCGCGAGGAGCGCAGCGCTACTAGCTAGGGCAAGGCAGGACAGGGCCAGCAGTCTTGCAAGTGACTTCCTCATCGTCCTGCCCCCCGGTTGTTGTTGGCTCCGTGTTGCGCCTGCTTCTGGCTGTGCTTCCGTATTTTCGGCACGCAACGCCCCCTGCGCCGGACCTTGGTCTTTCCGCAGCGCACCTTGGCTTTTTCCTTGAGGTTCCCTGCGCCCTCGAAAGTCGAACTGGCTGGAGTGGGGTCGTCAGGCGCTTTGAGTGGCCCCTGGCAGGCTTCGCCTTCGCAGGCTGCTGGAGGATTGAGCGGGGGAGGGAAGCCGCCCTCGACGCGCGCATCGTAGATGTCGATCAGGCCGTAGTCTTGAGGCAAGAGGCTCTCAACGGTGGTGAAGAAGACGTCCGAGCCAGTAGTGCTGGCATCCAGGAATTCAGAGTCGTCCGGACTCTGGCCAGAGGACAGCAGGCTGATGCAGCCGGCGGCGACAACAACGTAGGACTGACTCTCCACGCTGCAGCCAGATGACCTCTCAGACTCCCATTGGTAAACGTCGGCCTTGCTATTGGTATCGCCGAGGACGAGGGCATCAAAACTATTGAAGAACACATGATCCCCATCGTTAGACAGATAGCGAGGCTGATAGAGCTGCGTTTCAAAGCGCGGGACGGCTGCCGCGGCCCAGTAAGGAGCAAAACTGCTCCCCCCTGGATCGCCACCGAGATTGCGCACATTTGATGGTGGTGCGCCGGTGGGGTTGCAAGACACGCAGAGCAGTCTTCCGGCGCCGCCATTGGCAGTGGCATCGTAAAGGTAGACCTCAGCGCTGGCTTCCCCAGTCGCCGGATTAGTGTTGTCATAACTCGCCGCACGCTCACTCATCTCTTCACTGTTCGACATGAAAACGACCTGCAGGCCATCGCGGCCTACCTGTGCGGTACGTTCAATAGGCAGCGGTGCGATAGGAGACCCATATCTGTTGCCGTTAAAGTCGATCGTCGAGAGCGTGCCAATAAAGTGGACGGTGCCATCATTGCTGAAGTAGATATTGGCTTTCCCGCCAATGGCGCCTTCCGATTCCTCGGCAGCCGAAGCATTCTCAGACACGTAGTAGATCCGCGAAAGATCTTCGCTCGCCCCGAGGATGGTGCCCTGCACTTTGTCAGTAGAGCTTGGTCGACTCACCTGGACTTTCTCGGCAACCAGACGCGAGACGGGCGGTTCGGCTTCGGCATCGAATTCGTAAAGGTTGCCTTCCAGCGGGCCGGCCGTAACGGTGAATAGTGCCTTCGTACCCTGTGGATTCGCGGTCTGGAAATAAGCAGGCGCAGAGGTCACCGATTCCGAAACCGGAATCGTGCAAGCCTTTCCGGGTTCGTCACAAGCGCCACTGAGGGTCGGTTCGCGATCGGCATTCTGGCGCAGATAGATGGAACCGGATCCAAGTCCGGTGCTCCAGTAGATTTTGGTGCCGTCATTGGAGACGGCATGAGCGACCCGCTGTTGGCGATTATGGTTACTGATCTCATTATTGAGGGCAGTTCCTACCGAGGCATCTGCCGTGCTCGCTTCCCCGTTGGGCAGGATGCTTACCAAGCGCAAGGTTCCGTCGAACGCACCGTATACCTGGTAATTACCAGCACTGGAAGCTGGCGGACCGGCATCGACGGCAAGATTGTCGTTTACCCGAAAGATTCCATTTGATCCATCGTCTGAGAAACCTTGGAGCTCGGGTACAAAAGCGCCAGAAGCCAACGTCGGCTGAGCACAACTCAATGCCTCATAGGTTCCCACTGCATCGCGGCGATAGAGATTGGAGAAACCTGCAGGGGCACAAGGGTCCAGAATCGGTTCAGTTTCATGGAAAAACCAGGAGTTCGATAGGTCAGAGGCAAACGCCTTATATTCGTTCTCCAACGCAGCACCGGTAGGAAGGAATCCAATGCTGCTCTGAGGCGTATCGAGAGACTTGGTCAACCAGCCTTTTTCAGAATCGCGGCTGGCAAGAAACTGGTTGGTGTATGGAGCTCCTTGAGGCTGTGCAAAGGCTCGATAGGAGGAATAGGTAAATCCACCGCCACCGAGTGCACTTTGATTCAAGGCAGTCGGATACCCGGTTGCATTGATGCGGGTAATGATGTCGCCATTACTTTTATCCAGAGGAGAAACCAGCTCATAGGCGCGACAGTCCGGAAGATGAGCCGATGCCCCGGTACGGAAGGACGCATTGGAGCAGCCGGTATCAGCCGCCGACGGTGAGCCAAAGGTCGTAAAGATACGATCCGGTCCTTCCGATGCACCAATCGAGTTAGTGGCCACCACGCGCCAGTGGTAGGTCGTACCAGCGGCAAGGCGGTCCAACACATTGGTCACCGTGTGACCGGCTTCATCCGAGCCGACGGTAAATTCAGAGGTACTTTGGCCGTAAGAGGAAGTGGTGCCGTACTCGATTCGGTATTTAGTGGCAAGACCCTTGGGATTGATCCTTACCTTCAAAGTCGCTTCGTTTATGACGACGTTTTCAGTCCACTGGGCTTCGATCACGGCGCCAAGGGTTTCGAAGCTCTGGTCAGCCCCCCTTGCCGTCCCGTCTGCATTGGTGCCGACCAGGCGATAGTGGTAGGTGGCACCGAACGTCAGACCGCTGAGGTCGGCTTGGACGGCGACCGGGGAGGCGCCTTCCCCGATCGGTTCCCCGGTTTCGGTAGCGCAGGGGGCGGACTGACCGTAGGAGGTAGTTTCACCGTATTCGAAGCTGCAATCCGTGTAGGGGATGCCTTCAGGGTTGACGGTTCCTTCGATAGTCGCGGTGGGAGGGTCGATCGCCGTAGCAGCGCCGGTGATTACCGTTGGCTCGGTTTCGAAGCTACGGTCGGCGCCGCGACCGACGCCGCTGGCCCGGGTGCCGGTGAGGCGGAAGTGGTAGATGGTGTCGGGCTTGAGATGGGTCAGCGCCGCGGTGACGGGGTGTTCGCCTTCGTCGGTGGGAATCGCCCCTTCGCATGGCGCCGTGTTGCCGTAGGCGAGGCTGGTGCCATATTCGAACTCGCATTTGCTGACCGCTTCGCCTTCGGGGGAGACGACGCCGTTCAAGGTAGCTTTGGTTCCGCTGACGGCGGTGGCCTCTTCGGTGATCACCGGCTGCTTCGTGGAAAAGGTCTGATCTGCGCTCTGGTTGGCCCCGTTGGCGTTGGCGGCGACGATGCGGTAGTGGTAGGTGGTGCCGAGCGCCAAGCCGACCAGGCTGGCGCTGACCGGGTGGTCGCTGGAGTCGGTCGGGATCGCCCCTTCGCAGGATTTGGAGCTGCCGTAGTTGGAATCAGGGCCATATTCGAATTTGCATTCGCTGACCGCGAGGCCGTCGGGGTTGACGGAAGCGTTCAGGGTCGCTTTGGTCCCGGTGACAGCGGTAGGAGGTTCGGGGGTGAGGCCGGGGACCACGATGCCGGGGCCGAAGACCTCGACCCGGGATATCGGCGAGCTGTTGCCGCCGTTGCCGACGTAGACTCTTCCAGTGGCGCCGCTGACGGCTACCCCGAGTGAACCATTGAGCCGGTCCGAGCCGAAGCTGCCGAGCAGCGCTCCAGAGGAGTCATACTGGGCGACAGAGCGTTCGCGGTCGGCGTAGACATCGTTCGTGATCGGGTCGACCGCCAGGGTGCGGGCATTGGGGTCCAGCGGCGAGGCGCTGGGATCGCTCAATCCTTCGAGCTTTTCAACGCCACCGAAATACTTGGCGGCGTAGACGTTGCCAAGGCCATCGGCAGCGATGTTGCAGATCTGGGAGAAGACCCCGGTTGAATTGCCGGTTTGATCGTCATTCGTAACGGGATTCGTACTGGGGGTGTATTCCCTGATTTCGCTCGGAGGCCCATAGGCGCCGACGAACACGTGCCCAGCCGGGTTGGTGGCCACGCCACAGGTTTCGCCCCCGGTTAGTGCTCCAAGCGGTTCGCCATTTGGAGCATAAATTTGTACCTTGGTGGGGTTGGCAACGTAGATGTCGCCTGCGGTGCCTGCCGGCGAGCCAGCGGGCGCAACGGCAATCTCGTTTTCGGCATTCCCACCCCCGCCGACGCCTTCGATCACATTGCCGGTCAGGGACGAGAAGTTGACCGGAGTGCCACTCGAGTCGAACTTGTAGACCTTGCCGCCCTCTCTAGTGTCATACACGTAGACGTCTTCGGTCGCCTGGTCGACGGCAACTCCTTGGACGCTGCCGAAGCTGGTCGCCGAGGTTCCGTCAGGGCCAAAGGAGATACCGGTATAGAGGTGGCTGAGATCGGCGGAAGCAGGGGCAGCCGCAAGCATCATCGCGGCGGCGGCGGCGAGACAGAGGAAAGCGAAAAGATGGCCGAAGCCTGCGCCCTGCCGCATGCTCGATTCCGAGGGCGATGCCTTCACGTAGCGTCTCACGTATTGCTCTCCTTGTCCCGTGAGCCCCTCTGCCTGCCGCTTCCCTTAGCGGCTCCCGCGAGGCTCGGTTTCCCTGTTCCCTGTGGCGCTGCATCCCTGCCATACCGTCTTCGTTCCTATGAGAAGACGTGCGGAGATGTAAACACGTAAGTACTCGGTTGTCAAGATACGCACGTGGTATTGCTGATGAAATCAGCAACTTGCAGGGAACTCCTGCGGAGCGGACTTGCTAGGCGCCGGCTTGCTTGCGGCGAGCTTCGGCGTACTCGGGGGCCGGCTCGGGATCGAGCGCGACGACCTTGGCCGCCTGGGGGTCGGGCTGGGAGGGCCCGTAGAAGGTGAGGACGTACTCGACCAGGGGCGCCTTGAGCACGGTCAGTTCGGCGGCGCCGCCCTTGAGGACTTCGCTGGCAATGCGAGAGGCGATGCCGCCGACGATCACCTGGTCCATCTCCGCCAGCGGGGGCGCCCCGTCCTCCTGAGCCGAGAGCGTGCCCAGCAAGGCGCCGTAGCGCTCTAGCCACTCGTGGTAGCGCAGCGCGATCTCCTCGCCCGCCGAGGAGGGTGCCTCGACGAAGAGCATGCGGGCCATGTCGGGGTCGGAGGACAGCGCCTCGAGCGCCGCCGCCAGCGAGCGTTCGACCCGCTCGGCGACCGTGCCGTCCGGCTTGCAGGGCTGGCTGAGGATTTCCAACAGGCGCTCGTGGCCAGCCTCGTGGGCGATCGCGAAGCACTCCTGCTTGTCGCCGAAGTTCTTGTAGAAGGCGTTGCGGGAGACGGCGGCGCGCTTGACGATGTCGGCGACCGACATCGCTTCGTAGCCGTGCTCGGCGACCACCCCCGGGACCGCGGCGAGGAGGCGGGCGCGCTGGTCGGCCAGCACCTGCTCGGGCGCCAGCGCGTGCCTGCCGCGCGGCAGGCGGCGCGGCTCGGAGAACTTGGATCGGGGTCGAGCTTTGGCCATGTCCTTAGACGGTGCGGTGCCTTATACGTACAGCTTAGTTCCTAAATAGTCGCGAGGTCAACTCTTGGGTACGGACCGCCACGCCCGTCAATGCGGGCTCCAGAGAGGCCGCGACTCGCCGACGGCGAACCTGTTGGACTCAGAGATGCCACGCCCCCGCCGCCACCCAGTGCTCGCCCGCGCCGCTGCCGCGCTCGCCGCCCTGGCCAGCCTCGCCGCCTTCGCCCCCGCCGCCAACGCCAGCGTCAGCTGGGTCGTCCACGGGCGCGGCTTCGGACACGGGGTCGGGATGAGCGCCTACGGTGCCTACGGCTTCGCCCTGCACGGCAAGGACTACCGCTTCATCCTCGGCCACTACTACTCGGGGACCACGATCGGCACGCTCCCCGGGCCCCGCGTCGTCCGCGTCCTGCTCGACATCTCCAGCAGGGACGTCGGCTTCAGCCAGGCCACCAGCGCCTGTGGCCAGGCGCTCGACTCGGCCCGCAGCTACCAGGCCCACCGCAGCGGCGACGCGGTCGTGCTGCGCAGCTCCGCCGGCAAGCCGCTCGCCGGCTGCGGCCCGAAGCTGCGCGCCGCCGGGGCGGGCAAGATCGCGATCGCCGGGATCGGCAGCTTCCGCGGCGCCCTGGAGACGGTGCCGACCGCAAGCGACGCCCGCTCGCTCAACGTCGTCAACGCGCTCGCCGTCGACCAGTACGTCAAGGGCGTGATCCCGAACGAGTCGCCGCCCTCCTGGCCGGCGGCGGAGCTGCGGGCGCAGGCGGTTGCCTCGCGCTCCTTCGCCCTCACCGCCGGCGTCGGCGGCAACGGCTTCGATCTCTACGCCGACACCCGCAGCCAGGTCTACGAGGGGCTGGAAAGCGAGTACACGACCAGCAACGCCGCCGCCGACGCGACCCGCGGCCAGGTCGTCATGTACGGCGGCGAGATCGCCGAGACCCTCTTCTCGGCCTGCTCCGGCGGCCACACCGAGAGCATCCAGAACGTCTTCGGCGGCCCCCCTGTCCCCTACCTGCAGGGCGTCCCCGACCCCTACGACGAAGAGTGCCCGCTGCACGAATGGACGCTGCGCTTCAGCGGCCCGGAGATCAGCGACAAGCTGAGCGCCTACCTCGACGGCCGCCTGAAACAGGTGGTGATCACCAGACGCGGCGTCTCCCCCCGGATCGTCGAGGCCAAGCTGATCGGCACCGGCGGTGTCACCACGGTCACCGGCGAACAGCTCGAGGTCGCGCTCGGCGGCTACGACACCTGGATGAGCTTCCAGAAGATCGTCGGCGGGCGCCCCGGTAGCGCCGGCGTTCAGCCGTCCGGGTAGGGCTGGATCGGGATGCCGTGGTCGGTCTCCCGCATCCCCAGCTCGTAGGCGCCGCCGGCCGGGAGAGTCAGCTCGCGCTTGGGCAGCCCGGGGCGCTCGACGGTCAGTTCGAGGTCGGCGACCGAGCAATTGACGGTGTTGTGCTCGGGTCCCTTAGGGTCAGCGTAGACCCAGCCGACGAAGTCCTTCTGGGGGGCGGAGATGCGGCCGCGGACGAGGATGTCCTTGCCGGGGAGGACAAAGGAGCAGGCGCCCGCCGACTCCCCGATCGCAGCGGAGCGGATCGCGCCGAGGCCGCCGAGGCGGTGCGGCTCGCCGTCCAGCATCAACATCCCCGAGGGGATCCAGGGGCTGGTGCGGGAACCGAGCTTGACCCGGGCGGCGCCGGCGTCGAAGTAGGTGCCGGGCGAGTCGGCGAAGCCGGTGCCCTCGAGCCAGACCCAGCGCTCGGCGTGCTCGCTGCCCCAGTTGTGGCCGACCATTCCCGGCCAGCCGGCGAGCTCGATCCCGACGTCGTCGATTTCGAGCCGGCCCTCGAAACGCGCGTCCGGGTAGGGGGCGACGAACTTGGTCCGCGGCAGCGGCGCCTCGTAGAGCCAGTCGGCCGGCAGGTACTTGCAGGGCTCGGCGTCACCGGAGAAGGTCAGCGACCAGCCGGCGGCGAGCGCGTCGGTGTCGACCGAGCCCTCCATCCGGCCAGGGCCGATCACGGCGTCGGCCACCTGGATCCAGGCGTCGGCGGGCACCGACAGCTGCGCGGCGGGGACCGTCACCTTGGTAGCCCGCGGTCCCTCGGCCTCGCGGTCGAAGAAGACGAACCAGATCGAGCCCTTGGGCTCGGCCCCGGGGCGCTTGTGCACGGTGTGGCGGATCCAGAGGGCCCGACCCCCGCCCGGCTCGCAGGCCTTGATGTAGAAGCTCTCGTAGTGGCCGGCCTTGGCGGCGACCCGGGGGAATCTGGCGCTTTCGTCCATTTGCAGACTCTAGCCCGCCTCTTCGCCGCCGTCGCCTGCGATCACGTCCATCATCGCCAGCGCGACGTACCGGCGCTGACCCCGGATTCCTTCGTCGCTCTCGCTCAGCACGCCCTGCGCCTCCATGCGACGAAGAAGCCGGAGGGCCGTTGGCCGACTGATTCCAAGGCGCCCCTCGATGGACTTCGTCGTGACCACGGGGTTCTCGCAGATCAACTCGACAAGAGCCATGGCACTGACGGTGCCGATGGCCGCCGCGGCTTGGCGGTATTGCTCCCGCAACTCGACGATCTGCTGGGCACGCCGAACCGCATCGCCGGCCTGGGTCTGGACGGCAGTGAGGAACAGCTCGATCCACGGGATCGGGTCCCCCGTCTCGCGAATGGCCTGGAGCGAGTCGTAGTAGGCCTGTCGGTGACGCTCCACATAGGCGCTCAGGTAGAGCAGCGGGGCGCCGAGCCTCCCTCGATCCACAAGGAAGAAGACAAGGAGGAGCCGGCCAAGGCGTCCGTTGCCGTCGAGGAACGGATGGATCGTCTCGAACTGGGAATGGAGCAATGCATTCTGGACCAGCAGCGGCATCTCCGGCTCCTCATGAGCAAAGCGCTCCCAGTCTTTGAGCAGCTTCGCCAGCTCGCCGGGCGGCGGCGGCACGAACTGAGCGGTCTCGATCGTCGAGCCGGGCGCTCCAATCCAGTTCTGACTCGTGCGGAGCTCACCCGGGGCAAGCTCGCGGCCGCGAACCCCGTCCATCAGACGGCGGTGCATCTCGCAGAGCAGGCGGGAGCTCAATGGCAGGCGGTCGAGTCGCTCGAGACCCCAGCCCATCGCCCCGGCGTAGTTGACGACTTCCTCAACGTCGGCGTTTGGCGGACCGCCGGCCGCATCCGATTCGAGAACCTCGGCCATGCTCGCCTGCGTTCCCTCGATCCGGGTCGACGAAAGAGCCTCTCGCAGGAGATAAGGGCGAAGCAGGAGATCGGGGTTCGGCAGGAGGCGACCTATCGCGGCGAGCTGGCCCAACTCTGCCTCGGCATCCCCGACCAACCGAGCAGTGGAGGACGGTAACTCCAGAGAGCGCGGTATCGGCGCGGGAAAGTAGGCCACGTAGCCGTGACGCCCGGGGGTGCGACGACCTTCGCCGAAACTGGTCGATCGATACGCCTCCAATTCCATAGAGGCATTCTACCCGACCCTAACGATATAAGGCTAAAACGTTAGAGACATAGGGCGACCCTAACGGGGTCGTCAGAGTCATCCAATAGGGGGAGCTTCAAACCTTGATCGTCACCACGTCGCCGTCCTCGACGACGTAGTCGCGGCCCTCGATCCGCAGCCGCCCCCTGTCGCGGGCCTGGGAGTAACCACCGGTCTCGACCAGCTGCTCCCAGCCGACCACCTCGGCTTTGACGAAGGCTTCCATGATCTCGGTGTGGATCGTGCCGGCGGCCTCGAGCGCGGTGGCGCCGCGGCGCAGCGGCCGGGCGACGGCCTCCTTGCCCTCGCCGGCGGTGAAGAAGACGATCAGGTCGAGCAGCTCGTAGGCGGCGCGGACGAGGCGGGCCAGGCCGGAGCCCTCGACGCCGTAGGACTCGCGCATCTCCTCCGCTTCGTCGGGGTCGAGCTCGGCCAGCTCGCCCTCGATCCGGGCGCTGACCGCAACCACGCCGGCGCCGACCGCGGCGGCGTGGGAGGCGACTGCCTGCGGCGGCTCGGCATCGCCCTCGTCGACGTTGGCGACGTAGAGGATCGGCTTGGTGGTGAGGGCGCCCAGGTCGCGCGCCGCATTGGGGGCGGCGTCGGGGACGGGGATCGAGCGCGCGGGCCGTCCCGCCGCGAGCGCCTCGTGCACCGCCTGCAGCCAGCCGTGCTCGGCGATCGCCTCGGCGTCGCCCGACTTCGCCTGCTTGCCGACCCGGCCCAGCCGCCGCTCGACCTGGTCGTAGTCGGCGAGCACCAGCTCGGTCTCGATCGTCTCGATGTCGGCCAGCGGGTCGACGCGGCCGTCGGGGTGCGGCACGCCGGAGTCCTCGTGGCAGCGGACGACGTGGCAGATCGCGTCGGTCTCGCGGATCGAGGCGAGGAACTGGTTGCCGAGCCCCTCCCCCTCGGAGGCGCCCTTGACCAGGCCGGCGATGTCGTGGAAGGAGATCGTCGCCGGTTCCAGCTTCGAGCTGCGCACCGTCTCCGCCACCTTCTGCAGCCGCTCGTCGGGCACCTGGGCGATCGCGACGTTGGGCTCGATCGTCGTGAACGGGTAGTCGCCGGTCTGGGCGCCGCCCTTGGTCAGGGCGTTGAAGAGGGTCGACTTGCCCGCGTTCGGCAGCCCGACGATCCCGACCTTCATCGCTTCGCCGCCTTCATAGGGAGAGCGGCACGATCAGGCCCAGCAGGATGCCGAGCAGGGCGCCGGCGAGGACGTCGGACGGGTAGTGCATCCCCAGGTAGGGACGGCCGAGCGAGAGCGCCAGGGCGACGACGAGCGCGCCCGCGGTGGCCGGGTCGACCCGGACCATCGCCGTCGCCACCGCGAACGAGGAGAGGGCGTGGGCGGAGGGGAGGCTGAGCGAGCTGGGGGCGCCGCCGAGCGGCGGCAGGCCCTCGAGCACCGGCCGCGGCCGCCTGACCAGCAGCTTGAGCCCGTAGTTGAGGACGATCGCGATCGGGCCGAGGGCGGCGCAGATCAGCCAGGCCTCGTGCCGTTCCCAGTCGATCAGGGCAAGCGCCACCCCGAGCACGACCCAGACCGCCGCGTTGTTGCCTGCCTTGCCCAGCGCCTTGGCGGCGGACTCCAGCCCGGGCGAGTGCCCACGGGTCCGCATCAGGCGCAGCAGCTTGAGGTCGAGGTTCTCGGGGTTGGCGGCGGCGTTCTCCACGGCGGCGGAGGATACGCGGCGCCGGTCGGTCAGTATCCGGTCATGCCCTCCGTCCCCGGCTACGTTCACACCCCCGGCAACCACTGTGGCTCGACCGCGCTGCGCAACCTGCTCGGCTTCCACGGGATCGAGCTCAGCGAGGAGATGGCCTTCGGCCTCGGGGCCGGAGCGAGCTTCTACTACCTGACGCTGGAGGACGCCTCGCCAAGCCGCTGGTTCAACGGCCGCACGGCACGGCTGGAGGAGAGCTTCCGCGACCTCACCGGTGCAGCGCTGGAGATGCGCACCTTCGCCGAGGGGGATGGGGAGGCGTGGGAGGCGGCGCGGGCCGAGGTCGACGCCGGCAACCCGGCGCTGCTGCTGACCGACATCTACCACCTCGACCACTACGGCAACTCGGCCCACTTCCCCGGCCACGCGGTCGTGCTCGCCGGCTACGACGACGAGGTCGCGCAGCTCTCCGACACCGGCTTCGCGGAGCTGCAGACGACCCGGCTCGAGAACCTCGCCAAGGCCCGCCACAGCGGCCACCCCGCCTACCCGCTGGAAGGGCACATGTTCACGGTTTCCGCGGCGGTCGACCGGGAGCGGCTGGAGGCGGCGGTGCCGCGGGCGATCGAGCAAGGCGCGAAGGAGATGCTGGAACCGACCTTCGGTGAATTCGCCGGTCTGCCGGCGATCGAGCGCCTCGCCGCCGAGGCCGGCTCCTGGCCCGAGACCGCAGCCGACTGGCAGTGGTGCGCCCGCTTCGCCTACCAGGTGATCGAGCGCCGCGGCACCGGCGGCGGCGCCTTCCGGCTCATGTACTCGCGCTTCCTCGAAGAGGTGGGACGCGAGGAGGCGCCGCTGGCCGCGGCGGCCGCGGCGCGCTGGACCGAGCTGGCCGAAGCGTTCCTCCTGGTGAGTGAGAGCGACCAGCCGGACGCCGCCCTCTGGAGCGAGATCGATATCGCAGCCAAGCACGTCGCCGAGGCCGAGACCCGCCTCTGGACTGAGCTCTCCGCATAGAGCAGCCATCGAGTTCGCCGCCCACTCTGCGGCGCCGGAGTCGACTTTCGTTTGCCCGCCGGCCCCTGGGGTACCCAGAGCCCATGCCAATCGCCGGATCGATATTCCTGATCGCAGTTGGCGCGATCCTCAAGTTCGCGACCAACGTCCACGTGAAGGGACTGAGCATCGACACCGTCGGCGTGATCCTGATGATCGCCGGCGTCGCCGCGCTCGTCCTCTCCCTCCTCCAGGAGGCAATCTGGTCGCGCCGGGCGCGAGCCAGGGAAGTCCCCGCGGTGGAAGAACGCCGCGAGGTCCGCGAGCCGCCGCGCTACTGAGCGCGGCGGTGCTTCAGCCGCGCAGCGTGCCCGGCAGTCCGAGGACCACGCGGGGCAGGTCGCGGCGGGCGTGCGCATAGGCCGTTTCCAGGGCGGTGGCGGCTTCCGACCCGTGGACGCCGTGGCCGTGGCCGAGCAGCAGGTGCTCGAGGTCGTAGCCACGCAGCGACCCCGGCGGCCACGCCCGCAGGAACAGGTGCACCCCCACCGGCTGCCTGCCGCCGGTGTGCATCGGGTTGGCGGCGAGAGCCTCGGCGACGACGAGCGCCCTGCGGGCCGGCCACCACAGCGCCGTCTCCCGCCAGCGCGGAATCCGGACCGCGCTGATCGCCTCGAACGGGGAGTCCGGGACGGCGTCGGGGACCTTCAGATGCGGGACGCCGAGGTGCTCGGCGACCGCGGCGCAGTCGCGGTTGTGGCGGTCGAGCAGCTGCAGCACCGCCGCCGGCTCGCCGAGCTTCGTCGCCTCGTCCAGGCCCGGGTCGTCGAGCGGGTCGACGAGCCAGACGCGCCCCTCGTCGACGAGCGCGTGGAAGGCCCGTTCCATCGGCTCCGGCACGACCCAGGTCAGGCCGAGCGGGTGCTCTTCGACAGTTGCGCGAGGCATCGGTTCGAACCTACCCGCCGCGCCGCGCCGCTATCCGGGCAGCGGCGCGCCTCAGCCGCCGAAGCCGACGCGGTGGTCGCCGGCGGCGATGCGGAGGAAGGCGACCTTGCCGAGGTAGAGGGAGACGACGCCGTCCTCGGTGTGGAGGTCGTGCCAGCCGCCCTTCTCGAGCTGCTTGCGCAGGTCCTTGAGGTCGTCCTCGGCGATGCGCGCATTGATGACCTGCCCACCCTCGAAGCCGATCTCGACCCGTTGTGCCTCGGCCATCAGTGCCCTCCCGCTGGTTCGACGATCTCGGTCAGTACCCCGCCGGTGGAGCGGGGATGAAGGAAGGCGACGCGGCTCTCGCGGATGCCGACCCGCGGCTTCGAGTCGATCAGCTCGATGCCGGCGGCGGCGACCCGTTCCAGCGTGGCGTCGATGTCGTCGACCGCGTAGGCGACGTGGTGCAGGCCTTCGCCCTTGCGAGCGAGGAACTTGCCGACGGCGGTGTCGGCCCCGAGCGGGCGCAGCAGCTCGACGTGCCCCTCTCCGACGTCCAGCAGCACTGCCTCGACGCCCTGGTCCTCGACCGTCTCGCGGTGCGCGAGCGTCATCTCGAAGCTCTGCTCGTAGAGCGCGAGGGCGGCGTCGAGATCCTCGACGGCGACTCCTATGTGGTCGATCCTTCCGAAAATCACAATTCCGCCCGCGTGCTCTGCTCTCGTTCGTTCGCGCTCATCGTCACCGGCAGTCTCGCTCACTCACTCCGCGTCCGCCGCGGGCGGCGCAGTCTAGTCGGCCTCAACCCGGAGGATCTCCGCCATCGCCGCCAGGCCGACCTCGAGCTGTTCCGGGGTCGGCTCCTTGGTCGCAAGGTGGCGCTGGATCTCGCGCCCGGGAGTGTGGAACGCCTCGGCCAGGGGATCGCCGTGGTGGCGGTCGCTCCAGGCGAACATCTCGACCGCGATCGAGGCGCCGCCGAGGCCGACGCCGGCCCGGGCCACCGTCCCGGGCTTGGCGACCAGCCGCTCCAGCAACACCGTGCCGCCGGCCGAGAGCAGCATCATCGGCACGATCAAGTTGGAGCCGCAGCGGTCGTGCTCCTTGGGCACACCGGCGACGTCGTCGATGCCCTGCTCGTAGGCGGCGATCGCCTTGTGCTCGACCCCGTGGTAGGCGGCGAGGTCGCGGTCCAGCAGGGCCACCATCGCCGGCACGGCGCCGATCGCCTGGGCCAGCCCCTCGCGCGCCGCCGAGGCGGGGGCGCGCTTGCGGAGGATCCCGGTCGCGGCGATCGTGACGCCGGCCGCGGCGATCACCCGCCAGTTCTCGAATGGCAGCCGCGCCGCCGGCAGCCGCCGGCGCGCCAGCGGCAGCACCGCCATCGCCTCGGCCAGTTTCAGCGGGCCGCGCAGGCCTGGCAGGCGCGCGACCAGCTTGGGGGCGAGCTCCGGCTTGGGCTCGGAAGCGACCTGAATCGCGCCCTCGCGGTCGCGGACCGCCGCCGCCCAGTGGGTCGGCCCGTGGATCAGCAGCCCATTACGCAGCGCCATCCCCCCGAGTCGCAACCGCTCAGCGTCATTCGAGGCCATACCGCCACCTTAGGCGATGACGTGTCTGAGCTTGCCCGCCACATATAGGCGTTTAACTCAGACACGTCATGGTTTCGCGGCCATGGATCTGCTCGCCGTCGCGATCTGGTCGTTCGCCGTCGCCCTCGCCGGCGGCGTCGCCGGGCTGGTGCTGGGCAACCTGCGGCTGCCGCTGATCCTCCAGCTCTCCTCCTCGACCGCGGCCGGCGCCGGCGCCAACGTCGCGATCAGCGCCGCCTCGGCCTTCACCGCCTCGATCGCCCACTGGCGCGGCGGCCGGATCGACTGGCGGCTGTTCTGGTTGATGGCGCCGCCCTCGCTGCTCGGCGGCATCGCCGGCGGCGTCCTCTCCGGGGTGCTGCCGCAGCGGCTGCTGCTGGCGACGATCGCGGTGGTCGTCCTCTACGGGGCGGTGGAGCTGACCCGGCGGGCGCGGCGCCCGGTCCCGCACGACCCGACCCCGGGCGGGCGCTGGACGGCGATCGCGATCGCCTTCGCGGTTGGCGTGCTCGGAGGCCTGGTCGGGCTGATCCTCGGCACCCTGCGGCTGCCGGCGATGGTGCGCTGGCTGGGGACGACGCCGAGGGCGGCGGTCGGGACCAACGCGGCGACCGGCGTCGTCGTCGGCATCGGCGGCCTGATCGGCCACCTCAGCGGCGGCGTCGACTGGGACCTGCTCGCGGCCGGCTGCGCCGGCGCGGTGCCGGGCGCCTACCTCGGCGCCCACCTCACCGGCCGCCTCGACGACGAGGCGCTGCTGCGCACGATCGCGGCGATCCTCGTCGTCGCCGGCCTCTCGCTCGCCGCCCAGGCGATCTTCTCCTGAGCGGCCGCCCCGTAAGACCCCTGGATATATAGAGGGCGCCGAGTCCCAGTCCCACTCGGCGCCCTCTCCCCCCTGTGCAAGACAAAAGCCGGAGGCCCCCAGTCCAGGCCTCCGGCCTGTTGTCGGCTCTCCCTGGCTCTAGCTTGGAAAGCCGACCACTTAAACCCGGCGGTCTTTAGGAAGTTGCGCCCGTTACTTGGACTGGCCGAATCTCATACGCAGGTCGGCAAGGCGCTTCCCCAGCTCGGCCTCGAAGCCGCGGTCGGTCGGCGCGTAGAAGCGGCGGTCGGGGAGCGCGTCGGGGAGCAGCTGCTGGTCGCTGACGCCGCCCGGTTCGTCGTGGGCGTAGCGGTAGCCGCTGCCGCGGCCGAGCTTCTCGGCGCCGGGATAGTGGGCGTCGCGGAGGTAGTCGGGCGGGGTCTTGGCGCCGTTGGCGCGGACCTCGGCGCGGGCGGCGGCGAGTGCCTTGTGGGAGGCGTTGGACTTCGGCGCCAGGGCCAGGTAGACGGCCGCCTGGGCGAGGTTGAGCGCGCACTCGGGCAGGCCGACGCGGTCGACGGCGCGGGCGGCGGCGTCGGCGACCAGCAGCGCCTGCGGGTCGGCGTTGCCGACGTCCTCGGAGGCGAGGATGACCATGCGCCGGGCAATGAAGCGCGGGTCCTCCCCGCCCTCCAGCATCACCGCCAGGTAGTAGAGCGAGGCGTCGACGTCGGAGCCGCGGGTGGCCTTGATCCAGGCCGAGACGAAGTCGTAGTGGCGGTCGCCTTGGCGGTCGTAGTCGAGCGCCTTGCGCTGCAGCGCGTCCTCGATCGCGGCCACGTCGATCGGCTTCCCCTGCGCCCGCTCGACCGCGCGCTCGAGCCCGGAGAGGGCGACGCGGGCGTCGCCGCCGCTGCGCTCGGCCAGCATCGCCAGGGCGGCGTCGTCGATCGGCGGTGGCTCCGCGATCCCGCGCTCGGGATCGGCGAGCGCTCGCCGCAACAGCTCCTCCACCTGACCGGCATCGAGCGGTTTCAACTCGTAGACCTGCGAGCGCGAGAGCAGCGCCGAGTTCACCTCGAAGTAGGGGTTCTCGGTGGTCGCCCCGATCAGCGTCAGCAGCCCTTCCTCGACCGCCGGCAGCAGCGCGTCCTGCTGCGCCTTGTTGAAGCGGTGGATCTCGTCGAGGAAGAGGATCGTCGGCCGCCCCGAGCCCTTGCGGCGCTCGCGCGCCCGCTCGATCACCCCGCGGATCTCGGCTTTCCCCGCGTTCACCGCCGACTCCTCCTCGAAGGCGCCCTCCGCGCCGGCCGCGGCGATCCGCGCCAGCGTCGTCTTCCCCGCCCCCGGCGGCCCGTAGAGGATCGCGCTGTGTGGGTGGCCACTCTCGATCGCGCTCCGCAGCGCCGACCCGGATCCAAGGATGTGCTCCTGCCCCACCAGCTCGTCCAGGCTCCGCGGCCGCATCCTCACAGCTAAAGGAGCATCCGCAGGGGGCAGTCCTCCAGCCCTGGGACCCGACTCGGCCTGGGCTTCCCCACCAGTGTCGAACAGCTGATCAGCCACTCCTGCGGAGTATGAGGGAGTCAGGGGAGGGGTCTCCGGAGCCTCCCCGCTGTTGCTCCGGAGACCCCTCCCCTGACTCCCCCCACTCCCCGTACAATCGCCAGATGGCTACCACCGAGGCAAAACCCGCTGCCCTGTCAACCCTGGAGTCGTTCAACCCCGCCACCGGCGAGCTCGTCGGCTCGGTCCCGACCATCACCCCGGACGAAGTCCAGGCCGTGGTCGACGACGTCGCCCGCATCCAGCCCGCCTGGGCCGAGCTGCCGCTGAAGGCCCGCGCCGCCTACATGCGCCGCGCCGCCGACGGGCTGCTCGACGACATCGACGAGGTCGCCGAGCTGCTGGTCCGCGAGCAGGGCAAGCCGCGCGCCGAGGCCTACACGATGGAGCTGCTGCCGACTGTCGACGCCCTGCACTGGTGCGCCAAGGCCGGCCCCAAGATCCTCGCCGACGAGAAGGTGCGGATGACGCAGGCGTTCACCCTCTCCAAGAGCGGTCACTTCTCCTACGAGCCGATCGGCGTGGTCGGCGTCATCGCCCCCTGGAACTACCCCTGGTCGATCCCCTTCGGCGAGGTCGCGATCGCGCTGATGGCGGGCAACGGCGTGGTCCTGAAGCCGGCCAGCCTGACGCCGCTGCTGGGGGAGCGGATCGCCAAGGTCTTCGAGAAGGCCGGCTTCCCCGAGGGCCTGGTCCGGGTCGTCCACGGCGGCGGCGCCGTCGGCGACGCGCTGGCCCGCTCCAGCGCCGGCAAGATCTTCTTCACCGGCTCGGTCGAGGTCGGCCGCCAGGTCGGCGAGGTCTGCGCCGGCGCGCTCAAGGGGTCGGTCCTGGAGCTCGGCGGCAAGGACCCGATGATCGTCTGCGCCGACGCCGACCTCGACAACGCGATCTCCGGCGCTGTCTGGGGCGGCTTCGCCAACGCCGGCCAGACCTGCTCGGGGATCGAGCGCGTCTACGTCGTCCGCGAGATCGCCGATCGCTTCGTCGCCGGCGTCGCCCGCGAGGCCGAGAAGCTGCGCCTCGGCGACCCGCTCGAGTGGGAGACCGAGATCGGCCCGATGACCTCCGACGGCCAGTACGAGATCGTCGTCGACCTGATCGAGGACGCGGTCGCCAGCGGCGCCACCAAGCTCTGCGGCGGCCCCGTCGACGTTCCCGGCCTGCCCGGCAAGTACGTCGCCCCCACTGTGCTCACCGGCATCACCCACCAGACCCGGATCATGCGCGAGGAGATCTTCGGCCCGGTGCTGCCGATCGTCGTCGTCGACTCCGAGCAGGAGGCGATCGACCTCGCCAACGACTCCGAGTTCGGCCTCGGCGCCTCGGTCTGGACCAAGGATCGGCAGAAGGGCGAACGGATCGCCCGCCGGCTGGAGTCGGGGATGGTCTGGATCAACGACCACTCCTTCAGCCACGGCGCCTGCCAGTGCGCCTGGGGCGGCGTCAAGGACTCCGGCGTCGGCCGCTCGCATTCCAAATTCGGCTTCTACGAGTGCGTCAACATCAAGATGAACGCCTGGGAGCCGGGCCTCACCCGCGACTTCTGGTGGCACCCCTACGACCGCACCCTCGGCGAAGCGGTCCAGGCCTCGGCCCGGATCCTCTACGGCAAGGGCGAGACGCGGACCCGCGCCCTGCGCGAGGGCATGGGACCGCTGCTAAAGATCGGTCAGCGCACGCTGAAGAAGCGGGGCTGAAGTTGGAGATGGGCGCTTTTGTCAACCATGGGATGACAAAAGCGCCAATCGATCCAAGTAACCGGAATCAGCCGCCGTTGATCGTGCGGATCTTCGAGGTCGCGCCGAGGCACTTGTAGATCGTGCCGGCGGTCCCCTGGGTGACCGGCTTCACTTCAGCCCAGACCTTGATCGGAAGGCTGCCCTTGTAGTGGGGTTCGGCCTTCCAGCTGCCGGTGGAGCTCGTGGTGGTGGAGCCGATCTTGCCGAAGCCCTTCTCCTTGACGACGACCTGACGACTCTCGACGCAGTTCGCGTTCGCCGAGGAGACCTTGCCGGCGGTGGCGAAGCGGTCGACCGTGATCGTCGACTTCAGCTCCACCGTCTGCCCCGGCTGCCCGGCCGCGGCGATCACCGGCACCGTCAGGGCCAGCGCCGCGCCGACCGCGACGGTCAGCGCCGCCGCCCGATTCCAATTGCTCATCCAGTCCTCCTTGTCAGGAGACGACGTATGCGTCCCTTTGCGAAATCTGCCGCGGCAGCCTAGACGGTTCACAATCCCCGGCGGCATGCCAAGCGAGCAGAACTCCGATACGCCGGCGATCCGGCTCGCCGGCCTGCGCCGCGACTACGGCGAACGCACGGCGCTCGACGGCGTCGGGTTGACGCTGGCGGCGGGCGAGACGCTGGTCGTGCTCGGCCCCAACGGCGCCGGCAAGACGACGCTGCTGCGGATCCTCGCGACGCTGCTGCGGCCGAGCGGCGGCGAGGTGAGCGTGCTCGGCTGCTCGCTGCCCGACGAGGCCTGGAAGCTGCGCGGGCGGATCGGCTACCTCGGCCACGAGCCGCTCCTCTACCGCGACCTCAGCGGCCGCGAGAACCTGCTCTTCCAGGCCAAGCTGCATGGGATCTCCGATAAGGCAGCCGAGGCACGGATCGCGGCGCTGCTGGCCGCCTGCGGGATGAAACGCCGCGCCGACGAGCGGGTGGTCGAGCTCTCGGCCGGGATGCGCCAGCGCCTGGCGATCTGCCGCTGCGTCCTGCACGAGCCGCGGCTGCTGCTGCTCGACGAGCCGGACTCCAACCTCGACGCCGAGGGCCGCGAGCTGGCGCGGGGGCTGATCGGGCCCGACGGCGACCGCACCCGCGTCGTCGTCACCCACGACCCCGAGCGGGCGCTGCCCGGCGCCGACCGGGCGCTGGTCCTCGGCCACGGCGGCCTGATGGTGCGCGAGTGCGCGGCGCCCGAGCTCGACCTCGACGAGGCCCGCCTGGCCAGCGCCGGGGCAGCCCGATGACCCCCTCGCGCGCCGCCTTCGCGGCGATCCTCGGCAAGGACCTGCGCTCGGAGCTGCGCACCCTGCAGTCGCTGCCGGCGATGGCGCTCTTCTCCGTCACCACCTTCGTCATCTTCCGCTTCGGGCTCGATCGCACCCAGCTCTCCGGCAGCCTCGCCGCCGGCGTGCTCTGGGCGACGCTGCTGTTCGCCGCGGTGCTCGGCATCAACCGCCTCTTCGTCGCCGAGCGCGAGGAGGGCGGCTTCGACGCGATCCGCCTCGCCCCGATCGACCGCAGCGTCCTCTTCGCCGCCAAGGCGGCGGCGCTGCTGGTCTACCTGCTGGCGCTGGAGCTGGTCGCGGTGCCGATCTTCGCCCTCTTCTTCCTCGACTCGGCAGCGGGGGTGGCGCCGCTGATCGCGGTCCTGCTGCTGGCCGACCTCGGCCTGGCCGCGACCGGCACCCTGATCTCCTCGATGGCGGTCAACTCGCGCGCCCGCGACCTGCTGGTGCCGCTCGTCCTACTGCCACTCGTCGTGCCGCTGATGATCGCCGCGACCGGCGCCACCGAGCCGCTGCTGGCCCTGGGCGGCCCCGGCTACCACCGCTTCGGCACCTGGCTGATGGTGCTCGGCCTATACGATCTGATCTTCGGCCTGGTCGGCTACGCGGTCTTCGACTTCCTCCTGGAGGATTGAGCCGCCGGACCGGCCCTTACCCCCGCGAAGCATGTACGGCAAAGGACTGAGACCACTCTCGATCGCCACCGTGGCAATGCTTGCCCTGTCGCTTTCGCTGGTCTTCTTCTACGCGCCGCTCGACGCCGACCAGGGCTTCATCCAGAAGATCTTCTACCTGCACGTGCCGCTGGCGATCGTGGCGCTGGTCGGCTTCGTCGTCGGCGGCGTCTTCGCGATCGCCCATCTGCGCAGCGGCAACCGCAAGTGGGACGCCTACTCCTACGTCTCGATCCACATGTCGGTGATCTTCGGCGTCGCGGTGCTGATCACCGGGGCAATCTGGGCCAAGGCCTCCTGGGGCCACTGGTGGGTCTGGGACGAGCCGACCCTGGTCAGCTTCCTGATCGTCTTCCTCATGTACGCGACCTACTACCCCTTCCGCTACGCGATCGAGGACCCGGAGCGCCAGGCCCGCTACGCCTCCGTCTTCGCGATCACCGCCGGCGCCTTCGTGCCGCTCAACTTCATGGCCGTGCGGATGGCCCAGAGCCTGGTCCACCCGCGCACCTTCGGCACCGCCAACGGCGGCCTGCCCGGGGAGATGATGCTGGTCTTCCTCTGCAGCCTGGCGACGACGGCGTTGCTCTGGGTGACCCTGGTCAAGTTCGAGCTGACCGCGAAGAGCGCCTCGGGCCAGGTCAAGCGCCTGCGCCGCGCCCTCGACGCGCCGGCCCCGGGCGCCGCCTCGCGGATCGCCCCGGAGGTGAGCTGATGCTGTCGCTCGCTGCCCTGTTGCCGCTCGGCGCCCCCGCCCTGCCGCTCGACGAGGCCGGCAAGTACGTCGCCGGTGCCTACGTCGTCTTCCTGGTCCTGATCGTCGTCTACGTGGCGATCATGGCGGCGAAACTGCAGCGGATCGAGCGGGAGCTGCGGGAGCTGGCGGGATTTGCGGAGCAGCGGGCCGAGAACTCGGCCGCTGGCGCTAGCGACGAAGTCGCGGACCGGACCGTCCAAGGTGGCCAGGGCGTTAGCGCATCTGCCGCCGGCAGCGGACGCGAAGCGGAGCAGCCGGCGGTTTCCCATGAGTGAGCTCCTCGCCCTCGGCGTCTCCCACAAGACGGCGCCGCTCGACCTGCGCGAGCGGCTGGCGCTGACCGAGGGCCGCGCCGTCAGCGCCCTGCGCGAGCTGACCGCCGCGGCCGGGATCCACGAGGCGGCGGCGATCTCGACCTGCAACCGCACCGAGCTCTACCTGATCGTCTCCGACCCGGTCGAGGCCGAGTCGACGGCGCTGGGGGTGCTCACCCGCCAGGCGGAGATCCGCCCGACCGAGCTGCTCGGCCACCTCTACTCGCTGCGCTCGGTCGAGGCCGCCCGCCACCTGCTGCGGGTCACCGCCGGGCTCGACTCGATGATCGTCGGCGAGGCCGAGATCCAGGGCCAGGTCAAACGCGCCTACGAGCTGGCCCTGGTCGAGGGTGGCACCGGGCCGATCCTCAACCGCCTCTTCCGCGGCGCCCTCGCCGCCGGCGGCCGCGCCCGCGAGGAGACCGGGATCAGCGAGAAGGGCGTCTCGATCCCCTCGGTCGCGGTCGAGCTGGCCCGCCGCGCCCTCGGCGACCTCTCCGACCGCCGCGTGCTCGTGGTCGGCGCCGGCGAGACCGCCGAGCTGGTCGCCCGCGCCCTGGTCGCCCGCGGCGTTCGCACCGTCTTCGTCGCCAACCGCCACTACGACCGCGCGATCGGGCTGGCCCAGCGCTTCGACGGCAGCGCCGTCCGCTTCGAGGAGCTGCCCGAGCAGCTGACCGAGGCCGACATCGTCGTCACCGCGACCAACTCCCCCCACCACATCGTCGAGCGCGACGACCTCGCCCAGGTAATGGCGGCGCGGCGCCAGCGGCCGCTGCTGGCGATCGACATCGCCGTGCCCCGCGACATCGAGCCCGACTGCCGCGAGATCGCCGGCGTCAGCGTCCACGACATCGACGACGTCCAGCAGATCGTCGAACGCAACGCCAGCGGCCGCGAGGCCGAGGCGACGCGGGCGGAGCGGATCATCGAGGTCGAGCTCGACCGCTTCGAGCGCTGGCTCGCCTCGCTCGAGGTGGTGCCGACGATCGCGGCGATGCGCGAACGCGGCGACGAGATCGTGCGCCGCGTCCTGGCCGAGAACGAGACCCGCTGGGAGAACCTCAGCGAAGGCGATCGCGAGCGGCTGGAGACGATGGCGAAGGCGATCGCCTCCCGCCTCCTGCACGAGCCGACCCTGCGCATGCGCCGCTCGGCCGGCAGCGACGACGCCTACTTTTACGTCAGTGCGTTGCGCGAGCTGTTCGGGCTGGACGTCGAGACGGAGCCCGAAGTGGAGTCCGGCTCAAACGTAACCGAGCTGCGGAAGGGCAATCCCGGTGGGAGGACCAATCCCGGTAGGGGTTCCACTTAACTTTTTCGAGCCGCGTGCTTGGCTACCGACTATGGGCAGCGGCGAAAAAGTACAAGACGTTTCACCCCTACCGGGATTGGTCCTCAGGCTCGGCCGAGCAGGTGCTTCCTGAATGATTCGAATTGCCACCCGCAGCAGCAAGCTTGCTTTGACCCAGGCGGGGATGGTCGCCGAGATGCTTGGGGGAGCGGAGCTTGTCGAGGCGTCCTCCGACGGCGAGCCGGGGGACAAGTCTCGGTTCGTGCGGGGGGTGGAGCGGGCGTTGCTGTCGGGGGAGGCGGAGGTCGGGGTCCACTCGGCCAAGGACCTGCCGGGGGAGATGGCGGCGGAGCTGGAGATCGCCGCGGTGCCGCGGCGGGAGGATCCGGCCGACGCCTGGATCGGCGCCGGCTTTTCACTCGAGGACGCGCCGGAGGGCGCCCGGGTCGGCACTGCCAGCCTGCGCCGGCGCGCTCAGCTGCTTGCCGCCCGCCCCGACCTGCGGGTGGAGGAGCTGCACGGCAACGTCGACACCCGCCTGCGCAAGCTCGCCGAGGGTGAGCTCGACGCAATCGTGCTCGCCGCCGCCGGCCTGCGCCGGCTCGGCCGCGAGGACGAGATCGGCTTCCGGGTCCCGGTCGAGGCGATGGTGCCGGCGCCGGGCCAGGGCACGCTGGTCCTCCAGGTCCGCGCCGGCGACAAGGAGACGATCGAGGCGGTGGCGGGGATCTTCGACCTCGACGCGGCGCGGGAGCTGACCGCCGAGCGCGCTGCGGTGCGCCTGCTCGACGCCAGCTGCACGACGCCCGTCGGCGTCTTCGCCCGGGTCGCGGGCGAGCGGCTCGAGATCGACGCCTTCGTCGGCCTCCCCGACGGCAGCGAGTGGCTGCGCGACCGGATCGAGGCCGACGCCTCCGAGCCGGCGGCGGCCGGGGTCCTCCTCGCCGAGCGCCTGCTCGGCGCCGGCGCCCTCGACCTGCTCGACCGGGCGGAGCAAATGGCGTGAGCCGCGCCTCCCTTAGCAATCCGCGGCTCCCCGAACCCTCTCGTTGCAGTCCGTGGTTCCTTATGTGCCTGTGGGTGGAAAAAGGAACCACGGAATGAGTGCGCGCGCAGGGGTCGTCTATCTGGTTGGCGCGGGACCGGGTGATCCGGGGCTGATGACGGCGCGCTCGCTGGCACTGATCTCCAGCGCCGAAGCGGTCTTCTACGACCGGCTGATCCCGCCGGGGGCGCTCGACGGCGCTCGCGAAGACGCCGAGCGCGTCTACGTCGGTAAGCAGCCCGGGGTCCCGTCGGTGTCGCAGGAGGAGATCGGCACGCGGCTGATCGCGGCGGCGCGGGCGGGCAAGAGCGTGGTGCGGCTGAAGGGCGGCGACCCCTTCGTCTTCGGTCGCGGCGGCGAGGAGGGCGAAGCGCTGCGGGCGGCGGGGGTCGAGTTCGAGGTCGTGCCGGGAGTGACCGCCGGCGTCGCCGCCACCGCCTACGCCGGGATCCCCGTCACCCACCGCGACGACGCCTCCGCGGTCGCCTTCGTCACCGGCCACGAGGATCCGGAGAAGACCGAGTCGGCGCTCGACTGGGACGCGCTCGCCCGCTTCCCCGGCACCCTCGTCTTCTACATGGGCGTCAAGCGACTGGCCGAGAACGCGGCGGCGCTGATCGCCGGCGGCCGCGGCGGCGAGGAGCCCGCGGCGGCAATCGAGCGCGGGACCTGGCCCGGCCAGCGCACCGTGGTGGCGACCCTGGGGACGATTGCCGCCGCGGTCGAGCGCGAAGCCGTGCAGGCACCGGCGCTGATCGTCGTCGGCGCAGTTGCTGCCCGTCGCGAGGACCTCGCCTGGCTCGAGCGCCGCCCCCTGCACGGCCGCCGCGTCGTCGTCACCCGCGCCCGTGCGCAGGCCAGCGGCCTCGCCGCGACCCTGCGCGATCTCGGCGCCGAGGTCGTCGAGCTGCCGGCGATCCGGATCGAGCCGCGGATCGAGAGCGATGAGGTGCGCCACGCGATCGAGTCGATCGGCGAGTACGCGTTGATCTGTGTCACCAGCCCCAACGGGGCGAACCTGCTCTTCGACGCCCTCGCGGCGGGGAGAACGGCAGCCGAGCCCGGTGCCTCGGCGACGACAGCCGGGCTGGATGCCCGCGCCCTCGCAGGCGCCACCGTCGCCGCGATCGGCCCCGGTACCCGCCGCGCCCTCGCCCGGCACGGGATCGCCGCCGACGTCGTCCCCGAGCGCTTCGTCGCCGAGGCCTTGGTCGAGGCACTGGCCGGAGTCGAGATCGAGGGCAAGCGCGTCCTCGTCGCTCGCGCCGCCGAGGCCCGCGACGTCCTCCCGGACGCCCTGCGCGAGCGCGGCGCCAAGGTCGACGTCGTCGCCCTCTACGAGACCGTGCGCGAGCAGCCCGACGCCGAGGCCGTCGCGGCCGCCCAGGGCGCCGACTACGTCACCTTCACCTCCTCCTCCACCGTCACCAACCTGACCGAGTCCCTCGGCGACCGCTTCCCCAGCGCCGCCCGCATCGTCTCGATCGGCCCCGTCACCAGCGACACCGCCCGCGCCACGGGCCTCAGCGTCGACGTCGAAGCCGAGCAACACGACATCGACGGCCTGCTCGCCGCCCTGCTGGCCGACGCCGCACGGTGAACCACCAGCCGCTCTTGACTTTGTTCGCCCACAGGGCGAGAAAAGTCAAGAGGGAGCGGCGTAGATGAGCTTCGGAGGGCTACACCGCCACTTCGCCTGTACGGACTCGACCAACACACGCGCCCGCGAGCTGGCGGCGGCGGGAGCTGAGCACGGGACCGTAGTCACCGCCGCCGAGCAGACCGCCGGGCGCGGGCGCCAGGGCCGGACCTGGACCGCCCCGGCCGGCAAGGCACTGCTCTACTCCGCGATCGTGCGCCCGCTCGAGGAGCGCCACCTGATGCTGCCACTGGCCGCTCCGCTCGCCGTCTGCGAAGCGGCGGAGGAGCTCGCCGGCAATCTCGCCCACGATTGCGAGACGGCGGCGGACTTCCGCTGCGGCGTCAAGTGGCCCAACGACGTCCTCGTGGAACGCCGCAAGCTGGCCGGAATCCTCGTCGAGGCTCGACCCCAAGATGGCTGGGCGGTAGTCGGCGTCGGCTTGAACCTCACCATCTCAACGGAGGAGTTCCCGCCGGACCTCCAGGACAAGGCCGTATCGATCTTCAGCTCTGATGAGGGGGGTCGTGGGGGGACCCGCCAAGCCTCCCCGCTGTTCGCGCAGGCGGGTCCCCCCACGACCCCCCTAACCGCAGCCGCAGTCTTGAACCGTCACCTCGAGCGCTGGGTCAAGTCGGACCCAGACACCGTCCTCGCCGCCTGGCGCGAGCGCGACGCGCTGAAGGGAAGAGAGGTCGCCTGGGACGGCGGCTCAGGCGTCGCCGACGGCGTCGACGACCGGGGCTACCTGCTGGTCCTCACCCCCGGCGGCGAGCGCATCGCCGTCGGTGCCGGCGAGGTCCACCTGACCCGCGCCTGACTCGCCGTCGGCAGCGGAGAGGTCCGCTTGACCGGAGCCTGACTCGGCGCCCACCGCAGATTCGGCCCGAGCGCGCGCCCCGGATTTGCGCCGTTTTCTCGGCTTCGACCTTTTGCGCGGTTTCTCGCTGCCGTCGCCGCCCTGCCTCCGGTCAGCCTCGGGAGCGGAGCCGTTCTCGCCCTGGCCGCCGTTGCGCTTGCCGCGCTTGCGGCGGCGCTTGCCGCCTTTGGGGAAGTTGCGCAGCAGCTCGCGGGCGACGGCCGACGGTTTCCGCGCCATCCGCATCCGCGCGCCGCGCAGCACCTCCTCGCCCTCCGGAGTATGGGAGACAGCAGCGGCCAGCAGTGCCACCGCCAGGCGGCGGTCCTGTTTGCGACTGGCGTGGACGAGCCGCCGCGCGTTGCGCCCGTGCGCCCGCCCGGAGGAGTTGACCAGCAGCCCCAGCAGGCGCTTGGTCTCCGGCCAACGCTGCACCGCGTACTCCTCGTGCAGTTCGCGCGTGTAGGAGGCAAGCCGCCAGACCCAGGCCTGGGCCTGGTCGCGGCGGCCGATCCGCTTGTCGACCAGCGCCTGCAGCAGGGTCTTGGTCCCGGCCCGTTTGTCCTCGCGGCTCCATGTCCCGACGATGTCGATCGCGTCGTCGAAGGCATCCGGGTCGCCGAGGTCGGCGATCTCCCCCAGCGCTTTCAGCCGCAGCTGCGCGTTGCGGTTGCGCTGCACGCAGGTCAGCAGGAAGCGGCGGCGCAGCTCCTTGGTCTTGTCGTTCTGCAGCATCGCCCGCGCCCGCCGCCAACCCTGGGTGCTGACCCGGGCCCCGGCCAGGGCCGCCCAGGCGTGCTGCTCGGGGTAGTCGAGGTTCTCCACCGCGATCCGCCAGATCTCCCGTTCCAGCACCTCCATCCGCTTCTCCTCGACGTCGGAGACGGGGACGATGCGGCGCTCGACCCGGACCTTGCGCCCGCGCCCGCGCCGCACCGGGCCGACGACGATCGCGCCGCCGCGGTAGACGTCGCGGTCGAGCAGGCTGTGCAGGGTGATGATCGACTCGTCATGCGTGGTCGCGGGATGGACGAAGTCGATCACCAGGCCCGCCTCCTTGCCCGGTGCCCGCCGGGTGACGCGGCCGACCCGCTGCTGGTAGATCCGCCGCGAGGCGGTCGGCGCCAGGTGCATGCAGATCGTCGCCCGCGGCGAGTTCCAGCCCTCGGCCAGCAGCATCGCGTTGCAGAGGACGTCGACCTCGCCGCGCTCGAAGCCGGCGAGGATCTCCGCCAGCTCCCGCTTCGGCGTCTCCCCGGAAACGGCCTGGGCGTTGATCCCGGCGGCGCGGAAGGCTTTGGCGACGTTCTTGGCGTGCTGGACGCCGGCCGTGTAGAGGACGCCGGGGACCCTGCGGAAGCGCGAGCGGTAGAGGTCGGCGATGGCGACGTTAAAGGGCTCCTGGTCGAGCAGCGCCGCCAGCTCCTCCTGGTCGAAGTCCTGGTCGACCTCGCCTTTGCGCAGCGGCACCTTGGCGATCGTCCGCACCCCCGGGCCGGGCGGGATGCGCAGGCAGCGCAGCGGCGAGATGACGCCGCGGCGGGCGGCCTGGGCGAGGTCGAAGCGCGAGGTCTGGGTCGGGAAGAGGTCGGCGACATGGCGGGCGATCAGCGCCCCGGTCGCGGTCATGCCGATGAAGACGGGACCGTCCCAGGCGCGGATGCAGGCGCTGGTTTTCTCGCCCAGCGCGGTGTGGGCCTCGTCGCAGATGACGATCGCGTAGGCGTCGGAGACTTTCTTGTGGTTGCGGACGAACCACTGGTAGGTCTCGACCGTGATCGCGCCGTCGGGATCGTCACGGCCGTCAAGCAGCGGCGGCCGCAGGCGCTCCTTGTAGCCGCGGTCGGAGATCTCGCCGATGAACTGGTCGACCAGGTTGCGGCGGTGGGTGAGGATCAGCACGCCGCCGGTCTTGGTCGCCTCGATGAAGCCGACCGCGGCGACCGTCTTGCCGGCGCCGGTGGCGTGCTCGAACCAGAAACGGCGGGCGGCGCCGGGGTCCTCGGGCGCGTCCTCGACCACCTCCTCGTCCGCGTCGGCCGGCGCTTCCTCCCAGTCCTGGGGCTCCTCGTCGGCATCCTCGTCAAGCTCCTCGTCCTCCTCAAGCTCCTCGTCCTCGTCAAGCTCCTCGAGCTCGCCGTCGCCGCTCGGGTCGGCGGCGGCTTCGGCCGCGTCGGCTTCGGCTTCCTCCGCCTCCTCGTCGACTTCGGATTCGGCCTCGGCGTCGGCGAGGTCGCGGCGCTCGTCGTCGGTGATCACCTGCTGCTGAGCCATCAGCTCGGCCAGGGTGCCGGAGAGCGCGTCGACCTGGTGCGGGTTCAGCTCGGCGCCGTCACGCAGCTTCGGCGGTTCGTCGGCGAGGAAGCGCTCCAGCCCCAGCAGCAGCGAGAAGTCGCGGCGCCACTCGATCGAGGGGTACTCGGCGCCGGCGTCGATCTCGGTCAGCGCCGCGTCGAGCGCCCGTCGGCGCGCCGTCCCGGGCGCGAGCGCCTCGGGGCCCTCGCCGTCGAGCAGGAACGGCTCGCGGGCAAACTCCGCCGCGCGCTCGATATCGGCGCCTGAAGGAACAGCCGCTGGCGCGGCAACGTCGCTGGTCTTGGCCATAGGAAGGCTTCTGGGTGTGCCCCCGCCGAACGTAAGACAGCCGGCCGGGGCAGGTGAACGAGGGCTTCCAGGGATCCGTATCCCGTTTCCCTGGAGATCTCAGCGGCTCGCATACCGGCGAACCGAACGTACGTATTGTAATCACGGAACGGATGACCACGCGAGCGACATTGCGCATTGCGCTGATCGCGGCGGCGCTGCCGGCACTCGCGATGGGGGGCTGCGGCTCCTCCGGGCAGGGCGACAACGGCGGTGCCCACCCCGATTACGGGCGCGCCCTAGCCGGCGCGCCGGCCCCTCTGGCGGGCCTCCACGCACAGGCCAACGAGCTGCTACCGGGCGGGACCGACGCCTATGAGAAGCGCATCGCCGCGCTCAAGGGGTATTCAATCGTCGCCAACGTCTGGGCCTCCTGGTGCGGGCCCTGCCGCTTCGAGTTCCCGGTCCTGCAGAAGCTCTCGGCCCGCTACGGCAAGCGCGTCGCCTTCGTCGGGATCGACTCCCAGGACTCCGCTGACGACGCCGCCACCTTCCTCGAGGAGTCGCCGGTCCCCTACCCCAGCTACAGCGACCCCGACGAGGAGATCGCCGACTCGCTCGGCGCCAGCCTCGGCCTCCCCGACACCGCCTTCTACGACCGCGCCGGCGAGCTCGTCTACCTCAAGCAGGGCCCCTACGCCGACGACTCCGAACTCGAAGCCGACGTGCGCCGTTACGCGCTGAAGGGCGGATAATCGAGCGATGGAAGCTTTCGTCGTCATCGCGCTCGTCGGGTTCGCCCTGCTGCTCGTCGAGCTGCTGCTGCCGACCGGCGGCCTGCTCGCCCTCGTCGGCACGGCCGGCATCGTCGCCGGCGGGATCGTTGCCCTCGGCTCCAACAACGACCACGCCGACATCGTCGGCCCGGCCCTGATCACGCTCGGCATCCTCTCCGGGATCACGTTCTACTTCGTCACCCGCAAAGTGATCGAGGCCCATCGCGACCAGCCGGTGCGGACCGGCACCGAGGAGCTGATCGGTGCCGGCGCCGAGGCTCGCTCGACGATCGATCCCAGCGGCCAGGTCTGGGCGCAGGGAACGGTCTGGGGAGCGCGGCTGGCAGACGGCAGCACCCCGGCACAGGTGGGGGATAGAGTCACCATCGAGGCGGTCGACGGGCTGACGCTTGTAGTCAGCGCCAAGCCAGCGGCCGCGGACTCGACCAGAGAGGGAGGCAGCTGATGGAGGTTGCACTCGGAATCATCGTCGTCGTCGCCTTCTTCGGGCTGATCGCGATCGGCTCCTCGGTCCGGATCCTGCGCGAGTACGAGCGCGGCGTCATCTTCCGCCTCGGCCGCCTGATCGCCCAGAAGGGGCCGGGCCTGATCCTGCTGATCCCGTTCATCGACCGCATGGTCAAGGTCGACCTGCGGACGGTCACCCTCAACATCCCGCCGCAGGAGGTGATCACCCGCGACAACGTCCCCGCCGGCGTCAACGCGGTCGCCTACTTCCGCGTGATCGACCCCCGCAAGGCGATCACCGAGGTCGAAAACTATCTGCTCGCCACCTCGCAGATCTCGCAGACGGCGCTGCGCTCGGTGCTCGGCAAGGCCGAGTTCGACCAGCTGCTCTCCGAGCGCGAGCGGCTCAACGAGGAGCTGCAGACGATCATCGACGAGTCGACCGAGCCCTGGGGCGTAAAGGTGACCGCGGTCGAGATCAAGGACGTCGAGATCCCCGAACAGATGCAGCGGGCGATCGCCCGCCAGGCCGAGGCCGAGCGCGAGCGGCGGGCAAAGATCATCAACTCCGAGGGCGAGTTCCAGGCCGCTCAGAAGCTCACCGACGCCGCCGACATCATCAGCACCAACCCGGCCTCGCTGCAGCTGCGCTACCTGCAGACGCTGCTGGAAATCGGCAGCAACCAGAACACCACCGTGGTCTTCCCGTTGCCGATGGACGTGCTGGAGCCGTTCCTCGGCCGGGCCGACCACAAAGCCGGCGGCAGCAAAGCGAAAGCTCCCAAACCGCCGGCGCCGCCCGCACCACCCCCGCCTGAGATTCCCGACGACCTCCCCCCCTCGCGGTCCTGAGCGCCCCCGAGATACGCATCGACCAGCTGAGTGGGCTGAGGACGATCCTCGCCCCCGGCCGGGCCGAGCGCCCGGACAACTTCTCCGCGCCCGTGGCCGAGCCCAAGGGGCCGGAGAGCTGCCCCTTCTGCGAGGGCCACGAGGATCGCACGCCGCCGGAGCGCTACGCGCTGCGGCCCGGCGGCGGCTCCCCGGACAGCCCCGGCTGGCTGACCCGGGTGGTGCCGAATCTGTATCCGGCCCTCGGTGACCCATCGCGTGGTTCCAAAATCGCCGACGGGGCGCAAAAGGAACCACGCGATGGAGGTGGCAGCGCAACCGGGGCCGAGGCGGGCGCCTTCGCCAGCAGCGGCGACCCGCTGTTGGCATCGCGCAAGGCGGGCGAACCGGATCTCTTCTCCTCGCGCCCGGCGAGCGGCGACCACGAGGTCGTCATCAACTCGCCCGAGCACGTGACCGCGATGGCCAAGCTCGACGAGGAGCAGTTCGGGGCCGCGATCGCGACCTGGCGCGAGCGCATGCGTGCGCACGCCGGCGCCTCCTACGTGCAGCTGATCGTCAACGAGGGGGGCGGCGCCGGCGCCTCGCTCGAGCACTCCCACGCCCAGCTCTACGCGCTGCCCTTCGTCCCCGCCGCGGTCGCCCGCGAGCGCGAGCGCGCCGGCGCCTACGCCGAACGCACCGCCGGCAGCAGCCTGCTCAGCGACATCCTGGTCGAGGAGGTGCGGCGGGGCGAGCGCCTGGTCGCGATCGACGAGGAGGCGGCGCTGATCTGCCCCTGGGCCTCGCGCTCCCCCTTCGAGCTGCGGGTGATCCCGCGCCGCGAGTCCGCCCGCTTCGAGGACGACGAGGTCGGCGCGGCGATGATCCGCACCGCGATGCGCGTCCTCGCCGCCCGCTTCGACGGCCCGCCCCAGCTCAACCTCTGGGTCCGCACCGCCCCCCGCGGCACCGACGACCGCTTCGGCTGGCACGTCGACATCGCCCCGCGCCTGACGATCAAGGCCGGCTTCGAGCTCGGCACCGGCGTCGACATCAATATCTACCCGCCCGAGCGGGCGGCCAGCGACCTGCGCGAAGCCCTGGGAGACTGAGCGGCGATGCCGCCCAACCCGCGACCGATCCCGCGCTTCATCGCCGACACCACCCAGGAGGGGATCCCGCACGGGCGCTTCGCCGAACGGCTGACCACGGCCTTCCGCGAGGCGGTCGAGGGGATCGAGGACCTGCCCGAGGGCGCCGCCGCGCCGGCGGCGCTGGACTGGTTCCCGGAGCGGGCCTGGGGCGGGCGCATCTGGGTCCCCTGCTCCGCCCACACCGCGAGCGCCGAGGGCAAGCTGGAGCTGTTCGGCCACGTCTCCTACGTGCAGCCGCCCGGTGGCGACCCCTCCGACTTCCGGGCCAAGGCCGACTTCACCGACATCCTCGCCGCGGACAACCAAGACTGGCGCATCGACCTCAACGACGACGTGATCGGCCGCTGGCGGGGCGAGAACGGCCGCGCCGGCGCCGTCACCCTCGTGTGGGGCCGGCCCCTGGTCCGCAACGCGGTCGCCGTCACCGCCGAGCTCGAGGCCGAGACGGTCGACCAGGAAGAGATCTCCCAGGACCGCTTCACGCTGATCGCCCTCGACGCCCTCGAGGGCTACGGCGACGAGATCTTCATGCAGGTCAAACTCTGGAGCCGCCGCGCCCAGGAGCTAGCGGCCGAGAGCCTCTACAGCTAGCCGCGGGGATCTACGATGGGGCGATCCGGCCCCGATAGCTCAGCTGGATAGAGCGATCCCCTCCTAAGGGATAGGCCGCTGGTTCGAATCCAGCTCGGGGCATTTCCAACCCGCGGCCGCCACCGGGCCGGCTGCCGCTAGCGCTTGACGACGTTGTGGATCGGCAGGATTTCCGGCGTGCCGGGCTCAATCCCGACCTCGGCGAGAATCGGCATCAGTCGCTCGCCGAATGCCTCGAGCTGCTCCTGGGAGTCCCAGATCTCGCTGACTCGGAGACTCCCTTCCTCACCGAAGCAGGTGTGGTAATCGAGTCCGTCGGGAGGGAAGACCCCGGCCTCTTCGAGCTTGCGGACGCTCTCGTCGTACTGTGCCGCCGTCAGGCTCGCGGGGGCAAAGCGGATCAGGACGCTCATCGCTCCTCCTTGATCGGGTTCGTCCGACCCTACCCCTGCAAGCGCTCGCCCGCGAGGGAGCAACTTTCGGGGTACGGGACTGGTTGTAGCGAGAGTGCAGCGAATGAGCCGACGAGGCCCACGGATTCTCCGCGCCCTGGCGCCGCCTGCCTGGGTCGCCCTGGCGCTGCTGGCCTGCTTGGCGGGCGGGCCGGCACCCGCCGGCGCCTCGGCGCGCACCCTCCACTTCGACGGCCGGCGGATCGAGGCGCCGCGATCCTGGCCCGTCTACCGGCTCGCCGAGCACCCGAATATGTGCGTGCGGCTGGATCGGCGCGCGGTCTACCTCGGCACGCCGGGGCCGGAGCAGCGCTGCCCTTCCGAGGTGCTCGGGCGCCAGCGCGCGATCCTGGTCGAACCGCGCTCGGCCGCGCGCGCCTCCGCCTCGGCGCCGGCGGCCCCGTCGCGCCGGATCGCCTCGGCCTCGGCCGGCGGCAGCGTCTTCACCGGGCTCGGCTTCGACGCCTGCACGGCCCCCTCCTCGCGCTCGATGGCGGCCTGGGCCGCCTCGCCCTACCGGGCGATCGGCGTCTACATCGGCGGCGTCAACCGCGGCTGCTCGCAGCCGAACCTGACCTCCAGCTGGGTCGGCGCCCAGACCGCCGCCGGCTGGCACCTGATCCCGACCTACGTCGGCCTGCAGGCGCCGACCAGCAGCTGCTCCAGCTGCGCCAAGCTCAGCGCCAGCCGGGCCACCGCCCAGGGGGAAGAAGCGGCGGTGGACGCCGTCGCCCAGGCCGCGAGCGTGGCGATGGGGCCCGGCAGCCCGATCTACTTCGACATGGAGTCCTACTCGCGCACCTCCAGCGCCACCGCCGCCACCCTGGCCTTCCTCGAGGCCTGGACCGAGAAGCTGCACTCGCTCGGCTACGTCTCCGGCGTCTACAGCAGCGGCGCCTCCGGGATCGCCGATCTCGCCGACCAGCTCGGCAGCGACTACAGCCTGCCCGACCACCTCTGGTTCGCCAACTGGAACGGCCAGGCAACCGCCACCGACCCTTACGTGCCCGCCGAGGGCTGGAGCCAGCACCAACGGATCCACCAGTACCGCGGCGGCCACGACGAGAGCTACGGCGGGGTCACGATCAACATCGACAACAACTACGTCGACGGCGGCACGGTCGGCACCGCGGCGTCGCCCACGACCAACGAAGACCCGGTTGGCTCGCTCGACCTGGTCGGCTCGCCCACCCCCGGGCAGGTGCGGGTCAAGGGATGGGCATTCGACCTCAACGCCCCGACCGAACCGCTGGCGATCCGTGCCTACGTCGGCGGCCGGCCCGGCGCGCCCAGCGCCGTCTCCTACGACCTCGGCGTGGTCGCGAACCAGGCCCGCCTCGACGTCGGCGCCAAGTTCAGGCGGGCGGGGACGAGCCACGGCTTCGACGTCACCTTCCCGATCGTCAAGTCCGGGCCACAGCCGATCTGCGTCTACGCGCTCAACACCGGCGGCGGCACCGACCGGCTGCTCGGCTGCAAATCGACCACGATCCCGGTCGCGGTGACGCTCTCGGTCCTGAAGACGACGCCCACCTCGGTCAAGGTCTGGGCCGCCTGCGCCTGGCCGCAGGGGACCGAGTGCCCGGGGCAGCTCCACCTCCGCACCCGGGTCAAGGTCGCTCTGCCCCATCGCCGCGGCACGCCGCCGCGCATCCGCGCCGTCACCCGCTCGCTCGGCCGCCGCGGCTTCCGGCTCTCCGGCCAGCGAGGCCACGGCTTCGTGATCCCGCTCAGCGCCGGCGGACGGGCGTTGCTGAAGCAGCGCGGCAGCCTCCGCTCCCAGCTGATCGCGGCGATCCCCGGCGGGCGCCGGATCGTCGCCGTGGGCCTCGGCCGCTAGGAGCGCCTAGCCCTCGCCGAGCGCCTCACGCAGCCGCGCGAGCTCGGCGCGCAGCTCCCCGAGCTCGCGCTCGAGCCGGCTGAGGCGGTCCTCGGCCGGGACCAGCCCGGCGTCAGGGTCTGGCACGGCCGCCGTGGCAGCGCTCCCCACATCGTCCTCCGCCCCCGGATCGCCGCCGCCCAGCTCGGATCCCACAACCGCGGGCTCGCCACCCTCGTCGCCGAAACCGCCCAGCAGCTGCTCGTAGCGCAGCTCCTTCTGGCCGGGCCGGCGCTCGTGGCGGGCGACGTAGCCGCGCTCGACCAGGCCGTCGAGCGCGGCCTGGACGGCGGCGAGGTTGGTGAACCCGTGCAGGCGCTCGCTGCGCAGCTTCAGCTCACCAGGAGTCTGCGGCCCGCGCAGCATCAGTACCGCCAGCAGGGCGAGCTCCGCCTCGTCGACCCCGAGCGCTTCCACCATCAGGTGGCGGTACTTGCGGGCGCGGCTGCCGGCGCCGCTGGCCAGGCGGGTCCAGCCACGCAGGGCGAGCCGGCGCAGCGCCGCGGCGACGGTCTCCTCGTCGTAGTCGACGACCGGGTCGCGGTTGGTCGCCTGGTTGCAGGCCAGCCGCAGGGAGTTGAGCGAGAGCGGGTAGGCGGCGGGGGTCGTGCGCTGCTTCTCGATCAGACAGCCGACGATGCGGATCTCGACTGCGTCCGGCTCCACCGATCGCCTCAGTCGCGGTCCGGCCGGTCCGGGTAGATCTCGTCGATCGTGACCAGGGCGCGGTAGGGAGCCTCGGCGGCCGCTTCGATCCTGGCGCCGCCGCCGGCCATGCGGTCGACGACTCCGACGACTCCGACGACCGCCAGCCCCTCCTCGCGAATCCGGCCGATCGCAGTCGCGGTCGAGCCGCCGGTGGTCACCGTGTCCTCGACCACGAGGCAGCGCAGCCCGGGCCCGACCGGTCCCTCGACCCAGCGCTGCAGCCCATGCTCCTTGCGCTCGCCGCGGACGAAGAAGGCGACCAGCGCTTGGGCGCCGGGCGCCGCGATCGCGGCGCAGGCGGGCGGGATCGCGGCGGTCGCCGGGCCGCCGACGGCCTCGGCGCCGAGCTCGATGGCGCTCGCGGCGATCAGCTCGCCGGCGGCGTGGAACCCGGCCGGGCGCATCAGCGCCCGCCGCGCGTCGACGTAGTACTGGGCCACGGCGCCGCTCGACAGCGTCACCTCCCCGAGGATCAGCGAGTGCTCGCGCAGCTCGGCCAACAGGGTCTCCTTGGCGGAACTCACTATCTCGACCCCTGAGTGTGTGTGACCAAGCAGATCAAGGACGCAGGGAGCGAAGCGTGCTCTGCACGTGAGCGACCGAGGACGCCGAGATGCGTCGCGTCACACACGCTCAGAAGACGAAGATGGGCTCGCCGTAGTGAATCCGCTCGTAGATCTCCGGCTGGTCGGCGATGAAGGTGCGGATGCAGCCGTGGCTGGCCGGGTAGTCCGGCACCGATTCGTAGCCGTGGACCGCGTAGCCGCCGTAGAAATAGAACGAGTAGTACATGCCGTGTGAGTTGTAGCCGGGTTCCTGGCGGATGAAGCTGAAGTGGCCGGTCACGGTCGGGGTCGAGGACTTGCCGGAGGAGACCGGGTAGATCGCGAACGGCTTGTCCCCCTTGGCGAAGACCAGCACCTGCTTGGAGAGCGGCGCCTCGAGGTGTTCGCCGGCCCCCGGGTGGAGGACGTGGTAGCCGCCGCGGCCGCCGAAGACGTGCTTGACCAGGCCCTTGCCGGCCCGCGTGCTGCGGGTCATGTCGTTGACTTTGCGGTAGGCGAGGACGCCGCGGGCGGTCTTGCCGCCGAAGCAGCGGCCGCTGTTGGCGATGTAGCCCATCTTCCGCATCGCCTTCTTGAAGCCGACGACGACGTCGCCGCACTGGCCCTGATGCAGCGCCGGGTAGCTGACCTTCCAGCTCTTGCGGACGGTGCTGTCGGCGCCGAGGACCGCGGTCGCCTCGTGCGTGGCGCTGACCGCGTACTTGCCGTCCTCGCGGAGGATGACGCTGGAGCGGAAGCTGCCGGTGCCGCCCTGGCCCTTGCCGACCGGAAGCTGGTGGCTGACCAGCTCCTTGCCGTCGAGGTAGAAGCTCACCTCGACCCGCTGGCCCGGGACATAGGGGCTGACCGTGCCGGTGACGGGCACGGTCGAGTAGATCTCGGCGCGGCCGTCGTCGAGGTGGCCGACCTTGATCTTCACCGTCGCGTCGTGGACGACCGGGGCCGGATGCTGCGGCTGGCCGGGGTGCGGCAGCGGAATCGGTCCTTTGCCGGCCGCTGCCGCGGAGGCGCCAGCGGGAACCGCCAGCAGCGCCGCGAGGGCGAGGAGGGGCGCGAGACGACGACTCACCGGCCGGATGCTACTGACCGAGCAGGGCGACAGAGTTGTTCAGCATATGCAGCAGGATGCACGGCCAGATCGAGCCGGTCTTCTCATAGAGCAGCGCCAGCACGAAGCCGAAGACGATCAGCGGCGGGACCGCGGTGACGCCGGTCAGCGCGTGCAGACCGCCGAAGACGAGGCCGGCCAGGAGCGCCGCCGCGACCCGGGGCAGCCGCTGCCGCAGGCCGCCGAAGAGCATGCCGCGGAAGCAGACCTCCTCGCTGACCGGGGCGAGGACGACGATCAGCAGGACCTGCACCGGGATCGTCCCGAACCCCTCGGCGATGTCCTCCTGCTTCGGTTCGACGATCAGCAGCGAGTAGGCGAAGGCGAAGAGCAGGTAGGCGCCGACCGTCGCCGCCATCCACTTGAAGGCAGAGGGCCGGAAGCGCCGCAGGCCGAGCCGGCCGAAGACTTCCCGCATCGTCGCCGCTCCGCGCTGAGCCGCGATCGCCATCGGCACCATCAGGAACCCGAGCGCGGTCCCCAACTGCACACCGACGTTGCCGAAGGTGGTCAGGTCGCCGTCGTCTTTGTGCCCGACTATCGCCGCCGGGATTCCCAGGACGACCCCGGTTCCGAGGGCGAGAAAAACCCCGACGAGCGCGACCAGCGGCCCCCAGTTCGCGTACGGGAAGGAGGCCGGGTACCCCTCCTCGACCCCCTCTGCGGCTAAGTTGGCGGCCATGTCGCCCGCAGTTTCCCAGGTCTCCCGCTCGACCCGGACCCGCCTGCGGGTGCTGCGCCGCGTCCTACTGTTGGCGATCTTCCTCGTCCTCGTCGCCCTCGGGCTGAGTCAGTTCACGGAGCTGAAGCGCCTCGCCACCGGCATCCTCGCCTCGACCGCGGTGCTGGGGCTGATTATCGGCTTCGCCGCCCAGCACACGATCGCCAACATGGTCGCCGGCGTGCAGCTGGCGGTCTCGCAGCCGTTCCGGATCGGCGACCGCATCTCCTTCGACGACCGAGATGGGCGGGTGACCGACATCACCCTCTCCTACACCTACGTCGACCCCGGCGACGGCAGCTCCGTGGTGATCCCCAACCAGCTGCTGGTCGAAGGCATCGTCCACAACCACTCGACCGAAGACACGCAGGCCTGAGCGCCGGCCCGGGCGGCGTAATCTCTGCCCGATGACGCAGCGCAACCGGCGACGCCAGCGACGCCGCGGCGGGATCGGCGGCAAGCTCGCGCTCGCCGCCGGCGCCCTCTTCGCCGTGGTCGCGGTCGCGATCATCGCCGTCACCTCGTGGGTCCTCGACGTCGCCGCCGACGCCCCCTCGCTGGCCACCTGCAAGCCGATCGACAGGGGCGGCAACTCGGCCGTCTACGCCGCCGACGGCAGCAAGCTCGGGGCGATCGCCTCCGACGAAGCGCGCACGCCCGTCTCGATCGAGCGGATCCCCAAGCGAATGCAGCTGGCGACGGTGGCGATCGAGGACCAGCGCTTCTACGAGCACGGCGGCGTCGACCCCGAGGGCATCCTCCGCGCCGCGGTCAAGGACCTCGAAGCCGGCAAGGCGGTCGAGGGCGGCTCGACGATCACCCAGCAGCTGGTCCGCAACCTCTGCATCGCCAACCCGCAGCAGAACCTCGAACGCAAGATCGTCGAGGCGAAGCTGGCGATCGAGTACTCCAAGCGCCACTCGCGCCGGCAGATCCTCGGCTCCTACCTCAACATCGCCTCCTACGGGACGATCGAGGGCGCCACCGCGGTCGGCGTCCAGGCCGCCTCGCGGATCTACTTCGACCGCCCGGTCTGGAAGCTGAGCCTGTCGCAGGCGGCGCTGCTGGCGGGCCTGCCGCAGGCGCCCTCCGAATACAACCCGATCCTCAATCCGGGAGCGGCGAAGGAACGCCGCGACCAGGTGCTGCGCAAGATGGCCAAGCTCGGCTACGTCTCCCCCGCTCGGGCCCGGGCGGCCGCGCGCGCCGGCCTCGGCCTCGAGGTCTCCGGCGAGTACTTCGAGCACCGCCAGCCCTACTTCTTCGACTACGTCGAGAACGAGCTGATCGGCGAGTACGGGGTCAACACCGTGCGTAACGGCGGCCTCGAGGTGCGGACGACGATCGACCCCGAGCTGCAACGGGTCGGGCTGGAAGCGATGCGCTCCGCCCTCCCCTACTCGACCGACCCCTCCTCGGCGTTGGTCTCGATCGACCCGCGCAACGGCCGGATCCGGGCGATGGTCTCCAGCTCCAACTACGCCGAAACCCAGTTCAACCTCGCCGCCCAGGGCCGCCGCCAGCCGGGCTCGGCCTTCAAGGCCTTCGTCCTCACCACCGCGATCAAGCAGGGGATCGACCCCTACACGACCTATTACACGTCGAAACCGCTCGACCTCGACCTGCCGAAGTGGGGCCACTGGACCGTCCACACCGCCGACGAGGGCTACCAGGGGACGGTCAACCTGCAGCAGGCGACGGTCAGCTCCGACAACACCGTCTTCGCCCAGCTCGACCTCGACGTCGGTCCCGCCGCCGTTGCGCAGACCGCGAAGTCGATGGGGATCACGACCGAGCTGGACGGGATCCCGGCCGAGGGGATCGGCGGCCTGCGGCTCGGCGTCACCCCGCTCGAGCTGACCGACGCCTACGCCACCCTCGCCTCCGGCGGGATCCACCGCAAGCCGGTCTCGATCGAGGAGGTGACCTTCCCCGACGGTGAGGTCGACCGACCCCAGGCCGCGCGGCCGCGGCGGGTGCTCTCGGAGGCCGTCGCCTACGAGGTGACGCGGCTGCTGCACGACAACATCACCGAAGGGACCGGCACCGCCGCCTACACCGGCTGCGCCGGCCAGGCCGGCAAGACCGGGACCACCGACGAATACACCGACGCCTGGTTCTCCGGCTACCAGCCCAACCTGGCGACCGCGGTCTGGGTCGGCTACCCGGAATCGAACGACGTCTCGATGTCGAGCGTGCACGGCCTCACCGTCTTCGGCGGCACCTTCCCGGCGGAAATCTGGCACTCGCTGTACTCCGACGGCGGCGTTCCCTGCGAGGAATTCTCCGAACCGGAGCAGAAGATCTCCTGGGCCCCTTACTACGGCCACTTCACCCAGGCCGGCCCCAGCGATACCTCCGGGTCGGTTGCCGGGGGCGGCAGCAAGCCACCGCCCCCGGGCAGCGCCGCGGTCGGCGGCTACGACCCCAGCGAATACGACCCCGACGCCTACGCGCCGGGTGCGGGCCAGGAACCGGCGCCGCTGCCACCCCCGCCGCCCACGGTCGGTGGCGGTAAGGGGAGTCGCTGAGCATTTCGCCAGGAGTTGCCTTCGCCCTGATGTGGGTGGGCTTCGCGGCTTATCTGGCTGTGCTGGCGGGAGCGCCCAGGCTTGGGCGACGGATCGTCTGGGGGGCGATCCTGCTCGCGGTTACTGCCTTCGCGGTTGCTCCAGTCTTGCTCTCCCACGACGTCTACAGCTACGTCGACTACGCGCGGCTCGGGGTCGTCCACGGCCTCGACCCCTACGTCCATCCCCCGCTTGCCGCCCCGGCCGACCCGGTCTACGCGGACGTGGCCTGGCCCGAAACCACCAGCGCCTACGGGCCGCTGTTCACCCTGGCGACCTACCCGCTCGCCTGGCTCCCCGTCAGCGTCGCGGTCGCGGTGTTGAAGGCGGTCGCCGCCCTCTCGGTGCTCGGCCTGGCGGCGGTGGTCGCCCAGGTCGCCGCCTGGCGCGGCGTTGACCCGCTGCGCGCCGCCGCCTTCGTCGCCCTCAACCCGCTGGTCCTGGTCCACGTCGTCGGCGGTGCCCACAACGACGGCCTGACGATGCTGCTGGCGATGCTCGCGGTCGCCGCCATCCTCAGCGCCCGCGAGGCCGCGGGCGGAGTCGCCCTGATCGCCGCGATAGCCACCAAGCCGTCCGCCACCCTCCTCGCCCCCTTCGCCCTCCTCGCCATGACGAGGAGGGCCCCGGAGAAGCGCCAAACGTTTTCGTGGTTCCTTATTCATCTATCTCGAGCAAAAGGAACCACGCGATTGGGTGGGCTCGGGCGATCGCTGGTTGGCGGCGCGCTTGCCGCCGCTGTCATCGCTCTCGTGGCCTATCTCGCCTTCGGCTGGGACTGGCTGCACGCGTTCGGGCTCGCGGGGGAGAACCAGGGGCGCACGAGCTACCTGAGCATCCCGATCACGGTCGCCCGCCTCACCGGCCTCGATCCCGACGCGGTCCGCCTGCTCGCCCTGGTCCTCTTCCTCACGCTCCTGTTCGAGCTGCTGCTCTGGACCTGGCGCGGCTTCGACTGGGTCCGCGCCGCCGCCTGGACCGCGGCCGGCCTGCTGCTCGCCAGCGCCTGGCTCCTCCCCTGGTACCTCGTCTGGATGCTGCCGCTCGCCGCCATCTCCCGCGACCGCGCCCTGCAGCTGCTCGCCCTTGCCCTCACGGCCTACCAGCTCGGGGCCCGCATCCCGCTCTGAGCGCTACAGGACTTCGGGCGAGTGCCCGCCGGACTCCACGTCCGCTTCCTGCTCCTCCGGCGATGGATGCAGGATCCCGGTCGCGACGCTCCATCCCTCGCGCCGGCCCAGCACCGTCACCGCTCCCACGTAGATGAGTTCTCCCACCGTCATCACCCCGCGCACCGCGATCGCGATCAGCGAGCCGAGCGCGAAGCTCTTGCCCGGCAGCGCCGCCTTGACCCCCCAGGCGAAGGCGGCGTCGCGAACGCCGAGGCCGGCCGGCGCGACCAGCGTCACCAGCGCCGCGAAGTAGCCGATCGCCTGCGCGGAGCCGACCAGGAGGATGTCGTCGAAGGGGATATAGGTGACCGAACGGGCCACGCAGTAGATGCCGAAGGCGACCACGACCCAGTTCAGCGAGTAGAAGACGAGCAGGGCCAGCACCCCGCGCAGCGGGATCACCTCCGGCAGCGGTTCGCGTCCGAAGGCCTTTAGCGCCCGGTTCGCCAGCGGACCGAAGACGCGCGGGTGCAGCAGCGCGATCGCCGCCGGGATCAGCAGCAGCACCGCCCAGCGCACCGGATCGCCCTGGAGGTCGGGGTGGTTGATGATGAAGTAGGCGGCGACGACGATCGCCGACGTCGCCGAGATCGCCTGTTCGTAGACGATGCTGGCGATCGTCAGCCGGCGCGGCACCCCGGCCCGTTCGGAGAGCAGCACCCGCCCCAGCACGTAGAGCACGCTGCCCGGCACATAGCGGGCCAGCATCGGCTGGCCCCAGGCGACCTGGGCGCGGCCGAACCCGATCGAGTGGCCGAGAAAGCGCAGGATGAAGTCCCAGCCGAGGGCGCTGAGGACGTAGAAGAGCGGCAGGATGACGATCGCCGGGATCAGCCAGGCGACGTGGAAGTGGACCCCTTCGCTCTGGATCTCCGACCACTGGTCGATGACGGTGAGGACCAGGAAGCCGAAGATGAGGACAGCAAGGCCGACCTGGAGGGCGAGGCGGACCCGGCGACTGCGCGGCGGGCGCGTCCCGATCTTCGCTCCGGCCTCACCGACCCGGTGCAGAAATGGCTGGCGGCGCTCCACGTCAGCCGCACCTTAGTGACGAGGGCAGCGCCGCCCGACCGCGGTGCTCCCACCGGCACGGAAGGGCCGGTTTGGGATAGTCAGCCGATGGGCGAGTTCGAGCTGCTGGCAAAGGTGCGCGAACGGCTGGCGCCGCCCGGCGCGCGGGTCCGGGTCGGCAGCGGCGACGACGCCGCGGTCACCGTCCCCGGTGGCGCCACCGCGACCTCGGTCGACGCCCTCGTCGAGGGGGTCCATTTCCGCCGGGACCAGGCCAGCCTGGGACAGATCGGTCACAAGGCCCTGGGCACGGCGCTCTCCGACCTGGCGGCGATGGGCGCCGAAGCCGGCGAGGCCTACGTCGTCCTCGGCGTGCCGCCCGGGCTCGGCGAGGACGGCTGCCTGGAGCTGGTCGACGGGCTTGTCGCCATCGCGGCCGAGACCGGCACCACCCTGGCCGGCGGCGACGTCACCCGGGCGCCGGTCCTGACCCTGGCCGTGACCGTCGTCGGCCATGCGACCCGGGCCGAGGAGCTGGTCGGCCGCGATGGCGCCAAGGCGGGCGACGCCCTCGTCCTCAGCGGCGAGCTCGGCGGCGCGGCGGCGGGACTGCTGCTGCTGGAGCGACCGGACCTGGCCGCCGCCGTCCCAGAGCGCACCGCCGAACGGCTGCGGCGGCGCCAGCTCGTGCCGGCCCCCCGGCTCGGCACCGGTCGCGCCCTGGCGAGCGCCGGCGCCGGCTCGATGATCGACCTCAGCGACGGCCTCGGCGGCGACGCCGCCCACCTCGCCGCGGCCAGTGACGTGGCGCTCGGCATCGAGGCCGGCGCCCTGCGGCTCGCCGACGGCCTCGCCGCGATCGCGGACGCGGCCGGTCGCGACCCGATCGAGCTGGCGGTTTCCGGCGGTGAGGACTACGAGCTGCTGGCCACGCTGCCGCCTGGACGTGTGGACGAGGCGATCGCCGCCGTCGCCGCCGCCGGCGAGACCACGCTGACGCAGATCGGAGCGGTGAGCTCCGGCGAGGGCGTCGAGATCAGGCTGCCCGGAGGGGCGACTCTGGCCCCGGCCGGTTACGACCAGCTTCGTTGAACCCGCGGCTGCCCCCGGTCAGAAGCTCGCGCACGCCGCGCCGCCGCAGCATCGCCGCCGCGACCCGCGATGGGTCGGGCTTGTAATGGCCGGACTCGACAAGGCTTTTCAGTTGCTCTGACTGCATCGCCCTCCTTATCGGCCCGGCAACCCAGACCCTTAGTTCTTGGTACTCGCACATGCGTCCAACTCGCGCCGCGCACTACCCTTGCAGTGTGGCTAACGGGACGGCCCGCATTCTCCTCGTCGACGATGAGCAGTCGATTCAGACGCTGCTGAGCTATCCCCTGCGCAAGGACGGCTACCACGTCACCTCCGCCCTCGACGGTGGCGAAGCGCTGCAGCGCTTCGAAGAGGGCCGCTTCGACCTCGTCATCCTCGACCTGATGCTGCCGCGCCTCGACGGCGTCGAAGTCTGCCGCCAGCTGCGCTCCCACAGTCAGGTGCCGATCATCATGCTGACCGCCAAAGGCAGCGAGACCGACAAGGTCGCCGGGCTCGAGGTCGGCGCCGACGACTACATCACCAAGCCCTTCTCGATGCGCGAGTTCCGCAGTCGCGTCAAAGCGGCGCTGCGGCGCTCGCGGATGGGCGGCGAAGCGGCCGGGGAGGAGGCGATCGAGTGCGGTGAGCTCTCGATCGACTTCGAGCGGCGCATGGTCACCCTGCGCGAAGAGGAGGTCCGGGTCACCTACGTCGAGTTCGAGATCCTCGGCGCCCTGGCTCGCTCGCCCGGCCGGGTACTGACCCGCGAGACGCTGCTCGAGCACGTCTGGGGGGATTCCGAGTATCGCGACCCGCGCACCGTCGACGTCCACATCAGGCACCTGCGGGAGAAGCTGGAGAGCGATCCCAAGCAGCCCGAGTTCCTCTTCACCGTGCGCGGAGTCGGTTACCGGTTCAAGGAGTAGCCCAATGACGATGCCCCGGATCAGGCTCAGCTACTTCGCAAGCCGGATAACGCTGTCGGCGATCCTGATCAGCCTTGGCACCGGGATCATCGTCTACCTCTCGGTGATAACGATCGGTGGCGCCGGCAGCGGCGTATCCGCGATCAAGGGCCAAATCTTGATCGGTGGCGCGATCGCGGTCGCGCTGGCGATCGCGCTGGGGGCCTACTCGACCTACTTCGCGAAAGCCAGCGTCAGCCGTCTCAAGGACGCTGCCCGCAAAGTCGCCGACGGCAACTTCGAGACGACGATCCCCGTCGCCTCGGTCGGGGTCGGCGAGCTCGGACAGCTCGCCCGCACCTTCAACGAGATGCAGCGCCGCCTGGCCGAGCTCGACAGCGCCCGCAAGCAGTTCATCGCCAACGCCTCGCACGAGCTGCGCACGCCGATCTTCAGCCTCGGCGGTTTCGTCGAGCTGCTCGAAGAGGAGGACCCGAGCCCGGAGGAGCGGGCCGAGTTCGTGCGCACGATGCGCCAGCAGATCGACCGGCTGACGAAGTTGACCGTCGACCTGCTCGACCTCTCCCAGCTCGACGCCGGGGCGATGGTGATGCAGGCGCGCAGCGTCGACCTCAGCGAGCTCGCGCGGGAGGTGACGCGGGAGTTCGGCGCTCGCGCCGAACTGCGCGGCTCGCGCCTGGAGCTACGCACGCCCGAGCAGCCGGCGATCGGTCGCGGCGACCCGGATCGCCTGCGACAGATCATCCGTATCCTGCTCGACAACGCCCTCACCCACACCCCCGCGGGCACCAAGGTCACCGTGACCACCTATTCCGTCAACCGCCGAGCAGAGCTGACCGTCTCCGACGAGGGCTCGGGGATCCCGCAGCGGGCGCAGAGCCGGATCTTCGAGCGCTTCTACACGGCCGAGAAGGCCGGCGGCTCCGGCCTCGGCCTGGCGATCGCCAGCGAGCTCGCCCAGCGCATGGACGGCCACATCAGGATCAGCTCCAGTCGCCGCTTCACGGCCTTCACGCTCGACCTCCCCCCCGCCCAGGGAGATTCGGAGCCGCGCGCGGCGAGCAGCCTCGCCAAGGCTCCCGCGTGAGGGGGCGCGCAGCGGCGGCGCTGCTGCTCTGCCTCGTCCTGCTCGCTGGCTGCGGCTCCGGCGACGGCGGGGAGACCGCCGCGGGCACGCGGGCGACGGCTGAGGCGCCGCCACCGGAGGTCATCGTCGAGACGGCGGCCGCCGGCTTCGACGCGGCTGAGGTCTACCGCGAGGCCGCGCCCGGAGTGGTCACGATCCGCTCGATCTTCGGCGGTGCCGGCGCTGCCGAGGGCTCCGGCTTCGTGCTCGACAGCGATGGCGAGATCGTCACCAACGCCCATGTCGTCACCGACGAAACGAGTGGCAAGCGGGTGCCCGCCAAGGAAGTCTTCGTCGAGTTCCCCGACCGCAACGTCGTCGAAGCCGAGATCCTCGGCTTCGACCCCTTCGCCGACGTCGCCCTGATCAAGATCGAGCCCGACGGCTTCACCCTGCATCCGCTGCAGCTCGGCAACGACGCCGACCTCCAGGTCGGCCAGCCGGTGGCGGCGATCGGCAGCCCGTTCGGCGAGCAGCAGTCGCTTTCGAGCGGGATCATCTCGGCGACCGACCGCTCGGTCAAATCGCTGACCCAGTTCCAGATCGAGGGCGCGATCCAGACCGACGCTTCGATCAATCCCGGCAACTCGGGGGGGCCGCTGCTCGACGCCGGCGCCCGCGTCCTCGGCATCAACGAGCAGATCGAGACCGACTCCGGGTCCAACTCCGGGGTCGGCTTCGCGGTGCCGATCTCGGCGATCAAGCGCTCGGTCGCCCAGCTGCAGGAGAACGGCAGCGCCGAATACGCGTACATCGGCGTCTCCAGCCAGGCCCTCTACCCGCAGCTCGCCGACAAGCTCGGCCTCGACACCACCTTCGGCGGCCTGCTCGCCGAAGTCGTCCCGGGCGGTCCCGGCGAGAAGGCCGGGCTCGAGGGCGGCGACGAAAAACTCCAGTTCCAGGGATTTCCCTACCGGACCGGCGGTGACGTGATCCTCCAGGTGGACGGCCGCGACGTGATCCAGCCCAACGACCTGGCGCGCCTGGTGGCGACCAAGAAGCCGGGCGAAAGGGTGACGCTGACCGTCCTTCGCGACGGCAAGAAGGAGCAGGTGGAGGTCACCCTGGGCAAACGCCCGGACAGCGTCGGCGGCGGCTAGACCCCGCGTCGCCGCTCATGCGTGTAGAACTCCGGCCTTGCTTCAGGAAGTCGCACTCGGCCAGAAGTCCCTCACCGACTACCAGCACATAGTCGGCAAGGAGACGATCGAGCGCATCCGCGAGCTGGCGGAGCCGCTCAAAGGCAAACGCATCCTCCACGTCAGCGCCACCGCCTTCGGTGGCGGCGTCTCGGAGATCCTCTACACGATCGTGCCGCTGATGCGGGACATCGGCCTCGACGCCCACTGGCACGTGATCTTCGGCAAGGAGGAGTTCTTCAACGCCACCAAGCTCCTCCACAACTCACTACAGGGCGCGGAGGAGACGCTGAGCGAGGAGCAGTGGGCGATCTTCGACGAGATCAACCAGATCAACGCCGAGGGGCTGCAGGGCGAGTGGGACGCGGTGATCGTCCACGACCCGCAGCCGATCGGGCTGCGCCGCGGGGCCCTGGCCAAGGGCAAGCGCTGGATCTGGCGCTGCCACATCGACCTCTCGACCCCGAACCCGGCGCCGATCGAGCGCCTGCTGCCGCTGATCGAGGAGTACGACGCCACCGTCTGGCACCTGCCGAACTACGTCCCGGCCGGGATGAACGAGGGCCGCGACGGCGTCAACATCATCCCGCCGGCGATCGACCCGCTCTCGCCGAAGAACATGGCCTTCTCGCCCGAGGACGCCGCCTTCGTCAGCCGCCAGTTCGGCATCGACCCCGATCGGCCGCTGCTGACCCAGGTCTCCCGCTTCGACCCCTGGAAGGATCCGATCGGCGTCATCGACGCCTACCGCGAGGTGACCGAGCAGGTCCCGGAGGCGCAGCTGGCAATGGTCGGCTCGATGGCGAGCGACGACCCCGAGGGCCGCGAGTACTTCCAGAAAACCTACGAATACGCGGACAACGATCCCGACATCAAGATCCTCAGCAATCTCAACAACGTCGGCGCGATCGAGGTCAACGCCTTCCAGTCGCAGTCCGACGTCTGCCTGCAGAAGTCGATCCGCGAGGGCTTCGGGCTGACCGTCACCGAGGCGCTCTGGAAGGGGCGGCCGACGATCGGCGGCAACGTCGGCGGCATTCCCCTGCAGATCGAGGACGGGATCAGCGGCTTCCTGGTCAACTCGCCCTCCGAGTGCGCCCAGCGCTGCCTGGAGATCCTCCGCGACCCGGGCCTGGGCAAGAGCCTCGGGCGCGAGGGCAAGGAGCACGCCCGCCGCGAGTTCCTCTCGCCGCGGCTGCTGCGCGACTGGCTCGGCCTGCTGACCGAGCTCGACACCTGACCGATCCAGCGCGCTCGAGCGACCATCTAACCTCTCCGGCGTGGATTCCTCGCCGCTGATCATCGTCTCCAACCGGGGACCGCTGCAGTTCGAGCGCGACGAGAGCGGGGAGCGAACCCTGCGCCGCGGCGGCGGCGGCCTGGTCACCGCCCTCTCGGGCCTGGTCTCCCACCGCGACGCGCTCTGGATCGCCTCGGCGATGACCGACGAGGACGTCGTCGTCTCCGAAGAGGAGGGCGGCCCGGTCGAGCTCTCGATCGACGGCATCGACTACCGGGTACGGCTGGTCGGCAGCGACCCCGAGGCCTACGACCGCTTCTACAACATCATCGCCAACCCGATCCTCTGGTTCATCCAGCACTACCTCTGGGACCTCTCCAACGCCCCGGACATCCGCCAGGAGGAGATCGACGCCTGGGACTTCGGCTATCAGGCGGTCAACCGCGATATCGCCGGCGCCGTGCTCGAGCAGATCGAGGGCCAGGAGCGGCCGCTGGTGATGCTCCACGACTACCACCTCTACACGGCGCCGGGGATGATCCGCGAGAGCCGGCCCGACGTCTTCCTCCACCACTTCGTCCACATCCCCTGGTCCCAGCCCGACAGCTGGCGGATCCTCCCGGGCCGCATCCGCGAGGCGATCTTCGAGGGGATGCTGGCCAACGACATCATCGGCTTCCACACCCATGCCTACTGCATCAACTTCCTGCGCTGCTGCGACGAACTGCTGGAGGCCGACGTCGATTATCTGAACGCGGAGGTCCGCCACGCCCGCGGCCGCACGCTGGCCCGCGCCTACCCGCTCTCGATCGACGCCGAGCGCCTGCAGCGGGCCGCCGAGTCGTCGGAGGTGGCGCAGGCCGAGCGCGAGGTACTGGAGCGGCGGCGCAAGCACCTGATCATCCGCGTCGACCGCGCCGACCTCTCCAAGAACGTGCTGCGCGGCTTCACCGCGTTCGACGCCTTCCTCACCCAGCACCCGGAGTTCCGCGAAGAGGTCACCTTCATCGCCCACCTGCAGCCCTCGCGCCAGGACGTCCCCGAGTACGCCGAGTACCTGGAGCGGATCGAGGCCCTGGTCGCCGTCGTCAACCACCGCCACGGCACCACCGACTGGATGCCGATCGACCTCAAGATCTACGAGAACTTCCACGACGCCGTCGCCCGCTACAAGCACTTCGACCTGCTGATGGTCAACTCCCTCTTCGACGGCATGAACCTGGTCGCCAAGGAGGCGCCGGCGGTCAACACCCGCAACGGCGTCCTCATGCTCTCCGAGAACACCGGCTCCCACCAGGAGCTCGCCGACTGCGCCCTCTCGGTCAACCCCTTCGACATCCAGGAGCAGGCCGACGCGATCTACCGGGCGCTGACCATGGACCCCGAGGAGCGGCGGCTGCGGGCCGAGCGGCTGAAGGAGATCATCTACTCGCGCAACCCGGGGGACTGGGTGGACGATCAGATCCGCGACATCGAGGAGCTGCGGGCGGCACTGGCGTAGGGGTCGAGAGGGACGGGTACCCCTCCTCACTCAACTTGCTCGGGTGGAGAGGCACCTGCTGGCGCCTCTTGCCGTTGTGCCCGAGAAGTACAAGCCGTTCGGAGGGGTACCCGTCCCTCCCAATGACCGCGCCACGGCCCCGCAATAGCTGCTTGACCTTGAGCCGCCCGGGGAGAACGACGCCGGGTCGGCGACTTGGGGCTTGGTGGGGCAGATTCGGATTCGTTGGGTGGGGCTGGGCAAAGTTGCCGCGATCGGCGGGGGTGGCTTACTCGTGTTGCAGCTGCTGCCGTCGCTGCTCAAGGCGCCGGACCCGCCGCCATTGGCGGCAGATGTCGGGTTGCCGCGAGTCGGGGTGGAGCGAGAGTCGCAGCCCGTGGTGGGGAGCCCCCGGCGTCGGCCCCCGGCGCCCCCACGAAAGCGCCATCCTCGCCGGGCTGCCCACGATCCCGCCCCGCGGCACGAGCGCGGGCGCCTCGACGTGAAGGTCGGTTCGGAACCAGGGCACCACCGCCGCCCCAAGCCGCACCGACACACGAAGCGAAAATCGCCGGAGGGTCCGTCCGCTCCAGCCCCATTGCCGCCCCCGGTCCCGCCTCCACCCCCTGTCCCAGCAGCGCCGCCGCCGCCAACGCCGGAACCCGCCCCACCTCCCAGCCCACCCCCAGCGCGGGAAGCCCCACCACCAGCTGATGATGGCTCGGTGGAGTTCGCCCCGCATTGACCGGGAGGGAGGGCACCCCTCGGAACGTCTTGTACTTTTTCGCCGCGACGCTCCGGGGCATCAGCCCGAAGACGCTCCACGAAAAAGTTAAGTGCAGAGGGGTGCCCTCCCTCCCCCAGCCACATCCCCCGCGAATTCCGCCGCCGCTATAGTCCCTCGCCGTTTTGCCCGCTTCCCGCGAATACGAGCTGGTCCTGATGCTGGACCCACAGTTGGACTCCCCCGCCCGCGACGCGCTGGCGCAGGACGCCCGTGGGCAGATCGAGGCCGCCGGCAGCCTCAAGCACGAGAACAGCTGGGGCCTGCGCAAGATGGCCTACGAAATCAACAAGCGGACCGAGGCGGATTACCGCTGGCTCCGCTTCGAGGCCCCCAGCGAGCTGCTCGACTCGCTCGACCACAACCTGAAGATCGCCGACGGCGTCCTCCGCTTCCGCATCTTCAAAGTCGACCCCGACGCGCCGGTGATCGTGCCGCCCGCGACGGCCGCCGCGCCCGGACCGCGCGAGCGCAGCGCAACGGGAGCCCGCGACGATCGCGGCGATTCTCCCGACGACGCCGACGAGTAGCGTCGCCCCCCGCCCGCTTTTTGCGTGAATTGCCCTCTCCCGAGGGGAGAGGTCGCGCCGACCGCGCTCTTAGACTGGAGTTCAGCAACCAACTTCAGAGGAGTGAGTGACTTGGCAGCTTCGAATGTGAACGTGGTGGTCGTGACGGGCAACCTGACCCGTGACCCGGAGCTGCGGAGCACCCCGGGCGGAACCTCGATCTGCAAGCTCCGGGTGGCGGTCAACAGCCGCCGCAAGGATGGGCAGAGCGGCGAATGGGTCGACAAGCCCAACTACTTCGACGTCACCGTCTGGGGCGCGCAGGGCGAGAACTGCGCCAACTATTTGGCCAAGGGCCGCCCGGTTGCGATCGAAGGCCGGCTCGACTGGCGCGAGTGGGAGGACAAAGAGGGCAACAAACGGCAGAACGTCGAGATCATCGCCAACTCGGTCCAGTTCCTCGGCTCGCGCGACGGCTCGGGCGGAGGCGGCAACGGCAACGGCGGTGGCGGGGGCTTCACCCCGACCAGCGACGTGCCCGCCGACACCTCCGACTTCGAGGGTGCCCCCGCCGGCGGTGGTGGTGGCGGAGGCAGCTCCGAGGACGACATCCCCTTCTAGCCGGCAGACGGCCATTGGGCGCGTGCCTGTAGCATCACCCGCCCAATGGCCAGAGCTAGAGAGACCTCTTCGGACAACAAGCGCGGGCGGCGTGGCGCCGAGCGCGCGCGGCCGCGCAAGTACACGCGGGTCACCGCCGAGACCGTCGATTACAAGGACCTGAACCTGCTGCGGCGCTTCCTCTCCGACAAGGGGAAGACCCGTGGCCGCCGCGTCACCGGACTTTCCCGCCGCCACCAGGCACAGCTTTCGGTGGCGGTGAAGCGGGCGCGCGAGATCGCCCTGCTTCCGTACGTCGGAGAGCGCTGATGGCGCAGGCCATCCTGCTCAAGGACGTCGACTCGCTCGGCGAGCGCGGGCAGGCGATCGACGTCTCCCCCGGCTACCTGCGCAACTACCTGATCCCCCGCAAGCTGGCGCAGCCGGCGACGCCGGGAGCCCTGGAGGAAGCGCAGCGCCGCCGCGAGGCCGCCGAAAAGGCGGAGAAGCTCCGCACCGAGCGCGAAGCGCAGGCCGCCGGCCTGCTCGGCAAGACCGTGCTGACGATTCACCAGCGGGCGGGCGAGGACGGCAAGCTGTTCGGCTCGGTCGGCGCCAAGGAGATCGTCGACGCGCTGCGCGACGCCCGCGACCTGCGGATCGACAAACGCAAGGTCCGCCTCGAGCAGCCGCTGCGCGAAGTCGGCACCTTCATGGTCGAGATCGAGCTGGCCGACGGCACGGTCGCCGCGGTCAAGACGATCATCAGCGAGGAGAAGTAACGCCTCTTCCGGCTGGGTGGGGTGGCCCGTGGGCAGGCGCCTGCGGGCGAGGTATTCGTTCTCGGCACCTGCCCACGGGCCACTCACTAACGCCGGGTAGGCTCAGGTTTATGGGACCTAGGGGATTGGCGACTCGGGTGAATCGCCGTGCGAGGGCGCGGACTCGGTTGGGGTGGGCGCGGGCGGAGCGGGAGACGGTTGCGCTTGCCGTGGTCGCGATCGGAGGTGCGGGAGCGGTGGTGGCGGGGCAGTTCAGCCGCCTCCTGCGGCGCCGGGCGCATGAGCGGCGCAACCGCGATGGGCTGATCGAAGCGGCGCCCGCTGCCGCGGCCGACACGGTCGGCGTCGCGGTGCGCGGTTATAGCGAGGCTCCGCGCAGCGAAACGGTCCTCTTCAACCTCCTGGCCGGGTTCCTGGGCTCGTTCGCGGTGGTGCGGATATCCACCTGGGGGATCCGGGATAACTGGTGGCCCTTCCACAACGTCAGCGTCGGCGGCCGCCACATCCACCACTTCGTGCCCGGCATCCTGATCGCCTTCGCCTCGGGAACCGCCGCGCTGCTGACCGAGAACGACGACTTCGAGGACCATCTCGCGGTGCCGATGGGGATCGGCATGGGCCTGACCTTCGACGAGGCGGCGCTGCTGCTCGACCTGCGCGACGTCTACTGGACCCGCGAAGGGCTGCTCAGCGTCCAGCTCAGCCTCGGCGCCACCGCGATCCTCAGCCTTGCCATCCTCACCCAGCGCATGCTGCGTCGCGGCGAGCGCCAGCAGGAGGAGAAGGGCCTGATCCCACCGGCCCACTTTCGATCAGAGACTGCTTCAGAGGCTTGACGATCGGCGCACCACGCGTCAAGGGACTCTCTTGATGATCGGCGGGCTACTACCGAGGCCTTACGGCGAGGATCCTCAGACAGGCAGGGCTAAGATGATTGAGGACGCGTTTCAAGATATGGAATTGACCGCGAACATCCATCGGGAGGACGGGGGCTATTGGGCAGATGTGCCCGAGCTTCCAGGTTGCTTTGCCTCCGGAAAGACCTTTGACGAACTCTTCGATTCTCTGTTCGAGGGCATCCAGCTCTACCTCGAAGATGAAGAGGGAAATGGGGGATTGCGCATGCCCCTGCAGGTCAAAGCCGCGGTTTTAAGCGACGCGATTCCCGCTTAGGACAAAAACGAGGAGGTTGCGTCTTGTCTCGGCTGTTTAGGGCTGAACGGAGCCTTGGGTTGTCTAGGTTGTCTGATCTCGCGGGAACGCCGCGGTCGCAGCCAAACTGACTTAGATGCCGCAGCCCACCTCCACCCACGTGCCGCCGCAGAACATCGAGGCGGAGGAATCCGTGCTCGGGGCGATGCTGGTCGCCGAGCCGTCGCTGACGCGGGTGATCGACGAGGTCAAGCTCAACGCGGCCGACTTCTACCTCGATCGCCACAAGGCGATCTTCGAGTGCATCCACGACCTCTACGCGGACGCGAAGCCGGTCGACGAGCTCAGCGTCAGCGAGGCGCTGACGCAACGAAACATGATCGACCAGGCCGGCGGCAAGCACTACGTCTCCGAGCTGGCCGCCAAGGTTCCCGCCGCCGGCAACGCCAAGCACTACGCCGAGATCGTCCAGCAGAACTCGTTGCTGCGGCGGCTGCTCGGTGCCGGCCAGGAGATCCAGGGCTGGGTCAACGACCGCGCCGGCGAACCGCGCGAGCTCTCCGAGCGGGCCGAGAAGCTGCTCTTCGACGTCGCCCACAAAGAGCAGGCGAGCGACTTCCGCCTGCTCTCGGAGATCCTCCACGACGAGGTCGACCGGCTCGAGAAGCTCTCGACCGGCGAGATCGAGATGACCGGCACCCCGGCCGGCTTCCGCGACATCGACGCGATCACCGGCGGCTTCCAGCCCGGCAACCTGATCATCGTCGCGGCACGCCCGGCGATGGGAAAGTCGGCGCTTGTCGCCAACATCGCCGAAAACGTCGCGGTCAAGAGCAACAGGCCGGTCGCCTTCTTCTCGCTGGAGATGTCGGAGGTCGAGCTGGCCCAAAGGTTCATCGCCTGCCGGGCGCGGATCTCCGGCGACAAGCTGCGCAAGGGGCAGGTCTCCCAGCGCGACTGGCCGAAGGTGGTGCGCGCCTGCAACGAGCTCGAGCAGGCGCCGCTGTGGTTCGACGACTCCTCCGACCTCGGCATCCTCGACCTGCGGGCGAAGGCACGGCGGCTGCACGCCCAGGAACAGGATCGGGGCGGGCTGGGCATGGTGATCCTCGACTACATGCAGCTGATGCGCTCCGACGACCACCGTGCCAACCGGGTCGAGCAGGTCGGCCAGATCAGCCGCGGGCTGAAGATCCTCGCCCGCGAGCTGGAGGTGCCGGTGGTCGCGATCTCGCAGCTCTCGCGGGCGCCGGAGCAGCGGACGCCGCCGAAGCCGCAGCTCTCCGACCTGCGCGAGTCGGGCCAGATCGAGCAGGACGCCGACGTCGTCGCCTTCCTCTTCCGTGAGGACTACTACCGCGACCCCGACGACGAGCCGGACGGCCTCGCCGACCTGATCATCGCCAAGCACAGGAACGGCCCGATCGGAACCAGGAAGCTGGTCTTCCTCGACCGCTTCCCCAAATTCGCCGACTTCTCCGGCCAGGAGCAGCCGATCGAGCAGCCCGCCGGCGAAGGCCCGCCGCTGGCCGAGGCCGAGGCCATGGGGCCTGAGTTCTGATGCCCGCCGTCGCCCGCAGCGAGCCGTTTCGCCAGCAGGCCTGCCCACTCGGCGTCTGCGACGGTTCCGGCTGGATCCTCGGTCCCGAAGACGTGGCCCGGGCCTGCGAGTGTCGTGAGGCGCGTCTGCGCCGCGGCCGCAACCGCGGTGTCGCCTCGGTGATACCACGCAAGTTCCAGGGGGTCTCCTTCGATCGCCCTCCGGTCAGCACCGAAATAGACCCTGCGGTCGTGGGAGCCGTGCGGCAGTGGATTCAAGGCCTGGAGGCGAATCTGGAAGCTGGCCGCGGGCTCTGGCTGATGGGCAATACGGGCACCGGCAAGACCACGCTGGCGATGCTGGTCTCCAAGGCGGCCCTCGAGGACAGCCGCTCGGTGGCGATCTACTCGCTGCCGAAGCTGCTGGCCCGGATCCGGCGCACCTACGACGCCGAGCCAGGGGGCGACTCCTACCTCTCCTTCTTCGAGCGACTGACCTCGGTCGACCTGCTCCACATCGATGATCTGGGCGCCGAGAAGCGCTCCGACTGGGTTCTGGAGCAGCTCTATGCGCTCGTCAACGAGCGCTACGAGGCACAGCGCTCGATTCTCGTCACGACCAATCTCGAAGAGGACCAGCTGGAGGCGCAGATAGGAGCGCGGACGGTCTCGCGCCTGGTTGAGATCTGCGAGCAGATTCCGTTGTTTGGAACCGATCAGCGGATCCAAGCACGGCCGCACGCTGTCGGCGAGTAGAACCAGTCACAATCCAGCGCTTATGCCTGGCGTGGTCATAGTCGGTGCCCAGTGGGGCGACGAGGGGAAGGGGAAGATCACCGATCTGCTCGCGGAGCGGGCATCGACGATCGTGCGCTTCCAGGGGGGCAACAACGCCGGACACACGATCGTCCGCGAGGGCAGGGAGTTCAAGTTCCACCTGATCCCCTCGGGCATCCTCCACTCGGACAAGGCCTGCGTGATCGGCAACGGCGTCGTCCTCGACCCGAGCGTGCTGCTGGGCGAGATCGAAGGGCTCAAACGCCAGAGCATCGACGTCGGCAACCTCCGCATCTCCGCCAACGCGCACCTGATCATGCCCTACCACGTGCTGCTCGACACGGCCGGGGAGACCAAGCTCGGCAAGCTCTCGATCGGGACCACCCGGCGCGGGATCGGCCCCTGCTACGCCGACAAGGCGCTGCGGCTCGGCATCCGCGTGCAGGACCTGCTCGACGAGAAGATCCTGCGGACCAAGATCCGCGCCGCCCTGGAGCCAAAGCAGCAGGCCCTGCGCGAACTCTCGGTGCAGCGCCGCAAGCTGCGCAAGGAAGCCGGCGAGGAGGCCGACAAGGAGATCTCCGAGGGCGCCGCCGTGCCCGACCCCCGCCTCGACCTGCACACGATGGTCGAAGAACACGTCAACTTCGGCCACCGGCTAGAGCCGCACATCGCCGACACCGCGAAGCTCTGCTGGGATGCCCTGGACAGCGGCGAGACGGTGATCTTCGAGGGCGCCCAGGCGACGCTGCTCGACCTCGATCACGGCACCTATCCCTTCGTCACCTCCTCCAACCCGATCGCCGGGGCCGCCTGCGTCGGGGCCGGAGTCGGGCCGACCGACATCGACGAGGTCTGGGGGATCGCCAAGGCCTACGCGACCCGGGTCGGCGCCGGTCCCTTCCCGACCGAGCTCGAGGACGAGGTCGGCGAGCTGATGGTCGAGCGCGGCCGCGAGTTCGGCACCACCACCGGCCGGCGCCGGCGCTGCGGCTGGATGGACCTGGTCGCCCTGCGCTACGCGGTCCGGCTCAACCGCATGGACGCCCTGGCGATCACCAAGCTCGACGTGCTGAGCGGCATCGGGCCACTGCGGGTGGCGGTCCGCTACCGCTCCCGGGAAGGCGCTGTCCTCGACAGCTTCCCCTACCACCAGTCGATCCTGCACTCGGCCACACCCGAGTACGAGGAGCTGCCGGGCTTCGACGTCGACATCGAGCAATGCCGCGAGGAGGCCGACCTGCCCCAGGAGGCGCGCAACTACCTCGCCTACATCTCCGACTTCGTCAAGGTCCCGATCCGTCTGGTCGGCGTCGGGCCCGACCGCGACCAGGTGGTCTGGATCGGCTCCTAGCGCTCCCCCTTCAGCGCTCCGAACACGGCTCTCCAGAGCCCCTCGTAAAACGCCGCGATTCTATGCAGAAACTCCCCTCTGCTCTACAGTCACGGGGTGGCTCCCGGTAAACGCGCGGCTAAGCTGAATGAGCGGCTGCCGAGGGGAAGACACGGTCTGCCGAGGGAGGCGGTGACCGAATCCCAACGCAACCGCATCCATCAGGCGATGATCGAGGTCGTCTCCGAGCGGGGCTACCCGGAGACGCGCGTGGTCGACGTGATCGGCGTCGCCGGCGTCTCCCGCAAGACCTTCTACGAACTCTTCGACAGCAAGGAGGACTGCTTCCTCGCCGCCTACGACGTGCTGCTCGGCAACCTCCTCAGCGACACCGCCGGCGGCTTCGAGTCCAAGCAGGGGGCACCCTGGGCGGAGCGGGTCGCCGCCGGCCTGGGAGCGCTCCTGGATCACCTTGCCGAGCATCCCGACGAGGCCCGCTTCGCGATCGTCGAGGTGCTGGCGGCGGGACCGAAGGCGCTCGCTCGCCGCGACGCCGCCCTGCGTCAGTTCACCGGCTTCCTCGAGTCCGGCCGGGCCGAGACCTCGGTCGAGCTGCCGGGGATCACCTCGCTCTCGCTGGCCGGCGGCGTCAACGAGCTGCTCTACAGCGAGATCCTGCACGGCGCGGCGGCCCGCCTGCCCAGCCGCCTGCCGGACCTGATGTTCTGGATCGCGCTGCCCTTCCTCGGCGCCGACGGCGCCGCCGCGGAGCGCGAGCGGGTGCGCCTCTCGATGCTCGAGCGCTGACGCGCTCGGCTGCAATTCAGCGCTCTTTTGGCTGCATCCTCGGGTTTACCTAAAGGCCCCGGGTGGTAGGTTGAGCCGCTGGAGGGATAGTTTCACGCAAGCTTTCGACGGCTACAGCTCTGGACGGGCAGGCCGCTAAAAAGGAGATATAGGGATATGCGCAAGCACCTGCTGATAACGACGGTCCTCGGGGCCCTGATGGCGCTGACCGTGGCCGGTATCGCCATGGCTGCCAAGGACACGGTTGTCCGTGCCGGCAACCTCGAGGTCACGATCGACGGCTCCAGCGGCGTCACGCCGAAGGCGCTCTCGAAAACCAAATACACGCCGGTCGCCTTCACCGCGGCGGGCAGCGTCCGCGCCCTCGACGGGGCCCAGCCGCCGCCGCTCAAGGAAGTCCTGCTCGATGCCACGAACTCCGCCGTCACCACCAAGGGCTACCCCGCCTGCACCAGCGGAGCGCTGCAGGCCCGCGACACGGCGGCCGTGAAGAAGGCCTGCCCGGACTCGATCATCGGCACGGGCACGACCACCGTCTCGGTCAAGTTCCCGGAACAGAATCCGATCCCGGCCAAGAGTCCGCTGCTCGTCTTCAACGGCGGCACCTCGGGCGGCACCACCACGTTCTACATCCACGCCTACCTGACCCAGCCGATCACCACCGCGATCGTCACCACGGTGAAGATCAAGAAATCCGGTAGCGGAATCAAATCCGTCACCACGATCCCGAAGATCGCCAACGGCGCCGGCTCGGTGACCGACTTCTCGCTGAAGATCGACAAGAAATACACCTACAAGGGCAAAAAAGTCAGCGTCCTCAGCGCCAAGTGCATCGGCGGCAAGATCCAGGCCAAGGTCACCGCCAAGTTCTACGACGGCAGCCAGCTGAAAGCGGACGTGCTGCGCACCTGCACCTCGAAGCCCTGAGGTAGCGCTTCACCGAGCATTTCCATACACCCGTGGGATCTGAGAAGGGCGGCCGAGAGGCCGCCCTTCTTCTTGCCTTGAAAGACAACTCCGGCGTTGATGAACGCTGCCGCTATTCGCCGGTCTGTTCGAACGTGTGCTGGTAAGCCGTGGCCGGGCCGCTGCCGTAGATCGGTTCGAAGGGAGCCTGCTGAGTGCAGGCGGGGGCTGGGATCGAGCCGGAGTTGGTCTGTTCGGCGAAGGCGAACTTCTTCAGGCGGTTGAAGAAGTCTTCCGCTTCTTTGGGGTCCCCTTTTTTGGTCCGTTCTTTGATGAAGGCTTCGTTTTTGGGCGTTGCCGGGTTGAGCGTGGCGGTGATACCGGCGCTGCACTGGCGGGTATTGAAGCCGGGCAGGCCCGAGGCCAGGTCTTTGGCCCACTGCGGCGGGCTGTAGGCACTGTTGCGGTTGGTGGTGAGGCGGCTGGGCAGGGTGGTCAGGGATTCCGGGTTCAGCGGGCTCATGATCCGCAGGAAGTGCACCTTTTCGCCGGCCGCGTTCGTGGAGGTCAATTCCCCGTTGGCGACCGCGGCGAGGTTGCCGAAGAAGGAGGTGACCTCGTGTTTGTAGAGATTGAGGCCGGTGAGAAGCGGGTTGAGGTTGCGCAGGAAGGGATCCGAAGCGCGCAGCAGCGGCGGGAAGTCGTCGCGGAAGAGCTTGCGCAGAGCCGGGAAGCCGGTGGGGGCGCGAGCGATCACGGTCGAGAGGCCTTCGAAGAAGCCCTTGGCTTCCGGCGCCAGCTTGGCGAAGGCGATCAGCGTCGGCGAGAGCTGTTCGGCGGCGGGAACGAGCTGGCGCATCAACGGGTCGGCGTTGACGGCAAAGGCTTTGAGGCGGTTGAAGGTGAGCCTCGACTCGTCCTGGAAGGTGGGGAAGGCGCGGAAGAGCGCTTCGATGTCGCGATCGCGCTGGGCGGTGGTCTGGAAGACGGCGTTCGAGCTCTGGATCAGGCTCGCCAGCTCGCCTTCGCGCCCACGCAGCGCCCGGAAGGTGGTGGCGCCGTTGCGGAAGAGCTGGCTGACGGCCAGGCGCTGGGTATCCAGCACCCGGAAGAGCTTGTCGAAGTCGGTGAAGGTCGGTTCGAGCTCGCCGAATGCGGAGGAGAGGCTCTGCCCCTGGCCGTTGATCGCGATCGCCGCTTCCTGCATCCAGCTCTGGAAAGCGGCGCGCGTCTGCGGGTCGAAGGTGCGGAAGATCTCGTCGAGCTGCACGGATTCGGCCACGTTGGCCTCCGGCACGACACCCCCGTCGGCCAGCTCCGGGCCGTCGTTGGAGCCGGGGGTGAGTTCGATGTAGGTCTCGCCGAGCAGCGTCTTGGTACGCAGGATCGCCCGGCTGCTCTCCGGCAGCGGCGCGTACTTGTCGTCGATGTCGACGGTGGCGAGGGCCTGGCGGCCGTTGGGCGCGAGGGCGATGTTGCGGACTTTGCCGACGTTGACGCCGGAGATCCGCACGTCGGACTGTTCGGCCAGCTGCGTCGCCTCGTTGAACGGGACCTTGATCTCGTAGGGCTTGGCGCGGAACGGAGTCGGCCCGCCGAAGGTGACCCAGAGGAAGAGCAGGATCCCGAAGCACGACAGGGCGAAGCCGGCGATGACGAGGAGCTGCGTGGTGCTGGGGGCGCGCTTGCTCATTTTTCTTTGTATTCACATTTCCCGGTTGCGGTGGGGAACGAGACGGGGATTTCTTCCGCTCGCGGGACGTTGATCAGCTGCAGAATCGTTTTCAGGAAGGTCCGGCCCTGGAGGAATTCAGCCTCGGCGAGCGGGTAGCCAAGGCTCGCGCCCGTGCAGGAGATCTGCGTCAGGCCGCGCAGGACCGGGCCGCCGGCGTCCTGGAGGTTGAAGGCGGCGTTGAAGTCGTGATTGAGCCAGGGCAGGTAGAAGAGGACGCTCTGCTTCGGGCCGCGGGGCCTATAAGCGAGCTCGTTGAAGAAGGTGTTGAAGGCCCCAAGCGATTCGCCGAAGCCCGTGACCGTCTTCTTGAAGGGCCCGGAGGCTTCGTTGCCGTGGGTGAGGACCGGGCGGATCTGGCGGGTAAAGGGGCGAATCTGGTCGCGGATCGGCGCCGTGGTCTGGCTGAACATCCGCTCGGTTGCCTGGAAGGCCGGGGTCAGCGCCTGCGCCTGCGGGATCAGGCCCGTCAGTGCCGGGAAGGCGACGTCGGAGAAGCGTTGGGAGCTGGCGAGCCCGGCATTGCCGGCCCGCAGCGCCGCCGGGAATTCCCGCAGCGAATCCTGGATCGCCTGCTGCTCGTTGGCGAAGTTGCCGAGGGCGGCATCGGAGGAGGTGACGAAGCGCTTGATCTCGGCGTCGTGGCGACCCAGTTCGGTGGTCAGGCTGGCGAAGTTATGGATCACGTTGGCAAGGGCGACGTGGCGCTGGGCGACCGCCTTGTTCAGCTTCGCCGTGTAGTGGACGAAGGGCTGGAAGCGGCGCAGGGCGTTGGAGAACTGCTTGCCGCGGCCGCCGAGCCCCTGCGCGCCGCCGGCGACCAGCAGCTGGATGTACTGGCGCGTGTCGGCGTCGAGCGTGGCGAGGAAGGCGTCGAGGTTGGTATTCGGTTCGGTCTGGGCGAGGGTGAATTCCGCCCCGTCCTCGATCTGCTTCTCGCCGCTGCCCGGTTCGACCTCGACGATCATGTCGTTCAGCCCCGTTTTCGGTCGCAGCAGGAAGCTGGCGTCGGGGTGGATCAGCTTCATGTATTCGGGCACGATGTCCATCCCGACCACCGCATGGCCGTCTTCGAGGTCGACCGAGGTGACCTTGCCGATCTGGATCCCGGCGATGTCGACCGACTGACCCTGACCGGGGGTGACCGCCTGGGCGGTCGAGAACTCGGCCGAGATGTGGTCGAATTCTTCGCCGACGAGCGGCAGCCACGACGGCAGCGAGGCCTTCTGCTGGGTGAAGATGCCGAGCATCATCACGATCCCGGCGATCGCCAGGACGACGATCGCGATCGTGTCTTTGCGGTGCCCCCGCGCCTGCCGCGAGAGCCAGGCGCGGAAGTGCCGCCAGCGGCTGGTTTCGGGAGCGCGCTCGGTCACGGGTTCACCCCCGCCGGCGAGGGGGTGGGCGGGCCGACCTGGCCCAGCGGGCCGTTGACGTTCGGGACCGGGTTCCGGTCACAGCGCACGTCCGGCTTCAGCGGCGGCATGCCGCCGAGCTGAGGCTGGTTGCCGAGCGGCGGCACGATCGTGTTGGCGTAGTTGATGCCATCGCTGAAGGTGTCCTTGTTGCCGATCGGGTTCGGTTCGCCGACCAGCAGCGGCCCGCCGCCCACGTTGGCGCGAGCGTAGGGCCCGTTGCCGTCGAAGTTCTGGGCGAAGCCCGCAAAGTTGGCGAAGGCGTAGAGAAACTCGCGGTAGTTGGGGCCGCCGGTGCTGAAGCGGTCTTCGATCGTCTGGTTGGCGGTCGGGACCAGGACCTGCGTCGTGCAGAGGCTGAGCCGGTTGAACTGGGGCAGGGCGATCGCCTTGCCGGCCTGGGCGGCACCGGCGAGGCCGGGAGTCGATTCCGCCAGCAGCCGGGCGACACCGCCGCCCTCTTTGCCGGAGAGCAGCGGGCGGACCTGGGCCAGCCACGGTTTCGAGGCGCTGATCAGGCCGGGCAGCTCCGCCACCGCCGGGGTCAGCTCGATCGCGTAGGTGCGCAGCGGCGGCAAGGTGCGGTTGAGGCTGACCAGAGAGGTGCGGGCGGTGCGCAGGGTCGGCGCCAGCAGCCGGACCGTGGTCGAGAGGTTGGCCGATTCGGCCGCCAGGGCACCGGTGAAGACGTTGAAGTTGTCGATCAGGCCCTGCAGGTCGGACTCGTTGGCGGCGAGGGCGCCGAAGGTGCGGCCGGCACCGGCGACGAGGCGCGAGAGGTCGCGCTGCTGGGTGCCGAGGAAGGCGTCGGTGACCTGGGCGCTGTAGCGGCCGGCGTCGCCGCCGTATTTGAAGACCCCGTTGAACGCTTCGGCGCCCGTCTTGCCCTGCACCTCTGGCAGCTGGTTGGCGTCTTCGGCCGCCGTCGGCTCGTGCGTGTAGGCGGTGCCGAGGCCCTCCAGCAGGCGGCTGAGGTCGGCCCGCACCGGCGACTGCAGCGCCGTCAGCACCTCGTCGAGCTGGACCGCGGTGGAGGTGTGGCTGACCGGGATCGTGGCGCCGCTGTCCATGTCCGGGGCGCTGGGGCTGCCGGGGTCGAGGTCGACGAAGAAGTTGCCCTCGAGGAAGATCCGCGGGCGAATCGCGGCGAAGGCGTCGGCATGGATAGGCCGGCCCGATTCGTCGACGGTGAAGGTGACCGTGGTCGCGTTGCCGTCGCGCGAGGTGGAGATCACCCGGCCTACCTCGACCCCGGCGATCCGCACCGGCGAGTTGAGGGCCACGTTGGCGGAGTTGGAGAAGGTCGCCTTCAGTTCGTAGCCGTAGCTGGTGAAGGGAACGTGGCCGGTGAATGCCAGGTAGGGGCCGATCGTGAAGATGAGGATGAAGACGATCGCGATCGCGGCGTTGCTCGGCCGCCAGCGGAAGCGGCGGTTCGTGGCGCCCTGTCTGGTATCGCGCTCCGGCAGCCGGCTCATTTGTCCTCCACCTGCCCGCGGGTCGTCGTGCCCCAGACTTCGGGGGCGTTGCCGATCACGGTCCTGCCGGTCGCGTACTTCTCGTTGCCGGCTTCACAGCCGTTCGGCTGCCCCGGCGCGCCGGTGTTGGGATAGGGATTGAAGTGCAGGTGGTTGTCCCGGTTGGGCCCGTTGGCCGGCGCGGAGGCAGGGCTGCCCTCGTTGTTGGGACCTTCGGGAGCGCTCCAGCTCTGGAAGTTGAGCCAGTTGCCCTGGGGGTTGCCGCCGCTGTTGGAAGCGGCGAGGTTCTTGAAGGCGAGGGTGATGTAGTTGCACTGGGTCTGCGCCGGAGCGATGAACTTCAGCGCCGGATTCAGCAGCTGGTTGGTGTCGATCAGCAGGTCGAGCCCGTTGAACACGCCCGACGCGTCCTGGAAGGCGACCAGCGCTTCCGCCGTCGGCGTCAGCTGGTTGTTGAGCACGGGCGAGGCGTTGAGGGCCGGGACGCCGGCGTGGAGGGCGGCGGCAATCGTCGGCGAGGTTTCGGCGAGTGCATGGGCGCCCGGCTTCAGCGCCGTGAAGAAACGAGCGGAGTCGCGGAAGAACGGCCGCACGGCCGGGAAGTCGGCGTTGACGGCGTCCAGGGTCCGCGGTCCTTTCTCGATCGTTTCCTGGATGTAGGGGCGGGAGACCCGGGCGAAGGCGGCAAAGGTGCGATCGAGGGCGACGAAGAGCCCTGCCTGGGTCTCGGCGACGGGGGCGACGGTCGCCGAGAGGTCCTCCAGCGCCCGCCAGAAGCCGGCGAAGTCGGTGCTCGGTTCGGCGATCGTCCGCAGCACCGGCTGGCTGGTGACGACGAAGCGCCGCAGGGCGCCGAAGGCTTCGTTCAGCTGTGGCCCGCGACCGGCCAGCGCGTTACCGAAGCCGGCCTGGTTCTGCCGGATCGCGTCGCGGGTCGGTTTGTCGAACATGCCGAAGAACTCGTCGATGTCGACCGGTTCGGGCTTGGTCGAGGCGAGCGGGATCGTGTCGCCGGCGGCGAATCCCTTGCTGGAGTCGCCCGGCGTCACCTGGAGGAACTTCAGGCCCAGCGCCGACTTCGGGCGGATCGTGATCGTCGAGTCGACCGGCAGCGGTTCGGCGTTCTTGTCGAGGCTGAGCGCGAGTTCGGCGGCGACGCGGCCGTCGCCGAGCTGGACCGGGAGCACCGAGCGAACGATGCCGACGCGGACGCCGCCGATCCGCACCTCGTTGCCCTTGACCAGGGCATCGGCGTTCGGCACCAGCGCCCTGAGCTTGTAGGTGGAGACGAAGGGCAGGCCGTTATTGGCGTTGTAAGCGAGGAAGACCGCGACGATGACGACCAGGATCGTCACCGCGCCGACCAGGATCGGGCTGCTCGCCACGCCGGAGATTCCGCTGCGGTTCCTCATGGCCCGAGCAGGTAGTCGAGGAGCGGGGCGGTGCCCCCGGTCTTGGCGGCGCTCGCCACTCCGGCTTCGCCTTCGGCGGCGTCGGCCTGGCCGATGCCGGTCACCGGCCCCGGCGCAACCGCGGTGCCGCCGCTCCTTTCCACCATCTCCCGCTGCAGGAGGCGGTAGAGGGAGGCGGCGCTGGCGCTGCTGGCGGTGCCTTCACCGGAGTTGGGACCGTTGAACCGGGCCGAGCAGCTCGAGGTGCCGGCAGCCTGCTCGATGTAGTCGAGGCAGTTGCTGAGCGTCAGCAGGGTGCGACCGTAGTGGCCATACTGATCGAAGCCGTTGAGCGAGGCGGTGCTGTTGTAGATCAGTTCGACCAGGCCGTCCCAGCCTTTGGTCTGTTCGATGCTGATGAAGAGCTTGGCCAGTTCGGTCGTCGGCGCGGCACCGCTCTTGGCCACGTCCCCGGCCTTGCGCACGACCGGGTCGGCTTCGCGGAAGATCGGCCCGGCTTCTTCGCCGGTGGCGCCGAGGCTCTTCAGCGCCACCGTCGTCGCTTCCGAGAAGGGGGTCAGCGTGCGGGTCGCGTCGGTGAACGACGGCGCCGCTTTGCCGAAGTCGGCGAAGACCGGCGCGGCGGCGTCGGAGAACCCCTGCAGGCTGCGCATGGTCAGGCGGAACTCGCGCAGGAAAGTCGGGAACTTGCGCAGCGAGGCTTCGAGCTGGGCACCGCGTTCGGAGCTCGCCTGGGCCGCCGCGCCGGCGTTGGTGAAGAAGCCGGCGAAGTGGCTGCGCTCCCGCGAGAGCGGCCCCAGGATCGCCTCCGAGTCGCTGGTCAGCTGGGCGAGCCGGTCACGCTGAGCGGAGAGGATCCCGAAGAGCCGGTCGACGTCGCGCAGCACCGGGTTGGCGCGCTTGACCAGAACTTCGATGTCATCGCCGCGGCCCGCCAGGCCGGCGCCGAGTTCGTTGAAGATCAGCCGGAAACGCTGCGCGTAGGGCAGCGACTGGATGTCGTTGATCAGGTCCGGGTCGACGCTGGTGCCGTTGCTGCCCAGCGGCAGCAGGTACTGCCCGGCGCCCTCCTGCCCATCGGGGATCTTCTTCAGCGGCGGCGCCGGCGGCGAGCCGGGCGCCCGCGGCACCGTCGGACGGCAGTCGACGAACTTCTCCCCGATCAGCGACTGCGGCCGGATCTGACAGCTGGCGTCGCTGCGGAAGTCCTGGAAGCCGGGCTCGGTGATGTCCATGACGATGATCGCCTTGCCGGGCACCGCGACCGGCTTGCCGTCGCGGTAGGCGACCGTCTGGCCCGGCATCGAGACGTCGACGGACTCGATCGTGCCGACGTTGGCGCCGGCGACCCGAACCTGCTCGCCGTTGACCATGAAGGCGCCGTTGTCGAATACGGCCCGCACCCGGTAGCCGCCGTCTTCGTCGTCGCCGCCGGAGACGAGCAGGACGACCGCGACCACCGCGACGATCAGGGCTGCCGCGATTATCAGCCGTCGCCTCATGGTCCGGGGGGCACGTCGGCCGGGTTGCATTCGCCGGAGTTGACGCTGCCGGCGCTGGGCGGATCGACGAACGGGTTGGAGCCATCGGCGGCCGCCTGCGTGGTCCCGCCAGGGCAGCGCCGGTGGACCGGCGCCGAGGAGCCGAAGGCGTTGAACTGCTGTGCCTTCGTGATCGGGTTCAGGGTGCCGCCTTCATAAGCGAAGAGGTTCTGGGTTGCCGTCGCGGCCCGCACGTAGTGGCCGTTGCCGTCGTAGTAGCCGGAGACCTGGCCGATCTTGCCGAGGCCGTTGAAGAGGTCCGGCGTGTAGGCACGGGCGAAGTTGAGATTCGGCTGGAAGGCGGCGATCGCTTCTTCGGCATGCGGGAAGGTCCGCGAGGCCCGCTGCTGCACGGTCGGCAGCACCGCCAGCAGTTCCGCCGTGTCGTTCGCACGGCCGGGCCGGGCGACGGTGAGCCGCAGGTTGCGGGTGAAAGGCACGAATTTCGAGAGCACCGGGCGCAGTTCGGCCAGGAACGGCGCCAGGTTGCGGGTGGCCGGCTTCGCCGTGTTGATCAGCGGATCGAGATCGTCGAGAGCGGCGCGGAGGTTGACGAAAGTCGTGTTGGCCTGCCGCATCACCGGCGGCAGGCGGCGCAGGGTCTGGTCGAGCGCGAGGTTCTGGGTGGCGATCGCGCTGAAGGCCATGTTTGCATTGCCGATCGCGCTCGAGAGCGCCTCGCCGCGCTGGGCGACCGTCGTCGAGAGCTTGCTGGAGCTGACGATGAAGCGCTCGAAGAGGCGCTGGTCGGCGTTGAGTTCCTTGAGGAAGGCGTCGGTCCGGTTGAGCGCCGGGCCGAAGTACTTGAAGGCGTCGTTGGCGTCCTCGCCCCGACCGGAGTAGATGGTCGAGTTGCCCTTGATGAAGTCGCTGAGGCCCTTGCGGACCGAGGGCGGGAAGGTGTTGAAGAACTGATCGATGTCGACCGGCGTCGTGGTCGAGGCAAGGCCCAGCTCGGCGCCTTCGTCGAGCGCCGGGCTGCTGTTCGGCCCCGGGCTGATCGAGACGTAGTGGTTGGCGACGCCGGAGAGCGAGGTGGCGCGAATCACCGCGGTCGTCCCCTCGTGCAGCTCCTGGTCGACTTCGACGTGGATCTCGGCCAGGTTGTCGTCGCTGAGTTCGATGCTTTCGACCGAACCGACCGGCGAACCGCCGATCAGCACCTGGTTGTCCGGCACCAGCTGGCCGGCGTTCTGGAAGACGAGGGTGTACTTGTGCCCCCCACCGCCCCCGAAGAAGACGATCGCGAGCACGATCACCGCCACCGCGAGAGCGGCGATCACCGCGATCCGGACGGGGGTGACCCCCCGGCCGGTCGCCGAGCTTTTCTCCTCGCCTAAGGAATTGGCAGCCACGGATCGTCGCTTGTTCGTTCCCCGGCCCTCCGACCCGGCGAAACGACGGGCGAATCGTATCCGAGCCGCCACCGGTCAACAGCGCCAGCAGCGGGGACTTAACTGGAAATCAACGGGCGACTCAGACGTCGAATCTGGGCAGGGCCCGGTCGAGGCTGCGCGGCAGCCACCAAACCCGATCGCCGATCAGCAGCATCAGCGCCGGCAGCAAGACTATCCGCACCACGGTGGCGTCGAGGATGACGGCGATGGTCAGCCCGACCCCGAGCTGGCTGAGGCCGGCGATCGAGGCGGTCCCGAAGGCGATGAAGACCGCCATCATGATCGCCGCGGCGCCGGTGATCACGCGGGCGGTCCGGTCGAGCCCGAACTCGATCGCGGCGGCGTTGTCGCCATGGCGGTTGTAGTGCTCGCGCATGCGGCTGAGCAGGAAGACCGCGTAGTCGATCGAGAGCCCGAAGACGATGCCGAAGATCATTACCGCGGTGACCGCGTCCACGTAGGAGTTGCCGCCGAGTGGCCACCCGGCCGGGACGTTGAAGAGCAGGGTCAGGATCCCGAAGGCGACCGCGACCGTGCTGAGGTTGAGGCCGACCGCGATCGCCGCCAGCGGGATCGAGCGCAGCACCACGACCAGGACCAGGAAGGTGACCAGGGTGATCACCGCGATGATCAGGGGGATCCGGTCGCGGGTGACGCGGCTGAATTCGTTGACCTGCGCCACGCCGCCGGAGACCCCGGTCGCGAGACCGGCTTCCTCGCTGACATCGCGCGCTTCCTGGCTGAGGCGCTTGTTAAGCGCGATCGAGCCGGGAGTGTTGAAGGAGTACTTGGAGATCACCGTCATCGAAGCCGCCTGGCCGCTGGCAAGGTCGATCGTGCCCGCTGCCGCTTCGCGCGCTCTCGGGTTGGCCCCGTCGAGCTCCGAGAGGACGAAGAAGCCCGAGTTGAAGAGGCCGGGCGTCGCCCGCCTGACCCGCCGCACCTGGCGCTTGATCCGGGCCTTGCCGGCGAGGACGCGCACGCTGCCGCGGTTCAGGCCATCCTGCAGCGGCTGCGATCGGTCGACTATCTCAGCGAGACCGGCTTCCAGCGTGTCGGCGGCGCCCTCGAGGCGGCCGAGGCCGCCGACCAGGGCGGTGGCGCCGCCGGCGAGTCTGGTCAGCCCGTCCTGCGCGTTTTGGACGGCACGACTGAGGCGTTTGGCCCCGGAGGCCAGTTTTTTGCTGCCGGCGACGATTCGGCGCATCCCTTCCGAGAGGCGACCCGCCGATTTGGAGAGTTTCCTCAGGTTGACCAGGGTCGACTTCAGCGCGGCCGTGACCTGGTGGGTTTCTTCTGCGTCCTCGAGCAGCCGTGCCTGCAGCGCCGTCAGTTCGGCCGACAGGCCCGTGTACCCGGCTTGGTAGGGAGCGCCGGTGGCAGGGTCGGTGCCGGTGGCAGCGGCGGCGGCGCGGCGAACGGCGTCGAGGGTCGCCGCATAGGCCGGGTCGGTCTTTCCGACCGTCATCGCCTGCAGCTGCGCCAGTGCCGCCGCCAGCTGTTCTTCGGTGACCTTCGCCGACCCCAACAGGCGCGGAAGCGTCGTGTTCGCGTCTTCTTCCAGCGACTTTTCCGTCTTTTGAGAGCGTTTGAGACCGGTGAAGCGCAGGTTGGGGCCGCCGATCCCTTCCGCCCCGAACTTCAGCTGCAGCGCTCCGTTGGCCGCCGTCTGCTGCGCTTCCGCCAGGCGCGTGGCGCCGCTCGCGAACCGGTCCAGGGCCGCCACGGCTTCGGTGCCGCCGCTCGTCGCCCGGCTGAGACCGTTGGCGATCAGCTGCGCGCCCTCGCCGGCCCGGCCGGAGCCCTGGGCCAAGAGGCCGGCGCCGGCGCTCGCTTCCGAGATGCCGCCCCGCAGCTGCTCGACTCCGCCGGCGGCGACTTTGAGGTTGCGGCCGATCCGGCCCAGCTGTTTGACCGGGCCGATGTTGCCGCCCGAGGAGAGCGCGGCATTGCCGAGTTCCTGCAGCGGCGCCGTCCGTCTGGCCACCTGGGCCGGGCCGATCACCAGCTGGACTCCGTCGATCTTGGCGATCCGCCGCTGCCAGCGGTCGAGGACGTCGAGGTTCTTGGCGTCGGTGATCGGCCCTTCGCTGCTGGCGGCGACGATTTCGTAAGGAGCTTCGAAGCCCGGGCTGAACGCGTCGCCGATCAGTTCGGCGTCTTCCCGGGCGGGAGCGTCCTGAGGCAGCTGTTCGGTGCTGGGCGGGCCGGTCTTGAGCGCGATCGCCGGCGCCGAGAGGACCAGCACGACGGCGCCGATCAGCGCCGCCACCGCCGCCGGGCGCTTCAGAGCGGCGCCGACGAGGACCATCAGTCGCGAGCTTCCGTCAGGTGCCGCGCCGATCCGCCAGCGATCGATGTTGGTGCCGACCAGCATCAGCAGGGCCGGGCCGACGACGGTCGCGACGGCGACGCTGAGGACGACGACCATCGCCACCGTCCCCGCCAGCGAGGCCAGCAGCGGGCCGGGGACGACGAAGATCGAGACCAGCATCGAGATCAGCAGGGTGCTGCCGGCGAAGACCGTGGTGCGACCGGCGGTGTGGCGGGTCTGGCGGGCGGCCTCGGCGGGATCCTTCCCCGCCGCCAGCTCTTCGCGGAAGCGCGAGACCATCAGCAGCGCGTAGTCCACCCCCAGCGCCAGGCCCATCATCGTGCAGACCGTCAGCGCGAAGGCGTCGATGCTGAACCAGGAGGTGAAGAAGTGGAGGATCCCGCGCGAGGCGACGACCGTGATCGCGCCGAAGGCGAGCGGGATCGACGCCGCGACCGGCGAGCGGAAGACGAGCAGGAGGACCAGCAGGAGGAAGGGCAGCGCCAGCAGCTCCCCCTGCTCGGTGGAGGCGATCGATTCCTCCTGGATCGCCTTCGAGATGCTGGCGTAGCCGGTCTGGGTGGCCCGGACCGGGCTGTGGATCTCCTCTTCGAGGGTGCGTTCGACCTGGTCGACCGTGTCGTTCACAGCCGTCTTCACGTCGACGTGGAAGTCGGCGAGGATCACGGCCCGGCGGGGATCGGGACGCAGCTGGGAGACCCTGCCCCGATCCCAGGGAGAGAGGGTGGTCACCTTCGGGTCGCGGCGCAGGGCGCGGATCAGCTCCGGCCCCTGGCGATCGAGCGCCGCTGCCGGGCCGCGCAGCAGGATCACGAAGGGCGCGCTGTCGCCGAAGTGCTCGCTGACCAGCTGGTTGGCGCGGGAGGAGTCGGTGCCGGGGATGTCGAGGGTGGTGGGAGCGAGCCTGCCCTCGACGCCGATGCCGATGATCCCGAGCGCGGCAAGGACGAGCGCCGCGCAGGCCAGGACGGCCCGCGGGTGCCGCAGCGTCAACGGTCGGCGACGCCCCGGATCCGTTCCCGCGGACTCCGGCCGCCCCCTGCTCGTACTTCTCCTCACCCGTGGTAGTTTGACTGTCCGGGAAGCGGGAGGGAGCGAACAGATGCGGAAGACTGTGTTAAGGACGTTTGCGGTGCTGCTGGTGCTCGCGCTGGTCGGCGCCGGGTCCGCCTACGCGCTGCGCATCCAGGTCGGCAACATCCTCGTCGTCACCGACGGCGGCTTCTCCCCGACCACCCTGCCCAAGCACGAGCTGGCGCCGATCGAGGTCCACGGCTACGGCAAGATCGAAACCCTCGACGGTGGCCTGCCACCGATCCTCAAACAGCTCACCTTCTGGTTCGACAAGAACGGCGGCGTCGAGACCCGCGGTCTGCCGGTCTGCCCGAAACAGAAGCTGGTCGCGACGACGCCGGCGCGGGCGCGCAAGAACTGCGCCGGCGCGATCGTGGGAACCGGCTACGGCAAAGCGGTGGTCAACTTCCCGGAACAGGACCCGATTCCGGCGAACTCACCGCTGACCATCTTCAACGCGCCGCCGCTGCATGGCAACCCGGCCGTGTACGTCCACGCCTACACGACGGTCGGCGGACCCTCCACCTTCGTGATCTCGGTGGAGATTCAGAGGGTTCACGACGGCCGCTATGGCTTCAAGACGGTGGCCGACATCCCCAAGATCGTCAACGGCTACGGCACCCCGACCTACGGACGGATCCAGATCAAGAAGGAATGGACCTACAAGGGGAAGCGGCTGAGCTACGTCAACGCGAGCTGTCCCGACGGGCGCCTGCAGGCAAAAGTGCGGTCCAGCTTCAAAGACGGCACCGTCCTCGAGGGCACCTTCGTAAAACCCTGTCAGGGCAAGTAGCCCGTCGGGCCGCTCCGAGCGGCCGCTAGCCTGGTTGAAAGGAGAGGCATGAGGAGAACGCTGCTCAAAACCACCGGCTTCGTCGCGGCGATCGCCCTCCTCGCCTGTGCCAGTGCCTACGCGCTGACGATCGAAATCGACCGGACGGTGGTCAGCGCCACCGCCGAGATCTCGCCGCGAGCGCTGCCGGGCCACGGCGACGCGCCGGTGACGGTCGGCAGCGTCACGCGGATCAAGACCACCGACGGCACGCCGCCGCCGACCTTGAAGGAACTCGTCTTCCTCTTCGACAAACACGGCTCTCTCGACACCAAGGGGCTGCCGGTCTGCACGCCGGCCAAGCTCACCGACACCACCCCCACGGTGGCAAGGAAGCGCTGCCCGGGCGCGATCGTCGGCGAGGGTACCGGCAGGGCGGAGGTCAACTTCTCAGGTCAGGCGGCGATCCAGATCAGCTCGCCGCTGACCTTCTTCAACGCGCCCCCGGTGGGCGGCAGGCCGGGCCTGATCATCCACGCCTACGAGAAGGTCCCCGTGCCCAAAGCCGTTTTGGTGTCGACCGTCGTCGAACGGGTGAGCCACGGACGCTACGGCTTCCAAGTGAAGATCCCGGTGCCGCCGATCGCCGCCGGCTTCGGCGCCGCGACCCTCGCCAAGGCGACGCTTGGGACCACCTGGAAACGCGGCGGTAAGACCGTCGGCTACGCCAGCGCCGGCTGCAACGGTGGGCGGCTACAGGTGCATGGCGCCATCTCCTTCACCGACGGCAGCTTCTTCCCGGGGACCATCGTCTCGCCATGCCACCTCGTCGGCTGAGCACAGCCGCCGCCCTGCTGCTTGCGCTGACGGCACTGTTCACCGCTTCTGCTGCCGGCGGCGCCCTGGTCATCGTCGAAGGCATCGTCCTCCACGCCGACGGCAGCTTCCAGCCGCGCCTGCTGCCCCGCCACCACTTCGCGCCGATCGACTTCCAGGGCTATTTCGACATCGGCGCCAGCGGTGGAGGCAAGCCGGTCGAGCTGAAGCAGGCCGTCATCGACTTCGATCGCGACGGCCGGCTCAGCGCCGGCGCGCTGCCGGTCTGCCCGCCGGAGCGCGTGGCGGACGCCGGGCCGGCGGAAGCACGCCGGGCCTGCGCGGGGGCGATCGTCGGTACCGGCCGCATCGAGGCGCTGGTCGGTCCCGCCGACAGCCCGGTCCCGGCCAGCTCCGCCCTGACCATCTTCAACGGCCCGCCCCAGGCAGGGCACCCGACCGTGGTGCTCCACGCCCGCACCACCGTGCCCGGCACCCAGACCTTCGCGATCCTGGTCCCGATCGAACGCCGACCGGGCCAATTCCGCTACCGCGCCACCATCGACATCCCGCCGATCGCCGGCGGGCTCGGCGCCATCACCCGGGTCGAAGCCAAGGTCGGCCGCCGCTTCACGGTCGATGGGCAGGCGCGCAGCTACGTCTCGGCCCGCTGCTCCGACGGGATCCTGCACACGCACGGCATCTTCAGCTTCGCCGGCGGCACGGTCGTCGACGGCAGCGTCGAAAAGTTCTGCCGCGCCCGCTAGGAGGGGTTGGCCACCGGAGGCGAGAGATTCCTATACTTCCCGACCCGAGGGCCGCTAGCTCAACTGGTTAGAGCAGGAGCCTCTTAAGCTCAAGGTTGAAGGTTCAAGTCCTTCGCGGCCCACTCTCGGCCTACGGTTCCGCCAGTGGATTGCTTTCGCCGAGGGGGCTGGGGATGCCGGGTTCGCCGTTCTTACGGGCTTCCTTGGCTTCCTTTTCGGTGGTCTGTCGCAGTTTCTGGAATTCCTGGGCGCGTTTTTCGATCTGGTCGAGTTCGTTGCCGAGGTTTTCCCGTTCGAACTTGGTGTTCGCGTAGGGAATGGCTTCCTTGCGCGCCTGCGCCGCCCCCTTGTAGTCGAAGATGTACAGGCGGTAGATCGCCAGCGTGCTGAGGCTGCCCAGACTCGGCTGTGCTTCGGCGACGATCTGCTGTGCCTTCACCGCGGCCCGGAGGTTGGCGTCGGCTTCGGCGAAGGTACGGGCGACCTGGGCCAGCCCGAAGAACGCCTGAGCCGTCAGCTGGGCGGCACCGGGGTTCGGCTCGTCGGCCACCTTCAGGTACTTCGACCAAGTTTCGCTCGCCGCTTCCAGCTGCTGGCGCGATTCGGGCGTGTAGGCGACCTGACCGGTTTCCGGATTCACTTCGGCGAGTGCATTGCCGGTGTTGATCTGCGTCCGGGTCAGACCGAGCAGCAGCGCCGGGTCTTCGGGGCTTTTCCTCAGCTTGCGTTCGATCCTCGCTGCCTGGTCTTCGAACTGACTGGCGGGATTGGCGGAGCCGCCGCTGTTGAAGATGCTGCCGATGCCCCCGCTGCCGGCGAGCAGGAAGAGGCTGAGGCCCATCAGCAGGGCCAGGATCGCGTAGACGACCTTGACGACGTTCTTGCGCCGTCCCCGGATGTCGAAGACCATCCGCCGCTCGTCACCGCTCGATGCCATAGCTCCTCATTGCTCTTGGGTGGAGGGCTCTGCCACTCCTCCCGTTTCTCCCGGCTGACCAAAAGCCCGAGCGATCAAGATACTTAACTCGAAGAGCACTAGCAGCGGGACCATCTCGATCAGCATCGAGACCGGGTCGACGCCAGGCAGCGCGGCGGCGATGACGGCGCAGACCAGATAGGCGTAGCGGCGGTTGGCGGTGAGCTGGTCGATCCTGACGATTCCGAGCCTGGTGACGGCGAGAATCGCCAGTGGGAGCTGGAAGATGAGCCCGCAGGCCAGCAGGGTCGTCGAGAAGAAGCTGTAGTAGTCGCGGGCGCGGACCTGGACGTTGAACTGGCTGTCGTTGAAGTTGAGCAGGAACTTGACCGCGGCCGGCAGCACCGCGAAGTAGCCGAAGGCGAGGCCGGCGAGGAAGAGGGCCGGCGCCAGCAGCATCAGCGGCAGCACCACCCGCCGCTCGGCGTTGCTGAAGGCCGGCAGCAGATAGGCGTAGGCCTGGTAGAGGAGAAACGGCAGCGAGAGGACGATCGCGCCGTAGGCGGCGACCGTCACCGAGGTGGTGAAGGGCTCGCTGATCCCGAAGGTGATCAGCTTCTTGTGGTCGCTCGGCAGCGGTCCCGAGGCGATTTCCAGGAGCAGATGGTTCTGCCAGAAGCAGAGCGCCAGGGCGGCGGCGAAGACCGCGATGCAGACGACGATCCGCGCCCGCAGCTCGTCGAGGTGCTCGACCAGGCTGAGGCGGTCCTCATGGGAGACCGCCCTGACGCGGCGGGGCATCCCGGCGCGCCTCAGCTGCGTTTGTCGTGAACTGCCTCGGGCTCGGCCGGCTGCTCGGGAGCGGTCGGTGGCTGGGCGATCGCCTTCGCGTCCTCGTCCTCGTTCTTCTCACCGGTGACGGTGCTGCGGAACTCGCGGATGCCCCGGCCCAGGCTGCTGCCGAGCTCCGGCAGCCGTTTCGGGCCGAAGACGATGAGGGCGATGATGAGAACGACGATGATCTCCAGGGGACCGATGTTTCCAAGCATTGGAACCATGGTAACGAGGTCGCGGCGCGAGCCGGATCGGGGCCAGTTGCGCAATTGAATACCCGGTACTTGGGTTTTGTCGCGGATCCGTCCCAAAAGTGCGGATCAAGTGCTTCTGGATTGGGTTCGATAAGGAGGTGATGAGAGAGCCCCGCCCCAACCGCGCCGAACCGCCCCAGCAGCTGCACATCTGCCCCGAGTGCGCCTCCTGCCTGGTGCAGCCGACCTGCTGGGAACAGGCGGGCGACCGCGCCCACTGGCGGGTCTGGCGGCGCTGTCCGGAGTGCGAGTGGTCCTGTCAGGGGGTTCACGGCGAGCGCGAGATCGATGCCTTCGACGAGCAGCTGGACATCGGCGCCCACGAGCTGGCCGACGAGTTGAAGGCGCTTGAGCTCTCGAACATGGCCGCCATGGCCGAGACGTTCTCGGCGGCCCTGGCCGCCGACCTGATTGGCGCCGACGACTTCTCCTGAATCTCAGCTGTAGCGCTGGACGACGCCGTCGGCGACGAGGTCCAGCAGCTGACGCTGTTCGGGGCTGAAGTCGGCCGCGTCGAGCTGTCGCTTTGCTCCCGCGACCATCTCCAGCGCCCGCGCCCTGACCCGGTCCAGCGCCCCGGTCGCGGCGATCCGGTCGCAGAGGGCCTCGGCGGCGGCCGGATCGAGTCCGTGCAGGTCGACTTCGCGGATCCCGGGATCGGCGGCCGCGGCCTCGATCAGCGGCAGCGTGATCGTCCCGTCGAGTAGATCCGTGCCGCGCGCCTTGCCGGTCCGCTCCGGCGGGCCGGCGACGTCGAGGACGTCGTCGAGGAGCTGGAAGGCGAGGCCGACCTCGCGCCCGAACGCCCGCAAGTGCTCGTCGTCGTGGCCGAGCAGGCAGGCGCACTCGAACAGCTTCGCGGTCTTGAGGCCGCAGCGCTGGAGATAGCGCTGCTCGGAGACGTCCAGGTCGAAGGCGTCGTGGCGCTGCGCCAGCTCGCCGCGGGCCAGCGCCACCGAGGCCTCGGCCAGCAGCGCCACGGCGCGGGTGTCGCCGGCGTCGGCGAGCAGCGCGAAGGCGCGAGAGAGCAGCAGGTCGCCGGTGGCGACGGCGCGATCGCGGCCCGAGCTGGCAGCGACCGTAGGGTGGCCGCGGCGCAGCGGCGCCTCGTCGAGGACGTCGTCGTGGACCAGCGTCGCCATGTGGACCAGCTCGATCGCGGTTGCCGCTCGCACCGCCGCCGCGCCTCCGTCCGCACCGGCGCAGAGGAGCACCAGCATCGGCCGCAGCCGCTTGCCGCCGGCGGCAAGGGTCGCGGCGGCATCCTCCTCGAGCGGCTCGCCGTGGCTGCCGACCGCCTCCCGCAGACGTTCCTCGACCTCGCCCAGACGGGCCGGCAGCCAGCGGCTCGACGCGTCCAGGACCGCCGTCACCGGCGGCGGCACGGCCGAGCGTCGGGTCACTCGAAGCCTGGTCCGGGAGCTTTAACGCCGCTGTGGATCGCGACGATCCCCCCGGCGAGCACCGCGTAGCCGATCCGCTCGAAGCCGGCGCGGCTCATCTTCTCGGCCAGACCGTGGGGGCTGGGGAAGCTGCGCACCGATTCAGGCAGGTAGGAGTAGGCCTCCGGGTCGTTCGAGAAGGATCCCAGCAGCGGCACGATCCGGTCGAACCAGAGCGAGTAGAAGAGCGAGAGCGGCGGCCGGGTCGGCTGGGTGATCTCGAGGATCACGGCGCGGCCGCCGGGCTTGAGGACGCGCGCCATCTCGCGCAGGCCGCGGTCGAGGTCGGCGAGGTTGCGCACGCCGAAGCCGACCGTTACCGCGTCGAAGCGCTGGCCGTCGTAGGGGAGCGCCAGCGCGTCCGCCCACTCGAAGCGAACCCCCGGCGCCTGCCGCTCGGCCGCCTTCTCACGGGCGAGGTCGAGCATCGGCTCGGAGAAGTCGCAGCCGACCACGTGCCCCCCGGGGGCGACGCGGTTGGAGAGCTCCAGGGCGAGGTCGCCGGTGCCACAGCAGATGTCGAGCGCCGAGTCCCCCGGCCCGAGCCCGGCCCGCGTCGCCGCCCGCTCGCGCCAGCGATGGTGCAGCCCGGCGGTCATCACCGAGTTGAGCGCGTCGTAGTTGTGGGCGACGCGGTCGAACATGCGGTTGACCTGCCCCGCGAAGTCGGGTGATTGGCGGTTGTCGTTGATGGTGTCCATGGTTTGCGGCGCTCAGGCGCCGTCACCGACCGCCGCGGCTAATCGAGAGAGGAAAGGAAGTCGGCGAGTTCGTTCAGCTTTTTGGGAGGCAGATCGCGGAAGGAGGGCATGATGCCGGGGCCGATTTCGACCGAGCGCAGGATCGCCGCGCGCGGGATCCGCGCCGCGATGTGGGTCAGTTCCGGTCCCGGCCCGTTGTTGCCGTTCTCGCCCAGCTTGTGGCAGGCCAGGCAGCCGGCGCCGGCGACGACCTCCTTGCCGCCCTCGTACTGGGGCGCAACCGCCATGTCGACCTCCGTCGGCGAGCCGCCGGTGGCGCCGAGGAAGGTGAGGTAGCCCATCGCGACGATCGTCAGCACACCGGCGGTGGTGGCGAGCGGGCGGCGCTCGGGGCGGCGCTCGGGGCCACGGTCGTAGAACGGCAGCAGGAGCAGCAGCACCATGCAGATCGTCGGGATGCCGATCGTCGCGATCGGGACCAGCTCCGGCGGCTTGATTACGCGCAGGACCTCGAAGAGGAAGAAGAAGTACCACTCGGGACGCGGCACGTAGGTGGTCGAGGTCGGGTCCGCCTTCGGCCCCTGCTCGGCGCCGAGGATCACCGACATGGCGATGATCACGGCGACGACGATCAGCGCCATCGCCGAGTCCTTCAGGACCGCGTAGGGGAAGAAGGGCTTCCCCTTCTTCTTGAGGAGCTCGTACTCCTCCAGGTACGCCTGCTTGTCCTGCGGCTTCACGGGCTCTGGCTCGTTCCGTTGGAGGGAGAGGTGCCGTTGCCCTCGACCCCGGCGTCGAGCTGGGCGACCGGGGCGGCGACCTTCGGCTTCTCGGCCCGGGCCCACGGCGGCGCCGTCGTCCCGAGCTTGACCACCAGGTACATGTGGGCGCCGATCAGGGCGATGATCGCCCCCGGCACCAGCAGCATGTGGATCGCGTAGAAGCGCGACAGGGTGGTGGCGCCGAGCTCGGGGCCGGCACGCAGGAAGTCGCTCAGGTAAGGCCCGACGACGGGGCCGGTGCCGTTGATGTTGATGCCGACAACCGAGGCCCAGAAGGAGCGCTGGTCGAAGGGCAGCAGGTAGCCGGTGAAGGCCATCGTCATGGTCAGGATCAGCAGCACCACGCCGATCACCCAGTTCAGCTCGCGCGGATACTTGTAAGCACCGAAGAAGAAGGTGCGGCCCATGTGCAGGAAGATCAGGATCACCATCACGCTGGAGCCCCACTTATGCATGCCGTGGACGAGCTGGCCGAGCGGGACCTCGTTGTTGATGTGGGCGATCGAGGAGTAGGCCTGGGTTGCCGAGGGCGTGTAGAACATCGCCAGGAAGACGCCGGTGACCGCCTGCACGATGAAGGCGAAGAGGGTGGCGGAGCCGAGCGTGTAGAACCAGTTGGTCCCTTTCGGCACCTTGCGGTAGAGCATGCCGGTGAGGAAGCCGGTGGCGCCGGTGCGCTGGTCGACCCAGGCGAGGACATCGGCGGGGGCGTCCTTGGCCTGGTCCGTGAGCCGCTCGACGTGGCTCGGGCGCTGCGGCGGCGCGGTCTTGAGATCGGAGGGCGCCTGGCCCTTGGCGCCGCCGTTCGCCCCCGGCTTGGCCGGTTTGCGCAGCGGGGCGGGGACGACCGCGTCGGGGATCTTCGGCAGTTTCGGCATCAGGGCGCCGGGAAGGTAGAGGGCCGGGGCGGGTAGAGGTATTCCCAGATCCCGCCGGTGAACTCGCCGGGGTCGCGAGCGCGAACCGGCTCCAGCTGGGAGGTGACGCTGTAGCGGGGGCCGACCTCGACCTTGCCGCCGCGGACCCGGGTCTGGAACTGGTCGAGGGGCCGGACCGGCGGGCCGCCGATCCGCTTGCCCTGGAAGTCGTAGACGCCACCGTGACAGGGGCAGATGAAGTTGCCGGCAGCCTCGACGAAGCGGACCGGGCAGCCGAGGTGGACGCAGCGGTTGGAAACGGCGACGAAGGCGTTCGGGTCCTCGTCGAACTGCTTCGAGCCGCGGCGGATGTAGGCGGTGGTCTTGCCGGCGTCGCCGATCCCCTCCGTTTCGGTGAAGACGACCTGGCGGTAGGTGTCCTCGACGAAGTCGCCGACCGGGCCGACCTCCTCCCAGCGCTCCTTGCCGCGATGGAAGATCGGCGCCACGGCGAAGCCGACGGCCGGCAGGACGATGGCGGCGCCGGCGAGGCCGCCGAGACCTTGCGCGGCGATCGTGAAGGCGCGGCGGCGGGTCATCGACTCGCCCTCGAAGTAGCCGGGAGGGTCGGGCTTCTCCCGCTGCTGTCGGGGAGCCTCGTCGGCCCCGTTCATCTTGTCCGCGTCGTCAGCCACGTTGCTTCGAGGAATTCGGCCATGCAGTCTATTGCCTCGGCGACCGCGCCGACGTCGCCGCGCCGCAACTCCCGCGGCTAGGATCGGGTTAGATGGTCACGGGAACAATGGAGAGACCTTCAACGAGAGACAGGGGAACCGATCGCATGAAGACCGTCCGAAGCAGTTCCAAGCTTTTCCTGAGCGGCGCCGCAGCGCTGCTGGCAACGGCCCTGTTCGCGGCGGCGGCCCTGGGCGTCACCTCTCCAACCCAGACTCGCGAAGGCTACGTGGCGCAGGTCGAACCGATCTGCAAAACCAACACCAAGGCCAACGAACGGATCCTGCAGGGAGTCGAAAAGAAGGTCAAACAGGGCCAGCTGCAGGTTGCCGCCGGTCAGTTCAAGCAGGCCGCGGCCGCCTTCGGCAAGGCTGTCAAGCAGCTCAAGGCGGTACCGCAGCCGGTCGCCGACCAGGCGAAGCTGACGAAGTGGCTCGGCTATCTCGACGACGAGACGAAGCTGCTGAGCGAAATCGGCAAGGCGCTGCAGGCCGGCAAGAAGGGGCTCGCGCAGACCCTCTCGGTCAAGCTGGCCCACAACGGCACCCTCGCCAACAACTCCGTGCTCGCTTTCGAATTCAAAGCCTGCAAGATCGACTCCTCCAAGTTCAGCTGAGCCGGAGCTAACCCGGCGAGCCGGCGATCTCGCGGGCGGCATCCAGCCACAGCCGCGGGATCGAGCCGGCGTCGCCCTCGCTCTGAAGCTGGGCGCAGCGGCTGATCAGGTCGCTGAGGATGCTGACGGCGCGAGCGTCGCCGAGGGCGGCGAGGCGGTCGAGCCCGAGCGCGTAGAGGTAGTCGCCGGCGAGCAGGGCGAGGTCGGCGTCGTGCCCGGCGAGCAGGCGCGGCTCGCCGTAATGGAGCAGGTAACCCTCGTGCACCGCCTCGATCACCAGCGCGTACTCGCCGGGGTTGGCGGCGGTGCGGGGGCCGGCGGCCACGATCTCGCCGAGCCTCGGAGCGCTGGGCGGGTCGACGACGTGCGGCGAGATCGGCGTGTCCTCCTGGCGCAGCTGGTCGGCTAGCCGGTGCATGGCGTCCGCCGTCATCCCGCGGTTCCTTTTTTCACTCATGCGTGAATTGGGAACCGCGGAACGGGGATCGGTGTCATCGGAGCGCCACCGCAAGTGACTCGGCCGCGGCTTCCAAGGTGCGGTCGACCGTCGCCTCGTCGTGCGCGAGCGAGACGAACCAGGCCTCGAACTGCGAGGCGGGCGGGTAGACGCCGCGGTCGAGCATCGCGTTGCAGAAGCGGGCGTGGGCCTCAGTGTCGCAGGCGCGGGCGGCGGCGAAGTCGCGCACCGGCTCGGGGCTGAAGAAGAGGGTGACCAGGCCGGGCGCGGACGCGACCTGGAGCGGCCGGTCGGTGGCGAGATCGGCGAGATCGGCCGCGAGGCGCTCGGTCAGCGTGCCGAGGCGACGGTAGGCGGCGGCGTCGAGCTGGGCCAGGGTGGCGCGGCCGGCGGCGACCGCCAGCGGGTTTCCCGAGAGCGTTCCCGCCTGGTAGACGTCGCCCGCCGGGGCCAGGCGCTCCATCGCCTCACGGGGACCCGCCAGCGCCGCGGCGGGCAGGCCGCCGCCGAGGATCTTGCCGAGCACGGTCAGGTCGGGATCGACCGCGTAGAGCTCCTGGGCGCCGCCGGGGGCGACCCGGAAGCCGGTGATCACCTCGTCGAAGACGAGCAGGGCTCCGGCGGCGCGGGTCGCCTCGCGGAGGTACTCGAGGAAGCCGTCGGCCGGCGGGACGACGCCCATGTTGGCGGCGATCGGCTCGGCCAGGAGGGCGGCGACGGGGTGCTCGTCGAGCGCCCGGGCGACGGCCCCGCGGTCGTTCCACGGGACCACCACGGTGGCGGCTGCCTGCGCCGCGGTGACGCCGGGGCTGGCCGGGACGCCGAGCGTGGTCAGCCCGGAGCCGGAGTCGGCCAGCAGCCCGTCGGAGTGCCCGTGGTAGGCGCCGGCGAACTTGACCACGACCTCGCGGCCGGTGATCGCCCGGGCCAGGCGCACGGCGCTCATCGCCGCCTCGGTGCCGGAGCTGGTCATCCGCACCATCTCCACCGAGGGGACGCGGTCGGCGACCTCCTCGGCGAGCTCGACCTCACCGAGGGTGGCAGCGCCGTAGCTCGTCCCCCGCTTGGCCGCCTCGATCACCGCGGAGACGACGGCGGGCTCGGCGTGGCCGAGGATCAGCGGCCCCCAGGAGCCGACCCAGTCGAGGTAGCGCTTGCCGGCGACGTCGACCAGCTCGCAGCCCTCGCCACGCTCGACGAAGATCGGCTCGCGCCCGATCTGCCGCATCGCCCGCACGGGACTATTAACACCTCCCGGAAGAACCTTCACCGCCCGCTGGTACAGCTCGGAAGACACCGGGCCTAGGTGCCTGTCTCGGTAGGGGTGAAGCGTCTTGTACTTTTTCCGGGCGGTGGCCGACGGACAGCCGGCAACTGCGTTCGGAAAAAGTTAAGCGAAACCCCTACCGAGACAGGCACCTACGAGTGCTCCGCTTCCCACCTGGCGTAATCGTCGGTGAAGTAGTGCAAACGGATCTTCTTGTACTCGGTCGAGGAGTAGAGGGTGGCGCGGCCGTCGGGGCCGATCCCGCAGTCCGCTGCGATCGAGTCGAGGATCGCGTCGCACTCCTGCTTGGAGCGGCCGTGGGCCATCGTGAAGACGCTGTAGGGCCAATCCTCGTAGGTCGGGCGCTGGTAGCAGTGGGAGATGCCGCGGAAGGAGGCCATGCGGGCGCCCATCTCCATGATCTCGTCCTCCGGCACCTTCCAGACGCCCATCCCGTTGGCCGAGAAGCCGGCGCGGCGGTGGTAGAGGATCGCCGCCACCCGGCGCAGGATCTTGCGGTCGACCAGCGAGCGCAGGCGCTCGAGCAGGGCCTCGGTGTCGATGCCCAGCTCCGCGGCCGCCTCGTCGTAGGGCCGCTCGACCGCGGCCATCGGCCCCTGCAGCGCCTTGATCAGGGCGATGTCGCCAGCGTCGTAGGGCTGCGCCTCGAGCTCGCGCGGGGGCGCCGCCTCGACCGCGGCCGCGAGCGCGTCGGTGCCCTTCTCCATCTCCAGGTTCATGTTGATCTTGAACAGGGTCAGGGTCGGCAGCTCGCGCATCGACTCGGCCCCGGTCTCCCGCATCAGCACCTCGAGCGTGCCGGGCAGGCCCAGCTCCGAGTCGGGCGGGGTGGCGATCGTGAACCAGAGGTTGAAGTCGTGCGTGCGCAGGTAGTTATGGGAGACGCCGGGGTGCGAGTTGACGATCTGGGCGGCGCGCTGGGGGTGCTCGCCGTCGACTTTCGCCGCCACCAGCATCGACTCGTAGCCGAGCGCGCGGGTGTCGAAGATCGGGGTGATCTCGCGGATGATGCGGCCGTCGAGCAGGCGCTGGGTGCGGGCGAGGAGGTCATCCAGCTCCAGCTCCGCCTCGGAGGCGAGGAGGGCAAAGGGCTCGGGGTCGATCGGGAAGCTCGACTGCAGCAGGTTCATCAGCCGCTTGTCGGTCTCGTCGAGCGGGATCGCCGAGCCGTCCTTGCGCGAGCGCGCCTTCGACTGGGGCATCTTTACCGAAGCCAAGTCGCGGCCTCCTTCGCGTAGTAGGTGACGATCGCGTCGGCGCCGGCGCGGCGGATCGAGGTCAGGGTCTCCAGCACGGCCTGGCGCTCGTCGATCCAGCCGTTGGCGGCGGCGGCCTTCAGCATCGAGTACTCGCCGGAGACGTGGTAGGCGGCGACCGGGGCGGCGGTCGCGTCCTTGACCCGGCGCACGACGTCAAGGTAGGGAGTGGCCGGCTTCACCATCACCATGTCGGCGCCCTCCTCGAGGTCGAGCTCGGCCTCGCGCACCGCTTCGGCCGCGTTGGCGGGATCCATCTGGTAGCCGCGGCGGTCGCCGAACTGGGGGGTCGACCCGGCGGCGTCGCGGAAGGGCCCGTAGAAGGCGGAGGCGTACTTGGCGCTGTAGGCGATGATCGGCGTGCCGGAGTGGCCCTCCTCGTCGAGCTGGAAGCGGATCGAGCCGACCCGGCCGTCCATCATGTCGCTGGGAGCGACCGCGTCGGCCCCGGCGACGGCGTGGGAGATCGCCGTTTTCGCCAGCAGCTCGACGCTGATGTCGTTGTCGACCTCGCCGTCGCGGACGAAGCCGCAGTGACCGTGCGAGGTGTACTCGCAGAGACAGACGTCGGTGATGACGACGAGGTCGGGGTGCGCCTCCTTGAGGGCGCGGACCGCCATCTGCACGACGCCCTCGTCGTCGTAGGCGCCGGAGCCGGACTCGTCCTTGGCGGCGGGGATCCCGAAGAGCAGGATCGCGCCGACGCCGGCGCTGGCGATCTCGCCCGCCTCCTCGACCAGGCCGGAGATCGAGAAGCGCTCGATGCCCGGCATCGACTCGACCTGCTCGCGGATCCCCTCGCCGGCGACGACGAAGGCAGGCTGGATCAGGTCCGCGGGCGACAGCTCGGTCTCGCGGACGAGGGCGCGGAGGGTGTCGGTTCGGCGCAGGCGGCGCAGGCGGGTGGCCGGGAAGGGCATCGCCCCGATTCTAGGGTGAGTACGGTTCGCGGCGATGAAGGGGGCTACCACGGCGGCGTTCGAGGCTCGGGGGCTGGTCAAGCGCTACGGCGGCCGCGAGGCGCTGCGGGGGGTCAGCTTCGAGGCAGGCCCGGGTGAGGTGGTGGCGATCATCGGGCCCAACGGAGCGGGCAAGACGACGCTGCTCTCGATCCTCGCCGCGATCGTCAAAGCGGACGCGGGCGAGGTGCGGGTTGCCGCCGGTGCGGTCGGCTGGGTGCCGCAGGTAGCGGCGCTCTACCGGCGCCTCAGCGTCGAGGAGAACCTGCTGCTGTTCGCGCGCCTGGAGGGCCACGAGGACCCCCGCGCCTCGACCGCGGAGATGCTGGAGCTCTCCGGGCTGACCGAGCGGCGCGGGGAGATCGTCGCCCGCCTCTCCGGCGGCAACCAGCAGCGGATCAACATCGCGATCGGGCTGCTCTCGCGGCCGGCGGTGCTGCTGCTCGACGAGCCCAGCGTCGGCCTCGACCCGCGCCAGCGGGCCCGGCTCTGGGAGTTCATCTCCGGCCTCGCCGGGGGCGGCACGACGGTGATCTTCTCCACCCACGACATCCAGGAGGCCGAGCGCTACGGGCAGCGGCTGCTCGTCCTCGCCGACGGCGAGTCGCTCTTCGACGGGCCGGCCGAGGAGCTGCGCGAGGCCGTCCGCAGCGAGGCGCCCGAGGCCGCCGACCGCGACTTCGAGACCGCCTTCGTCGCCTACCTGCAGCACCGGGGGCACTGAGCGCGTGCGCTGGCTGCTGCTCAAGGACCTGCAGATCCTGCGTCGCTCGCCGCTGCAGGCGTTCCTGCTGGTCGCCTACCCGATCCTGATCGCGCTGCTGGTCGGCTTCGCGATCTCGCGCGGGCCGGAGAAGCCGCGGATCGCCTTCCTCAACGAGGTCCCCGCCGACACCCGGGTCAGGGTCGGCGGCCAGCAGCTGCCAGCGGCCGGGGTCAGCGACCGGATCTGCTCCCGGGTCGAGTGCGTCCACGTCGAGGACAGGGACGAAGCGGTCGACGAGGTCGAGTCCGGGGACGTGCTGGCGGCGCTGATCCTGCCCGCCGATCTGATCGACCAGATCAACTCGCTCTCGACCCTCACCCCGGGGACGCCCAAGGTGGAAGTGCTGGTCAACCAGGAGGACCCGGTCAAGGCCCGCCTGGTCGACGAACGCATCTCCACGCTCCTCGCCCAGGCCAACCTGGCGATCGCCCGCCGCATCGCCGGCGAAGGCGGCAAATACCTCGACCTGCTGATCGACGGCGGCAAGTTCACCGTGGTCGGGCAGACCTTCAACATCCTCGGCCTGCGAGCGACCGCGCAGATCCTCACGGCGCTGGAACCGGCCCTGCCGCCGGGGCCGCTGCGGAGCTCGCTGAGACAGGTGACGAGCTTCGCCAGCCAGGCGCGCGACAACCTCGACGTCGCCGGCCCGCTGATCGAGCGCCTGGCGCAGCCGATCGAGGTGAAGAAGGAGGTCGTCGACGGCTCGGCACCGCCGCTGGAAATCTTTGCGATCGCCGTCGCCGCGACGCTGACGCTGGCCTTCGTCACGGTGCTGCTGGTGGCCGGCTCGCTGGCCCTCGAGCGGGAGGAGAACGCCTTCCCGCGGCTGACCCGCGGGCTGCTCTCGCCGGCTCAGCTGCTGGGCGAGAAGGTGCTGCTGGGGATGGCGGTCGGGCTGGCGGTGACGCTGCTGATGCTGGCCGGCCTGCAGCTGTTCGTGCCCCTGCAGTGGAGCCGGATCGGGCTCTGGCTGCTGGCGATCCTCGGCGGCGGCGGGGCGCTGGCGGCGGCCGGGGCGGCGCTGGGCGCGGTTGCTCGCGAGGTCCGTGCCGTCTCCCTGCTCGCCTTCATGGTCACCCTGCCGGTCGCCTTCCTCTCCCTGGTCCCCTCCGGTGCGGTCGGCAGCGGGATCTTCGACCTGGTCAGGATCGTCACCGCCGTCTTCCCGTTCAAGCCGGCGCTGCAGGCGATGACGGCCGCGCTCGACTCGGCCGGGCCGGGCATCGCCGGGCCCTTGGCCCACCTGGCGATCCTGATCGTCACCTACGGGCTGATCGCGCGGCTGGCGCTGCGCCGCTTCGCCGCGGTCTGACCCCGGCCGCTCCCGAAGGTTGAGCGCTTGGCGTGTCTATAGAGGCCTCAACTGCTCAATCTTGCGGGTAGGGTCGGGCGATGCGTGTCCTCTTCATTGGCGATGTCGTCGGCGGGGCCGGCCGGCGGGGCCTGCGCGAGACGATGCCGCTGCTGCGCGAGCGGCACGCGCCGGACCTGGTCGTCGTCAACGGCGAGAACTCCGCCGGCGGCATCGGCATCACCGAACGCACCGCCAATGACCTCTTCGGTGCCGGCGCCGGCGTCATCACCAGCGGCAACCACGTCTACCGCCACCGCGAGGCCTACGACTTCCTCGACCGCGACGAGCGGGTCGTGCGCCCCGCCAACTACCCGCAGGGGAACCCCGGGCGGGGGCACACGGTGGTCGAGGCCGGCGGCATGCGGGTCGCGGTTGTCAACCTCAGCGGCGCCGTCGGCCTGCGCGTCGCCCGCTCCCCCTTCGACACCGTCGACGGCATCCTCGAGCGGCTCGAGGCCGACGCGATCGTCGTCGACTTCCACGCCGAGGTGACCAGCGAGAAGGTGGCGATTGGCTGGCACCTCGACGGGCGGGTCGCGGCCGTGTTCGGCACCCACACCCACGTGCCGACGGCCGACGGGCGGGTGCTGCCAAAGGGCACGGCGTTCATCTGCGACGTCGGCATGACCGGGTCGCGGACCAGCGTGCTGGGAGTCAAGCCCGAGCAGGCGCTGGCCTCGCTGATCACGCAGATGCCGACCCGGTTCGAGACGGCCGAGGACGACGTCTGGGTGATGGGCGCCCTGGTCGAGGTCAACGAGCGGGGGCTGGCCGACTCGTTCGAGCAGGTCATGGTGCCGGCTCCGGTCGCTGATTCTTAGGGGTCGGGTGGTCGGGAGTGACCTCGGCTGCGCGAACAGCGGGGAGGCTTGCCGAGGTCACTCCCGACCACCAGGGCAACCAGGAACAGCGGGTAGAACCAGACGATGTAGAGGTAGAACCAGTGCTGCATCGTTAGCTGGAGCGAGATCAGGAGAGCAGCCCCTAGCGCCGCGACCTGGAGCAGGGACTTCTCGCGAGGACGGAACGCTGAGAGCAGGGATAGGGCTGCCGTCCCGGCGAGAATCGCGATGCGCAGGGGCTCCAGCGAGTTGACTTGGCCCCAGATGCTGAAGGGGGAGTCGCGGCTCGACTGGTAGGCGATCGTGCGGTCGTAGAACGTCTGCAGCCCTGGGTCGATTGCCGGCCAGAGCATCGCCGCGATCGAGACGAGGGCGAAGGCGATGACGAACAGCGCCGTGGGGCGTCCGATGAGGGTGTCCTGCGGGCGAGGTGTTCGTTCTCGGACACCCTCATAGGACGCCTCTCGAGCGTTGTAGGTCGACAGCATCGGGACGAGGAGTATGGGGGCGAACTTGGCCCAGGTGGCAAGAGCAAGCGTTGCGCCCCGTGCAAGAGGGCGTAAGAGCAGGAGAAGCGTGGCGACCAGCAGTAGGGCCACCAGCGTGTCGTTGGAGTTGGCCTCGAGGACGAAGGCGGTGTAGGGGTAGGCGGCCCAGCCGAAGGCCAGAGTGGTGGCGAGGCGGCGGCCGGCGGGTCCGGGGCGGATACGGAGGCCGAGCAGGATCAGGAGGAGGAAGGTGGCGATGTCGAAGCTGACGGCGGCGCCGTGGGCGGCGGGGAGGTCGTCCCAGCTGCCCGACCAGGGCCAGATCAGCTCGAAGGGGACGTAGGCGTAGTAGTTGACCGGGCCGTAGGTGTCCCCCTGAGAGACGTCGGCGGGGAAGTTGTCGTAGATCGGTTCCCCGTGGGTGACGCGGTCGGCGCCGACGACGCTGGCGTAGCCGACGTCGATCGCGCCCGAGTCGGCGAGGTTGAGGCCGACCCGGAACCCCATCAGGAAGAGAGCGGCGACCAGCATCCAGGCCACCGGCCAGACCGGTCGCAGCCCCTCGCCGCGACCGCGAAAGCCGATCCACAGCGCCCGCCCCAGGAGGTAGAGCAGGACCGGGTACTGCAACGGCACCGAGACGCCGATCTCGGCCCGGCTGAAGAAGAAGTGCGAAACGCCGAAGCCGAGCAGGACCAGCAGGTCGAGGTTGGCGACCCGCCGCAGCCGCCGCCAATCGACCAGCCCCAGCAGGAAGATCGCGCACAGCGGCAGGAAGACATACGGCGCATTGAGCTTGTGAGCAAACGCCCCGGAATACCCCCGCGCCATCTTCCAAGCCACCTGGTACCCCGTCCAAGACTCCCGCACCTCGCCGCTCTCGCGGTCGACGATCACCAGCGCAACCTCTTTGCCATCGACGAAGTACGCGACCTCCCATCTCCCGTCGACCACATTCGCAACCGGCGCCAACGGCCCGTTCTCGTCTTCCTCCTCGAGGACATTCGGGTCACGGTCCGCGACCCGAATCGCCTCCGCTTCAGAGATCTTCTCCCCGCTCGCGCCCTTAGCTCCTGCGGGCACAAGCAACGCGGCAGCGAACACCGCCACTAGGAGGAACGCGGCGATCGCGTGGGGACTGGGCAGGGGTCCGAGAACGGACACACTTGCCCGCCCGCAGGACCCCTGCCCAGTCCTTAGGTGACCCCCGCAGGACCCCTTCCCGGGGCCTAGGCGACCTTTGGTCATCGGTCCTTCGATAGCCCGAAGTGCTCGCGGATCACCGGCGCCACGTCCCGCAGGGTCCACTGCTGCTTCTCGTCAGCCGACCCCGGCCCGCACCCCACGAACAGCAACGGCCCAAGCGAGTCACCCGCGTGCAGCGCCCCGTGGCTGCCACCGCCGGCGTGGGTGACGCCGCCCCAGTCGACCGCCTCGAAGCCGGGCGCCAGCGAGACGACGAAGTCGCCGGCGTGCGGCGAGCACAGCGCCGACCAGACCCGGGCCAGCGGGTCCGGGTAGGTCTCGCTGCGCAGGCGGCCGTCGGCGACGGTCGCCGCCAGCACGCCCGTCTCCCCCTCCAGCTCCCAGCCGCCGCCGCGCAGGTCGGCGACCTCGCCCCCCGGTCGGAAGCGCAGCGCCTCGCCGCCGCGTTCGACGACCGCCCAAGCGCCGCCATGCGCCGGCGGGCCGGGCTCCTTGCGCTCCAGCTGCCGGCCGTCCGCGTCCTCCAGCCGGCAGACCAGGTCGACCCCCTCGATCTCCGTCAGCTTCGCCGCCACCGCCAACGCCTCGGCCGGCTCCTCCTCGCTGGGCAGCAGGTAGACGTGGGCGGCCCGCCCCGTCGGGCTGACCGCGAGCTGGGCCAGCTCGGGACGGTCGTCGGAGGGCTGCAGCACCGACCACTCGTGACCCAGCAGCTCGGCCAGCGGCAGGCCCCGGTGAACGGGAGTCTGGCCGTGGTCGGCGACCAGGATCAGCGCGTGGGACTCGAGGAAGGCGTCGAGCCCGCCCGCCGCCTCGACCAGGGTGGCGAAGCACTCGTCGGCGCGGGCGATCGCCTCGACGCTGGCCTCGGGCCCGTGCCGGTGCGAGTAGTTGTCGGTGTCCGGCAACGAGAGCAGGAGGAAGTCGAAGAGGTCCTGCTCGATCAGCTCGACCGCGCAGCAGGCGGCGTAGCCGTCGCGGTTGCCCGGGATCGAGGTCGACTTGCACGGCACCTCGCGGCTGGCGTAGAGATCGCCGTAGAAGAGGTCGGTCGGGCCGTAGGTGTGGTGGCGGAACTTGAGCCGGGTGGCGTCGACCGCGCGGCGCATCAGGCCCTCCAGCGAGACCTCGTGACGGTGGCGGCCACGGTAGATCAGGAAGGGGGTGCAGGCGGTGCGGGCGCCGGCGTCGTCGAGGCTCTCGAAGATCGTCTCGATCTCCGGGCTGAGGTGGGCCAGGTTCATGTTGTAGACGAGGTCGTAGAGCGCTCGGAAGACGCCGAAGGCGCGGGTGGCGTCGAGCGAGGACCCGTACTCGACGTAGCGGCGCTCGAGCCGGTGGTACCAGTTCATGCCGCTGATCCAGTGCTCGTCCGCTCCCACCCCGGTGACCATCTCCGAGCAGGCGACCGGGGTCACCGAGGGGAAGCTGGAGACGCAGTCCTCGACCAGCACGCCGCGCTCGACCAGCGCCGCGAAGGTGGGGGCGCGATCCTCGGCGATCGCCCGCTGCAGCATGTCCGTGCGCAGCGAGTCGACATAGGTGAGGACCAGCTTCTTGGTGGGCGGCATGGGCCGAATGATGCTCGACCAGGACGGTCGGCTAGCGCAGGACGCGCAGACCGGCGTGCTTGCGCTGGGCGCGGCGGTGGCGGGAGATCCCGAGCCAGGCGAGGGCGACGACGAGGAGGATGACGAGCACCGGGACCAGCAGCGCCACGGCGACCGCGACCAGCGCCGCGAGGGCGACGATGAAGGCGAGCGCGCCGCCACCACTGCCTTCGCGGCGGCTGGCGCCGGCGATCAGGTCGCTGATCACCAGGCAGGCCAGCACGGCGCCGATCACGGCGAAGACCGCGGCCGCGGGGCCGTCGAGGAGGAAGCCAGCGACGAGGGCGATCACGGCGGCAAGCAGGGTCATCCGCCCGCGGGCGGAGCCGTGGGTGCCGGTGGTGCCGGCGAGCATGCCGATCGCGATGCCGATGCCCAGCTCGGTGAGAAGGTCCACGTTCGAAAACCTAGCCGCCCGGGCGCGAAGGCGTCGATCCGCCACACTTCCGTGCATGAGCGAGGTGCCTCCACCGCCCCACCGCCGGCGCGCCCACACCAGCACGCGCGACCTCGAGCGTTACGCCGGGCTCTTCGCCGAGCGGACCACGGTGATGCGCTCCTCGGCGATGCGCGACCTGATGGCGATCACCGCCCGCCCGGAAGTGATCTCGCTCGCCGGCGGCCTGCCGGACACCTCCACCTTCCCGCCCAAGAGCTTCGCCGCGCAGATGACCCGGATCGCCCAGGAGTCCGCGGCCGAGGCGCTCCAGTACGGACCGACCGAGGGCTTCGAGGAGACCAAGGACTGCATCGTCGAGGTGATGGGCGCGGAGGGGATGCTGGTCGATCCCCACGACGTGATCGTCACCACCGGCGGCCAGCAGGCGATCGACCTCGCCTGCAAGACGCTGGTCGACCCCGGCGACGTAGTGATCTGCGAGGCGCCGACCTACCCCGGCGCCGTGCCGGTCTTCTGCAGCTACCAGGCCGAGGTGGTCCAGGTCGAGTGCGACGAGGAGGGGATGCGGGTCGACCTGCTCGAGCAGCTGCTGGAGCAGTTGGCCGCGGACGGTCGGAGGCCGAAGTTCGTCTACTCGGTGCCGACATTCCAGAACCCGGCCGGGGTGACGATGTCGCTGCAGCGGCGGCAGCGACTGGTCGAGCTGGCGGGCCTGCACGAGCTGCTCGTGGTCGAGGACAACCCCTACGGGCTCCTGCGCTACGGCGGCGAGCAGCTGCCGCCGCTCTACCAGCTCGACGGCGGCGACTTCGTCATCTACATCGGCACCTTCTCGAAGATCCTCTCGCCCGGCATCCGCCTCGGCTGGGCGGTGGCGCCGCCGCCGGTGATGGAGAAGATCGTCCTCGGCAAGCAGGCCGCCGACCTCTGCACCTCGACCCTGACCCAGTACTTCGTGCGCGAGTACTTCGCCGAAGGGCGCTGGCGCCAGTACGTCGGCGACCTGGTCGAGATCTACCGCGACCGCCGCGACACGATGCTGGAGGCGCTGCGCGAGCATTTCCCGGCGGCGGCGAGCTGGACCGAGCCGGAGGGAGGCCTCTTCATCTGGGCGACGCTGCCCGAGTACATCGACACCGGCGACCTGCTGGCCAAGGCGCTGCGCGCCGACGTCGCCTTCGTCCCGGGCCAGGCCGCCTACGTCGACGAGCGCGGGCGCAACTCGATGCGGCTCAACTTCTCCGGCGTCGACGAGACGGAGATCCGTGAGGGCATCCGCCGCATCGGTGCTGTGATCGCCGAGCAGGTCGAGCTGTACAGAGCGTTGACCGGCGAGCTGCCGGCGGCGGCCCGGCCCGGCAAAGACGTTGCCGAATCCGATGGCGCCGACGTGCTCCCCTTTCGCAAGACCGGCGAGGGGCCAGGGTGAAGGTCGCCGTCCTCAAGGGCGGTCGCTCGCTCGAGCGCGGGGTCTCGCTGCGCTCCGGGGCGCGGGTCGAGGACGCGCTGGGTCGTCTCGGCCACGAGGTCGTCGCCCTCGACGTCGGCGGCGATCTGGTCCGGCGCCTCAGCGCCGAGCGTCCCGACGTCGCCTTCGTCGCCATGCACGGCGTCGGTGGCGAGGACGGCACCGCGCAGGAGCTGCTCGAGATCCTCGGCATTCCCTTCACCGGCCCCGGCGCCGCGGCATGTGCCCGCTGCATGGACAAGTCACTGGCCAAGCAGTCGATCCGCGCGGCCGGAGTGCCGACGCCCGACTGGTTCGCCTTCAGCCAGACCGCCTTTCGCGAGCTCGGCGCCGCCGACGCGCTCGGCCGGCTCGAGGAGAGCCTCGGCTTTCCCCTCGTCGTCAAGCCGAGTCGTGGCGGCTCCTCGCTCGGGGTCAAGTTCGCCGCCGGGGCGGGTGAGGTGCCGCAGGCCCTCGTCTCCGCTTTCAGCTACGACGATCGGGTCCTGTTGGAGCGCTTCGTCGAGGGCCGCGAGCTGGCGGTCAGCGTGCTCGGCGAGGAGGCATTGCCGGTGGTGGAAGCGATCCCCGGTCAGGGCGACCGCTACGACTTCGAAGCGCGCTACGAGATCGGCCGCACCCGCTTCGTCTGCCCCGCCGAGCTGGGCGAGGCGGAGCGCGTCGCGGTCACCGAGGCGGCGCTGGTCACCTATCGCGCGCTCGGCTGCTCCGGCTTCGCCCGCATCGACCTGATCCTCACCGCGGACGGGCCCCAGGTGCTCGAGGCCAACGCGATCCCCGGCCTCACCGACACCAGCCTGCTGCCGCAGGCAGCGGAGGCCGCGGGCCTGTCCTTCGAGCGGTTGGTCACGCGGATCCTCGAGCTGGCGCTCGAGCCGATCGCCGCGTAAGCCCTAGGAGTCGTCGCCGGAGGCGAAGTCTTCGGGCGTGACCTCGTCGAGGAACTCTTTGAATTTGTCGACGACCTCCTCGGTGTCCTCGACCTCGTGCTCGAACTCGATCGCCGACTCCTCGATCACGTCCTCGGCGGCGAAGATCGGGGCCGAGACCCGGACCGCGAGGGCGAGGGCGTCGGAGGGGCGCGAGTCGATCTCCACCTCGGAGCCGTTGACCGAAACCGTGATCGAGGCGTAGAAGGTGTTGTCGCGCAGCTCGGTGACCGAGACCCGCTCGCACTTGGCGTCGAGCTGCTCGAGCACTTCGGAGAGCAGGTCGTGGGTCATCGGTCGCGGCGTCGAAGCACCCTGCAGCTTCATCAGGATCGCCGCCGCCTCCGGGTGGCCGATCCAGATCGGCAGGAAACGGTTCCCGTCGACGGTCTTCAACAGCACGATCGGCTGCTTGCCGACCATGTCAAAGCTGACGCCATAGATCTGCATCTGCTGCACGAGAGGCTCCCGACCGTGGTGGATTCGCAAGTATAGGTCGGGCGAGTGGGCGATCCTGGATTCGAACCAGGGACCTCGTCCTTATCAGAGACGCGCTCTAACCAACTGAGCTAATCGCCCGCGGCCGGCGATGATAGCGGTGGCGCGGCCGGGGGCAGCGCCGGTGGTTCAGCCGCCCCGCTTGCGCAACTGGCGGGCCAGCGCGTGCGCTTCGTCGAGGTCGTCGAAGCGCAGTTCGGCGGCGAAGCCGCCCCCCCTCGTCCGCACCCCGACCTCGTGGCCCAGCGCCGCCTCCAGGACGTCGGCGGCGGCCTCCAGGGCGGCCTCCTGCTCGGGATCGATCGCTGCTCGCCTTACTCGACGTTTTGGCTGGCCAGCCAGCCGAACTCTGTTCTCGGTCTCGCGCACCGACCAGCCGCCGCGCACGGCGTCGCGGGCGAGGCGGCGGCGCACGTCGTTGCCGCCGGCGCCCAGGAGCGCCTTGCCGTGCCCCTCGCTGAGCTCACCGGCCTTCAGCAGCTCCAGCGTCTCGTCGGGCAGCTCGAGCAGGCGGATCAGGTTGGAGACGGCGGGGCGGCTGCGGCCGACCCGCCGCGCCAGCTCCTCTTTGGTCAGGCCGAGGTCCTCGACCAGCGCCGCGCAGGCACGGGCCTCCTCGACCGGGTTGAGGTCCTCGCGCACCATGTTCTCGATCAGCGCCGCCTGCAGCCGCTCCGCCTCGGCCTGCTCGCGGACCACCGCGGGGACCCTCTCCAGGCCGGCCTGCTGGGCGGCCCGCCAGCGGCGCTCGCCGGCGACCAGCTCGTAGCTGCCGTCGGCGAGGGGGCGGACGAGCAGCGGCTGGACGACGCCGCTGGTCTCGATCGAGGCCGCCAGGGCGGCGAGGGCCTCGGCGTCGAAGTTGGTCCGCGGCTGGCCCGGGTTGGGCTTGATCAGCTCGACCGGCAGCTCGCGCAGCTCGCCGGCGTCCTCGCCGCCGGCTTCCGGGAGGATCGCCGCCAGGCCGCGGCCGATGCCCCGCTTGGTGCCGCTAGCCACGGGCGGCGAGCTCCTGCGCCAGCGCCCGGTAGGCGACGGCGCCGCGCGAGGAGGGGGCGTGCTCGGTCACGGGAAGACCATAGCTCGGCGACTCGGCGACTCGGACGCTGCGCGGGATAACCGTCTCGAAAACCATCTCCGGGAAGTGCTGGCGCAGCTCGGACTCGACGTCTTGGGCGAGGCGGGTGCGCTCGTCGTGCATGGTGATCAGCAAACCCGCAACCTCCAGTCGAGGGTTAAGGTCACGCCTGATCATGCCCAGGGTCTCGAGAAACTGGACCAGTCCCTCGAGCGCCAGGTACTCGGCCTGCACGGGCACGATCACCCGGTCGGCGGCGGTCAGGGCGTTGACGCTGACCGGCCCCAGGGCAGGGGGGCAGTCGAGCAGGCTGACGGCGAAGCGCTCGCGGACCGGCCCCAGCCGCTCCCGCAGGCGCGTCTCCGAGCCCTCGATCCGCGGCAACTCCACCGCCGCGCCGGCGAGGTCGCGGCTGGCCGGCACCAGCCAGAGATTGTCCGGCCCCGCAGGTCGCGCCGCCTCGGCGACCGAGACGTCGCCGGTCAGGCAGTCGTAGGAGGACGGGTGCATCTCGCGGCCGCCACCGAGGGCGACGGTCGCGTTGCACTGGGGGTCGAGGTCCACCAGCAGCGTCTGCTCGCCCGCCGCGGCGGCGCAGGAAGCGAGGTTGACGGCGGTCGTCGTCTTGCCGACGCCACCCTTCTGATTCGCCACCGCGTAGACCGTGCCCATCTCGCAGCCACCCTATTTACCCTCGCGGGTCGGGGGAAGACCGGATAGCCTGCCCAGCGTGACCGAGACCTCCGACTGGCCGCAGGAGCCCGCTGAGCGCGTCCGCGAGCTGATCGAGGGCGTCCTCGACGAACTCGACCTGGATGGCGAGGTCGAGCTCGAGGAGGACGAGGAGCGGATCTCCGCGACAGTCGCGGGCGACGAGGACTACGGCCTGCTGATCGGCAAACGAGGCCAGACGATCGACGCGCTGCAGCTGCTCTGCTATCAGGCCGCTTTTCGTGGCCTGCGCGAGCGCAAGCGGGTCGTGCTCGACGCCGCCGGTTACCGCCAGCGCCGTCGCGAGACGCTGGAGGGCCGCGCCGACCGTGCCGCCGAGCAGGCGCTGAGCGGAAATCACGTCGTCGAGATGGACCCGATGAGCGCCCAGGAGCGGCGCGTCGTCCACGAGCGGCTGAAGGAGCGCGCCGGGGTCGAGACCTACAGCGAGGGCGACGAGCCCCACCGCTGCGTGATCGTCGCGCCGCTAGTCGCGGAGTGAGCCCCGACCCCACGGCGACGCTCGACGCGCGGGCGCGGGCGGCACTGGAGAAGGTGCTGGCGCTGCTCGCCGAGGAGCGAGCCTCGGTCAGCTCCGTGGTCGACGAGCGGGCCTGGAAGGTCCACGTCGCCGACAGCCTCACCGGCCTCGAGGTCGCCGAGCTCAAGGCGGCCGGGCGGGTCGCCGACGTCGGCGCCGGCGCTGGCTTCCCCGGCCTGGCCTTGGCCGTCGCCCTACCCAACGCCCAGATCGACCTGATCGAGTCCGTCGGCCGCAAGTGCGCCTTCATGCAGCGCGCCGTCGAAGCGGCGGAGATCGCCAACGCCACCGTCCTCAACGCCCGCTCCGAGGACCTCGCCGCGGGCGAGGGTCGCGAGTCCTACGACATCGTCACCGCCCGCGCCGTCGGCCGCCTCTCGACCCTAGCCGAGCTCGCATCCCCACTCCTGAAGCCAAATGGCCTGCTCATCGCCTGGAAGGGCAAACGCGACGAGGGCGAGGAGCAACAGCTCGCCCGAGCTTCAGAGTCCCTGGCCATGCGCCCCGAATCGATCCTCGACGTAGGCGACCGCGCCGGCAGCCAACACCGCCACCTCCACGTGATCAAAAAGATCGGCCCCACGCCCCCCGACCTCCCCCGCCGCCCCGGCATCGCCAAGAAGCGGCCGCGGGGCTAAGCCATCCAGTAAAGAGGTCGGGATAGGCCTCAGCTGCGCGAACAGCGGGAGGCTTGCTGAGGCCTATCCCGACCTCCCTATCCACGGCCTCAGTCTTCGGAGAGAAGTAGGGACGACGCTCGCCGTGGGTCCTGGTGTGGACCCGCCAAGCCTCCCCGCTGTTGCGCAGGTGGGTCCACACCAGGACCCACCCCGACCTACCGCCGCTTCTTCTTTTTTTTCGGGGGCGGAGGTGGTGGTTTCGTAGCTGCGATGGCGGCTGCGCCCTCGGGGGTGGCCGCCACCGGCATCGGAATCAGCTTCTGAATCGTGTACTGCTGCCCGATCGTCCAGACGTTGGTCGTGATCCAGTAGAGGATCAGGCCGGCCGGGAAGCTGATGATGAAGGGGACGAAGATCAGCGGCAGCACGAACATCATCGTGCGCTGGCTTTTGTCGGCGGTGACCGACATGACCAGGCCGGAGATCAGCTGCGTGCCGACGTAGAGGATCAGCAGCGCGATCAGGACACCACCCTCGGCCTTCGCGGTCAGGTCGGGGATGAAGAGGAAGCTTTCGCCGAAGAAGCCAGCTGAGTGGCCTTGGGTGACCGCAAACTCACTGCAGGTCTCCGCGGTCTGGCCGCAGATATCGAAGCGAAGGTCGTGCTGGAGGACGTAGAAGAGGGTGATGAAGACCGGCAGCTGGGCGATCAGGGGGATGCAGGAGGCAAAGGGGTTGACTTTGTTCTCTTTGTAGAAGCGCATCATTTCCTGCTGCATGCGCTGTTTGTCGTTCTTGTATTTCGCCTGCAGCTCTTTGATCTGCGGCTGCAGCGCCTGCAGCGCCCGCATCCCTTTCAGCTGTTTGTAGGTCAGCGGGATCAGCAGCGTCCGCATGCAGATCGTCAGGGCGATGATCGCGCCGCCCCAGGAGAGGCCGGCGCTGTCGTGGAAGAAGACGAGGACCTTGTCGGCGATGTCGACCAGGAACTGCGGCGCCAGCTGGAATGCGAGCGGCAGCATCAGGCCCCGGCCTCACTGTGGTACTCGCGCGGATCGACATGCCCCACGCGCAAGGTGAACTTCTTCGGCACGGGATCGAAACCGCCGTGGCTAAAGGGGTTGCAGCGCAGCAGGCGCCAGGCGGCGAGCAGAAAGCCGCGAGCCACGCCGTGGCGCTCGACCGACTCGACCGCATAGGCGGAGCAGGTCGGCTCGTAGCGGCAGCGGCGTGGGCGGGATGGGGAGATCCAGCGCTGGTAGGCGATCAGCGGAGCCAGGGCGATCCGTTTCACGTGGAACGCCCTCCCGCGAGTGCCTCTTCGAGGTTCTTGGCGACCCCCGGGCTGCCCTCACGCTCGATCAACTCGCCGATTTCAGAACGAGCGACGATGACGAAGTCGTGCCGCTCGGGCAGCCGCTCGGAAAGGCCCCAGAAGGCCTCTCGCAGCGCTCGCTTGACTCGATTGCGCTCGACCGACCCGCCGACCTTGCGGCTTACCGAGACACCGAGCCTCACCTCGTCACGCTCCTCGTCGCGGCGGGGGAAGGTGTAGAGGACGAGATAGCGGGTCGCATAGGATGAACCGTCGCGATAGACGCGGTCGAACTCACCGCTGCGCGAGAGACGCCGTCGCTTCGACGCCATCTAGGGAGTGAGGCGCTTCCGCCCTTTGCGCCGGCGGCGCTTAAGGATCGCTCGGCCGCCGCGGGTGCTCATCCGCGCTCGAAAGCCGTGCGTCTTCGCGCGCTTCCGCTTCTTCGGCTGATAAGTGCGCTTCATGGTGGCGGGAGTATACGGACGCCGCAGGTAAATCTTTTCTGCGGGATTTGCGGTGGGCGGAGGCTGGCCCCATAGGCACGCCGCTATGGTCGCCGACCAGGTGCCGGATGACTCCTCCCAACACCAGCTCGACGCCCTTTGGCGGGCGACCCAGGACCGGCTACGGGCCTCCGTGCCGGAGTCGACCTACCGTCTTTGGCTGGAGCCACTGCGCCCCGTCGGCAGTGACGCAGACACCCTCTACCTGACCGCGCCGGAGGGAATCCGCGCCTGGGCCGAGCGGCGCTACGCGGCGCTGATCGGCGAGGCGCTGGCCGACTCCGGCTCAGCTCAGCAGCGGGTTTCCTTCACGGCCGACCAGGAGGGACCGGCGGGTCTGGAGCCCGTCGACGGCGTCGAGCTCAACCCGAGCTACACCTTCGACCGCTTCGTCATCGGCAGCGGCAACCGCCTCGCCCACGGCGCCGCCCTGGCGGTCGCCGAGGCTCCCTCGGAGGCCTACAACCCGCTCTTCCTGCACGGCCCTCCCGGCCTCGGCAAGACCCACCTACTGGCGGCGATCGCCAACTATCTGCGCGCCAACGCACCTGGCTTGAGCGTCCGGTACACGACCGCCGAGTCGTTCACCAACGAGTTCGTCACCGCGCTCAAATGCTCGGGTGCCGAGGCCTTCAAGGCGCGCTACCGGGACATCGACGTCCTCCTCATCGACGACGTCCAGTTCCTCGAGGGCAAGCCCGCCACCGAGGAGGAGTTCTTCCACACCTTCAACGCCCTTTATGAGTCCGGCAGCCAGCTCGTCCTCTCGGCCGATCGCATCCCCAGCGAACTGGAGACCCTCGCCACCCGCCTGCGCGACCGCTTCGAGTGGGGGCTGACTGTCGCGGTCGAGCCGCCGAACCTGCCGACCCGCCTCACCGTCCTCCGCCGCCTCGTCCAGGAGGCGGGCGTGGAGATCGCCGATGGCGAGGCGCTGGCCGAGCTGGCGAACCGGATCGACGCCAACGTGCGCCAGCTCCACGGCGCCCTGACCCGGGTGCTCGCCCACGCCTCGCTGATGGCGCGGCCGCTCAGCGTCGAGCTGATCGCCGAGGTGATCCCGCGCGGCCGCTCCGCCCAGGCGACCTCGGTCGAAGAGATCCAGCAGCGGGTCGCCGAGGGCTTCGGCATCTCCCGGGCCGAGCTGGTCGGCTCCAGCCGCGCCGCGACCCCGCTGCGGGCCCGCCAGGTGGCGATCTTCCTCACCCGCGAGCTGACCGATCTCTCGCTTCCCCAGATCGGGCGCCTCTACGGCGGCCGCGACCACACCACGATCCTCAACTCGCTGCGCCGCGTCGAGGCCGGCCTGGCCGAGGACGCGGACCTCGCCGAGCGAGTCCAGAACTTACGCGGAGCTATCCACAATCCCGCCGGCCGGCAGCGCTGACGGCCGATGGCGCTGCAAGAATCGCTCTTTTCCCACAGGCGCCTCCACAGGCCAGAAACCGCGTCACGGCGCCGTTTCCTCCGGGAGCCCCTGATTCTCCACAAGCCCTAATCCAACTCAAGAAGGCATCAATCAACTTGAAGCTCACGACCAAACGCGAAGAACTCGTCGCCAAGCTCTCGATTGTCTCCAGGGCGGTGTCGACCCGCGCCGCCACCCAAGCTCTCTCCGGGGTCCTCCTCACCGCCACCGAGGGGCGGGTGACCCTGACCGCCACCGATCTCGACATGGGCTTGGAGACGACCCTCGCCGCCGAGGTGGCCAGCGAGGGCTCGGTGCTGCTGCCGGGCCGGCTCCTGGCCGAGGTCGCCCGCTCGCTCGGCGACCCCGAGGTCGAGATCTCCACACGCGAGGCCGAGCACGACGTCGAGATCCGCAGCGGCAGCTCCAACTTCCACCTGCGGGTCCTGCCGGCCGCGGATTTCCCGAAGCTGCCGGCGGCCGGTGAGGAGCCGGGGCTGAAGATCCCGGCCAAAGAGCTGGGCGCGAGCATCGACCTGGTCGCCCGGGCGGCCTCCCGCGACGACATGCGGCCGGTCCTGACCGGCGTCTTCGTCGCCGCCGCCGGGACCGAGATGACGATGGTCGCGACCGATTCTTACCGCCTCGCGGTCAAGCGGACCGAGCTGGAGAGTGAGCTGGGCGGGGAGATCGACGCCAACATTCCCGCCCGGGCGCTGCGCGAGCTCGGCCGCATCCTCTCCTCCGAGGGCGTCGAGGAGGCCACGGTCTCGCTCCTGCCCAACCAGGCCGTATTCGAGGCAGGGTCGATCACCCTCACCACGCGGCTGATCGAGGGCCAGTTCCCTAACTTTCGACAGCTGCTGCCGGAGTCCTACGAGCACGACGTGCGGCTCTCCCGCGGCGACTTCCTCGACGTCACCCGGCGGGTCAGCCAGCTCGCGCAGCGCAATGCTCCCCTGCGGCTCTCCTTCGCTCCGGGCGAGCTCACCGTCGCCGCCGAGACCCCGGACGTCGGCGACGCCGAGGAGACGATGGCGGTGGTCTTCGAGGGCGAGCCGCTGGAGATCGGCTTCAATCCCGAGTTCCTCAAGGAGGGCATCGAAAGCGTCGAGGGGGAGGAGATCCTGCTGCGGCTGATCTCGCCCCTGCGCCCCGGCCTCCTGCAGCCGGTCGAGGGCGAAGACTTCCGCTACCTGGTGATGCCGATCCGGCTCAACGTCTGAGGTGACTGACCGGTGCTCGTCACCGCGATCGAAGCGAGGCCGGTGCGTAGCCTCGACCGGGTCCGGGTCGAGCTCGATCCCGGCATCGTCAGCGTCGTCGGGCCGAACGGAGTCGGCAAGACGAACCTCGTCGAGGCTCTCTACTTCGCTCTCACCGGCCGTTCCTTCCGCACCTCCGACCGCCGCGACCTGATCCCCTTCGGCGCCTCGCTGGCCCGGGCCGAGGCCACGGTGCGCGACGCGGATGGGTTGGAGCGGTGCCTGCTCGCCTCGGTCAGCCGCACCGAGGGGCGGCGCCACCTGCTCGACGGCGGACCCGCCGACCCCGCGACTCTGGCCCGCAACCGCCCGCCCGTGGCGGTGTTCGCGCCGGACCGTCTGAGCCTGATCAAGGGCCCGCCGTCGGAGCGGCGGGCGCATCTCGACGGCTTCGCCGCCGCTCGCTGGCCCGCCCGGGCCGAGCTCCGCAAGCGCTACGGCCAGGCGCTGGCGCAGCGCAACGCGCTGCTCTCGCGCCTCGCGGGCGGCTTCGCCGACCCCGCTCAGCTCGACACCTGGGACGCTAGCCTGGCCGCCGCCGCCGCGCCCCTCGTCGCCGCCCGCGACGAGGCGATCGCGCTGCTCAGGGAGCCGTTCGCCGCCGCGGCCGGCGAGCTCGGGCTCGAGGCCGGCGCCAGCCTCGAGTACGCGCCCCGTGCCGCCGGCTCGACAGAGGAGATCCGCGCCGGCCTCGAGCAGCGACGCGAGCAGGACATCCGTCTCGGCCGCAGCTCCTGGGGCCCCCATCTCGACGAGCTGAAGATCTCCAGCGCCGGGCGGGCCCTGCGCCGCTACGGATCCCAGGGCCAGCAACGCGCCTCTCTACTGGCCCTTCTCTTCGCCGAGCGCGAGGTGCTGCTCGAGGCCCGCCGGGTGGTGCCGCTGCTGTTGCTCGACGACGTCATGAGCGAGCTAGACCCCGGCCGCCGCGAGCGCCTGGTGCGGCGCCTCGACGACGACGGGCAGGCACTGATTACCGCTGCCGACGAGGAGTCGCTCCCCGCCGCGGCGCTGACCTCGGTGGTGCGGATGCCGCCGCCCGCCCTGCCGGCCGCGGCCGCGGCATGAGCCGCCGCCGCGCCCCCCGGCAGGCCGCCGCCGCGATCCAGGCGGCACGCGATCGTGCCGCCCCACGTACCGGGCTGGCCGCGGCCCAGGCCGCCTGGGCGGGGACGGTCGGCGAGCAATTGGCGGCGGTCGCCGTTCCCGTCTCGGAGCGGTCAGGAACCCTGACCGTCGAGTGCGCCGACACGGTTTGGGCGCAGGAGCTGGACCTGATGCAGGCGCAACTGCTGGAGCGGCTGCGGGCAGAGTTGGGCGAGCGCGCTCCCTCGGCCCTGCGCTTCCGTGTGAACGGGGCTCGCTTCTAGGTCCCTGTTATGCACGATTTGCAGGGAATTCGTTTCATGTGCCCCGGCTTTCCGCAGTGCTCAACTGGTATTCTTATGGCAACTCGCATTATGCCCCGGCCTCTGTCGAGCGCGACTCCAGGCGTCGGGGTTTTCTGTGTCAATCGGAAGGGACTCATTGCCTGAGAAAAAATCCAGCAGCGCCACCTCAGAGTCGTACGGCGCCAAGGACATCACCGTCCTCGAGGGACTGGAGGCGGTGCGCAAGCGTCCCGGCATGTACATCGGTTCCACCGGCCCCCGCGGGCTCCATCACCTGGTCTACGAGGTCGTCGACAACTCCGTCGACGAGGCTCTCGCCGGTCACTGCGACAGCGTCCGCGTCGTCCTCCACCCGGACAACAGCTGCACGGTCTCCGACAACGGCCGCGGCATCCCGGTCGAGACGATGGCCAAAGAGCAGCGCCCGGCGGCTGAGGTCGTGTTGACCGTCCTCCACGCCGGCGGCAAGTTCGGGGACGGCGGCGGCTACAAGGTCTCCGGCGGCCTGCACGGCGTCGGCGTCTCGGTGGTCAACGCGTTGTCCGAGCGGCTGCACCTGGAGATCAAGCGCGACAGCTTCGTCTGGTCGCAGGACTACGAGCGCGGCAAGCCGATGACCGAGCTGACCAAAGGCGAGCCGACCAAGGAGCACGGCACCCAGATCACCTTTTTGCCAGACCTGGAGATCTTCGAAGAGATCGGCTTCGACTTCGACACCCTCGCCGAGCGCCTGCGCGAGACCGCCTTCCTCACCCGCGGCCTGCGGATCGAGCTTGTCGACGAGCGCGGCGCCACCAACAGCGTCGTCTTCAAATACGACGGCGGCATCGAGGACTTCGTCCGCCACCTCAACGAGAACAAGGACGAGCTGCACCGCAAGGTCATCTACTTCGAGGGCAGCGACGAGGAGGACGGCGAAGTCGAGCTGGCGATGCAGTGGAACTCCTCCTACCAGGAGTCGATCTTCAGCTTCGCCAACAACATCAACACCCACGAGGGCGGCACCCACCTCTCCGGCTTCCGCTCGGCGCTGACCCGGACGCTGAACGCCTATGCCCGCAACAAAGGCCTTCTGCACGAGAAAAAAGACGAGAACCTCGCCGGCGAGGACGTGCGTGAGGGGCTAACCGCGGTGATCTCGGTCAAGCTTCACGACCCCCAGTTCGAGGGTCAGACCAAGACCAAACTCGGAAACCCGCCGATTCGCGGCCTGGTCGAGGAGACCGTCAACCGCAAACTGGCCGAGTACTTCGAGGAGAACCCCACCGACGCGCGCCGGATCATCAATAAGGCGATCGAGGCGTCGCGAGCCCGCGACGCCGCCCGCAAGGCCCGCGACCTGACCCGCCGCAAGTCGGCGCTGGAGAACTCCACGCTGCCCGGCAAGCTCGCCGACTGCTCGGTCAAGGACCCGAGCCTGGCCGAGATCTTCGTGGTCGAGGGCGACTCCGCCGGCGGCTCCGCCAAGCAGGCGCGCGATCGCAACACGCAGGCGGTGCTGCCGCTGCGCGGCAAGATCATCAACGTCGAGAAGAGCCGCATCGACAAGGTCCTGGCCAACAACGAGATCCAGGCCCTGATCACGGCGATCGGCACCGGCGTCCACGACGAGTTCGATATCGAGGGCGCCAGGTACCACAAGATCGTGATGGCGACCGACGCCGATGTCGACGGTGCTCACATCCGCACCCTGGTCCTCACCTTCCTCTACCGGCAGATGCCGGCGCTGATCGACGCCGGCTTCGTCTACATCGCCAAACCGCCGCTCTACCGGGTCAAGCAGGGCAACCAGGAGACCTACCTGGAGCGCGAGTCCGAACTGGAGGAGCTGCTGCTGCGCGACAAGCTCGAGGACTTCGAGCTGACCGACGCGAACGGCGAGACGAAGAAGCTGACCGCCAGCCGCTGGCAGGCGTACGTGCGACGCTCGAAAGAGTACGAGGGCTGGGGCTCTTCGTTGCAGGCCGAGTTCGGCCACGAGACCGTCCGCTTCCTCGAGGAGTCGAACCTGCTCGACGAGGGCGTGAGCAGCGTCGAGGAGGCCGCCAAGCTGCTGCGCGGCGATGCGCCCGAGGGCGGCACCTTCGACACTGAGGTGCTCGAAGCCAACGACTTGCTGCTGGTCGTCAAGGCACTCGAACGCAAGAGCGGCCTCGCCCGCACCCACCGGCTGCCAGCGGAGCTCTTCTCCCATTACGACTACCGCAAGTTCGTCGAGGTCCACGAGGCCCTGCTCAAACAGGTCGGCCGACCCCCGTTCGAGATCGGCTTCAGCGGTCGCCGGAACGTCGCGCTCTCGTTTCAGGCGCTGCGCGGAGCGGTCCTGGAGCTGGCTCGCCACGGGGTCCAGCTGACCCGCTTCAAGGGTCTCGGCGAGATGAACGCCGAGCAGCTGCGCGAGACGACGATGGACCCGGCCAGCCGCACCCTGGCCCGGGTCACCCTCGAAGACGCTACCGCCGCCGACCAGATCTTCTCGATGTTGATGGGAGATCAAGTCCTTCCCCGCCGTGAATTCATCGAGGCGCACGCCAAGGAGGTCCGCTTCCTCGATGTCTGATCCGAACCGAATGGAGAGTCGCTGATGGCGCTTGACGCCCTGACCGGCCGCATCGAGGAGCGGGAGCTCGAGAAGGAGATGCGTTCGTCGTACCTCGATTACGCGATGAGCGTGATCGTCGGCCGGGCGCTGCCGGACGTCCGCGACGGCCTCAAGCCGGTCCACCGCCGCGTCCTCTACGCGATGCACGACGTCGGCCTGCAACCGACCCGGGCCTACCGCAAGTGCGCCTTCATCGTCGGCGAGGTGATGGGCAAGTACCACCCGCACGGCGACTCGGCGATCTACGACACGCTGGTGCGGATGGCGCAGGACTTCTCCCTGCGCTACCTGCTCGTCGACGGCCAGGGCAACTTTGGCTCGATCGACGACGACCCGGCGGCGGCGATGAGGTATTGCGTCACCGGCGACACCAGGGTGGCAACGCCGAACGGCACCGTTCGCATCGACTCGCTCGCCGCGGATATCGAGCCCAACTCCGATCTCGATCTCGATCTCGAGGTTCTCGACCGCCTCGGCCGACCCGTGGGAGCAAGCAGGCTCTTCCACTCCGGCGACCATCCAACGCTGCGTCTGCGAACCGCCCAAGGCCACGAGCTGACCGGAACCCACAACCACCCCGTGCTCTGCTTGGTGGACATGGCGGGTGTCCCCCTCCTGCTTTGGAAGCTGCTGGAGGAGATCGCGCCGGGCGACAAGGTCCTGATCTCGCGCAAGGTCCAGGATGCCAGCGAGTTGCTGTCAGAGCACGACCGTCAGTTGGCCCTGCTCGCCGGAGCGTTTGTCTCCGAGGGCTGGATCAACGACTCGCGCGCTGGCTTCAACAACGTCGACGAAGAATTCTTTGAGCAGGTCGTCGCTGCCTACGACGCGATCGTGGGCGGGCCGCGCTACGTCTATTCGCGGACGATCGCGTCCGGCAGCTTGCTGCATGAGCTCGACGTGCAGAACCTCGCGCGGTGGCGGCAGAGCCCGCTGGTTGGGCTTACCGGCCTCGCACGGGAAAAGGCCGTGCCCGAGTTCGTCTGGCGCTCTTCGACTGCCTTCAAGCGCATGTTCTTGCGTTCGCTGTTCACCGGCGACGGCTCTTCCTCGCTGCTGCCGCGGAAGACGATCCAGGTCTCTTACTCGACCTACAGCGAGCAGCTGGCCCGCGACGTGCAGCTGCTGCTGACCGAGGCTGGGGTTGTAGCGCGCATCTGTCGCTACGAGAAGGGCGAGTTCAAGGTGGTCATCAGCAACCGTCGCGACGCCCGGTTGTTTGCCACCAACGTCGGTTTCCTCGGCGCGAAGCAGGCGAAGCTGACCCGTGACCTCGCGACGATCCCCGAGCAGAGCCGTGCTCTCAGCCGGGACCACGTCCCCTATGTCGCGGAGTACATTCGCGCGGACTGCGACTCGAAGTGGACCGATAGGGACTGGTTGCGACGTCACAATGTCGACCGCATCGAGCGCTGGGAGCAGGGTGGCACGGCGATCCTCGAGCGGATTGATTCGGCGGAGGTTCGCGATGTAGTCGCGCCCCTGGTCACCGGTGATTATTTCTACGCCGAGGTCGAGTCGGTCGTCGCCGCCGGCGTCCAGTCGGTCTACTCGATCCGCGTCGATACCGATGACCACTCGTTCCTGACTAACGGCTTCGTCAGCCACAACACCGAGGCCCGCCTGACGCGGCTTTCCACCGAGTTGCTGCGCGACATCGACGCCGACACCGTCGACTTCGGCCCCAACTACGACGAATCGACGCAGGAGCCCCAGGTCCTGCCGGCCCGCTTCCCGAACCTGCTGGTCAACGGCACCTCGGGGATCGCGGTCGGGATGGCGACCAACATCCCGCCGCACAACCTGCGCGAGGTCGCGGGGGCCGTGGCCGCCTACATCGACGACCCCGCGATCGACATGGCGGGCCTGATGGAGCACATCAAGGGCCCCGACTTCCCGGGCGGCGGGATCATGAGCCGCGAGGGGATCCGCGATGCCTACGCCTCCGGCCGGGGCAGCATCAAGGTCCGCGCTCGCGCTCACGTCGAGCCGCTGAAGGGGGGCAAGGAGGCGATCATCGTCACCGAGCTGCCGTTCACGGTGAAGAAGCTCGGCGACGGCGGCCTGGTGACCAAGATCGCCGACCTCGTCCGCGACAAGAAACTGGAGGGGATCTCCGACCTGCGCGACGAGTCCGACGGCTCCGGCATGCGTCTGGTCATCGAGCTCAAGCGCGGTGGCCCGCCGGCCAAGGTCGTGCTCAACAACCTCTACAAGAAAACCTCGATGCAGACGACCTTCGGCGCCAACATGGTGGCGCTGGTCGACGGCGTGCCGAAAACGCTCAGCCTGCGCGAGCTGATCCACCACTACGTCGACCACCAGCGCGAGGTCGTCACCCGCCGCACCCAGTACGAACTGCGCCGCGCCGAGGCCCGCGCCCACATCCTCGAGGGGCTGCTGGTCGCGCTCGACAACCTCGACGCGGTGATCAAGCTGATCCGCGCCTCGAGCGACCCCGACGCCGCCCGCGACGGCCTGATCGCCCAGTTCGAGCTCTCGCGCGAGCAGGCCCAGGCGATCCTCGACATGCGCCTGCAGCGCCTGACCGCCCTCGAGGCCGACAAAGTCCGCGCCGAGCACGCCGACCTCATGGAGCGGATCGGCGAGCTGCGGGAGATCCTCGGCGACGAGGCGAAGGTGATGGCGATCGTCAAAGAAGAGCTGGCCGAAGTGGTCGAGTCCTATGGCGACGAGCGCCGCACCGAACTGGCCCACTTCGAGGGGGACGTCGGCATCGAGGACATGATCGCCGACCAGCAGATGGTGATCTCATTGACCGCGTCGGGCTACGTCAAGCGGCTGCCGCTGGCCACCTACCGCCAGCAGCACCGCGGTGGCGTCGGCGTGATGGGGATGAACCTCAAAGACGACGACTACATCGCCCACCTCCACATCTCCTCGACCCACGACTACCTGCTCTTCTTCACCAACCGCGGCAAGGTCTACCGGCTCAAGGTCTACGAGCTGCCGGAGGGCTCGCGCAACGCCAAAGGCAGCTCGCTGAACAACCTGCTGCCGCTGCGCGAAGGCGAGAAGGTGATGGCGGTGATCCCGACCCGGGACTTCAAGGAGAACAAATACCTCGCCTTCGCCACCGCCAAGGGCCTGATCAAGAAGACCGAGTTCCTCGCCTACAACACGCCGATCCGCGCTGACGGGATCATCGCGATCAAGGTCCGCGATGGCGACGAGCTGGTCCAGGTCCGGCTCACCTCGGGCGAAGACGACATCCTCATCGTCTCCCACTCCGGCCACGCCTCGCGCTTCTCCGAGGAGCTGGTGCGCTCGATGGGCCGCGACACCAGCGGCATCAAAGGTATGAACGTGTCGGGCAAGGACAACCGCGTCCTGGCGATGGACATCGCCCGCAACGACACCGAACTATTTGTTGTCACCGAGAACGGCTACGGCAAGCGCACCCCCGTCTCCGACTATCCCGTCAAGGGCCGCGGCACCAAAGGTGTGCTGACCGCGAAGCTGACCGAGAAGAAGGGCGGCCTCGCCGGCGCCCTGATCGTCGGCGAGCACCAGGAGCTCCTCTTCATCTCCCAGAACGGCATGGTCCAGCGCACCTCCGTCAGCGGCATCTCGCAGATGGGCCGTTCCACGCAGGGGGTGAAGGTGATGAACATCAAGGACGACGACGTGGTCAGTGCCGTGGCCCTGGTGGTCGAGTCCGACGGGCCTGAGGAGAGCTCCGAGCCGCAGGCGGAGGAACTGCCTGCGGTCGATGGAGCAGGGGCAGACGGGCACGGCTAGGAACTTGGTGGCTGGGGCGGGGTGTGTTCCCCTCTCTGGGAGAGGGACACCGGACCCACCCCCGCGCAAACGTTCAAGCGTTGTTCAGGCGGCCTGAGGTAAGTACTGCATCCAGGCCGACGGGATCTTTGGGCTCGCCACCTGGATGAAGACCGTCGCCGGCGGCGCCTTCGGGGAGTTCTTGGGGTGCATGTGGATCTCCTTCGGCAACCGGTTGCCCTTTCTCCGGTTGCAATTCGCGCAGGCCGCGACGATGTTCTCCCAGACGGATTTGCCGCCGCGGCTTCGCGGGATCACGTGGTCGACGGTGAGGCCGGACTTGGTCGAACCGCAGTACTGGCAGGTCCAGGAGTCGCGGGCGAGGACGGCGCGGCGGGTGATCTTGCGGCGGTGGGCCTCGCGGGGGATCCGCACGTAGTTGGTGAGGCGGATCACGTCGGGGCGCTCCATGGTCATGTGCTCAGAGTGCAGGGCGGCCCCGTCGCGGCGCTCCAGCAGCTCGGCCTTCTCCTTCAGCAGCAGCACAGCGGCCCGTCTCAGCGTGCAAACGTTGATCGGCTCGTACGTCGCGTTGAGTACCAGGACCCGTGCCATGGGTGCCGAGAATTGTAGGGGGCGCGCCTCAGCCCAGCGGGTAGGAGCCGAGGATGCGCACCGATTCGGCCTTCGCCCGCAGCGCCGCGATCGCCTCGGCGACGACCTCGTCGCCCTCGGCTCCCTCGAGGTCGCAGAAGAACATGTAGCGGCCGAGGCCGCTGCGGAGGGGACGCGACTCGATCCGGGTGAGGTTGATCTCGCGGCTCGAGAACTCGCTCAGGGCGTCGACCAGGGCGCCTGGATGGTCGTCGCCGAGCTCGGAGAAGACGAGCGCGGTCTTCCAGCTCTCGCCCTCGCTCGGCGCGGTACCGCTCGGCGCGATCCAGACGAAGCGGGTGACGTTGTCGGCCTCATCCTGGATCCCTTCGCGCAGGATCCGGCAGCCGTAGAGCTCGGCCGCGGCGCGGGAGCCGATCGCCGCCCAGGGGCGGACGGACTCGGCCACCATCCGCACCGCCGCCGCCGTGCTGCTGACGCTGCGCAGTTCGACCCCGGCCAGCTGCTCGCGGAGGAAGCGGGCGCATTGGGCGAGCGGCTGCTGATGGGAGAGGACGGCCTCGATCCCGTCCAGCTCGGTCTCCTCACGGCCGATCAGGTGGGCGCGCACCGCGTAGTCGTGCTCGCCGACGATCGTCACCGCCTCGGCCTCGAAGGCGAGGGTGTCGAGGGTGCCGCGGACCGAGCCCTCGATCGAGTTCTCGAAGGGGACCAGGGCGCGGTCCGCCTCGCCGTCTTCCACGGCGAGGATCGCGTCGTGGATGGTCGCCGTCCGCAGCGGCTCGAAGTCGCCGTCCGCCGCCGCTTCCCGCAGCGCGTCCTCGGTGAAGGTTCCGGCCGGGCCGAGATAGGCGATCCTCATCCTCGCCGTCCTATTCGAAGACGACCGTGTAGCTGGCTTCGTTGTTTTCGGTGATCTGCTCGCCGGGGACCGGGTCGGCCTTGACTTCGAGGCTGACTTCGCCACTCGGCGTCGGCGTCAGTGGGATCGAGGTCGAGGCCGTTTCGCCGGCACCGACGGTTTCGATGCTGCCCTGCAGTTCGCTGCCGTCGACCGAGACCGTCACGTCGACGCCGTTCTCGGTCGATTCGCCCTGGTTTTCCACCGTCACTTCGACTTCCGGCGTTTCTTCGGCCGAGACCGAGGTCGTTTCTTCCGAGAGTTCGGTGCCGTTGATGCTGACACCGGTCAGTTCGAGCCCGTGGACGCCCGCGGTGGCGCCGCCGCTGGAGCCGCTGATGCTGCCGAGCGCGGAGCTGACCGCGCTTTCTTCCAGCCACTTGTTGCCTTCGGGGAGGAAGACGCTTTCGGGGACGTCGCTGCCTTCGATCCCGTTCGCTTCGAGCACGCGGTTGATTTCGGGACTGACGATGGTGGCGTAGATGACGTCCGCGGCGAGCAGCTTCTGCATCTGCCGGGTGATCCCGGCGATCGCCTTGGCCGAGCCGGCGTCGCCGAGCGCGGTGCTGATCTTGTCGGCGATCTCGGCCATGGCGCTGCTGCGCAGCTCGTAGGTCAGCTCCAGCGCGCTCTGCGCTCGGCTCATGTCGCCGGGGGCGCTGAGCCCGTCGACCCGCGAGGCGTAGTTGTCCATGGCGCTGCGGTCGGCGTCGACCTCGGCCGTGAACTCGGTCACCGAGAGGGTGCCGGGGTCGGCCAGCTTGCCGAAGAAGGCTTTGCTGGTCTGATCCGTCTCTTCGACGATCTGGGTGACGTTGCGGGCGTAGTCGCTGAGCTCGCGGTTTGCGCGGGCGTCGAGGCAGCCCTTGACGCCGAGCACGATCAAGATCAGGACGATCAGGCCGCCGCCCAGGGCGAGCCCGCGCCGCAGCATGATCTGCTGGCGTTCGGGTCGGCGGGGCGGGCGTTGCCGACGGCGCGGCCCACGTGCTGCTGAATCCTCCAAGAAGCGGCTCTCCAGGCTGGTTGGCTGGCCGAAGAGTATGAAGCCTGGCGTGGTCGGAGCCTCAAGACCGCCAGCAAACGGTGCGTTTTTCCCAGCCGTAGGGCGCAGGAGCGAGGCGCTCCGCGCCGAAGTAGAAGGAGCTTTGGTCGGTTCACTCGTGCTCAACCGCTTCCTGATCGAGCGCCGCATCGGCAGCGGCGGCTTCGGCGTCGTCTACGAGGCTTGGGACGGGCGCCTGGAGCGGCCGGTCGCGGTCAAGGCGATCGAGCAGCAGGGCGAGGCGGGACGGCGGGTTCTGCGCGAGGCCCAGGCCGCCGCCCGGCTCAACCACCCCGGCATCGTCACCCTCTACGAGATGGGCGAGGAGGACGGCAACGCCCTGCTCGTCACCGAGCTGGTCGAGGGCTCGACCCTGGCCCGCCTCGCCCACGCCGGCGAGCTCTCAGACCGCGAGATCGGCGAGATCGGCGCCGATCTCTGCGAGGCGCTCGACCACGCCCACTCGCGCGGCGTCGTCCACCGTGACGTCAAGCCGCAGAACGTGCAGGTGACCGAGGGCGACCGTGAGGGCGAGCCCCGGGCCAAGCTGATGGACTTCGGCGTCGCCCGGCTGGCTGAAGACTCGCCGCTGACCGCGGCCGGCGACGTCGTCGGCACCCTCGCCTACATGTCGCCCGAGCAGGCCGAGGGGCGCCCGGCCGGCCCCGAGGCCGACGTCTACTCGCTGGCCCTGACTCTCTATGAGTGCTGGAGCGGCGAGAACCCGCACCGCCGTGCCAGCCCGGCGGCGACCGCCCGCGCGATCGGCGCTCGCACCCGGCCGCTGCGACGCCTGCGTCCTGACCTGCCGCGCGAGCTGACGGCCGAGATCGACGCTTGCCTCGCTGCCCGCCCCAATCACCGCCCTTCGTTGGAGCAACTCGGCGAGGCGATCGAAGACTCGCTCGAGCTCCTCGACGACCGCACGCGGGAAAGCCGTCGCCACCTCGGCTCTCGCCTCGGGGCGCTTGCGCTGGCGACCGCCGTGGGAGCCTGGCTCGCCCTCGGCCACGGCGTTCTGCTCCCCTGATGGCCACCATCTAGGATTTTCCGATCGGCGTCCTGCGCAATCTCGAGTCCCGCATCGAAGGCCTCGTCGAGGGGGTCTTCAGCCGCACCTTCAGCTCCGAGGTGCAGCCGGTTGAACTCGCCCGCAAGCTGGCCAAGGAAATGGACGCGCACAAGACCGCCTCGGTACAGCGCGTCTACGTGCCCAACGAGTACACGGTCTTCCTCTCGACCAAAGACCGGACCAAGCTCGAAGGCTACGAGCGCTCGCTCGAGCAGGAGCTCTCCGGCTACCTGCTCGAGCACGCCCGCCGCCGCGGCTACGACCTGCTGACCCGGCCGGCGGTCGAGTTCGACACGGACGAGCGCCTGCGCCTCGGCGAGTTCGGGATCCAGGCGCGCCTGGTCAAGCCGCCGGCCCACGAGGGAGAGAGCCCGAAGCAGGGCGAAGAGGGGCACACGATGGTCTACTCGGCCGTGCGCGAGCGCGACCGCAGCCGCCCCAAGCATCCCGAGCAGGCGGTCGGTGCCCTCGTCTCCACCCGCGCCGTGGTCTCGCTCGACGACCGCCGCTACGTGCTCGACGGCCCGCGGGCAACGATCGGCCGCTCGAAGTCGGCCGAGTGCGTGCTCTCCGACCCCAACGTCTCCCGCCGCCACGCCGAGCTGCGCCGGGCCGAGTCGGGCGATTGGCAGATCGTCGACCTCGGCTCGACCAACGGGATCAAGGTCAACGGCCGCCGCGTCGCCTCGACCCGCCTCTCGCCGGGGGACGAGGTGACGGTCGGCACCACGAGCTTTCGCTTCGACATCGAGCAGTGACGGGCGCTGGCCGTAATCTGCTGGGCGCGTGGCCTACGACCCCATATCCGTAGCGCTGAAGTTCGGCTTCCTGGCCGTCCTCTACCTGTTCCTGCTCGTGATCGCGCGCAGCGCGATGAAGGACCTAAGGCGGACGGTCTCGCCGGCCCCCGACGCGACCGGCTTCCACGCCGCCCAGCCCTACGCGGACGCCCCCCACAACGCCGACGCCTGGCTGATCGCCGAGCGCGGCGGCGGCCTCGAAGTCGACGAGCGCTTCGACCTGATCGGCGGCCTCTCGATCGGGCGCTCGAAGGAGTGCGACGTGCGGATCGAGGATCGCTACGCCTCCAGCCTGCACGCCCGTGTCTTCGAGCGCGGCGGCCGCTTCTTCGTCGAGGACATGGGCTCCACCAACGGCACCCTGCTCAACGGCGCCACCCTGAAGGGAGAGGCCGAGCTGATCGACGGCGACACGGTTCAGATCGGCGACACGGTGTTCAGACTCGAGGCCTCATGAGCCTGCGGATCGACGACCAGGCGACTCGCACCGACACCGGCCGTCAGCGCAACGCCAACGAGGACTCGCTCTTCACCCGGGCGACGCTGTTCGTGGTCGCCGACGGGATGGGCGGGGCGCAGGCGGGTGAGGTCGCCTCCAAGACCGCGGCCGAGTCCTTCGATCGCGAGCTGCCGCAGGCGCCGCCGGAGCAGGTCCTGCGGGAGACGATCGAGGCGGCGAACCGGGCGATCCACGAGCGCGCCCGCAACGATCCCGACCTGGCCGGGATGGGCACCACGATCACCGCCGCGATCGTCGACCCCGAGGCCGAGGAGGTGGCGATCGGCCACGTCGGCGACAGCCGCGCCTACCGCCTGCGCGGGGGCAGGCTCGAGCGGCTCACCCGCGACCACTCGCTGGTCGAGGAGATGCGGCGCAAGGGCCAGCTCACCGACGCCCAGGCCGCCGAGCACCCGCAGCGCTCGATCATCACCCGCGCCCTCGGCCCCGAACCCGAGGTCGAGGTCGACCTGCAGACCGTCCCCGCCCAGACGGACGACGTCTTCCTGCTCTGCTCCGACGGCCTGACGACGATGCTCGGCGACGAGCAGATCGCGCAGCTGCTGGCGCGGGCGACCTCGATGCAGGCGGCGGTCCGCGCCCTGGTCGACGAAGCCAACCGCGCCGGCGGCCGCGACAACATCACCGTCGTCGCCTTCCGCCTCGTCGATGCCGCGGCGCCGGCTGGGGCCGCCGGGGCGGGTGCCGGCGCCGGGCCCGCCGAGGGCGCGACCCTGATCGGTTCCTCGGCCGAGGAGGCCGGGCTGACCGCGACCGAGGTGCGCCGCCGCGCCGCCGCCGAGGCCGCCCGGCAGCGGCGCGAGGAGCTCGCGGCCCGCAAGCCGCACCGCCGCCTGCGCACCGCGGCCAAGGTCCTGGCGGCACTGGCCGTCATCGCCGCGATCGCCTTCGGGGCCTGGTACGGCAACCGCCAGGTCTGGTTCCTCGGCACCGACGACGCCGGCCGCGTCGCCCTCTACCGCGGCCTGCCCTACGAGCTTCCCTTCGGCGTCGAGCTCTACAGCGAGCGCTACGCGAGCCCGCTGCAGACCGCGCCGCTGCCGCCGAAGCGCCGCGACGCGGTGACCGGCCACGACCTGCGCTCGCGCGAGGACGCGGTCTCGCTGATCGAAGACATCCAGAAGAGCCAGGGGGTTCCTTGAGCTCGGCGAGGAACCGGGAGCTCGCCGCCCTCGTCCCCGTCGCCGTCCTCCTCACGGCCGGGTTCGCCGCCGTCTTCGCCCAGGAGGACACCCGCCTCGACAACCTCAGCCTGATCTACGGTGCCTACTTCCTCGCGGTCTGCCTCGCCACCCACATCTACCTGCGGATCCGCCTGCCCGACGCCGACCCCTACCTCTTTCCGCTGGTGGCGCTGCTGACGGCGTTCGGGCTGGTGATGATCTACCGGATCGACGACTCTCTCGCCCGCGACCAGGCCAACTGGTTCGTGCTGGGGCTGGTGCTCTTCGCGCTGACGATCCAGTTCCTGCGCGACTACGAGGTGCTGGAGCGCTATCGCTACACGATCGCGGTCGGCGGGCTGCTGCTGCTGCTCGCCCCGCGCTTGCCGGGGATCGGCCAGCAGGTCAACGGCGCCTACCTCGGGGTCAAGGTCGGCCCGCTCGCCTTCCAGCCGGCCGAGTTCTCGAAGATCGCGATTGTCGTCTTCCTCGCCAGCTACCTGCGGGAGAACCGCGAGGTCCTGATCGTCGGGGCGCGGCGCGTGCTCGGGGTGACGCTGCCGCCGCTGAAGCACTTCGGGCCGATGCTGGTCGTCTGGGGAGCGTCGATGTTCATGCTGGTCTTCATCCGCGACCTCGGCAGCTCGCTGATGTTCTTCGCCGCCTTCCTCGCCCTGCTCTACGTCGCCACCGGGCGCTTCTCCTTCGTCGTCATCGGCATGGCGATGTTCACCGCCGGCGCCTGGTTCTTCGCCTCGACCGTGCCCCACGTCCACGACCGGGTCGAGATCTGGCTTGATCCCTATGGCGACCCGACCGGCACCGGCTACCAGATCCTGCAATCGATCTTCGCCCAGGCCGATGGGGGGCTGTTCGGCAAGGGCTTCGCGCAGGGGCTGATCACGATTCCCGGCACCAACGACGCGCTGCTGCCGGCGGCTCAGACCGACACGATCTACTCGCTGATCGTCAACGAGCTGGGCCTGTTCGGGGCCTGCGCGGTCGTCCTCATCTACATGCTGATCGCCGCCCGCGGCTTCAAGATCGCGCTGCTGGCCGGCGACGGCTTCTCGAAGCTGCTGGCGACCGGGCTGACCGCGGTCTTCGCGATCCAGGCCTTCGTGATCATCGGCGGCGTCACCCGGGTGATCCCGCTGACCGGCGTCACCCTGCCCTTCATCAGCTACGGCGGCAGCTCGATCGTCGCCAACTTCGTGCTGCTGGCGCTGCTGCTGCTGATCTCCGACCGCGCCCGCCGTGAGGCGGTCGCGCCGAGCGGCCGGGCGCTGGCGATGGGCGGCGCGTGAACCGCCAGATCGTCAAATTGTTCGCCTTCATCGTCGTCCTCTTCGCGGTTCTGGTCGGCTTCACGTCCTACTGGTCGGTCTTCGACGCGGCGGCGCTGAAGGAAGAGGAAGCCAACAAGCGACCGCTGCTGGAGCAGCAGCAGATCCGCCGCGGCCGCATCCTCGCCGCTGACGGCACCGTGATCGCCAAGTCGGTTGCGAAGGGCAAGGGCGACGCGCTGCGCTTCGTCCGTCGCTATCCAGAGGGGGCGCTCTACGGGCACCCGATCGGCTACAGCTTCGTGCGCCAGGGCGACAGCGAATTCGAGCAGTTCCACAACGACGAGCTGGTCGGCGAGGAATCCGAATTCAGCTCGATCCTCGACGAGCTGACCGGCCGCGAGCAGGAAGGCAACGACATCGTTACCAACCTCGACGCGGAAGCGCAGCGGACGGCGTTGGCGGATCTGGAGGAAGCCGGCTTCGGCGCCGTCGTCGCGATCGAGCCCAGCACCGGGGCGGTCGAGGTGATGGCCTCGAACAAGCCGTATGACCCGAACCGGGTGCCCTACGAACTCTCCGACCTCAACCGCAACACGATCAAAACGCCGCTGCTGAATCGGGCCACGCAGGGCCTCTACCCGCCGGGCTCGACCTTCAAGGTCGTGACCGCCGCGGCTGGGTTGGAGAGCGGCGCGATCACTCCGGAAACGACGATCGACGCGCCGGGGACGCTGGAGGTCGAAGGCCAGCCGCTCAACAACGACTTCAGCGAGGACTTCGGCCCGATCGCCCTCGACACGGCGCTGACCAACTCGGTCAACACCTGGTTCGGGCAGCTTGGCCAGGAGCTCGGTAACGACAGGCTCTTCGAGACGATGGAAAAGTTCGGCTTCAACTCGACCCCGCCGATCGACCTGCCCGATGACGAGGTTTACGAGAGCGGCGTCTACGGCGAAGACGGACCGCTGACGGTGAGGGACCCCGTCGACCTGGCGCGGGTCGCGATCGGGCAGGAGCGGCTGCTGGCGACGCCGCTGCAGATGGCGATGGTCGCCGCCGGCGTCGCCAACGGCGGCCGGCTGATGAAGCCGCAGATCTGGAAACGGGTGATCGATCCCGACGGCCGCGTCACCGACCGCCTCGACCCTTCCGAGTACAGCCAGCCGATCTCCGCCGAGGCCGCCGCACAGTTGACGACGGCGATGGAAGGGGTGGTCAGCGAAGGGACCGGTACCAACGCCGCGATTCCCGGCGTCCAGGTCGCGGGCAAGACCGGCACCGCGGAAACCCCCGGCAACAAGGCCTGCGGCGGCGGCAGCGACGAGAACCAGGCCTGGTTCATCGGCTTCGCCCCGGCTGACGATCCGCAGATCGCGATCGCGGCCTCGGTCGAGTGCACGACCCAGTTCGGCAACGACGTCGCGGCGCCGATCTTCCGCGACGTGGCCGAAACGATCCTGAATGGCGAATGACATGAGACGAGGAGGACGCAAGTGCCTGAGGTGAGCGAGGGGAGCGTCGTCGACGGGCGCTACAGGGTGCTGAGTCGGCTGGGCAGCGGCGGGATGGCCGACGTCTGGCTGGCCGAAGACACGCACCTGCAGCGACAGGTGGCGCTGAAGGTCCTGCACCGCCGCTTCGCCCAGGACCGCGAGTTCGTCGAGCGCTTCCGCCGCGAGGCCGAGTCGGCGGCCGGCCTGCAGCATCCCAACATCGTCTCCGTCTTCGACCGCGGCGAGTTCGAGGGCACCTATTACATCGCCATGCAGTACGTGGAAGGGCCGACGCTGAAGCGGCTGATCGAGTCCGGGCTCGCCCCCGAGCAGGCGGTGACGCTGATCCGCCAGGTGCTCGAGGCGGCTCGCTTCGCCCACCGCCATGGCATCGTCCACCGCGACCTCAAGCCCCAGAACGTGATCGTCGACGGCGAGGGCGAGGCGCTGGTCACCGACTTCGGGATCGCCCGCGCCGGCGTCTCGGAGATCACCCAGACCGGCTCGGTGATGGGCACCCCGCACTACCTCTCGCCCGAGCAGGCGCAGGGCTTCGACGTCACCGCCGTCTCCGATCTCTACTCGATCGGGGTTCTCCTCTACGAGGCGCTGACCGGGCGCGTTCCCTTCGAGGCCGATTCCGCCGTCGCGGTGGCGATGAAACAGGTCTCGCAGGTGCCGCAGCGGCCGAGCTCGATCGACCACCGGGTCTCACCGGCGCTCGACGCGGTGGTGATGCGGGCGCTGGCGAAGGAGCCCGGCGAGCGCTTTCAGAGCGCCGATGCCTTCATCGCCGCCCTCGACGCGGCAATGAAGGAGCCGGGAGCGGGGGGCGGCACCGCCGCCTTCGCGGCCCTGCCGCCGGTGGTCGCGACCCCGGAGGAGGAGCCGGCCGAGGAGGAGGAGCGCCGCAACTGGCTGCTCTGGGGGCTGCTCGCGGCGGCGGTGGTGATCGGCCTGCTGATCGGCCTGCTGCTGACCCGGGACACCAGCACCGAAGTGCCGAGCGTGACCGGCAACGACCTCAACGTGGCGGTGACGCTGCTGCAGCAGGACGGCTTCTCGGTCGGCGAAGTGAAGCGGGTCGAGCGCGAAGCGCCGCTCAACGAAGTGCTCGAGCAGGACCCGGCAGCCGCGCCGCCCGGCGACGAGGCCTCGCTCGACTGCGCCTTCCTCACCCTCTTCTGCTCGAAGCCCGAGGTGACGCTCACGGTCAGCGCCGGGCCCGGCAGCGGCAAGGTGCCGGCGACCGCCGGGCTCTCGCGCGAGGAAGCGACCGAAAAGCTGGAAGCCGCCGACTTCGACGCCAGTACGCAGACGGTCAACTCCAGCAGCGTCGAAGAGGGCCTGGTGATCCACTCCGAACCCTCGGCGGGCGAGACCGCGACCCACGGATCCGCCGTCACCCTCGTCGTCTCCGCCGGGCCGAAGCTGGCCAAGGTGCCGGTCCTGGTCGGCTCGCAGCGGCGCCTCGCCGTGCAGCAGATCCGCGGCCGCGGCCTCGTCCCCGGCGTCTCCGAAGAAGAAAGCGACGCGCCGGCGGGCGAGGTGATCTCGCAGTCGCCCAGCGCCGGGACCGAGGTCGAACCGGGTTCCACCGTCGCGGTCGTCGTCTCCGCCGGCAAAGCGCAGGCGCAGGTGCCGAACGTGATCGGCAAGCTCCGCGCCGAAGCGGTGCAGGCGCTGCGCGACGCCGACCTCGACCCGACCGTCGAAGAAGAGGAGACCGAAGTCCCGGCCCAGGTCGGCCGCGCCGTCGACCAGTTCCCGCCACCCGGCTCCGAGCTCGAACCGGGTGCGACGGTGACCGTGGTCGTCGGCAAGCAGGCGCAAGCGACGCCGGAAGGAGAAGGCGAAGAATGAGGGTCGCTGTCCTCGCCGGCGGGCGCTCCTCCGAGCACGACGTCTCGCTGCGCTCCGGGGCCGCCGTCGCCGCCGGCCTGCAGGCGGCCGGGCACGAGGCGCTCGAGGTGACGATCTCCCGCGCCGGCGACTGGAGCTGTGCCGGAGCCACGGTCGAGCTCGTGCCGGGCGCCGGCCTGCTCGGCGCCGATGCCGCCTTCCCGGCGCTGCACGGCGCCTTCGGCGAGGATGGCAGCGTCCAGGGGCTGCTGGAGCAGCTCGACGTCCCCTACGTCGGCTCCGACGTGCTCGCCTCGGCGGTCTGCATGGACAAGCTGTCCCTGAAGCGGCTCTTCGCCGCCGCGGGGATACCCCAGGTCGATTTCACGGCGGTCGAGGGACCCGATTGGTGGGGGCGCTGCGAGCGCCTCGGCCTGCCGCTCTGGGTCAAGCCCTCCCGGATGGGCTCGAGCGTCGGCATCTCCCGCGTCGCCGGCCTCGACCAGCTCGACGCCGCGGTCGAGCGAGCGCTGCGCCACGATCCCCGCGTCATCGTCGAGGCTTCGGCCGCTGGGCGCGAGGTCGAGTGCTCGGTGCTCGGCAACCGCGAGCCGCAGGCCTCGCCGCCGGGCGAGGTCGTCGCCCACGCCGACTGGTACGACTTCGCCGCGAAGTACACGGAGGGCGGCATGGAGCTGCGGGTGCCGGCGCCGCTGGAGGCGACGGCGACCGCCCGGGTGCGGGAGCTAGCGGTCGAGGTGTTCGAGCTGGCCGGCTGCTCCGGCCTCGCCCGCTGCGACTTCTTCGTCGGCCCCGGCGGCGAGGTCCTTGTCAACGAGATCAACACGATGCCCGGCTTCACCGAGACCAGCGTCTACGCGAAGCTCTGGGAGGCCGGCGGCATCCCCTATCCGGACCTCTGCGACCGCCTCGTCGAGCTCGCGCTCGAGCGCCACCGGCGCGCCCGCTCCTACGAGTTCTAGATCAGCCGCAAATAAACCGCTTCGCCGCAAGCCCGCCCTACTTCTTAACCGACCCTTTCGTGCTGGCTTGATCTCTCGTGTATGCAATCAGCATACCTGCTGCTTGTGGAGCCGATGTCCCCCAAATGAGGGCAGACGCAATTTCTTCGCCGCTTGCCTTTAACCCAGGTTCGCTTTCCAAAGCGGTTTGTAGGGATTTGAGTCTTTCCTGTGCAATCGCACTAATGCGAGTAGTCGTTGACATCCGAAGGCCTTCTTACGATGCTTTCTGTATACGGTCTGTATACAAAAGACGATTAGACGCAGCTTACTGCGCCTGGGATCATTGAAAGACAAATGACTGCCGAAACCGCATTTGATCGCAGAAAGTTCGAGGAGCTCATCGTCTACATCGCTAGGCGACTGGGTCCCGAGGCAGCGCTTGGTCGCGTCAAGCTGGCGAAGCTGCTGATGGCCAGTGACTTCGGCGCCTATGAACGATCTAGTCGCCCCATAACCGGAGCTACCTATGAGAAATGGACTCATGGCCACCTGCCGCGCGAGCTTCTACTGACGGAACGAGACCTTGAGACTCAAGGGGCAATTCGGGTCGAAGAGGAGCGCTACTACGGCAAGCAGCTCAAGCGGATCACTGCTCAGCGGGATCCCGATATGCGCGAATTTAGTGAGGATGAGCTTGCCGTGATCGAGAGAGCACTACGGGTCTTTGGGGCTGAGAGCGCTACTTTTTTGAGCGAGTTGTCACATCTGGAAGTAGGTTGGAGGCTGGCGGCTTGGAAGGAAGCAATTCCTTACCAGACGGTTTTCCTAGGAGCAGGCGGCATCTCGGAGATCGATTTACGTCGGGGCGAGGAATTAGCTTCCTCGCATGGTTGGAACTAAGGGGCTTGCCTGCAAAGGCTTTATTGAGTCGGCTTCGTTCGCGCAATCTAAGAGCGAATTGATGGCCGAGACTGGCCTCACCGCCCGCCAAGTAGATGATCGGCTTGAAGCTTTGACTTGGGCTCTGTCTCGTGGCGAGACAGAGGAGGACGAATCTGGAGCTACCGTAGCGCGGGTCCCGGAACGCAATCTATGGGTGGCCGTTATCCCCCGGGGCATGCCCCCGCTTCACGTCTATCTGCGTCCTCGCATCGATGTAGAGGGGGAGTGCGAATGGCTCTGGATTGAGCGTCGTCAAATCGAGCATTGACGCAGTTGCCGGCTCAGTCGATCAGCTTGACGTCGTCGATCTCGAGTCGGTAGCGGCCGTCCTGGTCGCGCGAGGGGGCGGCCTTGGTGAACCAGATCAGGAAGTACTTGGCGGGGCTGGGGACGTCGAGCTGGATCTCGGCCGTCTCGGCCGCTTCGGCCACGGCGCCGACCGGTTCGCCCCATTCGGCGAGTTCTTCCGGCGGTCCCGAGGCGGCCGCGTAGATCTCCCCGTCCCAGCCGGGGGCGCCGCGGACGACCATCTCCGACGGCGTCGCCGGCGACTTGGCGGTCACGTAGAGGCCGACGCCCGGGTCTTCGCCGCTCTTGGTCCCGGCGAAGTCGGCGCTGTCGTAGTGCTCGCTGGTCCAGGCGGTGCTAGTGGGGTCGCCGTCGACGGCGAGGCTGATCGATTCCGGGCCCTCTTCGCCGTCGCCGAAGGGGTCGAAATCGGTGGCCGAGGAGAGCGCCACGACCGCGCCCTTGTCCTTCAGCGCCCCGCCGCCACCCCCGCCGTTGCTGATCTGCCAGACCGCCACCAGCGCCCCGATGGCGACCACTGCCAGTAGCGCGATCGCCGCCCAGGACCGCCGCCCCGGGCCGGAGAGCTTGCGTTTCGGCGGCGGCACCGCTGCCAGCACGCTGGTCGCCTCGCCGGTGGTCGAGCCGGCCCGCGCCGCCTCGACCTCGAGCGCGGTCGAGAGGTCGTCGATCATCTCGCCGACCCGCTGGTAGCGCTGACCCGGCTCCTTGTCGGTGGCGCGCTCGACCACCAGGGCCGTAGCCGCGGAGACCTCGGGCCGGCGCTGCTGCACGTCGGGCAGCTCCTCGTTGACGTGTTTCATCGCCACCCCGACCTGGCTGTCGGCGTGGAACGGAACCTGGCCGATCAGCATCTCGTAGAGGACGACGCCGAGCGAGTAGATGTCGGAGCGCGGGTCGACGCCGTGGCCCATCGCCTGCTCCGGGGCGACGTAGTCGGTGGTGCCGAGGACCCGCCCGGTGGCGGTCATCCCGTCCTGCTCGAGCTGCCGGGAGATGCCGAAGTCGGTCAGCTTGGCCCGCCCCTCGGCGTCGATCAGGACGTTCTGCGGCTTGATGTCGCGGTGGACCATGTTGCGGGCGTGGGCGACGGTAAGCCCGCGGGCGATCTCGATCGCGTAGGCCAGCGCCTCCTGGGTGTCGAGGGCGCCGAGGCGGGCGATCCGCTGCTTCAGCGTCTCCCCCTCGACGTACTCGAAGACGATGTAGGGGTGGCCGCCGTCCTCGCCGGCGTCGATCACCGCGACCACGTTGGGGTGGGAGAGCTTGGCGACCGCGCGGGCCTCCTGGCGGAAGCGCTCGAGCTGGTCCGGCTGCTCGGACATCTCCCGGTGCATCACCTTGACCGCGACGGCGCGGTCGAGCGTCGCGTCGTTGGCCAGATAGACGGTCGACATGCCACCGCTGCCGAGCTTCGCCTCCAGCTTGTAGCGCCCGGAGAGCACGGTGCCGATCATCTGCGAGCTGGTCGGGCGGGAGTTCATCGCTGGGGCCGAACGTTATGAGGCATGGCAAGGGGTGTCCACAGGTAATGACTCAGGTTCGCTGCCGCGCCGACCCTGCCTGCTCCGACGCTGAGATGGGCGCCCTCGCCCGCACCCGAGCCCTCCTTGATCACTTAGCGGGCCTATACCCACGTCAAGTGCTCAACCCTGCCGGCGCCGGACCGCCTTCTCACCCTCGATCGCGTGGCCGATTCGCTTCGCGCCGGGGTAGTCGGCACGCAGCAGGTCGAGTGCCGCGGCTTCGTCGGCCGCCGCGACCACCACGCAGAAGCCGCAGCCCATGTTGAAGACGTCGTACATCTCCGCTTCGCAGACGTCGCCGCGCTCCCGGATCAGCTCGAAGATCGGCGGTACGGGCAGCGGCTCGTCGATCTCATAGCCGACCTCGGCGGCGAGCCGCAGCAGGTTGCCGAGGCCGCCGGAGGTGATGTGGGCTAGGCCGCGGACCTCGACCTCGGAGCGCAGCAGCTCGACGATTGCCTTGACGTAGATCTCGGTCGGCTCGAGCAGGACGTCTCCGAGCGGGCGGCCGAGGCGGCCGTCGTCGAGCCCGATGCCGGCGAGGGCCGAGCGGGCGAGCGTGTAGCCGTTGGAGTGGATCCCCGAGGAGGGCAGGCCGATCACCGCGTCGCCGGGCCGCACCGCCGAGCCGTCGACGATCGCGTCGAGGGCGACGGTGCCGAAGCAGGCGCCGGAGACGTCGACGCTGCTGACCAGGTCGCCGAGCTGGGCCAGCTCACCGCCGGGGATCTCGATCCCGGCCAGCTCCGCGCCGCGGGCCAGGCCGACGCCGATTTCCTCGCAGACCGCCGGGTCCGCCTGCTGCACGGCGATGTAGTCGAGCATCGCCAGCGGCTCGGCGCCGACGCAGATCACGTCGTTGACATTCATCGCCACGCAGTCGATCCCGACCGTGTCGAAGCGCCCCAGCTCCTCGGCGACCAGCAGCTTGGTGCCGACGCCGTCGGTGGAAAGCGCGATCCCGGCGTTCTCGCCGATCTCGATCACGCTGGCGTAATGGCCAGGCAGCGGTACTTGCAGCGACGGCCGCCCGAGCTCGATCGCTCCCAGAGCGCGAACCAGCCCGGCGACGGCGGAGTCCGCCGCCCCCTGGTCAACCCCGGCTTTGGCGTAGGCGTCGTTCACCCGCGCAGCTTTACAAGAACGGCGGCGGCCAGGGCGCCGCGGTAGGCCGCGTACGGCCACAGCGCCCGGTTCCCCTCGACCAGCCGCAGCAGCCGCTGCGAGGCGAGGGTCGAGGCGAAGGAGGCGCCGAGGCCGACGACCAGCGTCCGGCGCAGCTCCGGCGTGGTGCCGCGGCGGGCGAGGCGGGTGCCCTTGAGCGCGGTGGCGCCGACCACGATCGGCAGCGCGATCGTGCGCGAGAGCAGGTTCGCCTGGTCGCGCGTGAAGCGCCGCCAGCGGGCGGCGGCGAGGGTGACGCCGTTGCGGGAGACGCCGGGCGCCAGCGCCGCCGCCTGGGCGACGCCGAGGGCGAGGCCATCGGCCGCGGTCGCCTCGCCGCCGCCGCGGCGCTGGGGCCGGGTGTCGGCGAGCAGCATCGCCGCCGCTCCCCCGAGCAGGCCGTAGGCGGTCGCGCGGGGGCCGCCGAGGTGACGCTCGATCGGCCGCTCCAGGGTGTAGCCGACGACCGCTGCCGGCAGGAAGGAGAGGCCGAGCAGCAGCGCCCGGTGGCCGTCGAAGGTACGCAGCTCCGCGAGGATCGTCCGCCGCTGGCCGATCAGCAGCGCCGCCGCCGCGCCCGTGTGCAGCGCCACCTCGAAGCTCTTGCGGATCTCGGGATCGATCGCCTGCCAATCCCAGCCGGCCAGCCAGGGAACGAGGACGATGTGGGCCGAGCTGGAGACCGGCAGCAGCTCGGCCGGTCCCTGGACGATCCCCAGCGCGACCGCGCGCCGGGTCGGGAGCCGCCCCTCGCCCGCTGCGCTCAAGCGCCGCTGGAGCCGGCCGGCTCGGGGGCCGCGCCCGGCTCGTCCGCGCCGGCGTCGGGACCGCCGCCGCGCCGGCGCTTGATCAGCAGGTAGGCGCCGAGGACGAGGACGGCGACGACCACCAGGTAGTCGAGGTAGTGCAGGTGCCCGCGCCACTCCTCCCAGTTGTCGCCGACGCTCTTCCCGACCAGCGCCAGCATCAGCACCCAGGGGATGCAGCCGAGCAGGGTGAGGAGGGTAAAGCGCCAGAACGGCATTTTCGCCACCCCGGCCGGGAGCGAGATGAAGGTGCGGATGATCGGCAGCATCCGCGAGAAGAAGACGATCGGGTCGCCATGGCGGGCGAACAGGTCGTTGGCCCATTTCAGGTGCTTGGGATTGACGTGGATCAGCTTGTTCTTCTCGAGCAGGTCGAGGCGGCCGTAATAGCCGACCGCGTAGGCGATCCAGGAGCCGACCAGGTTGCCGAGCACGCCGGCGACGACGACCCCGACGAGGGTCAGTTCCCCGGCGGCGACGCTGGAGCCGGCGAAGAGCATGATCGCCTCGCTCGGCACCGGCAGACAGGCGGACTCCAGCGTCATCAGCACGAAGACCGCCGGCAGCCCGGTGGCGCTGATGAAGTCCGTCCCCCAATTGACGATCGGGTCGAGGAAGAAGTCGGTGACGGAGGCGTAGAGAAGGGCGTGCATCGAGCGGCACATCGTAGGGAAGATGCCCCTATTCGCACCGGCGGGCCGTAAACTGCCCGAACTAATGGGCCGGTTGAATCACCCCGTCTACCGCAACCGGATGCTGCAGGTGGCGGCCGACGCGGCACTCGTCGCGCTGGCCTACTTCCTCGCTTTCCAGCTGCGATTCCTCGACGAGCCGAACGGGTTGCCGCACCGCTACGAGGTGCTCTTCGCGCAGTCGGTCGGCTTCGTCGTCGTCGGCAAGCTGGCGGTCTTCGCCGCCTTCGGGCTCTACCAGAAGTGGTGGCGCTACGTCAGCGGCCGCGACTTCCTGCTGATCTTCCGCGCCGTCGCCGTCGCCAGCGCGATCTTGGTCGTCTTCTTCGCCGTCGCCAAGCCCTTCGCCCACTCGCTGCCGCGCTCGGTCGAGGTCACCGACTTCGTGCTGACGATGATGCTCGTCGCCGGCGCCCGCCTGGCGGTGCGGCTGATCGTCGAGCGCCCCTCGCGTGGCGCCCGCCTGCCCAAGCACGAGGTGCTCGTGATCGGCGCCGGCTCCGGCGGCCAGATGGTCGTCCGCGAGCTGCAGCTGAACCCCAACCTCGGCGCCACCGCGATCGGCTTCGTCGACGACGACCCGCGCAAGCGGGGGATGCGGATGCTGGGCCTGAAGGTACTGGGCTCGACCGAGGAGATCGCCGCGATCCTCGACGAGACCGAGCCCGACGAGGTGGTGATCGCGATCCCCTCCGCGCCGGGGACCCTGCGCGGCCAGGTCGTCGCCGCCTGCCGCGACCGCGAGATCCGCGTCCGCACCCTGCCGACCGTCTTCGAGCTGCTGCGCGGCGGCGTCCAGCTCAACCGCCAGCTGCGCGAGGTCCGGGTCGAGGACGTGCTCGGCCGCGAGCCGATCGTGCGCGAGCTCGACCGCGTCGGCGCCTACCTGCGCGACCGCATCGTCCTCGTCACCGGCGCCGGCGGCTCGATCGGCTCCGAGCTCTGCCGCCAGATCGCCCAGGTCAAGCCACGGCTGCTGGTGATGCTCGACCACGCCGAGGACAACCTCTTCGAGATCGACCGCGAGATGGTCGAGCTGCGCCACTTCACCAACGTCGAGTCGGTGCTGGCGGACTGCAAGGAGCCGCACCGGATGCTGGAGGTGATGCAGCGCTTCAAACCGACAGTCGTCTTCCATGCCGCCGCCTACAAGCACGTGCCGCTGATGGAGGCCAACCCGCTGGAGGCGGTCCGCAACAACGCGATCGCGACCAGGATCACGGCCGAGACCGCGGCCGCCTCCGAGGTCGAGCGCTTCGTCCTGATCTCGACCGACAAGGCGGTCAACCCGCAGACGGTGATGGGCGCCTCGAAGGCGATGGCCGAGTTCATCGTCGAGGCCGCCGGCAACAGGCACCCCGGCACCCGCTTCGCCTCGGTCCGCTTCGGCAACGTCCTCGCCTCCTCCGGCAGCGTCGTGCCGATCTTCCGCGACCAGATCGAGCGCGGCGGCCCGGTCACCGTCACCCACCCGGAGATGACGCGCTACTTCATGACGATCCCGGAGGCGGTGCAGCTGGTGATCCGCACCGGCGACATCGGCGCCGGCAAGGGCGAGGTCTTCGTCCTCGACATGGGCGAGCCGGTGAAGATCGTCGACCTCGCCCACAACATGATCCGCCTCGCCGGCTACGAGCCGGAGCGGGACATCGCGGTCGAGTTCACCCAGCCGCGGCCCGGCGAGAAGCTGCACGAGGAGCTGTTCGGGCCGGCCGAGAAGGTGCAACCGACGGCGGCGCGGCGGATCAACCGCGCGGTCGGCGAGCGGCCGCTCGACTCGGCCTGGGTCGACGCGACGCTGGCCTCGCTCGAACACCTGGTGATGGCCGGCGACGAGGCCAACCTGGCCGAGCGAGTGGTGGAGCTGATCGTCGCACCGGGCGGCGAGGCGGCGAGAGTCGTCTCCGGCGAGTAGCCTCTCGCAGCTTGCTTAAGGTGATTGAACAGATCGGCGCCTTCGCCGGCCTGGCCTCGTTCCTCGGGCTCGCCTTCCTCGCCCTGCTCTCGTTCACCCACGGGCGCGACATCCGGCGCCTGCGCGACTGGGCCGGATCGGCGCCGGAGCGCGACAGCGAGCGCAAGGAGACGACCTCGGCGATCGCCGCCCAGCGGGCCGAGGAGCTGCGCCAGCTCGAGGAGGCCCGCACCGCCGAGCATGCCGCGGTCAGCCGCCGCGAGGAGCGCCGCCGCCGCCGCGAGGCCGGCGAACCGGAGCTGACCCGGCGCGAACGCCTGCGCGAGGGCTTCTCCGGGTTCGGCGAGCGGCTGGCGCAGCCGCGCTCACTGATCGCGATCTTCGTCGTCCTGGTGGTCGTCGTCGGTGGCGCCGCCTACCTGGTGCTGAGCGGCTCCGACGACGGCTCCGCCGCCGGCGGCAAGGGCAAGCAGGCGGCGGCGAAGACCCAGCCCAACGACGTCGAGGTGACCGTGCTCAACGGCACCGCCGTGCCCGGGCTGGCGGCCAGCTACGGCGACAAGGTCGAGGGCAAGGGCTTCAAGCTCGGGGCCGTCACCAACAGCAGCTCCAGCTTCAGCGACAGCGTCGTCATGTTCAAGCGGGGCCACAAGCCGGAAGCCAAGGTCGTCTCCAGGCAGCTCGGCATCTCCGAGCTGCAGCTGATGAGCGGGGAAATCGAATCCGTCGCGGCGGGGGCGAACGTCGCCGTGATCGTCGGCGAGGACAATGCCGCGGCGGCGGGTTAGTCCCGCCGCCCTGGTCTTCGCGCTTCTCGTCCTCGCCACGGTTGCCGCCTTCGGCTGGGCGCAGCGGCTGAAGCGCGACCCGCTGGTGCTGGATCGGGTGTCCTTCGCCGGGGCGCCGGTGCTGCATCCGAAAAACCCGGTCCACAGCTTTACGCCGGACGGCGACTGCCGCTATGACGAAGTCCGGATCAAGTTCCGCGTCACCCAGTCCGACGACGCGACCGTGCAGGTGGTCAAGCCGGGGGGTCGGGTCGTCATCACCCTCGCCCGCGACAAGTTCCTCAAGCGCTACCACTACTTCAGCTTCTACTGGGACGGCCGTCAGCGCGGCGGCGGCGGCATCGCTTCCCCCGGCCGCTACAAGCTGCGGGTCAAGCTGCTCGGGCAGGAACGGGTGCTGGTGCCCCCGGGCTCGATTCGCCTGCACCGGGCGCCGCGGCTTCGCGCCGCGAGCTGCGAGCCGCCGACCGGCGAGGCGCCCGCCCCAGCGCCGACCGAGCCGTCCGCGAGGCCGGCGCCTTGAGCGACTTCCTGGCCGGCGCCGGCGTCCTCCTCGCCGCCGCTGCCTGCGCCGCCTCGATCCTGCTGCCCCCGGGACGCTCGCGCTCGCTGGCGATGCTGCTGGCGATCGGCCTCTTCCCGGTCCTGATCCTCGGCGACCAGTGGCACACCCACCAGATCGCCGACCTGCGCCACGACGACGCGCGGATCGCGGCGCTGCTCGTCGGCGGCGCGGTCGCGGTCGGGCTGCTCACCTACGTCTTCCGCCGCTGGCCGATCCTGCTGCCGCTGGCGATCGTCGCCGCGCTGCCCTTCCGGGTCCCCCTGCACGCCGGCGGCGACACGGCCAACCTCCTGGTCCCGCTCTACCTCGTGATCGCCGCCGGAGTCGTCTTCACGCTGCTGCGGGACTGGCGCTCGCCCCCCAGCGACTGGGCCCCGCGCCCGCTGGCTTGGGCCCTGGCCGCCTTCGTCGTCCTCTACGCGGTCCAGACGCTCTACTCGGGCGACTTCTCGAAGGGGCTGCAGAACGTCTGCTTCTTCCTCGTCCCCTTCACGGTGGCCTACCGGCTGCTGCGCGAGGTCGAGTGGGACCGGCGGCTGCTGACGCTGGTCCTGATCGTCGTCGGCGTCGAGGCGACGGCGTTCGTCCTGATCGGCTCGGTCGAGTACCTGACCCGCAGCCTGTTCTGGAACGACCAGGTGATCAGGTCGAACGAATTCCACACCTACTTCCGGGTCAACTCCGTCTTCTGGGACCCGAACGTCTACGGTCGCTACCTGGCCCTGGTGATCGTCGTCGCGACGGCGGCGCTGCTGTGGGCGCGGGAACGGCGGAACTTCGCCGTGTTGACGGTTCTCGTCGGCGTCCTCTGGCTGGGACTGGCTCAGACCTTCTCGCAGTCGAGCTTCATCGCCCTGCTGGCGGGCCTGGCCGTCCTCGCCGCGATCCGCTGGAGCTGGCGCTGGACGCTCGCCGCCGTGGCCGCCGGACTCGTCGGCGCGGTGCTAACTGTGACCCTGGTGGGTGGCAGGGTCGACCTCGGCGACATCTTCGCCCGCGCCAACCTCGAGACCAGCGGCCGCGCCAACCTCGTCTCCGGCGGCCTCGACCTCTTCGCCGAACGCCCGCTCCAAGGCTATGGCTCTGGCTCCTTTCAGACCGCCTACCGCGACCACCGCGAGAACAAAGACGTCCCCGTCTCGATCTCCCACACCGAGCCCGTAACCATCGCGGCGGAGCAAGGGGTGCTCGGGCTGGCCCTCTATGTGGCGTTGATCGGGATCGCCCTGTGGACCCTGAGCTCAGGGATGTGGCGTGTCAGGCCCGCGGGTCCTGTCGTCGCGGCATCCCCCACGGTGCTCGGCGGCAGAGCCGCCTCCGCGCCGCGGGGGACCCCCGCCACGACGCCACCCGCGGTAGGAGCGGCCAGTCCCAGATCTCTTGGCGCGGAGATGATCGGTCGAGCCGCAGTGCTGGCCGCATTCGTCGCCCTGTTGGTCCACACCATGGCGTACGCGGGATTCTTCGAGGATCCGATTACGTGGGTGCTGCTGGCGGTTGGCGCCTCGCTGGCGCACGCTCCCGCGGTCCGCGACCGGCCGTAGGCTCCTCGCGTGTCGGGATACCTGCGCCGCCTGGCGACGACCGGAGCCGCCTACACCGCGGCGAGCATCCTCTCGAAGCTGATCGCGGTCGCGCTGCTGCCGCTCTACACGCGCTACCTGACCCCGGCCGACTACGGCGCCGCCGAGGTGATGTTCGCGGCGATCGTCTCCGCCAGCATCGTCGTCCGCTTCGGCCTGATCGAGGCGGTCCTGCGCTTCTACTGCAAGGACGACGAGGACCCCGACCGCGTCGTCGCCAGCAGCTTCGCCGGTCTCTTCTGGCTGGCGACGGTCGGCGCCCTCATCGCCCTCCCCTTCGCGACGCCGATCTCCGAAGCGCTGCTCGACCGCCCGGCGCCGGACCTGGCCCGGGTCGCGATCGGCGGCCTCTGGGTGCTGACGATGTTCGAGTTCATGCTCACCCTGTTCCGGCTCGAAGAGCGCGCCCGGGCCTTCTTCGTGACGACGATCGTCAACGTCCTGGTCACGATCGCCCTCACCGTCGTGCTCGTCGTCGGCGCCGGCGAGGGTGCCCGCGGCCTGCTGGTCGGCAGCTACGCCAGCGGCGCCGTCTTCGTGCTCGGCCTGATCGCGCTCCAGCGCCGGCGCCTCTCGCTCCTCTTCGACCCCGCCCTGCTGCGGCGGCTGCTGCGCTTCGGGCTGCCGACGATGCCGGCCGAGGTCTCGCTCTACCTGCTCAACTTCGTCGACCGCATCATCATCGTCCGCAGCGTCGGGCTCGCCGAGGCCGGCCTCTACTCGCTGGCCGTCAAGTTCGCCCAGGGCGTCAACGTCCTCGTCCGCGGCTTCCAGCTCGCTTGGCCGCCGCTGGCCTACTCGATCCGCGACGACGGCGAGGCCCGCCGCGCCTACGCCACCGTCGTTACCCTCTTCGTCGCCGGCTGCGCTTTCGTCGTCACCGGCATGTGGCTGTTCTCGCGCTGGATCGTGCGGGCGCTGGCGGCGCCGGAGTTCTTCGACTCCTACGAAGCCGTCGGCCTGATCTCCACCGCCGTCACCCTCTACGCCGTCTACATGGTGCTCGTCGTCATCCTCGGCAGAACGGGCCGCACCGAGTTCAACCTGCCGGCGACCCTTGCCGCACTCGCCGCCAACGTCGTCCTCAACCTGCTCCTGGTGCCCCCGCTGGGGATCGTCGGCGCCGGCCTCGCCCTGGTCGCCTCCTACGTCGTCGTGCTGGCGCTGATGTATGTCTTCACCCAGCGCCTCTTCCCGGTCCCCTACCAGTGGGGCCGTCTGGCCCGCGTGGTGTTGACTGCTGCCGCCCTGGTCGGCCTCGGCGAGCTGCTGATGCCGACCTCCGGCGCCCTCGGCCTGCTCGGCCGCGCGGCGCTCTTCGCCGCCTATCCGCTGGCCCTTTTCGCCAGCGGCTTCTTCACCCCCGGCGAGCGCGTCTGGCTCGCCCGCCTGCGCCACCCCGGCGAGCTGGTCGCCTCGTTCCAGCGCCTGCGCGCCGAACCACCAGCGGTCGACGGTCGCCTGCCCGAGACCTATGAGGCCGAGCAGATGGACGACGACGGCCGCCTCTGACAAGGGGTCGATGGGCCGATTTGTCGTCTCAGGCTCGACAAATCGGCCCATCGGCGGGCGGTTAGGCGCGGTCGCGGATCGATTCGCCTCGAGTGGGGAAGAGCGCCTGACGGGCGTGAGCCCAGTAGACGCGGGCGGGTTGATTCGGGAGCACGGCGGCGGTGAGGGCGCGTAGGGCGTAGGACCAGGCGGTGAGGGCTCGCACCGTCAGGGCCGACGCTGCGCCGTGGTGCTTGCGCATATAGCGATCGCGGTTGCGGTGGAATTCGACGATCCGCGGCAGGCCTTTGGCGAGGTCGGTGGAGAGTTGGTCGTGATGGACCGCCTCGGCGCTTGGGACGAAGAGCGAGTGCCAGCCGGCGTCGGCGAGACGCTTGGCGAAGTCGCACTCGTCGTAGTAGACGAAGAAGGCCGGGTCCATGAAGCCGACCGCGGTGGCGGCCTCGCGGCGCACCATCAGCGCGCTCGACTGCGCCCAGTCGACCCGGCGGGTTGACGCGCCCTTGCTCTGCACGGTCAGCCAGCGGTGCAGGAAGAGCGCTCCCGCGAGCGCGGTGCTGACACCCGGGAAGCGCCAGGCGCAGGGAACCGGCTTGCCGGCCGAGTCGAGCAGCTGCGGGGTCGCCGCAGCTGCTTTTGGGTCGGCGTCGAGCGCCGCGATCAGCGCCTCGCTCGCCCCCGGCCGCAGCTCCGAGTCCTCGTTCAACAGCAGGCAGTAGCGGCCGGCGGCCTCGCGCATCAGGGTCGAGTCGTTCTCCGCCTTGCCGGCCCGCCGCTCCAGGGCGATCAGGCGGAGATCGCCGCCCAGCTCCCGCACCGCCTCGGCCGAGCCGTCCTCGGAGGCGTTGTCGAGGACGAGGATCTCGCGCTCCACCCCGGCGGGATGGGTGCGCTCGATCGCCGCCAGGCAGGCGCGCAGGTACTCGCGGCCGTTCGTGTTCACGACGCAGTAGGAGAGCGTGGGCGCCAAGCGGGTCACGATAATCGGCGCCGATGAAGGTGCAACTCGTCGACCCGTCGGCATTCACGCCGCCCTATGACCGCGCCCTCGCGGCGGCGCTGGCCCGTGGGGGCGTCGAGGTCGAGCTGTTGACCTCCCGCTTCCTCTACGGCGCGGTCCCGCCGGCCGAGGGCTACCGGGTCGAGGAGCGCTTCTACCGCCGCAGCACCGCCCGCGGCCTCGAAGCTCCCGCCCGCCTCCCCTTCAAGGTCCTCGAGCACGTTCCCGACATGCTGCGCTTCCGCCGCGCCGCCGACGCCGATGTCGTCCACTACCAGTGGCTGACGGTTCCAGCCCTCGACGCCCACCTGCTGCCGAAGCTGCGCCCGCGGGTGCTGACCGCCCACTACATCCTGCCGCCGCACCCAAGCCGCCGCCAAGTCACCGCCGCCCGCCGCGCCTTTGGTGCCATGGACGCGGTCGTCGCCCACTCCGAGCACAGCGCCGCCCGCCTCCGCGACGAGCTCGGCCTCGACCCGGCGCGGGTGCGGACGATCCCCCACGGCGCCTTCGACTACCTGACCCGGCTGCCGGAGGAGAAGCCGCTGCCGCCGGAGCTGGAGGGTGCCGAGGGCCCGGTGATCCTCTTCTTCGGGCTGCTGCGCCCTTATAAGGGGATCGAGGTCCTGCTCGAGGCGTTCCGCCAGGTCGAAGGAGCCGAGCTCTGGATCGTCGGCAACCCGCGCATGGACGTTGCGCCGTTGCGGGCACTCGCCGCCGAAGCTCCGGGCCTGGTCCGCCTCGTCGACCGCTTCGTCGACGAGGTCGAGATCCCGGCGATCTTCCGCCGCGCCGACCTCCTCGCCCTCCCCTACCTCGACGCCGAGCACTCGGGCGTCCTCTACACCGCCCTCGCGTTCGGCAAGCCGCTGGTGTTGAGCACGGTCGGCGGCTTCCCCGAGGTGGCGGCCACCGGCGCCGCGCGCCTGGTCCCCCCCGGCGATTCCGCCGAGCTGGCGAGGGCGCTGGTGGAGCTGGTCGGCGATGAGGCCGCCCGCGCCGAGCTTGCCGCGGCCGCCGCCCGCGCCGCCGCCGGCCCCTACTCATGGGACGAGACCGCCCGCCTCACCCTCGACCTCTACCGCGAGCTGCTCGAGGCTCGCCCGTGACCGCCCTCGCCATCCTCTTCTGGCTCTGCGCCGGCCTGATCGTGTACACCCACGCCGGCTACCCGCTGGTGCTTTGGCTCCTGGTGCATCTGCGGGGCCGCTCGGCGGGTGGCACCGTAGGGGGACCCGCCCCTGAGGAAGCTTTAGCTACCGGAAGGGGTGGGGGGTCCCCTGCGGTGACAGGACCCGCCGCCGCAGCGCCTCAAGTCACCCTCCTCATCCCCGCCTATGACGAGCAAGAGGTGATCGCGGCCAAGGTCGCCAACGCGCTCGCCCTCGACTACCCGCGCGAGCGCCTGCAGATCGTCGTCGCCTCCGACGGCTCCAGCGACGCCACCGCCGAGCGCGCCCGCGCCGCCGGTGCCGACCTCGTCCTCGACCTCCCCCCCGGCGGCAAGGTCGCCGCCCTCAACGCCGCCGCCGAGCAGGCGAGCGGCGAGCTGCTCGCCTTCTCCGACGCCAACAGCGAGTGGGCGCCAGATGCCCTGCGGCGCCTGGTCGAGCCCTTCGCCGACTCCGCCGTCGGCTACGTCTGCGGCCAGGTCCGCTTCCTCGACGCCGGCGGCGACAACCTCGAGGGGGCCTACTGGCGCTACGAGATGGCGGTGCGGGAGATGGAGTCGGCGCTGGGCGGGATCACCGCCGGCAACGGCGCCATCTACGCGGTCCGCCGCGATGCCTATCTGCCGCTCCCGCCCTCCGGCAGTCACGACCTCTCCTTCCCCTTCGAGCTGGCCAAGCGCGGCCTGCGCTCGCTCTATGCCCCGGCGGCGCGGGCGCAGGAGAAGATGGTCCCGACCATGGAGGGCGAGTTCGCCCGCAAACGGCGGATGATGGTCGGGCTCTGGGACATCGTCGTCGGCGAAGGGATGCTCTCCCCCCGCGGCTACTCGCCCCTCTTCGCCTTCGAGCTCGTCTCGCACCGGCTGCTGCGCTACCTCAGCCCGGCCTTACACCTGGTCGTCCTCGCCGCCAACGTCGCCCTGCTCGGCCAGGGCACGATCTACATCCTCACCTTCGCGGCCCAGCTGGCGTTGATCACGGCCGCACTGCTGGCCGACCGCTACCCGCTGGCCCCACTGCGGATCGCCCGCTACTACGCGTTGACGACCGCCTCGATCGCGGCCGGCCTCTGGGACCGCTGGCGCCACGGCGCCTCCGGGCGCTGGGAGAAGGCGGAGGGAACCCGCTGATGCCCCGCGCCCTCGACCTGCTGATCGCCGCCGTCGCCCTGATCCTGCTCTCGCCCTTCCTCCTCGTCGCCGCGATCGCGATCAAGCTCGGCAGCCGCGGTCCGGTGATCTACCGCCAGCGCCGCGTCGGCCGCGACGGCGCCGAGTTCGAGATGTGGAAGCTGCGGACGATGGTGGCGGGCTCCGACCCGGTCGGGGTCGGCACCGCCGTCTACCGCGACGACCCCCGTGTCACCCGCGCCGGCCGCACCCTGCGCCGTACCTCTTTTGATGAGGTCCCGAACCTGGTCAACGTCCTGCGGGGCGAGATGGCGATCGTCGGGCCGCGCCCGACCATCCCCGCCCAGGTCGACGATTACACGCCGCGCCAGCGCCGCCGCCACGAGGTCCTGCCGGGAATCACCGGCTGGGCCCAGGTCCAGGGCCGCGCCGGCATCCCCTGGGAGGAGCGGATCGAGCTCGACGTCGAGTACGTCGAGCGCCGCTCTTTCGCCCTCGACACCCGCATCCTCGCCAAGACCCTCTGGCTCGTCGTCAGCGGCCAGGGCCTCGCCCCCGATTAGGGTTCCAGCGATGAGCGACAAGCCAGACGTCAACCTGCGCCGCTTCCAGCCCGGGGACGCCCCAGCGGTGCACCGCTGGTTCAACAACCCGGTGGCGACCGCCTCGCTGATGGAGCAGCGCGATGGCTTCTCGCTGGAGCAGGCCGAGGCCTGGGCGCGGCGGGCGATAGACGACTCCGGCGAGGACCGCAAGTTCGCGATCGTCGTCGAGGGCTATGTCGAGCCGGTCGGCTTCACCGCCCTCTACGGCCTCTTCCGCCAGACGGCCCCCGAGCTCGGGGCGCTGATCGGCGACGACGTGCGCGGCAAGGGCGTCGGCCGCCGCGCCGAGGCGCTGACGATCGCCAGGGCCTTCGACGAGTACGGCGCCCACCGTGTCTACGGCCGCATCCCCGCCCGCAACGAGATCGCCAAGAAGACCGTCGCCAGCCTCGGCTGGGTCTACGAGGGAACGATGCGTGCCCACCTCGCCCGCGCCGGCGAGGCGCCCGACGACTGCGAGGTCTGGGGCGTGCTCCCCGACGAGTTCCGGGCCGCCGCCGCGGACCTCTTCGAGTGAGCGAGCCGAGCGCCACGGCCGAGTTGATCGAGGATCGCGGCGAGGCCGCGACCTCCGACCAGTTCTTCCGCTCCCACCCCTTCCTCGCCGCCGAGAACGTCACCCACACGCTGCGGATTGAGGGCGATGGCACCGAGCTCCTCGCTCCGCTGATCGTCCGCGAGATCGACGGCAGCGGCGAGCGCGACGCGGTCTCCCCCTATGGGTATCCCGGATTGGTCGAGGGTGAGGGGAGTCCGGGGCATGCCCGCCGTCGCAACAGCGGGGAGGCTCCGTCGGGCATGCCCCGGACCCCCGGCGCGCTCGATCCTTCCGCAATCGACTTCTCGAATACCGGGCTGGTCAGTGTCTTCATCCGGCACACTTTGGGCGACCCGCTGCCGACGGGGACCACGGTTCGCAACACGGTTCAGATAGCTGATCCGACCTTGGCGCCGAAGAGCAGGCCGAGCGATCGGCGGCAGATCCGGCGAAATCTGGAAGCTGGGTATGAGCTGGAGCTGGTGCCCGGGCCCGAGACGACGGCGGGCCAGCGGGCCGGGCTTCTTAATGCATATGAGCAGACGATGCGCCGCACTGCAGCTGCCCCGCACTACTTCTTCGGCGGCGCCTACTTCGACCGTGCCCTCGAAGCCGAGCGCACCTGGCTCGCCCTCGCCACCGCCCCCGATGGCACCCTCGCTGCCGCCTCCCTCGCCGCCGTCAGCGACGGCTTCCTCCACTACTACCTCTCCGGCAGCGCCGACTCCCACCTCGCCGACTCGCCGATGAAGAACATCGTCGCCCACCTGATCGAGCTCGCCGCCGAGCTGTCTCTCCCCCTCAACCTCGGCGGCGGCATCGCCCCCGGCGACCCCCTGGAGGAATTCAAGCGAGGCTTCGCCAACCGCCAGGCCCCCTGGCAAACCTCCGAGATCATCTGCAACGAGGAGAAGTACCAAGCACTGAGCAGCGGCCACGTCCCAAGCCACTTCTTCCCCGCCTACCGGGCCCCAGCCAGCTAACCCCAACCCTTCCTCCGACGGGGTGGCGCGGGGAGGGTGTCCGAGAACGGACACCCCGTGCCCGCCCGCAGGACACCCTCCCCGTGGCGCCCCGTCGGCCGAGCGCTATTCGGGTTCCGCAGGCGTCGGCCCCGTGAAGGGGAACGCTTCGGCCGACTCGCCCCCGTACTTGCCCCAGGTCGCCTTGCCGAAGGCGCGGATCGCGTCGAGCGTGATCGCGCCCTTGTACACAGGGCAGCCGAGCAGGTTGGTCCAGGTCGTCGCTGCCACCTCGTAGGGCATCGAGCCGTTGGGGAAGAGCAGCGTCGCCCCGTACATCGTGTCGTAGAGGCCCTTCAGCGCCAGCTGGTCCGCCTTGGGCAGGTCCGGCGAGTACTGAATCTCAAGCCGCCCGTGCTCGAGCGAGTGGACGTAGTCGATCGCGACCGGCGTTTCCAGGTAGGCGCCGTCGGCCTGCTGATAGGGCGGGTCGACGTGGTTGCCGGAGGTCGGCGGGTTGGTCTTGTAGTCGGGCGTCGGCGAGCCGACGGGAATGTGGGTCTTGCCCTCGTTCCTGAGCCTCAGCCGCAGCTCGCAGCCGGCCTGCTTGGCGGCGGCGGCGAGATCGGCCACCTCGACGGGAGGCGGTGCGGTGCCGGCGCGGCTGTCCGGCTCGATCCCGTTGGTCGAGCCGATCGAGGCGTCGAGGTTGATGTGGGCGTCGCCACCGCTGTCGGCACTGTCGCCGTCGCCCCCGCTGGCGAGGACGAAGACCAGGACGGCGATCGCCAGGACCACGGTCGAGGCGATCGCGTAGCCGACGATCAGCCGGTTGCGGTTGGAGCTCTCCTCGCCGCGTTCGCCCTCGATCCGTTCCTGCCGCCGTTGCTCGCGCTCGTCGCCGGGCTCGCTCATCGCGCCGCAGCCTATTCGGCGTTGCCGGTCAGGGTCGCGGCGTCGCCGCGGACCCGCTCCCACGGCCGCGAGGCCCGCAGCGACCCGAGCACGGCCCGCGTCGCCGGCGCTTTGTTCAGGGCGTAGAAGTGGATGCCGGGCGCACCGGCGATCAGCAGCTCGGCGCACTGTTGGGCGGCGAAGGCGACGCCCAGCTCGAACTCCCGCTCCGGGTCGCCACCCGCGGCCTCGAAGGCCGCTTCCAGCGGCGCCGGGATCGAGGCGTCGCAGAGACTGCAGATCCGCTTCGTCTGCGCGAAGCTGGCGACCGGGATCACCCCGGCCAAGATCGGCACCTCGATTCCCCGCGCCCGCGCCGCCCGCACGAAGTCGAAGTAAACCTGGTTGTCGAAGAAGAGCTGGGTGATCAAAAAGCCGGCGCCGGAGTCGACCTTCGTCTTCAGGTAGGTGAGGTCGGTCTCGAGGTCGGGCGCCTCGGGGTGGACCTCGGGGAAGCAGGCGCCGCCGATCGCGAAGTCCCAACCGGCGGAGATAAAGGCCGCCAGCTCGGCGGCGCTGCCGAGCCCGCCCTCGGGCTGGACGAAGTCCTCTTCGCCCCGGGGCGGATCGCCGCGCAGCGCGAACACGTTCTCGATCCCGGCCGCCGCGATCCGGTCCAGCGTCACCGCCAGCCCGTCCGTGGTCTCGCCGACGCAGCTGAGGTGGGCCATCGTCTCCAGCCCGACGTCGTCCTTCAGCGCCGTCGTGATCTCGACCGTGCCGTCGCGGGTCGAGCCGCCGGCGCCATAGGTGACCGAGGCGAAGTCGAGCTCGAGGTGGCCGAGCTCGCGCGCGGTCGCGTAGAGCTGCTCGGTCGCCTCCGCCGTCTTCGGCGGGAAGAACTCGACCGAGAAGGTCGGCCGCCGCGAGGCGATGATCTCGTCGATCCGCATCGCTGCAGGGTACTTAGCCGTGTCGGCTCACACGCTCCTGGAAGTACGCCTGGATGTCCTCGAGGTGCTTGCCCTTGGTCTCCGGCACGAACTTCCAGCAGAACCAGAGGGTGAGGATGCCGATGCCGCCGTAGATCCAGAAGGCGCCGGTGCGCCCGGCGGCTTCGATCAGCAGCAGGAAGGTCAGCGAGACGATGAAGTTGAAGGTCCAGTTCGCCATCGTGCCCAGCCCGGCGGCCTTGCTGCGCACGGCGAGCGGGTAGATCTCGGCGTTGAGCAGCCAGAAGATCGGCCCGAGGCTGATCGCGAAGGAGGCGACGTAGGTCATCAGGCTGACGATCGCCACGATCGAGGCGATCGTGCTGCCACCGCCGCCGATGAAGGCGGCGCCGAGCGCGAAGAGCGAGATCGTCATCCCGGAGACGCCGATCATCAGCAGCGTGCGGCGGCCGGCGCGGTCGAGCAGGCGCAGCGCCAGGAGGGTGAAGCCGACGTTGATGATGCCGACGCCGACGGCGGCCAGGATCGCCCCCGAGGAGGAGTTGACGCCGGTGAATTCGACGATCGTCGGCGCGTAGTAGATGACCGTGTTGATCCCGGTCACCTGCTGCAGGATCGCCAGCCCGATGCCGACGAACAGCGCCGCTTTGACCACCGGCTGCAGCAGCTCGCTCCACGCTCCCGGTTTGTCGTCGAGGCTCTCCTTGATCTCCTCCAGCTCCCGGTCGATCGTGTCGGGGTCGTCGACGCGGATCTTCGCCAGGGTCGCCCGCGCTGCGAAGTCGTCACCGGACATAACCAGCCAGCGCGGGCTCTGCGGCATCCGCAGCATCCCGAAGGCGAGCGCGAGCGCCGGCACGCAGCCGAGCCCGAGCATCCAGCGCCAGCCCTCGCTGTGATCGAAGGCGAGCCCGACCAGGTAGGCGACGAGGATGCCGATCGTCACCGCCAGCTGGAAGAAGCTGACCAGGCGGCCGCGACTCTCCGGCGGCGCCACCTCGGAGATGTAGACGGGGGCGGCGGCGGAGGCGAGCCCGATCGCGACACCGATCACGATCCGGGCGATCACCAGGACCTCGACATTGGGCGCGGCGGCGCTGGCGAGGGCGCCGACGATGAAGACCGCGGCGGCGAGCAGGATCATCAGCCGCCGCCCGTAGGTGTCGGCGGCCGGGCCGGCGATCGCGGCGCCGGCGATCGCCCCGATCGGGACCGCCGCGACCACCACTCCCTGGGCGAAGCTGCCGAGGTCGAAGTCCTGCTTGATGAAGAGCAGGGCGCCGGCGATGATCCCGGTGTCGTAGCCGAAGAGCAGCCCGCCGAGCCCGGCGATCGCCGCCGTCAGAACCACGTTGCGCCGCGCTCTGCGCGCCGACGCCTCCGAGCCCGAGTTCATCCCGCTCGGGACCGTATCCGCGCCCACGGACGCGCGACAGTCCCCTGCTCTCGCGGGCTTTTACGGACTTTGCGGGAACGATCCCGAGGCACCCCTGGACCGGCGCTCGGCGAGGCGCTAACTTCGCTTTGCGACCGGGAGAAGCCGGGTCCCGCGGAAGCCAAGCGGGGGACGGTTTCGAAGGTGGCGCAACCGAGCTTCTAAGCGCGAAGGCTACGCGCGAGGCAGGCCACGAGCGTCACCGCCGGTCGTTTTTTCGTGCCCGCGACCGACCGCGCGCCAACCCGGCGGACGCCCAGGCCCGGCGGACACGCAGCCCCGCCGCTTCTTTGAGCAGTTGATGACCCCATAGGGTTATCGACCGCTCAACCTTGTGGACGACCTGCCTTTCGACTCGACGCCAGGCTCGTCGCCGTCTTCGTCAGCATTCGCCGCACGTAGTCGGGTTCGTGCTGGATCTGTCCCTCGCTGAAGCGAAGCGTGGTCAGACCGGAGGCGGCATGGGCGTTGTCCCGGCGCTTGTCGTTCGCCTGCTTGAAGGGGGTCCGGTGGTACCGCAGGCTGTCGGTCTCCACCACCAGGCCAAGATCCGGCCAGTAGAAGTCGACTCGGTGTCCGTCCAGCCAGACCTGGGTTTGCGGCACCGGCAGTCCCGCCTGTGTTGCCAGGGGAAGGAAGCGCCGCTCCAGCTGGGTTGAGGTGAGCGCCACAGTCGGAGCGTCGAGCAGCGATCGCAGCCGGCCGACCCCCGCGCGCCGCGGCAGCCGATCGATGGCGGCGCGCAGTCGTTCGGGGTTGACCCGATCGAGATGGTCGGCCTCGTTGATCGCCGCTTCCAGCTGTCCAGTGGGAACGCAGGTGGCCAGATCGACCAGGGTCGCGACGGGGTCGGTGACGGCGATGTTGTCGATGACCCGTCGTTCCAAAGCTTCGTGATCGCGTCGTCGGTGCGCGCGAACACCGGCCCGCCGCCTCGGCGACTCGAGGGGGAGGACGACCTCGACCTCCTCCCACTCGTAACCGTTGCGGATGCCCCACAGCTTCGCGGCGCTGCGATGACTGAGCAGCGCCCGCGGTCCGCAGACCAGAACCGCGGCCATCCAGTGCCCGCGCGGCTCCACCTGCGGTCGCCCCACCGCATAGACGCCACGCAGCAGAGGATGAAGGCGCCCGTTCCGCAGCCGGTGCTGGATCGCTCCCGGCCCCAGACCGAGCTCTGCCAGCTGCGCATGGCTGATCACACCGTGCTGCTTCTCGGCCAGATCCCACGCCGCCTTCGACCAAGGTTGAGCCTTTGACTTGCCCATACGGGTGTCAAGTGCTCAAGGACGCCGAGTCTCCCCCTGCCGTCCGACCCGCTTCCTACCTTGGGCCGTGGCTGAGGGGACCTGCCCTCCCTGGCCCGCGACCGGGGCGCATCTCGGGAGTTGGGCGTTGCCGCGAACCCCGTGAGCGCCGTTCGCGCCGACTAGCCCGCCCGCTCCCACCCTCCTACTCGAACGGCGCCGAGAGCGTCGCCCCGAAGACGCCTTGCGCGGAGGCGACGCTGACCCGCACCCCGGTCCAGAGGCGCTCCTCCGGCAGTCGCACCGCGAAGGATCCCTGGCGACCTTCGATCGCCAGGGAGTGGGCGACGCAGGGCTCGGCATCCTCGCCGGCGACGGGTGCGGCGACGAACCGCGCCGGCTCCGCCTCGTTCGCAACCGGCTCCGCAAAGCCGTAGGAGACGACCGCCAGCTCGCCCTCGCGCCGGGCGCGCAGGTCCGGCGTCGGCGGCAGTCCGCCGCTCGCCTTCCCCTCGCGCCAGGGTCGCGCCTCGCGGTGCAGCTCGGCCGGGTCCCACCAGTGCGGCTGCTCGCGCGGCCCCCGCGGGCTGTCGCCCTCGAAGAACTCCCGTCGCCTGGTCGAGCCCCAGCGCCCCGGCCACCGCACCCAGCCGGGACCGTCGTCGCCGATCCCGACCAAGGCCGGCCGCAGTCGCGGGCCGAGCCCGTCGTTGTGGTCGGGCACGACCGCCGCCTCGAAGCGGCCGGCCCGCGGCAGCGGGGCGTGGGAGCCGCGGGCCGGATAGACCACCAGCGCTGGTCCCTCGCCGCTGTCCCCCAGCTCGACCTCGTCCCAGCCCAGCCGCTCGCCGCCACCGTGGCGCGCGAAGGTCGCCGCCTCGGGGTCGAGCCCGCCGTCGAGTCGGATCTGCACCAGCTCCCAGTCGCCCTCGTGCTGCTCGAGCCCCAGCAGCCCCTTGTCGTCGTAGTAATGGAAGAGCCAGTACTGCAGCCAGAGCCGTCCCTCGCGATCGTGGCGGGCGTGGCCATAGACCACGTCCGCACGCCCCTCCTCGCGCCGCATCGCCAGCGCGTCGGCGGCGTAGGAGGCGCCGCACTCGTCGAGGTAGTCGTCGGGCCGCGCCGGCCGGCCGTCGGCGTAGATGGGACCGCCGAGGAAGTCGAGCTCGAGCCGGGGCACCTCGCCGCTCGGCGCCGCCGCGGCGATCAGGCTGCCGTCGGCCCGGTGCAGGCTGTTGCAGCGCCCCGGTGCCACCAGCGCGCAGATCGTCGCCACCGAGTCGGCCCGGCAGCTCTCCAGCGAGTCGTAGTGCAGCAGCGGCCGGTGGCGCCGCAGCAGCGCGGTCAGCTCGGCGGAGGCGGGCTGGGGAGTTCTCTCGGCCCGCTCCGCCCGCCGCGGCCGCAGCCGCCCCAACGGGGTCTGGCGGGCGCTTGCCGCCAGCGCCTCACGCACCCGGTCCTCGTTCATCCAGCGCGGGTACGGCGGCTCGGCCGCCCGCAGCTCGACCCCTCCCGCCACGGCCATGCCCCGCGCCCGCAGCGCGGCGTCGGCCAGCAGGTAGCCGTGGTTCTCCAGCACCGCCTGCTCGGCCTCTCCGAAGGCGTCGAGATCGGTGCGCACCGCGGCGATCGTCTCCGCGACCAGGTCGGCCCCGTAGCCGCCCGCGACGGCGCCGCCGATGTCCCACTCGAGACAGTCCTCCCAGCCCGCGGCGAGGCCGCTGAGGATCAGCCCGGAGGCGCCGAAGACGAAACGCGGCCCCTGCTCGGACTCGCCGCCGAGCGAGCGCACGAGCTCGCGCGCGTAGCGCTCCTCCAGGGCCGCCCCACCCGCCCCGACCGGAAAGGGCCGGCGCAGGAAGGCGCGGGCGCGGGCATTGCGGCGGGCGATCGCCCGCAGCGGCTCGGCCACCCGCTCCGGCCAGCCGCGGTAGCCGCCGTGCAGGGGCCAAGGAACGCGGGTCGCCAGCAGCGCCGCGACGATGCTGCCACCGGCGACCGCGCCGACGGTCCCGGTCTGGGCGAGGGCCCCCAGCTCGTTGAGCCGGGTCAGCGCACCGAGGTGGAAGAGCGCCGCCCGGTAGCCGCCGCCAGCCAGCCAGAGTGCCTTGCCGCCGCGGTCGGACTCTCCCGGCGCCAGGCCGCCGAGCCGGCCCAGCGTCGCCGGCTCGGCGGAGCGAGAGGAATGGACTGGAGAAACCGCCATGAAGAGCGGGGGATTTAATCAGGGCTATTTGCTGCAACTTCTCGCAGCGGTCAGGCTGTGGGAGGATGGGCGCGATGAGCGGTGAGGTTCGCTACGAGCGGGTGGGGGCGGCGGCGCTGCTGACGATCGACCGCCCCGAGCGCCGCAACGCCGTCGACGGCGCCACCGCGGCGCTGCTGCGCCAGGGCTTCGACGACTTCGAGGCGGACTCGGGGGCCCGCGTCCTCGTCCTCGCCGGCGCCGGCGGCGAGGCCTTTTGCGCCGGCGCCGACCTCAAGGCGCTCGACCTCGACGTCGACGATCCCGGCGGCCCCGAGGGCTTCACCCGCTTCACCCCCTCGAAGCCGGCGATCGCCGCCGTCGACGGCTGGTGCCTGGCCGGCGGCCTCGAGCTCGCCCTCTGGTGCGACCTGCGCCTGGCGACGCCGGGCTCGACCTTCGGCTGCTTCGAGCGCCGCTGGGGCGTGCCGCTGGTCGACGGCGGCACCCAGCGCCTGCCCCGCGTCGTCGGCATGGGCCGCGCCCTGGAGCTGATCCTCACCGGCCGCCCGGTCGAGGCCGAGGAGGCGCAGCGGATCGGCCTCGTCAACGAGGTCGTCCCCCCCGGCGCCCACCTCGACCGCGCCCTGGAGCTGGCCGAGCGCATCGCCGCCTTCCCCCAGGAGACGATGCTGGCCGACCGCCGCGCCGCGATCGAGGGGGCCGGCCTGCCCCTCGCCGAGGGCCTGGCTCTGGAGCACCGGCTCGGCCGCGAGACGCTCGCGGTCGCGGTCGCAGGAGCCGCCCGCTTCGCTGCCGGAGAGGGCCGCGGCGGCGCCGGGGTCTAGGCGCCCGCCTGCCCCCGCGCTACCCGGCGCATCTCGTCCTCGGCCGCTTCCGGGCCGATGTAGGGCATCAGCACCGCGAAGACCAGGTCGGGCAGGATCCGCCGCAGTTCCGGTCCCCGCCCCGCCCGGACCTCGTCGAAGATCATCGAGGTGGCGCCGCCGATCGCGAAGCGGGCGGTGTCGGCCGGCAGCTCGTCGGCCTGGGCGGAGACGGTGCGGCCTTCCTCGAGGAAGCCGGTGAAGCGGCCCAGGGCCGCCCGGTAGCGGATCCGCGCGTCCTCGCCGACGGCGGTCACCTCGACCATCGCCATGCGGGCGATGTCGTGCTCGGTCGCCAGCAGATCGACCAGCGCCCGCAGGCCGGCGGCGATCCGGTCCGGCCAGGGCTCCCCGGCCGTGCTCTCGAAGGCGGCGCTGACGTGGGCGACCAGCACGTTGACGACCGCGTCGTAGGCCTCGAGGAAGCAGCCGGCCTTGCCGACGAAGTGTTCGTCGAAGGTCTCGCGGCTGACCTCGGCGGCCTCGATGACGTCGGCGACGGTGGTTGCCTCATACCCCTTGGCGGCGGCGACCCGGACCATCGCCTCGAGCAGGCGCTCGCGCTCGGAGCGGACCGCGTAGGCTCGGGGCAGCGCCTGGCTCGCGCTCGATTCGGGCCGTGGATTCGATCCCGATGAACCCATCCCGTTCAGCGTAGGGCAGCCGGGTAGGCCTGTCCAACGGGGCGGGCGAAAATGCCGCTTTGGCCAGTCTCAGACCTGCGCGGCCTGCATTTCGGCGCTCGCCCGCTCGGCGCCGAAGTACGGCAGAACCGCGAAGTACATGAACTCCGGGAGCAGCTGTCGGAAGCCGTCGTCGGCCCCCGTGGCGAGGCGGGAGTGGATCACCGCGTGGATCCCGGCGGCGATCCCCTCGCCGGCGATCGGCGGCGGCGACTCGGACTGGCCGATGTCTTCGCGGGCACGGTCGAGGAAGGAGCTGACCCGCTGCATCGCCGCCGTGCGCTTGGCCAGCGCCTCGGGCCCGGCGGCGTGCACCTCGACGATCAGGGCCCGACCGCTGTCGGGCTCGGCATCGAGGAAGTCGAGCAGGGCGCCGAGGCCGGCCCGCAGCCTGCCTGTCCAGGACGTCTCGCCGGCCGCCGCCGCGACCATCAGCGCTTCGAGCCGCTCCACCCCGGCGTCGTAGGCCTGCAGGTAGCAGTCGTCCTTGTCGGCGAAGTTGTCGTAGAAGGCCTGCCGGTAGACCCCGGTGCGGTCGAGCACGGTGCGGACCGAGGTGTGCTCGTAGCCCTCCGCCCCGACTGCTTCGAGCATCCCGTCCAAGATCGTCTGCCGCTTGGAGGAGGTCACGAGCTTCAGTTCGGGAGCGTTGCTGTGGGAGCCCGTAGCCCCCGAAACGCCGGCCCTCGCGGCCCCTGCCAAGGCCCTGGTGTCGGCGCGCTTTCCCATCTGCCCTTCCTTTTGTTCGATCTGGGGAACCGCTTGTCTGGCTTCCGGTACTTTAGCGGTATATGCCGCTGCCGTCCACCTTGTAAGCCAGTCAGGGTCAAGGTACTCTGGCGTTCGTGGCCGAAAATGCGTCTACGATGCGACCCCCGCCCGGTCGGCATCCCCTCCCCAAGGAGTTCATCGCCCAGCATCAGCGGGCGCGCATCATCTCGGCACTGGCGGAGGAGACGGTCGAGAAGGGCTACCGCGCCGTCACCGTCGCCGACATCGTGCGCCGGGCCGGTATCGCCCGCAACACCTTCTACGAGAACTTCTCCTCCAAGGAGGACTGCTTCCTGGCCGCCTCGGAGTTCGCGGTCAAGGAGGCGCTGCGCCGCGTCGTCGACGCCGCCAGCAAGGTCGACACCTGGCCGCTGCGGGTCAACTCCGGCCTCTCCGCCTTCCTCCACTACGTCGCCAGCGAGCCGGCCCTGGCCCGCACCTGCATCGTCGAGGCGCTCTCCGCCGGCCCCGCCGCGGTCGAGCGCTACGAGCGTTCGATCCAGGCCTTCGTGCCGCTCTTCCGCATGGGCCGCAAGGTCTCCCCGCATGGCGAGGAGCTGCCGGGCACGCTCGAGGAGACGATCGTCGGCGGCATCTTCTGGATCATCTACCAGCGCATCATCATGGGACAGACGGAGCAGATCGAGGAGCTGCTGCCGGAGCTGGTCGAGTTCTCCCTCACCCCTTATCTCGGCGCCGAGGCAGCCAAGCGGGCGGCGGCCGAGCAACCTCAAGCCGCCGCCGGCTGAGCTCGAGAAGGTAGGGATCGGGGGTCCCATGACCTAGTGCTCGAGACCGAGACTCGCACCTCCGCCTCCTCAGAGCGGGCGCGACTGATCGAGGCCCTGATCGACGTCGCCGCCGAGCGGGGGTACATGGATACGTCGATCGAGATGGTCATCGCCCGCGCCGGGCTCGATCGCCCCGCCTTCGACCGCCACTTCCGCGGCAAGTACGACAGCTTCCTCAGCGCCTGGCAGGAGATGAACGAGGAATGCATGGCGTCGCTGATGCGCGCCTATGACAGTGAGCAGTACTGGCCCGACCGGCTGCGCGCCGTCGCCACCGAGGTCGTGGGCTCGCTTTGCAGCGAGCCCAGCCGCGCCTGCTTCGCGGTCGAGGTGCTGGCCGCCGGCGACGCCGCCCGCGCCCGTCGCGACATGACGATGCGGGTGATCGCCTCGCTGATCGACGCCGGCCGCAAGGAGATGGACGACCCCGAATCGGTCCCCCATACCACCGCCGAGGCGCTCGCCGGATCGGCCTACGGGCAGGTCTACGCGAAGGTCGTGCGCGGTGACGTGGACGAGCTGCCGAAGCTGATTCCGCAGCTGATGTCGGCCGCGGTGATGCCCTATCTGGGGGTCGAGGCGTCCCTCGAAGAGCTAAGTCTTAGCTCTAATTTGCCCGACCGGTATCGTCGCCCTGTGGCTGCAGAACCCCTCGATACCCCGGTTGAGCAGGCTGGCGAGTATCCCCCCGAGCTGGCCCGCCTCCCGCCCGGAAGGCACGGCCTGCCGCGTGAGTTCGTCGCCCACAATCAGCGCGAGCGACTGATCGCCGGCCTCGCCGAGGCGATCGCCGAGAACGGCTACGCGGGGACAACGATCGCCCACATCACCCGCCACGCCGCGGTCTCCCGGCGCACCTTCTACGAGCATTTCACCAGCAAGGACGAGTGCTTCGTCGCCGCCTACGACACGGTGATGGCGGAGCTGCGCGAGCTGGTCAGCCAGGCCTTCGAGGACGAGGCCGACTGGCCGCACGCGGTCAAGGCCGGGATCGGCGCGATGCTCGCCTTCCTCGCCTCCAACCCCAACCTGGCCCGCCTCTGCATGGTCGAGGCGCTGGTCGCCGGCCCGGTCGTGGTCGAGCGCTACGACAGCGCTATCCAGAGCTTCGTCCCCTACTTCCAGACCGGCCGCGAAGGCCGTTCGCCCGAAGTCCTCGCCCGGCTCTCGCCGACCACCGAGGAGGCCCTGGTCGGCGGCATGATGTCGCTGATCTCCCGCCGCATCATCGCCGGCAAGACAACCGAGCTGGAGACGCTGCTGCCGGACCTGGTCGAGTTCACGCTGACGCCCTACCTCGGCAGCGACGAGGCGGCCGAAGTAGCCCGCAAGGGCTGAGGCGACCAGAAGAAGCACTCCAACCCCCGGGTCTTAGAACTGTCCCTGAAAAGCAAACGACCCGCCGGAGCGGGTCGAGCTTGTTGAAGTGGCTGACAAAGCCACACGCGGCTGATACCCGTCGTTCAGATTATCACGAGGACCGCGCCAAAGCCCGATTTTGCCCCGGCGTGAATACCTGCGGAGGGCACCGGACTCGAACCGGACGCCGCCTGTCAAACGGCGCAATGCGGGTATCAACCGCCTGGAGCACGCCTGTCTCCTTCAACCCTCCGAAGAGGGATTCTACTTGTAAACGTCTTGTCTGCGATGTGTGGCGGCGCCAAGATCAACATCACGGACGAGGAACTTGGCTGAGGCGTCGGGCGCTACGGCGGTGGCTTAAGCGCCACCTGGGTTGCGGCTGTCACCGCTGGCGCCGCCGCACTCGCCCGCGCCTCGCCGATGTTTGGCCAACATCTATGGAGAGACTCTCACATCGAGAGCTTTAAGGCAAGACTTCTTGAATAAACGGTTAGGTTCAACGGGAAGGCGCTACCGAGCCGAGGCCGCGGCGTCCTCGGAGCGCAGCTCCAACCAGGCCTCGTCCTCGCCGAAGTAGTTGAGGACGACCAGGTGGGAGAGGTCCGGCAGCAGATGCTCGACCCCGGCGGCGCGGCCGGCGCCGATCTCCAGCCCGATCGATTCCTCGATTGCGCCGAGCATGAAGCCGGCGGTCATCGCCGAGACCGAGGGCAGGGCGTCGGGCTGCTCGCGGGCGCTGTCGATCGCCGCCATCAGGCGCTCGACGACCTGCTGATGCACGGCCCAGGCGTGGCCGCGGGCGGCGCGGACCTCGATCAGCAGCGCCTTCGCCAGCAGCGGCTGCTCGGCGACGAAGCGGAGCAGCTCAGCCAGCGCGGCGCGGAACCCGAGGCGCCAGTCGGCCCCCTTGCGTCCCGCCTCCAGCAGGTCCTGGCTGAGCCGCTCGGCCGCCTCCTCGTATGCCTGCCCGAAGCACTCCTCCTTGCTGCCGAAGCGGCGATGGAACTGGTCGGAGGAGATGCCGCTGCGCTCGAGCACCTCCTGCACGGTCGCCTTCTCGTAGCCGAGGGCGCCGACGGTGAGGAGCATCGCTTCGTGGACGCCGCCGTCCGCGCCGCGGTCCGGCGCAACCTCCTCCCAGGACCGCACTGCTCGGAGTGGACGTGTACCTTCCACCTGAGGTACTTTAGCCCATATTTGGGAACGTGCTCCACTTTGTGTACTGAAGTCGTACCTATGGGAACCCGCGCTATCCTGAGAGGGTGCGTGCCTTGCCCGGAAAGGCCTCCCGGCAGCCCCCCGGCCCCCAGCCGGTGAGCCGCAGCGCCGCTGCCGCCGACCAGCGCCGCCGCATCCTCGAGGCCACCGCCGACCTGGTTGCCGAGCACGGTTACCAGGGGGCGACGATCGAGACCATCGTGCGCCGCGCCAAAGTCGGCTACGCCACCTTCTACAAGAACTTCGAGGACAAGGAGCAGTGCTACCTGGAGCTGCTCGACGCGGCCTACGGGGTCACCGGGCACCGCGTGCAGGTGGCCTACGACCGCGAGGAGGAGTGGCCCGACAAGGTCGCCGCCGGCCTCGGCGCCCTCTTCGAGACGATCGCCTCCTTCGCCAACGTCGGCCGCGCCTGCCTGGTCGACGTCCAGACCGCGGGCCCGGAGGCGGTCGCCCGCCACGAGCGGATGCTGAAGCGCTTCATCCCCCTGCTGAAGCCGGGCCGCGAGCTCAACCCGCGCCGGGCGGAGCTGCCGGAGACGCTCGAGGACACCCTGATCGGCGGCGTCCTCTGGGTCCTCAACCAGCGGTTGATCGCCGACGAAGCAGACGCGCTACGCGGCCTGCTCCCAGAGACGATCGAGTTCGTCCTGCGCCCCTACGTCGGCGAGGACAAGGCCGCGCGCGAGGCGCAGTTGGCCGCTTCGAGCTGACCGCTCGAAGGGGGAGCGCTACGAGACGCTGCCGCGGGGGACGACCCAGCGCGTAGGCTGTCCAGTCAGCTTCGCAATCCGCTCATAGTCGGCGTCGTAGTGGAGCACGGTCAGTTCAGCCCGCTCGGCACAGGCCGCCACCAGGAGATCTGGCACAGTCACTCCTCGATGCTGGGATCGCGCGGCCAGCATTCCCTGAATTTCCAATGCTCTATTCACGCACTCCTCGTTCACTTCGACACGGGGCATGCCTTGAAGGGCAGCTGCCGTAGCTCTGTAGATCTTCGTGCTGGTGGCGCTGTAGAGAAACTCGAGATCGACGACGCCGCAGGTCGCGACTTCGCTCTCGAGCAGCAGCGGTTCCAAAGCCGCACGGACCTCTATGCGGGTATCCAAGCGGGCTAAGACGCTCGTGTCCGCGAGATAGTTCAATCTGGATCGTCCAGGCGCCAGGCTCGGCGCATTACTTCAGGGTTGTCGAGCTCGAAGGCCCCCGGGGTGGACAGCAGATCGAGCAGTTCGCGACGCTGCTGGCGTTTTACGACCTCGTCTAGCGCCACATCCACGGTTTCGGTCAGCGTTTTGGTGCCAAGAATCTCCCTTGCTACAGCGACTTTGTTCATGTCTACCTCGAACGACGTCTTTCGTCTAGCGATCGCAAAATCACCTCTAATCGTATAGTGGCACAAGGTCTAAGAGATAGCAGTTTACAGAGAATTTGCTATCTCATGACATTTAGCCTGGACGGTCATATCCTCTTCCTGTGCCCGAAGAAGAGCTCGGCCCGCTTCCTGCCGGCCGCCACGGCTTCAGCCGCGAGCAGGTCGCCCACAACCAGTACGAGCGGCTGATCGCCGGCTTCGCCAGCGCCGTTGCCGAGCACGGCTACAACGAGGTCACGATCGCCCACGTGACCAAGGAGGCGAAGGTCTCCCGGCGCGTCTTCTACGCCAACTTCGAGAGCAAGGAGGCATGCTTCCTGGCGGCCTTCGACGCGGTCGTGACACACATCCACGATCTGGTCGCCGAGGCGGTCGAGGCGGCGCCGGACTGGCCGCACCAGGCGATCGCCGCGGCTCGCGAGGCGCTGGCTTTTCTCGCCTCCGAGCCGGACCTGGCGCGCCTCTGCCTGGTTGAGTCCCAGAGCGCCGGGCCGGTGGTGGCGGCCCGCTTCCGCGACGCGGTCCAGGAGTTGGTGCCGCCGCTGGAGCGGGGGAGGGGAGAGCGGGATGGCGAGCGCGAGCTGCCCCCGACCACCGAGGATTCGACGATCGGCGCCCTGGTCTCCCTCGCCAGCCGCAAGGTCGCCGCCGGCGAAGCCGAGCGCCTCGAGGAGCTTCTCTCCGACTTCACCGAGTTCATCCTCTCGCCGTACCTGGGCCCGGACGAGGCCGCCCGTCTCGCCCGCGCGACGACATAGTCACCTTCCGGTACCTCCACGTCCAGCTTCCGGAACGTATCTAGGAACGCGCTTTTTCTTTTGGGAACCAGTCCTTGACAACTCTGTAGCGGAGTGCTTCACTAGCGCCACTTGGCGGTACGGCTAATAACTTTTGGGAACTAGCTCCATCCGACAAGTGAAGACAGGGAAATCAGCTGTACAGGGAAAATCGAGCCTCAGGGAAGCGCCGCTGAGAACGGATGGCAGAGGCTCACGGGACAAGGAGAGCAATACGTGAGTCGCCACGTGAAGGCATCGTCTGCGGGATCGACCTCGGACCCAGCAGCCGCCCTCGGTTCATCCCTCTGCGGAGCCCTTACGGCTCATGGCGTCTCCCACTCGTTCGTTGGGGATGGTGTATCGCTAAAGCACCGGATTTACTGGGCCATTTCTCTCTGCTGGATCGCCATCGCAGCCATGCTGCTTGTCTCCGGTTCAGCCCTTGCCAACGCCACTCACGTTCCCATCGGGATTTCGTTTGGCCCCGACGGTAGTGCCGGCACCTCCTTTGACAACCCCGTCACCGTCGCTGTCGATCAAGAAACTCACGACATTTATGTCGGCGACTTCGCGTCAAAGGGCCTCTACAAATTTAATGAAAACGGTGCAGCTCTCAGCTTCACCGGGTCTGCACCCTACATCGCAGGCAACAAGATAAATGGGGAATACTTTGCGCCAGGGGAAGGCGAAAGCCAGGCAGCAGTCGATCCTCACAGTGGCACCATCTACGTTAGTAGGCGCCCTTTCCTGACGGCTTTTCAGCCGAGTGGAGAACCGGCTGAATTCACCGCAGGCCCCGGTGCGGGTAGCAATCAAATCTCCGGTTTCGGGGAACTTCTTGGTCTCGCCGTCGATCAGAACGGCGCTGTATACGCTGGCGACTACAACAGCGGTGTCAGCATCTTCTCTCCCACTGGCGCTCTTCTCACCGCCTTCACTGTCAGCGAACCCGGCAACATTGCGGTCGACTCGCAGGGCAACGTTTACGTCAATCACTGGCACGGCTCAGTCGAGAAATTCGTCCCATCTTCCTTTCCGGTTGATGCCGCCACGACCTACACCTCTGCCGGCACGATTGATCCCAACGAAGCGCTGAGCGTTGCGGTTGACCCCGCTACCAACCACCTCTATGTAGTCGAGCGCGCTCAAATCGCGCAATACGACGAAGCCGGCAACCGCTTGGGAGCTTTTGGAGGTTTTGGGGAACCAGGAGCGTCTTCAAGCGCTGAAGGACTTGCTGTCGACGGCACTTCGGGCCGGGTGCTTGTCTCCGACCGTCTTGGAGACCGTCGGGTAACGATCTTTGGACCTACCCTCGCCGTCCCAACTCCAGTTACCGGCGAAGCGACTAACGTCGCCAAAGAATCCGCCACCCTCAATGGGACTGTCAATCCAGAAGGAATCGAACTCCAATCGTGTGTATTCAAATACGGAGAAACTTCGGAATACGATCAAACCACTCCGTGTGTCGAGAGTCCAGCCGAGATTGGAGCCGGCGAGGAGCCGGTAAATGTACACGCCGATCTGACGGGCCTCAACTCTCGTACGACTTACCATTTTCGACTGGTTACTACCAATCTCAACGGTTCCAGTCAGGGAAAAGACAACGAACTACAAACTCTCAGCTTACCTGTCGTTGGCAATGAGCATGTGACGAGCGTTGTGTCAACTGAAGCGGTTATAGATCTCAGTATAAATCCCGCCGGATTTCCTACGACCTACCATATTGATTATGGGAGCAGCGCCTCCTATGGCCAAAGCACGACCGAGAGCACCGTCGGCTCCGGCAAAGTAGCGCGTGCTATGACCAGCTTTCTAAAAGGTTTAATGCCCGCAACTCTTTACCACTGGCGCATCGTGGCGACGAACTCGGTTGGAACTTTCGAAGGGAAAGACCATACCTTGACCACCTTTCCCACGCCCGGCAGCATCGATTCGAGCTGTCCGAATCGGGCTGTTCGGACTGGGATCTCAAGTCATCTTACGAATTGCCGCGCTTACGAGATGGTTTCTCCCTTGGACAAAAGTAACGGCGATATCATTTCCCGTGTCAATTTCACTGGCTTTGCGACCGCTCTTAGCCAGAGCTCGGTTGAAGGAAATAGCTTCACCTACTCCTCTTACCGAGCCTTCGCTGAACCTCAAGGCGCCCCCTACACCAGTCAGTTTCTTGCCCACCGAGACTCTGAGAGGGGCTGGCTGAATAAATCTCTCAACTCGCAGCGAAGCAGCCCTTCCTTTCCTCCCACTAGCGCTTCACTTGAGAATGAGTACAACGCTTTCTCATCGGATCTCTCCAGCGCTTGGCTGCTGCACGATTCCGAACCGACTTTGGACGCTTGCGCGCCGCCCGGTTGGCGCAACCTTTATCGACGCAGCGCAAATGATACTTACGAAGCGTTGAGTTGCGCTGAACCGACCGTAACGGCAGGTAATTTTATTCCCGAACTACAGGGCTTCTCTGCGGACAGCTCAAAGGCAATCATTCGAGTTGGTGACAGATTGACTTCTGACGCTTCAAATGCCGTAAGCGTTCACGAACCAGGAGCGCCTGTTCCTATCTACCAGCTCTATCTGGCAAGCGCTGGAAAACTTAGTTTAGTAAGTGTTCTTCCAAACGGAGATGCCAGCGGCATCGATTCTTCTGTAGGGACGGGTCGTAATGTTAGCCTCTCGAATCATAACCGTGAACATAGCCTGATTAACGCGGTTTCCAGAGACGGAACTCAAGTTTTTTGGAGCACGGGGGGTGTTGGACCGGGTCCGATCTATCTACGTAAAGATGCCGATCAGGAACAGAGTCTTAGTGGCGCGTGCGATGAAGCTGGCAAAGCCTGCACGATTGCGGTGTCAGGGTCCGAGTCGGCCTACTTCCATTTTGGTAACCCCGAGGGCACTAAAGCGTTTTATACGGTTCGGTCGGGTGCATCAGCGGGGAATCTTTATGAATTTGACTCGGAGTCAGATCCACCAGTCTCTCGCCTAAGAGGCGAAAAAGTTGAAGAGAACATTCTCGGCTCAAGTAACGATCTCTCACGTGTCTACTTCGTTTCGACGGCCGCGTCCCCGCAGGCACAGTCAGAAGGCGCTGTTGAAGGGAAGCCCAATCTTTACCTGGACGACGGTGGCGCTACCCGTTTCATAGCGACGTTCTCAGATACCGATGTAAGCAACAACAACTACGGAAGCCCCAATTTGGCTCTTGCTACGAAGCGTACGGCGCGGGCTACCTCGGATGGCAAGCATCTGGTCTTTATGTCGGATAGTGGAGAGTTGAGCGAGAAAGTTGCGGACTACGACAACACCGATGCCGTCAACGGTCGACCAAATGCCGAGGTGTATCTCTACGATGCCGAGGCCGACGCAGGGGCAGGCACACTCCTTTGTGTTTCCTGCAACCCAACCGGGCAACGGCCGCATGGCCGACAAATTGCTCGTGGCCTCAATAATCAACCTGGCCCCTGGGGCGCCGCGACCATTCCTACCTTTGAGACGCAGCTTTATCAGCCACATTACCTCTCTGATAATGGTAAGCGGGTTTTCTTTAACGCCTTTGACAATCTTGTGCTCGGCGACACTAACGGAAGGGGGGATGTCTATCAGTGGGAGTCTCCGGGCTCGGGTGGCTGTGAAGCAGCAAGCTCTACTTACTCGGCTTCGGCCGCAGGCTGCATAAGCCTGATCTCTTCTGGTCAAAGCGCCGATGACTCCGAATTTCTTGACGCTACTCCGGACGGCTCCGATGTCTTCTTCACCACCGATGAGAGTCTTCTGCGCCAAGACTACGGTCTGATCGACGTCTACGATGCCCGTGAAGGCGGCGGCTTTCCGCCGCCGTTGAATCCCCCAGCGGCCTGCGAAGGCGAAGCCTGTCAGGGCCCGCTCGAAGCGCCCAACGATCCGACTCCAGCATCGGCCGCCTTCAAGGGCGCCGGCAACGTCAGGGAACGGGGCAAGGCCCGTTGCGCCAAGGGCAAGGCCCACCGCAAAGGCCGCTGCGTCGCCAAGAAACACCACAAGCGTTCAAGCAAGAGCGTCAAGCACCGAGCCAACGACAACCGGAGGACAGGACGATGAGCAAGCGACTCGCGCGAGTGGCGGTCTTGGCGAGCCTGGCACTCGCGGCCAGCGCTGTCCTCTTCGCCGGCCCGGCGCCGGCCTCCTTCGGTGTTGAGGACTTCGATGTCACCTACACCAACCAAGACGGCTCTCCTGCCACCCAGGCGGGCTCGCATCCCTTTCAGATGACCACTTCGATCCACTTTAACTCGGTCGAATCAGGGGAGGAAATGCTGCCCGAGGGGGCATTTAGGGGCGGAGTCTTCGAGCAAATAGTGGGGCAGGTCGGTAATCCCGATGCGGTTCCGCGGTGCTCGACCGTTGACTTCGTCACCCTCATAAATGGAGAACGTGTCACGCTGTGCCCCGACAGCACTGCGGTTGGAGCGGTAGCGTACAGGTTGTATCCCGGCGGAAAACTCTACAGTTCGATCTACAATCTCACTCCCCCGCCCGGCGTCGCTTTGAAACTCGGCTTCATCGCTTACAACACCCCGGTGACGATTGAAGTCGGTCTCAAGCACAGCTACCCTTACAATGTCAGTGCTGTTGTCATTAACCTGCCCCAAATCTCGGGGGTTTTTAATTCGATCCTGACTATTTGGGGAGTGCCGGCTGACCCTGCTCACGATCCTTATCGTGGCACTTGCGTGTCGGCTGCGGAGGCGAAAGGACCCCAGCAAAACGAGACCGAATACCCTGAATTACCGAGCTTCGGGAAATGCTCCGTCCCAAATACCCCCGAAGTACCCTTGCTCACTCTGCCCCGCGCCTGTGAGGGACCGTTGGCCAGCAGTTACGCGGTCGACTCCTGGGAACATCCAGGCACCCTCTTGCCAACCGGTGAGCCCGACCTGAGTGACGCTAGTTGGATCACCGGCAGCGTGCTGACCCACGACAACTCCACCCCACCCAACCCCCAGGGCATGACCGGCTGCGCCAAACTCGGCTTCGCTCCTACGATCATCGCCCAGCCCACGACCAAAGCTGCCCAGTCTCCCACGGGTCTCGACTTCAGTCTCGACGTCAAGGACGAAGGGCTGAACTCGCCCGCTGGCCTGGCCAACTCCGACATCAAGAGGACTGTCGTCACCCTGCCCGAGGGCTTCACGACCAACCCCTCGCTGGCCGAAGGGCTGAATGTCTGCTCAGAAGTCGACCTGGCAAGGGAGACGGTCAAATCGGAACCCGGGGCAGGCTGCCCTAATGCCTCCAAGATCGGCACGGTCGAAGTCGAAACGTCGCTCTTGGACGAAAACGTCAACGGCTCGCTCTTCATCGCCAAGCCCTATGAGAACCCCTTCGGTTCCCTCCTCGCCCTCTACATGGTGATCCGCAACCCCAACCTAGGGATCATCGTCAAACAGCCTCTGAAGGTCGAAACCAACCCTGTCACCGGCCAGATCACCACCGTTGCCGAAAACCTGCCCCAGCTCCCCTTCTCCCACTTCAAGCTGCACTTCCGCGAGGGAACGAGGAGCCCGCTGGCGACCCCACCCAGCTGCGACGGCGATCCCTCGATCCCGGGCCTCAACCCCCACACGGTTAGCGCCGAGCTCACCCCCTGGGCCGGAGGAGCCCCGATCACCACCACCTCCGCCTTCCAGATCATCAGCGGCCCGAACGCCGGCCCCTGCCCGAGTGGCGGCACGCCTCCCTTCAAACCAGACCTAACCGCCGGCACGATCAATAACGCCGCCGGCTCCTACTCACCCTTCAACCTCCGCCTCTCGCGCAACGACGGCGAACAGGAGTTCACCCACTTCTCGATCAAGCTGCCCCCGGGCATCGTCGCCAAGCTCGCCGGGGTCCCCTTCTGCCCCGACGCGGCGATCGCCGCCGCCAAAGCCAGGACCGGCCCCCACGGCGGCCAGGAAGAGCTGGCTTCTCCGTCATGCCCGGCGGCAAGCGAGATCGGAAGAACCCTCGTAGGAGCAGGCGTAGGCCCAAGCCTCGCCTACGCCCCCGGCAAGGTCTACCTCGCCGGCCCCTATAACGGCAGCGCTCTGAGCATCGCCGCCATCACCGCCGCCAAGGTCGGCCCCTTCGACCTCGGCACCGTGGTCGTCAGGGAGGCGATCAAGATCAACCCCGAAACCGCCGAAGTCTTCATCGACGCCACCGGCTCAGACCCGATCCCCCACATCATCAAAGGCATCCCCGTCCACGCGAGAGACATCAGGGTCTACGTCGATAAGCCCCAGTTCATGCTCAACCCGACCAGCTGTGAACGCACTTCCACGGCCTCGACGGTCTTGGGCTCAGGCCTGAACTTCAGCTCTGAGGCCGACGATGTGCCGATCACCGTCACCTCGCCTTTCCAGGCCGCCGACTGCGCCAGCTTGGGCTTTAAGCCCAAGCTGGCCCTAAACCTCAAAGGCGCCTCGGGAAGAGGAGGCCACCCCCGCTTCAAAGCGGTCCTGACCCCGCGCAAAGGCGATGCCAACTCCGCCTTTGCCCAGGTCACCCTGCCCCACTCGGTCTTCCTCGACACCGAACACATCAAAACGATCTGCACCAGAGTCCAGTTCAACTCCGGCCCCTTCCCCGGCTCAAACTGCCCCAAAGCCTCGATCTACGGCTACGCCAAAGCGATCACCCCGATTCTCGACGAAGCAGTCCAAGGCCCAGTCTTCCTCAGATCCTCGAGCCACAACCTGCCCGATCTCGTCGCTGCTCTCCATAGCGGCAAGATCGACTTCAACCTGGTGGGAAGGATCGACTCGGTCAAGGGCGGGCGGATAAGGAACACCTTTGAGCTCGTCCCCGACGCCCCCGTCTCCAAGTTCACCTTGGAAATGCAGGGCGCCAAGAAGGGCCTTTTGGTCAACTCCACCGACCTCTGCAAATCGACCAACCGGGCGATCTCAGACTTCCGGGGGCAAAACGGGAAGCGCTCGTTGACTCACCCGGAGCTGGTGCCGGATTGCGGGAAGGCCAGGAAGAAGGGCAGAGGCAAGGCCAAGCGCTCCTCGGTTCGCCGCGTCCTCGAGGCATCCTGGTAGGCAGATAGGTGAGAAGGCGGGCAGGGGCCTGACCTTGAGGGTTGTAGGCGAGCGGCTTGGCCTCGGTGTGAACAAGAACTGTCAGGTGGTCGAATGATTAATCGCTTGTTACCTGCCACAGTACCCGCCCTGTTTGCGACAGCGGGCGTCATTTCTGTTAGTGCCCAAGGGGAATAATGATCAAGCGCACCGCCATGCGCCCCCAGGAGACCCGAGCGGAGCTTTCTGCCCGCCTTCAGGCACGCCGCGTGGAGATGGAAGAGGGTGTCCTTACTCGGATCTATGTCGTCTCCGATCCCAGCGAGGCCCCCGACCCCGAGTATGTAAAGGGTCTGCGCGCGGCAGTTGCGGCAGCTCTTGACTACGGTCTCGGCGCCATTCATAGCGGTGAGGCGCAAGGGGCGATTCCCGCCTCTTTACTCACCCAAGCACGCCTAGCTGCGCGTAACGGAATCAGCCTCGACACGGTCCTGCGCCGCTACTTCGCCGGCTACACAATGCTCGGCGACTTCCTGATCGAGGAGGCCGAGCGGGCCGGGTTAGGAGGGACCGTGCTCAAGCGCCTGCTGAGAGCCCAGGCGAGCGTCTTCGATCGCCTCATCTCCGCTGTGACTGAGGAGTATTCACATGAGGATCAAAGTAAACCGGGCACTGCCGAGCAACGCCGCGCCCAGCGAGTGAAAAGGCTCTTGGACGGCGAGCTCCTCGACACATCTGAGCTGGAATACGACTTTGCAGCCCACCATCTCGGTGCGATTGCCGCTGGTCCCGGAGCAGTGGAGGAGCTTCGCAAGCTTTCCAAAGCACTCGATCGCCGTTCTTTACTGGTTCCTCGTGAGGAGGGGACTGTGTGGGCTTGGTTTGGCTCTGGGCGGAGAACCCACCCCGAGGACATCGAGCGTCTTGTCGCCGCTAGCTTGTCTTCTCAGGTCTCTCTCGCAATCGGCGAGCCGGCAGAGGGCCCCGGGGGTTGGCGGCTCACCCACTGCCAGGCCAAAGCAGCCCTGCCAATTGCCTTACGGAATTCTCAGTCTTGTACCCGCTACGCAGACGTCGCGCTGCTCTCCTCGATGCTTGAAGACGAGCTCCTTGCCGCATCATTGCGCCAGCTTTACCTCTCTCCGCTGAGCGCAGAGCGTGACGGAGGTAAAACTCTTCGAAAGACACTACGTGCTTACTTCGCCGCTGAGCGCAATGTCTCTTCAACTGCAGCAGCTCTCGGGGTAAATCGCAACACGGTCACCAGTCGACTTCGGACGATCGAGGAACGCTTTGAGCGACCTCTTAATCGCTGCGCAGCCGAGGTGGAGGCTGCATTGAGTCTGGAAGACCTTGGTTATCCGCTCTTGCCTTACGCATCCTTCTCCCGTGGCTGACTCCCTGTCACGTTCCACAAATTGCCCAGCCCTAAGGGTCAAATTGCTCAGGCATCAGCTCGCATGGCTTGAGAGCTTTGCGTAAGAGGTTGACCACCTGATTTGAGCGCTCCTGGTCCTACTCAGCAAATGGCGGTGAAAGCCGCCGAGAGAAAGAGAAAAAATGAAGAGCATCAGAGTCTTGGTCCTGGGCCTGGCTATGCTGGCCCTGACCGCCTTTGGCGGTCTAGCATCTGCAGCCGAATTTGAACACGGTTTCAAAGCCGAAAAATATCCCGCGACGCTTACTGGCGGAGGCGGGGCAGGGCTTTATATAACTACCAGTCAAGGGAAATATCTCTGCGAACTCCCAAAAATTTCGGGGGGACTTGCCAAAGAATCTAGTCAGTTGACTACAACTGCCGCTGATGCACCATGTGGTGGATTTGGTACACTTCACCCCAACGGATGTGAATTCATCTTCCATCCTGAGGGAGCTTCTAAAGTAGGCACTTTTGATATCGGCGGCAAAAGTTGTAGCAGTACGGGTATGACCTTTTTTGAAACTTCATGGAACTGCCTAAAATCGTTACCTCCACAGTCCGGTCGTTCGGCAACGTTCTACAATGTAGGGACTGGAGCTGGCGCAAAAATCAGCATCCAGGTTAAAACGTCGGTAAAAGCTAAAGCAATTGGTGGCGAAAACCCAGCGTGCTTTGAAAGTACTTCCTTCCAGATGGAAGGCCCTTGGGAACTAAAAGGTAGTTCTGGCGGCGCTGCAACGGGGGTCAGTATTTTTTAGCAGTCCTGGTCCCGTGTTAACGGTGGCGTAGCTGGATCTACGGATCCCGTGGCGAAACGGCCCGCTCGGATGGTGACGAACTGTCCGGGCGGGCTAACTCTTTGGGGTCGGCAACCGATCGCTAAATGCCTATGATTAGTGCCTGAGGCTCGTGTCGGTCCCGTAAGCCAGGAGGTAGATGCTGTGAGCGCATCCGGTGGCGAGCGCCGGCTACCTGCCGGCGCTCATGGAATACCAGCGAACGTCGTCGCCCGCAACCAGCGCGAACGATTGGTCGCCGCCGTTGCCGAGGCCTGCGCGGAGCATGGGTACGCCGAGACGTCGGTGGCCGACCTCGCGCACCGTGCCGGCGTCTCCACCGCCACCTTCTACAAGCTCTTCCCTGGCAAGCGCGAGTGTGCGCTGGAGGCGCACCGGGAGCTGCTGGGTCGGCTGCTGGAGGAGGTTGACGGCGCCTGTTTGGTGGCGGGAGATCGCATCGTCAAAGTGCGCGCCGGCATCCGCGCGGTCCTGAGCCTGTTCGCCGCTGACCCCCCCACGGCTCGCCTGTTGACGATCGAGATCCTTGCCCTCGGCCCGGAGGGGGCAGTGCGCAACGATGCCGCGGTCGAGGCTTTCGCAGCGCGCCTGCGCGCGGCCGGGGAGCCTGACGTCACTCCGTCGGCCTCCGACGCCTTGTGGATCGCCGTCGCCGGGATCGCGATGCTGATCGGCAAGCGAGTGATGGCCGGCGAAGCGGCCGATCTTCCCCAGCTCGAGGACGAGCTGGTCGCGATGGCTATCGCGCTGGGCTGACTCTTTCCGCTCAAGGAAGTCCCACTTTCTTCACGTTTCGGGCGTAACACGGGCGTGATGGGCTGAGACAATAAGTTCCATGTTCGTCCGCAACAGGGACAGCCTTCGGGATCTCATCCGCAATCAGCATGAGGAGTTCATGCGGTATCAGGATCGGCGCGAAGAGGAGTTCCGCAGCTTGGTGGAGGAGACAAGGGGATTCAATCGCGAGATCCTTCTCCGCAACGAGAAGGTCTATATGGCGGCAATCGTCCAGCTCGAAGAAAACACCGAGCAGACTCGGGCGAATATCGAAGAAACCCGCGCCCAGACGCAGGCTTTGCTGAGGCTGATCGATCGTTTCGATGAGCCCGACGGAGCCGCGGCGGCGTAGCGCCTGAATACCAGAATCGGCCTTGATTTTGCTGGAGCATTATACGAACATATGTTCGTATGGAGATTGCCTGCGTCATATACAGCCGTTGGGCTTCTCCTACGTGCCCGGGTCGATCCGGGGGGCTTCGGCCCGGGCACCCTTCTCTTCCCGATCCGGTCGAGGCGGCGGAGTGGACCGAGGCGATGGTGCGGCGGCTGGAGGGGATCGGAGCGGCGGTCGAGTCGGAGCGGGCGGGGGAGGCGTTCTTCGCGGTTGACGGGTTGCGGGGGATCTACGGGGGCGATAGCGCCGGCGTCTTGGCCGCCGTGCAGGCCGCGGTCGCTGACGTCGCTGGTCAGAGCGGACGAGCGCCGCGCGACTGCGCTTCGGCCTCTCTGACGCGGACTGGCTCGCCGATCCGGATCGGCACCGCGCCGAATCGCTTCGCTGCCTTCGCCGCTGCCTGGAAGGGCGTCTCCGTGCCGCAGTCCCGTCTACAAGTCTTCCTCGCCCCGATCTCGACCGCGATCCTGCCGCTGCGCCTCGAAGCGCCCGGTCGTGAGGCCGAGGAGCTGGTCCTCACCCTGGAGCGCCTTGGCATCGACAACCTGCAGGCGCTCTCGCGGATCTCCGCCGACCGGGTCGCCGATCGCTTCGGATCGCTCGGCCTGCACGCGCGCCGCCTCGCCCGCGGCGAAGACGAGCCGCTGCGCCCGCGCACCCCCCACGAGGAGCTGGCCGAGCAGATCGAGCTGCCGGAGGGGACCGCCGGGAACCAGCTGGAGCGCGCTCTGGAGCTGCTGGTCGACCGTCTCCTCGCCGCCCCTCAGCGCCGCGGCCGGACTCTGCTCGGCCTCCGCTTCGGCGCGTTGCTGAGTGGCGGTGGCAGCTGGGCGGTCGAGCAGGGGCTGGGCAGGCCGACCGCCTCGGCTCGGACCCTGCGCTCGCTGCTGGCGCCGCGACTGCAGGGGCTGCCCGGGCCGGCCACTGCGCTGCGATTGCGCGCCCTCGCCCTGGGCCCGCCGGCCGCGGACCAGATCGAGCTCGCGGTCGGCGACGAGGAGCCGCGTCGCCGCCGGCTGGGCGCGGCGGTGCGCGAGGTCCGCGCGGCGCAGGGGGCGGAGGCGCTGCTGAAGATCCTCCCCGTCGACTCCGCCTCGCGCGTGCCCGAGCGCTGGGCGGCGCTGACCGCCTTCCCGGAGCTCTGAGCCTATGAAGGGGGGAGAGTCGACCTGGCTTTCGGCCTTTGTCAAAAGTGCGCTTCAGCCATCACGCAAAGAATTCGATGAGGCTTTACGGGATTCTTTTCGCAGAGGTGGAAATGGTCGCGACTCATCCATCTCGAGAAGAGAAAGACGAGCGTGGCAATCCCCGTTTGACGGGGTTCGGCAAGGGCAACCGTGCGATAATCGTGGTGCTGGCCAAGGACGATCCGGACTTCGTAATCACGACTTTTCCCGACGACTGACATGCGCTCCGATTACGACAAAGAGGCAAATGCGATCTCGATCACTCTTGTGGACGGCGCTTCCGCGGACCGGGCGGACCAGCGACATGAGCGGGCGATCGTCGCCCTCCGGGATGGAGAGCCCGTCGAGTTGCAGATTCTCTATCCAGACCTCGGGATCGAAGAGCCGCTGCGCGCGGTGGCCGAGCGGTACGAGCTCGACCCGGAAGGTCTCGCCGCCGCCGCCACCGCTGCACTCGCCGCCCCAGATTGCGCCGTCACTCTCGAGGTGGCTGCGCGCCCCACTGCATGACCTGAGTCTGCACAAGGCCCGGTAGTGCCCGGGCTGCGCCGTCTGTATACCCCGAGGCTCGTGACGGTCGAGGCTGACCCGGCCGGCGCGCCGCGGACGGTCGACGCTGTCGCCGTCGAGGCGATCCGCGAGGAGTGGGTGGTCGACGACCGCTGGTGGATCCCGGAGAGGCTCCAGCGCCATTACTTCGAGCTGGCGCTCGTCAGCGGCCGTGCCACCGTCGTCTTTCGCTGCGCTCGGACCGGATACTGGTACCGGCAGCGGGCCTGATGGCCACTGCCTCCCCTTATATAGAGCTGCACGCGCACTCGGCCTTCTCCTTCCTCGATGGGGCCTCGACCCCGCTGGAGCTGGCCGCTGCCGCCGATCTCCACGGCTACCCCGCCTTCGCGCTCACCGATCACGACGGAATCTGGGGCTCGCGCGAGTTCGCCGAGGCGTGCAAGGGGATGGCGCTGCGGCCCATCACCGGCACCGAGTTGACCGTGGCGATCAATCGACCCCCGGTCGACGACGAGTTGCCGGAGCTCGTCCACCTCACCCTGCTGGTCGAAGACGCGACTGGCTACCGCAATCTCTGCCGGCTACTGACCGCCGCCCACGCCCACACGCGTGACAGTCCCGGCCGCGCCGCCGGGCAACCGTGGGCGACGCTGGAGCAGGTGGAGGAGCACGCCGCGGGCTTGGTCTGCCTCTCCGGCTGCGCTCGCGACGGGGCGCTGGCGGGTGCCTTCGAGTGCGGCGACACCGCACGCGGCGAGGGACTCGGCAGACGCCTGCTTGCCGCCTTCGGGCGCGAGCGCTTCCGGGTCGAGCTGCAGCGGCCCTACTGGCGCCACGACCGCGCCCGCAACCGCTGGCTTGAGCAGCTCGCCTCCCGTCTCGGCGTCCCCTCCGTGGCGACCGGCAACGTCCACTCCCACAGCCGCCGCCGCGCCCGCCTCCAGGATGCCTTCGTCGCGGTCAGGCTGGGGGAGACGCTGGAGGAGTCCGAGCCGCGCCGGCGCGGCAACCGCAGCTCGGCCCTGGTCTCGCCGGCGGCGATGGCGGCGCGCTTCGCCGAGCACCCCGAGGCGGTCGCCGAGACCGTGCGGCTCGCCGAGCGCCTTCAGTTCGACTTGACCGAGGACCTTGGCTACAGGCACCCGCGCCAGGGCGACCGCGATGCGGACGACGAGCTCGCGCGTCTCTGCGCCGATCGCCTCGTCGCTACCTACGCCGGCCGGCCCCGCCGCGCCGACGCCGAGACGCGCCTGGAGCAGGAGCTGGCGACGATTCGCCACCGCAACCTCTCCGGCTTCTTTCTCATCCACCATGAGCTGCTGGAGCTGGCCCGCGATGTAGCGGTCGAGGTGCGTGGCCGCGCCTCTCCCCGCGCGGTGCTGCCGCCGGGCCGCGGCCGCGGTTCCAGCGTCAGCTCGATCGTCTGCTATCTGACCGGCCTCTCCCACATAGACCCGGTCGAGAAGAACCTCTTCTCCGGCCGCTTCCTCAACGAGGAATCGCAGACCCTGCCCGACATCGACCTCGACTTCCCCCGCGACATCCGCGAGGTGCTGATCCCCCGCGTCCACGAGACATACGGCGCCGACCGCTCCGCCCTGGTCGCCGCCTTCCCGACCTACCGCCCACGCGGCATCGTGCGCGACCTCGGCAAGGCGCTGGGGCTGCCGCCGGCGGAGATCGAGAAGGTGGCGAAGACAACCGGCTTCCACGAGTCGGCAGGGGAAATGGAGCAGGACGCGATTGCCGCGATCGGCCCCGAGCGCGCGGCCGCCCCCCGCTGGAAGGCGCTGCTCTGGCTCTGCGACGACGCGATGGGCCTGCCCCGCAACGCCTCCCAGCACTCCGGCGGCATGGTGATCTCGACCGAGCCGCTGGTCGACGTCTGCCCGATCGTGCCGGCGGCGATGGCGGGGCGCCAGATCGTCCAGTGGGACAAGGACTCCTGCTCGGACGCCGGCCTGCTGAAGATCGACCTGCTGGGGCTGGGGATGCTCTCCGCGGTGGAGCGCTGCGTCGACGAAGTCGAGAGGACGCGAGGGAAGCCGCTCGATCTCTCGCGGATCCCACTCGACGACCGCGAGACCTACGAGTCGATTCGTGCCGCCGAGACCACCGGCGTCTTCCAGATTGAGAGCCGGGCGCAGATGCAGATGCTGCCGCGCACCCGGCCCCAGAATCTCGACGATCTCACCGTGCAGGTGGCGCTGGTCCGACCCGGCCCGATCCAGGGCGGCGCCGTCCACCCTTATATAGAGCGCCGCAAGTTGCAGCGCCGGTGCGAAGACGAGGGGCGGGAGTACGAGATCCCCTACGAGCACCCATCGCTGAAGTCGGCGTTGGAGGACACCCTCGGCACGATCGTCTACCAGGAGCAGGTGCTCGAGGTGGCGATGACATTCGCGGGCTTCTCCTCCTCGCAGGCGGAGAGCCTGCGGCGGGCGATGAGCCGCAAGCGCTCACAGGAGGCGATCGAGAAGCACCGCCGGCAATTCATCGAGGGCGCTGTCGATACACACGCGGTCGCGCCCGACCTGGCCGAGCGGATCTGGGACAAGATCCAGGGCTTCTCCGGCTTCGGCTTCCCCAAGGCTCACTCAGCCGCTTTCGGACTGCTCGCCTACCAGTCGGCCTGGCTGCGCGTCCACCGGCCCCATGAGTTCCTCTGCGCGCTGCTGAACGAGCAGCCGATGGGCTTCTACCCGCCCGACGCCCTCGTCCAGGAGGCCCGCCGCCGCAACATCCCGATCGCCCCCCCCGACGCCAACCGCAGCCAGGTCCTCTGCCACGTCGAAGGTGACCGCGACGACCTGGCGGTGCGGGTCGGGCTCGGCTACGTGAAGGGGGTGCGCAAGGAGGAGATGGAGGCGCTGGTGGCGGAGCGGGAGCGGAGCGGGGCCTATCGGGGGATCGCCGAGCTGGCCTCGCGCTCCGGGGCCGGGATGCCGAGCCTGGAGCGGCTGGCCTGGGCGGGTGCGCTGGAGGGGATTCCGGTCGGCGGCCGCGCGGGCGCCCCCGAGCGGCGCGAGGCGCTCTGGCGGGTCGGTGTTACCGCCAATGGTCGCGGCGCCGCCGGCCGCACCCAGCTGGCGCTGCCGATCGAGCCGCCGCAGGCGCCGCCGCTGACAGGGCTGGGCGACTGGGGGGAACTGATCGCCGACTACCGCTCGACCGGCATCGCCCTCGGCAAGCACCCGATGGAGCTGATGCGCCCCGGCATCGACCCGGCGCTGCGGAGCAGCACCGACCTGGAGCGGATCGACGACGGCAGCACGGTCGAGGTCGCCGGCATGGTCGTCGCCCGCCAGCGCCCCGGGACCGCCAAGGGGATCGTCTTCATGACCCTGGAAGACGAGGGAGGAATCATCAACGTGATCGTCCCCAAGCGCGTCTACGAACGCCACCGCGCCACCGTCCGCAGCGCCGTGATGGTCCGCGCCCGCGGTCGCCTCGAGCGCCGCGAAGGCGTCGTCAACGTCCTCGTCGAGAGCGTCGAGTCGCTAGAGCGCAGCGAGGCGGCGCGCCCGGAGCGACCCGACGGTAGCTCCGGACAAGTCCTCGCCCGCATAGGTGAGGGACCCGCCGGCCGCGAGCCGCCGCCCGGCCGACCCTCATCCCGCCCCACGCCTCCACCCGAGCCGAGCCGCCGCTGCTCCCGCGAGCTCGCCGTCGCCGAGCTGCGCGCCGTCGCCCCCGCCGGGCACAGCTTCGGCCGCCGCGGGCGCTGAGAGCGCCGCGGAGCTCGACTTGACGCTCCGCCGTTGCTCCCCGGCGCCCCTTATCTTCACCCGATGGCCACCGAGAGCGACGTCCGCGAGCTGGCGCTCGCCCTGCCGGACACGACCGAGAAGCCGTCTTATGGCACGCCGGGATTTCGCGTCCGCGACAAGCTCTTCGCCCGCATCCGCGAAGAGGGCGTGCTGGTCATCTGGTGCGAGAGCCTCGAGGAAAAGGACTTCCTGATCGAAGGCGATCCGGCGAAGTTCTTCACCACGTCGCACTACGACGGCTACCTCAACGTGCTGGTCAGACTGGCAAACGTCGATCGCGAGGAGCTGCGCGAGCTGCTGGCGGAATCGTGGCGCGTTCGGGGTTGATGCCAGCGATCGCCGAAGAGGAATCTCGCCTGATTTGCCATATTTACTTTGAGTGGGGGAAATCGACTGCGACGCGCTTGCTCTGCTGGTGGTGCGGTTGGCTTCCAATCGGCCGAGTGAGAGCGGGTTCTGCTGGCATCCCTGGGACGGGGCGGTCGGAGCGAAGCCGCACGGGCTGAGCGAAGCCGCGGCGAGCTCCGCTGTCTCCAACGTCCCCTTCAAGCGCTTTCCGGAAGGCGGCGGCAACTACTTCAGCCCCCACGTCGAGCAGGTCCTCTTCCCCGCTTCGGACCGGCCCTCTGGCGCCCGCTGGGTCTGCTGCCCCGACGATCTTCAGCTCGATTTCCGACGGGTCGGCACGCCCACCCGCACGGCCCGCGTCGAACTGCTCGAGCGTTTGACCAGCCCGATCGACGGGGGCGGCACCCTCGGGCTGATCCATCTCTCCCTCTGCCCGACTGACGATGAAGATGCACCCGACACCTTGTCGTGGAGCTCGGCGATCAGGGCCTCAGTGATCAAATTCAACAACCCGAACATCCTCTCCCTCCGGCACGAAGGTCGGGAGATCAAACTCGAGAGCCGTCCGATGCACCGCCTGGTCACGGAGCTGTTCGGGGATCCCCACGCGGACCTCGACCGTCATCTCTACACGGCCCTTGTGGCTGAGTGCCCGTCCGAGATGTATGGCGACCCCGAGAAGCAGCGAGAGTGGCGCCTCGCCCTGGCCACGCGTGCCTACAAACTCGACCCTCGCCGCCTCGCCAACTTCGATCCGGAGCGGGAGCAGCGGCAGACGATTCGGTTCTCCAACTTCACCGGCCTGGTGCTCGGCGACTGCACGGTGCTCGTCAATGAGGACGGGATCGGCAGCAAGACCGCCCGCAGCTTCCGTTCCTACTGGGCCGAAAGCCTGGTCTTCGGACTGCTGCAGCAGGACTGCATCGCGGAGTTCCAGCGGCGCCTTGCAGAGCTCGGCCCTTCTCCCCATCGCGAAAAGGCCGAGAAGCTCAGGGGGCTCCATGACAGTTGGATGTCCTTCCGCAACCAGCTCTGGTGGTCGCAGCTGTCGACCGTGGCCGACCCGCCGCAGGCGCTGCTGCCGCTGCTGCAGAGCGAGCAGGGAACCGACCAGCTCTTCCTCGACCTGGAGGGAGACATGGCCACCTACAACGACCTGCACCACCGCGACGTCGAAGACCGCCAGGCGAGAGCGCTCTTCAACCTCCAGGTCTACGGGTCGGCGCTCGTCGTGCTCTCGACCCTCCTGACGCTGATCGGCCTGCTCGGAGCCAGCGGACTCCTCTTGGTGGCCCTGCTCGTCGCCGCGGCAGTGGGTTCGCTCATTGTCTTGAACTGGGTGCGGGAGAGGCTCGACGGCTCCTGACGGCTGCCGGATCGGTTCGAGGGGTCAGCTGACCCGCAGGACGATCTTGCCGCCGGAGTGACCGGCTTCGGTCAGCCGGTGCGCCTCGGACGCCTGCTCGAGGTTGAAGACGCGACCGACCTTGACTTGGAGCAGGCCGTCCTCAACCAGGTGGGTGAGGCCGGCGAGGCCGACCGGGTCGGGCTCGACGAGGATGCCGGTGACGCGCTGCTGCCGCTGCTTGGCCTTGGCGATCAGCCCCTCTGGCACCCCGCTGGGGACCGAGACCAGCATCCCGCCGGGCCGCAGCACCTCGAGCGAGCGCTCGCCGTAGCTGCCAGGGAAGTCGATCACCGCGTCGAGGTCGCCGACCAGCTCCTCGAAGCGCTGGCTCCTGTAGTCGATTACCTCGGCGGCGCCTAGCTCGCGCAGCCAGTCGGCCTGCTCAGGCCGGGCGGTGGCGATGACGTTGGCGCCGCGGGCCCTGGCGATCTGCACGGTTAGGTGGCCGACGCCCCCGGCGGCCCCGTGGATCAGCAGGTCGGCCCCGGCCTCGAGCTGGATCGTGTCGACGACGATCTGCCAAGCGGTCAGCCCGGCCAGCGGCAGTGCACCCGCTTCCTCGAAGGAGAGCGCATGGGGTTTGCCGGCGAAGTGCCGCGACGGCGCCGTCACGTACTCGGCGTAGGCGCCGGCCTGGCGCGGGAACCAGGGCATTCCGAAGACCTCGTCGCCGACCTGGAACCGGGTCACGCCGCCGCCGACCGCGGTGACGATGCCGGCGACGTCCCAGCCGATGCGGACCGGCGGCTCGCCCAGTACCCCCGACACGCCCTTGCCCGCCCGCGTCTTGCAGTCGACCGGGTTGACGCCCGCCGCCTGGACCCGCACCTGCACCTCGGTCGGGATCGCCTCCGGCATCGCCACCTCCTCGACCCTCAGCACCTCCGGTCCGCCGTACTCGTGGAGGACCACGGCCTTCACCAGACAACCTCGATGTCGTAGCGTCGCACCCACTCGTCGTCGGAGACCAGCGGCAGTTTCTCGAGTGTCGCCTGAGCGACGAGCAGGCGATCGAAGGGGTCGCGATGGTGGAGTGGGAGCGAGGCGACCAGGTCGGCGTGGCGGGCGGTGATCGGCAACAGCCCTACCCCGGCGCCCTCGAGCTGAGCCAGGAGATCGTCGGGTGCCTCCAGCTTGCCGAGCCCGCGCTTGATCGCCGCCTCCCAAATGGTGACAGCGCTGACGATCGGATCGACACCCTCGGATCCGAGCGCGGCCAGTGCCTTCTTGCTGATCCGGCTCGCTTCACCGGCCATCCACCAGAGCACCAGATGGGTGTCGAGCAGCAGGGTCAGGGCCGCACGCCCAGTCGCTCAGCGACATCGTCAGGAAGATCGTCGAAGTCATCGGCAATGCGCACGTGCCCCTGCCAGACTCCCGCCAGCGATGCGAAGCCCCCGCCGGCGCGCGCGGGCACGAGCCGCACGGCCGGCTTGCCGCGGCGGGTGAGCACGATCTCCTCACCCTCCAGCGCCCGCTCCACGAGCTGAGAGAGGTGCGTCTTCGCGGCATGCATGCCGATCTGCGCCATCGCCTGAGCCTAGCAGTAACTAGCTAGATGTCTAGCTAGCTCTGCTTTTCGCTAGCGTCCCGGACCGGGTCAAATCGAAACTCGGGCGATGAGTTTTCGCCCTTCCCCCAGTCTCAGCCCACATGAACACTGCTACCGCTGAACAGACCGAAGACCGCACCCGCTGGATAGCCCTCTACGTGCTCTGCGCGGGGATGCTGATGATCGTCCTCGACGCGACCATCGTCAACGTCGCCCTGCCGACGATCCAGGACGACCTCGGCTTCTCCCAGAGCAAGCTGGCCTGGGTCGTCAACGCCTACATGATCCCCTTCGGCGGCCTGCTGCTGCTGGCGGGTCGGATCGGCGACCTGATCGGCCAGCGCCGCGTCTTCCTCGTCGGCCTCGCCGTCTTCACCGGCGCCTCGCTGGTCTGCGCCGCCTCGGTGAGCCAGGAGATGCTGATCGGGGCGCGCTTCGTGCAGGGGATCGGCGGCGCCCTGGCCTCGGCGGTGATCCTGGGGATGATCGTGACGATGTTCCCCGAGCCGGCGGCCCAGGCGAAAGCGATCGGCGTCTTCGGCTTCGTCGCCTCGGCCGGCGGCTCGATTGGCCTGCTGCTCGGCGGCGTCATCACCGAGGCGATCAGCTGGCACTGGATCTTCATCATCAACCTGCCGATCGGGATCCTCGTCGCCTTCCTGGCCCAGCGCCTGGTCGAGAACCGCGACGGGATCGGCCTGAGCGAGGGCGCCGACTTCCCCGGCGCCGCGATGATCACGGCCTCGCTGATGATCGGCGTCTTCACGATCCTGCAGATCACCGAGTGGGGCTGGGTCGACGCCAAAACGCTCGCGCTCAGCGCCGTCTCCGCCGCCCTGCTCGCCACTTTCATCCGCCGCCAAGCGACGATCGCCAACCCGCTGATGCCGCTGCGCCTGTTCCGCTCCCGCAACGTCGCCGGCGCCAACGTGCTGCAGGCGCTGCTGGTCGCCGGCATGTTCGGGATGTTCTTCCTCGGCGCCCTCTACCTGCAGCGGGTGCTCGGCTACAGCGCCCTCGAGGTCGGCCTCGCCTTCCTGCCGACGACGGTGGTGATGGGGACGCTCTCGCTCGGCTTCTCGGAAAAGTTGATCATGCGCTTCGGCCCGCGGCGGACGCTGATCCCCGGCGTCTGCCTGACCGTCCTCGCGCTGCTGCTCTTCGCCCGCACGCCGGTCGACGGCAGCTACCTGACCGACCTGCTGCCGCCGCTGCTGCTGATCGGCGTCGGCATGGGCTCGGCCTTCCCGGCGATCATGACCCTGGCGATGTCGGGAGCGACCCCGGAGGACTCCGGGCTGGCCTCGGGCCTGGTCAACACCAGCATGCAGGTGGGAGGCGCGATCGGCTTGGCGGTGCTGGCGACGCTCTCCACCGAGCGCACCCAGAGCCTGCTCGACGAAGGGGTCTCCAACGCCTCGGCGCTAACCTCCGGCTACCACCTCGCCTACCTGATCGGCGCCGGCCTGGCGGCGATCGCGGTGGCGATCGCGGTCTTCGTCCTGCGCGACGTGGCCCCGGCCGGGGCGACCGAAGGGGCGGGCCCACACGGGGCGGACCCCGAGGCAGCGACCGCCGACGATCGAGACCAGGCCACCGCACCGGCGTACTCTGAAGCCGGTTAAAGCCTGCTCACCGTTCAGTAGTCAAGAATTCTCTTCGAGGCGTCGATCCATGGGCGAGTGCTGACCTCGCCCACCGACAGCTTCCGTGACCCGGGCTTCGCCGAAGGTCCCAGCGAGCGCGCCCGCATGGGGCGGATCTCCGGCTTCCTCTGGATCGTCGGCGCCCTGATCGGTGCCGGCGCCGCCTTCCTCCCGGGCGCCGTCCACGAGGGCCTGCCCTGGGTCCTCGGGATGAGCGCGCTGGTCCTCCTCTACGGCATCGGCAGCGTCACCGGCGTGATCGGCTGGCAGCGCGCGTCGATGAACGCGCTGGCGATCGGCATGGTGGTGACGATCCCGGTCGTCGGCCTCGCCCTCTACCTGACCGGCGGCTCGCTCAGCTACATCGAGCCGTTCCTGGCCTGCTCGCTGCTCTACGCCGCCTTCTTCTTCCCCGCGCGCTGGGCCTGGCCGCTCTCGATCGAGCTGATCCTCGTCGCCGGCACGCCGCTGCTCTACGACTCCCAGGCGGTCGAGAACGCCTTCGTCCCGCGCTACCTCGCTCTCGCCACCAGCTTCCTCGCCGCGACCTGGGTGATGGTCGGGCTGAAGCGGCGGCTGGGCGACGCCGAGGCGCGCCAGCGCGACATCGCCAACCGCGACCCGCTGACCGGGGTCGGCAACCGCCGCCTCTTCGACGTCACCCTGCACCGCGAGCTGCAGGCGCGGACGCGGCCGCCTGGCCGGCGGCGCCAGACCGACGACAGCCCCCTCGCCCTGCTGATCCTCGACCTCGACGATTTCAAGGGGATCAACGACCAGCACGGCCACCAGGTCGGCGACGCGGTGCTCTGCGAGGCGGCCGACCGCGCCCACGCGATCCTGCGCTCGACCGACACCCTGGCCCGGATCGGCGGCGACGAGTTCGCCGTGATCGCCCCCGGCGCCCACGGCGAGGGAGCCCAGCGGATGGCGGAAGCGATCCGCACCGCCGTCGGCCTGCGCGACTCCGAAGCGAGCGGGCCGGTCCCCAGCGCCTCGGTCGGCTGGGCCGTCTTCCCCGAGGACGGCCTCGACTACGAGACCCTGATGCACGCCGCCGACGAGCGCATGCTGCGACTCAAGGGCTCGATTCTCGGCTGAGTCTGCACTTGCCACATAATGGCGCTGCAGATGGACCGGGCCGCGCCCTCATCGCCGTCGGCCTCCCGGCCCTCGCGCCGCCAGCTCGGCGCCGTCGCTCTCACGCTCGGCGCGCTCGGAATCGTCTTCGGCGACATCGGCACCAGCCCGCTCTACGCGCTGCAGACCGTCTTCTCCGCCGACCACCATGCGGTGAAGCCGACCGAAGGCGACGTCTTCGGGGTGATCTCGCTGGTCTTCTGGTCGATCACCCTGATCGTCTCGATCGAGTTCGTGCTCCTGATCATGCGCGCCGACAACGACGGCGAGGGCGGGATCCTGGCGCTGATCGCCAAGGTCGAGGGGGCGCCGCTGCGCGGCCATCGCGCCAAGGCGGTTCTGATCGGGCTCGGCATGTTCGGCGTCGCCCTCTTCTACGGGGACGGGATCATCACCCCGGCGATCTCGGTCCTCTCCGCCGTCGAAGGGATGGAGGTGGTCACGCCCAACCTGGAGTCGCTGGTGCTGCCGATCACGATCGCCATCCTCGCCGGCCTCTTCGCGATCCAGCGCTTCGGCACCCACGTCATCGGTCGCGTCTTCGGCCCGGTGATGGTGGTCTGGTTCGCGGCGATCGCCGCCGCCGGGCTGGGCCGGGTCGTCGCCCATCCGGAGATCGTCAAGGCGCTCTCGCCCCACTACGGGGTCGAGTTCTTCGCCGACCATCCCGGCATCGCCTTCATCTCGCTCGGCGCGATCGTCCTCACCATCACCGGCGCCGAGGCGCTCTATGCCGACATGGGCCACTTCGGCCGCAAGCCGATCCGCCGCGCCTGGTTCCTCGTCGTCTTCCCGGCCCTGACCCTCAACTACATGGGTCAGGGCTCGCTGGTCCTCGCTGATCCGAGCGCGATCGACAGCCCCTTCTTCCTGCTGATCCCCCACTGGGGCCGGATCCCGATGGTGGTCCTGGCCACGGTGGCGACCGTGATCGCCTCGCAGTCGGTCATCTCCGGCGCCTTCTCGGTCACCCGCCAGGCGGTCCAGCTCGGCTTCCTGCCGCGGCTGACGATCCGCCACACCTCGGCCCGCGAGATCGGCCAGGTCTACGTGCCGGCGGTCAACTGGTTCCTGCTCGCCGCGGTGACGGCGCTGGTGCTCGGCTTCGGCTCCTCGACCAGCCTCGCCTCCGCCTACGGTATCGCCGTCACTGGCACGATCACCGTCGACACGCTGCTCTTCCTGGTCGTGGTCCGCGTGCTCTGGCGCAAACCGCGCTGGCTGGTCGCGCTCGGCGCCGCCGTCTTCTTCACCGTCGACCTCGCCTTCCTCGGCGCCAACCTGACCAAGGTCGAGCACGGCGGCTGGTTCCCGCTCACGGTCGGCGCCGCCGTCTTCGCCGTGCTCAGCACCTGGAAGCGGGGCAGCGAGAAGGTCCACGCCGAGCGCGTCCGCGAGGAGGGCTCGCTGCGCTCCTTCGTCACCGAGCTGCGCGCGATGCAGCCGCCGGCGGTGCGGGTGCCGGGGACCGCCGTCTACCTCAACGCCCGCCGCGAGACGACGCCGCTGGCGCTGCGGGCCGGGGTCGAGCACACCGGCGCCCTGCACGAGGCGGTCGTGATCGTCTCGATCGAGACGACGAAAGCGCCCTACGTGGGGGAGTCTGAGCGCCTGGTCGTCGACGAGCTCGGCTACGCGGACGACGGCATCGTCCACCTCACCGCCCGCTACGGCTTCCAGGACAGGCTCGACGTACCGCACCTGCTCGAGCTCGCCCAGCGGACCGGGCTCGAGTGCGACGTCGACGTCCCCGGTGCCGTCTACTTCCTCTCGCAGATCTCGATCGTCCCGACCGGCTCCCCGGGCCTGGCCGCCTGGCGCAAGCGCCTCTTCGTGGCGATGTCGCGCAACGCCGCCAGCCCGGTCGACTACTTCCGCCTGCCGCGCGAGCGGACCGTCACCCTGGGGTCGCAGATCGAGCTGTAGGACCCGCACATCCGGGTAGTCGGATCATCGTCCGCTTGCAGCCGCGACCGTATAGAAGTTTACTGAGTACTAGGGAACCAGGGAGCGGCAGGGCAAACGAAGCCAAAAGGAGAGGTAGATGACCCAGTTGACCCTTACCCACAGCTCGCGGTTGCGGCGGGCGCTGGCCGTGGCGGTCGCGGCGTTGGCGCTGCTCGCCGTCGTCGCCACCGGCGCCCGGGCTGCCAACTACGTCGCCCTCGGCGACTCCTACGCGGCCGGGCCGCTCATCCCCAACCCGGTGTTGCCGCTCGGCTGTCTCAAGTCGAGCAACAACTATCCGCATGTGGCGGCGCCGAGCATCGGCCTGACCCTGCGCGACGCCAGCTGCAGCGGCGCCAAGACCGACAACATGACCAACCCGCAGAACGTCGATCCCGACGGGCCCAACCCGCCGCAGTTCAACTCGCTCGACGCCAGCACGACGGTGGTCTCGCTGACGATCGGCGGCAACGACATCGGCTTCTCCGAAGTCGCCGAAAGCTGCATCACGATCAACCCGTTCAGCCATCCCTGCCTCGACAAATACAACGCCGGCGGCAACGACCAGCTGAAAGCGCGGATCGAAGCGACGGCGCCGAAGGTGGCGGCTGTCCTGCAGGGCATCCACACCCGCTCACCGGCGGCGAAAGTCTACGTCGTCAACTATCCGGCGATCTTCCCGGAGACGGGCTTCGGCTGCTGGCCGCAGATGCCGATCGGCTTCCAGGACGTCCCCTACCTGCGGTCTACCGAGCAGCGGCTGAACGCGATGCTGGCGACCCAGGCGGCAGCCAACGGCGCCACCCTGGTCAACTGGTACGGGGCGAGCATTGGCCACGACGCCTGCAAGGGCACCTCGACCCGCTGGGTCGAACCGCTCGTGCCTGGCACCCTGGCCGCTCCGATCCATCCCAACAAACAGGGCATGGCCGGCGGCGCGGCCACGCTCGTGGCGGCGGTGAAATAGACCGACCGAGGGGGTGTCTGAGGTTACCCGCCATATACAGGCGTAAAGCTCAGACACCCCTCACCGAATTCTCGAAGGATCGCTGTGGCTATGACCGCAGCGATCCTTCGGGTTCGCATCGGGTGTCATATTGAGGCGATGCGGATCGCGAGCCTGGTGCCCTCGGCATCGGAGATGCTCTTCGCCCTTGGGCTGGGCGAGAGCGTGGTCGGTGTCACGCACGAGTGCGACTACCCGCCGGCGGCGCGGGAGCTGCCGCATCTGACCGCGACGGTCCTGCCGGAGGGACTGAGCGCCGGCGAGATCGACGCCGCCGTAAAGGAGGTAGTCGGCGCCGGCCGGGCCCTCTACAGCCTCGACGAGGCGCGCCTGGCCGAGCTGGCACCGGACCTGATCGTCACCCAGGCGGTCTGCGACGTCTGCGCCGTCTCCTTCGACGACGTGGTCGAGGTGGCGGCCCGCCTGCCGAGCCGCCCGCGGGTGCTGCAGCAGGACCCGGGCACGCTGGGCGAGGTGCTGGAGGACGTGACCCGGCTCGGCGCTGCGGCCGGGATCGAGGAGCGCGCGGCGGCGCTGCGCGGCGAGCTCGAGCGGCGGCTGGCGGCGGTCCGCGCCGCGGTCGCCGGCGCGCCGAGAGCGCGGGTACTGGCCCTCGAGTGGCTAGACCCACCCTTCGTCGGCGGCCACTGGATCCCGGAGATGATCGAGCTGGCGGGCGGGGAGGATGTGGGGGGCACAGCGGGCGCGAAGTCGGTCGAGGTCGATTGGGAGCGGCTGCCCGCGCTCGACCCGGACCTGGTCGTCGTCATGCCCTGCGGCTGGTACCTCGAGGACTCGCGCGCCCAGGCGCTGGAGCATCGCGAGCGGATCGCCGCTCTTGGCGCCGACCGCATCTTCGCCGTAGACGCCGCCTCCACCTACTCGCGTCCCGGCCCGCGCCTCGTCGACGGCACCGAGCTGCTCGCCCACCTGTTTCACCCCGACCTGGTCGAGCCACCAGGCGGGATTTCCTGGGCTCCGGTCACCTGAGGATCACTCAAGGCTCGCTCATCACGGATGAAGAGAAGGTGCCGGACCAGATGGACCGGCACCTGTGCTTCTGGCTGTCTAACTGAGTATCGCTGGGTTACGCGTGATAAGGCGGTGTTGTAAGGGTTATCGCGTTGCCATTCGCAGTCACCGACGGTGTGACGGTGGCTTTGAAAGTGGCCGGTTTGCCCCCGAAGATCAGATTGCTATCCGATCCAAACACCAGTGTGGCTCCACTCTCCTTCTGTGCAGTAGTACTCCCAAGAGACCCTGTTCCGATTGCGGTGCCTTCGAGTTTGACTTTTGTATTTTTGAGGATGCATTCCGCCAGATTGGTGTATTCGATGGTAGCGAAAACGCCTCCGGTGGCTGGCTGAAGTTCTAGACCCATTTCTTCTTTACTGGCTCCAAGGTTCGTCCTGGTTACTGCGTTTGCCAGTACTTTTATTGGTTCCGCCACAGTGCATTTCGCTGGTTTTATGACCGTACACCCGGTAAATTCGACCGTCACGCGGGCTTCCACTTTCATCGTTCCAATTTCTTTTTCGTTGATTAAGGCTCCCGAACCGCTGACGTTGGTACAGGTAATCGAGGTTTTGACTAAGTCAACTTCGCCTTCAAGGCTCGCGGGCGTCGAGGCGGTTGTCGAAGACGCGGTTTTTGCGTTGGTCACTGAGAATGCCGTTTCGACAAATTCGGATAGCTGTTTATGCCCGAAGGTGCTCGACGATTTTGTGGTGTCGCAGTGAGCGTCACTGAAATCCTTGGTTACCGCGCTGGGCGTACATTCGAACGCTGTTGTTTCAGGGATTTCTATGGCCCCCGCACTCTGCGCGGCAATGGCCATGGATCCGAGCACGCAAAGCAATGCGAGGCCTAGAGCGGGTCTACGTTCGATCATGTCGATCGATCTCCTCGTGGTTTAGGTGTTACCGGAGAGGGACCACCAGAATCCGTTCAGACAATCCCCGTCCGATCGGTTGCCAGATGAAAATCCGACGCCTCAGCTTCCCATCGCTGACCGGGCTGATCAAGGTTCCTATTTGTATGTTTTCTATCTTTGCCGCAATCGCAAGCCAGGAGGCTCAGATCTCGCGCTCGTAGAAGAGCATCGGGGGGCCGTCGGGGGAGCCTTCGCGGTTGGTGAACCCGGCGCTCTCGTAGAGGGCGCGGGCGGCGGTGTCGGTCTCGCCGGTGTTGAGGTCGATGCCGGTGGCGCCGGCCGCGCGGGCCGTCTCGATCGTCGCCTCGAGTAGGGCGCGGCCGATACCGCCGCCGCGCAGCGCCGGCACGACGTAGAGCTCCTGGAGGTGCGCTTCGGGGGCGCCGGTCCAGACGCAGGGGCGAAACCGGATCAGCGAGATCCCGTCCGGCCCCGCGCCGGCAAGCAGGACCGTCATCTCGCCTTCGCGCAGCAGCCGCTCGGCGTACCCGGTCAGGGCCTCGACGCCGGGAGTCGGTTCGGAGTACTCGCTGTTGAAGTCGTGCAGCAGCAGCGCGATCGCCGCGGCGTCCTCGGACCCGGCGCGGCGGATCGCGATGTCACCGGGGTTCATCGCACCAGTTTGCACGATGTCCGCACCTGGGGTTATCGACCGCTTCCGCCGCCGCTACTGGCGGCTGTCTCTTCCCCGGCGAGCGCTGCCTAGGCGAAGCGCTTGACAAACGCCAGCGCCGTGTCGCAGACCTCGCGCCAGCCGCTGTCGATCGTCAGCGAGTGCCCCCGGTTCGGGATTTTGACGATCTCGGTCACGCTCTCCCGGTTGCGCTTCTGTTTGTCATAGGAGGCCTTGGCGATCGCCCAGGGAACCGTGTGGTCCTTCTCCCCGTCGATGATCAGCAACGGCCCGCGCTCGGGGTTCTTGGTGTCTGCCCTGGCCTCGGTGAACGGGTTCAGGTTGGCGTTGGCCATCTGCATCAAGGCCACTCCCGGTGCCGCCACGTGGTAAGCCTCGTAGAGGCTCTTCGCCTCCTCGTCGGAGAGCGCGTTCGCCCAGCCGTACTTGAACTGGTCCAGGGTGAGCGTCACCGCCCGGCCTCGGTTGAGGGGGTTGGCGAGCACCGGTCTCGCCGATTTAAGGGCGGAGATCGGCAGCGGCAGGACGCCTCGGAACGGCCCCGGGTCGATCGCGACCGTGGCCGCGGACAGTCCGCGCCCGGCGACGATCTGCGCCAGCAGGCCGCCGGTCGAGTGGCCCATCACCGCCGGCTTCTCGTTCAGCTGTCCGATCACCTCGGCGGTGTGATCGGCGATCTGCCCGAGCGTCTTCTTCGCGAACACGTCGGGGTTGGCCCGGGCCTGTTCGACGGTCTCGGGATCGTCAGGCCAAGTAGGCGTCACCGCCGCGTAGCCCGCCTCCTCGAAGACGCCGGCCCAGTTGTCCCAGCTGCTGGGGAGGAGCCAGAGCCCGTGGATGAACACGACCGGCGTCCTGCCGACCGCGTTCGCCTTCTCAATCTGCTTAGCCTCGTACTCGGTGATCGTCGCCATCGCTGCCTTCCTGGTTCGGCCGATTTCCTGCGTCGCCCTAGATTCGCATGACGGCGACTTCGCTTGTGAGAACCGAGGGGGCTAGGCGTGGTTGGGCCCGTCGTCGGCCCCGTGGCTGAAACGCCGGCCAAAGCTCGGCGCAATATGGTTGGCTGGTGAGCCAGCTTGGACCGACCAGCTCCGCCCTCGACCTCGCCGCCGCCCTGCGCGCCCGCGAGCTCTCCGCCGCCGAGCTGCTCGACGCCTGCCTGGCGGCGGTCGACGAGCGCAACCCGGAGCTGAACGCGGTCGTCTGGCGCGACGACGAGGCGGCCCGGGCGGCGGCCCGCGACGCCGATGCCCGCCTTGGCGCCGGCGAGCAGGCGCCCTTCCTCGGCGTGCCGATCCCGATCAAGGACCTCACCCTCGTCGCCGGCTGGCCCGTCACCTACGGATCGCACGGCGCGCCCGAGGGTCCCAGCGAGGAAAGCGAGCTGGTCGTCGAGTCGTTCCTCGCCGCGGGCTTCGTCCTCTGCGGTCGCACCAACACTCCCGAGTTCGGCCCGATCACGGTGGCCGAGAACAGCCGCTACGGCAACAGCCGCAACCCCTGGGACCCCAGCCGCTCCTCGGGCGGCTCCTCCGGTGGCGCCTCGGCCGCGGTCGCCGGCGGCATGTTCCCGATCGCCCACGCCAACGACGGCGGCGGCTCGATCCGCATCCCCTCCGCCTACTGCGGCCTGGTCGGCCTGAAGTCGAGCCGCGGCCGCATCCCGCGCCGCGCCCAGTCCTGGATGGGCGCCGTCGTCGAGGGCGCGACCACCCGCACCGTCGCCGACGCCGCGGCGCTGCTCGACGCCACCGCCGGCCCCGACCCCCTCGCCTGGAACAACGCGATCCCGCCCGCCCGCCCGTTCGCCGAGGAGCTCGGCGCGGCCCCCGGCAAGCTGCGCGTCGGCCTGATGGCCGAGGCCCCGCTCGGCATCCCCACCGACCCGGCCTGCGTCGCCGCCGCCCGCGACGCGGCGGCGCTGCTGGAGGAGCTCGGGCACGAGGTCGCCGAGGTCGAGGTGCCGACGATCTCGCCCGACCTGGTGCCTCCCTTCACGGTCATGGCCACCGCCGGCCTAGCCGACTACGACGGCGTCGACTGGGAGAAGGTCGAGCCCCACAACCGCCACGCCTACGAGGCGGCGACCAGGGAGATCAGCGGCTACGACTACGTGGTCGCGGCCCAGACTCTGGAGAAGCTCTCCCGCAGCGAGGTCGCCCGCTGGGGCCGCGACTTCGACGTCCTCCTGACCCCGACCTCGGCGATCCTCCCGCCCCTCTCCGGCAGCGTCCTCGAGGCCCAGCACGCCGCCCCTGAGCAGGCCACCTTCGAGACCGTCGCCTCCGTCTCCTTCGCTGCCTACGGCAACCTCACCGGCCTCCCCGCGATCTCCCTGCCGCTCTACTGGACCGACGAGGGCCTGCCGGTCGGGACGATGCTCACCGGCGGCCCCTACGACGAGGCGACCCTGATCCGCCTCGGCGCCCAGCTGGAAGCGGCGCGCCCGTGGGCGGACCGCACCCCGGCTCCGGCCACCGCGTAGCGCCCGCCTATTCGACCGTCTGCAGCTGGTCGACCGGGGCGTAGTCGTCGCGCAGGGGCTCGGCGCCGCCGGCGAATGCCCAGACGTTCGATCGCGGATAGGTGAAGGCGCCTCTGGCGTCCGATTGCACCGAGTTGGGCAGGTGCCGGTCGGAGGCGATCAGCACCACGTTGCCGCCAATCGGTTCCCCGCGTTCGTCCGGGAAGGAGATCAGGTGAATGTCGCGGAAGGCGTCGAGCAGCGTCATCGACTCCGCGTCCAGGAGCGACAGAGGCTCGAGGTCGATGAGGTTGAGCGCGTAGATGCCGTCCGGCTTCAGGACCCGTTGCACTTCGTCGATCCACTCGGCGGTCGTCAGGTGCCATGGCACGGAGATGCCGCTGAACGCGTCGCCCACGACGAGGTCGGCGCTGTCGCTGGGGATGTCGAGCATGCTGGTACGGGCATCGCCGATCGAGATGTCGAGATCCGGCGACCTGGGCAGACCGAACCGTTCCTCGACGAAGTCGACCATCTCGCCGTCCAGCTCGAGGACGTGCGCATGCGATCCGGGCCGGCTGGCGAGCAGCCAGCGGGGCAGAGTCAGGCCGCCGCCGCCGACGAAGACGGCGTCGAGCGGGGTCCCCGGACGGTAGGTCCCATCGATCCCGTCGGCGATCCAGCGCGTGTATACGTACCCCAGATGCTGCGGGTGGGCGGGGTCGACGTAGGAGTTGTACTCGTTGTCGAGCAGCAGGTGGGAGCCGGCCAGCTTGGGATCGGGTTCGACGCTGACGCAGTGGTAATTCGTTTCCAGCGCACACGGGGAGTCGCTGCTGGCGGAGAGCACGCCGAAGGCTAAGGCGACGGCGGCCAGGCCGGCGAGGATGGCTGGCGAAAGCACCTGGGAGGTCGAGCCGAGCGCGATTCCGACGAGCACCAGCACGGCTCCGATCACGAGCACGGCGGAGCCGACCGGCATCAGCGGCACGAGCACGAAGCCGGTGCCGAAAGTGCCGATGAGGGCGCCCGCGGTTGCCCAGGCGGACAGCCGACCGACGATCGTGCCGCTGGTGTGCAGATCGTGCAGCTGCAGGTGGGCGACCGCGGGGGATACGGCGCTGAGCACCGCGGCCGCCGGCACAAGCGCGATCAACGTGATGCCGAGCGCGGCAAGGTCGCCGTCTCCCCGGGCCCCGGGCCCGAGCCAGTGCACGAGCGGGACGGTCAGCAGGCTGAGCAGGCCGCCGCCGATCAGCAGGCCGACGATCAGGCGTCGGGTGTTGGTCCGATCCGCGAGATACCCCCCGATCGCCGCGCCGGCGGCGATCCCGGCGAGCGCCGCCCCGATGATCGAGGTCGTCGTCTCCAGCGTCAGCCCGACGTAAGGCGCCAGCAGCCGCACCGCCAGGATCTCCAGCATCAGCACCGCGCCGGCGGCGACGAACACGAGTGCCGCGGCTCCCGTCTGCGGGAGGGCCTTCGGCAGCTCCGCCGCCGGCTCCTCGACCGCAACTTGCTTCCCTTTGCCCCCCACCATTCCTGGCATGCGGGCACGATACTAGAGAGGTTTTGACTTATTGACTTCTGTGAGGACTCGTCCTCGGTTTTAGGATGACTACGTGGCCCCGGAGAAGAAGCCGACCAACTGGCGCGCCTGGGTCGTCGGCGTTCTCGTTGCCCTGGTCGCCATCGTCGCCCTGCAGAACTCGCAGAACGTCGAGGTGGAAGTCCTCTTCGTTACCGTCAACGCGCCGCTGATCGTCACCCTCTTGGTCGCGGTCGCGATCGGGATCCTGATCGGCTACGTGGCACCGCTGGTCCGCCGCCACCGCCGCGACGAGAGCCGTCAGGGCAAGGCGGGCTGAGGCCGGCGGTAGAGCTCGGGAGAGGGGATTCCGATCACCTCGCCCTGAAAGCGCTTGGCAGTCCCGTAGACGACCCAGGTGGTGTCGACTTCGCCGATCTCGAGGTCGAGGCGGAGCAGGTCGGGATGCCTCTCCAGGTGCTCGAGGTGGGTGAGGCCGGCGTCGTAGTCCCCCCGCACCAGCGCCTCGGCGATCAGCGGCTTGGAGATCTGCGGGATCACCTCCTCCCACTGGCTGAGGTCGACGTAGCCCTCGGTCGCGGGCACGATCCCCAGCGACCGCGGCCGCTCGACGTCGCGGCGGCTGAGCACCGCCAGCGCCTTGGTCGGGTAGATGAAGGTGTCGACTACGAAGACCTCGGTCCAATACTTCTCGGTGATCTTGTGGACCAGCGGATGGGCGCTGCACTGGACGAGGAAGGCGTCCTCGCGCCCCCGGATCGCCTCCAGCCCGGCGAAGAAGTCGGTGATCAGCTCGAACTCGTAGTTCTCGATGCCCTGGAAGCGGGCGTACTCGCCGACGGCGCGCTGATGGCAGGTGCCCTCCGGGCCGAGGGTGACGAAGGTGATCTGGCTCTTGTCGGCGCTTGGCTTCATTGGATCAAAGGGCTGGTTGTCGGCGGGCGGGGCCCCGAATCCGATTTCCAGATTCCCCGCCCGCCGGTTTGCGCTTTGAAGGGATGCTGATAGCGCCTCCCTAGTTTGAACTAACTTCTTAGTTTGATCAAGTTTTTCAGGGCATTTACCTCTTATTTCTGCCCCCGCCCTGGGCTACGCTCTGTCCTGCTCCTACGGCCCCCTGGGGCCGGGTTGGGGTGTTGGCCGGCGCCGGGGTGCCCGAATCCGAGAAGTGCCTCAGACGCCCCGGTGCCGGTTCTTTGCCTCCCGAGACGGGGAGGCATGCGCGCGCCTTGACATCGCATTAGAAAGATTTATCATTCAGAAATTCTATGACCCAGAGACGGATCAGCAACGGCAGCAGCGCTGCCAACAGCCTCTCAGCGGGTCTGGAAACGTGCGCCCGTAGTTCAATTGGTCAAGAATTGAAGAGGAGCGACAGCAGAAGCTCTCATAGCCCAATTGCCCCATGCGACCCTAATCGTGGACTAGATCGATGTCGTCAAGGCGGTAACGGAGCGCCACCCGGAAGACGGGATGGTCGAGGTGGAAGCCGAGCAACAAATCGGTTCGAAGAGCAGCGGCCTTTTAAGCCGCAGATACGGGTTCGATTCCCGTCGGGCGTGCTTTCGACGGACGGTAAAAACTCACCTATTCGCAAAGGGTCGCGAGGGTGAACCTAAGCACTCGAGACCTGCGTAGCGAGTGCGAAACGATGATGGAGGAGCACGGTGCCTCAGAGCACTGTGTGGCGATCGAAGCGCGCAGGCGGGAGGGTCACCAGGCCGATATCCGCCTGGTCTTCCCCGATCGGCGCTGGCTGATGTCGCCGGCCGGCAACGGTCTGATCGAGGCGCTGGAAGAGCACCCGATGACCGCGAGCGCGCAGCGCCGCAAGTCGACCGTGCACGTCCGCTTCGAGGACGAGGTGCTGGCCGATCTCGAGCGTCGCCTGGCCGCTGGGGAGCCGGTGGGGATGGTCACCGACGACGTCTACGCGGGTCGGCGCCTGACGATCAGCTACCTCGGCCCCAACACGAACAAGGCACTGCACGTCGGGCACCTGCGAAACATCATCGTCGGCGAGGCGCTGGCCTCCGCCTTCACCGCCGCGGGGGCCAGTGTCCGCCGTCACAACATGGTCGGGGACATCGGCCGGCGCGTCTGCGAGGCGATGGCCGGATACCGGACCTTCCACGAGGACAAGGAGCCCGGGGACATGGGCCTGGCCGGGGACCGCTTCGTCGAGCTCTGTTCCAGCGAATACTCGCGCGAGCAGGCGCGGACGGGCGCGGGTCAGGATGGCGCTGACCCGAACGCCGAGGAGCAGAAGCCGGTCGGCGACCTCGCCGACACGCTGATGAGCGAATGGCTGCTCGGGGCGAGTGCGGAGAGGGAGCTCTGGAGCCGCATGCGCGAATGGACTCTCGAGGGACATCGTGACACCCTCGCCCGCCTGGGAGTGATGATGGACCAGTGCGACTTCGAGTCCGACGCGATCCCGCGAGCCGTCACCCTGATGGACGAGGGACTCGGCAAAGGGATACTCGAGCGCGAGGAGTCCGGGGCGGTCGTCTACAGGACCAACAAGTCGGAGTTCCCCACCATGGTGTTGGTACGCGAGGACGGGTTCCCCACCGAGCACGCCCGCCTGCTCGGGGCCTACGATCACATCCTCGAAGACCTCGCCGACGGCGAACCGTACATGGAGGTCTGCGGCATCGAGTGGCAGCCGTCGATAACAGTCCTCTGCGAGTTGCACCAGAGACTGCGCCCGGGCCCATTCACCGAGCCGCACGTGCGTGTGTACCATGCGTCGGTAACCGCTGCGGATGGTGAAAAGATCGGTTCGAGCGCGGGCAACGTACTCTGGATGGACGACTTCCTCGACGACCTGGCGGCTAGCCCCGGAGTCGCCGATCTGGAGGAGCTGAGCGGCGGCACCGTGGGACACGAGGAGCTCGCCGACATCGTCATGCGCGGGACGTTCGTCACCGCGCCCGTCACCCGTCCGCTGGCATTCGCCCCGCGGGCACTACTGGAGGGCCAGCCCGGGCCCGGACGGACGATCGCCGAAGCATGGTGCCTGGCCCAGCGCGCGCAGGAGCCGAGCGAAGAGTCGGTTCCCCTGGCGCGAACGGCCGTCATGCAATCGCAGCAGTACCGGCGATCGCTGCGGCGAACGGTCGAGCGCCACGACATCACCAGCCTGTCTCGCTACCTGCTGAGCCTGTCCGAGGCCTGCCTGGCCGCACCGGCCCCTGGGCCGGCCGCGGCGCCGATTATGGGCCGAGTGCTGAACAGCCTCGGCTTCATCGCCGGCAGCTCGGCAGGTGCCGCGGAGTCCCGTCTCGCCGGGACCCAGCAGAAGGTTGGAGCATAAATCCAACCAGGGCCTGGGCGACGATAGAAAACATCGAACCGAAAAACTTGACTCAAACGCCACTCTAATCGAGCATTTGTCTTCGGGAACCTCTCGGGACCCGAAAGCAGATCGGCGGGAAGCCCTCTGAGCGGATTCGGAACGGCCCTCGTCCGACAACCACAACCAACCAAGGAGAGTCATCAATGAACGGACGTAGAGCCGTGATTGGCCTCTCGCTGCTGTCCGCGCTTGTGTTCTGCGCGTTCTCGGCATCGAGCGCCTGGGCGATCAAAGGCACAACAGGGTTCACGTGTGACCCCGTGCCAGAAGGCACTGGGAACTTTACCGATGCGCATTGCGATAAAGCGGGGAAAGGAAACTTCAGTGACGCAAATGTAGTTTCAGGCGAAGCTGAAGTCGAATTTACCAACGAAAAAACTGCCAGTGAAACAGCTAAATCAGCCCCTTCGGTACTGAGGGGAGTTATTTTCGGTGTAAATACCGAAATAAGCTGCGCAGTCGTTAGTGGAAAAGCAAAAGTTGCGAACGTAGTAGAAGGCGGAAAGATGGAGGTAGTAGGAAGCGGTGTAACCTCTAAATTCTCCACCTGTACGGTAATCAAACCGGCCAAATGCACGCTCAAAGAAGCAAACCTCACCGCTGGTGTTACCTCCACATCGTATACGGAACGGGAAACCAGTGGAATTAAAAATACAATGGGCGCCGAATTCAAACCGGCTGCTGGAAAACCGTTCTCGACCTTCACCCTTGAAGGTAAAGAATGTGCCCTTAAAGAAAAAGCGATCCCTGTCGAAGGAACGGCGCTCGCCACAGGGGGCACTGGACCATCCGAAACGTCGGCCTCAAGCGGCGCGACACTGGTATTTACCAAAGAAATGACCGAAAAAACCCTGAAAGTAGGGGAATCCGCGGTCAGCCTTGAAAGCACCACCACAGTTAGGAAAGTGGGTGGCAACCCGGTCATAGTCACAACACTCACCGAATAGACCTGGGGCAGCGAGCAGCTGAGCTCGTAGTTTGAGCCGGCATGGAGGGGCTGGACCGCTTGGTCCAGCCCCAGCTGCTGCACGAGCTCGCTGGGCTACCGAATTTTGGATTCTGGTCCCGGCTCCTCTTGACGACTTTGAGGAATCGTGATCCACTGGTCAGGTCGCTGGGAATTAACGAGTATTCATCAGGGAACGCTCGCAGCGCTGGCGAAGAGGTAACGGGGAAGAGGCGGCGCTAAGCGCGGCGCTCTTAATAGGAGGAAGCGAGTTGAGAGAGTTGGTCAACGGTCGTGGCTTTGGAGCCTTCTTTGCCTTCGCCGTACTTATCGTCTGCCTGCTACCGACTTCCGCCTTGGCCGCCACGGCGCACGAATACGAGAGGTCCTTTGGGCCCGATGGCACCAGTGCCAGCCACTTCGAAGCCCCCGGTCCCCTCGCTGTCGATCAGGAAACCCACGACGTCTACGTCATCGATCTCGGTGCCGGCACCGTCAGCAAGTTCGATCAGGACGGCCTCCCGGTCGAATTTACCGCCGGTCCTGGCGCCGGCACCAATGACATCGGTGGCTTTTCGTTCTTCTCGGAAGAAGCGCAAAACCAGATCGCCGTCGACAATTCCAGCGGAGACTTCTATGTTGCCAGCTATTCCCCGTTTGGCACCAGCTCGATCAAGGTCTTCGAATCCGACGGCGAGGAAGTTGGCGAAGTCGGCTCATTTGAATTCGTCTTCGGCGTCGCGGTGGACGCAACCGGCAACATCTACGCCGCCGAAAGAGAATCCGGCGTGGTCGACGTGTTCACGCCCGGTCGTGCGGCGATCACCTCCTTTCCTGCCTCCAACGCCTCCAACCTCGCCACCGACTCAACCGGCGCCGTCTACGTCGCCCCCTATCCGTTCAGTGGGCTGCCGGTCAAGAAGTTCGTCCCCTCCGAGTTCCCGCCGACCCCCACCACCACCTACAGCGAAGCCGGCGCCATCGATCCCAAAAGCGCTTACGGCGTCGCGGTCGACCCTGCCAACGACGATCTCTACGTCGACGAGCGCACCGCGATCGCGCAGTTCAAAGCGGACGGCACGCCGGTGGGAACCTTCGCCGCGACGGGAGCCGGCGCGCTCACCGCCTCGGAAGGCCTGGCGGTGGACGCTGAGACCGGAAGGGTTTTTGTCTCCGATACCGGCGGCGAACGCCAGGTTGAGATCTTCGTCCCGCCGCCACCCGATCCGCCCGAGGTCGGCTCCCTCTCGTTCTCCAACGTCACCACCTCCTCGGCCGATCTCCAGGCCCAGGTCAACCCCAAATTCTTTGACACCCACTATCGCTTCCAGTACATCGCCAAAGCCAAGTTCGAGGAAAACCTCGCTGACGGCCTCCCCGGCTTCGAAGGCGCTCTGCAGACGCCGGAAGGCAACCTCGGCTCCGCGGGAGAACCCCGGACCGCCCGTGGCCATCTCGCCGGGTTGCGGCCCGATACGACCTACCTCTTCAGGGTCGCCGCCGAAAACGAGAACAACGAAGGCGCCCCCGTCTTCAGCGCGGAAGCGGGAAGCTTCGCTACCTTTGCGCTCTTCCCGCCTGGCCTCCCCGACGGTCGCGCCTATGAGATGGTCTCCCCACCGCAGAAGCTGGGGGAGGTCTTCGCGCCGCTAGGCTTGGGTGGGAGCTGCAAAGACTGCCTGCCGGGGATCTCTTTACAGCTGATGCCGATGCAAAGCGCTCCCGACGGAGGGTCGGTCGCCTACGGGGGCCAGCCCTTCTCCGCCGGCCTGGCGTCGGGCCAAGTCGAGTACCTCAGCCGTCGCAGCCCAAGCGGGTGGGGGACGCAGGGCCTGAGCTCACCCTTGTTCAACGGCAACCTGGGGACTGGATTCGTCGGCTTCTCCCGTGATCTCTCCCGGGGCGTGCTCTTCCAGAGGGAACCAGCCCTTTCCCCACAGGCCCCCACCCGGGGGGACGAAAGCTACGTCAACCTCTACCTGCGCGAAGGAGACGGCACGCTGAGGCCACTCGTCGTCGAAGAGCCTCCGAGCCGTGATCCCGGCGTTTTCAACTTCATTGAAAACGCGAACGCATTCCGCATCGTCTACGCCGGGGCTAATTCCGGGACGTCAGCGGTCCCCGCCTTCAACCACCTGATCTTCGAAGCCAACGACGCGCTTACGCAGGCGGTCCCCGGAATTGCCCCCAAAGCCCCAGAAGTCAACGAAGTCGAAGCGGGTGCGGCACAGTGCGGCAATCCGGACGCGCACTGCAACCTCTATGAGTGGGTCAATGGCCGGCTGCGCCTCGTCAATGTGCTGCCGGCCAACGAAGTGGCCGGCACGGGCGCCGTAGTTGGCTCCGGGCGCCTGGTGGAACCGCCCGAATTCGCTGGAGAAGAACCCGCCGTAGTCGACAACGCGATCTCCGCCGATGGCAGCCGGATATTTTGGAGCGAGGAGGGGACCGGTCAGGTCTACGTCCGCGTCGGTGGTACGAAAACCCTTGAAATCCCTGGACCCGGACGCTGCAAAAAAAGCTTCGAACCGGCCGAAAGGGTCTGCTTCCTCAGTGCCTCCGCGGACGGGTCGGAGGTCCTGCTTTCAGACGGACAGATTTACGCGTTGGATGAAGAAGCCGAAGCCTACGAGCCGACCGCGAATCTCGCTCAGGACCAGGGAGGATTCCAGGGCATCCTCGGCGCCGCCGAGGATCTATCGCATATCTATTTCGTCGACACCACCGTGCTCACCGGCGGTGAGGAAAACGCCAATGAAGAACAAGCCGAGGATGGCAAACCCAACCTTTACGCCTGGAATGAAGGGATCACCGCCTTTGTCGGCACCCTCGTCGGTGGGCCAAACGGCGATCTCAATGACTGGAAAGCCTCCCGGTCGATCCGCACGGCCCAGGTCAGCACCGACGGGAACTACCTGGCGTTCATGTCGACGGCCCCCCTGACCGGCTATGACAACGAGCGCAGCGACGGTGGCATTTGCAACGCCACCCAGGCCTGTTCGGAGGTGTTCGAGTACGCCGCCGCCTCCGGAAGCCTCACCTGTGCCTCTTGCAACCCCAGTGGCCGGCAGCCGCTGGGCCCCTCCAACCTCAGCCTGATCCGGGGGCTCACCCTCAACGCTCCCCTCCCGCAGCCCGGCAACCTCAGCGCCGAGGGCGGCGGCAGGCTCTTCTTCGAAAGCCAGGACGCTCTTTCTCCGCGCGACACCAACGGCCACATCCAAGACGTCTACGAGTGGGAGCCGAACGGGGTGGGGAGCTGCAAACGCGTGGGCGGCTGCGTCTTCCTGATCTCCAGCGGAACCGCCAGCAAAGACTCGATGCTCCTCGACTCCACGCCGAGCGGCGAGGACGCCTTCATCGTCACCCGCGAGCAGCTGCTGCCGCGCGACAAGGACCAGCAGCTCGATCTCTACGACGCCCGCGCCCCACACGTCCCGGGCGAAGCGGTCGGCTTCCCCGAAGGGAGCACCCCGCCCTGCGGCGGGGATGCCTGCAAGGGAGCGATCGTAAGTCCGCCCGCGCCGCCGGGTGCCGCCAGCAGCAAGTTCAGCGGACCAGGCAATCCCAAGAAGGCCCATCACAAGAAGAAGCATAAGAAGCACAAAAAACACAAAAAGCGCCACCAGCAACCGTCTAAGCACAACCGGGGAGGCTCGAAGTGAGTGTCCGCAGGCATCTGCCTCTCTGCCTCCTCGCCGCCCTCACTCTGGCCCTCCTCGCCCCCGCAGGGTCGCAGGCGAGCTTCGGCGTGCACGACTTCACCGCCGCCGCGCTCAACAAAGACGGCTCGGTCGACCTCCAGGCCGGCTCCCATCCTTACGAATACAACCTCAGCTGGGCGATGAACCTGGATGCCCAAGGCCATCCCGAAGGGACGCTGCGCAGCCTCGTCGTCGACCTGCCGGCGGGGACGGTCGGCAACCCGCGTGCGGTGCCCCGCTGCTCCACCGCGGATTTCGAGGGCATTGCGACGAACTGCCCTCCGAATACGCAGATCGGCGTCGCACACATCCAGGCCCCGGGAGTCAAACCTGAAACCCCCGTTTACAACCTGACGCCCCCACTCGGCGTCCTGGCCTCGGTTGGCTTCAGCATCGCCAGTGCCAACAGCTTCCAGGAAGCCTCTCTGCGCAGCAGCGACTATGGCGTCAGCGCCGCGGACATCACGATCCCGACCGACATAGAAGTCCTTTCCGTAAGCGAGACGATCTGGGGAGTTCCGGCGCTTGAAGACCACGATTCCGAACGGGGCGTCTGCATCATCCAGGGATTTCCCGGCTGCGCCGTTTCAAGCGAAGTCATACCGGCCCCCTTCCTTACCCTGCCCACCTCCTGTTCCGGACCACTGAGGACGACGTTGCACGTCGAGTCCGTGCAGAAACCGGGTGTGTTTCAGAGTGAAAGTGCTCTCTCACTCGACGACACCGCCAACCCGGCAGGGCTCAACGGCTGCGAAAGGCTGCCCTTCAAGCCAACGATCTCCTCCCAGCCCGAAACCCGCACCTCGGATTCTCCCACGGGCCTTCACGTCAGCATCCATAACCCCCAGAACGAAGACCCCCTGCAGCTGGCTACCGCCCATCTGAAAAACACCGTCGTGACCCTGCCCAAGGGCATGGTCGTGAATCCCTCGGTCGCCAACGGCCTGGCGGCCTGCTCGCTCGAGGGCCCGGAAGGCATCAACCTGCCCGGCTCCAGCGAACCCGCTGCCGGCGAACCGGCAAAGTGCCCCCCCGCTTCGAAGATCGGCACGGTGCAGATCGAAACCCCGGCACTCGATCATCCCGTTCGGGGAGAGGTCTACATCGCCAAGCAGAGCGCAAACCCCTTCAACTCGTTGATGGCCCTCTATATCGCGGTCGAGGATCCGCTCACGGGCCTCGTCGTCAAGCTGGCCGGCAAGGTCGAGCCGGATCCGCTCACCGGGCAGCTGAGGGCGACCTTCCTGAACAATCCCCAACTTCCCTTCGAAGACCTCGACTTCGACTTCTTCGGCGGCCCCAGGGCGGCTCTGACGACGCCTCCGACCTGCGGTACCTACACCACCGAAGCCGACCTCACTCCCTGGTCCAGTCCCGAAGGTGCCGACGTCCTCCGCACCGACTCGTTCAGCGTCAACGGCGCCCCCGGGGGGGGCAGGTGCGCGAACAGCGAAGCGGAGATGCCCCACCAGCCCAGCTTCGAAGCCGGCACCACCACTCTGTTGGCGGGCAACTACTCGCCGTTCGTGCTCAAGCTCACCCGCGAGAACGGCTCCCAGCGGCTGCGAGCCTTGAACGTCACCCTGCCGCGGGGGCTCAGCGCCAAGCTCGCCGGCGTCCAGGAGTGCTCAAACGCCCAGATCGCCGTAGCCGAAGCTCGCAAGGGCCTTGGCGACGGTGCCCTGGAGAAGGCCAGCCCCTCCTGCCCCAAGGCGTCGGAGATTGGCGTAGTCAACGTCGGCGCCGGCTCGGGCAGCCCGCTCACTGTCCAGGGCCACGCCTACCTCGCCGGCCCCTACAAAGGCGCCCCGCTGAGCATGGCCGTCATCGTCCCGGCGGTGGCGGGGCCCTTCGACCTCGGCACGGTGCTCGTGCGCGCGGCTCTCTTCGTCGACGAATCGACCGCTCGGGTCACGGTCAAAAGCGACCCGATTCCAACCCTCCTGCAGGGAGTCCCGGCCGACGTCCGCTCGATCGCGGTCCAAGTCGACCGCCACCAGTTCACCCTCAACCCGACTTCCTGTGAAGGCAAGGCGATCAGCGGTGAAGCGATCTCGACCACCGGCGCGGTGGCCCCGCTGACCAACCGCTTCCAGGTGGGAGCCTGCGGCGCCCTCGGTTTCAAGCCGAAGCTGGCGCTCAGCCTCAAGGGCGCGACCAAGCGCACCGGGCACCCGGCGCTCAGAGCGGTCCTGACCTACCCCAAGGGCTCCTACGCCAACATCAAGACCGCCCAGGTCACCCTGCCTCACTCCGAGTTTCTCGACACCACCCACATCGGCACGATCTGCACCAGGGTGCAGTTCGCGGCGAGGACCTGCCCCAAAGCCTCGATCTACGGCTTTGCTCGAGCCTTCACGCCGCTTCTGGACAAGCCCCTGAAAGGCCCGGTATACCTGCGCTCCTCCAACCACAAACTGCCCGACCTGGTCGTCGCCCTGCGCGGTCAGGTCGACTTCAACCTCGTCGGGCGGGTCGGCACCGGCACCGGCAACGGAATACGCAACACCTTCGAAGCGGCTCCCGACGCCCCCGTCTCCAAGTTCGTCTTGGAGATGAAGGGCGGCAGGAAGGGCCTGTTGGTCAACAGCGAAAACATCTGCTCCAAGCCGCAGAGGGCGATCGCTCACCTCACCGCCCACAACGGCAAGGTCTCCGACACGAGGCCACTGATCGCCAACGGTTGCGGCAAGTCGGGAAAGTAGGAGTTCGGCCTCACTCACTCAGGCAGCGGCCTTCCGATGAGCCCGCGTAGGCGCCAGCAGCACGTGGGCGACCAGGGGCGCAATCCGCGCCAGCTTCTTTCTCCTGCCGGCGGCGATCTCGGTATGCACGATCCTCCAGGCGGCAGCGACCGAGGCTTCAGCGGACAGCTTGCTCGGCCGCCGTGTGCGAGGAGCGGTCCTTTGTAGGCGATCCGCACACCGCTCCACGAACCGTTCCCGGCAGTGCATCCCCGGCCGACCCGGGGCCAGGACTTCGACGAAGCCGAGGTGGGCGAGGACCGGATCCTGGGCCAGCTCGCCGCAGAGCGCTGCGCATGCTTGCTGAACCCCCCGCTCCCAGCCGCTGACGGTCGTCGCCTTCTCCTCGGCCCTGGCGGCGGCGCTCATCGTCAGCACTTCGGCCGCTTCGAGGAAGCAGGCTTCGACGCCGGCAAAGTGAACGTCGAAGCTGCGGCGCGAGACGCCCGCCTCGGCCCGGATCCTGGGAACGGTCAGGGCCCCATACCCCTCTCTCACGCACAGCTTGGCAGCGGCGACGAGGATGCACTGCCGCTCGTTCCCGCTGGCGCCCGGGCGCGGGGTGCCGAAGCTCCCTCCCTCCCGTGCTGCGCCATGGCCGTTGGCCTCCACATTCCGGTCAGCGGTCGCGGCGACGTCGCTGCCCTCCCGCAGCGAGACAACCCAGTCCGCCAGCTCGTCGACGATCCCAGGCAGCTCTGCGCTTCGCCCGGCGAGCAGCCACGACCTGCCCACCCGGGCGGCTCCGGCGACCATTCCCTGGAGGATGGGAGGGGGGACCACGATCCGGTCCGGGGCCCCGGCGAAGGCATCGCTCAGGAACTGCTCGAACTCGCGAACTGGGGAACGGCTCTCGAGTGAAGGCGGGCCGAGGGCAAAGGACTCGATCAGGGCGACCCGTCCCGCGGCCGGGTTGTCGGCGAGGTCCTGCATAACCGCCCGGAGCCCGTTGCGCAGACCCTCTGCCCAGTCCTCATCCCTTGTGCGCGCTGCCGAGGCGTGTCCCAGGGCGCACTCCATCAGCGAGTCGTAGCTGGCGAGGAAGCACTCCTCGACATTGCCGAAGTGCTTGTAGAAGGTGCGGGTAGACACCGCGGCCCGGCGCGAGAGCGCCCGCACCGTCACGTCGTGATAGCCATGCTCCCCGACGAGATCCACCAGCGCGCGCTGAAGCCGCGCGCGCTGATCGGCGAGGACCTCCTCGGCCGAGTGGCCGGGACCGGGCTTGAGCTTCCGGAAAAGCGTTTTCCGCACCTGGCCGTCGTGTCCCCCAGACCGGAGTGCCTCAAGCGTGCTGGATGTCACCGCACCACCTGTCAGCCTCCGACACCCGATCACCCTCGCTCAATAGTCGATAGCGCCTACTTTCTCTATTGAGCAAAAATTATACATTAACTCAAGATTTGCTGTTTAAACCCCTGCTCCGGCTCTGGCGACAGCGTCGAGTCAGTTGCCCCCGGTTGCGGCACTCCACCGGAACCTTGGACCCCGATCAGCGCGTCTTCCACGACCAGCGCGATGGATTTTGCCTCTTCCTCATCGAGGCAGTGCGCAGCCCACTCCGCGCACATCGCCTGCCATAGCGTTTCCCCCGACAAGAACAGGCGGCTTGCCGCGTGGGTCAACCACTGATGATGGTCGGGAAACGCCATCGCCTTGCTGCAGGCGTCCGCCACGTTGGCGAATTCCCGCCCCGTCCGACTCTCGAGACCCCTCCAGTTTCCTGCCCTGAGGGCCGCGAAGACGACACGCTCAGGCGCATCCTCCCCGGGAAGGTTGCGACAGCCTCCGACGACCCCCTCATCCCCGTCGAGAAAGACCCGAGACGGGCGCGGGAAACGGTTCCCGAGGACCATCTGACCCAATGACTTGCCGACTGAAGATGCTCCGAACGGGATGATCTCGCAGCGTGAGACGAGATCGGCGTTGGCGGCGATCAAGATCTCAGTGAGCATCGTTGCGGCCACCGGGTCCTCGACGTAGAGGTCGCACTCCGAATGCTGCACGTCGTCCATCTTCGTCATGGCGAACTCCGGACTGACGCCGTAGACGATCTCCCGCTCGCCGGAGGCAGTTTGGACGATGCACGCCCGCGCCTCGAAGGGCAGCTCCTCCAAAACGTAAGGAGAGTGAGTGGTGATGACGACTTGCAGCTCCAGATCGCGCGCGCGAGCCGCCAGGTCACGAACCAGCAGGCGTTGAGCACGAGGATGCAACGAGCTCTCGATCTCATCGATCAGAACAAGGCTGTATTTCGGCAAGTCCGTCTGCAGCAACTCGGCGATAGTGGTCTCTCCGGCGCCCTGATGAAAGCCAGAGTAGGAAGCGCCGTGGTGGCCGACCACCGGAACTTCCCGTTTTGAATCTCCAGACGTCAGCGCCATCTTCGCCAGTTCGTAAGGACGACCCATGATGGCGCTGAAGCGGGCCAGTCGGCTCTGCTCGAACGAACTTGCTTCGGCCTCGAGGTAGGCCGGATTTGCCAATGTCTTGTAGCCCAGGCGTCCTGAAACCGGCTGAACGCGGCTCAGGTCGATGTACTCGACGCTCCGCTCTCTGCGCTGCGGATTACCCCTCCAGCGGTTCGTCGGCTTGCGGATGGCCGCGGTGTGGGTATCCGTTCCCTCTCTGACCGAGTACTGGATCTTCGAGTTCGTGACCTGATCCCAGGGCGTATCCGGGAAGAAGTCTGAGGCGAACCGGTCGGCGCTCTGTTCGGGTGCTCGATAAACGGACGCCGCACTCTGAAGCACCGTGCTCTTGCCCACGCCGTTCTCGCCGACGACGGCCATGATCGGGAACCGCAGCTCGAACCGCTGACCGGTCCAGCCACGGATCCCGTCTATGTCGATCCACTCCAGCCGCTTGGGCCATCCGGTGCTCGTCTGCCACTTCGAGCTGAGGTGCCGCATCTCGGTGCTGCTGAACATCTACTTGCCGGTGCTGACCTTCACAGTGCTGTTCATCCCCGGGCCGGCCACTTTGACCTTGACGACTTTGCCTTCCTTCAACGTTTTCTTGATCTGGTTATCGGTGATCTTGACCTTGATCGTCTTCGACTTGTTGGCGGCGACGTCGTAGGGGGCCCTGCCGACGACCTTCCCGCCGGACTTGAGCGTCAGCGTGCCTTCGCACCTGCCGGAGCCCTGGCAGGTGATGCGGAGGGCAGCCTTGCCGTCGCTGAATTGAGCGCTGGGAGAGACCTTGGGCGTGCCCGCTTTGACAGCGGGAACCGGTACAGCGGCGGGAATCGCCGCCGGGCCGTTCACGACCGGTGGCGAGGCGGGCACCTCGTAGGTGTAGTCGTCCTGGGGGAAGTTGCCCGAAGTGCCCCCTACCGTCGTCACCCGGACGTTGACCGTGCCCGCCGCATGAGCAGGAGCGTTGACTCTGATCGTCGTATCCGTGTTCTCGGCGAAAGGCGCATTGACCACGGTGGTGCCGAATTCGACCCTCGTCGCTCCCGCCAGCCTCAGGCCGGTGATCTCGACCAGGTTGCCGCCGGCCGGCGGGCCTTTGGCGGGGCTGACGGCGGTTACGGCCGGGGGAGCGACGTAGGTGTATTCGTCGGCGGCGGTGTTGGGCGAGACGCCGCCGATCGTGGTCACCGTGACGTGCACCGGGCCAGCTGCGTGGCTCGGGACTTTGACTTTGATCTGCGTCGGGCTTTCGAGCACGCACTCGACGCTTGGGCAGCTAACCGTGGTGGTGCCGAATTCGACCTTCGAGGCGTCTGCCAGTTCCGTGCCGGCGATATCGATCGTGTTGCCACCCGCGGTCGAGCCTTGGATTGAGCTTAGGCCGCTTACCGCCGGGGGCAAGCGGGCGAAGTTTGCTTCCAGCTCGATCGCTTCGCTAAGCGTCACCTTGCAGGGCGAGACGACCCCGGTGCAGGTGCCGGGGCTGCCGGCCGTCGCCGTCCAGCCGGTGAATTTCGAGTTGGCAGCGGCGATCGCTTCCAGTTCCACTTCTGCGCCTTCTTCAAATTCGGCGCTGCATTCGGAGCCGCAGTCGATCCCCGTGTTCGGCGCCAAGCTGGTGACGGTGCCTGAGCCGATACCGGTCTTACTGATTTTCAGTTCGAATTCAGAAGAAGCGAAGTTTGCTTCCAGCTCGATCGCTTCACTAAGCGTTACCTTGCAGGGCGAGACGACCCCGGTGCAGGTGCCGGGGCTGCCGGCCGTCGCCGTCCAGCCGGTGAATTTCGAGTTGGCAGCGGCGATCGCTTCCAGTTCCACTTCTGCGCCTTCTTCAAATTCGGCGCTGCATTCGGAGCCGCAGTCGATCCCCGTGTTCGGCGCCAAGCTGGTGACGGTGCCTGAGCCGGTACCGGTCTTACTGATTTTCAGTTCGAATTCAGGAGAAACCAAGCCGGGGCCGAACACTTCGACTTCGGTACTGCCTTCACGGCTCACGTAGATGTTGCCGGTCGCGCCGTTGACCGCCACCCCGTTCCCGCCGCTTGCCAGCGGCGTGCTCGAGATCACCGTCGCGGCGGCGCCGGAAGCGTCGAACTCCGCGATTCTGGTTTCGGTGGCCGTGTAGACATGGCCGCTGGAGGGGTCGACGCTGACGGTCGTGGTGGGGCCAGGGTCGACTTCGTACACTTCTGCGCCGGTGGTGCTGTCGAGCTTCACCAGTGAGCCGGCGAAATGGGCGGCGAAGATGAAGCCGTCCGTCGGCCCGGCGCCGGCGGCCAGCGTGCAGCTTCCTTCAAAGGCGAAGTTGGCGCCGTTATCGGCGTTTTCGGGCGGATTGGCGCCCGGTTCGTACTTGTGAATCGCGCCGGAGAAATCGTTGACGAAGACGCTCCCCGCAGGGTCTACGGCGACTCCGCAGGGTTCGGCGAAAACGCCTTCGCTCGATTCGGTCAGCTGGCCGACGTATTCGCCGGTCGAGGCGAAGATATCGACTACCTTGGCGCCCGCTTGGGGGACGTAGATATTGCCGTCGGTCGCTCCGCCGGAGTTGTCTATCGCCACCTGCACTTCGCCGGATCCGCCAAAGCTCAGGCTTCCCTCGGGGGTTTCGGAGCCGTCGATTACGTTGGTGCCGAGGGCGGAGAAATCATCTGGCGTGCCGTCGGCTTGATAGCGGCTGACCGTGCCCGCTCCCGCGTCGATCACGAGCAGGTCGCCGTTCGACTGGTCGACCGCCATCCCCTCGGGATTTCCGAAGGAAGGCTGATTGGCGCTGCCGAAGGTTTCGAGGAATCCATGGCCAGGCAGGGCAAGTGCCGGGTCGGGGGTCGCGATAAAGCCAAGGAATAACAAAGCTCCGACGACGACCACCGATCGTCCCCACAGATCTCTCTTTCGACCTCTGATCATTCGACTGCTCCCTTTCCCCGAGATTCCCTTTTCCCCTGAAAACAAAGAAATAGAGATAGGCGTGAATCAATCGTTCCCATCTAAGTATCTTCTATTTCCTAGACTAGCCAGTGGATCACGATTCATTCTGTAAGTCAAGCTCCCCCTTGACTTACACGCGGGTCTGTTTCAGCCTGGGATACCGGGTCTCCCAATAGCGAGGCCCGACCCAAAGCAGATCGGAGGCGAGTCCCTCTGAGCGGATTCGGCAGGCCTCGCCCCCGACGGCTCCCATCAACCAAGGAGAGTGATCGAGATGATCGGACAGAGAGCCGTCATCGTCGTGGCGCTGCTCGGCGCGCTTCTCGTTTGCGCCTTTGCGGCGCAGAGCGCCTCGGCAGCGTAGTAAACACAACAGCGTTCACATGCGTGCCGGAAGGCGGCAACAAAGATTTCAAAGATGCCCACTGCGATGAAAAAGTAGCTGATGGAACGGGAAAATTCGGCCACGAATTGATCCCGGCAGGAGAAACAGAAATCACGGTAACCAACGCCAAAACCGCAAGCGCGACAACTATGGCGGAACCTACGGTCCTGAAAGGGACCTTGGGCGGAGTGGCCACGCAGATTACGGCGACGGCGGTCTCTGGAGAAGGGTTCATCACTAACGAAGAATCCCCAGCCGGATCGAAAAATCACCAGGTCAAAGGCACAGTTACGGCAAAATACACAGGTATTACCGTAAATAAACCGGCAAACTGCACCGCCAAAGAAATCGTAGTCAAATCCTTTTTCAAAGGTGTCGAAAAAGGTGGTCCGAAAGAAAACACAATGGGCCTGGAATTCACGCCGGATCCTCCAGGAACCCCCTTTGCCGAAATCCCCCTTGAAGGGGAAAAATGCGCGCTCAAAGGCAAAACCCTCGCAGTCACGGGCACGATGATTGCGACAGGAACGCCGAACCCGAGCGAAAAACACAGTGGCGCGACAACGGTGTTCACCAACGAAATGACCAAAGAAACCCTGAAAATCGGCGAAGGCCCGGCCGAATTCTCCTCCAAGACCACAATCAGCATGACGGGCGGCGCCCCGATCGCGTTGACAACAGTCACATAGCGCTTCAGCTGTGAGCAGATCTAGCTCGCAGCCACCTCAGACCGGAGAGGCCGGGCCCGTCGGCCCGGCCTTGGTCAGGGCGCTCCGACGCCGAGATAGAAAACATTGCTCTTAAAAACTTGACTGGTTGTCGTTGCGATGCAAGGCTCATTCTCGGCGGGGGCCACGGGCTTCTCGTCATAACCAGATCGGAAGCGAGTCCCTCTGAACGGATTCGGAAGGCCCGCCTCCGACGACATCAATCAACCAAGGAGAGTCATCGAGATGATCGGACATAGAACCGCCATCGGCCTCTCGCTGCTCGGCGCGCTTCTCATCTGCGCCTTCGCGGCGCAGAGCGCCTCGGCAGCGTTCGTGCCGGCAGTAAACACAACAGCGTTCACATGCGTGCCGGGGGGCGGCGACAAAGATTTCAAAGACGCCCACTGCGATGAATTCGTCGGAAAAGAAAAAGGGTCATTCGGCCACGTCCTGATCCCGGCCGGAGAAACAAAAATCAGCGTCACCAACGCCAAAACCGGAAAATTGACAGAAACGGCGGAACCTTCGGTTTTGAAAGGGGTCCTGGGCGGGGTCAATTCAGAAATCACGGCGACGACCGTCACCGGGGAAGGGTTCATCCTCAACGAGGAACTCCCCGCCGGGTCGAAAAATCACCAGGTCACAGGCACAGTAACGACTAAATTCACCGGGATCACCATAAACAAACCGCTGAACTGCACCACCAAAGAAATCGTAGTTAAATCCTTTTTCAAAGGAGTCGAAAAAGGTGGTCCGAAAGAAAACACAATGGGCCTGGAATTCACGCCGGACCCGGAAAAAGAACCTTTTGCGTCAATTCCTTTCGAAGGGGAAAAATGCGCGCTTAAAGGCAAAAGCCTAGTAGTGACGGGCACGGCGATCGCAACAGGAACGCCGAAACCGGAAGAAAAACACAGCGGTGCGACAACGTTTTTCACCAACGAAATGACCAAAGAAACCCTCAAAGTCGGTGAAGGCGCCGCCGAATTTAACTCCAAGACCACAGTTACCATGTCGGGCGGCGGCAACCCGATCTCGCTGACAACAGTCACATAGCGCCGCATCGCCACGAGCAGATCTAGCTCGTAGCTCGCAGTAACTGAGGAAGGGCCGGGCCATCAGCCCGGCCCTTCCTCTACCTAGTTCTAGGACTCTGAGCCGAGAGCCCTTGACGGCGACGGCGATCCGTGGTCCACTGAGTCGGCCCTTGGGAACGAACCGATATTTCTCAGGGAACTGAACAGGGCGGCGTCCAGGGAGAGCCGCTCGACGGGAGGAGAAGGCGGGTGAAGAGACATCAGGGAACCTTGTCGATGGCGCTGATCGCGCTGCTCGGCGTCGGCTTTCTCCTCGCGCCAGCTTCCGCGCTGGGAAAGAAGTGGGTCTTCTCCTCGGCCTTCGGTACCGCCGGCTCCGGCGACGGTCAACTCTCCCTCCGCAGCCCGACCTTCGAACCTACCCTCGCCGGAAGCGGCCTCGCCGTAAGCGAAGCCAGCCACGACATCTACGTCGCCGACACCGGCAACCATCGCATCGATCAGTTCTCTGCGGCCGGTACCTTCATCCGCGCCTTCGGAGCCGATGTCGGCGGGGCCGGAATCGATGTCTGCAGCTCAGGCTGCGTAGCGGGAACCTCGGCAAGCGCTCCAGGCGCATTCGAAGACCCCACCTTCGTCGCGGTCGACAACTCCGGTGGTCTCTCCAACGGGAACGTCTATGTCGCCGACACCGGCGCCGACATCGTCAGCAAGTTCGAAGCCGATGGCACCCTGATCTCAAGCTGGGGAGCGGGCGGCCAGCTGGCGGGCAACGGCAGCGAAGCCTTCGCCGAAATCGTCGGAATCGCCGTCGATGCGTCTGGCGGCCTGTCTGTGATGTGGGCCGTCAATAATCCGGGGCATCTCTCCAAGTTTGACCAAGCCGGTGTTCTCCTTGGCGAAGTCGAAACCCCTCGCGGCAGCGTCCCGGTTGGGCTTGCCGTCGACCCGGCCGGGAACTTCTTCAAGGCCAACGGCACGCGCACCATCGAGAAATTCGAATCCTCCGGCACCGACCTCGGCCAGGTGACGCTTTCCAGCCTTGCCGACAACCTCGCCACCGGCCTCGGCGTCGACCCTTCAAACGGCGAATTCTTCTCCGATAACGGCAAATCAGTCGAAAACTACGCCTTCGACCCGGCGGGGAAAGTGGTTGGCAGCGAATGCGCTCTGGTCCCTGATACTGGCACGGGCTGTCCCCCTACCTCCACCTTCGGTTCGGGGAAACTCAGCGCCGGGGCCGGGCTCGCAGTCGACGGGATCTCTCACACGGTCTATGTGGCTGACGTGGGAGCGGCCCAGATCGCCGTCTTTGAACCCGTCGCCCTGCCGGAAGCCCTGAACGCCCCGGCCGACCCGGTCGGGGCCACCAGCGCCACCCTGCACGGCACCGTCAACCCCGGCGGGCTGCCACTTACCGAATGCTTCTTTGAATGGGGCGAGACCCAGAGCTACGGGGAAATCGCCCCCTGCGTGGACCCCGATGCCGCCGCAGTGGGCGAAGGCAACGCTCCGGTGCCAGTCCACGCCGATATCGCCGACCTGCAGGCCGGCACCACCTACCACTTCCACCTCGTCGCCACCAACGCCAACGGGCGCTCTGACGAAGAAGGCAAAGAAGACGAAACGCTCCGCACCCTCGGCCCCGCGGTCAGCGGCGAGTCGGTCTCCCAGGTCACCGCCACCACCGCCAAGATCAGCGCCACGATCGACCCCAACGGCGAAGCGACCGGTTTCTTCGTCGAGTACCTCGACGAGGCCGCCTATCTGGCAAACCCCGAATCAGAACGCTTCGCCGGCGCCCTCAGAGCACCGGCGAGCGATCGCCAGGTCCCCGCCGCCGTCAGCGCCCACGGCGATCTGCTGGACGGCTCGGCGAGCGTCACCAACGTCGCCGTCAGCGCCGGGGCCTTCCAAGCCGGCCAGGCGATCTCCGGGCCCGACATCCCTCCCGAAACGACGATCCTCGCCGTCCCGAGCCCGACCGAGCTGACGCTCTCAAAACCAGCCGACCTCACCACGGAAACGGTCAAATTCACCGCCCTCACCGCTACCGGCCCCCAGCCGGTCACCCAGCTGTTGAGCGGCCTCGCCCCCCAGAGCACCTACTACTTCCGCATCGTCGCCACCAACGGCGCCGGCGCTGCCGCCAGGCCCGCCGTGAGCTTCACCACCTTCGCCCTGCCCGGGGCGCTGCTGCCCGACGGCCGCGCCTATGAGCTGATCTCCCCGGCCCGCAAGACCGGCGAGGTGTTCGCGCCGGAACCCGAATCGTTCCTAGGCAGCTGCGAAGAATGCCTGCCGGGGGAAAACACGCCGGTGATGCCGATGCAAAGCACCCCCGACGGGCGCTCGGTCCTCTATGAGGGCCAACCCTTCGCCGGCGGCCTGGCGTCGGGCCCGAACGAGTACGTCTCCGCGCGCGGCACCGGCGGCTGGGACACCCAGAGCCTGAGCTCGCCGACGACGACCGGGCAATACCAGGCCTTCTCCGCCGACCTCGCGCGCGGGGTCCTCTTCCAGGTCTCCCCGCCGCTGACCCCGCAAGCCCCGACCCGCGAAGGCAAAGGTTTTGCCAACCTCTACCTGCGAACCGGGGACGGCTCCCTGCAGGCGCTGATCGGCTCCGAACCGCCCCACCGCGACCCTGGCTATCAGGCGGTTGGCGGCAACCAGTTCCGCCTCACCTACGCCACCGCCAACGCCGGCACCGGCGCCGCGGCCCCCTTCACCCACCTGGCCTTCGAAGCCAACGACGCCTTGACCGCGGCGGTCCCCGCGATCGCGCCGGCGGCCCCCAACGTCGACGCCGGGGAAGGTTGCAGTCTCGCGGGGGCAAACTGCAACCTCTATGAGTGGGCGGGGGGGCAGCTGCGCCTGGTCAACGTGCTGCCGGGCAACGCCGCCGCGGCCGCCGGCGCGGTGATCGGCTCGGGGCGACTCTTGGCAGAAGCCCCGGAGGCCGAAGCCGCCAACGCCGATCACGCGATCTCCGAGGACGGCAGCCGGATCTTTTGGAGCTCAGAAGAAAGCGGCCAGGTCTACGTCCGCATCGACGCCAACCGGACCCTGGAAGTCCCCGGCCCCGGCAGCTGCAAAGAGAGCGTGCCCCAAGAGCAGCGGGCCTGCTTTCTGAGCGCCTCGGCCGACGGCTCTCGGGTGCTGCTCTCTGACGGGCAGGCCTATGAGCTGAACGAAGCGGGCAGCGCCTATGAAGCGAGCGTGGACCTGAGCGAGGGCGAAGGGGGCTTTGAGGGCATCCTCGGCGCCAGCGAAGACCTCTCCCACGTCTACTTCGTCGACACCGAGGTGCTGGGCGAAGGGGAGGAAAACGACAACGGAGAAGAGGCCGAAGAAGACGCCTTCAACCTCTACGCCCGAAGTGGGAGCGAGACCACCTTCATCGGTGCCCTGCTCGATGACACTGTTGGCCTCAAGAGACGATATGGGGCCTGGAAGGCGGCGCCCTCAGATCGCCTCGCCCAGGTCAGCCCCGACGGCGCCCACCTGGCCTTTATGTCGACGGCACGGTTGACCAGCTATGACAACGCCTCTGAATGGGAGGTCTTCGAGTACAGCGCCGCCTCCGGGACCCTCAGCTGCGCCTCCTGCAACCCCAGCGGCCAGCGCCCGCTCGGCCCCTCCAACCTGAGCCTGCTGCGTCCGGGCCCTGAATCACCCCCCTTCCGCCAGCCCGCCAACCTCAGCCCGGCCGGCGATGGGCGCCTTTTCTTCGAAAGCCGCGACGCCCTCTCCCCCCAGGACACCAACGGCGTCCGAGACGTCTATGAGTGGGAGCCGGAGGGGGTCGGAAGCTGCGAGCGCGCGGGCGGCTGCGTCTCTCTGATCTCCAGCGGGCGCAGTGCCAACGACTCGATGTTCCTCGACTCGACCCCGAGCGGGGACGATGCCTTCTTCATCACCCGCGAGCAGCTGCTCCCAGCCGACAAAGACGAGCAGTTGGACCTCTATGACGCCCGCGTGGGCGGCGGCTTCCCGGAAAGCACCGCCGCCCCCTGCGGCGGGGAAGCCTGCAAGGCGCCGCTCTTGGCCCCGCCCTTCCAGCCGAGCCCCGCCAGCGCCGCCTTCAGCGGTCCCGGCAACCCCAAGCCCAAGCCCCACAAAAAGAAGAAGCAAAAGAAGCACAAAAAGAAGCAAAAGCAACACAGCAGAGCGGCCAAGCACGCACGCGGGAGTCTCAGATGAGCGCCCGCAGGCCCGGCGCGAGCGCCCTCGGCCTCCTCTTGCTGTTTGCCCTGCTGCTCGCCCCCGCCGCGGCGCGGGCGGACTTCGGGATCAAAAGCCTGCAAGCCGGGGCCTTTGACAGAGACGGCTCGGTCAACCTGCGGGCCGGCTCACACCCCTTCGAATACAGGCTCAGCCTCGTGATGAACCAGGACGCCGAAGGCCACGCGGAAGGGACCTTGCGCGAGTTCGTCGTCGACCTGCCGGCGGGGGTGGTCGGCAACCCGCGGGCGGTGCCGCGCTGCAGCGGGGCGGATTTCGAGGGCCAGTCCCCGCACTGCCCCGGCAACACCCAGGTCGGCGTCGCCCGGATCAAGATCGCCGAACTCGACGAGACCGACACCATCACCGTCCCCGTCTACAACCTGACCCCGCCCCTGGGCGTCCCGGCCTCCCTTGGCTTCAGCATCATCAACGAAAACAGCTTCCAGGAAGGCTCCCTGCGCCCCGGCGACTTCGGGGTCTCGGTCTCTGACATCACCATCCCCACCGGTCATGAAGTCCAGTCGGCCTCCGAGACGATCTGGGGGGTGCCGGCCGAAGCCGCCCACAACTCCCAGCGCCTCTGCTACCTCCCCAACGGCGTTGCCGTGCACGGCTGCCCCTCTGACGCCGCCCCGGTCCCCTTCCTGACCTTGCCGACCTCCTGCACGGGGCCGCTGCGGACCACCCTCAGCGTCAGGTCGGTGGAGGAACCCGAGCAGCTCGAGAGCGCGACGATCGAATCGCTCGGGGAAGGCGGCGCCCCGGAGGGCCTGCACGGCTGCGATCGCCCGCCCTTTGAACCGACGATCTCAGCCCAGCCCGAAACCGCGGTCGCAGACTCCCCGAGCGGGCTGCGTTTTGACCTGCACCTGCCCCAGAGCCCCTTCCCTAAAAAAGGCGATCCCGAAGGCGCCGCCACCGCCAGCGCCCATCTGCGCGACGCGGCCGTCACCTTGCCGGCGGGGCTGGCCCTAAACCCCTCCACCGCCGCGGGCCTGGGGGCCTGCTCGCTCGCGCAGATCGGCCTCGGCAGCCCCGGCTCTGCCCAGTGCCCGCCCAGCTCCAAGATCGGGACGGTGAGGGCGCAGACGCCGCTGCTAGATCACCCCGTCCCCGGCTCCCTCTACATCGCCAAGCAGGGAGAAAACCCCTTCGGCTCGCTGCTGGCCCTCTACCTCGTCCTCGACGACCCGATCACGGGCGTCGTCGTCAAGCTCGCCGGCAAGGTCGAACCGGACCCTCTCAGCGGCCAGCTGCGGACCGTCTTCAAGAACAACCCGCAGCTGCCGGTGGAAGACCTCACCCTCGAGCTCCCCGGCGGCCCCAGGGCGCCGCTCACCACCCCCCCGACCTGCGGCACCCACACCACCACGAGCGCGCTGACCCCCTGGACGAGCCCCGAAGGCGTGAGCGCCTTCCCCTCTGACTCCTTCCCGATCGCCTCCGCCCCCGGGGGCATGCCCTGCGCCCCCAGCGAAGCGCAGATGCCGAACTCTCCGAGCTTCCGAGCGGGAACCACGACCCCCCTGGCCGGCGCCTACTCCCCCTTCGTGCTCAAACTGAGCCGCGAAAACGGCTCTCAGCGCCTGGCCGGTCTGAACTTCACCCTGCCACCCGGCCTCAGCGCCAAGCTGGCCGGCCTCAGCGAATGCTCAGAGGCCCAGATCGCCCTCGCCCAGGCGCGCCGGGAGCCCGGCGAAGGCGCCCTGGAGAAGGCCAGCCCCTCCTGCCCGGCCTCTTCGCGGCTTGGCGCCGTCAACGTCGGCGCCGGCTCGGGCACCCCCCTCTATACCCAGGGCAACGCCTACCTAGCCGGCCCCTACAAAGGTGCCCCCCTGAGCACGGCGATCATCGTCCCGGCGGTGGCCGGGCCCTTTGACCTCGGCACCGTGGTGGTGCGGGCCGCCCTCTATGTCGATGAATCGACCGCCCAGGTGAGGGTCATAAGCGACCCCTTCCCGACGATCTTGCGGGGCATCCCGCTCGACGTGCGCTCGGTCGCCGTGCAGATCGACCGCGATCAGTTCACGCTCAACCCGACCTCCTGCCAGCCGAAGGAGATCACCGCCCAGGCGCTCTCGCTCAGCGGCGCCTCGGCGGCGCTCTCCAGCCGCTTTCAGGTCGCGGCCTGCGGCGGGCTCGCCTTCAAGCCCAAGCTGGCGCTCAGCCTCAAGGGCGCGACCAAGCGCACCGGCCACCCGGCGCTGCGGGCGGTCCTCACCTACCCCAAGGGCTCCTACGCCAACATCGCCTCCGCCCAGGTCACCCTGCCGCACTCAGAGTTCCTCGACACCACCCACATCGGCACCGTCTGCACCCGCGTGCAGTTCGCCGCCAGGACCTGCCCCAAGGGCTCGGTCTACGGCTCTGCCCGCGCCTTCACGCCGCTCCTGGACAAGCCCCTGGAAGGCCCGGTCTACCTGCGCTCCTCTAACCACAAGCTGCCCGACCTGGTCGCGGCGCTGCGCGGGCAGGTCGACTTCAACCTCGTCGGCCGGGTTGACACCGGCAAGGCCAACGGCATCCGCAACACCTTCGAAGCCGCCCCCGACGTCCCGGTCGCCAAGTTCGTCTTGTCGATGAAGGGCGGCAAGAAGGGCCTGCTGGTCAACTCCGAAGACATCTGCTCAAAGCCCCAGCACGCGATCGCCCACTTCGCCGCCCACAACGGCAAGGTCCTCGACATCAAGCCGCTGATCGCCAACGGCTGCAACTAAAAGCTTCGCCACCCACCCAGTCTCATCTCATCGCTAATCGCAGATGAACCAACAGATGAAAGGTCAAAAATGAAGAAGTTCATCACGGGAGCCACGGTGGCTGCACTGGCATCATTGGTGCTCGCCTCCACGGCTCTTGGTGCATCGCATAATCCGAAAGGGGAATTCGCGGAGTTCGGCGAGTGCCCGCTCAGCAACGCGAAAATCACCGACTGCATCTTCTCCGTCTCCAGCGGCGGCGGCTTCACGGTCGGCAAAAAGACCGTGCCGCTGAAAAACCCGGTCACCCTGCAGGGTGGGTTCTTCGGATCCGGGGAAGAAGTGACCTTCGTCGGTGCCGAGAACGGCCAGACCCTCTCGAAAACCCCGCAGCCGGTCCCCGGTGGCCTGCTCGGGATCACCGCTCCGACCTGGTGGCCCAAATTCATCCAGGATTGGTTTAACGAACAGATCAACAAAGGGTTCACCGGCGTCAACGCGACGGTCGAACTCGCCGCTCCGGCCAGCTCGATCAAGCTGAGCACGGAAAACCTGATCAACGGCGAAGGCACCGCCCTGGGGCTGCCCACGAAGATCCGTTTGGAAAACGCGATCCTCGGCAGCAACTGCTACATCGGCTCCAACTCGGCACCGGTCCAGATCGACTTCACGACCGGTAAAAGCGGGGCGCTGGAAGGTGCAGTGGGTGAACTCAATTTCAACGAAAAATTCACCCTGATCACGATCAGTGGCGGCAAACTCGTGAACGGCACCTTTGCCGCTCCGGGTGCCAAAGGCTGCGGAGGGATCTTCTCGATCTTCGTGGACCCGCTGGTCAACTCGATCCTCGGCACCCCGTCTCCGTCCGGGAAAAACTCGGCGATATTGGAAGGCGTGCTGAAGGACGGCGCTGCGGGAGCTGTGAAAGCGAGCGAATAGCTCTCTGAGCCCTACCGCAGGTAGTTGTTGTCAGTAGTGCGAGTAGTGCGCAGTTGGCAGTGAGGCGCCCGTCGCGTGAGCGGCGGGCGCCTTTTCTTTATCGCCGGGGAGTTCCGTGGGGTGGGGAGATAGAAAACACCGCCCCCCACCCCTTGACAGCGATCAAAATCAGACTTCTGAGAGTTGGCCGCCCCACCAGGTGATCGAGCTAGAGAGATCGAAGGGTCCGCGGCGCTGGTCTCGCCCCCTCAATGGGAGCCGTCGGCAGCGCTTACGACTCATCGAGCTCTTCCACGCTCCGACGCCGAGATAGAAAACATTGCTCCTAAAAACTTGACTGGTTGCTGTCGCGATGCCAGGCTCATTCTCGGCGGGGGCCACGGGCTCCTCGTCAGACCAGATCGGAGGCGAGTCCCTCTGAGCGGATTCGGCAGGCCTCGCCCCCGACAGCTCCCATCAACCAAGGAGAGTCATCGAGATGATCGGACATAGAACCGCCATCGGCCTCTCGCTGCTCGGCGCGCTTCTCATCTGCGCCTTCGCGGCGCAGAGCGCCTCGGCAGCCTTTGTGCCGGCAGTAAACACAACAGCGTTCACATGCGTGCCGGAAGGCGGCAACAAAGATTTCAAAGACGCCCACTGCGATGAAAAAGTCGCGGCGGGAACGGGAAAATTCGGCCACGAACTGATCCCGGCCGGAGAAACAAAAACCAGCATCACCAACGCTAAAACCAACGCTGCGACAACCGCAGCGGAACCTTCGGTCCTGAAAGGCACCTTGGGCGGGGTCGCTGCGGAAATCACCGCTAAAACCGTTTCCGGGTCAGGGTTTATCGAAAATGAGGAAATCCCTGCCGGATCGAAAAATCATCAAGTCACAGGCACAGTAGACACTAAATTCACCGAAATCACCATCAACAAACCGTTGAACTGCACCACCAAAGAAATCGTAGTCAAATCCTTTTTCAAAGGCGTTGAAAAAGGCGGGCCGGAAGCCAACACAATGGGCCTGGAATTCATCCCAGATCCAACCGAAACTCCCTTTGCCAAAATTCCCTTTGAAGGGGAAAAATGTGCGCTCAAAGGCAAAACCCTGGAAGTGACGGGCACGGCGATTGCGACAGGCACGCCGAACCCGAAAGAAAGATGGAGTGGCGCGACAGTGTTTTTCACCAACGAAATGACCAAAGAAACCCTGAAAATCGGCGAAGGCCCGGCCGAATTCTCCTCCAAGACCACAGTGACCATGTCGGGCGGCGGCAACCCGCTCTCGCTGACAACAGTCACATAGCGCCGCATCGCCACGAGCGGATCTAGCTCGTAGCTCCGCATTAACTGAGGAAGAGCCGGGCCATCAGCCCGGCCCTTCCTCTACCTAGTTCTAGGACTCTGAGTCTGCTCGTCGTAGACGTCGAAGCAAAAACGATCAGCCGCTTCAATGGCGATCGACAACTCGGGCGGGCCGGCCGACGGCGACATCTACGTCACCCAGCCCTCCGAACACCTAATCGACGTCTTTGCCGCCGACGGCAGCTATCTCCGTCAGATCACCGCTTCCAGCGAAGGTCCCTTCGGCTTCACCCCGGGCCTCGCCGTCGACCCCGCCGGCGCCGTCTACGTCAGCGAGTTCAACGGCACCGAAGGCCGAATCCACAAGTTCCTCGGGGGCGTCAATACCGCCAACTTCCCGCGGCCCGGCTTTGGCCTCCTGGCAGCCGGCGCCGGCCCCACCGACGGCTTCCTCTTCGCCGACAGCTATGGCGCCGAACCGGTCAAGCTCGACAGCGCAAGCGGAGCACAGCAGTACGTGGTCAGCACCGAGGAAAGCGTCTCCCTGGCCGTCAACCACGCCAACGGCCACCTCTTCAACGCATCCGCAAGCGCAATCTTTTGATGGGAGCCGTCGGCAGCGCTTACGACTTCATCGAGCTCTTCCACGCTCCGGCACTGAGAGATAGAAAACATTGCTCTTAAAAACTTGACTGGTTGTCGTTGCGATGCCAGGCTCATTCTCGGCGGGGGCCACAGGCTCCTCGCCAAACCAGATCGGAAGCGAGTCTCTCTGAGCGGATTCGGAAGGCCCGCCTCCGACGACATCAATCGACCAAGGAGAGTCATCCAAGATGATCGGACATAGAACCGCCATCGGCCTCTCGCTGCTCGGCGCGCTTCTCATCTGCGCCTTCGCGGCGCAGAGCGCCTCGGCAGCCTTCGTGCCCGCAGTTAACACAACAGCGTTCACATGCGTGCCGGAAGGCGGTAAAAAAGATTTCAAAGATGCCCACTGCGATGAAAAAGTCGCCGATGGTACGGGAAAATTCGGCCACGAACTGATCCCGGCCGGAGAAACAACCGTCAGCATTACCAATGCAAAAACCGAAGGCGAAGGAGCGAACACTGCAGTCCTTAAAGGGGTCTTGGGCGGGGTCGCTGCGGAAATCACCGCAACGACCATCGGCGGGTCAGGGTTCATCCTCAACGAGGAACTCCCCGAAAAATCAAAAAATCACCAGGTTACAGGTACAGTAACGGCTGAATATACTGGCGTTAAAGTGGTGAAACCGGCTAACTGCACCACCGAAAAAATCGTAGTCAAATCCTTTTTCAAAGGAGTCGAAAAAGGCGGGCCGGAAGCCAACACAATGGGCCTGGAATTCACGCCGGATCCAGAAGGTACCCCTTTCGCGAAAATTCCCTTCGCAGGGGAAAAATGCGCGCTTAAAGGGAAAAACCTGGAAGTGACGGGCACGGCAATCGCGACAGGAACGCCGAACCCGAAAGAAAAATGGAGTGGCGCGACAACGGTATTCACCGACGCAATGACCAAAGAAACCCTGAAAATCGGCGAAGGCCCGGCCGAATTCTCCTCCAAGACCACAACCACCATGTCGGGCGGCGGCAACCCGATCTCGCTGACAACAGTCACATAGCGCCGTATCGCCACGAGCGGATCTAGCTCGTAGCTCGCAGTAACTGAGGAAGGGCCGGGCCATCAGCCCGGCCCTTCCTCTACCTAGTTCTAGGAATCTGAGCCGAGAGCCCTTGACGGCGGCGGCGATCCGTGGTCCACTGAGTCGGCCCTTGGGAACGAACCGATATTCCTCAGGGAACGAACAGGGCGGCGTCCAGGGAGAGCTGCTCGACGGGAGGAGAAGGCGGGTGAGAAGACAACGTGGGATTTGGTCGGCGCCGATGCTGCTCGGCATCCTCTGTGGCCTCGCTCTTCTTCTCGTCCCCGCCGGGGCCTCCGGCGCGGGCTTCAAATTCAAGGAAACCTTCGGCTCCGCCGCCCAGCCCAGCTTCCTCAAACCCGTCGCGCTCGCCCGCGACCCCGATAGCGGCGATCTGCTCGTCGTAGACGTCGAAGCAAAAACGATCAGCCGCTTCAATGCCGACGGCACGCCAGATGATTTTGCCGCTCTCGGCACCAACGTGATCGACGGCGAAGGCGGGGCCGACGAAACTCCTGAGGCTGGGCTCGACTTCGGTGGCGGCAATCCCCGGGAAGTGCAGCTGGCGATCGACAACTCGGGCGGGCCAACTGACGGCGACATCTACGTCACCCAGCCGCGCGAAAACCTGCTCGAAGCACGCGAAGACCTGATCGACGTCTTCGCCACCGATGGCAGTTACCTCCGTCAGATCACCGCCTCTAGCGAAGGTTCCTTCGGGTTCACCGCGGGCCTCGCCGTCGACCCCGCCGGCGCCGTCTACGTCAGCGAGTTCAACGGCACCGAAGGCCGAATCCACAAGTTCCTCGGGGGCGTCAATACCGCCAACTTCCCGCGGCCCGGCTTTGGCCTCCTGGCAGCCGGCGCCGGCCCCACCGACGGCTTCCTCTTCGCCGACAGCTATGGCGCCGAACCGGTCAAGCTCGACAGCGCAAGCGGAGCGCAGCAGTACGTGGTCAGCCCCGAGGAAAGCGTCTCCCTCGCCGTCAACCCCGCCAACGGCCACCTCTTCAACGCGACCCCAAGCCAAATCAAAGAGTACGACGCCTCTGGCCCCACCGAAGCGAAACTGCTCGCCAGCTTCACCCCCGGTGGCAGCATCAGAGGCATCGCCGTGGACCCGCTCAGCGGCAACCTCTACGTCTCCCGTGCCAACGACGCGACGATCGCCGTCTTTGAACCCGTCGCCCTGCCGGAAGCCCTGAACGCCCCGGCCGACCCGGTCGGGGCCACCAGCGCCACCCTGCACGGCACCGTCAACCCCGGCGGGCTGCCACTTACCGAATGCTTCTTTGAATGGGGCGAGACCCAGAGCTACGGGGAAATCGCCCCCTGCGTGGACCCCGATGCCGCCGCAGTGGGCGAAGGCAACGCTCCGGTGCCAGTCCACGCCGATATCGCCGACCTGCAGGCCGGCACCACCTACCACTTCCACCTCGTCGCCACCAACGCCAACGGGCGCTCTGACGAAGAAGGCAAAGAAGACGAAACGCTCCGCACCCTCGGCCCCGCGGTCAGCGGCGAGTCGGTCTCCCAGGTCACCGCCACCACCGCCAAGATCAGCGCCACGATCGACCCCAACGGCGAAGCGACCGGTTTCTTCGTCGAGTACCTCGACGAGGCCGCCTATCTGGCAAACCCCGAATCAGAACGCTTCGCCGGCGCCCTCAGAGCACCGGCGAGCGATCGCCAGGTCCCCGCCGCCGTCAGCGCCCACGGCGATCTGCTGGACGGCTCGGCGAGCGTCACCAACGTCGCCGTCAGCGCCGGGGCCTTCCAAGCCGGCCAGGCGATCTCCGGGCCCGACATCCCTCCCGAAACGACGATCCTCGCCGTCCCGAGCCCGACCGAGCTGACGCTCTCAAAACCAGCCGACCTCACCACGGAAACGGTCAAATTCACCGCCCTCACCGCTACCGGCCCCCAGCCGGTCACCCAGCTGTTGAGCGGCCTCGCCCCCCAGAGCACCTACTACTTCCGCATCGTCGCCACCAACGGCGCCGGCGCTGCCGCCAGGCCCGCCGTGAGCTTCACCACCTTCGCCCTGCCCGGGGCGCTGCTGCCCGACGGCCGCGCCTATGAGCTGATCTCCCCGGCCCGCAAGACCGGCGAGGTGATCCCACCGGAACCCGGGTCGAACCTGGGCGGCAGCTGTGAAGAATGCCTGCCGGGGATAAACACGCCGATCATGCCGATGCAGAGCACCGCCGACGGGCGCTCGGTCCTCTATGAGGGCCAACCCTTCGCCGGCGGCCTGGCGTCGGGCCCGAACGAGTACGTCTCCGCGCGCGGCACCGGCGGCTGGGACACCCAGAGCCTGAGCTCGCCGACGACGACCGGGCAATACCAGGCCTTCTCCGCCGACCTCGCGCGCGGGGTCCTCTTCCAGGTCTCCCCGCCGCTGACCCCGCAAGCCCCGACCCGCGAAGGCAAAGGTTTTGCCAACCTCTACCTGCGAACCGGGGACGGCTCCCTGCAGGCGCTGATCGGCTCCGAACCGCCCCACCGCGACCCTGGCTATCAGGCGGTTGGCGGCAACCAGTTCCGCCTCACCTACGCCACCGCCAACGCCGGCACCGGCGCCGCGGCCCCCTTCACCCACCTGGCCTTCGAAGCCAACGACGCCTTGACCGCGGCGGTCCCCGCGATCGCGCCGGCGGCCCCCAACGTCGACGCCGGGGAAGGTTGCAGTCTCGCGGGGGCAAACTGCAACCTCTATGAGTGGGCGGGGGGGCAGCTGCGCCTGGTCAACGTGCTGCCGGGCAACGCCGCCGCGGCCGCCGGCGCGGTGATCGGCTCGGGGCGACTCTTGGCAGAAGCCCCGGAGGCCGAAGCCGCCAACGCCGATCACGCGATCTCCGAGGACGGCAGCCGGATCTTTTGGAGCTCAGAAGAAAGCGGCCAGGTCTACGTCCGCATCGACGCCAACCGGACCCTGGAAGTCCCCGGCCCCGGCAGCTGCAAAGAGAGCGTGCCCCAAGAGCAGCGGGCCTGCTTTCTGAGCGCCTCGGCCGACGGCTCTCGGGTGCTGCTCTCTGACGGGCAGGCCTATGAGCTGAACGAAGCGGGCAGCGCCTATGAAGCGAGCGTGGACCTGAGCGAGGGCGAAGGGGGCTTTGAGGGCATCCTCGGCGCCAGCGAAGACCTCTCCCACGTCTACTTCGTCGACACCGAGGTGCTGGGCGAAGGGGAGGAAAACGACAACGGAGAAGAGGCCGAAGCCGGCGCCTTCAACCTCTATGCCCGGATCGGGGCGACCACCACTTTCATCGGCGCCCTGCTCGACGAGACCTACGGCTTTAAGAACAGCCTCGGCGCCTGGAAGGCGGCGCCCTCAGATCGCCTCGCCCAGGTCAGCCCCGACGGCGCCCACCTGGCCTTGATGACCTCGGCGCGGCTGAGCGGCTACGACAATGAGCGCAGCGGCGGTGGTGCTTGCAATCCAACCCAAGACTGTTCGGAGGTCTTCGAGTACAGCGCCGCCTCCGGGACCCTCAGCTGCGCCTCCTGCAACCCCAACGGCCAGCGCCCGCTGGGGCCCTCCAACCTGAGCCTACTGCTGCCAGGCCCGAATTCCCCCCCCTTCCGCCAGCCCGCCAACCTCAGCCCGGCCGGCGATGGGCGCCTTTTCTTCGAAAGCCGCGACGCCCTCTCCCCCCAGGACACCAACGGCGTCCAAGACGTCTATGAGTGGGAGCCGGAGGGGGTCGGAAGCTGCGAGCGCGCGGGCGGCTGCGTCTCTCTGATCTCCAGCGGGCGCAGTGCCAACGACTCGATGTTCCTCGACTCGACCCCGAGCGGGGACGATGCCTTCTTCATCACCCGCGAGCAGCTGCTCCCAGCCGACAAAGACGAGCAGTTGGACCTCTATGACGCCCGCGTGGGCGGCGGCTTCCCGGAAAGCACCGCCGCCCCCTGCGGCGGGGAAGCCTGCAAGGCGCCGCTCTTGGCCCCGCCCTTCCAGCCGAGCCCCGCCAGCGCCGCCTTCAGCGGTCCCGGCAACCCCAAGCCCAAGCCCCACAAAAAGAAGAAGCAAAAGAAGCACAAAAAGAAGCAAAAGCAACACAGCAGAGCGGCCAAGCACGCACGCGGGAGTCTCAGATGAGCGCCCGCAGGCCCGGCGCGAGCGCCCTCGGCCTCCTCTTGCTGTTTGCCCTGCTGCTCGCCCCCGCCGCGGCGCGGGCGGACTTCGGGATCAAAAGCCTGCAAGCCGGGGCCTTTGACAGAGACGGCTCGGTCAACCTGCGGGCCGGCTCACACCCCTTCGAATACAGGCTCAGCCTCGTGATGAACCAGGACGCCGAAGGCCACGCGGAAGGGACCTTGCGCGAGTTCGTCGTCGACCTGCCGGCGGGGGTGGTCGGCAACCCGCGGGCGGTGCCGCGCTGCAGCGGGGCGGATTTCGAGGGCCAGTCCCCGCACTGCCCCGGCAACACCCAGGTCGGCGTCGCCCGGATCAAGATCGCCGAACTCGACGAGACCGACACCATCACCGTCCCCGTCTACAACCTGACCCCGCCCCTGGGCGTCCCGGCCTCCCTTGGCTTCAGCATCATCAACGAAAACAGCTTCCAGGAAGGCTCCCTGCGCCCCGGCGACTTCGGGGTCTCGGTCTCTGACATCACCATCCCCACCGGTCATGAAGTCCAGTCGGCCTCCGAGACGATCTGGGGGGTGCCGGCCGAAGCCGCCCACAACTCCCAGCGCCTCTGCTACCTCCCCAACGGCGTTGCCGTGCACGGCTGCCCCTCTGACGCCGCCCCGGTCCCCTTCCTGACCTTGCCGACCTCCTGCACGGGGCCGCTGCGGACCACCCTCAGCGTCAGGTCGGTGGAGGAACCCGAGCAGCTCGAGAGCGCGACGATCGAATCGCTCGGGGAAGGCGGCGCCCCGGAGGGCCTGCACGGCTGCGATCGCCCGCCCTTTGAACCGACGATCTCAGCCCAGCCCGAAACCGCGGTCGCAGACTCCCCGAGCGGGCTGCGTTTTGACCTGCACCTGCCCCAGAGCCCCTTCCCTAAAAAAGGCGATCCCGAAGGCGCCGCCACCGCCAGCGCCCATCTGCGCGACGCGGCCGTCACCTTGCCGGCGGGGCTGGCCCTAAACCCCTCCACCGCCGCGGGCCTGGGGGCCTGCTCGCTCGCGCAGATCGGCCTCGGCAGCCCCGGCTCTGCCCAGTGCCCGCCCAGCTCCAAGATCGGGACGGTGAGGGCGCAGACGCCGCTGCTAGATCACCCCGTCCCCGGCTCCCTCTACATCGCCAAGCAGGGAGAAAACCCCTTCGGCTCGCTGCTGGCCCTCTACCTCGTCCTCGACGACCCGATCACGGGCGTCGTCGTCAAGCTCGCCGGCAAGGTCGAACCGGACCCTCTCAGCGGCCAGCTGCGGACCGTCTTCAAGAACAACCCGCAGCTGCCGGTGGAAGACCTCACCCTCGAGCTCCCCGGCGGCCCCAGGGCGCCGCTCACCACCCCCCCGACCTGCGGCACCCACACCACCACGAGCGCGCTGACCCCCTGGACGAGCCCCGAAGGCGTGAGCGCCTTCCCCTCTGACTCCTTCCCGATCGCCTCCGCCCCCGGGGGCATGCCCTGCGCCCCCAGCGAAGCGCAGATGCCGAACTCTCCGAGCTTCCGAGCGGGAACCACGACCCCCCTGGCCGGCGCCTACTCCCCCTTCGTGCTCAAACTGAGCCGCGAAAACGGCTCTCAGCGCCTGGCCGGTCTGAACTTCACCCTGCCACCCGGCCTCAGCGCCAAGCTGGCCGGCCTCAGCGAATGCTCAGAGGCCCAGATCGCCCTCGCCCAGGCGCGCCGGGAGCCCGGCGAAGGCGCCCTGGAGAAGGCCAGCCCCTCCTGCCCGGCCTCTTCGCGGCTTGGCGCCGTCAACGTCGGCGCCGGCTCGGGCACCCCCCTCTATACCCAGGGCAACGCCTACCTAGCCGGCCCCTACAAAGGTGCCCCCCTGAGCACGGCGATCATCGTCCCGGCGGTGGCCGGGCCCTTTGACCTCGGCACCGTGGTGGTGCGGGCCGCCCTCTATGTCGATGAATCGACCGCCCAGGTGAGGGTCATAAGCGACCCCTTCCCGACGATCTTGCGGGGCATCCCGCTCGACGTGCGCTCGGTCGCCGTGCAGATCGACCGCGATCAGTTCACGCTCAACCCGACCTCCTGCCAGCCGAAGGAGATCACCGCCCAGGCGCTCTCGCTCAGCGGCGCCTCGGCGGCGCTCTCCAGCCGCTTTCAGGTCGCGGCCTGCGGCGGGCTCGCCTTCAAGCCCAAGCTGGCGCTCAGCCTCAAGGGCGCGACCAAGCGCACCGGCCACCCGGCGCTGCGGGCGGTCCTCACCTACCCCAAGGGCTCCTACGCCAACATCGCCTCCGCCCAGGTCACCCTGCCGCACTCAGAGTTCCTCGACACCACCCACATCGGCACCGTCTGCACCCGCGTGCAGTTCGCCGCCAGGACCTGCCCCAAGGGCTCGGTCTACGGCTCTGCCCGCGCCTTCACGCCGCTCCTGGACAAGCCCCTGGAAGGCCCGGTCTACCTGCGCTCCTCTAACCACAAGCTGCCCGACCTGGTCGCGGCGCTGCGCGGGCAGGTCGACTTCAACCTCGTCGGCCGGGTTGACACCGGCAAGGCCAACGGCATCCGCAACACCTTCGAAGCCGCCCCCGACGTCCCGGTCGCCAAGTTCGTCTTGTCGATGAAGGGCGGCAAGAAGGGCCTGCTGGTCAACTCCGAAGACATCTGCTCAAAGCCCCAGCACGCGATCGCCCACTTCGCCGCCCACAACGGCAAGGTCCTCGACATCAAGCCGCTGATCGCCAACGGCTGCAACTAAAAGCTTCGCCACCCACCCAGTCTCATCTCATCGCTAATCGCAGATGAACCAACAGATGAAAGGTCAAAAATGAAGAAGTTCATCACGGGAGCCACGGTGGCTGCACTGGCATCATTGGTGCTCGCCTCCACGGCTCTTGGTGCATCGCATAATCCGAAAGGGGAATTCGCGGAGTTCGGCGAGTGCCCGCTCAGCAACGCGAAAATCACCGACTGCATCTTCTCCGTCTCCAGCGGCGGCGGCTTCACGGTCGGCAAAAAGACCGTGCCGCTGAAAAACCCGGTCACCCTGCAGGGTGGGTTCTTCGGATCCGGGGAAGAAGTGACCTTCGTCGGTGCCGAGAACGGCCAGACCCTCTCGAAAACCCCGCAGCCGGTCCCCGGTGGCCTGCTCGGGATCACCGCTCCGACCTGGTGGCCCAAATTCATCCAGGATTGGTTTAACGAACAGATCAACAAAGGGTTCACCGGCGTCAACGCGACGGTCGAACTCGCCGCTCCGGCCAGCTCGATCAAGCTGAGCACGGAAAACCTGATCAACGGCGAAGGCACCGCCCTGGGGCTGCCCACGAAGATCCGTTTGGAAAACGCGATCCTCGGCAGCAACTGCTACATCGGCTCCAACTCGGCACCGGTCCAGATCGACTTCACGACCGGTAAAAGCGGGGCGCTGGAAGGTGCAGTGGGTGAACTCAATTTCAACGAAAAATTCACCCTGATCACGATCAGTGGCGGCAAACTCGTGAACGGCACCTTTGCCGCTCCGGGTGCCAAAGGCTGCGGAGGGATCTTCTCGATCTTCGTGGACCCGCTGGTCAACTCGATCCTCGGCACCCCGTCTCCGTCCGGGAAAAACTCGGCGATATTGGAAGGCGTGCTGAAGGACGGCGCTGCGGGAGCTGTGAAAGCGAGCGAATAGCTCTCTGAGCCCTACCGCAGGTAGTTGTTGTCAGTAGTGCGCAGTTGGCAGTGAGGCGCCCGTCGCGTGAGCGGCGGGCGCCGTTTCCTTTATCGCCGGGGAGTTCCGGGGGGTGGGGAGAACTCCACGACCAGGCTAAGCGCGAAAAGGAAGAGGAAGCGGTCGAGGGGGAACGGATCGCCAACGAACAGGGAAGGTAGGGGTCTCTCTTTTGACCAGCGGCGGGTTCGGCGGAGCGCTGTTCCTCTGGCAGCGATCAAAATCAGACTTCTGAGAGTTGGCCGCCTGACCAGCGCTTACGACTCATCGAGCTCTTCCACGCTCCGGCGCTGAGAGATAGAAAACATTGCTCTTAAAAGCTTGACTGGTTGCCGTCGCGATGGCAGGCTCATTCTCGGCGGGGGCCACGGGCTTCTCGTCATAACCAGATCGGAAGCGAGTCCCTCTGAACGGATTCGGAAGGCCCGCCTCCGACGACATCAATCAACCAAGGAGAGTCATCGAGATGATCGGACATAGAACCGCCATCGGCCTCTCGCTGCTCGGCGCGCTTCTCATCTGCGCCTTCGCGGCGCAGAGCGCCTCGGCAGCGGAAGCCAAAAATACAACAGCGGTTACATGCGTAAAAGGGGCCGGTAACAAAGATTTCAAAGACGCCCACTGCGATGAAAAAGTCGCGGAAGGGACCGGAGAATTCGGTCACGTGGCGATCGCCAACGGCGTGGAAACAGAAATCGAAACCACCAATGCGAAAACCGCCGAAAAAACAACGAAATCCACCAACGCCACATTGAAAGGCACGTTGGCCGGTGCAGTACTGCACATCGAATGCGAAACCGTAGCCAACGACGCCGCTAATAAATCATTCATCCGGAACACGGAAGTGGCGGTATCGAAAGAACACAAAGTTGATGGAACAAGCGCAGTTGTGTTTAGCAACTGCAAAGTTCTCAAACCACTCAACTGCACCGTTGGAACCATCACAGTCTCATCCAAAGTCAAAGGCGTCGAAGGGCTCGGTGCCGGCAAAAACGAGATGGGTTTGGAATTCTCCTCCGACGGAGCTGGGAAAGAAAAAAACGCCTTCGCAGTTATCACGCTTGCAGGCGAAAAATGTGCAGTCAAAGGAATCGAATTCGAAGTCAAGGGGACGGCGATAGCAACAGGAACGGTTGCCCCAACTGAAAAACACAGCGGCGCGACACTGGTCTTCGCCAACGAAAAAGAAATGCAGAAACTGGAAATCGGCGGCAAAGAAGCCGAATTCAAAGGCACGTTCACAACGACTATGAAAGAAGCCGGTGGGAACCCAATAGCAGGGACAACAACGACATAGCGCAGTAACTTCTGGATTAGCATTTGAATACGTGCAAAGTGAACGGGCCGGGCGAAATCGCCCGGCCCGTTTTTGGCTTCATTTCGTCACTACCCAATTTTAGGGTTCTGATATGTGTCCTCTTGACGGGCTGGTGAAATCATGATCCACTGGTCGATGTTGGGAACGCAGCGATATTGCTTGGGGAACGACGTATTGCTTGGGGGAGCAGGATCACAAGTTGAAGGGGGGAGAGAAGTCAGATGAAAAGATGTCGACGCGCTTCGCAGGGGCAGTTAATTGCTTTGCTGAGCGTCGCAGCCAGTATCGGACTTCTCCTCGTCGCCGCCGCCGGCGCCTCTGCCTCCGGTTTCAAATTCAAGGAAACCTTCGGCTCCGCCGGCCAGCCGACCTTCGTCAAACCGGTTGCGCTGGCCGTCGACCAAGCAAGCGGGGATCTGCTGGTCGTAGATGTGGAAGCCAGCACGATCAGCCGCTTCAACCCTGACGGGACGCCAGATGACTTCTCTGCGCTTGGTACCAACGTGATAGATGGCAAAACCGGGGCAGATGACACTCCTCAGCACGGTCTGAGTTTCGAAAGTAACCCCAAATCTTTGCAGTTGGCGATAGATAATTCGGGTGGGCCAACGGATGGCGACATCTACGTCACGCAGATCAACGAGCATCTCGTTGACATCTTCGCCCAAGATGGCAGCTATATTGGTCAACTGACGGAATCAAGCGAAGGCCCGTTCGGCTTTACTGTCGGCGTCGCTGTCGATTCGGCAGGTGGCGTCTACGTTAGCGAGCTCAATAATGGCAGCGGCGTTATTAACAAGTTTGTTCCTGCCGCCAACCCGCCCGTTAACGGGGACAACACCGCCAATTTTGCGCGCCCGAGCTTTGGCCGCCTGGCAGCTGGGGCGAGTCTCACTGCAGGGTTTATCTTTGCCAGCAACTTTGGGGGACATCTGGTCAAGCTTGATAACACGACCGGAGTTGAACAATACGAAGTTACCCCGGAAGAAAGCATCACCATCACGGTAGATCCGGCAAGCGGTGACCTTTTCAACGTCACCGGAAGCCAGGTAAAGGAGTTCGACGCCTCCAGTCCCACCGAAGCGAAACCTCTCGGCAGCTTCAAACCAAGTGGCGGTGCCACGGGCATCGCTGTTGAGGGGGCCAGCGGCAACGTCTACGTCACTCGATCTGGCAGCTCGACGATCGACGTTTGGGAACGGGTTACGGTTCCAGAAGCAGTCACCGAAGCGGCCAACCCAGTGGGCGCCACCAGCGCGACCCTGAACGGCGCCGTCAATCCCAACGGGCTGCCACTGACCGAATGCTTCTTTGAATGGGGCAAAACCCAAAGCTACGGGGAAATCGCCCCCTGCGAAGATCCCGATGCGCTGGAAGTTGGAGAAGGCACTGCTCCGGTCCCCGTCCACGCCGAAATCTCAGAATTGGAAACGGGCACCACCTACCACTTCCAGCTGGTGGTCGCCAACGCCAACAACGCGCTGGGAGAAGACATCAAAGGCGGAGACGAACAGTTCAGGACCCTGGGCCCGGCGATCCTTAACGAGGCGGCATCCCAGATCACCGCCAGCGCCGCCAAGATCAGCGCCCAGATCGATCCCAACGGGGAAGACACCAGCTTCTTCGTCGAATACCTCGATGAAGCCTCCTACCTGGCAAACCCGGTATCGGAACGCTTCACCGGAGCCACCAAAGTGCCCGTTCCCGCCCGCAAAGCTCCCGCCAGTGTCAGCGGCGTCGGCGGCCTGAAGGAAGGCTCCTCGGTCGTCTCAGACCTCACCACCACCGCCGGTGCCTTCGGCTCAGGTCAGGAAATCTCCGCCCCCGGCATCCCCGCTGGCACCACGATCCTCTCCGTCCCCAGCCCGACCGAACTGGAACTCTCAAAACCGGCCACCGCGACTGCGAAAGCAGTTGCTCTCACCGCCACCGGCCCCCAGCCGGTCATCCAGCAGCTGAGCGGCCTCCTCCCGCAGACCACCTACCACTTCCGCCTCGTCGCGAGCAACCTCGCCGGGACCGCCCTGGGGCCTGACAAAGCATTCAGCACCTTCGCCCTGCCCGGCGCCCAACTCCCCGACGGCCGCGCCTACGAGATGGTCTCCCCGCCGCAGAAGGTCGGCGAGGTGATCCCGCCCGATCCCGCCGCACAGGTGAGCCAGGTCTGCTTCGAATGTCTGCCAGGTTTGAATAAACCAACGATGCCGATGCAATCCTCCCCGGACGGTCAAACGGTCCTCTATGAGGGCCAGCCCTTCTCCGGCGGCCTCGCGGCGGGCCCGAACGAGTACCTCGCCGGGCGCGGTACGAGCGAATGGGGCACGCAGAGCCTCAGCGAACCGATTACCACCGGGGTCTATGACGCGTTCTCTGCCGATCTCTCCCGCAGTGTGCTCTTCCAGGTCCAGCCGGCCCTCTCGCCGGAAGCGCCGACGCGGGGAGGCAAAGCCTTTGCCAACCTCTACCTGCGGGAAGCGGATGGATCTTTGCAGCCGCTGCTCACCGGAGAACCGCCCAACCGCGATCCCGGCTTCGCGGCCTCCGGCGGCAATCAGTTCCAGATCCGCTACGCCGGCGCCAACTCCGGCGCCCTTTCGTCGGCGCCCTTCGGCCACCTGATCTTCGAAGCCAATGACGCGCTGACCGCGGCAGTTCCCGGCATCGCGCCGAAAGCTCCTGCAGTCGAAGCCGGTGAGCAGTGCACCCGCTCTGGAGCCGCGAATTGCAACCTCTACGAGTGGACCGGCGATCAGCTGCGCTTGGTCAACGTCCTTCCCGGCAACGAAAACGCCGCTGCAAACGCCGTAATAGGCGCAGGGCGGATGCTGTCGGAAGCCACGGATTTGGAAGCGCCCAACGCTGACCATGCGATCTCCGAGGACGGCAGCCGCATCTTCTGGAGCGCGGAAGGAAGCGGCCAGGTCTACGTTCGCGTCAACGGCGAAGAAACGCTTGAAATCCCCGGCCCCGGTACCTGCAAGAACAGCGTGTCGCTTGGAGAACGGGCGTGCTTTCTGAGCGCCGCCGCCGACGGCTCCGTCGTTTTGCTTTCCGATGGCGAGATATTTGAACTAAACGAAGAAGAAGATGCCTATGAACTCGGTTTCGACCTGACGCTCGACGAAAGCGAAGTTCATAAAGGCGGCTTCCAGGGCATCCTCGGGGCAGGCGAAGACCTCTCCCGCGTCTACTTCGTCGATAGCGAAGCCCTGACCGGCGAAGGCGAGGAAAACGCAAACGAAGAACACGCCGAAGCCGGCGCCTTCAACCTCTACGCCTGGAATAGCGGCACCACCAAGTTCGTCGCGGCGCTCAATCAGCAGGACAATCACCTTGCTTTGAGCGGCCGCTACGGGTCCTGGAAAGCGACGCCGCAGAACCGGATCGCGCAAGTCAGCGAGGACGGCCGGACCCTCGCCTTCATGTCGGTGGCCTCGATCGTCCCCGGCACCGACAACCGCCTCAGCAGCGGCGGCCAGTGTAGCGTCGGCTCTGCCTGCTTTGAGGTTTATGAGTACGCCGCCAACTCGGAAACGCTCACCTGCGCCTCCTGCAATCCGAGCGGCGCCCGTCCGCTCGGACCCTCCAACCTGAGCCTTTTGCGGCCAGGAGCGCGGGAGTCGGGCTTCCCCCCCTACCCGCAGCCGGGCAACCTGACCAGCGACGGCTCCGGGCGGCTCTTCTTCGAAAGCCAGGACGCCCTCTCGCCACAGGACACCAACGGCGCCGTTCAGGACGTATATGAGTGGGAGCCAAACGGGGTCGGCAGCTGCGAACGCGCCGGGGGCTGCGTCTCTCTGATCTCAAGTGGCCACGACCCCAACGCCTCGCTGTTCCTCGACTCCTCCGACAGCGGCAACGACGCCTTCTTCATCACCCGCGAGCGACTCCTGGCCCGCGACAATGACTCCCAGCTCGACCTCTATGACGCCCGCATCGGCGGCGGCTTCGAAGAAATCGCCACCGCTCCCTGCGGCGGAGACGCCTGCAAAGGGCCGGCCTCAGCGCCTCCCTCCCAGCAAAGCGCCACCAGCCAGGAATTCAGCGGCCCCGGCAACGAGAAGCACAAGCACAAAAAGCACCACAAAAAGCACAAGCACAAAAAGCACAAGCACAACCGGGGGGGCTCAAGGTGAGCGCCCGCAAGCCGCTGATCGCGATCCTCGCCCTGCTGCTCATCGCCCTCATCGCCCCGGCGGCGGCACAAGCCGAATTCGGGATCAAAACGTTGACCGCGGAAACCGTCAACAAAGACGGTTCCGTGGACCTGCGCGCCGGCTCACACCCCTATGAATTCAGGCTCGGCGTCGAGATGAACCAGGACTCAGAAGGCAATCCGGAAGGGACCCTGCGCGAAATCATCGTTGACCTGCCGGCGGGGATGGTCGGGGACCCGCTCGCCGTCCCTCGCTGCAGCGGGGCACTCTTCGAGGGTGTCCTGCCCAAGTGTCCGGGCAACACCCAGATCGGCGTCGCCCACGTCAACGTGGTCGGGATCGAAGAAACCGTCGTAGTCCCCGTCTACAACCTGACGCCGCCGATGGGCGTCCTCGCCTCGATCGGATTCAGCGTGATCAACGAAAACAGCTTCCAGGAAGCCTCCCTGCGCACCAGCGACTACGGGGTCAGCGCCTCAGACATCACCCTTCCCACCGACAAAATGATCCGCTCCTTTTCCGAGACGATCTGGGGGGTGCCGGCGGATGCGAGCCACGATCCCCAGCGCAGCTGCTTCCTGCCAAGCGGTCAAGGCATCGAAGGCTGCGCCAGCGACTCCACCCCGCTCCCCTTTCTCAGCCTGCCCACCTCCTGCGGGGCGCCGCTGGTGACGACCGCCACCGTCGCCTCCGTGCAGGAACCCGACGTCCCTCGCTCGGTGAGCGTGGAATCCCTCGGGGAAGCAGGCACCCCCGAGGGCATCAAAGGCTGCGATCGCCCGCCCTTTGATCCGAGGATCGCCGTGCAGCCCGAAACCACGACCGCGGACTCCCCGAGCGGGCTTCACGTCGGCATCCAGCTTCCCCAGAACCTCGAACCCAAAGGGGTCGCCACCGCCCACCTGCGCAAGGCGGTCGTCACCCTTCCGAAGGGGATGGCTCTCAATCCCTCGAGCGCCGACGGACTCGGCGCCTGCTCGCTCGCCCAGATCGGCCTAAAAGCAGCCGGTCCCGGGCAGTGCCCGCTCGCCTCCAAGGTGGCGACCGTCCAGGCCGAAAGTCCAGCGCTCGACCACCCCGTGCCGGGGTCGGTCTACATCGCCAAGCAGGGAGAAAACCCCTTCGGCTCGCTGCTGGCCCTCTACCTCGTCCTCGACGACCCGATCACGGGCGTCGTCGTCAAGCTCGCCGGCAAGGTCGAACCGGACCCGCTCACCGGGCAACTGCGGACGAGCTTTGATGACAACCCCCAGTTGCCCTTCGAAAACTTCGACTTCGACTTCTTCGGCGGCCCGCGGGCGACGCTGACCACCCCGCCCACCTGCGGCACCTACACCACCGAAACCGAAATGACCCCGTGGAGCGCTCCCGAAGGCGCCAAGGCCTTCCCCTCCAGCTCACTGCAGATCACCAGCGCCCCCGGGGGCGGGCCCTGCGCGCCAAGCGAAGCGCAGATGCCGAACTCTCCGAGCTTCCGAGCGGGAACCACGACCCCCCTGGCCGGCGCCTACTCCCCCTTCGTGCTCAAACTGAGCCGCGAAAACGGCTCTCAGCGCCTGGCCGGTCTGAACTTCACCCTGCCACCCGGCCTCAGCGCCAAGCTGGCCGGCCTCAGCGAATGCTCAGAGGCCCAGATCGCCCTCGCCCAGGCGCGCCGGGAGCCCGGCGAAGGCGCCCTGGAGAAGGCCAGCCCCTCCTGCCCGGCCTCTTCGCGGCTTGGCGCCGTCAACGTCGGCGCCGGCTCGGGCACCCCCCTCTATACCCAGGGCAACGCCTACCTAGCCGGCCCCTACAAAGGTGCCCCCCTGAGCACGGCGATCATCGTCCCGGCGGTGGCCGGGCCCTTTGACCTCGGCACCGTGGTGGTGCGGGCCGCCCTCTATGTCGATGAATCGACCGCCCAGGTGAGGGTCATAAGCGACCCCTTCCCGACGATCTTGCGGGGCATCCCGCTCGACGTGCGCTCGGTCGCCGTGCAGATCGACCGCGATCAGTTCACGCTCAACCCGACCTCCTGCCAGCCGAAGGAGATCACCGCCCAGGCGCTCTCGCTCAGCGGCGCCTCGGCGGCGCTCTCCAGCCGCTTTCAGGTCGCGGCCTGCGGCGGGCTCGCCTTCAAGCCCAAGCTGGCGCTCAGCCTCAAGGGCGCGACCAAGCGCACCGGCCACCCGGCGCTGCGGGCGGTCCTCACCTACCCCAAGGGCTCCTACGCCAACATCGCCTCCGCCCAGGTCACCCTGCCGCACTCAGAGTTCCTCGACACCACCCACATCGGCACCGTCTGCACCCGCGTGCAGTTCGCCGCCAGGACCTGCCCCAAGGGCTCGGTCTACGGCTCTGCCCGCGCCTTCACGCCGCTCCTGGACAAGCCCCTGGAAGGCCCGGTCTACCTGCGCTCCTCTAACCACAAGCTGCCCGACCTGGTCGCGGCGCTGCGCGGGCAGGTCGACTTCAACCTCGTCGGCCGGGTTGACACCGGCAAGGCCAACGGCATCCGCAACACCTTCGAAGCCGCCCCCGACGTCCCGGTCGCCAAGTTCGTCTTGTCGATGAAGGGCGGCAAGAAGGGCCTGCTGGTCAACTCCGAAGACATCTGCTCAAAGCCCCAGCACGCGATCGCCCACTTCGCCGCCCACAACGGCAAGGTCCTCGACATCAAGCCGCTGATCGCCAACGGCTGCAACTAAAAGCTTCGCCACCCACCCAGTCTCATCTCATCGCTAATCGCAGATGAACCAACAGATGAAAGGTCAAAAATGAAGAAGTTCATCACGGGAGCCACGGTGGCTGCACTGGCATCATTGGTGCTCGCCTCCACGGCTCTTGGTGCATCGCATAATCCGAAAGGGGAATTCGCGGAGTTCGGCGAGTGCCCGCTCAGCAACGCGAAAATCACCGACTGCATCTTCTCCGTCTCCAGCGGCGGCGGCTTCACGGTCGGCAAAAAGACCGTGCCGCTGAAAAACCCGGTCACCCTGCAGGGTGGGTTCTTCGGATCCGGGGAAGAAGTGACCTTCGTCGGTGCCGAGAACGGCCAGACCCTCTCGAAAACCCCGCAGCCGGTCCCCGGTGGCCTGCTCGGGATCACCGCTCCGACCTGGTGGCCCAAATTCATCCAGGATTGGTTTAACGAACAGATCAACAAAGGGTTCACCGGCGTCAACGCGACGGTCGAACTCGCCGCTCCGGCCAGCTCGATCAAGCTGAGCACGGAAAACCTGATCAACGGCGAAGGCACCGCCCTGGGGCTGCCCACGAAGATCCGTTTGGAAAACGCGATCCTCGGCAGCAACTGCTACATCGGCTCCAACTCGGCACCGGTCCAGATCGACTTCACGACCGGTAAAAGCGGGGCGCTGGAAGGTGCAGTGGGTGAACTCAATTTCAACGAAAAATTCACCCTGATCACGATCAGTGGCGGCAAACTCGTGAACGGCACCTTTGCCGCTCCGGGTGCCAAAGGCTGCGGAGGGATCTTCTCGATCTTCGTGGACCCGCTGGTCAACTCGATCCTCGGCACCCCGTCTCCGTCCGGGAAAAACTCGGCGATATTGGAAGGCGTGCTGAAGGACGGCGCTGCGGGAGCTGTGAAAGCGAGCGAATAGCTCTCTGAGCCCTACCGCAGGTAGTTGTTGTCAGTAGTGCGAGTAGTGCGCAGTTGGCAGTGAGGCGCCCGTCGCGTGAGCGGCGGGCGCCTTTTCTTTATCGCCGGGGGGTTCCGTGGGGTGGGGAGATAGAAAACACCGCCCCCCCACCCCTTGACTTACACGCGGGTCTGTTGCAGCCTGGGTTATCGGGCCTCCCAGTAACGAGGTCCGACCCAAAGCAGATCGGAGACGAGGCCCTCTGAACGGATTCGGCAGGCCCCGCCCCCGACAGCTCCCACTAACCAAAGGAGAGTCATCAAGATGATCGGACACAGAGCCGTCATCGGCCTCGCGCTACTGAGCGCACTTCTCGTCTGCGCCTTCGCGGCGCAGAGCGCCTCGGCAGCGTTCGTGCCGGCAGTTAACACAACAGCGTTCACATGCGTGCCGGGGGGCGGCAAACTTGACTTCAAAGACGCCCACTGCGACGAAAAAGTACCTGATGGTACGGGATCCTTCGGCCACGTCCTGATCCCGGCCGGAGAAACAACCATCAGCATTACCAACGCTAAAACCGCAAACGCGACAACGACGGCGGAGCCCGCGGTCCTGAAAATGGTTCTGGGTGGGGTCGCTTCGGAAATCACCGCAACGACCCTCACCGGAGAAGGGTTCATCCTCAACGAGGAAATCCCCGCCGGATCGAAAAATCACCAGGTCACAGGCACAGTAACGACAAAATACACCGGAATCACCATAAACAAACCGGCTAACTGCACCACCAAAGAAATCGTAATCAAAGCCTTTTTCAAAGGTGTTGAAAAAGGCGGGCCGGAAGCCAACACAATGGGTCTGGAATTCACGCCGGATCCAGCAGGTACCCCTTTCGCCATAATTCCCTTCGCAGGGGAAAAATGTGCGCTCAAAGGCAAAAACCTTGAAATCACGGGCACGATGATCGCAACAGGAACGCCGAACCCGAAAGAAAAACACAGCGGTGCGACATTGGTATTCACCAACGAAATGACCAAAGAAACCCTCAAAGTCGGCGAAGGTGCCGCCGAATTCTCCGCCAAGAAAACAATCACCATGGCGGGTGGCGGCAACCCGATATCGCTGACAACAGTGACATAAGCGCCACAGCGCTTCGGGCGGATCTAGCTCGTAGCTATTGCCGGTTGAGTCGGGCTACCAACCCGGCTCAACCGTTATCCAGAACCTTTGCTCTTCTCATCGCGATGCCCGCGCTGCCGCGGGAGATAGAAAACACCGCCCCCCACCCCTTGACTTACACGCGGGTCTATTGCAGCCTGGGTTATCGGGCCTTTCAGTAACGAGGTCCGACTCAAAGCAGATTGGAGACGAGGCCCTCTGAACGGATTCGGCAGGCCCCGCCCCGACAACTCCCACCAACAAGGAGAGTGATTGAGATGAACGGACACAGAGCCGTCATCGGCCTGGCGCTGCTCGGCGCGCTTTCACTCTGCGCCTTCGCGGCGCAGAGTGCCTCGGCAGCGTTCGTGCCGGCAGTTAACACAACAGCGTTCACATGCGTACCGGGGGGCGGCAACAAAGATTTCAAAGACGCCCACTGCGATGAAAAAGTCGCGCCTGAAACGGGATCTTTCGGCCACGTGCTGATCCCGGCCGGAGAAACAAAAATCAGCGTCACCAACGCTAAAACCGCAAAAGGGACAGAAGCGGCGGAACCATCAGTTCTGAAAATGGTTCTGGGCGGGGTCAATTCAGAAATCACGGCGACGACCGTCACCGGAGAAGGGGTTATCCTCAACGAGGAACTCCCAGCCGGATCGAAAAATCACCAGGTCACAGGCACAGTAACGACAAAATTCACCGGGATCACCGTGAACAAACCGTTGAACTGCACCGCTAAAGAAATAGTAGTTAAATCCTTTTTCAAAGGAGTCGAAAAAGGCGGGCCGAAAGAAAACACAATGGGCCTGGAATTCACGCCGGATCCAGAAAAAGCCCCCTTTGCCGAAATTCCCCTCGAAGGGGAAAAATGCGCGCTCAAAGGCAAAACCTTCGTAATCACGGGCACGATGATCGCGACAGGAACGCCGAAACCGGAAGAAAAACACAGCGGTGCGACAACGTTTTTCACCAACGAAATGACCAAAGAAACCCTCAAAGTCGGTGAAGGCGCTGCCGAATTAAGCTCCAAGACCACAATCAGCATGACGGGCGGCGGAAACCCGATCTCGCTGACAACAGTTACATAGCGAACAGCACATAGCGCTGCAGAGCAGCGAGCGAATCCAGCTCGCAGCATGCAGTAGCTCAGAGAGGGCCGGGCCATATCGGCCCGGCCCTCCCACTACCCAGTTCTAGGATCTGGGACCCGGCTTCGCAAGCAAGGGCGGAGATCAAGGTCAGGATCGACCCTGAAGGCCCGCAAACGGACCAAGGATCGCCTGGGCCGCCTCTCCTAACGCGGATGGGGCATCTCGGATGGAGCGAAGGATCACTTCTATCGAGGGCCTACGAGCCCCCAGAGATGGAAAACACCGCCCCAACCCCTTGACTTACACGCGGGTCTATTGCAGCCTGGGTTATCGGGCCTTCCAGTAACGAGGCCCGACCCAAAGCAGATCGGAGGCGAGTCCCTCTGAGCGGATTCGGCAGGCCCCGCCCCTGACAGCTCCCACCAACCCAAGGAGAGTGATCTAGATGAACGGACACAGAGCCGTCATCGGCCTGGCGCTGCTCGGCGCGCTTTTAATCTGCGCCTTCGCGGCGCAGAGCGCCTCGGCAGCGTTTGTGCCGGCAGTAAACACAACAGCATTCACATGCGTGCCGGAAGGCGGCAACAAAGATTTCAAAGATGCCCACTGCGATGAAAAAGTCGCGGCAGGAACGGGAAAATTCGGCCACGTCCTGATCCCGGCCGGAGAAACAACCATCAGCATCACCAACGAAAAAACGAGCGCCGCGACAACCGCGGCGGAACCCGCGGTCCTGAAAGGGGTCCTGGGTGGGGTCGCCACGCAGATCACGGCGACGACCGTCTCCGGGGAAGGTTTCATAACCAATGAGGAAGTCCCGGCCGGATCAAAAAATCACCAAGTTACAGGCACATTGACGACAAGAATCGAGGCCATCACCGTCAATAAACCGGCTAACTGCACTACCAAAGGAATCGAATTCAAAGTTCTATTTAAAGGTGTTGAAAAAGGTGGGCCGGGGGCAGATACAATGGGTCTGGAAATCACGCCTCATTCAGGAGGCGCTCTTTTCAGCTTGTCTTTTGAAGGAGAAAAATGCGCGCTCAAAGGCAAAACTCTAGAAGTGACGGGCACGATGATCGCGACAGGAACGCCAAATCCCAAAGAAAAACACAGCGGAGCAACATTAGTATTCACCAACGAAATGACCAGCGAAACCCTGAAAATCGGCGAAGGCAAAGCTGAATTCTCTTCGAAGAAGACAATGAGCATGACGGGCGGCGGGAACCCGATCGCGCTGACAACAGTGACATAGATTCTAGGCGCAGCTGTAGCTATTAACGGCTGAGCCGGGCTTCCAGCCTGGCTCAGCCGTTACCTAGAGCCCGTCTCGAAAGCCTCCTCGCGGCGCAGAGATAGAAGACACCGTCCCCGAGTCCTTGACTTACACGCGGGTCTGTTTCAGCCTGGGATACCGGGTCTCCCAATAGCGAGGCCCGACCCAAAGCAGATCGGAGGCGAGTCCCTCTGAGCGGATTCGGCAGGCCTCGCCCCCGACGGCTCCCATCAACCAAGGAGAGTGATCGAGATGATCGGACAGAGAGCCGTCATCGTCGTGGCGCTGCTCGGCGCGCTTCTCGTTTGCGCCTTTGCGGCGCAGAGCGCCTCGGCAGCGTACGTGCCGGCGGTAAACACAACAGCGTTTACATGCGTGCCGGAAGGAGCCGCCAAGGATTTCAATGATGCCCACTGCGACGAAAAAGTCGGGGCGGGAACGGGAAAATTCGGTCACGTATTGATCCCGGCCGGAGATACAACCATCAGCGTTACCAATGCCAAAACCGCAAACGCGACAACCACGGCGGAACCTGCGGTCCTGAAAGGGACCTTGGGCGGAGTCGCCGTACAGATCACCGCGACGACCGTCACCGGGTCAGGGTTCATCACCAACGAGGAACTCCCTGCCGGATCGCACAATCACCAGATCACAGGCACACTAACGACAAACTACACTGGGGTGACCGTCAACAAACCGGCTAACTGTACCACCAAAGAAATCGAATTCAAAGTCCTTTTCAAAGGGGTCGAAAAAGGCGGTCCAGGAGCCGACACAATGGGTGTGGAATTCACGCCTCACCCAGCAGAAGGCCCCCTTTTCGAAGTCAAACTCGAAGGGGAAAAATGCGCGCTCAAAGGCAAATCCCTCATAGTCACGGGCACGATGATCGCGACAGGAACGCCGAGCCCGACTGAGAAACACAGCGGCGCGACATTAGTATTTACCAACGGCATGACCGCCGAAACTCTCAAAATCGGCCCAGGGGCCGCCGAACTATCCTCCAAGAAAACAATCACCATGGCGGGCGGCGGAAACCCGATCGCGCTGACAACAGTGACATAGCGCAACGGCGCTACGGGCGGATCTAGCTCGCAGCTATACCAATTGAGCCGGGCTAGCAACCCGGCTCAACCGGTTCACTTAGAGTCCGGGGATATCCTTGAAAGGGGAATAAGGGCGCTCGTTAGATAATGCATTCGGTCAGGCCGTATGCATTCGCGCGCCTATTGGCATTGGTGAACGGAGCGCTCGTCAACGCCATACGAGGATTGGCTTCCACCTTTGCGATTCCTTCTTGAAATCCGTCGACAACCGTTGCGACTTGCCTTTCGTCCTTCTCCGGAGCACCAAGATCGTCGAGTTCTTCCGTCATGGTCTGGATCGGTGGCAGAGCCACTTCGGTGACGAATTTCTCGAGTTCAGCTTCGCTCGACAGTTCTTCGGATCCCTGCGCGCTTTCCTTCGCAGCTTCCTTTAAGTCGGTGTCGCGTTTTTCAGCGGCCTGCTTGCAGATCGCGTTTCCTTGCTCGATGAATGCGGTCTTTGGCAGAGGATCTGGTGCATCGCTGCCGCAACCCACCACCAGCGTGGTGATCGTCAGCGCGCTCAGCAATAGCTTTAGGATCCTTGCTCTCATTGACCGCTAGGGGATTTCCTGCGTGACGAGAGAGTCGACCTTCCATTCACCGGCTTCCTTCGTCATCGGAATCGCGTAGTCGACCCCTTTGGTGCCGTGATACAGGGCAAATGCTTTAACGCCTTCGATACGCAGGACGTCAATCGGACCCGTCATCGTGTTGACTCGGATGACCTTAGTCGAAGACACCGGCTGGGCCTGAGCTTCAAGGTTCTTAGCGCAGTCGCCTTTGGAGCCCAAGGTCGCGGCTCCTTCTTCGACTTTTTTGAGTGCGCCCGCGGTCAATGAGGCGCATTGGGTTTCCCAATCGCCGCTAGCTCGCGCCTGCAGGTTTTCCTCGAGAACGCTGGAAGCCGCTTCGCGTTCGGCGTCGCCGGCTTCGTTACCAAACTTCGCGAGTTCGTTTTCACCGCCTGGTTCCATGAACTCGGCGCTTGCCCCGGTTTCTGCGTTCGCTTCGGTTTCGCCGGCATTGCTTTCGCCGGAACTAGTTTCGCCGGCATTGGTTTCGCCGGAGCTGGTCGAGTCTGCAGCAGAGGTCGATTCCGAAGAAGAATCCGATCCTGCTGAAGAAGAATCAGACCCCCCGCCACAGCTCGCGACGAGCAGCGCCATGAGGATGGCGGCGATCAAGATTGAAATTTGCCTCTTGTTTTCCATAGTTCTCAGAATATCTTAATCATATTTAGGACTTCGGGTCGTCTTCCCCCTCCAGCCACCGCCTCGCCTCCTCCGTAACGTCGCTCTGCGTCGCGAGATAGAGGCCCATCAACTCGGCCTTGCAGGTGCGGTTGCCGGCCATCCAGGCCTGATGCAGGAGGCCCCACATGGTGATCGTGCCGGGCAGGCTGAGGTCGAGCTTGTCGGCGGACTGCTCCATCAGGTCCTTGAAGTCCGCTTCGAAGTGCTGGATGGCGATGGCGCGGACGTCGGGTTCGGGCTTGGTCGCACGCTCGTTCATCTGCGCCTGGCCGGAGCGGATGCCGGAGAACCAGGCGAGGTTGAGAAAGTCTTCGAGGGCCTCGGTTTGGGCATAGTCGAGGCCGAGCTCCTCGCCCTCCTTCAGCAGGGGCTTGAGGTCCCGCTCCTTCGCCGCGAGGAGGTCGTTGCCGAAGTCTTCCCTGTCAGGCGACGACACTCCTCCAGTCTAGCTATGTAGAAATGCCCTGGTATTCCTTTGTGTACAAGCTGAGTCCCTGAATGAGAACCGATGCGGCGGTTCAGAACCCGGCGGGGTGGCGGGCGCTGAAGCCGCGAGGGTCGACGCCGGCGCGGTGCCAGCGGGGTCCGCTCACGCCCGGCCTGTCGCCGCGAGTATCGAAACGCAGGCCGGCGACGACCATGAAGACATGCTCCGAGTTCGCATAGACGGTGATCCAGCGGCCGACGCCGCCGTTTCCCCAGGCGGCGAGCTGGCCGGAGACCATGGTCGCATCGAGCAGGCCGGCGCCGTGAAGGGCGTAGCCGACGGCCCCGGAGCAGTCGTAGCCGCGGGCGAGCCAGCTGCCGTGGCCGCCACCCCATACATAGGGCCTGCCGCTGATCCGGTTGGCGGCGGCGATCGCCCGCTTTACGGCTACGGGGGCGCCCGGGGGCACGACGGCGCGTCTCAGCCCTGGCAGGACGCCGTAAGGCTACGGCACCTCTCTGAAAAAGAGCTATTATTCATCTAGGAACGATGCGGTTCGCCAGGTCCTTGCCGGCAGTCTGGGACAGGGAAATCTGAGGAGGGGAGAGGTAGGGATGCAAGTTCGGGGGAGAGCGCTGCCGCTGCGATTCGTCGTGCGCTTAGGATTTTTGCTGTGCGCTACTGGACTTTTACTTCCAGCTTCGGCTTCCGCGCTGGCATATCCGTTCCTCGAAACCTTCGGCAGCGCCAACGAGCCCTCCTTCAGCGACCCCATGGGGATCGCGGTCGACCAGTCCACCGAAGACCTGCTGGTCATCGACCGCGGAGCGGGCACCGTCAGTCGCTGGAATCCGGATGGCACTCCAGCCGAATTCTCCGCCCTCGGCACCAACGTAATCGATGGCTCGGAAACGCCCCAGGGCGAACTTTCCTTCGGCAGCGCGGGAGAAGTGCAGATCGCGGTAGACAACTCCGGCGGTGCAAATGACGGCAATATCTACGTTCCCCAGGCGAGCGCTCAGGCGGTCGACATTTTCGGCGCGGACGGCGACTACCTGGCTCAGCTGACCGAATCCAGCGAAGGTGCCTTCTCCGAACCATGTGGCGTCGCTGTAGACCCTTCAGGCAACGTCTACGTCGGCGAGTTTGTCTCCGGGATCCACAAGTTCGAACCTGCCGCCAATCCCCCCGTCAACGGTGACAGCGTTGCCAACTTCGCCTTTTCGAACAGCTGCACGCTGGCGGCCGGTTCCGGGGCGACGAACGGCTTCATCTTCCCCGCTCACTTCATAGGGTCAATATCGAAGCTCGACAGTACGACTGGTGCCGAAGAATATGAAGTCCCCGCTAGCTCCACCAAAACCGTCAGCGTCGATCCAGCGACGGGTCACGTCTTTGCGGCCGGGGGTGAAGAGATCACGGAGTTCGATGCCTCCAGCACCGCCGGTGCGACGGAAGTGTCGACTACGAGTCTCACCGGCAAAGCTCAGGGCGTCGCCGTAAACGAATCAACCGGCAATGTCTACGTCACCCTGGCAAACAGTGGCAATATCGAAATGTACGGGCCGCTCCCGCCCCCGGCTGTAACCGGGGTTTCCCCGTCGAAAGGCCCGACCACAGGCGGCAACGAGGTCGAAATCATCGGGACCAACCTGGCGAAAGCAACGAAGGTCGAATTCGGCACCACGGTGGTCGAAGGTTTCATCGAAAATACGAAAACGACGATCAAGGTCAACGCGCCCGCACATCCCGAAGCCGGCACGGTCAACGTTCGCGTAACGACGCCAGGCGGGAAATCGCTCGACCTTCCCAGCGACGACTACACCTACGAGCTGCCCACCCGGACGTCGATCATTGCCGGGGGCGGCGGCTCGGGCATGAGCTCGGCGCCACCACCCGAGCCCGGCAAGCTCGAAGCTGGGCCCGTCGCCACCTTCAGCGGTGGCGGCAAGGTGGCGCTCCGCGGCACTTGCACGGGGGGAAGTGCCTGCGTCGGCAGCCTGACCCTCCGGGCCAAGATCAAAGGCAAGAACAAGGTAATCGGCACTGCCTCCTACAACGTCGGGGCCGGAATGTCGAAGACGATCAAGGTCAAGATCACCAACGGCCAGATCAAGAAGAGGCTGAAGGGGGGAAAGCCGGTCAAGGCAACGGTCAGCGGCCAAGGCGTCCAGAAGAGCAAGGTGAAGTTGAAGGCCAGCGGCTAGCGGCCTGCTCTACCTGGTTACCCGTTCCCTTTATCCTCCTCGCCCTCGAGCCAGCGCCGCACCTCCTCGGTGACGTCGGTCTGGGTCTCCAGGTACAGGCCCATCAACTCCGCCTTGCAGGTGCGGTTGCCGACCATCCAGGCCTGGTGCAGGAGACCCCACATGCTGATCGTGCGGGGCAGGCTGAGGTTGAGCATGTCGGCGGATTGCTCCATCAGGTCCTTGAAGTCGGCTTCGAAGCGCCGGATGGCAACGGCGCGGACATCGGGTTCACCCTTTGTCGCACGCTCGTTCATCTGCGCCTGGCCGGAGCGGATGCCCGAGAACCAGGCGAGGTTGAGAAAGTCTTCGAGGGCCTCGATTTGGGCATAGTCGAGGCCGAGCTCCTCGCCCTCCTTCAGCAGGGGCTTGAGGTCTCGCTCTCTTGCCGCGAGGAGATCCTTGCCGAAGTCTTCCCTGTTAGGCGACGGCACTGCTCCAGTTTAGACATGTAGAAATGCCTCGATACACCTTTGTGTACAAGCGGAGTCCTCATCGACCGAGGTACCGCAGCGCCGACTGCGCCGCGTTGAAGCCGCCCATGCCGTGGACGCCGCCGCCGGGGGGCGTCGCGGCGGAGCAGATGTAGAGGCCGGGGACGCCGGTGGAGTAGGGGTCACGGGCGAGGCGGGGGCGGATCGCGATCTGAATCGGCGAGTTGGCGCCGCTGACGATGTCGCCGCCGACGTAGTTGGGGTTGTCGGCCTCGAGCTCGGCCGGGGAGCGGCTGACGCTGGCGACGATGCGTTCGCGCAGGCCCGGGGCGAAGCGTTCGATCTGGTCGAGCACGGCCTGCTCGCAGTCGCCGCCGTAGCCGCTTGGCACGTGGGCGTAGACCCAGATCGGGTGGACGTCGCCGGCGGAGCGCCGCGGGTCGGCTAGGTACTGCTGGCCGAGCAGGACGAAGGGGCGGGCCGGCAGGCGGCCGCGGTTGACGTCGCGCTCGGCGGCGACCAGCTCCTCGAAGGAGCCGATCACGTGGACCGTCCCGGCCCGGCGGGGAGCCTCGGCGGTCCAGGGCACGCCGCCCTCGACGGCGAGATCGAGCTTGAAGCTGCCCGGGCCGTACTTGTAGCGGCGGTAGGCGCGGGCGACCCGGCTCGGCAGGCGGCCGCCGACGATCTCGGCGACGGCGCCGGGCCCGAGGTCGAAGGCGACGATGTCGGGGTCGCCGAGCTCGCCCAGCGAGCGCACCCGCACCCCCGTCTCGATCCGCCCTCCGTGTTCGCGCAGGTCGGCGCCGAGCGCGTCGGCGAGCGACTGCGAGCCGCCCCCCGCGACCGGCCAGCCGACGCTGTGACAGGCGGCGATCAGGGCGAGGCCGACCGAGGCGCTCATCGGCTGCGTCAGCGGGCTGAAAGTGTGGGCGGCGACGCCGCCGAAGAGCGCCCGCGCCCCCGGCGTCCGCCAGCGCCGTGCCACCAGCGTCGCCGGGGCCGCGGCGGCGGCGAAGCGGGCGAGCAGGAGCGGGTGCCTGGGCGGGTGCAGGATCGGCTGCAGCAGGTCCTCGTTGAGGGCGTCGAAGTGGGTCGAGGGGGAGGTGAAGAGGCGGCGCCAGGAGTCGCCGTCGGGGCCGAGCCCGACGGCGGTGTCGTCGAGGGAGTGCAGCAGCGCCGCCGCGTTGCCGCCGTCGAGCGGGTGGGCGAGGTCGACCTCGGGCCAGCACCACTCCAGGCCGTGCTTCTCGAGCCCGAGCGAGCGGAAGAAGGGCGAGGCCGCGGCCATCGGGTGGGTGGCGGAGCAGATGTCGTGGACCAGGCCCGGCAGGGTCAGCTCGGCGCTGCGGGTGCCGCCGCCAATCGTCTCCGCTGCCTCCAGCAGCGTCACCTCGACACCCTCGCGCGCCAGTGCCACCGCGCAGGCCAGCCCGTTGGGGCCGGAGCCGACCACCGTCGCCGTGCTCACCGCGTCGCCGCTCCGCTCACGAAACCGGCGCCGCCGGCCGCTCGCCCGCGCTCCGCCGCGTCACCTCGACCGGGAAGTCGAACGTCTCTTCCAGCCAGGGCTGGCGCTCGACCATGTCGGCGACGGCGACGAACCCCTCCTCGAGGAAGCCGGTCGCCGCGTCGTAGACGCGGTAGCGCTGGCGGCCGCTGCCGACGGCCTCGGACTCCAGCTCGAGCACCCGCACCTCGCCGGGCTCGAAGCCACACCGCTCCTGCACCGCCTCCAGCAGTTGACGCCCGTGGAAATGGCCGTCGCCGAAGTTCCAGCCGTTGACGACGTTGGAGATCAGCTCCCCCTCGCGGGCGTCGTAGGCCTCGACGTCGTCGACGGCATGGGGGAGGAGGGCGTTGAGGGCGCGGCCGTGCGAGTGCATCGCCCGGAAGGCGAGGCCCTTGTTGAGCAGGAAGGCGGCGGTCTCCGGGTCGTAGATCTCCCCCACCTGGTCGCCGACGATCCGCGCCGGCTTCGTCATCCGCTCGTCCAGCCGCTGCTCGGCGCCGCTGCCCTTGCGGAACAGCCACTGCGTCGTCGCCCAGTTGCCGGCGTAGTAGCGCATCGATGGCAGGAAGGAGATCTTGTCGGGGCGGAAGTTGCCAAGCACCGGCAGGCCGAGGCAGATGAGCGCGAGCAGAACGATCAGCAGCGGGTCGTCGAGGCTCGAGAGCGGCACGTCGCCGTAGTGGCCGAAGAGGAAGAGGGTGCCGAAGATCATGAAGATGTTCCACTCCAGCGGCACCGCCAGCGGGAACATCGAGGTGATGTTGAGGTGGAAGAGGATCATCCCGACGATCGCGATCGCGCGCACCGTGTTGTTGTCCACCGTGAGCAGGAGCAGCGGCCAGCCGAACTCCTGCACGGTGCCGAAGTGGGCGATCGCGGCGGACAGCCGCGAGGGCCGCATGTCCTCGGGGTAGTCGCGCCAGAGCTTGCGCTTCAGCGCCTTCGGTCCGACCAGCGGCGCGTTGCTGATCATCGTCGAGACGACGAAGGGGAAGTGACGGTTCAGCTTCGAGGAGGCGGCGCCCCACCAGATGAAGATGAAGGTGAACTGCCAGGCGACGATCCACTGGTCGACCGGAAAGAGGCCGACGGCCAGCATCGTCGCGTAGATTTCCGGCCGGGCGCCGAGGAAGGAGACCTTGTCGCGCAGGCCGAGCAGGGCGAGCAGCCCGAGGAGGATGGCGATGCCGGTGGGGGAGATGCGGCCGGCTGAGTCGGCGCCGGCGTCGACCCCGGAGGCAAAGAGGAGGTAGATCCCGACGATTACGACGCCGGCGTAGAGGGCGACGTCGACGGGGGTGCGGCGCGTGCCCCGCGTCAGCGGCACCCGGTTCGGCCAGGGCGGCAGCCGCACCGTTCCCGGCCGCAGCCAGTAGAGCGGCCCGCCGATCGGCGGCACGAAGCGGAAGCTGAGCGGCATCGAGCCGGCGCCGAGCCCGAGGATCTCCCACAGCAGCGTCCAGAGCGCGAACTTCTGGAAGACGATCGGCTGCGTCCACCACTCGCCGAAGTCGCCGACGCCCCCGAGCCCCGGCGTGGTCGAGATCGCCAGCAGCGCCCCGCCCGCGTAGATGACCAGCTTCACGGCGTAGAGCAGGTAGACGAACGACGGCGACCCGAACCCGTTCTCCCCCCAGTCCTGCACCAGCGGCTTCAACCGCGTCAGGTGCGACTGCGCCTTCCACTCCTCGAGCTCGAACGGCGGCGGCGCAGGGGAGAGGAAGCTCATTTCTGGACTGTATGCGTCCAAAACCGAGCTTGGAACTGCATCTTGATGCTAAAGTGCATCTATGCCAAAAATGCGGACGACGCTCACCCTCGAAGACGATGTCTTTCGCGCTGTCAAGATCGCGGCGGCTCGCACCGGTAAGCGGGATTCCCAGGTGATCGAAGAAGCCCTGCGCCGAGATCTCGGACCGGAGGGACTCGAGGATCTCTGGGCGCGAGTGACGCCGACTTCGGAAACCGAGAGCCTGGATCTCGCTAATGCCGAGCTCCACGCGATGCGTGAGGAGAGGCGTGCGGCGGGTCGTCGTTGACCCTGGCGTACTGGTCTCCGCCCTGATCTCTCCTACCGGCGCCCCCGCCCAATTAGTGGCGCAAGCGCAGGCCGGGGATCTGGAGTTGATCGTCTCGCCGTCTCTGCTGGAAGAGCTCGGAGAGGTGCTCGGCCGGGAGAAGTTTCGACGCTACGCCGCCCTCGACACCGTGCGCGACTACCTTGACCGCTTGCGTCGGCTTGCGCTCGTCCTGCCAGATCCCGGGGGACCACCGCCGCTGCGCTCCGCCGACCCCGACGACGACTACCTGATTGCCCTTGCGCAGGACCAGAACGCAGTTCTGGTCTCCGGCGACAAGCACCTGCTCGACATCGGTGGCGGCGCCCCGATCCTCGCGCCGGCCGACCTGCTCGAGCCGGCTTAGGACTCGACCGCGAACTGGCACATCCGCGTGTTGTTCCGTCACAAGCGGCTCGCGACGATCGGCCGATGTCCGAGAAAGGTCAAGAAGTATACCCAGGTATACTGAACTCCAGGAAGATGCCGAAAGTGATGGTTTCCATGCCTGACGAGCTCCTAGCGGAGGTCGATGCCGAGGCCCAGCGCCTTGGTACCAGTCGCAGCGCCGTGCTGCGCGACTTCGCCGAGGCGGCGCTGCAGCGCCGGCGCTCTGCTCGGGCGGAGGCAATTGCAGATCTGATTCACCACCACGCTGAAGACCACGGTGGTAGAAACACCGCGGAGCTCGTGAAGGAAGGAAGGCCGTAGCCTTGAGCGCACTGCTGCTCGATGCCAGCGTCGTCCTAGCTGCTTTCGAAAACGAGAACCAACACCGTGATGCGGCTCGCGCCGTGATGACTCACGATTCGACGACCCTCGCGACTTTGGACCTTGCCCGCTATGAGGTGGCAAATGTCGCGGTTCGTTCTTGGCAGAAGCTTGGCTCCGTCGTGCCACTGCTGTCTGCCGTGGATCGAATCGCCGACGACGGCGGTCTGGTCGTCTCAACTGATTCGCTGCTCCGCGATGCGGCTGACGTAGCTTCTCGTCATGGCATATCGGTCTATGACGCTGCCTATGTGGCCGCCGCTGCGCTGGGTGGTCGTCGCTTGGTCAGCTGCGATGTGCGGGACCTGGTGTCCAACGGGCTTGCCGTCCTGCCGAGTGAGGTTGCGGAGACATCGTGAGGCTGGTTCGCCCGACAGCGATTGTCGTTGCGAGTCTGCTCGGCCTGTTTGTCGGTGGCGCCCCGGGCTCGGCCGCTGCGGCCGCACCGGCCTTCCACGGGCGCGCCGAGCGGATCGACGTGGCGACGCGGGAGCGGATGAGCGGCGTCTCCTGGCATCCCGGCTGCCCGGTCGGGTTCGGAGAGCTGCGTCTGCTCACCGTCACCCACTGGGGGTTCGACGGCGAGGTCCACCGGGGGCGGCTGGTGGTCAACCGCGATGCCGCTGCGGCGATGCTCGGGGCGATGCGCTCGCTTTACCGGCTCGGTTACCCGATCCGGCGGATGCGCCTCGTCGACGCTTACGGGGCCGACGACCACCGCAGCATGGACGCCGACAACACCTCCGCCTTCAACTGCCGCTTCGTCGCCGGCAGCGGCGGGGTTTGGTCCGAACACGCCTACGGCCGGGCGCTCGACCTCAACCCGTTGGAGAACCCCTACGTCACCGCGTCCGGATACGTCTCGCCGCCCGCCGGCGCTCCTTATAAGGACCGTTCCCTACGGGCGAAGGGTCTAATCCACCGCGGTGGCCGGGTCGTGCGGGCGTTCGCCGCGGTCGGCTGGGAGTGGGGCGGCGACTGGCCTTGGCCGAAGGACTACCAGCACTTCTCCGCCAGCGGCCACTGACGACGGACTATTACTGTCGCCACAGGCACAGCAATAGTCCGCGCTTCTAGAGGGAGATGACGTGGGCGGTTCGTGGGTCGGCCCGGCCCTCGAGGACGTCGAGGTAGGCGCTCCGCACCGCGTCGAAGCCCTCGCCACGCTGCACCTCGAGCCAGCCGCCGGTCCACTCGCAGAACGGGTGCCAGGCGTCGGCGACACGCTGCTCGAGGCCGGCGCGACCCCACTCCTTGCCACGCTTGACGACGCGGTCGGGGGCGAAGAAGAGGGTCGGGGCCGGGCCGGGGAGCTCGCCGCCGTCGCCGCCGCCGAACTCCTCCCAGTGGGTTACGCCGACGGCCATGCTGTGAGTGAGATCGTCGCCGAGGTGGGTGTGGATCTCCTGGCGCACCTCGGCGTCGCCGGCGATGTCGACGTAGGTCGTGGCCCGCCGGTCCAGCGACTCGATCGCGTCGTAGGTCACCACCAGGTCGTAGATCCCGAGGCCGGTGACGAACGCGGCGCTGCGGGGCGAGGTGAGGGCGATCAGCTCAACCTCGTCGCGCTGCGCCAGCAGGAAGGCAGCGGCGATCGCCGTCTTGCTGGAGGCGCTGGAGATGACGATCGGGCCGCGCCCGGTCAGCCCCTCGTCGGCGAGCTGGTCGTCGATCAGGAAGGAGGTGAAGAAGAGCGGCCGCAGCAGCATCTGGATGTCCTCGGTGTCTGCCCGGTAGAAGCGGTCGGCACCGGTCGCCAGGTAGCGGTGGTAGGCCGAGGGCAGCGCCGCCCGATGCGGCGCGCCGTCGACAAAGCCACCGCCGTCGACGCTGACCGGTGTCACCGCCAGGTAGGAGGACGGCGGCAGGTACCCGTACACCCGCGTCCCCGCCTCGACTCCGGCGGCCTCGCTGCGCTCGACCTCGGCGAATCCCCACATCGGCACCAGGCCCCAGCCGCCGTCGGCCGGGAAGAAGTCCCAGTAGGACATCGCCTCGCCCATCACCGCATAGGTGACGTTGTTGGCGGTCAGCCCGAAGCTGTCGACCCGCAGCAGCACCTGGCCCGCCCTCAGCTCAGGGGCGGCGGACTCGGCGACGCGGCACTCGCGTAGATCGTCGCGCTTGACGAGGAAGTCGGTCATCTCCTGGCGATGGTCGCACGTCGGGTCAGCCGGCGGGGGCGGCGCCGCTGAAGAGGAGCCGCTCCTTTTCCCGCGACGACCCGGCGACGTAGGCCGGCTTGGCCCACTCGTCGGTCGGGTCGAGGAAGATCGTGGCGTCGCCGTCGGGGCCCGGGCTGGGACCGGGGGTGGTGCTGTCGGTGGCGCCGGCTTTGCGGCGCAGGCGGAAGGCGGCGAAGAGACGCATGAACTCGCTCAGGTAGATATCGGCGACCGCGGTGTCGCCGCGGATCACCAGCATGTTCTCGTCGTTGTCCTGGATCGAGTTTTCGCTGAAGTTGGCGGAGCCGGTGATCACGATCGGGTCGTCGCCGAGTGGGTCGATCAGCATGTACTTGGTGTGGATGAAGAGCACCGCGTGGTTGAAGCCGGTCAGGTGCTCCTGCAGCCACTGGTGCCAGTGTCCCTTGCCCAGGTAGGCACCCACCGCAACCTCGTTGTCGAGGTCTTTTTCGATCCGGCGGGCGACCGGGGTGATGTATTTGCCTTCGTGGTCGAGGAGGAGGTAGCGCAGGTAGTCCTTGTCGTTGACGAAGACCTCCTCCAGCTGGTCGCTGACCCCGAACGGGGCGGTGAGGAAGACGCTTTCCCGCGCCTGGTCCATCAGCTTCGCGTACCACTCGAGGGCGTCGAGGCTCCCTCGTGGGGAGAACACGGTGCTGATCGAGTTCGGCTCCGGGAGCAGTGCGGCGGGGTCGGCGAGGCGACGCTCCGGCTGGTTGTCCCCGCCGGTCGTGGCGGTCTGGAAGGGGTCGTGGTCGGGATCCTCGGCGAGCTCCTTCCAGTACCCGAGGTACGCCGCGGCGATCTTCTCGTCGCGGACGATGTGGCCGACGTTGGAGTGGCCGTAGATCCCGCCTTTGGTGATGTTGGTCGAGCCCGTCCAGACTTCCACCGGCTTGCCGTCTTCGAGCAGGACGATGAACTTGTTGTGGGGGATGCCCTCGGTGTTGTCGCGGGAGATGCAGAAGCTCTCGATCTCGCCGACGTCGATCGCCGCCAGGTTCTTCGTCCTCGGCTGGGCGATCGGCTTTTCTTTGCTCGAGTTGTCGACCTCGTCGACCACCAGCTTGACGTCGACGTCGCGCCGCTTGGCGCTCCAGAGCGCGTCGAGTACCGGCATGTAGTTGAACTCGTAGAAGGCCGCCCGCAGGCCCCAGCCCTTCCCGTCGGCTTTGGCGATGAACGCCAGCAGGGCTTCCTCGAGCCCGCGCGAGAGCCACTCGTAGGCGGCGCGGTGGGGGACCTGGTCGGGGTCTTTGCCGGCGAATTTGCGTTCGTAGCCCTGCCATCCCGCCGCGCCGCGGTTGAAGTAGATCCCGTGGGTTCCGCGCTCCGGGTTCTCCGTTTCGACGTCGATCTCGACCGCGTCCCCGTCTTTCAGCGCAGTCGGGGTGCCGTACCTCGCGGTGACGGTGAAGGTGTACGCATGGCCCGGCAGCGCGGTGTAGTCGGACCACTGGAACGCCTGGACCGGGTTGGCGACGCTGCTGTGGTCGGGCCGCTCGCCGTCGTTCGCGGCGAAGATGAGGAAGTTCGGCAGCGGTGCCTTCTCCCCGGTCCCTTTGTCGAGGCGCTCGATCGCGAACCCGAGCAAGTCGTCCGTGGCGGCGGCCTCGAGGTTCATCGCCAGGACGACGACATGGGTGCCGGCGATCGCGCGCACAGTCAGCTCGCCCTCGGTCTTCGTAGCTCGCACCGCGCCTCCACGCCGTCGATAGCTTTTGTACCTGGGTCGTACCTTATGCGTACCGAAGCCGAGTGGTCAAGTAGGCATCACCAATAGCGCGGCCCGATTGCGCTTTTATGCAGGGCGATGGAACAGCTCGAGTCGAAGACCCTCATCGCCGGCAAGTTCGTCGCCTTTGCCGAGAAGCGCTACCGGCGCGCCGACGGCAGCGAGGTCGAGCGCCAGGTGGTCGAGCATCCCGGCTCGGTGGCGATCGTCGCCCACGACGAGGAGTGCGTCTACTTAGTCCGCCAACCGCGCGAGGCGGTCGGCGAGGACGGGCTGCTGGAGCTGCCGGCGGGGACCCTCGACGTCGAGGGCGAGAGCGAGCTGGAGTGCGCCGAACGCGAGCTCAGCGAGGAGGTCGACCTGCGGGCCGAGCAGTGGTCCGAGCTGCATGCCGCCTACCTCAGCCCCGGCTTCCTCACCGAGAAGGTGACGATCTTCGCCGCGACCGGCCTGGCCGAACAGCGGGGCGAGGGCGACGCGGACGAGCAGATCGAGGTGGTGCGGCTGCCGCTGGCGGAGATTGCCACGGCCCTGCCGGAGATTCGCGACGCCAAGACCCTGATCGGGTTGCTGCTCTTGCTGGAGAGTCTGCGCGACTGAAGACTCCCATTGGGCGATCCTCGAGATCGGCTTGAGGGTGCCAATTTTGTCTCGGCCCTTTCTCGGCTGACGGGACGAAAACCTCATATGCAGGGATTTCTTCTCGGGCCTCTGTTAAGCCCCAAATTGGGGGATTGACATACCGAAAAAATCCATATATATGTCCAAAAATTAGGTAGAAATTAAAGGCCCCACTCAAGAGAGCTTTTTGTCCCGCGATGAACCCGAACTCAGACATGGATATCCGCCCCAACACCCGGCAGCCGCGAGGGTTTGGCCTCACGGCCTTGAGCATCGTTTTCTGTGCCTTGGCGTTTGCCTCCCCCGCGGCGGCTGTGCCCCTGGACGAAGCAACCGGTGAAGCAACCGGCGCGGTGGAAGCGAGCGCAGCGGCAACCGCCGCCGCCGTCCCGAGCGCGGCGCCGGTCCCGGCGCCCACTGTCCCGGCCCCCACCGTCGCCCCTGCTCCGGCGCCCCCGACGCCCGCGACCTCGGTTCCTACGCCCGCGACCTCGGTTCCGTCGACCCCGACCTCAGCCCCGCCGACCAAGGCGGTGCCCTCGCCGGCGGGTTCCATTTTGCGCTCTGCGACGGGAGCGGCTTCCAATCTGCCTTCGATCGCGAAGAGTGCGGAGACGACTTCGATCACCAAAACCGCCGAGACGGCGATGGACTCCGTCAACGCGACGGTCCATAGCGCCAACGCGACGACTAGGCGGGTCGCCTCCCAGGTCACCGGCTCGATCGGGGGCCTGCCGCGCGTCGGCGATAGCGAGGGGGCCGGGGCGGAGGTGGGCAGGACTTTGGACGGCGTCCTCGCCGCGACGACCAGCACGGTCCGCGGCATCGGCGCCGCGGCCCTGGAGGGCGGTGGCACCCCACTCGACCTCCTACCGAGTCCCTCCCCTTCGAAGGCGCTTGGGCCGAGCCCCTCCGCTCCGACGCCGGTGGGGCTCGGCGCCTCCGATTTCACCGCCGCCCTCGAAGTCTCTCCAAGGCATGGCTGGTTCCCCGGCGCCCTGGTCCGGCAGGCCGTTACCGACATGGGAGGAATGGCGCCGGCGCCGGCGGGGAGGGGCGCACACGGACCCGTTGCCTTCAGCTTCGCTCGCTTCCTCTCGACTTTCGTGACGGAAGCTCAAGCGAGCGCAACGGTAGCTGCTTTCTCTTCGTCCCCCGCCCATCCGTCGCTGCCGCCGTCCCCGCTGCCCGGGCCCGCCCCGGCCGGTACGGCCGTTGGCGGTGGCGGGATCTCCCTCTTCTTCCCCCTCGTCGCGCTGTTGGCGCTGTTCGCGCTGGCGGCGCCGGCGATCTCGCGCAGGCTCCGGGAGGCTGCCGGCTCGCTGCCGCCGGTGCCTTTTATCTGCGCACTCGAGCGCCCTGGCTAGTTCCCCCGGGAACCCAAGTCAGGGCTGCGCCGGGAGCCCTCTCTCATCCCCCGGCGAAGAGCAACTCGAGCAAAGGAACACAAGATGAAACGGCTAGTGGCTGCGATCGCAGCCAGCGCGGCCCTGGGATTGGGAGCGAGTCCTGCAATGGCCTCACTTCCGCCGATCCCGGTGCCAACTCAAGAACAAGGACAGAGCAACGTCTCCACGGTGACTCAGGGTGACCCGAGTGCCAGCGGCGGCAGCGCCTCCGCGACGGGCGGTGACGGCGGCGACGCCAGCACCGGCAACACCCAGATCGGCAACGGCAACTCGGTTGCCATCGCGCCCACTGGGGACGCCACCGCCAACGGTGGCAACACCACGGCGACCAGCGGTGACGCAACCGGGGGCGACGGCGGCAGCGCCGGCGCCAGCGGCGGCGATGCCGTAGCCGGCAACGGCGCGGTGGTCCACCAGACCAACGAGTCGAACGGAAGCGGGCCGAGCTCCTCTGGCTCGCAGAGCGACAAATCGACTGTCGAGCAAGGCAGCCCCGAAGCGACTGGCGGCAGCGCCTCCGCGACGGGCGGTGACGGCGGCGACGCCAGCACCGGCAACACCCAGAAGTGGAACGGCAACGCCTACGCCGAATCGGCGCCCGAGCAGCAGCAGTACAAGGGATCCTGCTGCGGAGGTCCGAGACAAGAGCACGGCGACGCCACCGCCAACGGTGGCAACACCACGGCGACCAGCGGTGACGCAACCGGGGGCGACGGCGGCAACGCCCACGCCACCGGCGGCGACGCCGCGGCCGGCAACGGCGCGTTTGTTCACCAGAGCAACGAGTCGACCGGCAAGGGCTCATCGCATCCCACCTATGGGTGCGGCTGCAAGAGCCATCCCAAGCAGAGCTCCGCTCCGCACCAGAGCAACAGCTCGAATGTGAAGCAGGGCGATCCCAAGGCCAACGGCGGCAGTGCCAACGCCACGGGAGGCAAGGGCGGCAACGCCAGCACCGGCAACACCCAGAAGGAGAACGGCAACGCCGAGGCCGAATCGGTCTCCGAGCAGCGGGAGCTGAAGGGCTCCTGCGGCTGTGGGGGGCCGAAGCAGCAGCACGGCGACGCCACCGCCAACGGTGGCAACACCACCGCGACCAGCGGCGATGCCAAGGGCGGCGATGGCGGCGACGCCAAAGCCACCGGCGGCGACGCCGCGGCCGGCAACGGCGCGGTGGTTCACCAGAGCAACGAGTCCTCGCAAGCGGGCTCAGGCCCCCCGAAGGGCTGCGGTTGCCAAGGCGGTCCGCCCAAAGGCTCGGGCTCCCAGCAGGAGAACGGGTCCGAGGTGACGCAGGGCAGCCCCGAGGCAACCGGGGGCAGCGCCAACGCCACCGGCGGTGACGGCGGCAACGCCAGCACCGGCAACACCCAGATCGGCAACGGCAACAGCATCGCCGTTGCGCTGCCGCAGTTCCCGAGCACCGTGCCTTTCGGCAAGGAGAGCTCGTGCGGCTGCGGTGGCTACCCGCAGGGTGGCGGCGACGCCACCGCCAACGGTGGCAACACCACGGCGACCAGCGGCGACGCAACCGGAGGCGATGGCGGCGACGCCAAAGCCACCGGCGGCGACGCCGTTGCGTTCAACGGCATCAAGACGGGCCAGTCCAACGAGCTCGGCGGGCTGTCCTGGTAGGTGAAGGAGCGGTAGGGGACTCCGTCGGGCTTCGGCCCGGCGGAGTCCTGCCGTCGATCATCTCGACGGGATCGCTCGACCGCGAAGGATTGCTGTCGCTCTGACGGCAGTGATCCTTCGAATTCGCTGAGCCTCACCGCTCACCGGGTGGTGAGGCGGTTTGATCGACCCCAGGCGGGTAAATGTGCCGGTGGCAGGACCTAGGGAGCGACAAGGAGGAGAGCATGAGCACCAGAACGGATAGGGGTTCCGGCCTCGGCATTTCCACGGGCGGGATCATCGTCATCGTCGGGATCGTCCTGATGATCGTCTGGAGCTTCTGGATCGGGCTGATCATCACCCTCGTCGGGCTGATCGCCTTCGGCGGCTTCGCCCGCGGCAAGTGGTATTGACGCTTCCGCTTTGACCTCTGTTTCGCCGAGCAGCCCTCTTCAGCGCGGCGGCAGCGTCAGCACCGGCAGCGGCTGGTCGAACGGCTCGCAAAGAGCGGCGGGCGCTTCCTCCCGGGTCAGGGTCCGGCGCAACTGGACGAAGGCGACCGAGCCGAGGATCGCCGGGATGCCGAGCTGGACGACCCGGTAGGCGAGCACCGCCGCCGTCGCCTGTGAGAGCGGGCTGCCGTAGAGGGTGAGGGCGCCGATCAGGCCACCGTCGATACCACCGACCCCGCCCGGCAGCGGGATCAGCCCGCCCAGCTGGCCGATCACGTAGGCGAAGACGAAGGCGGCGAAGGGCGGCGTCGTGCCGAAGGCGGCGAAGGCGGTCGCCAGCGCGCCGACGTCGAGCGCCATGTAGCCGATCGCGCCGAGCAGCGCGTAGGGCTGGCGCGCCCGCAGCAGCTCACCGGCGTCGTGGACACCGGCGGCGAGGGCGACGGCGCCGGCCCGGGCGAAGTGCCCGGCCCGCACGCGCCGACTACTCGACCCAGCCGAGCCCTGCCGCTCGGGCCCGACCCGGACGAGGATCCGCGGCAGCACCGCGACGAGGACGATCGCCGCCAGCGCCAGCCCGCCCAGCGCCCAGGTGAGGATCAGCGGGCCGCCACCGGGCAGGGCACCGGTGGCGAGGGCAAGCCCGAGCACCGCTGCGCAGACGAAGTTCGGCGCGCTCGTCAGCACGAAGAAGGAGACGCTGCGCCGGGCGATCCGCTCCGCGCTCATCCCCCCCTGCCGCAGCGCCCAGGCCCCCAGCGCCAGCCCGCCCACGCCCCCGGCCGGCAGCAGCACGTTCGTCCCCTGCTCCGCCATCCCGATCTCGTAGCTGAACCGCCAGCTCAGCCGCGTGCAGAACACCCCTCGGAAGGCGACCACATAAGAGAGGCACGAGGCGACCTCGAGGAAGAAGAGCGCCACCAGCCAGCCCGGCTCCGCGTTCGCGAACCGGTCCCGCACCTCGTCGAGCCCCGGCAAGGTACTTATAAGGAGCGCGACGACCAGGCCGACGAGCAGGAGGCCGCCGGCACGGCGAGCGAACTCGCCGGCGCTCAGCTCGCGCGGTAGCGGTTCCGGCAGGCGTGAGGCCATGCGGCGATCTTCGCAGCCACCCTGGAAGCCGTTGCTAGCATTGCTATCATCGGCTCATGGCCCAGCTCCTCGTCCGTGACATAGAGCCCGATCTCGCCCGTGAGTTGAAGCTCCGCGCTGCTCGCCATGGGCACTCCGCAGAGGAGGAGCATCGCCGGATCCTCCGCGCGGCGTTGAAGGAGTCCCGCCCGCCGGTCTCCTTGAAGGATCTCCTGCTGGAGATCCCCGATCTCGGCGAGGATCGGGATTTCCAGCGACCGCCTGACCGCGGTCGCTCGGTCGAGCTTTGAGCTACCTGATCGATACCAACGTCATCTCCGAGCTACGCAAGGGCGAGCGTGCAGATCCCGCCGTCACCTCTTGGTTCGCGGCGCTCGCCGACGAGGAGGTCTTCCTCAGCGTGTTGACGATCGGCGAGATCCGTCGCGGCATCGAGAGCATCCGCCGGCGCGACCCCGACGCGGGTGCTGCCCTCGACAGCTGGTTGGGCCGCGTCTACGGAGCCCACAGCGACCGCATCGTCGGAATTGACCAGGCCATCGCCGAGGAGTGGGGGCGGATGAACGTCCCCGACCCCCTTCCGGTGGTAGACGGCCTGCTCGCCGCCACCGCGAAGGTGATCGGTCTGACCGTCGCTACCCGCAACACCGACGACATCGCCCGCTCCGGGGTCAGCTTCATCAACCCTTTCAGCACCCCGGTGCAAAAGGAGTGAAGTCACTGACGATCAAAAGTCAACTGTCTCCTTTTTCGGCCAGTGCGGACGCGAGGTCTTTGCGCGACCGGACGTCGAGCTTGTCGTAAGTCGAGCTCAAGTGTGCCTCCACCGTCTTGACGGTGACAAAAAGCGATTGGGCGATCTGGCGATTGGTCATCTCGGAGGCCGCCAGCTCCGCCACTCGGCGCTCGCTGGGAGTAAGCGACTCGACCCCGATGGGGGTGTATCGGCGCACGGTCTCGCCACCTGCCTCCAACTCGTCGTGCGCGCGCTTGGCGAGCCTGGTCGCCCCGCATCGGCGAGCAATTCGAAGCGCCGTCCGCAGCGGTGCGCGCGAGTCCGTCCGGTGCCCGCTCCGACGGAGAGCTGCCCCCAGGTCGGTCAAAACATGGGCGTGCTGAAGCCGGCTAGCCGAGCTCTCCAACATGTCAGCCGCCTTGACCAGCATGCTGATGCCCTCTTCCCCACTACGCAGGATGGCGCCGGCGCGGAGCACTTGGGAGATGGCGTTCGGTGCGCCCCAGTGCCGAGCTGAAGCCTCCAATTGCTCATAGACATCGCGTGCCCTCTCCTGTTCATCCACCGCGATCAAGGCTCGGACGGCGAAGGGAGCGGCCAGCGCAGCCTGCACGGGACCGAGCCCAATACCGTCACCGAACACGACCATGAAGTCCTCGGCTGCTCGCTCGAGTTCTCCTTTTTCAACTCGCAATTGGCCGCGTTTTTGTCGCATCACACTGAATAACCTGGTCTCCGGGATAGGGCCGTCGACCATTCCATACCTCGCCAACTCGGCTTCCGCGGCCTTTAGATCATCACGCTCGATCAGGATTTCCATGAATGGAGGCACGGCGACTATTTGGGCAGCGGGAGAAAGCCCGCTCAACTGCGCCAAGTCAATTGCCTGTCGCATGTCCGCCTCCGCGGCGATGAGGTCTCCGCGGGCTAGCTCGGCAACCGCCCTCAAATACCAGCCAAGCACAAAATTTGGGGTCGCATTGTCCTCACGCGCGATCCTCAGCGCATGTTCAGATCCTCGCATGGCGGCGTCGAGCTCGTCAGCGAGGACAAGCCCTATCACTGGCATGGCCGAAGCAATGAACTCTGGTTCCTCCGCAAAAAAGACCCCGTCTTTCCCCAGCGCTCGCGCGGCGGCGTCTGCGGCGTCGGTCGCGGTTCCACTGGCTATCGCCGAAAAGATCTCCATAGCCGCCGCAAGGCGTCCCGCGGGGCTGTCTGGGTCGATTCGGCCCACGTAGCGATCAACCTCCACATGCGGTCCAGCGCCGGCACTGGGAGGCAAGAGCATGGAAATTCCGCTCAACTGCACCTCGAGTTGAAATGCGCGATCGACGTCGCCTTCCTCCTCCGCGGCGTCGCGGGCTCCTCGGAGCAGCGAGGCGGCCTCGTCGAACCGTCCTCTGCCATAGCCAATCAACAGCGTTAACTTGGGTGCTAGACGATGCCTGAGCGACGGCGTCCGCTTCAATTCCTCGACCACGGCGGACTCAACTTCGTCCAGGTCCGAGCTATCCGCTGCCCGGATACCGGCCGTGAGCAGGGAGTCCACGACCGGCGCCCGCAGATGCGGCGGTGGAGGCTCGCGCAAGGCGCGCGTCAGATACGCGATCGCCGACCGCGGGGCCCCCGCTGACAATGCGCGTTCCCCGGCCTCAAGGAGAGTCTCGACCGTTGCCGGCTCTCCTCGTGGATCGCTTGCAAGGAGTTGGGTCGCGATCCGTTCCGGCACCGCGCGTCGACGTCGCAAAAGAACCGCTGCCCGCGCGTGTGCCGCTGCCCGCTCTCCGGCTGGTATATCTGCGTATACCGCGGTGTGAACCAAGGGATGCGTGAACCGCAGCGACACCACAGAGTCCAAGATGGCTGCGGCTCGGAGTTCGTCGGCAGCTTCTTGAACTGACTCGATTGGGAGATCGGCCAGCTCGGCCACTAGAAATGGCTCGGCGTCGTCACCTAAGATCGAGAGCGCTCTGGCCACCGCATCCGCCTCTTGGGACAGACGGCCGATCCGTATCAGGATCATGCGGGCGACCCGCTCTGGGACAAGCTCTCGTACCCCAGCCGCATACTTGCCGATCGGCTCGATCCCCCGTTCGAGAAGCGATCGTCCTAGTTCACGTACAAGAAAGGGATTGCCACCGCTCACCTCATGGCATGCATCCGCGAACGCCCTGTCCGGCGTCTTCTCCAGCTCCTTAGCGAGCAGAGCCGTCGCAGCCTCCTTGCTCAACGGTGCCAACGGCAGGTGCCGCACGGAGGCGTCAGTCAGCACCCGCCCAACTCCGCCCGAAGGGTCGGGTTCGTTGGGCCTCATGGCTAGAACCAGCAAGATCGGCAACTCCTCTAAACGTGGCTGCAGGAAGCCGAGAAAGTCGAGGGAGCCCGCATCAGCGAGATGCACATCATCCACGGCAAGCAGGAGTGGCTTCTTGGTCGCGAGCGCCGCGGTGATCCAGTAGAGGCCGTGATGAACGGCAAAAGAGTCGTGAGCCTGCTCATCGCGAGACTCGATCCCAAGCGCCCCTCGAGCGGCTTCGGCGCCCTCAAGCAGTGCCTCGAGATCATCCGGCGAAAGGTCAGCGAGCGGCCTTTCGAACAGCTGCCTTGCGAGGGAAAAAGGAAAGTCCTGCTCCAAGTCGGTTGCGCGTGCCGACAACACTTCCATCCCAGCCTCGCTCCCTGCCCGCCGTACTTCCCGCAGCAGTCGCGTCTTCCCCAGCCCTGCGGCGCCACTAACTACTACCGTGCAGCCCCGGCTCAACTCTGCTTCCTCTAGAGCAATCTCGAGCTCACGTAGCTCTCGCCCTCGCTCTCGCAATACCGTCACATCAAACCGCCTCCCACTCTCTCTCAAGCGCGGTCACGACAAACTAGGACCTCTATCAAATATAGGGTCAATATTAGGGTCGAACCCTGTGGCGAGCAGGCTCCCGGCGGGAGACACTGCGGCCATGAGAGTCACGTTGACCGCGAACGTTCTCCCGCCTCTACTTGCCGCCCATCGAGGCGATAGCAACAAGCGCCATGTCGCTTTGACTCTCAGGTCACCCCGGAAGGAAGAGCAACGCATGGGCGCGTGCTGGAGCGCCCATGCGTCTCTCCTTCTCAGACGCTCATCGGCGCGCCGTGCGCGAGCGAGTGGTGTGTGGCCAGCCGATAGGCGTGGCTCCTGACGTCGAAGACCGGGACGCGCGAGGAGATCTTGTCGATCGCCGTGCGCAGGCGGTCGGAGCTGAAGTGGTGGGAAAGCGGCGCCACCGGGTTGACGGTGATCGCCCGCAGCTCGACCCGCCGCAGGACCTCGATGTCGATGCCGTGGTCGCGGTACCAGTGCGGCGGGCGCTTGCGCAGGAAGACCTTGGTCGCGTCGGCGACCACCACCAACACCCGATTCCTCCTGGCGCTGGGCAGGAGCGTGTCGAGGAAGTGTTCGGAGAGGACGCCGCCGATCACCAGCGTGCGGTTGCCGCTCTCGCCGGCTCGCAGCACGGCGGCGACGTCGCCTGTGCTTGCCGTCAGGGCGAAGCGGGTCGGCAGGGCGCGGACTTCGCCCGAGTCGGTGACGACCGCGTCGCCGTCGATCCGCCCGGCCAGCTCGCGCATCCGCCGGTCCTGAACCCGCGGTAGGTCGACCAGCTCGACGACGCGGCTGGTCTGCTGGGCGACCTCGTCGATCTCGTGGCCGAGCACGGCGCCGGTCGAGAGCACGACGGCATCGGAGACGCCCGGGGCGGAGGTGGCGCGGCGGTCGATCGAGCCGTCGATGAGGACGTGCTCGGCGCCGAGGTCGAGCATGGCGTCGGTGACCTCGTGGATCCCGGCGGCCGTGCTCGGCCCCGCCACCTCGACGTCGGCCGAGCGCCGCAGGCGGGAGATCACGACGGTTCCCAGTGGCGTCTTCACGCCGGTGTCGACGAGGATCTTGTGCGCGGCGCCACAGCGCCGGATCAGGGGGATGGTCGTCGCGACCAGGGTCCCGACCGGGCAGTGGATCCGCGGCTTGGTTATCTGCGGCTGGATCGCGTCGGAGTCCTCGCCGTCGCGCCCGATCGAGGTGATCCCGAGCGAGTGGCCCTGGCCGGACACTTCCGCCGCCAGCGTGGTCAGCGCCTCGGTCTTGCCGGTGTTCTTCGCCAGCCCGATCAGGGTCACCCGGCGGGCCGGCATCACCTCGCCCGCGAGCGTCGCGCTCATCTCACCCTCCCGCCTGGAGGACGGGCTCCGCCGCGGCCTCGGGCGCGAGGGAGCGGGCGAGGAAGGTGGCGAGGTGGTTGGGGAAGGTGCCGCGCGAGAAGCCGGCGTCGAAGCCGAGCTCCTTGGCCAGCTCGTCGGAGATGCGCGGGCCGCCGCAGACCAGAGTCGTGCGCTCGCGTATGCCCTCGGCCTCGACCATTTCGACCAGCTCGGTGAGGTTGTGGATGTGCAGGTCCTGCTGGGTGACGGTCTGGGAGACGACGATCGCGTCGGCGTTCAGCTCCATCGCCCGGTCGACCAGCGCCGTGTTCGGCACCTGGCTGCCGAGGTTGTGCGTGTCGAACCCCTGGTAGCCCTCGAGGCCGTGGTGTCCGTCATACCCCTTGAGATTCAGCATCGCGTCGATGCCGACGCTGTGGGTGTCGGAGCCGGTGCTGGCGCCGACGACGACGATCGGGCGTTCGAGGTTCTCGCCGACGAAGGCGTCGACCTCGTCCTTGCTCATGTATTCGCCCTCGAAGCCCTCGCGGCGGATCGAGTCGTACTCGACCGGGTCTTCGAAGCGGCCGTACAACACCAGGTACATGTAGCCGTCCGTGACCTTTTCGTGGTGCACCACCTCGGAGCGGGCGAGCCCCATGCGGCGGGCGATCTCCAGGGCCGCGAAGCGGGCGGTGCGCTCGCCCTCCACGGGCAGGGTGAAGCTGACCTGCACTATCCCGTCGTCGCGATGGTCGCCATACGGCCGGATCCCACCCGCGGCCTCTCCGTTTTCAGGCGACGGGCACACCGGACATGACCTCTACCAGCGGGTTGAAGTAGCGGTCGTCGGTCTCGAGGATCCCCTCGGTGCCGCGGCCCTCGTCGGGGTGGCGTCGCACGTCGCCGAAGCAGCCGCCCTCGATCGCCGCGAAGAGGCCGGTCTCGGCGATCTCCTCGAGCAGCCCGCGGGCGCGGTCGAGGACGTCGCGGGCGTGGCTCTGGACGATCCCTCCCGGCCTGAACTCGATCTCGTCGGCGAGGTCGCGCGCGGCGGTCGCGACGTAGTCGACGTTCTCCAGCGCCAGGGTGCGGTCGTGGATGTGGGGGGTGAAGACTCCCTCCGTCGGCACGCCGATCGTCTGTAGGCCCTGGTTGGTGGCGACGGTGACCAGGTTGAACAGCGTGTTGCAGGCGTGGGTCCGCAGCGGGTTGCCGTTCATGTGCCGGGTCGGTGGCATGTACTTGACCGGGCTCTCCGGGAACAGCTCCCGGGTCAGCTGCGCGTGCGCCAGCTCCAGCAGCAGGCTGTTGGGAACCTGGGGATGGATCTCGAAGGCGTTGCCGATCGCGATGTGCTCCGGGCGGACGCCGGACTCGCGCGCCAGCCGGAAGTTGATCATCTGCGAGGCGACCACCGAGGGCGCCGCCTCGAGCGCGTCGGCGGTGCGCAGGTAGTTGTCCTCGCCGGTGTTGATCGTGACCTGGAAGAAGCCGTTGATCATCCGCGAGAGGCGCTGGTCGATCAGCGTCCGCCGCATGTTGATGTCGCGGTAGAGGATCCCGTAGAGGGCGTCGTTGACCATGTTGTCGAACCCCTCGAGGGCGCCGAGGACGGCGATCTCGGGCATGCAGAGGCCCGAGCAGAAGCTGGAGAGGCGGACGTAGCGGCCGTTCGAGTCCGCCCATTCGTCGAGCGCTTCGCGCATGATGCGGAAGTTGGCCTGGGTGGCGAAGGTGCCGCCGAAGCCCTCGGTGGTCGGGCCCTCGGGGACGTAGTCGAGCAGGCTCTGGGCGGTGGAGCGGATCACGGCGATGATGTCGCCGCCGTGGTCGGCCACGGCGCGGGCGTGGACGACGTCCTCATAGACGTTCCCGGTCGCGGTGAGCACGTAGCGGTGCGGTGGCGGCCGCTCGCCGATCCGCTCCCGTCGCTCCCGTCGCTCCTCGAATGCCGCCGAGAGCAGCCCGATCCGCTCCTCGCAAGCTTTCGTCATCTGCTCGTGGATCGCCTGGTCGTCCGCGGTCGGGAGCGCGCAGAGGTCGAGCTCGCCGGCGGCGGTCGCGAGCGCCATCTCCTCCAGACCGAGCTCGGTCTGGAGTGTGGCGTTGCCGACCCAATGGGCGATCCCGAGGCTGAGGTCGCCGCGCTCGACTACGTGGTCCACCAGCACGTTCGCGAGCGGCACCTCGGCATCGTCGGCGCCTTCCAGGCCGAGCAGGCGCAGCACGGTTCGCTCGACCGAGACGGTGGTTTTGCCGGCGATCTCCTCACCGGCGCCGGCGACGATCGCCGTCGCTGCCTCCCTGCAGGCCTCGACGACTCCCTGGTCCAGGTTCAGCTTGGAGCCGGTGTCAGCCACCGCGTGGGGCAAGCCGTTGCCGTTCGATATCGGTTGCACCACGCTGGCTAGTCCTCGCTTGGCTTTAATAGAACTTGTCTAGTCAAGACTATCAAAGCAAAGGCTCGCCGAAAGCCGCGATCAGGGGCCAGGGGCAGCGTCAGGTGGTGGTGAAAGGAGCCGACGCGCAGGCGCCGGCCGAGCTGGCTATGGCTTGCGGCCGGTGAGTACCGCATAGCGCTCACTGGGTATGTCGGCGCGGCTGACGTCCTCGAGGCCCGCGTTGCGCAGCATGTTCATCAGCTCCGCGTGGGGCATGTAGTGGGACCGGCGCTCCAGGGTCAGCCGGGCGTCGTCGATCGCCAGCTGCACCGACCAGTGCCGGAGGCCGGCCTCCTTGTCCGCGGTGAGGCGTTCGCGGTACTCGACGTTGTGACCGTCGATCGTGCGCGGCGGGTGCTCAAGCCAGCCCGAGTCGGGGACCAGGTCCTCCTCCCGCGGCGCGTCGACGTACACGCGACCGCCCGGGCGCAGGCAGCGGACGAAGCTCTCGATCGAGCGCTCGAGCGCCGAGCGGTCGGGATCGACGTCCGCGTCGAAGGTGCCCGCGTAGATCAGCGAGCAGCCCCGGCAGATGACCGCGTCGAACTGTTCGGGATAGAGCAGGCCGAGTTCCTCCCAGCGCGCCTCCGTGGCCTCGAGCTCGACCCCGCTCGACCGCGCGTTCACGCGGAACCGTTCCAGCATCCCGGGGCTGCCGTCCGTGCAAGTCACGTCATAGCCGAGCAGCTTCAGGTCCAGGGCGGGGAAGCCGCTGCCGCAGGCGCAGTCGAGCACCTTCAGTCCCTCCGGCGGCCCGATCCAGTCGGCGATGTCGCTGACCAGCTGCCCGCGGTCGTACTCGACCGACAGACACAGGTCCCAGACGGTCCCCACATCGGGAGCGTCGAAGTCCGCAGTTGTCAGCTGCCAAGCAGTGTCCGTTCCAGCCTTCATCCGCCCCCGCGACCTTCCCTTCGGTCTGGTTCCTCCATTGGATGGAGAACATAATGGATATTCAAAAATAATCAAGAAATTTGATTGAAAAGGAGTCGAACCGCCCCTGACTCGCGCTAAATCGGGTATTGAGGGAGGCGATGTGGGTCCAACGGACGATCCGGCTGCGGGCGCGACCGCGAGGCTTTCATCTGGTCACCGCGGAGGTGCTCGACGCCCTTCCCGAGCTGGGCGAGATCTCAGTCGGGATCCTGCACCTCCTGATCCAGCACACCTCGGCCTCCCTGGCCCTGAGCGAGAACGCGTCGCCGGAAGTGCGGCGCGACTTCGAGGCCTGGTTCGACCGTGCGGTCCCGGAAGGCGCCCCCTACTGGACCCACACCCTGGAGGGCGACGACGACATGCCCGCCCACGTCAAGGCGGCCCTGCTGGGCCCGTCCCTGACCCTGCCGCTTACCGGCGGCCGCCCCGCCCTCGGGACCTGGCAGGGCATCTACCTCTGCGAGCACCGTGACCGCGGCGGCTCACGCTCCCTGGTCGCCACCGCCTGGGGCGAGGTGGGCTCGCCGGACTGATCAGATCGGTTCGGTTACGGCTTTTCGCAGGCGCTCTGCCCGCTCCGCAATCACGCCTTCGACCAGATCGAGCGTTTGCCCGTCCTGGAACTCGGTGGGCAATGAGCGACGGGCAGCTTGGACCGCGGGAAGGACCCGTTCGATCGTCGAGCGGGCATATCGCTCGACCAGCGGCCCCTTGATTGCCAGTTCCTCGGCGAGACGGCGCAGGTGGCGCCGGCGCAGGTAGCGCACCCGCTTCTCGCCCCCGTACTTCATCGCCAAGTCGCGACTCGCGCCCTCGATCGCCGCGATGGAGAGCAGGTCATAGAGAGGGGCCATGCGGATCGACCCGGGCCCGTCGAGGAGCAGCGAGTAGTTCTTGGAGTGGGCGTCGTTGTTGCCGATCAGGAAGTTAAAGAGGAGTGCCTGCAGGAAGGCGACGATGTCGCGCGCCGGCGCCCCTGAATGCTCGCGGATGAGGTTCCCGCAATCCGCGATCCCGGGCCCGCCCTCGTTTTCGTACTTGACCGCGGGCACCAGCCCGAGCGCCTGGCAGAAGTCCTCCTGGTGAAGCCGCCCGTCGGGCCGCTGGCCGCTGTCGCGGTCATAGCGGGTGACCAGCAGATACGGGGCTCCGGCGGCCCTGCGCGGTTCCGCCGGGGCGACGTCGAGGTTCGCGTGGCGTGCGAGGGCCATGCAGAAGGCCTCGTTCGCGACCGAGTTCGGCACGCCGGGGATCGGCGCCTTGACGATGTGGGTGCTCGGCGGTTTCCCGCGACTCAGTCCGACTCGATCCTCCTCGAAGAGGACGCCGACCTTGTCCTGGGCGCCGGCGAGGGAGATCCGGAAGCCATCCTCTTCGTCGATCGTCGCAAGCAGGGGCCGGCCTGGGAGGTCGCCGAGGAGCTTCCCCAGCTCGCGGTCCTCCAGCCAGCGGGGAGGAGCGTCGCTTCGTCCGGGCACCGGGCCTCCGGGGGGACCGACCGAGATCGCGCCGGCGCACTCTCCACCGATCTCCGCCAAGAGCTGGAACGGGTTGCGGGCGGAGATGTGGAGAGTGCGGGAGATCCCTTTCAGGAACTCGCCCTCGGGCAGGAGCCCCTCGAAGAAAGGTGCACAGTCCTCGTGGTCATAGGCCTCCTCGCGGACCTGCAGGCTCAGGGAGATCGGCGCGCCCTGCGCCTCGACCCATGGCTCGGAGTAAGAAAACCTGAGCCGCGCCTGGGACCTGCGCTCCAGAGTGCCCGCGCGCTCGCCGTGCAGGTAGACGTCGAGCAGGTCGCTCACCGGACGTTGCCCTCCAGGCGAATTCCCAGCGCCGCGAGCACGCGCAGAGTGGCACCGAGTTGAGCGGTGGACTTGCCGCGCTCGAGTTCGCTGAGAAAGCGCAGCGAGGTCCCGGCCACGCCGGCGAGCTCAGTCTGGTTCAGGCCGAGGCTCTTCCGCCGCCTCCTGATCAGGCTGCCCAGGGCTTCGGGACTGTCGATCGTTATGCGCTCCATTTTCCCGCTCGGGAGAAAATAGTGGAATTCAGGCTGCTGTGCTTCTTTTTATCCCGATCGGGTGAATTTATGCCAGCTCTTCGTGCAATCGCGGGTTCGCCACGTAGCCGGTGTTCCGCCCCCGTCCGCGCTGGCTGACGAAACCGGCATCGAGCAGACGGCGGAAGTCGGCGCTCGCGGTGGCCGGCGAGACGCCCGCCTCCTCGCCGTATCTCCCGCGCTCGGTGCCGCCCACCAGGCTCTGCTCGAGCGCGATCGTCAGCCGCTCGGGCCACTTGCGTTCCTCCACCAGCTTTTCGAGGTGTCGCCAACGGGCCGCGGCCCGTTCGATCTGGGCGAGGCGCTGCTGCGCCTGCACGAGGTGAGCCTCGACACAGAAGGCGACCCAGCCCGCGGCGTCGCGTTGGGGTTGATAGCTGCCGCCCTGCGCCTCCCGCAGCGCCGCGTAGTACTCCTGCGTGTGCGAGCCGAGGTAGTCCTCGATCGAGAAAAACTCCGGCGAGGAGAGCTTCTGTCGGGCGAGGACGAGCGACTGCACGATTCGCGAAACGCGGCCATTGCCGTCGCGGAAGGGGTGGACCGAGATGACGTGTAGATGCGCCATCGCCGCTCGCACGACGACGTCTGCGTCGAGGTCCCCGTCGGCCAGCCAATCGACCACCTCGGCCATCAGCTCGACCACCTGCCCTCCGTCGGGGCCGCGGTACTCGAGCGATCCGTCGGCTCCAGTGACCCCGATCTGTCCTGTCCGCCAAAGGCCGGGATCGCTACTGCGCTGGAAACTGCAAGCGTCGAAGTGGAGGTCGAGGATCACGCGATCGAGCCACCGAAAGGCTGGGTCGATTCCCATCGTCCCCACATGGTCCATCGCCCGCGCGTAGCAGGCGACCGCCTGTCGATTCTCCCCATCGCGATCAGCCGCCTCGCGGCCGCTAGTCAGGGCAAGCGCTTCCTCGGGCGAGACGCTGAAGCCCTCGATCGAGGTCGAGCTCTCGATCGAGCTGGCGCGGACCTCGCGTCGGAGCGAGCCCATCCAGTGGCTCCGCGTCTTGACGTCATGGCCCAGGGCGCTCCGCAGCTGTGCCAGCTCGTCGAGCCGTTCCTGGAGAGCGGGCGATATCGGCGGGGTCGAATAGATCATGACCCCTGAAGTCTAGACGATTAAACGTTTAATCATCTAAACGCTTTTATCTCTGAAGTTAAGCTAGGCGTACAGCGCCTCGATCTCGGCCGCGTACTTCTTGGCGATCGGGCGCCGTTTCAGCTTCATCGTCGGGGTCAGCTCCTCGCCACCGGGAGTCCACTCCTCCTCCACCAGCTTGTGGCGCTTGATCTGCTCGACCCGCGAGAGGCGCTCGTTGGCGGCCGCCACCGCCTGCTCGATCTCGTCTGCGACCTGCGGATCGCCCGGGGCGAGCCCGCGCGCCGCCAGGGCTTCGTGGTCGAGTGCGATCAGTGCCACGTTGTAGGGGCGGCGGTCGCCGATCGCGACCGCCTGGGCGATCAGCGGCGTCGCCGTCTTCAGCTTCGCCTCGATGTTGGCCGGCGACATGTTCTTGCCCGCCGCGTTGATGATCAGCTCCTTCTTGCGATCGACGATCCTCAGGTACCCCTCCTCGTCGAACTCGCCGATGTCGCCGCTCAGCAGCCAGCCGTCCTCGGTCAATGCCTCCGCCGTGCGCTCGGGCATGTTGCGATAGCCCTTCATCATGATCGGCCCCCGCACCATCACCTCGCCGTCGTCGGCCAGCTTCACCTCGACCCCGGGCAGCGGCGGCCCCACCGTCCCGATCCGGATCCGGCCGGGCGGGTTCAGGGTCGCGGTTGCGGTCAACTCCGACATCCCCCACAGCTCACAGATCTCGATTCCGATCGCGAGGAAGAACTCGATCACCTCGGGCGGGGTGGGGGCGGCGCTGACGCCGAAGAACTCGACCTCGTCGAGGCCGATCATGGCGCGGATCTTGGTGAAGACACGTTCGTCGGCCTGATCCCATTCGGCTTGCAGCTCGCCGGGTATCTCGCCCTCCATGTAGGCGGCGACCCAGCGGCGGCCGATCTCCAGCGCCCACTCGGTGCCCTTGCGTTTCTCCGCGTCCGCCTCGACGGCCATCCCCATTTCCAGCGCCGCCTTCAGTTTTTCGAAGACGCGCGGCACCCCGGCCCACACGGTCGGCCTCACCTCGATCGAGTAGGCGATCATCTGGCGCACGTCGGGACAGCAGTAGCTGCAGCCGCCGAAGACCATCTGCCCGTACAGGCAGGAGTAGCGATCGGCGATGTGGGCGCTCGGCAGGTAGGAGATTTGGCGCACCCCCGGGGTCGGCGAGTAGACCGCGTTTGCCGCCCGCCAGCCGCTGACGAGGTTGTCGTGGCTGAGCTGCACGCCCTTCGGCTCACCGGTCGTACCCGACGTGTAGATCAGGCAGAGAACGTCGTCGGGCTCGACCGCCCGCCAGGCGGCCTCGAAGTCGAAGCCGGGGTCGCCCATCCCCTCCAGCTCCTCGATCGAGATCGTGCCCTCAGGCGCCTCGCCGCCGATCACGACGATGTGCTCGAGGCTGTCGACCCGCTCGCGCACCTCCAGCACCCGGTCGAGGAACTGCGGCTCGGTGACGATGACCCGGTTGGCCGCGTCGGCGACGACGTACTCGATCTGCTCCGGCGAGGAGGTGTTGTAGACGGAGAAGCAGGTCGCGCCGAGGTGCATCGCGGCGCAGTCGGTGAGGAAGAACCCGGGGCGGTTGACCAGCATGAAGCCGACCGTGTCGCCCCGCTGTACTCCCAGGGCCGCGAGCCCGGCGGCGCGCCGACGCACGGTCGCCGCGTACTCCGCGAAGCTCGCCGCGAAGTCGCTGTCCTTCATCCGCAGCGCCGGCGACCCCGCCCACTCCGCCGCGGTCGTCTGGAATGCCTCGCACAGCGTCGCGGCGGCAAGCGCCTTCGGTCCGGCGCCCGCCGCACTGCTCGCGGTGTCCACTGGTTTCACTGAATCTCCCTCGATCGTTGACCCGACCGGCATCGTTTCGGATCAAGGGGGCTTGCGCAAGGGATCTAGGCGTTCCTGAGCTCCGCGGCGGCTTCGGCGAACGCGGTGGCGCTGACCGTCGGATCGATCTGCGCCAGGAGTTCGAGGTTGTCCCAGCAACCGATCGCGTCGATCGCCCGCTCCCCACGCAGCCTGAAGCGCCCGATCCCGGCCCAGCTGAGCGAGCGGCCGGCGAGGGTGACGCTCATCCGGTACTCGACGAAGACCACGTCGCCGTTGGCCGCCCAGTTCGCGACCTCGAGGCCGATATGCTCGGCCAGACTTCCATGTAGCGCTGCATGAACCGCTCGGCGTCCGTCATCTCACTCCCTCGATGGCTGTTGGAGATCCAACGCCAGGCCCGAGAGGAGTGTGAGATCGGGTCGTCAGCTGTTCTCGGCGACGAACTCCGCTGGCCCCTTCTCGATCGCGACCGGGTCCATCCATGCGACCTCCCAGAGGTGACCGTCGAGGTCGTGGAAGCTCCGCTGGTACATGAAGCCGTAGTCCTGCGGGTCCTTGGCGGCGGTCGCGCCGACGGCGAGCGCGAGCTCGGCGAAGGCGTCGACAGCATCGCGGTCATCGGCGCTGATGGCGACGGTAAGGGCGGTCTCGTCGGTCGCGTCGGCGAGCGGCTTGGTGACGAACTCGGCGAAGCGGTCGCGCTGGAGCAGCATTACGTAGGCCTGCTCGCTGACGACCATGCAGACGGCGCCGTCGTCGCAGAACTTCTCGTTGAACTCGAAGCCGAGCTCGTCGAAGAACTCGCGGCTGGCCGTGAGGTCGGCGACGGGAAGGTTGAGGAAGAGCAGGCGGGACATCGGTTCTCCTTGGTTGAGTTGGTTGTGACTAAGACGGCCGCCAAGGCCGAGATTCATCGGAAGAGGCGCCGATGAATCTCGGCGGCCGCCGGCGTCTTAGCTCCGAAACCCCGATCGAAGGAGGATGAGATGGCAAGGTTGATCGTCAGCGAGTTCGTCAGCCTCAACGGCATCATGGAGGCGCCCGGTGGCGAGCCGACCCACCCGCACAGCGGCTGGACCTTCGAGTCGATCTACGGCGAGGACCACTACCGCTACAAGCTCGAGGAGGCCGAAGAGGCGGGTTCCCTGCTGCTTGGCCGCAACACCTACGAGGGATTCTCCGCCGCTTGGCCGGAGCGCGACGGCCCGTTCGCCGACAAGCTCAACTCGATGCCCAAGTACGTCGTCTCCTCCACACTCACCGATCCCGAGTGGGAGAACACGACCGTCCTCGCCGGCGACCCGGTCGGGGCGGTGCGAGAGCTGAAGGAGACGGCTCCGGGCCCGATTCTGCTCAACGGCAGCGCCCAGCTCGCCCACGCGCTCGCGGAGGCCGACCTGGTCGACGAGTTCCGGGCGATGGTCCACCCGGTCCTGGTCGCGGACGGGCTGCGGATGTTCCCCGACCCGGCCGAGATGAAGAAGTTGAAGCTGAAGCAGACGATCGCCTACGACTCCGGCGTCGCGCTGCTGATCTACGAGCGGGCCGAGGGCTAGGGTTCTCTCTATGTCCCCTGCGGCGACCGGCGGATCGACGATCGAGCAGGACCTCGAGCGCCTGCGCCCGGCGCTGACCGGCTACTGCTACCGGATGCTCGGCTCCGGCTTCGAGGCCGAAGACGCGACCCAGGAGACGCTGGTCCGCGCCTGGCGGCGCTCGGACACCCTGGCCGAGCCAGCCGCGCTCAAGTCGTGGCTGTTCCGGATTGCGACCAACGTCTGCCTCGACCAGATCGCCGACCGCAAGCGCCGTGCCCGCCCGGTCGACCTCGCGGACGCGGGCACCGCGGACACCCCGGTCGGCGCTCCCTTGCCCGAGTCGACCTGGGTGCTGCCGATCGCCGGCAGCCAGGTCGCCGAGCCCGATGCCGACCCGGCGGCGCAGGCCGCCGAGCGCGAGTCCCTGCGGCTCGCCTTCGTCGCTGCGCTCCAGCACCTGCCAGCGCGCCAGCGCGTCGTCCTCGTCCTGCGCGAGGTGCTGCGCTGGAGTGCCCAAGAAGTCGCCGACCTGCTCGAGACCTCGGTCGCCTCCGTCAACAGCGCCCTGCAGCGCGCCCGTGCGACCCTCGACGAGCTCGCCCTGCGCGACTCCGACACCCCTACTCGTCCCAAAGAGGAGGACGAGCGCCGCCTGCTCGAGCAGTACCTGCAGGCCTTCGCCGAGTACGACATCGACCGCATCGTCGCCCTGCTGCGCTACGACGTCGTCTTCGACATGCCGCCCCTGCCGCTCTGGGTGCGCGGCCCCGAGCAGGTAGCGACCTTCATGCTGGGCCAGGGCGCCGCCTGCCGCGACTCAAAGCTGATCGCGACCGAGGCCAACGGCTGCCCCGCCTTCGCCGCCTACAAACCCGACCCCGAGTCCGGCACCTGGCTCCCCTGGTCGCTGACCGTCCTCGAGCCGGATGCGATGGATGGCGGCACCCCGACGGTCGCCGGAGTCCACAACTTCCTGCAGCCGTTCCTACCCAACCTGTTCAGCGCTTTCGGCCTGCCGGAGCGACGAACGGATGCTGACCCTGTGGTGACTTGGACCGGAGTGTCTTAGCGCCTTATCGAGCCGCGGAACGCGCTCCTCCTAGCGGGGTGCTTTGGGGGGCTTCGGTCCGAGTTTGAGGTGGACCTTGCCGTTGGCGGGGCTCGCCCCTGCCGCGGGGTTCGACGACTTGACGACGAGCACCCGTTGTTCCTCGCCCTTCCGCCGCTTCGGCTTGTGGACTTTGCCGACCTTGCAGTTGGCCTTCCTCAGTGCTTCCTTCGCCCGCGCCAGCGTCTTGCCGGCCAGCTTCGGGACGATGCACGCTGGGGGCGGGTCTACCTTCTTGGAGTGTGTGTATGAGATCGGTGCCGAGCAGGCCGAGGTGTTGCCGGCCGCGTCGGTGGCGGTCGCCGAGAAGGCGGTAGTGACGCCCTCTGCCACAGCGACGGCGATGCCTGACGAGCCCAGCTCGATCGCGCTTCCCGAGGCGACCTGCACGCCCGCGCAGTTCGGGTGTGCATAGACGCGAACCGTCGACCCCGCCTCGGCGGATCCGCGGATCCGCGGCGTGCCGCTCGCGCCCGGCGAGGCCGGGTCAGTGCTCGAGAGCTGTGGTGCCGACGGTGCCACGATGTCTTCCTGCTCGAGCCAGATGCCCCCCGGCCCGCCGATCTCATCTTCGACGTTTTCGCAAAAGGCGATATTTCCCGAGAGGGGCGTCGCATGCATATCGGTCCATTCCCCGGCGATCGCCCCCGCCCCGGCGAGCCCCGCGGTGAACGGAGCTCCGAGGAGTGGGCTCACGCTTCCGGTAGTCCCTGAACCGGTGCTCCCTGAAGTCGAGAGTTCCAGGACCGACGGCTCCGTGGAGACGTCGCATTCCCTTCCTTCAGAGATCAGCGTCCCGCCGGCTTTGCCGCTCAGGGTGAGCGCGCCGGTCGCCTGGTTGAAGCCCCCCGTGATGGTTCCGATCTCGAATTCGACGCTGACATCGGCATCGATGGGGGCGGTGATGTGCGTCACGAACTCGGGAACCCCCAGAGCACCCGCCGTGATCGAACCGCTCCCGGGATTGATCTGGGCCGCGAATGGCGCTCTATTGGGCGGCTTGAACAGAGCATCTTCATCGTTGGCGACGGAGAGCTGGACCCCGACGTTGGCGCGGCCTTCGGTGAACGCCATCGAAAGGGGCTGAGCGCTTACCGGCGAGGCGCAGACCCCCAGCGCCAAGAGCGAGACGAACGCGATCGCCCCTATAGCTCTCATGGTTGCTTGCGTGGGCACTGCTACCTGCTGGTTCAAAGTTCCCCTCCCCGGTGTGCGGTGCCGCTACACCGTATCACCTGACGAGGTACAATGAAGCGGTACGTAGCTGTTTCCCGCGAGCTCGCCGCGATCCAATCGTCGGTCGGACTACGGTTGAAGCGTGCAGGACGAGACGAAACCTTCCGGCGGACAGGCGCGGCAACGACCGCGACTGACGCCCGAGGCGATTACCGAGGCGGCGATGCGCCTGGCCGACACCGAGGGGCTCGAGGCTGTTTCGATCAGACGGGTCGCCGCCGAGCTCGATGCGAGGGCGATGAGCCTTTACGACCATTTCGCGAGCAAGCAAGTCCTGCTCGCGTCGATGGCCGACGAAGGGGTCGGAGAGATGCTGGCGTCCCAGCCGCTGCCCGACGACTGGCGCGAGGCGGTCGCGGTCTCCGCGCGAAGGATGTACGCCGCCTATGCCCGTCACCCCTGGATGCTCTTCGTCCACGCCGAACGGGCCCCTCCGGGGCCCAACGGGGTCAAGATCGCTAAGCAGATGGCGCGGGGGCTTGCGACCCTGCGGCTTGAGCACGAGGATGTGTGGCAGGTACAGGGGATCGTCAACGATTTCGTCATCGGCTACTCGTTTCGCACCGTCGGAACCGTGAGCCCGGAGGACATGGAGGCGGCGATCGCCGCCAGCGACGTGGTCGAGTTCCCGGAGCTAGCCGCGCTTCCCGACAATTTGCGCACGCGCTCCTCGATCGAGCGCTTCGAGCTCGGCCTGCAAACCGTCCTCGACGGCATCGAGCGACGCTTTCTGGATCAGGCCGGCTGAGGACCGGCCGTTGCCGAGCCTAGGGCCAACTGCAGATCTTGCAGTTGACTCGGTGCCGTCCACGGCGTAGACCTCTGTGGACACCGGACGACAGGAGGAGCAATGAGCATCAGCCCCGACCCCAAAGACGCCGAGCTGAAGGCCCGCCACCGCAAGATGTGGGCCTCGGGGGACTACCCGTCGATGGTCGAGACCTTCCTCCTGCCGCTCGGCCCGCGCCTGGTCGAAGCCTCTGGAATCGCACCCGGGATGCGGGTGCTCGATGTCGCCGCGGGCACCGGCAACGCGGCGATCCCGGCCGCCGAACGCGGCGCTGAGGTCACCGCCGGCGACCTCACCCCGGAGCTCTTCGAGGCGGGGCGCGAGCGCGCTGCCGCGGCCGGGGTTGAGGTGGAGTGGGTCGAGGCCGACGCGGAGAGGCTGCCTTTCGAGGACGGCTCCTTCGACGTCGTCATCTCCTCGATCGGGGCGATGTTCGCGCCGCACCACGAGATGGTTGCCGACGAGCTGATCCGCGTCTGCCGGCCTGGCGGCACGATCGGCATGCTGAACTGGACGCCGGAGGGGATGATCGGGCACCTCTTCCGGCTGATGGGACCGTTCGCGCCGGCGCCTCCCCCCGGCGCCCAGCCGCCGCCGCTCTGGGGCAGCGAGGAGCACCTGCGGGAGCTGTTCGGAGACCGGGTCGAGCTGCAGACGCTGCTGCGCGAGGACCTCACGATCACCGCCTTCGAGCAGGCCGGCGACTACGGCGAGCACTTCAAGGCGCGTTATGGCCCGACCATCGTCGCCCGCGCCAACGCCGAGCGGGAAGGGCGCGCGCAGGAGTTCGACACGGCGCTCGATCGCTTCTGCGAGGAGTGGAACCGGGGCGGGGAAGGGCAGGCGCGCTTCGAGAAGGAGTACCTACTGGCGGTCGGCCGCAGGACCGGTTGAACCGGTCCTTGGCGATCCCAACTGGAGGCAGAAATGGCAAAGGTCCTATGTGTGCTCTACGACGACCCGGTAAGCGGCTATCCGCCGACCTACGCTCGCGAGGAGATCCCGGCGATCGCTTCTTACCCTGACGGCCAGAGCGCTCCGAGTCCTGAAAGCATCGACTTCACCCCCGGGGAGCTCTTGGGCTGCGTCTCCGGTGAGCTCGGCCTGAGGACCTACCTGGAGAGCCAGGGCCACGAGCTGGTCGTCACCTCGGACAAGGACGGAGAGGACTCGGAGTTCGACCAGCATCTGGTCGACGCCGAGATCGTCATCTCCCAGCCTTTCTGGCCGGCGTATTTGACCGCCGAGCGGATCGCCAAGTCTCCCAACCTGAAGCTGGCGATCACCGCCGGGATCGGCTCCGACCACGTCGACCTGCAGGCGGCGATGGACTCAGGGATAACCGTCGCCGAGGTCACCTACTGCAACTCGATCTCCGTTGCCGAGCACGTGGTGATGATGATCCTGGGACTGGTCCGCAACTACATCCCCTCCCACCAGATCGTCCTCGACGGCGGTTGGGGCATCGCCGACGCGGTCTCTCGCGCCTATGACCTGGAGGGGATGCAGGTCGGCACGGTGGCTGCGGGACGGATCGGGACCGCTGTCCTGAAGCGCCTTGCGCCCTTTGACGTCGGCCTGCATTACATGGACCGCCACCCGCTGCCCGCCGAGCTGGAGGCGCAGCTCGGTGCCACTCGCCACGAGTCGGTGGAGAGCCTGGTCGAGGTCTGTGACGTGGTGACGATCAACTGCCCGCTGCATCCGGAGACCGAGCACCTCTTCGACGCGCGGATGATCGCCAAGATGAAGCGCGGCGCCTACCTGATCAACACCGCGCGGGGCAAGATCTGCGATCGCGAGGCAGTTGCCGCGGCCTGTGAGTCAGGGCAGCTGGCCGGTTACGCGGGGGACGTCTGGTTCCCCCAGCCCGCCCCCGCCGATCACCCGTGGCGGACGATGCCCCACCACGGAATGACCCCCCACGTCTCCGGCTCCGCGCTCTCAGCCCAGGCTCGCTATGCCGCTGGGACCAGGGAGATCCTCGAGAACTACTTCGCCGGTACCCCCCAGCGCGAGGAATACCTAATCGTCGACGGCGGTCGTCTGGCCGGTGCCGGTGCCCACTCCTACTCGGCCGGGAACGCGACGGTGGGGTCCGAGGAGGCGGCGCGGTTCGGTTCTTGACGCCCAGTCTCGCCGCTGTCAATGGGGTCCCGATGACACCGTTTTCCGGAAGATCGCCTACCTGTAGTCGGTGGTCGTGGAATCGAGCGAGGAAAGGTTGGCCAGCCTGGACTAGGCTGGCCGCATGGCAAGCTCCTTGCGCCTCATCCGGGCTGCCGTGCTGGCAGCCTTGCTGGCGAGCCTTCCGGCGGCGGCGGCCGGTGCCAGCACCGAGTTGGAGACGGTCGTCCGGGTCGAGCTCGACCTGCCGGCGAGCAACGGCCTCCGTGCCCATCTCGAAACCTCGGAAGACGAGGACGTGACGCTCACGATCTGGCGCAGAGGGCATGGCGTAGCCGAAGAAGTCGTCTACGAAGTTCCCGGCGAGGTCGACGAAGCCGGGCTAAGGGTCAGCTTCGGGCGGCGCGGCTCGATTGACGTTGCCTTCACCCCCACCGCGACCCTGGACGCGACGGAGGTCTCCCCGGGCTGCACGGGGGCGCCGCGGACGCTGCGGGAAGGCGTGTTCGCGGGGACGATCGCGTTCGCCGGAGAGCGCGGGTACGTGCGGATCGAAGCGCCCCAGGCGGAAGGCTCGATGAGCGTGTTCCCGCACTGGCAGTGCCCGGAAGAGGACGGTCTGAACCCCTTCGAACCCATCCCTGGCGTTCTGCAGCTCAGCGCCCGGCCCGCGAGCGGAGAAAGGGAAAGTGCGTCCCTGCATGCCCAAAGCCGCGGTTGCTCGTGCTTCTTCGGCGCCGGCGTCCATCACCGCCACAGCGGCGGGCGGAGCATCTTCTACGGGGCGCAGCTCGAACGCCGAGAAAGGATGGGAATCGTCCGGACGACCGCCGCACTCGGCCCCGCTTCCGCCTTCGATTACGACCACGAGGCGGGCAGCGCGACTTTGGATCCGCCCCCGCCGCTCAAGGGGCATGCTGCTTTCAGGGCCCGGGACCGCCGCGGACGCGCGCTTTGGCGGAGCACGATCCGGGTGCCGTTGCTGGGCGCCGCTGCCCTGAAGACCGACGGCTCAGGTTTCGGCGTTGGGCTCTATCCCGAATATCAGTTCGACTAAGGCGCCTCGGGCAGCGGGAGCGTTTCCCCGCAGGCGCCGGCAAGGCCGCGGACACGGCTGATCTTTCTCTTCAGGGCCGCGACCGAGATGCCCTGCCTGCGCGCCGTCAAAACGGGCTTGTAGATGGCCCGGTGCGCCAGCTTGCCCAGCCACTCGACGGTTGCCGTCGACATCGTCGGGGGCGGGACGTCGGCGAGCGCCTCGGGACCGAGCAGCTCGGCGATCCGCAGTCGCAACCGCACCTCGTCCGGCGAGACCCCGGTCTTCCTGGCGATCGCATCGATGCCCACGCCGCGGTCGGCGGGCGCGGTCACGCGCTTCAGCTCGCGGAGGACTGGCATCGGATACTCCGGCGACGCCAGCGGTTCCGGGCCCGGCTGGGAGTGGAGATGGATCTCGCGCAACGCCGCCCCGATCAATTCGGGGTAGGCGAACACAGTGACGGTGCGATCGCCCGTCCCGACGTCGACCGCGGACGATTCGTAGACGGCCGCGATCCCGCCGCCACGCAGCGGGAAGACTTGATAGGGGATCCGGTCGATCCTCAGCGGGTTGCGCGTGCAGGCGCTCCAGTTCTGGATCTGCGCCGGCGGTGAGCAGCCACCCTCTCCCTCGGGGAGTTCGCAGTCGCCGTAGACGTACGTCGCGAACCGCGTGTCTTCCGGGGTTGCGGTCATCCGCATCCCACCGAAGTACGGGCCGAGCCAGTAGAGGTCGGTGGGATCGGAAACCGCCCCCGCGGTCCCGGCGACCGAGGCGCCGAGCAGGACCGCACACAGTCCAACCAAAGCGGCACGACTTCCCCTGAGCATGCGGGCATCGTAACCCGCCTCATGGATCCCGCGCATCTAGACGATTTCAGCCACTCGTGTCTGAAATGGAGCGCTTTTCAGGGGCGGAACGGCGCGAGCGGATCAGTACCCAGGCGGAGATAGAAAACATCGCGGCGAATTTGTTGACCGCCAGGGGGGGTTGCTGAACCCTGTCGGGGTTGAGGGCATCCCCGCCCTCAGGACGACCAAAGGAGGTCACCGAGATGAACGGACGCAGAATCGCCGTCGGTTTCTCGCTGCTCTGCGCGCTCTCCCTCTGCGCGTTCGCGGCGCCGGGTGCGATGGCGGCAAAAGGATCGACAGTCTTCACATGTGTGGAAAAAGGAGGACAGCAGGAGTTCGCCGATGCCGATTGCTCCAACCTGGTGGAAGGGAAAGGGAAATACGGACACGTCGAAATCAAAGCCGGAGCAGAAACAGCAGCCGAATTCACCAATGAAGAAGGCGCTGGCGCGCCGAAGTTCGAAGGGGAAATCGGAGGGGTAAAAGCGGAAATCCTCTGCCTTGGGGCGGTGAAAGGGACTGAGAAAATCGAAAACGTGAACGCCGTACCGATGAGGGTCAGCGGCAACTCGGTGATTATCTCCTTCACCGAATGCGTCCCGGTGGGAGCGCTGGCGACCGACGGCTGCACGGTGATCGGCGCCGAAATAACGATCGAAAACACCTCCAACAAAACCGTGCAGGACACGATGGAAGTCGAATTCAACACGGTGCTCGGAAACTTCGGTCTGATCCGACTCAAAGGCTGCAAAACCGCAGCGCTGAACGGCGCCTTCTCGCTGAAAGGCACGATGAAAGCGATCGCCTCGGGCGCGTTGCTCACCTTTACCAAAGAAAGCACCAAAGAACTGGAACTCGCCGGCTCGCCGGCCTCGCTGACCGCCACGCTCACACTGAAGATGACGGGAGGCAACGCGATCTCCTACACAACAAGCAACTGAGGCTCCAAGCGCATCTCGCAGTTCGCGTCCGGTGCCCTCGCGGCGCCGGACGCGACGGGCCTCAGGCGCCGGACTTAGCACGAAGGTGCGCCGCTTGCTCTGGGTTGCCACGGATAGGCTTGACTAAGCGTCGCCAAGGTCGTTGCCTCGTTTGTCAACGGCGATTCATCGCACGAGGATGAGGAGCACTTCAATGTCGGCTGAGCAGGGCAACCCGCACCGGCTCGCCGCGCTGGCCGCGCTGGCGAGCGCGGCGGTCCTCGCGATTCTCAGCATCGACATCGTCCTTTCGCAGTTTCCCAGGGGACTGATCGTCTTCGCCGGCCTTGCGCTTGCGCTCACGGCGGCTTGGTACGGCTTGACCCGCACCGGAGGTGCGAGGCTTCTGGGATCCGGGATCGCGACCCTGGCGGTGGCCGGAATCGTGGCCCTATTGATCGCTGACGGCGATCACCTCGCGCAGGCTCTCGTGATCGTGGTGGGCCTGGGGCTGATGCTCCTCGCGACCCGATCGGCCTTCAGGATCCACGTCCCGCTCGACCGGGCACCGGACCCCCACCACCCCGTGCTCTTCTACAACCCCAAGTCGGGCGGGGGGAAGGCCGAGAAGTTCCACCTGGCCGACGAGGCGCGAGCCCGCGGCATCGAGCCGATCGAGTTGAAGCTCGGTACCAACCTCGAGCAGCTCGTGCGCAGCGCGGTGGCCGCTGGAGCGGACGCGCTGGCGATGGCCGGCGGCGATGGCTCCCAGGCTGTCGTCGCCATGGTTGCCGCCGAGCAGAATCTGCCCTATGCCTGTATTCCGGCCGGGACCCGCAACCACTTCGCCCTCGACCTCGGGGTTGACCGCGACGACGTGGTCGGCGCCCTCGACGCCTTCGTCGGCGGTCGCGAGAGGCGGGTCGATCTTGCCGAGGTCAACGGCCGCGTATTCGTCAACAACGTCTCGATCGGCCTCTACGCCGAGGCCGTCCAGCGCGAGGGCTATCGGGAGGCGAAGCTGCGGACCATCCTCGACACCCTGCCCGAGGTGCTGGGGCCTGAGGGCAAGGGGCTGGACCTGCGCTGGATAGGGCCCGGAGGGCCAGAGCACTCCTCCGGCGCGGCGATCCTCGTCTCCAACAATCGCTACCGCCTCGGGCGTGCGGTCGGCTCGGGCACCCGGCCGAGGATCGACGACAAGCTGTTGGGGATCACCGTTGCTTCCGCGCCGGTTGCAGGTCGGCGCCTCCTCCAGCGCCCTTGGCGAGAGTGGTCCGCACCCGAGTTCGAGGTTGACGCAGACGGCCCGATCGCCGCCGGCATCGACGGCGAGGCCGTAACTTTGGAGGCGCCGCTGCGCTTCAGGATCCTGCCGGCGGCGCTGCGGGTTCGGATCGCCGCCGCACACCCCGGAGCCTCCCCGTCCGCGGCGATGCCCGAGGGCGCCTGGGAGACCGTCCGCGCGCTGGCGCGGATCGCCGCACGGGGAACGCCGGAACGCACGAGATCGTCGTCCCGATGAGCGACTGGCTCAGCGAGGCGAAGGCAGTCGATACCGCCGTATATGGAGCGATCGCCGCCAGCGAGACCCCCTCCCTGGACGTCGCCATGCGCGGCCTCTCCCGCGCCGCCGACCACAGCAAGCTCTGGTTCGCGGCCGCGGCTGCGTTGGCCCTCCTTGGCGGGCCCGGCGGCCGGCTTGCGGCTCGGAAAGGTCTTGTCTCGCTCGGCATCGCCTCCGCCTTTGCCAACCTCGTCGCCAAGCCGCTGACCACCCGGCGGCGCCCCGCGAGGAGGGAGGCCGAGGAGCTCGCGAGACGCCACGTCCAGATGCCGCGCTCGAGCTCCTTCCCCTCCGGCCACGCCGCCTCCGCCTTTGCCTTCGCCACCGGCGCCGCAAACGCGCAGCCGATGCTCTCGGCGCCGCTGCGGGCCCTGGCGACGCTGGTCGGGTACTCCCGAGTCCATACCGGTGTCCACTACCCCGCGGACGTGCTCGCGGGTGCGTTCATCGGGGTCAGCGCGGCGGAGCTGGCCGGCCACCTGCTGGACCGCTGACGATGAGCATTCGGATCGTCTGGCGCGCCCTGCTGGTCCTACTGCTGGACGCCCTCTCCCTGCTGTTGCTCTCCGCGCTCCTCACCGGTTTCGTCCTCGACGGTGCCCTCGCCGCACTTGGCGCGGCGGCAGCGATCGGCGTGCTCAACGCGCTGATCTGGCCGGTCCTGGCGCGGATCGCGCTGCCGCTCACGGTCCTCACCCTGGGTGGCGCGGCGCTGCTCCTCAACGGCGTTCTCGTCACCTTCGCCGTCAACCTCCTGCCTGGCGCCCACCTCGACGGGGTATTCGAGGGGATCGTCGTCACGGTGGCGATGACGGCCCTCACCGCCGGCTTCTACTCGCTGCTGGCGATCGACGAAGACGACTCCTGGTACCGCAACGTCGTCCGCCGGCAGATGCGGCGGCGGGGGCAACACGTGAAGAGCGAGGTGCCGGGCGTCCTCTTCTTGGAGATCGACGGCCTCGCCCACGACGTCCTGCACCGGGCGCTGGCCGCCGGCGACGCACCCAACCTCGCCGCCTGGCTGCGCCGCGGCTCCCATCGGCTGAACAGGTGGGAGACCGACTGGTCTTCGCAGACCGGCGCCTGCCAGGCGGGCCTGCTGCACGGCTCCAACGAGGACATGCCGGCCTTCCGCTGGTGGGAGAAGGACCGTGGCGCGGCGATCGTCACCAACCACCCACGCGACGCCGAAGAGCTGGAGCGGCGGCACTCGGACGGGCGCGGGCTGCTGCATGCGGGCGGCGCCAGCCGCGCCAACATCCTCTCCGGCGACGCGCCGCACTCGATGCTGACGATGAGCACGGTGCTGCACCGGCGGCGGCCGATCGGGGTCGACTACGCGGCCTACTTCGCTCGTCCCTACGCGGTCGCGCGCACGCTCGTGCTGGCGTTCGTCGACATCTTCCGCGAGCGCCGGGCGGTGCGCCGGCAGCTCCGCGACGACGTCCGTCCGCGGATCGCCCGCCCGCGCTCCTACGCCGCCGTCCGCGCCTGGGCCACCGTCGTCCAGCGCGACCTCCAGGTCGCCAGCGTCGTCGGCGACGTCCTCGCCGGCCGCCCGCTCGTCTATACGACCTTCCTCGCTTACGACGAGGTCGCCCACCATTCCGGGATCGAACGCGACGACGCCCTTGCCGTGCTGCGCGACCTCGACCGCCAGATCGCCCGGGTTGCCCTCGCCTGCGCCGACGCCCCGCGTCCCTACCGAGTGGTCGTGCTCTCCGACCACGGCCAGTCGCAGGGGGAGACCTTCCGCGACCGCTACGGGGCGACCCTCGAGGACCTGGTGCGGTCGGCCTGCGACCCAGAGAGCACGATCGCGGTCGAGGAGGGCGGGGACGATGCGCTCGCCTACCTCAGCGCCGGCCTGACCGAGGTCGCCCGCGACGACACGATCGCGGCGCGCACGGTCCGCACCGCGACCCGCGGCCGCCGCGACGACGGCGTGGTGACGCTCGACGCCGAGGTCCGCGAGGAGGTGGACCGGGCGCACGGGGGCGAGGTGCCCGAGCTCTCGGTGATGGCCTCGGGCTGCCTCGGCCTGATCAGCTTTCCGCGCGAGCCCGACCGGGTGTCTTTGGAGCGGATCGAGGCGCTCTACCCGCTGCTGGTCCCGGCCCTCCGCGACCACCCCGGGATCGGCTTCGTCATGGTCCGCTCGGAGCGCTCCGGGGCGATCGCGATCGGCGCCGGGGGGACCCACTTCCTCGACGAGGATCGGGTCGAGGGCGAGGACCCGCTGGAGCCGTTCGGCCCGCACGCCGCCGACCACCTGCGGCGCACCGACGGCTTCCCGCACTGCGCCGACCTGATGGTCAACAGCACCTACTGGCCGCAGTTCGGCGAGGTCGCCGCCTTCGAGGAGCTGGTGGGGTCGCACGGCGGCATGGGCGGGACCCAGGCTCACCCCTTCGTGTTGCATCCGGCCGAGCTCCCCTGGCCCGAGGGGGACGTGGTTGGCGCCGAGCGGGTCCACCGGGTGTTCCGGGGTTGGCTCGCCGGCCTCGGGCACGACGGCTACGGGAGCGAGGTCGCCTCGCCGGGGGCCAGCACTCGCAGCTCCGACTGAGGCGCCAGCTCGCTCATCCAGATGGCGAGCTCGCTCGGGGGAGAGCGCAGGGGGCCGGGACGCAACCGCGCCAAGCCGAGCGGATAGAGCGTGCCCCAGTGGATCGGGACCACCAGCTTCGCCGAGAGCAGCGCCGCCGCCCGCGCCGCCCGCTCGGGGTCGAGGTGGCCGGCGCCGATGTTCGTGCCCCAGCCCCAGATCGGCAGCAGCGCGAGGTCGAGACCGCCGCCGCCGATCGCCTCCATGCCGTCGAAGAGGTCGGTGTCGCCGGCGAAGTAGATGCGCTGCTGTCCGGCGAGTTCAAAGCCGACCGCCCGCGAGGCTCGCTCGAAGCGCCTCCCGCTGGGCGGGTGGTTGGCCTCGGTGGCGGTGATGCGGACGTCGCCGACGCTGGTGGAGTCGCCGGGGGCGAGCTCGCGGACATCGCCGAAGTCGAGTCGCGCGAGGAAGTCCCCCGCTCCCGGCGCGGCGAGCACTGGCACCGTCCTGCTCAGCCGCCGCAGCGAGGGCAGGTCGGCGTGGTCGTGGTGGAGGTGGGAGATCAGCACCGCGTCGACGTCCTCCGTCAGCCGCGGGTCGGGAGGCGCCCCGTGGCGGCGCAGCGGGCCGACCCGGCTCCGCAGCACTGGATCGGTGAGCAGGCGGACGCCGTCGATCTCGACCAGGACGGTGGCGTGGCCGACGTAGGTGACCCGCGCCGCCGCGGTCATCGCGCGACTCCGAGGCCGTGTCGGGGACGCTGCGTATCGTGCGGCGGGTCGATGACTCCGAGGCGCCCGATCCGAGGCCGGCTGTGGCGCCCCGCCCGCGCGAGCGCGCCCGCCGAGGAAGAAATGATCGAGATCGATCCCGCCGAGCTGAGCGGGATGTTCTCGGCGCCAGCCTGGCTGCGGGACCTCGGCTTCAGCGCCTGGCTGCTGGTCGGGGTGGGCGCGGCGCTGGTCGGAGTGATCTTCCTGCTGGCGCAGACGCAGACGATCGTGATGCCGGTGGTGACGGCGGCGATCGTCGCCTCGGTCACCGTGCCCCTGGTCGACTGGTTGAAGCGGCACGGGGTGCCGAGGGGAGCCGGCGCGGTGCTCGTCTTCCTCGGGATCGTCCTGATCGGCGTCGGTGTCGGCGTCATCGTCATGGGCGGCATCGCCAGCCAGGCTGACAGCCTCAGCGGGAGGCTCCACTCCGGGGCGGACGAGATCCAGTCCTGGCTCCAGGGCCTGGGCGTCGGTTCCTCCACCGCCAGCGACGCGAACGAGGAGGCGAGCGCCTCGATCAGCGCCGGCTTCAGGGCCCTGACCGACGGCCTGCTCGGTGGCGTCGACAAGCTGGCCTCACTGGCCGTCTTCCTCTCCTTTGCCGCCATCAGCCTCTTCTTCATGCTCAAGGACGCGCCCACGCTCGGCAGGTTCGTAGAGCGCCATCTCGGCATGCCGGTCCCGCTCGCCCGCACCGTGATGGGGCAGGTGTCCCGCTCCCTGCGCGGCTACTTCGTCGGGGTCACGATCGTCGCCGCCTGGAGCGCGCTGCTGGTCGGCGCCGGGGCGCTGCTGCTGGGGGTGCCGCTGCCAGGGACGATCGCCGTCGTCACCTTCCTCGGCGGCTACGTTCCCTATCTCGGCGCCTGGGCAGCGGGGGCGTTCGCGGTCCTGATCGCCCTGGGCGGCCAGGGGCCCGAGGCGGCCCTGGCGATCGCGGTAATCGTCCTCCTCGCCAACGGCGTGCTGCAGCAGCTGGTGCAGCCGATCGCCTACGGCGCCGCCCTCGACCTCCACCCCCTGGCGGTTCTGATCGCCACGATCGCCGGCGGCTGCCTCTTCGGCACCATCGGCCTCATCCTCGCCGCGCCCCTCGTCTCCGCAGCGGTGAGGATCTCCGCCGAGCTCACCGCCTCCCGCTCCTCGACGGAGCGAGTGGAGAAGGGATGAGAGCCGGAGCAACGGAGTGCCCGACAAGAGCTTCGCCGTCGAGTTCGCAGTGATTCAGGGGGACGGGGGGCCGGTCCGAATCCCTGGACCCGGCCCCCCGCTCTCCCTTGCGGCGCCCCCCTGCGCCGCATTGCGGGCCACCCTGTCCGCAACTGCGCCACCCCCGCGCCGCATGCACGAGCATCCAGCCCTGCAGAGGACGTAGCAAGCGCAGAAGCGAATTGGTTTCTATCTATTAAGCGCTCGAATGTCGTCTCGGTTTTTCGCTGCCCTCGGCGACGATCACGTCGATCGCCGCCGCCCCTCCCAGCGCCGGGGCAAGCGCGATGTAAGAGAGCACCGGCGCCGCGATCGGCAGCTGCGCGCCGCGCCCGGTGGCAACGAAGTGGTGGATCACTCCCCACATCGCCCCGACCGATGCTTCTGCCGCGAACTCGCTCGGCCGCCCCACCGGCGGGGCTCCGCGCCGAAGCAACGTCGCCAGCTTGGCGATCATCTCGCTGCGCCATTGGATCGCCTCGGGGGCCGGCGAGAAGACCTCGAGGAAGGCGAGGCTGGCGAATGAGGGGTCGCACGCGAGGTGCCGGCAGAGGCTCACGATCATGCGGTGGATGCCGCTCGCCCAGTCGTCGGCGGTGAGGTAGTGGGGCGCCGCTGTCGCCAAGGTGCGGCGGCTGAGCGTTTCGAGCGTCGCCAGGAAGCAGTCCGCCATCCCCCCGAAGTGGGCGTCGAAGCTACGCCTGGAGACACCGGCGACGGCGCGTACTCGCGGTACCGTTAGCGTCGCGTACCCCTCCTCGCTAGCCATCCTCGCCGTCGCCGCGAGGATCAGCGCGCGCTCGTCCTCCAGCGGCACCTCGGCAACGGTCGTGGGTGACAGTGGCGCCCCCGCGACCCGGAGGCCGCGGAGGCGAGTGACCCCGTCGTCGCAGAAGGAGAGCGCCCACTTCATCAGCTCGCCCCCGTCGAGCGCCAGTCGTCGCGGGTGCTCGGAGAGCAGCCGCGCCCGCGCCACCCGGCTGCCGCCGGCGACGATGCCTTTCACCACCAGCCGCGGCAGCCGGGTGGCGCCGTCGGCGAGGGCGAGGTTCTCTTCCACCAGCGCCTCGAAGAGCCGGTTCGTGCGCTGCATCCGCTCGATGGCGACGGCGCCGGCGGCGAAGGCCTCGACCAGGGTTAGCCGCGCTGTCTCGGGCCTTGCAGCGATCTGACCGGCGAAGGCGACAAACCCGAGCCGAAGCCGCTCACGCCACTCCTCCTCGCCCTCGGCGGCGACGAGGATCCCGCGTACCGAGCGGCTGACGATGAGGTCGTAGGTGGCGAGGAAACACTCCTCCTTGCTGTCGAAGTGTTTGTAGAAATCTCGCTTGGAGACGTTGGCGTGGTTGCTCAACGTCGCCACGGCGACGGCGTTGTAGCCGTGCTCGGCGACGAGCTCGACCATCGCCTCCTGCAGCCGGCCGCGCTGGTGCGCGGCGACCTCCTGCGCCGAGCGTCCCGGCCCCGGCCTCAGCTTCGGGTAGCGAGAGCTCCGTGAGCGCGCGCCTCGCGATGACCTGGATCTGCCGGCGTTCGCGCGTCCGCGCGAGCCATTCGTGCCCAATTTGCCCGGGTCTCCTGACTTATTGAAAATGCCTTAACTGCGTCTGTTCCTTGATAAGGATGTGCTAGTACCAAAAACAGAGGGAGCGACGTTAGTTGTGCACGCCAGGTAGGCCAAAGACAAGGAGCGCTTGCGGCGGCGGAGTTCGATCAGGCCAAGGCAAAGTTGCTTAACTGAGTGCCGTGACCCCAGAGGCCGCCGGTTCGGAGGGGGCTGGTAGCACGCGGTTGGCTTTCGTTCTCGCGATGGCGATGTTCGTGCTCGTCGTCGACACCTCCTTGATGAACGTCTCGATCGCCGCCGTGGTCGGCGATCTAGATACGACCGTCAGCGGGGTCCAGTCGGCGATCGCGCTGGAGGCGCTGGTCTCTGCAGCGTTCATCCTGATCAGCAGCAAGGTCGGCGACCTGATCGGGCGAAAGCGCGCGTTTGTGCTGGGCCTGCTGGGCTATGCGATCGGCGCCCTGGCGATGACGCTGGCTCAAGGTCTCGGCGCGGTCGTCGTCTTCTGGGCGATCGTCGGCGGCCTCGGCGCTTCTTTGTTGCTGCCCGCAATGCAGTCGCTGATCCGCGGGAACTTCGAGGGCGCGGCACAGAAGAAGGCCTACGCCCTGGTTGGGGCCTCGGCCGCCGTCGCGGCGGCGGTTGGGCCGCTGCTTGGCGGCTTCGTGACGACCTTCCTCTCCTGGCGGGTCGGCTTCTTCCTCGAGCTGGTGGTGATCGGGGTCGTCCTGCTCAACATCAAGCTCGTCCACGACGTGCCGTACACCGGCCCGCGCCAAATCGACCGAACTGGAGCCGTGCTTTCGGTCATCGGCATGGGCGGCGTGGTCCTGGGGATTCTGATCTGGCAGGAGGGCGGCGAGCTCGTCGGGCTGACGATCGCGATCGGCGCGCTTGCGCTTTGGGTCTTGGCCCGTTGGCTAGTGCGGCGTCACCGCGAAGGAAAGGCGACCCTGCTCGACCCAGACCTCTTCCGCCACCCCAACTTCAGGATCGGGATCTCCCAGCAGGCGCTGCAGAACATCACCCTGGGCGGTGCGATGATCGCGCTGCCGATCTTCCTCCAGATCTCGCTCGAATACAACGCCCTGGAGACCGGCCTGACCCTCGCTCCGCTCTCGCTGACGATGTTTGGCGCAGCGGTTCTCGCGGGACGGAGGGCCGGGGATCGCCGTCCCGCCTCGATCATCCGGGTGGGCTTCGCGCTCAGCACCGCCGGCATGGCATTGCTCGTCCCGATCGTGCCCGAGGCGAGCTCCGGCTGGTATCTGGTCGTGCCGCTGATGCTGGCCGGAACCGGGCTCGGGCTGCTCGTCTCCCAGCTCAACAACTACACGCTCGCCCCGATCGACGAGGAGCGGATCAGCGAGGCGGCCGGGGTGAACTCGGCGGCGGGGTCCTTCGGGCTCTCGTTCGGGCTGGCGATGGCGGGGGGCGTGCTGTTGGCAGTCCTCTCGCTCAGCTTCACCAACCTGACCGAGGCAAGCACCGTGATCCCGGCGGGCCAGCAGCAGCAGATCGCGGAGAAGCTCGACGAAGACGCGGAAGTGACGAGCAGCGCGAAACTAGAACAGCTGCTCGCCGAAGAGCCAGAGGCGGTTCAGGATGAAGTCCTCAGCATCAACACGGACGCGACGAACCGCTCCCTGCAGGTAGCCCTGTTGGTTCCGATCATCGCCGGTCTGATCGGCCTCTTCAATTCCTTCCGGATGATGCGGCTGCGGGAAATCGAGCCGCGCGCCGCGATCGACGGGGCGACGTTGGGCGGTTAGACACTGCGGGCGCCACCCTCCAAGCGAATCGCGGCAATGGCCGCCTCGATGGAGGGATAGAAGTGATCTTTGTCGAGCGTGTCCATCAGCCCATAGCGCAGAGTCAGCTCCTTGAGGCGATCGCGCAGCTCGACGAAGGCGAGGTGCACTCCCGACGCATTCAGCTCGCGGTCGAGCTGCTCGAGCATCTCCGCCGCGGTCACGTCGACGTCGGTGATCGCCTCGCACTGCAGGACGATCCAGTCGGGCTCACGCTCGCGTGCGAGCCGCCTGATCTCGTCCCGGAACCTTCCCGAGTTGGCGAAGAACAGCGGCGCCTCCCAGCGGTAGACGACAACGCCCGGGACCTCCTCGGCGTCGGGGTAGGCGGTGACGTCGTGCCATCCCTCCGTTTCCTCGGGGCGTCCCAGGACCGCGCCGTGCGGCCACCAGTTGCGGCGGAAGAAGAGGATGATCGCCAGCAGGACCGCAACCACGATTCCCTGCAGGACGCCGAGCAGCACGACCCCGGCGGTGGCCACCAGGGAGACGCCGAGCGCGCTTCTGCGCATCTCGTAGTAGCGGCGCAGCAGGGGCAGGTTCATCAGCGATACCGCCGCGGCGATCACCACCGCCGCGAGCGCCGCCTGCGGCAGATCGGCGAGTAGCGAGTTGAGGAAGAGAAGGAGAGCCGCGACCAGCCCGGCCCCGACCAGCCCGGCCAGCTGGGTCTTCGCCCCCGACTGCTCGGCGACGGCGGTCCTCGAGCCGCTGGTCGAGACCGCGAACCCCTGGAAGAAGCCGGCTGCCACGTTTGCGGCCCCGACCCCGATCATCTCCTGGTCGGGCTTGACATCTTCTCCGCGCCGGGCCGCGAAGCTGGTCGCGGTCGCGATCGTGTCAGTCAGCGAGACCAGGGTGATGCCGAGCGCCGCCAGCAGCAGCGCCGGGACGTCGCCGGCGTCGGTCCAGGGGAGTCCGGGGGTGGGCACTCCCTGGGGCAGGGACCCGACCGTCGCGACCCCGTGGTCGGCCAGGCCGAAGGCCGCCGAGACGACGGTGGCCGCCACGACCCCGACGAGGATCGCGGGCAGGCGCTTGGTGAGGATCGGGAGCAAGAGCAGGATGCCGAGGACCGCGAGCCCGAGCACGAGCGTGGTGGTGTGCGTCTGGCCGAGACCGTCTACGAACGCCTTCAGCTCGCCGAGGAACGAGTCGGCGTCGGTCGAGAAGCCGAACAGCTTCGGCAGCTGCCCGACGATGATCGTGATCCCGAGCCCGTTCATGTAGCCGACCTGTACCTCTTTCGAGAGCAGGTCGGCGACGAACCCGAGCTTGCCGAGGCCGAGGCCGATCTCGATCAGACCGACGAAGATCGCGAGCATGCCCGCCAGGACGATCGCCGACCCCGGGTCTCCGACGACCAGCAGGGGCGTGATCGAAGCGAGGATCAGGGGCGAGATCGAGGAGTCGGGGCCGAGCACGAGGACGCGTGAAGGCCCGAAGAGGGCATAGCCCACCAGACAGGCGATCGTCGTGTAGAGGCCGGTGACCGCCGGCAGGCCGGCGAGCTCCGCATAGGCCATCCCCTGTGGGACCAGGATCGCGGCCAGCACGACTCCCGCCACCAGATCGGGTCGAGCGGATTGGCCGGGGTACTGCTGGATGAGCTTGGTCCCGGGCACCCAGCGGTGCAGTCGGCTGGAGCGGTGAAGTTGCCTTCCTGAATCCACGGATCCGCTCCCTTGCATGGCCGTCCCGCTCGTTGGTTGCTCCCTCGCGAAAGGGACGATTACGCGCATCTTCCGTCCTGCGGCAGGAAGTGACAAGCGGGAGCGCTGTTTTCCGGATGAGGATTCGGATCAGGATTCTTTACTTGTCCCGAAATCCGGTCTAGAGTCTCCCTGGCGAGCAGCTTTCAAGGCTGCCGGCTCAGGATGAGAACCGAGCCGCACCGCCTTCCAAAAGGAGATTCCATGGAGGCTGGTCAGGGTTCGAGGCGACCCGTCGGGAGCGAAAATTCGATGTGGATCGCGTTCGCCGGGGTAATGATGGTGATCCTCGGCTCCCTTGATGTGATTTGGGGGCTGGCGGCGATCCTCAACGATGAGGTCGTGGTGGTCGGTGGTCACGGCGCCCTGGTTCTCGACATCACCACCTGGGGCTGGTTTCAGCTGATCCTTGGCGCCGTCATCGGGCTTACCGGTCTGGGCCTGCTCGTCGGCAACGAGGCGGCTCGCGTCCTCGGAATTGCCCTCTTGGCGATCAACGCGGTTCTGCAGGTCGTCTGGTTTCCGGCAGCGCCGCTGTGGGCGTTCCTGATGATCGTCCTCGACGTGGTGATCATCTACCAGCTGACCGTCAACTGGACTGAGCGGGAGGGATGACCGTGCCGCTCGCAGACATCAGCTTCGGCGAAGGACTGCTCCTCATCTTCGAGTTCTTCTTGCTCTTCGCCTGGATCTGGATTCTCATCTCGATCATCTCGGACCTCTTTCGCGACCACGAGCTGTCGGGAGTGGCGAAGGCCGTTTGGGTTTTCTTCCTTGTCTTCCTCCCGTTCTTCGGAGTGCTGCTCTACCTGATCGTTCGCGGCAATGGGATGCGCGACCGCACGATCAAGGCCCAGGCCGACACGAAGAAGGAGTTCGACAGCTACGTGCGCGAACAGGCCCAAGCCGGCTCTCCCGCGGACGAACTCCACAAGCTCGCCGAGCTGAAGGACAAAGGGGCGCTTTCGGCTGCGGAGTTCGATCAGGCAAAGGCCAAACTGCTGGGTTGAGCGCCCGCAGGAGAATCCATCCATGGTCCCTTTGGCTCTCGCGTTCCGGGGACTCGCGCGAGCGGTCGTCGCCGTTTGTCGTGACCCCGAAACCAAGGCGCTGCCATTCGTCGCAGCTGTGTTGGTGCTGACGGGAACGATCTTCTACTGGCGCTTCGAGGACTGGACCATCGTCGAGTCCCTCTACTTCTCAGTTGTGACCCTGACCACCGTCGGCTATGGAGACCTCGCCCCGACCACTCCCGGCACCCAGATCTTCACGATCTTCTACATCCTGACCGGGATCGGCGTATTCGTCGCACTGCTGGCTTCGATCGCGCAGCAATACATCGCCCAGAAGGGCGAACGCACTTCGGCCCGAGAACGGCTGAGCGCCCGCCGAGGTCGCGGCGAAGCTGGCTGATCAGTGTGGGCTTACCGGCGGACCGTCTTGACGCAGACCCGTCGACCCTTCCTAACGACCTTCCGCTTCCCTTTCGGACACGCCCGCTTCAAAGACTTCGATGAGGTCGTGACCGTCGACCCCGCAGTGACGCCTGTGCCTGAGGTAAGTGGGGGATCGTTTGTGGGCGGTGCCGGCGTAGCGGTGCCTTCGAGTTCGACCGTTTGCGGTGATTCGGGAGCCCAGTCGGTGACCTCGAGTTTCGACCGGAAGCTGCCTACTTCGGTCGGCGTCATCGTGACTTCAATCGTGCAGGTCATGCCGGGGGCGAGCTGCAGGCCGCTTTGGCAACTGCCGCCGACGATCCGAAACGGACCTGATGAGGGGGGCAGGCCGCCAGGAGGCGTCAAGGAGATGTCTTCAAGCCGGTAGGCGTACGTGGTCGATTGCCCTTCGAGGGTGATGGTCTGCGGGGGTGACGTAGTCCCGACGGCCACCGGCCCGAAGGTGAGGTGATCCGGCGTCACGGGAATCGCCAGTCCCGTACCTTCGCCGTAAAGGTCCACGGAAGCGTATGGAACTTCTCCGTTGTGAGTTTTGAACATCAGCGTTGCGTTCTCCCACCCGGCGTGGAGCGGATCGAAGGCGACTTCGACTGAGCAGCTTTCACCAGGTTCTAGAGTGCGGTTCTGGCATTGAGACGAGACCACCTGAAACCGAGGCCCCTCGTCAAGCCAGGCGGCGACCGCCGACCATTTAAATCCCCAGGTCTTGGCCATGAGCTGCGTTTCGCCCGTGTTCGTGAGCGTAAACGCGTGAGGCTCGGTGGGCCCCGCCCCGTATGGAGCGGGGGGGAAATAGAATCCGGAGCGGTCGAATTCCCAGCTGGCCGTTGCGCCCTGTGCCACGGGTACGGTCAAGCTCGTCATGACCATGAGCAGCGCACCCACGCAGGCGCTTGCGTGCCACCCCCGCCTCCGAATCATTGGCCGACTCTACACGAAGGCGATCCGATCCGAGACCTGTGACGTTCCTGAACTTGGTCCCGACCGGCGTCTCTTGCTAGGGGGGGTCAAGGCGGAGCTAGGCGGATTCGAACCGCCGACCTCCTGGGTGCGATCCAATGGGGCGAAATCGGAGCAGTAGTTTCAGAAGTCCGCGATTAGCAGGGAATTAGCCGTACTCCGCGACCACTCGGCCCGCCGGCATTCGCCGTGGATACGCAGGGATATGCGGCGATATGCAGGGAGTCGGGCCTCTTGGCGAGAAGTGCCCGGAATTTGCGCAGGGCGGTTGGAAACGCCGTGAAAGGTCTCAATGTCCGCGAAACCCAAGCTATACTTTGGCTATGCATGACCGACCCGATATGCGGGGGCTTGAGGCAACTGCCTATTCCCAGCACGGCTACTTCACCACGAGCCAGGCCCGTGAGCGTGGACTCAGCAGCCAGCTTCTGAGTCACTACGTGCGCGGGAACCGGTTCGAGCGGGTGCGGCGCGGGCTCTATCGCCTGCCCGGTTTTCCTCGCCCGGAAGACGACGAGATGCGGGAGAAGTGGATGGCGGTTGGCGCCGAGAAGGCCGTCCTCTCGCACCAGAGCGCGCTCGCCCTCCTCGATCTCAGCGACAACATTCCCAATGCGGTCCACCTGCTCCTCGGACGCCGATATCGGGGCCTGCGCCGCCCCTCCGGCGTCGTTATCCACACTCGCCCCGACGAGGAAGAGGTCGCCACGGTGTGGCGCGAAGGTCTCGCCCTAGCCGCCCCGGCGCGAACGCTCGTCGACGTAGCCGGGGAAATTCAGCCCGAGCAGCTGGAGATGGCCGTGCGACAGGCACTAGGCCGCGGGCTGCTCACGGCGCGGGAACTCGAAGAGGAAGTACGACGGCGCGGTGGCCCCGACGCCGTAAGCGCCGCCCTTGCGGCGGTGACATCGTGAGATACGAAACCGCCACCGCGTTCCGCATGGCGCTGGAGCAGCGGATGAAGACGGAGGCCGAGAGAACCGGATTCAACCTTGCGCGACTTCGCAAGCGAGTCGCTTTCGAACTGTTCCTACGACGCCTCGCCCAGGTGGCGCCGGATCGCTGGGTGCTGAAGGGGGCCTTGGCGCTCGACTTTCGCTTGGGCGGAGCTTCGCGCTCGACCAAGGACATCGATCTCGGGCGCGACGACGACGAGGAGGCCGCGATCGAGGACATCGCCGCGGCGCAGCGACTCCGCCTCGATGACTTCTTCACCTTCACGGCAAGCAGAACCAACGCGTTCGACGAGGTCGATGAGTTTCAGGCGATTCGCTTTCACGTACGCGCCGAGCTGGCAGAGCGCGTCTTCGAGCAGTTCATCGTGGATATCGGCTTCGCGAAGTCGGCCAGTTCGGAGCCGGACAGAGTGCGCACGTCGGACTTTCTCTCCTTCGCAGACATCGAGCCACTCGAGCTTCTCGCGATACCGCTCGCGCACCACCTGGCCGAGAAGGTCCACGCTTACACGCGGAGCTATGGGACGGCGGGCAGGCCCAGCACGCGGCCCAAGGACCTGATCGACATCCTGCTCATCGCGGACTCACAGTCGCTCGAAGCCGCCGCAGTGCGAGAGGCGCTGAAGTACACCTTCGAGACCCGCGCCCGCCAGGAGCTCCCTGGAAGCCTGCCCGCCCCACCGCCCGAGTGGGCACCGGCATATGGCCGCCTCGCCAAGGAGGTTGGTCTCGAGCCCGACCTGGCAGCGGCCTTTGATCGTGCCGCAGCTTTCCTCGATCCTGTGGTCTCCGGCGAGACACACGGCAACTGGGATGCAGCAACCGGCACGTGGGCAGTGTCCGACGAGACGCAATAGCGGACCAGAGCCTCCCGTCAAGCGAGCGAACAGCCTCTTGGCCGCATATCGGAACCAGTTGGCCTATAGGCAGCGACCATCTTGAGGACCCGCCTCTAAGGCGATTCGAATGATCAACTTCCTGGGTTCGGTTCAAGGAGGGCGCTGAGCGCGAAGTCGCTCGACCATGCCTTTTTGCAGCGCTTTTCTGACTGTCTCGGAAAGGCTGCAGGAGGTGAAATATGCAGTGCTCGGCGGCGATAGGCAGCGAGTCAGGCACTTCTGGCGAAAAGTGCCTGAAGTTCGGAAGGCCGGTTCGAATGCGTCGCCGCGTCGTCAATAGGGGCTCCGTGGCGAGCTACCCACGCTTCCGGTTCGGGATGACTAGGGTCTGATGCGCGTAGGCGAAAGGCGAAAAGAGCTAGAGGGGGGCTTGCTGGTGGCGCTAAAGAAGTCAGACCTTTACCGCTCGCTGTGGCAGAGCTGCGACGAGCTGCGGGGCGGGATGGATGCCTCGCAGTACAAGGACTACATCCTCACGCTGCTGTTTGTGAAGTACGTAACCGACAAGGCGCGGTCGGATCCCAGGAGCCTCATAACCGTCCCTAAGGCCGGTTCCTTCGAGGAGATGGAAAAGCTCCGAGGCAAAAAGGAGATCGGCGACGGGATCAACAAGATCGTTGCCAAGCTGGCAGCCGCCAACAATCTGCATAACGTCATCGACCTTGCCGACTTTAGCGACGAGGAGAAGCTCGGCAAAGGCAAGGCGATGCAGGACCGCCTCAGCAAGCTGGTCGGGATCTTCTCCGACCTCGACTTCCGCCGCAGTCGTGCCGAGGGGGACGACCTGCTCGGCGACGCATACGAGTACTTGATGCGCCACTTCGCGACCGAGTCTGGCAAGTCGAAGGGGCAGTTCTATACGCCGGCGGAGGTCTCGCGAGTGATGGCGAAAATCGTCGGCGTCGGCCCCCGTACCCGGCAAGACCAGACTGTCTACGACCCGACCTGCGGCTCCGGCTCGCTGCTGATCAAGGTCGCCGAAGCGGCCCCGCGGGGAGTGTCGATCTACGGCCAGGAGAAGGACGTCTCAACCTACGCCCTGGCGCAAATGAACATGATCCTCCATGGCAGGCCCGAAGCCGAGCTCTTCAAGGGCGACACGCTGACCGAACCGCAGTTGACTGAAGGAGAGCGGCTGAGAACCTTTGACTTCGCCGTCGCGAACCCGCCCTTCTCTTATAAGTCCTGGAGCAACGGCTTGGAAAACGAGTACGGGCGCTTCGAGTACGGACGCCCGCCGGAGAAGAACGGCGACTACGCGTTCCTCCTACACATTCTCAAGTCCTTGAAAGGAAAAGGTAAGGCGGCCGTGATCCTCCCCCACGGCGTTCTCTTTCGAGGAGGAGCGGAGGGACGCATCCGGCGCGAGATCGTCCACCGCGGCTTCGTCAAGGGGATCATCGGCCTGCCGCCCAACCTCTTCTACGGAACCGGAATTCCGGCGTGCATCGTCGTGCTCGACAAGGAGAACGCAGCCGGCCGCGCCGGCGTCTTCATGGTCAACGCCTTCCGCGGGTTCATTAAGGAGGGTCCCAAGAACCGTCTGCGCAGCCAGGACATCCACAAGATCGTCGACGTCTTCAACCGGCAGATTGAGGTCGATCGCTACTCGCGGATGGTCCCAATGGCGGAGATCGTCGGCGCCAACGACTACAACCTCAACCTCACTCGCTATGTCGATACTTCCCAGCCGGAGGACATCCAGGATCTCGACGCTCACCTGAACGGAGGTATTCCGAACAAGGACGTCCAGGCGCTGGAGTCCTTCTGGACTGTTTTCCCCTCCCTCCGCAAATCGCTCGTCAAACGGAGGCGATCCAGCTATAGTGCGCTCCGGGTCGAGCCGGACGAAGTTGAGAAAGTAATCTTAACCTCACTCGAGTTCGTCAAGTTCCGCGCTTCCGTCAAGAAGCGAGTGTCGAATTGGTTCGAGGCCCATCGCGACGAGCTAGCCTCGATCGATGAGCAGACGAAGCCAGCTGACCTGATCGTCGCCCTCGGCGACGACCTACTCGCCCGCTTCAAGAAAACCCCGTTGCTCGATGAGTACGACGTCTACGAGCAGCTGCTCAGCTACTGGCACGAGACGATGCACGACGACGTGTTCATGGTTATGAGTGAGGGGTGGGCTGGCGCGGCGAGGCCGCGCGAAGCCCTCGAGAGCGAGAACCGAAAGTTGAAAGAGAGGCCGGACCTGACGATCGGCAGCGGCAAGAGTGCGAGCAAGATCAAGATCGATCTGATTCCGCCAGCGCTGGTCGTTGCCCGCTACTTCGCCGCGAAAGAGGCGGAGCTCGACGAGCTTGAGGCTCAGGTGATGGTGGCGGAAAGGGAGGTTGTGGAGTACACGGACGAGCACACCGTGGAAGAGGGTCTCCTCTGGCCTGCGCTTGAGGACGACAAGATCAGCAAGACAACCACCGAGCGACGGTGGAAGGAAACGCGCAAAGAGGAGCACCCGGATCCTGACGAAGTCCAGGCCTTGGAAACCGCGCTCGGTCTGTTCGCCGCGGAATCGAAGGCCAAGAAGGCTGCTGAGGGCGAGCGGGCGGCCCTCGCCTCGGCGACGCTGGAGAAGTACCGAGATCTGGACGAGATCGACGTGAAGATGCTTGTGCTCGACGACAAGTGGAAGGCTACGATCACTGCGCGGGTGGAAAAGCAGCTGAATCATCTGGCGCTCGAGCTGGTCGCGAGAATCCACGAGCTAGCGGATCGCTACAGACAAACCCTTGGCGATCTCGAGGCGGAACAAGAAGACCTGAGGAAGCGCGTTGCCGCTCATATGGTCGAGCTGGGGTATGCGTGACGAACCCCCGCTGGGACGTCTACCCGTTGCGGGCTTTGCTCCGGCGGTCACCGAGATATGGGATCGGAGCCGCGGCCGTCCCGGCGGGGCGTGGAACCCACAGCTACATCCGAATAACGGACATCGATGATGAAGGCCGTTATGCACCGGACCCTCGAGTCGAGGTGGCGCATCCCAAGGCGGCGGACTACCTGCTAGGGCCAGGGCAGATCGTCTTCGCTCGTACGGGAGCGAGCGTCGGGAAGTCCTACCTCTACGACCCGGCGGACGGGGAGCTCGTCTATGCCGGCTTCCTGATCAACGTCGAACCCGACCCGCGCCGCTTGAACCCTCGCTATCTCGCGGCGTATGTCCAATCTCACGCTTACTGGAACTGGATAGAACGCATCTCGATCCGTAGTGGCCAGCCGGGCATCAACGGCCGCGAGTACGGATCACTACCAATTCCGCTCCCCGAAGTCAGGGTTCAGGAGACGATCGCAGAGGTGAGTCAGCACTCCGACGATCAGGTTGGTGCGCTAAGGCGGCTGGTGGCCAAGAAGGAAGCCGTTCGACAGGCAGTAATGCAGGACCTGTTTCATGGGTCGCGGGAGCAGGAGGAGTCGAGGACATCGCTTGGAGTGGTGACCGAGTGGCTGTCGGGTGGGACTCCCGATCGAGCCATCCGCGAGTACTGGACGGGCACTATTCCGTGGATCAGCGCCTCAACTCTGCGGGCGTGGACGGTCTCCGGCTCCGACCAGAAGGTCACCCCCGCCGCAGCACAGAGATTCAGCACGATGGCCCCCCTGAACTCGACCCTGCTTCTTGTCCGGGGGAGCGCTCTACACTCGGAAATCCGCGCCAGCTTGGTGGAGGTGCCGGTCTGCTTCAACCAGGACGTGAAGGCGCTGATTCCGCGGGATCCCCTAATTGGGAAGTTCCTCATGTACTCGATCCATGCCAATGCGGCACGTCTACGGCGGTTGGTTAGCTCGGCCGGGAACACCGCCGGAGTGCTTGACACCCAGCTAGTCAAACGCTTCGAGATCTGGCTGCCGGAGCGTTCGGAGCAGGAGCGAATCGTGGGTATCTTGGACGATCTCGAAGGCGAGTTGGATGCATACAGCCTTCTTCTAACCAAGGCCAAGGAGATCAGGAAAGGCTTGGGGCAGGACCTGCTCAGCGGCCGCGCCAAGATTGCGACTGAGGAACTGACAAGCGTATGAGTAACGTCGGTCAGCCTGAGCGCAGAACTCAAGAACGCGTTGTTTCGATGTTCCGAGATCAGCTCGGCTACGAGTACCTCGGTAACTGGCAATACCGTGAAGGCAACGCGAACGTCGAGCCGCAGTTGCTGGGCCTGAGCCTCGAAGAACGCGGATACGGGGCCCTTCAGATCACAAAAGCGGTGGAACGCATGCGGCGGGACGCTTCGCTCGGGGGCGGCCGCAAGCTGTACGAGGCCAATCGGGATGTCTACGGCCTGCTCCGTTACGGCATCCCAGTGAAGACCGGCGTGGATGAGAAGGCGGAGACGGTCTGGCCAATCGACTGGAAGAACCCTGAAGCGAACAGGTTCGCGATCGCTGAGGAGGTGACAATCGAAGGCGAGAACGACAAGCGACCGGACCTCGTCCTCTACGTGAACGGGATCGCGGTGGCGACGATCGAGTTGAAGCGCTCGAAGGTGGCCGTCTCGGAGGGGATCCGCCAGGCGTACGGCAACCAGAAGCATGAGTTCATCCAGAAGTTCTTCACGACCGTCCAGTTGGTGATGGCCGGCAACGACGTTGAGGGACTGCGCTACTCGCCGATTGACACCGAAGAGAAGTACTGGCTGGCCTGGCGTGAGCCGGGGAAGATCGAGGAGCGCCTAGACCGCGAACTCACCCAGCTCTGCTCGAAGGAGCGGCTGCTCGAGCTGATCCACGATTTCATGGCATTCGACGCGGGGGTCAAGAAGGCGTGCCGCCATAACCAGTACTTCGCCGTCAAGGCGGCGCAGGAGCGGGTAGCCAGGCGCGAGGGCGGGATCGTCTGGCACACCCAGGGCTCTGGGAAGTCGCTGATCATGGTCTGGCTGGCGAAATGGATCCGCGAGCACCAGGACCAGGCCCGCGTCCTGATCGTCACTGACCGAACCGAGCTGGACGAACAGATCGAGAAAGTCTTCTCGGCGGTGGGGGAGGACATCCACCGCACCCGCAGTGCGGCCGACATGCTCGATGTCCTCAATCGGTCTGCCGAGTGGCTGATCTGCTCACTGATCCACAAATTCCGCGATTCCGAGGACGAGAAGGACCGAGACGCGAACGAGCGCAAGTTCATCGAGGAACTTCGTCGCGCCGTACCTGAGGACTTCTCTCCCAAAGGCAACCTGTTCGTTTTCGTCGACGAGGCCCACCGGACCCAGTCGGGTCGTATGCACGACGCGATGAAGGAGCTGCTGCCTGGAGCGATGTTCATCGGCTTCACCGGCACCCCACTGCTCAAGGCGGACAAGCAAACGACGGTGGAGAGGTTCGGCAGCTTCATTCACACCTACAAGTTCGACGAAGCGGTGGCCGACGGGGTGGTGGTCGACCTGCGGTATGAGGCGCGGAACATCGACCAGCGGCTCTCCTCACACGAGAAGGTCGACCAGTGGTTTGAGGCAAAGACGCAGGGGATGACCGACCTCTCTCGCGCTAGGTTGAAGCGGCGCTGGGGGACGATGCAGAAAGTCGTCAGCGCCGAGCCCCGTGCCAAGCAGATCGCCCAGGACATCCTGCTCGACATGGAGACACGCCCCCGACTGATGGACCGGCGCGGCAATGCGATGCTCGTCGGGGAAAGCATCTACCAGGCTTGCAAGTTCTACGAGCTGTTCTGCGAGGGCGGGCTGAAAGGGAAGTGCGCGGTCGTCACTAGCTACGAGCCGCGGGCCACGGACATCTCCAAAGAGGACTCCGGACACGGAGCGACGGAGAAGCTGCGCCAGTTCGAGACTTACCGCCAGATGCTGGCGGACCACTTCCAGGAGCCGCCCGAGACCGCGATCCACAAAGTGGAGGAGTTCGAGCGGGAGGTGAAGAGGCTGTTCGTCCAGGAGCCGGGGCAGATGCGACTGCTGATCGTGGTTGACAAGCTGCTGACCGGCTTCGACGCTCCCTCGGCGACCTACCTCTACATCGATAAGAACATGCGCGATCACGGCCTCTTCCAAGCCATCTGCCGCGTCAACCGGCTCGACGGTGACGACAAGAAGTACGGCTACATTGTCGACTACCGCGACCTCTTCAATTCGCTTGAGAGCGCGATCGTGGACTATACGTCGGGGGCGCTGGACGGGTATGACCGGGGCGACATCGAAGGGCTGTTGAAAGGCCGCGTTACGAGCGCCCGAACCGACCTCGACGAGGCACTCGAGCGGGTCCGCGCCATCTGCGAGCTGGTAGCGCCGCCGGGCGACACCCTCCAGTACCAGCAGTACTTCTGCGCTGCGGAGCCCGGCGACTCCGAGCAGTTGAAGCGGAATGAGCCGAAGCGGGCGGAGCTGTATAAGGCCGTCGCAGCCTTGGCCCGGGCTTACGCCAACCTCGCGAACGAGATGGGTGAGGCAGGCTATGGCGAGGAAGAGGTGGTGGCGATCAAAGAGGAGGTCTCTCATTACGCGGCGGTGCGTGATGAGGTCGAGCTCGGCGCGGGCGAGAACGTTGACCTCAAGCAGTACGAGGCGGGGATGCGGTTCCTGCTCGACACTTACATTCAGGCAGATCCATCGGAGGCCGTTGCTGAGTTCCCCGACAAAGGCCTCGTCCAGTTGATCGTCGAGATGGGGGCGGCGGCGATCAACGAACTGCCGGAGGGGGTGAAGTCCGACCCAGAGGCGGTTGCCGAGACGATCGCGAACAACATCCGCAAGGTGATCATCGACGAGCGGCCGAACAACCCGGGGTACTACGACAAGATGTCCCGCCTGCTCGACGCCCTAATCGAAGAGAGGCGGAGAGAGGCGATCGACTACAAGGCTTACTTGGAGAGTCTGATCGAACAGGCGGGAAAAGTCGGGCGCGGAGAAGCGGACGACCGTTACCCGGAATGGGCCGACAATGGCGCCAAGCGCGCCCTCCATGACTTTGGGCTACCGGACGACCACGCGCAGTCGGTGGACAAAGCCGTGATGGAGACCAAACCAGACGGCTGGATCGGGAACGCGATCAAGGAACGAAAGGTCAGCCTCGCGGTGGTTGATGCGCTGCCATCTGACTTCCACCGGATCGACGAGTTAATGGCGCTGGTCAAGGCCCGCAATGAGTACCGCTAGCGCTTACCTGACTGTCCGGGGCATCGAGGTCGATGTCGTCTACAAGAACATCAAAAACCTCCACCTCGGCGTTTATCCGCCGCTGGGGCGGGTTCGGGTAGCGGCGCCGAAGTGGCTTGACGACGAGCAGGTGAGGCTGGCGGTGATCAGACGCCTGGCATGGATCAGGGAGCAGCGCCGCCAGCTGCAGGACGCGGCTCGCCAGTCCGAGCGGGAGATGGTGACTGGGGAGTCGCACTATGTGTGGGGCTTGCGGCGCCGGCTGAAGGTGGTGGAGCGAGCGGGGCGGGGGCACTGCGAGCTTGACGGCGACCGGCTGGTGCTCTACGCGCCAGAGGAAACCGACGCTGCGGCGCGCCTGGACCTGCTGCGCGAATGGCAGCGAGCTCAGCTGCGATTGGCGATCCCTCCCTTGATCAAGCAGTGGGAAGCGAGTGTTGGACGTGCGGTGTCAGCCTGGAGCATCCGTCGCATGAAGACTAAGTGGGGATCCTGCAATCGCGACACCGGCCACCTCCGCTTCAATCTTGAGCTGGCCAAGAAGCCGCCGCGCTGCCTCGAGTACATCGTGGTCCATGAGATGGCCCACCTCCGCGAGCCCGACCACAGCAGGCGCTTCATCACTCTGATGGACACCCTGATGCCGGACTGGCGATATCGCCGCGATGAGTTGAATGGAGCGCCATTAGCTCACGAGGAGTGGTCTTGAGCCGACGCGGAACTGCTACGAGCCCGCGCCCCGCGACTTCAGAGATAAGTAGTGCCTGATAGCCATCCGGAGCCGAATGCCGCTAGTAAGCATTGGACGGACGCCTAGAACTCGGGCCAATCGAGGTTCGCGAGCTGGGCTGGCTGCAGCCGGCCATGCTTCTGAAAGGCGAGCTCCAGCCGCTCGCCCAGCCACTCAAGTCCGGCCGGAGCCAGCCGAGCCGCAGGGTGCTGCCGGATCGCCTTCCGGGGATCCGTGTTACCCGTGCCGGACTCGAGGTTTTCGGCCGTGGACCCGAACGCAAGGGGACCGAGCTCGTCCATCAGCTCGGCTAGGGAGACGCAGTTCTTCATCGTGCCGGCAAGGAATTCTCCGTCGTGCACCCTGATGTAGTGGGGCCAGTCTTTCTTCCAGGGGCGTTTGTTGAGGTCTGAAGCGGAAGCGTCGTCCCGGCCTTCCTCATAGCGCCGCCCAATGGCCCGGCCGAAGATCATCGTGTCGTTCGGGCTGTGTACTAGGCGAGACATGAACATCACGGCGCCGTCGGGGACTGAGATCGGCCGCTTGTCCTTCGGATAGGTGCAGGCCCAGTGGCAACCCCCGCGTTCCAGTTCCTCGAGTACGGAGTAGTCCCGGGGCGCCCGGTTGTCGCTCTTGCCGAAGAACTTGACGAAGCCTTGACGAGGCTCATCGAACAGGGGCGGGAGCTGCGGCTCGGCACCTGCGCCCACATCGGCACCCTCGTCCCCCAAGCCCGAGCCGATAGAGGGAGCACCAGAAATCAACTGAGCCTCGATCCGCTCCTCCCACTCGTCCAGCCTCGAAACCACTAAGTCAGGGGCAGACTTCTCCCATAACTCGTCGAAGTAGGCAACACAGCGCCGTGGCAGTGCTCCCCCTTCCGCAATCACCCCTAGCTCATGGTTCTTGCGCAGCCCACCTTCGGTCATGTTCGCCGAGGTTATGACGGCGTGATCCGCATCAAACAGATAGAGCTTCGCATGCAGGCGCTGGACACCCCGCACCTGCGCCCCGAGCTCGACCAAGCGGCGCAAGGCAGAAATGTCGGAAACCCCCTCGCGAAAGTGGTCGAGGTTAAACCGCGTGAGGATTCGAAAAGAAGGGCTGGTATCGGAAAGGAGCCCTTCGACGGCGCCGAGCTTGATGAAGGGGCTGGCAATCCTCGCCGTGGAAGCGTCACCGCCAAGCGCCGCCTCCAGCTCTTTCCACCATCCCCCTCAACCAGCCGCACCGCCATCGCTCGAAAATACCGCCTCTTAGTGGCGCGAGGCGGGGGCGGCCATGGCCTCAGGTGCGCTGGAAAGCAAGCTGGAATAACCCGAAATCGCCGCTAATCCCCGCACAACCGCGGGATTTCAGGCACTAGTGCCTGAAATAGGAGCGGATTTCAGAGGCGGTTGGAAACGACTTCAAGAAGCGAAGCCGCCCAGGTGCAGCCACTTCCTCCGATGGAGCTAGGCGGATTCGAACCGCCGACCTCCTGGGTGCGATCCAGGCGCTCTGCCAGCTGAGCTATAGCCCCGAGGGCGGGATGGGAAGTTGATCCCATAGCCGCGCAAGCGCAAGGATAACCGCATAGTCTTTGGCAGCCTCACGGAACCGCCAATGAGCATCCTCGACGACGCAATCCGAGAGCACCTGGAATTGAAGCGCGCGCATGGCGCGGACGATGCCGAGCTTAAAAAGCTCGAGGACGAGGCTTTTGGGCCTGCGCAGCGGCCCGATGAGCCGGATTCGTTTGCCGAGGCGCCGACCGAGTTCCTGGTCGCACCCGAGGTCGGGGCGGGGGAGCAGCCCGACGAAGATGGCGGCAGGCGGGTTCCCAACATCGCCGACCTGCAGGAGGCGCCCGAGCCGCGGCAGGAGTCGGAGGCCACCGAGCACGACGACGGGCCTGCCGAGGAGGAGCACCCCGCAATGGAGCACGAAGCGATCGCGGACCCCGGCCACTCGACCGAGGAGCGCCACGCGATCGCCGAGCAGCCGACCGAAATGTTCGACGTCGAGGGTCAATTCGAGGACGCCGCCGCCGAGTCCGACGCGCCCTCCGACGACGAGCTGGTCGATTCCGAGATGGCCGAGCCGCGGCTCGCCCCGGTCGACCCGCTCGCCGGGATCGAGGCCAGCGCCGCCGCCGAGACCGAGGCGCCTGCCGAGCCCGCCGCCGACGAGGACGAGCCGGCGGACGAATTTGACGAGTTCTTCAGCGAGCAGCGCCTCTCCGACGAGCTCAACCAGGCGCTGGAGGCGCCGCTCCCGGACGAGCCCGGCCCCGCGCCCGCCGACGAGGGGACGGCCGAGCATGATCTCCCCGCCGAGGAAGGCACCGCGATCTACGAGGTCGAGGACGACCAGGACGACGAGGACGAGCCCGAGGACGACGCCCCCGGCGCTCCCGAGCCGCCCGCTGCCGCCCACCACGAGGATGTGCTCGAGGACACCCCCGAGTTCCTCGAGGACGCGCCCGAGGACGACAACCTCTGGTTCGAGCAGAAGCCTCCCAAGGACTTCGACTTCGACGATTGATCGGGCAGCCGCGAGCCGGTGGTGCCCGCCAGATAGGTTGCCCCGATGGCCGCGGACGTAGCCATCGAAGCCGAGGGCCTTCGCAAGTCCTACGGGGGCGTGCGCGCCCTCGACGGGGTCGACCTGCAGGTGCCGGCCGGCACGGTGCTCGGCCTGCTCGGCCCCAACGGCGCCGGCAAGACGACCGCGGTCCGCATCCTCACCACGCTGCTCCCGCCCGATGGCGGCAGTGCTCGCGTTGCCGGCCTCGACGTCGCCCGCCAGGCACCGCAGCTGCGCAGCAAGATCGGCCTCGCCGGCCAGTACGCGGCCGTAGACGAGAACCTCACCGGGGCGGAGAATCTGGAGATGGTCGGCCGGCTCTACCACCTGCCCAAAGGCGAGCCGGCCAGCCGCGCCGCCGAGCTGCTGGAGCGCTTCGACCTCAGCGAGGCCGCCGACCGTCTGGTGCGGACCTACTCGGGCGGGATGCGCCGCCGTCTCGACCTCGCCGCCGCCCTGGTCGCCCGCCCGCCGGTGCTCTTCCTCGACGAGCCGACCACCGGGCTCGACCCCCGCAGCCGCATCGCTCTCTGGGAGACGATCGAAGGACGGGTCGCCGACGGCACCACGGTGCTGCTCACCACCCAGTACCTGGACGAGGCGGATCGCCTCGCCGACCGCATCTCCGTGATCGACCGCGGCCGCGTCATCGCCGAGGGCAGCTCCGATGAGCTCAAGGACGAGATCGGTGGTGAGCGGCTCGACGTGACGCTGGAGGACGAGTCCGACCTCGAGGCGGCGATCGCGGCGCTGGAGCCGATCGCGGCGGAGCGCCCGACTGTCGTCGACGGCATCCTGCGGATCCCGATCCGCCAGCGCAAGGGCGCGATCGGCGCAGCCGTGCTCCGGCTCAACGAGGCCGGGATCGGGATCGACGACATAGCGATGCGGCGGCCGTCCCTCGACGAGGTCTTCCTCACCCTCACCGGCCATGTCGCCGAGACCGAGGATGGCGACGGGGCCGTCCCGGAGGGGGAGCGATGAGCGGCCTGCGCTACGCCGTGTCCGACACTCTGGTGCTGGCGAAACGCAGCCTCCTGCGCATCCCCCGCGCACCCGACCTGCTGCTCTCCTTCACGGTGCAGCCGATCATGTTCGTGCTGCTCTTCGCCTATGTCTTCGGCGGCGCGATCGCGACGCCGGGCTACAGCTACATCGACTTCCTGATGCCGGGAATCATCGTCCAGACGATGTCCTTCGGCGGCTTCATCACCGCCCTGGGCCTGGCCGAGGACCTGAAGAAGGGTCTGATCGACCGCTTCCGCTCGCTGCCGATGTCCCGCGCCGCCGTGCTTGCCGGCCGCACGCTGGCCGACGTCGCCACCAACTCGGTCTCGGTCGCGGTGATGCTGGTCGTCGGCGTCATCGCCGGCTTCTCCTTCGACGCTCCGCTCCTGCACATCGTCGGCGGCATCCTGCTCCTGCTGCTCTTCGGCTACGCCTTCTCCTGGGTCTTCGCCTTCGTCGGCCTCACCTCGTCCTCGCCGGAGGCGGCCCAGGCGCTGGGCTTCATCGTCATCTTCCCGCTCACCTTCGTCTCCTCGGCCTTCGTCCCGGTCGAGTCGATGCCCGCCGCCCTGCAGGCCTTCGCCGAAGTCAACCCGTTCACGATCGTCGTCGACGCCATGCGCGCCCTCTTCCTCGGCGCCCCCGCCGGCAACGACGTCTGGGGCGCCGTCGCCTGGTCCCTAGCCATCGCCGCCGTCTTCGCCTTCCTCTCGGTGACCCGCTACAAACGCGCGGTCGTCCGCTGAGCGGTCTGGTCGGCGGCGCTGTAGGCGCCTAAACTCTGTGCGAGGGGCCATAGCTCAGTTGGCAGAGCGCCTGCTTTGCAAGCAGGAGGCCGCCGGTTCGAATCCGGCTGGCTCCATTCGGGGGTTGTCCCAGCTCACGCTGATGCTTCGCCCTCCGCGCCGTATGCGCCGAATGCATCGAGCACGTCGGCCAGGTCGCGTGATCGAGCCTGTGAGAGCAGCCATGGCTCGAGGTCGGAGCGGTCGCGCCAGTGCCTTTCCTCAGCTTTGGGCCCTGCTCCGACCCCCTCGCTAAGGACGCTGCGATACACACGCGCCATGTCGGTTGGAGCGTCGATGCTGCGGAGTCCCTGTAAAAGGAAACCGCTATAGCCGAGCCTACCCGGCTCCGGGGAATCGGCCGCCTCACCGCCAATGGTCTCTCCTAGCCGGTCGGCGAGGTCACTTGCCTCATCAGGGTCAAGCGGCCATTCCGGGTCGGGGCGCCCGGAGAAGATCAGCAGGCGCACGACGACATCTTGGTCGCGCTTGTTGTTCGGAATCTCGATCACCCTTCGCCTAATTGATCGTGACGGTCGACTTCTTCACGCAGTAGAAGCCGCAGAAGACAGTGTAGGGGCGGATGTCCGCAGCCTGAGGGTCGAGGATCGTGTTGCCACTGCTGTCGAGGTTGGTCGCCTCACCCCAACCCGGCTTATGCGACCAGCGGCCGTCGCGATCGAGGCGATACCAGTGGTAGTCATGGTTGGGAGCAACAACGAGCGCGACCCGGTGCCGGCACTCCGAGCACCCGCAGCCTTGACTGGGATCGACCCAGACGAGTCCGTCTGACGTCGCTCCCGCTGCGACGCCCCTGCACTCGATCGGCCGACTGTACATGTGGCCCGTCGCCCGGCCCGGCTGCGCATAGGTGTCGGTGCGGATGTCGCAAGCGTAGTTGTAACAGTTGTTTTGGGACTGGATGCCGTTGTTGTCATTCCACAACGCAGGGTTGTACTTAGGAATGCAGCGCTCGGCCTGTCCGGCGAGTCCGCGAAAGATCCGTTCAATGAGCTCCTTCAGCCATCGCATGACGCGGCCTTCTCCTTACGGTTCATCTAGCCCGCCATGGGGTGGTCGGCACCGCATCACACGACGGAACCCAAGGACGCCTCCCCGCACCGCCCCGTAGCGTTCGATCGCGATGATCGCGTACTCCGAGCAGGTGGGTTCGTAACGGCACGCCGCGCGCAGAGCTGGCGACGCGTGGCGGCGGTAGAGATGGACGAGCGCGATAAGAGCGCCCGCCAAGACTCCGTGGGACCGCCCTGCCGTTGGCAAGAGCGGAAGACGTGCTGCGTTTCCCACTCCGGCTGGGTTCACGGAACGGTTCACGTTGGCAAACTACTCATCCGTACCTAAATAGTCAATATGGCGGGCGCAATTGGCACACCCCTAAGCACCTAGCCCGCGACCGCGGCTGAAGCGACCAGCTCGTCCGCCCGCTTGCCCTCCGGCAGGTTCTGATCCGCGTGGTAGCTGCTGCGGACCAAGGGGCCGGAGGCGACCGACTCGAACCCGAGGTCGTAGGCCGCCTTCTCCAGCGCCGCGAACTCCTCCGGGTGCCAGTAGCGGACGACCGGCAGGTGGTTCTCGGTCGGGCGCAGGTATTGGCCGACGGTGAGGACCTGGACGCGGTGCTCGCGGAGGATGCCGAAGGTCTCGACCATCTCCTCGAAGCTCTCGCCGAGCCCGACCATCAGGCCGGACTTGGTGACGACGTCGGGGCCGCCCATCTCCTTCGCCATCCGCAGCACCCGGGCCGAGCGTAGGAACTGCGAGCCGCGCCGCGCCACCGGGTACAGGCGCGGCACCGTCTCGACGTTGTGGTTGAAGACGTCGGGCTTCTCGTGCACGACCTTGGCCAGCGGCATCTCCTGGCCGCGGAAGTCGGGGGTGAGGATCTCGACCTTGCAGCCGGGGGCCTGCATGCGGATCGAGCGGATCACGCCGACGAAGGCAGAGGCGCCGTAGTCGGGCAGGTCGTCGCGGTCGACCGAGGTGACGACGGCGTGGCGCAGGCCCATCTGCCGGACCTGGTTGGCGACGCGCAGCGGCTCCAGGGGGTCGTTCCAGGTCGGCTTGCCGGTCTGCACGTTGCAGAAGCCGCAGCGGCGGGTGCAGACGTCGCCGAGGATCATGAAGGTCGCGGTGCCGCGCTCCCAGCACTCGCCGACATTGGGGCAGTTGGCCTCCTCGCAGACGGTGTGGAGGTTGTCGGAGCCGATCGTCGCCTTCAGGCGCCGGTAGTTGGGCCCGCCCGGCGCCGGCACTCTCAGCCACGGCGGCTTGCGGGCGCGCTTGAAGGGGACGGTGCCGTTGGCGTCGCTGGCGGTGCCGCCCGGCTTGGCGCGGGAGCGGGTGACGTGGACGCGCGCGGCGGGCGCTGCCTCGCCTGGCGACGCGGTGGCCTCGGCCACTCCGGTCTGCTCGATCGTCTCGCTCATCGGGGGAGACCGAGCGTAGCGGGCGGCAAGGCCAGGCCCAGGTCGGTGGGGAGGGTGGGGACGGGGGCGCGCGCGTAGACCGCGCCGAAGCGCGCCGCGACCGTGTCGGCGAATGCGCCGAGGTCCTGTTCCGCCCCCAGCTCGCGCGTCAGCGAGGTCATCGCCACCCCCTCGATCCCGCAGGGCACGATCCACTCGAACGGCTGCAGGTCGTTGTCGACGTTGACCGCCAGCCCGTGCGTGGTGACGCCGCGGCTGACGTGCACCCCGATCGAACCGATCTTGCGCTCGCCGACCCAGACGCCGGTCAGGCCCTCGATTGGGCCCGCCTCGACGCTGTGCTCTCCCAGCGCCTCGATCGTCACCCGCTCCAGCCGTCGCACGTAATCGTGGACGTCGTCGCCATAGGGGCGCAAGGAGACGATCGGGTAGGCGACCAGCTGGCCGGGGCCGTGGTAGGTGACGCGGCCGCCGCGGTCGGTGTCGCGCACCTCGATCCCCTGTCGCTCGTACCACTCCGCCCCCATCGGCAGCTCGTCCGGGCTCGAGCGGCGGCCACGGGTGTAGACGGGGGTGTGCTCGAGCAGCAGCAGGACGTCCGGAATCTCGCCGCGCTGGCGCTCGTCCTGCAGGCGTCGCTGCGCCTCGCGCGCTTCCTCGTAGGGCACGATTCCGCAGCGGACAACCAGGATCTCGTCGTTCACTCTTGAAATCGTCGCATGACGCGCCCTTATTCTTGGCGTTCCCGCCGATGGTCCACTCAAAGCCACTCCGCCCCGAATGGCTCCCCGCCGTGGCGCTCAGCTCCGCGCTGGCGCTCTTGATGCTGCTCTGGAGCCCGCCCGTCGGCGACCTCGCCGCACAGGTCTTCCGCACCGAGCTCTTCCAGCGGGCCGGCCTGGCGATCTGGAACGGCAGCTGGTACGGGGGGCACTACACCCTCACCTACAGCGTCCTCTTCCCGCCGCTGGCGGCGCTGCTGGGGCCGCAGGTGGTGGGCGGGCTGGCGGTCGTCTCCTCCTCCTACCTGTTCGACCGCCTCGTCCGCGACCGCTGGGGGGTGGAGGCCCGCTGGGCGACCCTCTGGTTCGCCGCCGGTGTCGTCACCCTGCTGGCCGACGGCCAGCTGACCTTCGCCCTGGGGGTCGCCTTCGGCCTCGGCTCGATGCGCGCCCTGCAGACCGGCCGCGGCGTCTTGGCGCTCGCGGGCGCCGCGGCGTGCGCGCTCGCCAGCCCGGTTGCTGCCGCCTTCCTCGCCGGCGTCGTCCTCGCCGGGGCGGTGGAGTGGGGGAGGCCGGTGCCGCGTGCCGCCCTCGGCGTCGCCGGCCTGGCGTTCGCGCTCACCGTCGTCCCCAACATCGCCTTCCCCGAACCGGGGACGTTCCCCTTCGCCTTCTCCTCCTTCGTCGCGATCCCGCTTTTCTGCGGCGGCGCTCTCTTCGTCATCCGCGACCTGCCGGAGGAGCGGCAGCTGCGGCGGATCCTGATCGGCTACATCCTCGCCTCGACCGTGATCTGGCTGGTGCCGAACGCGATGGGCGGCAACGCCGTCCGCCTCGGCGCCCTCTTCGGCGGCCCGGTGCTGGCCGCCGTGGTGCTCTCCCGCCGGCCCCGCGTTGCCACCTGGTTCCTGGCGCTGGCGCTGGCCGGTGGCCTCTATTGGCAGCTGACCGCGAGCGTCAATCAGATCGCCCGCAGCGTCGGCGACCCCTCGACGGCCTCGGACTACTTCGAGCCGGCGGCCGGCTGGCTGCGCGCCCACGGCGGCGAGGGGATGCGGATCGAGGTGCCGCCGACCGCCAACCACTGGGAGTCGGCCTACCTGGCGCCGAAGTTCGAGCTCGCCCGCGGCTGGCTGCGCCAGCTCGACACCACCCGCGACGACGTCTTCTACGACCAGGGCGAGCTGACCGACGCCACCTACAGCTCCTGGCTGCGCCGCAACGCGATCTCCTACGTCGCCCTGCCGGACGCGCCGCTCGACTACTCCTCGGCCGCCGAGCGCCGCCTGATCCTCGCCGCCCCTCCCTACCTGGACCCGCGCTTCCAGACGCCGCACTGGCGGATCTATGAGGTGCGGGGAGCCAAGCCCTTGGTGGCGCCGCTGGGCGCCGCCGCCGCGGAGACGCTCTGGGTCGGCCGCCAGGGCTTCGCCCTCGACGTGACTCGGCCGGGCGAGTTCCTCGTCCGCGTCAACTTCACCCCCTACTGGTCGATCGCCCGCGGCGCCGGCTGCATCCTCCGCCGCGGCGACTGGACCGTGGCGCGCGCTTCGCATCCCGGCGTGTTCCGCGTGGCGGCGGATTTCTCGCTGGGCCGCGCCTGGAACGCGGTTACGGGCGCGAAGAAGACCTGCTGAAGGTCGTCGGCCGGCCCGCGCTAACGCCCCCGTCGGGGATCGAGCGCGAGGAAGACGCAGGCGGTGCCGGGGTCGGGTTCGGCCTCCTTCGGTTCCGTGCAGGAGCGGTTGCGTTCGGCGGTGAAAGCCTTGATGGTCAGGTGGGTGAACTTGCCGCCGGGTGGGATCCAGAGGGAGACCTCCCGGTCCACGTTGCCGTCGCTGTCGGGGCCGATATAGGCGCGTTCGAGCCCTTCGCTTCCGTCCGGGTCGAACGGGTGGAGATCGTCGATCGTCCTTTCCTTCTCCTTGTCGAGGGTGGCCAGGTCTACCTTCAGGGCGAGGCGGTCGCCCGTCGTCAGGTTCGACGCGGTGACGTGGGCCGTCAGCCGCGACTGGTCCTCGTTGAGGGAGGCGACGATCGTCGGCCGCGATTCGTCGCTGGCGTTTTCGAAGACGAGGAAGAGGGCGATCGCGAAGCCGGCGACCGTGCACCCGATCGCCACGAAGTACATGCTCCGCGACCAGCGCTTGCTGAGGGCGCTCTCGCCCTCCCCGGCGAGGAAGCTGGCGATCGTCACCAGAGTCCCGGCAGCCAGCACCAGCGCCACGGCGGCGAAGAGCCAGCCCGGCTCGTCCCTCTGGATCCGCTCGATCGAGCCGGTCGCTTTGAACAGGCCCAGGGTCGCGGCGAGCGGCGCGACCAGGCCGAAGACCCCGGTGAGGTCGAGCCGGTTCGCGGTGGGCGAACCTAGTGCGAAGGTATCCCTATTCGGCATAGGTGACGAGCCGAACCCGGTCGAAGCCGAGGACGTCGTTCGCCGCTCGACCCTCGGTCTTCGCCACTACCGTCACCTTTGCCGCATCGACTCCTCGCTCCAGCAGCCCTTTGACCCCGTCGGTGACGGTGACGATCCGCGTCACCGGCTCCAGCTGGTGGGAGGGGCGCAGGTCGAAGGGATCGGGATCGGAGGGAATGTCGCAGTGGCCGACGTCGCCGAAGCAGCCGCCGTGGCCGAAGATGAAGAACTTGCCGACGTAAGCGCGGTGGGTGGAGTCCGCGTCTTTCCCGACCCCCCGCGGGTCCATGAAGACCCGCGCTTCGAAGGAGGCCCCGGAGTGGTCGAGCCCGTAGAAGATCAGGTCGGCGCGGGCGAAGGGACGGTCCCGCGGCGGCAGCTCGATCGGGTCGGTGGCGAACCTCTCAACCACGGCCGGGCCCTTTCGCGGCGGCGGTGGAGGCGGCGTAGTCGTAGCCGAGCTGGGTGATGTCGAGGGTCTCCCGCACCGTCATCGGGAACGGCGCCAGGGCGCGGCCGAGCAGGGGGGCGGGGACGCCCGCGCCGGGGTGGCGCAGCTGCCAGAGGTACCAGAGGCGGTCGATCATGCAGTGGTGCGCCCAGAACAGCGGGTCGTAGGCGGCGGTGGGGACGCTGCCCATGGTGCCGCCGGTCCAGACGTGGACGCCGTTGTGCACGTCCTCGAGCTGGTTCTGGAAGGTGAGGAAGTCGGGGTTAGCCAGCACCGCATCGATCTCTCCCCTGGAGGGGAGTTCGTCAGGGTCGCCCGGTTCGCGGGTGGTGCGGGTCTGGCGCGGGATTTCGCGACCCGAAGACTGGATCGGCGAGTCGAAGAGCGGGTTCTTGCGGCCGTTGACTTTGCGCCTGGCATAGGGACCGGGGACTCCCTCGATGTGGTTGGTCCAGTCCCACCAGGGCAGCGTCGCTCCCGGCACCCGGTCCTGCAGCGCCTTCTCGAAGAAGTAGAGGTAGGCCCGGTGCCAGGGCAGGAAGAGCTCGTCGTTGTGGACGCAGGAGATCGGCAGCGGCAGGCCGTGGATCCCGGCCCAGCGCTGGTAGCCACGGTCGTCGCCGATCGCCTGCGACGCGGTGATCGCGCGGCGGAAGTCCTCCTGCTGGCCGGCGGTCATGCGGCGGGCGCTGCGGCGGTGGCGCAGGGGTCGTGGCGCGAGTGCCGGTGCGGCGGGGGAGGCCGAGCTCATCCGCGCCTCCGCGAACCCGCGAGCGATCGCCGCCGCCGCGATCGCCTCTGCACCACCCGCGCCCGCAGCTTGATCCCGGCGATCCCACCGGTCGCGGCGGCGATCGGAGCCAGGCTTAGCGCCGTCTCCTCGACGGGGATTCCGATCAGGTGCGCGAGCATCGAGCGCACCCTCTCAGATCAACCCTGACTACACAAGCGTTTTTAGGGTGGTGCTCGGAAAGCTCGTCAGAGTGCCAGTGAAAGTGGCTCTTCGAGAAGGGTGCGGATTCTGGCCAGGAACTCGGCGGCGGGGGCGCCGTAGAGGATGCGGTGGTCGCAGGCGAGGGTGACGTAGAGCATCTGGGCGCTGGTCAGCTCGCCGTCGCGGATAACTGGGCGCTCCTTGATCGCGCCGACGGCGAGGATCGCCGCCTGCGGGGTGTTGATCACGGCGCTGAAGTTGTCGATCCCGTACATCCCCAGGTTGGAGACGGTGAAGGTGCCGCCGGAGAGCTCGGGCGGGGTGATCTGGCCGTCGCGCACCTTCTGCGCCAGCGCCCGCGACTCGGCGGCGATCTGGCGCAGCCCCTTCCTGTCGGCGTCGAACACGGTGGGGACGACGAGCGCGTCCTGGGCCGCCACGGCAACGCCGACGTTGACCCGCGAGTAGAGCTCGAAGCGGCCGTCGCGGTAGGCGCCGTTGGCGCGCGGGTGCTCGCGCAGCGCCAGCGCGCAGGCCTTGACGATCATGTCGTTGAAGGAGGGCACGACCTCGCCCTCGCCGGCACTTGCCTTCAGCCGCGCCCGCGCCTGGACCGCCCGGCTCATCTCGATCTCCGCTTCCAAGTAGAAGTGGGGGGCGGTCGCCTTCGACTCCGACATTCGACGGGCGATCGTGGACTGGAGCTTCGACAGCTCCTCGATGGTGACCTGACCCTTCGCGGTCTCGGACGAGATGGATGCGGGATCGGCCGCAGCGGCGACGGGTCCTGCCGCGCGGGCATCCCCCACGGTGCTCGCCCCTGGACGGGGCTCCGCGCCGCGGGGGACCCCCGCCCCCGCGTCACCCGTCGAGGTAGCGGCACGCTTCACGTCCTTCTTGACGATGCGGCCGCCCGGCCCCGAACCCTCGATGGTCGCCAGGTCCACACCTTTCTCCTTAGCTATCCGCCTCGCGACCGGCGACGCCTTGACCCGCCCAGCTCCGTCGCCACCGTTCTCCTGCGGGTGGCGAGGGGGAGAGCCCGAGAACGAAGCCACGTCCTCGCCCGCAGGGCTCTCCCCCTCGTCAGGCCCCGCAGCCGAGCGGTCCGGACTCTCAGCCGGGTCACCCACACGAGCGATCGGAGTGCCAATGGCGAGCGTCTCCCCCTCCTGGGCGAGGACCTCGGTCAGTGTTCCCGCCACGTCGCTCTCGTAAGCCATGTTGGCCTTGTCCGTCTCGATTTCGACGATCTCATCCCCGACCGCAATTTCGTCCCCCACCTTCTTGAGCCAGGCCAGAACGGTCCCCTCCTCCATCGAGTCAGACAGGCGGGGCATAACGATGTCCGGCATCAGGAGTCCCTCCGATGGGTTCGCGCGCGCGCCGACCCCATCACAGCGATCCCTCCATGGTCGCCAGCGCCGCCTGCACCACGTGCTCCTCGTGCGGAATCGCCGCCTGCTCGAGCCGCTTCGAGTACGGCATGTGGACGTCGGCGCCGGTCACCCGCTGCACCGGCGCGTCGAGGTCGTCGAAGGCCTGCTCGGTGATCAGGGTCGCCATGTTGGCGCCGATGCCGCCGTGCGGCCAGCCCTCCTCGACGATCACCGCCCGGTTGGTCTTGCGGACCGACGCGAGGATCGTGTCGAGGTCGAGTGGGCGGAGGGTGCGGGGGTCGATCACCTCGGCCTCAACGCCGTGCTCCTCGGCCAGCTTCGCCGCCGCCTGCTCCGCCACCTGGGCCATCTTCAACACGCCGACGATGGTGACGTCGCCGCCCTCGCGCCGCACCGCCGCTTCGCCGAAGCGCAGCACCTCGTCCTCGCCCTCGGGCACCTCGCCTTTGACCCCGTAGAGGCTCTCGTGCTCGATGAAGATGACCGGGTTGTCGTCGCGGATCGCCGCCTTCAGCAGCGCCTTGCCGTCGGCCGGCGTCGAGGGGCAGGCGACCAGCAGGCCGGGCACCTGCAGGTAGAGGGCCTCGAAGCTGTGCGAATGGGTGGGGCCGAGCTGGTGGCCGCCGCCGCCCGGCATCCGGATCACCATCGGCACCCGCGCCTGGCCGTTGAACATGTAGGGGATCGCGGCGGCGTGGTTGACGATCTGGTCCAGCGCCAGCAGCGAGAAGTTGACGGTCATCAGCTCGACCACCGGTCGCAGTCCGCCCATCGCGGCGCCGACCCCGGTGCCGACGATCGTGTTCTCGGAGATCGGCGTGTCGCGTACCCGCCGCTCGCCGAACTCGTCGATCAGTCCCTCGGTCACCTTGAAGGCCCCCTGGAAGACGGCGACGTCCTCGCCCATCACGAAGACGCCCTCGTCGCGGCGCATCTCCTCCGCCATCGCGTCGCGCAGGGCCTCGCGCATGCGCAGCTCCGCCATCAGCCCTGCTCCTCCTCGGTGTTGATCGCCCGCTCCGCCGGGGGATCGTCGTCGCCGGCGTCGGCAGACGCCAGGTCCTCGCCCTCGTCGCCGACCTCGCGCTCGGCCGAGACCCGCGACTCGGCCCCGTCCTGCGCGTCCCCCTGCAGCGCCGGGTTCGGCCGCCGGCCCTCGTCGGGCTGCTCGGCGTAGGCGGCACCGGCCTCGGCCAGCTCGCGCGCCGCGTCGGGCATTTCGCCCTCGTGCTCGCCGCGGTGCGGCTCCGGGCTGCGCTCGTCGACCGCGTACCAGCCCCCCGGATCGTCGAGCGCGTAGAGGTTCTCGTACATCGTGTCGAGCGGCGGCTCCGGCGAGGCCTCGGCGAACTCGACCGCCGCGAGGACCGCCTGCTCGGCCGTCTCGCGCGCCTGCTCGACCTCGCGCTCGCCCAGCACCCCGGCCTCGACGCAGCGTCGGGCGAAGCTCTCGATCGGGTCTTTCTCCCGCCACTCCTCGACCTCCTCGCGCTCGCGGTAGACCTCGGGGTCGGCGGCGGAGTGGCCGCGGTAGCGGTAGGTGACGACCTCCAGCAGGGTCGGCCGGTCTTCCTCGCGCGCCGCCCGGATTCCCTCGGCGACGTTCTCGCGCACGGCGACCACGTCCATGCCGTCGGCCCGAGTGCCGGGGATCCCGTAGCCCTCGGCCTTCTTCGAGAGGTCGGTCTGGGCCGAGTGGCGCTCGACCGCGGTCCCCATCCCGTAGAGATTGTTCTCGACCAGGAAGAAGACCGGCAGCTTCCACAGCGCCGCCAGGTTCATCGTCTCGCCGAAGTTGCCGGTGTTGGAGGCGCCGTCGCCGAACATGCAGACGGTGATCGCGTCTTCGCCCTTGTACTGGGAGGAGAGGGCGAGCCCGGCGGCGAGCGGCAGGTTGCCGCCGACGATCCCGTAGCCGCCCATGAAGCGCCGCTCGGCGTCGAAGATATGCATCGAGCCGCCGCGGCCGCCGCTGGTCCCGTCGACGCGGCCGAACAGCTCCGCCATCACCCGCTTGGGGTCGGTGCCGCGGGCGATCGCGTGGCCGTGGGTGCGGTAGCTGCCGATCAGGAAGTCTTCCTCGCGCATCACCGAGGTGGTACCGACGATCGTCGCCTCCTCGCCGATCGCCAGGTGCAGGAAGCCGCCGGCTTTCGCCCGCTGGTACTGGCGCCCCGCCTCCTCCTCGAAGCGGCGGATCAGGGCCATGCGCGCGAGCAGCTCGTAACAGGTGGCGGCATCGGGCAGATCGGCCATCGATCCCACCTTAGCGATGCGCCCACGCCTAACCGGCGGGTGAAGCGCCGGCGCGCGCGGCGGCCTCGACCGCCTCCTCCAACCGGTCGTCGCCCCAGAAGACCTCGTCCCCGACGACCAGCCCCGGCACCCCTTTGACACCGCGGTCGCCGGCCTCCGCGGTCGCCTCCTTGAGGGCGTTCTTGACGCTTTCGGTCTGCACCGCTTTCAGCAGCGCCCGCGGGTGCAGCTCGCAGGCGGCGCCGACGATCGCCACGTTGTCGGGGTCGCTGAGGTCGCGACCGGCGGCGAAGGCCTGGCGAAAGCCGGCGAGGGCGAAGGACACGGTGCGGCCGGTCTGCTTGGCGAAAGTGGCGGCCCGCATCGCCGTCAGGTAGTTGGCCGGCCAGGGGTCGGGCCAGACGAGCGGCGCCAGCCCGTAGGCGGCGGCGCGGCGCTCGACCTCGGCCATGCCCTCGGCCCGGGCCGGCGTCTGCGACCAGGAGCCCCGGTCGAAGCGCGCGAACAGCCCCCCGAGCAGGACCGGCACCCACTCCGGCTGCTCCAGGTCGGCTTCGGTGAACAGTCCGCTGACCCGCTCGGCGGCGAGGTACGCGTAGGGCGATCCGAGGTCGAAGTAGAAGGTGGCGCGGGGCGCCGTCAAGCGTGCGTTGCCCAGCCGTCGACGGCGCGGGCGGCTTCGAAGATCGCCTCGGAGATGGTCGGGTGCGGATGGACGATCCGCGCCAGCTCCTGGTAGCCGCCCTCCAGCGCCATCGTCGCCACCAGCTCGGCGATCATGTCGCAGGCGCGGTTGCCGACGATGTGGACGCCGAGGATCTCGCCGTACTTGGAGTCGGCGACGACCTTGACCAGGCCTTCTTTGTCGTCGTAGACGGTGGCGCCGCCGACGCCGCCGAGTTTGAACTTGCCGACCTTGACGTCGTTGCCGGCCTCCTTCGCCGCTGCCTCGGTGAGACCGACGCTGGCGACCTGCGGGTGGCTGAAGGTGGCGCCGGGGACCAGATTCTGGTCGACCGGGTGGGTCTCGGCGCCGGTCGCGGCCTCGACCGCGACGATCGCCTCCTCGCCGGCCTTGTGGGCCAGCGCCTTCTGGTTGACCAGGTCGCCGATCGCGTAGACCTTCGGGTTCGTGGTCCGCTGCTGCTCGTCGACTTTCACCTTGCCGTTCTCCTCCAGCTCGACCCCGGCCTCGCCCAAGCCCAGCGGCTCCGTGTCGGCGCGGCGGCCGCCGGCGATGCAGAGGTAGTCGACCTCGGCCGACTCGCCACCGTAGGTGAACTTGACCGACTTCTTGTCCGCCTCGACGTTCTCGACCGGGTTGCCGGTGGCGACGGTGATGTTCTGCTTCTTGAAGGCGCGCTCGACGACGCGGACCACGTCCTTGTCCTCGGCCGGGAGGATCTGCGGCAGCATCTCGATCAGCAGCACCTCGGTGCCGAAGCGCCCGTAGGCGGAGGCGATCTCACAGCCCGAGGCACCGGCGCCGACCACGGCGATCCTCTTCGGTACCTCCGGTAGCGACCAGGCGCCCCAGGTGTCGACGACGCGGCCGCCGAACTCGACTCCCGGGATCGGCAGCGCCACCGAGCCGGTGGCGAGGATCACGGCGCCGGCCTCATAGGTTTCCTCGCCGACCTTGACGTTGCCATCCGGCGTCAGCGAGCCCTCGCCCTCGATCACGGTGACTTTGTTTTTGTCCCAGAGCATCTTCACCCCGCTCGAGAGTGACTCGGAGACGGCGGCGCGGCGCTTGCCGACCGCGTCCCAGTCCAGCGAGACGTCTTTGGCGACGACGCCGAGCTCGGCGCCCTCGCGCGCCTCGGTGTAGATCTCGGCCGTGCGCAGGATCGTCTTCGCCGGGATGCAGGCGTAGTTGAGGCAGCGCCCGCCCGCCTTGTCGCGCTCGATCACGGCGGTTTTCCGGCCCAGCTGGGCCGAGCGGATCGCCGCCACGTAGCCGCCGGGGCCGCCGCCGATGACGATCGTGTCGAAGGACTCGGGCATCGCGCCTGAGCCTATAGAACGGGAATCGTCCGGCCGCTAGTTGGTCCGGCGGGTGGGCATCTGGATCCGCGCCATCGCCTTGACCATGAAGAAGAAGAAGGTGCCGCAGACCGCGAGCAGGCCGAAGGTGGCGGCGAACTGGGCGACGGTCTCCGCCTGCACGAGCAGTCCGAAGACGGCGCTGAAGATCAGGAAGACAAGAATTAACTGGAAGCCGAGCACCGCCCAGTAGCGGGCGCGCCACATCCCCCAGGCCATGAAGCCCATGATCAGGGCGGGAGCGAGGACCTGTGGCACTTTCGGCTGCTCACCGTTGACCTCGACTCCGGCCAGGTAGCCGCCGACTATCGAGAGCGCGATCAGGGCCGCGACGATCGCCCCCACGGTGACCACGGTCGGGCGCTCGCCCTCGGCGAGCGGCACCAGCGCTTCGCGCGCCGCCTGGTTGCGCTGCTCGGCCTTGGCGTAGCCGCGCGCCATCGGGTCGGCGCCCCGCTCCTTGCGCTTGCGCCGCTGCTCAGCCACCCGGCGCGACCCCGACGCTGCGCCGCAGCGCTTCGGCGACGGCGGCCGGTTCGGCGGCGTCGCGGATCGCCCGCACCACGCAGAGCCGCCGCGCTCCCGCCTCGACCACCTGCGCGGCGTTGCTCGTGTCGATGCCGCCGATCGCGAAGAAGGGGTGCGGCGCCCGCGCGGCGGCGTGAGAGATCAGGTCGAGGCCGACGGCGGGACGCCCCGCCTTCGTCGGCGTCTCCCAAATCGGCCCAACCGAGATGTGGTCTGGGAGCGCACCTGGCCGGCCGGGAGCGCTCCCAGAGGCGTCTATCTGCTCTTTTGAATGCGTGGAAAGACCGATGATCGCGTCGGGCCCAAGAGATGCCCGGGCTTCCTCGACGGACCCGTCGTCCTGCCCTATATGGACGCCGTCGGCGTCGCAGGTCCGGGCCAGGTCGGGGTCGTCGTTGACGATGAAGAGCGCGCTGTAGGTGTCGCAGAGGCGGCGGAAGGTAGCGGCGGCGCGCTGGATCTCCGCCCGCCCCAGCTCCTTCTCGCGCAGCTGGACGATGTCGACGCCGCCGCTCAGCGCCGCGCGCAGCAGCGGCTCGGGGTCCTCGCCGTGGGGCCGGGCGTCGCAGACGAAATAGAGGCGCGCCGTGCGCAGGCGCTCGCGGCGCAGTGGGCCGGTGGACTCGGGGGCGGCCAGGCTCATGCCGCGATTATGACCTCGCGAGCCGCCCGTCCGGGCTTGGCCGCGTCCGCGGACGGGTAGCCTTGAGGGAGTAACGGGAGCCCGCGAGGGCTGAGAGGGTGGCAGCGAGGCCACCGACCGTCTGAACCTGATCCGGGTAATGCCGGCGGAGGCAATGGCTTGACTGAGAAACGCGGTTTCGACGCGATATTCGTCGGCGGTGGGGCGATCGGCCTCAGCTGCGCCTGGCGCGCCGCCCAGCGTGGGGCGCGGGTGGCGGTGCTTGATCGCGCCGAGCCGCCCGCGGGCGCGACCCGTGTCGCCGCCGGAATGCTGGCGCCGGTCGGCGAGCTGACCTTCGGCGAGCCGGAGCTGCTGGAGATGACGCTGGCTTCGGCCGCCCTCTACCCGGCCTTCGTCGCCGAGCTCGAGGCGGCGACGGGGGAGAGCGCCGGGTACGCGCGCCAGGGTGCCCTCCACATCGCCCTCGACCGCGACGAGGCGGCGCAGCTGCGCCGCGTCCACGACCTGCAGCGCTCGCTCGGCCTCGAGGCCGAGTGGCTGCCGCCGCGCCGCTGCCGCGACCTGGAGCCGGGCCTGACGCCGGCCCTCAACGGCGGCGTCCACGCCGGCGGCGAGGCCGCCATCGACCCGCGGGCGCTGACCCGGGCGCTGTTGGCGGCGCTGGGGGATGTCGAGGTGCGGACTGGGACGGGGGTGGTTGGCGGCCTCTTCGAGCGGGAGCGACTGGTCGGAGTCAGGACCGCTGCCGGCGAGGAGCTGCGCGCCGAGGCCGTCGTGCTCGCCGCCGGGGCCTGGTCGGGCCAGGCCGAGTGGCTGCCCGAGCATGCCCGCCCACCGGTGCGCCCGGTCAAGGGCCAGGTGCTCGAGCTGCGCGCCCGCGACGGCGACGCGCCCTGCGAGCGGATCGTCGCCTCCGAGCGCGTCTACCTGGTGCCCCGCCCCGACGGCCGCCTGATCGTCGGCGCCACCTCGGAAGAGCAGGGCTTCGACACCGCGGTCACCGCCGGCGGCGTCCACGAGCTGCTGCGCGAGGCCTACCGCCTGCTCCCCGACGTCGCCGAGATGGAGCTGATCGACGCGATGGCCGGCCTCCGACCGGGCACGCCCGACAACCTGCCGCTGGTCGGTCCCGGCGCGATCGAGGGCCTGATCCTCGCGACCGGCCACTACCGCAACGGCATCCTCCTGGCGCCCCTGACCGCCGACGCTATTGCCGACCTGCTCACCGGCGAGCAGCTTCCGGAAGCCGCGGCCCTCGCGCACCCGCTCCGCATGTCCTTAGTCGCCCAGAGGGTTACTGAGGACAAGGGGACTGTTACGAGTTCGATACCGGACACGCCATTGGACCGGGCCGCGGAACTTGCCGCGAGGGGCGCCGCGCTCGCCAAGGCCGCCGAAGCCGCCGAGGCCGTGGAGCGCGCCACGGAGGAGTCGCGATGAGGATCGAGCTGAACGGGGAGTCGTGCGAGCTCGCCGACGCGGCGACGCTGGCCGACGCGGTGCGCGAGGCTCGCGGCACCCCCGGTCCGGGCACCTCACTCCACGGCTCCAGCGCCACCGAGGCGCGCGGCGTCGCCGTCGCCCTCGACGGCGAGGTCGTGCCGCACGGCGAGTGGGAGGCGACGCCGCTGCGCGAGGGTCAGAGCGTCGAGGTCCTCGCCGCGATCCAGGGTGGCGCCGACAGCTGGGAGCTGGGCGGCCGCCAGTGGTCCTCGCGGCTGATCGCCGGCACCGGCGGCTTCCGCTCGCTGGAGCAGATGGAGCTGGCGTTGAGCGCCGCCGGCACCGAGATCGTCACCGTCGCCCTGCGCCGCATCGACCCTGCCGCGGAGGGCTCGGTGCTGGAGGTGATCGAGAGGCTCGGTCTCTTCGCCCTGCCCAACACCGCCGGTTGCTTCACCGCCCGCGACGCGGTCCGCACCGCCAAGCTCGCCCGCGAGGCCTTCCAGACCGACTGGGTCAAGCTCGAGGTGATCGGCGACGATCGCACCCTCTACCCCGACGCGGTCGAGCTGCTCGACGCCGCCGAACAGCTCGTCGCCGACGGCTTCACCGTCCTCCCCTACAGCAATGACGATCCGATCCTCGCGCGCCGCCTCGAGGAGGCCGGCTGCGCGGCGGTGATGCCGCTGGGCTCGCCGATCGGCTCCGGCGCCGGCATCCGCAACCCCTACAACGTCGCGATCATCGCCGAGCGCGCCGCGGTCCCGGTCATCCTCGACGCCGGCATCGGCACCGCCTCCGACGCCGCCCTGGCGATGGAGCTGGGCTGCGACGCGGTGATGGCGGCGAGCTCGATCTTCGGCGCCGAGGACCCGCCGGCGATGGCACGGGCCCTGCGCGGCGCCGTCGAGGCCGGCCACACCGCCCGCCGTGCCGGCCGTATTCCCCAGCGCACCCACGCCAAGGCATCGACTCCGTACCAGGGCCTGCCCGACCTTTCCTGAGCACTACGATGCCCACCTTGCCCCTGTAGCTCAGCTGGTTAGAGCGGCGGCCTTTTAAGCCGCGCGGCGCGGGTTCGAGTCCCGCCGGGGGCACTTTGGACGAGTCGAGCGGGAGCGCGGGAGCGAGGCACGACGAACACCTGCTGCGCGTCCCTGCTGACGCCGACAGCAGGACGACCTGCGACTCGACCGCATCCGCAGCGAGATCGACGCCGGCTTCGATGCCCTGCGCGACGTCAATGACGGCGTTTCCGTCTTCGGCTCGGCGCGGATTGAGGAGGGCCACCGCTGGTACGAGCTCTGCCGGGAGACCGCCGCCTGCCTCGCCCGCCACGGCTTCACCGTCATCACCGGTGGCGGCCCCGGCCTGATGGAGGCCGCCAACCGCGGCGCCGCCGAGGCCGGCGGCCTCTCGGTCGGCCTCAACATCGAGCTGCCGCACGAGCAGGGCACCAACCCCTACGTCAACCGCAGCCTCGACTTCCACTACTTCTTCGCCCGCAAGCTGATGGACGAGGGGATGATCGACCCCGGCGACAAAGAGCTCCTGCTCGTCGCCGACACCCCCGACGAGGTCTGTGGCCACGTCATCCGCGCCAGCGAGGCGCAGAAGCAGCTGGGCTAGCGGGCTTCGAGGCGCTCGAGCTTGGCGCGGATCTCGCGCAGCTCAGCCAGGATCTGGTCCTCCTTGGCGACGGTGTCCTGCTGGCCCTGGATGAAGCGGTCGGCGATGTAGGCGGTGAGGAGGGCGACGAAGCCGATCCCAACCAGCATGATCGCGGTGGCGATGATGCGGCCGCCGTCGGTGTGCGGTTCGAGCCCGCCGTAGCCGACGGTGGTGACCGTGGTCGCCGCCCACCAGATCCCGTCCCAGGTGGTCCAGGGTTCCCGCGCCGTGGTCTCGATGCTGGCGACGACGGCGCCGCCGAGCAGAACGGTGCCCCCCGCGGTCAGCGCCGCGTACCTGAGCCCGTCGAGCGAGAGCAGGTTGCGCAGGCTGAAGATTCGGAACAGGCGCAGCAGGCGCGCGACCCGGTAGACCCGTGTCGCCTGCCAGGCCGCGGGCGCGAACGGCGGCGTCAGCACGGTCACCAGGACGTCGATCAGGTGGGTCTTCAGCCAGGTCCGCCTGCTCGGCACGACCGCGAGCATCACCACCACCTCGGTGGCGAAGACGAGCCAGGTCACCCAGTTGAGCATCGCCCCGACCGCCTGCCAGGGCTGCCCCAGGTTCGACTCCTGGATCAGCAGCAGCGGAACCTCCAACCCGAGCGCCTTGACACGGAAACGTGCGGGTTCCTTGCGTAAATGTCCGCATATACCGGACGAGTTGATTTTCCTTGGGGAAGCTAACGCCAAATGCCCCTAGGATTTGGTCGACAGATGTCATTGATTAGGCACTGGCTAGATGAACTAGAGGATCTCTTTCGATCACTAGCTAGTGACGCCGGTACTCCGCTGTGTTTTCTGATCGGGGCTGGCGCTTCGCTCTCTTCGGGAGCACCTGGGACCGCCGAGATTGTCGCAGCCCTGATTGCGGCGCACCCCCGACTCTTCCCCGACGAGCAGGCCGTCTACGCGAAGCTGCACTGGCTCAGCACCGACGAGCGGGCCGCGATCAACCGCGGCCTCTTCAGCAAGGTGGTCCCCCACATCGGCTACCGATGCATGGCTGCGATGGCTCGGGGCAGGCCAATCATCGTCGTCAATCTGAACTGGGACAACTGCCCGGCCGACGCGTGCCGCCGCCTCGGGCTTCCGCGGCGGTGGGTCGCCGCCGTCAACCTGGAAGACACCGAGCAGGTGAAGGTCCAGCTCGGCCGTCTACTAAAGCGGAAGAAGGGCCTGCTCTCGGTGCACGCACACGGGCGCCTCGACGACCCCAGCGCTCGCGATCCCAGCTTTGGGACCAGGGAGACGCTCAGCTTCAAAGACCCCGAGTTCGAGCTGCTGCAGCGGCTGCTCAACTTCCGTACCTTCGTGGTCGGAACCTCCCTCTCCGGTCACCATGACGTCCCCCAGTTGGTCAGAGCCTTGCTGCCTCCTCGCGGCTTGCCAGAAGCAGAGGCGAAACAGCTCTGGGTCATCGAGCGTGGGCCGACGGCCTTCCTGCCCAACCCGAACACTGATACGGGCCACGAGTTGACCCGGGCACTCGCCAACCGCCACTCGCCCTCGAACTTCATCGCCTCTCCGGACGTCGACTTCGACATGTTCATGGTTGCGTTGCGTGCGGCCGAAGTGGGATTTACCTGGGAAGACGTCAGGAAGGCCTCGGACGTCTCGCTGCCGGAGCGGTCGGAGCTGGTGCCGCCAAGCGCGGCGGTGGTCCGGCCGCTGCTCGACGCGCCAGGGCTGCTGGTGGGACGCGCGGACATCGGCAAGTGGGCTGTTGCCCACCAAGTCGCGCACTGGCACGCGATCCTCGGGGAGAAACCCCGTCGACTCGTCAACGCGAAGGGAGGGGAGGGGATCGCGGCGGCGCTGGCCAAGGCCCGCGAAGATCCCTCGATGCCGGTGCTGGTCGGCTATCACTGCTTCGGCAAGGACAAATTTCACCAGTCTGCCGACCTCACTGCCGAACTGGAAGCATTGGGAAAAGCCCCCGGGGTCATTCTTACCTCGCGGCCGTCGCCCCTGGCCGAGATCCTGGACAAGGATCCCAAGTTCGAGCAGAGCATCGCAGCGATTTCCTTTCAGGCCTCGCAGGTGTGGGAGGAGCGCGCCCTCAAGGCCTACGCACGCCGGCGGGCACAGCGCTGGCGCGTAGCGGACATCGAAGAAGCGATTGAGCGGGGCGAGATCTCGACGCCCGTACAGGTGGCCCGGGCGATCGACGAAGGACAGGTGTCGAGCGACAGAAAAGAGCTGCGCCAGCTGACCGCGTATTTGAAAAGACTGCGGAAACGGGACGGAGAGAAGTCCCTGGCACTGGCGCTGACTCGACTGCAGGACATGGCGCACGCGGTTCCCTGCAATCAGCTGGCCGAGAGCGGCGGCACCGATCTCGCCGAGCTAGTCCGCGACCCCTGGGAGCTGGTGGCGAGGATTCAGATCGATGATGAGTACCTGCGTCTGGCCCGGCGCAAGGCGGTTATCGCCCTAGACGAGTGGATGGACGGTGACCGCAGGTGGCTGTCCGAGCGGATCGCGCTGCTGGGCGAGGGAGGGGGGTGGGCACGCGAGGCGCTGACCCGCTGGGAACGCTTCCGGGACTTTGACCCGCAGTCGCGGCCCTTGGCCGATTTCGACTCCGCGACGATCGAGCTGATCGGGCCCGAACTGATCGAGCCGGCGCTCGGCGTGTCCCCGAAAGAGGCCATGCGAGTGCTCCAGGTTATGTTCGACACCGCCTCGGATTCCTGGGCGCTGCGGGAGGTTGGGTATGAGCTGGTGCGATGGTGGGAGACCCTGCGGGATTGCCCAAAGGCACATGAGCTACTCAAGCGGTTCCTCGCCGACACCGAGCGGCGCGGCATGTACGCGTTGTTCGAGGGTCTCCTGAGGCACGGAGGGACCGCCGATGTCGAGCTCTGGGGCCCGGTGCAGATCAGGCTGCTCGAGATGGCCCGCAACCTGGAGAAGGACCAGAATCGGCGGGAGGTTGCCCTCTCCTTCGATGCGCTCCTCTGGCGCCGCGCCCCGATCGGTGCTCAGGAGAACAGAGCCCTGCTCAAGCGCCTGCTGGCGGCGGCTCGCGACGACGAACTGCTCTGGGCGGCCTACGCTGCCGGGGCGGCCTATCACTGGGATGGCGCCCGTCACCTCAACCGTCTCGAACTACCGAACCCGGTCGAGAACCTCGGCAACGTGAGCGAAGCCGCCGCACTGGAGATGGCATGGATAGTCGAGTGGCACTTCGTTCACCAGAGCCGCAACCGGGCCCTCGCCTCGAGACGCTATTTCCGCTCGACCCGGTCAACCCCACTGCCCCCAGATCAATCTCGACTGCTGAGCCGCAAGCCGCTGGAGCGGCAGCTACCGGCCGAAGCAATGCCCGGCATCCAGAGGGTGGTTGCCCAGCTCGCCCGATTCGCCGAGACCGCCGGCTGGGGAATCCACATGATCATGAACGTTCACGCAACCTCTGGGCTGTTCCACATCCCGGACCTGGGCGCAATCTTCGCCAAAGCCAAAGTCGATGACCCGGGCCTTATCTGGGGGGCGATTACTTACGAGCCCGAGTGGAGGCTGAACGAGGCGCTGGTGGGCAAGCTGGAGAGCGAACAGGGCCGCCTCGTCTTGCAGAAGGCTCTGGCGGGGGATCTCGAACTCGAGGGAGCGAAGATCCGGACTCCGCGATTCGTTACGACGCTCGAGCCGTGGAAGGTGCGAAAGCGGTTGCGTATGGATGCCGAGGTGCTCAGCGATCTGGGGCTGCCCGAGGACGAACCCTGGAAGTTGGTCGAACTTGCCCGCGAGGCCCGCGATGATGCCGTGACCGAACTGACTCGCAGGTCTCGCGGAGGTTCGATGACCAAGAAGGCTGGCGAAGAAGCGGTCGACGAAGTGATCGCGCGGATCGCAGCCGGAGACATCCACCTGATCGATCATCAGCACAGTCAAGACGGTGCCGCCGAACGCGCGCGGCGAAAGTTGGAGCGGAAGATGAGGCGCCGTGACGAAACGGTGCCGGAGCCGGAGGATTTACCCGACCGGGTCCGCTCGCTGCTCGTCATCGCGGCAAGCCTTTTCACCATGGAGCAGGAGCGACGATGAAGGTTAAACGCGCCCGCATCGAAGAACTCCGCTCGCAACTGGCCGCGAGCCCAGACGTCGACAAACTGGAGAAAAAGCTACTCGAGGTCGCCCCTGAGTTTCATCAGGCGTTGCGGAAGCAGACGCTGATTGGTCATCGCGAGGATCTCGGTCTCTACGTGATCTCGCTCGACATGCCGTACCAGGGCCTGGCGGGCCTGGGCGGCCCGGAGACCTTGGTCGCTCTAAAGAAAGGGACTAACTCAGTTGCGCGGCGCCAGACCCTGGCGCATGAGTGCGCGCATGGACTGCTCAGGGACGTCGATCGACCGCGGATTCGACTCAGCCGCGAACGCGAGGACCTCCTTTGCACGCGGTTCGCTCGCCGGGCGCTGATGCCCAACGATCGCGTCGATGCATACATAGCCGCCTATGGCTTCCCCGCGAGCGTTGAAGCCCTCGAAGCCTTCTGCGGCGATTTCGTCGTCCCCCTGCGAACCGCGATCGCGACCCTCAACGAGCATGGGCGCTGGGCCGGTCCGGTCGTCCTCGTGGCGGCGACGATGCGAGGGCACGAAAAACGCCCCTATGAGGTCGATTACCGGGTGGACGTAGCGGCCTCGCATCCACGGCTGTTCGTCCCTCGGGACCGCCGCCTGATCTCGATGGGCCTTGGCGACATGGTCCGTTGGGCGCATCAGGAGGATCCAGGAGCCATGCAGTCAGGGGTTCAGGAACACGTCCTCCTGTACGCGCGCTTGACCCACATCAGGTGCTGGCACGGCAGGGCCATGTGGTCGGCACGAGTCCTCAACGCCGCCAGTGGCTATGCGCAGCCAGACGCTCGCTCGTTGATCGCGGTGCTCGATCGGTCAGAGCTAAAACCGCTGGCGACCGACCCGACGAGGAAACACGCGCCGCTTAGGGCTCCGTCACTACATCCTGAGCAGATCAGCTTGACCTAGGCGAGCCGGCGACTCGCATTCGCGCCAGGACTCGCGGTTAATGCCGGAAGTGCCGGTGCTTGGTGAAAACCATCGCCACGCCGCCCTCGTCGCAGGCGTCGATGACCTCGCCGTCGCGTTTGGAGCCGCCCGGCTGGATCACGGAGTTGGATCCCGCCTGGATTGCCAGCTCGGGGCCGTCGGCGAAGGGGAAGAAGGCGTCGGAGGCGACGGCGGAGCCGGCGAGCAGGGAGTCGGCCTCGGCGCCGCGGGCGTCGCGGCACTTCTCGACCGCGAGGCGGACCGAGTCGACCCGGCTCATCTGGCCGGCGCCGATGCCGAGGGTGGCGCCGTCCTTGGCGATCACGATCGCGTTGGAGCGGACGCGACGGCAGACGGTCCAGGCGAAGAGCAGGTCGTTCCACTGCTCCTCGCCGGGCTGCGTCTTCGTCACCACCTCCATGATCTCGCGCGGCTCGGGGTCGCCGTCGCGGTCCTGGATCAGCAGCCCGCCGAGGACGCGTTTGACGTCGCGCTCGGCCGGGTCGGGCTGGCGCCGCTCCTCCTCGCAGAGGATGCGGATCGCCTCCTTTTGCTGCAGTACCTCCAGCGCCCCCTCCTCGAAGCCGGGCGCGTTCAGCACCTCGACGAAGTTCTCGTGCAGCTGCTCGGCCAGCTCGCGGCCGACCGGGCGGTTGAGGGCGATCACGCCGCCGTAGGCCGAGACCGGGTCGCAGGCCAGCGCCTTCAGGTAGGCCGCGAGCGCGTCGGCGCCGATCGCCACCCCGCAGGGGTTGTTGTGCTTGACGATCACGCAGGCCGGCTCGGCGAAGTCGTCGACGAGGCCGCGGGCGGCGTCGAGATCGAGCACGTTGTTGAAGGAGAGCGCCTTGCCGTGCAGCTTCGAGACCCGCGAGAGCACGTGGCTGCGCGCCCCGGCTTCCGAGTAGAGGGCGGCGCGCTGGTGCGGGTTCTCCCCGTAGGAGAGGTCGAGCACCTTCTCGTAGGCGATCGCCAGGTGTTCGGGGAAGTCCTCGTACTCGGCCGAGAACCAGCGGCTGATCGCGGCGTCGTAGCGGGCGGTCTGGGCGAAGGCCTCGTTGGCCAGCCAGTGCCGGGTCGAGGCGGACAGCTCGGCGCCGCCGTCCTCCTCCAGCTCGGCGCAGACCGCGTCGTAGGACTCGGGCTTGACCACGACGGCGACGCCGGCGTGGTTCTTGGCGGCGGCGCGGATCATCGTCGGCCCGCCGATGTCGATGTTCTCGATCGCCACCTCGGGCGCGACGTCATTTCCGGAGACGGTCTGCTCGAAGGGGTAGAGGTTGACGCAGACCAGGTCGATCGGCTCGATCCCCTCGCGCGCCAGCGTCGCCATGTGCTCGGGGTCCTCGCGCCGCGCCAGCAGCGCCGCGTGCAGGCGCGGGTGCAGCGTCTTCACACGGCCGTCGAGGATCTCCCCCTGGCCGGTGAACTCGGAGACGTCGGTCACCTCGAGGCCGGCCTCGCGCAGGGCGGCGGCGGTGCCGCCGGTGGAGAGGATCTCGACCCCGAGCGCGGCCAGGCCCTTGGCGAAGTCGGCGACGCCGGTCTTGTCGGAGACCGAGATCAGCGCCCGGCGCACCCGGATCGCGCCGTCGTTGACGGTCTCCTCGCGGGTGTCGGCGGCTGCCTCAGTCATCGATCGCGACCTTACGCGGGTCGCTGGCATCGATCCTAACCCGGCCCTCCGCGATCATGCGGATCGCCTCCGGGTAGAGCTGGTGCTCGACCGAGTGGACCGCCGCCGCGAGCACCTGGCGCTCGCGCCCGACCGGCACCGGCACCCGGCGCTGGGCGATCGTCGGCCCGGTGTCGATCCCCTCGTCGACGAAGTGGACGGTGACGCCGGTCTCCTGCACGCCCGCGGCCAGCGCCTGGCCGATCGCGTCGAGGCCGGGGAAGTCGGGCAGCAGCGCCGGGTGGATGTTGACGACGCGCCCGCGGAAGCGGGCGACGAAGGGTTCGCTCAGCAGCTGCATGTAGCCGGCGAGGACGACGAGGTCGGCGCGGTGGGCTTCGACCCAGTCGGCCATCGCCGCGTCGCGCCCGAGCCGGTCCGCGTAGGCATCGGCGGGGAAGACCGCGGTGTCGATCGCAGCCGCCGTCGCGCGCGCGAGCGCGCCCGCCCCTGGCTTGTCGGACCCGACCCCGACCACCTCGATCCCGTCGCGCCCGTGCAGGGTGTCGAGGATCGCCTGCAGGTTGGTGCCGCCGCCGGAGGCGAGGACGACGAGCTTGAAGGTGCGGGCCACGACCGCATCTTCGCGCAGTCAGCGCGCTTGGGCGCGCCTGCGGGCAGACCGATGGCGCGTAGGATCGCGAGGTGTCCCTTCTGGAGCGCCTCGCGATCGATGCTCCCGTCGTCCAGGCCGGGATGGGCGGTGGCCTCAGCCGCCATGAGTTGGCCGCGGCCGTCTCCGAGGCCGGTGGCCTGGGGACGATCGCGGTCAACGGCGCGGTGGCGATCGAGCGCGAGCTCGCCGCCGGCCGCCGGCTCACCGGGCGGCCGCTCGCGGTCAACCTGCTGCTGCCGTTCGCGCGGCACAGCTGGTTCGAGGCGGCGGCGGGCGCCGACGTCGTGGTCACCTTCTGGGGAAGGCCGCGGCGCCGGGTCCCGGGGGTCTGGATCCACCAGTGCGGCTCGGTCGCGGAGGCGCTGGCGGCGCAGGCGGCCGGCGCCGACGCGGTGATCGTCCAAGGGGTCGAGGCGGGCGGCCACGTCCGCGGGACCACGCCGGCGCTGGAGCTGCACGAGCGGGTCCGGGCGGCGCTGGCGCCCGGCTTCCCGACCCTGCTCGCCGGCGGCATCGCCGACCGCGACGACGTCCGCCGCGCACTCGACGCGGGGGCGACGGCAGTCCTCGCCGGGACCCGCTTCCTGCTCTCGGAGGAGAGCCGCGCCCACCCCGGCTACAGAGAGCGCCTGCTCGCCGCCGATCAGACCATCCTCACGAAGCTCTTCGGCCTCGGCTGGCCGGCCCCGCACCGGGTCGTCGCCAATGCCGCCACCGAGCACTGGCTGGGAGACGATCCACGCGGACCGCGGCTCAACCGCGCGCTCAACCGACTCTCCGGCATCGGCGCCCGCTTCGCGCCTCCATCCCTGCAGATCCACCTCGCCCGCGCCCAACGCCCCACCAGCCGCCTGCTCTCACCGACCGGCCCCACCGATGACGCTCCGGCCAACTTGCTCGACGCCGGCCCTCTCTACGCCGGCCAAACCGTCGCCCGCATCGACAAAATCCGCCCAGCAGCCGAGCTAGTCGCCGACCTGACGCCCTAGGCCTCAGCCCCTCGCCGGGACCACGGCGATGTCCTCCAAGGCGAACTTCCCGTTGGCGTCGTCGGGGTCGCCCAGCGGGTAGTGGCCGCTGAAGCAGGCGTCGCAGTGGTCCTCGGGGCCGCCGCCGATCGCCTCGTAGACGCCCTCGATCGAGAGGTAGGCGAGCGAGTCGGCGTCGAGCTCCTCGGCGATCTCCTCGACCGAGCGCTTGTGGGCGATCATCTCCTCGCGGGTCGACATGTCGACGCCGTAGTGGCAGGGGTTGCGGATCGGCGGCGCCGAGATCCGCAGGTGGACCTCCTTGGCGCCGGCGTCGCGCAGCATGCCGACGATCTGCCGCGTGGTGTTGCCGCGCACGATCGAGTCGTCGACGACGACGATCCGCTGCCCGGCGACGATCTCCGGCAGCGGGTTGAACTTTAGCCGCAGGCCGTGCTTGCGCAGCTCCTGGCCTGGCTGGATGAAGGTCCGCGCCACGTAGCGGTTCTTGATCAGGCCGTCGTCGCGAGGCAGCCCCGAGGCGCGCGCGAAGCCCGCCGCCGCCGGGTTGCCGGAGTCCGGCACCGCGATCACCAGGTCGGCTTCGACCGGCGCCTGGTGCCAGAGGATCTCGCCCATCCGCCCCCGCACCTGCTGCAGCACCTTGCCCTCGAGGCGGCTGTCGGGGCGGGAGAAGTAGATGTGCTCGAAGACGCAGGTCGCCTTACGCTCGGCCTTGACCACCTGACGCGTCTCCAGCCCGCGCTCGGTCAGGCTGACCATCTCGCCCGGGTGCACCTCGCGCATCAGCTCGGCGCCGATGATGTCGAAGGCGCAGCTCTCCGAGGCGACCACGAAGCGGCCGTCGAGACGGCCGAGCGAGAGCGGCCGGATCCCGTGCGGATCGCGGAAGGCGACGATCGCGTGCTTGGTCATCACCACGGTCGAGTAGGCGCCCTCCATCCGCGGCATCACCTCCTGCACCGCGTCCTCGATCAACTTGCCGCCATGGGAGGAGAGCAGGGCGGCGATGATCTCCGAGTCGGAGGTGCCGCGGAAGTCGATCCCGCGCTCCTTCAGCTCCGCCCAGAGCTCGACCGCGTTGGTCAGGTTGCCGTTGTGGGCGAGCGCCACCTCGCGGCCGTCGTCGCGCCAGACCGGCTGCGCGTTCTCCCAGGAGCCGCCGCCGGTGGTCGAGTAGCGCACGTGGCCGATCGCCATGTCGCCCTCCAGCGCCCGCAGCTTCTCCTCGTCGAAGACCTGGGAGACGAGGCCCGAGTCGCGCATGGTGGTGATGTGGCCGCCCTCGCAGGTGGCGATCCCGGCCGACTCCTGGCCGCGGTGCTGCAGCGCGTAGAGGCTGAAGTAGGCGAGCCGGGCGACGTCGTGGCCGGGTGCGTATACCCCGAACACCCCACACTCGTCGCGGGGCCCATCGCGGTCGCTCAGAGGCCGCTCGGCGGAAGTCAAAAGCGCGTGTTCCTCGCTGTATAGAGAGACGGGACGCGCAGGCGGACTGCCTACTCGCGGAGGGTAGCAACGGCGGGGGATCGCACCGCTCCGGGCGCATGGTTGATCCGCAGGACTCTGATTGAACAAAAATTGTTGACTGAGCGAGGAACGGATGGGAAGGTGGTCGTTTGCGGCGCCTCGGCGCCGAAAACACAAGACGGGAGAAAACAGATGCACACGATCAAACTCGCGGTTGCGGCACTCGCCGCCCTCGCGGTACTGGCCATCGGCGCTGCCGGCGCCCAGGCGGCGAACTTCACCGCCGCCTCCTATCCGGCCTTCTTGTCGGCCGAACCCTCAGGCGCGGGCGCGCCGTTCTTCACCTTCGAAGGGGGAAAAACGGCGAAATGCGAAACCGTCGGCTTCGGCGGGGAAATCACCAAAGCGACCGGCAACCTCAACCTCGGACCGGGCTTCACCGGCTGCACCAACTTCGGTGCCGCCGGCACGATCGCAATCAACGGTTGCGAATTCGTCTTCCATCCGGGGAGCGGATCGGTCGACAAATTCACCGGCACCTTCGACATCACCTGCCCGGTGGGTAAAACGATCGTCGTCACCGGCAACACCTGCGAAGTCCAGATCGGCGCTCAGACCGGCCTCACCGCGGTCGCCTACGAAAGGCTGACAGCGGCCAAACCGAATGAAGTCCAGGCCAACTTCTCGATGAAAAGCACGGCCGGCTTCACTTATAACAAGACCGTGGACGGCGCCTCCTGTGGGCTGTCCGGGACCGGTGTCAAGACCGACGGCGTGATCGGCGGCGGCTTGAAGATCAAAGCCGGAGACCCGAAAACGCTGGAAGCGATCACCTTCGCGATCGAATAGGCCAGGGAGTCGTCGGGAGCCTCAGGGGTGCTCGGCCGCCCCGAGGCTCTCGCCGCTCTCCGGGTCGAAGAGATGCAGCTTCGACGTATCCGCCCAGAGCTCGGTCCGCTCGCCGCGCTTGACCTTGCTGGTCGGGTCGAGCCGGGCGACGACCTGCTCGTGGCCCTCGCGGATGTTGGCGGCGCCGGTCTCGTCGAGGCGGTCCTCGACCAGGTCGGCGAGCTGGTCGGACTGGACGCCTTCGGACTCGATGTGGAAGTAGGCGTAGAGGTCGGAGCCGAGCGACTCGACCAGGTCGATCTCGGCCTCGAAGACGAGCCCGCGCTCCTGCTTGAGGTCATCCCCCGCCACCGAGGCGTCCTCGAAGTTCTCCGGTCGCAGCCCGGCGACCACCTGGCCGTCGCCGCGACCGCCGGCCAGGTCGCCGGCGTCGAGCTCGCCGATCGGCAGCCTCAACCTGCCCCCGCTCAGCTCCGCCGGCATGAAGTTCATCGCCGGCGAGCCGATGAAGCCGGCGACGAAGAGGTTCGTGGGGCTGTCGTAGAGCTCGGCTGGGGTGCCGACCTGCTGCAGGGCGCCGGCCCGCATCACCGCGACCCGGTCGCCGAGCGTCATCGCCTCGGTCTGGTCGTGGGTGACGTAGACCATCGTCGTCTCCAGCTGCGTCTGCAGCCGCGCCACCTCGGTCCGCATCTGCACCCGCAGCTTCGCGTCCAGGTTCGAGAGCGGCTCGTCCATCAGGAAGGCCTTGGGGTCGCGGACGATCGCCCGCCCCATCGCCACCCGCTGGCGCTGGCCGCCGGAGAGGTTGGCGGGGCGGCGGTCGAGATGCTGGGTCAGGTCGAGCGTCTCGGCCGCCTCCTCGACCTTCTTGTTGATCTCCTCCTTGTCGACGCCCGCCAGCTTCAGCGCGAAGCCCATGTTCTCGCGCACGGTCATGTGCGGGTAGAGTGCGTAATTCTGGAAGACCATCGCGATGTCGCGGTCCTTCGGCGCCCGCTCGTTGACGACGTCGCCGCCGATCTTCAGCTCGCCGGCGGAGATGTCCTCGAGCCCGGCGATCATCCGCAGCGCCGTCGACTTGCCGCAGCCGGAGGGGCCGACGAGGATCATGAACTCGCCGTCGGCGATGTCGAGGTCCATCTCCTTGACGGCTTCGTAGCCGTCCGCGAAGACCTTGGTGACTCCATCGAGGACTATCTCTGCCATGGCGGTGCTCCTTATCCCTTGACGGCACCGGCGGTGAGGCCGGCGACGATTCGGCGTTGGAAGAAGAGGACGAAGACGATGATCGGCACCGTCACCACCACCGCGGCGGCGGCGATGCTGCCGGTCGGTTGGGTGAAGGACGACTCGCCGGTGAAGAAGGCGAGCGCGGCCGGGACGGTGCGCGAGGCATCGGAGGAGGTCAGCGAGATCGCGAAGAGGAAGTCGTTCCAGGCGAAGATGAAGACGAGGATCGCCGCCGTGAAGACGCCGGGCGCGGCCAGCGGCACGATCACCTTGGTGAAGGCCTGGAACGGGGTGGCGCCGTCGACCTGGGCGGCCTGCTCGAGATCCCAGGGGATCTCGCGGAAGAAGGCGACGAGGACGTAGATCGCCAGCGGCAGCGAGAAGGTGAGGTAGGGGATGATCAGCCCCGGCCAGGTGTCGTAGAGGCCGAGGGCCCGCCACATGTCGAACAGCGGCCCGACCGTGGAGATCGGCGGGAACATCGCGATCGCCAGCGCCCCGGCGAGGATCAGCCGCTTGCCGGGGAACTCGAGCCGGGCGATCGCGTAGGCGGCGAAGGAGGCGAGCACGATCGAGATCACGGTCGTGATCAGGGCGATCCCGATCGAGTTGATCAGCGGCTTGATGAAGGGGCTGTCGTCGATCCCGCCTTCGAACAGGCTCTTGTAGTTGTCGAAGGAGATTTCGGAGGGGATGAAGCGCTGGTCGGTGATCGCTTCCGGCGGCTTCAGCGAGAGCGAGATCAGCCAGATCACCGGCACCAGGGCGAAGACCAGCACCAGCGCGATGGCGATGCTCCAGTAGGCGTAGTCGCGGCTTCCCCGTCCCATCTCAGCCTCCCGGTCGGCCTTCGTCGAGTTTGGTCCCGAACCCCTTGACGAAGAGGAAGGCGATCAGGAACACGCAGAGGAAGATCAGCACCGAGACGGCCGAGCCGAGGCCGAGGTTGAGGCGGGAGATCAGCTGGTTGTAGCCGAGGATCGAGACCGATTCGGTGTCCTGGGCACCGCGGGTCATGATGAAGATCGTGTCGAAGACGCGGAAGGCGTCGAGGGTGCGAAAGAGCAGCGCGACCAGGATCGCCGGCTTCATCAGCGGCAGGGTGATGCGGGTGAAGCGCTGCCAGGCGCTGGCCCCGTCGACCTTCGCCGCCTCGTAGAGCTGGCCGTCGATCGTCACCAGGCCGGCCAGCAGCAGCAGCGCCATGAAGGGCGTCGTCTTCCAGACCTCGGCGAGGATGATCACGGCGAAGGAGCTGAAGCGGCCGCCGAACCAGTCCATGTCTTCGGCGATCAGCGGCAGGTGGTTGACGAAGCCGGTGTCGGGCGCGAAGGCGAACTGCCAGGCGAAGGCGGCGACCACGGTGATGATCCCGTAGGGGATCAGGACCGAGGTGCGGACGACGCCGCGGCCGAAGATCGCCCGGTGCATGACCAGCGCGATCGCCATCCCCAGCACCAGCTCGATCGCGACCGTGGTCAGCATCACGAAGACGGTGTTGAAGACGTCTTCCCACCAGAGGTTGGAGGTGAGGACGGCGCTGTAGTTGTCGAGCCCGACGAAGCCGCTCTCGTCGGGGAAGCGGAGGTCGATCTGCTGCAGCGAGAGGACGATCGCGTAGCCGATCGGGTAGGCGGTGACGGCCAGCATCGCCAGCACCGCCGGGGCGCAGAGCATCCAGGCGAGTTTGCGCTCCGAGCGGGTGCGCTGGCTCTTGCCGCCGGCGGCGGGCGGATTGGGATGGGCCGGTGCGCTCGCCTCCATCAGAGCAGCCCTTCGCGCTTGACCGCGTCTTCGAGGTTCGACTTCAGTTCCTCATAGATCGATTCCGGGTCGTCGGGGTCGATCTTGTCCGGCGGGTGCAGGGTGCGCTGCACCGCCAGCGAGACGTCCTGGTAGGCGGGCGTGGTCGGCCGCGGCCCCGCCCCCTCGATCGATTCCTTGACCAGGCCGGCGAAGCCCGGGTAGGCCTTGGTCACCGCCTTGTCGGCGTAGAGGTCCGAGCGCGAGGGGGGGAGGCCGTCGAGTTCGACCGCGGTCAGCTGGCTCTTGCCGTTGGCGAGGCAGGCGGCGGCCTCGAAGTCGACGTCCTTGTTCTTCGAGAAGGAGCTGACGGCGAGGTTGAAGCCACCCAGCGGCGGCTTGCTGGGCACGCTCGCGTCTACCCGCGGGAAGCGGGCGAAGCCCATCTCTTTGCCGATTTCCGGCGCTTCCGCCTGGGCGCTGGCGTAGGCGAAGGTGTAGTTGGTCATGAAGGCCGATTCGCCCGCCTCGAAGCCGAGCCGGGCGCTGTCCTCGTCGGAGGTGGAGAGGCTCGGCGGCGCCGCCGAGGAGGTGGCGAGCCGGCCCATCACCGCCAGCGCCTTTTCGGTCGGGCCCTGTTCGAGGTCGACCGTTTCCGGGCCGGAGAGGATCGGCGTGCCGGCGCTTTCGATCAGCGCGTTGGCCCAGACCATGAAGCCCTCGTAGCGGTTGGCCTGGACCTGGATCGTGCCCGCTTCCTTCAGCTCTTCGGCCTGTTCGATCATCTGGTCCCAGGTGGTGGGCGGCTTCGGCACCAGGTCCTTGCGGTACCAGAGCAGCTGCGTGTTGGTGTTGAACGGGGCCGCGTAGAGGTCGTCCTCGAAGGAGGCGGCCTCGATCACGTTGGGGAAGACCTTCTCGGTCACCTGTTTTTTCAACTTCCCCTGCCACGGTTCGACCCAGCCGGCGTTGGCGAACTCGCCGGTCCAGATCACGTCCATGCCGACGATGTCGATCGAGGGGTCCTCCGCCCCGAGCCGGCGAACCAGCTGTTCGCGCTGCTGGCTGGCATCGGTGGGGAGGAATTCCGGCGTGATCTCGTAGCGCCCGTCGGATTCTTCGGAGCAGCGTTTCGAGACTTCCTCGATCGTGCCGCCAGGCTGGATCGCGACGAAGAAGGTGAGCTGGCGGGGCCCGGAGTCCTCGGAGCTGCCGCCGCAGGCGGAGGCGGCCGCGGCGACCAGGGCGGTGGCCGCCAGACAGGCCAGGGCCTTCACAGCTCCACGGGGTGTCAAGTCCTCTCCTCCATTTCGCACCTCCGCCCCGAGGGGGTCGCGGAGGTGCGTTCATAGAGTTGCCCGCTTGAAGTTTTTCTAAACGCCGCCGCCGGTCGGACGCAGCGCTCCTTCGGTGCGGTCCGGCGGCCCGCTAGGCGCGGGTGCCGGCGAGCAGCGCGGCCAGCGCCTGCTGCAGGCCAGCGACGGCCGAGTCCAGCGGCGCTTGGTCGGCGGCGGCGCGGGCGCGGATCAGGGCGCCCTCGATCGTCGAGACGACGAGACCGGCGAACGCCTCCGCCTCCGCGGCACCGACGCCCTCGTCGCGCAGGGCCGCCGCGATTGGGGCTTCCCAGCTCTGGAACGCCTTGGTCGCGGCGGCGGCGAGGGCGGGGTCCTCGGGGCGGGCTAGGGCGGCGGCGGCAACCGGGCAGCCGAGATGCTCGGGCCGGTCCTTGACCCGGCGGCGGAAGATCTCGCCAAACATCGTCAGCGTCTCGGCCAGGCCGCGCTGCTCGAGCGAGCTCTCGATCAGGGCCTTGATCTCGGTCCCCTCCAGTTCCGCCGCCTCGGCCGCGAGCTGGCTCTTGCCGCCGGGGAAGTGGTGGTAGATCGAGCCGCGGGGGGCCTTGCCCCGCTCGGCGACGTCGCGCAGCTCCATCCCGGCATAGCCCTTCTCGGCGAGCAGCTTGCGGGCGCCGTTGAGCAGCCGCTCACGGCCGTCGCGACGCGCCGGCTCGATCGCTTCCGCGTCCGCTAGTCGCGTTATGTCCACGGACATAGTATAGTCGCCGCCAGGATGTATGACAGTGGGCATAGAGATGATGCGCCGCCCGCTGGCGGGAGGGGCGCGACGGGCGCGATCGCGATCGCCTGCGCGGGGGCCTTTGTCGCCTTCCTCGACACGACGATCGTCAACATCGCCTTCCCCGACATCTCCGCCTCCTTCGCGGGGTCGGGACGGGACGCGCTCTCCTGGGTGCTCGACGGCTACTTCGTCGTCATCGCCGCCCTGCTGGTCCCGGCCGGCGGCCTCGCCGACCGCTTCGGCCACCGCCGCATCTTCCTGCTCGGGGTTGCCGGCTTCACTGCCGCCAGCCTGCTCTGCGCGCTGGCGCCGTCGCTCTCCCTGCTGATCGCCTTCCGGGTCCTGCAGGGGATCGCGGCGGCGATGATCGCGCCGGCCTCGCTGGCGATCGTCCTCGACAGCTTCCCGCCCGAGCGCCGTGCCGCCGGGGTCGGGCTCTGGGGGGCTGCGGCCGCGGCGGCGGCGGCGGTCGGGCCGACCCTCGGCGGCGCCTTGGTCGAGCTCTCCGACTGGCGCCTGGTCTTCCTCGTCAACCTGCCGCTCGGCGCGGCGATCGTCCTCGCCGGCCGCACCCGCCTGCCGAAGCCGAAGATCCTCGACAGCCGCCTGCCCGACCTGCCCGGCGCCGGGATGCTGGCGCTCGCCCTGGCGACGGTGACGCTGGGCATCGTCGAGGGCAACGACTGGGGCTGGGGCTCGACCGCCACGCTCGCCTGCTTCGCCGTCGCCGCGGCCCTGCTCGTCGGGGTCGTCCTGCGCAGCCGCAGCCACCCGCGCCCGATCGTCGAGCCGGCCCTCTTCGCCCACCGCTCCTTCCGCGCCGGCAACCTCGGCACCCTGCTCTTCGCCGCCGCCTTCTTCTCGCTGATCCTCGGCAACGTCCTCTTCCTCACCTCGATCTGGGGCTACTCGGTCTTCACCGCCGGCCTGGCGACGCTGCCGGGGCCGGCGCTCTCGACCGTGGTCGCCGGCCCGGCCGGCCGCCTCGCCGACCGCTTCGGACACCGCGCGGTGATCGTTCCCGGCGCCCTCTTCTTCGCGGCGGGGGTGATGGTCCTGCGCTCGGCCGGGGCCGAGCCCGACTACCTCGGCGTCTGGCTCCCCGGCGCCTGCCTGACCGGCATCGGCATCGGTCTCGCCTTCCCGACCCTCGGCGCCGCCTCCGTCCGCGACATCCCGGTCGACCGCTTCGCCACCGCCAGCGCCGTCAACGCCGCCTTCCGCCAGGTCGGCGCCGTGCTCGGCACCGCGCTCCTGGTCGCGATCGTCGGCGAACCAGCGACGCTCCAGGCAGCGCTCAACGCCTCCGACGACGCCTACATGTTCGCGGTCTGGGCCGCGCTGGCCTCAGGCGCCGCCATGCTCGGCCTGCGCCGCCAGCGAGCGCCAGGCGCTCTCGGCGTCGGCGAGGCCGAGGCGGACGCTGCGGTCGCCGGCGGCGATCTCGATCGCGGTGCCGCCGACCTCGCCTAGGAAGACGCCGCCGAGCTCCTCCAGCGCGCCGCGCTCGCCGCTGACCAGGAAGCCGCCGCTGCCCTCGCCGAAGAGGGCGTCCTCGGGTGAGCAGCCGCGGTCGCGCAGGGGCTGCACGTCGACCCGGCAGCCGAGCCCGGCGCCGATCGCGCCCTCGGCCAGGGCGCAGGCGAGGCCGCCGTCGCTGACGTCGTGGGCGGAGGCGAGCCGGCCGGCGCGGACCGCGTCGCGGACGGTCGCGCAGGCGGCTGCGACCGCCGCGATGTCGGGCTGCGGCAGGCCCATCTCCAGCACCCCCCGCCGCTTGGCCAGCTCCGAGCCGGCGAGGGTGGGGGCGAAGGGGCCGATCAGGGCGATCGCGTCGCCGGCGGTGGCGAAGGCGCTGCCGGCGACCTTGGCCGGGTCCGGCAGCTCGCCGACCATGCCCACCACCGGCGTCGGGTAGATCGGCCCTTCCGGCCCCTCGTTGTAGAGGGAGACGTTGCCGCCGACGACGGGAACACCGAGCGCGGTGCAGGCGTCGGCGAGGGCGCTGACGGCGCGGTCGAGCTGCCAGGCGGGGACCGGCTTCTCGGGGTTGCCGAAGTTGAGGCAGTTGGTCAGGCCGAGCGGCTCGGCGCCGACGCAGGCGAGGTTCTGCGCGCACTCGAGCACCGCCTCGACCGTGCCCGCGTAGGGGTCGCAGGCGACCCGACGGCCGTTGCCGTCGATCGAGACGGCGATCGCGTTGCCGGCCTCCGGCAGCGCCAGCACCGCGGCGTCGGCCGACTCCGGCCGCCGCACGGTGCGTGAGCCGACCACCGAGTCGTACTGCTCGAAGGCCCAGCGCTTGGAGGCGATGCTGGGGGAGGCGAGCAGCGCCAGCAGCTCGTCCCCGGCCGAGGCGCCCGCCGGCAGCGTCTCCCGGTTGCCGTAGATCCAGCCTTCCGGCGCCGCCGGCTCGAGGTCGTAGAGCGGGCAGCCGTCGACCAGGGCCTCGACCGGCATCTCGCCGACGACCTCTTCGCCGCGCAGGATCCGTACCTGGCCGCTGCCGGTGATCGTGCCGATCTCGGCGCCACCGGTCTGCCATTTCTCGCAGACGGCCAGCACCTCGGCCACCCGTGCCGGCTCCACCACCGCCAGCATCCGCTCCTGCGACTCGGAGACCATGATCTCGAAGGGCTCCATATCGGCCTCGCGTAGCGGCACCCGGGCGACGTCGATGTCGATCCCGACCCCGCCGGCCGAGGCCATCTCTCCGGCCGAGGAGGTCAGGCCGGCGGCACCGAGGTCCTGCAGGGAGACCAGCAGCCCCTTCTCCAGCAGCTCGAGGCAGCACTCGAGCACCTTCGACTCCTCGAAGGGGTCGCCGATCTGCACCGTGGGCCGCTTCGCCTCGTCGCCCTCGCCGAGCTCGGCCGAGGCCAGCACCGAGGCGCCGCCGATCCCGTCGCGCCCGGTCGAGGCGCCCATCAGCACCACCGCGTTACCGACCCCGGCGGCGGCGGCGCGGACCATGTCCTTGGTCTTCGCCAGGCCCAGGCACATCGCGTTGACCAGGCAGTTGTGCTCGTAGGGCTCCTCGAAGTAGATCTCGCCGCCGATCGTCGCCACCCCGATCGAGTTGCCGTAGTGGCCGATGCCGCGCGCGGCGCCGTCGAGCAGGTGGCGTGAGCGCACCGAGTCGAGCTCGCCGAAGCGCAGCGAGTCGAGGATCGCGATCGGCCGCGCCCCGATCGCGAAGACGTCGCGGAGGATGCCGCCGACCCCGGTCGCCGCTCCCTGGAACGGTTCGACCGCGCTCGGGTGGTTGTGGGACTCGACCTTGAAGGCGACCGCGTGGCCGTTGCCGACGTCGACGGCGCCGGCGTTCTCGCCCGGCCCCATCACCACCCGCTCGCCCTCGGTCGGCAGCTTCCCCAGCAGCTTGCGCGAGTGCTTGTAGGCGCAGTGCTCGGACCAGAGCAGGCTGAACATCGCCAGCTCGACCACGTTCGGCTCGCGCCCCATCTTCTCGACGATCAGCTCGAACTCGGCGTCGGTTAGGCCCAGCTCGCGGTGCTTGGCGATCTCGGTGGTCACGCCGGCGCTCCGGCCGCGGCGAGCGCTTCGAAAACCCGCAGCCCATCGCTTGACCCGGTCAGCGGATCGACCGCGTGCTCGGGGTGCGGCATCAGCCCGACCACGTTGCCGGCCTCGTTGCGCACGCCGGCGATGTCCCGCGCCGACCCATTCGGGTTCTGCCCCGGCGCGTAGCGGTAGGCGACCTGCCCGTTGGCCTCGAGCGCGTCGAGCGTGTCCTCGGGCGCGAAGTAGCGCCCTTCCCCGTGCTTGGCCGGGATCGAGAGTCGAGTGCTGAGTTGACCGTCCTCTGGGGGGGTTAACTCAGCACTCGATCCCTGAGCCACCAGATCGACCTGGCGGCAGGTGAAGCGCATGCTCTCGTTGAGGAGGAGGGCGCCGGGGAGGAGGCCGGCCTCGCAGAGGACCTGGAAGCCGTTGCAGATTCCCAGCACCGGTCCGCCGGCCGCGGCGTGCTCGGCGACCGCCTCCATCGCCGGCGAGAAGCGGGCGATCGCGCCGGCCCGCAGGTAGTCGCCGTAGGAGAAGCCGCCGGGAATCACCACCGCGTCGACGTCGCCGAGGTCGCGCTCCTCGTGCCAGATCAGCCGCGCCTCGCCCAGCAGCGAGCAGGCGTGCAGCGCATCGCGCTCGTCACAGGATCCAGGGAACTGAAGGACGCCCCAGATCACAGGGTCTGGATCTCGTAGTCCTCGATCAGGGGGTTGGCGAGGAGCTTCTCGCAGAGCTCCGCCAGCCGCTCCGGGTCCTCGGCCTCGAGCTCGACCATGCGGCCGACGTGGACGTGCCCGATCCCCTCGAAGCCGAGCGCCGGCAGCGCCCGCTCGACCGCCTTGCCCTGGGGATCGAGGATCCCCTCCTTGGGCCTGATCAGGACGCGGGCGCGCGCCACTAGAAGCTCGTCTCCGTGATCCGCTCGAAGGCCTCGACGTATTTGCCGCGGGTCTGCTCGATCACGTCCGGTGGCAGCTCCGGCGCCGGCGGCGTTTTGTCCCAGCCCTGCTCGCGGGCCCAGTCGCGGACGAACTGCTTGTCGAAGGAGGGGGGAGTCCTGCCGGGCTGGTAGCTGTCGGCGGGCCAGAAGCGCGAGGAGTCGGGGGTCAGGACCTCGTCGCCGAGCACGACCTCGGCGCCGGCGTGGCGGCCGAACTCGAACTTGGTATCGGCGAGGATGATCCCGCGCTCGGCGGCGTGCTCGGCGCCGCGCTCGTAGACCTCGATCGAGACCCGCCGCAGCTCCTCCAGCAGCGCCCGGTCGCCGACGATCTCAGCTGCCCGCTCGAAGTCGACGTTCTCGTCGTGGTCGCCGATCTCGGCCTTGGTCGCCGGCGTGAAGATCGGCTCCGGCAGCTTGTCGGACTCGAGCAGCCCGGGCGGCAGCTCGATCCCGCAGACGGCGCCGCCCTCGCGGTATTCCTTCCAGCCCGAGCCGGAGAGGTAGCCGCGCACCACGCACTCGACCGGGTACATCTCCAGCCGCCGCACCCGCATCGCCCGGTCGGTCACCTCGTCGGGCACGTCGTTGGAGAGGAAGTGGTTGGGGACGATGTCCGCGGTCAGCCCGAACCAGAATTCCGACATCCGGTTCAGGACCTTGCCCTTGTCGGTGACCGGCGTCGGCATCACCACGTCGTAGATCGAGATCCGGTCGGAGGCGACCATCAGCAGGTCGTCCTCCCACTCGTAGATCTCGCGGACCTTGCCCGAGGAATGGAGCTTGAGATCGGCGAGGGCCGGCATTAAGTCGATGCTAACCATCCCGGGAGCGGGACCACGTGGCGCCCCGCTCTGCGATCCTTGCCCGGTGGCACTGCCGCCGGAACCGCGCAGCAACCCGCTGGTCCAGACCCTGCGCTGGACCTTGCGGCCGTTGGCCTTCATGAACGACTGCCGCGAGCAGATCGGCGACTCCTTCAGCCTCCGCTTCCTCGGCTTCGAGCGGCCGATGGTGATGATCTCCGACCCGGCCGCGATCAAGGCCCTCTACACGGAGCGCGCCAACGGGCTGCCGCCCGGCCGCAACATCGTCCTCGAACCGATCCTCGGCTCGCGGTCGCTGCTACTGCAGGAAGGCGCCGAGCACCTCGCTCGCCGCAAGCTGATGCTGCCCTCCTTCCACGGCGAGCGCATGCGCTCCTACGAGGCGGTTCTGGACGAGATCGTCGGCGCCGAGATCGACGCTTGGCCGCTCGACACCGAGTTCCCGATCCACTCGCGGATGCAGGCGGTCACCCTGGAGGCGATCCTGCGGATCGTCTTCGGCGTCGCCGACGGCCCCCGGCTGGAGCGGCTGCGGGGGATGCTCGCGACGGTGCTGACCGAAACCGCCTCGCCGCGCACGCAGCTGATCGCCCTCGCCACGCGCCGCTTCCGCGGCGGCAACGCCTTCGCCCGCTTCGAAGGGCAGCTCCGGGAAGTCGACGAGCTGCTCTACGCCGAGATCGCCGAGCACCGCGCCAGACCCGACCTCGCCGACCGCGACGACATCCTCTCGATGCTGATGCTGGCCGAGTTCGAGGACGGCGGCACGATGAGCGACGAGGAGCTGCGCGACCAGCTGATGACGCTGCTGCTGGCCGGCCACGAGACGACCGCGACGGCGCTGGCCTGGACCTTCGACCTGCTGCTGCGCCACCCGGAGCCGCTGCGGAAGCTGCGCGACTCGCTCGCGGCGGGGGAGGACGAGTACCTGCGGGCGACGATCTCCGAGTCGCTGCGCCTGCGGCCGGTGATCCCGCTGGCCGGGCGCCGCCTCGCCAAGGATCTCGTCGCCGACGGTCTCACTCTGCGCGCCGGCACCGACGTCACCCCGGCGATCTGGCTCACCCACACCCGCGCCGACCTCTACCCCGAGCCCTTCGCCTTCCAGCCCGAGCGCTTCCTCGGCGACGGCCCGGAGAGCTACGCCTGGATCCCCTTCGGCGGCGGCATCCGCCGCTGCATCGGCGCCTCCTTCGCCGAGTTCGAGATGCGGATCGTCCTGCGCGAGGTCCTCACTCGCTGCGACCTGCACAAGGCGAGCCCACTGCCGGAGAAGACCGGCCGCCGCAACATCACCCTCTCGCCCAAGGACGGCACCCCGGTCGTGGTCACCGCCCGCCGGCAGGCCCGCGAGCCGCTGGTCGCCGCGGCCTAGCGCGGATTCGCTCCCGCCTACCTTTACGGCGGGTCTAACATCACTCGGGTGGGCGAGGAAGCGCCTCCAGATCGGTTGACGACCATGCAGCGCCTGGCGCTGAGGCGGGTGCGCAAGGCGGCTCGCAAAGCCCCCGGCGAGCCGCTGGCCGAGGAGGATTGGGCCGCCTACTTCGAACTCGTCTCCGGCAGGGCCGGCCGCAGTGTCAGCCGCGTGCTGCGCACCCTCCCGTCCAGCCCCCGCTGTGGCATTTGCGGGGCGCCGTTCGCCGGCATTGGCGGCCGGCTCATGCGCCCGCTGGGCTACCGCCCTTCGCGCAAGAGCCCCAACCTCTGCGCCACCTGCGTCGAGGCGTCGCCACCGGGCGGCATGACGACCGAAGCCGGCGTGCTCTTCGCCGACATCCGCGGGTTCACGCGGCTTGCGGAGGAACGCGATCCGGGGGAGATGAGCGTGCTGCTGCGGCGCTTCTACGCCAGCGCCGAGAGCGTCCTCTTCCCCGAAGCCGTGATCGACAAGCTGATCGGCGACGAGGTGATGGCGCTCTACCTGCCGATGTACGGTCGCTTCGAGGAGGCGGCGCCGGTGATGCTCGAACATGCCCGTGGCCTCTTGGCGGCTGTCGGCTACGGCGAGGGAAGCACTCCCTTTGCCGAGATCGGCATCGGCCTCGACTACGGCGAGGCCTTCGTCGGCAACGTCGGCCGCGGCTCGCTCAACGACTTCACCGCGATCGGCGACGTCGTCAACGTCGCCTCGCGGCTGCAGGGTCAGGCGCGGGGTGGGGAGATCGTCGCCTCCAGCCGCGTCGTCGAGCACTTGGACGAGGTTCCCGGAGAACGCCTCGAACTGACCCTCAAGGGCAAAGCCAAACCAGTCGGCGCCTACCGGATAGCGGTCTAGCCGGTCAGGCGCTGGACTTGGCCGGCGAGTGCGGGTGCTCGTTGGCCCAGCGCGCGATCGTGCCGGAGCCGGAGATGACCTGGCCGTCGTCGAGCACCAGGATCGGCACCTCGGGAGTGCCGCTCAGCTTCTTGATCTCCGCTCGATCCCGCTCGCGGCTGCCCCAGGTCCAGGGCATCAGCCGGTAGCCGCCGACCGTGCGCAGCTCGTAGTCGTAGCCGGCCGCGTCCAGCGCCTTGCCCGCTTTCGCGCAGGGATGAGCGAACCCCGGTCCCATCTTCTTCGTCCCACAGGTGTAGAGGATCATGGACACAACCCTATCCCGATGCCGAAAGATGGCGTAAAAGTCGGTCGAAGATCAAGTGCTACGGTTGTCGCACTATCGTCGAAGTCGCCTCAAGAGAGCTGCGCAACGACACCGCCGGTCTGCTGCGGAAGGTCGAAGCGGGAGAGACGGTGGTGATCACCAGGCGCGGCAAGCCGGTCGCCGACTTGATCCCCCACCGTGGCGATTCCCCTCGGTGGTTCACTCCCGACGAGGTGATGACGATCGTCGACACGAGTTCCGCCGATCCGGGCCTGAGGGCCGACCTCGAGCGGATCGCCGGCGACACGACCGACGATCTCGGCCCGATTCGGTGAGCGCCGACAGGCCGCGTCGCGGTTTGCTCGACACCACCGTCTTCATCGCTAAGGAGGGTGGGCGGCAGCTGCGGCAAGAGCAGTTGCCCGAGGAGATGGCGATCTCAGTCATCACCAGGGCCGAGCTGCGTGCCGGTGTCCTAGCGGCGGCGGACGTCGAGACTCGGGACCGCCGGCTCCGCACTCTGGAGTCGGTGGCGGAGATGACCGTGCTGCCGATCTGGGGCGGCGTTGACCGGGTTTGGGCGGGGATGCGCGCCTACCTCGAGGCCTCGGGCCGCCGGGTCAACGCGAATGACCTATGGATCGCGGCGACGGCGGCCGCGTACGAGATGCCTGTCCTGACTCAGGACCGTGATTTCTACGCCCTCTCGGGTGTCAACGGTCTAACCGTGATCGAGGTCTGAGAGAACCTCGGACGCGGCGCGTTCGCCGGACTGGATCGCTCCGTCCATGTAGCCGTTCCAGACCGTGGCGGTCTCGGCGCCGGCCCAGTGGAGGGGGCCGATCGGGGCGCGCAGGGCGCGGCCGTATTCGGTCCATCCGCCCGTCGTCATCAGGCAGCCGTAGCAGCCACGGGTCCACTCCTCGTCGGCCCAGATGCGCTCGAGGAAGCGCTCCGGCCTGGCGGCGCGCTCGCCGAAGAGGCGGGCATGGCCGGCGAGCACGGCCCGGCGCCGCTCGGGCGCGGGGCGGGCGCCCCACTGGCGGGCGAGGCGGCCCTCGAGGAAGCCGAGCAGGACGCCCGGGGTGCCGTCGGGCGGCGAGTTGTCGAAGACGACGCGGGCCGGGCCGGCCTCGCTGGCCGCCTGCCCGGAGAGGCCCTGCTCGCGCCAGAACGGCGTCTCGTAGATCGCCATCGTCTTGATCACCGTGCCCTGCGGCATCCGCTGGGTGAGCTGGTCGCGTTGCGCCGGCAGCGGCGGGTCGTAGGCGATGCGTCCGGCCAGGGTCGGCGGGATCGCGACGATCGCCCGCCGCGCCCGCACGATCAGGCCGTCGGGCTCGCCCCCCGGCCCGTCGGCATGGAGGGAGACGCGGTCCGCCCCGTGCTCGATCCGGCGCACCGGCGCCCCGAGGCGGAGTCGCTCCTCGCCCAGCTGCTCGGCCATCAGCAGCGCCAGCCGCTGCGAGCCGCCGTGGAAGCGGTCCTGCTGGGCGCCGCCGCCGGTGCCCAGCAGGGTGTCGAAGCCGCCGCCGGAGTGGGTGTAGAAGAGGATGTGGAGCAGGGAGACGTCGGCCGGCTCGGCCGCCCAGACCGCCTCGGTCGCCAGCTCGAAGAGCTGCCGCGCCGCCGCCGTGCGGGTGTTGCGCAGGATCCAGCTGGCGAAGGTCTGGCCATCCCAGCTCGCCGCCTTCGGCGCCATCCAGGGCGTCTCCAGCGGCACCTCGCGAGCCATCCGGTCGAGCCGGGCGCGGGCCTGTTCGAAGTCGGCCAGGGCCAGCGGCGAGATCGCCCGGCTGAGATCGCGCAGCAGCCCGAGGCGGGCGTCGGTCAGCGCCCCCGTATAGGAGGCGACCCGGCCGTCCAGCTCGATCAGGTGGCGCCCCTCGTCGTGGGTCGGGAAAGTGCCGACGCCGAGCTCGGCCGCGAGGGCGGCGATCCGCTTCTGGGTCGGCCCGCTCCACTGACCGCCGACCTCGACCACCTTGCCGTCGCCGATCTCTTCGTTGAGCAGGCGGCCGCCGACCCGCTCGCGCGCCTCGACCACCAGCGGTCTCATCCCAACCGCCGCGATCCGCCTGGCGGCCACCAGCCCCGCGAGCCCGGCGCCGACGATCGCGACATCGGCCTCGAGCGACTCGGTCATCGGCCCGGCTCAGGCCTTCAGCGCTTCGACCCGGGCGAAGATCTCGGGCAGGTGGGTGAGGTAGGCGCCGTAGTCGAAGACGGCGTCGAGATCGAGCTGCGGCGCCGCCTCGGCCAGCAGGTCGCGGAACTCGGTGCGGGTGTCCCAGGCGCGCTGCGCGTTCTCCTGGACGACGCGGTAAGCGTCGTCGCGGCTCATCCCCGACTCGACCAGGGCGGTCAGGGCGCGCTGGCTGAAGAGGGCGCCGTGGGTGAGGCCGAGGTTCTCCCGCATCCGCTCCTCGTGCACGGTCATCCCGGCCGCGACCTTGGTCGCCAGGTCCTGCATGTAGTCGAGCAGGATCGTCGCGTCGGGCAGGGTCACCCGCTCGGCGCCGGAGTGGGAGATGTCGCGCTCGTGCCAGAGGGCGACGTTCTCGACCCCGGCCTGGGCGTAGCCGCGCAGGACCCGGGCCAGGCCGGTGACGCGCTCGGTGCGGATCGGGTTGCGCTTGTGCGGCATCGCCGAGGAGCCCTTCTGGCCGGCGGCGAACGGCTCTTCGACCTCGCGCAGCTCGGTTTTCTGCAGGCCCCGGACCTCGGTCGCGAAGCGCTCCAGGCCAGCGCCGGCGATCGCGATCGCCGAGGTCAACACCGCGTGGCGGTCGCGCGGCACCACCTGGGTGGCGACGTCCTCCCGTCCCAGGCCCAGCCGCTCCATCACCCGCGCCTCGACCGTGGGCGGGATCGAGGCGTAGGTGCCGACCGCGCCGGAGAGCTTGCCGAAGGCGAGCTGCGCGAACGCCTCATCGAGGCGCCGGACGTTGCGGTCGGCCTCGAAGGCGAAGCCGGCCAGGCGCAGGCCGAAGGTGGTGGGCTCGGCGTGGACGCCGTGGGTGCGACCGACGCAGAGGGTGTCGCGGTGCTCGAGCGCCCGCGCGACCAGGGCGTCGCGATAGGCCCGCGCCCCGGCGACGAGGATCTCGCCGGCCTGCCGCAACTGCAGCGCCAGCGCCGTGTCGAGCACGTCGGAGGAGGTGAGGCCGTAGTGGATCCAGCGCCCGTGCTCCCCGACCGAGCCGGCGACGACGTCGACGAAGGCGGCGACGTCGTGGTCGGTGACCCGCTCGCGCTCGTCGACCGCCTCGACCGTGAAGGTGGCGTCGGCCCGCGCCGCCGCGGCCGCCGCGGCCGGGACGGCACCCTCCTCGGCCCAGGCCTCGGTCGCCGCCAGCTCGACCTCGAGCCAGCACTCCAGCTTGCGCTGGGGCGTCCAGACCGCGCCGATCTCCGGGCGCGTGTAGCGGGAGATCATCGTCTCCTTCCTAGCAGTTGATGATTCGGGCGGCCAGCACGCCGGCATTTTTGGCGCCGTCGATCGCCACGCAGGCAACCGGGATCCCGGGTGGCATCTGCACTGCCGAGAGCAGGGCGTCGAGGCCGCCGAGGGACTTGCCGAGGATCGGCACGCCGATCACCGGCAGCTCGGTGTGGGCGGCGGCGACGCCGGGCAGCGCCGCGGACATCCCGGCACCGGCGATGATCACCTTCAGCCCCCGCATCTTCGCGTTCGTGCAGTACTCGCGCACCGCCTCGGGGTCGCGGTGGGCGCTCATCACGCGGACCTCGTAGCGGATGCCGGCGTCGTGCAGCGCGGCCCCGGCCGGCTGCATCTTCGGCTTGTCGTTCTTGGAGCCCATGATGATCCCGACGATCGGCTCGTCGACGTCGATTTCGTCGAAGGCCTCCTCCACGGCGGGCATCGTCGTCGGCTGTACGGGCGCGCTCGACCCGGTCGACCCGGTCGGCTGCGGCTCCTCGGAGATCTCGCTCATCTCTTTCCTCTCTGGGTTTAACTGGGGACGCGCTCGACGGCGCGGGCGGCGATGTCGGTGCGGATCTGCATCCCGTCGAAGGAGATCCGGCTGGCCGCATCGTACGCACGATCGCGCGCGGCAGCCGGTGACGCCCCGCGGCCGGTGACGTTGAGCACGCGACCGCCGGCGGTGACGATCTCCCCCTCGCGCGCCGCGGTCCCGGCGTGGGTCAGCTCGGCCAGCTTCGCCGCCGCGTCGAGACCGTGGATGACGTCTCCCTGCGAGGAGGACTCCGGGTAGCCGGCCGAGGCCAGCACCAGCGTCACCGCCCAGTCCTCCCCGAACTCGGCGCTCGCCCCGGCCAGCCCGCCCGGCTCGCGGGCGCCGAGGAAGAGGTCGACCAGGTCGGAGCGCATCCGCGGCAGCACCGCCTGCGTCTCGGGGTCGCCGAAGCGGGTGTTGAACTCGAGCACCTTGGCGCCGGCGGGGCCGATCATCAAGCCGGCGTAGAGGATGCCGTGGAAGGGGGTGCCGCGCCGCGCCATCGCGGCGACGATCGGCCGGTGGACGCTGTCGACGATCTCCTCGACCGCGGCCGGCCCGAAGCCGGGCACCGGGGAGTAGCTGCCCATGCCGCCGGTGTTGGGCCCCTCGTCGCCGTCGAAGATCCGCTTGTAGTCCTGAGCCGGGGCCAGCGGCACCACGTTCTCGCCGTCGCAGATCGCCAGCAGCGAGAGCTCCTCGCCCTCGAGGAACTCCTCCAGCACCACCGGCGTCTCGCCGAAGCGCCGCTCGGTGAAGAAGACGTCGGCGGCCGCCCGCGCCTCGGCCTCGTTCGCGCAGACGATCACGCCCTTGCCGGCGGCCAGCCCGTCGGCCTTCAGCACCGCCGGGTAGGAGGCGCCGGCGAGCCGCTCGATCGCTTCCTCGCGCCTGTGCAGCAGCACGTGGGCGGCGGTCGGCACTCCAGCCTCCTTCATCAGCTCCTTGGCGAAGGCCTTCGAGCCCTCCAGCTCGGCGGCCGCGGCGCTCGGGCCGAAGGCGGGGATGCCGGCCTCCTCGAGCGCGTCGACGGCACCGGCGACGAGGGCCGCCTCGGGGCCGATCGCGACCAGGTCGACCCGGCGCTCGCGCGCCGCGGCGACGATCGCCTCGACGTCGTCGGCCGCGACCTCCGGCAGGCACTCGGCGTCGGCCGCGATCCCGGCATTGCCGGGTGCGCAGAGCAGCTCGGGGGCGTGCGCGGAACGGGCGAGCGCCCGCACCATCGCGTGCTCGCGCCCACCGCCGCCGACGACCAGGACCTTCAACGGAGACGGGGCACTGGCGCTAGAGCGAGCCGGTGAGGTCGTCGGTCGAGATCGCCGTCAGCGTCTGGCTGGTCATCGTCCCGCGCGAGCCGAGCTCGACCGAGACCTTGGCCATCGTCTTCTCGTCGGGCGCTTCGACCACAGTGACGAAGTCGTACTGGCCGAGCGTCGCGTACTGCGCCAGCACCTTGGCGCCGATCTGCTCGACCTCTTTGTTCACCTCGGCCACCCGGCTGGGGTTGTTCTTGAGCGTGCGCACGCCCTCGGCGGTCAGGTTGGTCAACATCACGTAAGTCGGCATCTCGTCCTCCAAGTCTGGATCGGCGACTTCGGGACAACGGTACTGCTTAGGTGGTCGCTTGGGGATCCAGTGCCCCTCTCCCAGAGGCCGTCGCGCAGCTGGGTCGCACCTGGCGCTTCGGTACGTCGCCGCTTGAGCCTCTGGGAGAGGGGCACTGGATCCCCATCCGCTCGGAAGCAGCACGGTCGGCCCAGAGTCCGGAGCAACTGCTGATGGAGGACGAGCTGCTCGTGCTCTGTCTTGAGCGTCAGTACCCGACTGGGTGCCGCACGACGAACCCGTCCGGATACGGAGGCTCGACGTGCCAGCGCGGGCCGGAGACCCCCTCGGGGTTGCCGGCGGTGTCGAAGCGCAGGCCGGCGATCGTCATGTAGGTGTGGCTGGCGTTGGCGTAGATCGTGATCCATTTGCCCGGGCCGGGTTCGCCGTAGCTCTCCAGTGAGCCGGAGGTGAGCGGGGTGCCGAGCAGGCCGCCGCCGTAGAGGGCGAAGCTGACCGCGCCGGAGCAGTCGTAGCCGTAGGAGTAGAAGGAGCCGTGGCCGCCGCCCCAGACGTAGGGGGTGGCGGTGATCGAGTTGGCCGCTGCGATTGCCGCCTTGACCGCGGCCGGGGCGCTCTCGGGGGCGCTGGCGAGGTCGCCGGTGAGGATCGCGCTCGGGCCGGCGGTTTCGAGCCCGCTCGGCAGCGGCGCGATCGCCCACTCGACGTAGCGCGCCTTGCAGTCGCCTTCGATCCGATCGGCCTCCTGCAGCACCTCCTGCACGTACCACTCGGCCTGGTTGTGGGTGAAGATGCCGGCGCTGAGGCTGCCGCGCGACCAGATCAGCCGCGCCAGCGTTGCCGCCGAGTCGGCGGGGTCGGCGGGACGGATGCGGCCGTCCTGGTCGCCGTCGACGGCGTAAGTGCGCCACTCGTCCGCGTCGAGCCCGAGCGGTCCTTCCCGGCGCAGCTGCGCCTTGCCCATGCCACGACCGAAGTTCGACTCGAGGTGGGCGACCGACGCCAGCGCCCAGACACCGCGCTTGCCGAGCTCGTAGCGGGCGGCGGCGTCCTCGAAGGCACGCAGGTACTCGTGCGGGATCTGGTCGCGCCAGCCGGGGGCGGGGGTGCAGTTGAGCACCTGCAGCTGCGGGGCGAGGTCGGCGGCGTCGAAGGACGCGCCGACGTCGTCGGCGTAGCAGCTGGCGTTGGCGAGGACGTCGGCGACGTACCAGTCGGCGTGGTTGTAGGCGAAGATCGCGCCGTAGGTGTCGGCCGGCATGCCCGAGGCCCTGAGGTATGAGGCGGCGGCGAAGATCGCGTCTTCTGGGTTGTAGGGGTCGGCGACGCCGTCGCCGTTGGCGTCGACGCCGTAGCCGGCCCAGGTTTCCGGCATGAACTGCATCCAGCCTTCCGCGCCCGCGGTGGAGGGCCCCATGTTGGTGCCGAAGGCGGTCTCGACCGCGTTGATCCCGGCCAGCACCGCCGGTCCCTGCGGGCCCAGCCCGTAGGCCGCCGCCGCCCGCTGGTACATCGGGATCAGGATCGGCGGCACTCCGGCCGCGGCGCAGGTCGAGGCCGGCAGCGAGGGGATCGCCAGGACGGCGCTGGGGTCGGGGGCCGGGAGGGCGCCGCTTTCAGTGACGGGCGCGGCTTCGGTTTCGGGCGCCGCTTCGGCCCCGCCGGCAGCGGCGGAGACGCCGCCGTTGGCCGTGGGCGCGGCAGCGGCGTCGGGGGCGGGCGGCGCCAGCGTCGCGCCCTGCTGCAACGGCGCCGGCGATGCGGCAGCCGGGGTCGGCGGCGCTTCCAGCGTCGTCCCCGGCGTTGCCGCGCCGGGCGTCTCGGCCTGGGCGACCGCCAGCGGCGCCACCAGGGCGGCCGTGGCGACGGCGCTCGCGGCGAGCGCGCGGATCTTGCGAGCCTGCTTCATCTCAGCCGAGCACATTGGTGACGCGCCACTCTTTGCCTTTCAGCTGTTCCATGTCGAGTCGCAGCTCGCTGGTCACGCCGACCCGCAGCAGCGAGACGCTGACCGCGTAGACGCCGTCATGGGAGGGCCCGGCGACGACGTTCAGCACCTTCGCCCGCGGCACCTCGACGTTGGCGGGCAGCCGTGGCGGCCGCCTCAGCAGCGCTCGCGACAGCTCCGGCGTCGCCGTTTCGCCGAATGCCTTACGGACGCTGCCGTCGAGGCCGCCGGTCTCGTAGACGACGAAGGCGTCGGAGAAATCGCGCGCCACGGCAACCGCGGCGGGACCGGCTGGCCGGCCGGCGATCTCCTCCGCCTTGGTGCTCTGGGTTGCGGTCGAAGAGGAGGTGGCGTCGGAGTCCGCGGTGGCGGACGACGCGTCTTTGGTCGAGTCGGACGGCGCGGGGCTGACGATCGCCTTCGCCGGGTTTACCTCGGAGGCTCCGCTGGGCCGGGATGGCTCGAAGACGGGCGCTGCTCCCTGCAGGGTGGGCTCGGGCCGCTTCGCGGCAGGCGCCTCGCCCTCTCCGGGCGACGGCGCGGTCGCCGCGACCTCGGCGCTGGGAGCGGCGTTCTGCCGCCCGTCCGGTGCGGCCCAGATCAGGCCCGCCACCCCGACCGCGGCGGCGATCAGGATCGCGATCCCGCCGGCAAGCGCCCGAGCCGGTCTGCCCGCCGTGGTGGCGCGATCCTCGAGCGGCCAGAAGACCCGCTTCTGCAGCGGAAAGCTTGCCCGCTCGGCGGCGTTGCCGGTCGCGCGGGCGGCTCCTCCGAAGGCGCCCCCAAGCGCGGAGCGGACGCGGTCCTGCGCGACCCAGATCGAATCGGCGACAGCGGCACGGCGCGAGTACGCGCTCGCGTCCGTCGAGTCGGAAGTGGTGGGTTGCCGTCTGAACATCGTCTGGCCCTACAACCTTAAGTCGGATTATGCGGGTAGACCCTTAAACCCGCATGAACGGTCGTCAGATCGCAGCGCGGCTGATGGTCTAGGCAGGCGCCGACTCGGCGGCGCCTGCCTTCTCGAAGGACAGCTCGCCTGCGGCGGCGTCGATCCGGACCAGGTCGCCCTCGCCGAACTCGCCCTCGAGGAGCTTCAGCGCCAGCTTGTCGACCAGCTGCTTCTGGATCGTCCGCTTCAGCGGCCGGGCGCCGTAGGTCGGGTCGTAGCCGAGGTTGCCGAGCAGGGCGCGGGCCTCGTCGCTGAGCTCGATCTCGATCCCGCGCTCGCGGACCCGGCCGACTAGCTGCTTCACCTGGAGCTCGACGATGCGGCCGATGTCGGCCTTCGAGAGGCGGTGGAAGATCACCGTGTCGTCGATCCGGTTGAGGAACTCGGGCTTGAAGGTCGTCGCCAGCACCTCTTCGATCTGCTCGCGGATCGCCTCGTCGACCTGGTCGCCGACGATGCGGTCGCTGCCGACGTTGGAGGTCATGATCAGGACCGTGTTGGTGAAGCTGACGGTGCGGCCCTGGCCGTCGGTGAGGCGGCCGTCGTCCATGATCTGCAACAGCGTGTTGAAGACGTCGGGGTGGGCCTTCTCGATCTCGTCCAGCAGCACCACCGCGTAGGGGCGCCGGCGCACCGCCTCGGTCAGCTGGCCGCCCTCCTCGTAGCCGACGTAGCCGGGCGGGGCGCCGACCAGCCGCGAGACCGTGTGCTTCTCCATGTACTCGGACATGTCGAGACGGACGATCGCCTGCTCGGAGTCGAACATCAGCTCGGTCAAGCTCTTCGCCAGCTCGGTCTTGCCGACCCCGGTCGGGCCGAGGAAGAGGAAGGAGCCGATCGGGCGGTGCGGGTCCGAGAGCCCGGCCCGCGAGCGCCGCAACGCGTTGGAGACCGCCTCGATCGCCTCGTCCTGGCCGATCACCCTTTCGTGCAGCCGGTCCTCCATCCTGATCAGCTTCTCGACCTCGCCCTCCATCAGCCGCGTCACCGGGATCCCGGTCCATTTGGCGACGACCTCGGCGACGTCCTCCTCGGTCACCTCCTCGGTCAGCATCGAGCCGCCTGAGGAGTGCAGCTCGGCCAATCGTTCCTCGCCCTCCTCGACGGTCTTCTCCAGCTCCGGGATCTCGCCGAATTTCAGCTTCGCCGCCCGCTCCAGGTCGGCTTCGCGTTCGGCCCGCTCGATCTCGGCGCTGGCCTCCTCCAGCCGCGCCTTGGCGGCTTTGATCGAGTCGATCGCCTCCTTCTCGTTCTGCCAGCGCGCCTTCATCTCGCCCGAGCTCTCGCGCAGCTCGGCCAGCTCCGCCTCGAGTGCGTCGAGCCGTGCCCGAGAGGCGTCGTCACTCTCCTTTTTCAGCGCCTCGCGCTCGATCTCCAGCTGCTGGATCCGCCGCTCGACCTCGTCGATCTCGGTCGGCATCGAGTCGATCTCGATCTTCAGCCGCGAGGCCGCCTCGTCGATCAGGTCGATCGCCTTGTCGGGCAGGAAGCGGTCGGCGATGTAGCGCTCGGAGAGCGTCGCCGCGGCGACGATCGCCGAGTCGGCGATGCGCACCCCGTGGTGGACCTCGTAACGCCCCTTCAGCCCGCGCAGGATCGCGATCGTGTCGCCGATGTCGGGCTCGCCGACCAGGACCGGCTGGAAGCGCCGCTCCAGCGCCGCGTCCTTCTCGATGTGCTTGCGGTACTCGTCGAGCGTGGTGGCTCCGACCGCGCGCAGCTCGCCCCGGGCCAGCATCGGCTTCAGCAGGTTGGCGGCGTCGACCGCGCCTTCGGCCGCGCCAGCGCCGACGATCGTGTGCAGCTCGTCGAGGAAGAGGACGATCTGCCCGGCCGCCTCCTGGACCTCGGAGAGCACCGCTTTCAGCCGCTCCTCGAACTCGCCGCGGTATTTGGAGCCGGCCAGCAGCGAGCCGATGTCGAGCGCGATCACGCGGCGATCGCGCAAGCTCTCGGGCACGTCGCCGGCGACGATCCGCTGCGCCAGACCCTCGACGATCGCGGTCTTGCCGACGCCGGGATCGCCGATCAGCACCGGGTTGTTCTTGGTGCGGCGGGAGAGGACCTGGATCACGCGGCGGATCTCCTCGTCGCGACCGATCACCGGGTCGAGCTTGCCGCCGGCCGCATCCGCGGTCAGGTCGCGGCCGAATTTCTCCAGCGCCTGCACGCTGTCCTCGGGGTTGGGGGAGGTGACCTTGTGCGGCCCGCGCACCTCGGCGATCGCCTTCTCCAGCGAGGCGCGATCGGGGAGGACGTCGGCGTCCGACTCGGTCAGCGCCAGCAGCAGGTGCTCGGTTGAGATGTACTCGTCGCCGAGCTTCGCCATCTCCTGCTCCGCCTGCCGCAGCGCCTGCGCCAGGGTCGAGGACATCCGCGGCTCGGTGGCGCCCTCGCCCAGGGTCGGCAGCGCCGCGACCGCCTCCTCGGCACGGGCGCCGATCGCCGCCGGGTCGGCGCCGAGCTTCTGCAGGATCGGCACGACCAGGCCGTCGGCCTGTTCGAGCAGGGCGACCAGCAGGTGGGCCGTCGCCACTTCCGGGTTGCGACGCTGCGCCGCCAGCAGCTGCGCCGCCGCCACCGCTTCCTGGGACTTGACCGTGAATCGATCCGGCTGCATCAGCCTCGCTCTCCTTTCCGTCGTTCCAGCTCCTGGGCGCGCCGCCGGGCCCGCTCCAGCTCCACCCGCATCTTCTCCACCCGCTCTTCCAGCGCTAGCACCGTCTCCACCCCGGCCAGGTTCAGCCCTTCCTCGGAGGTCATGCGCTGGATCCGGCGCAGCCGCTCGACGTCGCGCTGGGAGTACAGGCGGGTGTTCTTCGGCGATCGCTTGGGCTGGATCAGGCCGCGCGACTCGTAGATCCGCAGCGTCTGCGGGTGCATGTCGGCCAGCTCGGCGGCGACCGAGATCATGAAGACCCCGCGCTCGTCGTCGATCGAGATCTCGATCCGCCGGCGACGACTCGCGGCCATCAGCTCGCCGCCCTCCGCAGCAGCTCCGCCCGCGGGTCGGCGCCGTTGAGCGCCTCGGCCAGCTGCTCCACCGCCTGGCGCTGTTCCTCGCTCAGCTCCGCGGGCACCTCGATCTCCAGCCGGTAGCGGATGTCGCCGCGGCCCTTCCCCTTCGGCTTCGGAGGTCCCTCGCCACGCAGGCGCTGCACCGCCCCGTGCCTGGTTCCCGGGGCGACCTTGATCTTCTTGGTCCCGTTCAGGGTCGGCACCTCGATCGTGCCGCCGCGCAGCGCCTCGGGGATCGAGATCGGCACCGTCACCTCGAGGTTGCCGTCGTCGAGCCGTTCGAAGACCGGGGATGGCTTGACCCGCGTGGTCACGTAGAGGTCGCCGGGCGGGCCGCCGCGAGGGCCCGCCTCGCCCTTGCCGGCGAGCCGGATCCGGGCGCCGTCCTTGACCCCCGCCGGGACGTTGACTTTGTAGCGCTTGGTCTGCTGGGTCAGGCCGGAGCCACCGCAGGTGGGGCAGGGGTCCTCGATGATCTGGCCGGCGCCGCCGCACTGTGGGCAGGGCTGGCTGATCGAGAAGAAGCCCTGGCTCTGGGCGTCGATGCCGCGGCCTTCGCAGCGCGGGCAGGTGACCGGCCCGGTGCCCGGTTTGGCGCCGCTGCCGTGGCAGGTCGCGCAGCGCCCGGCCTTGGGCACGGTGACGCTGATCTGGCTGCCGTTGACGGCCTGGTCGAAGCCGAGCTGGACTTCGGTCTCGAGGTCGCGGCCACGGACCTGCTGTGGCCGGGCGCGGCCGCCGCCCCCGCCGCGGCTGAAGATCGAGGAGAAGATGTCGCCGAGGTCGGCGCCGCCGAAGCCCCCGGCCTGGCCGCCGCCGAACGGCCCCGCGCCCTGAGCGCCACCGCCGAAGCCGCCGAAGGGGCCGCCCGAGTCGTACTCCTTGCGCTTCTCGGGATCGGCAAGCACGTCATGGGCGGCCGAGATCTCCTTGAACTTTTCCTCCGCCGCCGGGTTGTCGGGGTTGCGGTCCGGGTGATATTTGCGCGCCAGCTTCCGGTACGCCTTCTTGATCTCCTCGTCCGACGCCTTCTTGGAGACGCCCAGCGTCTTGTAGAGCTCGTCAGCCAAGCGATCCCCTTACTCGCTGACCACCACGCGGGCGGGCCGAACCAGCTGCTCGCCCAGCTTGTAGCCCTTCTGCATCACTTCCACGACCGTCCCCGGCTCGGCCCCCTCGATCGCCACGGTCGAGAGTGCCTCGTGCCACTGCGGGTCGAACTTCTCCCCCTTCGGGTCGACCGCCTCGACGCCGTTGCGTCCGAGCGTCTCCCGCAGCCCGCGGAAGACGAGCAGGACCCCGTGGGCCAACCCGTCCTCCGAGTCGCCCTCGGGATCCAGCCCCGCCGCCTGCAGCGCCCGCTCGAGGTCGTCGAGCGCCGGCACCACCTCCCTGATCAAATCGCTCTTCCCGCGAACTCCAGCTGCCTGCACCTCAGCCGTCATCCGCTTGCGAAAGTTCTCGAAGTCCGCCTGCGTCCGCCGCGCCAGTTCGAGGTACTCGTCCTTCTCCTTGTGCGCATCGGCGAGCAGGGCGTCGAGATCCTGCTCGACGCCCTCGGCCTCATCCTCAGAGGTGACCTCCGGAGTCTGCTCCTCGGTCATTTGTCGTCGCCCTCGTCGACCACCTCGGCATCGACCACTTCGTCGTCGTCATCGTCGCCGGCCGTGGCGTCTCCGCTGCCCTCGGCCGAAGTCTCCGACTGCGCCGCCGCGTAGATCTGCTCCGAGGCTTTGGTCATCGCCGTGTTCAGCGCCTCTGCCTTGGCGTTGATCTCCTCGACGTTCTCGGAGTCGAGCGACTCGCGCACGCCCTTGACCGCCGCCTCGACCTCCTCCACGGTGGCCTCGTCGACTTTGCCGTCGGCGTCCGCCAGTGCTTTCTCGGACTGGTAGGCGGCGTTCTCGGCGAGGTTGCGCGCCTCGGCCAGCTGCCGCTGCTTCGCGTCCTCCTCGGCGTGGGACTCGGCGTCGGAGACCATGCTCTGGATTTCCTCGTCGGAGAGCCCGGAGCCCGATTTGATCTCGATGTTCTGCTCTTTGCCGGTGCCGAGGTCTTTGGCCGTGACCTTGACGATGCCGTTGGCGTCGATGTCGAAGGTGACCTCGATCTGCGGCATCCCGCGCGGCGCCGGGGGGATCCCGGTGAGCTGGAATTTGCCCAGGCTCTTGTTGCCGCCGGCCATCTCGCGCTCGCCCTGGAGCACGTGGATCTCGACCGAGGGCTGGTTGTCGTCGGCGGTCGAGAAGGTCTCCGACTTCTTCGTCGGGATCGTCGTGTTGCGCTCGATCAGCTTCGTCATCACGCCGCCTTTGGTCTCGATCCCCAGCGTCAGCGGGGTGACGTCGAGCAGCAGCACGTCCTTGACGTCGCCGGCCAGCACGCCGGCCTGGATCCCGGCGCCGACCGCGACCACCTCGTCGGGGTTCACGCCCTGGTGCGGGTCCTTGCCGGTCAGCTCCTTGACCCGCTCGCGCACCGCCGGCATCCGGGTCATGCCGCCGACCAGGACGACGTGGTCGATCGTGGCGTCGGCGTCGTCGAGCGCCCGTTTGACCGGGCCGACGATCCGCTCCAGCAGGTCGCCGGTCAGCTCGTTCAGCTTCGAGCGGCTGAGTTTGAGGTCGAGGTGCTTGGGCTGGCCCTCGACGGCGGTGATGAAGGGCAGGTTGATCTGCGTCTCCTGCGTCGAGGAGAGCTCGATCTTCGCCTTCTCAGCCGCCTCGTAGAGGCGCTGCAGCGAGTTCTTGTCGGCCGCCAGGTCGACGCCCTGGTCGCGCTTGAACTCGGCCACCAGCCACTCGACGATCGCCTTGTCCCAGTTGTCGCCGCCGAGGTGGTTGTCGCCGGCGGTCGACTTCACCTCGAAGACGCCGTCGCCGATTTCCAGCACCGAGACGTCGAAGGTGCCGCCGCCGAGGTCGAAGACGAGAATCGTCTGGTCGGCTTTCTCTTTGTCGAGCCCGTAGGCGAGCGAGGCCGCCGTCGGCTCGTTGATGATCCGCTTGACGTCGAGGCCGGCGATCTTGCCGGCGTCCTTGGTCGCCTGGCGCTGGTCGTCGTTGAAGTAAGCGGGGACGGTGATGACGGCGCTGTCGACCGCCTCGCCGAGCTTCGCTTCGGCGTCGGCCTTCAGCTTCTGCAGGATCATCGCGCTGATCTCCGGCGGGCTGTACTGCTTGCCGCGCACGTCGACGCGGACGTCGCCGTTGGGGCCGGCCTCGACCTCGTAGGGGACGATCGTCTCCTCCTCTTTGACTTCCGCCTCCTTGCGGCCCATGAAGCGCTTGATCGAGAAGATCGTGTTCTCCGGGTTCATCACCGCCTGTCGCTTGGCGACGGTGCCGACCAGGCGCTCGCCGCTCTCGGTGAAGGCGACCACGGACGGGGTCGTGCGCCCGCCCTCCGCGTTCTCGAGAACGGTCGGCTCGCCGCCCTCCATCACGGCGACGCAGGAGTTGGTCGTGCCGAGGTCGATTCCAATCGTCTTGCCCACTTCGCGTACCTCCAGGGGTTTCGTTAACTAAGCCTAAGAAATCTAAGTGGCAGTATGGCAGATCGTAAACAAAACTCAAACGACCCGCCTATAGTGATTGGCGGGAGGTGCCTCGACCAAATAGATCCCAGGCTGGGATCACGGAAGAGGAGGAGCATCTTGAGTCCAGGTACGAACCGACGGCTGCCGGCGTGGTTGATCGCTGTGAGCCTAGTCCTCGCCCTCTGTCTGCCGGCCCTCGCCGGCGCCCACGGCAAGGCTCAGCGCGGTCCCGCGCCCAAGGTCCACCCGGCGCATGGTCATCCCGGCCACGGTCATTCCCGTCACCACGGCAAGGCGTGTCACGGCCATTCGGGGCACGGCCACCCAGGGCACGGTCACCCGGGCCACGGCGGCCACCCCGGCGATCACGGCCGCGGCAAGGAACTGAACGTGATGACCCGCAACCTCTACCTCGGCGCGGACCTCGGGCCGGCAATTGCCGCGACGACTCCGGACGAGCTGTCCGCCGCCAACGGCCAGATCCTGCGCGAAGTCGTCCACAACGACTTCCCGACCCGGGCGAAGGGCCTGGCGCAGGAGCTCCTCACCGAGAAGCCCGACCTGGTCGGACTGCAGGAGGTGGCGCTGTGGCAGACCACGCCGTTGTCCGCCGCGGCGACGCCGGTCGCCTACGACTACCTGCCGGAACTGCTTGCCGAGCTGAACAAGCACGGCACGCGCTACGACGTCGTCGTGGTCCAGGAAGAGTTTGACCTCGAGGCGCCGGCGGATTACAACGACCTGCCCAACGACGGCCCCCTGCCGGGCTTCCCGAACGCCGAGATGCTCGGCCGGCTGACGATGCGCGACGTGATCCTCGCCCGGCATGGCGCCGGCGTGCAGACCTGGAACGCGCAGGGCGGGAACTTCAACACCCTCCTGGAAGTTCCGATCCTCGGTCAACCGCAGCCGATCAAACGCGGCTGGACGGAGACCGACGCGAAGGTGCGCGGCAGCCACCCGTTCCACTTCGTCAACACGCACCTCGAGGCGTTCCAGCCGCTGATCCGCGAGGCCCAGGCGAAAGAACTGGTCGCGCCGGGCGGTCCGGCGACGAGCAGCCTGCCGGTCGTCCTCGTCGGCGACCTCAACTCCGACGACGACACCGTCTCCTTCCCCGACACGCTCGCCTACGAAGCTCTGGTCGCGGCGGGCATGGTCGAGCGCAGCACCGACAATCCGCTCAGTTGCTGCCTCGAGTCAAGTGAACTCGGCGTGGGCGACGGCGGCAGCGTCGCCGACTTCGACCACCAGGTCGATCACGTGATGACGAACGACGAGGACATCGTCCTGAAAAGCTCAACGGTCACGGGCCTGCTGCCCGTGAACGGCTTCTGGAACTCAGACCACGCGGGCGTCTTCAGCTCACTGAGGATGCGTTAGAAGGCCAGGTCGGGGTCCCTCCCGCAAGCGGCGTCCTGCTTTTCGCCCCGCCCACCCAAGGCGGCAGCCTTTACGTCTCAGGCGAAAAGCCCAGCGCCGCGGGAGGGACCCCGACCTGGCCCGCCGCTTACCCTTCGCCGGCGGTGGCGGCGACGAACTTGGCGACTTCCTCGGCCTGCTCCTGGTTGAGGATGCCGCCGGGCATGCGTCCCGGGGTGCTGCTGTCGACCCCGTTTTCGACCGCGTTGAGGACGCGTCCTTCGGTGGCCTTGACCGTGTCCGCCGCGCTGGGGCCGCTCGGCGGCCCCGAGGGGGCCAGCAGTTCGTCGAGGTTCGGGCCGTAGTTGCCGTCGGTCCCCGCCGCGTACAGCGTGTGGCAGTTGCCGCAGTTGGTCTGGAACAGCGATTGGCCGCTTTTGAGGTTGGCGGCGACCTCCTGGTCGCCCCTCGTGGCGTCGCCCTTGGAGCGGAAGGCCAGCCAGGGGATGACGACCGCGAGGACCAGGATCAGCAGGCCGAAGACGATGAAGGTGCGCTTGCTCATTTCGCGGCGCGCATACTACTGGCGCCTCCGTCCTGAATGCCGGCGCGATACCAGGGGCACATCCGCCGCAGCGCGCACTCCCCGCAGCGCGGCTTCGGGCGGCAGACCTCGCGCCCGTGCCGGATCAGGTTCATGTGCAGCTCGTAGGCATCCTCGGGGTCGACGACCGCCAGCATCTCGTCGTGGGCCCGCTCGAAGGAGGCCTTGGGCGGGAACAGGCCCAGCCGGCCGCCGACCCGGTGGACGTGGACGTCGACCGGGATCTCGGGGATGCCCCAGGTGAAGATCAGCACGCAGGCGGCGGTTTTGCGCCCCACCCCGGGCAGTCCGAGCAGGAACTCCAGCGACTCCTCGCGCGATGCCGTCTCCGTCCAGTCGAGGTCCGGCGGCTCCCCCAGCTGTTCCAGGATCGCCCGGATCCGCGGCGCCTTCTGCTTCGCCAGGCCGCCGGGCCGGATCGCGTCCTCGACCTCCGCGACCGGGGCGTCCCGCACCTCCTCCCAGGTCGGGAACCGCTCCCGCAGCGCCGCGAACGCCCGGTCGCGGTTGCGGTCGTTGGTGTGCTGGGAGAGCACGGTCTTGATCAGCTCGGCGATCGGGTGCCGGTGCGGCTCCTGCTCGGGAACCCCGTACATCTCCCGCAGGCGATCCCGGATCGCCCGCACCCGCCGCCTGTCCGGTCGCTTCCAACTCATCGCGGCTGACCCTAATGGGCCTCCCCGTATGGTTCGGCGATGGCCGCGGTCGAAGAGGGGGAGCTGCGCGTCGACGGCGTCCGTGTCTTCTATCGCCGGGTGGCGGGGGCGGGGACGCCGACCGTGTACTGCCACGGCAACCCGACGCACGGCGAGGAATGGGTGCCGCTGCTGGAACGGGGCGGCCCCGGCCTGGCGATCGACATGCCGGGATGGGGGCGGTCGGACCGGCCGGACCCTTCCCGCTTCGACTACTCCATGTACGGACTCTCGGCTTTTCTCGAGCGCTGTCTCGACGAGCTCGGGGTGGGGCGGCGCAAACTGGTCGTCCACGACTGGGGTGCCCTCGCCCTGATCGGGGCCCAGCGCCGGCCTGAGCTCGTCGAGCGCCTGGTCGTGATCAATGCCGTTCCCCTGCTGCCCAGCTATCGCTGGCACTGGATCGCCCAGCTCTGGCGTCGCCGCCCGCTCGGCGAGTTCCTCAACGCGACCACGACGAGGCCGGCATTCGCGCTGCTGATGCGCCAGGCGGGCGGCAATCGCGGCCCGATGCCGCCCTGGTTCCTTGACCTGATCTGGGACCGCTGGGACAGCGGGACCAAGGCCGCCACCCTGGCTCTCTACCGGGACGCCGACCCCGGTCGCCTGGCCGCGGCCGGGAGGGACCTCGGCAGGCTGGACTGCCCTTCGCTCGTGCTCTGGGGAGACCGCGATCCCTACCTTCCCAACCGCTTCGCCCATGCCTACGCCGCTGCCCTGCCCGCCTCCCGGCTGGAGCTGGTCGCGGGCGCCGGTCACTGGCCCCTGGTCGACGATCCCGGTCTGGGCGACCGCATCCTCGACTTCCTGGAGCAGCCGATCGTCGCGTAATCCGCCCGTTAACGCGCGGATTACAATTGACTGTCCCGTGTCTCGCGCGTTTGCAAGCGTCACCGCCAGGCTGCCCAAGGGTTGGGGCGACCTCGGGCGCCAGATCGGCATCCTCGTCGCCGTTGACCTCGTCTACGAGGTGGCCCGTGGATTGGCCGACTCCAAGCGCGCCGACGCGATCGCCCACGGGCAGTGGATCATCGATCTCGAGCGCTCGACCCACACCTTCTTCGAGGCCGACCTGCAGGCCTTCTTCTCCGCCGGCTGGATCGTCGACTTCGCCAACCAGATCTACCTCAACGCCCAGTTCTCGGTCGCGCTCGGCTTCCTGGTCTGGCTCTACCTCTTCCGCAACGAGTCCTATTACTTCGTCCGCAACATGTTCGTGGTCTCGATGGGGCTGGCGCTGGTCGGCTACACGCTCTACCCGACCGCGCCGCCGCGGATGTTCCCCGAATACGGCTTCGTCGACACGATCAACGACTTTTCCAACGTCAACCACGATTCGGGGCTGGCGAAGGTCCTCATCAACCCCTACGCGGCGGTGCCGAGCATGCATTGCGCCTTCGCGATGATGATCGGCGCCACCGGCTTCCAGGTCTGCCGGCGCTGGTTCTCGAAAGCCTTTTGGGCCACCTGGCCGTTTCTGGTCGCCTGGGTCACGATCGTCACCGCCAACCACTACTGGGTCGACGCTGTACTGGGCTGGGGAGTGGCGCTGACGGCGGCGCTGGTCGCCCAGCGGTTGGCCCGGACCCGGCCCGAGGTCTGGTCCTTCCGCGCCAGAGGCGCGCGCGAGGCCGAGGCCTAGGCCGCATGCGGGTCCCTGCGCAAGCCGACCTCCTCGCGACCGACTAGCCTCAGGGCATGCCATCCACGGCTCCTCCCAGGCCTCCCCGCGGCCGCCGCGAGGGTCGCGCGACCGCTCGCAACGGGCAGGAGCTCCGCTCCTACGCCCGCGAGCGCCTGATCGAGTCGCGGCTGACCCCGAACGCGATCTCGATGGTTGGCCTGGCCGGCAACCTGGTCGCCGCCGCCCTCGTCACCCAGCGCCTCTTCTTCCTCGCCGGCGTCGCCTTCGTGCTCGGTTCGGTGATGGACACCCTCGACGGCCGCTACTCGCGGATGTCGGGCAAGGGGACCCTGTTCGGGGCCTTCCTCGACTCGACGCTGGACCGGATCGAGGAGGGCATCGTGCTCGCCGCCGTCGCCGGCTACTTCGCCGCCCAGGGCGAAGACTTCGCCGCCGCGATGTGCGTGGTCGCCGTGCTCGGCTCGCTGATGGTCTCCTACACGCGGGCCCGGGCCGAGGCGCTCGGGGTCGAGTGCAAGGTCGGTTTGGCGACGCGGCCGGTCAGGGTGGTGCTACTTTCGATCGGCCTGATCTTCGCCAAGGGAGCCGGCATCGGCGATTTCGAATTGCTGGCGCCGTCGATCTACGCGATCGCCATCCTGACGATCTTCACTGTGTTCCAGCGGGTATGGCATGTGCGGAACGAGCTTCTTTTGGCCGAGGCCGGCACACCGAGCGGCGGCGGTGAGGCCGAGGATCTGTAACCAGCAAGGTCGCCGGGTGTGTTCTGCCATCCAGCGCTGACTAGGAGGACTTCCAATTTCATGAGCGAGAGCAACGGAGCAAACGGCAGCACGAACGGCATCGCCCGCGGCGACGAGAAGGTCCGCGTCGCGATCGTCGGCGTCGGCAACTGCGCCAACTCCTTCATCCAGGGCATCCAGTACTACAAGGACGCCGACCCGGCCGACGAAGTTCCCGGCCTGATGCATGTCGAACTGGGCGGCTACCACGTCCGCGACGTCGAGTTCGTCGCCGCCTTCGACATCGACCAGGAGAAGGTCGGCAAGGACCTTTCCGAGGCGATCTGGTCGGGGCAGAACGACACGATCAAGTTCGCCGACGTCCCCAACCTCGGCGTCAAGGTCGAGCGCGGCATGACCCACGACGGCCTCGGCAAGTACCTGAAAGAGAAAATCACCAAAGCTCCGGGCGAGACCGCCGACATCGTCGGCATCCTCAAGCAGACCAAGGCCGACGTGCTCGTCTGTTACCTGCCGGTCGGCTCCGAGGACGCGGTCAAGTGGTATGTCGAGCAGGCGCTCGCGGCCGGGGTCGGCTTCGTCAACTGCCTGCCAGTCTTCATCGCCCGCGAGGACTACTGGGACAAGCGCTTCAAAGACGCCGGGCTGCCGATCATCGGCGACGACATCAAGTCCCAGGTCGGGGCGACGATCGTCCATCGCCAGCTCGCTCGCCTCTTCCACGACCGCGGCGTGCGGATGGAGCGGACCAGCCAGCTCAACGTCGGCGGCAACATGGACTTCTACAACATGCTCGAGCGCGAGCGGCTCGCCTCCAAGAAGGAGTCGAAGACCAACGCGGTCACCTCGATCATGGGCCACGACCTGCCGGACGAGGACGTCCACGTCGGCCCCTCCGACTACGTCGCCTGGCTGACCGACCGCAAGTGGGCGCACATCCGGCTCGAGGGCAAAGCCTTCGGCGACGTGCCGCTGACGGTCGAGCTCAAGCTCGAGGTCTGGGACTCGCCGAACTCGGCCGGCGTCGTGATCGACGCCGTGCGGCTGATCAAGCTGGCGCTCAACAATGGGATTGCCGGCCAGCTGGACGGCCCGTCCAGCTACCTGATGAAGTCGCCGCACACCCAGCGCCCCGATGACGAGGCGCGAGAGCAGACCGAGAAGTACATCGCCGCCAACGCCCGCGGCAAGTCGGCGGCTTCGACCCCGGCCGACGTTCCCAGCTCCGCCCAGGCTTAGGCCGGACGCCTGACCTAGGGACCCGCTTCGCATAAGAGCCCGCCGAGAGCGGGCTCTTATGCTTGGTCTCGACCGTGGCCGACGCTCCGCTCTCAATCGCTCAGGCGGCGCCCTACCGGCGCGGTGCCGACAGCCCGATCAGCCGCTTCGTCGAGGCGGTCTCGGCGGAGCTCGAGGCGCGCGGTCATGAGGTTCTGCGGCTGTTCACCGGCGACCCGGTGAAGAAGCTGCTGAAGGGGCGCGACCTGGACATCGTCCACGTCCACGAGCCCTTCGCGCCGAGCGTCTCCTCGGCGGCGCTGCGCCACTCCTACGCTCTCAACGTCGCCACTTTCCACGCGCCGCAGGAGCGGGTGCTCTCGACCCAGGTCGCCCGCCCGCTGGTCGAGATCTTCTTCGGCCGCATCGACGCTCGCACCGTCACCCGGCCGGAGACGGCCGAGTTGCTGGAGCGTTACTTCCCCGCCTCCTACGAACTGGTCGAGCCGGCCGGCGAGGGCCGCGCCTGGGCCGCCGTCGCCGCCGAGCTGGAGGCGCTCTACCGGCGCCTCGTCGCTCGCCGCCACCCCGAGGGCGGCGACCCCGAGCTGCGGGCGCGGATCTCCGAGCGCGAGCTGATCGAGGTCGACCTGCATATGCACACCGACCACTCGACCGACTGCGCCACCCCGGTCGAGGTGCTGCTGCAGACCGCCCGCGACCGCGGCCTGGGGGCGATCGCGATCACCGACCACAACGAGGTGTCGGGAGCGCTGGAGGCGCGCCGGATCGCCGAGTCGATGGACGACATCGAGGTGATCGTCGCCGAGGAGGTGAAGACCGCCGAGCAGGGCGAGGTGATCGGCCTCTTCCTCGAGGAGAAGATCCCCAAGGGCCTGACGATGGCGGAGACGATCGCCGCGATCCGGGCCCAGGGCGGGCTCGTCTACGTGCCGCATCCCTTCGACCGCTTCCACTCGGTGCCCGACTACGAGCACCTGATCGACATCGTCGAGGAGATCGACATCCTCGAGGTCTTCAACCCGCGGGTGGCGGTGACCGCCTTCAACGAGGAGGCGGAGCGCTTCGCCCGCAAGTACCGGATCGTCGCCGGCGCCGGCTCCGACAGCCACGTCGCCCAAGGGCTCGGCAGCGTGCGCACCCGGATCCACGATTTCGACGGCCCGGCCGAGTTCCTCGAGGCGATGCGCGACGCCGACATCACCCGCAAGCACAAGAACCTGCTCTACGTGCAGGCCCTGAAGCTGCTGCAGACGACCGGGCGGCCGAAGGCGCCGAAACGGCGCGTGCCGGACGCCAAACCGGCCCGCGGGGGCAAGCCCCGCAAACGCCGCTCGGCGAGCAAGAGCTGATGCATGGCGGCGATCTGAAAGGAGCCGCGCCGGCCTCGTCAAAGAAGGTTGGGCAGATGCGAGGCACCGACGACGAGATCCGCGAGAAGTACCTGGAGCGCGCGATTCGCGAGCTCAACCAGATCAGCCGCGAGATCCAGGATTGCCAGCACTGCCCCCGCGGCAAGCTGATGCCGGTGCTCGGCTCCGGCCACCCGCAGGCCGACGTCTTCATGCTCAAGCAGGCGCCGATGACCTCGGAGATCGAGGAGGGGGTCGCCTTCTACGGGCGCTCCGGCAACGCCCTGATGAAAAGCTTCAAGCGCCTCGGGATCGACCCCCTGGTCGTCTACGGCACGCTCTGCGTCAAGTGCCCGATCGCCGAGCCCGACCTCGCCGCCGGCGAGTGCGTGGCCCGCCTGGTCGAGGAGATCGCGATCGTGCAGCCGAAGATCCTCGTCGTCATGGGCGAGCCGGCGCTGCGCATCCTCAACGGCCTGCAGGTACCGCTCTCACGCCCGGTCGAGCAGCGCGAGGGCGAGATCCAGGCCTTCACCCCGACGATCGACGCGCTCTACGTGCCGGACATCGACTTGGCGCTCGACGAGGAGGGGGCCAAGCAGCGGTTCTGGCGGGCCTTCAAGACGCTGGGTGTTTGGTACGACGATTTGCCTCCGTACTGAGCGTGGGGGAGGGCCGGGTGCCCCTCCCATTTCGCTGGGATTTTCGCCGGGCGCGCGCCGTCTCTCGCTGAGTTGGCGCTGCGAAAATCAGGACGCCGCTCATGGGAGGGGCACCCGGCCCTCCCCCAAGGGTCAGGCCGCGGCTGCTGCGGCGACGGCGGTCATCGGCTCGACCTTGGCGCTGGCGAGGCCGCGGACGACGATGGTGTTGAGGGGGCCTTCGTAGGCGGCGAGTTGGGTCTGGGCGTCGTTGCGGTTGGTGGCGGCGACGCCGACGGTGCCCTCGGGCTCGGCGAGGCGGTCGAAGTGGTCGCGGTAGCCCTTGTGCAGGTCGCGGTAGAAGGACTCCTCCTTGGCCAGGCGCTCGGCGGCGTCGGGGCCGACGGCGGTGCGGACGTAGCCGAAGATCGGCGGCACGTCGCGGTCGGCCTCGCGGGCGCCGGCCTCGACCTGCTCGCGGGCGCCGGCGGCGAAGGCCGGGGTCATCCAGTTGAAGAAGACGCCCTCGAACTCGGCGCCGCCGAGGGCGCACATCTTCGGGCCCATCGCGGCGAGGACGAGGCGGACGCCGGGGAGCGCCCGGCGCAGCTCCGGCAGCGACTCGCGCATCGCCGTCAGCGGCTTCTTCGAGAAGCCGGAGCCGACGCCGAGCCAGAGGCGGGCGGGGTCAATGCCGAGGCGCTCGATGTCGGCGGCAATCGCCTCCGGGGGGGTGCGGTCGAGGGCGATTACGGCGACGCCGAGGTCGGCCTGCGGCGCCGCGGCGGCGAACTCGGCCAGCGTCTCCAGGCCCTTGGCGCCGGGATGGTCGTTCGACCACATCGAGCCGTAGCCGAGCTCGGCGCAGCGGGCGGCCAGCGGGCGGGCGACGTCGGGGTCGAGACCGGCGGCGACGCCAAAACCGCGGGGCATCAGGCGACCCCTGCGCCCGCGCTCGCGCCAGCGGACTTCTCCAACAGCGCCACGCACTCGATGTGCGGGGTCTGGGGGAACATGTCGACCGGCCTCACCCGCGTCAGCCTATAGCCGGCCTCGACCAGCTGGGCGGCGTTGGGGGCGAGCGTGGTCGGGTTGCAGGAGACGTAGACGATCTTCTGCGCCTCGCACTCGATCACCCGCCGGATCATTTTCTGCGAAAGGCCCGCGCGGGGCGGGTCGATCACGACGACGTCGGGCTTGCCGGCCTGGACCAGCAGCGGCCGCACGCCGGTGCGGACGTTGGCGGCGAGGAAGTGGGCGTTGCCGATCCCGTTCAGCCTGGCGTTGCGCTCGGCGTCCTCGATCGCCTCGGGGACGATCTCCACGCCCCAGACCTCGCCGGCCCTGGCGGCCATCGTCAGCCCGATCGTGCCGATGCCGCAGAAGAGGTCGAAGACCTTCTCCTTGCCGCTCAGGCCGGCGAACTCGGCGGCGACGGCGTAGAGGCGCTCGGCCATCTCGGTGTTGGTCTGGAAGAAGGCGCCGGGGGAGATCTTCCACTTCAGCCCGCACAGCTCCTCCTTCAGATACTCCTCGCGCAGCACGCCTGTCGGCCCCTCGTTGCCGCCCGAATCGTCGGCGACGACCGTGTGCAGGTCGACGGGGGGTTTCGGGAAGTTGCGTTGGGCGGTGACGAGGCGGGTCTGGATCTGGTCCGTGCGACGGCCCTCGCGGACCACGAGGTTACGCAGCACGCCGCGCTTGGCGCGAGCGTCGAAGGCCGGTACCGACTCCCGCCGCGCCCACTCGCGGACCTCGTTGCGGGCCGCGTTGCCGGCCTCGGAGGCGAGGTGGCAGTCGTCGACGTCGACGACCAGGTCCCAGCGGCCGCGGGCGTGGAAGCCAAGGATCGGTTCGCCGCCGTCGTCGCCGAAGGAGTATTCGAGCTTGTTGCGATAGCGCCACTGCTCGTCGGCGGCGACGATGTCCTCCAGCTCGAAGCCCTCGAGGTCGCCGATCCGCCGCAGCGCCTCGGCGACCTGCTCGCTCTTGATCTGCAGCTGGCGCTCGTAGGGGAGGCCCTGCCAGGGGGCGCCGGGGCAGGGCTCGCCGCCGTGGACGCAGCGGTCGGGAATGCGATCGGCGCCCGCCTGGAGCAGCTCGACGGTGCGTGCCTCGGCGAAGCGCTTCTTCGCCTTGGTGACCTCGACCCGGACGCGGTCGCCGGGCAGGCCACCGGCGACGAAGACGACGAAGCCGTCGGCACGGGCGACGCCGCGCCCACCGTAGGCGAGCGACTCGACCTCGACCTCGAGCTGCTCGCCGCGACGGGGGCCGCGGGCCGCCGGCTTGGAGCCGCTGGCTGTCGTCAAATCAGCCGAGTTTTTTCCGCGCTCGGCGCGCCGCCTGGGTGGCCTGTTTGCGCACCGGCGCCGCCCGCCCGCCGACCTCTTTGCGCGCCTGTTTGACCAGTCGCTCGAGCTCGCCGAGCAGCGAGTCGGTCTGTTTGCGGCCGCGCTTGACGAGGTCGTTGAGCATCTTCTCGGCGTCGCCGCGGGTCATGCGGCCGCGCTTGACGGCGTCGTCGACGACTTCGTGAAGGCGATCGCGGCTGAGCGTGACGCTCTGCTCGAGGCTCTCGCGGAACTGGGCGACGCTCTTGTCGAGGCCGGTGGTCGCTTTGCTGTTGGAGCGTTTGGCCGTCGGTTTTCTCGCCGCAGCTTTTCTGCGTGCCGCCGGTTTCGCGGTTTTGGCTTTCGCTTTCGATTTCGCTTTTTTCGGCGCGGCTTTTTTAGCTTTGGCTTTCGGTTTCGTCGCTTTCGCTTTTTTGCTCGCTTTGGCAACTGCTTTTTTCTCGGCCATCTCGACTTGCCTCCAGGGAGAAGTTGGGCGCGGTGGCCCCGACTATCTCAAGTTCGCAGCAGCGGTGGCTCTGCCACGGCGAATCGTGCCTGCAGCGGCGCGTGGTCGGAGAGCCGCAGGGCGCGTCCGTCGAGCGGCAGCTCGCGGCGCTCGGGCGGCCAGGCGGTCGGCGGCTCGAGCACCTCGAGGCCGCGGCTGAGCAGGTGGTCGATCGTCCGCGGCGCGGTCGGGGCGGCCAAGCCGAAGTCCTCGCGCAGGCGCTCGAAGGCCGCCGGGTCCTCGGCCGGGCGCAGGTTGAGGTCGCCGCCGAAGAGCAGCGGCGCGCCTCCGGCGAACTCGCCCGCGGCGCGGGCCGCGCGCAGGACGTCCTCCGTCGCCAGGTCGGGTCGGTCGTTGGTCGCGTGCAGGTTGGCGACGCAGACCCCGGACGCGGTCCGGGTCAGCGCCAGCGCGCGCCGCTCCGGTGCGCCCTCGTGGATCGCCAGCTCGCGGCGCTCGGCGATCCCCCCAAGCCGGCCGGGCACCCGCACCAGGGTCAGGTTGGAGCCGCCCTCGCCGGAGGCCATCAGGTCGGGGTTCTGGCGGGCGAGCAGCCCGCGCAGGGGGCCGAGTGAGTTGCGCGAGGTCAGCACTCGGTGCGCCTCGGCGCCGCAGGCGCGGGCCAGCGGCTCCATGAAGCGGGGCGGGCACTCCTGCAGCAGGGCGACGTCCCAGGCGGTCGCGGCGAGCAGCGTCGCGAACTCGGTGGTGAGGTCGCGGTTGACCTGGACGTGCGTCTCGTTGCGCTCGTCGATCCGCAGCAGCCGCGAGCGCCAGCTGCGCAGCGCCGGGTCGGGCGGGAAGTCCCGTCCGTGGAAGAGGTTCCAGGCGATTGCGGTGAACTCCACGCTGCGTAGTATCCGCAAGCTTGAAGCGAGACTTCCTCACCGGCGAAGAGCTCGGCGCCTTCGAGCTCGGCAAGCTGCTCGATCGAGCGCTGGAGCTGAAAGCCGGCCGCGACGAGCGGCTCGGCGCCGACTCCCTGGCCGGGCGCAGCGTCGCGCTGATCTTCCAGAAGCCCTCGACCCGGACCCGGATCTCCTTCGAGGTCGGGGTCGCCGAGCTGGGGGCGACGCCGATCGTCCTCCGCGCCGACGAGATGCAGTTCTCCCGCGGCGAGTCGATCGGCGACACGGCGCGGGTGCTCTCGCGCTACGTCGACGCGATCGTGATCCGCTCCGGCTCCCATGAGGAGGTCGCCGAGCTGGCCGCGGCGGCCGACGTCCCGGTCGTCAACGCGTTGACGCCGCTGCATCATCCCTGCCAGGCGATCGCCGACCTGCTGACGATGCGCGAGCGCTTCGGCGAGCTCGACGGCCAGCGGCTCGCCTATGTCGGCGACGGCAACAACGTCGCCCGCTCGCTGGCGATTTTCGGTGAGCTGGCCGGGGTCGAGGTCGTCGTCGCGGCGCCGCCCGGCTATCAGCTGGAGGAGGGGCATGGGGTGAAGCTGAGCGGCGACCCGCGTGCCGCCGCTGACGGCGCCGATGCTCTCTATACGGACGTCTGGGTCAGCATGGGCGATGAGGACGAGGCGGAGCGCCGCCGCGCCGACCTCGCCCCGTTCCGGCTCGACGGCGACCTTCTCGCCGCGGCCAAGGACGGCGCGATCGTCCTCCACTGCCTGCCGGCCCACCCCGGCGAGGAGATCACGGCGGATGTCCTCTACTCCGACGCCTCGGCGGTCTGGGACCAGGCGGAGAACCGCCTCCACGCCCAGAAGGCGCTGCTGGAGACGCTGCTCGTCGAGTAGGCGCCGCGCCGATCGCCATGTATCCACGCCTCGAAATCGGACCGCTGACGCTGCAGACCTTCGGCCTCATGTTCGCGCTCGCCTTCCTCGCCGCCGGGGCGCTGATCTGGCGCCGGCTGGGGGAGATCGGCAAGCCGGTCGACTGGGCGTATGAGATGGGCTTCGCGGCGCTGATCGGCGGCGTCGTCGGCTCCCGCATCTACTTCCTGGTCCAGAACTACAGCGACGTCAAGGACGACCTGCTCGGCAACCTCTTCTCCGGGGCCGGGCTGGTCTGGTACGGCGGCGCGATCGGCGGCGCCCTGGCCGTGCTGGCCTGGGCCTGGTACCGCGACTTCCTTGGACTCGCCCTGCTCGACCTGGCGGCGCCGGCGCTGGCGCTCGGCTACGCGATCGGCCGCTGCGGCTGCCAGCTCTCCGGCGACGGTGACTACGGCAGGGCCTGGGACGGGCCCTGGGCGATGTCCTATCCCGACGGGACGGTGCCGACCGAGCAGACCGTCCACCCGACCCCGATCTACGAGACCCTGGCGATGGGGCTCGGCGCCTGGCTGCTCTGGCAGCTGCGCGATCGCTTCCGCCTCGGCGTCCTCTTCGCGATCTATCTCGTCTACGCGGGGGCGGAGCGGTTCGGGGTCGAGTTCCTCCGCCGCAACGCCGATTCGGCCCTGGGCCTGACCTCGGCGCAACTCGAGAGCCTCGCAATGGTTCTGGCGGGAGCAGTCTGGATCGCCGTCGTCAAGCGCCGTCACGGTAGCCTCAGCCGTCCGGCGGTCGCCGCGACGGCGCCCGCCACGGCCTCAGCGAAGGGCTGAGGCACGTTGTTAGTCTGCGCGAACACTTTTGGCGGTTTACTAGGGAGGCACAGCGGTTAATGGCGGCTATCGATATTCAGAGTCAGGAGGGGCCGACGGCGCGTACCGTCAGCGCGGTGCTCGACGAGGCCGCGGAGCGGATCGCCGCGGCCGGGGTGGAGGATGCGCGGGCCGACGCTGAAACACTGGTTGCCGACGCGATGGGTGTGAAGCCGCAGGAGCTGTCGGTCGAGAGCGCCGGCGAGCTTCCCGGCGACGTCGCCACACTGATCGAGGAGCGGGTGGCGCGCCGCGTCGACCGCGAGCCGATGGCCTACATCCTCGGCCGCGCTCACTTCCGCAATCTCGAAATCGCCGTCGACGAGCGGGTGCTGTGGCCACGGCGGGAGACCGAGCTGCTGGTCGAGGTCGGCGCCAAACTGCCCGAGGGCGCCCGCGTCCACGAGGTCGGCACCGGCTCCGGGGCGATCGCCCTGGCCCTGCTCTCCGAGCGTCCCGACCTGCGGGTGAGCGCCTCGGACCTCTCGCCGGAGGCGGCCGAAGCCGCGCGCGAGAATGCCGAGCGGCTCGGCATCCCACTTGAGGTCACCGTCACCGTCGGCATCCCCGAGGGCCTCGAGGACGTCGACCTGGTCATCGCCAACCTTCCCTACGTCACCGACTCGACCATCTTCGAGCGCTCGCCGGAGATCCAGCGCGAGCCGCGGATCGCCGTCACCGGCGCCTGCGGCGAGGACGGGCTCGGCGTGATCCGCGGCCTGATCGAGGAAACGCCCTCCGGCTGGAAGCTGGCGATGGAGCACGATACCCATCACGGGCCGGCGATGCGCGAGATGCTGCGCGACGCCACTACCCTCCAGGACCATGAAGGTGACGAGCGGGTGACCGTCGGCTTCGCACCGTGAAGCCGGCAGCAAAGCGATGAGCGAAGCCCCGCCGCGGGCTGAGGAGACGGCGCCCGAGGTGGGCGATCGCTCCGGGGCGGCCAGCGAGGCGCAGCGCCGGGCCAAGGTCGAGCGCCTGCGCGAGGCCGGGATCGATCCCTACCCGCACTCCTTCGAAGGCCGCACCCACGCCGAGGAGATCCTCGCCGCCCACGATCCCGAGGAGCTGGGGGAGGGGGAGCACGACCAGTTCGCCTACCGGGTGATGGGCCGGGTCGTCGGCAAGCGCGGCCACGGCAAGACCGCCTTCCTCGACGTCCGCGACATCACCGGCACGATCCAGGCCTACGCCCGCCGCGACGCGCTCGGCGAGGAGGCGTTCGAGCGGATCGTCGAGCTCGACATCGGCGACCTGGTCGGCATCGAGGGGCCGGTCTACGTGACCAAGCGCGGACAGGTCGCGATCGGCGTGCGCGAGTGCACGCTGCTGGCCAAGGCGCTGCTCGACCCGCCCGACCTCTTCCACGGCATCTCCGACCCGGAGCTGCGCTACCGCCAGCGCGAACTCGACCTCATGGCCAACGAGGAGTCGCGCGAGGTCTTCAAGAAAAGGGCGAAGCTGACGGCGGCGATCCGCGGCCACATGAACGAGCGCGGCTGGGTGGAGCTGGAAACGCCGGTCCTGCAGCGGCTGACCGGCGGCGCCGCGGCGCGGCCCTTCGTCACCCACCACAACGCGCTCGGCCGCGACCTCTTCCTGCGGACCGCGACCGAGCTCTACCTGAAGCGGGCGATCGTCGGCGGCTTCGAGGACGTCTACGAGTTCGGCAAGTTCTTCCGCAACGAGGGGATGTCGTCCCAGCACAACCCGGAGTTCACGATGCTGGAGATGTTCGTGGGAGGCGCCGACTACAACGGCGTCATGGAGTTCGTCGAGATCCTGGTTGCCAGCGTCGTCGAGCAGGTGACGGGGACGACGGTGGTGGAGCGCGACGGGGTCGAGATCGACTTCGCGGCGCCCTGGCCGCGGGTGGTCCTGCGCGACGAGATCCTCGCCGAGACCGGCGTCGACATCTACAAGGCGAGCCGCGACGAGCTGGCCGAGCTGGCCGGCGACGACGCCGACGAGAATGACGACTGGGCCGGCCTCGTCGACACCCTGCAGGGCAAGCTGATCGAGCCGAAGCTGATCCAGCCCACCTACATCACGGTGCTGCCGATCGACATCTGGCCGCTGGTCAAGGTCCATCCCGACGACCCCAAGGTCTGCGAGGCCTTCGACGGCATCGTCGCCGGGATGGAGATCGTCGGCGGCGGGACCGACATCAACGACCCGGTCGAGCAGCGCCAGCGCTTCGTCGGCCAGCGCGAACGCCAGGAGTCCGGCGCCGAGGACGATCCCCATCCCCACGACGAAGAGTTCGTCAAAGCGCTCGAATATGGGATGCCGCCGGCGAGCGGCTGTGGCTTGGGGATCGACCGCCTGCTGATGATCCTGACCGGCTCCAAGACTCTGCGTGACGTGATCATCTATCCGGCAATGCGTGAGATAGGAGGCGAGTGATGGCGGTAAAGCTCCACAGGTGCCCAGTGATGTTCGCGAAGTTCGACGGCCACCCCTGTTGGAAGGTGCAGAAGGCGCTCGACGATGAGGGGATCGAGTACGAGGTGGTGAAGGGGCCGATCCGGCCCGGCAAGCGGGACGAGCTGGAGCGGGTCTCCGGCCAGCGCAAGTACCCGGCGATCGAGTTCGGGGACGGGACCGCCTACCGCGAGGAGTCGAAGGAGATGGCGGCGAAGATCCGCGCCGGCGAGCTGAGGGCGTAGGACGCGGCGCGAGGCCGCACCGTCGGCTGCGCGTCGTGCGGAGCACTGCCGCTTCGCCGCCGGCACGCCCTCGCTTGGTCCTACGCCCTCAGAAGGCAGACCGTAAGAGGCCGCCGTCGATCGGGATGACGGTGCCGGTGAGGTAGGCGGCGCGCTCGGAGCAGAGGAAGGCGACGAGGTCGCCGTACTCCTCCGGCGTGCCGAGGCGCCCGGCGGGGACTTCGGTGCGGGCTGCCGCTTCGGCGCCGTCGAGCGAGCCGCCGCCGTCGGCGAGCCGCTCGGTCGCGAAGAGGCCGGTGGCGACCGTGTTGACGGTGATCCCGTCGCCGGCGATCTCGCCCGCGAGCGTCTTCAGGAAGCCGACCGCGGCCATGCGGTGGGCGTTGGAGAGGTTGAGCGCAGGGTTCGGCTCCCGGGTGGTGTTGGAGCCGACGTTGACGATGCGGCCCCAGCTGCGTTCGCGCATGCCGGGGACGACGGCCTCGGCAAGGACGCGCGGGGCGAGGACGAGCGAGCGATAGGCCTCTTCCCACTCGTCGAGCCCATGGTCGAGCGCGCCGCCGAACGGCGGCCCGCCGGTGTTGAGGACGAGGATGTCGACGGGTCCGAGCGCGGCGGCGACCTCGCCGGGCAGCGCGGCCAGCCGGTCGGTATCGGAGGTGTCGGCGACGAACGGCGTCGCCCCCTCGGGGATCTCAGCCGCGGCTTCCTCGAGCCGCTCGAGCGAGCGGCTGGCGATCGCGACCGTCGCGCCCTCCCGCGCCAGCACCGCGGCGATCCCGCGCCCGAGCCCCCGACTGGCGCCCATAACCAGCGCCACCCGCCCCTCGATACCTAGATCCATCGTCCGACCCTAACGACAGCAGCAATGCTCAAAACCCGTTGCGCGGGTAAGGTTCGCGGTGAGCGCCCGTAGCTCAGTGGTCAACGGTTCCTTACGGGGGGCCAAAGAGCGTCGGTCTTTCAAGCCGAAGGTCGCGGGTTCGACTCCCGTCGGGCGCATTCGCTGCTGTTCCTTGAGGTGCCGGGTTTTGCCCGGTGTGGAGCCAGATTCTCGGCTCGGTCTCAGAATTTCGTTCCGTCGCCTTCCGAACGATTCCGAGGCGTTCCGGCGAGTCGTGGTCTCATTTTGGTCTCATCGCGCCGCTTGGCGGCGCCCCTATTCGTGTTTCTCGGAGAGCTTTGCCAGCTCGGTGATCGAAACGCCTAACGCGGCGGCGATGTCGCGGGCCGTGGCCCAGGTCGGGTTCGCGTTGCCTGCCTCGATGTGCGAGAGCGTTTGAACTGACACCTCCGCTTTGGCGGCGACGGTCTCCTGCGTCAAGCCGGCCTTCTCGCGCAGGCGCCGGATCGCGTTACCGAGTCCTGGCTGTGGTCGCGCTGAGTGCCGCATCCCGGTGGACATTCTCAGAACGGAGGCGAGCGCATCAGTAGTTAGAACATGTTCTAAGTCCTTGCTACAGTTGCGCCACATAAGTGGGGCCGCGCGAGTGGAGTCGCCGGCCCCGTGGCGACCGGCTTAGAGCAAACCAGGCCGATCGCAGCGGGAACGGTAGCTGTCTGCCGGCCTCAAGAAGCGGCCCCCGGCCGGCGGTGGAACGCCAGCCGAGGGCCTGACCACAAGGAGACGACGCTCCTCATGGCTGAAGAGAACCCTATGGCTCACGGCTCGAACGACTGCCTTTCCAACGAGGCTCAAGACCTCCGCGACCAGGGCAGCGTCCTGATCCACGTCCTCACGCTCTATCCCATGCACCTACGGCTTTCCGAACTGATTCAGGAGGTGAGTGCCGGGGCGGCCGACTTCGCGCAGCGAGACGCGATCGAACGCGCTGTCCGCGACCTGACCGCAGTCGGCCTGCTGTTTCGCAGCGACAGGCTCGTACTGCCGACGCGGGCGGCACTCCGCTTCAACGAGATCCTCGGGGAGGGGAGGTAGCGATGGGGCGCCGGGTAGGCCTGGAACGGGAGCAGTTCGCCCGCTGCTTCGGGAGCAATCTCGCAAGGGCTCGCAATGCAGCGGACGTGAGCCAGGACGAGCTTGCCTTTCGGACCTCGACGCATCGCACCGCGATCAGCCAGATCGAGCGCGGCCTTTCCCTGCCGGGGCTCGACTCGGCGATGAAGTTCGCGGCGGCGCTGGAAACGTCGCTGGATGAATTGCTCGCGGGAATCGAATGGCAATCGCCAGAGATGCAGATAGGCAAATTCAAAATTCCAGATTCAGAAGAAAATGAGCCACCACGATCCAGTAGCGAACGATGAGGCAGCCAAGAAGCAGCTGCCAAGACAAAGCCCGTCCATCAGGCCTCCAGGCAGCCACCCGAGGCCCCTACCCAGCACCCAACCTCAACCCCCGACACACTACGAACCCTCCGGATTCGTGCCTGAGCCGCAGCTTCATGATTGGTGCCGGCAGCGAGGGGCGGGGCGGAGCAAAAGGGGCGCTCGCCGGCCCTCCGGGCGGCCGATTGTGGCACGGCTTCGCCGTGCGACGGCCGCCAGTAGGGAGGGTCGGCAGGGGTCTGACCTTCGGTCTCATCGGTGGCGTTGGATTTGCCCGGGTAGGTCACCCGATGCAAATGCCGCCGTCTTTGGACATAGGTGGCATGGAGAGGAAACCTGCTCCCGTTGCCTTCTTCACCGAGCGCACCCTCGCCAGCTTCCTCGCGGTCTCCGACCGCACGATCCGAAACTGGATCAGGCGCGGTGAGCTGCCCAGCTACAAGCTCGGCGCCTCCCGCCGAATCGATCCCGCCGACGTCGAGGAATTCCTAGCTCGTCACCGAGACGAGGCGGCATGAGGCGCGAGTCCCCGACCAAGCGCCGCAATCCGTCGGGAGAGGTGGTCTGGGTTGCCCGCTACACCGGTCGGGACGGCAAGCGTCGGGTCGCCAAACCGAGTTGGAACCGAGGCAAAGGAACGTTTGTCAGGAAGAGCGAAGCCCAGCATGCGATCGACGAGGCCTACGAGATCGCGGCCACTCCCGACACCCTCGGCGAGTACTTCGCCACCTGGATTGAGCGGCACCCGAGATCCGAGCGGACGAACGCGACCTACGAGCACCGGGTCTCCCGCGTCACCGACGTCGAGATCGAGGGCATCGCCCTGAAGGATTGGCCGATGCACGAGCTGCGCCGCCGCCACACCCTCGCCCTGGTCGACCACATGCTGACGAACGAAGGTCGGGCCACCACCGGCGCCGTCGGCATCCTCCGTTCTCTCTCGGCAATGGCCGAGGATGCGATCACCGACGAAGTCTGCGACCTCAATCCGTTCAAGGGCATCCGCATCCGTGCCAACGATCCGCGAGCGCAGAAGAAGCGCCGCCCGATCCGCGTCTTCAGCTTCGAGGAAATGCACCGCTTCGCCAAGGCGGCAGGACGTTACGAGGCGCTGGTGCGGACCTTCACCGACACCGGCATGAGGCTGGGGGAGGTCCTGCCCCTTCGCCCCGAAGACTTCGACGGAGAGACCCTCCAAGTCCGCCGCACCGCCCACGAGGGAACGATCCTCGAGGGCACCAAGACCGACCACGGCGAGGAGGACGCCGGCCGCGTAGTCCCCGTCCCCGCGACCCTCGCCTGGATGCTCGAAGCCCAGGTCAATCTCAACGGCCCCGACTGCCAGCTCCTCTTTCCAAGCCCCCGAGGCTGCCTATGGCGCGAGCGCACCTTCTACCGCGACGTCTGGAAGCCAACCCAAGAAGCCGCCAGCCTAGACATACGCCCCCACGAGTGCCGCCACTCCTATGTCACCCACCTGCGAGCAACGGGCGTTAACGACGCAGACCTAGCGGAGATCGCCGGCCATCGCGTCGAGACGATGCTTGCCCGGTATACCCATGCCGTAGGAGGCCAATTCCCACATATCCAGAAGCTAATCGGTTAGTAGGTTGTGTCGGGTAAGGAACTTGACTGTTTTTTCTAGGTTCTCCGCGATCCCATATCCTCTCTGCGGGAGATGGGGGGATGAGACTCAAAGCGATCGAGGTCCGCAACTTTCGTTGCTTCGAGAACCTTCAGCTGGATATCGGCGGCGAGTCGCTGTTCATTATTGGCGCGAACGCACGGGGAAAGTCGAGCCTCCTGAAGGCGATTCACCATTGTGTGAAGGGAGGCCAGCTTTCACTGGAGGATTTTCGCGATCGTGAGGAATCCATTGAGCTGATCGCAACCCTCTCGGACCTCCCCGCAGAGAATCAGGGTCTCTTTCGAGATGCCTTTGACTTCAATGTTGCGCCCCCAACCCTGCGGGTTGCTTGCCGAGCGACGTGGAATTCCCAAGAGCAAGAACTCAAGACCGAGCACCTCTTCCCGGATGATGGATGGAGCCGGATCGGGCGCGAAGCGCGTGAAACTCTTTCGATCATCTACCTTCCTGCGTGGCGGGATCCGAAACGCCTCACTACTCCTGCAGGATCCTCAAGCCTGTTGGGCGGGCTGATCGAAGGCCTCCCATTGGAGGATGAGCTGGAAGAGGCTGTCTCAGCAATCCTCAGGGCAGGTCAGAGGTTGGGGGACTCTGAGCCGCTGAGCAACCTCCTTGCCGAGGTGGGCAGCGAACTGACGAAACTGATTGCTCGTGTTCCAGCTGGGGCGCTGTCGCTCGGTCCTGTTGCCCGGGAGCATTCAGATGTGCTCCGCCAGTTGCAGCTACTCCTTGCCTTGGATGGCCCCTCGATCCCGGTTCCTGCGCAAAGTGCAGGCTTGGCCCAAGCAGCCATTATGGCTCTCGCCCTCAGGGTGGTCGCCACCAATCCGGAAGCTCTTCTTCTTGTCGATGAGCCAGAGACTGCTCTTCACCCTCACGCTCAGCGTGCAGTGGTCCAGGGGATTCGAGAGCAAGCCGGGCAGAGCTTGATTGCCACCCACTCATCTGCAGTGCTTGACCGATCGGATCCGCGATTGGTTGCTCGACTGGAGGACGGCGGCCCTGAAGCCGGAACGGCGGTCGCGCGTGCCACCGGAATGTCTGACACGGCGGCACGGGGCCTCGTTCGGTACGCAACCTCCCTATCGGCCGAGGCCTATTTTGCCGAGGCAGTCATCTTCGTAGAGGGGTTCAGTGACTTACTCGCCCTCCGGACGTTCGCAGAGACGCTGTCGGTATCACTGGATTCCGCAGGAGTCTCTGTGATTTCTCTTGAGGGAGCCGATTCGCTGAAGCACTACCTCGCCTTAATGGGACCGAATGGGCTAGGTCTAGAGGTAAGTGGGCTCTGCGATCTCGATCACGAGGAAGCTTGGATTGCGCGACTGCAAGACGTCGGAATCAACGTCACCGATCGCGCAAGCCTAAACGCAGCGGGGTTCGAGGTATCAAATCCAGACTTAGAGGCTGAACTACTGAGTGGCCTAAGTGAGCATGAAGTGACGGCCGTTATCGCAGCCGACGGAGCAGAACGCAGCTTCGAACGATTTGCCCAACAGCCCAACAATGTAGGGCAGGCGACGGCCGATCTTCAGCTGGCCTTCGTAAAGAAGGACAAGATTAGGTGGGCCCCACTACTTGCTGCATCGATACCAGCAAACGTGGTGCCGGCTCCAATTGCTGCACTCCTGGCTCGAGTATGACCCCGTACACGCACAACGAGCCTCTCGATGCTGAGCAGCTAGAAGCGATTGAGGCTTCAGAGGCAGCAATAAGCGTGCTGGCCGGGCCGGGGTCTGGGAAGACTCGTACTTTGGCGCACAGAGCTCGTCATCTTCTGCTGGGGGACTCCGGGTCGCTAGCCCTGCTGCTGACGTTCACCAACAAGGCGGCAGCCGAAATGAAGAGCCGCGCGTTGGCGATAGGGGATTTGCAGCAGGAGCGAATCCACGCAACCACGTTTCACGGATTCGGAGCGGGGTTTCTCAAAAGTCATGGGGACCTGGTTGGCATCGATGCCGATTTTGAAATTCTTGATCAAGAGGAACGGGACGAGTTTGCCGCGGAGGTCGCTAGAACTCTAGGAATTAACAACAGAGTTCACGGCTGGTCCACTGGCCGTCTTCGTCAGCGCGACATGGGGGAGTCTCTTCGCTCGTTTGGTGAGGCATACGAGGACGCGAAGCGCGCAGACGGTCTTGTGGATTTTGAGGATCTGGTGGTTTACCCAGCTAGAATTCTGACTGAGCGGCCGGATATCTCTCAGATATACGCAAGCGAGTACCGCCACATTCTCATTGACGAGTTTCAAGACACGAACGCTGCCCAGTTCGCGACTGTTCAGGCATTAGCGGCCTACAGCAAGACGGTCAGCGTCTTTGCTGACGACGATCAAGCAATCATGCAGTTCGCTGGGGCGGAGGCAGCGAACGTACATATGTTCAGTCAAGAGCTTGATGCCAAGACCTATCCCCTTACGAAGAACTACCGTTGCCGAGAGGAGATTGTTACTCGGGCGAACCTGCTGATCGCAGCTGACCCAGCGGCTAGCGGGCGACAGATGAAAGCCGATAAGGAAGGCGGTACCGTCGAACTCCGTACGTTTGGGAGCACGGCCGAGGAGTCCGAGGTCATTGCGACCGAGATCTCAGCCCTGGTCGAAGGCGAGGTCATGGGACCTGCCGAGATCGCAGTGCTCGTGCGGCAGAGCGGAAGGGCTTATGAACTGGTTGAGGCTCTGATTGAGCACGGCGTTCCTGTTACCGATTGGCGAGGTGCGACCCATCAATCGGACGGCCGAAGGCTGTTGTGCATTTGCTGTTCGGTACTGAAGTCGACGTTACGGACCCGCCAAGCATCGAGGCTGTCTGAGTTCTTAGGCGTCGAGCTAATTGAAGAGAGGGACTCGCACAAATTTCTCACCGCTCATTCGGCGAACCCAATCGCGACTGAGCTTCTGGCCCTTCGAGGGGTAGCGTTCGATGGTGCAACCCCGCAAGAGGTAGCGCGGCGCGCTCATGCTGCTATCTGCATTCATGATGAAGGGGCGGGGCGACAAGTGCTTCCCCTGATCGAGGCGATTGAGGACTTCGAGCGTTTCGACCCCGACTTTTCAATCGAGCAACTGATGGTAGAGCTCGCCCTAAAAAGCGGAGGTAGGTCACCGACGCAAGGAGGCGGCGTGAAGATTGCTTCGCTTCATGGAACCAAGGGACTTCAATGGAGACGCGTTTATCTGGTCGGGCTTGAGGAGGGCAAGCTACCCGACTTTCGTGCTGACGAAGAAGGCACGGTTCCAAATGAGCGGCGCGCATGCTTTGTCGGCGTTTGTCGTGCTGAAGACGATCTTGTCCTGACCTATTCGCGGACCTTTAAAGGGTTTGAACAGGAGCCGTCGAGATTTCTGGAAGAGATGGACCTGATCTGACCTTGAGTGCTGTGCTTCGAGCGTCGTGCGAAAGTGGGCGAGTATCGGGGCGCGGATGGCACCGCCAACTAGGCTTGCTGCCCCCATGGATCGGCACTTTCGGCATTAAAGAAGTCAACAGATAAGGTTCGCTTCCCATCTGCCGCAAGGTGACGGCGGTCTACTAGCTGCCCGGCACGCTTTATCAGCTGCCGATTTCTAGGCAGTGCAGAGTTACCAAAGACGCTTACGGACAGATGAGACACCTTGCTGCGGACAATGGCTCCGAGTATGTGGTCGTCATTTGCCGCTAGCCCGTGGCCGAAAATTACGAGATGACCGCCGATATTGCCGAAGCTACGGTAGCTGCCAGAGAGGTAGGCACTATGTTCAATCCGTGCAACCTTTTGACTGGTGGCCCCCTCAGTAACCACGAGCGGGAACTCATTGCGGGCAAGTGCGGCACGGACTTGGTCAACCAGCGGCACAGACGTACGCTTCCAAGTCAACTTTTTCAGGCGATCACCAGCATCAAAGAGATGAAGCGCACCGTGTAGATAGTGCACGTTCTGAGAGCGGCGAGTGCCTATATTGTCCCACGTAACCCACTCAGCATCGGGATCCTCTCGATCAGTGCGAAAGCCGTCATCACCCGCAACGTCCAACATGTCGGCCTCAGTGTGGAGCGTGCTCCAGTAGAGAAGAAGGTCATAATTCACCGAATAGATGCAGTCGAAGGGGGCTAGAAACCGGCGTGCTGCGGTGTACTGTGCATTGGGAATGGCGGCAACGTTGTGGGGATGATTCGCGGCTAGGGCAGCTGCAAGTGCGTCGCGAATTGCACCGGCGTCTAGAGATGCCCTGTCGATCAAAGAGGAGCTTGGTTCATAGACTTGAAGCAAGCGATGCAGCGCGCCAAGTCGATCGATGACGATCTCGAAGTCATTCGTTTCGAGCGCTTCGAACAAGAGATCGCCATCGCAGCTCAGGCTTCCCAGATCAGCCTTGCTGCGCAAGCTGGCATAGCTAAATGCTGAGGCTTTCCAGGCCATTGAAAAGCCGTTACCGAGCAGGAGGTGCTTCTTGCCTTGCACCTCCTTAGACAGCACATCGGAATAGCTCAATAGAGCAACAGGGCTGCCCATACGTATCTGATGGTCTGACGCGTAGAAAGGAGTTGTTAGACGCCTAGATCGGACAGCTTTTGCGCGACTGGAGCATCAAGCGCCTCATGGGCAACGATCGTCAGAACGCTCGCCAAGACGGCGGATCCCCCGAAGCGCCGTCCAAAAGCTAGAAGAACGATGCCACCCACTAGCGCGTGCCCGAGGACACGAGCCACGGGGTCTGGTTCTCTGCTCTGCATGAAGAAGAGGATAGCGCCGTTCCCGAATGAAACCGCTCTGGGTACAGCGTCGGGTGCCACAGAAGACTCCCAATGCAGGTTTTGCGCCTTAGCTTTTCCGGTGCCCCTGCGCGCGCTACCTTGTGGATATGGCTATGCCCACGGATGTCGAAGGGATCGAAGCGCGTTTTCAAGAACTTGCTGAAGTCGATCCTTCGCGGGCTTTTAAGAGGTTCGATCCCGAGGATCTTGCGCACCTTGAAGCCTTTGCGAACCTTTGCGAGCGTCTGAACGATCGCGCCCTCTTTAAGCAAGGAGCGCGGTTCCATTTCAGCGCGTCGTCCACGAATGGGGTGCATCAGCATCTCGAGCACGCAGGGGAAGACGCATTGCGCTCGATGATGATGGACTTCAGGCGACTTTGGATGAGCAGCGAACCAACCTTTTTCCCTCGTCTCCGGAATAGGGTTCGCGCTCATGCAGACCCAGCTGTGCCCCAAGGAGCCGCGGCGCTAGCTGCGATCGATCTGCTCGGCAGGGATTTCAAGGAAGCATGCGAGGATGGCGCCCTCGGCCTCTTCGAGCAAGGTGAGACCGAAAGCCCCGACAACATCAGATGGATCAAGGCGCGGCAGGTCGTCGATGACTGGATCAACGGCGATGCGTTCCACGGCGACCCAGAGCCACAAGCGCGTGTGGGGATCTGGGAGGCTTCGAGCTACGAGTTTGTCCTGATCAAGGCTGTCAACCGGATCACAAACGTTTGGCTCGCCTTCTGCGTCTTGCTCGTAGCGATCCTCGACGAGCGCGACCATGGGATGCCTGCCCTTCGGGGTGAGCGGGGAGTTAGCGTGTTGCATTCCGGGCCTCCTTGAGGTCGTGAGCTTTGACACCCACGCCTCTCCGCAGGCCCGGACCTACCTCACGGCGTTCGGAACGTCTTTGGGTTCGTCAACTAGCTAGGTGAGAACTCGGTCGCGGCGGCGAGATCCCTCGACCATGATGCGGACGTGTTCCATTTGTTGAGGGTCATGGCATCGATGGTCGCATTCCGGTCGCATCGCTGTTGCAAGCCGGCTCGCTGTGCCGAGGTCTCCCGTCCTTTCAAGACTGATGAATCAGAGGCGAGGCTAGGCTGTCGCAATGGATGGCTGGATGACGGCGCTCGTCGGCGCCGCCGGAGTATTGGCAGGGTCGGGGCTGACGGGAATTCTGGCCAGTCGACAGGCTGGTCGAGAACACAAAGCTCACGACTTAGAAGAGCTTCGCAGCGCACTTGCTGCATATGGCGCAGCGGTGGACGCGATTGAGTTGCGCATGGCGCAGATGGGCGGCCCGATGCCTCGTGCCGCCCGATGGATTCTCGAACAAGTCGAACCTCACGTCCGAATCCTCGTCTGGCTTATTCGTCGGCTCTCTGTCGCAACCATCGCCCGGCCAACCATGAATTCATTTGATCAATTGGCAGTGTGCACGAACCGGCTCCTGCTAATCGCGCCAGAGCCGGTCGTTGACGCAGTTTCTGCAATCAATGAGCTGATCGGATGCTTTGAGTCACAGTCGTCGGATTGGAGGCAGGAATGGATGGAGGCTCGCCGGACCTTCCTCATAGTTGCCCGAGATGTGGTGAGTCATTACTGACTCGCCGGGAGATGAACCGAGGGCGGAAATTTCGGGCTATGTTTTGGGGTGATCTTGGTCTCATCCGGTCGCATTGCCAGAGCAGCCTGGCTCCGGATGCGGATAGCATCCGTCCTTTCAATCTGAATGAGATTGGCTCTGCGCACCGAAGTCGGCAGGAAACTTCAACAGCCCATCGAGACGAGTTTTCAACTCTTCGACATCCATGAACCCATCGAGGCCGTCGCCGATGTCGGCGGCGTAAAGAGCCTGGTCGGACATGCTATTGCGGACCGCGTCATCTATGTCCTCGCCGATGCCGACGCTCAATTCGCCGTGGCGGTAACGCACGTAGATTGCTCGTCCGTCATCGAGAGTTCCCTCCCACTGGGATGGACAGGCGAGGCAGGTTCTTGTCAGCGTGGCCAGCTCCAGCGGGCCGTCTGGTTGCTTAGAGGCTTGCGGGTCGTTCATGGACCGCCAAATGGTTGCAGACAAAACATCTAGGCAGCGGGACGAAGGCAAGCGAGATCTGAGACGCTCCGCCGATGGGAGGCGATCAGGCCGCAGAGGCGAGAGACCCCGATGGGCTTCGAGTCGTTGTGCCGTCAGCGCTATGGCAGGAAAAGATTCTGCGGGACCATCCCGAGCTGGCGTCGCACCTCGCAGATGTGCTGAGGGCGATTTCTGAGCCCGACCGCGTCCTCCCCGACCCGGTCTATGAGCGCCGTCGTCGCTACTACCTGCGCGGAGCTGGCCCTAGTCGCTGGTTGTTGGTGGTCGTAAGCTATGAGCAAGAACCAGCGCGGCTTATCTCCGCGTTCGGCAATCGGAAGGACCCGCGCTCATGGAGCGAGTGAACATCAGGATCGGTCACATCACGTTCGACCATGCCGACTATGACGCCGGCAGCGACGTGCTCTATCTGCATGTCGGGAAGCCCCAGGAGGCTGAGGGCGAGGAGACGCCCGAGGGTCATGTCCTGCGCTACGCGCCCGGCAGCCAGCACATCGTCGGACTGACCGTTCTCGGTGCTCAGCGCATCCTCGACCGCGAGGGGGAACTGCGCGTAACGATTCCCGAGCCGGTCAAAGCGAGCGCCGACGATCTCGCGCCGGCACTGGCCGCTATCTAGGTCGCATCCGGGTCGCATCGGCGGCTGAATACCGCTCCTGATGCGGACGACCCTCGTCCTTTCAAGCCGAAGGTCGCGGGGTTCGACCGGGTACAACCTTGTAGCTGGCGGCCGACGCGGCCGGTCAGCCCAGCAGCCGAAAGTTGTGATGGGGCATACCGCGGGGGAGGGGTCCGTGGAGGAAGTAGTGCATAACCGAGTAGATCCGTTTGCCGGGGCCGGCTTCGGTCAGGGAGCTGAGGCGCAATGAGGCCTGGGGAGTCCACACTTTGTTTTCCCTGTGGATCTCGGCCTTGCCGGTGGCGCGCGCTATGCGAGCGCCGAAGGTTCGCCACTTGAGGCCATAAAAAGAGAAGGATCCGTCCTTGCGGAGGACGATTTCATGCGGCCGCTTGGAGAGGTGACCGGTGTTCTTGTTCTGTACGGCAAACACTTCAGGCTCGACGTAGGGCGGAATTTCTCCAAGGGCGGCGACGAAGGTGGCCTGCGTCGCGGGGCAGCCGGGGAGTTGGCGCTCGACCGCGACCACCGAGCCTTCAGCCCGGTCGGGCGCGACGAACGTCGCTTCGATCGTCTGCCCCCTCGGGTCCTGGAAGCTCCAGTGGCCGTTGGCATCGATCGGGTTGGTGTTGGAGAGGCGGGATTCGAAGTTGCCGCAGAAGCCCCAGTTGAAGCGGAAGTGGGCGTTGAGGACGTTGCCCTCCTTCACTTCGAAGCTGACCGGCAAGCCAGCTGAGGTGGTCGCCACCCAGCCCCCTTCGACCGGTATGGCGCCTGCCGCTTTGACGACTGAGGCACCGCAGGCGAGGGCGAGTAGGCACAAGATCGCGCCGCAGCTCGTGGCCGACACTCTGGCCAGCGACTTTCGTTTGAGGTTCATCGACGTGCTCTCATCGTACCCAGCACCCCTTCGAGGCTGTCGAAGCACGAGTTCCAGCCGCCTTCATGGGAGACGACCGATTCCCGGTCGCGGAGATTGTTGTGGGTGAGGCGGACCGTGGTGACGCCGTCGGCCTCTTCGAAGTCGAGTTCGATCAGCGTCTCCCGGTCCTCGTCGTTGTCCCAGGTCCAGGTGAAGACGAGGCGGGTCGGAGGATCGATCTCGGTGTAGTGACCGCCGCCGCCGTACTCGACGCCTTTCTCAGGGTCACGCATGACGACGCGCACGTTGCCGCCGAGACGGAGGTCGACCTGGGCCTCGGGCGTCTCCCAGTCGTGCCGGCCGTGGAACCAGCGGCGCATCACCTCCTCGCTGGTCCAGGCGTCGAAGACGGCCTGGGCGGGGGCCTGGAAGGCGCGCTCGATGACCAGCGTCTCGCCGCTCACCGGCCGCGGCCCTCGCGGCGGCGCAGGTGCACCGCCATCCAGGCTCGCGCCACCATCACGGTGCCGGGGCCGGCCAGCCAGGGCAGGAGCTCCTCAACCGGCACGCCGCCGACGTGAGCGAGCGGGATCACGGTTCGTCGTACTCGTCGTGGAGATTCCACCACGTGTAGGGCGGGGTCTGGGGGTAGCCCTCGGGCGAGTCCTCCCACTTCTCCTGGCGGCCGAGGGGGGTGATGTCGAGGTAGGACCAGATGCTGCCCAGCGCCTCGTCGCCGCGTCCGTCGGTGAAGTAGGTGCGGTAGATCCGATCCTCGTCGTCGCGGTAGAAGACGTTGGTGCCGTGCCATTCATCGACCCCGAAGTCGGCATCGAACTCGTCGGTGAGCGTGTACCAGGGCATCTCCCAGCCCATCCGCTCCCGGTAGCGCTCGATGTCGGCCTGGGGCGCCCGGGAAACGTGCGCGAAGGTGGTGTCGCGCGCGTTCAGGTGGGCCAGGTTGGCGACTTCGTCGGCCATGAACGAGCAGCCGCGGCAGCCGCTCTCGGGCCAGCCGGACACGCCGGGCTCGAAGAAGAAGCGGTAGAGGATCAGCTGGCGGCGCCCCGCGAACAGGTCGAGCAGGCTGGCCGGCCCGTCCGGGCCCTCGAAGCGGTACTCCTTCTCCACGGCCATCCGCGGCATCCGCCGCCGCTCGGCGGCCAGCGCGTCGCCGGCGCGGGTCAGCTCCTTCTCCTTGACCAGCAGCTCCTCGCGGGCGGACTCCCACTCTTGCGGCGAGACGATCGGCGGCATCTTCATTTCGACTCCTCCTCTTTCAGATACTCATCGACGACGTCGAACAGGCGCCCCCAGAGGGCGCGCTGGCGATCCATCCAGTCGGCTGCCTCGTCGAGCACGTCGGGTTCGAGCGAGAGCCGGTGCGTCCGGCCCTCTATTACCCGGGTGATTACGCCCAACTCCTCCAGGATCTTCAGGTGCTTGGAGATCGCGGGCTTGGACACGTCGAAGCCGCGGGTGACTTCGCCAACGGTCGCCGGGCCGACAGCGAGGCGTTCGACGATCCCGCGGCGGATCGGGTGCGAGAGGGCCTTAAATGAATCATTAACCATTTGGTGAACTATAGCGAACCCCTATCCTCGCCTCGATGGCTGAGCCCTGGCCCACCATTTCCTACCCAGCCTGGCGCGAGACCTGCGACACGCTCCACGCGCACACCCAGGTCCTGGGCAAGCTGGCCGCCGAGTCGGCGCCGCCGGAGCCGCAGCTGCAGCACGCGGCGCTGCGCTTGACGGCGCGGGGATGGGAGACGGCGCCGCTGCCGGCTCCGAACGGGAGCGGCGCCTTCGTCGCCCTGCTCGACCTGCAGCGCCACGAGGCGGTCGTCGAGATCAGCGGGGGCGAGCGGCGGGCGGTGCCGCTGACGCCGGATAGACCGGTGGGGGAGGTGACTCGCGCGGTGCTCGCCGCAGTAGCCGAGCTGGCGGGGCCGGTCGAGATCGACCCGACGCCGCAGGAGGTGCCGTGGACTCAGCCGCTTGACGCGGACGAGGAGCACGCTCGCTACAACCCCGACCAGGTCGCCGCCTACTTCGACGCGGCGACTCGGGCGGCCCTGGTGCTGGCGGAGTACCGGGCGCCGTTTCGCGGCCGCTCGACTCCGGTCAACGCCTGGTGGGGCTCGTTCGACCTCGCCGTCAGCCTCTTCTCCGGCGACCCCGCCGAGCCGCCCTCGGGCGAGTTCATCATGCGCAACTCGATGGACGCGCAGGAGGTCGCAGTCGGCTGGTGGCCCGGCGACGCCAAATACGAAAAAGCCGCCTTCTACGCCTACGCCCACCCGGCGTCCGACGCCTTCGCCGGCGGCCAGCTCCCACCATCGCAGTCGCGCTGGGACGACGATCTCGGCCTGTACGTGCTCGACTGGGAGGACGTGGTTGCCGCCGAGGACTCGCACCGGCTGGCGCTCGAATTCGCCCGCTCGGCCTTCCAGCACTCCTGCCGCACCTGCGGCTGGGACCCCGAGCTCGCCGCCAGCGCCGAGGGCTCACCGCCACCGGTCGTCTAGCTCGTCATTCAGGCGCAGTCGCTGTGATTGGCGGCCAAGGGAAGCGAGCGCGGACGGCGAACCCACCTCTCGATGCCCGCGACGGATCTGGACAGGCTCGAGAAGGTGGAGGAAGGACTTGCGCTGTTCTTCTACTTCTTCATGTTCGTGGCGCTGGTGGCGGCCCTCGACGGTTCGATCGGATCCGGACTAGTGGTGCTGATCATCGGCTCCTGCGCTCACGTCGGGCGCGCGTCGCTCGCCGAGTTCATCGCCAAGCACGAATAGGCAGCCGCGCGCACCAGAGGGCGAAGAGGCCGACGGCGAGGATCGCGCCGGCCCAGTGCAGGCCGACCAAGACGGCGACGAGGCTGGGCAGGCCGGCGAGGACGGCGCCGATCAGGGTCGGCAGCAACGGCAGGCGGAGCACTCGGGCGGTGAAGGCGGCGCAGAGCATCCAGGAGCCGGGGCCGGCGATCCAGCCCCAGTCGACGAAGAAGTCGTGGGGGAGGGCCAGGCCGAGAGCGAGCGAGAGGACGGCGACCGCGGCCAGCTGCAGGAGCGCGGCACGCCAGAGGGTCGCGGTGTCCAGTTTCTTCTCGGTGGCGGCCATGCTCGGGCGCCGACCATAGCCGCCCGGGGAAGCCGGGCTATTCGACGATGACCCTGCCGTGCATCGAGGGGTGGATCAGGCAGTGATAAGCGAAGGTGCCCTTCTGCTTGAAGCGCACCGCGAACGACTTGCCGGGCTTGATCAGGCCGCTGTCGAAGCCGCCTTCGCGGGTCGCCGTATGGGTCACTTTGCTGGTGTTGGAGAAGACGACGCGGCTACCCTTGGCGACCCTCAGGGTCGGCGGGTGGTAGGCGAAGTGATTGATCGTGACCTTGGGCGCGGCGCTCGCCCGCGCCGTTGCATCCGCCGCGGCGGTCTGGCCCCGCAGCCCGACCAGGGCGAGGCCGAAGCTGACCAGGACGAGCGCCACGGCGGCCGTCCGCCAGGCGCCTCTGGATCGTGAAGTTGCCGTCATCGGGCCGGAATACGCAGAGACTCTTGCCAGGGTTCAAAGCTCGTTCATAATCACTGGTCCCGGGCGGTTAGCTCAGTTGGGAGAGCACTTCCCTTACAAGGAAGGGGTCACAGGTTCGAGCCCTGTACCGCCCACTCGATCCCGCCTACAGCAGGGCGAAGACGACGTGGACGGTCGCGGTGACCGTCGAGGTGCCGGGCTTGGTCGGCGGTGGGGCGGCGCAGCGGGGACTGGCGCGCTTGACCGCGGTCGGAGCCGTCGGTGCCGCGCATCCCGCCACCCCCGTGGACTTGGGGGCGCTGTCGAACTGAGGGGTCAATTCCGGGCCTTCGCCTTCGTCGATCGCCAGGGCGGCGCCGAGGGTGGCGCCGGCGCGGGTTGCCAGGGCGGTGGCGCGCAGCTTGGCCTTGTCGAAGGCGGCGGCGAGGGCGTCGGTGAAGGCCGCTTCGCTGTCGCCGACGAAGAAGTTGGGCCCACTGACGCCGGTCGCGCCGGCGGCGATCGCGGCGCTGACCAGTTCGCCGGCTTTGTCGGGCTGGTGCAGGGTGACGCCGATTCCCTCGGCGGCGCGGTAGACGGGGCGGGTGCCCCGGAAGGTCTTGCGGACGGAGATCCGGCCCGTGGTGACGTCGCCCGCGCCGACGCCGGGGATCGTCTGAACCGCGGCGATCACACTGCGCAGCTTGCCGGAGACGGCGCGCAGGGCGGCGGCGCGGCTACGCCGTTCCTTGCTCACCGAGAAGCCGAGGCCGGCGCTGTCGTTCGGCACCTTGAGAGTCGCTTCGGCGGTGACCGAGACGGTGCGTTCCGCCGCACCCGCCGTCGCCGGCGCCAGCACCGCCAGGGCCAGGAGGGCGAGAACGATCGGGATGCGCGTGCGGGAGCCCATGGCTGCCCTCAGGCTACCCGCGCCGGGAGTCGTCAACCAGGCGACGGGCTCAGCCGACGCCGGCGCGGAGCTGCGGCGTGGCGGTGCCGCCGCGCAGGTGCTCGCCCTTGGTGACGACGTCGAAGAAGACGTCGTTGCGGCCGCGGCGCATCCGCTGCGGGAAGGCGGGGCGGGCGCGGCGGTGGGCGGCGGCGATCGAGCGGAAGGCGGCCTCGTGGGCACGGCTCCACTCGATCCCGAAGATCTCCCGCACCCGCGGCGGCAGCGTGCCCTTGATGATCAGGTTCTGGACGAAGAGGTTGCCGCGGGCCGCCGCCGGCACCGGCTGCTTGAAAGCGACCAGGGGCGCCATCTCCAGCGCGTGCGGGGTCGCGTGCAGGTCGGGGGAGGCCAGCCGTCCCTCGAACCAGTCGCGGAACTCGGGGTAGGTGGCGGGGACCTCGCAGCGGGGCAGCCCGAAGAGCTCGCCGAAGCGGACGTAATCCTGCCAGAGCGACTCGCGCTCGCCCTCGCTCAGCGGCCGCGCCATCGCTTCGTACATCGCCCGGCCGGAGTCCGCGATGACCGCCAGCGTCCACAGCATCAGCTCCGGATCGAAGGCCGAGTAGGTGGCGCCGGCGGGGTGGGCGCCGGCCGCCTCGGGCAGCGAGCCCTTGACCCGCTCGTGCAGGCGGTGGACCGCGGCGAGCGCTTTATCGGCTTCGGCGCGGGTGCCGAGGAAGACCGTCTCCTGGATCTTGGCGGTGCGGGCGAGGCGCGTGAAGGGCCACTCGCCCGACTTCGTGCTGACCATCGTGCCGGTGTAGGTGAGCGGCTCCAGGGCCCCGATCAGCAATGCCCGCTGCCCGTAGAGGAGCCCGACCGAGCGCTCGCCGTGCACCCGCCGCGCCATCGAGCGGCCAGGCGGGAAGTAATGGGTCTCGTCGCTCATTGGCCGTCTGGCCAAATTCTACTGCTGCCAAGCGCGAGTGAGGGCGACCAGCGCCGCCCCGGAGCCGTGCGGCTCGACCAGTCCGTGCAGGTCGTGGGCGGCGAAGATCTCGTCGAGTTCCTCGCGGGTGAGCGTCTCGCGCTCGAGCGCCTGGCCGGCGAGGTCGTCGAGGCAACCGCGGTTGGCGGCGAGCAGCGCCCGCGCCCGCCGGTGTGCCTCGCGGGCCAGAGTCATCGCCGCGAGGTCGACGTCGCGGCGGGTCTCGTCGGAGACGGCGTAGTCGCCGGTGGGCATCGCGATCGGCGGCGGTCCGTCGTGGTCGAGCGCCACACCCATCCCGAATTCGGCCACCATCTGCTTGCAGACGAGGTGGACCCGCGAGAGGTCGTCGACCGCGCCCGAGTAGGACTCGTCGAGGACGACCTCCTCGGCGGCGCGCCCGCCGAGCAGCGTCACCACCTCGTCGAGCAGTTCCTCGCGCGACTTCAGGTAGCTGTCCTCCCGCGGCGAGTGGCCGACGAAGCCGAGCGCCGGGCCACGCGGGACGATGCTGAGGATCTCCGGCGGGTCGAGCCCGAGCAGCTTGCGGCAGAGCGCGTGGCCGGCCTCGTGGTAGGCGACGATCACCCGCTCCTTGGTGCTCAGCCGTCGCGCCTGCTGGGAGCCGACCGACTGCCGCAGCAGCGCCTCGTCGAGGTCCTCGCGGCCGGTCGCGCGGCGGCCGGCGCGGCCGGCGATGATCGCCGCCTCGTTGAGGGCGTTGGCGAGCTGGGCGCCGGTCATCCCGGTGGTCTTGCGGGCGACGTCGGTGAGGTCGAGGTCGGCGGCCAGCGGCTTGCCCTTCGCATGGCTGCGGAGGATCGCCTCGCGGCCGTCGCGGTCGGGCGGCGCCACCAGCACCTGGCGGTCGAAGCGCCCCGGCCGCAGCAGCGCCTTGTCGAGCTTGTCGACGTAGTTGGAGGCGGCGATGACGATCACCGTGCCGGGATCGCGCTCGAAGCCGTCGAGCTCGACCAGCAGCTGGTTTAGGGCCTGCTCGCGCTCGCTGGAGCCGCCGTCGCCGCCACCGCTGCTGCGGGCGCCACCGATCGCGTCGAGCTCGTCGATAAAGATCACCGCGCGCCCCGACTTGCGCGCCTCCTTGAAGAGGCGGCGGATCCGCGCCGCGCCGCGGCCGACGAACATCTCGACGAAGCTGGAGCCGGAGGCGGCGAAGAAGTCGACGCCGGCCTGGGCGGCGACCGCGCGCGCCAGCATCGTCTTGCCGGTGCCGGGAGGGCCGAACAGCAGCACCCCGCGCGGCGGCTGCGCGCCGAGGGCGGCGAAGCGGTCCGGTTCGCGCAGCCACTCGGCCACGTCCATCAGCTCGTCCTTGGCCGCGTCGACCCCCTGGACCTCCTCCCAGAGCACCGGTTCGGTCTTGCTCGCCTTGACCGTTTCCGGCTTGGTCGAGCCGACCGTGCTGCGCATCAGTTTGAGGAAGACGAACAGCAGCATCGCCATGAAGACGACGCCGAAGACGGGGTACCAGTTGAAGAAGAATTCCTGGATTTCGGTTGCGAGCATCGCTGCAGTGTGCGGGTTATGTCGCCCCGCGTCCACTCGCACATCCGTCCAGGAAAGGCCGGACGACTAAAGCTTTGGGCGTCGAGAGCCCCGACCGGGGCGCTTCAGCGCTCCACCTGGGAGCCGCCGACGATCGCCTCTTCGTTGCTGTCGTCGAAGACGATCCAGGCCTTGTTGCCGCCGTCGTAATCGGGCGCCCAGAGCTTCAGCATCGCCGAACGGCCCCAGACGGTGACGCTCTCCTCGCCGGTCGCGTCGAGGCCGCGCCAGATCCGCACGAAGGGGTTCTGCTCCCACTCCGCGCCGATCGTCGTCGGCTCGCGGTGGCCGGGGTGGACGCGGGTCTCGGGCGGCAGCTCCATCAGTCGCATCACCGAGGCCTGGAGGTCGGCGAAGCCGCTGGCGCCGGGCGCCATCGTGCCGCCGACGGTGCCCTTGAAGAGAACGTCGGCGGTGAAGACGTCGCTGCCGTCGACGAGGTAGGCGAGGTGGCCGGCGGCGTGGCCGGGGGTGTAGATCGCTTCGACCTCGAAGCTGCCCGCCTGCAGCTTCTCGCCGTCGCCAAGGATCACCTCGACCTCTTCGTCGAGGTCGGCGGCGGTCGCCTCGTGGGCGACCAGCGGCGGGTTGCCGAGCGCTTTGCGCGCCTCGGCGAGGCCGGCGACGTGGTCGCCGTGGGGATGGGTGACGAGGATGTGGGTGATGCCGATGCCGTCGCGCTCGACCCGCTCTAGCAGCGGTCCCAGCTCGTCGTTGCCGTCGATCAGGACGCCGGTCCCGGCCTCCGGGTCGGCGACCAGGTAGGCGTTGGACAACCACTGCGCGTTCTCGGTCCGCTCGACGATCAAGCGGGTGAGGATAGCTGCGCGCTGCCTTCGAGCAGGGTGCGGGCGACGAGCTCGGGGTCGTCCCAGGTCGGCGTGTGGCCGACGCCAGGCAGGACGACGAAGCGGGAGCCGGCGGGGCGCCGCTGCGGCCGCGGCGGCGCGACCAGGCGGTCGAGCTCGGACCAGGCGATCGTCACCGGCACCTCGGGCGGGTAGCCGGAGGGGTCGAAGACGTGAGATCGCATTGCCCGGTTGGCGCCGTCGTAGCCCTCGCCGTCGAGCCAGCCGAGAACCAGCTCGCGGGCCGCGGCCGGGGGAATCCGCTCCGGGTGCGCGGCGATCGACTGGAAGGCGAGTCGGCGCGTCGCCGGCAGTAGGAAGGCGGGCGCCATCAGCGGCCGCGCCAGCTTGACCCAGGGCGAGCCGCGCAGCAGCATCCGGGCGCCGCCGCCGGTCGGCGCGCCCAGGGGCCGGGACCAGAGGCCGGCCGGCGAGAGCGCGGTGACCGAGGCGGCCCAGCCGCAGCGCCCCATTTCCAGCGCCACCCAGCCGCCGAGCGAGTTGCCGGCGACGTGCGGGCGCTCGATGCCGCGCTCGGCGCACTGCTCGTGCAGGCTTCTCGCCAGGTTGGCGGCGGTCGGCTCGACCCCAGGTGGCAGCGGCTCCGCCTCGCCGAAGCCGGGCATGTCGATCGCGATCGCTTCGCGCTCGGGCTCGAGCAGGTCGATCACCGGCTCCCAGATGCTGCGTGAGCCGCCGAGCCCGTGGATCAACAGCAGCGGCTCGCCGCTCCCGCCCCCGTTCACGACCAGCCGGGCTTCGCGAACAGCGCCTGCACGTCGCCGATCCGGCGCTCGCGGAAGCCCGCCTCCGAGGAGGACAGGTAGAAGTCCCAGAGGCGGCGGAAGCGCTCGTCGTAGCCGCGCGGGCGCAGCCGCTCCCAGGCGCCGAGGAAGCGCTCGCGCCAGGCGGCGAGGGTCGGTGGGTAGTGGGCGGTGATGTCGTCGAGCCAGACCTGGCGCAGGCTGGTGACGCGGGCGACGCAGTCGGCGATCGCCCGCTGCGAGGGCAGGCAGCCGCCGGGGAAGATGTGGGTGTTGGCGAAGCTACGCGCGCCCTTCTCGGCCTCGTAGATCTCGTCGTCGATCGTGATCGCCTGCAGCAGCATCGCCCCGTCGGGGGTAAGCAGCTCGTCGCAGCGGCGGAAGAAGTCGTCGAAGTACTGCCAGCCGACCGCCTCGATCATCTCCACCGAGACCAGGCGGTCGTAGCGGCCGCGCAGGTCGCGATAGTCCTGCAGCAGCACCGTCACCCGGTCCGCCAGGCCGGCTTCGCGGACGCGCCGCGCCGCCAGCCGGTGCTGCTCGCGGGAGATCGTCGTCGTCGTCACCCGGCAGCCGTGCTCGCGGGCGGCGTGGACGGCGAGCCCGCCCCAGCCGGTGCCGATCTCCAGCAGGTGGCTGTCGGGGCCGAGCCGCAGCCGCTCGCAGATGCGGTCGAGCTTGGCGACCTGGGCCTCCTCGAGGCTGGCGCCCGGGCGCGGGAAGTAAGCGCAGGAGTACATCATCCGTTCGTCCAGAAAGGCGGCGAAGAGGTCGTTGCCGAGGTCGTAGTGGGCGGAGATGTTTTTACGGGCGCCCGTCCGCGTGTTCTCCGGCACCAGCTGCCTCACCCGGTGCAAGAGGCCGCGCGGGCGGGCGACGGCGCCGCGCAGGCCGTCGAGGTCGCGCAGCTCACGGGCGGCGATGCGGATCAGGGAGACGAGGTCGTCGCTCTCCCAGAGGCCGTCGACGTAGCCCTCGCCGAGGCCGACGCTGCCGCGCAGCGGCCCGCGCCAGGCGGCCGGGTCGTTGACGGTGACGGTGGCGCGCAGGTCGGCGGCGGCGGGGCCGAAGCCGCGGCGGCGGCCACCCTCGACCACCTCGATGCGGCCGTGGCGCACGCCCCGGCTCATCACCGTGGAGACGGCGGTGCGGGCCAGCGCGTCCCTCACGGCGAGACGAACCCCTTCGGCTTGCTGCCCCGCGGGTGGGGGAAGTAGCGGGCTCCCTTCAGCTTCAGCCGCAGCGACTGGGCGTAGATCTTCGCCACCACCTGCAGCGACATCGCCGGGTAGCGGGCCAGCAGCCCCAGCAGCAGCGGCCGGCTCAGCTCGCGTCGTCGCAGGCTGAGGGTGGCGTCGAAGGAGCGGTCGCCGCGCTCGGTCCCGTGCGACTCGATGTGGACCGCGAGTCGCTCGCCGGGCTCGCCGGCGCGGAAGGCATAGGTCTGATCCATCCCCATCAGCGGGGAGACGTGGAGGGACTTGTCGAGCCTGTCGCGCAGCACCGGACCTTCGCGCTCACCGCGGGCGAGGACATACGGATGGCGCTCTCCCCAGGGAATGTTCTCGACATCGGCAACCACAGCTTCCACCCGCTCGCCGGCGCTGTCAAAGCAGTAGTAGAAGCTGACCGGGTTGAAGGAGTGGCCGAGGTAGCGCAGGCCGGCGAGCAGGCGCACCGGGCCGGGCGGCCTCTCCCCGCTGGCGGCCTCGACCGCGTCGCGAGCGCACTCCTCTAGCGGCCGCGCCGGGTCGCCCATGAAGTCCTCGCGGCGAAAGCGGGCGGGCGCGCCGCGCCGCGCCGACCACAGCGGGTAGGGATCGAGCACCCCCGGCAGCTCGTCGAGGTCCAGGTACATAAGGAAGAGCCGATAGCTGAACTCGTGCTCGACCGGCTCGAAGCGCCGGTGGCGGATCGTCCCCTCGTAGACGGCCGAGGCGCTCATGCGGCCAGCACCTCCTCCTCCGACTCGGGCGTGTCTGAGGTTGACGCCTCTATACGGCGGGAAACCTCAGACACGTCTGGGGAGGGACTGGATTGGGGCGCGATTCCGGCGCACGCCCGCAGCGCGCTGACCACCCCGTCCTCGTGGAAGCCCCAGCCCCAGTAGGCACCGCAGTAGTGGGTGCGGCGCACGCCGCTGATCTCGCCATGGCGGGCCTGGGCGGCGACGCCCTCGGCGGTGTAGACGGGATGGTCGTACTCGAAGCGCCGCAGCACCTTGGCCGGGTCGATCTCGTCGCCGCGGTTGAGCGTGACCAGGTACTCGCGCTCGGCGCGCAACCGCTGCAGGTTGTTCATCCAGTAGGTGACGGTGCTGCCCGCCGTCGCCTGCTCGGCGAGGTGGAAGTTCCAGCTCGACCAGGCGGTGCGGCGGCGGGGAAGCAGCGAGGTGTCGGTGTGGAGGACCGCCTCGTTGCGCTGGTAGGGGATCGCGCCGAGGATCTCCCGCTCGGGCTCACTCGGGTCGGTCAGCATGGTCAGCGCCTGGTCGGAGTGGGTGGCGAGGACGACCTGGTCGAAGTCCTCGCTCTCGCAGCCCTCGGCCTCGATCCGCACCCGGCCGGGCAGGCGCTCGATCCGCTGCACCGGTGCCGCCAGCCGCACCCGGTCCCGCCAGGGCGCGGCGATCGCCTCGACGTAGCTGCGCGAGCCGCCGGTCACCGTCCGCCACTTCGGCCGGTCGCGCAGGCTGTACATGCCGTGGTTGTCGAAGAACTCGGCCATGAAGCTGGCCGGGAAGCTCCACATCTGCTCCGGGTCGGCCGACCAGACGGCGGCGGCCTGGGGCACGATCAGGCGGTCGATGAAGTGCTGGGAGAAGCCCTTCTGCTCGAGCCAGTGCCCGAGCGAGGGGGCGGTCCCGTTCATCCCGATCAGCGCTTGCGCCTCGCGGTTGAAGCGGCGCCAGTCGCGCAGCATCCCGAGGAAGCTGGGGCTGACCAGGTGGGCGGGACGGGCAAAGAGGCCCCAGGGAGTGCCGGAGTACTCGAAGCGGCCCTTGCCGTCGGAGACCGAGAAGCCCATGTGGGAGCGCTGGCTGGCGACGCCGAGCTCGTCCAGCAGGGCTTCGAAGTTGGGGTAGTTGCGGTCGTTGAAGACGATGAAGCCGGTGTCGATCGCGTGGCTGCCGTCGCCGTCTTCGACCTCGACCGTGTTCGAGTGGCCGCCGAGCCGCGCCGCCGCCTCGTAGACGACGATCTCGTGCTCGCGGTGCAGCTTGTGGGCGGCCACCAGGCCGGAGATGCCCGTTCCAACGATCGCGATCTTCATCGGCAACAGGTACGAGGCGAGACGGCGATCGGTTGCATCGAGTCCCCTGACCGCTACCCGATCAAGGAGGATTCGAGCCGTGGACGCGGATTGGCGGTTCCCGTCCGGTACCGAGGTGGACGCCGAATTTGCCCACCGCGGCGCCATCGGCGCTACCTTGCTGAGAGCAGTCATGACGCAGGCCGACGAGATAGATCAGGGTCCCGCTCCTTGAGCCTGCGCCCGGCGGGGGCGCTTGCGGGCATAGCCATGATCTTCCTCCTCGCGGCTCCGGCCGCCGCGGAGACACATCTGCCGCCGGCGCCGCGGACGGCGCAGCAGGCGGCCTTCGCCGTGCCGCGCCCGGTGCGGCCGCTGCGCGACGTCGTCAGCGCCGCACCCGGCGCCGCGGGCGCGCAGATCGCCGCCTCGGCCAGCGGCGAGCGCTACCTGCTCGGCGACGGCAGCTACGACTCGATTGCGGTCACGATCACCGCCGCCTGCCGGCAGGAATGCAATGCCGCCGACCCGCAGGCGGTCGCCGGCACCATCGGCACCTTCATCCACGGCCCCGAGGTCAACCTGCTGACGGTCCAGCTCGACACTCCGTTCGAGCTCGGCTTCGACTGCGGCTTCGAGGCCCAGTCCTGCTACTTCGGCAGCGAGAACAAGATCGTCCTCAGCGGCGACAGCGACCTGGCGCCGGACAGCGCCAACCGCGACTTCGTGCTCGCCCACGAGTACGGGCACCACGTCGCCCAGCACCGCGGCCTGCCTGCCCCCTTCCCGGCCGCGATCGACTGGGGGACCGAGCGTTGGTCGAGCGTGGAGCACGTCTGCCAGGGGCACCGCGCCGGCGCCTTCTTCCCCGGCGACGAGGGCAGCCACTACTACGAGGATCCCGGCGAGGCGTTCGCCGAGACCTTCGCCTTCAACCGCTTCCCCACCGCCACGGTCGACTGGGCCTGGGCGCCGGCGCTGCGGCCGACCCGGGAGTCCCTGCGCGCCCTTCGCCTCGACACCTTGCGGCCATGGCTGGGACGCCACAGCTTCACCGTCTCTGGGCGGATCCCGAAGAGCGGCGTCGCCGTGCAGGAGTTCTCCACGCCCTTCGACGGTCAGGTCAGCATCGGCCCGGCGGGGGAACGGGGGCTCGGCTACGAGCTCGCGATCCGCAACCGCTCCGGCAAGACACTGCGCTCCTCGCGCCAGGGGGTCTCCTTCCGCCATCGCATCGACTACACCGTCTGCGGCCAGTCGCGGCTACGGGTGGCGGCGACGGGGCGGCCCGGGAAACGCTTCGAGCTGACGATCCAGCGGCCCTGAGCTCAGCCGGCGATGCGCGTCTCGAGCCGGCCCAGAGTGGGGGACTCGATGACGAGCTCGTCGCCGTCGGCGAGCCAGACCCGCGGCTGGCGCACGCTGCCGACCCCGTCCGGGGTACCGGTCGAGACGATGTCGCCCGGCTCCAGCGTCATCAGCTGCGAGAGGTGGGAGAGCAGGGCAGGCACGCTGAAGATCAGGTCCGCGGTCGAGGCGCCTTGCATCTGCTCGCCGTTCAGGGTCAGCCGGATCTCGATCGCGTCGTGCGGCCCCGCCTCGTCGGGGGTGACCAGCGCCGGACCGCAGGGGGCGGAGCCGTCGAAGACCTTGCCGGACATCCACTGCGGCGTGGAGAACTGCAGGTCGCGGGCGGAGAGGTCGTTGAGCAGCGTGTAGCCGGCGACGTGGTCGAGCGCCTCGGCCTCTTCGACCTCCTTGGCGCGCCGCCCGACGACGAAGGCGACCTCGGCCTCGTAATCGACCTTGCGGCTGCTGGCGGGCAGCCGTACCGTGGCCCCGGGCGGGGCGAGCGCGTTGCGGTACTTGCCGAAGATCGTCGGGCTGTCCGGCACCTCCATCCCGCCCTCGGCGGCGTGCTCGCCGTAGTTGAGGCCGATGCAGACGATCTTGTCCGGGTCGGGGATCGGGGGGAGGAGGGAGACCGCCGGGCGCGGGTGCGACGGCGCCCCGGTGTCCCCGAGCCGCCCGCGCAGGTCGTCGACCCGACCGGCCGCGAGCAGCTCCCGCAGCCCGCCCCGGTGCGGCTCGCCGAGCAGCGCCCAGGCGTCGACGACGCGGTCGTCCTCGAGTACCCCGGCCCGCGCCCCGTCGCCGGCGTCGTAGCTGACCAACCTCATGGCCGGCAGCCTAGCTCGCCGGCTCGGGCTGAACCTCGCTCTCGAACTCGGTCCCGACCAAGGTCTCGCGTTCGATCTCGTTCTCCCGCACCAGCCAGAGGGCGAACACGGCGCCGGCGAAGGAGAGCAGTGCACCGAGCAGCAGGATCGTGTTGAGGCCGTGCAGAAACCCCTGTTCGGCGGCGTTGCGGGTCAGCTCGCGCGCCCCTTGGGGCACCGCCGAGAGCGCTTGCGGCAGCGCGCCGGAGGAGGTCGCTTCGACCAGGTTGCGCGCCTCGTCGCCGTTGACGGAGCTGCCGGCGACCTCCTGCGCCTTGGAGGCGCCGGTGCCGAGGAAGATCGCGCCCCAGGCGGCGATCCCGACCGCGATCCCGACCTGGCGGAAGGTGTCGTTGATCCCGGCCGCCATGCCGCTCTGCTCCTTCGGGACGACGCTGAGGGCGACGTCGGCGATCACCGGGTTCAGCAGCCCGACGCCGACGCCGCTGACGATGAAGCCGACCAGCAGCGCGGTCCACTCCGAGTGCATGTTGAGCCCGCCCATCAGCAGCAGGCCGACCCCGGTCGCCGCCAGGCCGGCGCTCATCAGGTAGCGGGCCTGGACCTTCGCCAGCGCCATCCCCGACAGCGGCGCGACGATGAACGAGGCAACCGTGATCGGCAGGTAGCGCAGGCCGGCGTCGATCGGCGAGTAGCCGAGGAAGCTCTGCAGATAGAGGGTCAGGTAGAGGAACAGCGCGAACATTGAGCCGGAGACCGCGAAGGCCGCCAGCTGTACGCCGGTGAAGGCGCGCCGCCGGAACAGCCCCAGCGGCAGCATCGGCTGCTCGACCCGGCGCTCGATCGCGACGAAGGCTGCCAACAGCACCGCGGCGGCAACGAAGAGGGAGACGATCGGGGTGCTGCCCCAGCCCTCGTCGTTGCCCCGCACCAGCGCCAGTACCAGCACGAACAGCGCCGAGGAGAAGGTGAGCAGGCCGCCCCAGTCGATCCGGGTCGCGTTGGGGTCGCGGGACTCGGCCAGCTTCCAGTAGGTGACGCCGATCGCGGCGAGGCCGATCGGCACGTTGATCAGGAAGACCGACTCCCAGCCGAAGCCGTCGGTCAGTAGGCCGCCGACCAGGGGACCGATGGCGACGGCGATCCCGATCGTCGCCCCGTAGATGCCCATCGCCATGCCGCGTTCGGGCCCGCTGGGGAACTCCTGGGCGACGAGCGCGAGGGAGACGGCGAACATGATCGCGCCGCCGACGCCCTGCAGGCCGCGGGCGAGGTTGAGCAGGGTCGGGTCGGGCGCGAGCCCGCAGAGCAGCGAGGCGACGGAGAAGATCCCGAGGCCGATCGCGAAGACGCGGCGGCGGCCGAGGCGGTCGGCCAGCGAGCCGGCGGTGAGCACGAGCGCGGCCAACGAGAGCGCGTAGGCGTCGATCACCCACTGCAGATCGGTGAAGCTGCCGCCGAGGTCCTTCTGGATCGCGGGCAGGGCGGTGTTGACCACCGTGATGTCGAGCAAGAGCATGAAGGTGGCGACGCAGACCGCGCCGAGCGTCCACCACCTGCGGTTCGTGTCGGGAGAAGCGGGGGAGGTCATCTGAGTCTCCTGGGCATCGGGTACAATTCGTCAGGAAGCCTTGTCAGGTATCCTGACCAGGCGAACTTATCAGGTATCCTGACGAAATGTCCGACGCCCGCCGAAATTCCCCCAGCCGAGTGCCCCTCCCGGGCCTGATGGAAGTCGTGCAAGAGGCCCTCTTTGCCGAGTTCCGTCAGGAGCTGGTCAAGATCGGCTACGGCGACATTCGCCCGACCCACGGCTGCGTCTTCCGCTTCATCCGCGAGGAGCCCCTGCGCCTGACCGAGTTGGCGACCCTCGCCGGCATGACCAAGCAGTCGATCGGCGAGGTGATCGACAACCTCGTCGATCTCGGCTACGTCAAGCGCATCCCCGACCCCCAGGACCGCCGCGCCAAGCTGATCTGCCTCACCGCCCGCGGCGAAGAGGCCCAGAAGATCGGCCTCACCCTCTTCACCAAGGTCGAGCAGCGCTGGGCCAAGCGCTACGGCCCCGAGCGCTTCGCCCAGCTCCGCGATCTGCTCGAGGAGATCGCCATCGCCGAGTCCCCCGACGCCGTGCCCGAGCTGGCCCGCCTAGAGCTCGCCAGCGCCTAGTACCCGCTAGATTTGCCCCTGGGCCGCAGCCACCTGGCCCATCCGAGTCTCTCGGGGGCGTAGCTCAGCTGGTTAGAGCGCCGGCCTGTCACGCCGGAGGTCGCGGGTTCGAGTCCCGTCGCTCCCGCTCGGATCGTCATTGGGCCCATGGCCACGCAACCAGCTCAAAGTCCTCTCTGGACCCCCTCGGCGGAGCTGATCGAGGGGTCGCGGCTGACCGAGTTCATGGCTTGGCTGCAGGCGGAGCGAGGGCTCGAGTTCGCCGACTACGCGGCTCTCTGGCAGTGGTCGGTCGACGACCTCGACGGGTTCTGGGGTGCGCTCTGGGACTTCTTCGGCGTCCAGGCCGACGGCGATCGCTCGACCGTGCTCGCCTCGCGGGAGATGCCGGGGGCGCGCTGGTTTCCCGATGTCTCCCTCAACTACGCCGAGCACGCCTTCGCCGGTAAAGCCGATGCTGAGACGGCGATCCTGCACGCCTCCGAGCTGCGCGAGCTGGACGAGCTCAGCTGGGGGGAGCTGCGGACGCAGGTCGCGGCGGTGGCGGCGGGGCTGCGCGGGCTCGGGGTCAAGCGTGGCGACCGGGTCGTCGCCTACCTGCCGAACATCCCCGAGGCGATCGTCGCCTTTCTCGCCACGGCCTCGATCGGCGCGGTCTGGTCGAGCTGCTCGCCGGACTTCGGCCCGGCCAGCGTCGTCGACCGCTTCGCCCAGATCGAGCCGAAGGTGCTCTTCGCGGTCGACGGCTACCGCTACGGCGGCAAGGACTTCGACCGCCGCGAGACGATCGCCGCGCTGCAGGAGGCGATGCCGAGCCTCCTCGCCACCGTCGTCCTTCCCTACCTCGACTCCGAGCCCGATCTCTCCGCCCTGGGCGACGCCACCACCTGGGGCGAGCTGCTCGCCGCCGGCGCGGGCACCGAGCTCTCCTTCGAGCGCGTCCCCTTCGACCACCCGCTCTGGGTCCTCTACTCCTCCGGCACCACCGGCCTGCCGAAGGCGATCGTCCAGGGGCAGGGCGGGATCCTGCTCGAGCACCTGAAGAAGCTCCACCTCCACGTCGACTCCCACCCCGGCGACCGCCTCTTCTGGTTCACCACGACCGGCTGGATGATGTGGAACTTCCTCGTCTCCGGGCTGCTGACCCGCGCCGCGATCGTGCTCTACGACGGCAGTCCCGGCTACCCCGATATTGGCGCCCTCTGGGACCTGGCCGAGCGCGCCGGGGTGACGATGTTCGGCACCTCCGCCTCCTACATCGCCGCCTGCATGAAGGCCGGCGTCGAGCCCGGCGCCGGCCGCGACCTCTCACGCCTCGAGGCCGTCGGCTCGACCGGCTCGCCGCTCGCCCCCGAGGGCTTCGACTGGATCTACGAGCACGTCGGCGCCGACACCTGGCTCTTCTCGACCTCCGGCGGCACCGACCTCTGCACCGCCTTCGTCGGCGGCGTCGCCCTGCTGCCGGTCTACCGCGGCGAGCTGCAGGCGCGGGCGCTGGGCGCGGCGGTCGAGGCCTGGGACGAGGAGGGCAAGCCGCTGGTCGACGCGGTCGGCGAGCTGGTCGTGACCGAGCCGATGCCCTCGATGCCGGTCCGCTTCTGGGGCGACGAGGACGGCAGCCGCTACGCCGAGGCCTACTTCGAGCGCTACCCCGGCACTTGGCGCCACGGCGACTGGATCGAAATCACCTCGCGCGGCACCGCGGTCATCTACGGCCGCTCCGACTCGACCATCAACCGCTCCGGCATCCGCATGGGCACCAGCGAGATCTACCGCGCCGTGCTCTCGATCGACGCGATCCTCGACGCCCTCGTCGTCGACATCCCTAAACCGGGGACCGACGGCTGGATGCCCCTCTTCGTCGTCCTCCGCGAGGGGGCCGAGCTGGACGAGGAGCTGCCGCAGGAGATCGCCCGCCGCGTCCGCGAGCGCTGCTCGCCGCGCCACGTCCCCGACCAGGTCTTCCAGATCGACGAGGTGCCGCGCACGCTCAGCGGCAAGGTGCTCGAGGTGCCGGTGAAGCGGATCCTGATGGGGACCCCGGCCGAGCAGGCCGCCAGCCGCGACTCGCTCGCCAACCCAGCGGCGCTCGACTACTTCACGCGGATGGCGGCGGAGCTGAACGCCTAGTCCGGCAGCAGGGCCGCCTGCCCCGACCTAAGAAGCTCGCGGCGCGTAGCGGTTGTGGAACATCAGCACGTTGCCGTCCGGGTCGTTGAAGAAGGCCATGTGGCAGACGCCGCTGTCGAGCGTGTCGGCGAGGAACTCGACGCCCTCGGATTCGAGCTTGGCGCGGGCGGCCTCGACGTCCTCCACGTGAAGGGCGATCGGGTGATCGCTGGGCTTGAACTCGCGGCCGACCGCGGCGGCGTCCATCACCTGCAGGGTGAGGCTGCCGGTCTCGAACTCGCCGGCGGGGATTTTCTCGTAGTCGACCGAGTGCTCGAGGCCGAGGGTCTCGCCGTAGAACTTCAGCGCTGCGGGGTAGTCCTTGACGAAGACGGTGACGAAGTCGACGCCGGTGACGGTGGTCGGTGAGGTCATGGCTGGCTCCTGGGTCGAGGCTGGGCGATGCCTCGAATGTAGTGCCTCCGAGCTAGGCCGGCCGGGCGATGTAGACGGCCTTGCTGTGGACCTCGTCGCGCAGCGGCTGCTTCAGCACCGCGTCGTGGCCGTGGCCGAAGACCTCGAGGCACTCGAGCCCGGCGGTCTCCAGCGCGGCCAGCACCTGCGCTTCCGGGAAGTGGCGTTGGCGATGGATCTCCGGCGGGATCAACGGGCCGTCCCCGCCCTCCGGCGGCAGCACTTCGAAGCTGGCTTCGGCGATCGACCCGGGCTCGGCGTCGGTGCTCGTCCGCCCCTTCCAGACCAGTCGGCGCCCGCCCTTCTCCATCTCCACGTCTTCGGCGAAGAAGGTGCGGTAGGCCTGCAGCGCGTTGACGTCGAAGAGCAGCAGCCCGCCGGGGACGAGGTTGCGCCGCATCCCGCTCAGCGCTCGCTCCAGCTCCTCGCCGCTGAGCAGGTAGTTGATCGCGTCGTCGAGGCACCAGACCAGGTCGAACTCGCCGAAGCTGGGCAGCTCGCGCATGTCGGCGACGGAGAGCGCTGCCTGGTCGCCGACCTTCGCCCGGGCCAGCTCGACCATCGCGGCGGAGATGTCGCAGGCCGTCACCTGCCAGCCGCGCTGCAGCATCGGGATGAAGCTCTTGCCGGTCCCGCAGGCGACGTCGAGCAGGCGGTTTCCCTGCAGGCCGTGGCGGTTCAGTTCCGGCAGCAGGTTGCCCAACCAGATCTCGTAATCGTGATGCGCGGTGAAGTCGTCGTAGACCGGCGCTATCGCCTCGTAAGCGATCTCGGCCCCGCGCAAATCTCCCTCCCCTGCCGCTTTTGCCTCCACGAAAAACAGACCGTCTCCACGCTCAGAAGAGTTTCAACGCTTAAGTTCACTCGTTCGGTCACCAGTTATGTAAGTTCGTTTGATCAGCACTCCGAATGAGCATCGTGACGGCACGGACGATGGCTGGGAGTGGGGTGAGGCGCACAGGGTCTGTCTTCGCTTGGCGTACCGCTACGCGAGCAATCCGAGTGAGGCGGAGGACATAGCCCAGGACGCATTGCTCCGCGCCTGGCGTCGTCGCTCGACCTTGCGCGAGTCCGACCGGCGCAACCAGTGGCTGGCGACGATCGTCCGCAACGAGGCCTTTCGCCAGCATGCCCGGGTGCGGCCGGACCCGACATCGAAGATCGAGACACAGGAGGGCGTCGAGGACGCCCAGGTCGTCGCCACCGTGGAGCGGGCCGACCTGCACGCGGCGCTGGAACGCCTCAGCGACCGCGACCGCCAGCTGCTCGAGCTGCGCTACGGCGAGGATCTGACCCAGTCGGCGATCGCTCGCCGCCTCGGCATCCCGGAAGGGACCGTGAAGGTGCGGCTGCACCGGGCTCGCGACAAGCTGCGCCGGGCCTTCGTGCTTCAGTGAGCGCCGGTGGCCAGCCGCCGCATCTCGGCGGTCGCCGCCTGCGGTCCGACGTAGGGGACCAGCATCGCGAACAGCAGGTCGGGTAGGCGCTCCGGCAGCTGGTCGGCACGGCCGGCGAGCAGCTCGTCGAAGATCAGCCCGGAGACGGCGCCTGCCGACATCAGCGAGATGTTCTCCGGTAGCTCCCTGTCGCCGGCCAGCTCACGGCCGGCGTCGAGGTACTCGGTGAAGCGGGCGATCGCGTTCCAGTGCAGCTGACGGGCGTCGGCGCCGGCGGCGGCGACCTCGACCACGGCGGTCCGGGCCAGCGCTGGGTCCACCGCGAAGCGGTCGACGATCGTGGTCAGGCCGTCGGTCATGCGCGCCATCCAGGACGCCTCGCCGTCGCATTTGGCGACGACCTCGGCGAAGACCTGTTCGACCAGCATTTCGTAGGCGGCGAGGAAGCAGTCGTGCTTGTCTTCGAAGTGTTTGTAGAAGGTGGTGCGGGAGGTCCCGGCCTCCGCGATCACGTCGGCGACCGCGGTCTCTCTATAGCCCTTGTCCCCGACGACGCGGATCATTGCCGCCAGGATCAGTTGACGCCGCGATTCCAGGGGTGCCATCGGCCCGCTTTCGAGGGAGGCTGAACTACTGCGTACGTTCATCATAGCGGCATCGTGTACGAAGGTGTTTACTTAGCTTTTTCGCCCACCTCCCTTGCTGCCGCATCCGGGCCGAGATACGGCACCAGCGTGGCAAAAAGAAGGTCCGAAAGCAAACTGGGAAGCTCGTCCGTACGGCCGGCGACGAGCTCGTCGACGATCAGCCCGACCACCGCTCCTGCCGCCATCCGCGGCACGTTCGCCGGCAGCGCCCGACCGCCGGGGGCGAAGTCGCGGCCCTCGTCGAAGAACGGGGTCAGGCGCTGCACCGCGGCGCGCAGGCGGCGCTGCGCGGCCGGCCCGGCGGCGGCGACGTCGACGAGCGCGAGCCGCGCCTGCGCCGGATCCGCGGCCAGGGTCTCAAGCAGGGCCGCCAGGCCGGCGCGGGCGCGGTCGGGCCAGCGCTCCTCGCCTTCGTAGGCGACCGTGATCCGTCGCACCAGGCCGTCGACGGCGTTGTCGTAGGCGGCCAGGAAGCAGGCTTCCTTGTCGGCGAAGAGCGCGTAGAAGGTGGTGCGGGAGATGCCCGCCTCCCGGGTCAGGTCGGCGACGGTGGTGGCCGCGTAGCCTTTCGCGGCGACCACCTGCATCGTCGCTTCCAGCAGCCTTTCCCGCTGGGAGCGGGCGACGACCTCCGGCGGCAGCCCGTGGCGCCCTCGCGGCGGCCGCCAGCGCTGGGCCGGCTCTGGAGCCTGCGGCACGTTCAGCCCGCCTCGGGGCGGAGCGACTTCTCCGCTTCCCGCGACTGCCGCAGTGCCTCGTCCTGACCGAGGTAGGGGATGGTGATGACGTAGACGATGTCCGGCAGCAGTTCCGGCAGCCGCTCGGTATTGCCGGCGAGGATCTGGCCGACGATCAGCGACTCGGCCGCGGCCAGGGCGCCGCGGCCGGCGCTGGAGGGGATCCCCTGCTCCTCGATCGGGTCGCCGCGGCCGCGGTCGAGCAGGGCCTGCAGGACCCGCTTGCCCGAGGCGTACATCTCGAACGAGCGCCCTCCGGCCGCCGGCGCCTCGATCAGCGCCATGCGGGCGAAGTCGGGTCGGGTGGCCAGCAGGTCGAGGAAGGTGGCGGCGGCGTCGCGGACCATCGTCGCCCAGGGTTTGTCGGGCGAGTAGACTTCGACCACGCGCCCCATCGCGTCTGCCAGCGACAGCTCCATGCTCGCCTGCAGGCAGTCCTCCTTGTCCTTGAAGAGCTCGTAGAAGGTGGCTCGAGAGACGCCGGCGGGCTCGACGATGTCGGCGATCGTCGTCGCCCCGTAGCCCTTCTCCGCGCAGGCCGCGGCCATCGCGGTGAGGATCCGTTCGCGCTGGGAGTGGGCGACCAGCGGCTCGGGCAGGTCGGCGCGCCCGCTCGGCAGCTGCTCTCGCTCGATCAGGCCACCGAGGTCGTCGGGGCCGGGATTCGGCTTGGTTCCGTTGTGGGAGGCGGTGGGCGGCATTCGGTTCCTCACAGACAGCCGTGTTTAGGTAAACGCGATTGTACACCCCCGGCGAGCATCTGTGGACGAATCAGTACCGAATTAACTTTCCCGTCGGCTGTTTGGGAACGGGATTGGATGCCTGTACACGCGGGCGAGCGAGCTACCGAAAACTTCGGACCGCTGTACAACGGGCCGAGCTCGCTTTCCGTCGACCATTTACCGATGGAGACCGCACCCCGCCAAATCGTGGCCTTCGGCGGCGGTGGCTTCTCGATGGAGTCCGGGAACCCGCTGCTGGACGACTACGTGCTCGGCCTGACCAAGGCCGAGCGGCCGCGCGTCTGCTTCCTGCCCTCCGCCAGCGGCGACGCCGACCATTACATCGTCCGTTTCTACCGCGCCTTCTCCGCCCATCGCTGCGAGGCCAGCCACATCTCCCTCTTCCGCCGCGAACAGGGACCGGAGGACCTGCGCCGCCACCTGCTCTCCCAGGATCTGATCTACGTCGGCGGCGGCAGCGTCGTCAGCCTGCTCGGGGTCTGGCGCGCGCACGGGATCGACGCGATCCTGCGCGAGGCCTGGGAGGCCGGGGTCGTCCTCTGCGGCCTCTCGGCCGGATCGCTCTGCTGGTTCGCCGAGGCGGTCACCGGCTTCCACGGAGCGCCGAAGCGGCTCGAGGGCATGGGCCTGCTGCCGTTCAGCAACTGCGTGCACTACGAGCGCGGGTCGAAACGGCGCGAGTCCTACCACCGCTTCCTGCGCGAGGGGATGCGGGCGGGCTACGCGGCCGAGGACGGCGCCGCGCTGCACTTCACCGGCACCGAGCTGAGCCAGGTGGTGGCCTCGCGGCCGGAGGCGCGCGGCTACCGGCTCGACGTCTCCGGCCAGCGCGTGGTGGAGATGCGGATCGCCACCACCTACCTCGGCGAACGCGGAGTGGTCCCGTCCCCACCGATCCCGGAGGCGCTCTCCACCGCGGTCGCCGCCTGATGGTGATGCCGGGGGCCAATGGCGAGGGCGGATCCGCCCAGCCGCAGGCCACGGCGGTGCGCCGCATCCTCGCCCTCGGCGGCCACGACTTCTCCTCGCGGCCCCCCGATCGCGCCGTCTGCGAGCTGCTCCTGCGGCTGGCCTCCGAGCGCGGCGGCGAGCGGCCGAAGATCTGCATCCTGCCGACCGCCAGCGGCGACACCTCCGATCAGATCGGCCGCTTCTACGCCGCCTTCGGCGAGCGTCCCTGCGAGCCTTCCGACGTCTCCCTGTTCCGGCTCGGGCGGCGGCCGATGGCGCTGCGGGACCATCTGCTGGCGCAGGACCTGATCTACGTCGGCGGCGGCAGCCTGCTCAACCTGCTGGCGGTCTGGGAGGCGCACGACATCGCCTCGATCCTCAGCCTCGCCTGGCGCCGCGGCATCGTCCTCGCCGGCCAGAGCGCCGGGGCGATGTGCTGGTTCGAGGTCGGCATCACCAAGTCCTCCGGCAAGCCGCTGGCGGCGGCCGGGCTGGGACTGCTGCACGGCAGCCTCTGCGTCCACTACAACAACGAGCCCGAGCGCCGGGCCGCCTACCTCGAAGCCGTCGGCGACGGCATGCCCGGCGGCTACGGCCTCGACGACTACGCCGGCCTGCTCTGGGAGGGCGAAGGCTCCCCCGCCGCCGTCACCGCCCGCCGCGGTGCCCGCGCCTACCGCGTCTGCAAGCGAGAGCAGGGTGCAACCGAGTCCCCGCTCCCCGCCCGCTTCCTTCCCGCTCCAGCCCCCGCCGCCCTGCGTGAGGACATCGCCGAGTTCAGGAGGATCAAGACGATGCGCAAACGAGCCGGCTGGTTGGGCTAGGTTCTCGAATTCACTCGCTATCAAGCGGGCTCCATATGAATTGAGACTACAACTTAGCGCTATATAATGGCAGTTAGCTGTATTCTTAATCCATGGATCTCAGCAAGGCACAGGTCGTCGAGTTCTTCCACGTCGCCTTTCTCGACGCGCTGTCGAGGCGTGTCGACCCCGCGCGGTATGTGCTGAAAGGAGGCGCGAACCTGCGCTACTTCTTCGGCAGCCAGCGCTATTCGGAGGACATCGACGTCGATCTGCGGGGTGGGGGGCCGTGGTCTCTCGAGGAGAAGGTCGACGGCGTCCTCGCCTCGGGTGCGATGAAGGCCCTCCTACGTGTCGGCGGCCTTGCGGTGGGCGAGTTCTCGAAGCCGAAGCAGACCAGGACGACCCGACGCTGGAAGGTTGGGATCGCGGGCCCCGGACACTCTGAGCTCGTCCGCACCAAGATCGAGTTCAGCAACCGAAACGGGGACCGGCGATATCGCCTGGAGCCGGTGCCGGCACGCATCGTTGAGCCCTATGCGCTGCGCCCCCCGAGCATTCAGCACTACATCGGCGACGCTCCGACCGAGCAGAAGGTGAAAGCCCTCGAGGACCGCTCCGAGACCCAGGCGCGGGACGTCTTCGACCTCGATCTCCTGCTTCGCCTCCGGCCGCTTCCAGCCGGATCCCTCGACCCGCAGCTCCTCACCGATGCCGCCGATCGGGCGCTGCGGCTGCCCTTCGCCGCCTTCCGAGACCAGGTCCTCCCCTTCCTCGAGCCGGATGTCGTCGAGCTCTACGAAACCGAGGCGGCCTGGGAGCAGATGCAGACCTTTGTTGCGGAAAAACTGGAGGCAGCCCGATGAAGACGACCGACGCCTACGGCGAGTTGCTGCGCATGGGCCGCCCGGTCCTCACCACCCGCGAGGCAGCGACTCGCTGGCAGACGGAGCAGCGCACCGCCGGCCGCCGCCTCCGTGCACTGGAGGAGGCGGGACTGGTGCGCCGGTTGCGCCGAGGCCTTTGGACGCTCGATCTCGATATCGAGCCGTTCGCAGTCGCTCCCTACCTGACGGCGCCGTTTCCAGCCTACGTGTCGTTCTGGTCCGCACTTTCCCACCACGGCATGATCGAGCAGATCCCACGCCGGATCTCGATCGCCTCGCTGGACCGGGCACGCCGGATCGAGACCGCTGTCGGCGTCTACGAGGTCCATCACCTCGCCCCCGAGCTCTTCGCCGGCTACGTCGGCTCGGCAGAGACCGGATACCTGGCCGTGCCGGAGAAGGCCCTCTTCGACACCGTCTACGTTCGTGCCGCCGCCGGCAGCCAAGCCTTCTTCCCGGAGCTCTCGCTGCCCCGGGACTTCGATGACGCTCAGCTGGGGGAGTGGTCCGAGCGGATCGAGAGCTCGCGCCTGCGAACGCTTGTATCGCGTCGACTTCGCGAGGTGCTACCGCAAGCGTCTCGGGAAGGTTCTGAGGCTCGTCACTCGCCGGCGACCGGCGGGGCGGTTGGGTCGGACCCCTCCTCGCCGAGGCTCTCGCGGGCGATGTAGTCCTCGGCCAGCAGCAGGTTCTCGGCCGAGCGCTCGACCACGTTCAGCAGGTCGCCCATCAGCGCCACCTCCTCGACCTGCTCCTTGACGAACCACTGCAGGAACTGCTCGGCCCGGTAGTCCTTGACCTCGCGGGCGAGCTCGAACAGGGAGAAGATCTCCTCACTGACCCGCTTCTCCTGCTCCAGAGCCATCTTCACCGGCTCGCTACCGTCGGCGTAGGTCGTCTCGACGGCTTTGATGTCCGGGATGTGGACGTCCTCGCCGACGTCGAGCAGGTAGCGGATCATCATCATCGCGTGCTCGCGCTCCTCCAGCGCCTGGCGGTAGAAGAAGGCGGCGAGGCGGGGCAGGGTCTCGGCGTCGTAGTAAACGGCGGCTCCCACGTACTGCTGCGAAGCGGCGAACTCGTTGGCGATCTGCTCGTTGAGCGCGTCGGCGAAGGACTTGTCAGGCATCTCGAGGGCTCCTTGTCGGCGGGGCGTCGGCAGGGCCAACGTAGCCGAAAGCGCAAATTCGGTCGGCCGAAGTGAGGGTGAGGGAACCCTGATGCGGTGCTCTTGACTTTAATCGCCCCAGAGGGCGAACAAAGTCAAGAGCGCTTAGATGCGCCAGCGGAAGCCGGTGGGTTCGATCGCTGGCTGCAGCGGGCTCGACGGTAGCCCCGGCTTGGTCGCCTGCTCGGGGTCGTTGTAGCCGCCGGGGGCGACGTCGTTGGGGGTGTCGGGATGGAAGATCGAGGCCAGGTACTGGATCTGGCCGCGGCCCTGGCCGAGCTCGGTCTGGCCGCCGCCGTAGGCGCCGATACCGCGCTCCTCGCAGTAGTCGTAGGCGGCGAAGAGGTTGCGGATCGGGCCGAAGCGCGAGGGCTTGACGTTGACGGTCTTCGGCGGCGACCATGGCATCGCCTCGATGTCGGCGATCGAGTGGATCGGCGCGTCCCAGGTGACCCGCTCGGAGACGGGATCGAGCAGCGGCCGGGTCTCGTCGGTGACGTCGGGGTCCTCGAGCCAGGCCTCGGGAAAGGCCGCGATCAGCTTCGCGTAGAGCTCGGGGTCGGTGATGACGTCGACCGGCGTGCCTTTGTAGAAGCCCTTGAGGTCGAGCGAGTCGACGGCGCCGGTCTCGACCAGGGCCGCGATCAGCTCGTCGTCCCAGTCGTTGAAGGGGTCGAGCTTGAAGCGCAGGGTCGGGTAGACGGCGAGGCGGGCGCGCAGCGGCTCGATCGAGGAGCGCTCGTTGCCGCTCATGTCGGCGAGCCGCATTGAGTTGACGAAGTTGACGGGGCGCGGCTCGCGGCCGAGCGCCTCGGCGAGGTTGGTCCCGGCCTGGCGCAGCGCCAGGTCTAGCGCCGCCGACTCGAAGGCCCAGCGGCGGTAGTCGGGCGAGGGCTCCTCTCGCACCGGCGGTCCGGCCGGGAAGAGATCGATCGAGTCGAGCTGCTCGGAGAACTCGGCGAAAGTGCCGGAGAAGGCGAGCCCCTCGGGCGGCCCGTGATCCTGCTGGGCGATGTGGTCGACCGCGTCGTAGACGACGTCTTCTCCGATCCCCTCCTCACCGCCGCCGCGCAGCTTGACGATCGTGGTCAGCCGTTCGAAGTCCCCGGCCGTGACTCCCAGCCCCTCGAACTCACAGGCCTCGATCTCGAGCGGCAGGTCGGCGATCGCGTCGAAGCTGGCCATCGCGGCTGAGCCTACCGGCTGTCCTTTGTCACCCTGTGGGTTACAAAGGACAGCCGGAAACGAGCAGGTCAGCGCGTGACCCGCAGCGTCTTCAGCTCGCGGTCGCTGCCTCCGCGCACGTAGCCCCCGTGGGCGACGCTCTCCCTTATATAGGCGAGCGTCTCCGCGCTGAGGCGCTCGCCGGGGAGAACGTTGGGGATCCCCGGCGGGTAGGCGGCCAGGCCCTCGGCGGCGATCCGTCCGGCGGCGGCCTCGAAGGGAATCACCTCCTGGGGACCGAGGAAGGCCTCGCGCGGGGTCAGCATCAGCTCTCCCCAGGGCGGCGGCGGCGCCAGCTTCTCGTCGGGCGGGCCCGGCTCCGCCTCGAGCTCCTCGACCGCATGGCGCAGCCCCGCGACCAGCCGCTCGCCCGCCGGCACCGCCGGCTCGCCGACCCCGAAGATCGCGACGACGACGTTCTCGGAATAGAGCTCGAGGTCGAGCCCGCTCGCGTGGAAGGCGGTTTTCGCCAGGCGGTAGCCGGTCGAGCCGGTGCCGCGCACGTCGATCGCCAGCCGCAGCGGGTCCCAGCCGGCGATGCCGGGCCGGCCGACCAGGCTCTCGTCGAGCACGGCGAGCCCGGGGATCCGCTCGATCGCGGCGCGGGTCGTCGCCACCGCGGCCAGGGTCTCGCCCAGCAGCTCCGCCCCGTGCACGGATGCCTGCCGCCGGGCCGCGTCGAGCGAGCCGGAGAGCAGGCCGCTGGGGCTGGTCGTTTCGACCAGGCTGACGCAGCGGTCGACCACTGCCGCGTCGATCCGCCCGCCCCCGCCGAGGTGGAGCATCGCCGCCTGGGTGAGGCTGCCGACAATCTTGTGGGTGGAGGAGGTGACGAGGTCGGCGCCGCCGGCGAGCGCGTCGGCGGGCAGCGCCGGATGGAAGTGCAGGTGCGCGCCCCAGGCCTCGTCGACGACCAGCGGCACACCGCGCTCGTGCGCGACCGCGGCCAGGGCGGCGACGTCGGCGCAGGCCCCGAAGTAGGTGGGGGAGACGACCATCGCCGCGACCGCGCCCGGGGTCGCGTCCAGCCCCGCCGCCAGCGACTCCGGCGTCAGGCCGTGGGCGATCCCCCGCTCCGGGTCGAGCTCCGGCGCGACGAAGGTCGGCCGCATCCCGCTCAGCACCAGGCCGTCGATGACCGAGGAGTGGACGTTGCGCTGGACGACGACGCGGTCGCCGCCGTGGGCGAGCGCCAGGCAGGCGCTGTGGTTGCCCTGCGAGGCGCCGTTGACGAGGAACCAGGTGCGGGCCGCCCCCCAGGCTTCGGCGGCGAGCAGCTGCGCCTGCTGGAACGGCGTCGGTTCGGGCCCGATGTCGACGCCCTCGGTGACCGAGGGGATGTCGTTGCGCAGCCCGGCCGCGCCGACCAGCTCGCGCAGGGCCGGGTCGGCGCCGGCGCCGCCCTTGTGGCCGGGCACTTGGAAGCGCCCCGGGTCCAGCGCCGCGTAAGCGAGCAGAGCGTCGACGTAGGGGGTCGAATCCTGATCGCTACCGGGCATCGGGGCGAGTCTACGCCGCCCGTGAAGCCGGTCCGGGACACTGGAGGAGGCGATGAAGCACACCCCACACGGCTACTGGCTGGAGGAGGCGGGAGCGGTCGCGCCAGCGCCGCCGCTGGCCGGCGACCGGGACGCTGACGTGGTCGTGATCGGCGGCGGCTTCACCGGGCTCTGGGCCGCCTGGCACGTCAAGCAGTTGGAGCCGGGGGCGCGGGTGGTGTTGCTCGAGGCGGACGAGTACTGCGGCCGCGGGCCGAGTGGGCGCAACGGCGGCTTCTGCAACGTGATGTGGTTCTCGCTGCCGAACATGCGGCGGCGCTGGGGGGACGCGGGCGCGCTCGCCGTGGCCCAAGCGGCCGAGCGGGCGGTGGGGGAGATCGGCGAGTTCTGCGAGGCGGAGGAAATCGACGCCTGGTTTCGCAGGGGCGGCTACCTGCAGGTCTCGACCGCCCCGGCCCAGGACGAGGTTTGGACCGAGGCCCTGGCGGCCTGCACCGAGCTGGGCGAGGCCGACGCCGTGCGGCCGCTGACTCCGGCCGAGGTCGCCGCCCGCTGCGCCTCGCCGGCTTTCCGGGCCGGCGCCTACTACCCGAGCTCGGCCACGATGCAGCCGGCGCGACTGGCTCTGGGCCTGCGGGCGCGGCTGCTGGCGCGCGGCGTCTCTATATATGAGGGGGCGCCGGTGCGGGCGCTGCGCGACGCCCCCGACGGGATCGAGGCACGGACGGCCGGCGGCACGGTGCGCGCCCGCGCTGCGATCGTCGCGGTAGGCGGTGCGGCCACGGCACGCAACGGGCCGCTGCACAACCGGCTCACGATCACCTCCTCGCACATCGTCCTCACCGAGCCGGTGCCGGAGCTGCTGGAGGAGATCGGCTGGACCGGCGGCGAGTGCATCACTGACTGCCGCACGATGCTGCACTACTTCCGAACCACGCCGGACGGCCGCATCGCCTTCGGCCTCGGCGGCGGCCAGATCTCGATGGGAGGGAGGCTGCGGGGGCGGGTCGAGGTCGACCCCGCGGTCGTCGCCCTGGCGGTCGAGCGCCTGCACGCCTACTTCCCCGGCCTCGAGGGACGGCGCATCACCCACGCCTGGGGCGGCCCGGTCGACGTCTCGCCGACCCATCTTCCGGTCGTCGTACCCCTCCCCGGCGGCCGCGCCTTCGCCGCCGCCGGCTACACCGGCAACGGCGTCGGCCCCTCTCACATGGCCGCCCGCACCCTCGCCTCGCTCGCCCTCGACCGCCGCGACGAGCCCTCCCGCTTGCCGATCGTCGACCCATCTCCCCAGCACGTCCCGCCCGAGCCCTTCCACTGGCTCGGCGGCAGCGTCATCCGCGCCGGAATCATGAACAAGGAGCGGGCCGAGGGCGAGGGCCGCCGCCCGCATCCCCTCAGCTCCGCCCTGGCCAAGGTGCCGGAGCTGATCGGCTTCCACATCGGCCGCTGATGGGACCGCTCTAGAACCACTCTCCTTTCTCTCAAAAACGCTCTCTTGACTTTATGAAAGAGAGCGTTTACAGTCTCCGCAGCCGAGTTCATAAGGGAATGGACAAGGCGGATCCACAGGGACCAAACCGAGCCTCAGGGAAGCGCGCCGTTAGGGAACGGCCGGCAGAGGGGCTCACGGGACAAGGAGACAGCTTTGAAGCTCTCAAGACTCCGCGAGCACTTCGGCACCGCCGGACTCGTAGTGGCGATCGTCGCGCTGGTAGCCGCTCTCGGTGGCGGCGCTTATGCCGCCACGGGCGGCTCGGGCGACGGCAAGGCAACTGCCAGCGCCAAGGGCAAGCCCGGGCCACGCGGCAAGACCGGCAAGACCGGTCCCGCTGGACCCGCAGGGCCCGCTGGTCCGACCGGTCCCGCAGGACCCGCCGGTGCCAAGGGCGACGCCGGTGCTCCTGGTAGCAACGGCGCCCCCGGGACTCCCGGCAAAGACGGCACCAGCGCGACCACCGCGGCTGCGAACACGACCGAATGCCCCTCGGGCGGGATCAAAGTTCTCTCCACCAGCGCCCCGGCCAAAGTCTGTAACGGCACCACCGGCTTCACCAAAGAGCTTCCCTCCGAAGCGACCGAGACCGGGACGTTCTGGTTCGTGGGTAACTCAACCGGCGAAGAGGTATCGCCGATCAGCTTCTCGATCCCCCTCTCGACGACGGACGCAGCTGAAATCGAGGTTCACTTCTGGAGAGAAGAAGTAGGAAAAGAAGACGAAGAATGCCCCGGAACTCCGGACAGCCCGGCAGCGGAACCCGGTGTCTTCTGTCTGTACATCGCCAAAGAATCCAGCAACATCGGGTCCAATCCGGCCGTCTTCACCCCGAGCTTCTCCGATGAAGGGGCTGTCGGCACGAGCGGCGCCTTCCTCTATTACGAAAACCTTGTGCCTGCTCAGCACCTGGGTGGCACCTATGCCGTAACGGCGCCGTAGGGCAAGGGCGCTCCCGATGGCGAGCAGAGAAATGGATCTGGTCTCGACGCCGGAGAGCCAGCGAGGCCTGCGCTGGTTTCTCCCAGCACTGGCGGCGATGGCGCTGCTCCTGCTCGCCATCGCCCCCGGTGTCTCGGCCTTCAAAGTGATCAGCACCCCGGGCGAAGGCGCCGGGCAGATCCAGAACCCCGAAGGCCTCGCCGTCGATTTCGAAACCGGCCGTCTCTACGTCGCCGATCAAGCAAGCAACCGCATCGCGGTCTTCGATGCCACCGGCGCCTTCCTCAGGGCCTTCGGCTGGGGGGTCAAAACCGGGGCGAGCGAATTTGAGGTCTGCACCACCAGCTGTCGCAAAGGCATAGCCGGCGACGGCAAGGGCCAGTTCAACCACCCGGGCGCGATCGCCGTTGACAACGACCCGGCCAGCCCCTCCTTCCACGACGTCTACGTCGCCGACACCGCCAACAACCGGATCCAGAAGTTCGACCCCGAAGGCAACTTCATCCTCACTTTCGGCGGCGGGGTGAACAAGACGGTGACGGGGAACGTCTGCACCGCCGCCTCGGGCGACGTCTGCGGCGAAGGATCCGACGGCTTCGGCGAAGGCGAATTCTCGACCAGCGAAAGAGGGATTTTCGTCGGCGTTGGCCCGGGCGGCACCGTCTACGTTGTCGACAGCCTCAAATCTGGCGGTGAAAAATACCGGCTGCAGAAGTTCGATCCCGCTGGCGCTTTGACCGGACCCCAACATCTCCTGTTCGAAGGTGGAGTGGCATATGACCTGGCCGTCGACTCGGTCGGTGATTTCTACGTCAGCCACGGACCAGCGATTCGCAAATACGATGCAAGCGGCACTCTTCCGCCCCGCGCCGAAATTCAGACGCCCTCGGGCGCAATCGCGGTCAACGGCGGCGACAACCACCTCTTCTCCGTGTCCGGTGGTGTTGGTCCCGGAGTCAGCATTGTGGAGTTTGACTCCGCCGCCACCCCTGTGCGGCGGTTCGGTTACGGCTCGTTCGAAAGGTTCGCCACCGGCCTCACCCCCTACCAATCCCCCAGCGGCGACATCTACGCCAGCGAAGGGGAAGGCTTCAGCGTTGGAGGCAGCCGCGTTCTGCACCTCGACATTCCCGACCCCGGCCCGCTGGTCTTCCCCCAACCCTGCAGCGCCGCGCCGTTGGGCAACACCAAAGCCACCCTCAACGCCGAAGTCAACCCCGAGGGCAAAGCCACCAGCTTCCACTTCGAGTACATCACCGACGCCACCTACCAGAAAGACGTCGCCGAACTGGGTCCAGGCCACGGCTTTGACCACGCCACCGCCACCGCCGAGTCCGAATCGATCGGCTCGGACTTCACCCTCCACAAAGCAAGCGCTCAGGCTGCCGTGGTCCCGGAAGCCAAATACCACTGCCGGGTCATTGCCACCAACGCCGACGCCCCCGCCGGCAACACCGGCCCCGAAGGCACCTTCACGGCGCTGGCGGCGCTTGAAATCGGCTCCACCTGGGCCACCGACGTCGAGGTCGAAGCGGCAACCCTGAACGCCACCGTCAACCCGCTCGGCATCCAGGCCAGCGGCTACTTCCAGTACGTCGAGGAGGCGACCTATGAAAAAGACGTCGCCGAGCTCGGCCCCGGCCACGGCTTCGACCACGCCCAGAAAGCTCCCGACCCAGCGATCGAGTTCGGCAGTGGGGAAAGCTTCAAACTCGGCGCCGCCACGATCTCGGGCCTCAAAGCCGGCACCTCCTACCGCTACCGGATGGTTGCCACCGACGTCAAAATCGCCCCCGAAGGCAAAGAGATCGCCGGCCCCACCCAGACCTTTCGCACCTTCGGCCTGTCAACCGCGACTCTGCCCGACAACCGCGCCTTCGAGCTGGTCTCCCCGGCGCAGAAGAACAGTGCCGAGGTGGCGATCCCGGCCTTCGGCGGCGGTGCCTACCTGCAGGAAGGCAGCGTCAGGATCCAGGCCGCCGCCGGCTCGGGCGAAGCGGTCACCTACACCTCCTTCACCTCCTTTGGGAAACCCGAAGGGGCTCCGAGCACCAGCCAGTACCTGGCCAGGCGCAGCGCCACGGGTTGGAGCACCGAGAACGTCAGCCCCTTCGGCTTCAATGAAGACCCCGTGAAGCCACCGTATGTCGGCTTCACCCCCGACCTTGGCTTCGGTGCCTTCGTGATCAGCGAACCGCCGCTGACCCCAGACGCCCAGGAGGGCTTTGAGAACCTCTACCTGCGCGACAACGAGACCGGCACCCTGCAGGCGCTGACGATCGAGGCACCGGTCCCCGCCGAAGGCCAAGGCTTCTGCGCCGGTTACGCCGGCGCCTCGGCCGACGGCTCCCACGCGATCTTCGCCGCCAAAGCGGCGATGGCCGGAGCCCCGCTGGGCAAAGGCTTCAGCCTCTATGAGTGGTCGGCGGCCAACGGCCTGCAGGTAGTCAGCGTGCTGCCCGACGGAACGCCGACATCGCCGGTCCAGACCTCCGAACAGCCGGGAGAAGGCACCGGCTTCGGTGCCGCGGGCGGCAACTGCAAAACCGGCCAGGCGATCGTGCGCAACGCGATCTCCGAAGACGGCTCGACGATCTTCTGGACCTACGGCGGCAAATACAAAGAAAGCGAACGTCCGCTGATGGCCCGCATCGACGGCAGCGAGACGATCCAGCTCGACGCCAAAGTCGCCGGTGAAAAAGCCGGCGGCAAAGGCAAATTCTGGGCGGCAACCGGAGATGGCGCCAAAGCCTTCTTCACCGCCCCGGGCAAACTCACCACTACCGCCAAAGGCGAAAACCAGCTCTATCGCTATGACACCGAGGCAAGGTCGCTGCTCGATCTCACCCCGGGCAAAGGCGATCCCGAGGTCCAGGGCGTGATCGGCGCCTCCGAAGATGGGACCTACGCCTACTTCGTCGCCAAAGGAGCGCTGACCGGAGAAGCGCAGAGCCCCGCCGGTCTAATTGCAGAAGCGGGCAAGAACAACCTCTACGCCTGGCACGAGGGCGAGGGCCTGCGCTTCATCGGTGGGCTCTCGGGCTTCGATGAGAATGACTGGTCCTCGTCTCCGGTCAAGCTGAGCGCCCGGATCACCCCCGACGGGCGCCACCTGGCTTTCGTCTCGATCGAAACCCAGGCGCTGTCGGACTATGACAACACGATCGCCTCCGGGCTAGCCTGTCAGCCGAACAACGAAAACAGCGCCCTGGAGCAGGATCCCCACTGCCCGCAGGCCTACCTCTACGACGCCGACGCCGACAGCCTCACCTGCGTCTCCTGCAACCCCTCCCGTGCGAGGCCTGCCGGCCCCGCCCAGCTGCCCGCCTGGACCAACCCCTACGCGGGCCCGCGCTACCTCTCCGATGACGGCTCGCGCCTTTTCTTCGAATCGCGCGACGTGCTCAGCGCCGCCGATCAGAACAAATACCGCGACATCTATGAGTTCGAGCGCGCGGGAACGGGCAGCTGCACGAGTGAAAGCCCCGGTTTCGACGCCACCTCTGACGGCTGCCTGTCGCTGATCTCAGGCGGCGAGAGCAGCGACGAAAGCTATCTGCTGGATGCCTCCGCCGACGGGCGCGACGTCTTCTTCTCCACCCGCAGCGCCCTGACCGGCTGGGACACCAACGAAAACTACGACGTCTACGACGCCCGCATCGGCGGCGGCTTTCCCGAGCCCAGCCAGCAGCCGGCCTGCCTGGGCGAAGCCTGCAAGGCGCCCCCCGGCGGCGCTCCCGCCACCTCCGCGCCGGCGACCCCAAGCTTCCAGGGCCCCGGCAACGCGGTCCAGAAGCCGGGGAAGAAGCACAAAGCCAAGAAGCACAAGAAGAAGAGCAGGCACAAGGTCAAGAAGGCGAAGGGCAAAGCCAACCGCGAGCGGGGGACGGGGCGATGAGCAAGCGCAGATCTCTCACCGCCGCCCTGGGCTCCGTACTGGTACTCGGCGCCCTGCTCGCCTCCTCCGCGCAGGCGGCCGTGCCCGCAGTGTCGGCCTGGAGCGCGCAGGCCCTGGCCGCGCCGACCAACTTCAAAGCGGGCGACGAAAGCGGCTCGGACCTCTTCGAAGCCTTCCTCACCAACGACGGCGGCGCGCCCACCGATCGGGGATCGATCACGATCGTCGACACCCTGCCCAAAGGGCTGGGGGTCAAAAGCGTGGAGCTCTCGACCACCAAGCAGCGGGGCATCGGCCCCGTCCTGGCGGCAAGTGCCTGCCAGACGCAGAGCGCCGGCGAAGTCGCGACCGTCACCTGCACGATCGAAGAAGGGGTGGAGCCCAGCGCAGAAGAACCGGCGCTGCTCTACCCCGGCGAAGCGCTGTTGCTGAGGATCCGCGTCAAAGTCCCGCCCACGGCCTCGGGCCCTCTTCTCAACCGGGTGGAAGTCCAGGGTGGCGGTGCCACCGAAGCTGCCGTCGCCGAATCCCACAACCAGGTGAGCGAAGCGGAGGCCGCCGCCGGCTTCCAGGAATTCCACGCCGCGGTGACCGGAGCCGACGGCAAAGCGGCGACCGGCGCCGACTCCCACCCCTACCAGGCGATGACCTCCTTCTCGGTCAACCTCAAGCCCACTCCCCCGGGCTCGATCCTTCCCTTCAGCCCCGCCGGTGGGGACATCAAGCAGATCGAAGTGACGCTGCCGCCGGGCCTGGTGGGTAACCCGCTGGCGATCCCGCGCTGCACCGTGCAGCAGTTCACCACCCTGCGCGCAGTAAAAAACGACTGCCCCGATTCCTCGGCGGTGGGAACGCTGGCGGTGCAGCAGTTCGAAGGGTCGGGGGCAACGAGTGTGGTTGCCCTCTACAACGTCATCCCCCCGAAGGGCATGCCGGCCCAGCTCGGCGCCCAGGTCTTCGGCTTCCCGATCTACATCAACACCAAGCTCAGAAGCGACGGCGACTACGGAATCACCGGCTACGTCGACAACACCCCTCAGGCCAAGCGGGTGACTGCGGCGCGAGTGACGGTTTGGGGGACGCCGGCGGACCCCAGCCACGACCGCTTGCGCGGGCACTGCCTTACCACCGACGATGCTGAAGTAAAGGACGTCTGCCCTGCCAACGTATCTCAGGTCAAGCCCCTCCTGCGCCTGCCGAGCTCTTGCGCCGCGCCGCTGGCGACGACGATGAACTTCGACACCTGGCTGCACCCCGGCACCATTCTCTCCTCCACCGTCACCGAACCGGCTCCGGTGGGCTGCAACCAGCCTCCCTTCACCCCGACGATCGAAGCCCGCCCCTCCACCAACGTCGCCGATGCCCCCTCGGGCCTGCACGTCGACCTGCACCTGCCCCAGAAAGCAAACGAAGACCCCGAAGGCCTGGCCGAGGCCGACTTGCGCGACGCCACCGTCACCCTGCCGCCAGGCCTGAGCGTCAACCCGTCCTCCGCCGACGGCCTAGCCGCCTGCTCTTTGGCCCAGATCGGCTACCAAGGAATCAAAGAAGGCAAACCGAGCTTCTCCACCGAGCCGGCCAACTGCCCTGACGCCGCCAAGATCGGCACGGTCGAAGTCGACGCTCCGGCCATCGATCACCCCCTGCCCGGCTCGATCTTCTTGGCCAAGCAGTTCGAAAACCCCTCCAACTCCCTCATCGCCCTCTATATAACCGTCAACGACCCCCAGACCGGAGTCGTGATCAAGCTCCCGGGCCGAGTCGAGACCAACCCGGTGACCGGGCAGATCACCAACGTCTTCGAGCAGAACCCACAGGTCCCCTTCGAAGACCTCAAAGTCGACCTCTTCCAGGGCGCCAGGGCGCCACTGCGCACCCCGGCCACCTGCGGGGAATCGGCCACGACCCCGAGCTTCACGACCACGACCTCGCTGGTCCCCTGGACGTCTCCCGAAGGAGCCACCGCCAACCCGACCGACTCCTTCCAGGTCGCCCAGTCCCCCAGTGGCGGTCTCTGCGTCGCCACCGCGGCCCAGCTGCCCAACGCCCCCTCCTTCGAAGCGGGAACCGCCAATCCCCTCGCCGGCGCCTACTCGCCCTTCCTCCTGCGCCTAAAGCGCGAAGACGGCTCCCAGGAGCTGAAAGGCTTGAACCTCACCTTGCCCCTGGGCCTGACCGCGCGCCTGGCCGGCACCGCGGAGTGCTCGACCGCAGGAGTTGCCCAGGCCCAAAGCCGCACCAACCCCGGCCAGGGCGCCCTCGAGCAGCAAAGCCCCTCTTGCCCAGCTGCCTCGCAGCTGGGCAGCGTCACCGTCGGCGCCGGAGCAGGCCCCGCCCCCTTCTATGCCACCGGCAAGGCCTACCTCGCCGGCCCCTACAAAGGCGCCCCCTTGAGCATGCTGATCGTCACCCCCGCGGTCGCCGGACCCTTCGACCTCGGCTCGGTCGCGGTCAGAGCCGCATTGAACGTCGATCCTGAATCCGCCAAGGTCACCGTCGTCTCCGACCCGATCCCGACGATCTTGCAGGGCATCCCCTTGGACGTCAGGAGCATCGCGGTCAGGGTCGACAAACCCGACTTCACCTTGAACCCGACCTCCTGCGAAGTGAAGGCGCTTACCGCAGAAGCGATCGCGGTAACCGGCCAGGTCGCAAATCTCAACAACCGCTTCCAGGTCGGCGGCTGCACCAACCTCGGCTTCAAGCCGAAACTCGCCCTGAAGCTCAAAGGCGGGACCAAGCGCGGCGATCACCCGGCGCTGACGGCAACCCTCACCTATCCCTCCAAAGGCGCCTACTCCAACATCGCCAAAGCCCAGGTCGCCCTGCCGCATTCGGAGTTCCTCGACACCACCCACATCAAGACGATCTGCACCAGGGTGCAGTTCGCGGCCAATACCTGCCCCAAAGGCGCGATCTATGGCTTCGCCCGGGCGATCACCCCGCTCCTCGACAAACCGCTGGAAGGCCCGGTCTACCTGCGCTCCTCTTCCAACCCGCTCCCGGACCTGGTCGCCGACCTCAACGGCCAGATCCACGTCGTCTTGGCGGGACGAGTGGACTCGATCAACGGCGGTACCCGCAATACCTTCCAAGCCGTCCCCGACGCCCCGGTGACCAAGTTCACCCTGAGCCTGCCGGCCGGCAAGAAGGGCTTGCTGCAGAACTCCACGGATATCTGCCAGGGCTCCCACAAGGCCACCGCCGACTTCACCGCTCACAACGGCAAGACGCTGCGGTTGAAGCCTGAGCTGGTGGCGAAGTGCCCGAAGGCGCGCAAGCACAAGAAGCAAAAGCGCTCCTCTCGCTGAGCATCAAAGCGGCCAACTCGAAAGGGGAAATTCGCGGAATCTGGGTCGTGTATGTAGAGGGGCGGGTTCTGCCCTCTCTTTAGGCGGGAACCACCAGCACCGGCCGCTCCGACAGGTGCAGCAGCTTGTTCGGCGTCGAGCCCAGGATCACGCCCTTCAGCGGCGGGTCGCCGAAGCTGCCGACGACGATCATCCGCGCGTCGCGCTGGTCGGCCACCGCGATCAGCGCCTCGGCGGCGCGTTTGGGGATCAGCTGCGCCTCGATCTCCACGCCCCGCTCGGCGGCACGAGCCTTGGCGCTCGCCATCACTTTCTCGCCCAGTTCCTCGATCGCCTCCTCGTGTTCGGCGATCTCGCCGCCCCAGAGGCCGGGGGGTGCGTAGCCGAAGACGGCGGTGATGCTGTCGCCCAGCTCACCGGCGAGCTCGAGCGCCTTGTCCAGGGCCGCGTCGCCGCAGGCCGAGCCGTCGTATCCGACCACGATCTGGCCCATTACGGGATGTCCTCCGGGCCGGCCCCGGTTGGTCCCGGCGCGGGCGCTTCGCCCTCGAGGAAGCCGGCCGGCACGACCTCGGGCTTGCGGCGGAAGAAGTCCGGCACCTTGCGCCACTGCACCACCATCAGCAGCACTCCGAGGACCATGAAGACGATCGCGATCAGCAGCGGTGGGCCGATCCCGAGCCAGGAATTGCCGGATTCGGAGTTGGCCGGGTCGGAGAGTTCGATCGCGTTCTTGATCAGCAGGTAGAAGAGGATCACGCCGCCGAGGCTGGGGCCGACGCCGACGAAGAAGAAGTTCTTGACGCTGCGGAGGAGCTCGCGGCGGTAGTAGATCGTGCAGGCGAAGCCGGTGATGCCGATGTAGAAGGCGATCATCAGGCCCAGCGCCGCCAGCGAGTCGAAGAGGATGTCTTCGCTGGCCAGGGTCAGCCCGACGTACCAGAGGATCGAGAAGCCGCCCATCAGCAGGGTCGAGATGTGCGGGGTGAGGAAGCGGGGGTGGACCCTGCCAAGGCTGCCCGGCAGTGCTTTGGTGCGGGCCATGGAGAGCGTGGTCCGGGCGGCGGGAAGGATCGTCGTCTGCGTCGACGCCGCCGCCGAGGTCAGCACGGCGATGATCAGGATCTTGTCCAGGGGCGAGCCGAAGACTTCGGTGCCGAGCGAGCTGAGCACGTCTTCCTGGTTTTCGATCAGGCCGTCGACCCCGGCGTAGGCCTGGGCCGCGACAGAGACGACCAGGTAGATGCCGAGCAGGATCAGGGTGCTGATCACGGTCGCCTTGCCCGGCGCCTCGGTCGGGTCTTCGGTCTCCTCGTTGACGGTCGCGGTCGTGTCCCAGCCCCAATAGATGAACACGGCCAGCAGCATCCCGGCGGAGATCTCGCTGAGGCTCAGCGAGAAGGGATTGATCCAGGACAAGCTCGGGTGGATCGAGGTGGACGGGGCGCTTCCGGCGTAGACCTTGACCAGGGCGACGACGGCGAACAGCGCCAGGGTCACGATCTCCGCCCCGAGCAGCCCTACCTGGGTGCGGGCCGAGAGCTCGATCCCGATCACGACGATCGCGGTCATCAGGGCGATCCAGATGACGCCGACGAGGGTCACCGCGAACGTCGACGCCGCCGCCGATTCCCAGCCGACGAGCAGGAAGGTGTAGAGACCGGCGATCTGGGCCAGGTTGGCCATCACGACGATGTCGGTGACGATGATCACCCAGCCCACCATCCAGCCGAGCTGGGGACCCATGCCCTTGGCCACCCAGGAGAAGCTGGTGCCGCAGTCAGGGTCGGCTTTGTTCATGTAGTAGTAGGCGCCCGCCACCAGGAACATCGGCACGAAGCTGACCAGCATGATCGCCGGCGAGCCGAAGCCGACCGCGGCGGCGACGAAGCCGAGGGTGGCGGCGAGGCTGTAGCCGGGAGCGGTGGAGGCGACGCCGATGACGACGCTGGAGACGAAGCCGATCGCGTTCTTCTTCAGCCCCTTGTCTTCGACGCCGGGGCGAGAAGTCGTATCCGGAGCGGGGATCGCTGAGCTCTCCATCTCCCGCGACGGTAAGCCTCTCGGAAGCAGGGCACAAGTGTCGAATGTCCCAAAAGCACAGGGCCGGCTTGTACTTGCTGTACAAGAGGACTCCCAGGACTTGACCCAATGACCACTTGCGAATGTGCCATTTTGGGTCTAGCTTTATCCATAACGTCGTAGCACCGAGAGGAGAGTCGCCGCATGGCCACGTCGCAAGCCCCAGCGAGCACTGAGCATCTCCAAGGGCTTGCGCAGCGACATCTCTGGATGCATTTCTCGCGGATGGGCTCCTACGGGCCGGGCCACGAGGTCCCGATCATCACCCGCGCCGAGGGCTGCTACGTCTACGACGAGCACGGCAACCGCTATCTCGACGGCCTCTCCGGCCTCTTCTGCGTCAACGCCGGCCATGGCCGCACCGAGTACGGCGAGGCCGCCGCCCGTCAGATCGAAGAGCTCGACTTCTACACGCTCTGGAGCTACGCCCATCCCCGCGCGATCGAGCTGGCGGCTCGCCTCGCCGCGCTCGCCCCCGGCGACCTCAACCGCGTCTTCTTCACCTCCGGCGGCTCCGAGGCGGTCGAGTCGGCGCTGAAGCTCGCCCGCAACTTCCACCGCATGCACGGCAAAGGGCAGAAGTTCAAGACGATCGCCCGCGAGGTCGCCTACCACGGCACTTCGCTCGGGGCCCTCTCCGCCACCGGCATCACCGAGCTGCGCAGCCAGTTCGAGCCGTTGGCGCCGGGCGGCTGCCACGTGCCCAACACCAACGTCTACCGCTGGCCCGAGGATCGCGAGCCGACCTGGGCGGCCGACGCGATCGAGGAGCGGATCGTCTTCGAGGGGCCCGAGACCGTCGCCGCGGTGATCCTCGAGCCGGTTCAGAATGCCGGCGGCTGCTTCGTCCCCCCCGACGGCTACTTCCAGCAGGTGCGTGAGATCTGCGACCGCCACGACGTGCTGATGATCTCCGACGAGGTGATCTGCGCCTGGGGCCGGCTCGGCCACTACTTCGGCTGCGAACGCTTCGGCTACGTCCCCGACCTGATCACCGTCGCCAAGGGGCTGACCTCGGCCTACGCGCCGATGGGCGGGGTGATCGCCTCCGACCGGGTCGCCGAGCCCTTCATGGAGGGGGACGCCTCCTTCGCCCACGGCTTCACCTTCGCCGGCCACCCGATCGCCGCCGCGATCGCGATGGCCAACCTCGACGTCTACGAGCGCGAGGATCTCTGTGGGCACGTGCTCGCCAAGGAGGGCGAGTTCCGCCAGATGTTGGAGAGCCTGCGCGACCTGCCGATCGTCGGCGACGTGCGCGGCGCCGGCTACTTCCACGCCGTCGAGCTGGTCAAAGACAAGGAGACGAAGGAGAGCTTCAACGACGAGGAGTCCGAGCGGCTGCTGCGGGGCTTCCTTTCCGGCGAGCTCTACAAACGCGGGCTGATCTGCCGCGCCGACGACCGCGGCGACCCGGTGGTGCAGCTGGCGCCGCCGCTGATCGCCGACACCGAGCAGTTCGAAGAAATCCACGACGTACTCCGCGGGGTACTCAGCGAGGCCTGGGACCAGGTCGTCCGCGACACCGCCGCGGGACTTCCTCGCTCGCCGCTTCGACGGAGCTAGGGAGCACCGGTGCTCACCGTCCAGAGCCTGCTCGACGAGCTCGACCTCGACCTCGCGGCGGGCGCCGAGGCGGTGGCCGCGCCGGTGCGCTGGGTCCACATCTCCGAGCTCGAGGACCCGACCCCGTGGCTCTCCGGCGGCGAGTTGATGCTGACCACCGGGATCCCGCTCGACACCGCCGCCAAACAGCGCTCCTTCGTCCGCCTATTGGCCGACAGCAACCTCGCCGGGCTCGGCTTCGGCACCGGCTTCAGCCACCGCAAACTGCCGAAAGCGCTGGTCGACGAGGCCGAGAAGCGGGACTTCCCGCTCTTCGAGGTGCCCTACTCGACCCCGTTCATCGCGATCACCGAGAAGGCCTTCGCGAAACTCGTCAACGAGCAGTACGAGGTGCTGCAGCGCGGCATCGCCGTGCAGCGGCGGCTCGAGCGGCTGGTCCTGGAGGAGCGCGGGCTGGAGGAAATCGCGGCGACGATCGCCTCCGCCGTCGGCGGCACCGTCGCCGTCCTCGACGGCCGCGGCGAGCGCCTCGCCGGGCGCGGCTTCCGCCGCGAGCTCTCCGCCGACGCGATCGGCGCGATCCGCAAGGAGGCCCTGACCCACGCCGGCGACGGCCATCCCTTCGTTCCCTCCCACCCCTCGGTGGCCGGGCGGGCCCTGGCCCACCCGGTGATCTCGCCGGGGGGTGGGCCACCCCAGGCCTGGGTGGTGATCGTCCGCGACTCCGGCGGGCTCGGCGACTTCGAGCGGCTGATCCTGCAGCAGGCCGTCGCCGTCGTCGCCCTCGAGTTGATGCGCCGCCGCGTCGCCCGCGAGACCGAGCGGCGCCTCGCCGGCGACGTCCTCGCCGGCGCCCTCGGCGGTCGCATGGAGGCGACCGAGCTGCGCCGGCGACTGGAGCCGTTCGGCATCGGCGACGAGGCGGCGGTGCTGGTCTTCTCGCTCGAGCACCCGGCCACTGCGGTCGGCGCGCTCGAACGCGCGCTCGCCGCCGACGCCTGCCCGGCCGTCGTCGCCCCCCACTCGATCGGCGGCCGCGAGCTGCTCTGCGCCGTCGTCGACGCCGCCGACCGCGACCCGATCGACGTCGCCGCCGACGCCCGCAAGGCGCTCAGCCCCGAACGCCGCGGGGTGCGGGTGGCGGCCAGCCGCCCCGCCCCGCCCGACCGCCTGCGCCACTCCTTCCACGAGGCGCGCTGCGCCCTCGAGGCGACCGCCTTCAACAACGGCCACACCCCCGAGGTCGCCTCCTGGCGCGACCTCGGCGCCTTCACCCTGCTGCTCTCGATCCAGGACGACGAGGCGCTGGCCCTCTACTGCGACAGTGTGCTCGGGCCGATCGAGGCCGGCGACGAGGATTACGGCGGCGAGCTGCTGCGCTCGCTCGAGGCTTTCATCGAGCAGAACGGGCAGTGGGAGAAGGCCGCTCGCGCCGTCTACTGTCACCGGCACACGCTGCGCTACCGGATGCGCAAGGTCGAAGAGCTGACTGGCCGCGATCTCTCGCGCGCCCACGATCGGATCGAGTTCTGGCTGGCGCTGCGGGCGCGGGAGCTGGCCGCATGAGGATCGGCGTCCCGGCCGAGATCAAGCCGGACGAGTACCGGGTCGCGGTCACCCCGGCCGGGGTCCGCGAAATGAGCGAGCACGGGCACGAGGTCCTGATCGAGGCCGGCGCCGGCGAGGGCAGCGCCATCGCCGACGCCGAGTTCGCGGCCCAGGGGGCCGAGATCGTCGCCGACGCCGCCACCGTCTTCGAGCGGGCCGAGATGATCCTCCACGTCAAGGAGCTGCAGCCGCCGGAGATCGAGATGCTGCGCCCCGGGCAGCTGCTCTTCACCTACCTGCATCTTGCGCCGGACCCAGAGCAGACCAGTGGCCTCTGCGGGTCCGGCGCCACCTGCGTCGCCTACGAGACGGTCGAGGACGCGCGCGGGCGGCTGCCGCTGCTGGCGCCGATGAGCGAGATCGCCGGCAAGATCGCCACCCAGGCCGGCGCCTTCATGCTGGAGAAGCCGCTCGGCGGCCGCGGGATCCTGCTCGGCGGCGTGCCCGGCGTCGCCGCCGCCAACGTGATGGTGATCGGCGGCGGCGTGGTCGGCATGAACGCCGCCTTCATCGCGATCGGGATGGAGGCCGACGTCTTCGTCTTCGACCGCTCGATCGACCGCCTGCGCGAGCTCGACGTCACCTTCGGCGGCCGCTGCTCGACCGTCTACTCGACCACGCTGGCGGTCGAGGAGATGCTGCCGCGGGCGGACCTGGTGATCGGCGCCGTCCTCGTCCACGGGGCTCGCGCCCCCTATGTGGTGCGGCGCGAGCAGCTGGCGCTGATGAAGCCCGGCTCGGTCCTGGTCGACGTCGCGATCGACCAGGGCGGCTGCTTCGAGACCTCGCACCCGACCACTCACCGCGAGCCAACCTTCGAGGTCGACGGGATCACCCACTACTGCGTCGCCAACATGCCCGGCGCGGTCCCGATCACCTCCACCCACGCTCTCACCAATGCGACGCTGCCTTACGCGATCGCGATCGCCGACCACGGCGTCGCCGAGGCGATCCGGCGCGATCCCGGCCTGCGGCCCGGCGTCAACGTCGCCGCCGGCAGAGTGACCCACCCGGCGGTGGCGGAGGGAGTCGGCATGGACTACGTGCCGGTCGAGGAGGCCCTGGACCTCGAACGATCCTTGAACCCAGCATCCACGGGAGGAACCCAATGAGCGCTTACGCCGTAGTCAATCCAGCCACCGGCGAGACGATCAAGGAGTATCCGGAGATCAGCGACGACGGGCTCCGCGCCGCGATCGGGCGGGCCGACGAGGCGTCCCGAACCTGGCCCGGCTCTTCCACCGTGGCGGAGCGCGCGGCGCTGGTTCGCAAGGTCGGCGAGCTGCACTCCGAGCGCCGCCGGCAGTTGGCCGAGATCATCGTCCGCGAGATGGGCAAGCCGATCGAGCAGGCGCTGATGGAGGCCGACTTCGCGGGCGAAATCTACGGCTTCTATGCCGACAACGCCGAGAGTCTGATGGCCGACGAGCCGATCGAGCTGCTCGACGGCGAGGGCACGGCGCTGATCCGTCGCAGCCCGTTCGGGGTCCTGCTCGGGATCATGCCCTGGAACTTCCCCTACTACCAGGTCGCCCGCTTCGCCGGGCCGAATCTGACGATCGGCAACACGATCCTGCTCAAGCACGCGCCGCAGTGCCCGGAATCGGCCGAGGCGATGGCCCAGATGTTCAGCGACGCCGGCTTCCCCGAGGGGGCCTACGAGAACATCTACGCCAGCAACGCGCAGATCGAGTGGGCGATCGCCGATCCGCGCCTGCACGGCGTCTCGGTCACCGGCTCCGAGCGCGCCGGCGCCGCCGTCGCCGCGACCGCCGGGCGCAACCTGAAGAAGGTCGTGCTCGAGCTCGGCGGCTCGGACCCCTTCATCCTGCTCGGCACCGACGACGTCGACGGCGCCGCCGAGGCGGCAGCCGAAGCGCGGCTCGACAACACCGGTCAGTCCTGCAACGCGGCCAAGCGCTTCATCGTCGCCGACGATCTCTACGACGATTTCCTCGAGAAGCTGCGCGAGAAGTTCGCCGCCTCGAAGCCGGGCGACCCGACCGCCGAGGACACCGCGGTCGGCCCCCTTTCCTCGGAGACGGCGGCCGATCGGCTCGAGGACCAGGTCAAGCGGGCAATCGAGAACGGCGCCGAGGTCGTCGTCGGCGGCAAGCGCGACGGCAACTTCTTCGAACCGACGATCCTCACCGGGATCGAGCCCGGCGCCGAGGCCTCCCAGGAAGAGTTCTTCGGGCCGGTCGCTCAGGTCTACCGGGTCGAGTCCGAGGACGAGGCGGTTGATCTCGCCAACCAGACCCCGTTCGGGCTCGGCTCTTACTTGATGACCAACGACGAGGATCAGGCCAGCCGGGTCGCCGACAAGATCGAAGCCGGGATGGTCTACGTGAACCTGGTCGGCGCCGACAGCCCGGAGCTCCCGTTCGGGGGGTTCAAGCGCTCGGGCTTCGGTCGCGAGCTCGGCCGCTACGGGGCCGACGAGTTCGTCAACAAGAAGCTGATCCGCAGCGCCTGACATACGATCCGGTCCACGTGAGCCTGTTCAGGGGGGTTATCGCTCTTGCGTTGCTGGCGCTCGCCGCGTTCGCGGTGAGCGCTGTCGCGGCCACGAACACCACGATCGAAACGCCGATCTGCCACGGGCGACAGGCGCAGATCGTCGGCACGGACGGCAACGACGCGATCCAGGGGACGCCGGACCGCGACGTGATCTGGGGCGGCCGCGGGGACGACACGATCACCGGCAGCCTCGGCAACGACCTGCTCTGCGGCGGCCCGGGAGCCGACCTGATCCACGGCGGTCGCGGCAACGACGAGGTCGACGGCGGCGCCGGCGAGGGCGACCGGGCGATCGGCGACCTCGGCGACGACCACGTTCTCGGTGGCGCCGGGGCCGGCGACGAGGTTGCCGGTGATCTCGGCATCGACATCGTCAACGGCGGTGCCGGCAACGAAGACCTTGTCCACGGCGACTACGGCTGGGACCGGATGTCCGGCGGCGCCGGCAAGGGCGACATCGCCTCCTTCGCCACCGACGTCGCCTCCTCCAACGGGACCGGCGTCTGGGCCTCGTTGGCGAAGCACCGCGCCTACGGCGACGGCCACGACAAGCTGTTCGGCTTCGAGAGCATCGAAGGTTCCGCCTTCCGCGACACCCTCAAGGGCAACGGCCAGACCAACGTGATCGACGGCGGCCCAGGCGACGACCACCTGATCGGCGCCGGCGGCGCCGACACGCTTCAGGGCGGCCAGGGCAGCGACGGCTGCGAGGGGGCGAAAGGTGGCACCGTCTCCTGCGGCAAGGAAAAGGCCCCCAGGGGCTCCGCCTACGTCGAACTCAACCGCCGCGCCAGCGCCAGCGGCGGCGGCGCCGGGCTGCAGGTCGTCGGCGGCTCCGGGTCCGACAACCTCAGGGTCGCCTTCGACGAAGCCGCCAGCATCTTCAGCGTCACCGCGGCGGGCCCACTGGCCGCCGGCCCCGGCTGCATCCACCCGCCACACACCCCGAAACAGGTCTCCTGCCCCGCCGAAGGGCCCGGCCTCTGGCTGATGGCCGACCTCGGCGCCGGTGCCGACAAGCTGCAGGTCGAAGGCTCGCTGCTCGCCGTCGGCAGCTCCCGCTTCGCCGGCGGGCGGGGCAACGACGAGATCCACGCCGGCCCCGAGGACGATCTGGTCGAGGCCGGGCCGGGCGCCGACAAGCTCTACGGCGGCGACGGTGCCGACGGCCTGGTCGGCGGCCTCCCCGGCCCTACCTATCTATACGGGGAAGGGAACGGCGACCTGCTGGCGGCCGGCGGCGGCTGCGCCGGCGGCGCCCTGGTCGGTGGTCCCGGCCGCGACGACGCCTCCTTCGCCGAGACCCAGGCTCACCCCGGCGTCCTGATCGTCTCCTTTCCCAAGCACAGTGCCTGGGTCGACGAGGTCAAGGGCTGCCGTCACGTCCACCTCTCGCGCACCAACGAGGACATGGAGGGCTCCTTCGACTGGGACGTCCTGATCGGCGACGGCCGCGCCAACAGCATGCTCGGCCAGCCCGGCGAAGACGTCTTCATCGGCAACGGCGGTGACGACGTGATCGACGCCCGCGACGGCGTCCGCGACTTCTCGATCCAGTGCGGCCGCGGCCGTCCACCGCAGAAGAAGCCGAACGGCAAGGGCATGACCAAGCCCACCGGCAAAGCCGCCGGCCGCGCCCTGACCGACTCCTTCGACCCCGAGCCGTTCAAATGCGCGACCGTCGTCCACGGCACCCCCGTCCCCGGCCTCAACGGCTGATCCCCGCAGCCAGCCAGGGCTCGCATCCCGTGTAAGTCCCGACACAGGGGGGAGACTTGAGAGCCGCATGGACTTTGTATCCCTGTGGGTTACAAAGTCCATAGGGACGGGCGGCATCATCCCTTGCTGGAGTTGGCGTCCCGGCAGCACGGGGTGGTTTCGACGCGGCAGCTCAAGGCGCTGGGATACGGGCGGAACTCGGCATCGAAGGCCAACCGGGTAGGGCGCCTGCGGCGGATCCATCGTGGCGTGTACGCGGTAGGTCATGAGCGGCTGACCTGGGAGGGGCGCTGCATGGGCGCCGTGCTCGCTGCGCGCCCTGCTGTAGCCAGCCATCTCTCTGCCGGGTGGCTGTGGGGCCTGCTTCGCAACCGGCCGACGACGCTTCACCTAACGGCGCCGACCACCGGCAGGGCCAAGCGCGACTTCGTAGTGCACTGCGCGGAACTGCTCGCATCGGACCAGACTGAAATAAACGACATCCCGGTCACGAGCCTCGCTCGCACCCTGCTCGACCTTGCGGCGATGCTCTCGATGGCTCGGCTCGAAAGCGTCATCGAGCGCTCCGAGGAGCTGCAGAAATTCGACCTCGTCGCCCTGGAGGAGCTGTTGGACCGTGCTAGCCATCACCCCGGCGCCGGGAAGCTGCGCAGGGCGCTGGCCATCTACCAGGAGGACCCCGCCTTCGAGCGCTCAAAGCTGGAGCGGCGCTTCCGCAGGTTGGTAAAGGCCGCCAGGCTGCCGGCTCCCTCGATGAACTTCAACCTCGCCGGGTACGAGCTCGACGCCTACTGGGAGCCGGAGCGGTTTGTGGTCGAACTTGACGTCTACGAAACCCACGGCTCGCACGCGGCGTTCGAGCGGGATCGCCTGCGCCAGGAGGATCTGAAGCTGAAGGGAGTCGAGATGATCCGGGTAACCGGCCCACGCCTCGACCGCGAACCGCAGGCGATCGTCAAGCGTCTCGCCGCCCACCTGGAGCAGCGCCGCCGCCAGCTCGCCCGCTGACAGCCGGGTCTCTTGAACTAGGCTTGGTCTGTGGCCAGGAAGACCGCGAGTGGAGACGAGGCAGCCGCCGTGGCGGCGGCGATCGCGCGGTTCGAGGCGGAGGTCGGAGCGGTTGCCCCGGAGGCCCCGGCGGCGGTCGGCCCATGGCAGCGGGAGGCGCTGCTCGAGGGAGTCAGCGCCAAGCAGACCCGGCAGGATTCAGAAGGAGGATCGAAATGGCTGTCGTGAAAATCATCGAGCTGGTCGGAAGCTCTAAAACGTCCACCGACGACGCCGCCAAACAGGCGTTGAGCCAGGCGCAGGGCACCCTGCGCAACATCCGCGCCGTCGACATCGTCTCGACCGGGATCCGCGGCGAGAACCTCGACGAGTACCGCGCCCACGTGCGGGTGGCCTTCCTGATCGAGGGAACGGACATCGACTGATGGCGGAGCCCGGCAAGGAGATCGAGTCCGAAGACGGCGGCGAGGCGACCGGGAACGAGGTCTCCCGCGAGCAGGCGCAGAAGCTGATCGAGGCCGGCGCGCAGCTGATCGACGTGCGCGTCGACCACGAGTGGGAGGCGGGGCACATCGAGGGCGCCACCCACCTGCCGCTCGACGAGCTGGCCGAGCGCTCTGGCGAGATCGACAAGGAGCGGCCCGTGCTCCTCTACTGCCGCGGCGGCAACCGCTCGACGATGGCGGCGGCGGCCCTGACCGAGGCCGGTTTCGAGGCGACGAAGCTGAGCGAGGGGATCGTCGGCTGGGCCGAGGCCGGCCTGCCGCTGGCCCCGGACGACGGCTACGTGGCCGAGTCGGGCGAAGCCGCAGCCGTGCTGCAGGCACGAAAAAGGGCCGCTCAGCAGTAAATACCTGAATCCCTGTCAGGTTTTGCTATTTTCTCCGCATGGAGCTTGCGGTAACCGAGAACAAGGAGCAGCGGGGCAAGGGCCGGGTCGGCACGCTCGAGAACCCGGAGTCCTACGCCAACGTCCCGGGCCACATCATCCCGATCATCGAGCGCGAGTTCGACGACTTCGAAAACGAAGCTGAGGAGTTCCTCGCCGAGCGCCTGCCGGAAAACGAGTTCATCGGCTTCCGGCTCAAACAGGGCGTCTACGGCCAGCGCCAGCCCGACGTGCAGATGGTCCGCGTGAAGCTTCCCTTCGGCGGCGTCACCCCCGACCAGATGGACGCCTTCGCCGATGTGGTGGAGAAGTACGCGCCCCTCAACAAGGGTCACGTCACCACCCGCCAGAACATCCAGATCCACCACGTGCCGCTGCGCGACATGGAGTCGCTGCTGCGGGAGATCGCGCCCTCGGGCCTCTCCTCGCGCGAGGGCTGCGGCAACACGATGCGCAACGTCACTGGCGACCCCTGGGCCGGCGTCGCCCCCGACGAGATCTTCGACCCGACGCCCTACGCCGGCGCCTACATCCGCTACTTCGTCCGCCACCCGACGACGCAGCTGATGCCGCGCAAGATCAAGACCTCCTTCACCGGCTCCGACGAGGACCGGGCGATCAGCGGCATCCACGACATCGCCCTGCTGGCCCGCGAAAGGGACGGGGTCAGGGGCTTCGAGATCCGCGTCGGCGGCGGCACCTCGATCATGGCCCGGGTCGCGCCGACCCTCTACGAGTTCGTCGAGGCCGACAACGGCGACTACATGAAGGTCACCGAGGCCGTGCTGCGGATCTTCGACCGCCAGGACTGGCTGCGCGTCAACCGCGCCCGCGCCCGGATCAAGGTCTTGGTCGACAAGATCGGGATCGACGCCTTCCGCGAGCAGGTCGAGGAGGAGCTGCAGGGCGACTGGGTCGAGGAAAGGGAGTTCGACGTCGAGCGCCTGCGCTACGACGACGACGAGGAGGCCAATGTCCCGGCGAAGCCGCCGCAGGCCGCCTCACCCAACGGCGACCGCAGCGAGTTCGAGCGCTTCCTCGAGGGCAACGTGCAGGCGCAGCGCCAGCAGGGCTTCTCCACCGTCGAGGTGAAGATCACCCGCGGCGACCTCACCCCGGAGCAGTTCCGCGGCCTCGCCGCGATCATGCGCGAGCACACGGGCGGCTACGCCCGCAGCACCGTGCAGCAGAACTTCGTCCTGCGCTGGGTCCGCGACGAGTCGCTCTACGACGTCTGGCAGCAGCTGACCGAGCTCGGGCTGGCCGAGGCCGGCGCTCGCGAGATCACCGACGTCGTCAGCTGCCCCGGCACCGACAGCTGCAAACTCGGCATCGCCAGCTCGATGGGGCTGAACCGGGCGGTCAAAGAGCGGCTCGAGGAGATGGAGATCTCCGACTCGCTGACCAAGAAGATCCACATCAAGATGAGCGGCTGCCCGAACGGCTGCAGCCAGCACCACATCGCCAACATCGGCTTCTACGGCGCCTCGCTGAAGGTGGGCGAGCGCCAGATCCCCGCCTACATCCCGCACATCGGCGGCAACTACGAGGGCGGCGAGGTCATCTTCGGCACCAGGCTGAAGTCGCGGCTCCCGGCCAAACGGGTGCCGGAGGCGATCGAGCGCTGGATCAAGCTTTACGAGTCCGAGCGCGCGGAGGGCGAGGAGTTCAACGCCTTCGCCGAGCGCACCGGCGCCGGCAGCTTCGAAGAGATCGTCAAGGACCTGACGATGCCGGCCGAGTTCAGCCTCGAGACGATGCAGCAGTTCATCGACTGGAACCGCTCCAGCCCGTACAAAGTCGAGCGCGGCGAGGGGGAGTGCGCGATCTAGCTCGCGCCAGCGCACTATGAAGCCACCGCCCGTGACCCTGTCCGGCACCGTGCCGACAATCCCCGACCTCGACCACGAGGCGATCGCCGACGAACTCGAGGACCGCAGCGCCCAGCAGGCGCTGGAGTGGGTGTTCGAGACCTTCGGGGCCGACCACTACATCGCCTGCTCGTTCCAGAAAACGTCTTCGGTGACCGCCCACATGGCGAGCCAGGTCAATCCCGAGGCGCGCTTCTTCTACCTCGACACCGACGTCCTCTTCCCGGAGACCTACGAGACCCGCGACCGCCTGGCGGAGACACTGGGGATCGAGTTCGACCGCTTCCACAACCTGACGCTCGCCGAGCAGGCTGCCGAGTACGGCGACGAGCTCTGGAAGAGCGACCCCGATTCCTGCTGCGGCCTGCGCAAGGTCGAGCCGATGCGGCGGGCACTTTCTTCCGTAGACTGCTGGGTCGCCGGCGTCCGACGCGGAGACTCCAGCACTCGTGCCAAGACGCCGAAGTTCGGTTGGGACAAGAAATTCAACCTCTGGAAGCTGAACCCGCTCGCGGACTGGTCCGAGCGCGACGTCTGGAACTACATCCGTGAGCACCACCTTCCCTACAACCCCCTCCACGATCACGGCTACCCGTCGATCGGCTGCACCCACTGCACGCAGCCGGTCGGGCCGGGCGGCTCACCGCGGGACGGTCGCTGGGCGGGCGTGGCAAAGACCGAGTGCGGCATCAACTAACGGGTCGGGACGAGGTCCCTGGACGGGATCGCGCCACCCGGGCGCCGCTGCAACCGCTAACCGCCCGAACCTGAAGACCCAGCGCTGATGGAGGAGACCACCACCGTGCGCACGGCGGCCATCGAGCTGTCCGACCTCGACACCCTCGAGGCCGAGTCGATCCACATCGTCCGCGAAGTCGTGGCCGAATTCGAACACCCGGTGATGCTGTTCTCGGGCGGCAAGGACTCGGTCCTGATGCTGTACCTGGCGCGCAAGGCGTTCGCGCCGGCGCCGGTCCCGTTCCCGATCATGCACGTCGACACCGGGCACAACTTCCCCGAGGTGATCGAGTTCCGCGACCGCACGGTCGCCGAGCTGGGGCTGCGGCTGGAGGTGGCCTCGGTCCAGGAGCAGATCGACGCCGGCCGGGTCAAGGTCGGCCATCCGCTGGAAAGCCGCAACCGCCACCAGACCGTGGCCCTGCTGGAAGGGATCAAGAACGGCGGCTTCGACGCTGTCTTCGGCGGCGGCCGCCGCGACGAGGACAAGGCGCGGGCCAAGGAGAGAGTCCTCTCCTTCCGCGACAAATTCGGCCAGTGGGATCCGAAGAACCAGCGCCCGGAGCTCTGGCGCCTCTACAACGGCCGCCACCAGAAGGGCGAGCACATCCGCGTCTTCCCGATCTCCGACTGGACCGAGCTCGACGTCTGGCGCTACCTGGCCCGCGAGCAGGTCGACCTGCCGGGGATCTACTTCGCCCACGAGCGCGACGTGGTCGAGGTCGAGGGGCTGCTGATGGCGGTCAACGAGTTCTTCCCGCTGCCCGAGGGGGCCGAGGTGCGGCGTCAGATGGTCCGCTACCGGACCGTCGGCGATGCCACCAGCACCGGCGCCGTCGAGTCGACCGCGACCGAGTACGAGGCAGTGATCGCCGAGACCGCGATCTCGCGGATCACCGAGCGCGGCGCCACCCGCGGCGACGACCGCTTCTCGGAAGCGGCGATGGAGGATCGCAAGAAGGAGGGCTACTTCTAGTGAGCCAGTTGCTGCGGATCGCCACCGCCGGGTCGGTCGACGACGGCAAGTCGACCCTGATCGGGCGGCTCCTGCACGACACCAAATCGATCTTCGAAGACCAGCTCAGCGCGATCGAGCAGACGTCGGTGAAGCGTGGCGACGAACAGACTGACCTGGCGCTGCTGACCGACGGCCTGCGGGCCGAGCGCGAGCAGGGGATCACGATCGACGTAGCCCACCGCTACTTCGCCACGCCCAAGCGCAAGTTCGTGATCGCCGACACCCCCGGCCACATCCAGTACACGCGCAACATGGTCACCGGCGCCTCGACCGCGAGCCTGGCGCTGCTGCTGGTCGACGCCCGCAAAGGCGTGCTCGAACAGACCCGCCGCCACGCCCTGCTCTCCTCGCTGCTGCGGGTGCCGCACCTGATCCTCTGCGTGAACAAAATGGACCTCGTCGACTACGACCAGGCGGTCTACGAGGAAATTCGCCACGACTTCACCACCTTTGCCGCCAAGCTCGAGATCACCGACCTCGACTTCGTCCCGATCTCGGCCCTCGAGGGCGACAACGTGGTCGAGCGCTCGACCGCCATGCCCTGGTTCGACGGGCAGCCGCTGCTGGGCCAGCTCGAGGACGTCCACATCGCCTCCGACCGCAACCTGGTCGACAACCGCTTCCCGGTCCAGTACGTGATCCGGCCGCAGTCGGCCGAGCACCGCGACTACCGGGGCTTTGCGGGCTCGGTCGTCGGCGGCATCTTCAAGCAGGGCGACGAGGTGATGGCCCTGCCCTCGCGCAAAACTTCGACGATCGCCCAGATCGACACCCCCGACGGCGCCGTCGACCAGGCCTTCCCGCCGATGGCGGTGACGATGCTGCTCGAGGACGAGCTCGACATCTCCCGCGGCGACATGATCTGCCGCCCCACCAACCAGCCGAGCGCGAACAACCGCTTCGAGGCGATGATCTGCTGGTTCGACGAGACCTCCTCGCTGCGCACCGGGGCTGCGTATCAGCTCAAGCACACGACCCGCTGGCTCCCGGCCGAAGTCGAGACGCTGCGCTACGAGCTCAACGTCGACACCCTGCACCGCGACCTCGGGGCGGAGACGCTCGAGGTCAACGACATCGGCCGCGTCTCGATCCATACCACCGCGCCGCTCTTCTTCGACGAGTACCGGCTCAACCGGACCACCGGCAGCTTCATCCTCGCCGACCCCTCCACGAACCTCACCGTCGCCGCGGGGATGATCATCGGCAGCGGGGGCGAGCCGGCCGCCGTCGCCACCGAGTCGGTCGTCGCCGAGAACATCACCTTCCACCCCAGCAGCCTCAGCCGCGAGGAACGCCGCGAGGCGCTGGGCACGGCCGGCGCGACGATCTGGATGACCGGCCTCTCGGGCTCCGGCAAGTCGACGATCGCCGCCGCGATCGAGCACACCCTGGTCAGCGGCGGCCGCAACGCCTACATGCTCGACGGCGACAACCTCCGCCACGGCCTCTGCGCCGACCTCGGCTTCAGCGAGGAGGACCGGGCCGAGAACGTGCGCCGCGTCGGCGAGGTGGCGAAGCTGCTCGCCGAATCGGGCGTGGTCGTGATCGCCTCGCTGGTCAGCCCCTTCGAGGACGCCCGCGACAAGGTCCGCGCCGCCCACGAGGCGGCCGGGATCCCCTTCTACGAGGTCTTCGTCGACACGCCGCTGGAGGAGTGCGAAAAGCGCGACCCGAAGGGGCTGTACGCGAAGGCCCGGGCCGGCGAGATCACCGACCTGACCGGGGTCGGCAGCCCTTACGAGGCGCCGGCGGACCCGGAGCTGACGACGGATCCGGACCTGGAGACGGCGGTGCGGCAGGTCCTCGGGCTGCTGGGCTAGGCGCTCCACGCCGACCGCGCACAGCGCGAATTTGACCAAAAGGAAGTCGCTGAACGCGGGGCTATTCAGCCAGGCGTTTGAGGACCTCGCGGTCCTCTTCGAGGCGTCGTTTCAGGCGCTTCTGGAAGTCCTTGTCGGCGCGCCTTGCCGCGATGTGATTGTCGATCGCCTCGCGCACGGCCTCTGAGACGGGCATGTCGTCGGCGCGCGCGATGGCGGCCAGCTCGGCAGCCTTGTCCTCTGGAAGGCGGAGGCTCATCGCTTTGATGGCCATGGACCTGTCTCCTTGATTAAACAAGCTTATTTAGGATGGTGAGGATATAGTACCGAAGAACAAACTATAAAGGTCTCTAGTGATGTAGATATTTTGGTAGCGTGCCACCGAAATGTCATCCCGCCTGGAGCTAGTCGACTTTCTTCTCATCGGGGAGGCGGTGCTCGGAACCTCAGCCGAGCGGCTCGCCCGCATGGTTCTGATCCCCGGCGCGGAGTCCGCCCTGGCGGCTCCCTACGCAAGCTTCGAAGGAAACGACTTCTATGACGACCCCGTCGAACGGGCCGCGATCTGCTGCTCGCGGATCGTTCGCAACCACCCGCTCCCCGACGGCAACAAGCGGTTGGGTTATGAGTGCATGCGAGAGATGCTGGAACGGGACGGGATCGCCTGGCCCCGTCCGCGCGAGGATGCCGAGGAGATCGCCGCGACCATCGAGGATCTGGCGGCGCGGACTCTCTCCGAGCAGGATTTCGTTAGCTGGGCGAAGCAGCGGACCGAAATTGTCTCAGGGGCGCGCGGGGACCTGGGGTTCAGCTAGACCGTAGGTGTCGTAGGCCCCGAACTCGGCGAAGGTCTTGTGGGTGGGGCCGTGGTAGTCGGAGGAGCCGGTGGGGACGAGGCCCAGCTCGTTGCAGAGCGCCAGCAGGTGCTCGGTCTGCTCCTTGCCGTGGGAGGGGTAGAAGGTCTCGATGCCGTCGGGGGCGAGCGAGCGGATCAGGTGCTCGACCTTGTCCGGCTCGGGGATGTCCCAGTAGGGGTGGGCGATGACGGCGACTCCACCGGCCTCGCGGATCAGCTCGATCGCCTGCTCGGCGCTGGGCCAGCGGCGCGGCACGAAGGCCTTGGCGCCGGGCACCAGGTACTCCTCGAAGAAGGGGCCGAGGTCGCCGCTGGCGCCGGCCGCCCGGGCGATGTGGGGGCGCCCGATCGAGTCGGCGGCGCCGGCCTCGCGGATCGCGTCGTCGAGGGTCAGCTCGAAGCCCTCGCGGCGCAGGTTCTCGACGATCTCGCCGGCTCTGGTCCGCCGCTCCTGCTGCGCCCGCTCGCAGGCCGGCGCGATCCTCTCCAGGTCGATCCAGTAGCCGCAGATATGGAGGTCTTCGGCGTACTCGTGCACGCACGACATCTCGATCGCCGGCACCAGCTCGATCCCCACCTCGCGCGCCGCCGCTTCGGCCTCCGGCACCCCGGCAACCGCGTCGTGGTCCGTCAACGCCAGCGTCGTCACACCCGCCTCTGCAGCTTTCTCGACCACCTCAGCTGGAGGCAGTTGCCCGTCGGACACCGTCGAATGGCTCTGTAGCTCGATGAGCATCAGCGGAGCAGCCTAGTTGCGGATCCGCTGGGGAGTCGTGTGCCCCCTCCCCAGACACAGCTCGCTATGGCTCGCTGTTGAGTGTCTGGGGAGGGGGCACACGACTCCCCTCCACGCCCATAAATAGACTGCGCCGCCGTGTTCGAGAAGGTCTTAATCGCCAACCGCGGGGAGATTGCGATTCGGGTTGCCCGGACCCTGAAGGAGATGGGGATTGGGTCGGTTGCCGTGTACTCCGAGATCGATCGGGAGGCGCCGCATGTGCGGGAGGCCGACGAGGCGTTTCTGATCGGCCCGGCGGTGCCGGCCGAGAGCTACCTCAACATCGCGAAGATCATCGCGACCGCGAAGGAGGCCGGAGCGGAGGCGATCCACCCCGGCTATGGCTTCCTTGCCGAGAACGCTGACATGGCTCGCGCCTGCGATGAGGCGGGCATCACCTGGATCGGCCCGCCGGCGGAGGCGATCGAAGAGATGGGGTCGAAGACGCGGGCGCGCGAGATCATGGAGGCGGCCGGGGTGCCGATCGTGCCCGGCTCGACCGAGGTTGCCAAGAACGTCGACGAGGCGCGCAAGCAGGCCGAGGAAGCCGGCTACCCGGTTGCCTGCAAGGCCGCCGGTGGCGGTGGCGGCAAGGGCTTCCGCGTCGCGCTGACTCCGGACGAGCTCGAGGAGGCTTTCGACGGCGCCGCCCGCGAAGGCGAGAAGTTCTTCTCCGACGACCGCGTCTACGTCGAGCGCTACCTCGAGGACCCTCGCCACGTCGAGGTCCAGGTCCTGGCCGACTCGCACGGCAACGTGATCCACCTCGGCGAGCGCGACTGCTCGATCCAGCGCCGTCACCAGAAGGTGATCGAGGAGGCCCCCGGCCCCCAGGTCGACGAGGAGATGCGCGAGCGGATCGGCAAGATCGCCACCGACGCGGCCGCCGCGGTCGGCTACCGCGGCGCCGGCACGATCGAGGGCATGCAGGTCGGCGACGAGTACTTCTTCCTCGAGATGAACACCCGGGTCCAGGTCGAGCACTGCGTGACCGAGATGGTCAGCGGCGTCGACATCGTCCGCGAGCAGATCCTCGTCGCCGCCGGCGAGCCGCTCTCGATCGCCCAGGAGGACGTCGAGCTGCGCGGCTGGTCGATCGAGTGCCGGATCAACGCCGAGGCCGCGCACAAGAAATTCGCCCCCGCCCCGGGGCCGATCGGCGACTCCTACCGCGAGCCCTCCGGCCCCGGCGTGCGGGTCGACTCGGGCGTCGAGGGCGGCTCCGAGGTGACGCCGATGTACGACCCGATGGTGGCCAAGCTGATCGTCTGGGACGTCGACCGCGAGAAGGCGACGCGGCGGATGCTGCGGGCGCTCTCCGAATACGACTCCGGCGGCCTGACCACGTTGATCCCCTTCCACGAAGCGATCCTCGCCACCGAGCAGTGGGCCAAGGGCGAGACCTGCCGCGACCTGATGGAGGATCGGGACTGGCTGAAGTCGACGGCGCCGGCCGACGCGAAGCCACCCGAGCCGAGCGAGGACGGCGGTGAGGTCGTCAGCCGCGACTACAAGGTCGAGGTCTCCGGCAAGCTCTTCGACGTCAAGGTGATCGGCGAGGCAGGTGCCGGTGGGGCCGCTCCCGCGGCGGGCGGCAAGAAGCCGCCGAAGCGCGAGCGCAAGGCGGGTGGCGGCGCCTCCGCCTCTAGCGAGTCGCTGCCCTCGCCCCTGCAGGGCACCGTCTTCAAAGTCAACGTCGAGCAGGGCGCCGAGGTCGCCGAGGGCGACCTGATCTGCGTGATCGAGGCGATGAAGATGGAGAACGAGATCGCCGCCCACCGCGCCGGCAAAGTCACCTCCCTCAACATCGAGGTAGGCGCCGCCGTCAACTCCGGCGACATCCTAGCCATCATCGAGTAGTTCAACTACGCGATGTGCGGGAGTCCGGGGAGGGTCCTCCCGACACTCCCCGCTTTTGTCGGGAGGACCCTCCCCGGACTCTCCCTACTTACGCGCTTTGTGGTGTTTCTGTTCTTCGCGTTCCTTCTGCTTGATCCGTTCTTCTTCCCGCCGTTCCTTGTCCACCTTGCGCTGCTGTTCGCGGGTCAGCGGGAATTTCGGGGCGACTTCCTGGCAGGTGCGGCCGACGCAGGTCTCGAGCCGGATCAGCTGGCTGTGCAGGAAGGCCCGGATCGGGAACAGGTTGGGATCGCGGGCCTGGTTGTTGAGCTCGTAGGGGTCCTTGTTGATGTCGTAAAGCTCTTTCTCGCCGTCGGGCCACTCGATGTACTTGTAGGGGCCGAGGCGGATTCCCTCGTAGTCCTTGGGCGGGGCGACGATCGAGGCGCCGGCTTCGCCGGGCCGGGCGTTGACGCTGTCGCCGCCGCCGGCCACGCCCTTGGCGAGCGGCGTGGGCGTCACCGTCGGTCCGCCGCCGTTCTCTTCGACGTCGCTGGTCTCGACGAAGGACTCGAAGAGGATCGGGCGCCTGGTCCGCAGGCTGGAGTCGAGCAGGTAGGGCACTAGCGAGCGCCCGTCGATGCTTTTGTCGGCGCTGGCGCCGGCCAGTTCGAGGATCGTCGGGGCGATGTCGATGTTGGCCGCCAGCTCCCCGGTCGAGCTGCCGGGTTTGATCCCAGGGCCGCGGATCAGGAACGGCAGGTGGGTCGAGGGCTCGTAGGCGAGGAACTTGCCGCCGGTCAGCCGGTGCTCGCCGTAGAAGAAGCCGTTGTCGGAGGTGAAGACGATGTAGGTGTTGCGCAGCTGGTGCATGGCGCCGAGCGTGGCGACGATCTGCTGGACGCCGTCGTCGACCGCCCGCAGCGACTCCAGCGCCTTCTGGTAGTAGACGCGGTAGGTGTGGCTCTCGGTCGGCGAGAGGTAGGCGGCTTCGCGGATGAAGCGCGGCTTGTCGTTGACGTTGCCCTCGTTGAAGCCTTCCGAGGGGCCGTGCGGGAAGGGGGCGCCGCTGAAGGAGTCGTAGTGGCGGGTCGCCGGCTCCGGCCCGGCCGGGCGGCGGAAGTCGCCGTGAGGGGCGGTGTAGTCGAGCTGCAGGTAGAAGGGGGTTTCCACCGGGGTGCCCAGCATCTCTTCGTCGGCGATGCGGGTGAAGACGTCGGTCTCGTAGAGACAGGGTTTCCCGTTGAGCGGCGCGAAGGGGCAGCCGAAGTCGTCGCGTTCGCCGTATTCGCGGGTGTCCCAGCTACCGGATTCACCGAGCGGCCCTTCGAGGACGCCGTTGTTGTTGAGCGTGTAGCCGTAGAAGTAATGGTCGGTATCGGCCTTCAGCACCGAGTGCCAGGCGCTCCAGCCCGGGGGCACGGTGGCGCCGTTGTCGAACGGTTCGTCGCCGTAGCCGTTGAGGAACTTGCCGACGTGGATCGTGCGGTAGCCCGCGCCCTGCAGCCAGGTGGCGATGTTGTGGGTGTCGGCCTGGCGGAAGCTGAAGCCGGTGTAGCCGCCGTTGGGGGGGACGTTGCCGCGGACGTTGTGGTTGTGCGCGTAGCGGCTGGTCATCAGGCTGACCCGCGAGGGGCAGCAGAGCGGGTAGGGGACGTAGTAGCGGTTGAAGGTCATGCCTTTGGCGGCGATCGAGCCCAGCGTGTTCGGCATCACCGGGACCTCGCCGCCGCCCGGCGGGGTGTAGGTCGCATAGAGCTGGTCGAGCGTCTGGTCGTCGGTCTGGATCACGACGAAGTTCGGTTTCTGCCCGGCGGGGAGCAGGGTGTTCTGCCGCTTCGAGGCGCCGGCCGCGGGTGAGGCGGCGCTGGCGCTCTGCTGGCCGGCGGCGAAGAGAAGCGCGGCCAGCAGCGCGAGGACGCTCGTCGCCAGGGCGAGCCGTGCCCCGGCGAGGGCATGCATATGCTTTTTCTGCTGCGCGAACCTATTCATAGGGAGTGCCTAGGGTCGAAACCGGCGCCTCTCGCCGGAGTTGCGCCTGAACGCTAGAAAACGCTCAGGACGCGCCGAGCTTTTTGGCTGCTTCGCGGAGGTTTTTCACCGTGGCGCTGGGGGCTTTGCGCCCTTCCAGTTTCTCGCCATGGCGGTTGACCCAGATCACCGGCACGTTCATTTTCAGCACCGGGGCGATGTCGGTCGCGTAGTTGGAGCCGATGTGCAGCCAGCCTTTCTTGCCGCCGATCCGCCGCGCGCACTCTTTGAAGTGGACGGGGTCCGGCTTGTAGCTGCGCACCTGCTGGGCGGTGACGACGAGGTCGAGTTCGGTCCGCAGGTGGCGGCGCGAGATCCCCAGCAGTTTGTCGTCGGTGTTGGTGATGATCCCGACGTCGTACTTCTTGCCGAGCCGGTCCATCGCCGCGTTCGACTCGCGGAAGGGCAGCCAGTAGGCGACGCTGTTGGGCAGGAACTGGGCCCGCGAGGGCTCCACCTCCCAGCCCAGCTCGCCCGCGACCTTGACGATCGTGCGGCGCAGCACCTCGGCGTAGAGCTCGTAAGAGCCGGCCATGATTTCGGCCTGGACCTCGAAGAAGCGAGCGAGGAAGGGACCCTCTTCGAAGCTGAAGCCGTCTTTGGCCGCCTCTTTCTTACAGGCCTCGACGATCCCTTTCTCCCAGTCGATCAAGGTGCCGTAACAGTCGGTGGTCACCCATTTGATGTTTTTGAGACTGGGAAGGGCCATCTGCGAGCGCGGCATTATGGCATTCGGATAGGGTCCGCGCCGCGTCCCTCCGGACGCCACCCCCAATGGACCTCCTCGAGTATCAGGGCAAGCAGCTGTTCGCCAAGCACGGCGTCGCCGTGCCCAGCGGCGAGGTCGCCGCGACGGTCGACGCCGCCGCCGCGGCGGCGGAGCGGATCGGCTACCCCTGCGCGATCAAGGCCCAGGTGCTGATCGGCGGGCGCGGCAAGGCGGGCGGGATCAAGATCGCCAAGGATGCCGCGGAGGCGCGCGAGTACGTCGACGCGATCCTCGGCATGGACATCGTCGGCCCGCACGGCGAGGGGCCGTTTCGGGTCGACCAGGTCTGGATCGAGGGCGGCTCCGACATCGCCGCTGAGTACTACGCCTCGGTGATCCTCGACCGCGGCGAGAAGAAGCTTTTGGCGATGGTCTCCAGCCATGGAGGGATGGACATCGAGCAGGTCGCGGCCGAGAGCCCCGACGCCCTGGTCAAACGGCACATCGACCCGACCCGCGAGTTCGACGCGGCGGCCGCGCGCGAGATCGTCGACGCCGCCGGGCTCGACGAGGACGTCCTCGACCAGGCCGCCGACGTGCTGGTGAAGCTGGCCGAGGTCGCGACCGAGGAGGACGCCAGCCTGATCGAGGTCAACCCGCTGATCGTCACCGCCGGGCGCGAGGTCGTCGCGCTCGACGCCAAGGTGACGATCGATGGCAACGCCCTCTTCCGCCACCAGGACCTGGCCGAGATCGCCGACACGGTCGACGACCCGCAGGAGCAGATGGCGAAGGAGAAGGGCCTGACCTACGTCAAGCTCGACGGCAACGTCGGCATCCTCGCCAACGGCGCCGGCCTCTGCATGTCGACGCTCGACGTCGTCGCCCAGGCGGGCGGCGCCCCGGCCAACTTCCTCGACGCCGGCGGTGGCTCCAAAGCCGAGGCGATCGTCAACGCGCTGGAAGTGATCGTCTCCGACGAGAAGGTGAAGGCGATCCTCTTCAACATCTTCGGTGGCATCACCCGCTGCGACGAGATCGCCAAGGGGATCGTCACCGCCTCCGGGCAGCTCGACCTCGGCGTGCCGCTGGTTGTCCGCCTCGACGGCACCAACTCCGAGGAGGGCCTGGCGATCCTCGCCGAGGCCGCGCTGCCCAACTTGCACCAGGAGAAGACGATGCTGGACGCGGCGCGCCGCGTCGTCGAGCTCGCCGGGGGTGCCTCGTGAGCATCATCGTCGGCGAGCAGACGAAGCTGGTCGTCTCCGGCTTGACCGGCCGCGAGGGCTCCTTCCACGGGCTGCGCAATCGTGCCTACGGGACCGACCTCGTCGCCGGCGTCACCCCCGGCAAGGGCGGCCAGGACGTCGAGGGCGTGCCGATCTTCGACACGATCAAGGAGTCGGTCGCAGAGGCCGGCGCCAACACCTCGATGATCTTCGTGCCGGCGCGCTTCGCCGCCCCGGCGATTGACGAGGCGATCGAGTCCGGGGTCGAGACGGTGATCGCGATCACCGAGGGGATCCCGGTGCTCGACATGCTCAAGACCTACTGGAAGGCGAAGGAGGCCGGGGTGCGGCTGATCGGGCCCAACTGCCCCGGCGTGCTCTCGCCCGGCAAGGCCAACGTCGGCATCATCCCCGCCCAGTTCTTCGACCCCGGCTCGATCGGCGTCGTCTCCAAGTCGGGGACGCTGACCTACCAGATCGGCAACGAGCTGAAGCAGGCCGGGGCGGGCAACTCCTCGATCGTCGGCATCGGCGGCGACCCGATCGTCGGCTCCGACTTCATCGACATCCTCAAGCTCTACGAGGCGGATCCCGAGACCGAGCTGATCGTGATGGTCGGCGAGATCGGCGGCGACGCCGAGGAGCGCGCGGCCGAGTTCATCTCCTCCGAGGTCTCCAAGCCCGTCGTCGCCTACATCGCCGGCTTCACCGCCCCTCCCGGCAAGCAGATGGGCCACGCCGGCGCGATCATCTCCGGCTCCTCCGGCACCGCGCAGGCGAAGAAGGATGCGCTCGAAGCCAAGGGCGTGCGGGTCGGCCAGAGCCCGACCGAGGCGGCCGCGATCGCCGTCGAAGTGCTGCGCGGCTCCTGACCCGGAGCCGAGCGGGTCCGGCGAGGGGTTCCGCTTAACTTTTTTGAGAACGCCGCCGGCTGGCGCCCGCTCGCCTGTTGCAAAAAAGTGCAAGACGCTTCACCCCTCGCCGGACCCGCTCGGCGCGGGCAGCAGGACGCGCAGTAGCTGGCAGATCTCGTTGGCTAGCTGGTTAGCTTCCCTGTCCAGGCGATCGTGGGTGACGCGGATGGTGCGGTAGCCGGCGACGAGGAGGCGGGTGTCGCGGGCTCGGTCGCGCTGGAAGGCGGCGCGGTGGCGGTGGAATTCCCAGCTGTCCAGCTCGACGATCAGCTTGGCGGCGGGCCAGAGGACGTCGACCTCTTTGCCGAGGACCTCGACGTTGGTGCTGTGCGGCGGCAGGTCGTAGTGACGGCTGAAGTGCTGGAAGCGGTCCTCGAGCGGCGAGCGCGTTCGCCCGACGGCCCGGGCCTCGCCGAGCAGGCGGCGAATCGGCTTCAGTGCGCGGCGGCCGTACCCACGCTCGCAGACCCGCTCGACCTCGCCCAGCCGCAACAGGTTGAGGCGATCGGCTTCCTCCCAAGCTCGCTCGAGTCGCTGGAAGTCCACGATTTCGGCGTAGTCGAACAGCGTGCGGGCAACGGACGTGACTGGAATCCTCGCCCGTTCGTACCGGTCCTCAGGGTGAAGCCGGCCGCGGTGTAGGCAGATATGGAGGCGACCGGGCCGATACTGGCGCCCCCGGAGTGCGGTCACGTCGATTTGTCGACCCTGTTGTCTGGCCAGGCCCAGGAGTGCCGCAGCGCTGCGATGGCTGAGGAGCGCTCCCTCGCCGCACGCCAGCACGGCTGCGCACCAGTACCCGCGCTGCTGGATCCGCAGATGTCCAACCGCATACGCCTCGCGGTGCAGGCGGCCGAGACGGCCAGCTCGAAGCCATCGCTCGATGACCCCCCGTCCGAAGCCGAGGGCCAACAGTTGCCGCCGTCCCACCACGCCGTGCTGTTCGGTCGCCAAACGCGCCAGCTGTGCTTCACGCGCCTCCTTCCCTGGCCCGTCCCACGGGGGTGTCCGAGTTTTTGCGGACATACAGACGTATAAAGTCGGATACGCCTCTGGTTCTCCCCCTGAATTGGCGATTTTGCGAGGGGTCGGTGGAGCGTGGAGCGTTGCTAGGGTCGAGGCAGATGACTGGCGAGACGATTTCGTTCGCGCGCGGGGCTCCGAGCGCCGACATCCTGCCCCACGAAGCGGTGCGGGAGGCGGCGGCGCGGGCGCTCGAGAGCGACTGGGAAAAGGCGCTCTCCTACGGGACCGGGATCGGGCATCCGGGGCTCTGCGAGTGGATCGCCGAGCGCCACGGAGGGCTCGAGGCCGCGCAGGTGATGGTCGCCAACGGGTCGCTGGAGGCGGGGGCGATGCTGTTCGCGCACCTGCTTGGGCCCGGCGACCGCGTCGTCGTCGAGCAGCCCACCTACGACCGCACGCTGCTGCTCCTGCAGCAGCTCGGGGTCGAGCTGGTGCCGGTGCCGCTGGAGGCCGACGGGCTCGAGCTGGGCGCCTTCGAGGCGGCCCTCGCGGAGGGGCCGATCAAGCTCGCCCACGTCATCCCCAACGCCCACAACCCGGCCGGCTGCACGCTCTCGAGCGCGAAGCGGGCGCGGCTGGTCGAGCTCGCCGCCGAGCACGGCTTCTGGATCTTCGAGGACGACCCGTACCGCGAGCTGCCCTTTGAGGGGGAGCCGCTGGAGACGATGCTCTCGCTCGACCGGGCCGGTCGCGTCGTCCACGCCTCCTCGTTCTCCAAGACCGTCAGCCCCGGCGTGCGGGTCGGCTACCTGGCGGGCCCTGCCGAGGAGATCGCGAAGCTGGCGAAACGGGCCAACGAGACCTACATCTCCCCCAACATGCTGGCCGAGTCGATCGTGCTGGAGCTCTGCCGCTCCGGCGGGCTCGATCGCAACATCGCCTTCGTCAAGGGCGAGCTGAAGGCGCGCTGCGACGCCGTCGTGGCGGCGCTGCGGGAGCAGATCCCGGAGGCCGAGTTCGTCGTCCCCCAGGGTGGCTACTTCCTCTGGCTCGACCTTGCCGAGGGCACCGACACGACGGCGCTCCTGGCCGAGTCGAAAGCCGCCGGCGCCACCTTCGTCGCCGGCCCCGACTTCATGATCGAGGGCGGCGAGAACAGCCTGCGCCTCTCCTTCGCGCCGGTTCCCGCGGAGCGGGCAGCCGAGGGTGTCGCGCGGATTGCCGGCGCGCTCGATCGCATCCGGGCAAGCGTCGCCTGACCGGCGCGTCTCCGCAAAAGGGGTCCGGTCGGTGCCGTCGCCGCTGCCGCCGCGCCAACCGGTGAGGCGGCGGTGACAGCCGGCTGGAGGAGAGCGGCACCGACCGGGGGACGGGTGGGTCCCATGCAGCGCATACGTGCTCGGGAGCGAATCGGATCACTGGGCTGACCGATCTTTCGCGGTCGTGAATCCGATCCGGCGAATGAATGATCCGGCCGCCGCAGGGCTCGCGTAGGGGAGCGGTAGAAGGCAACCCACCGAGGAGACGACGACATGCCAGACAGCAAGGAACGCGAGAACCTGGGGGGCCGGGCGCCGAGCGCGGTCTCCCGCGCGGTCAAGGACCCGGTCTCGCGCCGCAAGTTCATGGCGCTCACCGGAGGGTCGGCGGCAGCGGCCGCCTTCCTCGCCGCCTGCGGCAGCGACGACAGCACCACGACCACGACCTCGGCCAGTGGCGGTGGCAGCAGCAGCGAAACCGCCCAGTTCGGCAAGGGCGACATCGGCATCCTCAACTACGCCCTCACGCTGGAGTACCTGGAGACCGCGTTCTACGCCGACGTCGTCAAGAGCGGCCTCTTCAAGGGCGCCGATCTGGAGACGATCCGCAAGTTCGGCGCCGAGGAGGCCGAACACGTCGAAGCGCTGACCGCCGCGGTGAAGCAGCTGGGCGGCAAGCCGGCGCCGGAACCGAAGACCGAATTCCCGCTGAAGAACGCCAAGTCGGTGCTGGAACTGGCGGGCACGGTCGAGAACCTCGGCGCCGCCGCCTACCTCGGCCAGGCCGCCAACATCAAGAGCCCAGAAGTCCTGGCCTCGGCCCTGGCGATCCACAGCGTCGAGGGCCGGCACGCCGCCGCGCTCAACACGCTGCTGGGCACGTCGATCACCCCGGACGGGGCGTTCGCCAAACCGGCGACCGCCAAGGTCGTGCTCAAGTCCGTCGAACCCTTCATCGTCAGCTGACGCCGGCGAGAGAGCAAGGAGAACCCATGAACAAGCAAGAACTCGCACATCCCGAGCTCGTCGCCGTCCAGGTCGACGAGGACAGCGCCGACCTCTCGCGCAGCGACGTGATCCTCAAGGGAGCGCTGGCCGCGGGTGCCGTCTACGGCACCTTCATGGTCGGCCCCTTCGTCCGCAGGGCGTTCGCAATGACCGGCAGCAGCGACGTCGACATCCTCAACTTCGCCCTCACCCTGGAGTACCTGGAGTCGAGCTTCTACGACGAAGCGAAGAGCCGGGCCAAGGCGAGCGGCGAGCTGAAGAGCCTGATCGGGCTGCTGGCCAAAGACGAGCGGGAGCACGTCGAAGCGCTCACCGCGACGATCAAAAGCCTCGGCGGCAAGCCGGTGGCGGAGCCGAAGTTCAATTTCGACTACAGCGACACGGCCGGCTTCCTCAAGCTGGCGCAGACCTTCGAGGACACCGGGGTCAGCGCCTACAACGGCGCCGGGCCGATGATCAAGTCGAAGGAAGTCCTCGGCGCGGCCGGCTCGATCGTCCAGGTCGAGGCGCGGCACGCGGCGGCGATCCGCCTCCAGAACGATGAAGAACCGTCTCCGGATGCCTTCGACCCCTCGCTCGACGAAGCGCAGGTGTTGAAGGCCGTCGAACCGTTCATCGCCTAGGGACCGGGGCGCGTAAGCGGGATGATGGATCGAAATGACCGTTAGGAGGGAGAAGGCCGAGCGGCTGGCCGACGAGGAGCTGATGCCGCTGATCGGGGACAAGGACCCCGAGGCCTTCGAGGTCTTCTACGACCGCCACGGCGGCGTCGCCTACTCGCTGGCGTACAGGATCGTCGGCGAGAAGGCGGCCGCCGAGGACGTCACCCAGGAGGCCTTCATCTCGGTCTGGCGCAGCGGCGCCCGCTTCGACCGGGCGCGCGGCAGCGTCCGCTCCTGGATGCTGAGCATCGTCCGCAATCGCGCCATCGACGCCCTGCGCAGCCGCGCCGGCAAAGCGCCGAAGCTGAGCTTCGACGACGATGCGATCCTCGAGCAGCGGCCGGCCGAGGAGCAGACCGAGGAGGAGGCGATGCGGCGCGAGACCGCGACCGAGCTGCGCGGCGCCCTCGGCGAGCTGCCGAACGAGCAGTCGAAGGTGATCGAGCTGGCCTACTTCGGCGGCTTCAGCCAGTCGGAGATCTCGCGCATGCTGGGGGTGCCGCTGGGCACCGTGAAGGGACGGATGAGACTGGGCCTGGAGAAGATCCGGGGAGAGCTGGCGGAGGGACTGGCATGACCGAGACGAATCACGAGCGCTGGAGCGAGGACGTGGCCGCCTATGTACTGGGCGCGCTGGAGCCGAGGGACGCGGCCGAGCTGGAGCGCCACATCGGCGGCTGCGAGCGCTGCCAAGCCGAGATCCGCTGGCTGGCGCCGGCAGTGCGAGCCCTGCCGGAGAGCGTCGAGCGGGTCGAGCCGCCGCGCGAGCTGCGCGCGCGGGTGATGGCGGAAGTGCGCGCCGATGCCGGCGCGAGCGCGCCTGGCGGCGAGCGAGCAGGTGTCAGGGGCGACGATCGGGAGGCGCGTCCAGGGCTGGGAGGCCGGATCTCCGCCTGGATACGCGATCTCGGATCCGGCCCGATGGGCCTGCGCCCTGTGGCCGGCGTCGCCGTCGCCGTGCTGGTCGTGGCCGCGGTCGCCGGCTTCGCGATCGGCGGTGGCATCGGTGGAGGCTCGGACGAAAGCGGTCAGACGAGCACGGTTGTCACGGGCGAAGCGCCGGGCGTCACCGCGAAGATGGTCAGCGAGGGAGACAGCGGTACCCTGCACCTTGACAACGTCAAGCCGCTGCCGAGCGACCGAGTGCTCGAGGCCTGGGTCCAGCGCGACGGCGAGGTTGAACCGGTCGAGGCTCTGTTCGTCCCCGACCGCGAAGGCCGCGCCAGCACCGAACTCCCCGACATGGACGGGGTCGAAGTCGTGATGGTGACGACGGAGCCGGAAGGCGGCAGCGAATCGCCAACTTCGGCACCGATAGTCACGATTTCAACTCAGTAAGCGGGGCGAGAGCCAAGCCTGGGTAGGACGCAGGGAGGGCGACGAGGGGAGCGCACTCTGTGCGTGACCCGAGGCGCCCGACCGAGGACACCCCCAGGCGCCGGCTATCGCCCCGCTTACCGGCCGTAGCGGTCCGAAGACAGGACCAACTGCTCCGGGATCGCCGCCCGTGGCGGCGGGGCCGGGTCGGCGCGGACCGAGACGGTCTCGGCGACGCTGCGGCTGACCTCGTGCACCCCGTCGGCGGAGGCGATTGTGACCCGCTCCTCGTCGGCGCTGTCGAGCTTGCCCTCGAGCCCGGGGCGCAGCCCCGCCTCCTTCAGGTAGTGCAGCAGCTCCTCGGCCTCGTTCTCGAAGCGCAGGACGGTGACGTTGGCGCCGACCTCGACGTCGGCCAGCAGCGAGCCCTGCTCGCGGGCGCCCTCGACGATCGGGTGGCCGTGGGGGCAGGTAGTGGCATCGCCGATCGCGGCGTACATGCGCTCCTCCAGCACCGGCGACATCGCGTGCTCGATCCGCTCTGCCTCCTCGTGCACCTCGTCCCAGGGGATGCCGAGGACGTCGGTGAGAAAGCGCTCGATCATGCGGTGGCGGCGGACGATGTGGCTGGCGTGCTCGCGCCCGGACTCGGTGAAGGTGAGCGATTTGTCGGGCTTGCGATCGACGTAGCCGTCCTCGACCAGGCGGCCGATCATCTCGTGCACGGTCGGCGGCGAGAGCTGCATCGCGCGGGCGATGTTGGCGCCGGTCAGCGGCAGCCCCGCCTCCTCGATCCAGAACATGATCTCCAGGTACTCCTGCTCAGCGACGGTCGCCTCGGTCATCGATTCGATACTAGCGACGCTCCATCAGCGTCGAGACGACCGCCTCGTAGAAGCCGTCGCCCATCTGGCCTTCGGTGACGGTGGCGTTGTCCCAGGAGGAGAGGGCGGCGCGCAGGCCGGGGTCGCGCTGGGGGCCGTTGGCGACGACGAAGAAGCGGCCGACGGCGGCGGCGACCTCGAGGTCCTCGACCGAGTCGCCGACGGCGATGCAGTCGGCGGGGTCGTAGCCGCGGGCGCTTGCGTGGGCGGCCACCGCGGCGGCCTTGCTGACCAGGCGCGGGACCAGGTGGTAGGCGTGTGTGGGGCCGTCGACGGCGGCCATCTCGCGGCCGATCGCGCCGTTGTCCAGCAGTCGCAGGTCGTCGTCGCCGTGCTCGCCGAGCAGGGCGTTGGCCTCGTCGACGTCGACCTTGCCGCGGAAGAGATGGGAGAGGACGCGGCCGTGGTGCCAGGGGGCGTGGTACTCCAGGCGCCCGTCGAAGTGCGCGAAGAGCATCTTCGGGATCCCGCGCGCCTCGATCTGCTGGTAGATCGTGCCGCTCTCGTCGGGCTCCATCTCGCCGGTCATCAGCGTCGTCTCGCCTTCGATCGCGAAGGCGCAGCCGGCCTCGTAGATGTAGGAGGCCTGGCCCATCAGCCGCGCCGCCTCGTGCACCTGGGGCTCGCGGCGGCCGGACATGATCACGACCTCGACCCCGGCCCGCTGGCAGGCCTCGAGGCCGCGTGCCTGGGCCAGCGAGAAACCGCCCTCGGCGTCGCGGAAGAGCGAGCTGCCCCTGCCGAGCAGAGTGCCGTCGAGGTCGGTGTAGACGCAGCTGAGTCCCATTCGTCCCGGTCGCTACGGTAGCGACGATGCTCTGGCGGCTGGCTGACAGGACCCTCGACTTGGCGCGGCCGCTGGCGGCGGGGATCGTCAACGTCACCGTCGACTCGATGTTCGAGGGGGCGCGGAGCGGCACGCCGGAGCAGGCGGTGGCCGACGGGCTGGCGCTGGTCGAGGCGGGCTTCGACATGCTCGACGTGGGCGCCGTGGCGGCCAAGGCGGGGCCGCCGGTGAGCGCCGAGGACGAGGCGGCGGCGCTGGTGCCGGCGATCGCGGGGCTGGTCGCGGCAAACCCATCGCATGGTTCCTTAGTTGCTCCTGAGGCGAAAAAGGAACCACGCGATGGGTTTGGTGTTCCGATCTCGGCGGACACCTTCTCGGTCGAGGTGGCGCGGCGGGCGCTCGACGCCGGGGCGCGGGCGGTCAACGACATCTCCGGCGGCTCGGAGGAGATGTTCGGGCTGGTCGCCGAGCGCGGCTGCGGCTACGTGCTGATGCACATCGAGGGACCGCCGCGGGTCGACCGGCCCTGGCGCGAGTACGGCGATGTCGTCGACCACCTCAAGGCCTGGTTCGAGGGGAGAGTCGAGCTGGCGCGCGAGCTTGGCGTGGCCGAGGAGCAGATCGCCATCGACCCCGGACTCGACTTCGACCTCAGCCCCGACCAGGACCTGGAGATCCTGCGGCGGCTCGGCGAGCTGCGGGCTTTGGGACTGCCGCTCTACGTCTCGCTCTCGCGCAAGGACTTCATCGGCGCCGTGCTGGCGGGGTCGTGGGAGGGGCGGCTGCCGCCGGCGGAGCGCGAGTGGGGGACCGTCGCCGCCGTGGCCCTGGCGGTGCGCGCGGGCGCCGACGTCCTCCGCATCCACGACCGCTCGTCTTTACAGGCAATGCGCGTGGCGGGGCGGATCGTCGCATGACGGCCCCAGATCGCCGTCAGGCGGCGTCCTCGGTCGTCCCGTTCGGGTCACGCACCCAACAGTGCGCTCCTCTCACGGTCCTCCCTGCGTCCTTGCCTGACGGCGCCTGGACCTCGTCATCCAACGATCCGCGGGAAGTGGTTTGTGGCTAAAAGCCTTCTGGAGTCCCCTTGGTTAGTCGCCATCGATCCGGCCCGCCGCGATGGCCGGATCGTCGCCGAGAGCGCCGAGGCGGAGCGGCGGGCGCGGCCGGTGTCGCTCCCGGAGGAGCTCGACCCGGGCCTGGTCGAAGCACTCCACCGGGCCGGGATCGAGTCTCTCTATACCCACCAGCTCGAGGCCTGGGAGGCCGCCGCCCACTCGAACCTGGCAATCACCAGCGGCACCGCCTCGGGCAAGAGCCTGGCCTTCAACCTGCCGGTGCTCGACGGCATCGCCCGCGAGCCCAAGCGCCGTGCCCTCTACCTCTACCCGACCAAGGCGCTGGCCCAGGACCAAGCGCGCAAGCTGGCGCTGCTGCGCCCGCCCGGCCTGCGCGAGGCGATCTACGACGGCGACACGCCGAAGGAGGAGCGGCCGGCGATCCGCCGCCGCAACAACCTCGTCCTCACCAATCCGGACATGCTCCACGTCGGCCTGCTGCCCCACCACAAGGTCTGGGGCGACTTCCTCGCCAACCTCGAGTGGGTCGTCGTCGACGAGGCCCATACCTACCGCGGCGTCTTCGGCTCCCACGTCGCCAACGTGCTGAGGCGGCTGCGGCGGGTGGCGCGGGCCTACGGCTCGGAGCCGCGCTTTTTGCTGGCGTCGGCGACGATCGCCAACCCGGTAGAGCTGGCCGAGCGGCTGGTCGGGACCCCGTTCGAGCTGATCGACGACGACGGCGCACCGCGGGCCGGGCGCGAGATCGCGATGTGGAACCCGCCGCTGCTCGACGAGGCGACGGGCGCTCGGCGCTCGGCGCTGTCGGAGGCGGCGGACCTGCTGGCCGAGCTGGTCTCCCAGGGGGTGCGGACGATCTGCTTCCTCAAAAGCCGGCGCGGCATCGAGCTGATCCAGCGCTTCGCCCGCGAGAACTTGGAGCGGCGCGGGAAGCCGGAGCTGGCGGCGCGGATCGCCCCCTATCGCGGCGGCTACACGCCGCAGCAGCGGCGGGAGATTGAGGCGCGGCTGAGCGACGGCGACCTGCTGGCGGTGGTTGCCACCGATGCGCTGGAGCTGGGGATCGACGTCGGCGAGCTCGACGCGGCGATCTGCGTCACCTTCCCCGGCACCGTCGCCAGCCTGCGGCAGATGTGGGGGAGGGCCGGGCGGCGGCGCCGCGGGCTGGCCCTCTACGTCGCCGGCCAGGACGCCCTCGACCAGTTCTTCTGCCGCCACCCGGAGGAGTTCCTCGAGCGGCCGGTCGAGGCGGCGATCCTCGACCACGCCAACGAGCAGATCGCCTCCCGCCACCTGATCGCCGCCGCCTACGAGCTGCCGTTGACCGACGCCGACGAGGAGGTCTTCGGGGAGGGGTGGCGGGAGCGGGCGGAGCGGCTGCTGGCTGGTGGCGAGCTGCGGCGGGTCGCCGGCGGCCTGCTGCCGCGGCGCAGCGACTTCGTCGCCAACCGAATCTCCCTGCGCTCGGCCTCGGCCGACTCGGTTGCGGTGATCGAGCGCGATTCGGGGGAGATGCTGGGTCTGGTCGAGGCCGAGCGCGCCTTCACGACGGTCCACCCGGGGGCGATCTACCTCCACCTCGGCCGCTCCTACGAGGTCGAGCGGCTCGACGTCGAGGAACGGCGGGCGATCGTCTCCAGCTTCGACGGCGACTGGTACACGCGGCCGAAAAAGGAGACCGAGATCTACATCGAACGCACCCGCGAGCAGCGCGAGGTCGCCGGGGTGCAGCTCAACTTCGGCGACGTCTCGGTCAGCGAGCAGGTGATCGCCTTCCAGCGGGTCTCGATCTCCGAGCAGGAGCCGATCGACATCGTCGCCTTGGAGCTGCCGGAGCAGAACTTCGTCACCCAGGCGCTCTGGTACGTGCTGCCGGAGAAGCTCAGCAACGCGCTGCCGACGGACGTCCTGCTCGGCTCCCTGCACGCCACCGAGCACGGCCAGATCGCGGTGCTGCCGCTGATCGCGATGTGCGACCGCTGGGACATCGGCGGCCTCTCCACCAACGTCCACTTCCAGACCGGCCGCTCGACGATCTTCATCTACGACGGCCACCCGGGCGGGGTGGGCATCACGCAGCGCGGCTACGAACAGTTCGAGCGCCTGCTCGGCGACGCCGAGCGCCTGATCGCCGAGTGCCCCTGCGAGTCCGGCTGCCCCTCCTGCGTGCAGAGCCCCAAGTGCGGCAACCTCAACGAACCGCTGCACAAGGCGGGAGCGTTGGAGCTGATGGGGCTGATGCGGGGCACGGTGCGCCGCTGAGCTGTCGTCCTTTGTAGCGCTATGCACACCAAAAGACGACAGCCCGCGAGCTCCCCCGTGCGGCAGTCCTTTGTGACGCATAGGGGTACAAAGCACTGCCGCGGTTAAGGCCAGAGCTGGCGCAGGGAGAGGATCGCGAAGGCGTGGGACCAGGCGAGCGGGGTGGTCGAGCGGGGGATGCCGGTGCGGGCGTCGACGCGCTCGGGGAGGGCGCCGGCCGGGGTGGCGGCTCGGCGCAGGTCGTCGAGCAGGCGCAGGGCCACCCGGCGGTCGCGCCACCCGGCGGTGCCGTTCCCGGCTCGGCCTGCCTGGTCCGAAAGCGCGGCGAGGCTCCAGGCGCTCCAGGCGGTCGGGGCGGTCCAGGGGTCGGTTCCCGACCAGCCCTCCCCCGGCGTGATGCCGAAGCGGGTCCGATCGTCCGCGAGGCGCAGCAGGGTCCGCCGCACCGCCGGGTAGAGCGCCGGCAGCGGAAAGGGTCGCACTGCCCAGGCTGCCGCCGAGTCGAGTCCCGACTCGGGGTCCCCGGCTAGCCGGGAGAGCCCCTCCGGAGCCCCGAACGGCTGCGTGATTCTGGCGCCAGCGACGATCCCATCCCCACCGGATCGGCGAAGCATTAGTGCGGCCCCAGCGACAGCAATCCTTCGAGAAGGCGATTGCCCGACTCCAGGCCGATCTTTTGGGCCATCGGCGGCGGTTGTGGCGGTCGAGGCGATGGCGTTGGCGAGGTAGTCGCCGGGGGCGCCCTCTTGATAGTCGGCGCGGTCGCGCCAGGGGGTGGGCCAATGGGAAGAGCCGAGACTGGCGGCCGGGGGAGGAACGGCGGCGGCTTGTGCGCCGGCGGCACGCGCAGTGGCGGCGACCCAGCCGGTGGCGTCGCCCTGGGCCTCGCGTCCCGGGACTGGAGCGCCGTTGCCGTCGAAGCGTGCCGCGGCGTCGAGGTCGAGCGCAGCGAGGAACTCGGCAACCCGCCGCGCCTCCGGGCGGTAGCCGGCCGCGGCGTAGGCGAGGGCGGCGGTGGCGGCGTCGCGCGGCCAGACGTAGGCCCAGCCGTCACGCGCTCCGGCGGCCACGGCACCGGTGTGGCGGTCGGTCAGCGCCCGCAGGGCCAGCAGCGAGCGGCGGTACATCCCGCGCGCCCACGCGGGCGCGGCGGCGCCGAGCGGTCGCGCGCGGGCCAGCCAGCGCCGGTCCGCGGCTTCGGCGCGCCGGACGGTCCGCCGCGCGGCCTGGTCGTCGCAACGGAGGTGGGACCCGGCGGCCGGTTCCCCGACCGCCATCGAGATCTCGACCGCCGGCCTGTCGCCGCGCGATAGCGGCCCCCGCGGTTCTGTGCCGCTCGTTTGGGGCCCCAGTGGGAGAGATCGTTTGCTGTGCGCAGATCGGCGGTTGCCGCTCGCATGGGTGAGGCAGCTCAGGCCGCGGCCCGCCGCGGCCCAGACGATCCTCACCCGAGCCGCGCCGAACCGCGCTCCCGTGACGACCACGTTGGTGCCCGGCCGGTAGCGCTGCCAGACCCGGTCGGCGCGCCAGAGCGGCAGTTCCGCGCTCCCGACCCGGACCCGCGGCACGAGGCCGGTGTCCGGGGCGACGGTGCCGGTGCCCTGTCGCGCGGCCGGGTTCTCGATCAGCGCCCGACCCGCCGGCCCCGGCGCCTGCAGGTCGACCACGTCGCCATAGGCGTCGACCGCCGCCGTCAGGTCGCCGCTCCCGACCACCGCGGTCCCCAGGAACGGGGGCGGCAATCCCGGCAGCCCCCTGGGCGTGCGCGGATCGGCTGAGGAGCCACCGGAGACGAGCGCCAGGGCGACCGCCCCGGCGATGACCAGCGCCAGCGCTGCACGAGTCCAGGCCACGCCCCAATGCAATCAGCCCCGATCCCGGCCCGGCCGCTAGCCTTCCCGCTGCGCGGCCTGTTCCAGCGCCCAGGCGAGGTAGCTCAGTTGGTAGAGCACACGACTGAAAATCGTGGTGTCGTGGGTTCGATTCCCACCCTCGCCACTTCGCCGCGAGGCTCGCTCTGAGAGCGGGCCTGTTTTTTTGGGTTAGTCACCGGGTGGTCGGTTTCTCATTCGGGCAACGTCGGAAGACAGACGTTGAACGAAAGAGAATCTATGATTGATCGGCGCAACCCATGCTTTCCGCGGACGGCTCTCATACCAGCTCGAAGTCGTTTGCTACCCAGATCGAGAACGTCGTCACGGGGCTGGGAGTCGCCGCGGGCGAATGGGTCGTCGAGGTTCCGCCGCCGGACCTCGAGCGCTGGATCGACGTCAGGCACAGGGGTGCCCGGCTGCGGGAGCAGGGCTGGAAGCTGCACGTCTCGGCCGCCGTGCCGAGCGCCGGGACGACGCTCGGGCGGGTCCTCCCGGTGCTGCTCGGTGAGCCGGTGGCGTTCAAGGTCGCCGCTTCGCCTCAGGCGCTCGCCACCCTCAACGAGGGCGGCGGCGGCCTCAGCCAGATCGGCAAGTTCGTCACGGTCTATCCCGTCGACGACGAGCAGGCGGTGCGCCTGGCGGTTCGCCTCGCCGAGGCGACCGCGGGCTTGCCGGGCCCGCCGGTGCCGTCCGACCGCCGACTGCGCCGGGCCGGGCTCGTCTACTACCGGTACGGCAGCTTCGCCGGGCTGACGATCCAGCGCCTCACGGGCGAGGTATCCCTGGCGATACGCAATCCGGACGGTGGGCTGGAGCCCGACCTGCGCGGTCTCGATTACCGATCCCCCGCCTGGGCCACCGACCCGTTCGTGGCGGCGGGCGTCACCGAGGAGGCGCCGTCGCGCCCGCGGGTGCTGGGTGACCGCTTCCTGCTGCTGGGGGTCATATATCGCTCGGCGCGCGGCGGGGTGTACCTGGCGGTCGATCTCGAGCGACCGGGCAACTGCGTCGTCAAGCACGCCGAGGCGGGCGCGAGCCTCGACGGCGACGGTCGCGACGCCCGCGACCAGCTGCGCAACGAGGCGGCGGTCGTCGAACGGCTCACGCCCCATCCGCGGTTCCCCGCGATCCTCGCTCTGGTCGAACACGAGGACGACCTCTATCTGGCCATGGAGGACTCTGGGACCAGGACGCTGGAGCGGTACGTGATGGCGCGCAACGCCCGCGGCTGCACCCTCGACCACGACCGGGTGGTCGCCTGGGGGAGGGAGCTGCTCGCTCTGCTGGCCACCATCCACGAGGCGGGCCTGGTCTACAACGACCTCAAGTCGACCAACGTGATCGTCGCCGCCGACGACGGGCTGTGCCTCGTCGACTTCGAGCAGGCCTGCGAGCAGGGGTCCCCGGACCGGCCTCCGGGTCGCGGGACCCGGGGCTACATGTCGCCCCAGCAGGTCGCCGGCGAGCCGGCCGACGCCCGCGACGACGTCTACGCGTTCGGTGCGCTGCTCGCCTACCTGGCGACCGGGGCCGAGCCCTCGCAGACCCCGCGACCCTCAGCGCCGCTGGCGCGACCGCTGGATCAACTGCGGCCCGGGATCCACCCCGGGCTGGCCGCGGTGATCGCCCGCTGCCTGGCCGCCGACCCCGCCGCTCGCTTCTCCAGTGTCGGGGCGGTCGACGCCGCGCTCGCCGCACTCGGCCCGGGGACGACGGCGACGATCCGCGCAGCCGAGCCGGTCCTCGCGACCGCGGACGAGGCCGCCGCCCGCGAGCGCTGCCGCGACCTGAGCCGCCGTGTCGGCGACGCCCTCTGCCACGCGGCGCGGCCCTCGCCCGGACGGGAGGGCTTGGCCTGGGCCAGCAATCATCCGCTCGGCCCGGGGATCCTCGGTCGCGACATCAACACCGGGGCGGCGGGCACCCTGCTGGCGCTGGCGGATCTCGTCGCCGAGCTCGGCGATCCCCGTCACCGCGACGTCCTCGCGCGCGGCGCGCTCTGGCTCGCGAACGCGCCCGCGCCCGGGGGCGAGCCGCTGCCCGGCCTCTACGTCGGGGAGGCGGGCGTGGCGGCGGCGCTTCTGCGCGCCGGCCAGGTGCTGGGCGACGACGACCTGCTGCGGGATGCGCAGGCGCGGAGCCGCCGAATCGCCGCCATGCCCCACCGTTCGCCCGACCTCTTCAACGGCAGCGCGGGACGCCTGCGCTTCCACCTCATCCTCTGGGACGAGAGCGGCGACCCCGGCGAGCTGGCGGCGGCGCTCGCCGCGGGAGAGCATCTGCTGGCGACGATGGAGGACTGCGGCGAAGGCGCCCGGCGCTGGACGATCCCGCCCGGTTACGGCGGCCAGAGCGGAGAGGCGTACCTGGGCTATGCCCATGGCGCCGCCGGCATCGCCGACGCGCTGCTCGAACTCGCCGAGGCGACGGACGACGCTCGCTTCGGCGACGCGGCGCGCGGAGCGGCGCGATGGCTGGCCCGGCTCGCGGCGCCGACCCTGGACGACGGCACCGGCCTCGGCTGGCCGAGAACCGAAAGCGCGGAATTCTCACCGCCCTACTGGTGCCACGGCTCCGCCGGCATCGGCCGCTTCTGGCTGCACGCCGCCGCGCTCGACCTGCTGCCGGAGGCGGCCGAGCTCGCCGCCGGGGCGATCGCGATGACGGCCCGGGGGGCGCCCTGGGCCGCGCCGCCGCCGTGTCACGGGCTGGCGGGCTCGATCGAGCTGCTCCTCGACGCCTACCAGGCGACCTCGGACCCTCGCCGGCTGGCGGAGGCCCGCGCGCTGGAGCGGCTGCTGAGCACGTTCGCGCAGGAACACGAGGGGCAGCTCGTCTGGCCGTCGGAGTCGCCCGACGTCGTCACCCCCGATTACCACGTGGGGTACGCGGGGGTCGCCGCCACGCTGCTGCGCCTGTCGGACCCCGAGCGCCTGCCACACGGTCTCGGCCGTTCCGGCTTCCGGGTTGCCACCGAACATTTGCCCGGATAGGGTCTGAGTACACAGATACTTTCCAGTTAGGAGGACGGGATGGCGTCTTACAACGACGAAGAGCTGCGGATGGCCGCCTACAGGCTCGTGGCGCGGGCGGAGACCGACCCGGAGTTCGCGCAACGGGTGAAGGACGAGCCGGCAGCGATGCTGCGTGAGGCGGGGCTGCCGGAAGATGCGCTGGAGGGTGGCGTGCGACAGCAGAACAGCTACGACTGCTGCGTCGACTTCACCTGTTGGACCAGCGGCTGCCCCTGCTCGTGCTTCGTCTCGTTCCCCGGCCACGTGCTCCCTGAGACGCCCATCGAGTGATCGGTAGGTAAGTTCCGCGGCTGGCGCCGCAGATAGACCGCGAGTTCGCCAACGCCCTAGGTATCGCCCGGCGCAGCCGGGCTAGGGGATCGGCCCGGCGGCCACGAGCGCGTCGACGATCGCGTCGATTTCTGCGCCGCGTTCGTCGATCAGCTGCGCGGCCGCCTGCGGCAGGGTCACCGTCAGGGTCTCCTCCGAAGCGTCGTCCATCGCGACGGCTTCGAACAGTTCGACCTGGAGGCGGTAGTAGCGGGGCCCGCGGCCGAGTTCCGCCGCCGCCGGCACGCCTTCGCCGGGCGCGTGGTTGAGCAGCATGTGAGCCCAGTAGTTGGCGCCGTCGGAGGAGCCGCCGAGCATCGCGTCGAGGATCGGCGGCTCGTCACCGCCGGCGATCCAGCCGAGCTGGCCCCACTTGCTGACTTCGGCCTGGCTGTAGCGGGTCTGGAACTCGCCGGTCCCGACCGAGACCACGAAGAGGTCGTCCGGCCTCAGCCGCGCCGGCTCGTCGCTCTGGCGCCCCAGCGCTTCGGCGATCGCCGCGACCACCGGGTTGCCCGCGAAGACGCCGCCGTCGACGAGCGCCCGGTAGTCGATCCCGTGCGAGGGGAAGTAGGTCGGGGCGGCCGAGGTCGCGAGCGCGGGGTCGGCGAGCGGGAAGTCGCGCGCCTCCGATTCCAGCGCCCGCCAGCGCTTGAAGAAGTAGGGCTCGCTCTTGTTCATGTCGTAGGAGGTGACGAGGAGGTCGCGGGTGGCTTCCGAGACCTTGCTGTCGCCGAGCCGGTGTTCGATCGCCTCGCGCAGCGGCTGCAGCGAGTACTTGGGAGCGCGGAATCCCCAGAGCGTGCCCAGCTTCCGGGCCAGGGTGCGGCTGAAGATCTTCGGGCCGTCCGCGGTGTAGAAGTCGGCGAGCTCCTTCGCCGAGACGCCTTTCGGCGCGGTCAGGGCGAGGGCGATCAGCCCGCCGGTCGAGGTGCCGGCGAAGAGGTGGAAGTAGTCCGCCATCCGCACCGTCTTGCCGGCCTTCGTGCTCAGACGCGTCTCGATCTCGTCGATCGTCAGGGCGGAGATGAGGCCGCGGATGCCGCCGCCGTCGACGGAGAGGATGCGAAAGGGAGTGCCTGCCTGCTCGGGTGAATTCACCGTGTGACCGTAACGGTTACTTGCAAGAAGTCAAAGATGTTGAAGTACTTAACTCCGCCCTCGTAGATCTCATAGGATGCCGCGAATGTGGCCAGTGGTGACCCAGGTCGTCGAGGCGTTGCGCGGCGACGAGAACAACCCGATTCACGCGTTGGACGGCTGGCTGCTGCCGGCCGTCGAGCGGCAGCCGCCATCGTCCGTCCACGAGCTGGCGACCTCGGGCGAGATGAGGATGGGTCCCGGCGGCAAGGGCCCCGAGCTCTCGACCGACCAGGTGGTGATCTGGGTCCGGGACGCGACGGAGCGAGCGCTCATCGAAGCGAAGGCGGACACCGATCCGGCGGCGCCGCGCTGGGCCCTGACCGACGCGGGGCGGAAGCGGGCGGCGGTCTCTCACAGCTTCAAAGCACGGAGTGGCCGCCTCCTCGGGGGAATCTTGCGAATGCCGACCGTCTGGGCCCACGCGGTGGAGCGCCTGCGGGAGCAGCTGGACGTCGACACCGGCAGGCCGCCGCCCCGGCGCGTGGGCCTGCCGGTTATCGCCCGCAGCCGGGGCGACGAGAAGGTCTCGCCCGAGCAGGCGCTGGCCAACCTCGACCAGGTCGAGCACATCGTCGTGCTGATGATGGAGAACCGCTCGTTCGACCATATGCTCGGCTACCTCGACCTGCTCGACGGCCAGAGCGAGGTGCGCGGCCTCAGCCAGGCGAAGCCGATCGCCTACGGGGGCAGGAACCACACGCCCGAGTACCTGCTGGCGACGGCGTTCCCGAAGTCGATGGATCCGCCGCACGGCAGAAAGGAGATCGCCAAGCAGATCAACGGTGGAGCGATGGACGGCTTCATCGAGAGCTTCGCCCGCGCCAACGACGTCGCCGAGCCGGAGCGGGTGATGGGCTACTACACCCATCGCGAGCTGCCGGTCTACGACCACTTCGCCCACAACTTCCTGCTCTGCGACCAGTGGTTCAGCTCGGCGCCGTCGGCGACCTGGGCGAACCGGGTCTTCGCCGTCGCCGGCACCTGCGACCCCGAGCGCGAGGGCCTGTTCGACGGCGAGAAGCCGTTCTACGACATGGAGTCCTTCGTGCGCCTGCTCGAGGGCGGCGACAGCCCGGACGTCTGGCGCTGGTACTCCTGGGACCCGGGCAGCCTGCGCTTCATCGACGAGCGCTACCAGCGCAACATCGGCGCCGGCTTCCACCACGACAACTTCCGCCGCGTCGCCCAGCACGCGATCGAGCCCGGCGAGGCCCGCGACGCCGGCGGCGACCCGGAGATCCGGCTCGGCACCGGCCTGCTCGAGGACGCCGCCAACGGCGACCTGCCGAAGGTCGCCTGGATCGACCCCAACTTCGTCGACCTCAGCATCCTCGACTCCAACTCCAACGACGACCACCCGCCCTCCGACGTCCGCGCCGGGCAAGAGCTGGTGATGCTCGTCTACCGGGCGCTGGCCGAAAGCCCCCGCTGGGAGAAGACGATGCTGGTCGTCACCTACGACGAGCACGGCGGCTTCTACGACCATCAGCCGCCGCCGGCGCCGCCCGAGAGCGAACCTCCCTTCCCCACCTACGGCGTGCGCGTGCCCGCCTTCGTGATCTCACCCTTCGTCGACCCGGCCACCGTGTCCCACACCACCTTCGACCACACCTCGCTGACGCGCACCATCCTCGAGCGATTCGGCGTCGAGGGCGCCGTGGCGAAGATGGCCGAGAAGGCGCCGCGCGTCGCCGCGGCCGAGCACCTTGGGCGGCTGCTGACCCGCACGTCCGCCGACGGCGAGGGCCCACCCGACTTCGCCCAGGCCAACGCCGCCCTGGAGGGCTGGCGACACGGCCGCGCGAACCGCCGCTCGGCGGCGGCGCCGGAGCTGACCGAGCGCAGCCGCGACTCGGCGGAGTGGAAGCCGGAGAGGATCACCGGCTTCCCGGCCGACTACCTGACCGGCGCCCGCGCCCTGCGCGAGGGCGAGGGAGGGCTGCCGGCGGGGCACCCCTAGGCCGGGAAACAACAGACCGCCATTTCGGGCGAACCTTTACGTTAGAGAAAGCCCATGCCACGCATCTCCTCCAAGCACCAGGTCACCCTTCCGGTCGAGAGCCTCGATGCAGCCGGGCTCAGGCCCGGAGACGAGGTTGTCATCGAGGCCGACGGCGCCGACCGGATCGTTGTCCACCGCGCCGCGCCTGACCTCACCCACGCCCTGGGCGTGTTCAACGGGCTCTACGAGCCCGGCTACCTCGATCGCCTGCGCTCTGAAGAGCGCGCCTGAGCAAAGGTCGCATGAGCTCTGTGTGCTCGACACCGGCGTGGTGATCGCCGCTTGACCGCGCCGATGCTCACCACGCCGCGGCGGCCAGTGCTTTTGGGCTCTTCGCCGCCGACGAGTACGAACTGCTTCTCTGCACCGTCAACTACGCCGAGGCATTGGTCCGTCCGGCCCAGGACGAGCGCAGCCTTCGTGCCGCCGTCGACGCGATTGCTGCCCTCGGCATCCGCCTGCTGGCGCCCGATGCAAAGGTGGCTCGTGAGGCTGCGCGTCACCGCGGCCAGGGCGTCAGCCTCGCCGACGGCTTCGCGCTGGCGACCGCGGGTGCTCACGACGCCAGCGTCGCCTCCTTCGACAAACGGGTTCGCCGCGTCCTTGGACCAGTCGGCCTCCGGCTCTGTCCGGCGCTTGGGTAGCCTGCAGCGGAGGGCGCCGCCGATGGCCTCGGCGGCGATCGGCGGGGTCTCGATTTTCTGGTCCACGGGGCCCGCTATGTCTTTCCCGCGGTGAGGTGGGGGAGAGGCCAGAGGTATTCCGACGGCGTGGCCGCCCTCCGCTTGCCGGCGGCTCCTGGCGCCGCTTTGCCTGATCCTCAGTTCGCCGAATTGTTGGCTCTCTTCGATGCGATCCGGATCGGCAACGCCCGAGAGCGAGGCCTGGCTGTCGAAGAACTCGAACATCGGCTCGGCCCCAAGTCCACTCAGCACTCCGTAGCGGCGTCGAGCGCCGCGCATATCTCCGCCATTCGCTCCGGGCTGAGGTCGCATACTCGTTCGGTCAGCTGGCTCAGCGGCATCATCAGCAGGTTGTCGAGGTTGACCGCGCATGCGACCGGCATGCCGTCGTTCTCGTCGAGTTCGACCTGCGTGGGTATCGACCGTATCGTCCGGGTTACTGCCGCGACGAGAACCTCGTTCAAGGTGCCGATCGCGCTGTTGCGAGTGAGCACGAGATAGGGGCGCCGATTCCGTTCAGGCTCCTCGCCCCACCACACCTCAGCGCGTTTCGGCTTCACCAGGGCTCGTGCCCGGCTGCCTGCTCCTCTTCGTCAAGCCTTCCCAGAACAGCGCGACGGGAGGCCTTGTTGGCACTCTCGAGGTCTCCCCAGCCGTCGGGCTCGAACTGCGGTGTGCGCTCGTACGAATCGACGACCTGTCGGTCGATCTCGCGCTCGCGCAATAGGCGCGCATACTCGGCCTTCAGCGAGGGTGCCGAGAGCTGGTCCACCAGTCGATCGAACTTCTCACGGGTCGTCATGGTCAAAGCGTAGCGTCCGCCCCAGCTAGTTCCGCCGCTCACCCGATCGCCACCTCATACGCCTCCTCGACGTCGAGGAACGGGGCCAGGGTGACGTAGACCAGCGTCGGCACCAGGTCCGGCAGCGTCTCCGGGCCCTTCTTGTTGACGTGGTCATACAAGAGCGAGTAGAGGGCGCCGCCGATGGCCTCGGCGGCGATCGGCGGGGTCTCGGGTTTGAGCTCGTAGCCGGGGGCGAGCAGGCCCTCCATGCCTTCGGTCACCACCTCGCGCTGATCCAGGGCCCGTTTGCCCGCCGCGTACATCTCCACCCCGCCCAGCCGTGCGTACTCGGGCTCTTCGGCACCGAAGCAGAACATCGCCTCCTGCGTGTCGTGGACGGCGTGGGCCCAGTCGGGGGCGCGGCGGAAGGCGGGCAGGGCGGCGGCGAGCATGTGGGCGGAGCCGCTGTCGAGCGCCGCCACGATCGCGTCCTCCTTGTTGGCGAAGTGTTCGTAGAAGGTGCGCTGGGAGGTGGCGGCGCGTTCGACGATCTCGGCCACGGTCGTGTCCGGGTAGCCCTTCTCGGCGACGACGGCGGCCAGCGCCCGCAGCAGCCGCTCGGGCGGGTTGGACTGGGCCTGGCGCTCGGCGAACGGGACCGCTTTGACGACGCGCCGGCGCGTCGCCTTCAGCGGGCCGGGGGGGACCGGGTAGGAGAAGAGCCAGTCCCAGAGCTGTGGCACCAGCTCCAGCAGCTCCTCCTCCTGACCGCGGTAGAGGCGCTTGTGGATCACCTTCTGGATACCGCCGACCAGCGCCCGAACCAGCTCGATCGGCAGCCCCTCGCGCTCCGGCACCTGCTCCAGCAGCCGCGCCGCCAGCGCCGTCGCCTGGTCCATCGAGCGGTCGATCAGCGCCGCCCCCTCGGGGCCGGCGGCGTAGACCTCGACGACGCACATCTTCGCGGCCGCCGGTTGGGAAACGATCAGTTCTATGAGTGAGGCGAAAGCCCGCCGCGCCCGCTCCATTCCGGCGGGCGCGCTCTCGTCGGCGCCGATCCGCCGCAGCGCCGGCTCGACCATCGCTTCGACCGCCGCCAGGAAGCAGGCCTGCTTGTCGTCGTAGTGGCGGTAGAAGGCGCTGCGCGAGACCCCCGATAGCTGCACCAGGTCGGCGACAGTGGTGGCCTCGTAGCCCTTCTCGGCCACCGTCGCGACCATCGCCGCAAAGAGCCGCTCGCGCTGGTTGCGCTCGGCCTCGTCCCGGGGAGTTCCCCGCCCCGGTCGCAGCTTTTTGTCCCGCAGCTGAGCGGCATCCCCCCACGGAGTTCGCACCATCGGGGGAGGACGATATCCGGGCACCTCCGCGTCTCTCATTGCGACCACGCGAAGAGTCCTAAGTGGTACGTAAGCGGCTTATCTACAGAAATTATCGTACCTCCGCGTAGAGACCTTACAGCCCATTCTAATGCAGGATTCAAGGCCCCTGCTCAGGGTGGCCGTGCGACAAATTCAACAGTTCCTTGACAATTTGGTCCGCGTCTGTTCTTATTTCTCTTGTCCTTGGAGCGGGCTTCCCAGCACGGAAGCCAGGGGTGTTCCAGGGGAGGAGAGAAACCAAATCGGCCGGCAGCCTCGGTCAGGGAACCCGCACGAGAGTCGGGTTGGGACAGAGGCGATGGCCACGGGACAGAAGAGGGCTACGTGAGGAAACCGTTCGGATCGGCACCGACTGTCGGCCATACCCAAGGAGGAGATTGATGCTCACCCGCTTGCATAGACACTTCGGCACCGCCGGACTCGTAGTGGCGATCGTCGCCCTCGTCGCCGCCCTCGGTGGCGGCGCCTACGCCGCCACCGGCGGATCAGGCGGTGGCAAGGCCACGGCCTCGGCCAAGGGCAAGCCCGGGCCAAGGGGCAAGACTGGCAAGACGGGCCCGGCAGGTCCCGCAGGCCCCACTGGCCCCCAGGGAGCACCAGGCCCAGCCGGTGCCCCCGGCGCCAAGGGAGACGCCGGCACCCCCGGAACCGGCGCCACCACGGTCACGATCCCGACCACCAGCAACACCTGCAGCCACAAAGGCGGCGTCGAAGTCAAATCGGCCAGCGCCCCGACCGTCGTCTGCAACGGCCAGACCGGCTTCACCGAAACGCTGCCGTCGGGGAACACCGAGACCGGCACTTGGTCCTACGGACCACTCGCCGCCGGCGTCCCCAAAATCCGGGTTCCGATCTCCTTTCCGATCCCGGTCCCGCTTCACGAAAATCCCACTACGGAAGAATTTGAAACGGACGTCATCTTTATTTCGCTAGCGACTCCACCCACTCCCGCAGAGGCAGCCGCTTGTCCCGGAAGCCCCCAGAGCCCCGAAGCCGAACCGGGCAATCTCTGCGTCTATGAAAGCGGTGGTTTTGGCAACAGCTTCCAGTCAGAACTCAATCCGCAAGGTGGAACGGGGGGAGGAGCCGGAGAAGTCGGGGTGGTGCTTCAGTTCGGAAATCCCGAAGCCGGAGGCTTCGCGATCGGCGACTGGGCGGTAACCGCACCGTAGAGACCGCAGAGGGGCCCGAAGCACTCGGGCCCCTCTCGTCGTGATGACCCACGGGATCGAAGAGATCGGCAGGCGAAAAGTGAAGAGCGACAGACAGAAGATGTGCCAACACTCCAGTGACACCAAGAGCGAGGGCGCACTCAAGCCCGGCTGCCGGATCGTCGCTGGCCTGGTAGCGATCGTTGCTCTGCTCGGCGTGCTGGCCACTCCCGCCTTCGCCGTCAAGGTCCACCCGTTCGTCAAAAAGTTCGACCTGCCGGCGAACGAAGTTTTGCCTGGTGGCGTCGCCGTCAACCAGAGCACTCATCACGTCTATGTCGTCAACTTCGAAAAAGCAATTTACGATTTCGACGCCAACGGCAAACTCGACCCCACCTACCCACAGCTGACCGGAGCGCCGAGCTTCCGACCGTTCTACCTCGCCGTCGACAACTCCGGCGGCCCCAACAACGGCTACATCTACGCGACCAGCCCCAACCAGGGGGTGCAGCAGTTCGATCCGGCCGGAGCCGCGACCTCGGTGCGGATCGAAGCCTCGGCGATCCCCCCCAACGGCACCCCACAGGCCGGCGGTCTGCCGCCGGTCGTCAACAACGGCGAATTCTTCCCCGAAGGAATCGCCGTCGACGCCACCGGCAAGGTCTTTGTCGCTGACTTTCGCAATCACGCTATCGACGAGTTCTCAGCTTCGGGGGCGTTCATCGCCCAGGTCGGGGGCGGCCTTTTCAATGGCGCCTCTTCTATCGCCATCGGCCCCGGGGGCAACATCTACCTGGCCGCCGGGGATCAGGGGCTGAAGGAGATCGACGCTGCCGGCAACTGCGTCAACGCCTGCGTCCCGATCGACCCCGGGCAAGCGGGCGGTGTAGCGGTTGACTCGGCGGGGAACGTGCTGGTGACGGTGGTAGCTGTGGGGAGCAACGACAGCTCGGTCAACGAATACGACCCGTCCGGAAACCTGATCTCAAGCTCTGGAGTCGAACAGCTGAACACCGGCTTCGGAATCGCGATCGACGAAGGCAGCGGCAAGCTCTACGTCGGCGACCTGGCCTCCTTCGTCCACGGCCCCGAGATCAAAGCAGACGTAAAAGTCTTCGGCCCCCTGCTCACCCTCCCCGACGCGATCACCGGCTCCGCGACCGTCAGCGGCCAGAGCGCCACCGTCAACGGCGAAGTCGGCGCCGATGGCGGCCCAGACGCGACCTGCGTCTTCCAATACGTCGATGAGGCCAGCTTCACCACCAGCGGCTTTGAAAACGCGAAATCGGCAAGCTGCTCGCCGGCCGGACCCTTCTCCGGAGAAAGCCTCACCGCAGTCCACGCCGACCTCTCCCTAAACGCCGGCACCGCCTACCGCTACCGCCTCATTGCCACCAGCTCGGACGGCTCGACCCCAGGAACCGCCAAAAGCCTCACCACCGAAGGTCCGAGCGTCCGCGCCCAGAGCTTCAGCGCGATCTCGGAAACCAGCGCGATCCTGCAGGCGACGATCAACCCCAACTCCAACCCGACCAGCTACCGCTTCGAGTACGTAAGCGAAGCCCAGTTCGCAGAAAACGGCTACGCCGACGCGACCGAAGTCCCGCTCGGCGGAGGCTCGATCGGATCCGGCATCGGCGACGTCAAAGTCGCCCAGCCGATCGGCGGCCTCACCCCCGGAACCGCCTACCGCTTCCACGTAGTCGCGACTGATGAACCCGGCCGGGAAGCAAGCGGCCCCGATTCGCGCTTCGTCACCTACCTCCCAGTCCTATCGGGCCTGCCCGATGCCCGCGCCTACGAGCAGGCCAGCCCGCTCGATAAGAACGGCGCCAACGTCGAAGGTGGCACCAACGCGGTCCAAGCCGCCGCCAACGGCAATGCCATCACCTTCTTCGCCAGCTCCGGTCTCCCGGGTGGAGAAGGGGCCCAGAACTTCCCGATCTACCTTGCCCAGCGCAGCTCGGCGCCGGCCTGGTCGACCCAGGGCCTCTCACCCCCCGCGGCTACCGGCCCGCAGGGAAAAACGCTGGGCTGGAGTGAAGACCTGCTCTGGGCCTATAACAACAATTTCGTGCCTGGCGAGGCGGGTACCTTCTTCGCCCGCGACAACACGAGCCGGACCACCACTGAAATCGCCACCGGGCTTGCTGGAATCGGCCAGTCGAGTGAACCCGTTCCAGCCTTTGCGGGAGTGGGCGGGGACGACGACTCGGTCGTGATCTTCGAAGACAAAGCGAAACTCGTCCCCACCGCGAAAGCGGGCAAACCGAACGTCTACCTCTGGGATCGCAATAGCGGCGAAGTTCAACTCGGCGCCGTGCTCAACAGCGGCCAGCCGCCGGCCCAGGGTGCCTTCGCCGGCCCCTACGGCTGGATTGAGGGATTAGACAGAGGCGGCGCCGCTGAGGCCTACTACACCTACGCCGGCCACGCGATCTCCGCCGACGCCTCACGTCTCTTCTTCACCTCGGCGGTCGAAGACCAGCTGTATGTGCGGATCAATCCCCGCCAGCCCCAGAGCCCGCTCGACTCCGGAGGCCACTGCACCGACCCCGAAGGGGCCTGCACGATCAAGGTCTCGGCCTCCCAGGCCACGACTCTAGATCCGGCGGGCGAGCAACCGGCGATCTTCACCCAGGCGACCCCCGACGGGCGCTTCGTCCTCTTCATGAGCGCCGGCAAACTGACCGACGACTCAACCGCCGGCCCGACCCGCGATCTCTACCGCTATGACACCGAGAGCGGCGATCTGATCGACCTCACCGTCAATGCCTCCTCTGCCGCCGATGTCCAAGGGGTCCTGGGCATGAGCGATGACGGCTCCTACGCCTACTTCGCCGCCAACGGGGACCTCGCCGCAGGAGCCTCGCCGGGAAGCTGCGGAAGCGGTGGCGGCGGCAAAACGTGCAACGTCTACGCCTGGCACGACGGCGCCACCACCTTCATCGCCAAAGCCGCTCCTAGCAGTAGCACCGAATCGGACATCGTCAACTGGATCCCGGCCTCCAACGTGTCCGGTAGCCGAATTGAGAAGTCCTCACGGGTCGATCCCGGCGGCAAGGTCCTGCTCTTTCGCTCCACGCTCTCCCTCACCGGCTATGAAAACGCCGGCCACAGCGAGCTATACCGGGCCGAGCTGACCCCGAGCGGGCGCGACCTGCAGTGCATCTCCTGCAACCCCACCAACGCCCCCGCCAGCGGCGATGCTTCCCTGCAGGGAATCCCGGAGAAATTTCTCGCCCCGCGCGGCCAGGCCCCGGTCTTGACCCGCAATCTCTCCGTGGGCGGAGGCCGGATCTTCTTCGACTCCCCCGACAAGTTGGTCGCGAGCGACACCAACGGCGTCAACGACGTCTATGAGTGGGAGGCCCAGGGAGCCGGCTCCTGCCACAGCGCCGCTGAAAACGGTGGCTGCCTCTATCTGCTCTCCAAGGGCCCGGATCCCTCCTATTTCGGCGACGCCAGCGCCAGCGGCAACGACGCCTTCTTCTTCACCCTCCAGTCCCTGCTCGCCCAGGACCGCGATCAGATCCAAGACGTCTATGACGCCCGCGTCGGCGGCGGCATCGCCGCTCAAAACCAAGCGCCGTCGGTTCCCTGCCTGGGCGATGCCTGCGCCGGACCGATTCCTCCCGCCCCCGAGTTCAGCACCCCCGCCAGCGCCGGTATCGGCGCTCCCGGGAACCCCAAGACCGTCGAATGCAAGAAATCGCTGAAGAAGGTGAAGAGGAAGGGCAGGACCGTGTGCGTGAAACCCGCCCACCGAAAGCAGCACAAAGGCAAGTCAAAGCGCGGCGGGAGGGCAGGCAAATGAGGATTCGCAACCAGATCTGCATCGCGATCGCGCTGATCGGCGCCTTCTCGATCCTTCCCGGCACCGCCAGCGCGACGCCGGCGCCAGCGCCGGCCTGGTCGATCACGGTGGTCAGCTACCCGACCAATTTCGCTCCCAACGCCGCCGGGACGAAAGCCCAGCCGCCGGGGTACCACCTGCTCGCCACCAACCTCGGCGCCGCCCCGACCACCGGCCCCTTCACCTTCACCGATGTCCTGCCCGCCGACCTCAGCCCCAAAGAACCCTCTGGCCAATACGGACTCCACAATAGCGCTCTGTCATGCGAAGTAACCGGGCAGACGGTCACCTGTACCGGCACCGAACCGCTCAACCCCGGTGAATGGGCCCAAGCCAATATCCCGGTGAAAGTTGCCGCCAGCGCTCCGGAAGTCGTCCTCAACGAAGCCTCGATCAGCGGCGGCGGCGCTGCCACCGCAACTGCCAGCACCGAAACCCAGATCACCACCGCGCTGCCTGAGTTCGACTTTCTGAAAGGTGACGCCGGATTCTCGACGGCGAGCGTGGAAGCCGACGGCTCGGCCTCCACCCAGGCCGGGTCTCACCCCTACCAGCTCAGTGTGGATCTGGGCTTTCCCGGCTACCTCGCACCCACCAAAGCGCTCCTCGCGAGCGGCGGTGGGATCAAGGACGTCGAAGTCGAGCTGCCGCCGGGGGTAGTCGTCAACCCCGGTGCGACGGCGCAGAGGTGCACCGAGACCCAGCTCGAGTCCTTTTCATGTCCGGATGGCTCACAGATCGGGCTGATCGGTTTCACGCTTGGGGGCACCTCGATTGCGGCCACCGTGCGGCCACTTTTCAACATGGTTCCCGCCCCGGGCTCACCGGGTGAATTCGGCTTCGAAGTGCTGGAAGGGGTCTACGTCCACCTGCAGGGCAGCCTGCGCAGCGACGGCATATACCGCCTGGTCGCCACCTCCAACGACATCCTCGCCAAGGTTGCGATCGACGGCATCCAGACGATTCTCTGGGGAGTTCCCTCAGACGCCAGCCACGACATGACTCGTGGTCGCTGTCTCAGCGCCGGCTTCGCCGGCTCCTGCCCGGTGGAACGCGAAAACATCGCCTTCCTGACCCAGCCGAGCGCTTGCTCGGGACCACTGACCGCAACCGCACGAGTGGCCAGCTGGATTGAACCGGGCGTGTTCTCAGAGCGCCAGGCCCAGACCTCAGACCTGACCGGCGCCCCGGTCGGCATCGACGGCTGCAACAAACTCGAGTTCAAACCGACGATCTCCGCCCAACCGACCACCACCCACGCCGACAGCCCCAGTGGCCTCGAGTTCAACCTCCACCAACCCCAACCCCTACCGCCCCCGGTGGGCCAGGGCACGACCGAGATCTGCGCGATCGGCCAGTGGTCTGCAAAACCAAGCGCCTACGCCTACCAGTGGCTTCGCAACGGCACCCCGATCCCCGGGGAGACCAGCCGCGAACACGAAGTAGCGTCCGAAGACCTCTCCACCTCGCTGCAGTGCGAGATAACCGCCACCAACGCCGCCGGTCTCGGCCACGCCGTAAGCGCGCCGCTTTCGATCGCACCGGTCCCGACCCCCGCGCCGCCACTGCCGGCCAAACCGATCATCAGCGCCGAAAAAGTCGGCGCAGACACCCTCCTCACCTGCGACCCGGGCTCTTGGAGCGGGGAACCGAGCTTTAGCTATCAGTGGTTCAAAGACGGCGTCCTCGATCCCGGCCAAAGCGCCAACACCCTCCTAGTCCTCGCCGCCGAAGAACCGCTCACCGTCCAGTGTGAGGTCAGCGGCGAAAACGCCGGCGGCAAGGTCGTTGCCTTCAGCTCCAACCGGGTCAGCACCCCGCCACCGAGCGCGCCCATGCCCAACGCGGTCATCGCCCCCGACGTCTTCACGAGCGAAGCCGCGATCCCGCTTTCCCCCGCCACCCTCAAAGACGCCACGGTCACCCTCCCCGCGGGAGTGAGCCTGAACCCCTCGGCCGCCAACGGACTCGCCTCCTGCTCAGAGCAGCAGATCGGCTACCAACCTGCAGAAGGCAAGGTCTTTTTCTCCGAAGCCCCCCAAAGCTGTCCCAACGCCGCCAAGATCGGCAGCCTCGAAGTCTCCACGCCGCTGCTCGGCGACCACAAGCTCCCTGGCGCCGTCTACGTCGCTCAGCCCTACCAAAACCCCTTCGGAACCCTGTTGGGGATCTACCTGGCGATCGAAGACGAAGAAACCGGAATCGTCGCCAAGCTCGCCGGCAAGGTCACGCCCGATCCCCAAACCGGTCAGCTCAGCGCCACCTTCACCGAAAACCCCCAGCTGCCCCTGGAGGACGTCGACCTGCACTTCTTCAAAGGCCCCAGAGGCGTCTTGAAGACCCCGCTCACCTGCGGCACCTACACCACCACCTCGACCCTCGTCCCTTGGAGCACTCCCGAAGGACAAAACGCCAACCCCTCCGATCCCTTCCAGACCTCGCTCCCGGCGGGATCGGGAACTTGCCCGACCTCTGAAGCAAGCGCCCCCAACGCCCCCGCCTTCACGGCAGGAACCACCACCCCCCAGGCCGGCGCCTACTCGCCCTTCGTCCTCAAACTGACCCGCCCCGACGGCTCCCAGCAGCTGACCGGGATCGAGACCACCCTGCCCAAGGGCCTTACCGGCAAGCTCGCCGGCATCCCCTACTGCTCAGAGGCCCAGATCGCGGTGGCAAAAAGCCGCGAAGCCCCCAACCAGGGTGCCCTCGAGCAACAGAGCCCCTCCTGCCCCCTGGCCACCGAAGTCGGCACCGTCAACGTTGGCGCCGGCGCCGGCATCGCCCCCTTCTACGTCCAAGGCCACGCCTACCTCGCCGGCCCCTATAAAGGCGCCCCCTTGAGCCTGGTGGTCATCACCCCCGCGGTAGCCGGACCCTTCGACCTCGGCACCGTCGTGGTCAGGACCGCTCTCAACGTCAACTCCGAGACCGCCCAGATCACCGCCAAGAGCGATCCTCTGCCGACGATCCGCCAGGGCATTCCCTTGGACGTGCGCTCGATCGCCCTGAAGATGAATCGCCCCGACTTCGTCCTCAACCCGACCTCGTGTGATCCGATGGCGATCACCGGCTCGGCTTTGACCCTAACCGGCCAAAGCGCAGCTTTGACCTCTTCCTTTCAAGTCGGCGGCTGCTCAGCATTGAAGTTCGCGCCGAAACTGGCCCTGAGCCTCAAAGGCTCGACCAAGCGCACCGGCCACCCGGCGCTGAAAGCGGTCCTTACCTATCCCAAAGGCTCCTACGCCAACATCGCCAGGGCCCAGGTGACCCTGCCGCACTCTGCCTTCCTCGACACCACCCACATCAAGACGATCTGCACCAGGGTGCAGTTCGCCGCCGATCAGTGCCCTAAAGGCTCGATCTACGGCTTCGCCAGGGCCTTCACGCCGCTGCTTGACAAACCGGTCGAAGGCCCGGTCTACCTGCGCTCTTCGAGCCATGAGCTGCCCGACCTCGTCGTCGCCCTCAAAGGCCAGATCGACGTCGACCTGGTCGGCAGGGTCGACACCGGCAAAGGCAACGGGATCCGCAACACCTTCGACGCGGTCCCCGACGCCCCGGTCTCCAAGTTCGTCTTCGAAATGAAAGGCGGCGCCAAGGGCCTACTGGTCAACAGCGAAAACATCTGCTCCAAGACCCAGAAGGCGATCGCCGACTTCACGGCACAGAACGGCAAGGTGCTGAACAGGACGCCGGTCATCGACAACGGCTGCAAGGGCAAAGCCAAGAAGCAGCACAAGACCAAGAAGTCAAAGCCCTCCAAGGCACGGCGCTGAGCGGTGGGCCGCCGTAGGCGACCCACCGCCTTCTTCGGAGGACCAATAAAGAATGGCTTGGAGCAAGATCGCGAATTTGTCAAGCCCCTGTGTGCGGCTGCTCGCGGCCTTGGTTTTGTGTGCCGCCATTTTCGGCGGTAGTGCCACTGTCGCGACGGCTGCCGGCGAACCAAAAATCGACGCCTCATGGGTGGAAGGCGTGAACGCGACCGCCGCCACCCTGCACGCCCAGATCAACCCCAACGAGCTCAGCACCAGCTTCCGCTTCGAATACATCACCGAAGCCGGCTTCCAAGCCAACCTCAACGCGATTCCGCCCAGGGAAGGCTTCAGCGGCGCCGCCAAAGGGCCGCTGGGCGGAGTGGGGGCGGGCAGCGTCGACGTGCCGGTCTTTCAGAAGCTCTCCGGCCTCTCCCCGATCACCATCTACCACTATCGCCCGATAGCCACCAATGCCGCCGGGACCGCGATCGGTCCCGATCACAGGTTCGGTACCCAGGAACCCACCAACGTCTTCCGCGTGCTCGACAACCGCGCCTGGGAGATGGTCTCTCCGGTCGATAAAAACGGCGGTGCGATCCAGGGCTTCGGGGGGAACTTCGGTGGCGACGTGCTGCAGGTCGCCGCCGACGGCAACGCCGTCACCTACAGCTCGGCCGACTCCTTCGGGGCCGGGCCGCAGGGCGCACCGGCCGCCAGCCAGTACCTCGCCCGTCGCGGCGGGGGCGGCTGGGCCAGCGAGAACATCACCACTCCGATGCTCTCGGGCTCCTACGGCGACCACCCCGACGGGGTGCCCTACCAGCTCTTCTCCGGCGACCTCGTCCGCGGCCTGCTGCTGAACGGCCGGCGCTGCCGCGGCTCCGGCGGGGAATGCCCAGTCGCGAACCCGCCGCTGCCCGGCAGTGGCGCTCCGCCCGGCTACGTCGACTACTACCTGCGCGACAACGCGAGCGGCGGCTTCCAGTCGCTCTTGAGTGCCGCCGACGTGGGCGAGACGGCACTCGGCCCGGCGCAGTTCGAACTCGAGCTCGCCGCTGCCTCTCCCGACCTGCGCCACGTCGTCCTCTCCAGCTGCGCCGCGCTCACCGCCGACGCCACCGAGGTCCCGGCCGGCGCAGGCTGCGAGCAGACCGCCCAGAACCTCTACCTCTGGTCGGGCTCGGGGCTGACCCTGCTGAACCTGCGTCCCGGCGACACGCAGGGCACTCCCGGGGCGGCCGTGGCGGCCCAGGGCGGTGCCGTCTCCAGCGACGGCTCCCGGGTCTACTGGGTCGCGGAAGGCGGCATCTACCTGCGCGAAGGCGCCCAGACCGAGCTGCTGGGGGAATCGGCCGGGGGCACCTTCGAAACCGCCTCCAGCGACGGCAGGTTCGCCTTCTTCCTCACCGCAGCCGGGCACCTCGTTCGCTACGACGCCGCCGGCGCCGGCTCGGCCGACCTCACTCCCGGCGGCGGGGTCAAAGGCGTCCTCGGGGCCTCCGCCGACGGCTCTCATGTCTATTACCTCACCACCTCCGGGCTCTTTCTCTGGAACGCCGGCACCACGACCGAAGTCGCCGCGACAGCGGCCGTCGGCAACTACCCGGCCGGCATCGGCACCGCCCGCGTCAGCCCCGACGGGTCCCACCTCGTCTTCCTCTCCTCCGCCGAACTGACCGGCTACGAAAACAACGGCGTCAGCGAGGTCTTCCTCTATGGGCCGGTCCCGGGCGCCGCCGCCCCGTCCCTCACCTGCGTCTCCTGCAATCCCACCGGCGAACGGCCCCAGGGCGGCTCCTCGATCCCGGGGGCGATCGCCAACGGCAAAGGGAAAACCGCCACCCACGTCTACAAGCCGCGCGCCCTCTCGGGCGACGGCACCCGCGTCTTCTTCGACTCCAGCGACGTGCTCGTGGTGCCGGACTCCAACCGGCGCCCCGACGTGTACGAGTGGGAGGCGCAGGGCGCCGGCGACTGCCAGCGCGAAGGCGGCTGCATCGGGCTGGTCTCCAGCGGCCGCAGCCCCGCGCCCTCCACCTTCGTCGACGCCAGCAGCGACGGGTCCGACGTCGTCTTCCTGACCGAGGACTCGCTGGTCCCGCAGGACCCCGGCTCCTTCGACCTCTACGACTACCGCACGGGTGGGGGCTTCCCGGTGTCGGCGACGCCGATCCCGTGCGAGGGCGACGCCTGCCAGAGCCTGCCCGAAGCGCCCGAAGACCCCACCCCCGGCACTCTCGTCCGCAACGCCGGCAACCCGCCGCTTCGCTTCGTCAAGCAGCGCGGCCCCGGCCATAAGAAGCCCAAGAAGAAGAAGCACCACCATAAGAAGAAGCACCGCAAGCACGGAGGGGGGAGGAAGTGATGCGCCGCGGCCTTGCCTGCGGGGGGATCGCGCTGGCGTTCCTGGGCATCACCGCTGCCGTCGCGTCGGCCAGCTTCGGCTTCCGCACCGGCTCCGAAGGCTTCGCCTCCAACGCCCGTGTGGAGGGGGGCGGGCCGGCCTCCCAGGCCGGTTCGCACCCGCTCGAGCTCAGCACCGACGTCAATTTCAACCTCGGCCCCGAAGCGCCCGGCGAACCCGGCGTTCCCTTCACCGAAGGCGACGTCAAGGACCTCGAAATCGACCTGCCGCCGGGGCTGATCGAAAACCCCGCCGCGGTTCCCCAGTGCTCGCTGGTCGCCTTCCACATCCCGCGCACCTCACCCTTCGAAGACTCCCTGACGGGCGAGAGCTGCCCGGACCGCACCCAGATCGGCACCGTCGAGGTCCGCTCCTCCTTCGGCGGCGGCACGACCCGTACCTTCGGGGTCTTCAACCTCGTGCCCCCGCCCGGCGCCCCTTCCCAGCTCGGCTTCAACGCCTACGGGGCCCCGGTCACCTTCATCCCGCACGTGCGCCAGGCCGACGGCGAATACGGCCTCACCCTGAGGGCCGAGGACATCCCCCAGCTGGTCGATCTCTACGGCTTCACGCTGAACATCTGGGGCACGCCCTGGAACCTCATCCACAACGCCCAGCGCGGCAACTGCCTGAACGAGCTCGAGCCGGATTTCGGCTGGGCCAAATGCTCGATCGGGCGGCCGAAATTCAACACGGCGACCGCCTACCTCACCCTGCCGACCGCCTGCGAAGGACCGCTCACGTTCACCTCCAGTGCGAGCTCCTGGCAGCAGCCCCCCAGCCCCGTCACCCGCAGCTTCGCCGGTCAGAGCCTCGAAGGCTGTTCGCAGCTGGCCTTCGAACCGGCGCCGGCCGGCTTCGTCACCGACCCCAGGGCCTCCTCGCCCAGCGGCTACGACTTCAACCTCAACGTCGACAACGGCGGCTTCCTCGGCCCCACGCGCCTGGCGCCCTCGCCGGTCAGGAAGGCGGTGGTGAGGCTTCCCGAGGGGATGACGATCAACCCCTCCGTCGGTGCCGGCCTCGGCGTCTGCACCCCGGCCCAGTACGCGGCCGAGACGGTGGAATCGCCGCCGGGCGCGGGCTGCCCCAATGCCTCGAAAATCGGCGACTTCACGGTTCAGAGCCCGCTCTTCGAAAAAACGGTGGAAGGGGCGCTGTTCCTCGCCGCACCTCACGACAATCCCTACGGCTCGCTGATCGGCGTCTACCTGGTGGCGAAGAACTCCGACCGCGGGATCCTCGTCAAAGTCGCCGGCAAGCTCGACGCCGACCCCACCAGCGGCCGGCTCATCGCCACCTTCGACAACCTCCCCCAGCTCCCCTACACGAACCTCAAGATCCACTTCCGCGAAGGCCAGCGCAGCCCCTTGGCGACGCCCGCGGCCTGCGGCACCTTCACCACCGAAATGGACCTCAGCCCCTGGCGCTCCCCCGGCACGGTGCGCCACTCCAGCTCGCCCCTGGCGATCACCTCCGGCCTCGGCGGCGGCCCCTGCCCCTCGGGAGCGACTCCGTTTAATCCGCAGGCCCAGGCCGGCACCCTCAACTCCAACGCCGGCTCCTACACCCCCTTCTACCTGCACCTGACCAGGACCGACGTCGAGCAGGAGATCATCTCCTACTCGGCGACCCTGCCACCGGGGCTGACAGGCAAGATCGGCGACATCCCCTACTGCCCGGAGGCGGCGATCGCCGCCGCCAAGCAAAACAGCGGCTTCGCCGAGACCGCCCACCCCTCCTGTCCGGCGGCCAGCGCGATCGGTCACACCGTCGCCGGCTATGGGCTCGGCCCGGTCCTCTCCTTCGCACCCGGCGGCCTCTATCTCGCCGGCCCCTTCCACGGCTCGACCTTCTCGATCGTCGCGATCGACTCGGCCACGGTCGGGCCCTTCGACCTCGGCGTCGTCGTCGTCCGCTCGGCGATCAAAGTCGATCCGCTGACGGCACGGGTCTCGATCGACTCCGCCGGCTCGGACCCGATCCCCCACATCATCGACGGCATCCCGATCCACCTGCGGGACGTCCGCGTCTACATCTCCCGCCCCAACCTCACCCTCAACCCGACCAGCTGCGCCCCCTTCTCGGTCTCTTCGACCCTGAATGGCTCCGGCCAGCGCTTTGGCGATCCCGCTGACGACACGACGGCCACCGCGGTCAGCCCCTTCCAGGCGTTCAACTGCGGTGCCCTCGGCTTCAGGCCCAAGCTCAGCCTGAAGCTGAAGGGCGGGACCAAACGAGCCGATTACCCGTCGCTGCGCGCCGAAGTGCGGCCCCGTCCCGGCGACGCCAACATCGGCTCGGCCGCGGTCACGCTGCCCTCCTCGGAGTTCCTCGCCCAAAACCACATCGACACGATCTGCACCCGCGGTCAGTTCGCCCGCGAGGCCTGCCCGGGCGGCTCGGTCTACGGTCGCGCCCGCGCCTTCACCCCGCTGCTCGACCAGCCCCTGGAAGGGAACGTCTACCTGCGCTCCTCCGAAAATGACCTGCCCGACCTGGTGGCGGCTTTGCGCGGCGGCGGCAAGGGGATCGCGATCGACGTCGTCGGGCGCATCGACTCCAGCCACGGGGGCCTGCGCGGGACCTTCGACGTGCTGCCCGACGCTCCGGTGAGCAAATTCGTGATGACCCTGCGCGGCGGCAAACGCGGGCTCCTGGTCAACGCCGAAGACGTCTGCGCGGCGCCCCAGTTCGCCACCGCCCGAATGGTCGGCCAGAACAATCTCGGCGCGAAGTTCCACCCGCGGCTCCTCGCTCAGTGCGGCAAGCACTCAAAGGGGGGCGCCAAGCACAAGAAGAGGCACAAGCCCCGCAAGGGGAAGGGGAAGAGCCGATGAGAGAAGAGATGGCAACGGTCCGACCGAGGTCGCGGAATTTCCTTCTGGCTTGCCTCTGCGTCATCGCCCTGGCATCGGCCGCGGCGACACCGGTCCGAGCCGAACGCGCCGTCGTCCCGGAATTTGGTCTCGACACCGAAAGCGCTCCGGACGAAGAGGTCGAAGGCGCCTGTGGAGTGGCGCTGGCCGGCGGGAAAATCTACGTCTCCGACTATTACCACCACGCCGTCGACATCTTTGGCTCCAATGGCGCGTATATGTCACGCATCTCCGGCAATCCCCTCAACGGGCCCTGCGGCCTGGCGACCTCGGCCGGCGGCGCCCTCTACGCGAACGACTGGCACGAGAGCGTCGGCCGGCTGCTTCCCTCCGCTCTCGCCTTCGACTCCGCGGAATCGACCGGCGTCGCGGTCGACCAGGCGACGGGCGACGTCTACGTCAACGATCGCACCTACGTCGCGGTGTACGACCCCGCGGGAAATCCGCTGCCCGACGAGACCAATCCGCTGCGGATCGGCCTCGGCACGCTTGGGGACGCCTACGGGGTCGCGGTCGAAGCCGGCAAGGTCTACGTGCCCGACGCCGCCGACAACACGATCAAGGTCTACGAACCCGCCGTTGACCCGGTCAACCCCGCCAGCGTCATCGCCCCCGGCTTCAACTCGCTCGTCGACGCCGCGGTCACGACCGACTCCAGCAACGGGCACCTGCTCGTCGTCGACAACCTCGAGCCGGGCTTCGAACGCCCCGAAGCGGCGATCTACGAGTTCGGCCCCGCCGGCGAATTCCTCGGCCAGGCCGCCAAAAAGGTGATCGACGGGGGACCGTCGGGCCTCGCGGTCAGCGAAGGGTTCCTCTACGCGACCACCGGCAACGGTGAAAATGCCGACGTCGTCAAATTCGGGCCCTACACGCCCTCGGCATCGCTGGCGGCTCCGCCCGGGCCGACGGGTGCCGCGCCGCTGCTCGCCTCCAGCGCAGCGCCGGCTGCGGTCGCCGGCTCTCCCGGTCCCGCTGTCAACGGCGCCGGGCGGCGCACCGGCGCGCGGACCAAACTCCAGGGGGAGATCGTCCAGAGCGGGCAGGTGCGGGTCCGCTTCGCCGGCGAGCTGGCCCCCAAGGCCCTGCCGCGTCAGGGCTCGGCTCCGGTCAGGGTCTCGGTCAGCGCCCAGATCGACTCGACCGACGGCGGCCCGCCGCCGCAGCTGCGCCAGATCGCGATCGCGATCAACCGCCACGGGCACTTCACGCCACAGGGGCTGCCGATCTGCGCCCTGCGCGAAATACAGCCGTCGACGACCGCCAACGCGCTACGGGCCTGCCGCGCCTCGCTGGTCGGCGAAGGGCGCTTCTCGGCCAAGGTGCTGTTCGGTCAGCAGGCGCCCTTCCCCGCGGCGGGCAAGATCTACGCCTTCAACGGCAGGCTGCACGGCAAGCCGGCGATCTTCGCCCACGTCTACGGCACCGATCCCGTCCCCACCTCCTTCACGCTGCCGTTCACGATCGAGTCCACGAAGGGCACCTTCGGCACCACCCTGCGCACCTCGCTGCCGGAGGTCACCGGCAACTCCGGCTACGTCACCGGCCTCTCGCTCAACCTCGGCCGCAGCTTTCGCTCCCACGGCAAGGCGCGCAGCTACCTGAGCGCCGGCTGCCCCGCTCCCGCCGGCTTCCCCGGCGCCACCTTCCCGTTTGCTCGGGCCAGCTTCGGCTTCGGCAAGAAGACGCTCAACTCGACGCTGACCCGCACCTGCAAGGCGCGGTAGCCCGCCGCGCGGGCAAGGCGCGTAGCCGGCCGAGCGGCCGGCCTGGCCGGCGAGCCTGGGCCGCATCGGCGTGCATCTACGATGGTTGGTAAGGGAATGCTGAAGTTCGCCAACTCGGCTTGGCATCTGCGATCGCTCCGATCGGCGCTGATAGGTGCGCTGCTCGCCGCTTTTGCAGGGGTGCCGACCGCCGCCGCGACCGCCGCCCCCGTCCCGGCCCCCGCTTGGTCGGTCGTCGTCAGCTCCTACCCGACCAACTTCGCCCCCGGATCGATCGGCGGGAAAGGCGATCCACCGGGGTATCTCCTGGTCGCCACGAACGTCGGCGGCGGCGCGACCAGCGGCGAGTTCACGATCTCCGACACGCTTCCCGCCGGCCTCGGCTTCTCCACCCCCGCCGGTGCCTCGGGCGAGTACGGCGCCACCGGGGTTGAACTGTCCTGCGGCCGGACCGGCCAGACGGTCAGCTGCAGCGGTGGCGAACCGACCGTGAAGCCTGGTGAGACGGTCAAGGTCCAGATCCCGGTCAAAGTCGAAGCGGGCGCACCAGAAAGCGTCGTCAACAGCGCGACGATCAGCGGCGGCGGCCTCCCTCCGGTCGAGGTGACGACGGAGACCACCATTGGCGGCTCGGTGCCCTCGTTCGGATTTCTCCGCGGGGATGCGGGCTTCAGCGGCGCCGTGACCAACGCGGACGGCTCCCTCGCGACGCAGGCCGGCTCCCACCCGTACCAGGTGGATATGGGCATGGGGTTTCCCTCCACCACCGCCCCTAATCGAGAACTCCTCGCCGTCGGCGGCGGGGTCCGGGACCTGGCCATCGACCTTCCCCGTGGCTTGATCGTCAACTCGGGAGCGATCGGCCTGCGCTGCACCGAGGCGCAGCTCGAGAACCCGATCGGCGGCGGCGTCGGTGGCTGCCCCGATGAGTCCCAGATCGGCACCGTCGCGGTTGCGTTTTCTTCAGGTGGCAGTCCCACGGTGAGCAACGTCGCCCTCTACGAGATGGTCCCTCCGCCCGGCGCCCCGGTCGAGTTCGGCATGGAACTGACCGAAGGCCTGTACGTCCACCTGTTCGGCGGGCTGCGCAGCGATGGCGACCTCGGGCTGTCGGCCGAGATCAGCGACATCTCCGCGAAGGTCTCGCTGCTCGGCGCCACGGTGACCCTCTGGGGAAGCCCGAGCGATGCGAGCCACGACTACGCGCGTGGGAGCTGCCTTGGAGGCGGGGGCACCTGTCCGGTCGAACGCGTCAACGCCGCGTTCCTCACCCTGCCGGGCGCCTGCGGCGGGCCGATCGCGACAGTCGCCCGCGCCGACAGCTGGCTCGAGCCCGGGATCTTCGCCACGCGCAGCTTCGGCAGCCCCGCGATCGACGGCTGCAACGCGCTCCTGTTCGACCCCACCATCTCCCTGCGGCCGACCACCGACCACGCCGATTCCCCGACCGGCCTGGAGGTCGGGTTCGGCCTCCCTCAGAACGACGATTTCGACGGCCGTGCCGGGGCCAACCTCAGGGATGCCGCGGTCCTGCTCCCCCCGGGATTGGTGGCGAATCCCTCCGCCGTCAGTGGCCGCGGCGCCTGCTCCTCGGACCAGATCGGCCTCGCCTCGGGTGGCGAGGCTCCGGTTCGCTTCGACGCCGTCCCGGCCGCCTGCCCGGACAGCGCCAAGGTCGGTAGCGCCGAGATCGATTCGCCGCTGATCGACCACCCCCTGGAAGGGGCGATCTACCTGGCCAAGCCCGATGAGAATCCCTTCGGCTCGCTGCTCGCGATCTACGTCGCGATCGACGATCCGGCGAGCGGCGTCGTCATCAAGCTCGCCGGTCGCGTCGAGGCCGACCCCGGCGACGGTCGGCTGACCGTCGAGTTCGCCGAAGCCCCGGAGCTGCCGATCGAGGACGTCAAGCTCAGTCTCTTCGCCGGGCCCAGGGGCCTGCTCAAGACTCCGATCGGCTGCGGCACCTACACCACCGGCGCCACCTTCACGCCGTGGACCAGCCCCGAAGGAGCGGACGCCACGCGCTCGAGCTCCTTCCCCGTCGCCGCTGCCGCCGACGGCGCGACCGCATGCCCGTCGGGTGAAGCCGAGGCACCCAACAAGCCGAGCTTCTCGGCCGGCTCAACCATGCCCGAGAGCGGTGCCCACGTTCCCTTCGTGCTGAGGCTCGGCCGCAACGACGGCTCCCAGCGCCTGGCCCGCTTCGAGACCACCTTGCCGCCAGGATTGACCGGCAAGCTGGCCGGCGTGTCGTATTGCCCCGACGCGGGGGTCGCCGCCGCCTCCTGCCCGGCCGCGGCGAGGGTCGGGACGGTGGATGTCGGCGCCGGCGCGGGCCCGGCGCCGCTGCACCTCGGCGGCCGTGCCTATCTGGCCGGTCCTTATAAGGGCGCGCCGCTGAGCCTGGCAGTCCTGGTGCCGGCGGTGGCGGGGCCCTTCGACCTCGGCACCATGGTCGTGCGGGTGGCGCTGCACGTCGACTCGCGGAGCGCCCAGGTCCACGCAGTCTCGGATCCGCTGCCGACGATCCTGCGGGGGATCCCGCTCGACATCCGCTCGCTCGCCGTCGAACTGGATAGACCCGGCTTCATCCTCAACCCGACCTCCTGCGACCCGATGTCGGTGGACGCTGTTGCCACTTCACTGACGGGCCAGAGGGCGGCGCTCGCCGATCGCTTCCAGGTCGCCGGCTGCTCGCGGCTCGGCTTCAAGCCGAAGGTGGGGGTGCGCCTCCTCGGCCCGACCTACCGTGGCGCCCATCCGAAGTTCCGCACCGTCCTCACCGCCCGCCGCGGCGACGCCAACATCCGCAGGGTCACGGTCGCCCTGCCCGGCACCGAGCTGCTGGACAACCGCCGGATCGGAGCGGTTTGCTCGGCGGCGCAGTTCGCGGCCCGGCAGTGCCCGTCCGGCTCGGTCTACGGTCACGCGAAAGCCTGGACGCCGCTGCTCGACCGGCCGCTCGCAGGCCCGGTCTACCTGCGGGCGAGCGACCGCAGGCTGCCCGACCTCGCCGCGTCCTTGGGTGGGCAGGTCCACCTCGACCTCGTCGGCCACATCGACTCGGTGCGCGGGCACCTTCGCAACACCTTCCAGGCGCTGCCGGACGCCCCCCTGAGCAAGGTCGTCCTGACCATGCGGGGCGGCAGCAGGGGCCTGCTCGTCAACACCGGCGGCCTCTGTACCGGCAAGCGCCGCGCGAGCGTCAAGCTCGATTCGCACAGCGGCGACTTCAGCGCTGCCGATCCGGTCGTAAAGACGGACTGCGATTGAGGCAAGCCGGCTGCCCCCAGAGCGCCCGCAGGTCGGAGCGACGATCCGCTCGCCAAGGTCGTAACGCGGGCTAAAAAAAGTTGCACTTTCTTGACACCTTGGCCCTTGCCCTCGCGCAGACAAGACATTACGTTGCCAGTCATGGAGATCACGACAGACAGCTATCGCCTTGACCGCATGGAGAGAAGGACGGAGGAGGTTCAACGGGAACTACGCAGGCGCTTCAACCACGTCGAAAGTTGCTTCCAGCATTTCGAGGATCGGCGCATCGCACTAGGGAGAGCGGCGTTCCGGGGCTCGCTACTGACGATTGGGGTCGCCCTCCTTGGCCTCGTTCTCTATGCCCCGGCTCGATTCGCCCGCGGGAGCGGAGAGTGAGCGGCGGCGAGGAGGGCGAAGCGCTGCGGGGACAGTTGCTCTCGCCCGTGCGGTGGCGCGAGCTGATGGACACTGCGCCGCCGGTCGACGAGGATTTCGAGCGTGACGTGCAGGAGGGCGGGAAAGCGTTGGCCCGCCGAGCGTGGCGTGGCCCTGGCTTTCGGGACAGGAACGTACCCCAACCGGGCGATTCCTGACGTAGAATCTTCCTCTAATGGGAGGGATTTTCGGCTGTTGAAGTACCGGAGACCCCTCGCGGGGCTTGCCGCCGTGCTGCTCGCCTGCGCGATGCTCGGCGTGCTCGGGCTGAATGTCGAGGACAAGCTGGCGCCGCTTTCGCTGGACGTGCCGGGGACGTCGGCGGCCGAAGGCGAGGACCTGGCTGAGAGCCATTTCGGGGACTCCTCGCCGTTCGTGGTGCTGCTGCGGGGGCCGGCGGGGGCGGTCGACCGGCAGGGAGCCGGGCTGGTCAGGGAACTGCGGCTGGACCCGGAGGCGACGGTGATCTCTCCCTGGGACCGGGGGGCGGTCTCGGGACTTAGGCCGGATTCGCACAAGGCCCTTGTTTTAGTTGACTATCACGTACCACTCGCGAAGGCGATGAGCGATACCGCGCCGGCCCTGGAACATACGCTCGAGGCGCGGATCCGGCCGCCGGTGGTGGCGACGCAGTCGGGGTTCGCGACCGTCTCGCGGGCCCTGCAGGAGGAATCGCTGACCGCGACCGAGCGGGCGGAGCTGCTGGCGGCTCCGCTGCTGATCCTGGTCCTGCTGCTGGTCTTCCGCTCCGTGGTCGCGGCGGCGATCCCGCTCCTGTTCGGGGCGCTGACGGTCTTCGCCGGGCGCGGGGTGCTGGCGCTGCTGAGCTCGGCGATGACGATCGACGCGCTCTCGCTGGTCGTCTGCACGATGATGGGGCTGGCGCTGGGGGTCGACTACTCGCTGCTGATCGTCTCCCGCTTCCGGGAGGAGCTCGACGCGGGGCGCAAGCCCTGGGACGCCGCTGCCGTAGCCCGCGGCAGCGCCGGCCGCACCACCCTCTTCGCCGGCGTGACCCTGGTCGTCGCCGTCGTCGGCTCCGCCTTCCTGCAGCCGGGCTCGCTGCTGCTCTCGTTGGCGACCACGGTCGGGGTCGTCACCGTGATCAGCGTCGTCGTCTCCACCCTGGCGGTGCCGCCGCTGCTGGCGCTGCTCGGCGAGCGCCTCAATGCAGGCCGCATCGGCCGACGCCGCCCCGGCGTGTCGGACTCAGGATTCCGCGGTTCCTTATTCGCGAAATACGCGAATAAGGAACCGCGGACCGACTGGACGGTCGCCGGGGCCGCCACCGCCGCTCTGCGCAACCCGGCCCTCGCTGCCTGTCTCGTAGCCGTGCCGCTCCTGCTGCTGACGCTGCCGACCCTGGCCTTCAGCACCGGGGCCCCGGGCATCGACGAGCTGCCGAGCTCGAACCAGGCGCGCCAGGACGCCGAGACGATCGACGCCGCGGTCGGACCCGGCTGGGAGGCCCCCTTCGTCCTCGTCGCCGCGACCGAACGCGGCCCGATCACCACCCCGCGCAAGCTGGCGCTGCTGTCGCGCTGGCAGCGGCGGATCGCCGCCGAGCCGGGCGTGCGCGCCGTGATCGGGCCCGGCCTGATCGCCAACGTCACCACCCCCCTCCGCCGCCTCGGCAAGTCCCTCACCACCGGAGCCGACGGGCCGCAAACGTCCAAATATGGGACGGAATTGGCCCATCGGCCGGGGTTAGGGGAGCTGGAACGGCTCGGGCCGGGGTTGCGGCGGGCGGCGCGGGCGGTGACCCAGCTGCGGGGTGGGATCGCGGCAGGGGCCGAGGGGAGCGGGCTGCTCGCCGAGGGCTCTGAACGCGCGGCCGCCGGGGCCGGGCTGATCGCCCAGGAACTCGGTCGCGCCGCCGTCCGCGGCGAAGAAGCGACGGGGGCGATCGGGCGCCTGGAGGAGGGCAGCCGGCAACTCGCCGACGGCCAGCGCAAGGTCTCGGTCGGCAGCCTCACCCTGGCGCTGGGCCTGCGCTCGCTGCTGCCGCGGATCCAGGGCGGCGAGCTGGCGCGGGCGCGCAAGCTCGCCAGGCGGCTCGAAGGCGCGGCAGCCTCCGATCCCTCGCTGCAAGCGGCAGCCGACCAGGCGCGGGTCCTGGCGCGGACGATTGCCCTCAACCGCAACGAAGTGCGGCAGCTACGCGAAGTCGCCCAGACGGTCAACGGCGGCCTCAACCGGCTCGTCCCAGGGGGCAAGCGGCTCGAAGACGGGGTGGGGGAGCTCTCGGAGGCCGCCGGAGGGCTCAGCAGCGGACTGCAGCGCCTCGGCGGCGGTGCCGAACGCCTCGCCGGCGGCCTGATCGAACTGCAGGGCGGGGCCGGCGCCCTGCAGGCCGGCCTCTCCGAAGGCTTCCAGCGGTCCTATCCGCTGCAGGCGAAACTGCGGCGCGCGGGCGTCCGCGTCTCCGCGTTCACGGCGCCGCTGGCGATCGGCGCCCGCCAACTCCAGCGCGACTCGCCCCACCTATTCGACTCCGGCTACTTCGTCCTCTCCGCCCTCGACGGCGCGCCGTCGCCGCAGCGCGCCGCCGCGGGCGAGGCGATCAGCGTCGGCAGCGGCGGCCAGGCGGCGCGGATGCTGATCGTCTCCACCCACCCGTTCAACACCGAGGGCTCGCGCCGGACCGGCGAGCGCCTGCTGGCGGACGCCGAGCGGATCGGCCAGGAAGGCAACCTGCGCACCGGCCTCACCGGCGGCGCCGTGACCCTCAACACCTACGGCTCCGCCACCAAGGAACGGCTGCCGTTCGTGCTCGGCGCCTTCGTCCTCTTCACCCTGCTGGCGCTGGTCTTCATCCTCCGCGCGCCGCTGCTGGCGCTGCTCGCCGTCGGCCTCAACCTGGCGACGGTGGCGGCGGCGATCGGGGTGATGACGCTGGTCTGCCAGATCCCCGAGGGCTACCCGCTCGGCGGTCACCCCTACGTCGACACGGTCGGCGCCGGGGCAATCTTCGGCGTCACCTTCGGGCTCTCGATCGACTACGCGGTCTTCCTGATCGCTCGCATGCGGGAGCGCTACGACGTCGACGGCGACAACCGCGCGGCGATCGCCTTCGGGCTGGAGAAGACCGCCGGGGTGATCACCGGCGCCGCCGCGATCATGGCCGCCGTCTTCATCTCCTTCGCGACGGCGCCGATCGCGACCGTGAGCCAGATGGGGGTCGGCCTGACGGTGGCGATCCTGCTCGACGCGACGGTGGTGCGGATCGTCCTGCTGCCGGCGCTGATGCTGCTGCTCGGCGACCGCGTCTGGCACGTCCCGCGCCTGCTCGACCGCATCCTTCCCCGCCGCGACGTGCTTAGTCCACGGGCGGGCGCAACCGAGGCATAGACGGAAACGCCAGGAGAGGAAAGTCACGGGATGAGAACGACCGACCGGATGCGCCGCCGCTGGATCGCGAGCGCGATGCTGGGGGCGGCGCTGCTCGCCATCGCCGCGCTCGGCGTGACGCTGCTCGCCGGCCTGGCCACCACCGCGGTCGCCGCCGAAGCGCCGACGCGCGACGAGTACGTCACTCAGCTCGAGCGCGTCTGCAAGCCCGACGCGGAAGCGACGCAGCGGGCGATGAAGGGCGCGCGCGCCGACGTCCGCGCCGAACGCCTCGCGGTCGCCGCCGGCAAGTTCGCCCAGGCGGCCTCGATCTTCGGCGCGACCGTGAAGGAGATCGCCGCCGCGCCCCGCCCGCCCGCCGACGCCGCCAAGCTCGGCAAGTGGTTCGGGTATCTGAAGGCGCAGGAGTCCTACCTGGAGCAGATCACCGCGCAGCTGCGGGCCGACCACGCGATCCAGGCTCAGCGCCTGACCGCGCGCTTCATCCACAACGGCAACCTCGCCAACAACACCGTCCTCGCCTTCGGCTTCGATTCCTGCAGCTTCAAGTTCTCCAGGTACGGATGAGGGGGGTGGCGCTGCCGGGCAGGACAACGGCGCTGGCGCTGGCGGCACTCGCACTGCTCGCGGCGCTCGGCGCCGGTCTCGCCCGCGGCGAGCGCTCCCAGCAGGGCAACCTGATCGTCTCGCTCGACGGCAACCTCTCGCCGTTGAAGCTCCCTCGCGACCGCCCGGCGCCGGTGGCGGTGCGGCTCACCGGTGGCCTGCAGACCGCCGACCGCACGCTGCTGCCGCGGGTCACGCGGATCGAGCTGGGGCTGCCGAAGCAGGGCGTGATCGACACCCGCGGCCTGCCCACCTGCTCCCAGCGCCGCCTCCGCAACACGAAACCGTTCGAAGCGCTGGCGGCCTGCCGGCCGGCCCTGGTCGGCCGCGGTGAGCTGGAGGCCCAGGTGCGGGTGCCGAACCAGGCGCCGTTCGAGATCCACGCCCGCCTGCTCGCCTTCAACGGCCGGGTGGGAGGAAGCCGGGCGGTGCTCCTGCACTCCTACGCCTCCAGCCCGCCGACCGTCGCCGTCATCCCCTTCCTGATCCGCCGCCGCGGCGGCCGCCTGGGCACGGCGCTGGTCGGGAACCTGCCCGCCGCGCTCGGGCCCTGGCCGCGCTTCGCCTCCTTCGAGATGACGCTCGCGCGCCGTTACGTCTACCGGGGCGAGAGCCGCAGCTACCTCAGCGCCTCCTGCCCGATTCCGCGTCGCTTCACCGCCGGCTTCTTCTCCTTCGCCAGCGTCACCCTCACCCTTGCCGGAGGGCGCGAGATAAGCACCGGCATCCCCCGCAGCTGTCGCGCGGGCTGAGCCCGCGCATAAGCGGCCAATTCCGCCGCATTGGTCTGTTAGTGTTCCTAAATCTAGGACAGGCGGGGGAACGGGATGCTGGCAGCGGCAAACGGCGGTGGGGGCGATGGCAACGGCGCGGCCGCTTGGTCCGGGCGGGGCGAGTTCCCGCTGGCCCTCGCCGGCCTCGAGACCGCGGTCCTCGACGCCTGCGCGGCGGAGGGGGAGTGGCCGGCGCAGATCGCGGCGGGCATCTACGCCGGGGTCGATTTCGCGATCGCCAACCCCGCCGTGGCCCGGGCGCTGACAATCGACGCGGCCGTGGAAGCCGACTGCATGCGGCGTTACGAGCGGGTGATCGGCCGCCTCGCCGGCTTCATCCAGGTCAAAGCGCCGGTCGGCACCAGGCTCCCCGGCTCGACAGACGAGGCGCTGGTGGCCGGGATCGTCGGCCTGGTCGGGGACCACATCCGCATCGGCCGCCTCGACCGCCTCGCCGAGCTGCGGCCGGAGCTGGTGCTGCTGACCCTGCTGCCTTATCTGGGCTTCAGCGAGGCGCAGCGCTGGGCGAACCAGGTGGCCAGTTCGCGTGCCCGCGAGGCTTGACAGTTCGGTCCGTGTATGTTCTTATTCTAGAACCGCTCTGACGGCGGGGGTCCCTTCGTCGCCGGCCGCGGAACCTGGTACCAGGCTCGGACCGTCCCGCTCTTCCCTGGGTGGCCACGGTCCATGTGCGCAAACGTCATGGCCCGGAGGCGCTCCCTGTGCCTCCGGGTCGTTTGCGCGCCCGTACGCCTCGCCCCCGGATGACGCTCAGCGCCGCCGCATGAAGGCGACGATCGGCCGTACCGCCGGGCCGGCCGAGCGCAGCAGCCGCGCGCGGATCGGGCGGGCGTATGGCGCATCGGCCTCCTCGGCACTGAGGTAGAAGCCGACGACGCCGGCGAGGATCGCCGCGTGGCGGTGGGGATGGGACAGCTCCGCCAGCCGCGAGCGGGCCAGCTGGACGATCAGGTCGAGGCGGTTGGCGGCCTCCTCGGCGCTCGGGTAGTGGGCGAGGTAGTTGTGGGCGCCCGCGGCGGCGTCCTCGTCGCGGTCGATCAGGTCGTCGAGGAGGACGGTGAGGGCGCCGACCGAGGGGAAGTAGGCGGCGTCGATCGCCTCGGCCTCGGCGGCGCTGGTGCGGGGGCCCGCGGCGGCGGCGATCAGCGCGTGGGCGGCGACCGAGGAGCTGGCACCGGCGGCGACCTCCCACCAGCGGTAGACCGGCGGCGCCTGCAGCCTCGAGGCCCAGGCCTCGAGGGTGGCGCGATCGCCGTGCTCGGCCGCGTGGGTGTGGCTCTGCCCTTCGCCGCAGCGGGCGACGGCGCGTCGCAGTGCCTCGCCGACATCTTGCTGGGACGGCAGCGTCGCGAGGCTCGCCCGGTAGGCGGCGACGAGCTCGCGGAGATAGGGATCGGTGGGGGTATCCCCCGCGGTCAGGGCCCCGTGAAGTCTCAGTCCGTCGCGCAGAGGCTCCGCCGAACCCTGCTCGCCGAGCGTGTCGAGGTAGTCGACCGCGACCTGGAGCGCCGTCATCGCCCGCACCGCGGTCGCCCGGGCCCGCCGCGGCGCCAGCGTCGCGAAGACCGCCGTCGCCTCCACGTTCAGCGCCTTCTCGAGCGCCGCGAGCGCCTGCTCGCGCGGCACCGGGTCCGGAATCGCCTCAGCCACCGTGCGCCAGCGCCCGACCTCCCGCCGCACCAGCGGCACTATGCGCGCTCGATAGACGCCGAGCGCGCCCAGGACCGCCGTCGCTTCTCTGGCGGAAGATGGCATCGAACGAGCCTAAACTCATATCTCATGTTGAGAGAAAAGCCATATAATTCTAAACATCGATTAGAGTGTGGAAATGGCGAGCGTGAGCGAGAGCAAGAAGCTGGTGGATGGGATCGTCGGGTTGCGACGGGCGGAGCGAATTCCGGCAGCGGCCGTGGATGTATCGCCGGTTCGGCGAGAACTAGAGGCCAAGCTCGGGCCGACCCTCTCCCGCTCGCGGGCCGCACAGATCCTCGGCGTCAGTCAGACCGCGCTCGATCGCTGGGTTCGGGCGGGGCAGATCCCGATCGTCCTCACGCCTGCCGGACGCCGCGAGGTGCCACGCCAGTTCGTCGTCGAGTTGCGGGAGGCGATCGGGGAGTCGGGCGGGCGCGGCCGACGCCACCCGCTGGCGGCGGCACTGGCCGCACGGCGGGAGGCCGCGGCAAAGGTCGTCGGCGAGCCCGCCACGGGGAGGCCCGGTCGGCCTATCCCGTCCGAAGGCCACCAAACCGCCGAGCGGCGAAGTCTCGCCCTGCACGAGGTCATCGCGGGACGCCTGGACCAGGGAGCGATCGAAGAGGCCCGCGACCGAGTCGAGCGACTGGCCGCCGAGGGACACCTGCACCCTCGCTACGCCGAGCGCTGGCGCCGGCTCCTCTCCTCCTCTCTCCCGAAGATTGCTGCCGCTATCACTGCCGATGACCAGGACGGCCGGGATCTGCGCCAGAACAGTCCCTTCGCCGGTGTTCTGAACGAGCAGGAGCGCCGTCGCGTCATCGAAACGGTGCGGTAGCGGCGGATGCGCCGGTCGGAGCTGGAGCACATCATTCGTGCCGCCGCGACGGTTGCCGGCGACGAGGAGCTCGTCGTAGTCGGCAGTCAGGCGATCCTCGGACAGTTCCCCAACGCTCCCGCGGAGCTGCTCGTTTCCCGCGAGGCGGATGTCTATCCACGCAACCGCCCGGAGCGCGCAATCGAGATCGACGACAGCCTCGGAGACGGTTCGTACTTCGACGCCACCTATGGTTACTACGCACATGCGGTTGTCCCCGAGACCGCCACGCTCCCGCAGGGTTGGGAGGAGCGCCTGCTCGCCATCCGCAGCGAGAACACCGGCGGCGCCACCGGGTGGTGCCTCGAGATTCACGACCTGCTGCTCTCCAAATGCGTTGCCGGCAGGGAGCGGGACTGGGAGTTCGTCGAGGCGGCCCTGCGCCATCGACTGGCCGATCCCGCGGAGCTGCGGCGCCGCCTCGTCGACCTGCCCGTTCCGGGCTCTCAACTCGATTCGGTCAGGCGGATGCTCGACGGCGTCGTCGCGCGCGCCGAATCGAAGGGCTCGTCCTGATGCGAACGCTCCCGCACGACCCCCGCAAGCTGGCGGCGATCTACGCCGGCGGCGTGGTGGGGGCGCTGCTCCGGGTCGGGCTGGCGGAGGCGGCATCGACGGGGCCGGGCCAGTGGCCGTGGGCGACCTTCGCGGCGAACATGGTCGGGGCGCTGCTGCTCGGCTACTTCTTCGCCCTCTTCCGCGACCACCCGCCGCAGAGCCTCCGGCATCCGTTTCTCGGCGTCGGCGTCTGCGGCACCCTGACCACCTTCTCGACGATGCAGCTGGAGCTGTACGAGCTGGTCGACGGGGGATACCTGGGGCTGGCGGCGGCCTACGCGGCGGTCACGATCGCCGCCGGCTACCTCTGCGTCCGCCTCGGGATCGAGCTTGAGGCGCGCCGGCCGAGGACCGCTCGATGAGCACGCCGGACTCTGGGCTCCCTACGCGTCCTGTCGCCTTTGTCGCGCTATGCGCGACTAAAGCGCCACAGGGCGGGCGGCGATGACCGCAATCGGGTGGATCGCGGTCGGCCTGCTCGGCGGCATCGCGGCCGCGGCGCGCTTTGTGATCGACGCCGAGATCGCCGCCCGCGCCGACAGCGAGTTCCCGCTGGGGATCCTCGTCGTCAACCTCAGCGGTTCCTTCGCGCTCGGCCTCGTCGCCGGCGCGGCGCTGCACGGCGAGGCGCTGACGATCGTCGCCGGCGGCGTCATCGGCTCCTTCACCACCTTCTCCACCTGGATCCTCGACTCCCACCGCCTCGACGTCGCCGGCAACGCCCGTCTCGCCTGGCTCAACATCGGCCTCTCGCTCGCCACCGGCTTCGCCGCCGTCGCCCTCGGCCACTGGCTCGGCGGCGCCCTCTGAGCGGGGACTGCCAGGCCGTCCGAAATCGTCATTACCTTGATTCGGGAGATGGCTGAGCAGGTGGCGATCACAACTCCCGAGCAGACGGCGCTGGAGACGCTAGGGCAGACGGCGATCCCGGTGCCGGCGGACGAGCAGACGGCGATCCCGACGCCGCCGGAACGGGTCGCATTGCGCGACCTCGAGGACGGCCAGCGGGTGCGCGGCGTCTACGCGGTGCGCCAGCGCGAGCTACGCCGCAAGCGCAACGGCGAGCCCTGGCTGCGACTCTCGGTTGGCGACGCGACCGGCGCCGCCGAGGCGGTTTGCTGGGAGGAGGCGGAGCCGCGCTACGCGCTCTGCGCCACCGGCACCGCGGTCTTCGTCACCGGCGTCTTCGAGATGAGCGAGCGCTGGGGGGCGAAGATCAAGATCGCCGAGTTGCGCGAGGCGGCCGAGCACGAGTACGAGGCCGCCGACCTGGCACCCGAGTCACACGTCTCGCTGGAGCAACTGGAGGCCGACCTGCGCTCGCTGCTGGCGACGATCCAGGAGCCGGATCTGCGCCTGTTGCTCGACTCCTTCTTCGCCGAGGGGAGCGAGGGCTGGGCCCGCTTCCGCGACGCGCCGGCGGCGAAGGTCTATCACCAGGCCTACCGCCACGGGCTGCTCGAGCACACGCTTTCGGTCGCGCAGGCGGTCAGCGCCGCCTCCAACTTCTTCCCCGGCATCGACCGCGACGTCGCCGTCAGTGGCGCCCTCCTGCACGACATCGGCAAGACAGAGGCCTACAACGACGACCCGCTGGCGATCGACTTCACCGACCGCGGCCGTCTCCAGGGCGAGATCCCGCTCGGCTACTACCTGGTCCGACGTCAGATCGAGGAGATCCCCGGCTTCGACCCCGAACTCGCCCAGTGCGTGCTGCACATCATCCTCAGCCACCATGGGCAGCTCGAGCACGGCTCCCCGGTCGTCCCCGCCACCCGCGAGGCCGTCCTCGTCCACATGATCGACAACCTCGGCGGCCGCCTCGGCAGCTTCGACCGCCTCGAGCGCCAGCTCCCCGCCGGCGAGTCCTGGTCCGGCTTCGACCGGGCGCTCTCCGGCTCCGCCTACTTCGGCCAGCGCGCGGCTTAGTCGGGGCGCCGACGCGCCAGCAGCGTCGCGACCCGTTCGAGGACGGCCTTCTGTTCGCGGTGGAAGCGCACGTCGGTGACCCGGACCATCTCGATCCCGGCAAGCATCAGATCCTCGTCCCGGACGTGATCGCGCTCGAAGGCGGTGGGGGTGCCGTGGGTCGCGTAGGTGTCGAGTTCGACCGCGAAGCGGTGCTCGGGCCAGTAGACGTCGAGCTCGAAGCCGGCCTCGACGAAGTTGGTCGCCGGCTGCGGTAGGCCTGCCGCGAGGACGGCCTCGAAGAAGCGCCGCTCGAACTCGGAGCGCGTGAACGGGACGGGCTGGTAGAGCGCGATCGCCCGTCGCATCCGTCCCCAGCCGGCATGACCCCTGCTGCGGTCAAGCAGCTCCTCGACCGGTCCGAGGTCGAACAGCTTCCGCTCCTCGCTGCGCTCGAGCATGCGCTGCAGCTGGGAGAAGTGGGATTCGGCGGCGCAATCGAGCAGGGTGCGCGGTACGGCGGTGACGGGAATGCTCTCTTCAATTGACCGATCGGCCGCAGTCAGAATTGTGGAGCGATGAAGCCGGATCGGTAGCCGCGGCTTGCGAGGCTGCGGCCCGGTGACTGCAAGCGGCTCTGGTCCGTAGCGTGAGATTCTCCATAGCCAGGCAGCCGACTGGTGGCTGAGTAGTGCCGCAGGACCGCAAGCAAGGACCGCGGCCAAGCAGCGACCGTGGGCGGAGATGCGCCGATGACCGACGGCGTAGACACCGCGATGCAGCCGATGCAGCCGTCCCGCCGCAACTTCACGCTGGACGCCCCAGCGTGAATAGCCGAGCTTCGTCTCGAGCTGTCGAATTGAGACCACGCCATGCTGTCGCTCGGCGAGTTCGGCTAGCGCCAGTCCAGGGCCATCGAGTTTCCGCCGACTCGTCCCTTGCTGTCGTGCTTTGTTGCGCATAGCGCTCCAAAGGGCGACAGCGCCCGAGGTTCTCCCCCCGGCGACACCGGCCTGGACGGGAGATCGCTGCGGCTGGAGCTTCGCTGCGGCTTAGAACTTCACGGTGCAGCGCTGGATGCGGTGGCCGTCGCCGTGGGCGCGCTCGATGCACTTGACGAGCCGCTTCGGGTTGCCGTCCTTCTTCGCGGTGTGGAAGGAGCGGCGGATTTCGCGCTGGATCTTGCGGTTGACGTCCTCGATCGTGCCCGAGATGTCGGTCAGGTCCGTCCCCTGGGTGCCGAACGACTTTTCGAAGCTCTTGTTGGCGTTGTCGATCGCGTCCCCGGTCGTGTTCAGGACCGGCTTGACGATGAAGAAGTAGGCCGCGGCGAGGATGCCGACGCTGACCAGAAGCCGGATAACGCCCGAAGTCAAGGTGCCGAAGATGTTGCGCAGGATGTCCACGGTGCCGGCCGCACACTATCCTGCGATCCGTGGCGAAGGACACCGAGAAGCTGATTCGCCAGCTCTCGTTGATCTCGTTTCTGATGGCCCAAGGCAGGCCTGTTTCGGCGCTCGAGATCAAGCGGGAGGTGGAGGGGTACAGCGACATGAACGACGACGCGTTCGCGCGGCGCTTCTACGCGGACCGGGCCGAGCTGGAGAGCCTCGGCATCCTGCTGGGAGTGGAGAAGCCCGGCGAGGGCTTCTTCGAGGCCGAGCTCTACTCGCTGCCGCCGGAGAACTTCTACCTCGACGCGATCAAATTCTCCGACGACGAGCTGGCGGCGCTGAGCACGGCGCTGCTGCTGCTGACCGACGGCGGCTTCGCCTACGCCGAGCCGCTGCGCCTGGCTCTGCAGCAGGTCGCCTGGGGCCATCCCAACCCGCTCGTCGAGGGCGAGCGCGCCCCGATCGAGATGGCGATGACCGCCTCCGCCGGCGGCCGCGACCTCTCCCAGCGCCTCTCCAAGATCGAGACCGCGATCAGCCGCCGCAAGACGATCGAGTTCACCTACTACACGATGGAGCGGGGCGAGACCGAGAAGCGCAAGGTCGACCCCTACCACCTGGTCTTCCGCGGCGGCCAGTTCTATCTGATCGGCCACTCGCACGAGCGCGACGCGGTGCGCGTCTTCCGTCTCTCGCGGATCCAGGGCAAGGTCGGCTACGCCTCCAAGGCCGAGCACGACTTCTCCCCGCCCGAGGACTTCGACCGCCGCGACTACGGCAGCCGCGCCGACTGGCAGCTGGGGGAGACCCAGGGCACGGCGAAGGTCTTCATCCGCGAGCGGATCGCCTGGCTGATCGAGCGCGACTTCGGCAGCTACGGCGAGCTGCGCCCCGCGGTGAAGGCCGACGGCGCGCCCGGCAAGGGCCAGGTCTTCGAGACCGCCTACGCCTCGGTCCGCGAGCTGATCGCCTGGGTCCTGCGCTGGCGCCAGAACGCCCAGGTGCTGGCGCCCGACGACCTGCGTGAGGAGGTCGAGACGCGGCTCTCGCTGCTCCACGACCGCCACCACAACGGCTTCGAGCCGGCCGAGATCGTCGAGCGGCCGCTGCGCGAGGCGCCGCGGCGCAGCCGCTCCAACGGCCGCGGCGAGGCGGCGATCCGGCCTGAGCGCTTCGCCCGCCTCGTCACCCTGGCCGGGATGCTGATCGAAGCGGCGAAAAAGGGCGAGCGGCTGCAGATCGCCGAGCTGCGCCAGCGGCTCGAGCTGACCGACGAGGAGCTGCGCGAGGACATCGAGCTGCTCAACGTCGTCAACTTCGGCGGTGGCACCTACGTCCTCTACGCGGAAATCCTCGGCGGCGAGATCGAGGTCGACTCCGAGCCCTACGGCGACAATTTCGCCCGCCCGGCGCGGCTGCTGCCGCTGGAGGCGAAGGCGCTGGTGGCGGCGATCGACCTCTTCGGCGACCACCTGCCCCAGAGCGACCTGCAGAGCGCCCGTCAGAAGATCGTCAAGGCGCTCGGCCACGACCCCTCCGAGGAGGGGCTGGAGATCGCCTCGGCCGGTGGCGGCGACGCCGCCGTGGCGCGCATGGTCAACGACGCGATCGCCGGCAGCAAGGTGCTGGAGCTCTCCTATTACAAGGAGAACGAGGACCAGTTCACCGACCGCCGGGTCGAGCCCTACCGGCTCGAGAACGGCCGCGAGGGCTGGTACGTCGAGTGCTACGACCTGACCAAAGAGGGCGTGCGCCACTTCAAGCTCGACCGGATCAAGGAGGCGAGCCTCTCCGAGCAGAGCTTCGAGCCGCGGGCCGAGGTCGAGGAATTCGCCGGCGTCGAGGGCTGGATGGCTCACGGCGAAGTGCCGACCGCCGAGGTCGCCCGCGTCTGGGTCTCGCCGGAGCGGGCGCGCTGGCTGCGCGAGGAGCGGACCGTGGTCGAGGAGCTGGCCGACGGCGCCGTCGTCGTCGAGCTTCCCTACGCGGGCAAGCCCTGGCTGGTGCGGGAGATCCTCCGCGGCGCCGGCGACCTGGTCGTGCTCGAGCCCGAGGACGCCCGCGAAGCGATCGCCAAGGAGATCGCCGGAGCATCGCGTTGACGAGTGCTGACTTGACCGGCCTATAGCAGGGTTAACTCAGCACTCGATTCGATCGATGAGCGAGGCTCCCGGACATCCTGAGGTCTTGCGCATCGTCGCGCCCAACCCGGGGCCGATGACGCTGGAAGGGACGAACACCTACCTGTACGGGGCGGACCCCTGCGTGGTGATCGATCCGGGGGTTGACGACGAGGGGCACCTGGCGGCGATCCGGGCTGCGGCGGAGGAGCGCGGCGGGATCGGGGTCGTCCTGCTCACCCACTCGCACGGGGACCACGCCGCGGGCGCCGACCGGCTCGGCGCCGAGGTTGTGCTCCCGAGCGGCGGCGAGACCCACGGCGGCCTGCGCGTCCTCGCCACCCCCGGCCACGCCGCCGACCACGTCTGCTTCCTCGCCGCCGACGGTGTCTGCTTCAGCGGCGATCTCGTGCTCGGGCTGGGCTCGACGATCGTCCCGCCGGGCGGTGGCTCCCTGACTGCCTACCTACGCTCGCTGCGCCTGCTGCAGGCCGAGCGGATCGAGCTGATCGCGCCCGGCCACGGCCCCTGGGTCACCGACCCCGCCGCCAAGCTCGCCGTCTACCTCGAGCACCGCGAGATGCGCGAGGGACGGCTGCTGACGGCGCTCGGGCGCGGCGAGCGCTCCCGCGCCGAGCTCCTCGCCTACGCCTGGAGCGACATCCCGGTCGAGCTGCTGCCGATGGCGGCGATGGCGATGGAGGCGCACCTCGAAAAGCTCGAGGAAGAGGGACGGCTGCCGGGCGACCTCGAGCCTTAGCACCGACTGGCTGGCTGGCCAGGTACCCTGGCTCGATGAGCGGGCGGCGGGTAGCGCGGACGGGGTTGCTGGTCGGGGCGGCGGGAACCGGCCTGGCCACGGCCGCCACCGCGGCCGCCTGGCACTGGCTGGCGCGGCGGCCGCTGCCGCAGCAGCGCGGGACGATCGCCCTGCGGGGACTGGACGGTGCGGTGCGGGTGCGGCGCGACCGCTGGGGGGTTCCCCACGTCGAGGCGGACGCGGAGCGGGATCTCTACTTCGCCCAGGGCTTCGCCCACGCCCAGGACCGGCTCTGGCAGATGGACTTCTACCGCCGCGCCGTCGAGGGGCGGGTCGCCGAGATGGCCGGGGAGGAGGGGCTGCCGATCGATCGCCTGATGCGGACGCTCGGCATCCGTCGCGTCGCCGAGCGCGAGGCGGAGGCGCTCGATCCGCAGCTGCGGGCGTTGCTGGAGCGCTTCTGCGAGGGCGTCAACGCCGCCGCCGCGAGCGCCACGGCGCTACCGTTCGAGATGCAGCTGCTGCGCCTGCAGTGGAAGCCCTGGCGCCCGGTCGACATCCTCAGCCTCGGCAAGCTGCTCGCCTTCGGCCTCTCGACCAACTGGGAGCGGGAGCTGCTGCGGGCCGACATGCTGCGGGCACTGGGGCCGGAGCTGAGCGCCCGCCTCGACCCGACCTACCCCGCCGACAACCCGGTCGTCACCCAGGAAGCCTGGAGCGGCGACGGGCTGGCGATCGTGGAGCAGATCGACGCCGTGCGGCGCTCGATGGGACTCGCCGCGGAGGCCAGCGGCTCCAACAACTGGGCCGTCAGCGGCGATCTCAGCGCCAGCGGCGGGCCGCTGATCGCCGGCGACCCGCACCTGCCCCCGAGCATGCCGGGCATCTGGTACCAGGTGGGCCTGCGCCACGGCGACCGCTTCGTCCGCGGCGCCTCGATGCCGGGGATGCCGGGCGTCTACATGGGCCAGAACAACGACGTCTGCTGGACCTTCACCAACGTCATGGCCGACGTCCAGGATCTCTTCGTCGAGCGCATCGAAGGCGAGAGCTATCTCTTCGAAGACGAGTGGCGGCCGCTGCAGACGGTGCGCGAGGAGATCGTCGTCAAGGGGCGCGAGCAGCCCGTCGAGCTCGTGGTGCGCGCCACCCACCACGGCCCGATCGTCAACGCCGCGCTCGGCGCCGACGACGACGAGCCGCTGGCGCTGAGCTGGCAGGCGCTCTACGAACCGACCGCCTTCGCCGGCATGTTCGAGATGCTGGAGATCGGCTCCGGGCCGGACCTGGTCGCCAAGCTCGCCGGCCACACGGCGCCCGCCTCGAACCTGATCTGGGCCGACCGCCACGGCTCGATCGGCTACAAGCTGATCGGCCGCCTGCCGCTGCGGCGCGGCGGCTGCCCCGACCTGCCGAAGCCGGGCTGGAGCGGTGAGTTCGAGTGGGAGGGGACGATCCCCTACGACGAGCTGCCGGAGAAGGTCGACCCGGAGAGTGGCTACCTGATCACCGCCAACAACCGCATCGCCGGCGACGAGTACCCGCACCACATCACCAGCGAATACCTCGACGGCTTCCGTGCCAAGCGGATCGAGCAGCTGCTCGGCGAGAGCGAGGAGCACGACCTCGAGGGCTTCGCGGCCATGCAGACCGACAACCTCTCGCTGCCGGGGATCGAGGCGGCGCGGCGGCTGGGGCGGCTCAACCCGCGCGGCCAGCGCGAGACGAGCGCGATCGAGCGGCTGCGCAGCTGGGACGGGCGGCTCGACCCCGACACCGTCGCCGGCACCATCTACCAGGCCTTCCTGCTACGCCTGGCGCGCGAGGTGGCACGCGCCGCGATCGGCGACCGCGACCTCTGCGAGCGCTGGCTCGATCGCGCCGACAATGGCTTCACCCCGCACATCACCTCGCCCTGGCGCTGGCACTCACACCTGATGGCGCTCTGGGAGGAAGCCGACGAGGAGCTGATCGGCCGGCCCTGGGAGGACCTGGTGCTAGAAGCGCTGGCCGGCGCCCTCGACGATCTCGAGGAGCGCTTCGGGCCCGACCCCGACGGCTGGCGCTGGGGCCATGTCCACGAGATGGAGTTCCCGCACCCGCTGGGCGACGCCAACCCGCTGCTGCGGCGCCTGCTCAACCGGCGGCTGCGCGCCGGCGGTGCCCAGGAGACGGTCAGCCAGATCGCCTACGACCCCAACGATCCCTACAAAGCCGTCTGGGCGCCGAGCTGGCGCATGGTCGCCGACCCGGCCGATCCCGACCGCTCGCGCTGGCAGATGTTCACCGGCCAGTCGGGTCACCCGGCCAGCCCCCACTACGACGACCTCCAGGCGGACTGGTTGGAGGGACGTACCCAGCCGATGGCCGGCGAGGGCCCGTGGCGCGAGCTGGAGCTGGTGCCCGTCTAGTCCCGCAGGTTCAGCGTCGAGCCTTTGGCCGCGGCGACGGCGGTGACGGCCTCGACGATCGCGGCCGGCGCCTTGTCCGGCGAGCCGGCGTCGTGGGGAGGCTGGGGGTCGTACTCGAGCGCCAGCTGCACCGCCTGGGCGACCTCGGGGCCGGCCTCCTGGCCGACCAGGTGCAGGGCCATGTCGATCCCGGCCGAGACGCCGGCGGCGGTGAGGACCTTGCCGTCCTCGACGAAGCGACCGCCGACCGGGTCGGCGCCGTAGGCGCGCAGCGGCTCCAGGTAGAGCCAGTGGCCGGTCGCCCGCTTGCCCTCGAGCAGGCCGGCGGCGCCGAGGACCAGCGAGCCGGTGCAGACCGAGGTCGTCCACTTGGTGGTGCGGTCGATCTCGCGCAGCCAGGAGAGCACCGCCTCGTCGTCCAGTAGCCGGCGGTTGCCCTTGCCGCCAGGGACGAGGACAAGGTCAGTCTCGGTGACATCCTCTAAGGCGTGGTCGGCGCTGATCCCGAGGTGGCCGCTGTCGGTCCGCACCTCGCCGGTGCTGGCGGCGACGAACTCCACCTCCCAGCCAGGGACCGAGCGCAGCACCTCGTAAGGGCCGATCGCGTCGAGGGCGGTGATTCCGTCAAAGATCAGGATCGAGGTCTTCATGACGAGGATCTTGGCGGTTGCGGCGTCGCCTCGCCAGAGGCAGGAATGCCAATGTTCGATAGATTTCTGCCAAGCTGTCGGCCATGCCCGCCAGACACCGAGTTGTCGCACTCTGCCTCGAGGGCCTCGTGGCCTTCGACCTGACGGCGCCGGCGCAGGCGTTCGGGCTCGCGGCTCGTGCTGACGGCGAACCTCTCTACGAGTTCTCGACCTGCTCGGTGGGAGGGGGAGAGATCCGCACTACGAGCGGCTTCGGGATAAGCCCGGCGGCCGGGCTCGGCGCCCTCCGCCGCGCCGATACGGTCGTCGTCCCAGCCTATGCCGCCGTGCTCGATCCGCCGTCCGAGGAGGCCCTCGCCGCCCTCCGCGCCGCCGCCGGCCGCGGTGCTCGCATCCTCTCGGTCTGCAGCGGCGCCTTCGCGCTCGCTTATGCGGGGCTACTCGACGGTCGCCGCGCGGCGACCCACTGGGCCTGGGCCGGCGAGCTGGCGCGGCGCTTCCCGGCGGTCGCGGTAGACCCCGACGCCCTCTACGTCGACGCAGGGCAGGTGCTGACCTCGGCCGGGCTCAGCGCCGGCATCGACCTCAGCCTCCACGTCATCCGCAAGGACTTCGGCGCCGCCGCCGGGGCGCGGGTCGCCCGCCACATGGTCGCGCCCCCACATCGCGAGGGCGGCCAGGCGCAGTTCGTCAAGCGGGCGCCCGCCGACACGGGCGGCTCCCTGGAAGGGACCCGCGAGTGGGCTGCCGCCAGGCTCGAGGAGCCGCTCGACGTCGCGGCGATGTCGAGGCACGCCGGCGTCAGCCCACGCACCTTCGCCCGCCGCTTCCGCGAGGAGACGGGGACGACGCCGCTGCAGTGGCTGCTCGGGCAGCGGGTGCTGGAGGCGCAGCGGCTGCTGGAGGAGTCGGACCTGCCGGTCGAGGCGGTCGCCTGGCGCTGCGGCTTCGGCACCGCCGCCTCCCTGCGCGACCACTTCCGCCGCGCCACGGCGACCACGCCGACCGCCTACCGGCGCGCGTTCGCCGCGTGAGCTCGAAGGATCGCTGTCGCCATGGGCACAGCGATCCTTCGAGTTCGGTGCGAGGCTCTAGAGTCAGCCGCCGATGAGCCGCCGCGACCAGATCGTCCTCAGCGACGCCGAGCTGCTGGAGCTGCTGGAGGCGGAGCGGGTCGCGGTCGTCTCCAGCCTCGGTCCGCGCGGCTGGCCGCACTCGATGCCGCTCTGGTTCGTCCCCCGCGACGGCGAGGTCTGGATCTGGACCTACGCCAAGTCGCAGAAGGTGCGCAACCTCGAACGCGACTCGCGGGCGACCGTGCTGGTCGAGACCGGGCACGAGTACGGCGAGCTGCGCGGGGCGATGATCGAGGCCGAGGCGGAGATCCACCGCGACTTCGAGACCGTGATCGGCTTCGCCGAGGAGCTGACGCTGCGCTACGCGGAGGGGATCTCGGCGGTCGAGGGCGACGCCAAGGCGGCTCTCGAAGCGCAGGCGCCGAAGCGCGTCGCGATCCATTTCAGGCCGCTGCGCACGGCGACCTGGGACCACCGCAAGCTCGGCGGCAGCTACTGAGCGTTGACAGCTTCGCTACATGCGGGCCGTCCCCGTGTTGCAGGGTGACGTGACCGGTACCTTTCCCAGCTCGATGAAACGACGCCTCTCAGCCGCCCTGCTGCTCGCCGTCCTCGCCGCCGCCCTTTTCGCCGGCGCTCAGGCCGGGTCGGCGAAGCCGCCGCTCAGCGCTCCCAAGGGCTTCTTCGGCATCGGGCCGCAGACCGGGCTGACCGACAGGGACGCCGAATACATGAAGGCGGGGGGCGTCGAAAGCATCCGCTGGCCGCTGGCCTGGGCCGCGATCCAGCCGACCCGCAAAGGCGGCTACCACTGGGAGAGCTTCGACGAAGTCGTCGGCACCGCGGCCCGGCAGGGACTCGGCGTGCTGCCCTTCTTCTACGGTTCGCCGCGCTGGGCTGCCCCGAAGGAAACGACGCTGCCGATCAACGGCCAGGCCCGCAATGCCTGGACCGCCTTCCTCACCGTCGCGGTCGAGCGCTATGGCCCGGGCGGGGAATTCTGGAAGCAGCATCAGACCGGCGGCATCGGGCCCGGGCCCGTCTATGAGACGGAACCGGCAATCCCTACGGTGCCGATCCGCACCTGGCAGGTCTGGAACGAGGCCAACTTCTTCTACTTCGCCTTCCCCGCCTCGCCGCAGCGCTACGCAAAGCTGGTGAACATCTCCGGCCCCGCGATCAAACGCGCCGACCCCGGCGCCAAAGTCGTTCTCTCGGGGCTCTTCGGCGAACCGACCGCACGTGGCGCCAAGGGCATGCCGGCGGCCAAGTTCCTCGAAATCCTCTACCGCTCGCCGGGGATCAAGAGCCGCTTCGACGGGATCGCCCTGCACCCCTACGCGGTCGACGCGGAAACGCTGGAAGAACTGGTCGAAGCGCTGCACGAAGTCACGGACGAGAACCACGACCGGGTGCCGCTCTACATCACCGAGATGGGCTGGGGCTCCCAGAACAACTTCAAGCAGGTCGCCTTCGAGCAGGGGATCCGCGGCCAGGTCAAGCAGCTCAAGGACTCCTACGGGTACCTGCTCGAAAACCGCAACCGGCTCGACCTCAAGCAGGTTTACTGGTTCTCCTGGAAGGACCTGCCGGGCTCCTGCAACTTCTGCGACTCGGTCGGCCTCTTCCACGCCGGCCCGAAGTTCAAGCCGAAGCCCTCCTGGCGGGCGTTCATCGCCCTGACCGGCGGGCGGGCGCGGCCCAACTAGCGGCTCGCCACCCGTTTCCGGTAGCGGTGCGAGTCGGGTAAGCCGAGGTTCGCCCTGCCCCGAACCACCATCGGCTCCACCGCTCGTTCGAGGTCGCTCCGGCCAGCTTCGCGGGTTGTCGTCAAAACGTCTTCCCAGAGCACCAGGGAAATCGGCTGGGTGATTTCGAAGTTGGCGAAGAGGCGCAGTTCGAGCTCAGTGGGAAAAGTGGCGATCCGTTCGCGCGCACCGATCGCCTCCAGCGAGACCATCGTCAGCATGCACTTGCGACAGCGGCCGCAGTTGTAAGCGCCGTCAGGGTTCTCCCAGCAGACCCGCAGGGTGCGCTGGACGACGGGGTGGTCGACGATCCGGCGCAGGCGCTGCTCACGGCTGAAGCGGCCGCCGTCGTCGACGACCTCCAGGCGCTCGGTGCTCCAGAGCTGGTCGACCATGCGGCTGGCGCCGTTGGGGACCTGGGTCTCGTAATCGGTGTCGCCGGCGATCAGGGCCCGTCCGAAGAGCGGCTCGAAGAAGAGCGCGATCGCGACCAGCGGGCAGGCGCTGTAGGACTCCCACGGCACCAGCGGGTCGGAGAGCTCACGGGCGTTGGTCTCGACCACGTGCAGCGGCAGCCCCAGCGCCGCCGCCGCCTCACGGAGCCTGCCCTCCACCTCGTCGGCCAGGCCGCCCTGGTGCAACATCTTCGGCACCAGGTCGACGCCGCGGACGAAGATCAGGTCGGTGATGTCGGGGTTGGCGAGGACGGTTGCCCAGGAGTCGACGCCGCCGCTGAAGAAGGCGGCGACGCGGCCGCCGAGCGTCGGCTCGGGGGCCCGAGCCGGAGCGATCACCTCGACCTCGTGCAGCGGCTCCTCCTCCGGGCCCCAGTCCAAAGACCAGGCGCGCTGGATCGCCTGGAACTCGCGCTGGTTGCGCAGCAGCCGCGGGCTGATCCGCCCCTGCAGCGCCAGGGAGCCGCCCTCGCGCATGGCGGGCATCAGGCACAGCGCCAGCGCCGCGTCGGCCGGCGGCGTCACCGCGGTCGAGCTGCGGATGTGGAGCGGCACGCTCTCCACGCCGACGCGGGCCTCAAAGGAGAGCTCGCCCGGGGCGCGGAGAAGGCGGGCGATCTCGTGTCGAGGCGAGGCGGGGTCGATGGCCGGCCAGCCTAGCGGTGAGTCAGCGACTTCAGCCGCGGCGCAGGCGCGCCCGCAGCCGACGCAACGGTTCAAATGCCCGCCAGGAGCGGGAGCGCAGGATCCCCTCCAGTGTCGCCTCAGCTTCCTGCGCCCGCAGCTCTGCTGCCAGCAGCGGCGCTGCGGCCAGGTCGCCCGCCTGCTCGCGCTCGGTCTGCTGAGCGGCGAGGCGGGCGTGCAGCTCGGCCGGTTCGACCGAGCGCAGCAGCAGCCGCTCGGCCTGCTGGTCGAGGCTACTCCGGAGCCCTTGCGCGGCTGCCCCGCCGAGGCCGCCGAGGAGCTCGATCTCGGCGCCGGCGCGGCGCAGGCGCAGGGTCGCCGCCCCGGCGGCGACCGCGCGGCGCAGGTCGTCGCCGTGCCCGTCGTCGAGGAGCGCCGCCGCGACCTCCCCGGCCTTGGCCAGCGGGTCGGCCTCGGCGCTGGCGGTGAAGGCGGGGGGCAGCGAGAAGGCCTCGCGCAGGCCGGCCGCCTTCTGTTCGTAATAGGCGTTGTCGCCGATCAGCACGGCGGGCACCTCGAGCATCAGCGAGGTGAGGGCGACGTGGTAGGAGCAGCTCAGGGTCAGGCTCGCCGCGCGCAACCGTGGCGCCGCCGCGGCTACGGTGGCGGAGCGGAGGACCAGCGGCTCGCCGGCCTCGATTCCGCGCTCGGCGCAGGCCCGGCGCAGGCGCTCGACGACGCCGCGCTCGTCGACGCGCGGGTCGAGGTAGGCGATCAGCGGCTGCGCCAGCGGCGCCCTGCCGGCGCGCCTCCCCAGCTCGGTGACGAAGTCGAGGCAGAAGTCGAGCACCGCCTGCGGGCGTTCGCCCATCCAGTCGTGCTCGGCGAAATGGAGGTTGACTTGGAACGGCCCTGCTTCCGTCGCGGCGCCGCCGGGCGCGGCGCCGCCGGGCGTCAGGCACCCGAGCACGCCGACCGCGTCGTCGCTCACCTCCAGCACGGACCCCCGCGGCTCCAGCGCCGCCAGCGCCCGCCGGGACTCGCCGTCGCGGGCGCCGTGGAGGTCGAAGCGCCGCAGCTGCGCACCGTCCTCGCCGGCGACCCACTCGGGCTCGACCTGCAGCCCGGAGGAAACCCGGTAGGGCGCCTCCACCCCGCCCGCCCTCAGCAGGGCTTCCGCCGCCCCGAGCATCGCCAGCTTCCGCCCTCCCCAGAGGCGGTTGAGATAGCCGCCGCCGTAGAGGTAGCAGGCGCCGAAGGCGAGCTCGACCGGGGCGGCGACGGCGACGAGGTCGTCCTCGTGGCTGCCGTCGGGATCGAAGAAGAGCGCCTGGGGAGCCGCGGCGCCGGTCTCCTCGAGCAGCCCGCGATGGGTCGCCAGGTATTCGCGCTCGAGCACCGGCAGCGCCAGGACCCCAGGGCCGAGGCGCTCGACCAGGGCCAGCGCGGCATCGAGCTGGGCGATGTCGCCGTAGTTGCCGGAGCCGTCGTAGCCGCCGATCAGGACCACGGCGGCCCGCGCCCGCGAGAGCGCCTGCACCGTGGCGGCCGCGGCGAAGAGGGTCGGCCCGGCCGGCGTCATGCGGCCACTCGCCCGGCCGCGGGGGCGACTGCCGGGAAGGTCGTCCTGCGCTCCTCGATGTGAAGGTTCTCGAAGAAATGGGTGTGGGAGTCGATCGGCAGTGGCACCCCGGCGTCCAGAGCGGCAGCTCCGATCAGCGCCGCGGCGCGGCGAAGCTCGGGTTCGGGCGGCGGCTCCGCGCCGCTGCCCGGGCCGAGGTCGACCAGCTGCTCGGGCGTGGGCCCCGCCCCGCCCGCCAGCCGCCCGAGCGCACTGGCCCTAACCGCTGTTGCCGCCGGCGCCGGATCCTCGCCGCCGCTCAGCCCCACGACGCCCCTGCCGCGCAGCTCGGTCTGGAGCGCGAACAGCGCCTCGGGCAGGCGGCCGGCCGCCTGCAGACGCTCGATGGTCGCAGCGCTCGTGAGCACGGTCAGCGCCGGGATCTGCTCGCCGATCGCCGGCTCGGGCCCGCCCGCGGCGGAGATCAGCCGGGCAAACCCGGCGATGCTCAGCCGCCGCGGCTCGAGATCGCAGTTGGCGCCCAGCAGCACCCGGTCGCGGTCGCAGCATACCAGCGCGAAGCGCGGCGCTTCGGCGTGCTCGCGCGCCGACAGCGCTGCCGGGTCGTAGGCCTCGGCGTGGCGGCTGCGGATCTGCGCTTCGAGCCGTTCGTTTTGCTCGAGGGCGCCGCCCAGCATCGACTCCGATCGGCGCCGGTAGCGGAAGCCGCAGCGCCCGGCGGGAACGCCGCGCAGCCCGGCGAGGCTCGCTCGCAGGAAGAACTCCCAGTCCTCGAAGCCCTCGTCGATCGTCTCGTCGAACCAGATGCCGGCGTCGAAGACGGCGCGGCGGAGCAGGCTGCCGGTGTCGCACTGGTTCGAGAGCAGCTGGCGGTAGGGAAGGAAGGGGGCGGGAACCTGCCATCCGCCGTCCTCGGCCCCGAAAAACTCGAGCGCGGGGTAGGCCCAGGCTGTCTCCGGCTGTTCCTCGAGCAGTGCCGCCAGCGCCGCGAGCGTGTGCGGGGACAGCAGGTTGTCGGAGTCGAGGGGGAACACGACCTCGACCTCCGGCCAGCGCGCGAGCGCCTGACGGATCCCGGCGTTGCGGGCGGCGGAGACGCCGCCGTTGGGCTGGCGCAGGTAGGCGACGCGGCCGGGGTCGGCGTCGCGCAGCGCCTGGCCGATGCGGTGCGTCTCCGGGTCGGGGCAGCCGTCGTTGACGATCGCGACGCCGACCCCGAAACGGGCCTCCTGGTGGAGCGCGGAGCGGACCGCGCCGGCCAGGTAGCGAGCCTGGTTCCAGGCCGGGATCACGACCGCGGCCCGGATCGTCGGCGGCGTGCCCGGCCGCCGCCGCCGCCGGTAGGCGCTAGGCAGCCCGAGCAGGCGCTTGCCCCGCTCGACCGTCACCCCGACCGCGCGCTCCAGCTGCACGTGCCGGGCGGTGCGGCTGGCCTCAAGCACGTCTTCCCAGAGCGCGAGCAAAACCGGCCGCGTCGGTTCGATCGCGGCCGCCGCCTCGAGGTCGAGATCCGGTGGGAAGGTCGCGATCTGCTGCCGCAGGCCCAGCGCCTCGAGCCCGCACATGGTCAGCAGGCACTTGCGGCAGCGGCCGCAGTTGTAGGCGCCGCCGGGGTTCTCCCAGCAGACCCGCAACGAGCGCCGCACGGTCGGGTGGCCGGCGATCTGGGCGAGCCGCTCAACCCTGTTGCGGCGGCCGCCGTCGTCGACGATCTCCAGGCGCTCGCTGCTCCAGAGCTGCTCGACCATCCAGTTCGCCCCGAGCTGGAACTGGGCCTCGTAGTCGGAGTCGCCGGCGATCAGCACGCGCTCGAAGAGCGGCGCCAGGAAGTGCGCGACGGCCACCACCGCGCAGCCGTAGTAGGTCTCCCAGCGGGCGAGCGGGTCCGAGAGCTCGCGCAGGTTCGTCTCGACTACGTGCAGGGGCAGCCCGAGCTCGGCGGCGGCCTCTCCCAGCCGCTCCTCGACCTTTTCCGGGAGGCCGTCCTGGTGAACCAGGTGCGGCAGCAGGTCGAGGCCGCGGACGAAGATCAGGTCGGTGACGTCGGGGTTGGCGAGGACGGTGGACCAGGAGTCGACGCCGCCGCTGAAGAAGGCTGCGACGCGGCGCGGGTGCGGTGGGTCGGGGGTGCGCACCGGCGCCTGCACCTCGACCTCGCGCAGCGGCGGGTCGCCGAACTCCCAGGCGAGCGACCAGGCGCGCTGGACGGCCTGGAACTCGCGCTGGGTGCGCAGGACCCGGGCGCTGACCGGCTCGGTCAGCGCGAGCGTGCCGCCTTCGCGCATCGCCGGCATCAGGCAGGCGGCGAGCGCGGCGTCGGCGCTCGGCGTCACCGCCGTCTCGCTGCGCAGCCAGACCGGCTGCGTGCGGCCGCCGATCCTCGCCTCGAAGGAGAGGGTGCCCGGTGCGAGCACAAGGTCGGTGACTTCCTGATGCGGGCCGGGCGGCATCGGCGACAGCGTATTGAGCCGGCTAGCGGCGGTGGCGGCGGTGCGCGATGCGGACCGTCAGGCGTCGCGACTGCCCCGGCGCGAAGCCGCGGCCCGAGCGGGTGACGGCGACGAAGGTGCTGCGGCGGTGGATCCGCACCACGAAGCGGCCGGTGCAGGCGCGGTTGAGGTAGCGCGAGCCGTTGCGGCGGCCGTTGCGCTGCAGCTGGACCGCCTCGCCCTTGCGGCCGTCGCAGGGAGAGACGTAGACGGTCAGCAGGGCCACCTTGCCGCGTTCTACCCGGCGCCGCTGTGCCTTGATGCCGACGAAGGTGGGCCTCAGCGCCGGCGGTTTCACCACCGGCGGCGCCGGTGGGACCAGCGGGCAGCCGGGCGGCGGCGAGCCGGCGATGCGGAGGACGTCCCCGCTCTGCTCGACGACGTAGAGGCTGCCGTCGCCGCCTTCGCCGAAGGAGACAGGGCTGTCGAGCCGCAGGCCGAGCGAGCAGTCGCCGCTGGCGAGGCCGGCGGCGCTCGCCGGCAGGCGCAGCGAGCGCAGTCCGCCGGAGCAGAGGTCGGCGTAGACGTAGTTGCCGTAGAGCGCGCCGAGGGAGGGGTCGCGGGCGACGTAGCCGCCGATGATCGCGCAGCGGTCGGGGCCGGCGGCCTCGGGTTCGGGCGCGTGCGGGTAGTCGAAGACGGGTTCGGCGAAGCCGGCCGCGGGCGGCGAGGCGCACCCGGGGTCCGGGGTGCCGAGGCCGGCGAGGAAGCCCTCGCGGCAGTTCCAGCCGTAGTTGGCGCCGGCGCCGCCGACGACCTCGGGGAGCGGGCTGGGGGCGAAGTCGACCTCCTCGCGCTGGGCCTGGCCGACGTCGCCGATGACCATGTCCCCGCTGCGGCTGTCGAAGGAGAAGCGGAAGGGGTTGCGCAGGCCCGAACTCCAGATCGTGTTGGTCGGGGCGGCCCCACCCGCGTAGGGGTTGTCGGCCGGCACCGTGTAGAACGGCGGCGGGCCACCCGGGGCGGGGGCGATGCGGAGGATCTTGCCGAGGGCGCTGCCGAGGTCCTGGCCGTTCTGGAAGGGGTCGTTGGTGCCGCCGCCGTCGCCGGTCGAGATGTACAGGTTGCCGTCGGGGCCGAACTGGAGCTGACCGCCGATGTGGTTGCTCGCGATCGGGTGGGGGATCGTCAGCAGGTTGCGCAGCGGCCCGCTCGGGCTCTGCATTTCGGCGACGTGGATCTCACCCGGTTCGTCTTTGCCGGTGTAGTCGACGTAGAAGCGGCCGCTGGAGGCGAAGTCCGGCGCCAGGGCGATCGACTGCAGCCCGCGCTCGCCGTCGCAGCAGCTGACCGAGCCGCTGATGTCGGCGAAAGGGGTGACCGTCCCGCCTTCGACGGTCTTGATCGTGCCGCGCCGCTCGGCGACCAGGAGCCGGTCCGGGTTGCTCGGAGAGGAGGTGACGTAAATCGGGTCTTCGAAGCCTGCGCCCACCGTCTGCAGCGAGAGCGCGCTGGCGCTGCCGGCGCTGAGGAGGGCCAAGACGAGGAGGGCGAGCAGGGCCGAGCGGAAGGCGTGGAGTCCGTTCATGCGTTTTCTGAAGGTAGCCGAGACCAGAAGCGGAGCCGCCGGCCGTCGGGCAGGGTCTGCGTGTGCACGAGGCGGAAGCCGACGCTGCGGGCGGCGGCCTCGACCCGGCTCTGGGTCACCCGGGGCGCGAAGTCGCCTGCCTGGGCGCTGGTGGTGAGCAGCACCCCCGGGCCGATGTCCCGCGGCCCCAGCGCCTCCCGGTAGGCGCTGACGGTGTCGCCCGCTTCGGTCGTCAGCTGGGCCGGCGGCAGGGGCACGTGGAAGAGGAGAAGATTCGCGAGGTTGACCGTGTTGGCGTTCAGCACCCGGTTGCGCATGCCGAAGACGACGATCGGCGAGGTCACCGGCACCCCCAGCTCTTCGACCAGGTAGCGGGAAACTGCCTCGTCGGCCAGCGGCCAGCCCCGGTCACGCGGCTCGAACCTGGTCGGCGAGCCGGGGACCTGGGCGCGGATCGCGGTTAGCGGGTTGGGCACGCCGCGCAGCCAGGCGACGCTGCCGACGGTCGGAATCGAAACCGAGCGGGTCTGCGAGAGGGTCGAGGAGACACCGCTGGCGGCGGTGACGTTGAGGATCGCGATCAGGCCGATCAGGGCTGCCACCGGGGCCTGCGCCCGCGGCCGGCGGGCGAGGGCGAGGGCGCCGAGCGGGGGCAGCAGCACCGCCAGCGGAAAGGTGAAGCCATTGCCGACGTTGCGGGAGCTGAGTAGGGCCAGGTAGCCGGTGGCGAAGATGACGGCGACGGCGACCGCATCGCTGCCGGCGAGCGCGAGCAGGGCGCCGCCGCGATCTCCCGATTCCCGCACCCGGCGTACGGCTTCGGTCGCGAGCGCGACCAGGCCGACCAGGACGAGCAGGCTCAGCGGCAGCAGCAGATCGCCGCCGATGCGGTCGGCGACGCCGCTGAGGCGCCCCCAGGAGACGAGGGCATGAGCGGGCCCGTACTGCTCCGCCTGATTGCCGTAGCCGAACCCGGTGAGGTAGTCGTAGACGGCATCGAAGTTGCGCCAGTACCAGGTCGCCGCGACCGCGCCGGCGGCCAGGACGAGGAGAGCGAGGTTGACGAGCGCCCGGCTGCGCGAGCCTGGACCGCCGGCGATCGCCAGCGCCGCCGCCAGCAGGACGCCCGGCACAAAGGCCACCGTCATCGTCCGCGCCAGCAACATCAGCCCCAGGGCGGCGCCGCAGGCGAGCGCCCAGCGTCGCCGCTGCAGCCCGTCGCTGCGCAGCAGGGCGTAGACCGCGCAGGCGAGCATCGCCGCGGCCGGCAGGGCGAAGATCAGCTCGCGGGTGAAGGCGAAGGTGCCGGCGCAGGTCGCGACCGCGAGCGCGCCGAGGGCGCCGAGGCGGGGCCCGGCGAGGCGATCGCCGATGCCGAAGACGGCGAGGACGAGCACCGCCATGAAGCCGATCATCACGGCGAACGACTCCCAGATCCCGGCCTTGACGACGAACCCGAGCGAGGCGAGGGCGGGAACGAGGGGCGCGTTGGGAGCCTGGATCTGGACCGCGTCCCACCAGGCGCTCAGCCCCCCGCTCTCCAGCGCGAAGTAGTTGTAGAGGGCGGAGGAGGCGTTGTAGGCCTCGTCGATGTCGAGCGGGTAGCCGCGCCGGTACTGGTCCAGCCACCAGACGTCGAGGACGGCCAGGAGGAACACGGCAGCGACGATGAGCAGCGCCCAGCGGACGCGCTCGCTAGCGAGTCTGTGCACCGGCACCGCTCGTGGTCGCGCCGCTGCCCGCCGCCAAGCGCTCGAGCAGCCGGCTGATCTCGCGGCCATAGCCGGGCAGCGAGTGCCGCGCCTCGACCAGCGCCCGCCCGGAGCGGCCGATTCGTCGCCGCTCCTCGGCGCTCGAGCCCAGCGCCCGGTCGAGGGCGGCGGCGAGAGCCTCGAGGTCGCGCGGCTCGCAGAGCCAGCCGCTCTGGCCGTCGTCGATCAGCTCCGGCAGGCCGAAGACACGGGTCGCCAGCACCGGCGCCTCCCAGGCCATCGCCTCCAGCACGGTGCGCGGCATCGACTCGAGGTCGGAGGGGCAGGCGACCACGTCGGCGATCCCGAACCAGGGGTGAACGTCGGGCGTGATCGGCACCACCGAGATCCGCTCGGCCGCCTCGCTTGCCGCGGCGAAGGCGGTGAGGGCCTGCGAATAGGCGTCGTCGCGGCCGCCGACGAAGACCAGCCGTGCCCGCGGGTGGCGGGCGGCGAGGAGGTCGAAGGCCTGGGCCAGCGGAATCTGCGCCTTGCGCGCCTCGACCGAGCCGACGCAGAGCACCACCTCCGCGTCCAGCGGGACCTCGCGCTCGAGCCGGGCGGCGTCGCGGTCGAAATCGGCGCGAAGGCTGTCGATCGGCTCCAGGTCGAGGCCGTAGGGGATCGCCAGCCCTCTGTCCTCGCCGGCGACCAGGCGCCGCGTCGCCTCGGCGACGAAGAGCGGCTGGGCCACCTTCGCCAGTGCCGCTTCGGCGCGCTCCCGGATCGCCGTGTCGACGTCGCCCCAGAGGCGCTGCGGTTCATAGCTCTCGTGTATCGCCCACGCGGCCGGGATACCAAGGCGGCTCGCGGCATCCACCCAGGGGACCACGAGGCTGGTGCCGGTGTTGACGAACGCGACCTCGAACTCACGCCCGCGGGCCCAGGCAACCAGCTCCTCGACGCGGCCGAGATGGGCGCTGAGGCTTTCCGTCGGCGGCACGCCGGAGACGTGGACCGGGACGCCCAGCTCTTCGATCTCGGGCCGCAGCTGCCCGTCCCTCGCGGTGACCACCGTCGGGTTGATCGCCTCGATCCGGAGCAGCTCGCGCAGCAGGTCCATCAGGTAGAGCTGGGCGCCGCCGAGGTCGAGCTGGTGGGCGACGATCAGGGTGCGCAGCCCTGGTTTGGCCGGCGCCGGCGAGGTCAGCTCAGGAGGCGGCGGACCCCCGTCCAGCCCCATCGCCGGGGTGATCCTCAGCTGCAGCGGTTCTATATCGAGCTCCTCGCCGGCCAGGCTCGTGGCGACCGCTCGCAGCTCCGCCTCACCATCCTCGCCGGGCCAGCTCTGCAGGTTCGCGGTCAGCTCGAAGCCCGGCGCCTCGCGCGGTGGCAGACCCATGGAGAGGCTGACGTCGGCGCGCGGGACACCGAGCCGGGCGCGTCCCAGCGAGGTCTCGCCCAGCCAGACCTCGACCTGCGAGGTGGGCCCGGACGGGAACAGGGACCAGCCGTGCAGCGCGATCGGCCCGCGCACGACAACGGGGCCCTTGAGGGGCAGGTCGAGACTGCCTTCCGGCTCCGGCTCGACCGGCGGCGGCTCGATCATCGGCATGTCTTCGCGGGCGCTGAGGCGCCAGACCCGGGAGGTCGCGAGGAGCCGCCAGCGCAGCCAGCTCAGGCGCTCGGCAAGGGTCTTCGGCGCGTCGTCCTCGGGAGTCACCACCGCAGCAGAATAGAGGCCGGCCAGGTGCCGGCACCGGGAGTTACCGGGGGGTTCTTCGCGTCAGGTCCCTTGGTAGCCTGCGCCCGATGGAGGCCCTGGAGGTGCATCTGAACCGGCAAATGGAACGTTCCCGGGAGTTTTTCTGGAACCGCGTGAGGTGGGACCTGATCTCCTCGCAGCTGCCCGACGGGGCGGCAGAGCTGGTGGACGTCGGCGCCGGCCCTGGCTTCCTCGGCGATTTCCTGCGCGAGCGTCACCCGCGGATCGAGTACCGGTACGTGGAGCCGATCGAGGGCCTGGAGCGTCAGCTCACGGAGCGCTTCGGCGCCGAGGCGAACCGGAACGGAAGCGACTTCGGCAGCGCCTCGTACGTCACCCTGATGGACGTGCTCGAGCACCAGGAGGACGGCCTGGCCTTCATGGCTGGGCTGGCCGAGAAGATGGCGCCCGGGGCCACCCTGCTGCTGACGGTGCCGGCGATGCCCTGGCTCTGGTCGGAATGGGACTCGATGCTCGGCCACTACCGCCGATACACGAAGCGGATGTTGCGTGAGACGGTCGCGCCGCTGCCGTTCGAGGTCGTCGAACAGGGCTACCTCTTCCCCGAGCTGATCCCGCTCGCTGGGATCAGGCGTCTGAGAATGCGAGGAGAGGCCGGCGGAGGCGACGCCTCCGATGCTGAGTTCCCGGAGCTCTCGCGGCCGCTGAACGAGATTCTCTATCGAGTGGGAAGCATGAGCGCTTCGCTGCGGCGGATCTCCCCGGCCGGGACTTCGCTCTTCGCAAAACTGTCGCGTACCGCATGACCGCGTGAGCGGCGGCGCATCGCTGCGGTGGGCGGTGGGCCTCTGGAGCCGGCGCTGGGTGAAGGTCACGGTCGGCGCGTTCGCCTTCTCGCTGCTGACGTTCGTCACATTCTTGGTCGCCGACCCGAGCATGCACTCGAGCTATGGCGGCTACGACGACGAGGGCTACATGCTCATCGCGCTGCGGTCGTTCGTCCAGCACGGCTCGCTCTACGACGACGTCTTCACCCAGTACGGCCCCTTTTACTACGAGTTCTGGGGCGGCCTCTTCTCGCTTTTCGGGATCACGGTCAACCACGATGGCGGCAGGAGCGCGACCCTCGTGGCCTGGGTCCTCAGCAGCCTGCTTCTCGGCCTCGCGACCCTGCGGGTCACGCGCAGCCTCCTCCTCGGTCTCGGAACCCAGATGATCGCCAGCGTCGCCCTGACCGGCCTCGTCTACGAGCCGATGCACCCGGGGGGGCTGATCTGCCTCCTGCTGGCAACGATCGTGTGCATCGCCTGTGCGGTCGGCCGGCGGCCGGCGGTGTGGCCGATGGCGCTGCTGGGAGGGGCCGTGGGGGCGTTGATCCTGACCAAGATCAACGTCGGCGCCTTTGCCTTCCTTGCTCTGGCCCTCGTCTGCGCCTGCTCATATCCGGCCCTCTCGTCGCGACGCTGGCTGCGGGTGCCCATCGAGGTGGCGTTCGTCTTCGTTCCGCTGCTGTTGATGGCGGGGAAGCTCGACCTGGGATGGGCACGCCAATACGGCGCTCACGTCGCGATCGCCGCCCTGGCGATCGTGATCGTCCTTCGCGCCCGCTCTTCGGAACGGCGGACGACGGAGGAGCTGTGGTGGCTGGGCGGCGGCCTGTTGGCGGTCGGGCTGACCACCGCCATCGCGGTCCTCGGCTCCGGCACCAGTCTCAGCGGGCTCCTCGAAGGCGTGGTCACGCAGCCGCTGCGCCAGGGAGACGCCTTTTCGCTGCCGCTGCTGATGTCCAATCGGCTCTGGCTCTTCGATGCGATTGGTCTCGCCGGGGCGATCGGCTACTGGTATGTCGCGCGGGCCAGGGTAGGAGAGCCAAGTCCCGCCTGGGTGGCGGCGATCTCCGCCTTCAGCCTCCTCGTCGGGGTCGAGCTCTGCCTCTCGGTGATCGGCAAGACCCTGCCGGCGGACTCGGTCGGCCTGCCGGGATACTCGTTCAGCCTGATCGCCTTCGCCTGGGTGGCGCTGATCTCCCTGCCGGAGCGCTCGGATCTGCAGACCGGATTTGTCCGCTCGCTGCTTCCGGCACTGGCTGTTCTGCAAACGCTTCACGCCTTTCCCGTGGCCGGCAGCCAGGTGCTCTGGGGGGCGTTGCTGATCGTCCCCGTCGGAGCCGTGTGCATCGGCAATGGAGTTCGGGGACTGGCGCTCAGCCTTGGCAGCCAGCGCGAGCGCAGAGGCTTCGCCCTCGCCGGCGCCACGGCGGTCCTCGTCGGGGCGCTCTGCCTCGCCAACGTGACGCTGCGCCAGCCACTGGACCTCGCTCGCGCGAGCTACGACGCCAGGGTCCCGCTCGAGCTGCCGGGTGCCACCTCGATCCGCCTCGGCCAGCCCGAAGTCGACCTCTACCAGCAGATCGTCGCTGAAATCGACCGCAACTGCAGCTCCTTCCTCACCGAGCCCGGGCTGAACAGCTTCTATATCTGGACCGAGCAAGAGCCGCCGACGGGGTACAACGCCACCGCTTGGACGACGCTGTTCGACCAGGCGCACCAGCGCAGGGTGATCGAGGAGACGAGCTCGATCGACGGGCTCTGCCTGCTGCGGAATCACGACCTCGATCTCTTCTGGGGCGCGGGGGCGGTTCCACCCGGCCCACTGGTGCGCTACCTGCATCGCGGCTTCGAGCCGATCGGTAGATTCGGCACCTACGCTCTGTTGCGACGCGAAGGCCAGGGAACGTCACCTTGAGGACCTGGATCTTCACCCCCGTCTACAACGACGTGGGCTCCTTTCAGATCCTCCGCACGCGCCTGCTCGAGGAACTGGCGCTGGCGCCGTCCCTGGAAGTCGGGCCGGTCCGGTTCGTGGTCATCGACGACACCGCCGGGCAGGATCCGGAGATCGAGTCGCTGCGGGGGCTCGAGGACGTCACCGTCCTGCAGCCTCCCTTCAATCTGGGCCACCAGCGCGCACTGGTGTATGCCTTACGCAAAACCCTGCCGCAGGTCGCGGAGGAGGACGCTGTGGTCACGCTCGACGCCGATGGCGAGGACCGTCCGCAGGATCTGCCGCGCCTGCTCGCGCCGCTGAGCGAGGCGCCGGTGGCCGAGCGCAAGGTCGTGCTGGCGCTGCGCACCCGACGCCGGGAGTCGATCGGCTTCAAGGTCCTCTACAGGCTTTTCCGGGTCCTCTTCAGGGGTCTGACCGGCGCCACGGTCCGCTCCGGGAACTTCGCGGCGATGCCGGGGTCCGTGGCGAAGCGGGCTCTCTTGCATCCGACCTTCGACCTGGCCTACTCGTCGGCGATCCTGGCCCTCGATCTCCCGATCCAGTATGTCCCCTGTGAACGCGGCGAACGCTATGAGGGCCGGTCGAGGATGACCTACGGGCGCCTTGCGATGCACGGCCTGCGAATGCTGATGCCGTTCACGGACCGCATCGCCATCCGGGCGCTGGGAGCCTTCGTCTTCTTCGGGGTCCTCGGTGCCTTGTTGGCACTGGTCGTCGTCGGCCTCAGGGTGTTCACCTCCTCCACCATCCCGGGGTGGACCAGCTTCATCGCGCTCGGCGCGCTGATCGTCTCCCTCGTCGCCCTCGGGAACTTCGTCAGCCTCTTCGTTCTCTTCTCCCAGACTCGCGCGGTCTCCCTGGCCAGCATCGAGGACATCAGCGACGATTCGCTGGGCCGGAGCCTGGAAACCACGGAAGGGAGACAGCGATGAGTCGCCTGCTGATCACCGGCGGCGCCGGCTTCGTCGGCTCCAACCTCGCTATCTCGCTCGCCATGCGGCATCCCGACTGGGAGATCGTGGTGCTGGACAACCTCTACCGGCGCGGCTCGGAACTGAACCTGCCGCGGCTGCAGGAGGCCGGGGTCGAGTTCGTCCGCGGCGACGTGCGCGAGCCCGAAGACCTCACCCGCCTGCCGCGGATCGACGCCCTGATCGAGTGCTCGGCCGAGCCCTCGGTGATGAGCGGCGTCGACGGCGACACCGGCTACCTCGTCCACACCAACCTGACCGGCGCCTACAACTGCCTCGAGCTGGCCCGCCGCGACGGGGCTTTCGTGGTCTTCCTCTCGACCAGCCGCGTCTACCCGGTCGCGCCCCAGGTGGAGCTGGCGCTGGAGGAGGCGGAGACGCGCTTCGAGATCGCCGCCGAGCAGGCGGTTCCCGGGGTCTCGCCGGCGGGCATCTCGGAGCAGTTCCCGCTGACCGGCGCCCGCACCCTCTACGGCGCCACCAAGCTCGCCGCCGAGCTGCTGATCGAGGAGTACCGGGAGGGCCTTGGCGTGCCGGCGGTGATCGACCGCTGCGGCGTGATCGCCGGCCCCTGGCAGATGGGCAAGGTCGACCAGGGGGTCTTCACCCACTGGATGCTGGCCCACCACTTCGGCAACCCGCTCAGCTACATCGGCTTCGGCGGCAAGGGCAAGCAGGTCCGCGATCTGCTCCACGTCGAGGACCTGGTCGACCTGGTCGAGCGCCAGCTGCTCGACCAGGGAGCCTGGGACGGGCGCACCGTCAACGTCGGCGGCGGCCGCGAGTGCAGCCTCTCGCTGCTGGAGACGACCGCGATCTGCCGCGAGCTGACCGGCAACGAGGTGCCGATCGAGCCGGTCGAGCAGACCCGGGCCGGCGACGTCCCCATATATCTTTCCGACTGCACGAAGATCTTCGGCCTGGACGAGTGGCGGCCGCGGCGCAGCGCCGCGCAGGTGCTTGCCGACATCCACGAGTGGGTAGCGGCGGACGAACAGCGGATCGCCCAGGCACTCAATATCAACACCCGCGCCGGGGGAAGGGAGTAGGCACGCATGCCGGTTGCGATCATCACTGGGGCAGGAGGGCTGATCGGCTCCGAGGCCGTCGAGCACTTCATCGCCGAGGGTTTCGACGTCGTCGGCATCGAGAACGACATGCGGGCCAGCTTCTTCGGGCCCGAGTCCTCGACCTCGCACGTGACCGAGCGCCTCGTCGACGAGCACTCCGAGTTCCGCTGGGAGAACGCCGACATCCGCGACGGCGCCGCGATCGACCGCATCTTCGGCGAGCACGCCGGCCAGATCGAGCTGGTGATCCACACCGCCGCCCAGCCCTCCCACGACTGGGCCGCCAGCGACCCCCAGACCGACTTCGGGGTCAACGCCAACGGCACCCTCAACCTGCTCGAGGCCGCCCGCGCCCACTGCCCGACGGCGCCCTTCATCTTCTGCTCTACCAACAAGGTCTACGGCGACACGCCCAACCGGCTGCCGCTGGAAGACCTCGAGCAGCGGCTGGAGCTGCCCGAGTCCCACCCCTACTTCGGCGGCATCGACACCTCGATGTCGATCGACAGCTGCACCCACTCGCTGTTCGGGGTCTCGAAGGCGGCCGCCGACCTGCTGGTCCAGGAGTACGGGCGCTACTTCGAGATGCCCACGGTCGCCTTCCGCGGCGGCTGCCTGACCGGGCCCCAGCACGCCGGCGCCAAGCTGCACGGCTTCCTCGCCTACCTGATGAAGTGCACCGTCACCGGCACGCCCTACACCGTCTTCGGCTACGCGGGCAAGCAGGTCCGCGACAACATCCACAGCGCCGACCTGATCGCCGCCTTCGACGCCTACCGCAAGGCCCCGCGCGCGGCCGCGATCTACAACATCGGCGGCGGCCGCTTCTCCAACTGCTCGATGCTGGAGGCGATCGACGTCTGCGAGCGGGTGTCGGGACGCGAGCTGAGCTGGGAGATGGGCGAGGAGCCGCGGATCGGCGACCACCGCTGGTGGATCTCCGACCTGGCCCCGTTCGAAGCCGACTACCCGGACTGGAAGCTGCGCTACGGGGTCGAGGACATCCTCCGCGAGATGTACGAGCAGAACCTCGAGCGCTGGACCGTGAGCGCGGCATGAAGCTCTCGGTCGTGATGCCGGCCCAGAACGAGGAGGGCTCGGTCGGGGCCACGGTCGAAGGCGTGGTAGCCGCCCTGGAGCGCGAGCAGATCGACTACGAGGTGATCGTCGTCAACGACGACAGCGAGGACTCGACCGAAGCGGTGGTCGAGGCGATCGGGGCCGAGAACCCGCGCGTGCGCTGCCACCGCTCCCACTACGAGCGCGGCTTCGGGATGGCGATCCGGGCCGGCCTCGACGTCTTCGAGGGCGACGCCGTGGCGATCGTCATGGCCGACGCCTCCGACGACCCCGAGGACCTGGTCCGCTACCACCGCATCCTCGAAGCCGGTTGGGACTGCGCCTTCGGCTCGCGCTTCGTCCCCGGCGCCAAGGTCCACGACTACCCCCGCCTCAAGTACACGATCAACCGCCTCGCCAACTGGTTCATCCGGGTCCTGTTCCGCCATCGCTACAACGACACCACCAACGCCTTCAAGGCCTACCGGCGCGAGGTGATCGAGACGATCCAGCCGCTGCTCTCCAAGCACTTCAACCTGACCGTCGAGATCCCCCTGAAGGCGATCGTCCGCGGCCACACCTACGAGGTGATCCCGACCTCCTGGACCAACCGCACCAGCGGCGTGCCGAAGCTGGCGATGAAGGAGATGGGCAGCCGCTACCTCTTCATCGTCCTCTACGTGTGGCTCGAGAACGCGCTCAGCCGGGGGGACTACCAGGTGCGCAAGCCGGCCGAGCGCGAGCGAGCGGCGAGCGGTCCTCCGGCCGCCTAGTCCTTGCGGCCGATCACCAGGAACTGCTTGCCGAGCAGCCTCCAGGCCGGCGGCGTCTTCAGGTAGAGACGGGTCAGCGCGGGGGAGGGAGGAAGGATGCCGCGGAAGGAGTAGGGCAGGTAGCGCGGGATCACCTTGGCCGGCTCGAAGCCGGCGGCGTAGAGGTGCTCGCCGATCGCCATGTGGGTCAGGGCGACGTAGTGGTCGGCGCAGTCCCAGTACTCGTCGGAGCAGTAGCGGTAGTTGGGCCCCATGATCGCGATCCGGCCACCCTTCTCCATCACCCCGTGCATCTTTTCGAGGAAGGCCGAGATCGCCTCCTGGTCGTAGAGGTGCTCGAGGAAGTTGGAGACGTAGACGCCGTCGAAGTGGTTCGCGGGCAGCTCGGCGTCCATGATCATCGAGGTGATGACCTTGGTGTCGGGCTTGTGCGCGGCCTCCTCGTAGCTGACCGCGTCGACCGCCCAGGTCTCCTTGGCCGGCACGGCGCCGATGAACTCGCCGCGGCCGGCCGCCGGGTCGAGGACCTTCTGGGGCTTGCCCATCAGCCCGTGAACGTGAGGCGCGATCTCGTTCCAGACGGCGGCACGGCCATCCTGGTCGATGTCGCGGAAGCGGTAGGAGTAGAGGCGCTCGTAGTTCATGTCAGGCGGTATGTCCCTCGGTCGCGGACCCCTCTTGGGGAGAATCGTCCGCGAGTGTAGTTGGGTCGGCCGACCAGACGAGGGCGCCCAGGCAGGCGCTGAAGGCGAGCATGCCGGCAACGGCGGCGGCGTCGGTGAGCTCGAATCCAGAGCCGATCAGTTCGTGCCTGGTCACCAGGGCGGGCAGCGCGGCGACCGCGAGCACCTCGACCGCCCGCAGGGTCAGCAACGCCCGCATCGGCTTCGAGCGCAGCCAGCCGAACCCGCTTGCCGCCTGTTGGCAGGCGAGCACGGCAAAGAGCGTCAGGACCCAGGTCTGCAGGCCCTCGCGCAGCATCCCGGTCGGCGTGACCCCCCAGTAGACCGCGAAGACCACGAAGGGAACGACGACCGTGGCGAGCACCGCCCAGGGCCAGCGCCGGCCGGCGCTCCAGATGCCGATCAGCAAGAGCGGGAAGAACACGATCGCGGCCCCGAAGGGGAGAGTGTTCCAGTACTGGAAGAAGAAGTGGACGATCGCGGGCGAGATGCCGCCGATCGCGTTGATCGCCGAGCTCCCGGTCGAGTTGACGAGCAACAGCAGCGGAACCAGGGTGTTCGCGACCGACTCCAGCCTGAATTCAAGCCAGGCACCGAGCTCCGGGTGGGCGACGACTCCCGCCTGCTCGAGGTAGTTGAGGAAGCCGCTCTGGTCGAAATGAGAGCCGTTTCCCACCCTCCAGACGAGGATCCAGGCAGCCAGCCCGGTGAGCAGGAGGAAGCCGCGGATGACTTGCGGCCGGTTCCAGCGGGCGCCCCGCAGGGGCCAGAGGGCGATCAGGATCAACGCCGGCACCGACAGCAGCGCCATCGGGTGCATCAGGTAGCCGATCCCGGCCAGCAGCCCTCCCTGCAGAGGACGGCCTGAGATCACCAGGAGCGCGGCTAGCAGCACGAAGGAGGCGGCCAGCAGCTTCGGCCAGGTGAACCACACCTCATGGACGAGGAACGGAGTGGTCGCGGCTAGCAGCACGGCGAAGTAGGCGGCGCCACTGCCCGCCAGGCGCCGGACCAGCCCCCAGAGGGAGAGGAAGGCGGTGCAGGCGAACGTCATCATCGCCAGGCGGTACGCCATGAAGCCCTGCGGGTCGAACGGGCTCCATGGCTGTTCGGGGAGTTCCGCCGGCGGATGCCCTCCGCTCATCAGCACGACCGGGGCACTCGCAAGGCCGGGCAGGGGCCCGCGGCTGGAGAAGTTGTATGGAGCGAAGAGGCCGGTGCCGAGTGGGCCATAGGGCGCCGAGCCGTTCGCGACCAGCTGCGGGACGATGAAGGAGATCCGGCTGTCGGAGCGGTCGCCCACCTCCAACGTCCTCGAGATTCCGCCGCCGTACAGTTCGCCCTCCGGCCCGAGCGACCACAGCGCCCGCCCCACGGCCAGCCCGAGCACGCATCCGATCGCCAGCAGGCAGCGCCGCTCCTCGCGATCGAAGATGGCTTCCGGCCCGGCCCAGAGCAGGCTGCCGAGCAGCAATCCCAGCAGCGGAGCGAAGACGGCGAAGCAGACGACCCGTGGTTCGACGCTGCCGGCGAACGCCCAACTGAGGGCGGCCACCCCAGCCAGCAGGGCGAGGCCGGGGAGGAAGAGAAAGCAGAGGCCGATCGGTCGATCGCGGTCGCTCAGGGTTCGCCAGAGGATGCCGGGGCCGAGCAGAAGCGACAGCGCCAGGCAGACTGCGGCCAGAACGCGAAGGAGGTCGAGCGCCTGTTCCCCGATCCTCGTGTGCGGCCCCGCGGACGGCTCCACGGCGAGGCCGAGCAGACAGCTGACCGCGGCCAGCGCAATGACGCCCAGGATCGCGGCTCTCTCTCCGTTGAGCTCTATGCCCGCGGCGGATGCCATCGGCTCTCCGCTCAGCTGACCCGGCGGCGCAGCCGCGGTGGCCGGCGCTTCGCCCAGAGCAGGTAAGAGGTGAGCCGGGGCAGGCCTCTGCGCAGGTGCGGGTTGCCGAACGGGTCGACCGCGGCGACCTGTTGCCAGCGCTCCAGCAGCAGTTCGACCTCCCAGCGGTCGACCTCGGCGTCGCGGCTGGAGGACTCGAAGTGGAACATCACCAGGTCCGGGTCGTAGACGATGCGGTGCCCGTCGACGTGCACCTTGAGGCAGTAGTCGACGTCGTTGAAGTTGACCGGGAAGGTCGAGGTGAGGCCGCCGAGCCGCTCGAAGACGTCGCGCCGGGTCATCAGGCAGGCACCGGTCACGGCGAGGCAGTTGCGAGCGATGCGGACGCCGTTGGCATAGCCGGTGAAGTCCTGCGCGAAGCCCCGGTAGTGGTGGTGGGGGAGGGCGCCCTCGAAGGCGATGCCGACGTGCTGGATGCGGGTGTCGCCCCAGAGCAGCCGCCCGCCGACGGCGCCGATCTCCTCGCGCTCCGAGTACATCACCATGCGCTCGATCCAATTCGGAGTCGTCACCTCGACGTCGTCGTTGAGCAGCAGCAGGTGCTCGCCGCGACTGCGCACGGCGCCGCGGTTGATCTTGGCCGAGAAGTCGAAGGGGCCGCTGAACTCCACCAGCCGCAGCCGCTCGCCGGCGATCTCCTGCAGCTCGGTCAGGATCGCCGGGGCGATCCCCTCGTCGACGACGACGACGATCTCGTAGTTGCCGTAGGTCGAGCGCTCGACGATGCTCCGCACGCAGTTGACGACGAGGACGACCTGCTCGAAGCGGACTTCGCGCAGCTGGCCGCCGGTGGGAATGACGATGCTGACAAGCGGCTGATCGCGCAGCTGCGGCTCGAGGTGCAGGACGCCGGGGTCGACCGGGTCGAGCTCGACCCGCGCCGCAAGGCCGATGCGGTCGCAGTGGGCCTGCACCGCTCTGACTCCCGCTTCGGCGGCGTACGGCTTGGCCTCGCCGCTGGCCGCGGCCGAGTTCTCGAGCATGCGCCAGTGGTAGAGGACGCGCGGCACATGGACCACGGCGCGGGCGCGCTCGGTGACCTTGAGAACCAGGTCCCAGTCCTGGGATCCTTCGAACTCGGCATCGAACCCGCCCACCTCCTCGACCAGCGAGCGGCGCAGGACGCTGAGGTGGCAGCTGTACATCTGGGTCCGCATCCGCTCGGGCGACCAATCGGGCTTGAAGAAGGGGCTGGAGTGGCGCCCGGCGAGGTCGATCTTGTCCTCGTCGGTATAGAGGTAGTCGGCTTCAGGGCTCAGATCCAGCGCCTCCGCGACATGTGCGAGGGCGTCTGGATGCAGGGTGTCGTCGTGGTCGAGGAGCACCGCGAACTCGCCCCTCGCCATCGCCAGCGCGTCGTTGGAGGCGGCGACGATGCCTTCATTCGTCTCCCGGTAGGAGACCCGCACCCGCGGGTCGCGCCTGCTCGCCGCGTCGAGGATCTCGCGCACGTGGGGCTGCTTGGAGCCGTCGTCGACCAAGCACAGCTCCCAGTCGCCGTAGCTCTGGCGACGAACGGATCTCAGCATCTTCCCGAGGACCGCGGCCGGCGTCTCGTAGACGGGGGTGAGTATCGAGAACCTGGGGGAGAGCATGCGGCGGGCTTCTACGCGCTGCGCCGCAGGCGCCGGACGACGTTCCGCAGCCTGCCCAGGCCGGGCACCTGCGAGGCGATCCGTTGTTTGGCGCCCGCGATTCGCATCCGGTGGTCTTCCAGCTCGGCGAGCTGACCCCTCGCGACTCCCAGCTCGGCGTCCTTGCCGATCAGGAGATCGCGGAGGCGGAGGATCTCTTCCTCGTGCCGCTCGAGCTTGTCCTCCAGTTGCGGCTGCCGCTCGCCCCGCTCTTCCAGCTCGGCGAGCTGCTGCTGGATGGCCAGCAGCGATTCCCGCAGCTGGTCGGCCTCGCGGCGCTGTCGGGCCCAGGAGCGGTCGTAACGCCGCACCGTTTCCTCCAGCGGCTCGTCCCTGCGCGTGTAGAGGGCGGCCCAGGGGGTGATGTAGGAGAAGTCGAGGTCGACCTCCCGGACCAGCCCTTCGCGAGCGATTGCCGCGGACCAGGCCTCGGGCGGCTGCACGTTGTGGTGGGTCGGCTCGGTGAAGTCGTCGGGGGTCGTGGAAACCAGCAGGCGGTCGCTGGCGGCACAGAGATTGCCGATCGCGGTGTCGGCCTCGGCTGCCGGGATGTGCTCGAGCACCTCGATGCAGACGATCAGGTCGTAGTGGCGGCCGATCGGGTCGGTGAGCGAGCCGACCTCGCAATGCTCGCGGACCGACTCGTGAACCTGCGAGATCGCGTGCTCGGAGACGTCGATCCCCCGGGCGTCGACCCCGCGCTCGCGCAGCGCCTCGACCAGGAAGCCCATCGCACAGCCGGCGTCGAGGACGGACGCGGGACGGAGGTCGCGGACGATGCCGTCGGCGATCTTCCCGAAGAACTCGAGCCAGTGGTCGTTGCGCTCGTAGGGGACGCCACAGTCGTGCCGGAAGTAAAGGCGCCCGAATTCGGTGCTGGGCTCCCGCTGCCTTCCCGGGCTCGCCGGAGTTGCCTGCTCGGACATTGCGGCGCAGTCTACCCCCGGCGATGACCCTCATACGCAGGCAGCCCGGAGCCGTCAATACACTCCCGCACCGCCGTGGAGAAGATGACGCGCAACCCCCCCGCCTGGCTGCTCGCGGCGACCCTCCTCGTGGGTGGGGCGATGACCCTGGTCCTGACCTGGGAAATGACCTTTTACCAGGACACTTGGGCGTTCCTGATCAACCGGCGGGAGATCACCCTCGACACCGTGTTCGCGGCGCACAACGAGCACATCGTCGCCATCCCCGTTCTGATCGAGCAGCTGTTCCTGCGCTTGTTCGGGATGGATAGTGCCCGGCCCGAATACATCCTGCTGACGCTTGCCCTCGTAGGGACCGCCTACCTGCTCTTCCTCTACGTCAAGCGGCGAACCCACCCCTGGCTCGCCTTCTTCGCGGCCGTCCTGTTGCTCTGTCTCGGTCCCGCCTACGAGGTCCTCCTCTGGCCCTTCGAGATCGGCTTCGTCGGTTCGATCCTCACCGGGATCGCGATGCTGCTGGCGCTGGAACGCGAACATCGGCGCTGGGACATGGCGGCCTGCCTCCTTCTCGTCCTCTCGCTTGGCTTTTCCAGCCTCGGCCTGGCCTTCGCCGCCGCCGCCTTCGTGGCTTGGCTGCAGAGCCCGCCGGGTCGCAGGGCAGCGCGCGCTTACGTCTTCGCCGTTCCCGTCGCGCTCTTCGCGCTCTGGTACCTGGAATGGGGACACGATGCCGAATCGCACGCCTCCCTCGCCAACGTCTTTGCCTCTCCGCGCTTCTTCGTCGAAGGGCTGGCCTCCACGATCGCCTCTGTGAGCGGCCTCGGCACGAGCCCCTACGGAACGGCGCCCGACTCCACCTGGGGGGTCGTGCTGCTGGTCGTGTTGGTTGGCGGAATCGGCTATCGGCAGCTGAAGAAGCCAGGCTTCAACCCCGGCCTGTGGCCTGCCACCGCGGCGCTGGCCGCCTACTGGTTCCTCGCGGCCTTCAACCAGATCCCGGGGCGAGAGCCGAACACGAGCCGGTACCAGTACGCGGGCGCCGTCCTCCTCATCCTCGTGCTCGCCAACCTGCTTCCGAGGCTGCGCCTGAGTAAGGCGGCGATCCTGGTTGGTGTTGCGATCACGGTGGCGGCGGTTGGACCGAACCTCGTCCTCCTCAAGGTGGCGAGGAATTCCTTCCAGATGCAGACCGAATACACGCGTGCCGACACGGCGGCGATCGAGATCGCCCGCCGTACGGTCGCGCCAGAGTTCGAGCTGACGCCGGAAGTCGCGGGAACCCTGTCCTTGGTCAACATCTATGCGGGCTCGTATCTGGAAGCCGTCGGCGAATACGGCTCCCCCGCCTATGACCGGGCCGAGCTCGAATCTGCCCCAGAACAGATCCGGCGGCAGGCCGACATCGTCCTCGGTCAGGCGTTGCCCCTCTCAACGGTCACGCGGCTGAACGCTTATGAGAGCTCCCCGCCCCCAGGCTGTCTTGCGCTCGACGGCGGCAGCGCACCGGCGTCCGGGTTGAGGGTGTCCCCGGGAGTGACGAACATCGAAGTTGCCCCGGGCCCGCAGGCCTCGTTCAGCCTACGGCGCTTCGCGGCCGCGGAGTTCCCGGTCGTCACCGAAGGCGCGCCGGGCGATTCGGTCACCTCGCTGCGCATCCCCAGAGACGAATCCGAGAAGGGTTGGTTTCTCCGGGTCGAGGCCGAGCAGCCGGTCCGGATCTGCTGAGCGCGGCTACAGGTTCTCGGCGATGCGGGGTGCATCGCGTCTGAAGATCCAGACGCTGAAGACGCAGATGCCGATGTAGATCGCCACCGCCGGCAGCAGGTGCACGGCGCCGCCGGCCGCTTCGGCCGCCGTCGGGGCATGCGCCTGCGCCACACCGGTCGCCGTCGTCGGAGCCTGCGGTTCGGCCAGGATCCAGACCCGCACCTGCTCGAAGATCACCGCGATCGGGTTCAGCATCAGCAGGTGTTCGTACTTCTCGTTTTCGAAGGCGGTAACCGGATAGAGGATCGGCGTCGCGTAGAAGAGGATCTGGGCGAAGACGACCCAGATGATCGCGACGTCGCGGAAGCGCACGTAGAGAACCGAGAGCGCCATGCTGACCGCGGCGGTGAGGACGAACAGCGCCCCCAGCGCGAGTGGGAACAGCAGCCAGGTCCAGGTCGGGTCGACGTCGAAGGCGAAGACGAAGGCGAAGACGACGACGAGGTTGAGGCAGAGGTTGAAGGCCCCGGTGAGGACCGTCGCAAGCGGGATCACCAGGCGCGGGAACTGCGTCTTGCGCACGACAGCCTCCTGGGTGACGACCGAGGAAACGGCGTTCTGACTCGATTCCTGGAAGAAGGTGAAGAGGACTACGCCGAGCAGAAGCATCACCGGGTAGTGCTCGACCTGCTGGCTTCCGACTTTGAACACCTTGGTGAAGACGAAGAGCAGTACCCCGAACAGCGCCAGCGGCCGGATCAGCGACCAGAGGTAGCCGAGGACGGTGCCGAAATAGGTGCGCTTGAACTCGGTCACCGAGACCAGCCAGAGCAGGTCGAAGAAGCGCCGCGCGCCGCCGCCGAGCGCGGAGGGCCCCCGGACCTCGCGCAGCGGTGCGACCCGCCCTGCCGGGGCGCTCATCGGCTCACCTCGTCGGCGACATGGGCGTCAACCTGGTGCGGCAGGGAAACCATCCCGCGCGAGTGGGTATCGCCTCCGAAGACGACGAAGTCGATTGCGCTGTTGACGTAGAGAGCGACCCCGGCGCCGTGCGTGCGGTTGACCCCGCAGTGGACGAAGTAGCGGCCGGGATTGAGCAGGTTCTCCACCTCGGCGCGGACGGTGACGCGCTGACCGGCGGTTAGCGCGGTCGTCTCTCCGTTCATCACCGGCGCCCCGAAGTCGAAGATCCCGATCCCGTCGGCGTTGGCGATGCTGAAGCCGACACCGATACCCGGCAGGTCCCGGGTGGCTTCCAGCTCGACCCGTAGGCGGAACTTGGTCGCGTGTTCGACGTTGGTCTGGCGCTCCCCCTCGGCGTCCTCGACCCAGGCGTCGAGCAGGCGCACTTCGCCGCCGCCCTGCTGGGTCGCCGCGTGGTCGTCGGGGCTGCCGCGTTCGAAGTTCAGCTGCAGATAGTGGCGGCCGACTTCGGCCGGGTCGCCGAGGTGCTGGATCTTGCCGTCGTCGATCAGCATCGCCCGGTGGCAGTACTCCTCGACGGTCGTCATCTCGTGGGTGACCAGGACGATCGTCTTGCCTTCGGCTTTCATCTCGCGGAAGACGTCGGCGCACTTCTGCTGGAAGGAGGCGTCGCCGACGGCGAGCACCTCGTCGATCAGCAGGACGTCGGCGTCGGCCTGCAGCATCGTCGAGAAGGCGAGCCGGATCAGCATCCCGGACGAGTAGTTCTTCAGTTTCAGGTCGACGAATTCGGAGAGTTCGGCGAACTCGATCACCGCGTCGAGCCGTTCGCGCGTCTCGCGCGGCGTCAGGCCCATCATCACACCGTTGAGGATCACGTTCTCGCGGGCAGTGAGATCCTCGTTGAAGCCGACCCCGAGCTCGATGAACGGGGCGAGGCGGCCCGCGATCCGGATCGTCCCGGCGTCTGTCCGGTAGATGCTCGCCAGCAGTTTCAGCAGCGTGCTCTTGCCGGAGCCGTTGCGCCCGACGATGCCGAAGAACTCGCCTTGGCGTACGTCGAAGGAGATCCCGTCGAGCGCCCGTAGCACCCGCATGTCGTTGGAGGAGAACGGGTGCACGACCCGCTCTTTCAGCGAGTCGACGCGATTGATCGGGATCCGGAAGCTCTTCTCCAGTCCCCGCGCTTCGATTGCCAGGGGGGAGTCCGGCCCTGGGGCTGGCGAAGCGTCTATGACCGTGCCCTCCGGCGGCGAACCTCGTTGCGGGTGGCGGAGAGCGCCCTCCTGGCGCGGAACTTCCAGCGCTCGAGCCGGACGCGCGCCGGCTTCGCCCCGGGCGGGGCCGGCGGTGGCGGAGGCGCCGGGAGCGGCCCCCGCTTGCGCAGGACGACGACGAACTCGATTCCGACCCGGGCCGCCGCCTCGATGTCGAAGGCTTCGTCGAAGCGACTGCGCATGTCCAGGATCAGTTCGAGGAACTCCGCCTGCGTCCAGACGTGCATATGGATCGAGTACTTGGCGTCTTCGAGCGCGAGCGCCCGGCGCTCGACTCGCTCCTCCTCGGCCGGACCGGGCGGCCCCGCGTCCTCCTCGACCCAGCGCGCCCACTCGGCGTAGTGCTGGTGGCGTGAGCGCTCGGGCCCCTCTTCGTAGTCGGCGACCATGTGCTCCAGCGGCGTTGGCTGGCGCTTGAAGTCGAAGGTGAAGCGCTTGTCCGGCACCGCGTAGAAGAGGACGCCGCCGGGCTTCAGCTTGCCGAGGTGGTTCTCGATCGTGCCGATCGGGTTCTCGGTGTGCTCGAGGAAGTGGTTGGCGACGATGAAGTCCTGGCTCTCGGCCGGGATCGTCGCCAGCTGCTCGCCGTCGTCGACGACGTCGACCTCGGTCAGGTCCCAGTCGGCGAGCTCCGGGTACTCGCGGCGCAGCTCCTCGCTCTTCATCCGGTCGACGTAGCGGGCCCGCGCGTGGGGCGGGATCGCCAGCGGCTGGTGCAGCGGCCCAATCTCCAGGCCCTCGCCGAAGAGGAAGCGGTCGGCGAAGGTGGCGCGGACGTCGAGGTAGATCGGGAGCGGGCCGAGCTGCGCGGCCTGCGCCGGCGTTCCGGAGCTGTCGATCGTGCTCATGGCGTGCAGGCTACCTGCCAAATCGGCCCGGCCGAGCGCTCCCGCAGCTGTCAGGCTTTCGGCGCGTGAGCACCTCCCGAACCGTCGCCGTCGTCATCCCCAGCTGGAACTCCGCCGGGCTGCTGCCGCGCTGCCTCGACTCGCTGGCGGATCAGGGGGTGGAGGTCGAGCCGATGGTGGTCGACAACGGCTCGAGCGACGGCTCGGTCGAGCTGCTCGAGCGGCGCGGCGTCCCGCACGTGGCGCTGCCGGAGAACACTGGCTTCGCCGCCGCGGTCAACCTTGGCGCCGCCCGCGTCGCCGCGGACGCGGTCCTGGTCCTCAATGCCGACACGGCCCTGGAGCCCGGCTGTCTCGCGACCCTGCTCGACGCGCTCGAAGCCGACCCCGGGCTGGGCGGCGTGCAGCCGCGCCTGCTGCAGCTCGAAGGGGATGCCGAGAGGCCCGGCAGGGGCGGCGGTGCCGCGGCAGCTTCCGCTCTCCCGGACCCCGCCGCGGCCCGCCTCTACAGCGCCGGCCAGGCCCTCACCGCCGACGGTCGCGCGGTCGAGGTCGGGGCGGGGGAGGCGCAGCCCTCGCGGCTGCCGGGTGTGTACGAGGTCTTCGGGGTCTGCGGCGCCGCCTGCCTGCTGCGGCGCGAGCTGTTCGCCGACCTCGGTGGCTACGACGAGAGCTACTTCGCCTTCTACGAGGACGTCGACCTCAACGTGCGGGCGCGGATCGCCGGCTGGCGTTTCGCCTACGTCCCCGAGGCGGTCGTCTGGCACGTCGGCAACGCCTCCTGGTCGGCCGGTTTCGCCAAGCCGAGCGCCGAGAACGCGTGGCTGGTGGCGCGCAATCGGCTCGCCACCCAGGTCAAGTTCATGCCGCTCCGGGCTCTGCCCCGGATCGCCGCGGTCGAGGCCGGGGCGCTGGCCCGCGCCGCCTCGCAGCGCCGCCTGCGGGCGACCCTTACCGGCAAGCTCGCCGCCCTGCGCCGGCTGCCGCGCCTGCTGCGCGAGCGCCGCCGCCTGCGCCACGAGGGCGACCCCGCGCGCGCCCGCCGCTGGCTCGGCGCCTGATGCCCGCCGAAGGCTGAGCACTTAGAGCCCCCATGGGGACCTCAACTGCTCAATCTTCAGCCCCGCCGCCGCCGCCGCAGCGCCAGCGCCTCTCGCGCCGAGATGTCGAGCAGCTCGGCGCCGTCGAGGTCGTGCCGCTCGAGGCCGGCGCCGTCGCGCCAGCCGCGCAGGCGGCCGCGCAGGCCGGCCCCGGTGCGGTCGAGGAGCAGCTGGCCGGCGCAGATCGCTCCCTCCGTCGCCAGCACGCGGGCGGCGTCGCGCGGCCGCGACATCACGCCGTAGCGGCGCAGCATGTAGCCGCGGCTCCAGCCGGTGCGGGCGAACTTCTCGCCGCTGCCGGCGCCGAGGCTGGCGGAGTAGGCGTGCAGCGCCCGCGCCCCGGGGGCGAGCCGGCACTTCGCCCCGGCGGCGCTCATCCGCAACGCGAGGTCGAGGTCCTCGTAGTAGAGGAAGATCCGCTCGTCGAAACCGCCCACCGCCGCGAAGGCGCCGCGGTCGTAGAGCGCGGCGCCGCCGGTCGGGCCGAGCGGGTCGGCCGCCGTGGCGGCGGCCTCGACCGGCTCGCCGTGCAGGTGGTCGAAGCCCATCAGGGTGCGGTCGGCGACGACGCCGGCGGAGTCGATCAGCCCCGGCGCGCGCTCCTGCAATAGCACCCCCGCCACCGACTGCACCCCTTCGGCATTGGCGTCGAGCAACGCCTCGACGAAGCGCGGCTCGGCCTCGGCATCGTTGTTGAGCAGGATCAACGGGTCGGCCGGGTGCTCGCGGACGGCGCGGTTGAGCGCCGGGCCGAAGCCCAGGTTCCGCTCCAGCGCCAGCACCGCCACCTCGGGGAACTCGTCATGGAGGAGGGCCGGCGAGTCGTCGCCGGAGCCGTTGTCGACGACGACCACGTCGACCGGCCGGGTCTGCTCCCGCAGGCTGCGCAGGGTCGCGCCGAGGCGCTCGAATCCGTTGTAGTTCGGTATGTAGACGGCGGGTCGCACAGCTCTTTCTCCCGATAAGTAGGGTTGCAGCCTCGCATGGAGCCTCTTAAGGGACTGATCCTCTCCGGTGGCGCCGGAACCCGGCTGCGCCCCATCACCCACACCTCGGCGAAGCAGCTGGTGCCCGTCGCCAACAAACCCGTGCTCTTCTACGGGATCGAGGCCCTGGTCGACGCCGGGGTCGAGGAGATCGGGATCATCATCGCCCCCGAGACTGGTAAGGAGATCCGCGAGGCCGCCGGCGACGGCTCCCGGTTCGGGGCGAAGATCACCTACATCGTCCAGGACAAGCCGGCCGGGCTGGCCCACGCGGTGCTGACCGCGGAGGAGTTCATCGGCGACTCGCCCTTCGTCATGTACCTCGGCGACAACCTCCTGCGCGACGGCCTGCGCGGCCTCGTCGCGACCTTCCGCGCCGACGAGCCGCACGCGCTGATCCTGCTCACCCCGGTCGACGACCCCCAGTCCTACGGTGTCGCCGAGCTCGACGGCGAGCGCATCGTGCGGCTGATCGAGAAGCCCAAAGACCCGCCCTCGAACCTGGCCCTGGTCGGCGTCTACCTCTTTACCTCGGCGATCCTCGACGCCGCCCGCTCGCTCGAGCCCTCCTGGCGCGGCGAGTACGAGATCACCGAGGCGATCCAGGCGCTGATCGACGACGGCCACACGGTCCAGTCCGAGGTCGTGCGCGGCTGGTGGAAGGACACCGGCCAGCTCGCCGACATGCTCGAGGCCAACCGCCTCGTCCTCGAGGAGCTGGAGACCCGGGTCGAGGGCGAGGTCGACGAGGGCTCGCGGGTCGAGGGGCGCGTCGTGCTCGAGCCGGGGGCGACGCTGACCCGCTCGGTCGTCCGCGGCCCGGCCGTGATCGGCGCCGGCGCCTGCATCGAGGACGCCTACATCGGCCCTTACACCTCGATCGGCAGCGGCGTCCACGTGCGCCGCTCCGAGGTCGAGCACTCGATCGTCCTCGCCGACTCGGTGGTCGAGGACCTGGAAACGCGGATGGAGGCGAGTCTGCTCGGCCGCAACGTCAAGCTGACCCGCAGCGCCGGCGTGCCGAAAACCCTGCGGCTGCTGGTCGGCGACAACTGCGAGATCGAAATCGTCTAGTGGGGGCTTCGTCGTGAAGCTCCTGGTGACTGGCGCGGCGGGGATGCTGGGCCGCGACGTGATGCTGGCCGCCGGCAACGCCGGCCACGACGTGGTCGGCTTCGGCCGCGCCGAGCTCGACGTCACCAACCCGGCGGCGCTGGGGAAGAAGTTCGACCTGGAGCGCCCCGACGTCGTCATCAACTGCGCCGCCTGGACCGACGTCGACGGCGCCGAGGGGTCTGAGCCGGCGGCCTTCGCCGTCAACGGCACCGGCGCCGGCAACGTCGCCGCGGCCGCGGCCGCGGTCGGCGCCAGCGTCGTCTACGTCTCCAGCGACTACGTCTTCGACGGCGCCAAGGGCGCCCCCTACGTGGAAAGCGACCAGGTCGCGCCGCTCTCCGCCTACGGCCGCACCAAGCTGGCCGGCGAGGAGGCCACCGCCGCCGCCAACAAGCGCCACTTCGTCGTCCGCTCGGCCTGGCTGTTCGGGATCGGCGGCCCCAACTTCGTCGAGACGATGCTGCGGCTGGCTGGCGACCACGGCGAGGTGCTGGTCGTCCGCGACCAGGTCGGCTCGCCGACCTACACCTGGCACCTGGCCTACGGGATCGTCCGCCTGATCGAGGGGATCGAGTACGGCATCCACCACATGGCCGCCGCCGGCCAGTGCTCCTGGTATGAGTTCGCCCGCGAGGTCTTCGAGCAGGCCAAGGTCGAGTGCAAGGTGCTCTCGATCACCACCGAGGAATTCGGGCGGCCGGCACCGCGCCCGCCCTTCTCGGCCCTGACCAGCCAGCGCGAGCACGCGATCCGCCTGCCCTCCTGGCAGGACGGGCTGGCCGGATATCTCGCCCAACGTCAAGTCGAGAGGGAGGCTGCATGAAGCTGCTCGTGACCGGCGCCGCCGGGTTCATCGGTTCCACCTACGTCCGCATCGCCGGCGACGAGCACGAGATCACCGTGCTCGACAAGCTCACCTACGCCGGCCGGCCGGAGAACCTGCCCGACGGCGTCGAGCTGATCGAGGGGGCGATCGAGGATCCGCAGATCGTGCGCGAGGCGATGGCGGGGAAGGACGCGGTCGTCAACTTCGCAGCCGAGTCCCACGTCGACCGCTCGATCGACGACCAGGACGCCTTCGCCCGCACCCACGTGATCGGCACCGGCACCCTGCTCGACGCCGCCCGCGAGCTCGGCGTCTCCCGCTACCTGCAGGTCTCCACCGACGAGGTCTACGGCTCGATCGAGTCCGGCTCCTTTACCGAGACCTCGCCGCTCGACCCCTCCTCGCCCTACTCGGCGACCAAGGCGGCCGGCGACCTGCTGGTCACCGCCCACGTCCACACCTACGGGATCGAGGCCTCGATCGTGCGCGGCTCCAACAACTACGGCCCGCGCCAGTATCCGGAGAAGCTGATCCCGCTGATCACCCTCAACGCCATGCACGGCGACCCGCTGCCGGTCTACGGCGACGGCAAGCAGGTCCGCAACTGGCTCTACGTCGAGGACTTCTGCCGCGGCATCCACACGGTGCTGATGAAGGGCAAGGCCGGCGAGGCCTATAACGTCGGCGGCCCCGACGAGTGCGAGAACATCGAGGTGATCAAGCGGGTGATCGAGTTGACCGGCCAGGACGAGTCGCTGATCGAGTACGTCCAGGACCGGCCCGGCCACGACCGCCGCTACTCGCTCTCCTCCGCCAAGCTGGTGGAGGAGCTCGGCTGGGAGGCCCAGGTCCACTTCGCCGAGGGCCTGGAGAAGACCGTCGCCTGGTACCGCGACAACGAGGAGTGGTGGGGCCCGATTCGCTCCGGCGAGTACCGCGAGTACTACGAGAAGCAGTACGGGAAGGCGCTGGGCGGCTGATGCCCGCGCCCCTGCCGACGAAGCTGGACGGGGTCGTCCTGCTGGAGCCGCAGGTCCACGGCGACTCACGCGGCTTCATGGTCGAGACCTACCGCAGCGGCACCTGGGCCGAGCTCGGGATCGACGTCGCCTTCGTCCAGCACAACCACTCGCGCTCCTCGCGAGGGACGCTGCGCGGGATCCACTTCCAGACCGAGCCCGGCCAGGCGAAGCTGGTCCGCTGCCCGCGCGGGGCGATCCTCGACGTCGCCGTCGACCTCCGCCGCGACTCCGCCACCTACGGCCAGTGGGAGGCACACGTGCTCGACGACGAGAAGCACCGCCAGCTCTTCGTCCCGGTTGGCTTCGGCCACGGCTTCGCCGTGCTCAGCGAGGTCGCCGACGTCACCTACCTGCTCTCCAGCGACTACGACCCGCTGACCGAGGCCGGCATCGCCTGGGACGACCCCGACGTTGCCGTCGACTGGCAGGTCGAGGATCCGCTGCTCTCCGAGCGCGACAAAGCCGCCCCCAAGCTCGCCGAAATCGCCGAGACGCTGCCGTTCTAGTGCCGTCGCGGACTCGGGCGCAGGCGATCTATCTGGCCAAGGCGGCGGCGCGGCGGCTGCTCTGGGGCCCTTCGGACTTGATTCGCCGCCGCCGCGAGGGGCCGCTGACGCCGCCCCGCCACCTGGCCTTCGTCGGCGGCGGCGACTTCGAGCGCACCGGCCGGCAGTTCCTCGGCTACTTCAGGGACCTGGGCGGGCTCGAGCCCGGCGACCGCGTGCTCGACGTCGGCTGCGGGCTCGGCCGCATGGCGTTGCCGCTGACCACCTACCTCGACGGCGGTTCCTACGCCGGCTTCGACGTCGGCCGCGAGATGGTCCGGTGGTGCCGGCGCACGATCACCCCGCGCTGGCCCAACTTCGAGTTCACCTGGGCCTCGGTCTACAACGGCAAGTACAACCCCTTCGGCAAGCAGTCCGGGACCGAGTTCCGCTTCCCCTACGAGGATGCAAGCTTCGACTTCGCCTTCGCCACCTCGCTCTTCACTCACCTCTTGCGCGACGAGGCCAACCACTACCTGGCCGAGACGGCGCGGGTCCTGAAGCCGGGCGGCACCTGCCTGCTGACCTTCTTCCTGCTCACGCCCGAGGCCGAGGCGGAGATCGCCGCCGGCCGGGCGATGATGGACTTCCGCCACCCGATCGAGGGCGGGCTGACCACCGACCCGGCCGAGCCCGAGGCGGCGGTCGCGATTCCCGTCGCCGACCTCCGCGCGACGCTCGACGCGGTCGGGCTCGAGGTCCGCGAGCCGATCCACCACGGCGTCTGGTCCAACACCCCGGGCGGCCTCACCTTGCAGGACATCGTCGTCGCCGAGCGCGTCTAACGGGGGCCGATGGGCCTCAAGCGTCCGTTATTTGGACGTCTCAGGCCCGTCGGCGGGCTTTTGCGGCGGTGCGGGCGAGGCTGAGGGCGAGTTTGGCGCCGACGCCGGCGTAGACCGCGGCGTTGAGCAACGGGTTGTGCTCGGGGGCGTCGAAGCGGCGGTAGAAGCGGGCCATGCCGCGGTGGAAGGCGATCTCCTGTTTCGGCCGCCGCCGCCCGCCGCTGGAGGCGCCCTTGACGTGCAGGGCGACCCCGGCCGGCTCGTAGAAGACCTTCCAGCCGGCGTCCCAGAAGCGATGGCACCAGTCGAGGTCCTCCATGTAGAGCCAGTAGCCCTCGTCGAGCAGCCCGACCTCGCGCACCGCCCGCGCCCGGCAGAGCATGAAGGCGCCGTTGACGGCATCGACCTCGCCCGCCTCGTCGTCGCCGAGATGGGTCGCCCGGTACTGACCGAGAGTGCCGCCGGCGTCCTCGCCACGGCCGATGCCGGTGAAGTGGGCGAGAGCGCTGAGCGGGGTCGGGAAGGAGCGCTTGCAGGCGTGGTCGAGTGCGCCCGACTCGAGCACCAGCTTGACCCCGACCATGCCGATCCGCTCCTCCGAGCGCAGCCGCGCCAGCGCCGCCTCCAGGGTTCCCGCGTAGACCTCGGTGTCGGGGTTGAGCAGCAGCACCGCGGCGGCCTCGCTCTCGCGCAGCACCAGGTTGTTGGCGGCGGAGAAGCCGATGTTGCCGCGCCGCAGCAGCCGCACCTCCGGGAACTCGCGCGCGACCATGTCCGCGGTGCCGTCGGGGCTGCCGCTGTCGACCACGGTCACCCGCATCTCGCCCCCGGGGGGATGCTTGCGCAGCGAGCCCAGGCAGCGCCGCAGCAGCCCTTCGGCGCCGTGGCTGACGATGACGACCTCCAGGTCTGGTGCGACCATCGTGGCGCTAGAGGGCGCTGTCGCCACGCAGGACGGCGCTCGGGGTGCGCAGCAGGATCGCCAGGTCGCCGGCCAGCGAGAGGTTGTCGAGGTAGTCGCGCTCCATCGCCAGCCGCTCCTCGAAGGTGAGGTCGCTGCGGCCGTAGACCTGCATCGGCCCGGTCATCCCCGGCTTGATCGCCAGCCGCCCGCGCTGGCGCTCGTCGTAGAGGGCGACGACGCTCTCCTCCTCGGGACGGGGGCCGACCAGCGACATCTCGCCGCGCAGGACGTTGATCAGCTGCGGCAGCTCGTCGAGGCTGTAGCGACGCAGGGTGCGGCCGCTGCGGGTCACGCGCGGGTCGTCGACGATCTTGAAGGCCGGCTGCTCGAGCCCGGCCAGGTCGACCAGCTCGCCGAGGCGCTCTTCGGCATCGACGACCATGGTGCGGAACTTGCGCATCTCAAAGGGCTCGCCGTCCTTGCCGGCGCGGCGCTGGCGGAAGAAGACGGGGCGGCCGGAGTCGAGCAGGATCGCGACCGCGATCGCCGCCAGCAGGGGCGAGAGCAGCAGCAGCAGGGCGCCGGAGATCAGCACGTCCATCGCCCGCTTCATCGCCTCCGTCGAGCGCGACGGGTCGGCGAAGCGAAAGTCGAGCACCGGCAGCTCGGCTAGCCGGTTGAGCTCGATCCCCGGCCCCAGCAGCCCGTAGTGCTGGGGCAGGAAGGTGAGCGCCAGCCCGGCCGCCTTGCACTCCTCGATCAGGCGCTCGGCCGCCGGCTCGCTCATCTCCTGTTCGGTGACGACGACCCGCTCGATCTCGAAGTCGCTGGCGACCTTGGAGATGTCGGCGACCGAGCCCAGCCGCGGCAGCTCCGAGGCCGCGTCGTCGCCCTGGGAGAGGTAGCCGACCAGCGCCAGTCGCGTCTCCGGGTGGGTCGAGACCCGTCGCGCCACCATGTCGACCGCCGCCGCCGGCCCGATCACCAACCCGGCCGCGAGCCCGGTCAGGCGGTGCCAGAGGAAGCGCAGGACCCCGCGTGCGACGAAGCTGCCGGCGAGGGCGCCGAGCCCGACCGCGATCGCGCTGGTCGGGGAGAGCGGGCCGACCGGGCTCAGCGCCAGCAGGCCGTCGAGGACGAGGGTGCCGAGCACGCTGGCCGAGACCAGCGAGGGCAGCTCGTCGAGGGTGCTGTGACGGATCCGCCGGTGGTCGTTGTCGTAGAGCCCGTGCAGTTTGACCACGAGGATCCAGGCGGGGCTGAGCAGCACCGCCCAGAACAGAGTTGCGACGTCGGTGGTGGCGCTGGCCGCGGTGACGACGCAGAGGGTGGCGAGCAGCGCCGCCCAGTCGCCGCCGGCGAGCAGCCGCCGCAGCATCGCGCCGCGGCGGCGCGAGCCGTCCGGCCCGGTCAGGCCGAGCCGCCCGGCGGCGCTGCGCGGCCGGGGGGTCGGGGCCGGCGAGGCCGGCACGGAGGCGCGTGCGGCCGCCCTCTGGACGCTCGACATCCGGCTCATCCGCAACCGTCCCATCCTTCCCGCAGGCAACTCTCGAGCGGATTCAGCTGCTGGGCCCGGCGTAGGTCGGCACGGGCGCCGGCGGTATCGCCTGCCTCGTGCTCGATCTTAGAGCGGAGGTAGTACAGAAGCCAACTGCGGTCCTCGCGGTTGATCGCTTGCGAGAGCCGCCCGGCCGCGGTCGTGTAATCGCCCTGCAGTTGGGCCAGCAGCCCCAGCTGCACATATGGCGAGGCGGCCCAGGGCTCGATCGAGCGGGCCGTGTCGGCATGGCTGACGGCGCCGGGGATGTCGCCGCCGGCGGCAGCCGACTGGCTGGCCTTGATCTCGTGGTCGACCAGCAGCGGGCCGATCAGACCGAGGGCGGTGATCCAGGCGATCGCCAGGCCGGCGACAGCGAGCCCGAAGCGCCGCCCCTCGCCGCGCCCCTCGGCCGCGGCTGGCGCCGGCGCCAGCTGGGCGCAGCGGACCGCCACCAGGACGCCGCTGGCGAGGAAGAAGATCGCCCCGAGCACGGCGATCTCCCAGAACCAGTCGAGCGCGGCGCCGACGGTGAAGGCGACGGCGGCCGCGAGCAGGACCGCGCAGAGCTCCCGCTGTGGGCCCCTGGCGTCGCGCCAGGCGGCGAAGCCGGTCCAGAGCAGGACTCCGAACAGGCTCAGCACCAGCAGCCCGCCGACCAGCCCCAGCTCGGCGAAGGCCTCGAGGAAGACCGAGTGGGCGTCCTGCACGGGGATCGGGATCGAGCGCAGCTGATCCCAGGAGAACTGGTAGGTGCCGGCGCCGTGGCCGAGCACGGGCTTTTCCTCGAAGGCGTCGATCGCGACCCGGTAGAAGTCGTGGCGCCCGGCCCCCGAGAGCTCTCCGAAGTGCTTCGCGGGCTGGTTCGGGAACTGCAGGTTGGAGCTGGAGAACTGGTCCCAGGCGCGGCCGCCGATCGCGATCGCCACCGCGATCGCCAGCAACGCGGCGCCCAGGGCGACGCCCCGCAGCAGCTTCGGGTCGCGCGAGAGCCGGACCGCTCGCCCGGTCACCCCGCCGTCCCTGCCCTCGAGCCGGCGCAGGCCGGCGAAGAGCGCCAGCGCCAGCGCCACCCCGGCCGCCAGGAGCAGCAGGACCTCCAGCCCCTGGTCGACGATGACCGGGCTGCTGGAGTTGTCGGCGAGGCTGTGGCGCGCCTGCACCGCCAGCAGCGCCGGCAGCGTCCCCAGGGCCCCGATCGCCAGGGTGCCGAGCAGCCAGAGTCGGTCATGGGAGAGCGCCAGCAGGCAGCCGCCGGCGACCAGCAGCGCCAGCAGGCCGCCGCGCGAGTAGGTGAAGTAGAGCGCCAGCAGCAGGACCGGCAGGGAAGCGACCGCAAGCCAGCGCAGGCTCACGGTCAGCGAGCGCCGGCTCATCCAGAGCAGCATCGTCACCCCGATGCCGAAAGCGACGCCGTTGGCGTTCCAGTAGCCGAGCGGGTAGCGCAGCCGTGGCCCGCTGCCGAGGCCGGGCCCGGCGTCGAAGACGTCGGGGAGGAGACGGGTGGCGAGCGCGGCAAAGGCGATCAACGCCAGGGCAATCGCGATGCCTTCAGCGAAACGTTGGCGCCTTACGTCGGTTTGAGCGATCAGGAACGCGGCAAGGAAGAACCCGAGGTAGACCAAGACGCGGTCTGCCTCGGCGACGCTCAACTCGATCGACCCCGACCAGAGAGACGAGATTGCGGACAAAAGCGCCAGCCCCAAGATCAGCCCACTCGCCCAGTAGAACGGCTTCCCCAGGTTCGACCGGGCGGCGACCCCGAGCGCCAGAAGCCCCACCACGACCAGCCACACGGCGAGGCCGGCGATGTGGCGAGCGCTCAGGTCGAATCCGCCTCCAGCCAGCGCCAGGCCCCCGATCAGGGCGAGCGGAGCGATCAACGCCGCTGATTCCTCTAACCTTGCGCGCCATGAATTCGATCCCCCATCTCCAGGCCCGTAGCTCGGCCCGACCCGCCTTCGCGCTGCTGTCAGTGCTTGCTCTGCTGGCATTTGCTTGCTTTCCGGTTCTCGCTCAGGCTCAGGAATCGTTCGGGCCCCAGTACGAAACCGAAGTGCCCACCGTCACCGGGCACACCACCCCTCCGAAGGGCTCGGGTGGCTCGGCGGCCGGTTCCTCGTCGAATGGGGGCGCCGGCGCGACCGGCTCCGGCAGCACGAACGCTTCCGGGTCTGGGTCTTCGGCGGGCGGTCCATCGTCGGCGAACGGCAATCCAAGCACGGGCGGCGGTGCTGGCACCGGCCAGGGTAGCCAAGGCAACGGTTCCACCGCCGGCGCCGGCAAGGGCAGCGGGCAGCAGGCGGGCAGTCTCGCCGGCGGCCAGCCGGTCAGCTCGCAGACGTCCTCGGATGACGGTTCTTCCTCGCCCTTGATCCCGATCCTGATCGCGATCGCCGCTCTGGCGGCGATCTCCATCGGTGCGGTCGTGATCAGGCAGCGGCGCCAGCGCCAGGATCCCGGCGCTCAGGTTTCGCCGAAGGCGAGCTAGCCGGATGTCGAAAGCGACGCTGCGAATCGGTAGGGGAGCGCGCGCTTGGACGGCGGCTCTGGCCGTGGCACTGCTGGGTCTGGCGCTCTTCGCGTCGGCCGCCCAAGCGGTTCCGGCGACCTTCTGGGGCGTGGTGCCGCAGGCGACGCCCAGCCAGGAACAGTTCCAGCGCCTGCAGCGCGGCGGCGTCGACAGCACCCGTGTCCCGATCGACTGGGGCGCCGTTCAGCCTGCGCGCGGCGGCGCCTTCGACTGGGCGGGGGTCGACGGCGTGGTGGTCAAGGCGGCCAACGCCGGCATCGAGGTGCTGCCGTTCCTCAACGGCGCGCCCTCCTGGGCGGTGCCCTCGGTCTGGGTTCCCGGCTCGAACCACACCGTCAAAGCGCCCAACCACCTGCCGGCGGCCGGCCCGGCAGCCACCGCCTGGTCCGGCTTCGTCAAGGCCGCGGTCGCCCGCTACGGGCCCAACGGCAGCTTCTGGCCCGCCAACCCGACGGTCCCGTTCCGCCCGATCCGCACCTGGCAGGTCTGGAACGAGGAGAACTTCAAGTACTTCGTCGCCAAGCCCAACCCGGCCGAATACGGGCGCCTGGTGAAGCTGTCCTACGCGGCGCTGAAGAGCGCCGACGCCGGCGCCAAGCTCGTGCTCGGCGGCATGTTCTCCCGCCCCAAGGGCGGCAAATCGACGAAGGAAAAGCCGAAGCGGGTCTACTTCGCCTCCGACTTCCTCGAACAGATGTACGAGACGACGCCGGGGATCAAGTCGAAGTTCAACGGCGTCGCCCTGCATCCCTACACCGGCCGCTACCAGGAACTGACCGCAGAGATCGAAGAATTCCGCGCCGTCCAGAAGGCCAACGGCGACTCCGGCAAGGGCCTCTGGATCACCGAGCTCGGCTGGTCCTCGCAGCCGCCGCCGGCAAATCCCCAACTGAACATCTTCGCCAAGGGCGCCGCCGGTCAGGCCACCCAGCTCAAGGGCGCCTTCTCGTTGCTGAGCGCCAAGCAGGCCAAGTGGAAGCTGCAGCGCGTCTACTGGTTCTCGGTCGACGACCAGCCCGGCACCTGCAACTTCTGCGACGGCTCCGGCCTCTTCGGCCACGGCTTCGTGCCGAAGAAGTCCTGGTACGCCTACGTGAAGTTCTCCGGCGGCACCCCGTAACGCTCGCTGCGTAAGATCGGTGGGTTGACCACCGAGGCGAGACAGAGCACGAGATCTGACCCGCTGGGTCCCTTCAGCGCTCCAGTGCGGCGCTGGTTCGAGGCTTCCTTCGAGGGGCCGACGCCCGCCCAGACCGGTGGCTGGGAGGCGATCTCCGGCGGCGACAACGCGCTGATCTGCGCCCCCACCGGTTCCGGCAAGACCCTGGCCAGCTTCCTCTGGGGGATCGACAAGCTGGCGCGCTCGCCGCAACTCGGCACCGGCGTCCGCCTCGTCTACGTCTCGCCCCTGAAGGCGCTCTCCTACGACATCGAGCGCAACCTGCGGGCTCCCCTGCGCGGGATCGGCGCCGAGATCTCGGTCGGCCTGCGCACCGGCGACACGCCCCAGAAAGAGCGGCGGGCGATGGCGAAAACGCCGCCCGACATCCTCATCACCACGCCGGAGTCGCTCTACCTGATGCTCTCCTCCAACGTGCGCGAGATCCTTGCCACGACCGAAGCGGTGATCGTCGACGAGATTCATGCGGTGGCGCAGACCAAGCGGGGGGCGCACTTGGCGCTCACCCTTGAGCGGTTGGATGACTTGGCGCTCGGCGCGGCGGGTCCTGTCATGGGTGGGGGGTCCTCGCCTGGTCCTGCGCGCTCCTCCGGAGGCCGGGACCGAGCAGCCCTCGATTCGAAGCCCTCTCCTCCGGAGCCTCCGGACGGCGGCGAGGACCCCCCACCCATGCCACCCCCCGCGAGGAGCGGGCAAGGCATCCAGAGGATCGGGCTGTCCGCCACGCAGCGGCCGTTGGAGCGGATCGCGAAGTTCCTTGTCGGGCCGAAGAGAGATTGCAAGATCGTCGATGCCGGCAGGGTGAAGGAGCTTGACCTCGAGATCGTCGTGCCGGTCGAGGACATGTCCGACCCCGGAGCGCCGGCTTATCCATCCGAGGATGGCGTCCCTCCATCCGAAATCGAGCCGAGTGCTCACATCCGCTCGATCTGGCCGGCTATCTACCCCAAGCTCCTGGAGCTGGTCCAGGAACACACCTCGACGATCATCTTCGTCAACAACCGCCGCGCCTCCGAGCGCCTCGCCAAGCGTCTCAACGAGCTCGCCAATGGCGAAGGCGACCAGGAGCTCCCGGCAACGGAGCACGCCGGCCACGGCAACGGCTCCTCGGAGGCCGCTCCCGGGGGTGGCACGGTAGGGGGGCCCGCCCCCGAGGAAGCTTTAGCTACCGGAGGGGGTGGGGGGTCCCCTGCCGTGACAGGACCCGCGGGAGCGGCCTCCGCCGACGCCTACGAGGAGATCGCCCGCGCCCACCACGGCTCCTTGTCCCACGAGGAGCGCACCCTGGTCGAGGAGCTGTTGAAGTCAGGAGAGCTGCCGTGCCTCGTGGCGACGTCCTCCCTCGAGCTGGGCATCGACATGGGCGCCGTCGACCTCGTGATCCAGGTCGAGTCGCCGAAGTCGGTGACCCGCGGCCTGCAGCGGATCGGCCGCGCCGGCCACGGGCTCGGCGAGACCTCGAAAGGCCGGATCTTCCCCAAATACCGCGGCGACCTGCTCGAGTGCGCGGTGGTCGCCCGGCGCATGCGCGAAGGCGAGATCGAGGAGACGGTCATCCCCCAGAACCCGCTCGACGTGCTCGCCCAGCACCTGGTCTCGATGGCGGCGATGGACGAGTGGGAGGTCGACGCGGTCGAGCGCCTGGTCACCGCCACCGAGTCCTTCCGCGAGCTCTCGCGCGAACAGCTGGAGAACGTGCTCGACATGCTCGACGGCCGCTACCCGTCGGACCGCTTTGCCGAGCTGCGGCCGCGGATCGTCTGGGACCGGACCGGCGGCACCATCCATGGCCGCAAAGGCTCGCGCTCGCTGGTCGTCACCAACGCCGGCACGATCCCCGACCGCGGCCTCTACGGTGTCCACCTACCCGACGGCCGCCGGGTCGGCGAGCTCGACGAGGAGATGGTCTACGAGGCCCGCCCCGGCCAGACCTTCCTGCTCGGCGCCACCACCTGGCGGATCGAGGAAATCACCCGCGACCGGGTCATCGTCACCCCGGCCCCCGGCGCCCCCGGCGCCGTCCCCTTCTGGAAGGGCGACGGGATCGGCCGCCCGGCCGAGCTGGGGCGAGCGATCGGCGCCTTCTCACGCGAGGCGGTCTCGCGCGAGCCGGCCGAGCTCGCCGCCGAGTACGACCTCGACGAGCGCGCCGCCAACAACCTCGTCACCTACCTGCGCGAGCAGCAGCAGGCGACCCGCGTCGTCCCCTCCGACGAGACGATCGTGGTCGAGCGCTTCCGCGACGAGATCGGCGACTGGCGGCTCTGCATCCTCTCCCCGTTCGGCGGCCGCGTCCACTCCGCCTGGGGCCTGGCGCTGGCCGCCAAGATCCGCGACGAGCGCGACCTCGAGGCCGACGCGATCTGGTCCGACGACGGCATCGTCATCCACCTTCCCGACGCCGACGAGCCACCGCCCGCCGACCTCGTCCTGATCGACCCCGACGAGATCGAGGACCTGATCGTCGCCGAGCTCTCCGGCTCGGCCCTGTTCGGGGCCCGCTTCCGCGAGAACGCCTCGCGCTCGCTCTTGATCCCGCGCGCCTACCCGGGCAAGCGCACGCCGCTCTGGCAGCAGCGGCTGAAGTCGCAGAGCCTGCTCGAGGTGGCCCGGGACTTCCCCCGTTTCCCGGTCATCCTCGAGACCTACCGCGAGTGCCTGCAGGACGTCCTCGACCTGCCCGCGCTCGGGGACCTGTTGCGCAAGCTGCACTCGCGCCAGATCGGCCTGGTCGAGGTCGAGACCCCGACCGCCTCGCCCTTCGCCTCCTCGCTGCTGTTCGACTACGTCGCCACCTACATGTACGAGGGGGATACGCCGAACGCCGAGCGGCGGGCGGCGGCGCTGGCCCTCGACCGCGACCTCCTGCGCGAGCTGCTGGGCCAGGAGGAGCTGCGCGAGCTGATCGACCCCGAGGCGCTGGTCGAGGTCGAGGAGCAGCTGCAGCACCGCACCGAGGCCGGTCGCGCCGGCGACCGCGACGCCCTGCAGCAGCTGCTGCGCAACCTCGGCGACCTCACCGCGGCCGAGTGCGAGGAGCGGGTGACGGAGGGCTACTCGGCCGCCTCGATGCTGGAGAAGCTGGTCGCCGAGCGCCGCGTCGCCAAGGTCCGCATCGCCGGCGAGGAGCGCTACGTCGCCGCCGAGGACGCCGGCCTCTACCGCGACGCGCTCGGGGTGCCGCCGCCCGCCGGCCTGCCGGAGACTTTCCTCGAGGACCACCCCGACGCGATGCGCGCCCTGGTCCGCCGCTGGGCCCGTACCCACGGCCCCTTCCCGACCGCGCGCCTGGCCGAGCGCTACGGCATCGACCCCTCGCCGGCCCTGCGCGAGCTGGAGGGCGAAGGGGCGATGGTCCGCGGCGAGCTGCTGCCGCAGGGAACCGAGCGCGAGTGGTGCGGCTCCGAAGTCCTGCGCCGGGTCCGCCGCGCCAGCCTCGCCCGCCTGCGCAAGGAGGTCGAGGCCGCCGACACCACCCAGCTGGCCCGCTTCCTGCCGAGCTGGCAGAACGTCGACGCCTTCCGCCGCGCCGGCGCCGGCCCCGACCGCCTGCGCGAAGCGCTGGTGCCGCTGCAGGGCGTCGCCCTCACGCCGAAAGTCTGGGAGGCGGACGTGCTGCCGCGCCGCCTCGGCGCCTACTCGCCCGCCTGGCTCGACGAGCTCTGCACCAGCGGCGAGCTGGTCTGGGTCGGCGCCGGCGCCCTCGGGCGCAGCGACGGCCGCGTCGCCCTCTACTTCCGCGAGGACGTCCGCCTCGCCGGACCGCCGCCGGCCAACGCCAAGCTGGAGGCTCCCGGCGGCGAGGTCCACGAGGCGATCCGCGAGCGCCTCGCCGCCGGCCCCTCGTTCTGGCTCGACCTGCTCGCCGACCTCGACCATCCCGCCGAGGATCTCCACAACGCCCTCTGGGACCTCGCCTGGACCGGCGGGGTCACCAACGACGCCTTCTCGCCGCTGCGGGCGCCGCGCCTGCGCGCGGTCGCCTCGCCCGACCGCCATGGCCGCCGCTTCGGCCGCCGCCGCTCGACCACCGGCGCCGCCGTCCAGGGCCGCTGGTCGTTGACCGAGCCGCTCTTCGCCAACGCCCCCGGCCCCGGCGCCCGCCTACGCGCCCAGGCCGAGCTGATGCTGGAGCGCTACGGCATCGTCACCCGCGAGACTGTGCTGGCCGAGGGCGTCCCCGGCGGCTTCGCCACCCTCTACTCCGAGCTCGGCAACCTCGAGCTGCTCGGCACCGCCCGCCGCGGCTACTTCGTCGAGGGCCTCGGCGGTGCCCAGTTCGCCCTCCCCGGCGCGGTCGAGCGGCTGCGCTCGCTGCCCGAAGCCGACGGCTCCTACCTGCTGCTCGCCGCCACCGACCCGGCCAACCCCTACGGCGCCTCGCTGCCCTGGCCGAAGCTGGAGGGAGGCCGCCGCCCCGGCCGCACCCCCGGCGCCCACCTGCTGCTGCGCGACGGCGAGCCGGTCGTCTTCCTCGAGCGCGGCGGCCGCGGCCTCTTACGACTGATACGGATGGAGGGAGGCGAGTTGGAAGCGGCGATGCGAGCGCTGGCCGACGCCGTCGCCGCCGGCCGGCTGAAGAAGCTCGCGGTCGAGAAGCTCGACGGCGAGGCGGTGATCGGCTCCGGCCACGAGGAGGCCCTGATCGGCGCCGGCTTCAGCCGCGGTCCGCGCAAACTGACGGCCACGGCCTGAGGCGACACCGCTGGAGAATCGGTGGCGCGCCTAAGACGTAGTCGGCCGCGGCGGCCGCTCGAAGAACATCCCGATCTGGGTCACGGGGATGCTGGTCGCGTCAGGTGAGTTCGCCAGTCGGTCGGCGCTCGTCGCGATGATGTCCATCGTGCGCTCCATCATCTCTTCGTGAAGCTTGTTGAATTCGGCCCAGCCATCCTCGTCGACCACGGCGGGGGTCCGGGTCAGGTAGAAGTCGGAGCGCGCGTAGAAGGTCCCGGCCTCCATCGCTTCGGCGGCGTCCGCCATCGCCAGCTGCAGGGTGTAGAGCGTGTAGGGGCGCCGCTCCTCCACTGAGAGCTTGGCCCACTCCTCGTCGCTGATGTAAGCCAGGGTGACGGCGCGATAGAAGTGCTCGACCGCGCCCCGGACCTTCTGTTCGTCGATCAGCTCGACGACGCCCAGTGAGACCAGCTTTTTAATGTGGTAGCTGACGTGCCCGACGTCCTCGTTGAGCTCGATCGCAACCTGATTCGGGCTCGCTCGGCGTTCGGCCAGGATCGACAGGCATTTGACCCTAGTTGGGTGGGCGACGATCGCCGCGAGCGTCGACTCGATTGATGGGCGGGCCTTCACCGATCCCATGACTTCCTCCTATTGAAGAGTCTGAAGCAAAGATCGTAAACGACTTCTTGACCGCTCGACTCAGTTTTTGGCGTAATTACACCAATCGCTGGAATCGTTTCTAGCGTTGGAATGGGTCACACCAACAGTGGTCTACAGCAGGGAAGGGGGTGAGCAGGGGTGAAGATCATCAGCGGAGCAAATGTCTTGCCGGCGTTTTCGGTTGTGAAGTCGGTCTGAGCTGTTGGGCCGGCCTTCGACCCTGGGGGAAGGCCGGCCCTTATCGCTCCGCACTGGGATAATCCCCCCATGGAGGAGGTCGAGACCAGCGCCGAGCTGCTGAAGAGCGTCCCCCTCTTCGCCGACCTCGAGGAGGCCGAGCTGGAGCGCTTCTCGCGGGTAGCCGTGCCGCGCTCCTTCCCGGCCGGAACCCGCGTCTTCCACGAGGGCGACCGTTCCGACGCCTGCTACATCGTCCGCGAGGGCAGCTTCCGGGTCACTCGCGAGCACTCCGACGGGCGGGCGATAACGCTGGCCACGCTCGGCCCCGGCGAGGTCTTCGGAGAGCTAGCGATGCTCGACGGCGACACCCGCTCCGCCAGCGCCGAAGCGCTCAGCGACGGCGAGCTGCTGGCCCTGCCGGCGACGGATGTCAGGGGCCTGCTGGCCCGCCACCCGGAGATCTCGGTGAAGCTGGTCGCCGCCCTGGTGCGGCGCCTGCGCGAGGCCAACGAGCGGATCTCGCGCCAGTCTTTTCAGACCGTGCCCAGCCGCGTCGCCGGGGTCCTCTCCCAGCTGGTCTCGGAAACCTCGCACGGCGGCGAGGGGGGAGAGGTGACAATCCGCATGAACCAGGCCGATCTCGCCCAGCTGGCGGGCACCTCGCGGGAGAGCGTCAGCCGCTTCCTCGCCGACCTCGAGCGGGCCGGCGTCGTCCGCTCCGGCCGCGGCCGGGTCACCGTCCTCGACGCCGCGAAACTGCACAACTACATCTTCTAGGCATGGCAGACCTCGCCAGCCTCCGGGCGCGGATGGTGGAGCGGCAGCTGCGCCGCCGCGGCATCGCCGACGAGCGGGTGCTGGCGGCGATGGGAGAGGTGCCGCGAGAGGCGTTCGTGCCGCCGCGCCTGCGGCACCGCGCCTACGACGACTCGGCCCTGCCGATCGCCGAGGAGCAGACGATCTCCCAGCCCTGGATCGTCGCCGCGATCTGCCAGGCGCTGGCGCTGAGCGGCTCCGAGCGGGTGCTCGAGGTCGGGACCGGCTCCGGCTACTCCGCCTGCGTGCTCGCGCTGCTGGCGGCCGAGGTGGTCAGCGTCGAGCGCCACCCGTCGCTGGCCCTCGGCGCCCGCGAAGCGCTGGCCTCGCTGGCGGTCACCAACGTCGAGCTCTCGATCGGCGACGGCAGTCGCGGCGTCCCCGAGCGGGCTCCCTTCGAGGCGATCGCCGTCCACGCCGTCGCTCCCGCGCCACCGCCGGCCCTGGTCGCCCAGCTCGCCGAGGGAGGCCGCCTGGTGGTTCCGCTCGCCGGCGACGAGACCGACCTGCTCACCGTCCTGCGCCGCCACGGCGAGGAGCTCGAGAGCGAGACGATCGGCCCCTGCCGCTTCGTCCCCCTGCTCGGCGAGGGCGGCTTCTAACCGCGGTGGGCTAGCAGCCGGTGGTGGGGTCGGCGGCGTCCTTGACGACTTCGTCGTGGCCGCCGCCGCAGCTGATCCGCTTGTCGCGCTTGCCGTCGGCGGCGTCGATGAAGTCGTTGCCGCCCTTGCCGAGGAAGACGTCGGCCCCGAGGTGGCCCAGCATGCTGTTGTCGCCGTTGTCCCCGACGAGGACGTCGGGGCCGTCGGAGCCCTCGAGGCTCTCGTTGTCCGGCAGAACCTGATCCGGATTGCCGCAGCCGGCCGGTCCCCCGGTGCCTCCGATGGCGACGCGCAGGGCGTCGTTGGAGCGGCCGTAGGAGACGGTGTCTTCGCCCGGGCCGCCGTCGTAGCGGTGTCCCTGGCAGGTGAGGACGGAGGAGACCAGCAGGTCCTCGCCGGCGCCGCCGCTGAGCTGGTCGGCGCCGGGGTCCGCGTAGAGCACGTCGTTGCCGCCTTCGCCGACCAGGACGTCGTTGCCGTCGTTGGGCCCGTTGTAGTTCTCGCCCGCTTCCAGCACGTCGTCCTCGGGGCCGCCGACGAGGGTGTCGCTGCCGGCGTTGCCGTTGACCCGCACCTTGGCGCTGGCCGGAAGGCTGGGATCGATCGTGAGGCTGTCGTTGCCGCCGCCGCCGGTTACGACCACCAGCGCCAGGCCGGCTTCTCCCGGGCAGGCGACCACGGCGGTGTTGCCGGCCGGGTTGGAGCAGCCACCGCCGGCGAAGACCGGGCGGTTGTCGGAGACGGTCCAGCCGCCGGCGCCGAGCGCGACGCGCACGTCGTCGGCGCTCTCGCCGCCCTGGACGACGAGGCTGGAGCCGTCGAGGCCCTGGTTGAGGATCACGAAGGCGGCACCGGGCGGGGCGCCCGCTTCGGGGCCGCAGGAGTTCTCGATCGCGAAGCCGTCGCAGGCGTCGCTGCCCGGCCCGCCGAAGGCGACGCCACCACCGCCACCACCCTCCAGGGTGTCGTCGCCGACGCCGCCGTCGAGCCGGTTGGCGCTGTTGTTGCCGATCAGCGTGTCGGCCTGGGGGGAGCCGACCACGTCCTCGAAGCCTTCGAGGTCGTCGTGGCCGTCGCCTTTGGCCCTGCTGGTCGGGAGGCTGACGACGACGCCGCTGCGGGTGGCGCTCGCGTAGGAGACGATGTCGGCGCCGCCTTCGCCACCGGCGAGGGTGTCGGTGCCGGCGTCGCCGCGGACGACGTCGCCGTCGCCGGCGCCGCCGTCGGCATTGTCGGTGCCGGAGCCGCCGAGGATGGAGTCGGTTCCGAGGCCACCCTCGAGGTGGCTGTCGTCGCCGGCGCCGCCTTCGATCGTGTCGTTGCCACCGTCGCCGTCAAGCGTGTCGTTGCCCTTGTCGCCGAGCAGCCTGTCGTCGCCGGCGCCACCGCCGATCGAGTCGCTGCCCTGCTGGCCGTCGAGGAAGTCGTTGTCGGCGCCGCCGTCAAGCGTGTCAGGCCCCTTGGCCCCGATCAGCGAGTCCTCGCCGCCGGCGCCGAAGAGGTGGTCGGCGCCCTTGAAGCCGGCGAGCTGGTCGTCGCCGGCGCCGCCGTCGAGCATGTCGGACCCGGTTTCGCCGAAGAGGCTGTCGTCGTCGCCTTCGCCGTAGAGGGCGTCGAAGCCGCGTCCGCCCCGCAGGCTGTCGTCGCCGGCGCCGCCGCAGATCGTGTCGTTGCCGTTGCGGCCGCCGCCGATGCGGTCGTCGCCGCCGCCCCCGTAGATCACGTCGCTGGCGCCTTTGCCGACGATCGTGTCGTTGCCGGCGGTCCCCACGATCGTCACTTTCTTGCCGCCACAGCTGAGCGCCGCGGCGCTGCCGGCGAGCGGCGCCAGCAGCAGCCCGCAGGCGCCGATCAGGGCGCCGAGGAAGAGGCGGGTGCGGAGGGTCGTGGAAGCCACTGTGTTCCCCATCGGTTCCCTGAGCAAAAATCTCCAATCAGCCTCGGACAGATGTCCAAACACGAACCGGCCGCGAGGATCACGCTCGGGCCCGGCGGTCCTATACGCTCGCAGCGCAAATGAGGGGCGGCACCTACGTTCTCAACTTCTACTCGGCAGTCTTCGTCGACCAGCTCAAGCGGGGTCGCAAGACGGCGACGATCCGGCTCGGCGACAAGAGCGGCAAGTACGAGCGCGGCCAGGTCGTCTGGGTCACCGTGGGCTTCCGCCACAGCCCGCGCGAGAAGATCTTCTCCGCGGTCATCGACGACGTCGAGGTGAAGAAGCTCAAGGACCTCTCCCGGCGCGACATCGAGCACGACAATCCCGAGTTCCGCCGACTCGAGGACGAGCGCAAGTTCCTCGAGCAGATATACAGCCGGCCGATCCTCGAAGAGGACACCGTCACCGTGATCCGCTTCTCGCAGATCACCGAGCCGCCGCGGCCGCACCTCGGCAACGGAGAGACCCCGCACCACAACTGAGGCGGAGGCCGATGGCCGAGTACGCGTTCCTCACCACCTGGCTGCTCGAGTCCCCCCGCCAGCCCGTCTGGGAGGCGCTCCACGACCAGGAGCGCTGGCCCGAGTGGTGGCGCGGGGTGGAGGAGGCCGAGGAGGTGAGGCGCGGCGCCGACGGCGACGTCGGCACGGTGGCGCGGATGGTCTGGAAGAGCCTGCTGCCCTACCGGGTCGAGTTCGAGGTGACGACGACGCGGGTCGTGGCCCCGCACCTGCTGGAGGGGCACGCGGTGGGCGAGCTCGAGGGAGTCGGACGCTGGCGCCTCTACGAGCAGGACGGCGTCACCGCCGTTCTCTACGAGTGGAACGTGAAGACGACGAAGTCCTGGATGAACCTGCTCGCGCCGCTGCTGCGGCCCGCATTCGAGTGGAACCACGACTGGGTGATGGCCCGCGGCGGCGAGGGAATTGCGCGCCTGCTGGGTTGCAGGCTGCTGGCGACAGACTGATCTCGCTATCTTTCAGATCCCTGGCACTCTCACCTGGAGAGTGCCAATCTAGTCTTGGATCCCCACCACACAATGGAGGTACACGGATGAAGCTGAAGCCCCTCGGGGACCGGCTGATCGTCAAACCGATCGAGGAGGAGGAGACGACCGCCAGCGGCATCGTCCTCCCCGACACGGCCAAAGAGAAGCCTCAGAAGGGCAAGGTCGTCGCCGTCGGCGACGGCGCCATCAACGAGGACGGCAACCGCCGCCCGCTCGACGTCTCGGAGGGCGATGAGGTCCTCTACTCCAAATATGGAGGCACCGAGGTCACCGTCGAGGGAGACGACCTGCTCGTGCTGCGCGAGTCGGACGTGCTCGCCAAGCTCAGCTAGCCGCCCATCGCACTTAGAACCAAGGAGGACTGAATTCATATGGCTCATAAGGAGCTGAAGTACGCAGAGGAGGCGAGGGGGGCGCTGCAGGACGGCGTAGACGCCGTCGCCAACGCTGTCAAGGTCACCCTCGGCCCCAAGGGCCGTTACGTCGTGCTCGACAAAAAGTTCGGGGCGCCGACGATCACCAACGACGGAGTCACCATCGCCCGTGAGGTCGAGGTCGAGGACGTCTTCGAGAACCAGGGCGCCCAGCTCGTGCGCGAGGTCGCCACGGCCACCAACGACGTCGCCGGAGACGGCACCACGACGGCGACCCTGCTGGCCCAGATCATCGTGCGCCAGGGCCTCAAGAACGTCGCCGCCGGCGCCAACCCGCTGGCCCTGCGCCGCGGCATCGAGAAGGCCGTCGACGAGGTAGTCGACAACCTGCGCGAGAAGCAGTCGAAAGAGGTTGCCGGCAAGGACCAGATCGCCCGCGTGGCCGCCATCTCGGCCGCCGACGACGAGATCGGCAACGTGATCGCCGACGCGATCGAGAAGGTCGGCAAGGACGGCGTCGTCAACGTCGAGGAGGGCCAGACCTTCGGCATGGAGCTGGAGTTCACCGAGGGGATGCAGTTCGACAAGGGCTACATCTCCCCGTACATGGTCACCGACCAGGACCGCATGGAGGCAGTGCTGGAGGAGCCGTACATCCTCATCGCCAACCAGAAAATCGGCTCCGTGCGGGACATCCTGCCGGTGCTGGAGCAGGTCATGCAGGGCGGCAAGCCGCTGCTGATCGTGGCCGAGGACGTCGAGGGCGAGTGCCTGGCGACCCTGGTCGTGAACAAGCTGCGGGGCACCTTCACCGGTGTCGCCGTCAAAGCCCCCGGCTTCGGCGATCGCCGCAAGCGGATGCTCGAGGACATCGCGATCCTCACCGGTGGCGAGGTCATCACCGAGGAGATGGGTCTCAAACTCGAGAACACCCAACTCGCTCAGCTCGGCAAAGCCCGCCGCGTCGTCGTCTCCAAGGACACGACGACGATCATCGACGGTGCCGGCGGCGCCGACGACATCAAAGGCCGGATCAAGCAGATCAAATCGGAAGTCGAGAACACCGACTCCGACTTCGATCGCGAGAAGCTCCAGGAGCGCCTGGCCAAGCTCGCCGGAGGTGTCGCCGTGGTCAAGGTCGGCGCCGCCACCGAGACCGAGATGAAGGAGAAGAAGCACCGCGTCGAGGACGCGCTGCAGGCGACCCGCGCCGCCCTCGAGGAGGGCGTCGTCCCGGGTGGTGGCGTTGCTCTGCTGAACGCCCAGTCCGGTCTGGACCCGGAGAAGCTGGTCGAGGACGCGGACGAGCGCACCGGCGCCCGGATCATCCACCGCGCGCTCGAGGAGCCGGTCCGTCAGATCGCCGAGAACTCCGGTCTGGAGGGCTCGGTCGTCGTCAACGCCGTCCGCGACCTCAAGCCGGGCGAAGGCCTGAACGCGGCCACCGGCGAGTACGGCAACCTGATCGAGGCCGGCGTCATCGACCCGACCATGGTCACCCGCTCGGCGCTGCAGAACGCGGCCTCGATCGCCAAGAACATCCTCGTCACCGAGGCGATCATCGCCGAGCCGCCCGAGGAAGGCGGCGGTGGCGGCATGCCCGGCGGCGGTATGCCGGACATGGGGGGGATGATGTAACTCGCCCCCAACGGCGAGCGATTGCAAGGGGCTCGGCTTAGGCCGGGCCCCTTTTCTGTACGCCGGGCATGCCAGGACGCTCGGGGGTGAAAGTCCCCTGTGAAGGAGATGGCACCAACCACAAGCCAAGGGCAACTGCGTCGTCGTGAGGCGGGGTGGGAAGGAAGCCGGAGGCGAAACCGCGACCCGAGGGACACGAACCGCATCGGAGGCGGGACGGCCAGGGCGAGCCGGCAGAACACGGCGAAGCCCGTTGCCATCAAGCGGCCGTCACGTAAATGCGGCGGGTGCGCGGGGAAGGTGTCCTGGCTTATCCCGGGAGGCCTGTCGGAGTGTCGGCCTCGACGCAAGTCGCCCGACCCTGGCCGCCGCGAGGCGGTCGGTCATCCGGCAGGAGTCAGCAGAGGCCGTAGTAGCGGCGGGATCGTGTGCCGCGAAGGGCCGAACGCGAAGCCGAGGCAAAGCAGCCCGTGCTCGCGCAAGCCACAGCAGCCAACCCCGCCCCGGCGGGGCCTTCGCGCAATGGATGCCTAGGGTGAAGCCCGAAGCTCCCCGCGAAGAGCAAAGCGGCTTCCCGGCGCCAGGCGAGGCAGAGTCTCACTCCGCCGTCGACGCAGGCGACCTCTGGGAGAAGTTCCTCTCCAGGGGCAACCTGGCGGCGGCGTTAAGACGTGTCGAGCAAAACGCCGGTGCTCCCGGCGTCGATGGGATGGAGACCAAGGAGCTTCGCTCCTGGCTGCACGATCACTGGCCAGAAGTCCGGGCGATGCTCGACGCGGGCACCTACCGCCCCCAACCCACCAGGAGGGTCACGATCCCAAAACCCTCGGGAGGGGAGCGGGAGCTGGGGGTGCCGACGGCCCTGGATCGAGTGATCCAACAGGCCCTATCGCAGGTGCTCACGCCCGTATTCGATCCTTGCTTCTCGGAGCGGAGCTTCGGCTTCCGCCCCGAGCGCTCGGCCCACCAGGCGGTGGAGCGCGCTCAGCGCGACATCGCCAAGGGGCACGAGTGGGCCGTCGACGTGGATCTCGATCGCTTCTTCGATCGGGTCCAGCACGACGCGCTGATGGCCAGGGTCGCAAGGCGGGTCACCGACAAGAAGGTGCTCAAGCTGATCCGCAGCTACCTGGAAGCGGGAGTCATGGCAGACGGCGTGAAGCAGCCGACCGAGCAGGGGACCCCGCAGGGTTCCCCCCTCTCACCGCTGCTCTCCAACGTCTACCTCGACGACCTCGACCGGATGCTGGAAAAGCGCGGGCACCGTTTCGTCCGCTATGCGGACGACATCACGATCTACGTCGCCTCCAAAAGAGCGGCGGAGCGCGTGATGGGAAGCACCTGCGAGTTCATCGAGCGACGCCTGAAGCTGCGGGTCAACCGGGGCAAGTCCGCTGTTGACCGCGCGACGAAGCGGACCCTTCTGGGGTTCGGCTTCTTCAAGCGAGCAGGTGAGATCAAGGTCAGGATCGATCCCAAGGCCCGCAAGCGGGCCAAAGATCTCCTGCGCCGTCTCACCTCGCGCAGCTGGGGCATCTCGATGGGGCGGAGGATCGTTGCGATCAACCGCTTCAGCCGCGGATGGACGGCCTACTTCGCGTTGGCCGACACGCCCTCGGTCTTCGAGGGGCTCGATGAGTGGTTGCGTCGCCGGTTGCGGCAGGTCAGGTGGAAGGAGTGGAAGAGAATCCGCACCAAACACCGCAACCTGGTCGCCACCGGCATCCCTACCGGCAAGGCCTATGAGTGGGCCAATAGTCGCCGGGGCTACTGGCGGGTATCGGGGTCGTGGATTCTTACCCGCGGCCTCCCCAACGCCTACTGGCGCGAGCAGGGCCTACGGGGGTTCACCGATCTCTACCGCCGTTTCCGGGATACGACGCGAACCGCCGGATGCGGACCCGCACGTCCGGTGGTGTGGGAGGGGCGGGGGTAAGCCCCGCCCCTACCCGATTTGGCTTTAGGGAGCGCTCGCGGCGGGGACCGGTTCGGGCGCGGGTTCGGGCACCGGCACTGGCGCCGGGACCGGCGTGGGCGTCGGTTTCGCCGGCGTTTTTTTCGGCTTCGGCGGTAGCGGCGGGAAGAGGGCGGCGTTGTAGTCGGCGTAGGCGAGGAAGTTGGCGCGGCGGATCTTCAGGCGCAGGGTGTTGGCCGTGCGCGGGTAGAGGTTGAGGTCGTACTGGTTGCCGGGGCCGAAGCCGGTGTAGTAGGTGAACATCCGTACCCGCGGGCGCTTGACCACCCAGGCGACCAGCTGTTTGACGAACCGCGGTTCGTCCTCGCCGTGGACGGCCCACTCGTTGATCGCGATCGGCTTGCCCTTCCACTGTTTGCCCGCGTAGAAGCGGTTGAGGTCCTCCCAGACCGGATACTGGGAGTAGAAGTCGGTGCCGGCCCAGTCGACCCAGCGGCTGCCGGGCCAGTAGTTGCCGGGGAAGTTCCCTTTTACCCGCGGCGAGCCGCCGGGCAGCGGGCTCCAGATCATGCTCACCGGGGCTGGCGGCAGGCTTTCGGGGTTCGGACCTTTGGTCCGGTTGAGCGGCGGCAGGCCGATTTCGGCCAGGGTCAGGTTGATCCCTTCCAGCGTCTGCCCCCCGCGCACGATCGCCGCGATGCGGCGGAAGGCCTGCTTGTACCAGCCGGTCGTGTGTTCGCCGCCTTTCTGGCTGCCGTCGCAGTTGACCGCCGACCAGGCGTTGAGGCAGCGATTCGGCTCCCCGAGCGGCCGGATGTAGGCCGGCAGTCCTTTCGAGGCGAAGAAGTCGTTCAGCTGCAGCAGGTAGTCGTCGCCTGCTCCGAGGGCGATCTGCGCCGGGGTGATCAGCTCCGCCAGGTTCTGGTCGTCGGCGGTCGAGATCGCCAGGACCGGCCGCGTCGCGGTTTCGCGCCAGCGTTCGTAGGCGGCGTTGAGGCTGTTGCCCCAGGGATGAAAGGTCTGCAGCAGCGCCGGGTGCTTGCCGGTCAGCGCCGCGAATTCGTTGAACTCCGTGGTCGTGCCGCGGTCGCTGACGCCGAGGAAGACACCCGGCTTCGGCGGCACCAGGGTGACCGCCCCCGCCTGCCCGGCGAACAGCGCGGCGCCGACCGCGCCCAGCGCTACCGCTCTACTCAGGACCCTCCAGGACATCGCTCATCCTTCGCGGCTCGACTCCGAGCGCCTGCACGTCGGCGGTGCCGCGCTCGCTGATCATGGAGACCTCCATCAGCTCGGCCTCCTCCCAGGTTGCAAACACGGACTCGCCGAAAACGGTGCGGAGGGCGATCAGGCTGGAGCGGACCAGGGGCAATGGCACGTGGACGAGCGGCCGCGGCCGGCCGGCGACGCGGCTGACCAGGTCCGACATCTGGTCGTAGCTGAGCGTCTCCGGCCCGGCCAGCTCGTAGCGCCCCCGCGCCTCGCCGCCCAGCGCCGCGACGACGCATCGCGCCACGTCCTCCGCCCAGATCGGCTGGAACGTCCCCCGCCCGTCGCCGGAGACCGGCAGCACCGGCAAGAAGGAGAAGCGCCGCAGCAGGGTGATCCAGGGATCGCTGTGGTCGTAGACGATCGAGGGGGCGAAGACCGTCGTCTCCAGCGGCGAGGAGTCGACCGCCTGCTCCGCCAGCCACTTTGCCCGGAAGAAGCGCGTGCGCTGCGCCGCGTGAGCGTCGAGCGCGCTGAAGAAGTGGAAGCGCCGCACGCCGCTGCGCTCCGCCGCCCGCAGCAGCCGCACCGTCGCCAGCCCGTTCAGCTCCTCGATCCGCTTCGGCGGCTGGTCGCGGATCGTCGCCGCCAGGTGGATCACGGTGTCGACCCCGCGCAGCGCCTGCCGCACCAGGTAGGGGTCGGACATCTCGCCGAGGTCGCCGAGGGCGATCTGCACGTCGACCCGCCGCGCCCCCAGCCGCCGCGGCTCGCGCACCAGGCAGCGCACGTCCTCGCCGCTCTCCAGCAGCAGCGGCAGCAGCCGCGAGCCGATGCTGCCCGTCGCTCCGGTCAGCAGCAGCATCGCCACGATCCCTCTTGCCTTGCCCGCCTCATTGCAGCGACCAACCCTAAAGACCCCGCCCGCCGCCGCATATCCGTAGAATGGATGTTCGCTTTCGGCGGGGGCTCCGAGCCTCTGTCGAGCACCGAAAACGACTTAGGAGATCCCCTCGTATGACCTACGTCATCGCCGAGCCGTGCATAGGCCAGAAGGACAACTCGTGTGTCGAGGTCTGTCCCGTCGACTGCATCCACCCGACCCCGGATGAGCCCGACTACGACTCGGTAGAGATGCTCTACATCGACCCGGACGAGTGCATCGACTGCGACGCCTGCGTCGAGGCCTGCCCGGTCGACGCCTGCTTCGCCGAGGACCAGCTCCCGGCCGAGTGGGCCAAATATGCGGAGATCAACGCGAACTACTACAAGAGCAAGAGCGCAGCCTGAGGCGATAGACAGTTTATGTCGCCAAGCTGTAGCGCTACCATGCGCGAATGGCTGCCGAGACCGCCACGATCCGGGTAACCCGCGAGACCCGCGACCTCCTCGCCCAGCAGGCGCGCATGCGGGGCGTTTCCCTCTCGGCGATGCTGGCCGACCTCGCTCACAACGTAGCCCGTGAGGAGATCTTCCGCGCGGAGCGAGATGCCACGCGGGCGGACGCCGATGTCGCCGCTGTGAAGGCCGAGGACCGCGAGTGGGAGGCGACCCTCGGCGATGGCGTCGACTGAACCTCGGCGAGGTGAGATCTGGCTCACCTCGCTCGGCGCCGTCCGAAAAGGTGAGCCCGGAAAGAACCGCCCCGCAATTGTGGTGTCGGTGGATGAGATATCCACCGGGCTGGAGGACGAGTTGATTGTCGTCGTCCCGTTATCGAGTTCACGGGCCGCCTCTCCGCTTCGTCCGAAGGTCTCCCCTGACGAAGGCACCGAGCGCGCCAGCGTGGCCGTTTGCCGTAGCGTCAGAGCTGTGGCTCGCAAACGCCTGCTTCGCCCGGTCGGTAGAGCGAAGGCGGACACCCTTCGTGAAGTCGAGCAGGCGCTGGGGATGATCCTGAGGATCGCGAGCAGCGAGGGTTCTCGCTAGGGCCGCAGATCGCTACTGGACGACCGGCAGTGGCGTGCCGCTGACCGGCGGTGCCTCGGCGGCGGGCGGGGCGGCCTGTAGTACCGGCAGCTCCTGCGGGGTCATCGCGACGATGCCCCGTGCCGCCTGGCGGATCGCCTGCGAGGCAGGGGCGTCGGGCTCGGCGGTGACCAGCGGCGTGCCGGAGTCGGCGTGCTCGCGCAGCGGCTCCGACAGCGGCACCTTGCCGAGCAGCGGCACGTCGAGCTCGTCGGCGAGCAGCTGGCCGCCGCCCTCGCCGAAGATCGTGAAGCGCTCGCCGTCGGGGGTGGTGAAGCCGGACATGTTCTCGATCACGCCGAGAATCTCGAGGTCGAATTTGGCCGCCATGTCAGCCCCCCGTTTGGCGACCGACTGGGCCGCCGGCTGCGGGGTGGTGACGACGACGAACTTGGCCTGGGGCAGCAGCTGGGCGAGCGTCATCGAGACGTCGCCGGTCCCCGGCGGCAGGTCCAGCAGCAGGTACTCGAGCTCGTCCCAGGCGACGTCCTCGAGGAACTGCTGGATCGCCTTGTGCAGCATCGGCCCGCGCCAGACGACCGCCGCGTTCTCCTCGACGAAGAAGCCGATCGACATCACCTTGACGCCGCTCGGCGCGTCCAGCGGCAGGATCTTGCGCTCGCCGTTGACCTCGGGCTTGGCGTTGACGCCGAGCATGCGCGGGATCGAGTAGCCGTAGACGTCGCAGTCGAGGGCACCGGAGGGGTGTCCTTCGGCGGTCAGCGCCGCGGCCAGGTTGGCGGTCATCGTCGACTTGCCGACGCCACCCTTGCCGGAGGAGACGCAGATCACATTCTTGACCTTGGCCAGCGCGCCCTGCGGCAGCTTTTTGCGGCCGAGCGTCTGTTGCAGGGTCCCTTTCTCCTCGTCGGAGAGGACGTCGAAGCCGACCCCAACCGAGGTGACGCCCTCGAGCTCGGAGACTTCCCGGGCGACGGCCTGTTCGAAGTGGGAGCGGATCGGGCAACCGGCGGTGGTCAGGGAGACGATCACCTCGACCCGGCCGCCCTCCTGCACGTCGATCGAGCGCACCATCCCGAGCTCGACGATCGAGCGCCGCAGCTCGGGGTCGATCACCGCGCGCAGCTTCTCGTTGATCTGATCGTGAGTCGGAAGCGCCATCACGGTCATTCTCGCAAAGGCGCGAGCGCGGCAGTCCCGCCCATCCGCCGGGGGGAGAGAATCCTGCGGCCCAGCCCTTGGCGCCCCCATACGCAAACGAGCGAACGGGGGACGGATGTCGGGCACGCGAGGTGGGCTGGCGCGGGTGGTGGCGATGGGAGTCGGGCTGGCGGTGGCGATCCTGCTGCTGGTCGCCGGCGAGGCGCGGGCGGGCAAGTACGCCGTCGCCCAGTGCGGCTGGTACGTCGGGGCCGATGCCACCTGGGCCGACACGACCGGCGGCGTCAAGTTCCGGCCCGACGCCTACTGCGTGCCGCCGGCGGGGGCGGACCCGTTCGACGGCGCCCACCTGAAGAGCTTCACCCGCGACGGCCAGGGCACCGTCTCAGGTACCCGTTTCGCGCGCTGGCGCTGGACCGCTCCCCCCGGCACCGGAATCACCCAGGTGCGGGCGACCTGGTGGCACGCGCTCCACGACGGCATGGAGCAACGGCTGGGGGTCGATCCGGGCAACGGTGGCTTCGAAGTCTTCGCTGGCGCCAACGTGACCGACGTCACCCCGCGCGAGCTCGTCGCCGGCTTCGCGGCGCCGAAGGTGGCCTTCGAAGACCGGCTGCTCTGCGCGAAAGCCGAGAGCAAGTGGTGCTCCCTCGACGCTCCCTCCTGGTCCGGCTTGCGAGCGCTGACGATCACGATTCAGGACGACGCCGGCCTTTACGCCTCGATCGCCGGCGAGATCGGTCTCGGCGGCTGGCGTCGCGGCAGCCAGGGCGCCGACTTCGCCGGCGGCGACAGCGCCGGGTCCGGCATCCGCTTCGGCGAGACGACCTTCGACGGGGCCAGGATCAATCTCACCGAGTACCCCTGCGCGATTGCCCTGATCGGCAGCGAGTGGCGGGCAACTCGGATGCAGCCGTGCCCGCCCACCGGCTCCGGCCACATCGCGATCGACACCACCCGCTTCAGCGACGGCGTCCATTTCCTCCGCCACTGCGCCACCGACTTCGCCGGCAACGTCGGCTGCACCCCCAGCTGGCCGATCTCCATCGACAACAATCCCCCGGCCCACCCGCGGGACCTCAGGCTTGCCGGCGGCGAGGCCTGGCGGCGCGTCGACGACTTCGACCTCTCCTGGGCCAACCCCGACCAGGGACCGGCCAGCCCGATCGCGGGTGCCTACTGGCGGATCCTCGGCCCCGCCGGCTACGACAGCGGCGTCAAGCTCGCCGGCGGGCCCAACATCGCCTCGCTCCCCGACCGTTTCGTGCCGGCGCCCGGCCTCTACTCTCTCCAGCTCTGGCTGCGCGACGAAGCGGGCAACGCCAACCCGTCCTCGGCGATCCAGGTACCACTGCGCTTCGACGACGTCCCTCCCGGACTTGCTTTCGCGGTGGGTGACGGCCCCGAGATCCCCGAGCAGATCCGTGCCGAGATCACCGACGCGCTCGCGCACCCCGCCACCGGGGCGATCTCCTACCGGCGCCTCGGCTCTGAGGCCTGGGTCGAGCTGCCCGCCAAGCTGCAGCCCGGCGCCGACGCGACCCGGGCGAGCCTGGTTGCCCGCACTCCGGAGCTGGCGCCGGGTACCTACGTCTTCCGCGCCGAAGCGACCGACGCGGCCGGCAACGCGACCACGACGACGCTGCGCGCCGATGGGACCGAGATGGCGATCCGCAAGACGCCGCCGCCGGTCGCCCCGAGACAGGTCGCGCCGAAGCAGGCGCCGCCGCCGTCGCGGACGAAGACACGCCTGTTCGCCCGCCTCCGTGGCGGCCACGGTCGCGGCGATTCGCTGACGGTCCCGTTTGCGGCCCCGGCGCTGCTGAGCGGGCGCCTAACCAGGGCCGACGGGGCGGGCGTCGCCGGGCGCGAGCTGCGGGTCACGGCCCGCCCCTCCCACGGCGCCCTGGCGCCGCAAGCGACGACCGCCGTCGTCACCGGCGAGCGCGGCGGCTTCGAGCTGCGGCTGCCGCCGGGACCCTCGCGCCGGGTTGCCATCGCCTTCGCGGGCGATTCCGGCCTGGAGGCGGCGAGGCGTCCCTCGCTGGAGCTGCGCGTCCGCGCCGGGATCTCGCTCCGCGCCGCGCCGTTGGCACTGAAGACCGGCCAGGCGGTGCGGTTGAGCGGCACGGTCCGCGCCCGCGGGGCGGCGGTCCCTCGGCGCGGCAAGCTGATCGCGATCCAGTACCTGGAGGCGGCCACCGACCGCTGGCGCCCGGTCCTCGTCACCCGCAGCGACCACGGCGGGCGCTTCCGCGCCCGCTACCGCTTCCGCTACGTCAGCGGCGCTGCCTCGATCCGCCTGCGGGCGACGGCGCTGGCGGAGGAGCGCTGGCCCTACGCGCCCGGATCCTCGCGCCCGGTAACCATCCGGGTCAGCGGTCGGTAGGGTGGTGGCCGATGTCGCAGGCAACCCTTCACACCAGCGCCGGGGCGATCGTGCTCGAGCTGCACGACGAGGAGGCGCCGAAGACGGTCGAGAACTTCCGCAAGCTCGCCGCCGACGGCTTCTACGACACCCTCGTCTTCCACCGGGTCATCCCCGACTTCATGATCCAGGGAGGCTGCCCGCAGGGGACCGGCACCGGCGGTCCCGGCTACACCTTCGAGGACGAGTTCAACGACCACAAGGTGGTGCGCGGGGCGCTGGCGATGGCCAACGCCGGGCCCAACACCAACGGCTCGCAGTTCTTCATCGTCACCGCCGGGGCCGCACCCTGGCTCGACGGCAAGCACACCGTCTTCGGCACCGTCACCGACGGCATGGACGTCGTCGACGCGATCGAGTCGACTCCCACCGACGGCTCCGACAAGCCGCTCGAGCCGCAGACGATCGAGCGCGTCGAGCTCGGCGAGTAGCTACGGCCCGGCGCCTCTCTCCCGGCGCCGCCGCAGCGCCTCGCCCGGCCGCCAGAGGCTGACCAGCCCGGCCACGAGGGTGACCAGGAAGATCTGGCCGATCATCATCTCCAGGCCGGCGATCATCCGCCCCGGCTGGCCGCCGGGGACGAGGTTGCCGTAGCCGGTCGTGGTCAGCGTCGTGTAGCTGAAGAAGAGGAAGTCGCTGCTCTGCGGATGCGGAATGCCTTCGAAGAAGGCGCCGGCCTGGACCCGCTCGATCGTCCCGTAGAGGAAGGTGAAGAGGATGCCGAGCGCGGTGTAGACGCTGATCGCGCCGAGGATCGTCCGCGACCCCACCTCGGCGGTGGTCACGACCCGGCGCAGGACCGCGGCCATGGCGATCGTCAGCAGGCTGATCTGGATCACCGAGGCGAGGTTGAGCCAGACGTGGTTTTCCGCGATCGCCGCGATCGCCGCCAGCAGCACCGTCAGGCCCGACAGCCAGAGTGCGGCCCGGACCGTGCCGGCGCGGGCGTGGGAGCTGGTCAGGGCCACCACCGAGGTGGCGCTGGTGGCGATCGTCAGGACCACGGCCGACCAGCCGCGGTTGGAGAGCAGTGAGGTCAGCACGTAAGTGGCCAGCACCAGCAGCAGGACGAGCCCGAACGCGTCGCTAACCCTCTCGGCGCGCTGCAACCAGCGCTCGCTTCTCATCTCCGCTCGTTCGGCCGAGCCACCCGCATTCCTGCCTCCAGGGATGGCAGCGGAGGGGGTGGGATTCGAACCCACGAGCCCCCTTGCGAGGGCCACCGGTTTTCAAGACCGGCGCATTCAACCGCTCTGCCACCCCTCCATGGGTGCGGCGGGGCGGATGCTAAAGGTCCCGGGACCCGCTCAGGTTTGCTTGTAGTGATTGGATTAGCTCATGCGGAGGTTGCTCGTGCTTGCGTCGGCGATGATCTTCTTCGACGTCGCCTTCTTCGCCGCGATCGCCCCGCTGCTGCCGGGGTACGTCGACGAACTCGGCTTGAGCAAGGCTGAAGCGGGCTTCCTCTCGGCCGCCTACGCGGCCGGCACCCTGGTCGCCTCGCTGCCCGCCGGCTTCGTCGCCAGCCGGGTCGGTCCCCGCCGCTGCGTCATCGCCGGGCTCCTGCTGCTGGGTGTCTCCAGCCTGATCTTCGGGATGGTGCACGAGATCGACCTGCTCGATGCCGCGCGCTTCACCCAGGGCATCGCCGGGGCGCTGATCTGGGCGGGCGCGCTGACCTGGCTGATCACCTCCGCCCCCGACGAGAGTCGCGGTTCGGTGATCGGCACGGCGCTGGGCACGGCCGTGGCCGGAGCGCTGTTGGGGCCGGCGCTGGGCGCCCTGGCGGGGTCGGTGGGCACCGAGCTCGTCTTCGGCTCGGTGCTGATCGTCACCTTCGCGCTCGCCTACGCGGCTTCGCGCTTCCCCGAAGGGAAGCCGCCGCAGCGCCAGGACCTACGCGAGGTCGTCGCGACCCTGTTCAGCAGGCCGATCTTCGACGGCGTCGCCTTCGTCGCCGTCCCCTCCGTGATGTTCGGCGCGATCGAGGTGCTGGTGCCGCTGCGGATCGACTCGCTCGGCGGTGGCCATGGCGTGATCGCCGCGGGGTTCATCGCCGGGGCGGGCCTGGAGGCGGTGCTGGCGCCGCTGGCCGGGCGCTTCTCCGACCGGGTCGGCAGGCGCATGCCGTACGTCGTCGGGATGACAATCTGCGCCCTGGCGATGGTCGCGATCGCCCTCGCGCAGACGCTGGGGGGCGTGCTGGCGGCGCTGATCGTCACCTCGCTCGGCGCCGGCCTCTGCTTCGCGCCGGCGCTGACCCTGCTCTCCGAGATCGCCGATTCCAGCCGGCTGCACCAGGGGTTCGCGGCCGGGCTCTCGAACATGGCCTGGGCCTCGGGGCAGGTCGTCGGCGGCATCGGCGGCGGTGTCGTCGCCAGCTTCACCGGCAACGCCATCCCCAGCATCGCGATCGCCGTCCTCCTCCTGCTCACGGTCGCCTACGCGTTTCGCTCGTTGTCACCGGCGCCGATCACTCGACCTGCCGAGAGCTAGGCTGGCTCGATGACGCCTGCGCAGGGAAACCGGGACTCGCACGGTTGGGTCAACTGGGCCGGGGATCAGGCCTGTCGGCCGGTCGAGATCGCCCGCCCTGCCAGCCGCGAGGAGCTGGCGCAGACGGTCGCCGCGGCGACCGCGGCCGGCCGCAGGGTCAGCGTCGCCGGCTCCGGGCACTCGTTCACCGAGACGGCGACGACCGACGGCTCGATGATCCGGGTCGAGGCGCTGGCCGGGGTGCTCGACGCCGATCCCGGCTCGGCTCTGGTCCGGGTGGGAGGGGGAACCGTGCTCGCCGATCTCAACGACGAGTTGGCCCGGCTCGGCCTGGCGATGGAGAACCTCGGCGACATCGACCGCCAGACGATCGCCGGGGCGATCTCGACCGGCACCCACGGCACCGGGGCACGGCTGCGCAACATCTCCGCCCAGGTCGAGGGCATCGAGCTGGTTCTGGCCGACGGCAGCGTCCGCCATCTCAGCGCCGCCACCGACGCCGAGCTGCTGCGGGCGGCCCGGGTCGGCCTCGGCGCCCTCGGGGCGATCTCCGCCGTGACCCTGCGCTGCGTGCCGGCCTTCACCCTCGACCGGGTCGACACGCCACGGCCGCGCGAGCAGGTCCTCGACTCTTTCCAGGAGAGCGCCGACGCCAACGACCACTTCGAGCTCTTCACCTTCCCCTACGCGGAATCGGCGCTGGTCCTCGAGCGCAACCGCACCGAGGCGCCGCCCCGCCCTCGCGGCCGCGCTGCCGCCTACCTCAACGACGTCGTCCTCGAGAACTGGGCCCTGGAGGCGCTCTCGGCGACGGGCAAGCTCTTCCCGGCGGCGATCCCGGCGCTCTCGCGTCTCGCCGGCCGGCTCGCCGCGGGCAGCCGCACCGTCGATCGCAGCGACCGCGTCTTCGCCAACGACCGCCGCGTCCGCTTCACCGAGATGGAGTACGGCGTCCCCCGCGAGCACGGCCCGGAGGCGGCACGGCGGGTGATCGAGTGGGTGCGCGCCAACCGCTACCCGGTCTTCTTCCCGATCGAGATGCGGGTCGCCGCCGGCGACGACGCGCTGCTCAGCCCCTCGCACGAGCGCGACACCGCCTACATCGCCGTCCACCAGTACCGCGGCATGGAGTGGCGCCCCTACTTCGAGGCCGTCGAGGCGATCATGGACTCCTACGGCGGCCGCCCCCACTGGGGCAAGCGCCACTTCCAGACCGCCGCGACCCTGGCGCCGCGCTACCCGCGCTGGGCGGAGTTCCAGCGCGCCCGCGACGAGCTCGACCCCGGCCGTACCTTCACCAACGAGTACGCCGAACGGGTCTTGGGGGCTTAGAGGAAGGTCTTCCCCTCGCCCCGGTAGGTCGGGACGACGTCGACGATCTCCTCGCCTTCGACCAGGTGCAGGGAGTCGAAGCGCTCGCAGAGCTCGCCGGCCTTGGCGTGGCGCAGGTAGGCGCGATCGCCGATCGTGAGGCTGGCGGCGGCGTCGCCGAGCAGGGGCGTCTGGACCTCGCCGGCGCCCTCCTCGGGGTCGAGCTCGAGGCCGGCGGGCAGCCAGGGAGCGGGCAGGCGCGCCGGGTCGCCGCCGCCGGAGGCGAGGTAGCCGCCGCCGAGCGCGGTCGCGACCTTGGGCGAGGGCTTGCGGACGATCGGCAGCGCGAACCCCGCCGCCGGGGTCAGGCTGAAGCGGCTGTAGTGATCGAAGAGGGCGGGCGCGTAGAAGCCGGAGCCGGCGGTGACCTCGGTCACCGCCTCCTCGGCAGCGGTCAGCTCGAGGCTGCCGGTGCCGCCGCCGTTGACGATCTCGAGCTCGGCGTGCTCGCCGACCGCGGCGACGATCGCCGCCCGGCGCTCGGCCAGCTCGGCGGCGGAACGGCGCTGCATGAAGCGGATCGCGGCACCACGCAGCCGTCGGCCCGGCGGCTGGTCGCCGACTCCCGCGATCTGGCCCTCGTAGGCCATCAGCCCGACCAGCTCGACCTGCGGGCGCTTGTCGATCTCCCGCGCCAGTGCCACCGCCTGCTCGACCGTGTGGGCGGGCGAGCGCTTTGGCCCGACCTGGACGCGCCCGCCCAGCGCCCACCAACCGGCATCGACGTCGATGCAGACTCGCACCGGGGCCGCGCCCGCCCCCAGCACCGACTCGATCGTCTCCAGGTGCTCGATGCAGTCGACCGTCACCACCGGCGCTCCCGCCGGGTTGGCGACCGAGCGCAGCGCCAGCTCCCCGAGCGCGCCGGCATCCGCGGTCGGGTAGGCGAGCAGCAGGTCTTCGAAGCCCTGCTCGGCGAGCCAGAGCGTCTCCGGCAGGGTGAAGGTCATCAGCCCGGCGAAGCGCTCGTCCCGCCGCAGGATCGCCTCCAGCAGCGCCCGGCAGCGGATCGACTTGCTGGCGACGCGGATCGGCTTGTCCCCCGCCCGTCCCAGCATCGCCTCCGCGTTGGCCCACATCGCCTCGAGGTCGACGAAGGCGAACGGCGCCTCGACCGCGGCGAAGATCCGCTCGAAGCGCTCGTGGGTCTGCTCGGGGACGGGGGACACCCGCACGAGACTAACCGCGCCATGCCCGGTTACTTCCTACAATCGGGGCCGGAGTGCCCGGAGAGGTGGCCGAGTGGCTGAAGGCACTCGCCTGCTAAGCGAGTAGGGGGCGCAAGCTCTCTCGAGGGTTCGAATCCCTCCCTCTCCGCTGCTTTGCGCCTGACCGAGGTGGGTGACAAGCCCGGCCAGGCGGCGCAGGATGCTACTTATAGGTCTGTAGACTGTCAAGTAGCGGCAAGGGAGCGTCTCCCTTTCGATGGAGGGCGACCTGCAACGGACAGTCGGCCGCAATCTCCGGGCGTACCGAGACGCGCGGGGACTCTCTCAGGAGGCATTTGCCGAGGTATTAGGCGTCCACCGGACTTATATGGGCGGTGTTGAGCGCGGCGAGCGCAATCTGACCCTCAAGAGCCTGGAGCGGATTGCCGCCAAGATCGAGGTTGAGCCGTTGGAGCTGCTTCAGATTTCCGACTGACTTCTCTAGCGCCGCGAGCGCAGGCCGCGATCGCTGGCGACGGGAGACATAGGAGAGAATCATCGCAGCGATGAACGGCAGACTTCTGACCGCGCTGGGAATCCTGGCGGCCGTGGTGGCGGTCGTCTCGGCGGCTGGGCTCGCCCTGGCTGTCGTCGGCTCCGACGACAGCTCGGCCGGGGGGACGGGCCAGACCACCGTCGTCGCCGAGTCGTCCCCACCCACCCGGCAAGGGGGTTCGGCTCGGGCCGGCGCGCCCTCGACTCCGGTCACCGCCCTCGCCGAGCGGCCCGCGCGCGGCCCCGCCTTCGCGATCGCCCGCTTGCGGGAGGGAGCGCGGGTGGCGCTCCGGGAACGTCCCGGTGGAGATCTGGTCAAGACGCTCGGGCCGCGCACCGAGTTCGGCTCGTCGGTGGTGCTCGCGGTGGTCAGGCGCAGTGGTGGCTGGCTCGGCGTCTCCAGCCCCGACCTGCCGAACGGCCGGCTCGGCTGGATCCGCGACGACCCGCTGCGAATCGACCTCTACTGGACTAAGTACTCGCTCCACGCCGATCTCTCCGACCTCACTCTCACCCTGCGTTACGGCAAGGGGACGGTGGGCCGTTTCCTCGTTACCGTCGGTGCCCCCGGCGCGGAGACCCCGGTCGGGCGCTACGGCATCACCGATGCCATCGGCTTCGACGAAAGCCCTTTCTACGGCTGCTGTGCGCTCGCCCTCAGCGGTCGCCAGACGCGTCTGCCGGAAGGCTGGATCGGCGGCGACCGGCTGGCGATCCACGGCACGCCCGGGCCGGTCGGCGGCGCCGAATCGCACGGCTGCATCCGCGCCACCGATGCCACCATGCGCGAGCTGTTCCGGCGGATCCCGCTGGGCACGCCGGTCTTCGTCGAGGAGTAGCCGCCGGGCGCCGACTACAGTCAGGCGATGCAGGCGAATCCAGGAGCGGGGGACGGCGCCCACGTCGGGCGGCGGACGAAGATCATCGCCACGGTCGGCCCGGCCAGCTGGGCCCCGGCGGTGCTCGAGCAGCTGGTCGCGGCCGGCGCCGACGTCTTCCGCCTCAACTTCTCCCACGCTGGCCCGGAGCGCCAGGCGCAGACGATCGCCGACATCCGCGCCGCCGCCGAGCGGGTCGGCCGCGAGGTCGCGGTGCTGGGCGACCTGCCCGGGCCGAAGCTGCGGATCGGCGAGCTGCGCGGCGACTTCGCCGAGCTGGAGACGGGCATGCACGTGACCCTGACCCCGCGCGACGTCGAGGGCGACCGCGAGACGATCCCGGTCTCCTGGCCCGGGGTCACCGACCTCAAGGAGGACCAGCGCGTCTACCTCGCCGACGGCGCGATCCGGCTGCGGGTCAACGACCCCGAGCCCGACGGCGTCGACTGCGAGATCGAGGTGGGGGGGACGCTCTCCTCCCACAAGGGGATGAACATCCCCGGCGGCGCCGACCTGCCGGCGACGACCGGCGTCGACCTCGACTGGGTCGAGTTCGCGGTCGCGCACGGCGTCGACCTGCTGGCGGTCTCCTTCGTCTCCAGCGCGGACGATCTCGTCCCGGTGGAGAAGCGGCTGCGCGAGCTCGACTCCCACATCCCGCTGATCGCCAAGATCGAGAAGCAGGAGGCGGCCGAGCAGGCCGAGGAGATCGTCCGCGTCGCCACCGCCGGGATCATGGTCGCCCGCGGCGACCTCGGGATCGAAATCCCGCTGGAGCGGATGCCGATCGAGCAGAAGCGGCTGATCCGGCTCGCCGGGCAGCGCTCGAAGCCGGCGATCACCGCGACCCAGATGCTGGCCTCGATGGTCACCGCGCGGCGACCGACCCGGGCCGAGGTGACCGACGTCGCCAACGCGATCTACGACGGCACCGACGCGGTGATGCTCTCCGAGGAGACCGCCGTCGGCCAGAACCCGGTCGAGGCGGTGCGGGTGATGGACCGGATCGCCCGCGCCACCGAGCCCGACCTGCGCTACGGCGAGTGGCTCTTCACCCGCACCGACCAGACCACCCAGGACGTCGCCGACTCGGTCGCCCAGAGCGCCGTCGGCGCCGTCTACCGGCTCGGCCTCAAGGCCCTGGTGGTGCCGACCAACAGCGGCCGCACCGCCCGCCTCGTCTCCGCCCACCGGCCCGACGTGCCGGTGCTGGCGATCTCGCCCTACATCGAGACGGTGCGGCGCCTCGCCCTGCTGTTCGGCGTCACCGCCGTGCAGAGCGACTTCGGGACCGAGCTGCGCAGCCTGCTCCACCACTGCGCCGGGCTCGCCGGCAGCCACGGGATCGCCGCCCCGGGCGAGCTGGTCGCGATCACCGCCGGCCTCGACGGCCAGGAACTGGGCACCAACCTGTTCGAGGTGCACCGGGTCCCATAGCCTGCGCGGCGTGAGCGAGCCCGAGAAAGCGGCGCGACTGCAGCGCGAGGAGGGTGGTCTAGCGGTCCTCACCCTCGACAGCCCGCCGCTCAACCTCTTCGACCGGCGGATGATCGACGACTTCCAGGCGGCGATCGCCGACCTCACCGCCGCGCCGCCGCGGGCGCTGCTGATCCGGGCCGAGGGCCGCGCCGTCTCCGGCGGCGTCGACGTCCACGTCTTCGCGGGCCTGACCCCGGAGCAGGGCTGCCGCCTCTGGGACGAGCTGCTGGGGACGATCGACCAGCTGGAGCGCCTGCCGTCGCCGATCGTCTTCGCCGCCCACGCCCTCACCCTTACCGCCGCCTTCGAGATCTCCCTCGCCTGCGACCTGCTCGTTGCCAGCCCAGCGGCGAAGTTCGGCCTGGTCGAGAAGGTGGTCGGGCTGACGCCGTCGATGGGCGGCACCCAGCGCCTCGCCGAGCGCGCCGGCAGCGGCCGCGCCCGTCAGTGCGTCATCAGCGGCGAGATCTTCGGCGCCGAGGAGATGGAGCGCTGGGGCGTCGTCAACACGATCTTCCCGGCCGAGGAGTTCGACGCCCGCTCCCGTGCCCTCGCCGCCGAGCTGGCCGCCGGCCCGACCAGGGCCCACGCGATGACCAAGCACATCCTCCGCCGCTTCCGCGAAGGCGGGATGCCGGCCGCCGACGAGGCGGTCCGCACCGAAGCCGCCGAGCTCTTCGCGACCGAGGACCTCCAGAACGCGGTCAAGACCTTCCTCGAGCACGGTGGCCCCGGCCACGCCGAGTTCGAGGGCCGCTGACTTCGTGAGCGTTTGACACCCCTATGGGCATGCCAACCGATCAATCTCCGCGGTAGGGCACTAGGGTTTCGCCCGTGACCGATTTCGACGCGATCGCAAAAGGCATGACGATGGCAGTCCCCTTCGCCGGCTACCTCGGAGTGACGGTTACGAGCATGGCCGAGGGCGAGGCGGTAGCGCTCCTGCCCGAGCGCGACGAGCTCAAGAACCACGTCGGCTCCCAGCATGCCGGCGCCCTCTTCACCGTTGCCGAGACGGCATCCGGTGCGGCCTTCGTCGGCGCCTTCGTCGAGCGCATGGGCGAGATCACCCCGCTCGCCCGCGCCGCCGAGATCGCCTACGAAAAGATCGCCAAGGGCCCGATCGAGGCGAAGGCGACCCTCGGCATGCCCAAGGACGAGGCTCTCGCCACCCTCGACAGCGCCGGCAAGGTCGAGTTCCCCTGCGAGGTCGTCCTCACCGACGCCGAGGGCACCCAGGTGGCCAGCGCCACCGTCCGCTGGCACGTCCGGCTCAACAAGCCGGCCACCGCCTAGCTACCCTGGCGAACCCCTAGAATCGCCCCCGCGGGCCGCCCGGCCCCACCCTGCGCCAGTAGCTCAGTTGGATAGAGCGTCGGTCTACGAAACCGAAGGTCACAGGTTCGAATCCTGTCTGGCGCGTATATAGGCGATCCGCTTGGAACGGGACCGCGGATGGCTCCATGAGATGATCGGGGCGATGGGGAGACGCCTTGCGATTCTCAGCCTCGCCCTGGCGGCGGCGCTGCTCCCCGCCGCGTTCGCCGGGGCGATCGGAAGCGAGGAGCCGACTACGACGCTCGTCTCCCGGGTCGGTGGCCACGGCAAAGCCGCCAACGCGAACTCGACGGAGCCTTCGATCTCCGCCGACGGCCGCTACGTCGCCTTCGTTTCGCGGGCGTCGAACCTAGTCCCGGAGGCCAAAAGCGGCCTGATCGAGATCTTCGTCAAGGACATGCAGACGGGCGCGGTGACGTTGGTCTCCCGGGCCGATGGCTCCGCCGGGGCGGTTGCCGACGACCACGCCTTCGCGCCCTCGATCTCCGCTGACGGCCGCTACGTCGCCTTCCGCTCTTCCGCCCGCAACCTCAGTCCCGATGACACCGCCTTCAACGACGTCTACGTCCGCGACCTGGCGGCAGGGACGACGCTGCTCGTCTCGCGCGCTTCGGGGGCATCGGGCGCGGCCGCGGACGGCGAGTCCTCGTCGGCGGCGATCTCCGCCGACGGCAGGCACGTCGCCTTCGCCTCCACCGCCCACAACCTCACCGCCGATCCCTCCACGGCCGAAAGCGCGGTCTTCGTCCGCGATCTCGACAGCGGTGTGACCGAGCTGGTCTCCCGGCCGAGCGGCTCGAGCACCGCCGCGAGCGACTATTCCCAGGATGCCTCGATCTCCGCTGACGGCCGCTTCGTCGCCTTCTCCTCGACCGCCAACCTCGCCCCCGACGACGTCGACGCCGATAGCGCCTTCCGCCAGGACGTCTTCGTCCGCGACCGCGCCACCGCGACGACCATTCTCGCCTCTCGCGCGAGCGGCGCCACCGGTTCGCCGAGCGACGTCGTCTCGCAGGAACCGGCGATCTCCGCCGACGGCCTCCACGTCGCCTTCGCCTCCGACGCGAAGCTGACCGGGCAGCGCGGCTACGAGCGCAACGTCTTCGTCCGCGACATCGCCGCCGCCACGACGAAGCTCGTCTCGGTTGGCGACGAGGGGCGGGCCGGCGACGCCCGCCGCGACCCCGCGATCTCCGCCGACGGCAGCTACGTCGCCTTCGAGTCGCGCGGCAACGAGATCAGCCCCGTCGATGCCGACGGCCGGATCGACGTCTTCGTCCGCGACATGGCCAGGGGGATCTCGGTCACCGTCTCGCGTCGATCCGGCAGGCTGGGCCTGCCGGCCGACGGCTCCTCCGCAGCGCCGGCGATCTCCGCCGACGGCAGCTACGTCGCCTTCGAGTCCCTCGCCGCAAGCCTCAGCGGCGCCACGGTCTCCTCGCGCAACGTCTTCCGGCGCAGCGTGGTCTACGCCGAGGAGGCGCCGTTGCCGACGTGCAAGGGCCGGACCCCGACCGTTATCGGCACCCCCGACCGCGACCGCCTCAACGGGACGTCGCGGAAGGACGTCGTGATCGCGATGGGTGGCGACGACCGCGTTCGCACTTACTCGGGCGCCGACGTCGTCTGTGGCGGTCCCGGCCGCGACGTGATCGACGCCGGCAGCAACGGTGAAGGCGGCGGCTCCGATCTCGTCTCCGGCGGCCCCGGTGCTGACACCATCGTCCTCGGCCCGGAGCTGGGCAGGGCCTTCGGCGACGGCGGCAACGACCTGCTCGTCGGCAGCAAAGGCGGCGACGCGCTCTACGGCGGCAAGGGCGCAGACACCCTTCGCGGCGGGCCCAACCCCCTGTTCAACAGCGACTTCCTCTCCGGCGGACCAGGCAACGACCGCCTCCATGGCGGCCCCGGGCCGAACCAGATCTCTGGTGGCCCGGGCCACGACTTGGAAGTCGGCAAGCGCTGAGAGCGTGGGCCGGCCGGCGGCCGGATCAGCCCAGGGGCACGACCACGCCCGCGCAGACGTGCCGCTGGCCGTTGCGGTTAGACGCCACGCTTCTGAAGACCCGGACCTTGTAAGCCTGGCGGGCCTTGAGGGCGCCGTCCGGAGGCCCGTGGAAGGCGCCGCTGCCGTCGGTGACGAATTCGGTGCTGGTGGAGCCGTCGGCGGCCTGGATCTCCACCCGCCGGTTGCCGCGGCAGCCGGCGAAGGGCGAGCTCACTTTGCCGCTGATTCGCTGCGGGGCCTGGAAGTTCAGCTTCACCGTGACCTGGACCGCGTGGGTCTCGGTCTGCGCGAGAGCCGGCGCCGGCAGCGCGAGCGCGATGCCGCAGGTCAGGGTCGCAATGGTCGTGACGTGCTTCATGGGCCTCCAAGATCGGACGAGTTACGGGGATGAGTCTGGCAGGGTCGGGCCTCGGAGCGGGATCCGCGCGCCCCGCCGCGCGTTATGCGCTGTAGAGCACGACAGGGTCGTTTGCTTCAATTCTCGGACCAGAGAAAGGAGGTGGTCCTAATTTTGAGTCACATGCTTGAGGGGACTCTGGAGGTGCAGGGCCGCTAGGCGCCGCACTGGTTTGGGCGCCCGGCGGAATCCACCCCGGGCACCGGCGAGCAAAGGAAGACCGGGCGTTGTCCCACCCGGCCGTCGTTTCCGCGTTCGTTCCATGCACCAGCGCAAGGGCCGCCTGCGGGCGGCCCTTGCTCGTTCCGGTGGGAGAATCGAGATCCCGACCGAGGAGGAACCATGGATGACGACGTCAAGGCAAAGCTCGAGCAGTTGCAGCCGCTGGTCGGCCAGTGGATCCTCGAGGCCGTCTTCCCGGAGGCGCCGCCCAGCGACGTCCGTGGCCACGCGATCTTCCAATGGGGGCCGGGGGAGGCGTTCCTGGTCCAGCGCTGGGAGGTCTCGCTCCCCGAGGCGCCGGACGGCGTCGCGATCGTCGCCGTCGACGAGGACAGCGGCAGGCTGATCCAGCACTACTTCGACTCCCGCGGCGTCGTCCGCCAGTATGAGACGAGCATCGAGGACGGCACCTGGACGCTGCTCAAACTCTCGTCGGGCTTCGCGCAGCGCTTCCGCGGCGAGTTCAGCGCCAGCGGCGAGACCATCGAGGGCGCCTGGGAGAAATCCGACGACGGCGGTGAGTGGGAGCACGACTTCCGGCTGATCTACAGGAAGACGTAGCCTGCAGCGACGATGTCGCCGCGGGGAAGACCGATGACTCCCGAGGACAGGTACGTCACCGCCGCCGGCGTGCCTGGGCTGACCCGCTTCTACGACTCGATCGTCGCGCTGACGATGCGCGAGCGCCTCTTCCGGGGCAAGCTCGCCCGCCAGGTGCTGGCGGACCTGCCTGACAAGGCCCGGATCGCCGACGTCGGCGCCGGCACCGGCACCTTCGCGATCGAGCTCGCCGCCGCGGCGCCGGCGGCGACGGTGGTCGCGGTCGACGGCGATCCGCAGGTGCTGGCGCTGGCGCAAGCCAAGGACGGCGCCGCGGCTGTCGAGTGGCAGCGGGGGCTGGCCGGCGAGCTTCCGCTCGACGACCGCAGCTGCGATCGGGTGACGATGTCGTTGCTGCTGCACCACCTCGACCCTGCCGGCAAGCGCGTCGCCCTCGCCGAGGCGCATCGCGTCCTCCACCCGGGCGGTCGCCTCCACATCGCCGACTGGGGCAAGCCGCAGGACCCGGCGATGCGCGCCGGCCTCTTCACCCTGGCGATCTTCGACGGCTTCGACGGCATCCGCGACCACGCCGCCGGCCGGCTGCCGCTCTTCGTCGCGGGCGCCGGCTTCGGCGCGGTTCGCAGTCACGATCGGCTGCGAACCGCCTGGGGCAGCCTCGAGCTCCTCAGCGCCACTCGCCCGGGGTAACCGAGTCGAATCCCGCCACCGCGGGTAATGGAGGGAGATGCGCCTCCTCCTCGGCAGCCTGGCGGCTGCCCTCCTCATGCTCGCCGCGGGTACGGCTCCCGAGCGCGCGCTCGCCGCGAGCCCGGCGGCGACCCCCACTTGCGCCGCCGGCCCGACGACGATCGGGGAGGTCACCTACGGCACGCCCTGCGACGACGTCATCGTCGCCCCGGCCGGGGTCGAGGCGGTCCAGGGCGGCGCCGGCGACGACACGATCCTGGCCGGGCCGATCGCCGCCGTCGTCCCCTGTGCGGCGATCTGCCTGGGGGTTGGCAGTCAGACCTTCGAAGGGGGCCCGGGCAACGACACCGTCTTCGGCGAGCGCGGCAACGACACCCTGCGCGGTGGCGGTGGCGACGATCGCCTCTACGGTGGGATCGGCGACGATCTGCTGCAGGGCGGGCCCGGCAACGACCTCCTCGCCGGCGGCTTCGGGGCCGACTCGATCGATGGCCAGGAAGGCAACGACTACGTTCGCGGCGACGGCACGATCGACCACATCTTCGATACCGGCGGCGGCAGCGACACGCTCAGCTACGCGAGCGGCGTCACCCCCGGCTTCGGCGCCGGCATCGCCACCGGCGCCGCCAACTTCCCCACCGGTGCGAATGGGGAGCGCGGCGTCAACCTCGATCTCCGGGTCGGCGCACCGAAACTGAACGGCAACGACGGCATCGCCGGCGAAGGGGGCGGCTTCGACGAGGTTCAGGTCGGCGCCTTCGAGACGGTAATCGGGACCCCGTTCGCCGACTACATCATCGGCGGCGACGCGGGCGAGACGATCTACGGCGGCGGCGGCGCCGACGTGATCCTCGGCAACGGCGGCGAAGACCACCTCCTCGGCGGCGCCGACGGCGACTACCTCGACGGCGGCACCCCCGGCGCCAACTCGATCGACGGCGGGCCCGGCGTCGACCACTGCGTCAACCCCAGCGGCCTGCCCTCGACGGTGTCCTGCGAGGGGACGAGCAAAGAAGTCGCGCCGCGCCCGACGAGCAAAGTCAGCGTCGGCCTGATGACGGCAGGGGCGCCTGGTGCCTCGCAGCTGTACCTAACCGGCAGCAGCGGCGCCGACTCGGTCACGGCGAGCTACTCGCCCGGGACCGTCAGCCTCACCCTCTCCTCAGGCAGCTTCGAGAGCACCGGTTCGGTGTCCGGGTGCGACGTACCCACGACGACGACGGCGAGCTGCTCGGTCGGCGCCCTCGACTCGGTCGTCCTCGCCGGCATGGGCGGCGCCGACAGCCTCGTCGCGACCGGGTTCCCGCAGGAAGCCGCGGTCGTCCTGCTCGGCGGCGAAGGTGGCGACACGCTGACCGGAGGCGACGGCAGCGAGGACCTGCTCGTCGATGGCGGCGGCGCCGACAAAGACGCCGCCAAAGACATCGTCTCGGCGCTCGGGCGCGACGATGCCCTGCTTCACAACGGCGGTCCCGATCAGCTGCTGGGCGGCGACGGCAACGACCTCTTTCTCTCGGTCTCGATCTGCGACGGCGAGACCCTAAACGGGGGAGAAGGCCGGGACAACGGCTCCTGGGCGAGGCTCGCCAAAGGCGGCGTGGAGGGGGCTGAAGGGGTGGAGGCGCGCTTGGACAACGGCCTCGTCGGAAGATTCGGAGCCGCCGGCGATCCCGGCTGCGGCGGCGAAGCTCCCGACACCCTGGTCAGCATCGAGGACCTGGAGGGCTCCGACGCGCCCGACGCCCTCTTCGGCGATGCCGGTCCCAACCAGCTGCTCGGCCACAAAGCCCCCGATGAATACTTCGCCGCGGCGGGCGCCGACACGATCCTCGCCAACTCCGGCGATTCCGATCCGGTGATCGATTGCGGCGCCGATCTCGACCGGGCCGTGCTCGACATTCCCACTGCCACCTACGCGGACGCGACGCCGGTCGGATGCGAGTCGGTGCGCCTGGGCACCGTCGAAGACTTCCGCACCGCGACCGAGCTGCCGACCCCGCCGCCCGTCGTTCCTCCACCTCCGGTCGTCCCGCCGCCGGTCGACAGCAGGGCACCCGGCACGAGGCTCACCGCCCACCCCGCGAAGCTCCTCGTCACCGCCGGGCGTCAGCGCCGGGTCGTCTTCCGCTTCGCCTCCAGCGAGCCCGGCTCGCGCTTCCGCTGCAAGCTCGACCGCCGGCCCTACCGCGGCTGCGTCTCGCCCCGCGCCTTCAAAGTCGGCCTCGGCCGCCACGCCGTCCGCATCGTCGCGATCGATGCCGCCGGCAACGCCGACCCGACCCCGGCCCTGTTCCGCTTCGCGGTCCGCCGCCGTTAGCCGGCTACTGTCCCGGAAGACCGCGCGAGCAGCACAGATAGGAGAGCGAACCATGGCCAAGGATCTCTACACCGCCGAGGCACACGTCACCGGAGGCCGCGTCGCCGGCCACGGCCGCACCTCCGACGGCCTGCTCGAGGTCGACCTCCGCCCTCCGCCGGAGCTGGGCGGCGAGGGCGACGGCACCAACCCCGAGCAGCTCTTCGCGGTCGGTTTCGCCTCCTGTTTCGAGAGCGCTCTCACCGCCGTCGCCCGCCGACGGAAGCTCGAGGCCGGCGACGTCGAAATCGACTCCAAGGTGAAGCTGAGGGCGGGCGAGGACCGCAGCTTCGTGATCGCTGCCGAGCTGCACGTGACCCTGCCCTCGGTGCAGGGCGAGGAGGCCGTCGAGCTGGTCCGGGCCGCCCACCGGGTCTGTCCCTACTCCAACGCCACCCGCGGCAACATCGACGTCCTCCTTACCGCGAACGGCGCCGCGGTCGAGGGCTGAGCGGCTAGGCCGACTCGGCCTCGGCGAAGCGCTTCAGCTTCTCCGGCATGCTGTCGATCAGCTGCCCGCGCAGCACCCCGACGATCGGCCCGCGGATGACCATCCCCAGCATCCGGCCGAGGTCGACCTCGAGCCGGTAGGTCGCCCGCGTCCGCCCCTCGCCGAGGTCCTCCAGCTCCCAGCTGCCCTCGACCGACTTCAGCTCGCCCTCCTCCTGGCTCCAGCCGATCCGGGTCGGCTCCTCGAAGTCGAAGCGGATCGTCGAGCCGAGCCGCCGCACCTTGGCGTCGGTCTCCATCTCCACCAGAACCTGGTTCCCGTCGCTGTCGCGCTCGACGCACTCGGCGCGCTTGATCTCCGGCTGCCAGCGCGGCGAGCCCTCGACGTCGGCGGCGATCGCGTAAACGGCGCCGATCGGCGCCTCGATCTCGGCGCTGGCTGAACCGTCGATCGTCCCCATCGCGCCTAGACTGCCTCTCGTCGCGACCCGGCCGTTTCGCGGCAGGGGGCTGCGGGTATGGATTTCCTGACAGGTAGCGAAACCGGAGGGATGGATTGCATGGGGATCATCGGATGGATAGCGCTCGGCCTGATTGCCGGTTCGATCGCAAAGCTCATGATGCCTGGTGACGACCCTGGCGGCATCATCGTCACCACCCTGATCGGGATCGTCGGGGCTCTCGTCGGCGGTCTGATCGCCAGCGCCCTGGACATCGGTCACCTCGACGAGTTCTTCGACCTCGGCACCTGGCTGATCGCGATCGCCGGCTCGCTGCTGCTGCTCGGGATCTACCGGATGCTCGGCGACGACCGCAGCTGGCCCGCCACCGGCCGTCGCCGTTAGGGCAGGCCGTGCCGCTCTGGATCGCCCGCCGCGCCGCCCCCTCCATCTGGAAGCGAATCCCTTGGAAGATGGTCTGGGCCGCCGTCGTCTGGCTCGGTGGCAAGGGCCGAAAGCGGGTCGAAGACAATCTGACCCAGCGCGAGCAGAGCGAGTTCTGGACCCTGCTGAAGAAGTCGAAGGGTCGCCCCGACAACCTCTCGCAGCGCGACCGGACGCGGATGAAGTACATGCCGGTCGGGGTGACGCAATGCCGCTTGTCAATGCGGTTTGCCGTCACGGTGCGCCACCTATGCGCCAGTCGGTGCGCCAGTGGCACGGTTGCGAGGGGATCTATGGCAGGCGAAAGGCGGTCGCGCACTCCGGCAGCGTAGTGCGCCGGAAGCGCCAATGCTCCAGACGCCTGTGATATTCACCGAGCAATGGAGGTTCGACGCTTGGCTTGGGCGGGGCTTGAAGTCAAGGCCGCCGGAGAGACCGTGGTGGTCGACTTGGTCGAGGATTTCTCACGACTCCACGGCGGCAATCCTCCCGCCGGGGAGATGCCGCCCTCTCCCATGCCCGCGACCGCAGTGGCGGGACTGCTCACCCACCTGCACAGCGATCACGCAGACGTTGATGCCCTGGGCCGCGTACTCGCCCCTGCGGCTGTTGTCTTGAGGCCGGAAAGAAGCTACGGCAGCGAAGCCGAGGTTGCCTTGATTGAGAAACCCGAATCGGCGCTTGAGGTGAGCGGACTCGCTACCCGCGTTGTCAAGCCATGGGAGACGGTCGAGATCGGCCCATTCAGCTTTACGGCCCTCCCTGCCGTAGATGGTTTTGGCGATCCGCAGGTCTCGTGGTGCATCGCGGCTGACGGGTGTCGCATTCTTCATGCTGGCGACACGCTCTTTCACGGGTGGTGGTGGCTGTCAGCGCTTCGCCAAGGCCCCTTCGACGTGGCTTTTCTACCCGTCGGCGGTGCGATAGTCGATCTTCCTTCCCGCCAACCCCCCAGTCCCCTACCTGCCGGAATGGACCCTAAGCAGGCGGCGGTAGCCGCCAAGCTGCTCGGCGCACGGACCGCCGTCCCGATCCACTATGGGCGGCTCCATGAGGCATCCAATTACGTTCAATCCGATGATCCCCCCAGCAGCTTCAGTGCTGCTGCTGCCGAGCTAGGTATCGAGGCGCGAGTGCTTAAGCCTGGAGAGCAGTTCTCAGTCCAGGCTCAGCAAATGGCTACGGACCGATAGCCAGCACCGCACCAGCCGCGCGGGCGGCTTCTTCGTCCCGCTCTCGCTGGGCGCTGAGGTAAGCATCAAGTAGTCGCGCCCCCTCGGCCTCGGACCCCGGCATCAGGTGCCCGTAGCGATCCAGCGTGATCGAAATGTTGGCGTGGCCCATGAAGGTCTGTAGCGCCTTGGCGTTGATCCCGGCGGCGATCATCAGAGAGGCGAAGGTATGGCGGCACTCGTGCAGCGTTATGCGCTCAAGCCCTGCGTCCTTCCAAGCTTTGTCAGCGCGCTTCGTCAGCTTCGAGGGATCGAACGTGCTGTCGCCCCTTGCAAGACCAAAGAATCGGTCACGGCCGATGTAGCCGCTGGCGGTGATCCTCGCGTCGAGGAAGTCACGCAAGACGGCGCTGATCGGCACCTTCCGCCTTCCCGCATCGGACTTGAGTGGAATCTGACCCTCGCGATACTCCCAGCCGAACTCAACCCGGATCACGCCGTTGGCGAGATCGACGTCTTCCGCGCGCAGCGCCTGCAACTCGCCGCGCCGCAAGCCCCCGTACATCGCCGTCGCCCAGATCGGCCGATCAGCGGCAGGGACGGCGGCGATCAGCGCCTCGGCTTCTGCCGGAGTCGCGTAGCGCTCGCGTCGTCCGCGCACGGCCGGAAGCTGGAGACCACTGCAAGGGTTGACTGCAACTTCGCCGCGCGAGAGCGCGCGGCGGTAGATCGCGCGGACCGGAAGCAGGGTGACTTGAATCGTTGACGGGTTCCAGCCATCGGCGAGCAGATCGTCGGCGAACTCTTGGAGGTCGAAGCGTTGAAGGTCGGTGAGGCGAACGCCTGCGAATCGCGGCAGCACCCGGAGCCGCATCCCCGACTCGTACGAGCGCAGCGCGGCGCGCTTGTAGGGGTCGCCCGACCGATTCGGAATTGAGCCGTGCCGCGCGCCCTTGATCCATGCCGCCCACGCCTCCGCCAGCGTGGTCTTCTTTGCCGCCCGCAACCCTCCCCGCGAAAGCGCGCCGAGAGCATCGGCGCGCCACGACTTCGCTTCTGCCTTCTGGGCAAAGGTGCGGCGAATCTTCTTGCCGTCGCGCTTTGAGAAGACCCATGCCTCGTAGCCAGCGTTGCAGTTGCAGCGCCCGCCGTCGCGGGCGCTGCAACCTTTCGAGTGTCGCTTTCGGATGCCCTCAGGCATCGGGAGCCTGCTCCTTGAAGCGCCCGATCCGCGTGTCGCCCGGACTCCAATCAATCCCTGCCATCAATTCGCCCGGCTCGACTTCGAGACTCGCGCAAAGCTTCGCCAGCGTGTCGATCCGAGCGATACGCAGACCGCGCTCAAGTTGGCTGATCTCGGTTCGATGAACCGAGGCCCGTACGCTCAACTCGTCCTGGGATACAACCGCGAGCTTGCGGGCACGAACAAGGTTGTCGCCGAACCGCCCTGCGACCTCCATCAGCACCGCTCCAAGCTGTCGCAGTAAAGCGCCGCACGCGTCGGGACCAGGAACTTGTCCTGGCGGTGGATCAATCCAGCGCCGACCAGTTCGCGGACGGCGCGCTCCGCAGCGTCCCTTGGCTCGAACAGGTCGATATCGCCGTGGAGGACCAGAACCAGCTCGGACATCGTGAGCTGCACGGGGTATTCGGCGAGGAGGAGGAGGAGGGCCAGAATGGCGCTCTCGTTGCTTCTGTCTTCGCCTGCTGGGGAAGAAGGATCGAGAGAGTCTCGACCCATAAGGTTCTCGTCAGCCATGAGGAGAAGTGCCTCCTTGTGGTCAGGCGGCCCGTCGCGTTCACAGCGCAGCGGGTCGCCGCTTTTCCGATTCTTCGAGGCTAGCAGCTTTGGAGAGTCAGACTCTCCAAAATTTCTAGTTGGTGCCCCGGATGATCTGGCTGACGCGGGTGTGGTGGAGTCCGACTCCCTCGCCGATCTGCCGCAGCGAAAGCCCTTCCTTCTGGGCCTTCGCGAACGCCTTTCGCCGCGCCTCGTGAGCTTTGCCCTGCTCGCGCTCGAACTTGGCCTGCGCGGCCTGTACCGCCCGCAGGGCTTTCTCGTCCTTGGCTCCGGCCATGACCGGGAGCCTAGAAGCTCGCTTGCCGCCACGTCACCGTCCCCTCGGCACCCGCTCGGCATTCTCCGTCGCCCAGCGTTCAAGCTCGCTGACCGGCACGAGGCGCTTGCGGCCTCGGCGAATCAACCGAAGATCCGGTGCGACGTTGGCATCGAAGAAATCTGGGCCAACTCCGATGGCGGCCGCGGCCTCGGCCGGGGTGAGAGCAATGCGAGGAATCGAGACGACGAGCTTCTTGCTCAATCGCCCTGCTCCCCCCCAGCCAATCCGCTTCCCGTTCCGACTCGCCGACCGAGCGGAAGATCGGCGCGAAGGGACCGCGACTCGTCAGGTCGTCCAAAAGGCAAAAAGAGATCGTTACCCGGTGGGCGCGATCGATCTCGGGGTGACCTTCCAGCAACGCGATCGCGATGTCCTGCCGTCGAACGAGCGCCTTGTGCGAGGCACCGGCCAGCACGCAGATCACGGGCGGAAAGCTTGGGTAATGACTGCGCCACAGCGGCTTGCTGTCCTTACCTCGGGCGCCGTAAAGCTGACCGTAGCGGGCTAGCTCGGCGACGAGACGTTCAACCGAGAGGGTGGCGCGGTCCACCTCCACGAAACGCTGCTCGTGGATGAGGTGCCGGTCGTCGGCTCGCACGTAGCTCAGCACCGCGTCGGCGATCAGCATCCGGCGAGCGCGGCCGCGACCACGGTTCAAAGGATGGGCCACCTCATGCCGCCAGGAGAGCGGGCCGAATTCGTCGCCCCGCTCGCGCGTCGCCCGCAAGAAGGAGATCCCGACCTCGTTGACAGCGAGGGTATGGGCGCGCAGCGGTCCCGCCGCTTGCTCTGGGGCAAGGACCTTTAGCCGGCGCTCGACGCCGGCGTCGAGCGCCAGATTCGCGCCGCGCTCGGTCAGGAACCACAAGCGACGGGGAGCACGGCGAGCTTCAACGTAGGCGATCAGGCCCGCGCGCTCCAAATAGGCGAGGACTTGCTGAGTCCGGCGCGCGCTGCGATTCGGGAAGTGGATCGCGCCTACCTGTGCGGTCGAGAGGACGCGATGCTCACCAATGGAGGCGTCGAGTGCAAGGGACGCAGAGGAGATTGAGAGAGCGATGAGGACCGCCGCAACCCCCTCGATGTTCTGATTCGGGAGTGGCGTAGGAATGTCGGCAAAACGCCAGGCCCGCAAACTGCGCTGCGGTGGGCTTTGATCGTTCCTGGGGCTAGTCGAGACGCGAAACGACAGGGGAAGCGATGGGCGCAGCCATCCCCGAAGCGGGCGGCGAAGCGGCGAAAATGATTCTGGCTCCATGCAACAAAGGAGCGGCGGGTGGCGAAAGTGGTCGCAACTGAGCGGTTGCGTAGTTGCGCGCTCGCGGATCTGCCTTCCTGGAAGCGAAGAGCGAAGAGGGGATGTAGCTGCTGCTGTCATGCCTACACGACGGAGCAGCGCGGGACAAAAGTGGTCGTAACTGCGTGACCACGCAGTTACGCGCCCCTCGCGAGTTAGGAGGCGATGCCGAGAAGATGAAAGCCAGTTGCCCATCTACCACTACAGGGCGGCGAGCGGCGAAAGTGGTCACAACCATATGCGCATGAGGTTGTTTGTCTGCGCGGTGTACGGCAGGCAGAGCTAACGCGCGGCGACCGCCAGCACGGCTCTTAGAAAAGGCTCGTCCTCTTGCCGAGTTTCGTCATCTAACTCGGCAAATGGCTTAAGCGCAGGATGATCAGGATTCACCTCGGCCATCCAGGCGGCCCATGCATCGTGAACATCTTCCAAAGTTGCCTCATGCCCCTTGACGCAGACGAGCACTGCATAAGACCGAAGAAGACGGTCGACGTTTCCTTCATCGGGAAGGTGTCCGGGACCCAGCTCGACGGCAATCTGATCTGCGATCTCATCGATGTACATCTAGGCAAACACCAAGATGGCGAGAAAGAGCAACGCGAATACTGACGGGACGAGTCGCTCTACGAAGCCAAGCTCCGCATAGCGCTGCCTCCATTTCTTGACAGGGTCTTTCTTCAGCGTCTCCCACTCTTCGGTAAATGGCTGGGCGGGAAGGAGCCGTTCAAGTCCTTGGATCGAACTCCACTTCGCCGCGCTCAGATCCCGATAGCTACGGAGCAAGAGCCACCACGTTCCGGCAAAGATGATCCCCGCCGCCGCAATCCAGCCTCGCTGGATCCCTGGCACCGACAAGAGAGCGACAAGAGTGGTCTGCACCGTGAGAAAGAAGCCATTGGCCGTTGCCCGCCTAGACGAGATTCGATCCGCCATCTCAACGGCCAGCTGATACTGCTCAAGCAGACCAGGCGCCAGGGCTGAAGCAGGACTAGCTACCGTCCACCCGCGATCAAGGTCGTCAAGTTGTCCCACGTCCAGTTATAGGTCTTGTCTGACCCAAGAGCGGTGGTTGGCTTCTTGTTCTTGCCGCTTGATCGCCCCGCCAACAAGAAGTACGGCTTGCCCTCGTCGCGAGCGATCTTGACCTCTGCCGCAACCCCCGTAGCAGTGTCCGTGTGATGGCCACAGATGACCGCCACCTGGCCAACCTGGCGGATGCGAGCGCGAATCTTGGCCTGCCAATCTCCAGTCTCCGGCTCCCGGACAGACCAATCGGCAATTTCAAATGGAGAACCGGAATGCTTCGCCTGCCCAACCAGCAGGTTCCGCAAATCCTCGTCGTGGTCGAAATCGAAGCTCACAAAGACTCTGGTAGCCATGCTTGGACTATTTCAAGCGGTTCGGCCAGACTTTCAGCACTCGGATACGCAGTCTTGCCGGTACCCAGCCTCTTACTGTTCTCAGAAATGCAGGAACCCAAGAAATACCCAGAGGTTGAGTGGGCGCACATCGTTCCGGCTGGCTACCTGCGGAACTTCGCCGCGGGAGAGATGATCGTCAAGCATGAGCTCGAGTCAGGCCGAGCCAGGGAGCGGCCAGTCAAGAAGGTCGGCACCAGGCGACGTGCCTACTCGCGGACGCGGCCAACTGGCGAGCGCATCGATGACGTGGAGTGGTCGCTGAGACACCTTGAGAACAAAATTCAGGTTGTGCGCTTCGCCGAGCGGCGTTTTCCGTTTTCCGAGCTAGACCGCAGCATCATTGCTCAGTTCGCCGGGAGCCAACATGTGCGAGTTCCTAAGTGGAAACGGCAGCATGAAGCCCTCGTGGATCAACTCGAACGCGAGATGGAAACTGAAGGGCTTGACGGGTTCAGCCCCATTGCCAACGAAATCCTTAAGGGACGGTTGGTGGAGGGCGCAAAAGCCCAAGGCACCGATACTGCCCGCCTGCAGAGCATGCAGCGATGGCTTATTGCCGAGTGCCCCTTTTTCTACGCAATGCACTGGACCCTGATTAGTTTCCACCGTCCCCTGCTGATCACCTGCGACCACCCAGTGGTTTTGTGGCCCGCGACGATGGGACCTCGTGAATTCAGCCCCGCAGACGGCACTGGCCTTCGTAACGTCGTTGAGGCGCGGTACCCGCTGACCGCCCATCTTTGCCTTCTGATGATCTGGCGCGAGGGACCTGATGCGCCCACAATGGTCAACGGCAACCGCGAAATGGCTCTCAACATCAACGGGTTCACCCGAGCGGAAGCCGAGCTTGAATGGTTTTCGACGCCGAGAGCGAAACCGCCGATGCCGAGCGAGCGGTCTCGCCTGCTCCCCCTCTCAACGGCTATCTATCCAGACTATGACCTGCCCTATGTCGAACAATCGCCTCGCCGCACCCATGCGCTTCAGATGGCGCTAGAGACCGCACGGCAGCCGTTGGTCCATCAACCAACCTTCCCGGCGCTGCAAGTCGGAAGCGGCGAGCAGCCCTCAGCCCTCGCCGACAGCGCGGACAGAGAATGAGGCGAAGACCATGGCCGTTCAGAGAACCGACCCACCCCGGAGCACCCCTTGGTCAGCCTTAAAATGGAATGTCGCTCTCTGACGGAGGCGCAGGCACCCAACCCGGCTCTCCCTCGACGGCGGGAAAGCGTGCCCTATCGGCACCGAGCAGTTCATCAAGATGACGCGTGGCGACGGCTGGGATCTGCTCGTCGTAGTAGACGCCATCCTCCAACTGACTGTTTTCACGCCCGGCTTTTTCGACCAACTCGACCATCTCGGGGGTCCAGTGCTCGGCCGGAATGTTCTGAAGCCGACCGAGGTTCGCGCGGGCGTCGTCATAGCTGTGAGCTTCTGAGTAACGCTTCGCAATTGCGGGCGCCAACTTGGCAGCCGTCTTCGGGCTGGCAACCAAGACCTGGAATATGTCGGTCGCGAGGTTGTGGGACGCCAGCTGGCTCGTGTCCCCCGGCAACGCCTGGAACTTCGAGATAAATCCGTGCGGATCAGCACCGTGCCGGATCGGGATGATCAGCACGTCGCGGCTGAGGGCAAAGCCCAACTCCTGATCGCAGTAGGCGCTGTCAGCGAAATCGGAAGTCAGCAGCGCAACCATCGCATCGCACGTCGCAAGTCCCACCGAAATCTCCTCCATCCACTCCTTCGTCGGCTCGATCATCTCGTGGGCGACAAAGAGGTCAACGCCCTTGTCGAGAAGATCCGCGCGAATCTCGGCGGCCAGCTTCTTGTTTGGATGGGTGTGGCTAAAGAAAAGCCGGAAATGATCCTTCTGCCATGGCCCAAGCTGCGTCGAGGCGGTTGCCAACGGCACTTCGTCGTTCAGATGAGCGTGCAGTCCAATGAGCGCATCGTCCGAAGCACCGCTGAGGCTCTGGGCCACGTAGTCGTAGTAATCCCTCCAATCCCCGCCGATCCCGGAGATGCGGAAGACCGCGAGCGTCACCTCGATGTTCGTCCAGCCTTCCGCCGCCAGAGTCTTAGCCGACGACTTGACCAAGTCGAGCTTTTCGGATGGGGTCAAGGCCACACGCTGATCGTAGCGGGGGGACCGGCACGCCACGAGAGCTTCCTGCCGCTATCTGCGCGGTTCCCGTGCGCCACTGGTGCGCCAGTTGTGCGCCAGTCAGACCGGAAATAACCGGACCCAACCGGACCGCGCTCCGCTTGAACAAGCGGAATCCCAACGGCGATGTGCCCCGACCTAGATGAAGAGCATCGCCGGTAAAGCGCTCCGGGCACTTGAGCATCTTTACCCAATTGGACAAGCTTGGGAGAGAACTCGCTCCGCTCCGCTGCTTTTGAGGTGGGGGGCGCCGGGCATGCGGTCGCGAAATCCGACGCATGCCAAAAAAATCTCGACTCACCTACGCGAACGTCGTCTCGACCCTGGCCCTGTGCCTCGCCCTCAGCGGGGGCGTCGCCTTTGCGGCCGGCAAGATCCACACCAAGGACATCTTCAAGCGCTCCGTGACCAGCGGCAAGCTGGCGCTCGGCGCGGTGCGCAGTAACCAGATCGCCGACGGTGCGGTCAGCGCCAAGCAGATCGCCGGCGGCGCCGTCGGCTCGCAGCAGATCGGCGCCGCCGCGGTCGCTCCCTCCAACCTCCAGTTCCCGGTCTTCTTCGCCGCCAGCCCGCTGGGGGGCTCCGCCGCCGTACCCGGCAACCAGCCGACCCCCTACCCGCTCAGCGACTCCACCTGGACCCAGAAGCCCGGGCAGCTCAACGTCGTCTTCGGCGGCGCCGTGGGAACGCTCGCCTACGACGAATCCAAAGGTGGTGGCTCCTGTCAGGTGGAATACCGGATCAGTGTCAACGGCAAGGAATCGGGCGGGGGCGGGCTGTCGACCAGCTCGACCTCTCTCCAGCAGGTCGAACAGACCGTCGGCGTGCAGCCGGCGATCGACCCGACCGCTCCCGTCGTCAACCGGCTGAGCGTCGAAATCGCCTCGAACGGAGGTTGCACCGCCAGCTCGAGGATCGACTCGACCCGCTTCCGCGTGCTCGACTTCGGCTGAGCGCCCCCAGTATCGAGCGGCCTGCCCCGGCGGGTCGCTCGGCTACGGGCGGGTGAAGAGTTCCCAGTTCTTGGTCCGGCCGTCGCGCGGTCGCGACATGTACCTGCCGGAGGGCAGGGGGCCTTTCTTAGCCTCGAGAGCGGCGAAGGCCGCGTCCCGGGTGTCGCCTTTGCGGTGCCCGCTGGACTTCCATTGACCGTTTATGTCTTTGTGCCTGAAGTCGAAGATCATGCCCCCGACCGTAGCCGATTCGGGGTCGTATCCGGCGTGCGGCCTAGGCTGGCGCCCACCGTGCCCGCCCTGACCGGACGCCCGCTTAGCCCTCAGGCTGCGTAGCATCTGTGGCGATGGCCACCTCACGACAAAAGCCGCTTCTCGCTCCCGGCAACGAGGCGGAGTGGGCCGAGATCAACCGCGAAGAGGAGCTTCAGGAAGCAGAGTTCGCCACCTCTCTCTCCGTTCCGGAGCGCCTCGAGTTCGGCCAGAAGCTCTGCGACCACGCCTTCGACTTCTACAACGCCGTCCACGCCGGCAACGATGGCCCGCGACGAGATCCGCGGGCCTGACCTCGCCGGCGTCGTCGCCGACGCCAACGCGGTTGGCCTGGAGCACGTCGTGATAGGCGGCTCGTCACGGGGTCATCGACGTCATGCGCGGGGGTCTGCCGCCGCTCGACTACGAGACCGTCGCTGCTCGCGCTGTCGAGGGCACCTGGCGCGGCAGTCACTTCCGAGTTGCCGCCCTGCGCAGCATCGTCGGCTTTAAGCGTCTCGCTGGTCGCGGTCAAGATCACCTGGACCTCGAAAAGCTCGAGGTCGCCAATGGTGAGCTGCCGATCGACCCGATCCCCGGCCTCGACCGCTGAACAGACTTCACCTAAGATTGTCCGAGCCAGCCCGCCCGGATAGCTCAGTTGGTAGAGCACTTCCATGGTAAGGAAGGGGTCACGAGTTCGAGTCTCGTTCCGGGCTTCTCTACACGCCGTTTGACCCAGGTCTGAGCAGGATCCCGTTCAGTACCGGGGCCAGCTCTCGCAGCCGCTCGGCGCCATCGGTTCGGCCTCGCGCCGCGACGAGAGCCAGCGCGGCGCCGACCAGCTGTGCCTCGCGTTCGCTGCCGCCCTCGCGTTTGCGCTCGCCGCCGGGGAGCGAGGCGAGGCGGGCGACCAGGCGTCGGCGAGCGAGCCGCAGCGGCTCGGCTTGGGGAGGGGGCTCGGTGCTGAGCAGGTAAGCGAGGGCCGGCTCCGATGCGAGCAGGTCCAGCGCGCCTTCGATCCCCGCCAGGCCACGATCCGTGGCGCCACCGCCCGCCGTGGCACAGGCGTCTTCGATCCGTTCGCAGAGTCGATCCGCCCCGGCCTCGTAGGCCGCTCGGAGGCAGTCCCAGAGATCGTCGAAGCGCTTGTAGAAGGTGCTGGCGGAGACTCCTGCCAGCTTCACGACCGCGGTCACGGTGATGCCGCCGTAGCCGCTGGCGGCGAGCGACCCGGCCGCCGCCAGCGCCAGCCGCCCCCGCTGGCTCTCCTCGACCAGGGCGGGGGAAAGGCCGTGGCGGCCAGGCGGCAGGCGCTCCATCAGCCGCGGGGACTCGCTCACCCCGGCTCCTCGCCGTCCGGCCGCCGCTCGAGCAGGAAGACGCGGGCGGCCTCGAACTCCGCCTCAGCCGCCTCCTCGCCGAAGTAGGGGCCGGTGGCGAAGCGCATCAGCTCGGGCAAGCCCTCCCAGGCCGCCTCGGGCCCGCTTGCCACCAGCTGCTCGCCGACGAAGGCGGCGATGCCGCCGGCGACGAAGAGGCCGGTCAGCTCGGGTGGGCGCTCCTCCGGCGCGGCCTGCTCGCGGGCGGAGTCGATCGCCTCGCCCAGAAGCTGGATCCCCTGCTCGCGCTTGGCCAGCGCCGGGCCGCCGGCGATCTCCGCCTCGATCAGCAGCGCGCGCGCCACCGCCGGCCGCTCCTCGGCAAAGCGCAGCAGCGCGACCAGCGCCGCCCGCACTCCCCGTCGCCAGTCGCCCTCGGCGACGGCCACGGTGAGCAGCTCGGTGACCAGGCGGTCGGCCCAGGTCGCGTAGGCGGCCGCGAAGCAGCCCTCCTTGCTGGCGAAGCGCTCCCAGAACTGGACCCGGTGGCCGCCGTGGCGCTCGAGCACGTCGCCGACGGCGACGTCGCGGTAACCCAGCTCGCCACAGGTGACCAGCATCGCCTCCATGATCGAGGCGCGGACCGGGTCGTCGCCCTGCCGCTGCGCGGCTTCGGCACGCCGAGCGGGAAGGTCATGCCTACGCTTGCTCGATGCGGCTGCTCGTGAGCCCACGTATAGAAACTAGCTCTTTTACGCTAAAAAAGCGAGCCTTTACAAACGCTCTTCCGCTTATCGCTCCAAACCAGGCGTTAACCGGCAAATCGTTGGCTATTCTCGATTGCATGCAGTACCTCTCGGAGCGCCTGCTTGCTACGAAGAAGGGGAGGCCGCGCGGGGAGAGGCAGACGCAGCGCGATGCCATCGCCGCCCAGCAGCGCGAGCGCCTCCTTCTCGCCACCGCCCAGTTGATGGCCGAGCGCGGCTGCACCGGGACGACGATCGAGCGGATCGCCAAAGAGGCCCGGGTCTCCTCGATCACCTTCTACGACCACTTCGCCAGCAAGGAGGAGGCGCTGGTCGCCGCCTTCGAACGGGCGGTCGAGGAAGGGCGCGAGCGCCTTGCCGCCGAGGTGCCGAGCGATCTCCCCTGGCCCGAGCAGATCCGCGAAGGCTTGCGGGTCCTGCTGGAGACGATTGCCGCCAAGCCAGGGTGGGGGAGGGTCTGTCTTGTAGAGACGCAAAGGGGTGGGCCCGGGCTGCTCGCCCACTACGAAGCGGCGCTCGACAGCGCTGTCCCGAAGCTGCGCGAGGGCCGCGAGTTCGCCGCCGACGCCGAGGATCTGCCGGAGACGCTGGAGGAAACGATCGTCGCCGGCATCGCCTGGCTCCTGCGCGAGCGCCTCGAGGTGGACGGCGAGGGCATCGAGGTGGAGGAGATACTCCCCGAGCTGCTCGATGTCGCCCTGCGTCCCTATCTCGGCGCCGCCGAGGCGCAGCGCCTCGCCACCGCGGGGGAGCGGGCCTAGTGTCCCCGGCCGAGGACGGCGCCGCCCGCGTCGTCCGCCTGCCACCCGGCCGCCACGGTCTCTCCCGCGACGCCGTCGCCGAGAGCCAGCGCGAGCGCCTGCTCAACGGCGTCGTCGAGGCGGTGGTCGCCCACGGCTACAACGCGACCACGATCGCCCAGCTGATCGAGGCCGCCTCGGTCTCCCGCCGCACCTTCTACGAGCACTTCGCCGGCAAGGAGGAATGCGCCCTCGCCGCCTACGGGATGATCGCCGCCCACGTCCAGGACGGGCTGCGCGAAGCCGAAGCGGAGACCGTCTGGCCCGATCGCGTCCGCGCCGAGCTGGCCTCCCTGCTCGGCGTCTTCGCCGCCGACCCGACCGTCGCCCGCTTCGTCCTGCTCGAGTCCCTGGCGGGGGGAGGCGAGCTGGCTGCCCGCCACCGCGAGTCGCTGCGCTGCTTCGGCGAGCTCCTGCGGCCCGAGCCCTCGGCTGCCCCCGAGGCCTTGGCCGAAGCCCGGGAGCAGGCGCTGATAGGGGGGATCTCGACCCTCGTCGTGCGGCGCCTCAAAGCCGGCGAAGCCGGCAACCTCGAGGACCTGCTGCCGGACCTGCACGAGCTGGTCCTGACCTCGTATCTGGGCCGCAAAGACGCCCAGCGCCTCGCCCGCGCCTCTGCCGCTTAGCCCGTCCGGCTCCGCCTTCGCGCCTCTTGCACTCCGCCTACGAGCGGCCCTAGCCCTCTGTTCCGGAAACTAATTTCAGTTTCCCAAAAACAAAAACTTGCATTTAGAAACTAGATCTTTTATTCTCTCCAACGTCGCCTTCCAGAAGAGGGCACAGGGAACGCAGTAACTGGGACAACCGAGCCTCGCGGAAGCCGCTAAAGGGAAGCGGCCGGCAGAGGGGCTCACGGGACAAGGAGAGACATTCGATGTTCTCAAGACTCCGCGAGCACTTCGGCACCGCCGGACTCGTAGTAGCGATCGTCGCACTGGTAGCCGCCCTCGGTGGCGGCGCCTACGCCGCCACGGGTGGCTCAGGCGGCGGCAAGGCCACCGCGAGCGCCAAGGGCAAGCCGGGGCCAAGGGGCAAGACCGGCAAAACCGGCTCCGCAGGACCGGCCGGCCCACAGGGACCCGCAGGTCCCGCCGGCGCCAAGGGTGACGCTGGGGCGCCTGGGTCCAACGGCACCAACGGCACCCCGGGCGCGCCCGGCAAAGGCGTTGTGCTGACGACGGAGGCGGCGGGAGCTAACTGTGCAGCCGGCGGCACCAAAGTCGAAGTCGAAGGCAATGCCGCCAGCAAAAAATACGTCTGCAATGGCAAAGACGGATCTGGTGGTGGGGGCGGAACCCTGCAACCTGAAGAAACTGAGACCGGGACCTTCTGGTTTCTGGGCAATGGCGCCACCGAACAGTTCTCGCCGATCAGCTTCCCGATCCCGCTTTCTGCTGCCGCTGCGGCCAGCATCAAAGCGGCACACTTCTCGACCGAAGAAGAAGGAGCCTTCAAACCGGAATGCCCCGGCACGATCAACGATCCAAAAGCCGAACCGGGCGCGCTCTGTTTCTATCTGAACCCGGGAGAGAAACTCGCAAACCTAACTGCCCGTTCCGATTCTCCCCTTGTCTTTGCGCCTGGGTCCGATCTCTTCGAAGAAACGATCGAAGTCTCGGGAGTTGGTACTACCGGAGTTCTTCTCTACTACTCGGGAATGTCTAACTCTGAATACACCGGCGGCACCTACGCCGTCACGGCCCCCTGAGCCCAGGCACTCACGTGTCGAGGCAAGTCATGGACGGGATCCAAACATCGCAAGCGCAGCGACCCCGGACGGCTGATCGAGCCGTCCGGGGGCTGCTCCCCTGCTTGCTCGCGCTGCTGGCCCTGGGGCTCTTGCTCCTTACCTTCGCCCCCACCGCCTCGGCCGATCTCAGCGTCTGCACCCCCGGCGCCGCCGCCGGACAATGCGAAGAACCCCAGGGCGTCGCGGTGGACAACGAAACCGGCCGCCTCTACGTCGCCGACAAAGACAACAACCGCGTCGACGTCTTCGAGTCCGACGGCGCCTTCGTCATGGCCTTCGGCTGGGGCGTGGACAGCGGGGCAAAAGAACTGCAGAGCTGCACCACAGCCTCCAAATGCCAGCCCGCCGTCGCCGGCTCGGGAGCCGGCCAGTTCAACGGCCCGACCTGGATCGCGGTCGACAACGACCCTTCAAGCCCCTCCCGCCACAGCGTCTACGTCGGCACCGACAACTTCCGCGTGCAGAAGTTCACTTCCACTGGCGAATTCATCGAAGCCCTGGGCGAAAAAGGAAAAGGACCTTGCCAGCTCGAACGCGAAAGCGACCCGATCGCCGTCGGCCCCGAAGGCAAGCTCTACGTCGCCGACAGCTACGAAGCAGGCGCGCTCAGCAACTTCGTCAACCGCGTCGTCGTCTTCGACGCCGCGGGCAAATGCCTGGGAGGAGAAGAGGTAGACCCGCTCTTCGAAGGCCCCTCGGCCACGATCCGCAGCCTCGCCGTTGACTCTGGCGCCAACTTCTACGTCACCGTCGCCGGCGCCGGCGGCGTGATCCGCAAATTCGACCCAAGCGGGACCCTGCTCTACGAGCTCGGCGAAGGCGGTGAAGCCGAAGGGATCGCGGTCGATGCCGCCGATCGCCTCTTCGCGAAACAGAATGTCCAGCAGAAAACGAAATCTGCGCTGGTCAGCTTCATCACCGAGTACGACTCCAGCGGATCCATCCTCAAGCGCTTCAACTACGGCGCCCTGCGCGCCGTCCCGGGCTTAGCTGCTCACCAAAGTGCGACTGGCGACCTCTATGCCAGCCGGCAGGCCACCGGCGTCGAGTATCTCTCTCTACCCTCTGGCCCGGCCCTCGTCCCCGAGCCCTGCAAGGTCAAACCGGCCACCCTCGGCAACACCAAAGCCACCCTTCAGGCCGAAGTAAACCCCGAGGGCAAAGCGACCAGCTTCCACTTCGAGTACGTCGACGAGGAAAGCTTTGAAAAAGAAGGCGGCTTCGCCAGCCCGAACACGAAGAAAACCGCCGAGAGCGAATCGATCGGCTCGGACTTCGAGCTGCACGAAGCAAGCGCTCTGGCAAATGACGGAGTGGTGCCTGAAACCACGTACCGCTGCCGCATCGTCGCCACCAATGCCGACGGCTCGACCACCGGCGAAGAAGGCTCCTTCACCACGCTCGAGCCGCTTGAAATAGGCGACACCACGGTCTCCGCTGTCGGCACGGAAGAAGCGACCTTAAACGCCACCGTCAACCCGCTCGGCATCCCCACCACCACGGCCTATTTCGAATACGTCACCGAAGCCACCTACCTCAAAGACATCGCCGAACTGGGCCCCGAACACGGCTTTGACCACGCGAGCAAAGCCCCGAACCTCGACGCCGAAGAGAAACCGATCGACTACGGTGCCGGGGAAAGCTTCAAAGCGGGCTCCGCCCACCTCACCGGCCTGAAACCCGGTACCTCGTACCGCTTCCACATTGTCGCCACCGACGCGCGGATCGCCCCCAAAGAGGTCGTCGGTGAGACCACGTCCTTCCGCACCTACGGTGCCGAAACCGAAGCGCTGGCCGACGACCGCGCCTGGGAGCTGGTCTCCCCGGGACAGAAGAACAGCGCCGAAGTGGCGGTGCCGGGCACGGCCGCCGGCTTCTTTGAGATAAGGACGTTGCGGATCCAGGCCGGGGCCGGCTCGGGCGAAGCGGTCACCTACACCTCTTGGACCTCCTTCGGGGAAGCCGAAGGCTCTCCGGCGACCAACCAGTACCTCTCGCGGCGCGGCGGCGGCGGCTGGGAGACCGAGAACATCTCCCCCTTCGGTTTCCTGCGCAATGCCCTCACCCCACCCTTCACCGGCTTTGGCCCCGACCTGCGCTTCGGGGCGATGCTGACCAGCGAACCGCCGCTGGCCCCCGGCTGCCCGGAGGAATACGACAACCTCTACCTGCGCGACAACGAGAGCGGGGCGCTCTCGTGCCTGAGCCCCGAAGCGCCGAACAGCACGCCCGAGTACGGCAACTGCTTCACTTTCGCCGGTGCCAGCGCCGACGGGCAGCGCGCCTTCTTCAGCGCCGTCGTCCCCTACGCGGGGGCGCCGACGGGCGGAGGCGCGAGCCTGTATGAATGGTCGGCGAGCGAGGGGCTGCGGGTGGCGAGCATCCTGCCGGGCGAGAGCGCCCCCGTTCCCCCCTCGAGAGACACCTCCTTTGGTGCCGCCGACGGCAACTGCCAGACGGGGCTGTCGACGATGCGCCACGTGGTCTCCGCCGACGGCTCGCGGGCGATCTGGACCTACACGCCCACCGTCACGGTAACGGCCGGCGCGCCGGGCACCCAGACGGTTGCGGTGGGCGGTACGGCCGCAGGCAGCTTCCATCTCACCTTCAAAGAAAAAAACACCGCTCCGCTGGCCTCGAATGCCAATGCTGCTTCAGTCCAAAAAGCGCTCGAAGCGCTGACGACGATCGGGTCTGGCAACGCCGAAGTGACTGGCACCGATCCCTACACCATTACGTTGAAAGGCTCACTCGCCGGGGTCACGACTCTGCTCAGCGGCGCAGCGGCCTCCGACCTACTGGTCCGCGTTAATGGCACCGAAACGAAGCAGCTGGACGAAAAAATCTCCGGGGCAGGAGTCGGCGGCGACGGCGTCTTCTGGACGGCCAGCACGGATGGCTCGGTGGTCTACTTCACCGACGAGAACCGGCTGATCGCGGGCTCCAAATCAGAAAAAGGCAAGCCCGACCTCTACCGCTATGAATTCGGCAGCCCGGCCCCGCTGAGCAACCTGACCAAAGGCAGCGTGGCGGGCGACGTGCGGGGTGTGGTCGGGGCGAGCGACGACGGCTCCTACGTCTACTTCACTGCCGGCGCGGTGCTGAGCGGGGAAGAAGAAAACGGCGCCGGGCAGAAAGCGGCCGCCGGCAAAGAAAACCTCTACCTCCACCACGCGGGCGTGACCACGTTCATCGCGACGCTCGACCCCCGCGACGAATACGTGCGCAGCGAACAGCCGCGCAACCTGAGCGCCCGGGTCTCCCCCGATGGGCGCCATCTGGCCTTCCTCTCGTTTGCGGCGAGGGCGCTGGCGGGCTATGACCCGACGGTGGCCGACGGCGGGGTTGTCGGCGAGCCGCCGGTGCACTGCGAATGGGATCCGGTCGCGGATAAATTCATCGGCGACCCGACCTGCGCGCAAGCCTTCGTCTATGACGCCGACACCGGGGCGCTGCGCTGTGCCTCCTGCAACCCCTCCGCGGCGCGGCCGCTGGGCCCCACCCTGCTGCCGGGCTGGACCAACGTCTATGAAGGCCCGCGCCTGCTCTCCGACGACGGCTCGCGGGTCTTCTTCGAAACCTACGACCAGCTGTTGCCGGCCGATGAAAACCTAAAGCGCGACGTCTACGGCTTCGAGCTCCCGGGCGCAGGCAGCTGCAGTGCTCAGAGCCCAAACTTCGACCCGGCCTCCGGCGGCTGTCATTTCCTCGTCTCCAGCGGCAAGGACTCAGACGAAAGCTACCTGGTGGACGCCTCCGGGGACGGTCGCGACGTCTTTTTCTCGACCCGGGCGCAGCTGACCGGCTGGGACACGAACGAAAACTTCGATATCTACGACGCTCGCGAAGGCGGCGGCTTCCCCGAGCCTCCGCCCGCTCCCCCGATTTGCGTGGGTGAGGGCTGTAAGGCGCCCGCAAGTACTCCCCCCGCCACCCCCTCGCCGGCCACCCCTCACATTCAGGGTCCAGAAAACGCCCGCGAGCGTTGCCCCAAGGGCAAAGCGCGCCGCAAGGGCCGCTGCGAGCGCCCCCACCCCCGTTGCCCCAAAGGCAAGGTGAGCCGTAAGGCGCGCTGCGTCAAAACAGGCCAAAACAGAAAGGCCCAGCAGCAAAAGCGAGCGTCCCACAAGCGGAGGACGGCACGATGAGAACACGGAAGATGTTGGGAGCCCTGCTCGGCGCGGCGATCCTCAGTGGTCTCAGCGCCGCTCCCGCGACCCTAGCCGCCCCGGCCCCGGCGCCGGCTTTCGCGATCCAGTCGCTGGCGGTGCCGACCAACTTCGCCCCGGGCGGCAAAGCCGCTTACCAGGTCTTCGTCATCAACAACGGCGGCGAAACGACGGACCGCAGCGAGATCACGATCACCGACACGCTGCCGGCCGGATTGGAGGTCGGGGACCTCCTCCTGATCGGGCCGAACTCTGTCAAAGACCTCGACAAAGCCTGCGAAGTGGACGTGGTGGGCGATGTCAGCACGGTGACCTGCAAAGTGACCGAAGCGCTGCAGCCGGAGCTCGAGCCGGCGAGACTGCTGCCGACCAACGGGCTGTTCCTGGAAATCAAGGTGGCGGTCCCCGCCGACGCTACGGGGACGCTGGCCAACCGGGTTGAAGTGGAAGGCGGCGACGCGACGGCGGCGAGCGCGGAAGTGGAGAACGAGGCCAGCGGCGAAGAGGCCAAGGCGGGCTTCGCGGAATTCAAGGCGGAGCTGACCGGGCCCGACGGCCTGACGATCAACGCGGCCGCCTCGCACCCCTACCAGTACACGACCTCCTTCGCGCTCAACACGGTGCCACCACCGCCGGGCACGAGGTCGCCCCTGCCGGCCGAAGGCGACCCGAAGGACATCGAGGTGGCGCTGCCGCCGGGGCTGGTGGCGAACCCGACGGCGGTCGAGCGCTGCAGGGCGCAGGACTTCAACACGATCAAGGCAGTCAACACCCCGCTGGGGGGGGACGCGCGCCCGAACCTGTGCCCGGCGGGCTCGGCGGTGGGGGTGGCGGTGGTCGAGCAGTTGGAAGGGGGAGGGAAGCTACGCAGGTTCTCGATCTACAACCTCATCCCGCCAAAAGGGATGCCGGCGCAGTTGGGCTTCCAGGTCGTCGGGGCGCCGATCTACATCAACACGAAGATCCGGAGCGAGGGGGACTACGCGGCGGTCGCGGTCCTCGACCAGATAACGGAGGCGCAGCGGGTGACGGCCTCGCGGATCATCATCTGGGGGACGCCGTGGGAGGAGAGCCACGACACGGTGCGGGGCAGATGCGCGGAAACGGTGGAACTGTGCCCGGCAGTGGGGACGCCGCGGCCCTTCTTGCGGCTGCCGAGCAACTGCGCGGACCCGCTGCTCACGACGATGAGCTACACGACCTGGACGCGGCCACCGATCTTCGCCGGGGCGAGCGACTCAGAACCGGCCCCGAGCGGCTGCGAGGCACCGGACTTCAGCCCCACGATCGAAGCCAAGCCCTCCACCAACGTCGCCGACGCCCCTTCGGGCCTGCACGTCGACCTGCACCTGCCCCAGAAAGCAAACGAAGACCCCGAAGGGCTGGGGGAGGCCGACCTACGGGACGCGACGGTGACCCTGCCGCCGGGCCTGAGCGTCAACCCGTCCTCCGCCGACGGTCTCGGCGCCTGCTCGCTGGCTCAGATCGGCTACCAGGGCCTAAAGCAAGGCAAACCGAGCTTCTCGACCGAGCCGGCGCATTGCCCCGACGCCGCGAAGATCGGCACGGTCGAAATCGATGCCCCCGCTGTCGACCACCCCTTGCCCGGCTCGATTTACCTGGCCAAGCAATCCGAAAACCCCTTCGGAAGCCTGATAGCCCTCTACATCGCCGTCAACGACCCCCAGACCGGAGTCGTGATCAAGCTGCCGGGCAGGGTCGAGACCAACCCTGTGACGGGTCAGATCACCAACGTCTTCGAGCAGAACCCACAGGTCCCCTTCGAAGACCTCAAGGTCGATCTCTTCCAGGGCGCCAGAGCGCCGTTGCGTACCCCCCAGACCTGCGGGGAATCGGCGACCGTTCCCAGCTTCACCACGACGACCTCGCTGACCCCGTGGACCGCCCCGCAATCGGGCCCGCCGGCGACTCCAAGCGACTCTTTCGCGATCGCCCAGGCTCCAGGTGGCGGCGCCTGCGCCGCCACCGCGGCCCAGCTTCCCAACGCTCCCTTCTTTGAAGCCGGGGCCCAGGACCCCATGGCCGGCGCCTACTCGCCCTTCCTCTTGCGCCTAAAACGCGAAGACGGCTCCCAGGAACTCAAAGGCCTGAACGTCACCCTGCCTTTGGGCCTCAGCGCCCGCTTCGCCGGCACCGCCGAATGCTCGGAGGCCGCAGTGGCCCAGGTGCAGTCGCGGAGCAACCCCGGCCAAGGCGCTCTGGAGCAAGTGAGTCCTTCCTGTCCCGCTGCCAGCCAGCTAGGCACCGTCACCGTAGGCGCCGGAGCCGGCCCCACCCCGATCTACCTCCAAGGCAAGGCCTACCTCGCCGGCCCCTACAAAGGCGCCCCCTTGAGCATGCTGATCGTCACCCCGGCCATTGCCGGCCCCTTCGACTTCGGCTCGGTCGCGGTACGCGCCGCCCTCTACGTCGACCCCGAAAGCGCCCAGGGCAAAGTCGTCTCGGACCCGATCCCGACGATCCTCCAAGGCGTCCCCACCGACGTGCGCTCGATCGCGGTCAGGATCGACCGCCAGAACTTCACCCTCAACCCGACTTCTTGTGAAGCAAAGGCGCTTACCGCGGAAGCGATCTCGGTAACCGGCAATGTTGCCAACCTGCAAAACCGCTTCCAGGTCCTCGGCTGTACCAACCTCGGCTTCAAGCCGAAACTGGCCCTGAAGCTCAAAGGCGGGACGAAACGAGGCGACCACCCAGCGCTCACGGCAATCCTCACCTACCCAAGCAAAGGCGCCTACTCCAACATCGCCAAAGCCCAGGTCGCCCTGCCCCATTCGGAGTTTCTCGACACCACCCACATCAAGACGATCTGCACCCGCGTGCAGTTCGCATCCAATACCTGCCCCAAAGGTGCGATCTACGGCTTCGCCCGGGCAATATCCCCGCTTTTGGACAAACCATTGGAAGGCCCGGTCTACCTCAGGTCTTCCTCCAACCCGCTCCCGGACCTGGTCGCCGACCTAAACGGCCAGATCCACGTGGTGCTCGCCGGCAAAGTCGACTCGATCAACGGCGGCACCCGCAACACCTTCCAAGCCGTCCCCGACGCCCCGGTGACCAAGTTCACCCTGAGCCTGCCCGCCGGCAAGAAGGGGCTGTTGCAGAACAGCACCGACATCTGCCAGGGCTCCCACAAGGCCACCGCCGACTTCACTGCTCACAACGGCAAGACGATCCGGCTCAAACCAGAGCTGGTGGCGAAGTGCCCGAAGGCGCGCAAGAGCAAGAAGGGCAAGGGGCGGAGCCGCTAGCGCTTCCGTCGCCTTGCTTCGCTCAAGGCGCGGGCAGGATCTCGATCAGCGTCGGGAGTCACTCAACAACACGGCCCGCTTCTGCATGTTGGCGACGATCTTCTCGGCAGCCGAGTCTGAGTACTGGTCCTGCTCGACGAGGCTTTCGGCCGTCGCGAGCGTCCGGGCGACAAATGGATCCATGCGCTGTTCCAGGAAGCGAGGGGCGACTCCGGCCTCCTCGGCGAGGAGCTGCCAGGCTGCGGCATCCACGTCTTCCAGCATGGTCGCGCCGTCGATCGACATCGCCAGCCGCTTCGTGAGCTCGTCATAGGCGGCGGTGGAGAGCAGGTCGTAGAGGGGGGCCAGGCTCGGTGCCGGTGAGTCATAGAGGAGCGAGTAGTTCTTGCCGTGGGCGTCGCAGTTGCCAATCAGCACGTTGAAGACAAGCGCCAGCCAGAACTGCTGGCGGTCACGCGCCGGCGCGCTCGACTCGTCGTCGATCAGCTTCATCGCCTCGCGGACGCTCGGCCCTCCCTCCTGTTGGTACTTCTCCACGTAGAGCCTGCCGAGGGCCTGGCAGAGGTCCTCCTGGTGGAGACGGCGGATCGGCTCCTGGGTCAGGTCGCGGTCGTAGCGGCTGACGATCAGAAAGGGAAGCCCCGACGTCGTCACCGCGCGCTCGACCGGCGCGACCCGCAGGCCCACCTCCTCGGCAAGTCGCATGCAAAAGAACTCGTTTCCGACCAGACCAGGGAACCTGGCTGGCTCGGGCTTGAGGATGTGGGTGGTGGGGTGCCCCGAGCCATGGGGCAGGGCAAAGCCTCCGTCGACCTCAACTACTGGCAGCTTGCTCTGCGCGCCCGCGAGGGAGAGGCGCACCTCGTCCCCTTCGTCGACAGCCAGGGGACGCTGGGGCAGCTGGGTCAGGATCTCGTCGAGCTTCTCCGCGGAGAGCGTCTCGAGGCTGTCGGGAGCGCTCGCCCCGTCGCCGTCATCGGACGGCAGGAGGGTGACCGCGCCGGCGACGTCGCCACCGAAGCGCTCGAGCAGCCGGTAGTCGTTGGCGGCGGAGATCCCGGTTGCGAGCGCGACCTGCGCCCGGACGTCCTCCTCGGGCAGCAGGTTGCCGAAGAAGGCGAGGCAGTCGCGATGGGGGAACGCCTCGGTCCGCAGTGGCAGGTTGAGGGAGAGCCGTGGCCCGTTCGCCTCGACGTACGCTTTGTCGTAGCGAAACTGGAGATTGCCGTTGTCCTTGCGCAGCAGGGCGCCGGCGAGCCTGCCGTGCAGATAGACCTCAAGCCCCGGGCTCGCCACGTGCCTCGACTCCGATGTTCAGCCCGAGCGCACGTGCCGCCCGCAGGACGATGTCCAGCTGGACCGTCTTCTTGCCGCCCTCCAATTGACCGATGACCTTACGGTGCACCCCGATCGACAGCGCCAGGTCCTCCTGGGTGATCCTCAGATCAACTCGGCGCCGGCGAAGGGCGGCGCCCAGGGTGGAGGGAGAGTTGGTGGGCTCCATGGCGGCAGGATAACCGATATGAGACCGATCGATCCCATATCGAACTCGCTGCGCTGAAAAGAGTCAAATGAGACCGTTCGATCCCATCGCCTCGGTGAGGATTCTCCGCCGCCCTGGCTGAGCGGCCAGCCTCCGCCGCACATATATAGGCTGCCGCTCGTGGACTTCGCCCTCAGCGACGAGCAGAGCGACTTCGTCGACGCCATCCGCGACTTCTGCGACCGCGAGTGCGGCACGCAGGACCAGCGCGAGCGGCTCACCGACGGCTACCGCGAGCACCACAGCTTCGACCTCTACAAGCAGATGGCGGAGCTGGGCTGGCTCGGAGTGACGATCCCGGAGGAGTACGGCGGCTCCGGCGGCTCGATGCTCGATGCCTGCCTGTTTATGGAAGAGACCTCGCGCGGGCTCGCTCCGATCGGCGGCTATGCGACGACGCTGATCGTCGCCGGCGCCACCCAGCGCTTCGGCACCAAGGAGCAGAAACAGGAGATCCTCGGCGGCATCGCCTCCGGCTCGGTCGAGGCGATCGCGATGACCGAGCCGGAGGCCGGCTCCGACGTCGGCGCCCTCAGCTGCTCGGCCGAAGCCGTCGAGGGTGGCTTCGTCATCAACGGCCAGAAGGTCTTCTGCTCCAACGCCCACATTGCCGACCACGTGCTCGTCGTCTGCCGCACCACCAAGACCGACAGCAAGCACGAGGGCATGACGATGATCTGGGTCCCCAAAGACGCCGACGGGATGGAGACCGTCCCGATCGAGACGATGGGTGGCCGCGAGACCAACCACCTCTACTTCACCGACTGCGCTGCCCCGGCCGACGCGGTCCTCGGCCAGGTCGACCAGGCCTGGACGCAGCTGATGGCAGGTCTCAACGTCGAGCGGCTAATCCTCGCCGCGACGATGCTCGGCATCGCCCAGCGCGCCTTCGACGACCTCATCGTCTACGTCAAGGAGCGGCGCCAGTTCGGTCGCCCGATCGGCTCCTTCCAGGCGCTCCAGCACCGCATCGCCGACATGGCAACCGACCTCGAGGGGGCCCGCCTGATGACCCGCTGGGTCGCCACCCTCACCGACGAGGACCCGGGTCGGATGCTGCCCCAGGAGGCCTCGATGGTGAAGCTCTTCGTGACCGAGGTCGCCAAGCGCACGACCCTCGAGGGGATGCAGATGATGGGCGGCTACGGCTACTCCTCCGAGTACGACATGGAGCGCCTCGTCCGCACCTCGCTGGTCTCCACCATCTACGGCGGAACCTCCGAGATCCAGCGCAACATCATCGCCAAAACCCTCGGCCTTTAATCCCAAAACCCTCGGCCTTTAATCACAGATACGTTATAATTCTCCAGTGACTCCGGGAGAGTTAATTCGCGCCACGCGCGCTCGTCGTGGCCTCAGTCAGGAGCGCCTGGCCCGGCGGGCCGGGACGCGCCAGTCGGCCATTAGCCGGCTTGAGGCGGACGAGATCTCTCCCAGCATCGAGACTCTGGATCTCTTGATGCGGGCGATGGGGGAGCGTCTGCAGATCGCCGCTGCCGCTCCGGAACGGGACTACGACCCGGTGCATCGGCAGGCGACTGCAGCTCGCTCGCCCAGCGAGCGCCTCGCGCTCGGCATTTCCTGGAATCGCATGGCCGGTCGCCTTGCCGAGGCAGGGCGAGAAGCGCGTGGCCGAGCCTGAAACCCTGCTCGACGCGGAGCGCATCTTCCGCGCTCTCGCCGAGCACGGCGTCGAGTACGTGCTGATCGGCGGGCTCGCGGTGCAGACCCATGGCCATGTCCGTATGACCAACGACGCCGATCTCATTCCCGCCCCAGACCCGGCCAACCTCGAGCGTCTCGCCGCCGCCCTGCGCTCGCTCGACGCCCGGGTTCTCAACCCCGGCGCGGAGGACACCGAGGTGGACGCGAGGATGCTTCCGCAGGCCACGATCTGGCAGCTCGTCACCCGCGATGGCGGCATCGACGTCATCCATGAAGCGCCGGGTGCACGGCCCTACCCTGAGCTGAGCAAGCGAGCTCTGCATGTGCGGCTAGGCGACATAGACGTGCCGGTCGTCAGCCTGGACGATCTGATCCATATGAAGCTTGCTCGCGGCCGCCCCGTGGACGTCGCAGACGTCGCCGCCTTGACCGATCCCGACGCAGACTCGTGAGCCGCCTCAGCCCGCTATCCTTCGCACAGCCTCGTGCCTTGGCCCGGGGTTTTTTCTTGTAACGACCGTCCTCACGAGGGAGAAGTATGGCTCGCGGAGATGTCCGCATCGCGGTGACTTTGGCTTGTGAAGACTGCAAGCGACGGAATTACCAGACCAACAAGTCCCGGCGCAACTCGCCGGACCGGGTCGAGTTGCGCAAGTTCTGCCGCTGGTGCGGTCACCACACGGCCCACAAGGAGACCCGGTAGCTCCCGATGGCAAAGACCCGCGCACAGCGCAAGGCCGAGCGCCGGGCTCGGGAAGCTGAGGAGCGGAAACGCTCCGACGGCGGTCGCGCCGAGTCGCGCGCCCAGCACGACACCCAGGTCCCCGTCTCCGGCGACATAGCCGAGATCGAGGCGATGGAGGCGGGGATGGCCGCCGGCGCCCCCGAGGCGCAGCTGGAAACCCCCGACGCGCCGAAGCCGCGTTCGGCCAAGCGGGCCGAAGCCAAGGCCCAGAAGGAAGCCGAGAAGCGCCAGCGCGACGAGCAGAAGCGCCGTGAGACCGAGCAGCTCGCCAAGAAACAGAAACAGGCGAGCGCCGAACGGGGTCGCAGCGGCGTAATCGGATTCCTGATTTCCTGCTGGCAAGAGTTGAAGAAAGTGCAGTGGCCGGACCGCGACACGCTGGTCCAGGCAACCGCGGTCACGATCCTCTTCGTCACCGTCGCGGCCATCTACCTCGGGGCCCTCGACGCTTTCTTCGACTTCCTCATCAAGCGGATCCTGTAGCAACAGGGTCCCCGAACAAAGGCTTCCGATTTGTATCGCTGGTACGTGATCAACACCTACTCCGGGCACGAGAACAAGGTCAAACACAACCTTGAGCACCGGGTGCAGACGATGAGCCAGAACCGCAACGTGCGGCAGGTCGTCGTCCCCACCGAGCAGGTCTCGGAGATGAAAGACGGGCAGAAAATCCAGACCGAGAAACGGACCATGCCCGGTTACGTCCTGGTCAACATGGAGATGACCGACGACGCTTGGGGCCTGGTCAAGAACACCCCCGGGGTGACCGGCTTCGTCGGCTCCCGCAACAAGCCCGTGCCGCTCTCCAAACCGGAGGTCGACCGCCTGCTGCACCGCGAGACCGCCGAGCGGCCGCGCACCCAGGCCCAGTTCTCGATCGGCGAATCGGTCAAAGTCATCTCCGGCCCGCTCTCCGACTTCTCCGGCGAGATCGCCGAGATCAACGAGGACGCGGCGAAACTGAAGGTGCTGGTCTCGATCTTCGGCCGCGAGACGCCGGTCGAGGTCGGCTACGACCAGGTCAAGAAGATCTAGCGCGGCAAGACCGCTACGCTCCGCAACCGCTCATGGCCAAGAAAGTCCTCACCGTCATCAAGCTGCAGATCCAGGCCGGCAACGCCAACCCGGCGCCGCCGGTCGGTCCCGCGCTGGGCCAGCACGGTGTCAACATCATGGACTTCTGCAAAGCCTTCAACGCGCAGACCCAGTCCGAAGGCGGGACGATCATCCCGGTCGAAATCACGGTCTACGAGGACCGCTCCTTCACCTTCATCACCAAGACGCCGCCGGCCGCGGTCCTGATCAAGGAGGCGATCCGGATCCCGAAAGGCTCCGGCGAGCCTCACGTCAACAAAGTCGGGACGATCTCCCAGGATCAGATCCGCGAGATCGCCGAACGCAAGATGCCCGACCTCAACGCCAACGACATCGACGCCGCCTCGAAGATCATCGCCGGCACCGCCCGCTCGATGGGCGTCGACGTCAAATAGGAGACCTTTCGTGGCCCACGGCAAGCGATACCGCCAGCAGTACGAGAAGGTCGATCGCGACCGCGCCTACCCGCCCGCCGAGGCGATCGCCTTGATCAAAGAGACCGCCAGCACCAAGTTCGACGAGACCGTCGAGCTCCACGTCCTGCTCGGCGTCAACGTCCGCCATGCCGACGAGCAGCTGCGCGGCACCCTGGCACTGCCGCACGGGCTCGGCAAAGACGTCACGGTCGCCGTCTTCGCCCAGGGGCAGCAGGCGCGCGACGCCGAGGCCGCCGGTGCCGACTTCGTCGGCGGCGACGACCTGGCGAAGAAAGTCGAGGAGGGCTGGACCGACTTCGACGTCGCGATCTCGACCCCGGAGATGATGCCGACGGTCGGCAAACTCGGCCGCGTGCTCGGTCCTCAGGGCAAGATGCCCAACCCCAAGGTCGGCACCGTCACCGACGACGTCGAGAAGGCCGTCGGCGAGTCCAAGTCCGGCAAGGTCGAGTACCGCACCGACCGCCAGGCGATCGTCCACATGGCGATCGGCAAGGCCGGCTTCGACGAGGGCCAACTGCTCGACAACTTCACCGCCGTGCTCGACGAGATCGTCCGCGCCAAGCCGGCCGGGGCCAAGGGCAAATACATCGGCTCCTGCACCCTGGCGACCTCGATGGGCCCCGGCATCCGGGTCGACGCTTCGAAGAGCGGCGACCGCGAGCTGGTCGGCGCGACCGCCGGCGAGACGGCAGAGGAACCGGCGAACGCCTAGACTGCGTCGCCGCTAACCCGAGACCATCGGTGGGGCGCAGGCCCGTAAAGCCCGATGCAGGTGAGTAAATGAACCGCGAGGAAAAGTCCGCAACCATCCAAGAGATCGCCGCCCAGATCGAGGCATCTGAGGCGATCTTCGCTGTCGACTACCGCGGCATCAGCGTTCCCCAGGCGGCCGAGTTGCGCTCGAAGCTGCGCGAGGCCGACGCCAGCTTCCGCATCGTCAAGAACCGGCTGACCAAACTCGCCGCCGACAAAGCGGGGGAGGAGCGCCTCGCCGAGCTGCTGCAGGGCCCGACCGCGCTGACCTTCGTCCGCGGCGACACCGCCCAGGCCGCGAAAGCGATCTCGACCTTCAACAAAGAGCACGACGTCCTCACCTACAAGGGCGGCTTCATGGACACGACGGCGCTCGACGCCGAAAGCTTCAAAGCGATCTCGCTGCTGCCGAGCCGCGAAGTCCTGATCGGCCAGTTTGCCGGCGTCGTCGCCAGCCCCGTGACCGGCATCGTCCGCGGCCTCAACGCGCTGATCCAGGGCCTGGCTTCGCAGCTCGGCCAGATCGCCGACAAAGGACTTGTTTCTTCAGAGACTGACCAAGAGAAAGAGGAGTAGATGGCAACGAAAACTTCAACCGAGGACTGGATCGAGGAGCTGAAGAGCATCTCGGTCTTGGAACTCTCCGAGCGGATCAAAGCGCTCGAGGAGGAGTTCGGCGTTTCCGCGACCGCGGTCGCGGCGGCTGCTCCGGCGGCTGCCGGTGGCGGCGGCGACAACGGCGGCGGTGGCGAGGAAGAGTCGTCCACCGTGGACGTCGTCCTGACCGAGGTCGGCGGCCAGAAGGTTCCTGTGATCAAGGTGGTCCGCGCGGCGACCGGGCTCGGCCTCAAAGAGGCCAAGGCGATCGTCGACGATGCCCCCAAAGCGATCAAAGAGGGCGTCGAACGCGAGGAGGCCGAGAAACTCAAAGCCGAGCTCGAGGAGGCCGGCGCGACCGTCGAGCTCAAATAGAGCCGCCCGCTGCGCCGGTGCGGATCCCAGTCAGGGAGCCAAGCTTGAAGGCGCGCGTCGCCGTGTGTTATTTTCCCCGGTCGCGCGCTATTTGAGTTTCCTGCCCAGATCTGCGCCCTTACCTTCGTCCCTCTGACTGCCCGAGGAGTCGCCGACTTGGCACGTTCGAACGCTGCCCCCGTAACCCGTAGGAACTTTTCCCGTTTAGAGAATCCCCTCGAAGTTCCGCACTTGATCGATATCCAGCGACGTTCCTTCGAGGAACTGACGGATCCGAAGAGCGGCGGGCTGCGGGAGACGATCAACGACATATCCCCGATCGAGGACTACACGGGGAACCTGCAGATCGTCTTCGGCGAGTTCAAGTTCGAGGAGCCGCCGCACTCGATCGACGAGTGCCGGGAGAAGGACATGACCTACTCGCGGCCGCTGACCGCGACCGTCGCCTTCCAGAACAAGGAGACGGGAGAGATCCGCGAGCAGGCCGTGTTCATGGGGGATTTCCCCTGGATGACCGACCGCGGGACCTTCATCATCAACGGCACCGAGCGCGTGGTCGTGACCCAGCTCGTGCGTTCGCCCGGCGCCTACGTGATGGCGCCCAAGGACCCTGAAAAGCAGGTCTTCATCGCCAACCTGATGCCGGCCCGTGGCTCCTGGCTCGAGCTCGAAGTCGACAAAAAAGGCAAAGTCTTCGTCCGCATCGATCGCAAGCGCAAACTGCCGGTCACGGTGCTGCTGCGCGCCATGGGCTACGTCGAGGACCAGCAGCTGCTGGACATGTTCGACAACTCGATCTACCTGCGGCACACGATCGAGGCCGACACCGAGGCGACCCGGACCGAAGAGGGCGCCCTGATCGAGTTGTTCAAAAAGCAGCGCCCGGGCGAGCCGCCGTCGGTGGACGCCGCCAAAGGCCTGCTCGAGCAGCTCTTCTTCGATCCCAAGCGCTACGACCTCACCCGGGTCGGTCGCTACAAGCTCAACGCCCGTCTCGACCTCGACATCGATCTCGAGACGCGGGTGCTCACCCATGACGACATCATCGCCCTGGTCAAGGAGCTGGTCTCCCTGCCGAAGCTGCTCGGGATCCCCGAGGAGGTCGACGAGGAGAACCCGATCAAAGACTATGCCGCGGAGGCGATCACCTATCCCCGCGAGCCTGTCTACGAGCACCTCGATGAGTACGAGCACTTCGGCAACCGCCGTCTGCGCACCGTCGGCGAGCTGATCCAGGAGGCATTCCGGATCGGCCTCTACCGGATGGAGCGCGTGGTCCGCGAGCGCCTCACCACCGAGGACTCGGACGCGATCACCCCGCAGACGATCATCAACATCCGCCCGGTCGTGGCGGCGATGAAGGAGTTCTTCGGTTCCTCGCAGCTGTCCCAGTTCATGGGCCAGACCAACAGCCTCGACGGTCTCACCCACCGGCGCCGCCTTTCGGCGCTGGGCGCCGGCGGCCTGACCCGTGAGCGCGCCCCGATCGAGGTTCGCGACGTGCACCCGACCCACTACGGCCGGATGTGCCCGATCGAGACCCCGGAGGGACCGAACATCGGCCTGATCGGCTCACTCGCCTCCTATGCCCAGATTTCCGAGCACGGCTTCGTGACGACCCCGTACCGACTGGTCGAAGACGGCGTCGTCAGCAAAGAGATCGTGCACTACGACGCCACCCAGGAGGAGGACAAGGTGATCGCCCAGGCGAACTCCGAGTTCGACCCCAAGACCGGCAAGCTCAAGGGCCCGCAGGTGCTGGTCCGCGCCGGCGAGCAGGAGTACGCCACGGCGACTCCCAAGGAAGTCGACCTGATGGACGTCTCGCCGTCGCAGATCTGGTCGGTCGCGACGTCGCTGATCCCGTTCCTCGAGCACGACGACGCCAACCGGGCGCTGATGGGCTCCAACATGCAGCGCCAGGCGGTGCCGCTGTTGAAGCCCGATCCGCCGCTGATCGGCACCGGCATGGAGCGGCGCGCCGCGACCGACAGCGGCGACGTCGTTCTCGCCAAGTCCGACGGCGAAGTCACCCACGTCGACGCCCGGCGGATCGTCGTCAGCAGCAGCTCCGTCAAAGACGAGTACCCGCTGCAGAAGTTCATGCGCTCGAACCAGGGCACGATCATCCACCAGCGGCCGATCGTCAAGAGCGGCCAACAGGTGAAGGAGGGCGACGTGCTCGCCGATGGCTCCTCCACCGGCGGCGGTGAGATCGCCCTGGGCAAGAACTGCCTGGTCGCCTTCATGTCCTGGGAGGGCTACAACTTCGAGGACGCGATCATCCTCTCCGAGCGCCTGGTCAAGGACGACGAACTCACCTCGATCCACATCGAGGAGTACGAGATCGACGCCCGCACGACCAAGCTCGGCGACGAGGAGATCACCCGCGACATCCCCAACCGCTCCGAGGAGAGCCTGCGCAATCTCGACGAGCGCGGCATCGTCAGGGTCGGGGCCGAGGTCGTCTCCGGCGATCTCCTGGTCGGCAAGGTCACGCCCAAGGGCGAGACCGAGCTGACCGCCGAGGAGAAGCTGATTCGCGCGATCTTCAAGGAGAAGGCGCGCGAGGTTCGCGACACCTCGCTCAAGGTCCCCCACGGCGAGGGCGGGGTCGTCATCGACGTCCTCACCTTCAGCCGCGACGAGGGCGACGACCTGCCCCCCGGCGTCAACGACCTGGTCCGCGTCTACGTCGCGACCAAGCGCAAGATCGCCGAGGGCGACAAGCTCGCCGGCCGCCACGGGAACAAGGGTGTGATCTCCAAGATCGTGCCCGAGGAGGACATGCCCCACCTCGCCGACGGCACCCCCGTCGACGTGATCCTCAACCCGCTCGGTGTGCCGAGCCGGATGAATATCGGCCAGATCCTCGAGACCCACCTCGGTTGGGTCGCGGCCAACGGCTGGTACGACGACGGCTCCGACGCCTACAAGCAAGCCCACTCCGACGAGGGCGACGGCCGCGTCTACGTGGCGACCCAGGTCTTCGACGGGGCGACCGTCGAGGACGTCGACACCGCTCTGGTCCAGTGGTCCGAGGAAAACGCCGAGCGCGGCATCGACCTCGGCATCGACAAGAGCGCCCGTGCCGGCGCCAAAGCCTCGGGCACCGCGCAGCTCTACAACGGCCGCACCGGCGAGCCCTACGAGGGCAAGGTCACGGTCGGCTACATGTACATCCTCAAGCTGCTGCACCTGGTCGACGACAAGATCCACGCGCGCTCGACCGGTCCTTACTCCCTGGTCACCCAGCAGCCGCTGGGCGGCAAGGCGCAGTTCGGCGGCCAGCGCTTCGGCGAGATGGAGGTCTGGGCCCTGGAGGCCTACGGCGCCGCCTACACGCTGCAGGAGATGCTCACGGTCAAGTCCGACGACACGGTCGGGCGGGTCAAGGCCTACGAGGCGATCGTCAAGGGCGAGAACATTCCCGAGCCCTCGATCCCGGAGTCCTTCAAAGTGCTGCTGAAGGAGATCCAGAGCCTCTCGTTGGACGCCAACGTCGTCTCCGAGGGGACCGACGTCGAGATCTCCGACGAGGAGGATGACCTGCTGAAGGCAGCCGAGGAGCTGGGCATGGACCTGACCGGCGTTCGCGCCGACTCCTCCAATGCCGCGGCCGACGAGCAGGAGGAGCAGGTCGTCGCCGAGGGCGAGGCTGGAACTGATGGTGCCGGAAAAGCCGAAGAGGCCGCGCCGGCCGAGGTGGAGGACTGATGATCGACATCAACAACTTCGACGCGATCGAGATCGGGCTCGCGTCTTCGAAGAAAATCCGCTCCTGGAGCTGGGGCGAGGTGACGAAGCCGGAGACGATCAACTACCGGACCCTGAAGCCGGAGAAAGACGGTCTCTTCTGCGAGCGCATCTTCGGCCCGACCAAGGACTGGGAGTGCTACTGCGGAAAGTACAAGCGGGTCCGCTACAAGGGCATCGTCTGCGAGCGCTGCGGCGTCGAGGTGACGCGCTCCAAGGTCCGCCGTGAGCGGATGGGCCACGTCGATCTCGCCTCGCCGGTCTCCCACATCTGGTTCTTCAAGGGCGTGCCGAGCCGGATCGGCTACCTGATCGACATGGCTCCCAAAGAGCTGGAGAAGGTCCTCTACTTCGCCGCGTCGATGATCACCTGGGTCGACGTCGAGGCTCGCGACAAAGATGTCGGCAAACTCGAGAAAGAGGTCAAAAAAGTCGTCGACTCCTATGAGTCCGAACGGCAGAAACGGACCCAGGAGCTGAGCGAGTCACTGGACCGCCGGATCAAGTACCTCGAGGACGGCTCGCAGGAGAAGTTCGACGACGAGGACCACATCTGGGCCGACTCCCTGAAGCTGACCGCGGCGCAGCTGCGCAAGCTCAAAGATGACGAACGCACCAAAATGATCAAAGAACTGCGCAAACAGTTCGACGCCGAGATCTCCGACACCGAGGCCTACCTCGAAGAGGCGGTCGAGCGGATGAACGAAGTCTGGAAGATCTTCACCGAGATGAAGCCGAAGGACGTCGTCAACGACGAGACCGTCTTCCGCGAGCTCAAAGACCGCTTCGGCTCCCCCTTCGGTTGGGGCGAGTACTTCCGCGGCGGCATGGGCGCGGAAGCGGTTCGTGACCTGCTCGAACAGGTCGACCTGGAGGCCGACTGCGAGGAACTCGAGCAGATCATCAACAGCTCCAAAGGCCAGAAACAGGCCCGCGCGGTGAAGCGGCTGAAAGTCGCCTCCGCCTTCCTCAACTCCGACAACCAGCCGGCCTGGATGGTCCTCGACGCGGTGCCGGTGATTCCGCCGGAGCTGCGCCCGATGGTCCAGCTCGACGGCGGTCGCTTCGCCACCTCGGACCTCAACGACCTCTACCGCCGCGTGATCAACCGCAACAACCGCTTGAAAAGGCTGCTCGACCTCGGCGCTCCCGAGATCATCGTCAACAACGAGAAGCGGATGCTGCAGGAGGCGGTCGACGCGCTGTTCGACAACGGCCGTCGTGGGCGCCCCGTCACGGGCCCCGGCAACCGTCCCCTGAAGTCGCTCTCGGACATGCTCAAGGGCAAGCAGGGACGCTTCCGCCAGAACCTGCTCGGCAAGCGCGTCGACTACTCCGGCCGTTCGGTGATCGTCTCCGGCCCGAGCCTGCGGCTGCACCAGTGCGGCCTGCCGAAGCTGATGGCGCTGGAGCTGTTCAAGCCATTCATCATGGCCCAGCTGGTCGAGCGCAAAGCCGTCCAGAACATCAAGGCGGCGAAGAAGATGGTCGAGTCGATGATTCCCGAGGTCTGGGACGTGCTCGAGGAAGTCATCCACAAACACCCGGTGCTGCTGAACCGGGCGCCGACCCTGCACCGCCTCGGCATCCAGGCCTTCGAGCCGGTGCTGGTCGAGGGCAAGGCGATCCAGGTCCACCCGCTGGTCTGCCACGCTTTCAACGCCGACTTCGACGGCGATCAGATGGCGGTCCACGTGCCGCTCTCCGCCGAGGCCCAGGCCGAGGCACGGATCCTGATGCTGTCGGCGAACAACATCCTCTCCCCGGCCCACGGGGCGCCGCTGGCGACCCCGACCCAGGACATGGTGCTCGGCATCTACTACCTGACCTACGGCCCGGACGAGGAGGAGCTGGCCAAGGCCGACACCGAGCTCAAGGCCGGTAAGGGCGAGGCCCGCGGCGGCTCCGGCCCGAAGGTCAAGGTCTTCCGCTCCGCTCAGGAGGCCGAGCTCGTCTACGAGAACGGCGGCTGCAAATTGCACGACCAGGCCGAGTTCCGGCGGGCCGGGAAGGAACACTTCCTGACCACGGTCGGGCGGATCATCTTCAACGAAAGCATCGAGCGCTCGCTCGCCGAAGCCCTCGAGGACGACTTCGATCCCGAGCAGTACGAGTTCGTCAACCACTCGCTGAAGAAGAAGGACGTCAACGAGATGGTCTCCGACTTGGTCAAGGCCTACGGCGCGCCGCCGGTCTCACAGGTGCTGGACGCCTTCAAGGACCTCGGCTTCAAATACGCGAGCAAAGCCGGCATCACCGTCGCCAAGAACAACGTCGTCTCGCCACCCGAGAAGGCGGAAATCCTCGAGCGCTACGAGAAGGAGACCGAAGCGATCCAGGGCCAGTACGACGACGGCTACATCACCGCCGAGGAGCGCCACGAGGCGGTCACGGCACACTGGAACCGGGCCACCGACGAGGTCGCGCAGGCGATGGAGGACAACCTCGACGAGCTGAACCCGATCTTCATGATGGCCAACTCGGGCGCTCGCGGATCGTTCAAGCAGATCCGCCAGCTGGCGGGTATGCGCGGCCTCATGGCCAACCCGAAAGGGGAGATCATCGAGCGACCGATCAAGGCCAACTTCATGGAGGGCCTCTCGGTCCTGGAGTACTTCATCTCCACCCATGGAGCCCGAAAGGGCCTCGCCGACACGGCGCTGCGCACGGCCGACTCCGGCTATCTGACGCGCCGCCTGGTCGACGTCGCCCAGGACGTGATCGTGCGCCAGGAGGACTGCAAAACCAAAGACCACATCGAGATGGTCCTGCGCAAGGACGACGGCTCGCTCAACGACAACCTGTTGGGGCGCCTGGCGGCGAAGAAGCTCGAGACCAAACGCGGTCGCGAGCTGCTCAAGCGCAACCAGGAAATCACCCTGCCCGACGTCGAAGCGATCGCCGAGGCGTTCGACGAAGACGACGTCAAGATCCCGGTCCGCTCGGCCCTCAAGTGCGACGCCGAGTCCGGCGTGTGCCGCGCTTGTTACGGGGTCGCGCCGGCGACCGGCTTCACGGTCAACATCGGCGACGCGGTGGGGATCATCGCCGCCCAGTCGATCGGCGAGCCCGGCACCCAGCTGACCATGCGCACCTTCCACACCGGCGGTGTGGCGGGCCAGGACATCACCCAGGGCCTGCCGCGCATCGTCGAGCTCTTCGAGGCGCGTAAACCGAAGGGCCTGGCGCAGATGGCCGAGGCCGACGGCAAGGTCTCGATCGACGAGACCGACAAAGCGCTGAAGCTCACCGTCACCGAGTCCAGCGGCGAGGAGCACTCCTACAGCTTCCCGTTGCGGACCCGCCTGCACGTCGCCGACGGCGACAAGGTCGAGGCCGGCCAGCCGCTCAACGAGGGCTCGCTCTACCCGGCCGACCTGCTGGCGATCCGCGGTCGCACGGCCACGGAGCTCTATCTGGTGGACGAGGTGCAGAAGGTCTACCGGGCCCAGGGCGTCGACATCAACGACAAGCACATCGAGCTGATCGCCCGCCAGATGCTGAAGAAGGTGCGGATCGAGTCGAAGGGCTCGACCAGCCTGCTTCCGGGCCAGCTCGAGGATCGCGGCAACCTCAAACGGCTGAACAAGAAGACCAAGGAAGAAGGCGGCACGCCCGCCAAAGGCGAGGAGGTCATCCTCGGGATCACCAAGGCCTCGCTGGCGACCGAGTCCTTCCTCTCCGCGGCCTCCTTCCAGGAGACGACCAAGGTGCTCACGGACGCCGCCCTCGAGGGCAAACGCGACCGCCTCGTCGGCCTGAAGGAGAACGTGATCATCGGCAAGCTGATCCCGGCCGCGACCGGCCTTAAGCATTACCGCACGGTCGCGATCGAGCCCGCCGTGGCGATCGCGCCGCCCAGCGACGAGGAGCTGCTCAGCGAAGACGAGCTGGCGGCCGAGCTGGGTGTCGACGGCGTCGAGGCGCCCGTCGAGGGCTTCGGTCCCTCCTTCGCGGAGGAGCTCGAGGAGCTGGCGAACGAGATCGAGTCGACCTCGGAGGATACGACCAAATAGCCGGTAGTTCGAAGGTCTGCGTAATCGGTGCCGGCTCATCCGGCATCGCCGCCTGTCAGGTTTTGAAGGCGCGCGGTATTTCCTACGACTGCTTCGAGAAGGGGTCGCAGGTCGGGGGGAACTGGCGGTTCGAAAACGACAATGGGATGTCGTCGGCGTACCGGTCGCTGCACATCAACACCTCGCGCCGGGTGATGTCCTACAAGACCTTTCCGATGCCGGATCGCCTTCCGGACTATCCGAATCACTTCCAGATAGCCGCCTATTTCGACGAATTCGTCGACCGCTTCGGGCTGCGCGAGCAGATCCGCTTCCGCACTGAGGTGGTCAGCGTCGAGCCGGTCGACGGGGAGTGGGAGGTGACCGTCGAGGATGCCGAGGGGAAGCGGGAGACAAACCGTTATCGGGCGGCCCTCGTCGCCAACGGTCACCACTGGGACCCGCGTTGGCCCGAACCGTCGTTCCCCGGGTCGGAGGAGTTCGAGGGGGAGCAGCTCCACGCCCACTACTACCGCGAGCCAGACGTCCTCCCGGGAAAGCGGGTGCTCGTGCTCGGTCTCGGCAACTCGGCGGTCGACATTGCGGTTGAGTCCTCGCGAATCGCCGACAAGACCTTCCTGGCGATGCGCCGCGGCGCCTACGTCCTGCCCAAGTACATCAACGGCAAGCCAATCGACGAGACCAGCAATCAGTTCGTCTCGATGCTGCCCCTGCCCGTCCAGCGCTTTTTCGTCAACCGTGCGCTCAGCATCGCCGCGGCGGCCGACATGACCGCCTACGGCCTGCCGAAGCCCGACCACAAGCTCTTCGAGGCGCACCCCACCGTCTCCTCGGAGCTGCTGCCGCGGCTCGGCCACGGCGACATCGCCGTTAAGCCGAACATCGATCGCTTCGGCGGCGGCCGCACGGTCCGCTTCGTCGACGGCAGCGAGGAGGAGATCGACCTCGTCGTCTACTGCACCGGTTACAAGATGACCTTCCCCTTCTTCGATCCCGAGGTCTTCGCGGCCCCCGACAACCGCCTGCCGCTCTACCGGCGGGTGGCCTCGGTCGAGTGTCCCGGCCTGTACTTCATCGGCTTCATCCAGCCTCTCGGGCCGATCATGCCGCTCGCCGAGGCGCAGGCCGAATGGGTCGCCGACCTCGTCGGCGACCGGGCGACGCTACCGCCGCCGGCGGCGATGCGGAAGGAGGTCGAGGCCGAGGAACGGAAGATGCGGAAGCGCTTCGTCGCCTCTAAGCGCCATACCGTCGAGGTCGACTTCCATCCCTACCTGCGCGAGATCCAGCGCGAGCGAAAGCAGGCTGCGCAGCGGGTCTGACAGCCCTGGTGCGGCAGCCCGGCGGGCAGGCCGGCAAGGGCTTCGCGGCGCCGCCGCCATGAGGGCCGCGGCGCGGGCCGCGCGGCGCCTTCGGGCGCGGACGGCGCTTGAAGCCGCCATCGGAGTCCTCGCCCGCCCCTTCGGGCTCGGGCGTCGCCTGGCTCGCCCACCAGACGAGCCAGATCGATCCCAGAACCGGGATCTTCAAGACCACCAAGAGGAAGAAGATCGGCCAGAAACCCGTCATCCGGCCTCAGTGTAGACAGTCGCTCAGGAGGGCTCGCGGCCTTCGCGCTCGAAACTGCGCGCCCAGGCCGCCAGCGCTTCGGTCTGGGCCTCCTCGAGGCCCAGCTGCGGCTCGGTCGGCACCAGCAGGGTGGGCTCGGGTCGTGCTCGTGCCCATTCGTAACAGCTCTCGTCGAGGTTGTCGTCGATCCAGGCCATCGCCCGTCCCCTGCAGTACTTCTCCAGCGGCCTGAGCTTCCAGTGGGCCGAGCCGAAACGAGCGGTGCCGTTGAAGGTCAGGTGCGGCAGTTCCGGCAGCCCGAGGATGTTGGGCAGGTAGTCGTTCGCCCGGTCCTCCCAGCCCGTCGCCCAGACCAGGTCGTAATGGTCGGCCAGGCGCAGCAGCCGCTCTCCGGCCGGCAGCGAGATGCAATGCACCATGCCGTCGATCAGCTCGAACTTGGCCTCGTCCTTGGGGGGAGTCTCGTCGAAGCCGAAGATGCTGATCACGCCATCGACGTCGACGGCGAGAATCGGGCGGCTCATAAGCCCAGCCTAGATGAGGGCGCGGGGGAGCCGACTACCAACGGTAGTGCGCGAAGGCCTTATTGGCTTGTGCCATGCGGTAGATGTCGTCCTTCCGCTTCCAGGCACTGCCCTGCTGCTGGTTGGCGTCGAGGATCTCGCCGGCGAGACGCTCGGCCATCGAGTACTCGCGGCGGGCGCGGGCGAACTGGACCAGCCAGCGGACGGCCAGGGTGCGAGCGCGACGGGCGGGCACCTCGACCGGGACCTGGTAGGTCGCCCCGCCGACGCGGCGGGAGCGAACCTCGAGCACCGGGGTCAGCGATTTGACCGCCGCCTCCAGCGTCTCGACCGGATCCTCGCCGCTGCGCTCGCCGACGATCGCCAGGGCGTCGTAGACGATCCGCTCGGCCAGGGACTTCTTGCCGTCGCTCATGACTTTGTTGATGAGCTGCTGGACGAGGCGGTTGCGGTGCCGGGCGTCGGGCTCGACGGGCCGGATCGTCGCGGCGGAGCGGCGCGGCATCAGGAAGCCTTGACGCCGTAGCGGGAGCGCGCCTGCTTGCGGTCGGAGACGCCGGCGGCGTCGAGGGTGCCGCGGACGACCTTGTAGCGGACGCCCGGCAGGTCCTTGACGCGACCACCGCGGATCAGCACGACCGAGTGCTCCTGAAGATTGTGTCCCTCGCCGGGGATGTAGGTGGTGACCTCCATGCCGTTGGTCAGACGCACACGGGCGATCTTGCGCAGAGCCGAGTTCGGCTTCTTCGGCGTCACCGTCGCCACGCGGGTGCAGACGCCGCGGCGCTGCGGCGCGGCTACGCCCTTCTTGCGACCCTGGCCGGACTTGAGGCCGGGGGTCGTGGTCTTCTTCTTCGGGCGCTTGCGGCCCTTCCTGACGAGTTGATTCGTATTCGGCACGGCCGCGCATAGTAGAGCAGTCCGGCGAGAACCAGCCCCGCCGCCCCCGCGAGCTCGGCGTAGAAGCCGTCTTCGAGCACCGCCGTCGCCCCGGCGAAGCGGGAGGTCTGGGCTCCGGCGTCGAGCCCCTGCGGGAGGTCGACGAGGAGGATCGCGGCGATCGCGACCGCCCCGAGGCCGGCCACGACCAGGCCGAGGCGGCGGCGATCGCGGGCGACGGCCAGGACGCCGAGGAGCGCCGCCGCGACCCCGAGCGGGGCCAGCAGATAGGCGTGGGCGTCGCCGGCGGTCCTGGCGGCGACGGTCGGCGGGCGCGCCACGCTCGGCAGGTCGGCGTAGCCCGGCTGGCCGATCTCGACCGCGCGGTAGTCGAGGAACTGGGAGGCGACGAGACAGGCGCCGGCGGCGACCACGACGAGGCCGATCGCCCGCTGGGGGGTGACGACCGCGCTGACTCGGGTCGCCGCAGCCGCGGCCCCGGAGCCGGCCCGGCGAGCCCAGCGCTCGCCGGCCGCCAGGCCGCGGAAGAGCCGCGAGCCCAGCGGCCGCAGCCGCGGCCCGATCCAACCACTGACCTGCGCGGCCCTCGACCGCGACCAGCGGCCGGCCCGCAGCAGCCCGGGGTGGGCCCGCTCGAGCCCCCGGTTGGCGGCCCTGTCGACCCCGCGGCTCCATCTCGCCGGCCTCCTCGCCAGCCGCGCGAAGACGGGGCCGATGCGCCGCCGTCTCGCTGCTATCATCGCCCGTCGCTCAGGCAGTTTTTTCGCAGCATGCTTCGCCGGGCCCGCTGGGGCCTTTTTTATGCGCTTTCGCTGGTTGCGCCGATCCTGCTCAGTGCCGGGTCGCTTCCGTTTCACCCTTAATCCACTTAGAGAGACGACTTACCCAAGACCATGCCACGAAGCTTTCCCCTAGAGAAGACCCGCAACATCGGGATCATGGCGCACATCGACGCCGGCAAGACGACGACGACCGAGCGCATCCTCTATTACACCGGTCGCACCCACAAGATGGGCGAGGTCCACGAGGGCGCCGCGGTAATGGACTGGATGGAGCAGGAGCAGGAGCGCGGGATCACGATCACCTCCGCCGCCACCGCCTGCGAGTGGAAGGACCACCGGATCAACATCATCGACACGCCCGGCCACGTCGACTTCACGGTCGAGGTCGAGCGCAGCCTGCGCGTGCTCGACGGCGCGATCGCCGTCTTCGACGCCGTCGCCGGCGTCGAGCCGCAGTCGGAGACGGTCTGGCGTCAGGCGGACAAGTACGGCGTTCCGCGCTTCGCCTACATCAACAAGATGGACCGTACCGGCGCCGACTTCTTCTACTGCGTGCAGACGATGAAGGACCGGCTCGGCGCCAACGCGCTGCCGATCCAGCTGCCGATCGGCGCCGAGGATGACTTCAAAGGCGTCGTCGACCTGCTGCAGATGAAAGGCCTCATCTGGACTGACGAGCTCGGTGCCGCCTTCGAGACGGTCGAGATCCCGGAGGAGCTCCAGGATCAGGCCCAGGAATACCGCACCCAGTTGATCGAGGCCTGCGCCGACTACGACGACGAGCTGATGGAGGCCTACCTCGGGGAAGAGGAGATCCCGGCGGAGCGGTTGCTCACCTCCCTGCACCGAGCCTGCCTCGATACCAAGGTCACCCCCGTCCTCTGCGGCACCTCGTTCAAGAACAAGGGCGTGCAGCCGCTGCTCGACTCGATCATCTCGTTGCTGCCCTCGCCGCTGGAGGTGCCGGCGGTGACCGGTGTCATCGCCGCCGGCAAGGGCCAGGCCGAGGATTCCGAGGGTGAGCGGCCCGCCGACGACAGCGGCCCCTTCGCCGCTCTCGCCTTCAAGGTCATGACCGACCCCTATGTCGGCAAGCTCACCTACTTCCGCGTCTACTCGGGCAAGCTCGAGAAAGGCGGCCGCGTGCTCAACGTGAAAACCGGCAAGACCGAGCGCATCGGCCGCCTGCTGATGATGCACGCCAACAGCCGCGAGGAGATCGACGAGGTCTACTCGGGCGACATCTGCGCCGGGGTCGGCCTCAAGGAAACCGGCACCGGCGACACGCTGGCGGCCCCGGACGCGCCGATTGCGCTGGAGAGCATCGAATTCCCCGAGACCGTGATCGCGGTCGCGATCGAGCCGAAAACCAAAGCTGACCAGGAGAAGATGGGCACCGCCCTGCAGCGCCTGGGCGAGGAGGACCCGACCTTCCGGATCGAATCCGACGAGGAAACCGGCCAGACCCTGATCCACGGCATGGGCGAGCTTCACCTCGAGGTGATCGTCGATCGCATGCTGCGCGAGTTCAAAGTCGAGGCCAACGTCGGCAAGCCTCAGGTGGCCTACCGCGAGACGATCCGCAAGCGGGTCGAGAAGGTCGTGGCGCGTTTCGTCCGCCAGACCGGTGGTCGTGGCCAGTTCGGCCACGTCGTCATCAACCTCGAGCCGGCCCCGGGCGAGGGCTTCGAGTTCGTCAACAAGATCAAGGGCGGCGTCATCCCCGGCGAATTCATCGGGCCCGCCGAGCAGGGCATGAAGGAGGCGCTCGAAAACGGCGTCAAGGCCGGCTACCCGATGGTCGACGTCAAAGTCGAACTGGTCGACGGTTCCTACCACGACGTCGACTCCTCGGAGATGGCCTTCAAAATCGCCGGCTCGATGGCGATCCAGGAGGGGGCTCGCAAGGCCAGCCCGGTCCTGCTGGAGCCGGTGATGGCGGTCGAGGTCGTCACCCCCGAGGACTTCCTCGGCGACGTGATCGGCGACCTCAGCCGTCGTCGCGGCAAAGTCCAGGGACAGGAGCAGCGCGGCAACGCGCTCGCCGTCCAGGCCTTCGTCCCGCTCGGCGAGATGTTCGGCTACGCCACCGACCTGCGCTCTTCGACCCAGGGCCGCGCCAGCTACACGATGCAGTTCGAGCGCTACGAGGAGGTCCCCTCGAATATCGCCGAGGAGATCGTCGAGCACCGCTCAGGAGAGCCAGTAGGAGCAAGTTCTTAGACCCAACCGCGACAGCGGGCGGCATCTGGCTATATTTCCCAGGTTCGCCCGCAGGCCGAACAAACAACCGTACCGGGCAGTATCAGACAGAACAACGACTTTCGAAAGGTAGAACGGAGAGAGATGTCAAAGGAGAAGTTCGAGCGCGATAAGCCGCATGTGAACGTCGGCACGATTGGTCACATCGACCACGGAAAGACGACGCTGACGGCCGCGATCACCCAGACGCTCTCCACCGTGGGCGGCGCCGAAGCGCACAGCTTCGCCGAGATCGACAACGCTCCGGAGGAGAAGGAGCGTGGGATCACGATCGCGACCTCACACGTCGAGTACGAGACCGACAACCGGCACTACGCCCACGTCGACTGCCCGGGCCACGCCGACTACGTCAAGAACATGATCACCGGCGCCGCCCAGATGGACGGCGCGATCCTGGTCGTCTCGGCCGCCGACGGCGTCATGCCGCAGACCCGCGAGCACATCCTGCTCGCCCGTCAGGTCAACGTCCCGCACGTGGTCGTCTTCCTCAACAAGATCGACCAGGTCGACGACGAGGAACTGATCGAGCTGGTCGAGGAGGAGGTCAAGGAACTCCTCGACGAGTACGACTTCCCGGGCGAGGAGACGCCGATCATCAAGGGCTCCGCCCTGAAGGCCCTGGAAGGCGACGAGGACGCGCAGAAAGCCGTCTTCGAGCTGGCCGCGGCGCTCGACTCCTACATCCCGGAGCCGGTCCGTGAGCTCGACAAGCCCTTCCTGATGCCGATCGAGGACATCTTCTCGATCACCGGCCGCGGCACCGTCGCCACCGGCCGCGTCGAGCAGGGGATCGTCAACAGCGGCGACGAGGTCGAGATCGTCGGCATCCACGACACCACCAAAACCGTCGTCACCGGGGTCGAGATGTTCCGCAAGCTGCTCGATCAGGGCCAGGCCGGCGACAACATCGGCGCCCTCCTGCGCGGCACCAAGCGCGAGGAGATCGAGCGCGGCCAGGTTCTCTGCAAGCCCGGCTCGATCACGCCGCACACCAAGTTCAAGGCCGAGGTCTACTGCCTGAAGAAGGAGGAGGGCGGTCGCCACACGCCGTTCTTCTCCGGCTACCGGCCGCAGTTCTACTTCCGCACCACCGACGTGACCGGGATCGCCAACCTCCCCGAGGGGACGGAGATGGTGATGCCGGGAGACAACGTCGAGATGACGATCGAGCTGATTCAGCCGATCGCCATGGATCCAGGTCTGCGGTTCGCCATCCGCGAGGGTGGCCGCACCGTCGGCTCGGGGGTCGTCGCCGAGGTCATCGAGTAGCGACCCCAAATGGGGCGGGCATCTGTCCGCCCCTCCGTCGCCCGCCGGGCGACGAGACAACTGCAAGGACATACGACCGGGGCGGTGCCCCACCTATAGGGGCCCGCCCTTATTGCGCGCTAAGAGCGTGAGAGAAAGACGAGACAGCAGGCAAAGTGGCAGCGATAGCAGCACAGAAAATTCGAATCCGACTCAAGGCGTACGACCATGACGCCATAGATCGGGCTGCCCGAGAGATCGTCGAGACGGCGGAGCGCACCGGCGCCACCGTCTCCGGCCCCGTCCCGCTGCCGACCGAGAAAAACGTCTACTGCGTGATCCGCTCGCCGTTCAAGGACAAGGACTCGCGCGAGCACTTCGAGATCCGCACCCACAAGCGCCTGATCGACATCCTCCAGCCGTCGCCGAAGACGGTCGACTCGCTACAGCGCCTGGACTCGCTGCCGGCAGGCGTCGACATCGAGATCCGGCTCTAGCTGATGGCGGCGATCCTCGGCAAGAAGTTGGGCATGACCCAGGTCTTCCGCGAGGACGGCAGCGTCGTTCCGGTCACGGTCATCGAGGCCGGCCCCTGCAAGGTCACCGCCGTCCGCGAGAGCGAGCGCGATGGCTACGCCGCGGTGCAGCTCGCCTTCGGCGAGGTCAAGCAGGGCAAGCTGAGCAAGGCCGAGGAAGGCCACCTGAAGAAGGCCGGCGCACCGCCGATGCGCCATCTGGTCGAGTTCCGCGATGAGGATCTCGGCGCCGAGGACGGTCCCAAGATCGGCGAGGACGTCACCGTCGCCGGCTTCGAGGCGGGCCAGAAGGTGAAGGTCTCCGGGATCTCGATCGGCAAGGGCTTCCAGGGCGGCATCAAGCGCCACAACTTCAGTCGCGGCCCGGTCAGCCACGGCTCCCACAATGTCCGCGCCCCCGGTTCGATCGGCGCCAGCACCTTCCCGGCTCGTGTCTTCAAAGGCATGAAGATGCCGGGCCAGATGGGCAACAAGCGGATCACCCAGAAGGGACTGGAGATCGCCGACGTCGACGCCGAGCGCAACCTGCTCCTGATCAAGGGCTCGGTACCGGGCTCGCGCAATGCGATCGTCGAGGTGAGGACCGATGTCTAAAGCTCCCATCCTCGGCAAATCGGCCAAAGCCGACCTGCCCAAAGAGCTCTTCGCCGAGCCCTTCCACCAGTCGCTGGTTCACGAGGCAGCGCGCGCCGACATGAATTCCCGCCGCCGCGGCACCGCCTCGACCCTGACCCGCGGCGAGGTCTCCTTCACCACCGCCAAGGCCTGGCGCCAGAAGGGCACCGGCCGCGCTCGCGTCGGCGCGCTCGGCGTCTCCAGCCGCTTCGGCGGCGGCGTCACCTTCGGCCCCAAGCCGCGTCACTACACGGTCAAGGTCAACCGCAAAGCGCGCCGCCGGGCGATGCGCTCGGCCCTCTCGGTCCACGCCGAGCGCGGCAGCGTCGCCGTCCTCGACGCCGCCGCCTTCGATACCCCCTCGACCAAGCAGGCGGCGACGGCGCTGGCCAAATGGGGCGCGAAGAGCCCGACCCTGGTCGTGCTTACCGCCGAGGAGACCGGCGCGATGAAGAGCTTCCGCAACATTCCCCGCACCCATGTGATCGAGGTCGGCGCCACCGGCGTCGCCGACGTGATCGGCGCCGCCGCGGTGGTCGTCTCCGAAGCCGCCCTCGCTTCCCTGCAGGAGAGGCTGGGCTGATGGACGCCCGCACGATCCTGATCCGCCCGGTGATCTCGGAGAAGAGCTACGCCCTGATCGCCGAAGGCAAGTACACCTTCCGGGTCGACGACCGCGCTCACAAGACGCAGATCGCCCAGGCGGTGCACGAGGTCTTCGGGGTCCAGGTGGCCCAGGTGCGGACCGCCAAGGTGCGCTCGAAGCCGAAGCGCCGCGGCCTCTCGGTCGGTCGCACCCGGGCCTGGAAGAAGGCGATCGTCCAGCTCGCCCCGGGCGAACGGATCGAGCTGTTCGAGGGCGCTGAGACCGCGTAGGGAGACGAGATGCCGAATCGCAAGACGAAACCCACCAGTCCTGGCCGCCGCTTCGCGACCTACCCGCTGCGCGAGCAGCTGACCGCGTCGGAGCCGGAACGGAAGCTGACCGAGGGCATGCGCAAGTCCGGCGGCCGCAATGCCAACGGCCGCGTCACCGCACGCCATCGCGGCGGCGGTGCCAAGCGGCGCTACCGCAAGATCGACTTCAAGCGCCTCAAGGACGGCGTGCCGGCGAAGGTCGCGACGATCGAGTACGACCCCAACCGCAGCTGCTACATCGCTCTCCTGCACTACGTCGACGGGCACAAGGACTACATCCTCGCCCCCGCCCAGCTCGCGGTCGGCAACGAGGTCAAGTCGGGCCCCGAGGCCGACGTCAAACCGGGTCACTGCATGGCCCTGGGCGAAATGCCGACCGGCACCATCGTCCACAACGTCGAGCTGATCGCCGGCCAGGGCGGCAAGCTCGGCCGCGCCGCCGGCACGGCGATCCAGCTGGTCGCCAAGGAGGGCGAGATGGTCACCCTGCGGCTGCCGTCCTCGGAGATGCGGCTGGTCCGGGCCGAGTGCCGGGCGACCGTCGGCACCCTCTCTAACGCCGAGCACCAGAACATGAAGATCGGCAAGGCCGGCCGCAACCGCCACAAGGGCAAGCGCCCGCAGAGCCGCGGCGTCGCGATGAACCCCGTCGACCACCCGCACGGCGGCGGCGAGGCGCACCACACGCCCGGCGGCCATCCGGTGACGCCCTGGGGCAAGCCGACGCTCGGCTACCGGACCCGCAAGAAGGGCAAGCAGTCCGACCGTTACATCGTGCGCGGCCGTCGCCGCGGCAAGAAGAAGGGTGGCCGCTGATGGGTCGTTCGACGAAAAAGGGCCCGTGGGTCGAAGAGCGGTTGATGGGGCGCATCGAGGCGCTGAACGAGGCCGGCAAAAAACAGATGGTCAAAACCTGGTCGCGGACCTCGACCGTGTTCCCGGAGATGGTCGGCCACACGATCGCCGTCCACGACGGCAAGAAACACGTGCCGGTCTTCATCTCCGAGTCGATGGTCGGGCACAAGCTCGGCGAGTTCGCTCCCACCCGCACCTTCCGTTCCCACACCGGCACCGGCAGAGGCGAATAGCGATGGCCGACGAGACCAAAGACAAAAAAGTCAACCCGGATAAGAAAAACAGCAAAAAAGCGGTGAAAAAAGAGCCGAAAAAAGCTGGCGGGAAAAAAGCGAGCACGGCCGGCAAAAAAGAGCCGGCCAAAAAAACTGCGCCGAAAAAAACCGCAAAAGCGAAAAAAGAGCCGGCGAAAAAAGCCGCTCCGAAAGCTCCTGTCGCGCCCCCGGTCGTCCGCGCCAGCGCCCGTTACGTGCGGATCGCACCGCGCAAGGCGCGCTTGATCGCCGACCAGGTCCGCGGTCTGCACATCGAAAAGGCCCGCGCCCTGCTGCAGTTCTCGCCCCGTGGCGCCGCCGAGGACATCCACAAGCTGATCGACTCCGCCGCCGCCAACGCCGAGAACAACCACGACCTGATCGGCGATGAGATGAAGGTCTCCTCGATCACGGTCGACGAGGGCCCGACGCTGAAGCGCTACCGGCCGCGCGCGATGGGTCGCGCCACCCCGATCCACAAGCGAACCAGCCACATCGCCGTGGCGCTGACCCCGGTGGAGGATTAGGTCATGGGACAGAAGATCCACCCCGAGGGTTTCCGCGTCGGCTACATCCACGACTGGAAGTCGACCTGGTTCGAGGAGAAGAACTTCGCCGACGTGCTCCAGGAAGACCTGCAGATCCGCGATCACATCGTCAACAAGCTCTCGCACGCCGGCCTCTCGAACATCACGATCGAGCGCCGTGGCGAGGTCGCAGTCGACATCCACACCGCCCGCCCGGGCATCGTCATCGGCAAGTCCGGCAGCGAAGTCGACGCGCTGCGCAAAGAGCTGCACAAGCTGACCGGCAGTCCCGTGAAAGTGAACATCCGCGAGGTCAAGCGCCCCGAGCTCGACGCCAAGCTGGTTGCCCAGTCGATCGCCGAGCAGCTGCAGAACCGGGTCGCCTTCCGCCGCGCGATGAAACGCGCCTTGACCTCGGCGATGCGCTCCGGCGCCAAGGGCGTCAAGGTCCAGGTCTCCGGCCGCCTCGGCGGGGCCGAGATGGCGCGGACCGAAAGCTATTCCGACGGCCGCGTGCCCCTGCACACGCTGCGCGCCGACATCGACTACGGCTTCTTCGAGGCGAAGACGACGACCGGCCGGATCGGCGTCAAATGCTGGATCAACAAGGGCGAAGTGATGCCCGAGGGCTTCCGCTCCGACCTCGCTTCGACCGACGACGAGCCGCAGGGTCAGCAGCGTGGACGTCAGGGCGGCGGTCGTGGCCCCGGCGGCGATCGCGGTCCCGGCGGCGGACGCTCCGGCGGCGGTCGTGGACCTGGCGGCGGCCGCGGCGGCGATCGTGGCGGTCCGCGTGGGGGAGGCGGTCGCTGATGCTGAGCCCGAAACGAGTCAAGCACCGCAAAGTCTTCCGTGGCCGCATGCGCGGCAATACCAAGGGCGGCAGCAGCGTCGCCTTCGGCGAGTACGGGCTGAAGTCGATGGAGCGCGGCTGGATCACCAACCGCCAGATCGAGGCCGCCCGCGTGGCGATGACCCGCAAGATCAAACGTGGCGGCAAGGTCTGGATCAACGTCTTCCCGGACAAGCCCTACACGAAGAAGCCCGCCGAGACGCGGATGGGCTCGGGCAAGGGCAATCCCGAGGGCTGGGTCGCCGTGATCAAGCCCGGCAAAGTGATGTTCGAGCTGGCCGGCGTGCCCGAGGATCTCGCCCGTGACGCGCTGCGCTTGGCGGGACACAAGCTTCCGGTGAAAACGAAATTCGTCAAGCGCGAGGGGGTCGAGGACCGGTGAAGGCGTCCGAGGCCCATAATCTGAAAGACGACGAGCTGGTGGCGAAGCTGATCGACGCCAAGCAGGAGGCGTTCAACCTGCGCTTCCGCCACGCGACCGGCGAGCTCGAGAACACCTCCCGGCTGGGCATGGCGAAGCGAGACATCGCCCGGCTGTTGACGGTGGCGCGCAATAGGGGCATCGATGTGGAGAAAGAGACGAAGCGGATATGAGCGACGACGAGACGAAAAAAGACGAGACGACCGAGGAGACTCCGGTGTCGGACGAGGGCGTCGCGGCCGCGGATGACGCGGCATCGGAGGCGCCTGCGGGCGGGGGCGAGGCCTCCGTTCTCGGCACCTCCGATCCCGCGCCATCCGCGGAGGAGGCGCCGGCGGTTGACGCTGAGGCCTCGGCCGCCGAGGAGGCTCCGGTCGAGGAGGCTCCCGCTGAAGAGGCTCCCGTCGAGGAGGCGCCCGCCCCTGCCGCCGAGGCGACTCCCGAGAAGGAGTCGGAGCCGGGGGACGATCTGCCTTGGAAGGAGCGGCGGCGGTTGCAGCGCTCGCGTGAGGCGAGTGAGGCGAAGCCGGCTCTCAGTCCGGAGGATCGGGCTGCTGCCCGGGTTGCGGCGCGCAAGAAGAAGGCCGCCGAACGGCGCAAGGAGCGGGCCGCGGCGAAGGCCAAGAAGGGCGATCCCGGGACCGGGACGCCGGCGGCCGAGCGCGACTCGAATGCCGCCAAGACGCGACAGGGGATCGTCGTCTCCAACAAAGGCAACAAGTCGATCACGGTCAGGATCGACTTCGCCCGCCGTCACCCGACTTACGAGAAGATCGTCCGCCGCTCGCGCACGCTGCACGCGCACGACGAGCGCAACGAGGCCGGCGAGGGCGACGTCGTTCGCGTCGTCGAGACCCGTCCGCTCTCCAAGACCAAGCGCTGGCGCCTGGTCGACGTGGTCGAGAAGGCGAGGTAGAGCGCGGTGATCCAGCAAGAGTCGAGACTGAAGGTCGCCGATAACTCGGGCGCCCGCGAGATCCTCTGCATCAGGGTCAAGGGCGGCTCGCACCGTCGCTATGCCAGCGTCGGCGACGTCATCACCGCCACCGTCAAATCGGCGAGCCCGCAGGGCGGCGTGCGCAAGGGCGAGGTCGTCCAGGCCGTCGTCGTGCGCACGCGCAAGCCGCTCGGCCGCCCCGACGGCACCTATATCGCCTTTGACGAGAACGCCGCGGTCCTGATCGACCCGGCCAACAACAACCCGCGCGGAACCCGCATCTTCGGTCCGGTGGCGCGCGAACTGCGCGATCGCAACTTCATGAAAATCATCTCGCTCGCGCCCGAGGTCCTCTGATGGCGAAGTCGATGCGCGTCAAAACCGATGACCAGGTGGTCGTGATCAGTGGCAAGGACGCCGGCAAGACCGGCCGTGTGACGCGGACCGATCCGCAGAAGCGCCGCGTCTTCGTCGAGGGCCTGAACATGATCAAGCGCGCCGAACGGGCGCGCTCCCAAGGCGACCTGAAAAACGCCCAGGCCGGCGGCATCGTCGAAAAGGAGGGGCCGATCCACGTCTCCAACGTGATGCTGCTCGATCCCAAAGGCAACAAGCCGACCCGGGTCGGCGTCCGTCGCGACGATGGCGGCAAGCGCGTCCGCTACGCGAAGAACAGTGGGACGGCGATCGACTGATGGAGGCCACCGCGACCCCGACCTCTCAGGCGGCCCCGCCACCGCGCCTGCGCGAGCGCTACGAGCAGGAGGTCTTGCCCGAGCTGACCAAGAAATTCGGCTACTCGACGCCGATGCAGGCACCGCGCCTGCTCAAGATCACCCTCAACATGGGTCTCGGCACCGAGAAACAGGACAAACGATCCTTCGAAGCCGCGCAGGGGCAGCTGGCGCTGATCGCCGGCCAGCACCCGAACGTGCGCCGTGCCCGCAAGTCGGTCGCTTCCTTCAAGCTCCGCGAGGGGATGCCGGTCGGCGTCTCGGCGACGCTGCGGCGGGCGAAGATGTGGGAGTTCCTCGACCGCCTGACCTCGATCGCGGTGCCGCGGATCCGCGACTTCCGCGGCCTCAACCCCCGCTCTTTCGACGGCCGCGGCAACTACTCGATGGGCGTCAAAGAGCAGCTGATCTTCCCTGAAATCGACTACGACTCGGTAGATGTGGTGCGCGGTCTCGACATCACGATCACGACCTCGGCCGCGACCGACGAGGAGGCCTTCGAGCTGCTGCTGGGTCTGGGAATGCCGTTTGCCCAGGAGGGCCGTCCCGGCCAGGCGGACCGCGAAGCGGCCGAAGCCGAGGCCGAGGAGGAGAAGCGCAAGGAGGAGGCCCGCCTCAAGGCGGAGGTCGAGCAGGCCGCGCTCGAACAGCTCAAGGAGGAGAACCCCGAGGCCTACGCCAAGCCCGAGGCCGACGAGGGTGAGGGTGAGGACGCCGCCGAGGGTGGAAACGACGAGGCCGACCAGAGTGGGGCCGACCAGGAGAAGGATTCAGATGGCTAAGACTTCCCAGAAGGTCCGACAGGGCCGCAAAGCAAAGTTCAAGTCGCGCAGCTACAACCGCTGCCGTCGCTGCGGGCGTCCGCGCGCCTACTATCGGAAGTTCGGCCTCTGCCGGATCTGCCTGCGCGAGGCCGCACACGAGGGGTACATCCCCGGCATGACCAAGTCGAGCTGGTAGGACGAACGAGATGCAGACCGACCCGATAGCCGATTACCTGACCCGGATCCGCAACGCCATCCGCGCCGGCCACGACGAGGTGGACATCCCCCTCTCCGGCCTGAAGATGGAGATGTCGCGGATCCTCAAGGAGCAGGGTTACATCAAGGACTTCCACCGCAAGCCGGCCACGGTCGGCGAGGCGATCGAGGTCAGTCTCAAGTACACCGAGGACCGGCGCCCGGTGATCATCGGGATCGAACGGGTCTCCCGCCCCGGCCGTCGTCGCTACGTCGACCACAAGAACGTGCCGCGGGTGCAGGGCGGCACCGGGACCGCGATCGTCAGCACCTCCGTCGGGGTGATGACCGGCCACGAAGCTCGCGCCAAGGGCGTCGGCGGCGAGGTCGTCGCCTACGTCTGGTGATCCCATGAGCCGAATCGGAAGAAAGCCCGTCCCAGTTCCCGAGGCCGTCACGGTCGAGATCGCCCCTGGCAACATCGCCGTGAAAGGCCCCAAGGGGGAGCTGACCCAGGCTTACCCGCAGGACATGTCGATCGAGCAGGGCGACGGCGTCGTCACCGTCGCCCGGCCCACCGACCGCGGCGAGCACCGTGCCCTGCACGGCCTCACCCGCAGCCTGATCGCGAACATGGTCGAGGGCGTCACCGACGGCTTCGAGAAGCGCCTGGAGATCCAGGGCGTCGGCTACCGCGCGGCGCTCAAAGGCAAGAACCTCGAGCTGGCGCTCGGCTTTTCCCACCCGGTTTCGATCGAGGCCCCCGCGGGGATCGAGTTCGAGGTCCCGCAGCCGACCGAGGTGATCGTGCGGGGGATCGACAAGCAGCTCGTCGGTCAGGTCGCAGCCGATATCCGCAAGCGCCGCAAGCCCGAGCCCTACAAGGGCAAGGGCATCCGCTACAAAGGCGAGCAGGTGCTCCGCAAGGTGGGCAAGCGCGCATGACGGTCGTCACCAAGGCCCAGCAGCGTCTGCGCCGCCGCCGCCGCGTCCGTGCTCGCGTCAGCGGCACGGCGGAGCGTCCGCGCCTTTCTGTCTTCCGCTCCAACCGTGGGATCTTCGCGCAGCTGATCGACGACACCAAGGGCCACACCGTGGCCGCGGTCAACTGGATCGAGCCGGACCTGCGCAAGCTCAGCGCCACAGAGCAGGCGAAGAAGGCGGGCGAGCTGCTCGCCGAGCGGGCCAAGGCGGCCGGGGTCGAGACCTGCGTCTTCGACCGCGGCGGCTACCAGTACCACGGCCGTGTCCGGGCCGTGGCCGAGGGAGCGCGCGAGGGAGGGTTGGCCTTCTAGTTCCGCTACGGTGGGCCGCTTGAGATGAAGGGAATGGATTCCAAAAACGTGGAGACGGTCAGCCCCCGCGGACTCGACCTGCAGGAGCGCGTGATCGAGATCAACCGCGTCGCCAAGGTCGTCAAGGGCGGGCGCCGTTTCTCCTTCACCGCGCTGGTCGCCGTCGGCGACGAGGAGGGTGTCGTCGGGATCGGCTATGGCAAGGCCCGCGAGGTCCCGCTGGCGATCCAGAAGGGCGTCGAGGACGCCCGCAAGAACTTGATCCGCGTGCCCAAATACGGCCAGACGATCACGCACAGGATCATCGGCCGCTTCGGCGCCGGCCACGTCGTCCTGCGCCCGGCCAGCCCCGGTACCGGGGTCATCGCCGGCGGCGGCGTCCGCGCCGTGCTCGAGCTCGGCGGCGTCCGTGACGTCCTGACCAAGAGCATCGGCACCCAGAACCCGATCAACCTGGTCAAGGCGACGATGGACGGGCTGATCCGGCTGCGGCGGCCGGAGGAGGTTGCTGAGCTGCGGGGGTTGACCGTCAAGCAGGTGCTTGGGCTCGACCTGAACGGATCTTCTTCGACTAACGGGGAGCACCTGGCACCGGACGCCACGGCATCGGAGGCGCCTGCGGGCGGGGGCGGGGCCTCCGTTCTCGGCACCTCCGATCCCGCGCCATCCGGTGAGGAGGCTGCGGCGCCAGACGCCGAGGCTCCGGGCGAGGAGGCAGCCCCAGAGGCTGAGGGTCAGGCCGCGGAGGAGAGCGCTCCGGCCGCGGAGGCGGATGCTCCGGTTGCTGCTGAGGGTTCAAGCGCTGAGGATGCCCCGGCCGTAGAGGAGACTTCGCCGCCCGCTGAGGAGGCCAAGTCGTGAGCGCCGTCCAGATCAAGCAGGTGCGGTCCTCTAATGGGACCAATCCGGATCAGAAAGCGACGCTGAAGGCGCTCGGGCTGGGGCGGATCGGCAAGGCTGTGGAGCGGAAGGATTCGCCGCAGTTGCAGGGGCAGTTGAGGGTCGTTTCGCACCTGGTTGAGGTGGCGTGATGGCTGAGACGCCTCGCTCCGAGGAGATCGGGCTGCACAATTTGAAGCCGAAGCCGGGCTCGAAACGGCCGCGCAAGCGGCTCGGGCGTGGCGAGGGCAGTGGGCTGGGCAAGACCTCCGGGCGCGGCCACAAGGGCGCCGGCTCGCGTGCGGGCGCCAAGGAAAAGGCCAACTACGAGGGCGGGCAGAACCCGATCCACATGCGGATGCGAAAGCTCCGCGGCCCGCACATGAAGAAGTCGATGCCGTTCGAGAACTTCCGCACCAGGACGCAGCCGGTCAATCTCGCCGACCTCGAGGAGCGCTTCGAGGCGGGTGCCGAGGTGACCCCGGCGACGCTCAAGGAGAAGGGCCTGGCCAAGCGCTCCGACCCGGTCAAGATCCTCGCCCGCGGCGAGATCAAGACCAAGCTCGACGTTCACGCGCACGCATTCAGTGCCGCCGCCAAAGAGAAGATCGAGGCGGCCGGCGGTTCCTGTCACACTCTGGAGCCGTAATGCTCAAAACTATTGCGAACGCTTTCAGCGTCGCCGACATCCGCAAGAAGCTCGCCTTTACGGCGGCGATGCTGGCCCTCTATCGCCTCGGTGCCTACATCCCGGCGCCGGGCGTCGACGTGGATGCCGTCAAGGAAGTCCAGAGCAACTTCGCCGGCGGCGGCATCCTCAATTTCCTCAACACCTTCTCGGGCGGCAGCCTCTCGCGCCTCAGCCTCTTTGCGCTGGGCATCATGCCCTACATCACGGCCTCGATCATCCTGCAGCTGCTGACCGTGGTCGTGCCCTCGCTGGAGCGCCTGCAGAAAGAGGGAGAGGTCGGCCAGCAGAAGATCACCCAGTACACGCGCTATCTGACCGTCGGTCTCGCCTTCGGCCAGTCGGTCGGCTACGTCTTCCTCTTCCGCTCCTTCGGCCAGGAAGCCGGCACCAGCGTCGTCGGCAACCTCACCTTCGGCAAGACCTTCCTGATCGTGATCTGCCTGACCGCCGGCTGCACCCTGCTGATGTGGCTGGGCGAGCTGATCACCCAGCGCGGCATCGGCAACGGCATCTCGCTGATGATCTTCGCCTCGATCGCCTCCTCGATCCCGAGTGGCCTCAGCAAATGGTGGAACAGCCCGGATCAGGTTTTCGTCGTGATGATGCCCTTCATCGCGCTTGCGGTGATCGTCGCGATCGTCTTCGTCCAGGAGGGCCAGCGCCGGATCCCGGTCCAGTACGCGAAACGCGTCGTGGGCCGGAAAATGACCTCCGGCGGCTCCACCTACCTGCCGCTGCGGGTAAACATGGCCGGCGTCATCCCGGTCATCTTCGCGGCCTCGATCATGGCCTTCCCGCCGACCATCGGCCAGCTCCTCAACACCCCGGCCGCGCTCGACTTCGCCGCCTTCTTCAGCCCCAACAGCTGGGCCTATGTGGTCGGCGAGGTCTTCTTCATCATCGTCTTCACCTACTTCTATACGGCGGTCACCTTCAACCCGGTCGACCAGGCCGACAACCTGAAGAAATACGGCGGCTTCATCCCCGGTGTCAGGCCCGGCCGCCCGACCGCCGAGTACCTGGACCGGATCCTCTCCCGTCTGACCTTCCCCGGCGCTCTCTATCTGGGCGCGGTGGCGGCGCTGCCGACGATCCTGATCAGCCAGACGTCGGCCAACTTCTATTTTGGGGGGACCTCCATCCTGATCGTCATCGGGGTAGCGCTAGATACGGTCAAGCAATTGGAGGCGCAGTTGATGATGAGGAACTACGAGGGCTTTCTCAAATAGGACCTACTCGGGCGCGGCCGCTGCAAACCGGCGCATCTCGGCGTCCTCGGTCGGTCGGATCGGGTCACGCACAAACAGTGCGCTCCCCTCGCCGACCTCCCTGCGTCCACCGACCTGCTTGGTTTTCACGGCCGTTCTAAGCTCCCACCATCGATCTATCAATGTCTGAGCTAAATCTCGTACTACTGGGGCCCCCGGGGTCGGGCAAGGGCACGCAGGGGGAGCGGTTGCAGGAAGACCTGCGGCTGCCGTACTACGCCACGGGCGACATTCTGCGCGCGGCGGTGCGGGACGAGACAGAGTTGGGGCGGACCGCGAAGGAGTACATGGACCGGGGCGACCTGGTCCCCGACGAGGTGATCGTCGGCGTCATCGCCGAGCGGATCGACTCCCCCGAGGCGCGCGACGGCTTCATCCTCGACGGCTTCCCCCGCACGATGCCACAGGCGGAGGCGCTGGACCGCAAGCTCGAGGAGCTCGGCAGGACGGTCACCGCGGTGCTGCTGATCGACGTCTCCGACGACGAGGTCATGCGCCGGCTGGGCGGGCGCCGCACCTGCGAGGAGAACGGCCACGTCTTCCACGTCGAGTTCAACCCTTCGCAGCGGGACGGGGTCTGCGATCTCGACGGCAGTGGCCTGATCGTCCGCGACGACGACAAGCCCGAGGTCATTCGCAACAGGCTCGAGCAGTACCACGCCAAGACCGAGCCGCTGGTCGACTATTACGACCAGCGCAGCGTGCTGCGCCGGATCGACGGCACCGTCGCCCCGGACGAGGTCGCCGACGAGGTGCGCAGGACCCTGGCGACGATGCGGCTGGAGCAGGACGAGGCGGTTTAGCGGTCTTGTGGGAGGGGCTAGCGTGTACCGGATGATCATCCGCAAGACGCCCGAGCAGATCGAGGAGATGGCGGTCGCGGGGGAGATCCTGGTCCGCTGCCTGAAGATGCTCGAGGCCAAGGCGCGCGCCGGCGTCACCACCGGGGAGCTCGACTCGGCGGCGGAGAAATTCATCCGCTCGCAGGGGGCCGAGCCGGCCTTCAAGGGCTACCGGGGCTTCCCCGGGTCGATCTGCGCCTCGCCCAACTCGATGGTCGTGCACGGCATCCCGGGCGCCTACGAGCTGAAGCGCGGCGACGTGCTCTCGATCGACGTCGGCGTGATCAAGGACGGCTGGGTCGCCGACGCGGCGATGACCGTGCCTGTCGGCGAGGTCGGTCCCGAGGCGCGCAAGCTGCTCGACGTGACCAAGGCCTCGCTCCTGGCCGGGATCGAGCCGATGCGGCCCGGCAACCACCTCGGCGACGTCTCGGCCGCCGTCCAGGGCGCGGTCGAGAGCGAAGGGCTCTCGGTGATCCGCACCCTGGTCGGGCACGGAATCGGCCGCGAGATGCACGAGGAGCCGCAGGTCCCCAACTTCGGCGAGCCCGGCAAGGGCCCGGAGCTGGAGGAGGGGATGGTGCTGGCGATCGAGCCGATGGTCAACGCCGGCGGCCCGCTGGTGCGGATGGGCGACGACGGCTGGTCGGTCTACTCCGAGGACGACTCGCTGGCTGCTCACTTCGAGTTCACCGTCGCCGTCACCGCCGACGGCCCGCGCATCCTCACCCCCTGGCACGAAGCCGGGTAGCTGCACGAGATGCCCTGGTCCGCTAGCCGACGCCGGCCGCGGCGCCCCTGCTATCTTTCCCGGTCGGCCCAATGGGCCAGTGTTCACCTGCCGTCCGACTCATGGGGCGTGCGGGAATCCTGTTTTCGATACGAGACCGGAGCAATGAAGGTTCGAGCTTCCGTAAAGCCGATGTGCGAGAAGTGCAAGGTCATCCGCCGCAATGGCGCTGTTTTGGTGATCTGTCAAAACCCTCGCCACAAGCAGAGGCAGGGTTAGGACATGGCGCGCATCGCCGGGGTCAACATCCCCGTCAACAAACGGATCGAGGTCGGCCTCACCTACATCTTCGGAATCGGCCACTCGACCGCGCAGAAGATCCTCGCCGAGGCCAAAGTCGACCCGGGCACGCAGGGCAAGGACCTGACCGAGGACGAGATCATCCGCCTGCGCGAGGCGATCGAGAACCGCGAGGTCGAGGGCGATCTGCGGCGCGAGCGCTCCCAGAACGTCAAACGGCTGATGGAGATCGGTTCCTACCGCGGCCTGCGCCACCGCCGCGGCCTGCCGGTCCGCGGCCAGCGCACCAAGACCAACGCCCGCGGGCGCAAGGGCCCGCGCCGCCTTAGCGTCGCCGGTAAGCGCAAGGTCTAGGAGCGGAGATGGCCGAGAAAAAACCCGCCAAGGGGCGTGCCCGCCGCCGCGTCAAAAAGAACGTGACTTACGGGCAGGCGCACATCAAGACTTCCTTCAACAACACGATCGTCACCCTCACCGACACCGATGGCAACGTGATCGCCTGGGAGTCGGCCGGGTCGGCCGGTTTCAAAGGCTCCCGCAAGTCGACGCCGTTCGCCGCCCAGGTGACCGCCGACGCCGCCGCCAAGAAGGGCATGGAACACGGCCTGGAGCGGGTCGAGGTCTTCGCCAAGGGTGCCGGCTCCGGTCGCGAGACGGCGATTCGCTCGCTGCAGGCCGCCGGGCTCGACGTGACCACGGTCAAGGACGTGTCCCCGCAGGCCCACAATGGCTGCCGGCCGAAGAAGCGGAGGCGCGTCTAGTGGCCCGCGACACCTCCCCGCAGTGCAAGCAGTGCCGGCGCGAGGGCCAGAAGCTCTTCCTCAAGGGCGAGCGCTGCTTCACCGACAAGTGCGGCGTCGAGCGCCGTTCCTACCCGCCCGGCGAGCACGGCCGCGGCCGCCTGCGCCAGTCCGAGTACCGCCTGCAGCTGCGCGAGAAACAGAAGACGCGCCGCTACTACCAGGTGCTGGAGAAACAGTTCCGCGCCTACTACGACAAGGCTTCGCGGCAGGACGGCGTCACCGGCGAGAACCTGCTGCGGCTGCTCGAGTCGCGCTTCGACAACGTCCTGGTTCGGCTCGGCTTCGCCGCCTCTCGCCGCCAGGCCCGGCAGCTGATCAACCACGGGCACTGGATGATCAACGGCCGCCGGGTCGACATCCCCTCCTACCAGGTCCGACCCGAGGACATCGTCTCGGTCAAGCCCGGATCGTCGGCCACCGACACGATCCGGCGGGCGACCGAACTCGTCTCCACCGTGCCGGCCTGGCTGCAGGCCGATCACGACGCTCTGACCGCCAAGATCCTGCGCCTTCCCGAGCGCTCCGAGATCTCGGCGCCGGTACAGGAGCAGCTGATCGTCGAGCTGTACTCCAAGTAGTCCGGAACTCCGAAATTTCTGAACACGCATACGCAAGGAACTCATGACCACTGATTTCCAGGTCCCCCGCATCACCTCCGAGAAGGTCGACGACCGTCGCGGCACCTTCACCATCGAGCCGCTCGACAAGGGCTTCGGCTACACCTTCGGCAACAGCCTGCGCCGCGTCCTGCTGTCCTCACTGGGCGGCGCCGCGATCACCAGCGTCCGCATCGAGGGCGTCGCGCACGAGTTCTCGACCGTGCCGGGCGTCAAGGAGGACGTCACCGACATCATCCTCAACCTCAAGGACCTCGTCGTCCGCATGCACACCGACGCCGACGAGGTCGAGGCGCCGCTGGTCGCCACCGGCCCCGGCGAGGTTAAGGCTAAGGACATCGACCTGCCCTCCGGGGTCGAGATCCTCAACCCCGAGGCGCCGATCGCGACGCTGGAGAAAAAAACCAAACTCGAGGTCTACCTGACGATCGGCCGCGGCCGCGGCTACTCCCCGGCCGAAGAGAACAAGTCCGACGAGCAGCCGATCGGCGTGATCCCGATCGACTCGATCTTCTCGCCGATCCGGCGCGCCTCCTACGCGGTCGCGGCCGCCCGCGTCGGTCAGCGCACCGACTTCGACAAACTCACCCTCGACCTCGAGACCGACGGCTCGATCGAGCCCGCGGCGGCGTTGCGGGAGGCCTCCGAGATCCTGATCAAGAGCCTGGCGATCTTCACCGACGCCGAGCGGGTCGAAGAGCTGACCGCGCGCGAACCGATCCCGGCGATGCCCGCCGACGCGCTCTCGGCTCCGGCCGGCGAGGGCGTCGCTGGCAGCAACGGCCTCGACGAGATCCTGATCGAGGAGCTCGAACTCGGCGTGCGGTCCTACAACTGCCTCAAGCGCGCCGGCGTGCAGACGGTCGGCGACCTGGTCCGCAAGTCGCGCGGCGAACTGAACGCGATCCCCAACTTCGGCTCGAAGTCGATCGAGGAAGTGATCGAGACCCTGCACGCCCGCGGCCTCGATCTCCAGCAAGACTGAGAACGCGGTAGAGACGGAGCGGAGAACCCTGTGCGCCATCGCAAGAAGCGGAACAAGCTCAGTCGCGACGCCGCGCACCGCGAGGCGCTGCTCTCGAACCTCTCCAAGCAGCTGATCGAGCACGAGCGGATCCAGACCAGCCAGGCCAAGGCCAAGGCGGTCAAGCCGGAGGTCGAGAAACTGATCACGCTGGCCAAACGCGGCGACCTGCACGCCCGCCGCCAGGCGCTCTCGACGCTGCACAACGACAAGTTCATCGTCCACAAGCTGTTCGACGAGGTGGCCCCCCGCTACGCGACCCGGCCCGGCGGCTACACCCGCATCGTCAAGCTCGGCCCGCGCCGCTCGGATAGCACCGAGATGGTGTACCTCGAGCTGGTTTGAGCTCCGGCTCCCTCCGCCTCGATATCGAATACGACGGTTCGGGCTTTGCCGGCTGGGCCAGGCAGCCGGGCATGCGCACGGTCCAGGCTGAGTTGGAGACGGCGCTGGAGACGATCCTGCGCGAGCCGGTCACGCTCACCGTCGCCGGGCGCACCGATGCCGGCGTGCATGCCTGGGGACAGGTGGCGAGCTTCAGCACCGGCGCCGAGATCCCCGGTGACCTGCTGCGGCGTCTGAATGGCATCACCGCCACCGACGTCGCCGTGACCGCCGCCACGGCTGCGACGGAGGGGTTCGACGCCCGCGGCGACGCCACCTCGCGCAGCTATCGCTACCGGCTCCTGACTCGGCGACCCTCGAGCCCGTTCGAGCAGGGCCGGTCCCTCTGGTGGCCGCACCGCGTCGACCGCGAGGGCTTGGACGCCTGCGCCGCGGCTCTGCCCGGTCGGCATGACTTCACCGCCTTCACCCCGAGCCAGACCGACCACGTCCACTTCGAGCGTGAGATCCTCGCCGCCGCCTGGGTGGATCACCCGGGCGACATCCTCGCCTTCCATGTCACCGCCGACGCCTTCATGCGCAACATGGTGCGGATCCTGGTCGGCACCATGCTCGAGGTCGCCTCCAGCCGCCGCAGCGTCGAGAGCTTCGCCGCGCTGCTCGCCGGTGCGACCCGTCCTGAGGCGGGGGAAACCGCGCCGCCCCATGGGCTCTATCTGGAGTCCGTCTCCTACACCTAGAATCAGCCCGTGCGCATCCTCCTCACCAACGACGACGGCATCTCCGCTCCTGGCCTGCAGGCAGCACGGCGGGCGCTGCGCGAGATCGACGGCGTCGAGCTCGACGTGATCGCTCCCGACTCCAACCGCAGCGCCACCGCCCGCAGCATCACCACCCGCTCTCCCCTGAGCATCGAGGAGGTCGAGTTCGGCGACGGCGACCGTGGCTACGCGACCGACGGCACCCCCGTCGACTGCGTTCGCTTCGCCGAGTTGGGGCTGGTCGGCGGCCGTCCCGACCTGATCGTCTCCGGCATCAACCACGGCGCCAATCTCGGCGACGACATCACCTATTCCGGCACGGTGGCGGCGGCGCTAGAGGGCATCGTCCTCGGCATCCCCGCGGTAGCCCTCTCGCAGCAGTCCTCGGGAGGCGGAATGGGCTATGTCAGTGGTCGCTTCGAGTTCGGCTACGCGGCCGCCTTCACCGCCCAACTGGTCGCCAGGCTGGCGGACGAGGCGATGCCTGCGGCGACGCTGATCAACGTCAACTGCCCAGCGGGCGAGCCGAGCGGGGTCGAGGTGACCAAGCTCGGCAAACGGATCTACAACGACGAGCTGAAGCTGGTCGACGAGGACTCCGGGGGCGGGCGCAAGCGCTACGAGATCTACGGCTGGCAGCCGGGCTACGAGGAGATCGAGGGAACCGACCTCTTCGCCGTCGCCCAGGGGCGGATCTCGGTCACCCCGATCCACTTCGACCTCACCGACCACGGTGGCTTGGAGCGGCTGCGCGGCTGGGGCTTCGAGGAGATGCTGGCGGCGAGCGCTCCGGCGGCGTGAGCGAGTCCGCTCAGCAGCGGGCCGCCGAGCTGCGACGCCAGCTCGAGCACCACAACAAGCTCTACTACGTCCACGACAACCCCGAGATCGGCGACGACGAGTACGACGCCCTGCTGAACGAGCTGCGCGAGCTGGAGCGGGAGAACCCGCAGTTGCGCACGGCCGACTCACCGACCCAGCGGGTCGGGGCACCGCCGCTGGAGCGCTTCCAGCAGGTCGAGCACCTGGAGCAGATGCTCTCGCTCGGCAATTCCCGCAACGAGGAGGAGCTGCGGGCCTGGGAGACGCGGCTGGCCAACTACCTCAAGCGCTTGGATATAACCGCCTCGGAGTTCAGCTACACGACCGAGCCGAAGATCGACGGGCTGGCGATCACCCTCACCTACGAGGACGGGGTGCTGGTCCGCGGTGCCACCCGCGGCGACGGCAGGGTCGGGGAGGACGTGACCCAGAACCTGCGCACGATCGGCTCGATCCCGCTGCGGATCGAGCGGGCGCCGGAGCTGATCGAAGTGCGCGGCGAGATCTACCTGCCGATCGCCGCCTTCAAAGCCCTCAACGAGCGCCGCGCCGAAGCGGAGGAACCGACCTTCGCCAACCCCCGCAACTCCGCCGCCGGCTCGATCCGCCAGCTCGACCCGGCGCTGGCCGCAGAACGGCCGCTCTCGAACTGGATCTACGGGATCGGCGCGGTGCGCGGGCTCGACCTCGCCACCCACATGGACGAGGTCGAATGGCTGAACGAGCGCGGCTTCAAGGTCAATCCCGAGACCGAGCGCCACCAGGGGGTGGAGGGTGTGGTCGAGCGCTGCCACTGGTGGGAGGGGCGGCGGGAGACGCTCGACTACGAGATCGACGGCGTCGTCGTCAAGGTCGACGAGCGGGCGCTGTGGCGGGAGCTGGGCGTGGTCGGACGCGAGCCGCGCTGGGCGATCGCCTGGAAGTTCCCGCCGACGACGGCGACGACGCGGATGAACGAGGTCGTCTGGAACGTCGGCCGCACCGGCCACCTGGTCCCGTTCGCGATGCTGGAGCCGGTCCACGTCGGCGGCGTCACCGTCACCACCGCCACCCTCCACAACGAGGAGGACCTGGCGCGCAAGGACGTGCGCAACGGCGACGACGTCGTCGTCATGCGCGCGGGGGACGTGATTCCCCAGGTCGTCTCGCCGAAGCTGCCGCGCAAGAACAAGAGCGCGCGCAAGCCGCGGCCGCCGAAGAGATGCCCCGCCTGCGGGACGGAGACGGTCAAGCCCGAGGGCGCGGTCTTCACGATCTGCCCCAACCGCGCCGGCTGCCCCGGGCAGTCCTTTCAGCACGTCAAGCACTTCGTCAGCAAGGGGGCGATGGACATCGACGGGCTGGGGGAGAAGCAGGCGCAGCGCTTCCTCGAAGAGGACCTGATCGCCGACGTCGCCGACATCTACGAGCTGACCGAGGCGCAGCTGACCGGAATGGAGCGCTTTGCGGAGACCTCGGCCCGCAACCTGCTGGCGGCGATCGACGGCTCCCGCCGGCGCCCCTTCAAGCGCGTCCTCTACGCGCTCGGCCTGCCCGGTGTCGGCTACGTCACGGCGGAGGCGCTGGCCGACCACTTCGGCTCGATCGACGCCCTGCACGAGGCCGATCCCGAGCAGATCGAGGAGGTCGAGGGGGTGGGGCCGATCATGGCCGTGCAGATCGCCGAGTCGCTCGGCGACGACCTCACCTGGGCCCTGGTCGAGAAGCTGCGGGAGAAGGGACTGCGGCTGGAGGCGGACGAGTCAGAAAGGCGCGCCAGCGGCGGGCCGCTGGAAGGCAAGACCGTCGTCCTCACCGGCACCCTGCCGGAGCTGACTCGCGAGGAGGCGGCGGCGCTGGTCAAGTCCGCCGGTGGCAAGGTGGTCAACTCGGTCTCGAAGAAAACCGACTTCGTCGTCGCCGGCGAGAGCCCCGGCTCGAAGCTCGCGAAGGCCGAGTCGTTCGGGACGGAGATCCTGGACGAAGCGGGCCTGCTGACGCTGGTCAACTAGCGCTCAGAAATCACCATTTCGCGGCAATGAGCGCGCCATCGGCGATCCGGGCTCAGCAAGGATCGTCAGATGCCCTTGGCTGGCATCGGGCCATTGACGACGACCATCGAAGCCCTGGCTACCGCTGTGGCCGCTGGGACTCTGCTCGGTGGCCTCATATCAGGCACGACGGGCCTGCTGGTTGGCAGGCCTCGAAAAGTGCTTGAGGCGCGCACCCTGATCGATGGCTATGCCGGGGGCGCTTTTGGGGCGGTGCTCGCGCTCATCGACCTGATCCTGCGTTATCTTGCATGAAATGAATTGTCTGAGATGGAGAATGTGACTATGGACGGTCTGCGATACGCGAACATCGGCTTGGTGGCGGGGGTAGCGACGCTCATAGTCGGCGTGCTTCTCTTCAAAGATGCTGGAGAAGGCGCCCTGCGGGCGGTGGCCCTGATTTCGTTCATCGTGATGCTTGTGATCTCGCACGGTCTCGATGAGCGGGCGAGGCGCCGAAAGCGGCGGGGTCAGTAGCCGGCGACGAGGCCGGCGATGCGATCTTGCTGGAGGTGGGCGTAGCCGAGGTCGCCGACGCCGTTCATCAGGATCGAGAAGGCCATGACGCGGCCGCTGGTGTTGAAGCAGTAGCCGGAGAGGTTGCTGACGCCGGCGATGGTGCCGGTCTTGGTCCGGCAGCGCCCGTAGGCGGCGGTGCCGTGCATGCGATCGTCGACCGTGCCCTCCTTGCCGGTCAGGGCCAGGTCCTGGATGAATTCGTCGCCGGCGGGATCGGCGCGCATCGCCAGCAGCAGCTCGACGACCTGGCGCGGTGAGGCGCGGTTGGAACGGGTCAGCCCGGAGCCGTCGACGGCGTGCACGCCGGAGCCCATCTCGCGGGCGAACCTCTCGACCACACCGGCGCCGGCGGCCGTGGTCCCGGCCCCGCCCAGACGGGCCCCGAGCAGCTTGATCAGCATCTCGGCGAAGAAGTTGTCGGAGTAGACGTCGGTGGTGTCGACGATCCGGGTCAGGGTGGGGGAGCGAACGACCGCCACCTGTTCGGCATCGGCCGGCGTCTTGGCGAGGGCCACCTGGGACGGCACGGCGACGCCGGCGGCGCTGAGCGCCCGCGCCAGCTTCGCGGTCGCCAGCTTGGCCGGGTCGGCGGAGAAGCCGCTGCTGGAGGTCGCGCCGCTGAAGCCGGAGTTGAAGGCGAGGCCCGAGAGCGGGCCGATATAGGAGCTGGTCGCGTAGCCGGAGTCGGCCACCCCGCGCAGGCGGTCGAAGATCGTGTCGTCGCCGTAGAGGCGGCCGCTGATCGAGCGGATCCCGGCGGCGCGGATCTGCGGCACCAGTGAGAAGAGATTGGTGCCGAGGCCGGCCAGGTAGCCGTTGTAGAAGGTGGGGGTGCCGAGCGCCGGGTCGCCGCCTCCCTGCAGGTAGAGGCTGCCGTGGAGGATGCCGCCGCTGTCGAGCTTGCCGTCGCTGAAGACCTTGGTGGCGATGCGGCTCTCAGGCCCGAGCCGCGACATTGCCGTCGCCGTGGTGAACAGCTTCATGTTCGAGGCCAACAGCCGTTGCGTGCCGGCCGCGCGAGCGCAGGCGACGTCGCCGCTTTCGGCGTCGACCACGAGCAGCCCGCTCGCCGCGCCGCCGCCGCGGGTCAGCATCGACCGCATCTGGTCGCAGGCCTGGCTGGCCCTGGCGCCGTCGGTCAGCAGCAAAACGGCGGCGCAGAGCACCAGCGCCAGGATCGAAGCCCGTCTCATCGTCCCTACCAACACGAGTGCGCCGCAGGGTAGCGGCCGCCCCAGCCGACGCGACTGAGATAATCATGTTTTACATGGGCAAAGTCGTCGACATCGAGTCCAAGCCCAGGCGCAAAGCCCGCGGCCGCAAAAAGCCCTCGAAGACGGCTCTGGTCCTCGGCGGCGGCGGCTTCACCGGCGGCGTCTATGAGATCGGCGCCCTGCGCGCCCTCGATCTGCTCGCGGTCAACAGCACCGTCAACAACTTCGACGTCTACGTCGGCACCAGCGCCGGCTCCTTCGTCGCCGGGATGCTGGCTAACGGGATCACCCCCGACGAGATGATGCAGGTGCTCAACTCGCGGGTGCCCTCCGAGCTCGAGGACCTCGACCTCAACCGGGTCCTCAAGCCCAACTACCTCGGTTTCGTCTCGAAGGCGGCGAAGCTGCCGTTGCGCACGGTGGAGCTGCTGCGCTCGCTGGCGCGGATCGGCGAGCTTTCGGCGATCGACATCGGCGTCGGCCTTGCCGAGGCGCTGCCGACCGGGCTCTACTCCGGTTCCGGCCTCGCCGACTACGTCGAGGAAGCCCTCGCCGACGCCGGTCGCGTCAACGACTTCCGCCTGCTCGATCGCGAGCTCTACCTGACCGCGACCGACCTCGACACCTGCGAGCGAATCGTCTTCGGCGAGGAGGGCTGGTCAGACGTGCCGATCTCGAAAGCGATTGAGTGCTCGACCTGCTTGCCGATCGTCTACAAGCCGGTCGACCTCAAGGGCCGCCAGCTCGTCGACGGCGGCATCCGCTCGACCACCAACGTCGACATCGCGGTCGAGAAGGGGGCCAAGTTCATCGTCGTCGTCAACCCGCTGGTCCCTTACGTCAACGATTTCGAGAAGACGATCCCCACCGTCTTCGGCGACCGCGTCCGCCGCGTCTCCGACATGGGCCTGCCGGCGATCGCCAACCAGACCTTCCGCCTGATCGCCCACCAGCGCCTGCACCAGGCGGTCGGGATGTGGCAGGAGAAGTACCCCGGCGTGGACATCATCCTGGTCGAGCCCGAGCCGACCGACGAGCTGATGTTCGGCACGCCGATCATGGACTACTCGCGGCGGCTGCAGATCGCCCGTCACGGCTTCGAATCCGTCACCGCCACCCTCGCCCAGGACTACGACCGCTTCCATGAGATCGCCGAGCGCCACGGCCTCGAAATCTCCGAGCGGCGCGTGCGCCGCGTCGTCGAGCGGGCCGCCGAGGAAGAGCCCGAGCAGACCTCGGCCTGGCGGCGGGTGCTCGAGCAGACGACCTCGGTGCTGCTGCGGCAGTCGGGAGAGGCTTCCTGAAGGGTCTTCACGCGGGAGGGGGTCGGTAGGCCCTCCTCACTCGGTACCTCGTCGAAGGAGCGTGGAATAGCTGTCGCCCACAGCGCTCCGCTCCTCCTCCGCAAAACGTTCGGAGGGCCTACCGACCCCCTCCCGAGGCAAGGCGGCTTCAGCAGTTCGCTCGGCTGGTTCGGCAGATCCGGGGGCGCCAGGTGTGGACCGCCGCTCAGCTTTCGTCCTGGAGCTGCTGCAGTCCTAGGTTTGGGGTCGTCGGGGAGGGGTCGGGTAAGCCTCCGAACGTTTTGCGGAGGAGGAGCGGAGCGCTTCTGGGCGTTAGCCTCGATGCTTCTATTCGACGAGGTACCGAGTGAGGAGGCTTACCCGACCCCTCCCCGACCTCACCTAACCCGCGTAGAGCTTCTCGATCTCCGGCTCATGCTTGGAAGCCACGACCGCCCGCTTCACCTTCAGCGTCGGCGTCAGCTCCCCGTTTTCCTGCGTAAGGTCCTGCGGCAGGATCGTGATCTTCTTGACCTGCTCGACCCGCGCGTAGTTCTTGTTGATCTCCTCGACGTGGGCCTCGATCGACGCTTGCACGTCGGCGTTGACGGCTAGCTGCTCGGGCGTCTCCTGAAGGTTGTGCTCTTTGGCGTAGGCGGCTGCCTCTTCGGGGTCGAGGGTGACCAGGGCGACCAGGTAGGGGCGGCGGTCGCCGACCACCACGCACTGCGAGACCAGCGGGTGCTGCTTGATGTCCGCCTCGAGGTTGGCGGGGGTGATGTTCTTGCCGCCGGCGGTGATGATGATGTCCTTTTTGCGGCCGGTGATCTTGATGAAGCCGTCGGAATCGATCTCGCCGATATCGCCGGTGTGCAGCCAGCCGTCGACGATCGTCTCCCGGGTCGCCTCCTCGTTCTTGTGGTAGCCCTGGAAGACGTTGGGGCCCTTGACGAGGATCTCGCCGTCGTCGGCGATCCTCACCTCGCAGCCCGGGAAGGGCTTGCCGATCGTGCCGATCTTGAAGTCGTCCGGGGTGGAGATCGTCGCCGCGGTCGAGGTCTCGGTCATCCCCCAGCCCTCCAGCACCAGCACCCCGGCGGCGTCGAAGAAGCGCAGGATCTCGGGATTGATCGGGGCCGCTCCGGAGACCGCGAGGCGCAGCTTGCCGCCGAAGAGGTTGCGGATTTTCGAGAGCACCTGCTTGTCGGCGAAGGCGTACTGGCGGGCGAGCAGGAAACCGGGCTTGCGACCGCCGCGTTCGACCTCGCGCATCTTCGCGCCGACGCCGATCGCCCAGTTGAAGATCGCCTTTTTGAGGCCACCCTCTTTTTCGATGCCGCTGTTGGCGGCGGTGTAGATCTTCTCGAAGATGCGCGGCACCGAGGGGAAGTAGGTCGGTTTCAGCTCGCCCAGGTTGGGCAGGATCTTCAATGGATCCCGCTCCCAGTAAGCGATCGTGGCGCCGAGGTCGAAGCTGCCGAGCTGGATCAGCAGCGCGAAGGAGTGGGCGAGGGGCAGATAGAGATAGGTGACGTCTTCGCCCTCGATGACGCTGGTCTCGTTGACCATGTCCAGCATCGCCCGGTAGTTGCCGTGGCTGATGATGCAGCCCTTGGGCGGGCCGGTGGTGCCGGAGGTGTAGATGAAGGTGCAGATGTCGGCCGGGGTGACCGCCGAGTAGAGCGACTCCCAGCGGGCGTCGTCGCCGGCGCCCTTGGCCGCCAGGTCCTCCATCGAGAGTGCGTCCTCGCTGGAGCCGGTCATCCTCACCACCTGCTGCAGCTGCGGCAGCTGCTCGCGGACCGCGCGGATCTTCTCCAGCTGCTCGTCGTCCTCGACGACGACGACCTTGGAGTCGGAGTTGTCCAATACGTAGCGGCACTCCTCGGGCGAGTTGGTCTGGTAGATCGGGACCACGGTGGCGCCGATCGAGAGCGCCGCGAAATCGAAGTAGGTCCACTCGGGCCTGGTGTTGCCGAGGATCGAGACGCGGTCCCCCTTCTCGACGCCGAGCGCGACCAGGCCGAGCGCCAGCGGGCGGACGATCTCCACGACCTCGTTGAAGCTGCGGTCGACCCACTGGCCGCCGTCCTTGTAGCGGACCGCGGGCGCGTCGCCGTACGTCCGCGCCGCGAGCGGCAGCAGATCAGCGAGAGTCTTCGACTTGGTGCCCCGCCCCATTGCGGGGGAAGTTTAGTTCAGCGTCAATTCGCCGCGGCGCGACGCGGTTCGACCGGTGGCGCGCTTGTCCGCAGCGAGGTCTCGAAGAGTGTCCGGTCGATGCGCCCGTGGAGGATCGGAACGCCCAGGGCAACGCTCTTCTCGATCACCTCCTGCCGCTTCATCTGCAGCTGGTCGGCGAGCTGGCTGGGCGTCAGGTGATGGGCCATGTGACCTCCCACGTCGTTGAAATTGGGTAGATCTCGAATGTAGCGCTTGGAGCGGTCATGTCAATCGCCCCGGTTCGCACCTTGCGGGGACCGGGGCCGGCCGGTCGGGATAATGGAGCCGATGACCGAAGTCGCCGTCAAAGCCATGCCCCGCCGTGGCCGGCTCTGGGTGATCCTGCTCCTCGCCGTGGGGCTGTTCGGCGTCGGCTACCTGGTCGTCTCGGTCGCGACCCTGAAGCCCGGCGATCCCGTCGTCCACATCGCCGGCATCGGCGATGCGCAGCGGCTCTTCGGCGGCGTGCCGCAGGAAGGCGACCGTCTCGGCTCCTCCGATGCACCGGTGACGATCCAGGTCTTCAACGACATGCAGTGCGAGAGCTGCCGTGAGGACTTCCTCGGCACGATTCCGCAGCTGGCCGAACGCTATGCCCGCCCCGGCGACGTCAAGCTGCTCTACCGGCACTACTCCAACAGCGAGAACGTCGCCCAGCTCGGCTTCTTCGGCGCCGAGGCGGCGGCTGACCAGGGGTACGGCTGGCAGTACGTCTACCTCTTCTTCCGCAACCAGGCCGAAGCGGGCCACTTCGGAGTCGACCAGGACTTCCTCGACTCGATTGCCGGCGGCATCGAGGAACTCAACTTCCCGGAATGGGAAAAGGATCTGGAGGACAACGGCGGCTCCGATGGAGCTATCGCCAAGCGGCTCGACAGCTACGAGGCGCTTGGCTCGGACCTCGGCATCCGCGTGCGCCAGGCGGCGATTGTCAGCGGCCCGGGGGGCACCGAAACGCTCCAGGACGGCCCCACGCTGGGTCAGGTCGAACGGGCCATCGAAGCGGTGCGGTAGCCGTCTAGCCGTTATACTGACCATATGACCAAACAAGTGACCGCCACCGACGCAAAGGCAACAATTCTTCGCCTCCTGGACGACGCCGCCGCTGGGGAGGAAATTGAGATCACCAGGCATGGCCGTCCGGTTGCACGTCTCGTACCCGCGTCCGGCGCGCGCTCTCTCAAGGGCTCATTCGAGGGCGTGGCGATGACCGCGGTCGAGGATGATCGGCTGTTCGCCACCGGCGAGGCTTGGAACACTCCGTAAGGGTGGGCGCCGTTCTGCTCGACACCCACGTCGTCCACTGGTGGTCGGCTGAGCCGCAGCGAGTCAGTAAGCCGGCACGTAAGGTTCTCGAGGATGCGAACGAGCATGTTGTCGCGGCGATCTCCTGGTATGAGCTGGCCTGGCTGGCGAGGCACGAACGGATCGCCGTCAACATCCCGATCCGATCCTGGCTCCAAGGACTCGCCGTGCAGTTGCGAACGATCGGCGTGACTCCTGCAATCGCGGATGCCGCTGTCGCCTTCCCCCCCTCGTTCCCGGGCGACCCCGCCGATCGACTGATCTACGCGACGGCCATCGAGCATGGCCTGAAGCTCGTAACCAAGGACCGAGCAATCCGCGATCACGACGGACCGCGGTCGGTGGCGGTCTGGTAGGCGGCCGGCCGCCTACCGGGGGCCTGCGGACAACCGAGCCGGCGGACGTGCTGCGAGAAATCATCGGGGCGCCCGGATTTGAACCGGGGACCTCACCGACCCGAACGGTGCGCGCTACCAGGCTGCGCCACGCCCCGAGAAGGGCGATTATCCCAGAGCGGCGCCGGAACGCGATTCCGCCTCCGTCGCGGCGGCCGCTACTTTGCGCGGGGACCCTGTTCCAGCTAAGACGATGACTCGCAAGATTCCGCTGATCCTGCTCCTGGCGCTGGCCGCGATCGCTCCGGCGTCGGCGCGCGCCTACCTGCCGGAAGGCTTCATCGGGGTCTCGCCGCAGAGTCCGGCCAACAGCGCCGACTTCAAGCTGATGCGGGAAGCGGGGGTCGACAGCGTGCGGCTGCCGCTGTATTGGTCCCAGGTCCAGGCGAAGCCGCCGACCGAAGCCGAGGCCGACTGGTCCGGCTTCGACCGCGAGATCCGCCTGGCGGCGGAAGCGGAAATCAGGATCATGCCGTTCGTCTGGGGCTCGCCGGAATGGGTGGCGCCGCAGGTGATCGACCTGCCGGTGAGGAGCTCGTGGCAGCGCTGGGCGTGGATGAAGGTCCTGCGCGAAGCGGCTCGGCGCTACGGGCCCGACGGCGAGTTCTGGGAAGAGAACCCGGAGCTGCCGTTCCTGCCGGTGCACCGCTGGGAGATCTGGAACGAGCAGAACATCGTCACCTTTGCCGACCCGGTCGACCCGGTCGAGTTCGCGAAGCTGATCCGGATCTCCGGGCGCGTCCTGCACCGGATCGACCCCGAATCGAAGGTTCTCGTCGGCGGTTTCTTCGGCCGGCCGCTGCAGGTGCCGCCGAACGTGGCCTCGGGCGACTTCCTCTCCCGCCTCTACCGGGCCGGCGACCTCAAGCGCTACTTCGACGGGGTAGCCCTGCACCCGTACGTCGCCCGTGCCCGGGCGATGGGGGCGCAGATCACCAATCTGCGCCGGATCATGGCTGTCCACGACGACGCCGCGACCCCCCTCTACGTGACCGAGCTGGGATGGGGCTCGAACAGTGGCCCGACCCGTTGGGAGCGCGGCCTGCAGGGCCAGGCGAACCAGCTCTCGCAAGCCTTCGCGATGCTCTCGGCCCAGCGGCTGCGCTGGCGCCTGGGAGGGGTCTGGTGGTTCACCTGGACCGACGAAGGCGGCGGCTGCGTCTTCTGTCGTTCGGCCGGGCTGCTGACCGAGAAGCGCAGGGCGAAGCCGGCCTGGTACCGCTTCAACGCCTGGACCGGGGGCGACCCGGACACCGTGCCGAAGGCGCTCTTCGGCCCGGCCGGCGAGGAGCTCGAAGTCGAGGAGGAGCCCGAAGTCGTCGCTGAGCCACCCGCGACAGCCCCGGCGGATCGCCGCCGCTAGGCTCCGTACTCCACTTCGAAATCGAACATAGGAGTCACCAGATGCCTTTCTCCGTTCCCGATCTTCCCTACGCCTACGACGCCCTCGAGCCCCACATCGACGAGGCGACGATGCGCGTGCACCACGACAAGCACCACCAGGCGTACGTCGACAAAGCCAACGCCGCGCTCGAGGGCACGGAGTGGGCCGACCGCGAGGTCGAGGACGTCCTCCAGAACCTCTCCAGCCTGCCCGGCGACAAGCAGGCCGCGGTCCGCAATAACGCCGGCGGCCACTACAACCACTCGCTCTTCTGGCAGATGCTGAGCCCCGACGGCGGCGGTGAGCCGGAGGGTGACCTCGGCGCTGCGATCGGCGAGGCCTTCGGCTCCTTCGACTCGTTCAAGGAAGAGTTCAAAAATTCCGGCATCGCCCGCTTCGGCTCGGGCTGGGCCTGGCTGGTCAAGGACTCCTCCGGCCTGGCCGTCGTCTCGACGCCGAACCAGGACTCGCCGATCTCCGACGGCAGCGTCGCCCTGCTCGGCTGCGACGTCTGGGAGCACGCCTACTACCTCAAGTACCAGAACAAGCGCCCCGACTACATCGACGCCTTCTGGAACGTCGTCAACTGGGATTACGTCGCCCAGCGCTTCGCGGGCTGAGCGCTAGCGAGCGACGGTGGTCGCCGGCCGTGCCGCCTCAGGCAGGTGGCGCGGCTCGGCCCCGTCTTTCGGCGAGACCATGCTCATCGCATGCTCGGCCTTGGCGGTGATCGTCAGGCTCGGGTTGACGCCGGGGTTTGCCGGGATCGAGGCCCCGTCGGTGACCAGCAGGTTCTCGTAGCCGTAGGCACGGTTGGCGGCGTCGACGACGCCGCGCTCGGGGCTGGGGCCGATCACGGCGCCGCCGAGGATGTGGGCGGTGGTCGGGGTGTTGCGGAGCGACTCGGTGAAGGCGCTCTGGGCCATGCCGCCCATGCGCTTGGCGAACCAGCGGGTGACCTGCTCGGCGGCGGGGATGAAGGTCGGGTTGGGGCGGTTGGGGTCCTGCTCGGTCTGGAGGCGGACGCCGCGGCCGAAGAGCTTGCGCTTCGGCTTCAGGTGCATCGCCGCGTCCACGGTCTGCATCACCAGCAGGATCACCGTCCGCCGCGACCACTTGTAGGGGATCGCACCGCGCAGCGCCTGCAGGGGGTTGCGCAGCGTCGCCGCCAGCCACTTCAGCGGCCGGGTCAGTTTCGTCCCCTCCCCGGTCATGGTGGTGAAGGTGCCGTTCATCGCGTCGCCGGCCTGGCCGTAGGTGACGACCTCGATGTGGGTGTCCGGGTCCGGGTAGATGCTGGAGGTGATCGCGACCGAGCGGCTGAAGTCGCGCTCGTCGTCGGGGGCGGTGACCGCCTGGATCGACTCCGAGTTGGTGCGGACGACGGCCCCGATCTGGTCCGAGAGCCGTGGAAGCGCGCCTTGGTGCTTGCAGTTGGCGAGCAGGTGGTTGGTGCCGAGGGCGCCGGCGGCGACCACCACGCCCTTGGCCCGCAACGTCTGGCGCCCCCGGTGGAACCAGGAGCCGGAGCGCTCGGCGGCGATCTCGTAGCCGTCGGAGCCGTCGGCCGCACCGAGCGGGCGGATCTCGGTCACCTGGCGTTCCGGGAGGATCTCGACGCCGAGCTTCTCGGCGAACCAGAGATAGTTCTTGACCAGCGTGTTCTTGGCGCCGTGCCGGCAGCCGACCATGCAGCTGCCGCAGCGGTTGCAGCCGGTGCGATCCGGGCCCTCGCCACCGAAGTAGGGGTCAGGCACCTGCTTGCCCGGCTTGTCGAAGAAGACGCCGACGCGGGTGTTGGTGAAGGTCTCGCCGACGCCGATCTCCTCGCCGTACTCCTGCAGCAGCTTGTCGGCCGGCCCCATCCCTTCGTACTCGGTGACACCGAGCATCCGCTCGGCCGTGTCGTAGTGGGGTGCCAGCTCCAGCTCCCAGTTCCCCAGCTCGGCCCACTGGGGGTCTTCGAAGAAAGCCGGGCGGGCACGGTAGAGGGTGTTGGCGTAGCCGAGGCTGCCGCCGCCGACGCCGCTGCCCGAGACGACCAGCACGTCCTTGAAGAAGCTGATCCGCAGGACGCCGCGCATCCCCAACTTCGGAGCCCAGAAGTAGCGCCGCGGTTCGCGCAGGGTCGACTCGGCGAAGTCCTCGTCACGGAAGCGGCTGCCGCACTCGAGGACGGCGACGCTATATCCCTTTTCCGCAAGGCGAAGCGCCGATACGGAACCCCCGAACCCCGACCCGACCACGATCCAGTCGTAGTCGCACGTCCCGTCGATGGGGCGGGGTGAAGCGTCTTGTACTTTTTCGCCGCTTTGCTCCACGGTCAACCGCCTCCGATCTCGAAAAAGTTAAGCGAAACCCCGCCCCATCGACGGGACTTAGGCCTCGCCGGGCTCCAGTGGCCTGAAATCGGACGTGCGGGCTCCGCAGACGGGGCAGAACCAGTCCTTGGGGATGTCCTCGAAGGCGGTTCCCGGGGGGATGCCACCGTCCGGATCGCCGATCGCCGGGTCGTAGATGAAACCGCAGCTGTCGCAGATCCAGAGGGTGATTTCTTGAGTCGCGGTCATGACTGGATTCTAGAAGAGCCCTATTTGGTGCCGAAGTCGACCGCGACCGGCTCGCGCTCGGCGTCGTCGATCTCGAAGAACTCGCGTTTGGTGAAGTTGCCGGCGTTGGCGACGATCGAGCCCGGGAACTGTTCGATGTCCGTGTTGTAGGACTGGACGTTGGAGTTGTAGATCCGCCGTGAGGCCTGGATCTCGTCCTCGAGCTCGGAGAGGTTGCGGCTGAGCTGCTGGAAGTTCTCGGTCGCCCGCAGGGTCGGGTAGTTCTCGGCGACCGCTTTCACCTCGGCCAGCGCCTGGGTCAGCTTCTGCTCGGCCTGAGCCGTTTCCTCGACGCTCTGGGCGGCCATCGCCGCGGCCCGGGCCTGGGTGGTTTTCTCGAACGTCTGGCTCTCGTGCTCGGCGTATCCCTTGACCGTCTCGACCAGATTGGGGACGAGGTCGTGGCGCCGTTTGAGCTGGACGTCGATGCCGCTCCAGGACTCGTCGACCCGGTTGCGCGAGGCGATGATCGAGTTGCGCTTCGCGATGAAGTAGAGGACCGCGATGACGATGATCGCGACGATGACGATGAGGGCGATGGTCATTGAGGCTCCTGTGGTCGAACCGGGGTAGAGGCCCATCCTAACGCCGATCGCCGGCGCCCCCGCTTAGGATCGGGCGATGGGAGCCAAGCAGGAAGCGCAGGAGTGGGCCGAGGCGGTGCGCCGTTACGGCGAGCGCAACGGGCTCACCTACGAGGAGGTTGGGGGGATCAATCCCAAGGACGGGCCTGTGGCGCTCTGCGTCGGCGGCGTCAACCGTCTCACCGGACAGCTGAGCGAGGGCTTCTGGGGCTCCTGCTGCGACGCCGACGAAAAGGAAGTCGGCAGCCTCTTCAACAAGGCGGTGCTGCCGACGGCGATCCTCGCCAAGGCCCACATGCCCGACCTCGCCCAGGTCGTGCCGGCCTTCAACGTCGAGTCGATCGAGGGCCACGAGGCGGTCACCCAGCGCTTCTCCCGCAAAGTCGAGTTCGAGTCGATCGACTTCAACAAGCGCTTCTGGGCGACCGTGCCGAAGGAGTACGACCCGGTCTCCCTGCGCGAGCTGTTCAGCCCCGGCTTCCTCGGCTGGGTGACGACGATGACCGGTGAGATCGACTTCGGCGTCAACGACCGCCAGCTCTGGTTCCTCTGGCGGCTGCGCGAGCGCAGCGAAGTCGAGCTGAAAACAGCGCTGAAGAACGCCGGCCAGCTGTTCAAGCGATTGCAGGGCGAGATGGACGAGAGCGGCATCCACACCTATCCGCCCGGGCCCTGGCACGCCGGCCTGGAGCCGTTCCCGGCGAGCTAGGCGACGTTCTCAGGCAGGGTAGTCGGGGTCGCCGGGCATGACGACCCGGTGGTTCTCGCGATCGCCGAGCACGACCGGCAGGATCGGTTCGACGGCGCGGCCGCGGTGGGCGGCGAGGGCCTCGTCGGAGGTGCGGTAGGGGAGCAGGGACTGGAGCTGACTGAGGGTCGGGAAGGCGAGCACGATCTCACCATCCTCCTGGGCTTTCAGCGCCGCGCTCGGCTTGAACCAGGCCGCCTCGGTGGTCTCGACCCCGTCCGCTCGCGGCGGCATGTGGGCGGGAGCGAGGGCGAGGAAGAACCAGGCGTTGAAGCGGGTTGAGATCACGGCCGGAGTGATCCAGCGCGAGAACAGCACCAGCTCCTCCTCGGTGGGGAGCTCGATCGCCGCCTCCTCGGCCAGCTCCCGCACCGCGCAGGCCCGGTAGCCGGCCTCCCCGGCGCCGTCCTCGGCATCCACCGCGCCGCCGGGGAAGACCCAGACGTTGGGCATGAACTTGGCCTCGGCGCTGCGCTTCAGCAGTAGCACCTCGAGCTCCCGGTCGCCGTGCTTGCCGCCGCGACGCAATAGGACCACGGAGGCGGCGGCTCGGGGCTCGGAGGGCGTCCCCAAGTTGGGCGCCTCGGCCGGTCCGCGGTGTCGCTCCTCCATCGACCCACCTTAACTGGGGGTGTCTGAGTTTCCCCGCCGCATAGAGGCGGGAAACTCAGACACGTCCCTTTTGCCGGTCAGGCCAGGGCGCGCTCGCGGGCGCGGCGCAGGCGGGTGCGGTTGACGAGCCAGGTGAGGAAGGCGATCAGGGCCAGGGGGGCGAGGATCGCCAGGCCGACGATCGTCACCCCGGCGGCGATCCCGAGGATGTGGCCGGCATCGCCGAGCGCGTCGCCGATTCCCCAGCTGCCGCTGTCGCCGGCCCCGCTAGCGCCGGCCCCGGTCTCGATCCGCAGCGAGACCCGCGAGAGGTTGGCCCGACGGCTCAGCTTCGCGGCCTGGGAGCGCAGCACGGCCGCGTGCCGGCGCTCCGAGCGCAGCTCGGTTTCGACTTCGGCCCGCTCCTCGTCGCTATCGGCGCCGGCCAGCTGGGTCAATAGGCCATCGATCCTCGCCCGCGAGTCGCGCAGGTATTCGGAGGTGCGGACCGTCGGCGCGGTGATGTCGTCGGTCGCCTCGTGGCGGGAGACGACGGTGGCAATCGCGGAGAAGTCGGCCAGGGCGTCGCCGAGCTTGGCGACGGGGATCAGCAGGTCGAAGCGGGCGCCGGCGTTGCCCTCGGCGCCGCCGGTGACGGAGGAGCTGAGGACGATTCCGTCGACCGCGTGAACGGCGTCGAAGACCTCGGTTGCGTTGCCGGCGACTTCGTCGGGCTCGGCGCCGAGAACCATCTCGGCCGAGCGTTCGACGTCGCGATGGGGCGCCCGGGAGGCATAGGGACCGGACCGCGGGGAGGAGCCGTCGAAGGAGAGGTTGGATCCGGCCCCAAGGGACTTGGCGGCTGGGTTCAGGGACTGGGCGGCTGGGGCCGGGGCGGGCTCCGCGAAGCGCTCGATATCGGAGAGGACGCCCGCGCCATCGGAGAGACGTCGCTCGGCGGAGACCGAATCGGTCCGCCCGTCGCCGAGGGCGACGACCACCGTCGCCGCGGCCACGGCGGCGAGCGCGGTGGCGCCGGCGGGGATGAGCAGTCGTCGCGGCCGCATCTCGCTCAGGCGGGTGGCGAGCCGGCCGAGCGCCGCGCGGCCGGGCGCGGAGTGCCGCGGGAAGCCCGCGGCGGCGCGCTCGTCGAGCTCGGCGGTGAAATCCAGCCTGGGCTCAGGGCGCAGCTCTCGCAGCGCGGCGGTCAGGTTCTGGTCGTCTCTAAAGGGCTCCATCGCACGCCTCCCTCAGCTTGGTCACGGCTCGGTGCAGCTTGGTGCCGGCGTTGGACTCGGTGACCCCGAGCACCGTCGCGATCTCGGCGTTGGCGAGGCCGGCGAAGTGCTTGAGCGCGATCAGCTCGCGCTCGCGCGGCTCCAGGGTCGCCAGCGCGGCGCCGAGCGCCAGTCTCCGCTCGGCGGCCTCGGCGCTCTCGTGCGCGGGAGCGGATACGAGGTCGGCCGGCTCCGCCACCAGCTCGGCCTGGCGGCCACGGCGGCGCAGCTCGTCGAGGGCGGCGTTGCGGGCGATCCCGAACAGCCAGGCGCGCGGCTCGCCGCGGCTGGGGTCGAAGCGCGAGCGCTTGCGGTAGGCGCGCTCGAAGGCGGCCGCGGTGACTTCCTCGGCCGCGGCGGGGTCCCGCAGCAGGCTCGCCGCGTAGGCATAGACGTCGTCGCGGCTCGACCGGTAGAGGCGCTCGAAGGCGAGGTCCGCCTCGCGCGGCGATTCCTCGGCGGTTGCGACCAGGGTTCCTTCCACGCCAGTACTACGGACCGGCCCGATTTTCATCACAGGAACGCTAGACGGCTTGGGGCAAAGCGACTGCGGCCGCGATCGACTCGGTGGCGATCGCCAGCAGCGCTTCGAGGTCATCCGCGGCGATCGAGAGCGGCGGGACGAGCACGACGGTGTCGCCGAGCGGGCGCACGATCGCGCCGCGGCGGCGCGCCTCAAGCGTGACCCGGTGGCCCATCCGCAGCGCCGGGTCGTGCGCGCCGAGGTCGATCCCGACCATGAAGCCGCGCCCCCGCACCTCCGTGACCTCGGGCATCTCCCCGATCTCCGCCAACCGCTCCCAGAGCAGCTCGATCTTCGGCTGCAGGCGTTCGAGCGTCCGCTCGGACTCGAAGACCTCGAGGTTGGCCAGGGCCGCCGCGCAGGCGAGCGGGTTGCCGGTGTAGGTGTGGCCGTGGAAGAAGGTCCGCTGCTCCTCGGGGGCGCCGAGGAAGCCCTCGTAGACGCGCTCGGTGGTCAGCGTCGCGGCGAGCGGCATGTAGCCACCGGTGAGGCCCTTGCCGAGGCAGAGGAAGTCGGGCTCGACCCCCTCCTGCTCGCAGGCGAACATCGTCCCGGTACGCCCGAAGCCGGTCGCCACCTCGTCGCAGATCAACAGCAGACCGTGCGCGTCGCAGAGCTCGCGGACCGCGCGCAGGTAGCCGGGCGGCTGCACGAGGATCCCCGCCGCCCCCTGGACCAGTGGCTCGACGATCACCGCCGCGATCCTTTCGCCATGTGCCTGGAGGACGCGGTCGAGGTCGCCGGCATCGCCGGCCTCAGCGGCGTGAGTCTCGAACAGGAGCGGCTCGTAGGCGGCATGGAAGAGGTCGATCCCGCCGACCGAGACCGAGCCGATCGTGTCCCCGTGGTAGGCGTTGTGGAGGTGGACGAAGGAGGTGCGCCGAGCGCTTTCGCCGCCCCGCTGGGCCTGGAATTGGAAGGCCATCTTGAGGGCGATCTCGACCGCGGTCGATCCCGACTCCGAGTAGAAGGTTCGCGAGAGACCGTCGGGCACGATCTCGACCAGGCGCGACGCCAGCTCGACGCCGCCGCGGTGGGAGAGGCCGAGCATGGTCGAATGGGCGACCCGGTCGAGCTGCTCGCGCACCGCCCGGTCGATGACGGGATGGCGATGGCCATGGATGTTGCACCAGAGCGAGGAGGTGCCGTCGAGGTAGCGACGGCCGTCGGCGTCAATCAGGAAGGAGCCTTCGGCGCGTTCGATCAGCAGCGGCTCTTCTTCGCTCCAGCCCAGTTGCTGCGTAAACGGGTGCCAGACGTGGTCGTGGTCGAGCCGGCCGGGGTCCATCGACATCGGTTGGACGTTAGACGTGAGTCCGGCCGGAATTCGGGTATGGGGCCTCTGTGATTACACCCACAGATGTTACATCGATCCATGTCATGATTGAGCGGAATGGCTGAGCGAGGAGCGATACCGAAGGTCCCGAAGGTGCGCCGGCATGCGCTGCGGGCCGTGCGCTCGTTGTTCAGCCCGCTGCTCCCCGACGACTATCTGGAGCTGATCGATCCGCTGCTCTCGACCCGCGAACTGCGCGGTCGGATCGAGCGGATCGAGCCCGAGACCGAGGAAGCGGCGACCGTCCTAATCCGCCCCGGCTACGAGTGGGGCGGCCACCGGCCGGGCCAGTACTTGCGAATCGGCGTCGTCGTCGACGGCATCCACCACTGGCGCGCTTACTCGCTCACCTCCGACCCCGGCCGCGCCGACGGCTGTATCGCGATCACCCCGAAGCTGGTCGAGGCCGGCAAGGTCTCGCCCTACCTGGTGCGGCGCGCCAGGCCCGGCGACCTGGTCCGGCTCGGCGGCGTCGAAGGCACCTTCGTCCTCCCCGATCCCGTGCCGGAGAAGCTGCTCTTCATCAGCGCCGGCAGCGGCATCACCCCGATCGCCAGCATGCTGCGCAGCCTCGTCCGCAACGACGCGGTCGGAGACATCGTTCACATCCACTCGGCTCGGACCCGGGACAGTGTCATCTTCGGCGAGCGGCTGGATCGCTTCCACGCCGCCGAAGTCGGCTTCGACCTGCGGCTGCGGATCACCTCCGAGCAGGGGCGCGTCGTCCCGGCCGACCTCGACAGCCTCTGCCCCGACTGGCGCGAGCGGCACACGTTCGCCTCCGGGCCGGGGGAGATGCTCGACGACCTGATCCGGTACTGGGAGCTCGAGGGCGACCCCGAGCTGCTCGAGATGGAGCGCTTCCAGCCGCTGATCGGCGGCGAGGCGGGTGACGGCGCCGGTGGCGAGATCCGCTTTGCCAAGAGCCGCGTCGAGGCACCCTGCGACGGCGCAACGCCGATTCTTGCTGCCGGCGAAGCGGCCGGCGCCACCCTGCCCTACGGCTGCCGCATGGGCATCTGCCACACCTGCGTCGGCGAGCTGCGTTGCGGCCAAGTCCGCGACCTGCGCACCGGTGAGGTCCACGGCAGCGAGGGAGAGATGGTCAGAACTTGCGTCAACGCCCCCGAGGGGCCGATCGAGATCGCACTTTGAGACAACCGAGAGGAATTCGATGACCGTTGCAACCCCAGAGGCAAGCACCCAGATCGAGAGCCCACTGAGCCGGCTCTCGGCCGAGCAGATCGACGAGCTGGGCCGCGAGCTCGACGCGATCCGCGACCGCGTCCGCGCCGACCTCGGCGAACGCGACCGCCGCTACATCGAGAGCATGATCGAGATGCACCGCCGTCTCGGGGTGGTCTCGCGGGCGCTGCTGCTCGCCTCCAACAATCTGCCTGCCCGCGCTGCAGGCACCGTCGCCCTGGGGGCGGCGAAGATCCTCGAGAACATGGAGATCGGCCACAACGTCCTGCATGGGCAGTGGGACTGGATGAACGACCCGCACATCAACTCCTCGACCTGGGACTGGGACACCGCCTCGACCGCGGAGGCCTGGAAGCACTCCCACAACTACGTCCACCACACCTTCACCAACATCCGCGGCAAGGACAAGGACCTCGGCTACGAGATCATGCGGATCGACCCGGAGCAGAAGTGGCACCCGGTCTACCTGCTGCAGCCGTTCTACAACCTGCTGCTGATGGCCTTCTTCGAGTGGGGCGTGGCCCTGCACGACATGGACTACGAGGCGATCCGCAAGGGCGAGAAGTCGAAGGCCGAGGTGCAGCGCCAGGTCAAGGGCATCGTCGGCAAGGCGAAGAGCCAGATCGTCAAGGACTACATCGCCTGGCCGCTGCTGAGCGGCCTGGCGACGGCCGGGGTCGAGTTGGCGCTGGAGACGGTGGCCGACCGTCGTGAGCCCGGCCGCCGCCGCCGGCGCGGCGGCCTCGCCGGCAATCTGCGGCGCTCGCTCGGCAAAGGGGCGAAGGCGTACCGCAAGACGGCCGCGGCCAACGCGACCGCCAACGTCGCCCGCAACGTCTGGGCCTACGCGATCATCTTCTGCGGCCACTTCCCCGACCAGACCTACACCTTCAGCGAGGCCGAGGTCGAAGACGAGACCCCGGGCGGCTGGTACGTGCGCCAGCTCTCGGGCTCGGCCAACATCGAGGGTGGCCCCTTCTTCCACGTCGCCAGCGGCAACCTCGGCTTCCAGGTCGAGCACCATCTCTTCCCGGACCTGCCGAGCACCCGTTACGCGGAGATCGCGCCGCAGGTCAAAGACATCTGCCACCGCTATGGCCTGCCCTACAACAGCGGCCCCTTCATGCAGCAGCTGGGGATGGTGCAGCGGACGATCCTGCGGCTGGCGCTGCCGGGTGGCGAGCCGCGGCCGAAGCCGGGGCCGTATCGCGGCGAGATGCCGGCATCTGTGTGACATAGCGCACAGGAACAACTATTGCGCTTGAGGAATAGTTGTGATCTTGCAACTATTCCTCACATGCAAGCGAGTGATGTAAAGGCGATTGCCGAAAAGACCGCTGTCGATGTGGCCCCAGAGGCCCAGGAGACGGCGGCACGGCTGACCGCCCTCTTCCGGCACCTCTTCCTCTACGACCGCGGCAACCAGCTGCGGGTGATGGAGGAGTCGGGGCTGTCGATGACCCAGTGCAAGGCACTGCTGGAGCTGGGTGGGCTGGGACAGACCGAGGAGACCTGGCAGGTCAGCGACCTCGCTGCGGTCTTCGGCGTCTCGGTGCCCTCGATGAGCAGGGCGGTCGACGCCCTGGTCAAGAAGGGCCTGGCGACGCGAGTCGAGGATCCCGACGACAGGCGCGTGCGGCAGGTGCAGATAACCGCCGCCGGCAAGAGCCTGGTCGAGACTCTCGTCGCTGTCCGGCAGTCCGGGTTCGAGGCCTTCGCCTCGACCCTCGACGCAGCCCAGCGCCGCAAGCTCGACGCCGCCGTCGACTCGCTGATGGACCGCGATGACATCGCCCAGACCTATGAGCACCTCAAGGGAAGTGGAGCAGCTTGACCCGTTACAACCACCTGATCACCGACGACAACCGCAAGTGGTGGACGCTCGGGGCGATGTGCTTCGCGCTGTTCATGATCATGCTCGACAACACGGTGGTGAACGTCGCCCTGCCGTCGATTCAGAAAGACCTCGGCGCCTCGATCTCCGGCCTCGAGTGGACGATCAACGGCTACACGCTCTCCTTCGCGGTGCTGCTCGCCACCGGCGGCCGCCTCGGCGACATCTTCGGGCGCCGCCGCATGTTCCTCTTCGGCGTCGTCATCTTCACCCTCTCCTCGGCGACCGCCGGCTTCGCGGTCAGCTCCACCGACCTGGTGATCAGCCGGGTCGTCCAGGGCGTCGGCGCGGCGCTGATGATGCCGGCGACGCTCTCGATCATCACCGACGCCTTCCCGGCCTCCGAGCGTGGCAAGGCGATGGGGATGTGGGCGGGCGTCTCCGCCCTGGCCCTGGCCGTCGGCCCGGTGCTCGGCGGCTTCCTCACCGAGCACGTCAGCTGGCGGGCGATCTTCTACCTCAACATCCCGGTCGCGATCGGGGCCGTGAGCGCTGCCCTCTTCGCCGTGCGCGAGTCGCGCGACACCAGCGTTGGCCGTGAGGTCGACTACGCGGGTGTGGCCGCGCTGACGGGTGGCCTGACGGCGCTGATCCTCGCCCTGGTCGAGGGCAACAGCTGGGGCTGGGGCTCGCCCGAGATCGTCGCCCTGTTGGCCGGGGCCGTGCTCGGGCTCGGCGCCTTCGTCGCGATCGAGCAGCGGGTGAAGGTGCCGATGGTCGACTTCAGCCTGCTCTCCGACCGCAACTTCCTCGGCGCCGTTGTGGTGGCGCTGATCGTCTCCTTCTCGATGCTGGGCGTCTTCTTCTTCCTCGCCCTCTACATGCAGGACATCCTCCGCTACTCGCCGCTCGAGGCAGGGGTGCGGTTCCTGCCCTCGACCCTGATGATCGTCGGTGTTGCGCCGGTCGCGGGGCGGCTCTCTGACCGCTTCGGGCCGCGCTGGCTGATCGCCGGCGGGCTGGCGGTCGTCGCTGCTTCGCTCTACAGTTTCAGCGGCATCGCCGTCGACTCCGGCTACCTCGACTTGCTGCCCGGATTCATGCTGCTCGGCATCGGCATCGCGATGACGATGTCGCCGATGACCAGCGCCGCGATGAACGCGGTGCCCGTGCAGAAAGCCGGCATAGCCTCGGGCGTGCTCTCGATGTTCCGTATGGTCGGCGGCAGCCTCGGCGTCGCCGTCACCGGCGCGATCTTCCAGGCTCGCGTCGGCGCCAGCTTCGAGACCGCCTCGCCGCAGCAGTTCGTCGACGCGCTCGGCTTCGCGATGACGGTCTGCGCCGCGGTGGCGCTGTTCGGCGCCGCGGTCGGCGCCGTCGCGATCCGGGCCAAGAAGAACAACGGCGAGCACCGGCTGACCGTCGAGGCGGCCGAGGCAAACGTCAACCCCGGCGGCTCCGCGGTTGCCGCCCGCGAGGCGGAACCGGAGACGGCCTAGCCTCGACCGGATCGGCGAGGATTGCCGCGTGTTGATCCTGCTGCCGCCCTCCGAGGGCAAGTTCGCGCCGTCGAAGGGCGAGCCGGTCGATCTCGATTCGCTCACCTTTGCCATAGAGCTGGGTGAGCGGCGGGCGGCATTGCTCGACGCGCTGGAGCGGCTGGGGACGGTGGCGACCAAGCGGGCACTGAAGCAGCTCGCGATCCCCAAGGGTCAGGTGGGCGAGATCGAGGTCGACGCGAGGCTCCGCTCGGCTCCGGCCGCCGCTGCGGCCGAGATCTATACCGGCGTCCTCTACGACCACCTCCGCCTGTCCGAGCTGCCGGTCAGAGCGCGTCGCCGGGTGCTGATCGCCAGTGCCCTCTGGGGCGTGCTGCGGCCGGAGGACCGCATCCCCTACTACCGCTTCTCGGCCAAAGCGCGGCTGGCCCGGATCGGCCCGCTCTCGACTTGGTGGCGCGCCGCGCTGGCGGCGGCGATGCCCGACGAGCCCGGCGACCTCGTCGTCGACATGCGCTCCGCCGCCTACGCCGCCGCCTGGAAGCCCGAGCGAGCAACGCTGCTGGCGGTGCGGGCGTTCAGCGCGAGCGGCGGCGGGCGCAAGCCGGTCTCCCACATGGCGAAGGCGGTGCGCGGCGACGTCGCCCGGGCGCTGCTGCTGGCGAAGGAGGCGCCGGCCACCCCCGAGGCGGCGGCGACGATCGCCGCCGACGCCGGCTTCGAGGTCGAGCTCTCCGGCTCTGGCCTCGACGTCATCGTCCCGGGCTGAGGCTCGGCCAGGTGGCCGGAGCGGCGAGATCGAGAAGGGGAAGGGTCTCGACCGCGACTTCGCCGAGGGCGGCGATCGTCTCGCGGTTGGAGCGCTCGATCTCGCTCGGCTGCGCGGGCCAGGGGGTGAGGACGACGCCGGCTACGTCGAGGGCGGCGGCGCGGGCCGCCTCGATCGTCAGCAGCGTGTGGTTGATCGTGCCAAGCCCGGGGGGGGCGGCAATCACGAGCGGGTAGCCGAGGTCGGCGGCGAGGTCGCGGACCAGGTAGGGCGGGGCGTTTTCCTGTCGCATAGCGACAGGAACTCGACCCAGGGCGAGGGGGACGAGCAGGCCGCCGACGCCCTCGCAGACCAGGAAGTCGGCGCCGGTCGCGGCCGCCCGGGCGCTCTCGCGCAGTCGCGCCGGTTCGATTTCCTCCCCGGCCATCGCCGCGGCCAGATGCGGCGATGCCGGCGGCCCGAAGCGGTGGGGAGCGATCTCCTCGTCGCCCTGATTCGAGCCCGCCGCTCGTCTCAGGAGCTCGTGGTCCGCCTCGCCCTCGTTGTCGAGGCCGGTTACGGTGGGCTTGAAGACGGCGACCTTGCGGCCTGCCTGCGTGAGGGTGTGGGCGATCGCGGCGGCGACGACGGTCTTGCCGACCTCGGTCCCCGTCCCGGTGACGAAGATCCCGGTCGCGGGCGCGGCCATCCCGCTCGCTTCAGGCGGCAATCGCGGCCGGGGCCGCGACGCCGAGCTCGCGAGCGCTGGCGGCGACGAGCCGCGCCGCCCGCTCCAGATCCGCCGGCTCGTGCGTGGCCATCACCGTGAAGCGCAGGCGCGAGGAGCCCTCCGGCACGGTCGGCGGGCGGATGCCCTGGGCGAAGACACCGCGCTCGAGCAGGCGCTCGCAGAGCTCCATCGTCGGCTCGGCCTCGCCGACCTCGACCGGGACGATCTGGGTCTGGGAGCGGCCGGCATCGAGACCGGCGGCGGCGAGGGCCGTGCGGAAGCCGGCGGCGTTCGCCTGCAGGCGCTCGACGCGCTCGGCGGAGACGAGCTCCAGCGCCGCAGTGGCCGCGGCGACCGAGGGCGGTGGGGGGGCGGTGGAGAAGATGAAGGGACGGGCGGCGTTGACGAGGAAGTCGATCGTTTCCGCGTCCGCGCAGACGTAGGCCCCGTAGGAGCCGAGTGCCTTGCCGAGGGTGCCGACGACGAGGTCGACCTCGCCGTCGAGGCCGGCGGCGGCGACCGAGCCGCGACCGCCGGGACCGATCGCCCCGGTCGCATGGGCCTCGTCGACCAGCAGCCGGCAGCCGTGCTCCCGTGCCAGCTCCAGCAGCCCGGGCAGCGGGGCGACGTCGCCGTCCATCGAGAAGACCCCGTCGCTGACGATCAGCGCGCCGCGCCCCCGCGCCCGCCGCAGCCCCCAGGCGAGGTGCTCGAGGTCGGCGTGGCGGTAGACGAAGGTCTCGGCCCGCGAGAGGCGGCAGCCGTCGACGATGCTGGCGTGGTTGAGCTCGTCGGAGAAGACAACCTCGCCCGCTCCCGCCAGCGCGGCCACCGTGCCGGTGTTGGCGAGGTATCCCGAACCGAACAGCAGCGCCGCCTCGCAGCCCTTGAACTCGGCCAGGCGCGACTCCAGCTCGCGGTGCGGCGCCATGTTGCCGCAGACCAGTCGCGAAGCGCCGGCGCCGGCACCCCAGCGCAGCGACGCCGCGGCCGCCGCCTCGCGCACCTGCGGGTGGTCGGCGAGGCCGAGGTAGTTGTTGGAGCAGAGCAGCAGGACATCGTCCCCGTCGAGCAGGACCCGCGGCCCCTGGGGCCCGCCGACGAGGCGCAGTCGCCGGTACAGCCCGCGGTCGCGAAGCTCCTCGAGCCGCTCCGCCACGTCGGTCACGCCGCGTTCGTGGGCGCCGGGTAAGGCGGCGGCTTCTTCGCCTTCTTGACCACCCGCAGCTGCGTCGAGGGATCCCAGAAGTTGGCTTCCTCTTGGCGATCGACCAGCTCGTCCATCGGCGTCGCCGGGGTCTCACCGTCGAGCCAGCCGGAGCGGTTGTCGGGCCGGGGGTTGGCGCCGTTGTCGGGCTGGCGGGCGACGTTCAGTCCCAGCTCCTCGAACATCGCCCGGTCGTCCTCGGGCTCGGCCCCGAGGGTGGTGAGGAAGTTGCCCATCATCACCCCGTTCAGGCCCGCCTTCACCGCCAGCGGCTGCAGCTCGCCGAGGTTCTCGACCCGGCCGCCGCAAAGGCGGAAGAGGGCGCCGGGGATGATCAGGCGGAAGATCGCCACCCACTTCACGACCTCCCAGGGGTCCATCGGCTCGCGGTCGCCGAACTTGGTCCCCTCGCGCGGGTTGAGCAGGTTGATCGGTACCGAGGTCGGGTTGATCTCGGTCAGCTCGAAGGCCATCTCGACCCGCTGCTCCTCGCTCTCGCCGAGGTTGAGAATGCCGCCGACGCAGGTCTCGAGGCCGGCCTCCTTGACCGCCTGGATCGTCCGCAGCCGGCCCTCGTAGCGGACCGTGCTCGAGACCTCCGGGTAGTAGGAGCGGGAGGACTCGACGTTGTGGTGGACCCGCTGTACACCGGCTTCCTTCAGCGACTTGGCGCGTTCGGCCGACATGTGGCCGATCGAGGCGCAGCGCTTGAGGTTGGTCTGCTCGGCGACCAGCCGCGTCCCTTCGAGGATTTTCTGGAAGTCGCGTTTGGAGAGGCCCTGGCCCTGGGTGACCATGCAGAAGCGGTGGGCGCCGGCGGCTTCAGCCGCTTTGGCGTGCTCGAGAATCTGCTCGGGCTCGAGCATCGCGTGCATCGGCGTGTCGGACTCGGCGTAGCGCGACTGGGCGCAGAAGCCGCAGTCCTCGGCGCAGCCGCCGGACTTGGCGTTGACCAGCGAGCACATGTCGGTCGAGTCGCCGAAGTTCTCGCGCCGGACCTCCCAGGCGCGCTCGACCACGGCGCCGATCTCGTCGTGGTCGCTCAGCCGCCCGTAGGCGAGGGCTTCGTCAAAGGTGATCAGAGAGGGCATGCGCGGTCGCTTTCCGGGGGTGGATTGAGGGCAAGGCTAGGCCCCGGGCCGGACGCCTGGAACCCTCAGTCGGAGGCCGCGAACCCCATCGGGAAGAAGTGCGTTCGCGATCCGCTAGCGTCGATCGCGTGGAGCACTCACGGGCACGAAGGCGCCGCCTGACGTTGGCGATCTTGGCCGGGCTCGCGACGGCTGCCTTCGCCCTTGGCGCCGCACTTGGGGATTCGCCGCCGCCGGAAGTCGAGGGGGAGGTGGCAAGCACGCTCCCGATCCCACGTTTGGCGGGCGAGCGGATCGTCGTCGGCCTGAGTGGCACCGACGTCTCCCCGCGCCTGGTGAAGGCGGTCCACGAGGGCCGGGTCGCCGGCGTCGTCCTCTTCGCCGACAACCTCCCCAGTCGCGCCGCCGGCCGCCGCCTGATCGCCGACCTGCAGGCGATTCGTCGCCCGCCCGCTCTGCGCGATCCGCTGCTGGCGATGACCGACCAGGAGGGCGGGCTGGTGAAGCGCGTCGCCGGCGCCCCGGTCGCCTCGGCGGCGCAGATGGGCGCCCGCGGCCCCACCTTCAGCCGCGAACAGGGCCGGCGCACGGCGGCGAGCCTGCGCGATCTCGGCATCAACGTCGACCTCGCGCCGGTCCTCGACGTGGCTCGCCCGGGCGGCACGATCGCCGCGACCGAACGCGGCTTCGGCTCCACCGTACGGGAGGTCGTCGCCACCGCAATCCCCTTCGCGGCGGGACTCCAGCGGGGCGGGGTGGCGGCCACGGCCAAGCACTTCCCGGGTCTGGGAGCGGCGCCGGAGAACACCGATTTCGCGGTGCAGCGGATCGGCCTGCCGCGGGCGACGCTGCGAGCGGTCGACGAGGCCCCGTACGGCACCTTCGTCGCGGCCGGCGGCGACATGGTCATGCTCAGCACCGCGATCTACCCGGCGCTCTCGCCTGATCCCGCCGCCTTCTCGCGCCGGATCGCGACCGGCGAGCTGCGCGACGGCCTGGGTTTCGAGGGCGTCTCCATCACCGATGCGCTCGACACCGTTGCGGTGGGTGCCTTCGGCGGGCCGGCGAAGGCGGGGGTGGCGGCGGCCGGCGCCGGTGTCGACCTGCTGCTCTTCACTGCGCTGGGACCGGCGGAACGCGCCGGGCGGGCACTGGTCGCGAAGCTCCACGCCGGCGCCCTCGACCGCGTCGAGTTCGAGGCCTCCGCCCAGCGTGTGCTCGACCTGCGCCGCGACCTGGCGGCGCGCTAGAACCCGAGGTCGTCCCAGGAGGCGTCGTCGCGGACCGCGATTGGGTCGAAGACGCGGACGCCGTCGCGGCCGCCGTCCTTGGCCGCGTACATCGCCGTGTCGGCTTCGGATACGATCAGCTCGACGCTGGTCCGCGGGTCGTTGCCGAACATCGCCACGCCGAGGCTGGCGGTGATCGGCTCGACGTCGTCGCGCTCCGGTTGGTGCTGGCGGATCGCGGTGGCGATTGATTCGGCCACCATGCGCGCCTCGGTCGGGGTGGCGCGAGGGAGGACGATCGCGAACTCGTCGCCGCCGAGCCGGGCGAGCACGTCGCTCTCGCGGCTGCGCTGGCGCAGCAGGTCGGCGACCTCCTCGATCAGACGGTCGCCGGCGGGATGGCCGGCCGTGTCGTTGACCTGCTTGAAGTGGTCGAGGTCGAGCATCAGCACCGCCCCGGTCGTGCCGTCTCGACCCGCTCGCGCCATCGCCGTCCGCAGCTCCTCCTCGAAGCGGCGCCGGTTCTTCAGCCCGGTCAGCGAGTCGAGGCTAGCCTCCCGCTGCAGCTCCTGCATTCGTTCGTTGCGGCTCCAGGCGAGGATCAGCGAGCCCAGCAGCGCCGCCAGGGAGATGCCGATCACGGCCAGCAGCAGCGGCAGGCTTACGTCCGGGCGCTCAGGGTCGCGGACGACCAGCAGCCAGGTGCGGTCGGCGATGTGGACCGGAGCGCTGGCGGGGTCGTCGAGCTGCCCCTGCTCGCCGACCACGTGTTCGCGGTCGATGCGCAGCTGCACGTCGACCGAGCCCGGGACCGTCGAAACCGCCGCCTGGGCGAGGTCGTTGACCCGGAAGGCGCCGGCGGCGAAGCCGATCAGGGCGGCGCGGCGCTGCGCCACCGTCGCGGTCGGGGCGCCGTCGCGGTAGACCGGCCGGTAGACGTTGATGCCGATCCCGCCGATCAGCAGCTTCACCGGCGGGGTCGCCACCGGCTCGCCGCGGTCGCGGGCGCGGCGCAGGAAGGGCCCCCGTTCGGGGTCGGCGGCGAGGTCGAAGCCGACGGGGGCGGCGCTGCCGAGTTCGGTCACCGCGTAGACGATCGGGTAGTAGACCGGTCGCGTGATGGCCTTGTGCGGTCCGTCGGGGCTCGGTTCGAAGATCGGCGCCCCGTGTCGCCGTTCGAAGGCGGCCCGCCGGGAGTCGGGAACCCGCTGTATGAAGGCGGTCCCGCTCAGCGCTCCCTGCTCCAGGAGTGGCGCGGCGACGACCTCGAACTCGTGCTCGCTGAAGTCCCCCTCGGCCTGGAAGAAGGCGGCGGCGCTGGCCAGCTGCCCGATCGAGAGGCCGGCCACGGACTGGGCCTGGTGCGCGGCGCGCACCGCCAGGTCGCGCTGGCTGGCGTGGAAGTCGGCGCTGTCGTCGGCGCTGACGATCAGCGCCGCGGCGACGGAGCCGGCGGCGATCACGAGCACCGCGGCGAGGCCGATCCAGAAGCGCAGTCGCATGCCTGCTTTGTCGGCCGCCGCCGCTCCGCGGTTGAAGTTGGGAGGGGTCGTGCGCGGTGTCACGGCTCGTGTTACTCGTAAGTCCCGAGTTGCGGGACGTGGGGTTGGCTCTGCATGAGGCTTCGGTCGCTGTTCGTAGGTTGCTCTGGTGGGTAGTTGCTCGCGGGTGTCCTACCAGTCTGAGGGGGCGTGGTACCAGTCGCGTCACCGCTCCCTGTTGTAGAGCCGTTTGTGGCCTCCTCGTCGACCCTGTGAAAGCGGCGTCTCTACCACTCCCCAGGCGGGGTTCGGGAGACTCGGGCTACATTCGTTCCATGAGTCAGCGCGACAAGCAGCTATTCCCCGAGCCATCGGCCCGAGTCGTCTGGGCTGGCATCTGCGCCTTGGATGAGGCATCTCAGCACGATGTCCTGCGGGAGCTCGGCAAGCGGCTGGCTTAATCCGAAGGAGCGCGGCCCGATGAACACCCGGGAGGTACGGGTCGCTCGGGCAATCGCAGCAGTCCGGGAAGCGGCAGACATCCTTGGGAGGTCGCCCTCGGTCAATGAGTTTCGGCATCTGCGCAGGACCTCTCATCCATCCTGGCCGCCGGATGGCTCGATCAGAGAATGGCTCTGCCCCGGCCCGACGAAGGGCTGGACGAAGTCCTGAAGCAAGCGCATCTGGAGGCTCGTCCTGATGATGCTCCGATCGTCGTCGAGGGGCACCGCAGCTACACGGAGGAGGAACTCATCGCGGGCCTGCGCGAGTACGCTGAGGACCTCGGGCGCGTCCCGACGTTCAACAACTACGTGGAGGCCATTTGCCCGTCTTCCCACTCAGCGCTCAGTTCAGAGGCACTTCAAGAGCTGGAGCGAGGTTCGCGCGGCGGTCCTAAGCCAGCTGACAGGGCCAGCTAAGCCCAGAGGGCGCTGAGAGGAACGGCGAAGAGACGATCGCCAAGCGGGATGGTCTGATGCCCGGTGTGGACGATGACGCCGCACTTGAAGCTGTCGCCCCGCTTGTCCCGCAGTCTCTGTAGAGCGCGCCAATCCTTCGTAGACAGGGAGACATTGGTCTTGACCTCGATAGCCACGATCTCCCCGGCTCGGTTCTCGAGAACAAGATCGATCTCATCCCGAGCCTGCCGATAGTGGTGGACGGTTGGGGCGATCTCGGACCATTCGGCGTGCTTGAGGATCTCCATGGCTACGAAGTTCTCGAGCGCCTTCCCCGTGACCTGGTCGTCGCTCATTAGGCGATCCTCGTTCGCGCCGAGTAGGTAGAGCAGAAGGCCACTGTCGACAACGTAGATCTTGGGGGTCTGGATCTCCCTCACGCCGAGGCCGGGCCGCCAAGCCGGGATGCGCTTAACCAAGTAGATGGCCTCGAGCATGCCGACGTAGCTGGCGACGGTTCGGTGGTCGAGGTCGAGTTTTTGGCTGAGGTTGTTCGGCACGAAGAGGTTGGCAGCTTGTGAGGCGAGGAGCCTGAGCAGGCGGGGCATCTCGTGGAGTTTTTGTGCGTCGCTGATGGTTTCCAGGTCCTTCTCGAAGGTCGTCTGCAAGTAGCTCTGAAACCACCGCGCCTGGCGCCGGCCGGTGCGTGACCGGGCCTCGGGGTAACCGCCGGCAACGATCCGATCGGCCAGCGCGGGGCGACCTTTGGGTGCTCCTTCGATCTGTGGCGGCGATGCGGCGAACAGCGCATCGACAAAGTTGTTCGAGGATCTCTCGATCTCGGCTTGGGCCAACGGCCAAAGTTGGATGTACTCGACCCGGCCCGTGAGGGCATCGGAGACCTTCTGGTTTCGCAGGACGTTGGCTGAGCCGGTGAGCAAGAACTGTCCAGGCGCGTCGTCCTCGTCCACCGCAGCCTTAATTGCGAGAAGGAGGTCGGGGCTGCCTCTCTGAACCTCGTCGATCAGCACTGGCCGCTCAAGGCCAGCAAGGAAGCCCTCGGGGTCTGCGATCGCCGCGTCTCGGACGGCCTTGTTATCGAGGTTGATGATCCTCGCCGGATGCTCGTTCTCCGCAATCTCGTGGGCGAGAGTGCTCTTGCCTACCTGGCGCGCGCCGAGAATGAAGACGACCCGAGTGTCCTGCAAGGCCTCGATGACCAGACCCTTGTCTCCTCGCGGGAACATCTCAGCCATGGCCGCCTCCTAGGGTGTTGCAGATTGGCATTTGAGCCTGCTGCAGGTGGGGAAAGCTAGTGGTGCATCTTGGCAAACTCAGCTGATGCATATTGGCAAGGTCGCTTGATGCATATTGGCGTTCAGCTCGGCGACACGGTACACTCGAGTCGCTTGATCGCGTAGAGCGTTGCGCGGCGAATGTCATGGGTCTCTGCGACTTCGTCTTTGGACGGCGGATCGCGCCAGTTCCTCGCACGCGCCCATCGGGAGCACCCAATCGCCGTCGCGGGTCTCGAAGGCCAGTTCCTGCTGGGTCAGCGGCTCGTGGTCAAAGTCAGCGAGTTCGCAGAGCGCCTCTTCGAGTCGCTCGACCTCAGACCACGGCACGATCAGCTGGGCGAGCGTTGCCGTCCCCTCGTGGTCGGCCCGGTCCCCGGTCTCAAAGCGAACTCCTACTCGGCCGCCTGCAGGCAGGGCGTCAAGCAGCGTCACTCGCTCGAACGGCTTGGTGGATCGAGCGCCCGGCCGGAACGCATACTCGGTTCCCTCGTCTAGCTCCGCTGCTCGCATCGAGCCAACCCTATGCCTGATCTCTGAGGCCTAGCTGAGCCCAGAGTGATGGCATAGGCTCGCGCCATGGCCGAACTGGGGTCCAGCGATGACCCGCGTTCAATCGAGCTCTCACCCAAGATGATGGAGGCACTCGAGGAACAGCGCGAGAACTTCCGGCGCAAGTTCGGGCGCGACCCTGGCCCCGGTGATCCCATCTTCTTCAACCCCGATGCTGATGAGCCTGAGCCGATGACCGAGGAGCAGATGAACAACATCAGCGCGGTCATGGAGGAGTTCGGCTTCGACGAGGAGTACCGCGATCGCCGACAAGCCGTGCTCGAGGCGGAAGGCAAGGTTCACCGGGTCGGTCGCAACGAGCAGTGCCCGTGCGGATCAGGCAAGAAGTATAAGCACTGCCACGGCGCCTGACTGGGATGAAAAGCCGCCTAAACGAGTCTCACGGTCGGGCGTTTGGTGCCGCCTTCGCTGTCCTGGGGGCGGTGCTGCTCGTCGTTGGCCTCGTGGAATATTCGCTGCCGATCGTCGCTGGCGCGGTTCTCTTGGCGGTCGCCGCCGCGTATTGGGGCTTCAAGAATGAGATGCCGGGATGGAAAGACCTAGCGCTCGTCCTCTTGGCCGCTCTTTTGACCGCCGCCGGGTTGGTGCTGTACGACCAGTGGCAGGGCGATGATCGATACGACTTCGTCGTCGTCCCGAAGGACTTGTTCACGATCGAGTCCGCATTTCCTGGTCCTCGTCACGAGACCTCAAACAATTACGAATACGGCGAACATGTCGAGGTTGTCTGTTACATAGAGGGCGACGACGGAAAGACATGGGTAGAACTAGACAGCGGGTACTTCCTGCCGCTGAGTGAAGTGGCTCCGGCCCCTGGAACCAATGAACCTCCCGATTGCTAGGCGGCTACGAGAAGAACTGGCTGCGTCACGGGATCACGATGGCGAGTCGCGCCCGACACTTCCACGAGACCGACGATGAGAGCGGTGCGAAAGAGCTAAGCCTTCTGAGCCTCGCCCGGACGGTGACCGTCCGCCTCGACTGCCTTCGGCCCGAGCTCAGCGAGGCGGATACCGACACCATGCTCTCCAGCCTGGCTCAGTTCGACTTCCTCTTCAACGTCGTCGCGATCGGCGGCGCGGAAAGCGCAGAGGGTCACGTTTTCTACCCCAGTTTTGCCCGCGTCCGTCAGGCCCGCATTCAGCAGACTGCCAATCGTCTGATCAGCGATGACGACATGCGGCAAGCCCTGTTCCCGTTGCCAGACGACGATCTCGCGACCGCCCTGAATGAAGTCGGTTACCACGCTCAGCGAGAGGGCTGGAGGTATGACGGCTTCCGGGGCTGGGCAGAGGGCCCGGTCCGGGACTTCATTACCGAGCACCTTCCGCCTGCGGACGAGCTGGCGTCCTAGCGCCCCAGTGCCCGTCAGGCCAGGAAGGTGCTGAAGAAGATCACTGCGACCGCTGCACTCATAACCGCCGCCTCCGCCTCGGCCACCGTGACCTCGGCCGGATTCGAGTGGCGGCCCTTCTCGTTGCTGACCTTGGTGGTCGCGGTGACCCAGACCTGTGAGTGGACCTCCACGATGCCCGCCTCCTTCAGTGCTTGCCAGAGAACGAAGGCCTGCGTCTTGTCGGGTACCTGAAGGCCACGATCCTCGAGTACCGCCTTCAGCGTTCCCTCGACAGCCTTGGTCGCGTAGTTCGCGGCCTCCTTTCTGGCCTTTGCCGTGCCGAGCCGGAGCTCCTCTCGCGCATGGTTAAAGTCTTTGCTGGCCGTGGCGAGCCGGTCGTCACCCAGGCGTGAGATCGCCGGCTCAATCAGCTCTTTGTGGGCGGCTTCGTCTCCATGCCACTGCGGCTCGCCCTCCTGGTCGAAGCGATACGGAACGTTGCGCTTCTCGAAGACCTCGTTGAAGTAGGTGAACGGCCAGGGCGGTGCCTTTTCATATTCACCCCAGGCGTCCGAGACCTTCGCGAAGCCGGCCGCGACTGCGGAGAGGAAGAGGCCGTCAGGGATGACCATCAACAGAGATCGGAGCTCGCGGTCTTCACTTGGAGGAGTGGCCTCAGCTCTGAAGACCTCGCCAAGCGATGGGTTTTCCCGGAGCTTTTCGAGCTGCGCCTCGCGTTCGTACATCTGTTTCACGGTCCATTCGGCCTCGTTCTTGCCGTACCGGCGAAGGATCTCCTGTACGAAGTCTTTGCTGCCTGAGATCCCCTCGCGTGCCTGAAGCTCACGCCAAATCCCTGAGATGGTCGCCCCGTCGCCCAGCAGGCGGTTCAGCAGTGCCCCGCGCGGCCCCTCGGGAATACGACGAACGTTCTTAGCCTTGTCCTCTGCCATCAGGCGCCTAGCAAAGCAACACCTGCGGCTTTACTACACGCTCAACTGCAGCCAACACCGAAGTGACGGGGCCTGCGTACCAGTCCGCAAGACGTGACTCGCACCCAGTCGTGCCTGGGAACTCACGAACAACGGGTAGTGGTAGACGACTTACGAGCAGCGCAGTGCCGGATCGCACTAGCCCTAAGATCTAGCTCTACAGGCGGGTTTCAGGCCGTTCGAGAACTTACGAACAGCACGCTCAGGCGCCGGGGACGGCCGCCAGCGACTCCCAGAGATAGAGCGAGGCGAGGCTGCGGTGGGGTCGCCAGGGCTCGCCGATCTCCAGCACCCGCTGCGGCGCCGGCATCTCCTCCAGCCCGTACTCGATCTGCACCGCTTTGCGGATGCCGAGGTCGCCGCCGGAGAGGACGTCGGGGCGCTCGAGGTGGAAGATCAGGAACATCTCGGCGGTCCACTGGCCGAGCCCGCGCACGGCCACGATCTCCTCGATCGCCTCCTCGTCGCCGAGCTCGTCGAGCCGGTCCAGCTCCAGCTCGCCGCCGATCACGTGGCGGGCAAGGTCCTGGAGGTACTCGACCTTGCGGCCGGAGAGGCCGGCGCCGCGCAGGTCCGCCTCGCTTGCCTCCAGCAGCTGCCCGGGGGAGGGGGTGGCGCCGCCGAAGACGTCCAGCACCCGCAGGTAGATCGTCCGCGCCGCTTTGGTCGAGAGCTGCTGGCCGACGATTGCCCGCAGCAGGGCGCCGTAGGCGTCGGCCGGCCGCTCCTCGCTGCGGCGGCGCAGGCGCGTCGCCAGGTCGATCTTGCCGACCCGCTCGATCAGCGCCGCCATCGTCGGGTCGGATTTCGCCAGCGCGGTGCGGGCCCTGGCGCTCACCGGCCCTTCCATTCCGGTCGCCGCTTTTCGGCGAAGGCCTCGATGCCCTCGCGGAAATCCTCGGAGCCGAAGCCGGACTCGCGCAGCGTGATCAGGCCCGCCTCCTGCTGCTCGCTCAGCGTCGGGCAGGCGTTGAGCAGGTCGATCGCCTGTTTGTTGCCGCGCACCGAGAGTGGCGCGTTGGCGGCGATTTCGGCGGCTAGCTCGATCGACTCCGTCTCGAGCTGGTCGTCCGCGACGACTTCGTTGACCAGGCCGATGTGCTCGGCCCGGGTCGCGTCGTAGTTGCGGCCGGTCATGAACAGCTCTTTGGTCCGGGCCAGGCCGATCGTGTCGATGAAGCGGCGCAGCCCGGTGTGGCCGTAGATCAGCCCGAGCTTGGCCGGTGGCATCCCCAGCTTCGCCCCGGTGGCACAGATCCGCAGGTCGCAGGTGATCGCCAGCTCGAGGCCGCCGCCGAGGCAGTGGCCGTTGATCGCCGCCACGACCGGCCAGGGGTGCTTGGCGACCGCCTCCATCGCGGCATGGAACGGGTGGGCGACCAGCGCCTCCGCATCGCGCTCGAAGGTCGCGTCCGAGATCCCGGAGATGTCGTAGCCGGCCGAGAAGGTCGGCGCCGCGCCGGTGATGAGGATGCAGCGGGTCTCGATGCCGCGGTCGAGCTGCGGCAGGGCGTCGGCGATCGCGTCGAGCACGTCATGGTCGAGCGCGTTGCGCCGCTCGGGGTTGGAGATCGTCAGGCGGGCGACGGCGTCGGCGGGCCGGTCGACGACGAGCTTGCCGTCCGCGAGCCGCTCCCCCACGGATCTACTCCAGCACCACGAGGACGTCGCCTTCGCTGACGGACTGGCCCTCCTCGCAGCGGATCTCCTTCACGGTGCCGTCGTCTTCCGACTCGACCGGGATCTCCATCTTCATCGACTCGAGGATGGCGACCGTGTCGCCGTCCTCGACCGTGTCGCCGACGGCGACCTCGATTTTCCACACGTTGCCGGTGATGTGAGCCTCGATGTCTGGCATGGGCGGGGACAATAGCCGCCGTGGAGGACTCGCTGACAGTGATAGTCGCCGCCCGCAACGAGGCAGATCGGGTGGGGGAGACGGTGGCGGCGCTGCGGGAGCGGTTCCCGGAGGCGGCGATCTGGGTCGCCGACGACGCCTCCGGCGACGGCACCGCCGAGGTGGGGATGGCCGCGGGCGCCCAGGTGGTAAGCCGGGGCCGGCCGCACGGCAAGGGCGCCAACGTCACCGCCGCCGCCGAGGCGGCGCTGAGCGCGGGGGCGTCGCCGTCGCTGGTTCTGCTCTGCGACGGCGACCTCGGCACCTCGGCCGCGCGCCTGGGACCGCTGGTCGAGGCGATCGAGCGCGGTGAGTGCGAGCTTGCCGTCGCCGCCTTCTCGCGCCGGGTCGGTGGCGGCTTCGGCGTCGCCCTCGGCTTCGCCCGCTGGGCGATCCGCCACCTCTGTGGCGCCGAGACCGCGGCGCCGATCTCCGGCCAGCGGGCCCTGCGCGTCGATGCCCTGCGCGCCTGCCTTCCCTTCGCTGCCGGCTTCGGGATGGAGATCGGGATCACGGTGGACGCCGTCCGTGCCGGCTACCGCCTCGGCGAGTACGAGCTTGACCTCGAGCACCGGGCCAGCGGGCGCAGCTTTGCCGGCTTTCTCCACCGGGGGGTGCAGTTGCGGGACTTCGCCCGGGTGTACGCCTCGCGCCGCTAGCCTGGCTGGGATGCGGCATGGGCGAAAGCGGATCGGAGTGCTGGCGGCGGCCGTCGCCGTCTTCGCGCTGTGCGCCTCGCTCGCCCAGGCCGAGTTGACCGCCCGCGGCGACCTCTTCGTCCGCTTCAGCGGCGGCATCGCTCCCGATGCGCTGCCGCGTGACGCACGGGCACCGATCGCGATCCGCATCGTCGGCACCGTCAAGACCCTCTCGGGCGAGCGGCCGCCGGCGCTGCGGCAGATCTCGATCGCGATCAACCAGGGTGGCCGCCTCGATGCCCACGGGCTGCCGACCTGCCGCCAGAGCGAGCTCGAACCCTCCTCCAGTGCGGAAGCGCTCGCCCGCTGCGGCGCGGCACTGGTCGGCGGCGGCAGCTACGACGCCGACATCGCCTTCCCGGAACAGTCGGCCTTCCCCTCGCACGGTCGCATCCTCGCCTTCAACGCGGTGGTCAATGGCAAGCGGGCGGTCCTCGCCCACATCTACGGGGCGCGACCGCTGCCGATTACCCGGGTCATCGTCTTCCGCATCCGCGAACGGTCGGGCACCTTCGGCACGGTTCTCACCGGCGCCCTGCCAGAGAGGCTCAACCGCTGGGGGTATCTCAACCGCATCAGCCTCCAGCTGCATCGGGACTTCACCTACCGCGGCCGGCCCCGCAGCTACCTCAGCGCCGCTTGCGACGCCCCCGCGGGCTTCCCCGGCGCCACCTTTCCCTTCGCCCACGCCTCGATGACCTTCGCCGACGGGCGCACGCTGTCCTCGACCCTGACCCGCAGCTGCAAGGTGCGAGGCTGAGGGGCCGCGCCCGGTGATCCTCGCGATCGACCAGGGGACGACCGGCAGCACCTGCCTCGTCTTCGACGCCGAGGGACGGATCGCCGGCCGCGCCTACTCGGAGTTCGAGCAGCACTTTCCGCGCCCGGGCTGGGTCGAGCACGATGCCGGCGAAATCTGGGAGGTGACCCGCCGGGTCGCCGCCGAGGCGATCGCGGCCGCCGGGATCGAGGGGCGCCAGCTCGACGGGATCGGGATCACGAACCAGCGCGAGACCGTGGTCGCCTGGGACCCGGCGAGCGGCGAGCCGGTCCACCGCGCCCTGGTCTGGCAGGACCGGCGCACGGCTGGGCGCTGCGACGAGCTGCGGGCCGCGGGGCAGGAGGCCCTGGTGCGCGAGCGGACCGGGCTGACGATCGACCCTTACTTCTCCGCGACCAAGATCGAGTGGCTGCTGCGTAACGTCGAGGGGGCGCAGCGGGCGGTCTTCGGCACGGTCGACTCCTGGCTCCTCTTCAAGCTGACCGGGCGCCACGCCACCGACTACTCCAACGCCTCGCGGACGATGCTGTTCGACATCCGCGGGCTCGCCTGGGACCCGGAGCTATGCGAGCTGCTCGGGATCGACCCGGCGCGGCTGCCGGAGCCGCTGCCCTCGGCGCACGTCTTCGGCACGACCTCCGAGTTCGGCGGCGAGGTGCCGGTGGCGGGGATCGCCGGCGACCAGCAGGCGGCCCTGTTCGGCCAGGCCTGCCACCGGCCCGGCATGGCGAAGAACACCTACGGCACCGGCAGCTTCGTCCTGCTCAACACCGGCAGCGCGGTGCCGCGCCCGCCCGACGGCCTGCTCGCCACCGTAGCCTGGGGGCTGGAAAAGGAGGTCGCCTACGCCCTGGAGGCCTCGATCTTCGTCACCGGCGCCGCCGTGCAGTGGCTGCGCGACGGGCTGGGGATCATCGACGAGGCGGGGGAGACGGAGGCGCTGGCCGCGTCGCTAGACGCCAACGACGGCGTCTACTTCGTCCCTGCTCTGACCGGGCTCGGCTCGCCGCACTGGGACCCCTATGCGCGCGGCACCATCGTCGGCCTCACCCGCGGCAGCGGCCGCGCCCACCTGGCGCGGGCGGCGCTGGAGGCGATGGCCTACCAGACTGTCGATGCCGTGCGGGCCCAGGAGGCCGCCGCCGGGGAGCGGCTCGAGGTGCTGAAGGCCGACGGCGGCGCCGTCGCCAACGGCTGGCTGATGCAGTTCCAGGCCGATGTGCTGGGGGCGCCGGTGGCGGTGCCGGAGGTCGCGGAGACGACCGCGCTCGGCGTCGCCTACCTGGCCGGGATCGCCAGCGGTCGCTGGACCCGCGAGCAGGTGGGGGAGATGTGGCGCGAGGCGAGCCGCTACGAGCCGCGCATGGGCGCCGAGCAGCGGCAGGCGCTGCTGGCCGACTGGGGACGGGCGCTCGAACGCGCACGTAACTGGGAGCGGCCGTCGGCGTAGCGTCTCCTGCATGGCGGAGATGAGGCCCCAGACCTATAAGGACCCGCGCCCGGCGGAGTACTTCAAGCAGTTCCACGAGGCCGCCCGGCGCGGCGTCGGTTGGACCTACACCTTCGCCCGCATCGTCCTCACCCTGCCGACGATGCTGATCTACCGGGTGCGCGGGATCGGGCTGGAGAACGTGCCGCGCGAGGGCGCCCTCGTCCTCGCTCCTAACCACTTCAGCCAGATGGACCACTTCTTCGTCGGTGTCTACCTGCGGCGGAAGATCCGCTTCATGGCGAAATCGCAGATGTTCGGGCCGCCGGTGCTGACCTACATCTACAAGCACGGCGGCGTCTTCCCGGTCCGCCGCGGCCACCACGACGAGGAGGCGATCGAGACCGCCCGCGAGATCCTCCGACAGGAGGAGATGCTGCTCGTCTACGCCGAGGGTGGCCGCTCGCGCTCGCAGCGGCTGGGGCAGCCGAAACCGGGGATCGGCCGGATCGCGCTCGAATCGGGGGCGCCGGTCGTCCCGGTCGCGATCCACGGCTCCGCCCGGGTGCGCGGCTGGAAGCGGCTGCACTTCCCCAAGGTCACCGTCCAGTTCGGCCAGCCGATGACCTTTGCGCTCGAGCCCGCACCCAGCCGCGAGCGCCAGCTCGAGGTGGCGAGCGAGGTCTTCGCCGAGGTGCGGGAGATGTACGAGGGGGTCGCTACTCGTAGCGAGCGGCGAGCTGGGCGTAGAAGTCCGGATCGTGCCCCGGCGTGATCGTCGCCCCCGGGAACTGAGAGTGGAAGAGCCGCAGCTCCTGCAGTGAGCGGCGGAGGTTGTGGGCGTCATAGGGGCGCGGGGGCAGCGGCGCCTCGCCGCTCAGCTGGGCCAGCACGTACATCGCGTCGCCGCCGATCACGAAGTCGTCCTGCTTGAGCCGGCAGATCACCGACATATGGCCAGCGCTGTGGCCGGGGGTGAAGGCGAGGTGGATCGAGCCGTCGCCGAAGAGGTCGAAGGTGCGGCCGAAGCTGGCATAGGAGTCGATCCCGGCACGGTCGAAGTCGACCGTCCGGTAGTCGAAGGCGTAGTCGAAGTGCGGCCGCCGGTAGCCGTTCATCAGCGGGCGGGGGCCGGTCGCGGCCGCCTTCCACTCGGTCTCGCTGACGACGAAGGTCGACTGCGGGAACTCGGAGATCGCCGAGGTGTGGTCGATGTGCATGTGGGTCATCACCACGACGGGAATCTCGTTCGGGTCGAGCTCGCGGCTTCGCAGCTGCGCCGGCACGTCTTCGCCGTTCTCCAGCGCCGGCTTGCCGACGCGGTTGCCGGCGCCGCCGAAGTTCTGCTTGCCGTCGGTGGCGATCGAGGGGTGCAGGCCGGTGTCGACGAGGATCGCGCCGGCGCTGGGGTGACGGATCAGGAAGGCGGGGACCGGGACGACGTTGGGGGCGGAGCCGAAGAGCAGGGCCCGCGCCAGCTTCAGGGTGGTGAGACGCCCGCCCGGACTGACCATCATCTCCAGGGGGAAGTCGACGTGGCCGGCGATGATCGGTTCGACGGCGACGGTCGCGCCCGGCGTACCCCCGGCGAGCGGCTCGTGCAGGGGCTTTGCCTCCACCTGGACCTTCATCGCCGCGGACATTACGCAGAAGAGGTCGCCTATAGGCTTGCGCGCCGATGGCTGAAAGCTCGCATTCGCAGGTGTTCCGGGACGGCTTGCTCGACGGCCAGGTCTGCGTTGTCTCCGGCGCCGGTAGCGGCCTGGGGCGGGAGACGGCGCTGGAGCTGTGCCGGCTCGGCGCCATCGTCGTCGCCTGCGGTCGCCGTGCGGAGCCACTGGCGGAGACCGCCGAGCTGGCGGCCGGGATGGCCGGGAGCTTCGAGCACGAGACCCTCGACATCCGCGAGGAGGAGCCGGTCGGTCACTTCTTCGACGGCCTGCTGGAGCGCCACGGGCGCCTCGACGTCCTCGTCAACAACGCCGGCGGCCAGTTCCTCAGCCCGGCCGAGGCGATCACCCCCAAGGGCTTTCGCACCGTGATCGACCTCAACGTCCAGGGCACCTGGCTGATGACCCACGCCGCAGCGACCAAGGCCTTCATCCCGCAGGGCGGCGGCAAGGTGCTGAGCGTCACCCTCTCCCCCCACAACGGGATGCCGGGGATGGTCCACTCCGGCGCCGCGCGCGCCGCGGTCGAGAACATGATGCGGACGCTGGCCGTGGAGTGGGCCCGCTTCGGGATCAAGACCGTCGCCCTCGCCGCCGGCCAGTTCGCGACCGAGACGCTGCTGACCAAGTATCCGCAGGTGGTCGTCGACAACCTCGAGCGCTCGATCCCGATCGGGCGGGCCGGCCGGCCCGAGGAGATGGCCTGGCTGGTCGCTTACCTGGCCTCGCCCGCCGGCGACTTCTACTCCGGCACGACGATCACGATCGATGGCGCCCGCGACAACTGGGCCGGACCCTGGCCGCCCGAAGCGATCGCCACCGAGGGCGGCGAGCCTATTGCCGAGGAGCGCCGCCCGAAGAGCTAGCGGGGCTCGAGGACCACGAGGGGGATCTCGCGGCCTTTGCTGCGGGCGGCGTAGTCCTTGTAACCGCCGTACGCCTTCACGGCCATCGCCCAGAGTCGGTCGCGCTCCTCCGGTTTCGCCACCCGGGCGTGGACGGGCCGGTGCTCGGAGCCGATCTGCACCGTGGTGTCGGGATTGGCGAGGAGGTTGTGGTACCAGGCGGGGTGCTTCGGAAAGCCGCCTTTGGAGGCGACGATGACGACGTCCTTGCCGTCCTCGACGTAGAGGAGCGGCGCGGTGCGCCTGACGCCGCTCTTGGCCCCGACGTGGTCGAGCAGGAGCATCCTGCCCTGTACGCCGGGGATCGAGTGGCCGAGGCGCCCACCCGTCCTCTGGTAGAGGAACGTGTGGGCGCCCGCGGCTCGCGACAGCGCAGGCCAGATCTTGTCCGCCAGGTCGAGATACCGGGGTGGCCTGCGGCTTGTCGCCGAGTCGCTCAGGTGTACATCCCGCCGAACATGCCGCCGGTCACGTTGAGCACCTGGCCGTGCATGTAGTTGGCCAACGGCGAGGCGAGGAAGAGGACCGGGCCGGAGGCCTCCTGGGGGGAGGCGGGGCGGCCGAGCGGGATGATCGCCGAGGCCATCGCCCGCATCTGTTCGGGGATGCCGAGCTCGATCTTCTCGCCGCCGGGTGCGGTCATCTCGCCGCCCTCCTCCTTGGCGGCGGTGAGGCGGGTGTCGACGAAGCCGAAGGCGACAGCGTTGACGTTGATCTTGAACTGGCCCCACTCCTTGGCGAGGGTTTTGGTCAGCCCGACCACGCCCATCTTCGCCGCCGAGTAGTTGACCTGGCCGGCGTTGCCCATCGTGCCGGAGGTCGAGGAGACGTTGATCAGCTTGCGGAAGACCTCCTTGTCTTCGCCGCGCTCGGCCTTGGCGGCCTCGCGCCAGTGCGGAGCGAGCGCGCGGGCGACGCGGAAGGGGGCGACCGTATGGATGTCGAGCATCGCTTGGAACTGCTCATCGGTCATCTTGTGGGCGACGCCGTCCCAGGTGTAGCCGGCGTTGTTGACGGCGATGTCGACGGCCCCGAAGGCGTCGACGGCGGCGGCGACGAGCTCGTCGGCGGCGCCCTCCTTGGTCAGGTCGCCGGCGTGGACGGCGGTCTCGCCGTCGATTTCGCCGGCGGTCTGCTCGGCGACGTCGGCGTCGAGGTCGTTGATCAGGACCTTGGCGCCCTCGGCCGCGAACAGCTCGGCGGTCGCCCGTCCGATGCCCCTTGCGGAGCCGGTGACGATCGCCGCTTTCCCATCGAGAAGTCCCATCAGTCTGCGTCTCCTTTGGTTCGTGAAGTCGGCGGCGGAGGCTACAGGGATTGGCGAAATCCTGGTCAGCCGGCCAGTTTTGCCCCGAGGGGGGAGAACTTGCCCTGGGCGAGCGCTTGAGGCCGGATGGAGGCCGCGTCCCTTGCATATGGCACGATGTATGGCGTGAAACGAACGACCATCTACCTCACCGATGCCCAGAAGGAGGAACTCGAGATGCTTTCCGACCGCACGACCCGCACCGAGTCGGACCTGATCCGCGAGGGCGTCGATCAGGTCCTCGACGCCCACCGAGTGGCGCGGCGGAAGCCCAGCGCTCTCTTCGCGCTTGCGGATCCCGTTCTCGACGATCCCGACCGGGCCGAGCAGGCGCTCGAAGGGTTCGGCCAGGATTGATCCTCGTCGATACCAGCGCCGCCCTGCAGCTGGCCAGCTCGACCGGGCAACGCCACGAGGACGTTCTGCGCGTGGTCCAGGAGCTGGACGGTCCCTTCCTGCTCTCTCCCTTCGTCCTCGCCGAGCTCGATTACATGCTGATCGAGCGACACGGCCAGGGCAAGCAGCTCGCAATGCTCGCGCAGGTCGTCGAAGGGGCCTATGAGCTGGCCGAGTTCGGCCGCGCCGACGTCGCTGCCGCCACCGGTGTGATGAAGACCTACGCGGACCTTCAGGTCGGTCTTGCCGACGCTTCGATCGTCGTCCTGGCGGAGAAGCACGCCACCGTCGACATCCTCAGCTTCGACTTCCGTCATTTTCGCGCCATGCGCGGGCCGCGCGGGCGGCCGTTTCGCCTGCTGCCGGACGACTTCCCCGCCTAGCTCCGGCCGTCCGGTCAGAATGGCCGCGTGAGCGACCTCGGCAGCATCTTCCTACTCTCGCTGCTGGCGATGTTCACGCCGACGCTGCTGGCCGCGGTGACGGTGATGATGCTACTGCCGAATCCGAAGAAGCTGATGCTCGGCTACCTGCTCGGGGCCTATCTGACCAGCATTACTGCCGGCCTGCTGATCGTCTTCTCGCTGCACGGGTCGGCGAGCGTCAGCACCGCCAAGCACACGCTGGGGCCGATCGAGGACATCGTCGTCGGCCTGGTCGCGCTGCTGGTCGCCTATGTGCTGGGAGGTGGTCGCGGCGCTCGGCTCGAGGAGCGGCGGCGGCAGCGCAAGGAGAAGAAGGAGACTGCCGGCGAGGAGAAGGAATCCTGGCCGGAGCGGATGCTGGGGAGAGGGTCGGCGCGGGTCACCTTCGCGGTCGGCGTCGTTCTCACCTTCCCCGGCGTCTCCTACCTGACCGCGCTCGACCGCATGGCCAAGCTCGACGCCGGCGTGGCGGAGACGGTGCTGCTGGTCGTCGTCTTCTGCGTGATCCAGCAACTGCTGCTTGAGGTGCCGCTGCTCGGGTACGCGTTCGCCCCGGAGCAGACCCAGGACCGCGTCACTCGCTTCCGCGCCTGGCTCGGTCGCAACGGCCGCCGCATGGGGGTGACCTTCGCCGCCGTCGTCGGCGTCCTGCTGGTGCTGCGGGGCGTCGTCACGCTGCTATGAAACGTGTCGCGCCTCTTCTCGCGGGCTTGGCGGCGATCGCTCTGCTGCTCGCTCCGTCCACAGCCGCGCCCGCCGGGCGGGTGGTGGTCCTCGGCGCCGATTCAGGCTCGTCGTTGCAGCTCGGCAGCGACGGTGACCGCCTCCTGGTCAGCGGTTACATGGCCTCGTCGCGGCCGGCCGGATGCCGCTTCGAGCGCTACCGACTGGCGGCGGTCTGCCCGCTCGCGGGGGTGGACGCGATCGAAGTCCAGATGGGCCCCTCCGGCGACCTCGTCGAAGTGCTCGACCGCCTGCCGCTGCCGCTGACCATCTACCTCGGCGGCGGCTCCGACAAGTTCATCGGCAACGGCGAGCGCGACGCCTGCTATCCCGGCGGCGCCCGCCGCAACCGCTGCGAAGGAGGCGGCGGCAACGACGTCTGCATCACCGGCTCCCGCAACAGCGACTGCGTCGGCGGCCCCGGCGACGACTACTGCCGCCACGGCGCCGGCAGCGACGGCTGCTGGGGCGGCCCCGGCGACGACTACTGCTTCATGGGCCCCGGCGAAGACGGCTGCCACGGCGGCCCTGGCAACGACCGCCTCTACGGCGGCGCCGACCCGGATCAGCTCTACGGAGGACCGGGTCGCGACTACTGCGACGGCGGCCCCGGCGTCGGCTACTCGCATACCTGCGAGTCCGGGCCTCGCCGCTGAGGGGGGGCTACAGCCCCATCGTCTTGCCGAGGATCTCCTTCATGATCTCGTCGGTGCCGCCGCCGATCGGGCCGAGGCGGGCGTCGCGGACGGCGCGCTCGATGCCGTACTCGCGCATGTAGCCGTAGCCGCCGTGGATCTGCAGGGCCTGGTCGGCGACCTCCAGCAGCGAGCGCTGGCTGACCAGCTTGGCCATGGTGACGTCGCGGATGCAGTCCTGCCCCGTGTGGAAGAGGCGCAGGGCGTTGTAGGTGAGGGCGCGGGAGGTCTCGGCCTTCAGGGCCATCTCGGCGACCTGGTGGCGGATCGCCTGGAACTTGCCGATCGGGCGGCCGAAGGCTTCGCGGTCGCCTGCGTAGGCGACGGTGGTCTCGATCAAGCGCTGCATGCCGCCGATCGCGCCGATCGCCATCAGCAGCCGCTCCCAGGCGAAGTTGGCCATGATCAGCTTGAAGCCGCCGTTCTCCTCACCGAGCAGGTTCTCCGCCGGCACCTCGACGTCGGTGAAGGCCAGCTCGCCAGTATCGGAGGAGTGCCAGCCCATCTTCTCCAGCTTCTGGGCGACCTCGTAGCCGGGCATCTCGCGCTCGAGGACGAGGAAGGAGATGCCACCGTGGCCGCCCTCCTCGCTCGTCTTGCAGGCGCAGACGAGGAAGTCGGCGCGGACGCCGTTGGTGATGAAGGTCTTGGCGCCGTTGACGATGAAGCGGTCGCCATCGCGGTGGGCGGTGGTGGTGATGCCGGCGACGTCGGAGCCGGCGCCGGGCTCGGTGATGCCGAGGGCGCCGATCTTCTCACCGGCTATGCCCGGCACCAGCCAGCGTTGCTTCTGCTCCTCGGTGCCGAAGTTGAAGATCGGCGGCATAGCGATCGAGGCATGGGCGTTGAGCCCGGCGGCGACGCCGCCGGAGCCGCCGGAGCGGGCCAGCTCCTCGACCCAGATCGCGTCGTGCAGGTGGTCACCGCCCTGTCCTCCGTACTGCTCGGGGAACTTGAGGCCGAGGAAGCCGAGCTCGGCGCAGCGCCCGTAGAGCTCCCGGGGGAATTCCCGCGCCGCCTCCCACTCGTCGACGTGCGGCGCGATCTCCTTGGCAACGAAGCGGCTCACGGTCTCCCGCAGCTCCTCATGCTCCTCGCCAAATGGGGGGAGGGTGGCCCGCGCGCCGCTGTCCTTGACTACGCCTCCCTCTTTCATTTGCGTCCCACCGGTGCAGAAAATTGCAGAGTTAGCATCGAGGCATGCTCGCGACCCGGTAGCCCTATACCTACAGCCCGTAGCTCTTGCCGATCACGTCGAGCATGACCTCGTCGGTGCCGGCGCCGATCCGGTTGAGCCGGACGTCGCGGTAGGCGCGCTCGATCTCGTACTCCTTCATGTAGCCGTAGCCGCCGAGGATCTGGATGCACTCGTCGGCGACCTCGCAGCCGACGCGGGAGGCGAAGAGCTTGGCCATCGTGATCTCGCGGACTGGGTACTCGCCGTTGGCGAAGCGCCAGGCGGTCGCGTAGGTGAACTGCTTCGCCGCCTCGGTCTTGGTCGCCATCTCGGCGAACTTGTGGCGGATCGCCTGGAACTTGCCGATCGGGCGCCCGAAGGCTTCGCGCTCTTTCGCGTACTCGAGGGTCTTCTCGATCATCCGTTCGCAACCCGCGTGGGAGCCGGCGGCGGCGACCAGGCGCTCGCCCTGGAGCTCCCAGGCGATGTGGTAGAAGCCTTTGCCGACCTCGCCGAGCACGGCGCTGGCCGGGACGCGGACGTCTTCGAAGGCGAGCTCGCCGGTGTCGGAGGCGTGCATCCCCATCTTCTCCAGCTCGGCGGAGACGGTGAAGCCGGGGACCGTCTCGCCGTTCTCGTCGCGCAGGTCGACGACGAAGAGGGTGATGCCGGCGTGGCGCTCGTCGGGGTCGGTCTTGCAGACGAGGACGATGAAGTCCGCCCGCGGGCCGTTGGTGATGAAGGTCTTGGAGCCGTTGATGACGTATTCGTCGCCGTCGCGGATCGCGGTGGTGCGAATGCCGGCGACGTCGGAGCCGGCGCCGGGCTCGGTGATCCCGAGGCTGCCGACCTTTTCGCCCTTGAGGCCCGGTTCGAGGTACTTCTTCTTCTGCTCCTCGGTGCCGAGCAGGTGGATCGGGGGCAGGACCATGTCGGACTGGACAGCGAAGCCCATGTTGGTGCCGCCGGAGCCGGAGTAGCTCATGCACTCGGCGCGGACCAGCGAGTAGAAGTAGTCGCCGCCCTGGCCGCCGTACTCCTCCGGGAAGCAGAGGCCGAGGAAGCCGAGCTCGCCCGCCCGTTCCATCGCCGAGGTCGGCCAGTAGGTGTCCTCCCACTCGTTGCGGTGCGGCCACAGCTCCTTCTTCACCCACGACTGCATCGACTCGCGCAGGTCTTCGTGCTCCTGGCTGAAGATGAAGTGCTTGCGCCCGGCTGCATGGTCGGGCTTGATGACGCTGGAGCCGTTGGTCGCGGTCGCCACTGGTGTCTCTCCTCGTTCGCGTTTCGTCGGGTCGCCGACGGGGGTGTCTGAGTTTGACCCCCGTATATGGCGGGGAAACTCAGACACGGCGGCGCGGTGTGGACAGTAGCACTTCCTACTTTCAGCAGAGTCGGCTATGGTCCGGCCCGATGAGTGAGGAGAGCTACAAGCTGGTCGCCTACGAGGTCGCCGACGGCGTTGCCACGGTGACGCTGAACAACCCGGAGAAGCGCAACATGCTTTCCGGGCAGATGCTGGCCGAGCTGGTGGCGGCGATGAAGCAGGCGAAAGCTTCCGAGGAGGTGCGAGCCGTAGTCCTCACCGGTGCCGGCGACAAGGTCTTCTGCGCCGGCGCCGACCTCGGCGGCTTTGCCGCGGACGCCCCGCTCGTCGCCAAACACTTCGCCTCCGACCTCTTCCTCGAGTTCTTCCGGCTGATGCCGCGGCTCGGCAAGCCCTCGCTCTGCGCCGCCAACGGCCACGTCTTGGCGGGGGGGATGGGACTGGCGCTCTCCTGCGACCTGGTGATCGCCAGAGAGGGCGCGACCTTCGGCACGCCGGAGATCAACGTCGGCGCCTTCCCCTACATGATCATGTCGATCATCTATCGCAACGTTCCGCGCAAGAAGGTCAACGAGATGATGCTGCTGGGCGAGCGGCTCAGCGCCGAGCAGGCGGTCGAGTACGGGCTCGCCAACAAGGTCGTGCCGGCGGGCGAGCTCGACGCCGCCGTCGCCGAGTGGGCGGGCAAGCTGGCCTCGAAGAGCCCGGTGCTGATGCGGCTCGGCCACGACGCGATGTACCGCCAGCAGGACATGGCGATCGACGACGCGCTCGAGTTCCTGCGCTCGCAGCTCTCACTCACCTTCAGCACCGAGGACATCGTCGAGGGCGTCACCGCCTTCTTCGAGAAACGCGACCCGCAGTGGAAAGGGCGTTAGTGGCCGGCACCGAGCAAGAGTCGAAGCACCTTCTTCCTGGCACCGCGACGCTGGCGGAGCTGAACGAGCAACTGCACGACCGCCGTGCCAAGGCGAAGCTGGGCGGCGGCGAGGAGAAGATCGCCAAGCAGCACGACCGCGGCAAGCTGACCGCCCGCGAGCGGCTCGAGCTGCTGGTCGACGATGGCACCTTCGTCGAGCTCGGCATCCACGGCCGGCCGCACTTCGCCCAGCGGGCGATGGACGGGGTCGAGGCCCCGGCCGACGGCGTCATCACCGGCTGGGGCGACGTCGATGGGCGCCCGACCTGCATCGCCGCCTACGACTTCACCGTGATGGCCGGCTCGATGGGGATGACCGGCGAGCTCAAGGTCACCCGCCTGCGCGAGATGGCGCTCTCGAAGCGGATGCCGTTCGTCTGGCTGCTCGACTCGGCCGGCGCCCGCATCCAGGAGGCGACCGGGTCGCTCTTCGCCGGCTCCGGCTTCCTCTTCCGCGAGGAGGTCGAAATGTCGGGCGTGATCCCGATGGTGGCGGCGATGATGGGGCCCTGTGCGGCCGGCACCGCCTACATCCCGGCCCTGGCCGACTTCGTGCCGATGGTCTCTGGCCAGGGGGCGATGGCGCTGGCCGGGCCGCACCTGGTCAAAGCCGTGACCGGCGAGGACATCTCGATGGAGGACCTCGGCGGCGCCAAGGTGCATTGCCGCAAATCGGGAGTGGGGGACCTCGAGGTGAAGGACGACGCCGAGTGCATCGCCGCGATCAAGACCTACCTCTCCTACTTCCCCTCCGACTGCGAGAAGAAGCCGCCGGTGATCGCGACCGACGACCTCGACGAGCGCATGTCGGAGAAGCTGATGGAGATCGTCCCCGACTCCTCGCGCCAGCCCTACGACATGTACGACGTGATCGGCGAGATCGTCGACGACGGCGAGTGGTTCGACCTGAAGCCGAAGTTCGCCAAGACCCTGATTACCTGCTTCGCCCGCTTCGGCGGCCAGGCGGTCGGGATCGTCGCCAACCAGCCCAAGCAGCTGGCCGGGATCCTCGACAACGACTCCGCCGACAAGGCGGCCCGCTTCATCAACCTCTGCGACGCCTTCAACATCCCCCTGGTCTTCCTCCAGGACGTGCCGGGGTTCATGGTCGGCTCCAAGGTGGAGCACACCGGGATCATCCGCCACGGCGCCAAGATGCTCTACGCGGTCAGCCGCGCCACGGTGCCGAAGATCACCGTGATCGTGCGCAAGGCCTACGGGGCCGGCTACTACGTGATGTGCGGAAAAGCGTACGAGCCGGACCTGATCGTCGCCTGGCCCGGGGCCGAGATCTCGGTGATGGGCGCCGAGGGCGCGGTCGAAATCATCGGCCGCTCGGCGATCGAGGCCGCCGACGATCCGGAGGCGACCCGCGAGACGATGCTGAACGCGGTGCGCCAGCAGATCGACCCCTACATCGCCGCCGGCAACGCGGTGATCGACGACATCATCGACCCGCGCGAGACCCGTCCGACGATCGTCAAGGCGCTGCGGATGGCCCGCGACAAGCACGTCGAGAAGCCGAGGAAACGCCACGGGGTGATGCCGGTATGAGCCGCTTCGAGGACCCGGTCGTCATCAGCTGCTCGATCAGCGGCGTGATCGCCAACCGCGATCAGTGCCCGGCGATCCCCTACAGGCCCGAGGAGTACGCGGCGGAGGCGCGGCGGGCGGTCGATGAGGGCGCCTCGCAGATCCACATCCACGCGCGCACGCCCGACGGCACGCCCTCCTACGAGATCGAGGACTTCCAAGCGATCACGGAGGCGATCCTGGCCGAGGTTGGCGACGTCATCGTCAACTACTCGACCGGGGCGATCGGGATCCCGATCGAGAAGCGGCTCGAGTACCTGCGCGCCTGCAAGCCGGACGTGGCGGCGCTGAACATGAGCTCGATGAACTACGCCAAGTACTCCAAGCGGCGCAAGGACTTCGTCTTCAAAGCGGTCTTCGAGAACAGCTTCGACACGATCGTCGAGTTCCTGACCGAGATGAAAGCGCTGGGGATCAAGCCCGAGCACGAGTGCTTCGACTCCGGCCACGTCGCCAACCTCGACCCGCTGCTCGACATGGGCCTGCTCGAGGAACCGCTGCAGATCTCGCTGGTGATGGGGGTGACCGGCGGCATCCGTCCGACCCCGCGCAACGTCACCCTGATGTCCGACCAGATCCCGGGCGGCCCCGAGGGACCGAACCAGTGGCAGACGATCGGCATCTCCCGCGACCAGTGGAAACTGCTGGCGGCGGCGCTGGTGCTGGGCGGCAACGTCCGCGCCGGGGTCGAGGACAACCTCTACCTGCCGGACGGCGAGATGTGCCGCTCCAACGGCGACCTGATCGCCAAGGCGCGGCAGATGGCCGAGGACGTCGGCCGCCGCGCCGCCACCGTCGCCGAGGCGCGCGAGCTGCTGGGAGTGCCGAGGCGAGCGGAGGCCTGAGCCGGTGGCAACCTCGATCCACCGCGCCGGCGTCGCCTGGAACGGGGGCGAGGCCGAGGACGTCCAGGCTCACGAGGTCCTGCTCGGCGCCCAGTCGCTGCCCAGCTCCTCGGCTCTCGAGCTCGGCGGCGACGACTCGAAGTCCAATCCCGAGTCGCTGCTGGTCGGCGCCCTCTCTAGCTGTCACATGCTCTGGTTCCTGGCGCTGGCGCGGAAAAAAGGCTTCGAGGTCGGCTCCTACGAAGACGACGCCGACGGCGTGCTCGACGGCAAGCGCTTAACCGCCGCGACCCTGCGTCCACGGGTCCGCTGGGCGGGAGAGCCGCCTCAGCCCGACGCGATCGAAGCGCTTCACCGCCGCTCCCACGAGCTCTGCTTCATCGCCAACTCGGTCGACTTCCCGGTCGAGGTCGAGCCCCAGTGAGCGCCCTGCCTCTGAGCGACGTCAAGGTCCTCGACCTGACCAGGCTGTTGCCCGGCGGCTTCTGCTCGTTGCTGCTGGCCGACCTCGGGGCCGAGGTGCTGAAGGTCGAGGACACCGGCATGGGCGACTACATCCGCTGGGCGCCGCCCTATTACGGCGGCGACGAGCAGCAGGCGCTCGGCACCCGCTCCGCCCTCTACCTCTCGCTTAACCGCGGCAAGCGCTCGCTCCGGCTCGACCTCAAGAGCGAGGCCGGGAGGGAAGCGCTGCTGCGCCTGGTCGAGCGATATGACGTCGTCCTCGACGGCTTTCGTCCCGGCGTTCTCGACCGGCTCGGCGTCGGCTATGAGCGCATGCGCGAGGCGAACCCGGCGATCGTCTTCTGCGCGATCACCGGCTACGGCCAGGACGGCCCCTACGCCCAGCGCGCCGGGCACGACATGAACTACCTCGGCTTGGTCGGGCTGCTCGGCCTGACCGGCGCCAAGGACGGTCCGCCGGTCCAGTCCGCCGGCCAGATCGCCGACCTCGGCGGCGGCGCCCTGATGGCCGCCTTCGGGGTGATGGCCGCCCTGCACGAGTGCCGCCGCTCCGGCGAGGGGCAGATGGTCGACGTCTCGATGGCCGACGGCGCCCTCTCCTGGCTGGCGATGGTCGCCGGCCGCTACTTCTGCGACGGCGAGGTGCCCCGCCGCGGCGACCAGCAGCTCGCCGGTGGCCTCATCTGTTACCTGCCCTACGAGGTCGCCGACGGCTGGGTCAGCTGCGGTGCTCTGGAGCCGAAGTTCTGGGCCGCCCTCTGCAACGGCGCCGACCGCCCGGACCTGATCGAGAAGCAGTTCGAGGCGCCCGGCTCCGAGGCCTGGGCCGAGGTCGCCGCGATCTTCCGCTCCCGCAGCCGCGAGGAGTGGCTGGCCTTCAACGACCAGCACGACTGCTGCATCGAGCCGATCTACGACCTCGACGAGGCGCTCGATTCGGAGCTGGTGCGGGCGCGCGAGATGGTGGTCGAGGTCGAGCAGCCCGAGCTGGGGACGGTGCGGCAACTGGGCCTGCCGGTCAAGCTCACCCGCACCCCCGGCGATCCGACCCGGCCGGCGCCGGCCTTCGGCGAGCACACCGAGGAGGTCCTGCGCGAGGCCGGCTACTCGGCGGAGGAGGTTGCGGCGATGTTGGAGTCCGGCGCCGCCGCCGGCCCCGCCGCCGAGGCCAAGCCGACGGAGTTCCGCGCGTGAGCACCACTCCCGCCGAGCTGCTGCGGATGGGGGAGCTGGCCGAGGCGTCTGGGGTGCCGGCGCCGACGATCAAGCACTACCTGCGCGAGGGGTTGCTGCCGGAGCCGGTCAAGACCAGCCGCAACATGGCCTACTACCCGCCCGAGTTCGTCGATCGGATCAAGCTGATCAAGCGCCTGCAGGAGGAGCGCTTCATGCCGCTGAAGGCGATCAAGTCGGTGCTCGACGAGGACCCGGAGCGAGCCGGGGCGCTGCTCGAGCTGGAGGACCGGATCCTCGACCGCGCCTTGGCGGGAGAGCGCTCGCGGACCAGCGCCGCCGAGGTCCGCGAGCGCTACGGCGTGCCCAGGGAGGTGCTCGACCGCCTCGCCGAGCTGGAGATCCTCACCCCCAACAGCCGTGGCTACACGCCCTCCGACATCACCATCATCGAGGCGATCGGCCGCTTTCGCGCCGGCGGCTACGACGAGCAGATCGGCTTCACCGTCTACGACACGCTCCGCTACAAGGAGGCGCTGGAGCAGCTGGTCCATCAGGAGGTCGAGATGGTGATGACCCGGCTCGCCGGCGAGGTGCCGCCGGAGCGCGTGGTCGAGATGCTCGAAGCCGGGGCGCAGCCGCTCAAAGACCTGATCGCCGCTCTGCACACGAAGCTGATGGTGGCGGAGCTCGAGCGCCACCGCGTCGGCCGCAAGCCCTGAGCGAAAGATCCGCGCCGTCGCTAAGGCGGGACCCGGTTGCGGTCGAGACAGGCATCGTGCTCGTCTCGGACAAACACTTCAGGTCGCGGATGCGCGCCTGCCTCGCGCTGCTGACGATCCTGACCGTCGGCCTGGCCCTGTGGGCGAGTGGCGCCGACGCGAAGACGATTTACGCCTGCGCTCAGAAGCACGGCAGCACCACCCACCGCGCCAAAGCCGCCATACGCCTGGTCCGCAGGTCCGTGCCCTGCCTGCCCTGGGAGCGCCGCCTCAACTGGCAGGCGGGCTCCGGCGGGCCGACCACCTCAGCGGCAACCGCCGGCGGCGATGCCGGCGAGCCCGGCGCGCCCGGTCCCCGCGGCGAAGCGGGGGTTGCTGGCGCGGCCGGTTCGCCGGGCGAAGCCGGTGCCGCCGGCGCCCAGGGCGGATCCGGCGCGGAAGGACTGCAGGGGCCGATCGGACCGGAAGGCCCTCCTGGCCCGTTTGGACCGATCGGCCTTGAAGGACCGGAAGGCCCCATTGGCCCGGTCGGCCCTGTCGGGCCCCAGGGCCTCGAAGGCCCGATCGGACCGCCAGGGCTGAATGGCGTCGCCGGCCCCCCCGGCCCTGTCGGACCGGAAGGACCGCAGGGCGAGCCTGGCCCCGCCGGATCGGAGGGCCCTCAAGGCCCCGCCGGCCCCGAAGGCGAACGTGGCCCCGAAGGGCCTCCCGGCGCCGGCGGCATCGGCAGCGTGCTCGTTGTCACCGCCCACGGTGGCGGCGGCGAGCCGGTCGACGCGAACTGCCCGAAGGAGGCGCCGACCGCGATTGGCGGCGGTGGCTCCGCCGAGAAAGGCGGCCTGCTCGAGATCTCGGCGCCGATCACCGAACACGAGCTCTCCGTCGACGGCCAGCAGCCGACCGGCTGGCGGGTCCGCTCGGAGGCGGGGATCTACACCGCCTACGCCATCTGCACCGGTACCGGTTCGGTCAAGCCATCCGCGGGCGGCGAGAAGGAAGAAGCCGCGACGAAGAAGTAGGGCCGCGTCACTCCGGCGGGCCAGCCGCCGCGGCCGCTAGCCGGTCGCGCTCGGCTTCGATGTCTTTCAGCAGGCTCAGCGCCCCGGTCTCGCGGGCGACACGCTCGCCCTCGGCGAGTGCCTCGAGCGCGCCCTCGCGGCCACTGGCATCGAGGGCCCGGGAGAGGACGAGGTTGGCGATCGGGTAGGTCCACAGCATTCCCCGCTCCCGCGACAGCTCCGCCGCTCCCGCCGCCACTTCGATCGCCTCCTCGGTGCGGCCGACCCCGGCCAGCGCTTGCGCCCGCATCTGTGCGCGCCAGGCCTCCATCTCACCGCCATTGTCCATCGCCTCGCGGTAGAGCCGCTCGGCCTCCTCGATCGAGGCCAGCCCGCCCTCGTAGTCCTCCGCCGCGATCTGCGCCCAGGCCAGGTTTGCCAGGGCGAGGCTGCGCGAGAAGACGTCGCCGAGGCGCTCGGTCAGCTCGCAGTTGCGGCGGGCAATCGCCAGCCCGCCCTCGACGTCGCCGCGCACCGCGCGCAGGCCCGCCTGGTTGCTGCGCACCCAGCTCGCCGTCTCTGGGTCGTCCTCTTCGACCGTCAGCTGCAGCGCCCGCTCGAACAGCTCTTCGGCCTCCTCGTACTGGGCCCGCTCGCGGCGCACCATTCCCTTGCCCATCACCGCCCAGGCGGTCGGGCTGCCGAGGATCACCCCGGCGCCGACGGTGCGGTCGCCCTGCGCCAGCTCCAGCACTTCGTCGAGCATCTTCTCGTAGCCGTCGAAGTCGGCGGTGCAGAGGAAGGCGTAGGCGCCAGCGGCGCGGACCGCGACCTGCAGATGCGGGTCGGCCGCCTCGTCGGCGAGCGCGACGGTCTCCGCGACGGCGGCGAGCCAGGCCCCGGCCTCATGGGGGAGACCGGGACGGACCGACGTCGCGACTCGCAGCAGCGCCCGCGAGTGCAGGTCGTTGTGCCGGGTTGCGATCCGCTCGACCTCGGCGGCGAGGCGTGCCTGCTCCTCGCTGCTCATCCCCACCCGCCAGGCGTACTGCAGCTGCAGCAGGCGCGAGTTGATCGCCAGCGCCGCGACCTCGTCGTCCTCCTCGAGGTCGTCGGTCAGCTCGCTCACCGCCGTCCAGAGGCGCAGCGAGTCGCGCGGCCGGCTGTGTCCCGCCCAGTAGGCGGCGCGGGCCGACCAGCGAGCGGCCTCCCTCGTCTCCCCACCCTCGCGCAGGTGTCCGGCGATCAGGGCCGAGAGCTCGTCGTGGCGCTCGGGGTTGAGCTCGATCATCGCCCACGCCGCCGCCGCATGGGTGGCGGCGCGACCGTCGGCGAGCTGGGTGCCGTAGGCGACCTCGCGGGTCAGCGGGTGACGGAAGGCGAGCACGCGCTCCGGGTAGAGCTCCGCCTCGTAGAGGAAGCCGGCTCCGATCAGGTCCTGGAGCACCGGCTCGATGCGGTCGGCGTCGATGCCGGCGGCCATGCCCAGGGCCCGGCCGCTGACCTCCTTGCCGACAACCGAGGCCACCTGCAGCAGCTGCTTGGCGGCTGGGTCGAGACGGTCGATGCGGGCGGCGAGCACCGCCTGCACGGTGACCGGCACGCCCGCGTCCTCGATCGGCCGCGCCAGCCGGTAGGTGCCACGTCGGCCCTCCAGGTGGCCCGCCTCGGCGAGCTCGCGGACGATCTCCTCGACGAAGAACGGGTTCCCCTGGGTGCGCTCGTGGATCGGCTCGTCGATCCCGTCGAGCGAGGGGTCCTCGCCGACTAGATCGCGCAGCAGCTCGCGCGTGTCGTCGCCGGTCAGGGGACCGAGCGAGAGGTCGCGGTAGGCGTCCGCGTCGCGCCATGGGGGCGCGTACTCGGGCCGGAAGTTGACGACCAGGAGCGTGTTCGTGCCGGCGATCGCGGCGACCAGGTCGGCCATCATCGTGCCGCTGCCCTCGTCGATCCAGTGCAGGTCCTCGACCACCAGGACCAGCGTCTTGCGCCGGCTGGGGGCGTTGACGAGGCGGCAGACGATGTCGCCCAGGGCTCGCTGGCGCCCGTCGGGGCTCATCTGCGCCAGCGGCCGATCGGGGTCGGGGACGCCGAGGAAGTCGAACATCAGCGGCAGGTCCGCGGCGAAGCCAGGGTCGAGCAGCAGCGCCCGGCCGGCGATCTTCTCGCGCACTGCCTGCTCGGGGTCGCGCTCGCCGATGCCGAAGAAGGCGCGCAGCATCTGCAGCACCGGCATGTACGGAGTCGTCGTGCCGTGGGCCTGCGCCTGCGCCTCGAAGACCTCCGCGCCCTCCCGCCGGCAGCGCTGGGCAAACTCATGGCTGAGCCGGCTCTTGCCGACGCCCGGCTCGGCGACGATGCCGACTGCACCCCCCTCGCCTCGCTCCGCGCGCTCCAGGGCCGCCGTCAGGGCCGCCATCTCCTCGACCCGGCCGACGAAGCTGGAAAAGCCGCGCTCGCGCGAGAGGTCCAGCCGCGAGCGGGCCTGCCCGACCCCGGCCAGCTCGAAGACCCGCACCGGCCGGCTCGCTCCCTTGATCTCGAACTCGCCGAGATCGTCGAGGTCGAGGAAGCCGGCGGCGAGCTCGGCGGTGTGCTCGGTCAGGTAGGCCTTGCCGGGCTCGGCCAGGGCCTCCATCCGCTGCGCCAGCCCGACCGTGTGGCCGATCGCCGTGTAGTCGCCGTCGCCCTGGCCGATCGCCCCGGCGACCACCTCGCCGGAGTTGATCCCGATCCGGGTCGAGAAGTTGAGGCCCGGCCCGCGCCGCAGCTCGGCTGCGTACTCGGCGACGTCGTCGAGCATCCGCAGGGCGGCGTAACAGGCCCGGCGCGCGTGGTCCTCGTGGGCGACCGGCGCCCCGAACACGGCCATGATCCCGTCGCCGGTGAACTTGTCGACGGTGCCCTCGAACTTGGTCACGGCGTCGGCGAGGATCGAGAAGAAGCGCTGCATGATCTTGCGCCACTCCTCCGGGTCCTGCTGCTCGGCCAGGTCCATCGAGCCGCTCACGTCGGCGAACAGCACCGTCACCTGCTTGCGCTCGGCGTCGTCCCTTGTCACGGTCACCGGATTCAGCTTACGCCTGGCCCTTGCCAGGGTGTGGCTGTCTTTTCCTCCGCTATCCGGAGGAAAAGACAGCCACGCTAGCCTGGCCGGGTGCGATCAGTCCTGATCACGGGAGCATCGACCGGCATCGGCCGGGCCACGGCGCTGCGGCTCGACCGTGACGGTTGGCAGGTCTTCGCCGGCGTCCGCAGGCAGGAGGATGCCGCCGCCCTGCGCGCGGCCGCCTCCGAGCGCCTGACGCCGCTGATCCTCGACGTCACCGACTCCGAGCAGATCGCCGCCGCCGCGGCACGGGTCGAGGCGGAGGCGGGGGGCCGGCTCGACGGCCTCGTCAACAACGCCGGCATCGCCATTCCCGGCCCGCTGGAGACGCTCGCGATCGACGACTTCCGCCGCCAGGTCGAGGTCAACATGACCGCCCACGTCGCGGTCACCCAGGCGCTGCTGCCGGCGATCCGCGCCGCCCGTGGCCGCATCGTCTTCATCAGCTCGATCGGCGGCCGCGTCGCCCTGCCGCTGACCGGCGCCTACCACGCCGCCAAGTTCGGGATCGAGGCAGTCGGGGATGTCTTCCGCCAGGAGCTGCGGCCCTGGGGCATCTCGGTCTCGATCGTCGAGCCCGGCTCGATCGACACCCCGATCTGGGATCGCGGCGAGCGCATCGCCGACGAGATCGCGACGGCGGAGCGCGAAACTCTCTACGGCAAGGCGGTCGAGGGTTATCGCAAGGCGATCAGGGAGACCGCCGAACGCGGAATCCCGCCGGAGCAGGTGGCAAAGGCGATCGAGCACGCCCTGAACTCGAGCCGTCCGCGGGCGCGCTACCTGGTCGGGCTCGAAGCGAGGGTGGCGGCGCGGGCGAAGCTCCTGATCCCGACCCGGATCTTCGATCGCATCGTCGCCCGGCAAATGAATTTGTAGTCGCGACACCGGGACGGGATCGCTCCCATCCCGTCCTATACTGAGGCCGATTGACTGGTCAGTCAGCCAGCGTGACGAACCTCGGAGGAAGTGTTGCGAGCAGCCGCCGTACAGCTCAACTCGAACGCAGACAAGGCCCGGAACCTCGCCACGGCGGAGCGACTGGTGCGCGCCGCGGCGGCCGACGGCGCCGTGCTCGTCGGCCTGCCGGAGAAGTGGAACCTGCTCGCCGGCGGGGAGGAGCTGCTGGCCGGGGCGGAGCCGCTCGACGGTCCCAGCCTCACCGCCGCCCGCGGCTGGGCTCGCGAGCTGGGCATCCACTTGCTCGCCGGCAGCATCGCCGAGCGCGGCGAGGGCGAGGGCGAGAAGGCCTCCAACACCTCGGTGCTGATCGGCCCCGACGGCGAGGACCTCGCCGTCTACCGCAAGATCCACATGTTCGACGTCGACGCCGGCGGCATCTCCTACCGCGAGTCTGAGCACGAGCTGCCCGGCTCGGAGGTCGTCACCGCCCCCGTCGGCGAGCTGACCCTCGGCCTCAGCGTCTGTTACGACCTGCGCTTCCCGGAGCTGTTCCGGATCCTCGTCCTGCGCGGTGCCCGGCTCCTCGCCGTCCCCTCGGCCTTCACCAGCGCTACCGGGCGTGACCACTGGGAGGTGCTGCTGCGGGCGCGGGCGATCGAGAACCAGGCCTTCGTCCTCGCCCCCAACCAGGTCGGCACGGCGCCGCCGCACTTCGACTCCTTCGGCCACTCGGCGATAGTCGACCCCTGGGGCAGGCCGCTAGCCCTTGCTCCCGACGAGGAGTGCTTCGTCGCCGCCGACCTCGACCAGGCGGCGCAGGATGAGGTGCGCGCCTCGCTGCCGTCCCTCGCCAACCGCCGGCCCCAGGCTTACTCCTGGCCGCAGCTCACGGAGATGCACGCCTGATGGCTAAGGCACCGCCCGTCGACAAGCGCCGCCAGATCCTCGACGCGGCGATCCGCGTCTTCGCCCGCCAGGGCTTCCACGCGACCCGCGTCTCCGACATCGCCGACGAGGCCGGGGTCGCCTACGGCCTCGTCTACCACTACTTCCGCTCCAAGGACGAGGTCCTGAACGAGCTCTTCGTCGAGCGCTGGTCGTTGCTGCTGAGCGCGATCGAGGAAACCGACCGGACGGGGGAGACGCCGCGCCAGAAGCTGGCCGCGGTGGCCGGCTTCATCGTCGACTCCTACCGGCACGACCCGGAGCTGATGAAGGTGATCATCGTCGAGGTCACCCGTGCCGCCAACTCCTTCGGCCGCACCCACCTGCCGGAGATCCGCCGTGCCTACCAGTCGATCGCGAAGATCGTCGAGGACGGCCAGAAGGCGGGCGCCTTCCGCGACGACGTGGCGCCGATGTTCGCCTCGATGTCCTTCTACGGCGCCATCGAGCAGCTGCTCTCGGGCTGGATCTTCGACGTCATACCGGCCTCCGAGACGGACTTCGACCAGGCCAAGGAACTTGTCGTGACGACGATCTGCGACGGGCTCGAGCCACGATAGGTAAGGTCGCGAACGGGTATGGACAACGAGATGGTCAGAAGATTGCTCTGGAGCGGAATGCTCGCCGCCAGCAGTGCCCTCGCCAGCATCGCGGCGGCGCGCCTGGCCGCGATCGTCTGGCGCCGCGTCTTCGACGAAGACCCACCCGATTAGAGAGGGAGCCATGCCCGACCCGAGCCAGACGCCCCCGCAGACCCCGTCCCCAGCCCCGCCGCCGGGACCCGCGCCGAAGGAGAAGTCGGTCGCCGAGCTGGTCTTCGACGTCACCGAAGGCACCTCGTCGCTGATCCGCGAGGAGTTTGAGCTCGCCAAGGCCGAGGTCACGGAAAAAGTCGGCAAGCTGGTGCGCGGCTCGGTTGTCGGGATCGCCGCCGGGGCCTTCGCCTTTCTTGCCCTGATCTTGGTCATGGAGGGCATCGCCTGGCTGCTCAACGAAGAGGTCTTCGACGGCAAGACCTGGCCCGGCTTCTTCATCGAGGCCGCCGTCTTCCTGCTGATCGCCGCCGCCGCGGGCCTGATCGCCTACAAAGCGGTCAAGGCCGGTGCGCCGCCGATGCCCGAGCAGGCGATCGAGGAGGCGAAGCTGACCAAGACTATGTTCGAGCGCGAGGCCTCGAGCGCGGCCGAGAACGTCGAGCACAGCGTCGTCAAAGGAGGCGGAAGATGAGCGTCGACCCGAGCCGGCCCGCGACCGCCGGGATGCCCGGTCGCTCCGCCGCCGAGATCCGCCGCGACATCGATATCCAGCGTCGCCAGCTCGGCGGCTCGGTCGAGGCCCTGCGTGGCCGCGTCACCGAGCTCACCGACTGGCGCCGCCAGGTCGACGAGCACCGCACCCAGCTGATCACCGCCGCCGCCGTAGTCGGTTTCGCCATCGGCGTGCGGGCGATGTTGCGTCGTCGGCGCTGACGAGGCTCGTCAGGGGGTGACGAGGTCGGTCGGCACGCTGCCGATGCCAAGCAGGCCGGGGCCCACGTGGGCGCCCAGCACGGCGCCGATCTCGGAGACGAAGACCGGCTCGCAGCCGAAGATCTCGTGGGCATCGTCGATCAGCGCCGACGCCGTCTCGTCGTCCTGGATGTGCTGGACGACCCAGCCGTCGGCGCCCTGCTCGTGGCGCTGGCGGGCGTAGTCGCGCAGCCGCTCCAGCGAGCGGGCGCGGGTACGGACCCGCTCCACTGGGGTGATCTCCTCCTCCAGGGTGAGGATCGGCTTGATCTTCAGGGCGCTGCCGATCCAGGCCCGGGCGCCGCCGATCCGACCGCCCCGGCGCAGGTACTCGAGCGTGTCGATCGCGAACCACATCTTCAGCTCGCGGCGGGTCTGCACGGCGCGGGCGAGGACGGCGTCGGGATCGCCGCCGCCCAGCGCCGCCGCCGTGGCCCCCAGCACCGCCAGGCCCATCCCGCCGGCCGCCGAGCGGGAGTCCATGACGTGGACGCGCTCGCCTCCCTTGCCCTCGTCGATCAGGCGCTGGCGCGCTTGGCCGGCGGCCTCGAAGGTGCCGGAGATGCCGGCCGAGATGTGGATCGAGACGACGTCCCGGCCGGCGTCGAGCAGCGGCTCGTAGACGGATATGAAGTCCCCGACCGAGGGCTGCGAAGTCGTCGCGCCGCTCTCGGAGGCGCGCAGCCGCTCGTAGAAGTCGCCGTAGTCGGAGATGTCCCGCTCCCGCTCCTGGTGCCCGTCGACGGAGACATAGAGGCTGATCGTCTCGATGCCCCGCGCCGCGACGAGGTCAAGCGGAAGGTAGGCCGTGGTGTCGCAGACGACTGCGGTCGGGGGGCTCGCGTTCAACTCGGCGATTCTCGCAGACGGTTGCTGCTCGGAGCTTCCGCCGGTGGTGGTGGGTCAGTTTGAAATAACCGCCATACAGCGCCGATCCCGCGCTAGCTTCGTCTGACCAACAGACGAAATGGCGCCCGCGACGGTGGAACGTCCGGGCGCCCGGCACCGAAAGGCGGAACCTTCCGATGCACAAGAATCCTAAGCCGCGCCCGTCGCATGACGTTGAAGCGATCCAGCGAGCCATCCTCGCCCTTGTCTTTGCCGGGTTCCCCGCGCTTCGCACGATGCCGGAACTGAACCGGGAAATGGGCGATGAGGGGATCGTGGAGCAAGCCGTCAGCGGCCTGGAGGACTACGGCCTCATCGAGCGCCGAGGTGCTTCCCTGATGCCGACTCCTCCTGCGCTCCACTGCCACCGTCTGGACTCCTGGTGATTCTGCGAGGGCGAGCGCTAGCCTTTGATCATGGCTAAGCGCTCCAAGAAGCCTGCGGATCTGAACCGGCTGGCTGCCGCCATTGTTGGCGAGGCGACCGACGAGATGCCACCAGATCATGAGAGTGCCGAAGCGCGCGCTGGCCGCAGCGGGGGACTGAAAGGCGGCAAGGCCCGAGCGGCAAATATGACTTCGGAGGAGCGCAGCGAGGCTGCGCGAAAGGCTGCGCAGGCTCGCTGGTCGTTACGCCGCCACGCCGGCAACAAATAGGTTGCTGGCGTCGATCGGCTGGCGCCCCCCTTGGACTCGCTCCCGTATCTCAATCAGCGGGGGGCCTGCAACATAAAACGTTCCGCGCTTTTTTCCGCGCTGCTCTAGGAGTCCTGCGTCGACAATTGCCCGCAGGTCGCTGGTGGCAACCTGGTTTGAAACCTCCTCATTCTCAAAGCGTTTGAGGATCGAGCGATAGGAGGAATTTCGCACTCGCAATCCGAGCGTTGCATCGAACAGCGCCTGAATTGAGCGGGGCGGCAGCTTTCCCTTCTGCGCCATAAGAGCCTCGAGATCCGTCCAGATTTTCTCGGACTCCCGCACTCGCCGGAGCACGCTCATCGCCTGGATGTAGTGAGCCTGCAAGCAGAAGCGGACCCACGGGCGCGCATCATTTTGCGGATTCCAAGCGCCCTGCCCAACCTTGCCGAGCACGGCATAGTAATCCTGGGTGTTGACTCCGAGGTACTCCTCGATGCTGCACCACTCCGGCGCGAGGATTCGGTCCCTAGCCAGAACGAGGGTCTGTAGACATCGTGACATACGCCCGTTCCCGTCTCTGAAGGGGTGGATCATGGCGAGATTGAGATGAGCCATTGCGCCGCGCACCATGGGTGGCAGCCCCTGATTCTTAGCAAGCTGCTCGACTAGCTCATCGACCAGCTCTGGCACCAACTCTGCGTCCGGACCCTCGTAGACAACTTCTCCACTCGCGTCGTTCCTGATCCAAATCGAACCGGGCCGCCACAATCCCGGGCTAGCGTCTAGGTCGTACTCAGCCATCATGAAATGAAGGCTGCGAATGAGGTGGGCACTCAACTCGAAATGGTCGTCGGCGGCCAACTGCAACACGTAGGTCATGGCCCGGCGATAGCCCGAAACGGCATGCCAATCCTCGATCCCGGCTTCCGAGGGTTCTTCTCCCTCGATTGCAGCCACAGCGTCCTCTACGGAGACGTTGTAGCCCTCGATGCTGTTCGATCCTTGGATTGCCCGGGCCGCGAGCATGCGTCGCACAGAACCGACCCAGCGCCGAGGCTCGGCCACATAGAAGCGCAGATCTTTGCGAAGGCCCTCGATCTTCGCGAGCGCGGCCTCCTCTTCAGACCCCAGATCGGGGACTTCAAAGACCATCAGCTACCTGCCTCCGTGTTGATACATGGATTGCTTCATCGCCATGAATTGATATTAACACGTCATCAGATAGTTGGAAACATTATTTCCGTCCGAGCGCTTACGCATAATAGTCAGTATGAACAGGTTGAGCACCAAAAAGCGCGCCCAAATCATCGGCTGCCTGGTCGAGGGCAACAGCATCCGGGCCACCGTCCGAATGACCGGCGCAGCCAAGAACACGATCACCAAATTGCTGGTCGATCTCGGGGAGGCATGCACCGAGTATCAGGACGGCGCTCTTCAGCACCTCCCTTGCAAGGTGGTGGAGGCGGACGAGATCTGGTCCTTCTGTTACGCCAAGAACAAAAACGTGCCGGAGCAGTTCAAAGGGACGCCCGGCTACGGCGACGTCTGGACTTTCACGGCCGTATGCGCCGACACGAAGCTGGTTCCATCCTGGTTGGTCGGGGAGCGGACCAGAGACGACGCCGAAGTCTTCCTAACCGACCTCGCCAGTCGGATGGTGGGGCGCATCCAACTCAGCACTGACGGCCACCGGATCTACGAAGGGACGGTCGGGCCGTCCTTCGGTCGTGAAGTCGACTGGGCTCAGATCCAGAAGATCTACGCATCGGGGGAGGTCGGCAAATACAGCCCCGCCATCTGCACCGGGACGAAGCGGCGCGTCCTCAAGGGCGACCCCGATCCCGACCGGATCTCGACCAGCTACGTCGAGCGGCAGAACTTGACCATGCGCATGGGGATGCGGCGCTTCACGCGCCTGACCAACGGGTTCAGCCGCAAGATTGAGAACCTGGCGCACGCGGTCAGCCTGCACTTCATGCACTACAACTTCGCCCGGCCCCACCAGAGCCTTAAGGAGCGCTATCCGCGCACTCCGGCGATGGCCGCCGGCGTTGCCGACCACGTCTGGTCTCTGGAAGAGATTGCGGCGCTGCTGGATTAAGGATCTTCGCCTTCCGTTAACTCGTATCCCTTTTCGGAAAGCAATTGGGGAACTCGCTCGATCCAATGAACTGACTGGAGGGACCACGCGGTCGATTTCGCGTCTTTGTCTGTGAGCAGTCCCGACCTGACTAACTCACCGAGAATGCCGCCTAGTCTCACCGAGAATTTGCGTTTGAACTCAGTCAGAACAGCAGATTCATGCTGATGGCTTATCTCTCCTGACCGCACCCAATCGCGATGCTTCTCTTCCTCAGACGCGGCCGGCGGCACATGGGTTGGAGGATTGTGGGGCTCACGTCTTTGGCTATCCGCCAGAACTCGATCATTTCGCTGGCCAACTGAATACAGCGCGCTCCCAGTGCCTGATTTCGCGCCCGCTTCATCGGCACTACCTGGAAGGGAAGGGCGCGGTAGACAGGCGGCAGGGTGATGACCACAATGAACGCCCCCACGAGGCCAACAACCCACACAACGACTTCTGCACCGATGCCATCCAAGGCAGTGCCGTCACCGAGCAAGTCTTCGATGAGTTTGTAGATGGCGAACGCCGTTGCCGCCCGGATACCGTTCAGCCAGGTGAGTTGATCCCGCGCCTTGCTCATTGCTCCGAGCGTATAAGCGAGGCTGCTTTCTGCGGGTGGTCGCGGTTCTAGGGCCGCCTAGATTCAAACTGACCCACCACCCCGCCGGTTCATAGCTACACTTTGTGAAGTGACCGACACGCCCCAGGCCGCAATCACCCTCACCGACAAGGCCGCCGAGAAGATCGGCGAGCTGCTCGGCGGGCAGGCGGAGGCAACCGAGCAGGCCCTGCGCGTCGCCGTTCGCGGTGGCGGCTGCTCCGGCTTCCAGTACGCGCTCGCCTTCGACAAGCCCAAGGAGGACGACAACGTCTTCGAGGTCGACGGGGTCGCGGTCGTCGTCGACAAGGTCAGCATGCAGTTCGTCTTCGGCTCCGAGGTCGACTACGTCGAAGGGCTTCAGGGTGCCGGATTCCAGGTGAACAACCCGAACGTCGTCGCCGCCTGCGGCTGTGGCTCCTCTTTCCAGGTCAAAGAGGACGCGGCCGAGCAGGCCGCCGCCGTCTAGCGCCCGACGTTCGCGGCGCGACCTATTCGATCTGCAAGGGCGGAGATTGCGCCGGCGGACCGTCCGCCGGAACCGAAGCTACCTCAGGCTGCTCGACACCGAGCGCCTCGGCCAGCTCGCCGGACTCGAACATCTCCTCGACGATGTCGGCGCCGCCCAGCAGCTCTCCGTTGACGTAGAGCTGGGGGAAGGTCTGCCAGTCGGAGATCTCGGCGGTGACCTCGCGCAGGGGCTGCAGGATGGGAAGGACGTCGATCGCGCCGTACTCGACGTCGACCTGGTCGAGCACCTGCACGACCCGCATCGAGAAGCCGCAGCGCGGCATCTCCGGCGTGCCTTTCATAAACAGCAGCACCGGGTTGGCGGCGATCAGCTCCTGGACTTTGGACTTCAGCTCTGGGTCGGCCACGGGCCCATTGTATGGAGCCGCGGCGGTCGGGCTCAGAGCTGCGTGGCAATCAGGCCGATCATCGCCGCCAAAACGCCGACGAAAGCCGCCAGCATGCCGCCGCCGACCAGAAGAATCGCGTGCTGAAGGGCGTCGATCCTGCCGCTCTGGGCGTCGATGCGTCCGCTGAGATCCCCAATCCGTTTACTCATGTCGTCGAGGCGCGAGTCGATCCGCTTATTGAAATCGTCGAGGCGGGAATCGGTCCAGGTCGATCGCATTGACTCCATGCTCCTCAGGCTAGGGGACAAGCTCCTGCACGTGGCGACCAAAGTGTAACTTTTTGTCTACAGAGCGGAAGTCTTGACCGAGAGCGCGTGGATGGTGCCGTCGTCGAAGCGCTCTTTGACCGCGGCCTTGACCAGGCGGTGCTGGTCGATCCGCGAGAGGCCCTCGAACTGGGCGGCGCTGACGACCGCCTTCAGATGCTGACCGCCGCCGTCTTCGTCGAACACCTCGACCGCCGCGCCGGGCAGCGCCGCCTCGATCATCGCCTTCAGCTCCGCCAGGTCCGCGGCCACTGGCTAGCCGGAGATCTTCTCGCCGAGGCTGGAGAGCATCTCCTCGACCTTGACGAACTTCACCCGGGGGCGGCCGTGGGGCTCGCCGCGGCCGACCTCGGCCTGGTCGATCGCCTGCCAGTCCTCGAAGCTAACGTAGCGGATGCCGCGCTCCGCCAGCAGCGCCTCGACCGCACCGGGATCCGGGTCCGCCGGCTCCAGCAGGGTTTGCGAGTTGACGTCGGCGAGCAGGTGGGTGACCGTCTCCAGGGCGTCCTTCTTGTTGGTGCCGATCACGCCCGAGGGCCCCCGCTTGATCCAGCCGGCGGTGTAGTGGCCGACCTTGTGGCCGGAGTCGTGGGAGTCGAGCACGCGGCCGCCCTCGTTGAGGATCAGCCCGCGCTTCTCGTCGAAGGGGACGCCCTCGATCGGGACGCCGGTGTAGCCGACCGAGCGCAGGACCAGCCCGCACTCCAGCTCTTCGCGCTCGCCCGTGTCCTTGGCCCGCAGGGCACCGCCTTCCTCGACCAGCTCGTTGCGGCCGATGACGATGCTCTCGACCTTGCCGTCGCCCTTGATCTCGATCGGGGAGGCGAGGAAGCGCAGGACGATCCGTTGGTGCTTGCCCGCCGGGGTGCGCTGGGAAAACTCGCGCAGGGTCTCGACGTTGACGCGGGTCGTCTTGTCGACCTCGTCGGATGCGAGGAAGGCGGCGCTGGCGGGGTCGAGCTCGACGTCGGCGGGATCGACGATCACGTCGGCGTCCTCCATCTCGCCCAGCTCCTTGATCTCCGGGTTGGTGAAGGCGGCCTGGACCGGCCCGCGGCGGCCGAGCACGACGATCTCGCGGATGCCCTTGGCGTCGAGCAGCTCGATCGCGTGGTCGGCGGTGTCGGTCTGGCGCAGCTCGTGGTCGGTCAGGGCCAACATCCGGGCGACGTCCATTGCCACGTTGCCGTTGCCGATCACCACCGCCCGCTCGCTGGAGAGGTCGAAGTCGTGGTCGGCGTAATCGGGGTGGGCGTTGTACCAGCCGACGAAGGCGGTGGCGGCGGCGGAACCCGGCAGGTCCTCGCCGGGAACGCCGAGCTGGCGGTCGGTCTCGCAACCGACCGTGAAGACGATCGCGTGGTAGAGCCGCTCCAGGTCCTCGACCTCGATGTCCTGGCCGATCTTGACGTTGCCGAAGAAGCGGAAGCCCTCGCGAGCGGCGGTTTTTTCGTAGACGCGGGTAACCGACTTGATCTTCGGGTGGTCCGGGGCGACACCGCCGCGGACGAGGCCGAAGGGCGTCGGCAGGCGGTCGAAGAGGTCGACCAGGGCGTGCATGTCCTCGCCTTTGAGGATGTGCTCGGCGGCGTAGAAGCCGGACGGGCCGGCGCCGACGATGGCGACTCGAAGGGGGCTCTCGGGGCTGCCGATCTTGCTCATTGGACGCGGAAGAATAGGGAATACGGCGAGCGGGGCGACTACGCCGCCATCAGCATCTCGCCGCAGGCGGGGCAGACTCCGTGGCTGATCGTCGGCAGCTCCTCGAGCTGGAACAAGCCCAGGCGAGCCACCGCCTCCTCCACCTCCACCCAGGCGCCGTCGACCAGGAAGCGGTCGCACCAGCCGCACATGACCAGCGTCTGCGTCCCCCGCGGGGTCTCGGGGGAGAGCAGCGGCTGCGGCTCGGCGCGCCGGTCTTCGGACTGCAGGCGGGCCGAGAAGAGGACGAAGCGCCCGGGCGGGTGACAGGTGACTTGGAGGTTCATCTCGCGGCGTACGCCCGGGCCGTCGCAGCGGAAGGGGAGCTCGACGCTGCGATTCTCACGCCGCAGGCGCCGCACCAGCATCCGCTGCAGTCGCGTCAGCTCTTCGCCGGCGACGAAGTCCCAGAGCGTGCGGCCGAGGCTCTCGCCGGCGGCGTCCCAGCCGTTCTCGGCGGCGAAGCGGTAGTAGCCCTCGTCGACTTTGACCAGATGATCCTGATCGTCGATCGCGTAGCTGAGAACTGCCTGAGCGATCAGAGAAGGCTAAAGGCTCAAGGCGCCGCCGCGGACGCGATCCCGGCGGGTGTGCCGTCGAGCGCGTCGAGCGCCCTGCGGGCCGACATCGCCACGCAGGTGAAGATCGGCGTCTCGCGCTCGGTGTACTCGCTCGACTCGGTCGGCCGCAGCTCGTTGACGAGGTCGAGGAACATCCCGGGATCGTCGCCCTCGAAGCAGACGACGAACTCCTGGTCGTCGAGACCGAAGGAGTAGGTGGTGTTGATCGTGATCTCGGGGTAGCGGCGGCCGACCTCGATGTGGCTTTTCATGATCCGCCCGCGCTCCTCGGCCGGCAGCCCGTACCAGCGGCGCTGCTTGACCATCGGGTAGAGGAAGAGATACTTGCGATCGGAGGTGCAGATCTCCGGCCGCGCCTGCTCCTCGGAGTAGGGCGAGCGTTTGGTCATCGAGAGGAACGAGTGCGGCGTCTGCGCCCATTTCGCCAGCCCGCTCTGGCCGAGCACGACGTGGAAGGTGTGGATGTCGTCGAGGTTGGGGCTCTGGCTGAGCAGGACGAGGTCGACGTCGCCGCGCGTGCCTATGGTTGAGTAGGCGCGCAGCGAGCGGTCGATGCCGAAGTCCTCGCAGGCGGCGAGAAACTCCTGCTTGTCGGCGGCCCGGAGCTCGGGGTCGCGGCGGCGCCAGGCTGGGTCTACCTTGAAAAAAGTGAACTTCGCGAACGTGCGGTTGGCCATCTTGGGGACGATAGCGGCCGTGGTGTTGGTGGCTGGGATCCCGCCAAGCGCCAAGGCGGACGGTCCACGGGTCACCCTCGTCTGGTTGCCGCAAGGTGCTTCAGTCTGGGAGCTGGCAAGGGATGGGATGTCGCCGGGGTTGATGAGCGCCGGGTTGGGGTCGGTGCCGGCGGAGCAGACTTATCTGGACATCACGCAGGGGAATCGGGTGTTCGATTCGCTTTACGACGGGGATCTGCCGGAGGTCGAGATCGTGGTCAGCCGGCCCGTTCACGATGCCGCCGTCATTCGGCGGGCGGAATCGGCGCCGGCGGAGATCGAGCCGGGGCTCCTGGCCACGACGCTGAGGCAGGCAGGGGAGGGATTCGGCGTCAGGGACGCGACGCTCGCTCAGCTGCCGAGCCTGGTCGCCGGGCAGAAGGGGAGCGATCTGCTGATCGCGATCGAGCGGCCGCCCCCAGCCGCGGGCGAGGCGCTGGCGATCGGGGTCGCCGGGACGGGATTCGACGGCAACCTGACCTCCGGCAGCACCCGGCTCGATGGCTACGTGCTCGCCACCGACGTCGCGCCGACGATCCTGGAATGGCTGGGGGTGGGGGTGCCTTCGCAGATGTCCGGGCAGCCGATTCGCGCGCAGGGGCAGGTCGATCCGGCGGCGGTCGTCGAGCTGAGAGATCGCCTGGCGGTGATCTCTCAGCGGCGCGGGCCGGTGATCGGGTTGAGCCTGCTCGCCTGGGTCCTGGCCCTGGGAGTGGCGATCGCGGCCACTCGCGGGGCGGCGGCACGATCCGGGGTGCGGCTGGCCGGTCTGGCCGTGATCTACCTGCCGCTGGTCCTCCTGCTCGCGGCGGCGCTCGAGCCGGGGGAGACGGCGGAAGCGCTGCTGGCGATGCTCGGGGCGCCGCTGCTGGCCGGGCTGACGCTGGCCCTGCTCGGCGGCTACCGCGCGCTTGGGGTGGCGTCGGGCCTGACCGTGCTCGCCTACGCGGTCGACGTCGTCGCCGGCTCGCCGCTGACCGCGCTCTCGCTGTTGGGTCCCAACCCCGGCCTCGGCGTTCGTTTCTACGGGATCGGCAACGAGCTCGAGGCGCTGCTGGCGGTCCTGATCGTCGCCGGCACCGGAGCCGGGCTGACGGGTTTCGGCTCCCGGCTCTCGACCCGGGGGGACGCGGTCGTCTTCCTCGGCGTTGGGCTCGCCGCCGCCTTCGTCTTCGCCGCGGGGCGCTTCGGCGCCGACGTCGGGGCCGCGATCGTCTTCCCGCTGGGGGCGGCGGTGGCGGCCGCGGTAGTGGCGGCGCGCCGGCGCCGGGCGGCGCTGGCGATCGTCGCCCTGCCGTTCGCCGTCCTCGCCCTGCTCGCCCTGGGCGACCTCGTCTCGGGCGCCAACGCCCATCTCACCCGCTCGGTCCTCGACGCCGGCGGCCTCGGCGACCTCGGCGACGTCGCCCAGCGGCGGCTGCAGCTCTCGGCCCACAGCTTCTCGCGCCCTGTCGTCTTCGCCTTCCTGCCCTTGATCGCCGCCCTTGCCGCGCTCGCGGTGGTCCGCCGGGAGCGGATCCGGGCCTGGCTGCGAGGTCGCCCGGCGATGCGGGCCGGCCTGATCGGCGCCGTCGTCGCCACCGCCGTCGGGACTCTGGCCAACGACTCCGGCGCCCTGCTGCTGGAGATCGGCGCCGCCTACCTGCTCGTCTTCACCGCCTTCGCCTGGACGGAGGCGCTCCCACGGGTCGAGCCCGGGGCCGGCGGCCGGGGCTCGGTCACGGCGCAACCTCCCCCTCGAACTCCTGTCCAAGGGTCCTAATTCGCAGGTGCAGCGCCAGCAGACGGGCGATGAAGACGAAATAACGCTGCTCTCGGCGAGAGAAGGCGTTGACCTCCTTGCCCAGCATCACCAGGCAAGGGCCGTCGCCCAGGTCGCTGTCCTCGGCCGTGCCGTCGGCGATCGGGTAACAGGCAAGCGAGTGGAAGTCGTGACGGAGGAAGGCGCTGAGATCGGCGCCCTGGGCGACGCCGCGCTTGACGGAATCCTCGATGTCGGGGACCCCGAAGACCTTGGCCTCGTCGAGCTGGCTCAGGGTGTAGGCGATCCAGGAAGAGCGCAGCGGCACTCTGAAGTCGTCGCATTCGTGCGGCGCGTGGGTCGGCCAAAGGCTGGGTTGCCAGTGGGGGGTCCCGTCTCCCTCGGCCTCCTGTTTCCAGAGCGAGATGTGGACCGTTGTGCCGACGATGCGCTCGATCAGCTTCGCGGGCTCGAAGAGGAGCATCTTCTCTTCGTCCAGGGCCGCCCCGAGGTCCTCGGTCAGAGCCAGGCTCACCTGCTCGGCATAGGCTTCGACCACGCGGATGTCGGCCTGGTCGCGGCTGTCTCGCGCCGCCGCCAGCGACCTGATCTTGGGGCGGAAGTAGAGCCTGGCCGCGGCCAGCGCCCCCAGCAGGACGCCGAAGCTCAAGCTCAGCCCGAAGCCGGCGATCACCAGCGGCATCGAGAGCTCACCGCCGAGATGGACGACCTCGAACCAGCTCAGCGCGGCGCCGATGGCGGCGCCGATGACCGTGATCGCGACCCAGGTGATCGCGGCCACGACCAGGGCGTCGGCGTTGGTGCTCTCACTGCCAAGCCAGTTTCTCGCAAGCTCGACCGGCCCCTTACGGCGCGGCGAGACATCCCTGTTTTGCCCGTCCTCGTTCAGATCCCCGTCTCCAGGTTCGGACGTTCCCGGCGTTTAGATTACTGTTCCGTACCGGAAGAGGACCGCCAGTGTGTTTTCTTCGCCTAAATGCCGGCGCCGCGCTCTCGGGCCAGGCTCTCGTCGACGTGGCGCAGGAGGTCCTCGATGAATTCCTCGGTCGTCATCCGGCCCTCCCGGACCGCCCGATAACGCTCACTGGGGTATGGCTCGAAGAGCGTGGCTGTTCGAGCGTCGGCCTGGACGAGATCGAGGTCGGTTGTGTGCATTCCGTGGCCCTTAGTAAGAAATAGACTGCGACTAATTAGAAATAGTCTTTTAATCTAGAGCCGATGTGGCGACCGCGTCAAATGCCACCGCGGGCGCACTGTTCTGTCTGACAGACAATAAGATCATATCGCCGCCGAAAGTCGCGCCCGAGGTCGCCTTGCCCCCGGTCCGTGCCGGGCGATGATCTACCCTTGATCGTCTGTGCGCATAGCTCTCGTCTCGCCATATTCCTGGTCCTACCAGGGCGGCGTGAACCGGCATGTGGAGGCCCTTGCCGAGGAGTTCCTCGGCCGCGGTCACCACGTCCGTGTGCTCGCCCCCTTCGACCCGCCCGGGCGGGTCAGCCGGATGGTGCACCGAGCCGCCGCCGAGCCGCGGGAGATGCCCGACTACCTGACGCCACTCGGGCGCACGATGGGCTTCGGAGCCAACGGCTCGGTCTCCAACCTGGCCCCGTTCCCGGCCGGCGGGGTGGTGGCACCGCGGCGCGAGGTGCGGCGGGGGGAGTTCGACGTGATCCACGTCCACGAGCCGCTGGTGCCTCTGGTCGGCTGGAACGCGACGCTGGGATCGAAGACGCCGGTGGTCGGGACCTTCCACGCCTACTCGACCAAGCCGCTGCCGAACTACATCGCCAACGCGGTCGGCGCCCGCCGCCTCTTCAATCGCCTCGCGGCCCGGATCGCCGTCTCCGAGGCGGCCGCCTGGACCGGCCGTCGCTGGTACGGCGGCGACTACACGATCATTCCCAACGGGGTCGACGTGGACACAGCGCCGAGGGTGACGTCGCCGGCCTCCCAGGAGCTGCGGATCCTCTTCGTCGGCCGTCCCGAGGAGCGCAAGGGGCTGCCGATCCTGCTCACCGCCTTCGGTGCCCTGGTCGAGCACGTGCCCTGCCGGCTGACGGTGATCGGCGCCGACCGCGAGGACGTGTTGCGCTACGTCGCCGACCCTGAGCTGCTGCGCTGGATCGACGTTCACGGCCGCGTCTCCGGCGAGGACCTGTGGGCGGAGCTGCACGGGGCGGACGTCCTCTGCGCGCCCTCGCTCTCCGGCGAGAGCTTCGGCATGGTGCTGACCGAGGCGTTCGCCGCCGGCACGCCAGTGATCGCCTCCAACATCGCCGGCTACAGCGACGTCGTCAGCGACGGGGTCGACGGCCTGCTGGTGCCGCCCGGCGATCCACAGCGCCTCGCCGAGGAGCTGCAGCGCGTCCACCACGAGCCCGAGCGCCTGCGGGCGATGGGGGAGGCGGCCCGCCACAGCGCCCAGCGCTACGCTTGGCCCCGCGTCGCCGACCAGGTGACCGCCGTCTACGAGCGGGCGATCGCGGTGCCGAGGCCGCACGGAGCCGGCGAGCGCGCCGCCCACTGGGCCGGGCTCAGGCCGGCCGACGGGGCTCCCCGACAGCCGGCTCGGAAGCTGCCCTCGCTGGACCCGATCCCCGCTCAGGCCGGCAAGCGCGGCCGGATGCTCGCGCGGCGACTGGCGATCGTCGTCGCCGGGGTGCTGGGGATCGGCCTGACTGCGCTCGCGGCGCAGAAGATCGGCGTCGACAACGTCGTCGAAAGCATCGTCCGCTCCAACCTCACCTGGGTCCTCGTGGCCTGTGCCCTGATGGCCGCGTCGCTCTTCTTCCGCGCCGCCTCCTGGTACTGGATCGCCCGCGCGGCACTGCCCAACCGGCCGATCCGCCGCCGCGACGTCACCTCGGCGACGATGATCGGCGTGCTGATGTCGGCGACCCTGCCGGCGCGCCTGGGCGAGCCGGCGCGCGCCCTTACCCTCGCCCGCCGCACCGGGCGCATGCGTGAGACGTTTCCGGTGCTGCTCGGAACCCTGGTTTCGCAGACCATGCTGAACCTGGTGGCGTTGGCCCTGCTGGGCGTGATCATCGTCTCGACGACCCCGCTCTTTCACTCCGGCACCCAGAAGCTCTTCGTCTTCAGCCTGGTGCCGCTGCTGCTGCTGGTCGTCGTCCTGCTCGCGCCGGTGCTGATGCGCCGCAATGGCAACGGCCGCCTGGCCCGCCTCGGCACCGCCCTGCACCGCGCCCTGGTCCAGGTGCGCGCCGGCCTCGCCATCTTCCGCGATCCCCGCCGCGGCACCGCGGCCGCGGCCGCGCAACTGGGTGCCTGGGCGATCCAGCTTGCCGCCTGCTGGGCGCTCCTCTACGCGCTCGGTCTCGACGACCGAGCGGGAATCGGCGCCGCCGCGGCGGTCCTCTTCGCGGTCAACGTGACCGCCGTCGTGCCGGCGACCCCCTCGAACATCGGTGTCTTCCAGCTGGCCGTGATCAGCGTCCTCCACACCGGCTTCGGGATCGGCACCGCCGACGCCCTCGCCTACGGCGTGATCCTGCAGGCCGTCGAGATCGCCACCGCCGTTGCGCTCGGCCTACCGGCGCTGGTCCGTGAGGGGCTGACCTGGAGTGACCTTCGTGTGCAGGCACTTTCGACGGCGCCCGTTCGGCTCGAGCCGAAGCCGCCTCCACCCGGCGGTTCGGTCTCAAACGCTTTACAAAAAAGGGTTTCTTGACAGGTATGAAATCGTACCTATAAGGTGCTCGAAAGCGGGAGATTCGGATTCGAATAGCTATTTAGGTGGGTGCGATGGGTTACCAGTCGGCTGTGCTCGAGAGGGTCGCGCAGCAGTTTCGGCGCGAGATGTGGAACTCAGTGGTACCCGAAGCCGTGACCGAATCCGGGGTCGAACTGCAGCGCTTCGGCCCTGTGCAGGCGACCGCCTTCGGGGACCTGCCCGAAATCGGCGCGCTCAACCAGATTCAGGGCGCGGCCGAGCCGGGCGCGATCGAGGAGGGACACCTCGCCGCCGCGATCGAATGGATGCGCGCCCGCGAGGTCGACTACCGGGTGCCGGTGGCGGAGAGTCGGCCGGGCGCGGCCGAGGCGAAGTCCTGGCTCGACAGGCGGGGCTACGAGTGCGGCGGCGGCTGGGTAAAGCTGGTCCGCGACGCCAGTCCCCCACTGCAGCCGGAGGATCGTGCGGTGACGATCTACGAGCTCGGCGAGGACGAAGCCGACGGCGAAGGCCTGAGCGCGATCGCCGCCGAGGCATTCCGACTGCCGATGACCGCCGGCACCCTGTTCTTCTCGCTGCCACAGGAAGAGCACTGGCGCTGCTACACCGCTGCTCTGTCTCCGGGCGAGGGCGTGGTGGCGACCGGCTCGATGATGATCTGCGACGGGGTCGCACAGCTCGGCCTCGGCACCACGCTCGAGCACTCGCGGGGGCAGGGCTGCCACACGGCGCTGGTGCGGCGGCGACTGCTCGACGCGGCGGCGGCCGGCTGTCACACCGCCTTCGTCGAGCTCGGGGAATGCGACGACGACAGCCTTGCCGCGACCTGCCACAACCTGCGCCGGGCGGGCTTTCGGGAGGCTTACGAGAGCCGTAACTGGCAGCGGCCCGCGCTCCACCCCGCCCGCGTCTACTGAGGCTCCCAGGCGGGACTAGCGGCTGAGCGGCTCGGGCGCTTGCTCGGCGTCGGCCTCGTCCGGGTCTGACTCCGGCGGCAGCTCGCCACCGCGATCGGTGCCGGCGATCAGCTCGTCCGGCGCCTTCTCTTCGGGGATGAAGCCGGACTTCATGCCGAAGTAGACGGCCTGGGGGTGGTGGGCGACGATCGCCACCGTCGACTGCTCGGGCATCACCGCGTAACCGTCGGAGAGGGTCATGCCGATCTCTTCGAGGCCCAGCAGGCGCCAGACCTTCTCGTGCTCGGACTGGTCCGGGCAGGCCGGGTATCCCCAGGAGTAGCGGCGACCCTGGTCGGGCTCGATCTCGAGCTGGCGGCGAATGTCGGAGTGCAGCCACTCGGCCAGTCCCTCGGCCGACTGCACGCCGAGCCCATGCACGAAGAGCTGTTCGGCGAACTCCCCTTCCTGCTCCAGGCGCTCGATCAGCTCGGTCACCTCGGGCCCGACCGTGACGCCCTGGAGGGCGACGACATCGCGCTCGCCGGAGTCGAGCGGCCGGTAGAAGTCGGCCAGGCAGATGCGGTCGTGCTTGGGCTGGCGCGGGAAGACGAGGCGCTCGATCTCGCGCTCGGGATCCTCGGGGTCGAAGACGACCAGCTCGTTGCCGTCGGCGTTGCAGGGGAAGTAGCCGAGTCGCGCCCGGGGGTGGAGGTAGTCCTGCTCGCGCCACATCCGCTCCAGCCGCGGCGCGAATCCCTCCTCCTCGTCGGTCCCCTCGACCAGCTGCCGCCAGGCCTCGCCCTTGACCCCGCGGCCGCCCCAGTGGAGCTTGAAGAGTACGTGGCGGTCGAGATAGGGGAAGACGTCCTCGAGGTCGATCGGGATCTCGCGGGCGCCCCAGAAAGGCGGTGCCGGAATCGGGTTGTCGGTGGCGGCACCGGAGCGGACGCTGGAGTCGGTGACCGGCGGCGAGTCGTCGACCACGACCGGCTTCTCGCGCAGCTGCTTGGCCTCGGCCCGGATCCGCTCGACCAGCGCCGCGCGAGCCGGCTCGTCGACCAGCGCGTCCATCGTGTCGAGGCCCTGGAAGGCGTCCTTGCAGTAGAAGACCCCGGGCTCGTAGATGTCGTCGGACTCGCGGCCCTTCGGGTAGAGCGTGCGGCGGCCGAAGTCGCGATTGATCGCGGCGCCGCCGATCAGCACCGGGAACTCGAGCCCGCGCTGGTGCAGCTCCTGGATACAGGCGGGCATCTGCTTCGAGGTCGAGACCAGCAGCGCCGACAGTCCGATCGCGTCGGCCTCGTTCTCCACCGCCGCCTCGATGATCGTGTCGATCGGGACCTGCTTGCCGAGGTCGATCACGGTGTAGCCGTTGTTGGTGAGGATCGTGTTGACGAGCGACTTGCCGATGTCGTGGACGTCGCCGAAGACGGTCGCGATCACGACCTTGCCCTTGGTGTGGCCGTCGATCCGGTCGAGGTGGTTCTCCAGCTGGGCGACGGCACGCTTCATCACTTCGGCCGACTGCAGGACGAAGGGCAGGATCAGTTCGCCGGCGCCGAATTTGTCGCCGACCTCCTTCATCGCCGGCAGCAGCACCTCGTTCAGGGTCGGGACGGCGCCGATCTTCTCGACCGAGCGCTCGATCTGGTCCTCGACGCCGTCCTTCTTGCGGCGCAGGATGTGCCAGTGCAGCGCTTCCTCGGGCTCCATGCCCGCGGTCGGGTCGGCAACCTCGGCCTCGGCCTCCTCGCCCTTGGACTCGAAGTGGGCGATGAACTTCTCCAGCGCGTCCTCGCTGCGGTTGAAGACGAGGTCGTCGGTCAGCTCCCGCTCCTCGTCGGAGATCTCGCTATAGGGGGTGATGTGGTTCGGGTTGACCATCGCCAGGTCGAGCCCGGCCTCGACGCAGTGATGGAGGAAGACCGAGTTGAGGATCGCCCGCGGCCGCGGCGAGATCCCGAAGGAGACGTTGGAGACGCCAAGCGAGGTCTTGACGCCCGGGATCTCGGCCTTGATCCGGCGGATCCCCTCGATCGTCTCCACCGCCGAGGGCTTCCACTCGTCGTCGCCGGTGGTCAGGGTGAAGGTGAGGGCATCGAATATGAGCGCCTCGGGGTCAAGGCCGTGCTCCTCGCAGGCGATGTCGCGCAGCCGTTCGGCGATCTCGACCTTGCGCTCCGCCGTCTTCGCCATCCCGACCTCGTCGATCGTCAGCGCGATCAGCGCCGCGCCGTGCGCCTTGGCCAGCGGGATCACCTTGTCGGCCTTGTCGCGGCCGGCCTCGAGGTTGATCGAGTTGACGATCGCCCGCCCCGGGATCGTCTCCAGCGCCGCTTTCAACACCTCGGGCTCGGTCGAGTCGATCTGGATCGGCGTCGGCTGGGTCAGCGAGACCCGCTTCGCGACCGCGCCCATCTGCTCGTCCTCGTCGGAGCGCTCGGTCAGCGCCACGCAGAGGTCGAGCACGTGGGCGCCGCCTTCGACCTGGTCTTCGGCGACCTGGACGAGGCCGTCGTAGTCGTCGGCGAGCAGCAGCTCCTTCGCCTTTTTCGAGCCTTGTGAGTTGACCCGCTCGCCGACCAGGGTCGGGCGCGGCTCCTGCACTAGCGCGGTCGAGGTCATCATCGAGGAGACCTCGATCGGGCCGGGTGCGGGGCGCTCGCCGGGGACGCGGCCCTTGACCTGTGCCGCGATCGCGGCGATGTGCTCGGGAGTGGTGCCGCAGCAGCCGCCGACGATGCCGACGCCGTAGCGCTCGACGAACTCGCCCAGCGTTGCCGCCAGCGGCTCCGGCTTTTCGGGAAAGATCGTCTCTCCATCGGGGCCCTGCAACGGCAGCCCGGCGTTGGGGATGCAGTGGACCGGCAGCGGGCTGGTCTCGCCGAGGAAACGGATCGCGTCGCGCATGTCCTCGGGCCCGGTCGAGCAGTTGAGCCCGATCACGTCGACGGCGAGCGCCCGCAGCGTCGTCAGCACTGCCTGGATGTCGGTTCCGAGCAGCATCTTGCCGCCGTTGGGGAGGAGCGAGACGCTGGTCTGGATCGGCAGCGTGCGGCCGCTCTGGGCGAAGGCCTCGCGGGCGCCGAAGATCGCCGCCTTGACCTCGAGGATGTCCTGCGCGGTCTCGACGATGATCAGGTCGGCGCCGCCTTCGACCAGGCCGCGCGCCTGTTCGGCGAAGACCTCGACCAGGGTGCCGAAGGAGATGTCCCCAAGGGTCGGGTCGGTTGACGCCGGCAGGAACCCGGTCGGCCCGATCGAGCCGGCGACGAAGCGATCCTCGCCCGCCGCCTTGCGGGCGATTTCGGCCGCTCTGACGTTGATCTCCAGGGTGTGGTCTCCAAGCCCCCACTCCTCGAGCTTCAGCCGGGAAGCCTGGAAGGTGTCGGTCTCGACCACCTCGGCGCCCGCGTCCAGCATCGAGCTGTGCACGCCCTCGATCACGTCGGGGCGGTTCAGCACCAGCGCCTCGTGGCACTTGCCCTGCAGGCCCCCGTAGTCCTCCTGGGTCAGGTCGAACATCTCCAGGGTCGCGCCCATGCCGCCGTCGAAGACGACGACGCGCTCCTTGGTAGCGGCTATGAAATCGCGGTCGGGCATGAATCTCAAGAGGCTACCGGGGGCGGTGAACGGCGCGAGGCTTGTGGTGGAGGAGGGGTCTGGTTGTCCATTCGCGTCCTACCGGGATCGCCAGGGTTCAGAAGCTTTTCCCAGCCCGGGAGAAGCCGACGTCCCTGGAGCTTTCCCGAGAGATCCGCACCCTTGGCCGTCTGCGGTGTGCGTTGCGTTGGAGGGATGTCGGTACCCCTCCCCGGGAATGTCGCGAAGCGGCGGAAATGCAATCCGATTCCTGCGCGACCTTTAGGTCGCGCTCCAACATCGGGAGCGACGCGCCCAAGGGCGCGGAGCGACAAATTCACGGGGAGGGGTACCGACATCCCTCCCTCACAGGGCACCCGAATCTAGCCGCGCATGCCCAGGCGCCGCTTCAAATCGCGAGCGCTGACGGCACGGGAGATCCGGTCGACCAGGCCCCGACGGCTCCGCGTATACGGGTACCAGTTCGGCTCGCGCTTGCCGCCGAAGCGGGTGACCACGATCGACTCGGCTCGGCAGTACTTCTTGATCCCGTACTCGCCGTGGCGGAAGCCGATGCCCGACTGCTTCCAGCCGCCCATCGGCACGCCCATCGCCGCCATGTTGGTGATCACGTCGTTGACGTTGACCGAGCCGGCCTCGATCCGGCGCGCGATCTTCTCGGCGCGGCCCTTCTCACCGAAGACCGAGGCCGCCAGTCCGTAGCGGGTGTCGTTGGCGAGCCGCAATGCCTCCTCGGAGTCGCGCACCTTCATCACCCCGACCACGGGGCCGAAGGTCTCGTCGCGCATCACCTTCATCGAGTGATCGACGTCGACCAGCACGGTCGGCTCGTAGTAGTCGCCGGGCCCGTCGGCACGCTTGCCGCCGGTCAGCGCCCGGGCGCCGCTGGCGAGGGCGTCGTCGACCTGGTCCTCGACGATCGCGGTCTGGTTCGGCGAGGTCATCGCACCGACGTCCTTTTCGGGCTTACGGCCGTCGGCGCCCTGGCGCAGGCTCCTGACCTGCGCGGTCAGTTTGCCGACGAACTCGTCGTAGACGGGCTCCTCGACGTAGATCCGCTCGACCGAGATGCAGAGCTGGCCGGAGTTGACCATCCCGCCCCAGGCCGCGGCGTTGGCGGCGCGGTCGATGTCGGCGTCGGCGAGGACGATCATCGGATCCTTGCCGCCGAGCTCGAGGCTGACCGGGGTCAGGGTTTCGGCGGCGCGGGCCATCACCTTGCGGCCAGTTCTGTCGGAGCCGGTGAACTGGACGTAGTCGACGTTGTCGATCAGGGCGCCGCCGGCCTCGCCGGTCCCCTGAACGCAGTCGAAGACGTCGGGAGCGCCGATCTCCCGCTTCCAGGCCTCGATGATTTCGATCAGGCTGAGCGGGGTGAACTCGGAGGGCTTGACGACGACCGCGGCGCCGGCCTGCAGGGCGGGGATCGAGTCGCCGAGCGCCATCGCCAGCGGGAAGTTCCAGGGGCTGATCACGCCGACCACGGGGAACGGCCGGTACTGGATGACCAGCTTCTTCGCGGCCAGCAGCGGCGAGTTGGGTCGTACCGACTCGTCGCCGATGTAGTCGGCCGCTTTCGAGCCGTAGAAGTTGATCAGGTCGGCGACGTAGCCGAGGTCGAGCGAGACGTCGGCCCGCACCTTGCCGGTTTCGGCCTGCATCGTGTCGCTGATGCGCTCGGTGTTGTCGAGGATCCAGTCGCGCAACTGGCCGAGCCAGTGGTAGCGACCCTCGATCCCGATCGCCTCCCACTCGGCCTGGTTCGCGCGCACGCGTGCCACCGTCGCGGCGACCGACTCCGGCGTGTCGACGGGAATCGAGCCGACCGTGGCTCCGGTTGCGGGGTTGAGGACGTCGATCGTCTCGGCGGTCGGCGCGGAAGCACCGTTCACCGCCCCGTTCGTCGCGGTGCTGGTCTCGGCGGTGCCGCTCTCCACTGGGTGCTCCCTTTCGTCGACCCTTGGCTGGTCAGCCAACTGTACCCGGCTGGGAGCGATTCCGGGCCGGGAATAGCGCTCTCAGCGCCGGACCAGGCGGTAGACGGGACCGTCGAGCGAGGTCACGTAGAGATGGTGCGCTTCGTCTTCGCCGAACGAGGTCGGGCTGGCGACGGCGAGCCCGAGGCGGCGATCGCCGCCGGCTCCCTTCAGGTGCGGGACGAGGCTGCGCAGCTGTCCCTCGCAGAGGTCCGCGTAGACGTAGCGCCCATATAGGGAGCCGAGCTCGCGGTCGCCGACGACGTAGCCACCGATGATCGAGCAGCTGCCGCCGCGGCTGTGGCTGTAGGCGAAGATCGGCCTGGTCGTGCCGCCGGGGTCGGCGGTGCCGCTGTTCTCGTCGCGGTAGGGCGCGAAGCCCTCGAGCGCGTCCCAGCCGAAGTTGGCCCCGTCGGCGCCGGCGACGGTCGTGTAGTCGAGCTCCTCGAACTGGCTCTGGCCGACGTCGCCGATCGCGATCCGCGGCTGCTTCGCGGTCACCCGGTCGAAGGAGAAGCGGAAGGGGTTGCGCAGGCCGTAGCTGTAGATCTCGTCGCGGCCGAGCTTGCCGACGAAGGGGTTGCTCGTCGGCACCGTGTAGGGAGCGCCGCCCGCGGGCCGAGGGTCGATGCGCAGCAGCTTGCCGAGCAGGACGCCCTTGTTCTGGGCGTTGTTGGGCGGGTCGCCGCCGGAGCCGCCGTCGCCGGTGCCGAGGAAAAGGTCGTCACCGAGGAACTGCAGCTGGCCGCCGTTGTGGTTGGCGTTGACCGGGTGGGGGATCTCGATCACCAACCGCCGCGAGCTCGGGGCGGCCCGGGTGGCGTTGCGGCGCTTGAATTCGTCGACGCGGATGTTGCCGGCGTTGTCGTTGTAATAGACGTAGAAGCGCCCGCTGGTCCGGTAGTCCGGCGCGAAGGCGATCGAGAGCAGGCCGCGCTCGCCGCCGTCGAAGCCGACCGCCCCGCGCAGGTCGAGGAAGGGCCGGGCCAGGCGCTTGCCGCCGTTTAGCACCGCCACGCGGCCCTGCTGCTCGATCACGAAGAGGAGCTTCGGAAAGCCGGGCGCGCCGCTGACGTAGACCGGCTGCTCGAAGTTGCCGATCCGCTTCAGGGCGATGCCGCCGCCGGGCCGTTGCGCCGGGGCGGAGGTCGGGGTGCCGGGTTCCCTCCCGGGATCGGGAGGGCTGGCGGAGCCGCAGGCCGGCAGGCCGAGGGCCAGCAGCGCGGCGATCAGGGCGAAGGCTGGGGACGTTCGGCGCATCGGGGCAACGCTACCCGCCAGCCGCTGCCGCTATTCGCTGCCGGAGCCGCCGCGCTGGCGCTGCATCGCCTTTTCGACCACTTCGCCGCCGTCGGTGACTTCGACGTCCGGCGGGATCGAAGAGATCTCGGTGACGAAAGAGCCGCCGGGGGCGACGCCGCCGGTCGTCCTCGCCTTGGCGGTGCCGCTGAGGCCCGCGGCGACGCCGTAGCGGAGGGTGAAGTTGCCGGCTTTGACCGCGCTCAGCTTCCATACCGCCTTCGTCGTTGCACCCGGCTCGAGGGGGCCGAAGGCGAAGGTCTTGCGATTCGAAGTCGAGGCGCCACCTGGATCAGCGGATCCGAACAGTCGTGGGTAGGTGGCCGCCAGCACCCAGACGGGCCGGTCGGCCTGGGCGAGGCCCGGCTGCGGATCGCGGATCGCGAACGGCAGCGAGGACGCCTGGCCCTCCTTGCCGGCGATCGAGATCGTCACCGCCAGTGCCGGCACGGTCTTCTTGCCGGTGTTGCGGAATCCCAACCGCAGCAGCGAGGTCTGCCCGAGGCGCTGCTCGGCCGGGAAGCCCGCTTCGGTGACGCGGACGTCGTAGGTGCCCGCCGGCTGGTCGGCATCGGAGGACGATTCACCGCAGGCGGCCAGCATCGCCGCCAAGGCCACGGCGGCGAACCCGGTCGCGGTGGCTCGAAGGCGGGTACGCCGGGAATATCTTCCGGTCCCCCGCAAAGCGGCCCGAACATAGCATGGGGTTTGCCCGCATCCAGGCGCTTTTCACGGCCTCGGACTGGGTTAGCCGGATCTCAACACTGGACTAACGGATGGGCCTGGCCCATCCCATAGACTCCGTTCAGAGAGTGGGGCGTCGCACGCACGCGGCGCGGCTCGTCGGAGGAGCTGATGGTCGGAACTGCGGTCAACAGGGCATTCCTGCCCGCCAAGTCGCTGTTTGAGCAGGTGGGGAACATGATGATCCTCACCGCGAGGACGATCGTCTCCGCCGTGAAACCACCCTTCCCGTACGGCGAGGAGTTCATCGGCCAGTTCCTCTTCGCCCTGCAGCTCTGCTGGTTCCCGCTGCTGGTCTCGACCGTCGCCTTCGGGTTCGGCGCCCCCGGCCTGCAGGCCGCCAACTTCCTCTCCCTGTTCGGGGCCCTCGACCGGCTCGGCGGCTTCTTCGTGCTCGCCTCGATTCGCGAGTTCGCCCCGTTCGTAACCGCGGTCGTCGTCGCCGGCGTCGCCGGCACCGCGATCACCGCCGATCTCGGCGCCCGCAAGATCCGCGAGGAGCTCGACGCCCTGCAGGTGCTCGGCGTCGACCCGATCAAGAACCTCGTCGTCCCGCGCTTCCTGGCGCTGATGCTGATCACCGGCCTGCTCGACATCTACGCGCTGGTCTTCGGGATCAGCGGCGGCATCCTCACCGAGATGCTCTACAACCAGCCGCTCGGCGGCTTCTTCGCGACGCTTTTCTCCAACGCCTCGATCACCGACCTCTGGGGCTCGGTGATCAAGTGCACCCTGTTCGGCGCCCTGATCGCGGTCGTCTGCTCCTACAAAGGGATGACCGCGTCCGGAGGCGCGGCCGGGGTCGGTCGCGCGGTCAACGAGGCGGTCGTCATCTCCTTCATGGGCGTCTTCGCCTTCAACTACGTCTTCACCCAGACCCTGCTGGCGACCAACCCGGAGCTGCAGACGATCCGATGAATCCGTGGCTCGCAGTCCCGCGCGGCTGGCTCGACTCGTTCGGGGAGATCGCCCGCTTCGGCTCGACGATCGCCGGCCAGGTCTACTCGGGCCGGGTCCTGCGCTTCTTCGGCGAGAGCCTGCGCCAGGCCGGCATCCTGATCCTCGGCTCGGCGCTGATCATCTGGGGCCTGGTCTTCACCCTCGGCCTGCAGTGCGGGATCGAGGGCGCCTACCTGCTGCGGGCCCAGGGCGCGCCCGCCTACGCCGGCGTCTTCTCCGCCTGGTGCGACCTGCGCGAGATCATGCCCTACGCCTTCGGCTACATGCTCGCGGCCAAGGTCGGGACCGGGATCGTCGCCGAGCTCGGGGCGATGCGGATCTCCGACGAGATCGACGCGCTCGAGGTGATGGGGGTGCCGCCGATCACCTTCCTCTGCGCGACCCGCCTGCTCGCCGCCTGGATCTCCTTCCCGTTCATGTACCTGGTCGGGATCGGGATCATGTACCTGGCCAGCTACCTGGCCGTGGTCGAGCAGATCGGCGACGTCTCCTCCGGCGGCTACTTCCTGATCTTCTGGATGTTCCAGAACCCTCCCGACCTGATCTTCAGCCTGATCAAGGGCATGGTGATGGCGACCGCGATCGTGATGGTCGGCTGCTACTACGGCTACACGGCCTCCGGAGGGCCGGTTGGGGTGGGGACCGCGACGGCCAAGTCGATGGTCCTCAACATCGTCTTAGTCCACATCATCGGGATGCTTGGGACCCTTGTCTTCTGGGGGGCCAACCCGAGGGCGCCGATAGGAGGCTGACGTGCAGATCGACGACGAGAACAGGATCGAAGAAGAGGAGCTGCAGGACGAGGCGGCAAGCAGCGCCGAAGCGCCACCGGAGATCGGCCGCGAGCCAGTCGAGGCGAAGGCCGCCGGCTTCGACAGCGCCGAGGCCAGCGGGCCCTACGTGAGCGAGGACGGCGCGGTGATGGGCCGCGACTTCGTCATCCCCGGCGTCGACCCCAGCGAGCACGACCCCTACCGCTTCCACACCGGCCGCAAGCGCGACCACGGCGGCGAGGACGCGATCGAGATCATCGACCTGGTCAAACAGTTCGGCCGTGCCCGCATCCTCAACGGCCTCAACCTCGGCCTGCCCGAGGACCAGGTCTCGATGGTGCTCGGCCCCTCGGGAACCGGCAAGAGCGTGCTGATCAAGCACATCGTCGGCCTGCTCTACCCGGACTCGGGCGACGTCCTCGTGCACGGCGAATCGATCCCGAACATGACCGACGACGAACTCTTCGAGGTGCGCAAAAAGTTCGGCCTCCTGTTCCAGGACGGCGCCCTCTTCGGCTCGATGAACATCTACGACAACACCTGCTTCCCACTGCGCCAGCACACCGACAAAAGCGAGGAGGAGATCGGCGAGATCGTCAACCGGCGACTGCGGGAGGTGGGCCTGACCGAGGCCACCTACAAGATGCCGAACGAGCTCTCCGGCGGCATGCGCAAGCGCGCCGGCTTCGCCCGGGCGCTGGTCCTGGAACCGGCGATCGTGATGTTCGACGAGCCCGATTCGGGCCTCGACCCGGTCCGCACGGCGCTGCTCTGCGAGTTGATCCGCGAGGTCCACGCGGAGAACGGCGGCTGCTACCTGGTGATCAGCCACGACCTCAACACGGCGCGCCGGATCGCCGACTTCCTCGCCGTGCTCTGGAACGGCAAGATCGTCGAGTCGGGGCCGAAAGACGAGCTGTTCGACTCCGAAAATCAGTTCGTGTCCCAGTTCCTCCGGGCTGATGTCACCGGCCCGCTCTCGATGGACTGAGTTGAACCTCGGGCAGCGGTTCGGCCGCGTCGCGGCGTGGGCTGCCGGCCACGCCCGCGCCGTGCTGGCGGTCAGCCTCGTGCTCGCCGTCGCCGCCCCGATCGGAGCGACGCGGATCCCCACCGACGCCGGTGTCGGCACCCTGGTCGACACCGACACCTCGACCTACGCGGCGACCCAGCAGGTGCGCGCGGCCTTCGGCGAAGAACCCGTCGTGGTGCTCGCCGAAGGGGACCTGCAGGAACTGATCCTGAGCTCGAACGTCTTCCGCCTGCTGCGCCTGGAGGGCTGCCTCTCCGGCAACGTTCCGCAGGGGGCCGAGGCGATCCCCGGTCCCTGCGCCGAGCTGGCCGAGCTCGACCCGGTCGAGTTCCTCTCCGGGCCGGCAACCTTCCTCAACGAGGCGGTGGTTCAGATCGACCGGCAGCTGCGGCGGCTGGCGCGACACGTGCCGGCGGAGCGCCTGCGCGAATTCCTCCTCACCGTCGCCACCCGCTACGGCATTACCAGCGCCCCCAGCATCGCCAACGAGGAATTCGTCGCCACCGTCGTCTTCGACCTCAGCCGCGCCCGTGGCACTCCCAAGGCGCGCCTCGCCTACCTCTTTCCCAACAGCCACTCGGCCCAGATCGTGATCCGCCTCAAGCCCGACCTCAGCGACGGGGAACGCCACCGGGCGCTCGAGCTGATCGAGGCGGCCGTCGGCGACACGACCCCGCGCCGGGCCTGCGCGGTGGAAGGCAAGCCCGCGCCCTGCTTCCAGCTGAAGGGCGGCAGCTACGTCGTCTCGGGCGCTCCCGTCGTCGTCGACGGCCTGGCCCGGGCCCTTGCCGACGCCCTCCTCGTCCTCTTCGCCGTGGCTCTGGCGGTCATGGCCCTGACCCTGCTCGCCGTCTTCCGCTCGCGCCTGCGCCTCCTGCCCCTGGCCATCGCCCTCGCCGCCGCCGCCGTCGTCTTCGGCCTCCTCGGCCTCTTCGGCGGCTCCCTGACGATGGCCTCGATCGCCGTCCTCCCAATCCTGATCGGCCTCGCCGTCGACTACGCGATCCAATTCCAAGCCCGCTTCGACGAGGCCATCTCTGCCGGCGCAGAGGGCGCCGACGCTGCGCGAGCCGCCGCCACCGCCGCAGGCCCAACGATCGGCGCCGCATGCCTAGCCACCGCCGCGGGTTTCCTGGCTTTACAGCTATCGCCGATCCCAATGGTCCGCACCTTCGGCTTGCTCTTGGTCATCGGCGTCGCCATCGCTTTCCTCCTCGCCCTCACCGCCGGCTTCGCCGCCCTCAGCCTGCGGCGGGAGGGAACAGGCAGCAGCTGGCAGATCGGAGCGGGGGCCAGGCGATTCCTCGGTCGGGTGACACGGGGGGAGGGTCCGAGAACGGAGGCGAAGCCCCCGCCCGCAGGATCCTCCCCCCGTGGCGCCCGACCGCCAGAGCGCCTCCTGTCCCTCGCCATCTCCCATCCGAAACAAGTTCTCGGCGTCGGCCTAGCCCTGGCCGTCCTCGGCTGGGGTCTGGGAACCCAGATCGAAACCACCTCAGACATTCGCTCCCTGGCCCCTCAAGGTCTGCCCGCCGTCCGCGACCTCAACCGCCTGCAGGACACCACCGGCGTCTCCGGCGAGCTCGACGTCAGCGTCGAGGCCCCCGACCTCACCGACCCGGCCACGATCACGTGGATGGATGCCTTCAAGCAGCGGGTGCTGCGCGCCAACGGCTTCAGCGGCGAAAACCCGAGCTGCCTCGACGCCGACGTCTGCCCGGGCCCGGCGCTCTCGGACTTCCTCACCCGGGGCGGCGGCAAGCTGACCCGCACTGGCATCGAGGAAACGCTGTCGGCCCTCTCGCCCTATGCCCTGCGGCAGGTGGCGCCGCTCGACCCGCGAACCGGCGAGGTCGGCAGCCAGGCGCTGCTCACGTTCGGCATCCGCGCCCAGTCGCTGGAGGACCAGCAGGCCCTGGTCGAGCGGGTCCGCGCCGAGATCGGCGAGCCGGGGTCGCCCGGCGGACCCCCGGCCGGCGTCGAGGTGCGGCTGGCCGGGCTCCCGGTGATCGCCGCCGAGTCCGCCGGCGACCTCTCCGCCAGTCGCTACTGGCTCACCCTCGCCGGCCTGCTGGCGGTGGCGCTGACGCTGCTGGCGGTCTACCGTTCGCCGCGCCGTGCCCTGGTGCCGCTGGTGCCGACCCTGCTGGCGACCGGCTGGGCCTCGCTCGTCCTCTGGCTGACCGGCATCCCGCTCAACCCGATGTCGGCGGCGCTGGGAGCGCTGACGATCGCGATCGCCACCGAGTTCGGGGTGATCCTCTCCGGCCGCTTCGACGAGGAGCGCCGCGGTGGCAGCGGCGCGGAGGACGCGCTGCGACTCGCCTACGGCCGCACCGGCGCCGCCGTGCTCGCCTCCGGGGCAACCGCGATCGCCGGTTTCGCCGTGCTCGTCGTCAGCGACATCCAGATGCTGCGGGACTTCGGCTTCGTCACCGTGGTCGACCTCGCCGTGGCGCTGCTCGGCGTGATGGTCGTGCTTCCTGCCGTCCTGATCTGGAGCGAGGAGCGATGAGGGACCGCTACTCGCTGATCGTCGGCCTGATCTTCCTGGCGGTGATCGTCGTCGCCACGATCCGGACGCTCAGCGGCGGTGGCGGCGGCGAGGGCACGCTCGGCCTCGACCGCCAGCCGCCGCGCTGGCCGTTGCCGGAGTTCGCCGTGCCCGCCGCCGCCGGCGAGCTGGAAGGTGACGCCAACGTCGCCCAGGATGACTGCGAAAGCGCCGCCGTCCCCTGTCCCGCCGACGCCCACCGCACCCCGGCCTGCCGCATCCGCGACACCGGGGCGATACGCGTTTGTGACTTCTTCGCCCGGCCGCTGGTGATCTCGTTCTGGTTCACCAAAGGGGGCGACTGCGCCGCGCAGCAGGACGTCGTCGATGCCGTTTACGAGCGCTACCGTGGACGGGTGAACTTCCTCTCTCTGGACGTGCGCGACGACCGCGACACGGTGCGTGACCTGGTTCGCCAGCACGCCTGGAAGATGCCCGTCGGGTACGACCGCGACGGCGCTGTCGCCAGCCTCTACAAGGTCGGTGGCTGTCCGACCTTCGCCTACGCCTACCCCGGCGGGACGCTTCAGAGCGCCGGCATCGGCGACGTCACCGCCGGCCAGCTCATGGCCAGGGTCGAGCGCCTGCTCGACGCGACCCGGGTGGCGGCGGGATCCTGATGTCCGCCGGCGCAGTCGAGTCGGACCTGGGCTGGGACCCGGCTCCCGAGCAGGGCTGGGTGGCGCCTCACATCGCCGCCGAGTTTCCCGGCCTGGGGATCGCCTGGATCGAGGTCGACGCCCACCCCGGCCGCAGTCCCGACGGGGTGAAGCGACGCTTGCGCGACCTCTCCGACCGCTTCTACGGCGCCCAGGCGATCCAGATGCGCGAACGCCCGATCCCCTGGGCCTACCGCGTCTTCTTTCGCCAGATCGGGCTCGACCCGGACCGGACCCGGACGCCGGTCGAGCAGCTCGCCCTCGACCGCCTCCACGACGGTGCCTTCAAGAGCCACGGGCAGCCGGCCGACGCCCTGACCGTGGCGATCGTCGAGACCGGCGTCGCGCTGCGTACCTTTGACGCCGATCGCATCGCCGGCGACCTCTGCATCCGCGACTCCGGGCCCGGCGAGTCCCTGCCCGGGCAGGCGGGAGAGCTGACGCGGGGAACGCTTGTCGTGGCCGACGAGAAAGGCCCGGTTGGCCTGCTCTTCGGCGCCACCGGAGAGGGCCGCGGAGCCGGTCCCGAGACCCGGCGGCTGAAGGTCGCCGCGATTCAGGTCAAGGGCGTGCCGCAGATCGCCGTCGACGAGGCGCTGTGGATGGTGGCGGCGACGCTGCGGTGATCTACACTCGAACCAGACCGATGCCGGATCTGCTCGAAAGAAGCAGCCTGATCGAAGTCCCCAGCGGGGTGGACGAGCGCCTCGCCCGGGCCGAGCTGCGGCGTCAGGTCGGCCGCCTCGAGCGCGAGCTTGCCGGCCTCTTCTCCGAGTCCTTCGGCCGGGTCGAGGTGGAGCACCGGGTGGGCGCGATCGCGCCCGCGCCCCGGGTCCTCGGCCTCGGTGACCTGGAGCAGCTGCGGGACGACCTCGCCGACCGGGTCGCCGAAGCGGGTCGGACGCTGCGCGAGCAGGACCGGGTCGAGGCCGCCAATCGCGAGCTGCTGCGCCGGATGCTGGCCTCCCCGGCCGACTTCAAGTGGGTGCAGGTGAGTCGCGACGACATCGGTGCGCCCGGCTGCGGTCACTGGCACTCGCGCCCGCGCCTCGGCCCGATCGGGATGCTGATGGGCTGGTGGCGGGTCAAGGTCTCATCGGGATGCCCGTTAGCCGGGCGGCTCGCGGCCGTTGAGCAGGAAGGGCAGGGGAAAGCGACAGCGACCGCGACCTGCGGCGCCGGCTGAGAAGGCGAGCGGTCCCGCGGCCAAGCCGGCCGCTCGGGTTGCCGCTCCGGATGACCGTCCCCCCGCTCCCTGGGGGAAGGTCCCGCTGGCGGAGCTGGTCATCCTCGGGGGGATCGTCGCGCTGCTGATCGGGGTGATCGGCGGCGATCCGACCGCGATCGGTGTCGGCGTCGTCCTGGCCGGGCTCGGCGGGCTCGAGGTCGCCGTCCGCGAGCACTTCGCCGGCTATCGCTCTCACACCACCCTCTTGGCGGGGGCAGTCTTCGTGCTCACGGTCGGCGCCCTCTTCTACGTCGCCGACCAGATCCTCGCGGTCGCGCTCGCGGTCGGGGCGGTCGCCTTCGCGATCGCCTTCTACCTGGCGCGCCGCGCATTCCAGCGAGCCTCCGGAGGCCTCAGCTTCCGGGTCGGCGGAATGCGCGGCTGACGCTCAGACGGCCAGGGTCTCGCGGCCTTCGGAAGCGTGGGAGGCCAGCTCGGTGGAGAGCAGGCGGCGCTGGCGCGAGGTCAACGTCCCGAGCTGCTTGTTCTCGTTCAGCGAGAGCGGCATCAGGAACTTGCGGGCCCGGGTGCGGCCCCAGCGGCGCTGGCTGGTCAGCAGCTCGGCGATGGTCATGCTCTCCGTCTCCCAGGGGCACTCCTCCACCACCTGCGACGGATCTCGATCACCCCGGGCGATCTCGCGCTTGAGCTCGGCGCGTGCAAGCCGGACCAGGTTGGCTCGTTCGAGTGCCCTCATATGCTGCGGGGCCTCCACCGGAGATGCGATCGTCGTTGCGGGTGCCGTAGAGGCAGCGTCCACTGGGACTCCTCCCTTCAAGGAATCGGTTAACTGGGTATCTCGCTTCTGACCGAGGACCACTGGCTTGAGGACCGTGGCCCGGGTCGGATCGAGTTCTCTATTCGTCCACCCCGCCCGGGGTGTTCGGCGAGAGAGCCAAGCTATGCCGTGAGGGTGGCAACCGTCAACCCGCGGTGACGGCCGCGACAGTCAGGCCGCCCGCTAAGAGCATCAATTTCGGCCCGGCCGAATGCTCGCTCCCGATCGGACAAGCCTGAAACTACCCACGACGGGGGATGTCAAGAACCGGTTACCCGCGGGTTAGGAGCGCGGCAGCTCGGGGAAGTCCTGGATCACCCGGGCGATGGTGCCGAGGGCGCCGTCGAGGTGCTCGCGCTCGTGGGTCGCCATCAGGCTCGTCCGCAGCAGCGCCCCACCCGGCGGCACCGCCGGGTGGATCGCGACGTTGGTGTAGACGCCGGCGTCGAAGAGGGCTTTCCAGAGCAGCACCGCCTGCCAGTCGTCGCCGACGATCACCGGCACGACCGGGGTGGTGGCGACGGTGCCGTCGGGCAGCGTCCCCGGCTCGATCACCTTCAGGCCGAGGTGGCGCAGGCCCTCGCGCAGGTACTCGGCGTTGGCGAGCAGCCGCTTGAACAGCTCCGGCCCGTCCTCGCGGACTACCCGCAGCGCCGCCAGCGCCGCCCCGACCGCGGCCGGGACCGCCGAGGCGCTGAAGACGAAGGAGCGGGAGGAGATCCGCAGGTACTCGACCACGTCGGCCGGGCCGGCGATGAAGCCGCCGCAGGAGGCGAGGCTCTTGGAGAAGGTGCCCATCCGCAGGTCGACCTCGTGCTCGAGCCCGAACAGCTCGGCGGCGCCGGCGCCGCGGGCGCCGAGGACGCCGGCCCCGTGGGCCTCGTCGACCATCAGCCGCGCCCCGTGCGCCCGGCAGAGCTCGACGATCCGCGGCAGGTCGCAGACGTCGCCCTCCATCGAGAAGACGCCGTCGATGACGACGAGCACGCCGCCGCCGTCCGTGGCCGCCCGCTGCAGCATCTTCTCCAGCTTGTCCATGCGGTTGTGGCGGAACGGGCGCAGCTTGGCGCCGGAGAGGCGGCAGCCATCGAGGATCGAGGCGTGGTCGCCGGAGTCGCAGATGACGGTGTCGCCCGGCCCCAGGATCGTGCCGATGCAGCCGACGTTGGCCTGGTAGCCGGTGGTGAAGACGATCGCGTCCTCGGTCCCCATCCACTCGGCCAGCTCACGCTCGAGCTCGACGTGGAGGGGGGTGGTCCCGTTCAGCAGGCGGGAGCCGGTGACGCCGGTGCCGTAGGTCTCGAGGGCGTCGCGGGCGGCACCCTTGACCCGGTCGTCTCCGGTGAGGCCGAGGTAGTTGTTGGAGCCGAGCATGATCGTCTCGCGCCCCTCCATCTCGACCACCGGGCCGGCCTCCGAGGTGAGCAGGCGGAAGTAGGGGAGGAGGTCGTGCTCCTTGGCCGCTTCGAGCTGCTCCAGCCGGTCGTGGCTGCGGGCCTTCTCGAAGATGTCGACGGGGGCCCTCGCGGTCTCGCTCATAGCGCCAGAGTGTAGGTTGCGCCTCCAATGGCAAGCGTGTCGATCCAGCCGGTGCGAACGCGGCGCCAGCGCAAGCGCTTCGTCAAGGTCCCGTTTCGGCTGCACCGCGACCATCCGCAGTGGGTGCCGCCGCTGATCCTGGAGCGGATGCAGTTCCTCGACCCCGGGAAGAACCCCTATTTCGAGCACGCGGAGGTGGAGCTCTTCGTCGCCGAACGCGATGGCGAGCCGGTCGGGCGGATCAGCGCCCAGCTCGACCGCCGCTGGGACGAGTACCAGGGCGGCAGCGACGCGATGTTCGGCTTCTTCGAGACGAGCGAGGACCCCGAGGTTGCGGCGGCGCTGCTCGGGGCTGCGAGCGAGTGGGCGGCGGCGAAGGGGAGAGAGCGCATCCTCGGCCCGATGGACTTCACCACCAACGACGAGGTCGGGATCCTGATCGAGGGCTACGAGCGGCGGCCGATGATCCTCGAGAACTGGCACCCCGAGTACTACCCCGGCCTGATCGAGGCCAATGGCTTCGGCAAGGCGATGGACCTGCTGATGTGGGAGCTGCAGTTCGGCTCCCTCAAAGAGGGGGAGAGCTTCGACCCCTCGATCCATGCCGCGGCCAAGAAGGGCCTCGAGGACGAAGGGATCGCGATCCGCAACCTGCGCAAGGGCGAAATGCCGGCGGAGATGCGCCGCTTCAGCAACGTCTACAACGACGCTTGGGGGGACAACTGGGGTTTCGTCCCTCCGACCGACGTCGAGATCGAGCATCACGCCAAGATCCTCAAGCAGGTGATCGACGAGCGGTGGGCCTTTCTGGCCGAGAAGGACGGCGAGGTGATCGGCGTGGCGCTGACGCTGCCGGACATCAACCAGGTGACGGCGAAGTTGAACGGGCGCCTGCTGCCCTTCGGCTGGGCGAAGTTCCTTCTGGGCAAGGGCAAGATCGACCAGTGCCGGGTGTTCGCCCTGGGCGTCATGCGCGACTACCGCCATACGGGGGTCGCGGCCGGGCTCTATCTCAAGCATCTCGAGGAGGCGGCGGTGCCGGGCGGCATCGTCGGCGGTGAGATGGGCTGGATCCTCGAGACCAACGGGGCGATGAACCGGGCGATGGAGGGGATGGGGGGGGAGGTCGTCAAGAAGTACAGGCTCTACGAGCGGGGGCTGTAGAGAAGGGCTGGTGGGGGAGGGGTTGGGTGTCCCTTCCGCTTGCTGGGATTTTCGCCGGGAGCCTTGCGTCTCTCGCTGAGTCGCCGGGGCGAAAATCAGGACGCCGCGCGCTCCAGGGACACCCAACCCCTCCTCAACGGGAGCTTCTCTCCAACGTTCGCTATTTGCGGTGAGTGGTGGGGAGGTGACCTTGACCGTCGCTAGAGTCGAGGTGGTGAGCGATTTCGAGCTAGAGGGCGAGGTTGTGGCTGAGGAAGACGCTGAGGCGCGGGAGGCGGAGCCGGTTAGGGCGCTGCCGCTGCCTTATGAGGCGCCGCCGTCGCCTGTTTTGAGCACGGAGGTGCGCAGCGCCGCGCTTGCCGCCGCCGGCGGTGTCCTGGCCGGCGCCGCGACCGTCGCCGCCGTACGCGCGGTCAGTGCCGTCGGCTCGAAGAGCCGCTCCCCGCGCCGTCTCGCCCGCCGCCGCGACCGTCCCAACGTGGTCGCCAGCCGCTCCTTCCTCGTAGACGTCCACCTCCTCGGCCGCTAACCGCCGGCCGATGGGCCGAAAGCCCACGCATATCGTGGGAAATCGGCCCGTCGAGCGGGAGGTGCGGCTGGCTTCGCCGTATCGGCTGCCGCGGGGGAGCGACGATCGCACCCTGCGGATCGAGGCCGGGGTGGCGACGCGGTTGCTGCACGTCGAGGGCAGTCCGGTGCTGGTCCGTGCCTGGCAGCCGGCCTCTGACCGGGTCGCGATCCGGGCGCAGGCGGTCGCGGCGGACAGCGTGACGCTGCCGGTCGCCGCCGCCGCCGAGCCGGCGCCGGCCGGTCCGGTTGAGCTGGAGCGGGCGATCGAGCGGATGCGCTTCGTGCTCGGCCTCGACTGCGATCTCGGCGAGTTCCATCGCCGCTTCAAGCGCGATCCGCTGCTCGGACCGCTGATCCGTCGCCTGCCGAGCTTCCGCCCGCGGCTGCGGGTCTGGCCCTGGGAGGCCCTGGCCGCCGCGGTCGTCGGGCAGCTGATCGAGGCCCAGCGCGCGATCACGATCGAGCGCCGCATCGTCGGCCGCTGGGGCCCGCGGATCGGGGACGGTCGCGCCGCCCTGCGCGATGTGCCCGCGGCGGCGGCGATCGCCGGTCGCGCCCCGGCCGAACTGGCGTCGATGGACCTTGCCCCGGTGCGGGCGGCGGCCCTGCGGCGCGTCGCCATCGCCGTCGCTGCGGGCCGTTGCCGGCCCGACGATCCGGCCGCCGATCGGCGCCTGCTGGCGATCGGCCAGATCGGGCCCTGGACGATGCAGTCGCTGGGCCTGTTCGGACGCGGTGAGATGGACTCGCTGCCGGCCGGGGACCTCGGATACATCAAGCTCGTTGGCCGCCTCGCCGGGCTCGGCCGCCGCGCCACCGTGGCCGAGGTGGAGGAGTTCTTCGCTCCCTACGAGCCCTTTCGAGGCCTGGCCGGATCGCTGACGCTCGCCGGTCTCCACCGCACGGTGGCCCAGGGCCCGCCGTTGCGTTTCGCCGCCTGAACGGCGCCTTGCGAACTTGCACGTCCCCGTGCCTGGACGGACGTGCGGTCAAGCGTCTGGACGATGTGTCGATAACGACGCGATGGCGGGTAAAGCGGATAGGAACTGGCCCGACCACGAGGTCCACGAATTCCTCGACCAGATCACCGCCGGCGGGCAGGACTATCGGCGCCTGGTCGAGCGCCTGCCGGTGATCGTCTACACCTCGGAGATGGGCGAGCACGGGGAGTGGCACTACGTCAGCCCCCAGGTCGAGAAGATCCTCGGCTACACCGCCGAGGAGTTCAAGGCCGACGCCGGACTCTGGGCCCGCCTGCTGCATCCCGACGATCGCGCCCAGGCGCTGGCCAACGAAACCGAGATCTACCTCGGGGATCGCACCGCGCGCCCGGTCGAGTACCGCCTTCGCACCCGCGGCGGCGGCGTCGTCTGGATGCTCGACGAAGCGGTGCTCGAGGCCGACGACGAGGGGGTGCCGGTCTGGCACGGCGTCCTCTACGACATCACCGAGCGCAAGCAGGCCGAGGAGGAGCTGCAGCGGGCGCTCTCGCAGCAGGCGGTCGTCGCCAAGCTCGGCGAGCGGGCCCTGCAGGCTGACGACCCGGAGACGCTGATGCGCGCCACCGCGGCGCTGATCGGGGCCGTCGACGGCGTTCACAGCGCCTGCATCTGGGAACTCGGCGCTGACGGGCGCCGCCTCAGCCTGCGCGCCGGGCTCGAGGACGAGGTGGTGGGTGCCGGTCGGCGCGTCTCCGCGGCCCGCGACTCCCACGCCGGCGCCGCGCTCGATTCGGGAGCGCCGGCGATCGTCGCGGACTGGTCGACCGAGAGCCGCTTCACGATGCCGCCGGTGCTGCGCGTGTTCGGCACCGCCAGCAGCCTCGCGGTGGTGATCGACGGCAAGGAGCACCCGTTCGGCGTGCTCGACGTGCACGCCACCGAGCCCAACCGCTTCAGCCCCAAGGACGTGCCCTTCCTGCAGGCGGCGGCAAACGTCCTCGCCGACGCGATCGAGCGTCATGCCACCGACCAGGCCCTCCGCCACCGGGTCCTGCACGACTCCCTCACCGGCCTGCCCAACCGCCTCAGCTTCGTCGACGCCCTGGGCGAATCCCTAGAGCGGGCGATCGCCTCCGGCTCGCCGATCGGCATCCTCTTCCTCGACCTCGACCACTTCAAGCTGATCAACGACAGCCTCGGCCACCACGCCGGCGACGCCTTGCTGCGTGCGATCGCCCCCCGCCTGCGTGCCCATCTGCGGCCGGGCGACATCGTCGCCCGCTTCGGCGGCGACGAGTTCGGCATCCTGATCGACCATCTCGCCGACGAGGAGGAGGCGGTCGCGATCGCCGACCGCGTCGCCGCCGCCTTCACCCAGCCCTTCTCGATCGACGGGGTCGAGCACTTCGTCACCGCCAGCATCGGGATCGGCGTGGCCCGCCCGTCCGGCCAGCGCAGCGCCAGCGCCGAGCTGCTGATCCGCGACGCCGACGCGGCGATGTACCGGGCCAAGGAGGGCGGTCGCGCCCGCTGCGTCCTCTTCGACGCCGAGATGCGGGCCAGCGCGATCCGCCGGCTCGAGGTCGAACGCGAGCTGCGCCACGCGCTCGACCGCGACGAGCTCGCCCTCCACTACCAGCCGATCGTCAGCCTGCGAACCGGGGAGATCTCCGGGCTCGAGGCGCTGGTCCGCTGGCAGCACCCCCAGCGCGGCCTGCTCGACCCGGCCGAGTTCGTCTCGATCGCCGAGGACAGCGGCCTGATCGAGCCGCTCGGCCGCTGGGTGCAGGAGCACGCCTGCCGGCAGATCCTCGCCTGGCACGAGCAGCGCCCCGACGCGCGCCCGTTCGACGTCGCCGTCAACCTCTCGGCCCGCCAGGTCGCCCACCGCGACCTGCCCGCCACCATCGCCGAGATCATCTCCCGCACCGGGATCGACCCGATCCACCTGCGGCTGGAGATCACCGAGAGCGTCCTGGTCGAGGAGTCGGCGACCGCGATCGCCTCGCTGGAAGCGCTGAACGAGATCGGCGTGCGGCTTGTGCTCGACGACTTCGGCACCGGCTACTCCTCGCTCGCCTACCTCAACCGCTTTCCCTTTCACGCGCTGAAGATCGACCGCTCCTTCATCGACGCCCTGGGGATCGAACAGGAGCGCACCGGGATCGTCGAGGCGATCATCGGCATGGCCAGGGCGCTGTCGCTGGAGGTGATCGCCGAGGGGGTCGAGAGCGAGGTGCAGCTGGCGGAGCTGCGCCGGCTCGGCTGCGACTACGCCCAGGGGCACTTCTTCCACGCCGCGATGCCGGCGGCCCGGGTCAGCCGCCTGCTGGGCGAAGGGGCGCTCGACTATTCGGGGATCTCGCCTGAGAGGTAGGCGTTGCTGAGCAGCTCGCTCGGCGCCGGCAGCGCCGCGATCAGCTCGTTGTCGCGCATCCAGCCAGCGAAGGTGCGCCACTCCTCGGGATCCATGTAGCCGTAGGGCTGGCCAGGAGTTCGCGCCCCCAATAGCGGCAGCGTCGCTTCGACCTCGGCTTCGGTCAGTTTGCGGTCGAGCCCGTCGTTCGCTTCCAGGACGGCCTGCGCGGCCGCGCCGGGTTGCTGCACGGCCGCGTCGGTGCCGCGCTCCAGGGCGGCGAGGAAGAGGCGGTACTTCTCCGGGTCTTGCGCGAGCGCGTCGCGGTTGGCGACCAGGACCAGCTCGTCGTAGGTGGGGACGCCCAGCTGGTCGACCGGGGTGATCACCGGGTCCTTGCCGCGTTGGCGCAGGTCAACGCCCTCGACGTTGCTGTAGCCGCCGAGCATCGCCTCGGCGCTGCCCCCGAGCAGGGCCGGCAGCAGGCCGAAGCCGACGTTGACCACCTTGACGTCGCCGGGCGAGAGCTTGGCGCGGGCGAGGATCGTCCTCAGGAATGCGTCCTGGTAGGGGATGCCGGCGGTGGCGACGGTCTTGCCCTTGAGATCTCCGACCCCGGCGATGCCCGATTTGCCGAGCCAGATCATCGAGGTCAGCGGTCGGTTGACGAGCGCGCCGATGGCGAGGACGTTGAGATTCTTATCGCGGGCCAGCGCCACCTCGGGCTCGTAGGAGATCGCCAGATCCGTCTGGCCGGCGGCGACCAGCTTCAGCGGCGCAGCCGGGTCGGAGGGCGTCTCGATGCTGACGTCGAGACCCGCTTCCTCGAAGTAGCCGAGCTTCTGCGCCATGTAGATCCCGGCGTGGTCGGGGTTGGGATAGAAGTCGAGGGTGAGGCTGAGCGGCTGCGCTTCGGTGCTCGTGTCCTCCGACTTCTCGCCGCAGGCCGTGAGGCCGAGCGCGGCGACGAGGACCATCAGAGCGAGGGCGAACGCCAGGATTCGGGGCGACTTCATCCCCTGTGTTCTATCGCCAAGTGACGACGCGCCGCTCGACGAGGGCCAGCAGCCCGATCAGGATCAGGGCGATCGCCGAGAGGAGGAAGACCGCCGCGAACTCCCGCGCCACTTCCAGATAGGCGTTGTCGGTGAGGATCAGGTGGCCGAGGCCGGAGTTGCCACCGACCCACTCGCCGAAGACGGCGCCGATCGGGGCGAGGACGACGGCGATCTTGGCGCCGGTGAAGAAGTTGGGCAGGGCATTCGGGGCCTCGACCCGGCGGAAGACCGCCCAGCGCGAGGCATCGAGGCTGCGCATCATCTTGATCGCGTCGGGTGCGGCCGAGCGCAGGCCGTCGAGCACGTTGACGGTGATCGGGAAGAAGCAGATCAGGGCGACCACGACGACCTTGGGACCGATTCCAAAGCCGAGCCAGACCAGGAGGATCGGGGAGATGACGATGATCGGCACCGTCTGCGAGGCGACGATCAGCGGGTAGGAGGCGTCCCGAACCGTGTCCGAGAGGTGCATCAGGACGGCGAACCCGACCCCGGCGAGGAGCGCGCAGGCGAGTCCGAAGAGAATCTCGCGCAGGGTCACCCAGGCGTTTTCCGCCAGCAGCGAGCGGCTGTTCCAGAGCGACTCGGCGATTTCCGCCGGCGAGGGGACGAGGAAGCTTTCGAGGCCGAGGACGTCGGCGAGGAAGCCGGTCGAGGCAGCGAGCTGCCAGGCGCCGAGCAATCCCGCCAGCAACAGGGCGGGGAGGAGCCAGCGTCTCATCGCGAGCCCTCGTGCAGCGCCCGCAGCGCCCGCTCGCGAGAGGCGACGAAGTCGGCGTCGGTGACGGCGGCGTCGCGGTTGGCTGTGCGCGGCTTCGGTGCCGCCAGCTCGGCCACGACCCGGGCGGGGCGGGCGGAGAGCGCGATGACGCGGTCGGAGAGGTAGAGAGCCTCCTCGACGTCGTGGGTGACGAGGACGACCGTGCGCGGGTCGGCGTCGAGGGCGGCGGCCAGCCACTCCTGCATCTCCCCCCGGGTGATCGCGTCGAGGGCGGCGAACGGCTCGTCGAGGGCCAGCAAAGGCTTGCCGGCGACGAGGGTGCGGAGGAAGGCGACGCGTTGGCGCATCCCCCCGGAGAGCTCGGCGGGTGCGGCCCGCTCGAAGCCGGCCAGGCCGAAGCGCTCGAACAGCTCGGCCGCCTGTCCTCGCGCCTCTTCGCGGCCGAGGCCGCGGTTGCGCAGGGCCAGCGCCGCGTTGTCGAGTGCCGAGTACCAGGGCAGCAGCAGGTCGCGCTGGGGCATGTATGCGCACTGGCCCAGGCGCCCTCGCTCACCACTCTCTCCCGCCACCGCGACCGTGCCGTCGTTCGGCTCGAGCAGGCCGCAGATCAGCTCCAGCAGGGTCGACTTGCCGCAGCCGGACGGTCCGACCAGGCCGACGACTTCGTGCTCGCGCACCTCGAGGTCGACTCGCTCGATCGTTCGCAGATCGGCGTAGGAATGGCCGAGGCCGCGAATCGAGACGGACATCCTTGGTATCCTGCCGCACTCCGCGCTCCCGACCAAGCAGGTCAGGAAAGTCGATAAGTACCCCGCGCGGCGCAGTTCAATTCTCCATGGACCCGGCAATAGTCCTCTTCGGATTGGGCATCGGCGTACTCGTCGGTATGACCGGCATGGGCGGAGGCTCGCTGATGACGCCGCTGCTGATCCTGGTCTTCGGGATCCAGCCGACCACGGCGATCGGCACCGACATCGTCTACTCGGCGATCACCAAGACGGTCGGCGGCTGGCGCCACTTCCGCCTCGGCACGGTGAATATGGAGCTGGTCAAGTGGCTCTCGTTCGGCAGCGTGCCGGCCGCGGTCGGCGGCGTCGCCCTGGTCTCGATCCTCGCCGATCACGTCGGCGAAGACCGCCTCGACTCGCTCGTCTACGCAGTGCTCGGCGGCACCCTGCTGATGGTCGGGATCATCACCCTGTCGCGGGCGCTGATCCTGCGCAAGCTGATCGACGAGCGCGACCGCTTCGAGGTCGAGAAGCGCCACAAGGTCGCGGCGATCGTGATCGGCGCCACCACCGGTTTCGTGATCGGGATCACCTCGGCCGGCTCGGGCACGGTGATCGCGATCCTGCTGATCGCCGTCTACCGGCTGGCCCCGAAGAGGGTCGTCGGCACCGACGTCTTTCACGCCGCGATCCTGCTCTGGGCCGCTGGCCTTGCCCACATCGTCGGCGGCAACGTCGACTTCGGGCTTGCCGGCAACATTCTCGTCGGCTCGATTCCAGGGGTCATCATCGGCTCGGCGCTGTCCGACAAAGCCCCGCAGGGATTCATCCGCACCGCGCTCGGCCTGGTCCTGATCGGCTCCGGCATCGTCACGATCCAGAAGGGCGACCCGAACGTCTGGCCGATCGCCTCGGCGGTGGCCGCCGTGGGGCTGGGACTGGTCCTCTACGCGCCGCACTGGCTGAACAAGCGGCGTGAGCGCCAGCGCGAGCAAGAGGAAGCCCAGGCCGCGAGCCTGGCCCAGACGTTGCCCGCCGACTGATTTACTAGCCCCATGCGCGTTTCAGCGAAGGCCGACTACGCGGTCCGGGCGGCCGCGGAGCTGGCGGCGGCCGACGAGGGGCCGGTCAAGGGCGGGCGCCTGGCCGAGGCCCAGGACATCCCTTTGCAGTTCCTCGAGCACATCCTGCTCGAGCTCAAGCACCACGGCATCGTCCGCGCCCGCCGCGGCGCCAAGGGCGGCTACTGGTTGGCGCGGCCGGCGGACGAGGTGACGATCGCCGACGTCGTCCGCGCCGTCGAGGGCCCGATCGCCGACGTCCAGTCGACGGCGCCGGAGGCGATCGAATACGGCGGCAACGCCGAGCACCTGCGTGAGGTCTGGGTCGCCGTCCGCGCCAGCCTGCGTTCGGTCCTGGAGGAGGTCACCCTCGCCGATCTCGTCTCGGGGGAGCTGCCGCCGGTGGTCGGCGAGCTGACCGCTTCCCCGGAGGCCTGGCACGCCAGCACCTCGACCAAGGAAATGATCGCCAAAGACGGCTAGACCTTGGTCGGCACGAGGTCGAAGTCGGTGCCCAGCCGCAGCTCGCCGTAGCGCTTGACCCAGTCGTCGTTGACGTTGTCCGACTGGCGCTTCATCCGCGGCTCGAACTCGAAGTCGTCGGGCGGGGCGAGGTCGAGGCGGTCGAGCAGGTTCAGCGTGCTGGTCTCGTAGTCGGCGGCGAAGTTCTCGTAGAGGACCAGCAGCGGCTTGATCCCCGAGTGCTCGAAGAAGGCGTCCCAGCGCGACTCCTCGATCAGGATCTGTTCGAGCAGGTGCTCGATCGCCCGGTAGTGGAAGCGCAGCTGCGGCCGGTGCTCCTCGATGAAGTTGCGGTAGGGAGGGGAGCCGTCGTCCTCCAGCGACGCCGCCTTGGCGTTGGCCTGGTCCTCACGCCAGGTTGCGGTCTGCACGGCCTTCCAGAGCGAGACCGCCTGGCGCACCTTGTTGGCCCGCACGACCCGGACGAAGGTCAGGTCCGGGAAGACCGTCGGCAGCAGCTCGGCGAGCGGGATGTCGCGGTAGGCGGGGACGTTGCGGAGCAGGCTGACGAAGTCCCCGAAGTAGCCCCACATCAGCTTGGCGCCGAAGACCCCGTTGGCGGTCGTGCCGGCCTCGAAGGCCCACTCGAGGTAGCGGTCGTAGGCGGCGCGGCTCCACAGCGGCGAGCGCGGCGCCAGCTCGCTGCCCACGGCGCGCTCGCCAAGGTGGTCGCGGATGGTGGGGTCTTCGACGCCTACGAAGTACTCCTCGGGGCGCCGCGGCCGGCCGCTGTGGCGCAGCGCCTCGAAGTACTCCTCCGGCCGCCCGGCGACGCCGGTTTCCGCCAGCGCGTGGCAGACCAGGGTGCTGCCGCTACGGGGAGTGGCGCAGACGAGATATGAGCGTTGTGGCTGCATGTGTTTCTTGCTGAGTAAGTTAATCAACAAAGCCAGCAACAAGTCGCGCTCGCTAGTCTTCCCGTTGTACCCAAAAAGAGGAGGAAAGCACCCTGGACGCGCCGCCAAACATCCTCTACATCCACTCGCACGACACTGGCCGCTTCGTGCAGCCCTACGGGTTTCCCGTCCCGACTCCCAACATCCAGCATCTCGCCGACCAGGGCGTCCTCTTCCGCGAGGCTTTCTGCGCCGCGCCGACCTGCTCCGGCAGCCGCGCCAGTCTGCTCACCGGCCTCTACTGCCACAACAACGGCATGCTCGGGCTCGCCCACCGGGGCTGGAAGCTCAACGACTACGGACAGCACTGGATCCACGCCCTGCGCCGGGCGGGTTACCGCTCGACCCTGATCGGCGAGCAGCACATCTCCACCGACCCCGGCGTGATCGGCTACGACGAGGTCGTCCCGGTCGACTCCAATCACGCCGAGTACGTGGCGCCGCTGACGATCGAGACCCTGCGTGAGGCGCCCTCAGAGCCCTGGTTCATGTCGGTCGGCTTCTTCGAGACCCACCGCGACTTCTTCGCCCCGACCTCGGTCCGCGACACTCTCTACTCGCTGCCGCCGGCCAACCTTCCCGACGTCGTCGCCACCCGCAAGGACATGGCGGCGTTCAAGGCCAGCGCCCGCTCGCTCGACCAGGGGATCGGCGCGGTCCTGCACGCGCTACACGACCTCGAGCTGGTCGAGAACACGCTGGTCATCTGCACCACGGACCACGGCGTCGCCTTCCCCGGCGCCAAGGCGACCCTCTTCGACCGCGGCATCGGGGTGATGATGCTGATGCGTGGCCCCGGCGGCTTCACCGGCGGCAAGGTGATCGACGCGCCGGTCAGTCACCTCGACGTCTACCCGACGCTCTGCGAGCTGGCGGGAGTCGAGTCGCCGGGCTGGCTGCAGGGATCCTCGCTGATGCCGCTGGTGCGGGGCGAGGTGAAGCGGCTGCACGAGGCAATCTTCGCCGAGACGACCTACCACGCCGCCTACCAGCCCCATCGCTGCGTGCGCACGGAGCGCTGGAAGTACATCCGCCGCTTCGACGACTACGAGCACCCGGTGCTCGCCAACTGCGACGACAGCGAGAGCAAGGACCTGTGGATCGAGGCCGGCTGGGGCGAGCGGATCGTCCCCGTCGAGCAGCTCTACGACCTCGTTCTCGACCCCGCCGAGGGCGCCAACCTCGCCACCGACCCCGCCCACGCCGATGCGCTCGCGGAGATGCGTGGGCGCCTCGACGCCTGGATGCGGGAGACCGACGACCCGCTGCTCGATGGGCCGGTGCCCTCGCCCCCCGGCGCGGTCGTCAACGAGCAGTGGCAGATCTCGCCGGACGAGCCGCCGCGTGTGGTCACGGCAGATCCGACGGCCGCTGCATCCAGCTGAGGCAACTCATTCCGTCGCCGGCACGCCGCCGGCGACGACGTTGACGAAGTTCTCCAGGTGGCGAGTGGTCCAGCACTCGAAGGCGCCGTCGCAGTGGCGCTCGTAGGCGGCCATCACCGAGTCGCCGTAGTTCCAGTAGAGCTTCGGCTCCGGGTTGAGCCAGAAGAGGCGGCCGGCCCGCTCGGCGACCTGGGCGAAGATCTCGGCGTGGGGCTCGCGGCCGTTGGTGCGGGCGTCGCCGAGCACGATCACGGTCGAGCGCGGGTCGAGCTCGTCGGAGATCTCGGTCAGGAACTCGAGCCAGACGCGGCCGTAGTCGGTGTAGCCGGAGACGTCGGCGACGCCGCCCTCGCTGGAGATGCGCTGGGCGACGACGGCGAAGTCGCGCTCGTGCTCGAAGACGTCGGTGACCTCGGAAATCCGCTCGATGAAGACGAAGCTGCGCAGTTTGCGGAACGAGTCGTGCAGCGCGTGCAGGACCGAGAGGAAGAAGACGCTGGCCGAGGTGACCGAGGTGGAGACGTCGCAGAGGACGTAGATCTCCGGCCGGCGCGGGCGCTTCGGTTTGTATTTCAGCCGCAGCGGCACGCCACCGGTCTCCAGCGAGGCCCGCATCGTCCGCCGCACGTCGACCATCGCCGCCTTGCGGTGCCCGCGCTGCTCGTGGCCGAGGGTCGCCAGCCGCCGTTTCATCTGCGAGACGGCGCGGTGGACGGCGGCGAGGTCCTGGGTCGGGTTGGTCGGCAGGGCGCGGTCGAGCTCGGCCAGGGGGCGGGAGGGGGGCAGGGTCGCGGTGCGCTCGATCAGGTCGCGCTCGAGCTCGCGGCGCAGGTGGCGCTCGAAGGCGTTGAGCTGGTCGCGGTCGATCGGCGGGCGCTCCTCGCCTTCCTCGGTCGGCGGCTGGGCGCCGGCGGTGAGGCCGAGGGTGCGGCGGATCCGCTGCACGTCGACCCCGACGACCCCTGAGCCCTCGCCGCGGCCGAAGGCGGCGATCGCCAGCCGGGCCAGGTCGCGCAGCCGGTCCTCGTCGCCGGCTTCGATCGCCTCGCGGATCTGCTCGCGCAGCTCGTCCATGTCGATCCGCTCGCCGCCTTCACCCTCGCCCGCGCCCTCGCCACCCTCGCCGTTCTCGGTGATTTCGCGCTGCACCGCCTCGGCCTCGGCGGCGCGGAAGAAGTAGCGATCGAAGAGCAGCTCGAAGACGCGGCGGTCGTCCTGGGACTTGGCGATCGTCGTCGCCAGCGCCTCGCGAAAGTCGGCCTGTGAGGTCCAGTCGACCATCTCCAGGGCGGCGAAGGCGTCGAGGATCTCCGAGGTCCCGACCGCCACCCCCTCGCCGCGCAGCTCCTCGCAGAAGCCCAGCAGCTTCGCCGCCAGGCCGGGCGGGCCGGGATCCGCCTGCGCGCCGTAGGGCGAGCCCGCCGTCGGGCTCACCCCGCCGGGCTGGGTGCCCCGGGCAGCTTCATGCCGACCCGCTCGGCAACCAGATCTATGTCAGTTCTGTGCTTGACGATGATCGACATCGACTGGGTGAAGGTCTCGCGGTCGATGTCCTCGGCGCCCATCAGCAGCAGGGTCCGCGCCCAGTCGATCGACTCGGCGATCGAGGGCGGCTTCTTCAGGTCGAGGGCGCGGACCATCTCGATCACCTCGACCAGCCGCCGGGCCAGCGTCTCGGCCAGCTCGGGCACGTGCAGGCGGACGATCTCCATCTCGCGCTCGACGCCGGGGTAGTCGAGCCAGAGGTAGAGGCAACGCCGCTTCAGCGCCTCGGTCAGCTCGCGCGAGTCGTTCGAGGTGAGGACGACGATCGGCATCGTCGTAGCCGCGACCTGGCCCAGCTCGGGGATCGTGATCTGGAAGTCGGAGAGCAGCTCCAGCAGCATCGCCTCGAACTCCTGGTCGGTCTTGTCGATCTCGTCGATCAGCAGGACGACCGGCTCGGGACTGGAGATCGCCTGCATCAGCGGTCGCGTCAGCAGGAAGTCGGAGCTGAAGATGTCCTCCTGCACGTCCTCCCAACCGGCCTCGCCGCCGGCCTGGATCCGCAGCAGCTGCTTGCGGTAGTTCCACTCGTACATCGCCTTCGCCTCGTCGAGGCCCTCGTAGCACTGCAGGCGCACCAGCTCGCGGCCGGTCGCCCGCGAGAGCGCCTTCGCCAGCTCGGTCTTGCCGACCCCCGCCGGGCCCTCGACCAGGACCGGCTTGCCGAGCTCCTGGGCGAGGTAGGAGACCAGCGCCGCCGGCTCGTCGGCGAGGTAGCCGACGCCCGCCAGCGCCTCCTTCACCTCTGCCACAGAGCTCTCGGCCATGCGGGCGATGATAATCCGCCTTCGTGCTCGACCCCGCCCTGCCGCTCGCCGACCTCTTCCCGCACAGCCCCGGCCCCTACATCGCGCTGATGCTGGCCGGGTTCGCGATCGGCATCCTCGGCCACCTCGCCAAAGCCAAGTGGCTGATCGCCGTCGGCGTCATCCTGATCTTCCTCGGCGCCCTGCTCTTCCCGCTGGCGGCGAACCTGACGACCGATAACCGGCCGCCGCCGATCGAGGAATCGCGAGGCGACTCGGGCTCATAACCCAAAGGTCGAGGGAGAGACTGTTGCAGGGCGCTTTCCTCATGCGGCCCTTCTTCACGCCCTCGCGGCGCCGAGGAGAGGGTCGACCTGGTTGAGCGTTTCGGTCATGCCTTGCTCCATCCCCATCTCGATCATCTGTTCCATCGACTCACGGTCGGCGAAGTGGGTTTGGATCGACATCGTCGCGGTGCCGTCGGCCTCGGCGATCGTCACCGTCATCGCCGTCGGGCCTCCGTCGTCCGGCTTGCCCTCGTCGTCGACGGCGTCGTCTTTGATGTGCAGCCGGTGGGGCGGCTCGACCTCCTCGATTCGCCACCAGCCGTGGTGCCTCTCACCGTCCGGGCCGGTCATGAAGTAGGTGGTGCGCGCGCCGACCGTGAGCTCGTGCTCGACGAAGGTCGACGAATGGGAGGGTGGGCTCCACCAGCGCTCCAGTTGGCGCGGATCCGACCACAGCTCCCAGAGTCGCTCGGCATCGGCGTCAAACTCGGCCGTGATCGTCATGGTCAGGGCGTCGATGTCCTTGTCTACGTCGGTGACGGGCATCAGCTGTCTCCTTTGTCGGTTTCGAGGATCTGCTCCATCCGCTCGATCCGGCCGCGCCAGTCCGCCTCGAGACGATCGAGTGCGGCGTGGGCGCGGACGAGGGCGTCGGTCTCGGTGTGGACGATCGACTCGCGACCGACCCGGTGCTTGCTCACCAGTTCGGCCCGCTCCAGCATGGCGACGTGCTTCTGCATCGCCGTCACGCTGATCGGGTGTTCGCGGGCCAGGGCCGAAACCGAGAGCCGGCCCTTGTGGGCGCGGCGGAGGATGTCGCGGCGGATCGGATCGGCCAGCGCCCGAAACAGCAGGTCGGTGGCCCCCTCGTCTTCGCGGATTGGTTTCTTATCTACAACCATCGGGTTGTAGGTTAGCACGACGCTCCTTGAGGCAAGGAGTACTATGTGTGTACACGACGTGCCCTTACGTGTACCTTGGGAGACATGGCTGAGCGGAACCGCCGCATCAACGTAACTCTGGAGCCGGACTACGCGCAGAAGCTGGCGAGCTTGGCGGAGCGCACGCATGTCCAAGAGGGAACTCTGGCTCGCTCGCTTCTCTCTAGCGCGCTCGACGAAGCCGACCCCGATGCCTCGCGGATCACTGAAATCCTCGATGGGATTCCTGGAGCATGGGAGCGAGCGCAGGGGTCGATCGAGCAGGCTCGGCGCGGCGACACGGTGCCGCTCTCAGAGCTCTAGTCGATGCCGAGGATCGAGGTCACGCGCCAGGCGCGTGACGAGCTCCGGGAGCTGATCGAGACTCGCCAACTCCACATGTACTTTGAGGCCGAGGATCGAGTCGTGGTCATTGCCTTCCACGACGCTCGGACGTCCGACGCGCCCTCGCGCTAGCCCCTACCGAGCGTGACCCGGACCACGGATTCCGCGGCGAGGGTCGTTCCCGGCCTCGCGGTCTGTTCGACGACCTTGCCATTTCGGTTGTTGGCGCCCTTTCTCCTGATGTTCTTGCCGAGCGCGCAGTGGGCGGCCTTGACCGCTTCCCTGGCCGTCCTCAGCTTCATGCCCTCAAGCCTCGGGGCGATGCAGTTGGCTTTGACGACCGGGGCCGCGAGCATGGTGGGCACGGACGTTGGAGTCGCCTCGGGCGTCGGAGTCGGCGGCGGTTCCTCTTCCGGCGGCGGTTCGGATTCCACGTCCGCGTTGTAGGCAAAGGAGAAGGGGTACTCGAATTCGTTGGCGGGCTGCCGGGTCTCGCCGGGCTCGAGGCGTGGGAAGAAGCTGACGTAGGTCGATGCCGCACTGAGAGCGGTGAATTCGCCTCCCTGTGGAAGGTTCAGCTCGATGTATTCGCCGACGTGAATGGGAAGGCTCGTGGGCAGGGTTTCGATTTCGTTGCCGGCGGGGGTCACGGAACCGGTCGACGCGGTCACCGTGTAGGAACCGTCGCCGTTGTGGCGCAGGACGTTGAGGCTGTAGCCGGCGGCGGCCGACGCCCCTCTGATCCGCCAGCGGACGATCGTTCCGTCGATCGGGGCGGCGCTCTGCACGGATGGCAGGCTCGTGGCCACCAGCATCTCGCCGCAGCCGCCGCCAATCGCTGGAACGCAGGTGTACCCGTTGGTCCCTGGCATGGTCAGATCCGGGCCGAGGGTGATCGTTTCGCCGTGGGCGATACCGCCGAAGGTCAGCAGCGCGATCGAGGCTCCAAACGCCGTAAGCATCGCGCGACAGAGCTGTCTCGGTTTGCCCTTGCGAAGCGCCGGCATTGGGCGTCATCGACAGGCACGGAGTTGCGCTTGAGCACTGGCTCTAGGATCGGGAGATGGGACACCTCGACGCGGTCGACCTCGGCCTCCCCCTGAGCCGCAAGGAGGAGGAGCGCGAGCTGGAGGTCGCCTGGAAGCGCCTCGCGCAGCTACGGCTGACCCTTGGCGGGCTGATCGGCGAGAAAGAGCTGGGGCCGCCGCTCTGCGTCGTCTTCGAGGGCTGGGACGCCTCCGGCAAGGGCGGTGCGATCAAGCGCCTGGTCGCGCCGCTGGACCCGCGCCACGTCCGCATCGCCCAGTTCGCGGCGCCGAGCCCGGACGAGAAGCGCCACCACTTCCTCCATCGCTTCTGGCCACCGCTGCCTGGCTGGGGTGGGATGTCTGTCTTCGACCGTTCCTGGTACGGCCGGGTGCTGGTCGAGCGGGTCGAGGGATACGCCACCCCGGAGCAGTGGCAGCGCGCCTACGAGGAGATCGTCGCCTTCGAGCGGGGCCTGGCTGAGGAGGGCACGATCCTCGTCAAGCTCTGGCTGCACATCTCTCCCGAGGAGCAGCTGCGGCGCTTCGAAGCCCGCGCCGCGGACCCGCTCAAGACCTGGAAGCTGACCCCAGATGACTGGGAGAACCGGGCCAAGCGGGGCGAGTACGAGCCGGCCGTGGAGGAGATGATCGACCGCACCGACCGCAGCCATGCCCGCTGGCACCTCGTCGCCGCCGAGTCCAAGCGCCACGCTCGGGTCGCGGTGGTCCGCAGCGTCATCGAGGAAATCGAGGCCGGGATGCGGCGCTGCGGGCAGGAGCCGCCGCCGCCACCCTAGAATCCGCACTTCGATCCCGCCTTCGATCACGAGGAGCCTTATCCCTTGAGCCGTTTTCGCATTTTCGCGCTGATCGCCGTCCTGGCCGCGCTTGCGACCGCCTTCGCTGCCTGCGGTGGCAGCAGCGACAAGAGCAGCGAGGACCCGCAGCAGGTCCTCGATAACGCCAGTCTCGAAGGGGTGAACAGCGGCAACCTCGACATCTCGCTTGCGGTAAAGACGGAAGGCGACGAAGACGGCGACCTCAACGTCAGCCTCTCCGGCCCGTTCGAGGCCGCCGCGAACAAGGGCGACCTGCCCCAGCTCGCCCTGACCGCCAAGGCCAACGGCTCGGCCGAAGGAGATGACATCGACTTCGAAGGCGGCCTGACGCTGCTCTCCGATCGGGCCTTCGTCAACTACAAGGGCACCGAGTACGAAGTCGACCCGACCACCTTCGGCTTCGTCAAGTCCGCCTTCGAACAGGCTCAGCAGGGTGGCTCGGAAGCGAACCCGGCCGACGTCACCGCCTGTCAGGAGGCGGCGACCGGCCTCAAGGTCGGTGACTTCGCCGATAACCTCAGCAACGAAGGCAGCGCCGACGTGGACGGCACCAGCACGACCAAGGTCAGCGGCGACCTGGACGTCGGCGGCGCGATCGACGCGATCATCGAACTGAGCGAAGACCCGGCCTGCAGCGCCCAGCTCGAAGCCGCCGGGCCGCTGCCGATCGGCGAACTCGAGAAGGCGAAGGGCGAACTGACCAGCGCCGTGAAGAAAGCCCACATCGAGGTCTACGTCGGCGACGACAACATCATCCGCAAGCTCGATGCCGAACTGACGATCGAACCGAAGGACAGCGGCGGCGAAAAGGTCGAAGTCGACTTCGCGATATCGCTCAGCGGTGTCAACGAGGAGCAGGACATCGCCGCCCCCGCCGACGCGAAGCCGCTCGAAGGCCTCTTCCAGAAACTCGGCGTCAACCCGCTGGAGCTGCTCGAAGCGGGCAGCAGCGGCGAAGGCCTCGGCGAACTGTTCGAAGACATCACCGGGGGCGGCTCCCTGGGCGGTGGCTCCTCGTCCGGCGGTTCGGGGGCCGCTGGCGGTTCGGGCGGTTCCGACGGCCAGCAGGCCTACCTGGAATGCCTCAAGGGGGCCGAAACGCCCTCGGACCTGCAGAAGTGCGCAAGCCTGGCCCAGTAGGGATTCAGCGCCACCCGTGAACGCCTCGCCAGGCAACCCGAACCGGCCGCGGCTGGACGCGTCCTTCCTGCGCACGCCGCTGGGTTGGCCCTACCTGTTGGTGCCGCTGATCCCGATCGCGGTCGTGCTCGAGCTCGCCGGCACCCCGGCGACGATCGTCTTCGCCGCCTCGGCGCTGGGGATCGTTCCGACGGCGGCGCTGATGGGCCGGGCGACCGAGGAGCTGGCGGCGCGCTCGGGCCCGGGCATCGGCGGCCTGCTCAACGTCACCTTCGGCAACGCGCCGGAGCTGATCATCGCCCTCTTCGCCCTCGGTCAGGGCCTGCAGGAGGTGGTCAAGGCCTCGATCGTCGGCTCGATTATCGGCAACATCCTGCTGGTCCTGGGTGCGGCGATGCTGGCCGGCGGCATCGGCCGCGACAAGCAGACCTTCAGCCGCACCAGCGCCAGCATCCAGACCTCGATGCTGATGCTCGCCGCGGCGGCCCTGGTGATGCCGGCGATCTTCGAGCTGGTCGAGGGCAAGGGGCTGCCGGCGCCCGGTGCCGAGGCGATCCATTACGGCGGCACCGTCGAGCACCTCTCCTTGGCGGTCGCGATCGTCCTCATCGCCACCTACGTGATCGGCCTCTTCTTCTCGCTCAAGACCCATCGCGACATCTTCAATCCTGAGTACGAGGACGAGGACAGCTGGGGCTGGTCGACGCGCACCTCGGTGATTGCCCTGGCGATCGCCGGCGTGCTGGTCGGGGTGATGTCGGAGATCCTGGTCGGCTCGATCACCGAGGCCTCGCACTCGATCGGACTCTCCGAGTTCTTCATCGGCGTGATCGTCGTCGCGATCGTCGGCAACGCGGCCGAGCACTGGGTCGCCGTCCTGGTCGCGATGAAAAACAAGATGGACCTGGCGGTCAACATCGCGGTCGGCTCCAGCGGCCAGGTCGCGCTCTTCGTCGCCCCGGTCCTGGTGCTCGCCTCCTTCTTCATCGGTCCCTATCCGCTGGCCCTGGTCTTCAACGGCTTCGAGCTAGGGGCGATCCTGCTGGCGATCGTGATCGCCAACCAGGTGACGCAGGACGGCGAGTCGAACTGGTTCGAGGGAGTGCAGTTGCTGGCGGTCTACTTCGTGTTCGGGTTGGCCTTCTACTTCGCGTAGGGGGATAGCCTGCCGGGATGGAAGAAGCCCTCCTGCTTGCACTTAGTTTTGCGGTAGTTCTGGCGGGGGCGTTGCTCTTTACGAATGCGGTCGAGTGGGCGGGGCACAGGTTGGGGCTGGGGGAGGGGGCGGTCGGCAGTGTGCTGGCCGCGGTGGGGACGGCGATGCCGGAGACGTTGATTGCGATCGTCGCCCTGCTCAGCGTCGACGCGGGGTCCGAAGACGTCGCGATCGGGGCGATCGTCGGGGCGCCTTTCCTGCTGGCGACGCTGGCGATGGGGTTGGTCGGGCTCTTCGCCTATCTCTACCGCGACAAACGCGAGCAGGGGGTCCGGCTCGACGTCCACCGGCCGACGCTGGAGCGCGACCTCACCTTCTTCCTCGTCCTCTTCGCGCTCGCGGGGCTGCTCGCCTGGGGGCCGCCGGGCCCCGTCCGGATCGTGGTCGGGATCGGCTTCCTCGTCGCCTACGTCTTCTACATCCGCCTCACCCTCCGCGGTGGCGGCGAGGTGCAGGGAGAGGAGACGCTCAACCCGCTGATCTTCGAGCGCCGCGGCGAGCGCCGCGAAGACCCGGCGCTGTCGCTCTGCGTGCTCCAGCTCTTGGTCGGCCTCGCGGCGATGGTCGGCGGCGCCCACCTCTTCGTCGAGGAGCTGCTCCACATCGCCGACAGCCTCGGGGTCGAGGCGCTGGTGCTGGCGCTGATCCTGGCACCGCTGGCAACCGAGCTGCCGGAGAAGGTCAACAGCTTTTTCTGGGTGCGCGAAGGCAAGGACGCCCTCGCCCTCGGCAACATCACCGGGGCGATGGTCTTCCAGTCGATGATCCCGGTCGGGATTGGGCTGATCTTCACCGACTGGGCCCTCAGCGCCAACGCGATCCTCTCGATCGGCCTCGGCCTCGCCGGCGGCCTGCTCGCCTACGAGAGCCTGCACCTCTCCCGCCGCTTTAAATTGCCAGCGGTCATTGGCTGGTTCCTCCTCTACGCCAGCTTTATCGTCGTGGTCGCGGCCGGCGCGTGAACGCGATTAAGCGGCGGTCAGCTCGCCGAGGGCTTTGAGGATCAGCGCGTCGTGCTTTTTCGGCTGGACCTTCGGGAAGACCCGGGTGATCTTGCCTTTCGGGTCGATGACGAAGGTGGAGCGCAGCATTCCCATGTACTTCTTGCCGTACATCGACTTCTCGCCCCAGGCGCCGTAGGCGTCGGCGACGGCGTGGTCGGGGTCGCTCAGCAGCGTGAAGCCGAGGTCGTATTTGCCGGCGAACTTCTTTAGCGCCGCCGGCTCGTCCGGTGAGACGCCGATCACCCGGACGCCGGCCGCGGCGTACTCGTCGCTGCGGTCGCGGATGCCGCAGGCCTGGGTGGTGCAGCCGGGGGTGTCGGCGCGCGGGTAGAAGTAGAGGACGACGGTCCCCCCGCGCAGATCGGCGAGGCTGACGTCGTTGCCGTCCTGATCGGGCAGCGTGAAGTCGGGAGCCGCGTCCCCCTCGGCCGGCACGTCAGTCCTCGCGACCTGGCTCCTGCCCGTCCTCGCCCTCGTCGAGCTCCTCGTCGCCCTGTTCGAGCGCGGTTTCGGAGACCGATCCGGCTGAGCCGGGGTGGTAATGCGTCTGGAAGGCCTCGAGCACGCGGTCGCGGCCGTCCTCGTCGATCGGGATCTCGTCCGAGACCCGCACCCAGTCGGCTCCCTCGTAGGCCTCCATGTTGAAGACCTCCTGGTCGATCGAGGCGGAGTCGTCGACGACGACCACGACCTCGGTCTGGGGGTTGAAGTAGGTGCCGGGCTGGACCAGCAGCTGCTCGACCTCGTAGACGTTCTCGTCGGCGGTGGCCATCAGGGCGATCCTATGAAATCGGCGAGCTGGCGCTCGGTCTCGGCCTCGACGTCGAGCGGCTCCAGGCCCCGGCGCATGCGCCGTTCGTTGCGGGTGACGACCAGCTGGCGCACCTCGGCCCGCAGCTCGGCGTCCTGGCGGGCGGCGGCGCTGGGCTCCGCCGCGGCAGCGAGCAGACGGCCGGCCTCGGCCTCGACGTCGATCGCCGCCTCGCCGCGCCGTTGCCGGCGCTCGGATTTCGCCTTCAGCATCTGCCGCACCTCGGCCGCCTGGATCGCCGGATCGACCGCCGGAGCGGGGTGGCCGAGCCGGCGCCGGACCGGCGGCAGCCGCTGTTCGATCGCGAAGGGACCGCCGCCGATCGAGTCCCAGCCACCGGCGATGCGGCGCAGCAGCAGGCCGGCCATCGGCGCCGCGACGCCGGTGAAGAGGAGCACAACGGCGCACTTCCCACTCGGCGAGATGGCCAGCAGCGGATCCACGCGAACAAGGGTAAAGGTCCCATGGAAGCCAGGCCATTCGCTAATCTTGGGGCTGGTTGACTGACCAGTCAATCGGCGGAACGCTCGCCCCGGCGGCGGCGCTCCAGATCAGACTTACGCACCGACGAAAAGGAGCCCCGACCGGTGGTTGACTTCACCCTGACCGACGAACAGAAGGACCTGCAGGAGCTGGCTCACAGCTTCGCCGAGAAAGACATGCGCAACGTCGCCTGGGAGTACGACGTGGACGGCACCTGGCCCCAGGACGTGATCGACAAGGCCTGGGAGGTCGGGTTGATGAACACCCACGTCCCCGAGGCCTACGGCGGTCCCGGCCTCGACTACCTCTCCGGCTGCCTGATCGAGGAGGAGTTCGGTTGGGGCTGCTCCGGCATCGGCACCTCGCTGGCCGCCAACGGCCTCGCCTCGGCCCCGATCACCCTCGGCGGCTCCGAGGAGACGAAGAAGAAGTACCTCGGGATGCTGACCGAAAGCCCGAAGCTAGCCTCCTTCTGCCTGACCGAGCCGGACGCCGGCTCCGACGTCTCCGGCATGAAGACCAAGGCCGTGAAGAAGGGCGACAAGTACGTCATCAGCGGCTCCAAGTGCTTCATCACCAACGGCACCTACGCCGACTACTTCACCGTGTTCGCGAAGACCGATCCCGAGGGCGGTCACCGCGGGATCAGCGCCTTCGTCGTCGACGCCGACCTCCCCGGGGTCTCCGTCGACAAGAAGGAGGACAAGATGGGTCAGCGGGCCTCCAACACCGCGACCATCTCCTTCGACGAAGTCGAGATCCCGGCCGAGAACCTGCTGGGCGAGGAAAACAAGGGCTTCAAGCTGGCGATGATGACCCTTGACCGCACCCGTCCCGGCGTCTCGGCGATGGCGGTCGGCATCGGCCGCGCGGCGCTCGAGTACGCCACGGACTACTCCAAGGAAAGGGTCCAGTTCGGGGTCCCGATCGCGATGCACCAGGCGATCCAGTTCATGATCGCCGACATGGCGACCAAGGTCGAGGCCGGTCGCCTGCTGGTCTGGAACTCGGCTTTCCTGCTCGACCAGGGCATCCGCAACAGCCGTGTCTCCTCGATGGCCAAGCGCTTCGCCGCCGACTCGGCGATGGAGATCACCACCGACGCCGTCCAGGTCTACGGCGGCTACGGCTTCATCAAGGAGTACCCGGTCGAGAAACTGATGCGCGACGCCAAGATCATGCAGCTCTACGAGGGGACCAGCCAGATCCAGCGCCTGGTCATCGCCAAAGAAGTGCTGCTGCCGCGCCAGGCCGCCGACGCCCCGGCGCCGGACGCGAAGGCGCAGGCCTCCGAGCAGAGCCAGTCCGAGCAGGCAGCCGCTACGGTCTAGCCCATGGACGCCCCCGAACGCGCCGCTGCAGGAAAGGTGGCGCGTTCGGAGGTGCGTCGCTCCTCCCACGCCGCCTGGGAGTCACCTGAGGGCCGCGCCGATCCGGTCGCGATCCTCGAGCGCCAGGCCGCGACGCGCGTGCCGGAGCTGGTGCCGATCCGCTACGGGCGGATGTCGGTCTCGCCCTTCGCCTTCTTCCGCGGCGCCGCCGCGGTGATGGCCGCCGACCTCGCCACCACGCCCGCCTCGGGGCTGCGGGTGCAGGCCTGCGGCGACGCCCATCTCTCCAACTTCGGCGCCTTCGCGGCCCCCGATCGCCGCCTCGTCTTCGACCTCAACGACTTCGACGAGTCGCTGCCGGGCCCCTGGGAGTGGGACGTCAAGCGGCTCGCCGCCAGCTTCGCGATCGCCGGCCGCGAAAACGGCCTCAAACGCAAGGAACGGGCCGCGGTGGTGCAGACCGCGGCCCGCGAGTACCGGGAGGCGATGCGGGTCTTTGCCGGTCAGAGCAACCTCGAGGTCTGGTACGCCCGCTTCGACGTCGAGGCGGCGCTGCAAGAGGTCGAGGACGAGGATCCGACGGAGGTGAAGCGGGTTCGCAAAGGGGTCGCGAAGGCGCGCTCGAAGGACAGTCTCAGGGCGCTGGCGAAGCTGGCGGAGGTCGTCGACGGGGAGTTGCGGATCCGCAGCGAACCGCCGTTGCTGGTGCCGGCCGAGGAGTTGCTGCCCGACAGTGGGGGCCATGACCTGAACGAGGTGCTGGGCGGGGTTCTCGAGGCCTACCGCGACAGCCTGCCGGCCGACCGCCAGCACCTGCTCGACGGCTACCGGATGCGCCACGTCGCCCGCAAGGTGGTCGGGGTGGGGAGCGTCGGCACCCGCGCCTGGGTGATCCTGCTGACCGGCGCCGACGACAGCGACCCGCTGTTCCTGCAGGCAAAGGAGGCCGAGGCATCGGTGCTCGAGCCCTACGCCGGCGCCAGCCGCTACAAGAACCACGGCCGGCGGGTGGTCGAGGGCCAACGGCTGATGCAGGCGGCCAGCGACATCTTCCTCGGCTGGTGTCCCGCGGTCGGCCTCGACGGGCGCTCGCGCGACTTCTACGTGCGCCAGCTCTGGGACTGGAAGCGCTCGGCCGAGGTCGAGCGCCTGACCCCGCGCGGGCTCGAGGTCTACGCGCGGATGTGCGGCGCGACCCTGGCCCGCGCCCACGCCCGCTCCGGCGACCGCATCGCGATCGCCTCCTACCTCGGTGGCGGTGACGCCTTCGACCGGGCGAGCGCCGAGTTCTCCGAGGCCTACGCCGACCAGAGCGAGCGCGACCACGCGGCCCTGGTGGCGGCGATAGATTCCGGCCGGATCGTGGCCGAGGAACTCTGACATTGGCGCGCAAAGCCGGCGCCGGTGCCGCCGGCCTGATCCTGATGACGCTCTGCGTCGGGCAGTTCCTGATGATGCTCGACAGCTCGGTGATGAATGTGTCGATCGCCACCGTCGCCCAGGACGTCGGCACCAACGTGACCGGGATCCAGACGGCGATCACTCTCTACACGCTGGTGATGGCCTCATTCATGATCACCGGCGGCAAGATCGGCCAGATCATCGGCCGCAAGCGCGCCTTCGCGATCGGCTGCGTGATCTACGGCTGCGGCTCGCTGACCACCGCGCTGGCGCCCAGCCTGCCGGTGCTGCTGATTGGCTGGTCGGGCCTGGAGGGCATCGGCGCGGCTCTGATCCTGCCCGCGATCGTCGCCCTCGTCGCCGCTAATTTCGGGCCCGCCGAGCGGCCCCGCGCCTACGGCCTGGTCACCGCCGCGGCGGCGGTCGCGGTCGCGGTCGGCCCGATCGTCGGCGGCTTTTTTACCACCTACCTCTCCTGGCGCTACGTGTTCGCCGGCGAGGTGCTGCTGGTGGGGATGATCCTCATCCTCGCCCGCCGCATCGAGTCCGGCGAGGCGGAGCGCAAGGTGCATCTGGACCTGGTCGGGACTGCCCTCTCGGCTCTCGGCCTCGGGCTGATCGTGCTCGGCGTCCTCCGCTCGGGGACCTGGGGCTTCGTCAAGGCCAAGCCCGAGGCGCCGGAATGGATCGGGCTCTCGCCGGTGATCTGGCTGATGCTCGGCGGTGCCGCCGTGCTGGCGCTCTTCCTCTGGTGGGAGAACCGCCTGGTCGAGCGCGAAGGCGAGCCGCTCGTCGACCCGGCGATCCTGCGCGTCCCGATCCTGCGCGCCGGGCTCACCTCCTTCTTCTTCCAGTACTTCCTCCAGGGCGGCCTCTTCTTCGCGATGCCGCTCTTCCTCTCGATCGCCCTCGGCCTCTCCGCGATCGACACCGGAGTGCGCCTGCTGCCGCTCTCCTTCGCCCTGATCATCGCCGCGGCCGGGATCCCGAAACTCTTCCCCGACGTCTCGCCGCGGCGGGTCGTCCGCCTCGGCTTCCTCGCCATGTTCGGCGGCCTGGTGGTGATGGTCGGCGGGCTCGAGGCCGGGGCGGAGGCGGAGATCGTGACCTGGCCGCTGATCCTGGCCGGGCTCGGGATGGGTGCGCTCGCCTCCCAGCTCGGCAGCGTCACCGTCTCCTCGCTCCCCGACGAGCAGAGTGGCGAGGTCGGTGGCCTGCAGAACACGGTCACCAACCTCGGCATCTCGGTCGGCACGGCGCTGACCGGCGCGATCGTGATCGCCGCCCTCAGCTCCTCCTTTCTCACCGGGGTCGAGGAAAACCCAGGCGTGCCGGCGACGGTCAAGGCGAGGGCCTCGACCGAGCTCTCCGGGGGCATCCCCTTCCTCTCCGACGACGAACTGGAAACCGCGCTCGACGAAGCCCCGGGAGTTCCGCCGCGGGCCACCGACGCGATCGTCGAAGAGAACGAGGAAGCGCGCCTCGTCGGCTTGCGCACCGCACTCGCGGTCCTCGCCCTGCTCGCCCTGGTCGGGCTCTTCTTCACCGGCCGGATCCCGACCAGGCAGCCGGCCGCGGCGGCGGACCCGGCTGGCGCGACCTAGGAAAGGTCAGCTGGCGACGCCGGCTCTGGCGTGCTGCCGCGCCGCCTTCTGGCGCGCGGTCTTGTCCAGCACCAGCTTGCGCAGGCGCACCGATTCCGGCGTCACTTCGACGCACTCGTCGTCGCGCACGAACTCCAGCGAGTTCTCCAGCGAGAGGCGGGTCGCCGGGGTGAGGCGGACCAGCAGGTCGGCGCTGGCGGCGCGGACGTTGGTCTGGTGCTTCTCCTTGACCGCGTTGACGTCGAGGTCCTCCGAACGGGCGTTCTCGCCGACGATCATCCCCTCGTAGACCTCCTCGCCGGGGCCGATGAAGAGGGTGCCGCGATCCTGCAGGTTGAAGAGGGCGAAGCTGGCGGTCTTGCCCTGGCGGTCGGCGACGAGGGCACCGGTCGGCCGCGTGCGCAGCTCGCCGGCCCAGGGCTCCCAGCGGTCGAAGACGTGGTGGAGGATGCCGGTGCCGCGGGTCTCGGTGAGGAACTCGGTGCGGAAGCCGATCAGGCCGCGGGCGGGGACCAGGTACTCCATCCGCACCCAGCCGGTCGAGTGGTTGACCATCTGCTCCATCCGTCCCTTGCGCCCGGCCAGCAGCTGGGTGACGGAGCCGACGTGGTCCTCGGGGACGTCGATCGCCAGGCGCTCGACCGGCTCGTGCACCTTGCCGTCGATCTCGCGAGTCAGCACCCGCGGCTGGCCGGCGGTCAGCTCGAAGCCTTCGCGGCGCATCAGCTCCAGCAGCACGACGAGCTGCAGCTCGCCGCGGCCCTGGACCTCCCAGGCGTCGGGGCGCTCGGTGTCGAGGACGCGGATCGAGACGTTGCCGACCAGCTCGGCGTCGAGCCGGTCGCGGACCTGGCGCGCGGTCAACTTGCTGCCCTCTTTGCCGGCCAGCGGCGAGGTGTTGATCCCGACCACGATCGAGAGCGAGGGCTCGTCGACGGTGATCACCGGCAGCGGCCGCGGGTCCTCGGGGTCGGCCAGGGTCTCGCCGATCGTCACCTCTTCCATCCCGGCGACGGCGATAAGTTCGCCCGGGCCCGCCTCCTTGGCGGCGACCCGCTCCAGCGCCTCGGTCACGAACAGCTCCGCCACGGTCGCGCGGGCGACGCTGCCGTCGGCCTTGCACCAGGCGATCTGCTGGCCGGCGCGGATCGTCCCGTTGCGCACCCGGCAGAGCGCCAGGCGGCCGAGGTAGGGGGAGGCGTCGAGGTTGGTGACGTGGGCCTGCAGGGGGTGGTCCTCCTCGTACACCGGGGCCGGGATCCGCTCCAGCATCAGGTCCAGCAGGGGGGAGAGGTCGGTTCCCTCGACCCCCTCCTCCAGCGCCGCCCAGCCGGCTTTGGCGTTGGTGTAGGCGATCGGGAAGTCGATCTGGTCGGAATCGGCGTCGAGGTCGATGAAGAGCTCGTAGACCTCCTCGACGACCTCGGCGATGCGGGCGTCGGGGCGGTCGACCTTGTTGACGACGAGGATCACCGGCAGCTTCGACTCCAGCGCCTTGCGTAGCACGAAGCGAGTCTGCGGCAGCGGGCCCTCAGAGGCGTCGACCAGGAGCAGGACGCCGTCGACCATGGTCAGGGCGCGCTCGACCTCACCGCCGAAGTCGGCGTGGCCCGGGGTGTCGACGATGTTGAACTTGACCTCGCCGCGGTTGACCGCGGTGTTCTTGGCGAGGATCGTGATCCCCTTCTCCTTCTCCAGGTCCATCGAGTCCATCACCCGCTCGGCGACCTCCTGGCCCTTGCGGAAGGTTCCGGTCTGCCAGAGCATCGCGTCGACCAGCGTCGTCTTGCCGTGGTCGACGTGGGCGATGATCGCGATATTGCGAAGTTTTTCCTGAGTTTTGATCATGGGGATGTTTCGAGGGTAGGGAAAAGGCGCGCGGCGGGGCGTGAACAGTCCCAGCAAGACGAAGCCCGCCGAGTGGCGGGCTTCGCAGACTGGTTAAACGAGGTTCGCGACTACGAAGTCTGTTGGACGCTCGCGGCGGCCGGGCCCTTGGGGCCTTCTTCGGACTCGTAACTCACTTTGGCGCCCTCGGTCAGGGACTTGAAGCCCTCGCCGAGAATGGCGCTGTGATGGACGAAGACGTCCTTCGAGCCGTCATCGGGAGTGATAAACCCGTAGCCCTTGTCGTCGCTGAACCACTTGACAGTTCCAGTAGGCATGCATTGCCTCCACGTAGTGTGCTGCGAACGCGGAGAATGCGGTGAAGCAACGACGCGAGCGCTAGACACAAACTTTGCCGGTCTTTACCGGCCCTAACGGAGAAGACCGTAGCAGGATCGGCGGTCTCGGCGCCGCAAATTCGGACCCCGAGCGCTCGGAATCCCGCCCCGCCGTGTTTCAAGGGATCTAGTGCCGTGTCGATAATCCGCTCTAGATGAATCCCGGATCGCGATTCCACGGCCGCCTCCCGCGGCTGCCGCTGTTTGCCGCGCTGCTCGCTGCCGTCGCCTTGGTGCCGGGCTCGGCGCCGGCGATGTCGCCGCCGCCGGCGGCGCCCCCCGGCCTCTCGCCCCGCCTGGTCGAGCTCGCCAAGCCCGGGGTTCGCTCGGCCTCGCGGTCTTCGCAGGCGGCGCGGCTGAGCCTTGCCGCCCACGGTCCCGGCAGTCTCCTGCGCGACGACGACCGCGTCCTCGTCGACGTCCGCTTCGGCGCCGGCGCCGCGGCTGCGGTCGAGGCCCTGCGCGCGAGCGGCGCCGAGGTGGTCCATGTCAGCCCCCGCTACCAGACCGTCACGGTCGCGGCCAGGCCGGCCGCCCTGCCGGGGATCGCCGGCCTCGCCCGCGTCGAGGGCGTCACCGAGCTGCTGTCGCCGTTAACCCGGGCCAGCGACTGCGGCGGGGCGGTCAGGTCCGAGGGCGACATGCAGCTGAACGCCGCCAACGCCCGCGCCAGCTTCGCCGTCGACGGCAGCGGCGTCACCGTCGGCATCCTCTCCGACTCCTTCGACCGCAACCCCCTCGCGGTCACCCGCGCCGCCGCCGACGTCGCCAGCGGCGACCTGCCCGGACCCGGCAGTCCCTGCGGCTCGACCGCTCCCATCGGCATTCTCGACGACGGCGAAACGGCCGGCAGCGACGAGGGCCGGGCGATGGCCCAGATCGTCCATGACCTGGCCCCGGGCGCGGCGATCGACTTCGCCAACGCCTTCAGTGGCGAACTCTCCTTCGCCGCCAACATCAGGGCCCTGGCCGGCGCCGGGGCGCAGGTGATCGCCGACGACGTCGTCTACTTCGAAGAGCCGTTCTTCCAGGACGGGCCGGTCGCGGTCGCGGTCGGCGATGTCGTCGCCGCCGGCGTTTCCTACTTCTCGGCGGCGGGCAACGACAACCTCCTCGACGCGGGCGGCCACGACATCGCCTCCTGGGAAGCGCCGGCCTTCCGCGGCTCCGGCAGCTGTCCGGCGGCGCTGTCGCTGGCGGCCGGAACCGAAGACTGCATGGACTTCGATCCCGATCCCGGCCCTGGCCCCGACACCGACGACACCTTCGGCCTCACCGTCGCCAAAGGGGAGACCCTGACCCTCGACCTGCAATGGGCGGAGCCGCTGAACGGGGTCGCGACCGATCTCGACGCCTTCCTGCTCGACTCGAACGGCGATCCCCTGAAAGTGGAGGAAGGGGGCAGCGAATTCCTCGTCGCCGCTGGCGACGACAACCTCAGCAGCCAGCGGCCGGTCGAGGTCCTGCAGTGGGAAAACGACACCGGCGCCGGCGCCAAAGTCCAGCTCGCGATCAATAACTGCTTCGACGTCTGCAACCCGGACGCGAGCGGGGCCTCGCCCCGGCTCAAGCTCGTCCTGCTCCAGAACGGCGGCGGGGTGACGGAGACCGAGTACCCGCAGTCGCTCGGCAGCGACGTCGTCGGGCCGACCGTGTTCGGCCACGCCGGCGCCGCGGCGGCGATCGCGCTGGGGGCCGTTCGCTACGACAACCCGGCCAGACCGGAGAGCTTCTCCTCGCGCGGGCCGGTCAAGCACTACTTCGGTCCGGCCACCGGTCCGGCGCCCGCCCCGGCGATCGCGGAGCAGGTCATCGCCAAGCCCGACCTCGTCGCCAGCGACGGCGGTGCCACCACCTTCTTCGGGATCCCCCAGGCGGGCGTCTGGCGCTTCTTCGGGACTTCGGCCGCGGCCCCGCACGCGGCGGCAGTGGCCGCCCTGGTGCGCCAGGCCAACCCCGGCGCCTCGGCCGCGCAGGTTCGCGCCGACCTGGCCGCGACCGCCCACCCGGTAGGGGCCTTTGCCCCCACGGCCGTGGGGGCGGGGCTGATCGACGCCTACGGGGCGGTGGCGGCGCTGGCGCTGCCGCCGACGATCACGATCACCAAGCGGCCGCCGCCGCTCGGCCGCGAACGGCGGCCGACGATCGAGTTCAGCGCCAACCGGCCGGTCGCTTTCTCCTGCCAGGTCGACGGCGGCGCGGTCGAGCCCTGCGCCTCGCCCTACAGCGTGCCGGGGCCGCTGCGCGACGGCAGCCACGGGATCGCGGTCAGCGGCGTCGACCGGGCTGGTCGCAGCGGCAACAGTGGCAGCATCTCCTTCGTCGTCGACACCAGGCGTCCCCGCACGAGGATCGTCAAGCACCCCCCGAAGCTGATCCGCACCCATCGCCGCAAGGTGCGCGGGACCTTCCGCTTCCGCGCCGAGGCCGGCGTCTCCTTCGTCTGCAAAGTCGACCGCGGCCTGCTGCGGTTCTGCGGCCGGCGGATGTCGCGGCGCTTCGCCGCCGGCAGGCACATGCTCCAGGTCCGGGCGCGCGACCAGGCGGGCAACGTCGAGCGCAAGCCGGCGGTCTTCCGCTTTCGCGTCAAGCGCGTCGGCGGCTGAGCTCAGGCCGCCGGGCGGTTGGCCTGGCGCCGCATCGCCCAGTGGCCGCCGAGGAGCAGCGCCAGCAGCGCCGCGGCGCTGCCGAAGACCAGCGGGTCGGTCAGCGAGAGGCCCTCGAGGCGGGTGCCGAAGTAGACGGAGATCGCGGTGATCGGCAGGTAGCCGACGGTGGTCGTCCAGACGAAGCGCCAGAGCGGGACCCGGGCGGCGCCGGCGGCGTAGGAGACGATGCTGAAAGGCAGGATCGGGATCAGCCGCAGCGCCAGCAGCAGGGTCGGACCGCCGCGCTCGATCGAGGCCTCGATCCGTTCGAAGCGCTCTGCGCCCAGCCAGCGGTCCAGCAGCGGTCGCGCCACCGAGCGCCCGATTGCGAAGCAGAGCAGGCCGGAGAGGATCCACCCGGTCATCGTCAGCAGCAGGGCGGGGAAGAAGCCGTAGGCGAAGCCGGCGGCGGCGTCGACGATCTCGGCCGGGTAGAAGACGACGGTGTGGATCAGCGCCAGGGCAAGGATCAGCAGCGGCCCGGCGACGCCGAGGCTGTCGACCTGGCTGCGCACCTCGTCGCTGTCGCCCCGGATCGCGGCGGCGGCGGCGTCGCGCAGGGGCGGCACCGCCAGCACGACGAGCGCGAGCAGGGCGACGCCGGCGAGGGTGACGCCGATCTCGACCAGCGGCAGGCGCGGCTTCGGGCCGCGCTCAGCCACGCAGCCGGTCGGCCAGCCCGGAGTGGCGACCGCCGCTGTCGTCGCGGCCGACCGCCGCCGCCAGCGCCGTCGGGTCGCCGACCAGCACGCAGCTCCTGCGGGCCCGGGTGATCGCCGTGTAGAGCAGGGGGCGGGTCAGCATCCGCGAGTGGGAGCGGTGGCAGACGCCGACCACGACCGGGACCTCGCAGCCCTGCGCCTTGTGGACGGAGATCGCGTAGGCGAGGCGCAGCGTCGCCGTCTCCCCGTAGGGGATCACCAGCGAGCCGCCGTCATCGGTGTCGACGACGATCGCCTCTTCGTCGGGGTCGTCGGAGCGGAGGAAGACGATCGAGCCGTTCATCAGCCCCAGCTCGTGCGAGTTGCGGGTCTGGATCAGGCGGTCGCCGATCCGGAAGCGGTCGCTGAGGGCGCGCTCGCCGTCCGGGTTGAGGCGGTCCTGGAGGCGCTCGTTGAGGGCGTCGATACCGACCGGCCCTTTGTACATCGGCGCCAGCACCTGGACCTCGCGGATCGGGTCGACCTCGAAGCGCGCCGGTGCCCGCTCGGCGACGACCTCGACCACGGTCGCCAGCGCCCGCTCGGGGCTGGGCCGGTCGATGAAGAAGAAGTCGTGGTCCTGGTCTTCCGCGGGCTCGAGGTGCGGCGGGCGCCCCTGGTTGATCTCGTGGGCGGCGGTGGTGATCATCGAGCGCGCCGCCTGGCGGAAGATCTGGCTGAGCCGCACCACCGGCGCGGTGCCGGAGGCGATCAGGTCCTCGAAGGGCTTGCCGGCGCCGATCGGCGGTAGCTGGTCGGCGTCGCCGACGAGGACCAGGTGGGTGGTCTCGGCGATGCCGGCGAGCAGCACCTCGGCCAGGCGCAGGTTCAGCATCGAGGACTCGTCGACGATCACCAGGTCGACCGGCAACGGCCGGCCGGGCCCGAACGCGGCCTCGCGGCCCGGCATCCACTCCAGCAGGCGGTGGATCGTCTGCGCCTCGTGGCCGGTCGCTTCCTCCAGGCGGCGGGCGGCGCGGCCGGTCGGGGCGCAGAGGGCGATCGTCGCGTTCGCCGCTTCGGCCTCGGCGACGATCTCGCGGGTGCAGACGGTCTTGCCGACGCCGGGACCGCCGGTCAGGACCGAGACCCGGGCGGCGAAAGCGCCCCGCACCGCCGCCCACTGCTCGTCGGTCAGGTTCTCGCGCGGCGTCTCGCCGGGGTCGTGGACGAGGTGGGGGGGAGCGGCGGTGCGGGCGCTCAGCGTCGCCGCGACGGCGACCTCGCTGGCGTGCGTCAGCTCGCGGTAGACCCGCCCCTCCTCGACCAGCAGCCCCCTCGCCTCGAGCAGCACGTCGGGGTCGGGGGCGAGTCCGATCAGCCGTGCGGTGGCGCGGCAGAGCTCCTCCAGCGGCAGGTAGCTGTTGCCCTGCTGCTCGGCCTCGCCGAGGGCGAAGGCGGCGGCCGCCTGGGCGCGGCGGCTGGACTCGGGCGGGACGTCGGCGGCGAGGGCGATGCGGTCGGCGCGGGCGAAGCCGACGCCGGCGACCTCGGTCAGGCGGTAGGGGTCCTCGTGCAGGACCGTCATCGAGTGCTCGCCGTACTTGGCGTGGATCGGCGCCGCCAGATGCGCCAGACCGTGCGGCGCCAGCTGGACGTGAAGGTCGCGGACGGCGCGGCTGGCGTGCCAGGATTCGGCCGCCGCCGCCGCCTGGTTCTCGCTGACCCCGCGCAGCGAGCGGAAGACCCCGTGGGGGTCGGCGGCGATCGCCGCCAGCACGCCCTCGCCGTGCTCGTCGACCAGCCGCTCGGCCCGGGCGGGGCCGATGTGGCGCAGCGAGGTGAGGTAGGCGACCTGCCCCTCGCGGTCGGCGGGGTCCAGCGGCAGCGCCCCCTGCGCCCGCAGCTGGCGGCCGTAGCGGCTGTGGGTCTGCCACTCGCCGCTGACTTCGGCGCGGTCGCCCTGGCCGAGGTGGGCGACCGGGCCGACCAGCGCGAAGCCCTCGCCCGAGCCGGCCTCCTGCACCTCGAGCACCGCGTAGCCGTCGTCCTCGGCGCGGAAGATGACGCCGAGCACCTCGACCGTGCCCGTGTAGGCGGCCGCGTCAGCGTCGAACAGAGTGGCGGTGCCGTTCACAGCTCAAAGCTAGCCGTCTCCGAGGCGGGAGCCACTCGGGCGAGTTCGCAAATAGCATCGAGCGATGGGCCCGGCCGGCGAGCTGCCGCACATCGACGAGCACTTCGTGACAGTCGACGCCGGCCGCGAGGCGACCTGGGAGGCGTTGCTGCGGGTGGTCGAGGGATCGTTCTCGGCCACCGCCGTGCCGCGCTTCGCCCGCCTCGTCGGCTGCGCCGACACGGTTGCCTCCGGGCCGCGCCCGCTGGCGGCCGGCTCGACCGTCCCCGGGTTCCACGTCGAGGCGGCGACGCCGGCGGCCGAGCTTGCGCTTGCCGGCCGCCACCGCTTCTCCACCTACGCGCTGATCTTCCGCCTCGACCAGCTCGACGGCGGGAGCACCCGCGTCCGCGCCGAGACCCGGGCCGCGTTCCCCGGCCTCAAGGGGTCGGTTTACAAGGTCCTGGTGATCGGCACCCGCCTGCACGTGCTCGTCACCCGCCGCATCCTCGCCGCCGCCAAGCGCCGGGCCGAGCGGCGCTGAGCCACGCAGCCGCCCGGCTTCCCTACCATCGGCGGCGGTGACCGCGACCCTCGAGCCGACTCCGACCGGGCTCTGCGACAGCTGCCGGCACCAGCGGCTCGTCCCCAACACCCGCGGCTCGGTCTTCTCACTCTGCGAGCGTTCGCGCCAGGATCCGGCCTACCCGCGCTACCCGCGGCTGCCGGTCCTCAGCTGCCCGGGCTACGAGCCGGCTCCCGGGCCGCGCCGATAGCGGCGCCGATCAGGCCGAGGCCGAAGACGAGCGCGGCGAGGCCGACCAGGGCGCCCAGAAAGGGGACGAGGGCGGCGAGCCGGAGGATCGCCAGGCCGGCGAGGAAGGAGAGCAGGCGCTGGCGCGGCGGCTTGAGGACGCGGCGACCGAGGGCATAGGCGGCGACGACGTAGGCGACGGCGGCGAGCGGCGCCAGCGCCAGGCCGATGCCGATCGCCAGCGGCAGGCCGAACAGAGTGATGGCGGCGACGATGCCGGCGACCGGCAGCGCGATCAGGATCGCGATGCCGATCGCGATCGTCGGCCCGACCCGCTGGCGCGAGCGGGCCTCGAGCGCGTCCGCCGCCCGCGGCGCGATCAGCAGCAGCAACGCGCCGAGCACCAGCATCGAGATGCTGACCGCGAGCCAGAAGACGACCCCGCCGATCCAGGAGAAGAGGCCGCCGACATCGGGCCAGTCCTGCTTGGTGACGTCGCCGTGGACGCGGGCGTCGAGGGCGACCCGCGGGTGCTCGTCGCCGTAGCCGACGTCGCCGCTGACTTCGGCGCTAGGCAGCAGGCGCGAGGTGCCGCTGGCAGTGAAGAGGTCGCCGTCGATCGTCCCGGAGACCAGGGCGTCGCCGCTGAGGACGATCACATCGCCGTCGACGTGCCCGGCGATCGTGGCGTCGCCGCTGGCGATGAAGACGCCGTCGACCGTCTCGCCACGCGGGACGACGACGTCGCCGGAGATGACGACGACGGTGTCGCCATCGTCTCCGCCACCGGCACTGGCGGCGCTCACCGCCGCCGGGGCGATCAGCGCCGCCAGCGCCAGGAGCGTCGCCAGGGACGAGAGGCGTCGAAGCACCTCCTCAGCCTATGGGACTAGCTGGCCGCCATCGGGTCGGGCTCGCCGAGCTTGGTGATGTCCGGTGCCTCGTAAGCCTCGCCCGGCCTGCCGCCGAGGACAACCAGGCGAATCCCGTCCGGCCCCGGCCAGATCTTCCGCTTTGCCTCGACGCCGACCCGGGCGATGTGGTTATCGTCGAGCGGGAAGCGCTCGCCGTCGATCTCGATCTCGCCTCCACCGCGCATGACCAGGAAGACCTCCTCCTGGTTGTCGTGCGTATGGTCGTGTTCGGGGTAGTCCTCGTAGTTGGCGGGCATGTCGATCACCTGCATGCCAAACGACTCGACGCCTAGCTCGGCGCGAGCGCGCTTGAAGGCCCCCCTGAAGACGGCCTCCATCTCGTCGATGCTCTTCACCGCGTAGTTGCTCATCCTTTTGTCTCTCCTCGATCTGTTGCCCAGCGGGGTTCCGTGGCATCCTAAGCGATTTGAACGAACGTTCGTGCTTATATAGTCTTGGGCGATGAGCGCGGCGACCGAGCGGGCGCGGGACACAGGCCAGGCGCTGACAGCCACTGACGCGGGCAAGGGGGCCCGGACCCGCGCCGCGATCCTCGACCGCGCCGTCGACCTCGCTTCGGTCGAGGGGCTGGAGGGGCTGACGATCGGGAGGCTCGCCGGCGAGCTGCGGATGAGCAAGAGCGGCCTCTTCGCCCATTTCGGCTCCAAGCAGGAGCTGCAACTGGCGACGATCGCCGCCGCCGCCGAGCGCTTCCGCGCCGACGTGATCGAGCCGTCGGTGAGCGCGCCCGACGGCGCCCCGCGCCTGCGGGCGATGGGGGAGCGCTACCTCGCCCACCTCGACTCCGACTCCTACTCCGGCGGCTGCTTCTGGGGCGCCACCTCGGCCGAGTACGACGACCGCCCCGGCCCCGTCCGCGACGCGATCGCCGACGCCCTCGACGCCTGGCTGGCCGAGCTGGAGCGCCAGGCCCGTATCGCCGGGGTCGACCAGCCCGAGCGCTTCGCCTTCGAGCTCTACTCGGTCGTGATGGGGGCCAACTCCCGCTACCGGCTCAGCGGCGACGCCAAGGTCTTCGACTACGCCCGGCAGGCGCTGCGGCGGCTCGAACGGGAGTTGCCGGCGTGAGCGACGCCGCCGACTTCGTCGCCCGCTTCGAGGCCTACTGGCGGGCTCCGACTCCACAGGGCCTGACGAAGGTGCTCGCCCCCGAGACGCGCCTCGTCGCGCCGCTTACCCCGACCACTCACACCCGCGAGGAGGGGATCCGCGCCTTCGCCGCCCTCTTCGAGCTGATCGATGGGATGAGTGCCGAGGTCCACCGCTGGGGCGCCACCGCTGATGGTGTCCTGATCGAGTTCACGGTCTCCGGCTTGGCCGGCGGCTCGCCGATCTCCTGGCACGCGGTCGACCGTTTCGTGATCGGCGCCGACGGTCTCGCCACCGAACGCGTCTCCTACTTCGACTCTGCACCGCTGGCCCTCACGCTCGCCCGCCGTCCCCGAGCCTGGCCGCCGTTCCTACGGGCTCGTCTGCGCGGCTGAGCGCTCCTCGCAGCCGGGTGGGCGGCGTAGGTGGTTGGCTAGGGTTGCGCGACCGGACCCGCGATCGAGGAGGAACTGCAAATGGACGTCGGCATCGCACTCCCCAACGCCGTGCCCGGCACCAGCGGGAAGCAGCTGACCGAGTGGGCGCGGCGGGCCGACGGCCGCGGCTTCTCCAGCCTGGGGACGATCGACCGGGTCGCCTACGACAACTACGAACCCCTGATCGCGCTCGCGGCCGCGGCGGCTGTGACCGAGCGGATCGGCCTCTGCACCTCGGTCCTGCTCGCTCCCCTGCACGTCAACCCTGTCCTCCTCGCCAAGCAGGCGCAGAGCCTCAACGCGCTCTCGGGTGGACGCCTCACCCTCGGCCTCGGCCTCGGCGGTCGCGAGGACGACTACGAGATCGCCGACGTCGAGTTGGCGGATCGCGGCAAGCGGCTCGACGCGATGCTGGAGCGGATGCGGGAGGTCTGGTCGGAGGACGAGGTCGGTCCCGCGCGGGAGGGGGCCCCGCGGGTCGTCATTGGGGGCGGCGTCGAAGCCTCCTTCGCCCGTGCCGCCCGTTTCGGCGAGGGCTGGATCGCCGGCGGCTCGCCGCCGGACCAGTACGCGCCGATGGCGGCGAAGGCGAAGGCCGCCTGGGCCGAGGCCGGTCGCGAGGGCGAGCCGCGGCTGATGGGCCTCGCCTACTTCGCGCTCGGCGACGACGCCGAGGCGGACGCGGGCGCCTACCTCGGTCACTACTACGCGTGGCTCGGCGAGGACATCGCCGGTTACATCGTCAACAGCGCCGCCACGGACGCAGAGACCGTGCGCCGGTACGTCACCGAGTTTGCGGAGGCCGGCTGCGGCGAGCTGATCTTCTGTCCCTCCTCGAGCGACCCCGCCCAAGTCGACCTCCTGGCCGACGCGCTCGACGGCTGAGCTTGGGGAGGCGAGCCGGTGTCGGACCTGCCGATCCTGCTCTTCGCCTCGCCGTCGGAGCTCGAGGCCTGGCTGGAGGAGAATTTCGCGGCGTCGGAGGGGGTCTGGTTGAAGATCGCCAAGAAGGGGGCGCCGGAGCCGAGCATCACCTACGCCGAGGCGCTGGAGCTGGCGCTCTGCTTCGGCTGGATCGACAGCCAGAAGCGCGGGCTCGACGAGACGCACTTCCTGCAGCGATTCACGCCGCGGCGGCCGCGCGGGCGCTGGTCGCGGATCAACCGCGACAAGGCCGAAGCGCTGATCGCGGCCGGGGCGATGCGGCCGGCCGGGATGGCCGAGGTCGAGGCGGCCAGGGAGGATGGCCGCTGGGACGCCGCCTACCAGGGCGCGCGTACGGCGAAGGTGCCCGACGACCTGCGCCGCGAGCTCGACGCCAACGTCGCCGCCCGCGAGTTTTTCGCCAAGCTCGACGGCGCCAACCGCTACGCGATCCTCTACCGCCTCGACGAGGCGAAGAAGCCGGAGACGCGCCGGCGACGGCTGCGCAAGTTCGTCGCCATGCTCGAGCGCGGCGAGAAGATCCACGAATAGGCCCTCCGTACACTCGCCGGGTGGACCGCGACCTGCTCGAACACACCCTCGCCGACACCGGCGAGCCCGCCTACCGCGCCGCCCAGGTTTGGGAGTGGGTCGCGCGCGGAGCCGGTTCCTACGAGGAGATGACCAACCTGCCGGGGACGCTGCGCGACCGGCTCGCCGCCGCGGTGCCGCTCTCGACGCTCTCGCTTGAGGCCGAGGCCAAGTCCGACGACGGCACCGTCAAGTCCCTCTTCCACACCGCCGACGGCCGCCCGATCGAGGCCGTGCTGATGCGCTACCGCGACGGCCGCCGCTCGGTCTGCGTCTCCTCCCAGTCCGGCTGCCCGCTGACCTGCAGCTTCTGCGCCACCGGGCGGATGAAGTTCGGCCGCAACCTCAGCGCCGACGAGATCCTCGACCAGGCGCTGCACTTCCGCCGCCTCGAGGCGATCGACCACGTCGTCTTCATGGGCATGGGCGAGCCGACGATGAACATCGACGCTGTGCTCGCGGCCTGCGAGTGCCTGCCCGACCTCGGCGTCACCCACCGCCGCACGGCGATCTCCACGGTCGGCTGGGTGCCCGGCATCGACCGCCTCGCCGAGTGCGAGCTGCCGCTCAGCCTCGCCCTCTCCCTGCACGCCCCCAACGACGGCCTGCGCTCGCAGCTGATGCCGGTCAACGATCGCTACCCGCTGGCCGAGGTGCTGGCGGCCTGCGACCGCTACCGGGCCCGGCGCCGGCGCAAGGTGTTCGTCGAGTACGTGATGCTCGACGGCGTCAACGACCTGCCCGAGCACGCCCGCGAGCTGGCCGCCCTGCTCGACCCGCGCGTCTACAAGGTCAACCTGATCCCCTACAACCCGACCGGCGCCTACGACGGCTCCTCGCCGGAGCGGATCGAGCGCTTCCGGGCGATCCTCGCCGAGCATCGCCTCACCGCCACCGTCCGCCTCACCCGCGGCCGCGACATCGACGCCGCCTGCGGCCAGCTCGCCGCCGCGGCGACCTGAGTCGTTCCCAAGATTCGAGCCCCTATAGGGGCCACAACTCTGGGTACGGGGACGAAACTGGCCAGGCAGCCAGTTATGATCGCCGGGTGGCGACCATCGATCACACGGCCCCGGTCTCCAGGCCGCCGCAGATGTCCGCCAACCCCCTGCGGCGGGTGGTCGGCGACCTCTACGAGGAGTGGCGGGAGCGGGGCAAGTTCCCGCCCGGCCCGACCGACTTCAGCCTCGCCCGCACCCACCAGATCGCCCACGACCCGCTGCCGCTGCTGCTCGGTGCCTACGAAGAGCACGGCCCGATCTTCAGCATGCGGCTGCTGCACTCGCGGGTCGTCTTCATGCTCGGTCCCGAGGCCAACCACTTCGTCACCGTCGGCCACCCCGAGAACTTCCACTGGCGCGAGTCGAGCTTCGGCGACCTGATCCCGCTGCTCGGCGACGGCCTCTTGACCGTCGACGAGGATTACCACGACCGCGCCCGGGCGATCATGATGCCCGCCTTTCACCGCGAGCAGATCGCCGCCGCGGTGACGGCGATGGCGGCGGAGGCGGAGGTGGCGATCGCGGCTCTGCCGCCCGGCGAGACCGTCGACGTCTACGCCTGGATGCGCAACCTGGCGATGCGGATCGCGATGCGCGCGCTGCTCGGCCTCGATCCCGACGAGGCCGGCAAAGGGGCCGCCGCGGCCGAGCACTTCGAGCGGGCGCTCGGCTACTACGGGATCGACTTCCAGCTGCGGCTGTTGCGCGGGCCGCGTTCGCCCTGGAGCAAGATGGTCTCCTCGCGCCGGGTCCTCGACGAGATCGTCTTCGCCGAGGTGACCCGCCGCCGCGCCAGCCCCGACCCCGGTCGACAGGACATCCTCAGCCTCCTGGTCGGCGCCCGCGGCGAAGGGGGAGAGGCGTTCAGCGACCGCGAGATCCGCGACCAGCTGATGACCCTGATGTTCGCCGGCCACGACACCTCGACCTCGACCCTGACCTTCATGCTGCACGAGCTGGCGCGCCATCCGGAGGTGCTGGCGCGCCTGCACGAGGAGCAGGACCAGGTGCTGGGTGGGGCTACCCCGAGCGTCGACCAGCTCGAACGCGAGATGCCCTACCTGGAGATGGTCCTCGACGAGGTGCTGCGCCTCTACCCGCCGGCCTGGATCGGGCCGCGCCGTGCCGTGCGGGAGTTCGAGTTCGGCGGCTACACGGTGCCGCGGGACGCCTACGTCAACTACTGCTCCTGGGCCAGCCACCGCATCCCGGAGGTCTTCCCAGACCCCGAGGCCTTCGTCCCCGAGCGCTTCGAGCGCGAGCGCAAGGCGCGGCTGCCGCGCGGCGCCTACGTCCCCTTCGGCGGCGGCTCGCGGATCTGCATCGGCAAGCGTTTCGGCCAGACCGAGGTGAAGCTGGTGGCGACGATGCTGCTGCAGCAACTGCGCCTCGACGCGCTGCCGGGCCGGACGATGACGATCCGCCAGATGCCGACCCTCTCGCCCGTCGGCGGCCTGCGGATGCGAGTCCTGCCGCGAAAATAAGAAGGTGCAAAGCCGGCGGGGGTGACCCCCTCCAGACACTCAACATCGAGCCATAGCGAGATGTGTCTGGAGGCGGCCACCCCCGCCGGCAACCCCCCCTACTTGATGAACAGCATCTCCTCGTACTTCGGCAGCGGCCAGAAGTCGTCGGCGACGACCCGCTCGAGCTTGTCGGCTGCCTCGCGCACGTCGGCCATCGCCGCCAGCTGCTGGTCGCGGGCGTAGGTGGCCAGCTCCAGGCCCTCGAGGTCGTCCGGGTAGGCGTTGGCCGATTTCAGCTCGCCGAGGGCGGCGACCAGCTCGTCGACCAGCTCGCGCACCTCGCCCTCCAGGGTCGAGACACCCGCCTCGGCGATCAGCGCCAGCTGCCGCAGACCGGCCGGCAGCAGCATCGTCTGGGCGATCGCGAAGGTCTCCTCGGCCTCGATGTTGGCACGAATCGAGTACTGCTCGAGCCAGACCTCGTAGCGCGACTCCAGCTCCCGCTCGCTCATCACGTTGTACTTCGCGAAGGCGGCGACGGTGTCGGCGGCGACCACCTCGGGCAGCGCGTCGGGCGTCGTCCGCAGATTCTTGAGGCCGCGGCGCTCGGCCTCGGCGTGCCACTCGTCGGAGTAGTTGTCGCCGCTGAAGCAGACCGCTTTGTTGGCGACGTAGGCGCCTTTGACGATCTCTATGACCGCTTCCGGCATCTCGGTCCCGGCCGCGAGCTTCTCCTCCAGCTTGCCGGCCAGCTCGTCGATCGCCTCGGCGGCGATGGTGTTGAGGACCGTGTTCGGGAAGGCCAGGGACATGCTCGACCCCAGCGCCCGGAACTCGAATTTATTGCCGGTGAAGGCGAACGGAGAGGTGCGGTTGCGGTCGCCGCCGTCGAGCGGCAGGGGCGGCAGCACCGTCGCTCCCAGGTCGAGGAAAGAGGCGGGGGTGTTGGGGTCGCCCTCGCCGCTGGCGATCGCCTCGAAGACTTTGTCCAGCTCGGCGCCGAGGAAGATCGAGATGATCGCCGGCGGCGCCTCGTTGGCCCCGAGTCGGTGGTCCTGGCCGATGTTGGCGACCGAGGCCCGCAGCAGGCCCTGGTGCTTGTTCACCGCCTGGATTACCGCCGCGCAGAAGAACAGGAAGTGGATGTTGTCCGCCGGCGTGTCGCCCGGGTTGAGCAGGTTGCTGCCGGTGTCGGTGCCCATCGACCAGTTGTTGTGCTTGCCGGAGCCGTTGACGCCGGCGAACGGCTTCTCGTGCAGCAGGCAGACCAGGCCGTAGCGGCGGGCGACGTTCTCCAGCGTCTGCATCAGCAGCTGCTGGTGGTCGGAGCCGACGTTGGAGTTCTCGAAGATCGGCGCGATCTCGTACTGAGCCGGCGCGACCTCGTTGTGGCGGGTCTTGACCGGGATGCCGAGCTTGCGCATCTCCAGTTCGGACTCCATCATGAAGGCCAGCACCCGCTCCGGGATCGAGCCGAAATAGTGGTCGTCCAGCTCGTGACCCTTCGGCGGCTTGGCGCCGAACAGGGTGCGGCCGGTGCTGATCAGGTCGGGCCGCTCAAAGAAATACTGCTCGTCGATCAGGAAGTACTCCTGCTCGGGGCCGACGGTGGTGAAGACGCGCTGGGTCTCCTCGTCGCCGAGCAGGCGCAGCGCCTTCACGGCCGAGCGCGAGAGCGCGTCCATCGAGCGCAGCAGCGGGATCTTGGCGTCGAGCGCCTCGCCAGTCCAGGAGGCGAAGGCAGTCGGGATGCAGAGCAGCGTCCCGTTCGGGTTCTCGAGGATGAAGGCGGGGCTGGTCGGGTCCCAGGCGGTGTAGCCGCGGGCCTCGAAGGTGGCGCGGACACCGCCGGTCGGGAAGGAGGAGGCGTCGGGCTCGCCCTGGATCAGCTCCTTGCCGGAGAAGCCGGCGATCATCTTGCCGTCGCCCGCGGGCTCGAAGAAGGAGTCGTGCTTCTCCGCGGTGGAGCCGGTCAGCGGCTGGAACATGTGGGTGTAATGGGTGGCGCCGTGCTCCAGCGCCCAGTCCTTCATCGCCTCGGCGACGGCGTCGGCCAGGGTCGGGTCGAGCGCCTTGCCGCCGGCCAGGGTCGCCTGCAGCTTCTCGAAGGCGTCCTCGGGCAGGCGCTCGCGCTGGACCGTGACGTCGAAGACGTTGGCGCCGAAGGCTTCGTTCTCGGGAAGGGTCAGGTCGAGCGCGCCGAGGGACTCCCCGTTGGAGCTCCACTGCGCTGCGGTTACGTTCTGCTGGCGGATACGAGTCATCGCTTGGCTAGTCCCTCGCTTGGCGCGCGCCCCGCTCGGGGCACGATCGATTACCGGTTTGCTCCCTTATGAAGAGCCAAAAGAGCCTAATGGGCGCGCGCGTCTGGCGCCTTTGTACGGCCGTACAGTCTTTGCCCGCCGTCCCTTGTCCCTTATGTCGGCGCCGGGGGCGGCGGAGGCGTCAGGAGAGCGGAATGGCGCTGAGCAGACCCAACGGGTGGCGCAGGTGGAAACCGCCGCCGGGGCGCATCTGTTCGCTCCAGCCCGGGCCGGTGCGGTCGCCGTCTTCGCTGTAGGAGGTGTCCCAGCGCAGCCCGGCGATGATCGCGAAGACGTGCTCGCGGTTCGCGTAGATGCGGACCCAGCTGCCGGCTCCACCGCCGCCCCAGCGCATGAACCCGGTCGAGTCCAACGGCGCTTCGAGCAGCCCGGCGGCGTGCAGCACGTAGCTGACCGAGCCCGAGCAGTCGTAGCCGGCGGAGTTCCAGTCGCGGTGGCCACCGCCCCAGCGATAGGGCCGGTGGTGGATCCGGTTCGCTGCTTCGATCATCGCCTTGACTGCCGGCGGCGCCGAGGGCGGTGCGATGGCGCGCCCGCCCGGGAGCAGCTGCGCTTGCGGCACCTGCGTCGAGGCGGCCTTGGCCGCCGGCCCCAACGAGGCCGCGAGAACAAGCGCGGCGCCCAGCAACGCGATCCCGATTCCCCTGCGCATGAAAGGCCTCTATCGGCAGCACCGCCGGCTGCCTTGAGTCCTGGTTTCCAACAAGGTTGAGCAGCTGACGCCTCCATAGGGCCGTCAACTGCTCAACCTTCGCGCGTCGAGAAATGGATAGCCTGCTTCGGCGCGGCGCCCGCCGCATCGCAAAGCCAAACTTCCAGAGGAGTCACGCGCAATGTTCGTTTCCAAGGCCGCCGTCGTCGGCGGCGGCACCATGGGTGGCGAGATCGCCCAGGCGATTGCCGCCGCCGACATCCCAGTCGTCGTCAAGGACATCGACCAGAAGTTCGTCGACGCCGCGGTCGAGAAGGCCCGCGCGGTCACCGAGGGCCAGCTCGCCCGCTTGGTCAAGAAGGAGAAGCTGACGCAGGAGCAGGCCGACGCCCGCCTCGCCGAGGTCATGGGGTCCATATCGGGCACCACCAGCTACGACGAGTTCGGCGACGTCGACTTCGTGATCGAGGCGGTGCCCGAGAAGATGGCGATCAAGCAGGCCGTCTTCCGCGAGATCGACGCCGCCACGCCCGGCCACGCGATCCTCTCCTCCAACACCTCCTCGCTCTCGATCACCGAGATGGCGGAAACGACGCTGCGCGCCGACAAGGTGGTCGGCTTCCACTTCTTCTACCCGGCCTCGGTGATGCCGCTGGTCGAGGTAGTCGTCGGCGGGGACACCTCGCGGGAGACCGCCACCGCCGCCTACAACTTCGCCCAGGCGATCAAGAAGCAGCCGGTCGTCTGCGGCGAGGTGCCCGGGTTCGTCGTCAACCGCATCCTGATGGCGACGATCGGAGAGATCTGGCGCGCCCAGGAGGAGCACGGCCTCTCGCTGAAGCAGATCGACGAGGCGATCGCCGCCGCCAAAGTCGCGCCTATGGGCCCCTTCTTCCTCACCGACCTGCTCGGCCTCGACACCGTCCTCCACGTCGCCGAGCACCTGAACGAGTCCTACGGCGAGACCTTCTACGTCCACCAGGGCCTGAAGCAGCTGGTCGCCGACGGCAAGCTCGGTGCCAAGAGCGGCGGCGAGGGCTTCTTCAAGGACGGCGAGCAGACGATCCCGGGCGAGGCGGCGCCGGACGCCGACGAACTGGTGGCGATGTTCACCTGCCGCGCCCTGATCGAGTCCTGCCTGCTGGTCGAGGAGGGGATCTGCTCGGTCCGCGACGTCGACCTCGGGATGATGGCCGGGGCCGGCCTCGACCCGCGCCGCGGCCTGCTGCCGCCGTTCTGGAAGGCCGACGTCGAAGGCCTCGACACCGTGCTGGAGCGGATCGAGCAGCTCGAGGAGAAGCACGGCGAGCGCTTCGCGCCGCCGGTGACCCTGAGGCGCCTGGTCGCCCAGGGTCGCCTCGGCCTCGGTGCCGGCCAGGGCTTCTACCCCTACGCCCAGCCCGACGAGGGCGAGCAGGCGGAGACGGTGAAGCTTGAGACCCGCGGCGACGTCGCGATCGCCTGGCTCGCCAACACGCCGATGAACGCCGTCTCGCCGGACGTAATTCGCGACCTGGGCGCGGTCTGGGAGCGCGTCAAGACGGCCGACGGGGTCCGCGCGATGGTGATCGCCTCTTCGATCCCGGTCGTCTTCTCGGCCGGCGCCGACATCAAGGCCTTCACCCAGATGGACGAAGCGACCGGAGCGGAGCTGATCCACACCGCCCACGCGCTGCTGCGCGAGTTCGAGTCCGAGCGGGTGGCGACGATCGCCGCCGTCAACGCGATCGCCTTCGGCGGCGGCTGCGAGCTGGCGATGGCCTGCGACGTACGGATCGCCGCCGAGGCGGCCGTCTTCGGCCAGCCCGAGATCAAGCTGGGGATCATCCCCGGCTTCGGCGGCACCCAGCGCCTGGCGCGGCTGGTCGGGCCCAACAAGGCCCTGGAGATGAACCTGGTCGGCGACGCCGTGCTCTCCGAGGAGGCGCTCGAACTCGGCCTCGTCAACCGCGTCGTCCCCGACCACGAGCTCTTCGAGACGGCGCTGATGTGGGCCCGTAAGCTGGCCGGCCAGGCGCCGATCGCGGTCGGGCTGATCAAGTCGGTCTCCGCCAACGGCGACCTCGACGCCGGCATCGAGGCCGAGAAGCAGGGCTTCGCCAGCGCCTTCGCCAGCGCCGACGCCAAGGAGGGCATCGGCGCCTTCCTCGCCAAGCGCAGTCCCAAGTGGAGCGGCAAGTAGCGACCTCGAGGGCGGCGCGGCTGGCGGAGCTGATCCGCGGGTCGCGCTGCACCGTGGCGCTGACCGGAGCCGGGGTCTCGGTCCCCTCCGGGATCCCCGACTTCCGTACCCCGGAGACCGGGCTCTGGGCCAACGTCGACCCGATGGAGGTCGCCCACATCGACGTCTTCGAACGCGACCCGGCGCGTTTCTGGTCCTACTACCGGCCGCGCTTCCAGTCGCTCGGCGACAAACGCCCCAACCGCGCCCACGAGGCGATCGCGGAGCTGGAGCGGCGGGGGTTGCTGGAGGGCGTGATCACGCAGAACATCGACCGCCTGCACCGGGCGGGCGGCTCGCGCAACGTGGTCGAGGTGCACGGCTCGATCGAGACCTCCTCCTGCACTCGCTGCGCCGTTTGCTACGAGATCGACGAGGTCGAGGCGCTCTTCGACGAGGACGGCGTGGCGGTCTGCTCGAGCTGCCGCGGCGCCGTCAAACCCGACGTCGTCCTCTTCGGCGAGCTGCTGCCCGAGCGGGCGATGGTGCGGGCGCACGACCTCGCCGAGCGGGCCGAGCTGATGATCTGTGTCGGCTCCTCGCTGGCCGTTTACCCGGTCGCCGGCCTGCCCCAGCTGACGCTCGAACGCGGCGGGCGCCTGGTGATCGTCACCAAGGGGGAGACGCCCTACGACGCCGAGGCCGAGCTGAAGCTGGACGGCGACGTGGTCGCGGAGATCGACGCCGTGCTCGCCGCGCTTGCCTAGATGGGTTCGCGATGATCGCCCCGATGGGAGCCGCCACCGTCCCCGACGCGGTCGTCTTCGACAACGACGGCCTGCTGCTCGACACCGAGTCCGTCTGGACCCGGGCCGAGCAAGACCTCTTCGCGCGGCGGGGAGCCGAGTTCACGCCGGCCGACAAGCGAGTGCTGGTCGGCACCTCCGCCGAGATCGCCGGTGGCGTCCTCGAGCGGCGCCTGGGCGAGCCCGGTAGGGCCGCCGAGCTGATCGAGGAGTTGAACGCGCTGGTCGTCGCCGAGCTCGAGCATGGGGTGGAGGCGATGATCGGCGCCCGCGAGCTGCTCGCCTCGCTGCGCCGGCGGGGGACCCCGATCGGGCTCGTCTCCAACTCGCCGCTGGCCTTCGTCCGCCGCTCGCTGGAGCTGGTCGGTTTCGAGGCACACTTCGACGTGGTCCTCAGCGCCCACGAAGTCGCGGCGCCGAAGCCGGCGCCCGATCCCTACCTGGAGGCCTGCCGGCGGCTCGGGGTCGAGCCCGGCCCGGCGGTGGTTGCGCTGGAGGACTCGCCGACCGGCGTCGCCGCCGCCCGGGCCGCTGGGCTGACCGTGATCGGGGTGCCGTCGATCGCCGGCGTCGCCCTCGACGAGGCACATCACCTGGCGGAGTCGCTGCTGGACGAGATCGTCACCCGCCGGCTCGGACTCTGACCCTCAACTTCAAGGTTAGCCTTCTTCCTTAGCCGCGCAGAATCCGCCGCCGCCGCAGAACCCGCTCGCAGATCTCCAGCAGCTCGCGCACCTGATCCGCCTGCTCGCGGCCGAGCTCGCCCCGCAGGGCCGCGTTCGCCGCCTCGCCCGCCTCGGCGCGCCGGCCGGCGAGCGTCGCCATGTCCTCGGCGTGGTCGGGATCCGCGAGCGCGCCCTCGAGCTCGACCAGCAGCGCCTCGAGGCCGACCCGCAGCTGCAGGGCGGCCTCGCGCTCGCGGCCGGCGTCGAGGTCGGCACGGGCGCGCAGGAGCAGCGTCTCGCAGGCATCGATGCGCTCGCGCCCGCCGAGCACCGCCGCCACCCGTTCCTGCGGGCGCAGGTCCTCCTGCCGCCGCCGCCGTCGCGAGGCGCCGCTGGCCCAGACGTCGACCTCGCGGGCGTCGCTGAAGCGGCCGTCGGCGACCTCCTCGCCGTCGCCGTAGCCGATTCGCACCGCCACCGCCCGCTCCGGCGTCAGCTCGTGCACGTGCGGATCGGCGCCGGCGACGAAGTGGACGTGGAGGGCGCGGTTGAGCAGCGCGATCCCCTCGGCGACGAGGACGTCCGCGGTGTCCTCGGCCTCGGTCGCCTCGTCCAGCCAGCGTTCGGCGTCCTCCTCCTCGGCGAAGGGCGCGAAGGCGCGCACCGCGGTTACGCGGGCGAGCGGCAGCGGCGACAGCTCCGTCTCCGGCTCGGCTCGCCGGGCCCGGCGTCGGCGCCGGGCCGGAGGGGGCGGCGCGCCCAGCGTCTGCACGACGAGGACGCTCTCGCTGGTGCCGCGGTCGTCCTCGCGGGCGAGGTAGCGACCGTCCGCAAGCGCCAGGGGTCCGGCGAAATCGAGCTGCGCGAATCCGAATAGCTTGGCCAGAGGCCGGGATTCTCCCGGTTCGCGCGCTGCTAGTCGCCGCCGGCGCTACTGCCGCCGGTCTTCGCAGCGGGCTTCTCGTCCGGCAGTGAGAAGCGTGAGGGCTCGATCGGCACCTCGGGGTTTTCGATCTGGCCGAGGCGACCGATCAGGCGCTGCCACTGGTCCGGTTTGAGCAGCGCCGCGAACTGCGCGTCGAGCGGGCCTTCGATCGGGTGGTAGCCGACGTGGACGTGGTCGTAGTGGTCGGCCATCGCGATGCTCGCTTCGCCGGGCAGGTCCTCGAGTGAGATCACCTGGTGCGGCTGCATCGTCCCCTGCAGCTGCAGGACGTCCCGGATCAGCGCGTCGGTCATCGTCCCCGGTCCCTGGTTGCCGGTCACCGGGGTGCCGTTGATGACGGCGATGTCGACCGCGTCGCCGCTGCTGTGCTCGGAGACGTTGCCGGAGGTGGTGAGGAAGCTGTGGCCGCACTTGAGGGCGGTGATCGTCAGCTCGAAGCCTTTCGAGCGCAGGTACTCGAGCATCGCCAGGATGCGGCGGTCGATCTGCCCGGTGGCGATGTCTTCGCGACCGCAGGTGTAGATCGAGAGGCCGGTGTCGGCCAGCACCCGTTTCTGCAGCGCCTCCTTGGAGAGCAGCAGGACGCCGGCGCCGCTGAGCCGGGAGGCGAAGGGGTTCTTGCCCTTGGCCCGGTAGATCGCCGTCGCCTCCAGCAGCTTCCAGCCGTCGAGGATCGGCTTCGGATCGATCCTCGGGGCGCCGCGGCCGGCCGGCCGGATCGAGAAGTTGATGTGGGAGTCGACGCCGTCGTTGCCGGCGGCGACCCGGGCCAGCACGGTGCCGGCGATCACCTTCGAGCCGACCCGCAGCTTGCCGTCGGTGACGGCCGGCCGAGCGCTGTCGGTGGGGGCGCTCTGCCGCTGGGGGCTGCCGTCGCGCTCGGCCCGGCTCGGCAGCGCCCGCAGCCGCGGCCGCAGGTCCTGGCTTTCGACCGGGATCCGCTGCTCCTTGCCGGTCGGCATCACGACCAGGCGATGCTCGCGGACGATCCTGCCCAGCTCGGCGTAGGTGTAGCGGTTGCCATAGGTGTCTTCGAGGACGACGTACTCGCCGAGCTTCGGCGAGCTGCCAAGCTTGCGGACGATGCCGTCGTTGACGGCGACGACCGCTGCCCCCTGGCGGGAGAAGATGTTGATCCCGCGCCGGGTCGGCGAAGAGGCGATGATTTCGGCGGCGTTGCCGGAGACGCGGGCGTCGGTGGTGGAGCTCTTCAGTAACGCCCGGGCCGAGATGTCGTCGGCGTAGCGGGCGTCGGCGGCGATCGGGAAGTGCGCCCCCTCGGTCAGGCCGGTCAGCGAGCCGACCAGGTCGGAAGGCAGTTTGCCGTAGGCGCGGGCGTAGAGCAGGACCTCCTGCACGTACCAGTCGGCGTGGTTGTAGGCGAAGATCGCGGTGTAGAGGTCTTTGTTGCCGCCCGCCGCTTTGAGGTAGCTGGCCGCGGCACAGATGGCGTCGACCGGGTTGTACGGGTCTTTGCGGCCATCGCCGTTAGCGTCGACGCCGTACATCTCCCAGCTCGAAGGCAGGAACTGCATCCAGCCGACGGCGCCGGCGCTGGAGACGTTGAGGTTGGTGCCGAACCCGGACTCGATTTTGTTGATCGAGGCCAGCACCTCCCAGGGGATGCCGTATTCGGTTCCGCAGGCCTGGTAGATCGGCAGCAGGAAGGGGGGGATCTCGAAGGAGTCGATGACGAAGTTGGGGACGCCGATCGGGGCCGGTCCGAAGGGTGCGATCGTCATCGCCGGGTTGGCCGTGGTCGGCGAGCCGCCGGCGCCGAAGGGAGAGCCACCGTCGGCGCCTTCGGCTAGCGGCTGGTCGCCGCCACCGGTTGCGCTCGGGGCCTCGAGGCCGCCGCCGGAGCTGCCGCCACCGCTGGAGTCGCCCAGGCTCTCGTTCTGGGTGACACCGCTGCGCGGTTCCCCGCCGCCGCCGATCGTCGCGCCCTGCTCGACCTTGCTCGAGGCAGGCGCTTTGTGCGGCGCCGCTTCGGGGGCCGGTACCGGGCTCGCCGGGCTGGCTTCGCTCGGCGCTGCCGGCGCCTCGCTGGTACCGGCGGGGGAGATGCAGTCCGGATCGACGAGGTCAGCGAGTCCGTCGCCGTCGTCGTCGAGGCCGTTGGCGCAGGCGGGTGCCTGCAGCGACGGTACGGCCGTGGTGGTGGGGGAGACAGAGGGTTCGGCAGGCGTGCTGTCGCCCAGCGGATCCGCTCCGGCGAGCGTCACGCCCATCGCCGAAAGCCCCAGGAAGCTGGCAAGTACGACGATCAGTGCGATCTTGGCTCTCATCCCAGTGCCCATCAGTACCTGTCACGTTTCGCTGAAACCGCGTCCGCATCCTCCCCGCGCGACAGGCGAGCCCACGGTACCCGTTCGCCAAAGGGGGTGCAACGGCCTTCGCCGCCCCCCAACAAGGCCTTAATCAACTTTAGATGCATACCCGATCAACTTAATCAAGATTAACGGCTTCCCTGCAAGCGGCAGAGTTTCAACTGGGCCGGATGCGCTCGTTAAGCTGCTGTCAACGAACTGCGAAAGGCGGGCGGAGTGACCTACGACCAGGACGAGCAAGACGGCCTGCGGGCACGCAGCGAGCAGGCGATCGGCGAGCTGGCCCAGGCGCTGATCGACAACCCGACGCTGCACAACGCGATCTCCGCCGCCTTCGGGGCGAGGGAGAAGGCGATCGAGGCCCAGCAGGCGGCGATGGGGGCGCTCAACCTCTCCTCGGCGACGGACCTGGAGCGCCTGGAGCGGCGGTTGCGCTCCTTTTCGCAGCGCCTCGAGGAGGTCGAGGAGCAGCTCGACGATCTCAGCCGCGAGATCGGCGCGATCCGGCGTCAAGCGGTCAAGAAGCCGGCCAAGAGCGCTAAAGACTAACTCTCAACTTGAGGGTTAAGCTCGGTTATGAGAGCAGCCGAGGCAGCCTTCCCGCCGATGCTCGCGGCAGTCTCGAGCGCGTCCTCGCCAGCGTGGTCTCCACCCGCGCTCTCGACGACTATGAGGACGGCGGCGATCGCCACACCGAGCGTTGCGGCGCTCGCGAGAAGCGCGGCGGTCTGCATGTCCGCCGCGTCGACCCGCTCCGCGTAGGGCTTCGTCCCGGCGTGGCCGCTCCGATGCGGGACGTCGAGACTGGCAACGATGGCCGGGCGCGTCGCCTGTCCCAGCTCCTGTCGCAGGCGCGCGGTTAGGTTCGTATCGGGAAGCGCCGCCGCCCCGCCCCCACCGCCGCCCCAGGCATGCGCCTCGAAGACCGTCAGTAAATCTCCGGGTTCCGGCTCGGGCGCGATCGCGACACAGGTTCCCACCCGGATCGCCCGCCGCACCCCGAGCTCGGCCAGGTCGGCGAGGACGAGGGCGGCGCTCGGCCCGCCCATTCCGGTTGCCTGCAGCGTCAGCTCCTGCCCCGCCGCCGTCGTCCCCGTGTAGCCCCACAGGCCGCGGGCGTGGTTGCTCATCTTCGGCTGCTCGAGCAGCGCCTGGGCCAGCAGCAGCGCTCGTCCCGGGTCGCCGACGAGAATCGCGTCGGCGGCTATTGGGGCGGTTGGGCGCAGCCGGGCGGGCATCTGGCGGCGAGCCTAGCCACTTGTGAGAAACGAGCCGCGGGGATTTCCTCCAGCCGTCTAAACACAGCCCGCCGAGCCGAATTTACGGTGACTCCTGAATCGCCAAACCCGCGACCGCCGCAGCCCTGCTCCGGTGGACTAGGAGGAAATCAATGAAAAAGAGGCTCTTGATCGCAGGCCCGGTGGCCGCGGTTGCCTCGCTCGTTCTGCCGGGGCTGGCCTTCGGTGCCGAAGCCACGCCGATCCTGGATACGCCCGAAGCCAGCATCAACGCGATGTGGGTGATCGTCGCCGCCGTGCTGGTGATGTTCATGCAGGCGGGCTTCCTGCTCCTGGAGGTCGGTTTCTCCAGGGCCAAGAACGCCGGCGCCGGGGTGGCCAAGGTCCTGGTCAACTTCTCGATCGCCTCGCTCTGTTACTGGGCGTGCGGTTTCGCGCTCGCTTTCGGCGGGCTCGGCTCGATCGCCGGCGACCACGGATTCTTCTTAAACGTCGGCTCGTCGATCGAAGAGGCGGGCAAAAGCATCCCCTTCGTCGAAACGTATTCGATCAGCCCCGCCGCGTTCATGTTCTTCCAGTTCGTGTTCTGCGCGGTCTCGCTGGCGATCGTCTGGGGGGCCACCCTGGAGCGGATCAAGTTCAGCGCCTACATCGTCTACGCGGTGATCTTCAGCGCCGTGCTCTACCCGATCATGAGCCACTGGATCTTCGGCGGCGGCTGGCTGCAGGTCAACATCGGCATGCAGGACTTCGCCGGCTCGACGGTGGTCCATCTGATCGGCGCGACCGGCGCCTTCGCGGCGCTGCTCCTGCTCGGCCCGCGGATCGGCAAGTACACGAAGGACGGCAAACCGCGGGCGATCCCGGGGCACTCGATGCCGCTGGTCGGCCTCGGCGTGCTGATCCTCTGGCTTGGCTGGTTCGGCTTCAACCCGGGCTCGACGCTCGGCGCCATCGGCGGCCGCTTCGCCGAAGTCGTCGTCGTCACCAACCTCGCGGCCGCGGCCGGGGTGGTCGCGGCGGTGGCGGTCATGTACCTGCTCTCGAAAACGGTCGACATCGGCATGGCCGGCAACGGCGCGATCGCGGGCCTGGTGGCGATCACCGCTCCCTCCGGTTACGTCGAGTACTGGGCGGCACCGATCATCGGCGCGATCGCCGGGGTTATCGTCGTCCTCGGCGTGATCGCGATCGAGAAGGTGATCGACGACCCCGTCGGCGCCACCTCGGCACACGGTCTGGCCGGCATCTGGGGCACCCTGGCCTGCGGGATATTCACCTCGCCCCGCCTGGCCGAATTCAACGAAGTCGGCGATCCGGGCCTCTGGTACAGCGGCTCGTTCAGCCAGCTCGGCGCCCAGGCGCTGGGTGTCGCAGTCGCCTTCGGGTGCGTGTTCTCCGTCTCCTTCGGGATCTTCTACATCCTCAAGAAGACGATCGGGATCCGCGTCAGCCCCGAGGAGGAGGACGCCGGCCTCGACATCTCCGAGCACGGGATGTACGGGTACCCGGAGCAGTTCATCCCGCAGCCCGAGTATTCGACGGGGCTGCTCGGCGCCGCGCCGCCCCCTGTCGGGGCGCCCGCGGCGGCGGCTGTCAGCCCAATGACCACGACCGAGTCCTAGGAGGGCTGGACGCATGAAGAAGATAGAGGCGTTCATTCGCCACGAGGCGTTCGAGCCGATCCGGGCCGAGCTGCTCGACAAGGGTTTTCCTTCCCTGTCGATCATCGAGGCCAAGGGCTCGGGTCGCCAGAAAGGCATCGTCGAGCGCTACCGCGGCTCGACCCTCACCGTCAATGTCCGGCCGAAGGTGAAGCTGGAGATCGTGGTCGAGGACAAAGACAAGCCGGTCGTCGTCGAGACGATCCTCAAACACGCCCGCACGGGCGAGGTCGGCGACGGCAAGATCTTCGTGCTGCCGGTGGAGGAGGCGATCCGCATCCGCACCGGCGAGGGCGGAGAGCCGGTCCTGCAGCTGCACGAGGAGTCGGAGATGGCGAGCTAGCAGCGGAGAACCTCTGGGGAGGAGGGACCGGACACCCCTCCCCGGAGGCCGTTGCGCAGCAGGTCGCTCGATGCGATGCGCGTTGTCGCCGCTTGAGCCTCTGGGGAGGGGTGTCCGGTCCCTCCTGCGCAGTGACTAGCCTCGACTCATGGCTGATGAGCGGATTTCGTTGAGTGAGGCGGCGCGGAGGTCGGGCGTCCCCGCCAGCACTCTCAAACGCTGGGCGGCGGAGAAGATCGTTCCGGTCCGGCGCGGTCGCTGGACCGCGACCGCCGCCGCCCAGGCCCGCGTCGTGGCGCGGATGCGGGGGCGCGGCTACTCGCTCGAGGATCTGCGCGAGGCGGGCCGCGAGGGCCGGCTGGCCTTCGGCTTCGCGGAGGAGCTCTTCTCGGAGGCGGAGCAGACGATTCCGATCGCCGAGGTCGCGGCGGACACCGGGCTGGAGCCGGAGCTGATCGAGCGGATCCTGGTCATCCTCGGGACCCCGAAGGGACGTCAGCGCAACCTCACCGCCGAGGACGTGGCCGCGCTGCGCCACTGCGCCCGGGTCCTCGCCGCCGGCTTCCCGCTGGTCGCCTTCCTGCAGCTGGTCCGCGTCTACGTGCAGTCGATGCGCCGGATCGCCGACGCCGAGGTCCGCCTCTTCCACCTCTACGTCCATGAACCGATGATCCGCGACGCCGTCCCGGAGCTCGAAATGGCGGAGGAGATGGGTGACCTGGCGGCGGACATCATGCCGCTGGCGGCGCCGCTGACCGAGTACCTCCACAACCGCTACCTGCGCTTCTTCCTCGAGCAGGACGTGGTCGGCCACATGGAGTCCGGTGGCGGAATGGAGACGGCCGAAATCGAACTCGGCCAGGTCACGGTCACCCTCTGCTTCATCGACCTCACCGGCTTCACCCGCTACACCGAGGAGGAGGGGGACATGGAGGCGCTCGACGTCGTCGAGAACTTCGTCGAGACGGTCGAGTCGACGCTGCCGCGCGAGGCGACGATCGTGAAGACGATCGGCGACGAGGTGATGGTGGTCTCGCCCGACGCCGCCTCCCTGACCGAGTGGGCGGTCGACTTCCTCGGCGGCTTCCCCCAGCGCCCGCAGCCGCGGGTCGGGATCCACTGCGGCGACGCCGTCTACCGCGACGGCGACTACTTCGGCAGCCAGGTCAACCTCGCCCACCGGGTCGTCAACCGCGCCCTCGCCGGCGAGGTCCTGGTCACCGACCGGGTCGCCGAAGCGATCGGCGGTCGCGACCGCCTCGGGCTTGAGCCGATCGGCCAGGTCTCCCTCAAGGGCTTCCCCGTCCCAACCGACCTCTTCGTCGTCCGCGCCGCCGACTGAAGCACCGCGCCGCGAGCGAAGCGCGAAACTGGGTGACGTGGACGCCGAGCTGATGCTGGAGCGGGTTCGTGCCGAGGGGCTGATCGCGCCCGGGACGGCGGTCGTGGCGATGCTCTCGGGCGGGCGGGACTCGGTCTGCATGCTCGATCTCGCCGTACGGGTCGCCGGCCCGGCGGCGGTGACCGCGCTCCACGTCAACTACGGCCTGCGCGACGACTGCGAGGAGGACGAGCGCCACTGCGCGGCGCTCTGCGAGTCGCTGGGGGTCGAGCTGGCGGTCGAGCGACCCCAGCGCCCCGAGGGCCCCGGCAACCTGCAGGCCTGGGCCCGCGACACTCGCTACGCCGCCGCGGTCCACCTGGCCGAGCCGCGACCGGCGACGATCGTCACCGGCCACACCGCCGACGACCAGGTCGAGACCATCCTCTACCGCCTCGCCTCCTCGCCCAGCCGCCGCGCCCTGCTGGGCATGCGACCCCACGACGGCAGCCTGGCGCGGCCGCTGCTCGGCTTCACCCGGGCGGAGACGACGGCCTACTGCGAGCAGAGGGGGCTGTCTTGGCGCGAGGACAGCAGCAACGCCGAGCCGATCTACGCCCGCAACCGCGTCCGCCACGGCCTCCTGCCCGAGCTGGCGAAGATCCACCCGGCGGCGGCTCAGAACGTGCTGCGCACGGCGGCGCTGCTGCGCGACGAGGCCGAGGTGCTCGACGCCCTGGTCGACGCCGAGGTCGACGGCGGCAACGGCTCGGCCCGTGGCACGATCCCGCTGGCCCGGCTCGAGCAGCTGCCGCCGGCGCTGCGCCGCCTCGTCGTCCAGCGCCTCGCCGACCGCGCCGCCGGCCGCCCGGTCCCCGGTGCCGCCCGTTTCGCCGAGCAGGTGACCGGATTGCGCCGCACCGGCACGGCGATGCTCGACCTCGGCAGCGGCGTCCGCGCTGTCGTCGAAGCCGGCGTCCTCCACGCCGTGCGCGACTGACCCCCCTATATCTAGACTGCCCGCGATGGCAGACCCCGCGATCGGCGAGACCCTCGTCGCCCAAGAGGACCTTCAGCGCCGGGTCGCGGAGCTGGGCGCGGAGGTCAGTCGCGACTACGCGGGCCGCGATCTCGTCATGGTCGGCGTCCTCAAGGGCGCCGTCCTCTTCCTCGCCGACCTCATGCGCAGCATCGACGTGCCCTGCGAGATCGACTTCATGGCGGTCTCCAGCTATGGCTCGCAGACCGATACCTCGGGCGTCGTCCGCATCCTCAAGGACCTCGACGCGCCGATCGAGGGCCGCCACGTGCTGATCGTCGAGGACATCATCGACTCCGGCCTCACCCTCCATTACCTGATGCGCAACCTCAAGGCGCGCAATCCGGCCTCGCTCGAGGTCTGCGCGCTGCTGACCAAGCCGGAGCGGCTGCGGGTCGATCTCTCGCCCCGCTACGTCGGCTTTGAGATCCCCAACCGCTTCGCGATCGGCTACGGCCTCGACCACGCTCAGCGCTACCGCAATCTGAATTACGTCGCCGCTCTTGCCGAGCAGGGTGCGTAAACCGCCCTGGTACGCTGATTTCACCCTTGAGGCGTTTTTTCAAAAGCGCGGCGTTCCCGATCCTGCTGGTGGTCATCCTGGCCTTCATCGCCCAGCGGGTCATCACCAGCGACTCCGGTCCGGAGGCGCCCGGCTACAACGACCTGATCAAGCAGGACACCGGGCTGATCGCCAGCGGCAAGATCGAAGAAGTCTCGGTCAACACCAAGGACAACACGCTCGACGTCAAGAAGACGAACGGCGAAAGCTTCTCTACCGGCTATCCGCCCGACGCCGAACAGAGCCTGATCAACAAGCTGGAACAGAACGACGTCGAAACCGATGTGCACGGCTCCGGCGGCTCCGGCCTGCTATCGCTGCTGACCCTGATCCTGCCGTTCGTCCTCTTCTTCGCCTTCTGGATCTTCCTCATGAACCAGATGCAGGGTGGCGGCTCGCGGGTGATGAACTTCGGCAAATCGAAAGCGAAGCGGATGTCCGTGGACGCGCCGAAAATCACCTTCCGCGACGTCGCCGGCGTCGACGAGGCGGTGCAGGAGCTGGAGGAGATCAAGGAATTCCTCGAGAACCCGAAGAAGTTCCAGGCGCTGGGCGCCCGCATTCCCAAGGGCGTCCTGCTCTACGGCCCCCCCGGCACCGGCAAGACGCTGCTGGCCCGCGCCGTCGCCGGCGAGGCCGGCGTCCCCTTCTTCTCGATCTCCGGCTCGGACTTCGTCGAGATGTTCGTCGGCGTCGGCGCCAGCCGTGTCCGCGACCTCTTCGAGCAGGCCAAACAGAACTCGCCCTGCATCATCTTCATGGACGAGATCGACGCCGTCGGCCGCCACCGCGGCGCCGGCATGGGAGGCGGCCACGACGAGCGCGAGCAGACCCTGAACCAGCTGCTGGTCGAGATGGACGGCTTCGAAATGAAGGACAACATCATCTTGATCGCGGCCACCAACCGGCCCGACATCCTCGATCCGGCGCTGCTGCGGCCGGGCCGCTTCGACCGCCAGGTCGTCGTCGACCGCCCCGACCGCAAGGGCCGCAAGCACATCCTCGAGGTCCACACCCGCGGCAAGCCGCTGGCTCGCGAAATCGACCTCGACACGCTGGCCGGCCAGACCCCCGGCTTCACCGGTGCCGACCTCGCCAACCTGATCAACGAGGCGGCGCTGCTGACCGCTCGCTCGGGCAAGCGCGAGGTCAGCATGAAGGAGCTCGAGGAGGGGATCATGCGGGTGATCGCCGGGCCCGAGAAGAAGACCCGGGTGATGAGCGAGAAGGAGCGGCTGATCACGGCCTACCACGAGGTCGGCCACGCGATCGTCGGCCAGCTGCTGCCCAACTGCGACCCGGTCCACAAGATCTCGATCATCAGCCGCGGCCAGGCGCTGGGCTACACGATCAGCCTGCCGACCGAGGACAAGTTCCTCACCACCCGGGCCGAGCTGACCGACACGATGGCGATGACCCTGGGCGGCCGCGGCGCCGAGGAGATCGTCTTCGGCGAGATCACCACCGGCGCCTCCAACGACCTCGAGAAGGTGACCGAGACCGCGAAGCAGATGGTGATGCGGTTCGGGATGTCGGAGCGGCTCGGGCCGCGCGTCTTCGGGCACGATCGCGGCCAGCCCTTCCTCGGCCGCGAATTCAGCGCCGAACCCGACTACTCCGACGAGATCGCCCGTGAGATCGACGACGAGATCCGCCGCATCGTCGAGAACGCGCACCAGACCGCGAAGGGGCTGCTGAACGAGCACCGCGAGGAGCTGGACCGGATCTCGAAGCTGCTGCTGGAGCGGGAGACGATCGACGCCGGCCAGTTCACCGCCCTGTTGGCGGGCAAGCCCGCTGAGGAGGTCTTCGCCGACGACGAGGAGCCGCCGGCGAAGCCGGCCGAGCCGGCCGCCGAGCCGGAGCGGCCCCAGCGCGAAGGGGCACGGCCTAACCCCCGGCCACGTCCAGGGTTTGCTGGCGGCGACGCGAGCTAACTGAGCGCCTATCCCCGCGGGGGCTGCACTTAACTTTTTCGAGATCGGCGGCGGCTCGCCGCTATCGGCAGCGGCGAAAAAGTACAAGACGTTTCGCCCCCGCGGGGATAGGCGCTGATCGTGGCGTTGCCGAAGTTGATGGGGGTCGTGAACGTGACTCCGGACTCGTTTTCGGATGGGGGGTTGTACTTCGATGCCGTGGCGGCGATCTCACACGGGGAGGAGTTGGCTGCGGCGGGGGCGGCGATCTTGGATGTGGGGGGTGAATCGACGCGGCCGGGGGCGGAGCCGGTTTCCGTGGAGGAGGAGTTGCGGCGGGTCGAGCCGGTGATTGCCGGGCTGGCGGGGGGTGGGGCCGCGATCTCGGTCGATACCTCGAAGGCCGCTGTCGCCGCGGCTGCGCTCGATGCGGGGGCGGGGATCGTCAATGACGTCACGGCGCTGCGGGGCGACGCCGAGATGGCGGGGCTATGCGCGAAGAGGGGGGCGACGGTGGTGCTGATGCACATGCTCGGGACGTCGCGGATGGGTCGCCAGACCCCGACCTACGGCGACGTTGTCGACGAGGTCAAGGCCTTCCTTGCCGGACGACTGGAAGCGGCGACGGCCGCGGGCATCGCCGAGGAGAGGATCTGGCTCGACCCGGGGATCGGCTTCGGCAAGACCGCGGCCCACAGCATGGAGCTGCTGCGGCGGCTGGGGGAGCTGCGCGAGCTGGGGCGGCCGCTGGTGGTCGGGACCTCGCGTAAGAGCTTCATCGGCGGCGTCGAAGCAGGTGAGCGGCTCGGGGGCACGATCGCCTCCTCGGTTCTCGCTGCGGCCGAGGGTGCGAGCGTCCTGCGCGTCCACGACGTCGCCGAGGTCGCCCAGGCGATGGCCGTCGCCGGCGCGGTCCTCGGGTAGGTTGCGACGAGTGCGAAGCGAGCGAACGTAATGGAGGCTCACGGGAACGGCATCGAGTCGAGCGCCGAAGTCGAGCTGCGCGGCCTCTCGATCTACACCCACCACGGCGTCAGCGAAGCCGAGCAGGAGGTCGGGCAGCGACTCGAGTTCGACATCTCCTTCGACGTGCCCGACTGCGACGCGGTCCTCACCGACCGGCTCGAGGACACGGTCGACTATGCCCAGGTCTGCGACATCGTCGCCCTCGCCGCGACCGAGCGCAGCTACAAGACTCTGGAGCGACTGGCTCAGGTGATCGGTCAGCGCCTGATCGAGCGCTACGGCTGCGAATCGGTGCGGGTGCGAGCGGCGAAGCCGGAGCCGCCGCTGCCGCTGGCGATCCAGGAGGTCGCGGTCGAGGTGACCCAGGAGCGGGCGGTCGACGAGGACGAGGCCGAAACGCCCGAGGGGTAGCGCGGTGCGCAGCGGCTATCTCGGCCTCGGCTCCAACGTCGGCGACTCCGCCGGCCACCTGCGGGCGGCGATCGAGCTGCTGGGGGACCGCGGGGTGGAGGTCGAGGCGGTCTCCTCTGCCTATGTGACCGAGCCGGTCGGCGAGATCCTCGACCAGCCCGACTTCCTCAACGCCGCGATCCGGATCCGCACCGAGCTCGAGCCCGAAGAGCTGCTGGATCTCTGCAAGGCGGTCGAGGCCGAGTGCGGCCGCACCTTCGAGACTCCGCGCCACAGCCCCCGCCCGCTCGACGTCGACCTGCTGCTGCTGGGCGACATCGAGCTCGAGACCGAGCGCCTGACCCTGCCGCACCGCGAGGTCACGACCCGCCGCTTCGTCCTCGCCCCAATGCTGGAGCTCGATCCGGAGCTGACCCTGCCCGACGGGACGCCCCTTGCCAACGCCTTGGCGGCACTACCGCCGGGCCAGCGCGTGGAGCGCCAAGGCCCGCTTCGAGTTTGAGCAGTTGGGACCCCTATGGGGCGGTCAAGTGCTCAGAGTTCAATTGACGGACGCTTGCCGCAGGGGCGCCAGCCACTCGGCCGGCAGGATCGGCGGCATCTGGCCGGGATAGTCCGGGACCACCCGCTTCGCCAGCGCCCCCGCCGGACGGTTCTCGATCGCCGGCCGTAGATCGTCGAGGGTGAGCGCGAGGCCAAGACTGGGGGCGATCTGAAAGTCGGCGGCGTTGAGCTCCTCGCCGTTCAGGGTGCCGGCGGCGATCAGCTCGTCGACGCGCTGCAGCAGCGCCGGAAGCTTCTCCAGGTCGCTCCTGACGCTGTCGTCGTCCGCTCCGTTGAAGCGGGCAGAGAGGGCCACGATCGGCGCCGCGGTCTTCACGGCGAGGCCGATCGGAAGGCCGATCTTCGCTCCCTCCGAGTAGCTGCGCAGCGGCGCCTTGTCGCGCTTCATCCCCCACCAGAGGATCTGCCGGATCGGGTGCTGCAGCTCCTCGTCGCCGAAGCGCTCGGCCTCCTCGACCGCGGCGCGTCGCCCGGGATCGGCGGGGAAGAGTGGCGGCTCGGGGCGCAGCCGCTCGAGCTCGCGGGCGATCTGACGGGAGCCCTGCACCTTGCTGCCGTCGATCTTCAGCGCCGGCACGGTCACGCCGGAGAAACCGGCGACCCTGAGGGCGCCCTTGGAGATCACCGGCAGCAGGTCGGTCTGCTTGTAGGCGATGCCCTTGTGCTGGAGCATCAACTCGGCGGTGATGCTCGGGTGCGAGGCGGGGATGACGAAGAGGCGGGCGCTCATGGACCGATCCTATGCGCAGGAAGGCTGAAGCGGCTGTCTCGGTGACGATCCGGCGATAATCGGCGGATGCTCCTCGCCGTCGACGTCGGCAACACCCAGACCCATCTCGGCGCCTTCGAGGGCGAGGAGCTGGTCGAGCACTGGCGTTTCCAGACCCGCTCCGGCGCCACCGGCGACGAGCTGGCGGAGCGGATCGCCGGTTTCTTCTCGCTCTCCGCGATGGCCTTCGGCGACGTCGACGCCCTCTGCGTCTCCTCGGTGGTGCCGCCGCTCGGCAGCCAGTTCGAGGAGCTGGCACAGCGCTACCTGGACGCCGAGTGCCTGACGATCGGGCCCGGCGTCAAGACGGGAATGCCGATCCGGATCGAGAACCCGCTCGAGGTCGGCGCCGACCGCCTCGTCAACGCGATCGCGGCCTACGATCGCTATGGAGAGGCCTGCGTCTCCGTCGACTTCGGCACCGGCATCAACATCGATGCCGTCTCCGCCGACGGCGAGTACCTCGGCGGCGCCATCGGTCCTGGTCTCGCGCCCTCGCTCAGCGCCCTAATCGAACGCGCCGCCCGCATTACCCGCATCGACCTCGAAGAGCCGCGGGAAGCGATCGGCCGCTCGACCCGCGCCGCGATCCACTCAGGCTTCATCTTCGGCTTCGCCGGCCTGATCGACGGCATCGTCCGCCGGATCGAAGAGGAGCTGCCGCATCCCCGGCTGCTCGCCACCGGCGGCTATGCCGCGACGGTGGTGCCCTTCACCGAGACGATCGACGAGGTCGACGACCTGCTGACCCTGAAAGGGCTGCGGCTGATCCATGAGCGCAACCGCTGAGCATGCAGGTCGCCAGCCGGCTCTGACGGACCCCTTCGAGATCGGCGGCGTGCCGATCTCCAACCGGGTTCTGCTGGCGCCGCTGGCCGGCATCGGCAACTGGTTCGTGCGCCTGCAGGCCAAACGCCACGGCGCCGGGCTGGCGGTCTCGGAGATGGTCTCCAGTTTCGCCCTGCACTACCGCAACGAGCGCACGATGCGGGAGCTGATGCGGATCCATCCCGACGAGCACCCGGTCTCGGTGCAGCTCTTCGGCCACGACGCCGAGGTGATGCGCTCCGGCGCCGCGATCGCCGCCGCGGCCGGCGCCGACCTGATCGACATCAACATGGGCTGCCCGGTGCCGAAGGTTCGCCGCACCGGCGCCGGCGCCCAGCTCCTGCGCGATCCGGACCTGGCCCTGGCCCTCGCCCGCGGCGCCGCCGAGGGCGGTGGGGTGCCGGTGACCGTGAAGCTGCGCTCCGGGATCGAGGCCGGCGACCGCTCGGGCTTCGAGCTCGCAGTGCGTCTCGCCGACGAGGCGGGTGTCGCCGCCATCGCCTTCCACCCGCGGGCCGCGAGCAAGGGCCACAAGGGCAAGCCCGACTACGAGTTGACCCGGGAGCTGGTGGAGCGGGTACGGATTCCGGTGATCGTCTCCGGCGGCCTCTCCAGCGCCGATGCCGCCCGCCGCGCCTACGAGGAGTCAGGCGCCGCCGCGGTGATGATCGCCCGCGGCTCGCTCGGCAACCCTTGGTTGTTCGAGGAGCTGACCGGGCAGCGGCGACAGCCGCCGGCCCCGTCCGAGGTCGCCGCCGAGCTGCTCTGGGTGATGGACGGCGCCGAGGAGCACCTCGGCAGTGAGCGCGCCGAGCGCTACCTGCGCAAGTTCTACCCCTGGTACGTGGAGCGCCTCGAGGCGCCGATCGAGGTCGTCGAGGAGCTTCAGCGCAGCGCCGATCTCGGGCGTGCCAGAGAGCTGATCGGCGCCTACGCCGAGCCCGCCGCGGTTTCGTAAAACGGCCCTGATTGCCGGGTTTCGCCCCTCGCTATAATCCCGCGACTCTGTGCCGGGGTGTGGCGATGCAGGCGCCGCATCCGGGCGTTTTTTTCGGTCTGGAGCTGCTTCCGCGGCTCTCCTAAACAGCCAAAAGCGAGGTAGTTCAAGTGAGTCGTCAGGCGGTCATCACCCCAGAGGGTCTCGAAAAGCTCAAAGAGGAAATCGAGCACCTCTCGACGACCAAGCGCCGCGAGGTCGCGGCGCGGATCAAGGAGGCGCGCGAATTCGGCGACATCTCCGAGAACGCCGAATACGACGACGCCAAGAACGAACAGGCGCTGCTGGAGGGCCGGATCGCCCAGCTCGAAGAGCGCCTGCGCCGCGCCATGGTCATCGACGAGAAGGCGCTCAGCACCGACGAGGTCGGCTTCGGCTCGATCGTCCACGTCAAAGACCAGAAGACCGGCGACTCGCAGAAATTCCAGATCGTCGGCTCGACCGAGGCCAACCCGGTCGAGCACAAGCTCTCCAACGAGTCGCCGATCGGCAAAGCCCTGGTTGGCCGCAAGCGCAACGACGTGGTCTCCGTCGAGGTCCCGCGCGGCCCCAAGAAGAAACTCAAAATCACCAAAATCGAGAAGGCCTGACGGCCGATAGGCTCGCGCCTCGATGAGCGAGCCGACCGAAGAACCAAAGCTCTCCGACGTCCTCCGCGACCGCCGGGAGAAGCTGGAGCGCATCAGGGAGGCCGGGGTCGAGCCGTTTCCGCACGAGTTCTCGCAGCGCGAGGACATCGCCGAGGTGCGGGCCGCGCACGAGGGGTTGGCGGCGGGGATGGAGACCGAGTCCCGGCACCGGGTTGCCGGTCGCGTCGTTGCCCGTCGCGGCCACGGCAAGGCCTGCTTCCTCGACCTCCGTGACGGCAGCGGCCAGATCCAGCTCCACGCTCGCGAGGACCTGCTCGGCGAGGAGGCCTTCGCGATGCTGGTCGACCTCGACCTCGGCGACATCGTCGGCGCCGAGGGAACCGCGATCGCGACCCGGCGCGGCGGCGAGCTCTCGCTGGCGATCGACCACTGGCGACTGCTGGCCAAGAGCCTGCGACCGCCCCCCGACAAGTTCCACGGGCTCGAGGACACCGAGACGCGCTACCGCCGCCGCGAGCTCGACCTGATCGCCAACGAGGACAGCCGCCGCATCTTCCGCACCCGGGCCCGCACTATCAGCGAGATCCGCCGCTGGTTCGACGAACACGACTACATGGAGGTCGAGACGCCGGTCCTGCAGCCGCTCTACGGCGGCGCCCTGGCGCGGCCGTTTACCACCCATCACAACGCCCTCGACCGCGATCTCTACCTGCGGATCGCCACCGAGCTCTACCTGAAGCGGCTCGTCGTCGGCGGCATCGACCGGGTCTACGAGCTGGGCAAGGACTTCCGCAACGAGGGCGTCTCCCACAAGCACAACCCCGAGTTCACGATGCTCGAGTGGTACGAGGCCTACGCCGACTACGAGAAGACGGCGCACGACCTCGAGCTGCTCGTCGCCGAGGTCGCGGAGCGGGTGCTGGGGGGGACCACGGTGGTTCGCGACGGGGTCGAGATCGACTTCGCGCCACCGTGGCGGCGGATCACGATGCGCGAGGCGATCCTCGAGCGGGCCGGCGTCGACATCGCCGAGCACCCGACCCGGGAGGCGCTCGCCGCGGCGATGGGAACCGACCCCGACCCGGCCGAGGGCTGGGGCAAGCTGCTCGACGGCCTCTTCGCGCGTGAGGTCGAGCCCAGCCTGATCCAGCCCACCTTCGTCCTCGACTACCCGGTCGAGCTCTCGCCCTTCGCCAAGGCCCACCGCTCCGAGCCGGGCCTGGTCGAGCGCTGGGAGGCCTTCGTCGGCGGCGTCGAGATCGCCAACTCCTTCAGCGAGCTCAACGACCCCGACGAGCAGCGCCGCCGCTTCGCGCAGCAGGCGGCTGAGCTCGCCCGCGGGGACGAAGAGGCACAGCCCCACGACGAGGTCTTCATCGAGGCGCTCGAACAGGGCATGCCGCCCACCGGCGGGGTCGGGCTCGGAATCGACCGCCTGGTGATGATGCTGGCCGGGGCCGGCAGCCTGCGTGAGGTGCTGCTGTTTCCGGCAATGAAGAGCTGAAAAGCCGCAATCACCGAACGAGAGCGGTCAAGGGCCGGCCGGGCGCTCTCGGTAGAGTTACGGGACACATGGGCGCCTGCCGATATCGATAGGGCGTCTGCCGGTACTAACCCGGGCCAACCGGGTTCGACCAAGAAGAGGAATCTTTTGTTCGAGCGATTCACCGAGAGAGCCCGCCAAGTCGTCGTCCTCGCTCAAGAGGAGGCGCGCACTCTCAAGCACAACTACATCGGCACCGAGCACATCCTGCTCGGGCTGCTGCGCGAGGAGGAGGGGCTCGCCGCCCGCGTCCTCGAGTCCCTCGACATCACGGTCGAACGCGTGCGCTCGCAGGTCGTCCGCATCGTCGGCTCCGGTGAGGAGGTCACCTCCGGCCAGATCCCGTTCACGCCGCGGGCCAAGAAGGTGCTCGAGCTGGCTCTGCGCGAGGCGCTCTCGCTCGGCCACAACTACATCGGCACCGAGCACATCCTGCTCGGCCTGGTGCGGGAGAACGAGGGCGTCGCCGCCCGCATCCTGCTCGACTTCGACGCCGACTCCGACAAGATCCGCAACGAGGTGATCCGGATGCTCTCCGGTCCCGGCGGCCGCCGGCAGGGCGGCGGCGGTGGCGCCGGCCAGGGCGAGGGCAAAAAGTCTTCGAAACTGCTCGACCAGTTCGGTCGCAACCTCACCCGCCTCGCCGAGGAGGGCAAGCTCGACCCGGTAATCGGCCGCGAAACGGAGATCGAGCGGATCATGCAGATCCTCTCTCGCCGCACCAAGAACAACCCGGTGCTGCTGGGCGAGCCGGGCGTCGGCAAGACCGCCGTCGTCGAGGGCCTGGCGGCGAAGATCAACAGCGGCGAGGTCCCGGAGCTGCTCAAGAACAAGCAGATCTACACGCTCGACCTGGCCGCCCTGGTCGCCGGCTCGAAGTACCGCGGCGAGTTCGAGGAGCGGCTCAAGAAGGTGATGAAGGAGATCACCCAGCGCGGCGACATCATCCTCTTCATCGACGAGCTCCACAATCTGGTCGGCGCCGGTGCCGCCGAGGGCGCGATCGACGCGGCCTCGATCCTGAAGCCGGCCCTGGCCCGTGGCGAGCTGCAGACGATCGGTGCGACCACGCTCGACGAGTACCGCAAATACCTCGAGCGCGATTCTGCCCTGGAGCGTCGCTTCGCCCAGATCAAAGTCGACCAGCCCTCGCCTGAGGACACGGTGAAGATCCTCGAGGGGCTGCGCGAGCGCTACGAACAGCACCACCGGGTGACGATCAACGACGAAGCCCTGGCCGCCGCCGCCGAGCTCGCCGACCGCTACATCTCCGACCGCTTCCTGCCGGACAAGGCGATCGACCTGATCGACGAGGCCGGCTCGCGGATGCGGATCAAGTCGATGAGCACGCCGCCGGTCTACCGCGACCTCGAGGAGGAAATCGAGACGACGCGGCGCGAGAAGGAGGCGGCGATCGAGGCTCAGGAGTTCGAAAAAGCCGCCAACCTGCGCGACACCGAGCGCCAGCTGACCACCCGCAAGCGCCAGCTCGAAGACGAGTGGGCGGAGGGCGAGAACGGCGAGCGCCCGGTCGTCGGCGAGGAGGAGATCGCCGACATCGTCTCGATGTGGACCGGGATCCCGGTCTTCAAACTGACCGAGGCCGAGACCAAGAAGCTGATCCGCATGGAGGAGGAACTGCACAAGCGCGTGATCGGCCAGGAGGTCGCGATCACCGCCGTCTCCAAAGCGATCCGCCGCTCCCGCGCCGGGATCAAGGACCCCAAGCGCCCGGCCGGCTCCTTCATCTTCCTCGGCCCCTCCGGGGTCGGCAAGACCGAGCTCGCCCGTACCCTCGCCGACTTCCTCTTCGGCGACGAGGAGGCGATGATCCGGATCGACATGTCCGAGTACATGGAGAAGCACGCGGTAAGCCGCCTGGTCGGCTCGCCCCCCGGCTACATCGGCTACGACGAGGGCGGCCAGCTGACCGAGGCCGTGCGCCGCAAGCCCTACTCGGTGCTGCTGCTGGACGAGATCGAGAAGGCCCACCCGGACGTCTTCAACATCCTCCTGCAGATCCTCGAGGACGGGCGCCTGACGGACTCCCAGGGTCGCACCGTCGACTTCCGCAACGCGATTGTGATCATGACCTCGAACATCGGCGCCTCGGAGATCTCGAAGAACACCTCGATCGGCTTCACCGTCTCCGACGAGACCGGCATGTCCTACGGCGACATGAAAAACCGGATCATGGGCGACCTCAAGAAAGTCTTCCGGCCCGAGTTCCTCAACCGGATCGACGAGGTGATCGTCTTCCACAAGCTCGCCAAGGACGAGGTCAAGGAGATCGTCGACCTGATGATCAGCCGCGTCCGCGTCCAGGTCGCCGAGCACGAACTGCAGCTGGAGCTGACCGACGAGGCCAAGGACCTGCTGGTCGAGAAAGGCTGGGACCCCTCGATGGGGGCGCGGCCGCTGCGTCGCGCGATCCAGCGCTACATCGAGGATCCGTTGGCCGACGAAGTCCTGCGCCAGGGCCAGATGACCCCTGGTTCGACCGTGATGGTCTCCCGTGACGCCGCCGGCGACGAGGAGGACAAGCCGCTCGAACTGACGATCATCGCCCCGAAGAAGCCGAAGCGCAAACCGCCCGAGAAGCCCGAGCCGGAGACGGTCGGGGTCGGCGCGGCTAAGAAAGGCGAGGGCGAGCACGGGTCGGGCGACGAGGACTCCTCGCCGCACGGCGACTCCGAGTCCTGAGCCGACCGGCGTCCTTGAGGGCCTGCCAGTGAGCGAGCCGGGCCGCAGCGCGATCGGCACCTGGAGCGGGGGCAGGTTCCTCCACTTCGGCGAGGCGATCGCCGAGGAGCGGCTGGTCGAGCTGCTGCGGCCGGGGCGTGGAATCGACACCGTCCTCACCGCCGACGCCTACGGGCAGGGCGAGGCCGACCGGGTGCTCGGCCGGGCGCTGGAGGGCGTGGGGCGCGAGGACTACTGCCTGGTCGGTGCCGTCGGGCACGACTTCTACACGGGCGAGCGCAACGGCCCCAAGGGCTTTCCCCGCTTCACCGACCCGGCCCTGCGCGGCCCCGACGAGTACGCCGGCTACCTGCGGATGGCGACCGAGGCCAGCCTCGAGCGCATCGGCGCCTCCGGCTTCGACCTGCTGCTGCTGCACAACCCCGACCGCACCGGCTACTCCAGCGAGGTGGTCTGGGACGGGATGGCGGCGTTGCGCGAGGCCGGCCTGACGGCGCGGATCGGCGTTGCCCCCGGGCCCGCCAACGGCTTCACGCTCGACCTGATCGCCTGCCTGGAGAGCTTCGGCGACCGCATCGACTGGGCGATGGTCATCCTCAACCCGCTCGAGCCCTGGCCCGGCGAGCTCTGCCTCGAGGCCGCCGCCCGCGCCGACGTCAAGGTCCTGACCCGCGTCGTCGACTACGGCGGCCTCTTCTGGGGCGACCTGCGCCCCGGCGCCGAGCTCGACCGCACCGACCACCGCTCCTTCCGCCCCGCCGGCTGGATCGAGGCCGGGGCGGAGAAGCTGGAGCGACTGCTGCCGATCGCCGAACGAGCGAGGCTCACCCCGATCCAGCTCGCCTGCCAGTGGAACCTCGCCCACCCCGCTGTCGAGTGCGTGGCGCCGACCCTGATCCAGGAGCTCGGCGAGGAGGCCTGCCCGATCGAGGCCAAGCGGGTCGAACTCGGCAACCTGCCGGCCGAGCAGCGCCTCGGCGACGAGGACGTCGCCACGATCCGCGCGATCGGCGATAACACCGGCAGCATGGTCCTAAAGGGCGCCAGCCCGGCCTTCGAGGGCGAGGAGCAGCCGGACCGCTGGGGCCTGAGCCCCGAGCTGGTCGAGGCCGGCAGTCGCTGGGGGATCGACCCCGAGCGCGACCTGGCCGCCACTTACTGAGCGCCGGGTGGAGGGAGCCGGTGGGGGAGGGAGCTGGTGGGGGTCGCTCGGAGCACCTCCGCCGCGAGGGATCGGCACGGCTGACGCCCTGAGCGTTTTCGGCGCGGCTCCATGCTGAGTACCGATCGACCCCCACCAGCTCCCTCCCCCGCTGCGAGCGCAGCTCAGCTCCGCAGCTGTTGAGGTGAGACAGCTTCCAGGGTCTGACGTTTTGCAGCCGCGATCGGAGGGGATCGGGTGGGGGTGTCTGGGTACTCAGCATGGAGCCGAGCCAAAGGCGTTGGGGCGTCAGCCGATGCCGATCCTCTCGGCGGAGGTGCTCCCAGGCACCCCCACCCGATCCCCTCCGCCTTGGCCGATAGCGTCGCCCCGTGAACCGCAAGTGGTGGACCCTGGCGGGAGCCTGCTCCGGTCTCTTCCTGCTGATGCTCGACTCGACTGTGGTGGCGCTGGCGCTGCCGGATATCCGCGGCGACGTCGGCGCCAGCAGTGAGGGTCTGCAGTGGGTGATGAACGGCTACCTGCTGACAATCGCTGTGCTCGTCGTCAGCGCCGGCCGGCTCGGCGACATGTTCGGGCGCAAGCGGGTGTTCATCGCCGGCATGGCGGTCTTTGCGCTGGGCTCGGTCGTCTCCGGCGCCGCCGCTGACCAGCTTGGCCTGATCGTCGGCAGGGTTCTGCAGGGGGCGGGGGCGGCGCCGATGCTGTCGCTCTCCTTGGCCCTGGTCTGCAACGCATTCCCCTCGGCCGAGCAGCCGCGGGCGCTCGGCATCTGGGCCGCCGTCTCGGCGGTGGCACTGGGGATCGGGCCCCTGGCCGGCGGCATTCTGATCGAAATCGACTGGCGGGTGATCTTCTGGATGAACCTGCCGGTGGCGGCGCTCGGGGTCGCGATCACGGCGATCGCCGCGCCGGAGTCGACCGACCCGAGCGCCGGCACCAGGATCGACTGGGTCGGCCTGGCGGCGCTCTCCGTCGGGATCACCGCGGCCGTGCTGGCGCTGGTCCAGTCGAACGCCTGGGACGCCGAGCTGACCGGCGCCCTGGCCCTGGTCGGGCTCCTCGCGTTGCTCGCCTTCTGGCGGATCGAGCGCCGCGTCCGCGACCCGATCGTCGACTTCGCCCTGTTCCGCAACGGCCCCTACTTCGGCGCCAGCGCCGCCGCCTTCGCCCTCGTCGGCGCCTACTGGGCGGTGATGTTCTTCCAACCCCAGTACCTGCAGGACGTGCGCGGCCACTCGCCGATCGCCGCCGGCCTGCTGATCCTGCCGATCACGGTGCCGATGATCTTCGTCTCGCCCTTCTCGGGCCGGCTGATCGGCCGCTTCGGCGCCCGCCGCTTGATGACCGCCGGCATGGTCTTCGGCGTCGCCGGCCTGGTGCTGCTGACCCGGGTCGGGGCCGACAGTCCCTTCTCCCTGGTCCTTGCCGCCTATCTGCTGTTCGGGATCGCCCTCGGTCTCGTCTACGCGCCGATGTCGACCGCGGCGATGGCGGCGATGCCGGCGCAGAAGGTCGGCATCGCCTCCGGGGTGCTGGCGATGGACAGGGTGCTGGCCGGTGCCGTCTCGCTCGCCGCCACCGGCGCGATCTTCCACGCGCTGCAGGGCGATGGCGACTCGTTCGCCGCGGCCGTCGCCGGCTCGACCTGGTTTCCGGCCGCGCTCTGCGCTCTGGGCGCCGTCCTCACCTGGGCTTTCGTCCGCGACGTCCACCCGGCCGGGCCCGACCCGGCCGTGGCCGGCGACCCGCCGCCAGGCGAGCTCCAGCACCACCATCACCACCGCCGTTTCCACCTCTGAAGCGGCGAATCGCCGGTTAGGGAATCTTTAGCGGTAGATGTCCTTGACAAAATCGATTCCGACCAGTCCACACGGATATCGGCACACCGCATTCCAGAGCGAAATTTGGCATCCTGTAGGGGATGCCTTCACTGTCCGGGGATGAGCTCCATGAGCTTTCAGAACGTCAGGATCCTCGGCTATTGAGGGCACTCGACGTTGTCGCTCCGGGCGGGGCGCTGCGCGAGGGGATCGACAACATCGTCCATTCGCGGACCGGCGGCCTGATCGTCGTCGGCGACCTCGACGACATCTCCCACATGCTCTCGGGCGGGATCAAGCTCGACGTCGACTACACGCCGGCGATGCTCTACCAGGTGGCGAAGATGGACGGGGCGATCGTGCTCAACCGCGAGGCGACGACGATCGCCTGGGCCAACGTGCAGCTGATGCCCGACCCGACGATCCTCTCGGCGGAGACGGGCACCCGCCACCGCACCGCCGAGCGCGTCTCCAAACAGACCGACGCCCTGGTCATCGCGATCTCCCAACGCCGCGACGTCGTCTCGCTCTACGTCGAGGGCACGAAGTACATCCTGCAGGAGATCCCGGCCGTGCTGGCCAAGGCCAACCAGGGCCTGGCGACGCTGGAGAAGTACCGCGAGCGGCTCGACCAGGTCTCGGCCCGCCTCACCGTGCTCGAGTTCGAGGGCGGCAGTTTCCTCCACGACGCCCTCGCCGTGCTGCAGCGGGCCGAGCTGGTGACGCGGATGGCGGTCGAGGTCGAGCGCTACATCGTCGAGCTCGGCACCGAGGGCCGGCTGATCGAGATGCAGCTGGAGGAGACGATGGTCGGCGTCGCCGCCGACAAGACTGCGCTGATCCGCGACTACAGCGTCGAGGACACCGAGGGAAGCCTGGCCGCGGTGCTGCAGGCGCTTGGTCGCATGCCCCACCAAGACGTGCTCGACTTCGGGCGCCTCGCGGAGCTGCTCGGCTACGACCGCAAGCTCAACAGCCTCGACTTTCCGGTGGCCGCCCGCGGCTACCGCGCGCTGGGCCGGGTCCCGCGCATCCCCAAACTTGTCGTCCAGAAGATCATCCACGAGCTGGGTGGGTTGGAGGAGGTCCTGGCGGCCTCCGATGCCGACCTCGCGGCAATCGACGGAGTCGGCCCCACCCGGGCCAAAGACATCCGCGAGGGCCTGCGCCGGCTGCAGGAGGTCGAGCTGGTCGACCGGTACTTACAGAGCTGACGGCGATGAGCGCCGTCGAAGACGAAAGGAGCCACCGATTCCCCCCGAGCTAGACGAGGCCATCGAGGCAGTCTTCGAGGAGGACGTTGAATACGTCTGCGACTTCGAGGAGGGCGACAAGGTCGTCTACCCGCATCACGGGGCTGGCCTGGTGCTGAAGAAAGAGACTCGCGAGCTGATGGGCAGCGAGCGCGAATACCTCACGATCAAGATCATCCACAACGAGCTCACGGTGATGGTCCCCTGCGAAAACGCGGGCGTGGCCGGATTGCGTCGCGTGATCGACGAGGAGGAAATCAAGAAGGTCACCAACGTCCTCACCGACGACGTCTCCGAGATGCCGAAAAACTGGAACCGGCGTTTCAAGTACAACCGCGAGAAGATCAAGACCGGCGACGTCTTCGAGCTCGCCGAGGTGGTTCGCAACCTCGCCATCCGCGAGATGGAGAAGGGCCTCTCCACCGGTGAGAAGCAGATGTACACGCGAGCCAAGAAGATCCTCGCGTCGGAGTTCATGTACGCGCTCGACAAGGACGAGGAGGGCGCGGAGGAGTACCTGGACGGGCTGCTGGAGGAGCGCTTCGCCACCACGGCGTAGACGCGTCGCAGTCACCGCGGTCATCGCGGCCGCCGGCTCCGGGGAGCGTCTCGGAGCCGGCGTCCCGAAGGCCTTCGTGCCGGTGGCGGGGCGAGCGATGATCGAGTGGTCGATCGCGGCCTTCCGGGCCTGCGAGTCGGTGGGCTCGATCGTCGTCGCGGCGCCGCCCGGGCACGCGCATGACCTCGTCGGCGACGACCTCGTCGTGATCGAGGGCGGTGCGACCCGTTCTCAGTCCGTCGCCAACGCCCTGGCGGCGACCGAGACCGAGCTGGTCGCGATCCACGACGCGGCCCGTCCCCTGCTGACCCCTGAGCTGGTCGAAGAACTGGTAGCCGGCCTCGACTCCGACCCCGACCCCGACGCCGCCGGCGTCATCGCCGCCGCCCCGGTCGCCGACACGATCAAGGAGGCCGCGGGGCAAGCGGTCCTCGTCGTCGAGCACACGCTTGATCGCTCGCGATTGTGGGCGGCGCAGACGCCCCAGGTCTTTCGGGCGGAGGTACTGCGCGCGGCACTCGAGATCGACGTTGAGACCCGCGATGCCGCCACCGACGAGGCCATGTTGGTCGAGGCAGCGGGGGGAACGGTGCTGATCTATCCGACTGCAGCGGAGAACCTAAAGGTGACGACGCCGCTGGATCTGCGGGCAGCCGAGCTCTTGCTCGAGGGGCGATCCCGGTAGGGGTGGAGCGTCTTGTACTTTTTCGCGGCGGCCAGTCTCGGACGGTCGCTCGCGATTCTCGAAAAAGTTAAGCGAAACCCCTACCGGGATCGCCCCTCAGTCCCGCAGCAGCACCCAGACCAGCGTTGCCGCGAAGCAGAGCTGGCCGACCCCGAGGGCGACGCCGAGGCTGACCGCGCCCAGCAGGCCGGCGACGGCGCTGCCGAGGGCGAAGGCGAGTAGGAGCAGGAGCAGCTGGCGGGCCATGCCCGCCGCAGTCTAGGCCGCGCTCGCGCCACCGCCGCGCTGCTCCCTTTGGCTAGGCTCGTCCTCCGTGCTGACCGACTACCACCTGCATCTGCGCCCCGACGACGAGGGGACCGCAGCCGAGCGCTTCTTCACCGCCGAGAACGTCGACCGCTACCTCGCGGCCGCGGCGGTCGCCGGGGTCGAGGAGCTGGGCGTCTCCGAGCATGTCTACCGTTTCCGCCAGGCGCTCGAGCTCTGGCGCCACCCGCTCTGGGAGAGCAACGGGCGCGACGATCTCGACGCCTACTGCGAGTTCGTCCGGGGCACGCCGCTGAAGCTCGGAATCGAGTGCGACTTCATCCCCGGCGCCGAGGACCGCACGCGGGCCCTGCTGGAGGCCCGCGACTTCGACTACGTCGTCGGCTCCGTTCACTTCATCGGCGACGCCGCCGTCGACCACCCCGGCTGGGACATCTGGGAGGGCAGTGGCGACGCGGACGAGGTCTGGCGCCGCTACTTCGAGGCGCTGGCCGAGTGCGCCGGCTCCGGCCTCTTCGACATCCTCGCCCATCCCGACCTGGTCAAGGTCTGGGGCGGTGCCCGGCCCCTCCCCGAGCGCGACCCGCGCTTCTTCTACGAGCCCGCCGTGGAGGCGATCGCCGCCGGCGGGATCGCGGTCGAGGTCTCCACCGCGGGCCTACGCAAGCCGGTCGGCGAGCTGTACCCGGCGCGTGGCTTTGCCGAGATGTGCGTCGAGGCTGGGGTCCCCTTCGCGCTCTCCTCCGATGCCCATCTGCCCGAGCAGGTCGGCTTCGAGTACGACCGCGCGCTCGAGTTCCTCGACGAGCTCGGGGTGGGGGAGATATGCGTGTTCGAGCAGCGCCGGCGCCGGCTGGCGCCGCTGGGCAGCCGCGTCGGCCGATGATCGGGATCGGCTACGACAGCCACCGCTTCGCCGCCGGCCGGCGGCTCGTCCTCGGTGGCGTCGAGATCGACCACCCTCGCGGCCTCGCCGGCCACTCCGATGCCGACGTCCTCACCCATGCCGTAATCGATGCCATCCTCGGCGCCGCTGGGGGCGGCGACATCGGCACGATGTTCCCCGACGACGACGAGCAGTGGCAGGGGGCCGACTCGATCGACCTGCTGCGCACCGTGGTCGGCACCGTCTCCGGTCCGATCCTCAACGTGGATGCCACGGTCATCTGCGAGGAGCCCCGGCTCGGGCCCTACAAGGCGGAGATGGAGAGGGCGCTCGCCGAGGCCACCTCGGCCCGCGTCAGCGTCAAGGCGACCAGCAACGAGGGCATGGGCTGGATCGGCCGTGGCGAGGGGATCGCCTGCATCGCCGTGGCCTCGGTGCAGAGCGAATAGTCTTCGCCGTCGATGGGGGTTCTCAGCGACAGCGCCGCGAAGCTGCGGGGATCGGCCGCCGACTCGATCTTCGAGCTCAGGGTGCTGCACGAGGCCGGCGTCCTCGGCCTGCACCGTCCCGACAGATCGCTCAAGGTCGCCTCCGCCTTCCTGCGCTGGGGCGCCTCTCCGGCTCTTGGCATCACGGCCGCGGCGATTCGTCATCCGCATGAGACGGCGATCGTCGACGAGCGCGGCTCGCTCAGCTTCGAGCGCCTGCACCGGCGCTCCAACGCGCTCGCCCACTCTCTGGCGGCGATGGGGATCGGCTACGGCGACGGGATCGGGATCATGTGCCGCAACCACCGCGGCTTCGTCGAGGCGACCCTGGCGGCGGCCAAGCTCGGCGCCGGCGCGCTCTACTTGAACACCATGTTTGCCGGCCCGCAGCTGGTCGAGGTGACCCGCCGCGAGGGTCCCAAGGCGCTGGTCTACGACGCCGAGTTCTCCGGCCTGCTCGAGGGCGTCGACGACTCCGTCGCCCGGATCGTCGGCTGGACCGAGGAGGGCGAGGAGGCGGGGGAGACGACGCTGGAGCAGCTGATCGCGGCCGGCACCGACGCCGACCTCAGCCCGCCGCCGGACAAGCCACGCTTCGTGATCCTCACCTCGGGCACCACCGGCACCCCCAAGGGGGCGCAGCGCTCCAGCCCCGACGGGCTGCTGTCGATTGCCGCCCTGATCGACAGGATCCCCTACCGCAGCCGCGAGACGATGATGGTCGCCGCGCCGCTCTTCCACTCCTGGGGCTTCTTCCATTTCGTGATGAGCCTGCCGACCGCCTCGACGATGGTGCTGCGGCGCCGCTTCGATCCCGAGGGGACGCTGCGGGCGGCGCAAGAGAGCCGGGCCGAGGTGCTGGCGGCGGTGCCGGTGATGGTCCAGCGGATCCTCGCCCTGCCGGAGGAGACGCTCTCCTCCTACGACCTTTCCTCGCTGCGGATCACCGCGCTCTCCGGCTCGGCCCTGCCGGGCGAGCTGGCGCTGCAGTGGATGAACCGCTTCGGCGACAGCGTCTACAACCTCTACGGCTCGACCGAGGTCGCCTACGCCACCGTCGCCACCCCCGAGGATCTGCGGGCCGCCCCCGGCACCGCCGGCCGGCCGCCGCGCGGGACCACGGTGCGGATCCTCGACGAAGACGGGCGCGAGGTGCCCCGGGGTGGGGTCGGGCGCATCTTCGTCGGCAACGAAATGTCGTTCGAGGGCTACACCGGCGGCGGCGGCAAGGAGGCGGTCGACGGCCTGCTCTGCAGCGGCGACGTCGGTCACATCGACCCCGACGGCCGGCTCTTCATCGACGGCCGCGACGACGAGATGATCGTCTCCGGTGGCGAGAACGTCTTCCCCCGCGAGGTCGAGGACCTGCTCGCCGACCACGAGGCGATCGCCGAGGCCGCGGTGATCGGCGTCGACGACGACGAGTTCGGCCAGCGGCTGAAGGCGTTCGTCGTAGTCAAAGGCGGGACCGAGATCTCCGAAGACGACCTCAAGGCCCACGTCAAGGCCAACCTCGCCGGCTACAAGACGCCGCGCGAGGTCGAGTTCCTGGACGAGCTGCCGCGCAACGCCACCGGCAAGATCCTCAAGCGCGATCTGCACGCGCGCGAGGCGCAGCGCTCCGCCTGAGGATCCACCTCTCGCAAATTGCGGCCGATGCTGTCGCCGACCCCCGGGATGGCCTCCGGTGCCGGTAGTAGTTTGCCCGCAATGAGCGATCCAGCCAGGCAGCTGCGCGCGGTCGGAGAGGCCTCGGAGACCATGCACGGCGTCGCCACCCAGGCGCTGGAGTGGGTCCGGGTCAGCGAGGAGCGGGTTGCCAGGGCCGAGGCGCGGGTCGATCGGGTCGGCGGCGAGCTCAAGGAGCGGGCAATGGGGACGCTGCGCACGGTGGGCGCCGAGGCGCGCCGGCGGATCGCCGCCGAGCACAGCGCTCGCGGTGAGGCCGAGGCCAAGCTGGCCGGTGCCGAAGCGGCGCGCGACCGCGCCGAGCGGGCGTTCGAGGAGCTGCAGCAGCGGGCCAGGTCGGAGAGCGAAGCCGTCGCCGCCGGGGCCGCCGAGGCACGAGCCGAGGCCGAGCGCACGGTCGCCGCGGCCAGCGAGGATCTCGAAGCGGAGGTCACGCGCCGGGTCGCCGCCGCCCGCGAGGAGGTCGTGGCCGAGGCCGATCGGCGCGTCGCCGCCGCCGAGCAGCGCGCGGCCGACGCCGAGGCCGCCGCGGCGGAGTCCCACGAGACCGCGGTGCGGCTGGAGACCGAGATCGAGCGCAGGGTCATGGACGGGACCGTGGAGGTGCGACGCGAAGCCGAGGAGAGCGTCCGCAACCTGGTCGAGAAAGTGGAGCGCGAGGCCGAGGAGGCCGCCCGCGCCCGCGCCGAGGATCAGCTTCGCCTCGAGTCCGATCGGATCCGCATCCAGGCCGAGCGCCGCGAGGAGCGCGTCCGCGAAGCGACCGAGGACGAAATCAAGGCCAGCGCCAAGCGCGCCAAGCGCGAGGCCCAGGCGGCGGCGGAGGAGACCGCGCCAGTCTGGCTGCGCGGCGAGTCGACCGGTTCGCCGGCCGGCTACCGCACCTTTTAGGCAAGCGTTTTCATCTAGCCTCTGCCTCGCGATGCGCGAGGTGCGGATCAGGGACACGCTCAGCGGCGAGCCGCGAGCACTGGAACCCGCCGACGAGGTGGGGATCTACGCCTGCGGCCCGACCGTCTACAGCCGCATCCACGTCGGCAACGCCCGTCCCTTCGTCGTCTTCTCTCTCTTCGCCCGCTTCCTGCGTTCGGAGGGCTATCGGGCGCGGCTCGTCGTCAACGTCACCGACGTCAACGACAAGATCTACGCCGCCGCCGCGGCGGCGGCGGAGCCCTCGGCGGAGTTCGCGGCGCGGATGGCCCGCGCCTACTTCGAGGACACCGACCGGCTCGGCCTCGGCCGGCCCGATGCCGAGCCGCTGGCGACTGAGACGATCGCCGCGATCGTGGCGCTGATCGGCGAGCTGGTCGAGTCCGGCCACGCCTACGAGTCCGGCGGCGACGTCTACTTCCGGGTCCGCAGCTTCGGCGGGTACGGCAAGCTCTCCAACCGCCGCGCCGAGGACATGGACCAGGGCGAGGAGGCCGGGTCGGCCTCGCTCAAGCAGGACGCCCTCGACTTCGCGCTCTGGAAGGCGCAGAAGCCGGGCGAGGACACGAAGTGGGACTCGCCCTGGGGACTGGGGCGCCCCGGCTGGCACATCGAGTGCTCGGCGATGGCCGAGGTCGAGCTGGGCGCCTCGTTCGCGATTCACGGCGGTGGCTCAGATCTCGTCTTCCCCCATCACGAGAACGAGATCGCCCAGTCCGAGGCGGCCGGCCGGCCCTTCGCACGGATCTGGATGCACAACGGGATGATCGAGACGGGCGACGCCAAGATGTCGAAATCGGATGGGAACATCTTTCAGTTGTCCGAGGCGCTCGATCGGTACGGGCGCGAGGCGGTCGTGGCGTACCTGATCTCGGGGCACTACCGGCAGCCTTTGGCCTTTGGGCCCGAGCAGATGGAGCAGGCGATGGCGCAGGTGGAGCGGTTGCGGAACTTCTTCAGGGAGAACTTCGTGGCGGACGGGGAGTCCGGGGAGGGCTCTGCCGAGCAACAGCGGGGAGGCTCGTCAGAGCCCTCCCCGGACTCCCCGTCGGTGGCGCGTCTCTCGAAGTTTCGAGATGCGCTGGCTGACGACTTCAACACGCCGAAGGCCATGGCCGAGGTTTTCGAGCTGGTTGGTCAGGTGAACCGGGGTGAGGTGTCCAGCGGCGATGCTGTTCCGGTCCTGGCGGAGATGCTCGGGCTCGTCGGCCTCAGCTCCCTTACCCAGCCGGATGAGGGAGCTGAGGCCGACTCCGGAGCGCAGGAGTTAATGATTGAGCGGGAGGAGGCGCGGGGGGCTAGGGACTTCGAGCGGGCCGATGCAATTCGCGAGCGGCTGGCGGAGATCGGTTGGGAAGTTCGGGACTCCGCCGCGGGCCCGCGGCTGGTTCCCAAGGTCTAGATGGCCAATCAGCTCATCTACGGGCGCCAGCCGGTTGCCGAGGCCGAAAAGGGGAGGCGGCGGGTTCATCGTGTCTGGCGGGCGCCGGAGACGGACGCGATTGAGCTTGAGCGGCTCGGCGGCTCGCCCGACCACCAGGGCGTCGTCGCCGAGGTCGATCCTTACCCCTATGGAGACCCGGGCGCGATGCTGCGGACCGAGAACGCGTTGCTGGTCGCTCTCGACCAGGTTCAGGACCCGCACAACCTCGGTGCCGTCTGCCGCTCGGCCGAGTTCGCCGGCGCCGCCGGCGTCGTCGTTCCCGAGCGCCGCTCCGCCGCCGTGACCGCGGCGACCTGCAAGGCCTCCGCCGGCGCTGTCGAGCACCTGCAACTGGCCCACGTCCGCAACCTCGCCGACTGGCTCGCCGAGGCCAAGGCGGCCGGGTTCTGGATCTGGGGAGCCGATGCCGAGGCCGAGGCGGCACCCTGGAGCGTCGATCTCAAGGGGCCCACCGTGCTCGTGCTCGGGGGCGAGGGGAAGGGGATCCGCCCCCGTGTCGCCGCTGCCTGCGACGGGCTCGTCGCCCTTCCCCGCGCCGGCGCGGTCGAGTCGCTGAACGTCTCCGCCGCCGCCGCCGCGGTCCTCTTCGAGGCCGTCCGCCAGCGCGCCTGAAACGAGCTGAAGCTTCTAACACCTGCAACGGCGGTTGCATTTATGTCCCCCCGGGGGTTGACAGAACTCCGCGGGCACGTAAACTGCGGCGCAACAAGGGTTAACCTCAACTTGAGTGTGAGGCAGGCCCTGGAACATAAGAGGCGCCCCGGGGGAGGTAAGTGGCGCCACGACCCTTCAGCAAGGAGAAGGATCTGTGGCTCTATCTACGCCCGTGCAGCAAAAGCCGGCTTCCATGGCCGTGCGCTCCAGCGTCGCCCGCTCCCATCAGGCTAACTCTCAAGCTGAGCTTGACGATCACTATCTCGTCGCCCTCGCCAAGGACGGCAAGACCGACGCCTACGACGCGATCATCCGGCGCTACCGCGGCTTCGTCCGCCTCAAGGCGTCCTCGTACTTCCTGCTCGGCGGCGAGTCCGACGATCTGATCCAGGAGGGCCTGCTCGGCCTCTATAAGGCGATTCGCGATTACCGCACCGACCGCGAGTCGAGCTTCCGCAACTTCGCCGAGCTCTGCATCACCCGCCAGATCATCACCGCGGTGAAGACGGCGACCCGCAACAAGCACACGCCGCTCAACCAGTACGTCTCCTTCAGCCAGACGCCGGCGGCGACCGGCGACTCGGACACCACCCTCGACGAGATCCTGCCGGGGCCGAGCGTTCACGATCCCGTCAACCAGGTGATCGCGACCGAAGAGCTGGCCAGCCTCGTCGCCTGCCTCTCCGGCGTCTCCGGGGTCCTCTCCGATCTCGAGAGCCGCGTCCTCTCGCTCTATCTCGACGGCCACTCCTACGAGACGATCGCCGAGAAGCTGGAGTGCGACACCAAGACGGTCGACAACGCCCTGCAGCGCGTCAAGCGCAAGGTCGGCTCGCACCTCGCTTCACGCGAGGTGGCCGCCTAACGACTACGGCCTGGCTGTCAGGTCGGCCAGCACGTAGTCGAGTAACTCGCGGCCGTGGTCCGAGGCGACGGCAATGTCGTCGGCCTTGACTCGGACCCGGTGCAGCGACTGCATCCGCAGCACGTCGCCGTCGGTGCGATGGTTGGGGAAGACGCCGGCGTAGGAGACGCCGAGCCGCTCGAGGTCGTCGGCGACCAGCGCCGTCGCCGGCCGCTCCAGCGGCAGGTCGACGTAGATCGCGTCCAGGCAGCGCCGGTGGAAGAGGTGGTGGCGCTCGGCGGCGATCGCCGTCTCCAGGTCCGCGCCGGGCACGTGGATCGTCAGCAGGGCGAGGTTGTGGTCCTCGTCGACGTCGACCTGCAGCTCGGTCCGGCCCGCCAGCTCGGCGTCGGGCGGCGGCTTGGCCAGGGTGCCCCGCAACTCGCACAGGGCCAGGGTCTGCCCGATGATCTCGTGATGGCGCTCCGGGGCGTAGACGCGTCGCTCGTGGCCGTCGTTGAGCTTGGTGTAGAACAGCGCCGCCGACTGCCGCCGCCGCGGTGCCCCGGCGGCCACGTCGTTGGCGACCGAGGCCGGGATCCAGCCGAGCAGGAAGCCGGTCTCGTGCGCTCCCAGCTCGATGTTGGCGCGCTGGCTGTAGGGATGGGCGGCGGTGGCCTCGCTGAACATGCCGGCCAGGCCCTCGTCCCGGGCCCAGTCCATCAGGAAGCGCTTGGTCCGCGTGAACAGGTGCTGGCCGCGGGCGGCCGGCAGCGTCACCGCCTGGCCGGAGTGGCCGACCGCGTCGCCGGCGGCTGCCAGGCTCATCCCCAGGTGACAGAGGAGCTCCCCCTCGACCGACTCGGCGACGCAGGAGAGGTACCTGCCATCGGCCAGCCGGGCGGCAACCTCCGCCGGGTCGTAAACCCAGCGCACGTCGTACGTGGTCCCGTAAGCTGCTTCTATGGCCGCGGTCAGAACGCCACCCTCGTCCGGCGCGAGAAACCTGAAGTTCACATCCATCTAGCCACCTTCGCCACCACGCCCGCCTAGCTCAACCTGGGAGAGCACCTGATTTGTAATCAGGAGGTTGCCGGTTCGAACCCGGCGGCGGGCTCTCGTCTTCATCCGGCTCAGGACGCCGGCGAGCCACTCAGCAGCCGTGACTTCTCGGCGGCGAACTCCTCGTCGGTGAGGACGCCTTTCTCGCGCAGGGCCGCGAGCCGCTCCAGCCGTTGCAGCCTGGCGTCCTCCCCGCCGACCGGCAGCGTCGCGGTCGCCGCCTCGGTCGTGCCCTCCTCGCCGCTGGGACGGCGGGCCTCCGGCCGGCGCAGCTTCGAGGCCTGCTCGCCGACCCGTTCGCCGATGTTCGCGTCCTTGACCGCACTGACGACTTTGTCGCGGGTTTGGCCGAAGACGTCGCTGTAGTCGGCGTCCGGGAACTCCTCGGCCGTCTGCTTGCGCAGCTCGTGGATGCCGAAGGCGGCCATGCCGGCGACGATCAGGATGGTGAGGAAGGAGCGCAGGCCCTGGACCGGCCCGGAGAGGAAGTAGAAGCAGACGACGAGCGCCAGGCCGGTGTAGACATAGGCGACGTGATGGCGCAGCACCGGCGCCAGGACCCGGCGGGTCCCCCGCGCCGACGCGGTCGGGGAGGCGAGCCAGCCGGCGATCGCGAAGAGGACGCCGATCACGATCACGGTGCTGGCGATGCTGGTCATCAGCGAGGTGGCGATCGACCAGGTCGCTTCCCCGGCCGGCTTCGCGCTTTCGGTTTTCACCAGCTGGTCGACCACGATCCCACCCGCGATCTCGCGCACGACGATCACCGCGAACCCGGCCGCGACCAGGCCGATACCGCTGTAGAGCACGGTCACCCAGCGGCCTTCGCGCGAGATGTAGATCGCGGCGGCGAAGGCGACGAAGGTGAGGATCGAGAGCACCAGGGCCAGGCCCTTGATCGCGATCGCGATGTTCTGCGCCGTCTTCAGCTCGTCGGAGCGCAGGATCACGATCTGACCGGCGTCGGGAGGCAGTTTTTCCGCCAGCTGCTGGCCGATCCCGACCTGGCCGGCGAGATTGGTGAGGAGGCTGCCGAGGTTGAGGCTGACGTTGCCTTCGTCGGTCGAGACCGCGTCCCCCTTGTCCTCCAGCACCGCGATCAGCTGTTCGTGGGCGGAGCGGTTGGCGTCCTCCCAGAGCGACTGCGCGGTCGAGGTTTCCAGCACCCTTTCGGCGCCGTCCCCGGCCACCTGACGCAGGCCTCCGGCGGCGGGCCCGGCGAGATCCTTGGTGTCGCCGGGGAGGATCGCCTTCAGTTCGGCCTCGACGTCGACGTTTTCGTAGAGCTGGTCGACCAGGTAGTCGCCGACCGCGGCGCGGATCGTCTGGTTCTGGATCAGCCGGTCGCTGGTCGAGACCCAGTCGTCGGTGTTGAGCGCCTGGCGCTCGATCCAGATCGCGAAGACGCTGAGGAAGGCGAGGACGGAGCCGAGGATCACGAGCCCTTTGACACTGCGTCTGCGCGCGCGGCTCATCGAATGGGGATGGTATACGTGAACCATGAAGCTTGAGGGCATCCACCACATAACCGCGATCACCGAGGACGCCCAGCGCAACGTCGACGTCTACGCGGGGGTGCTGGGCCTGCGGCTGGTGAAGAAGACGGTCAACCAGGACAACCCGACCGTCTACCACCTCTTCTTCGCCGACGAGGACGGCGATCCGGGCTCGGACCTGACCTTCTTCGAGTACCCGGGTGTGGCGCCGGGACGGGCCGGGGCCGGGATGGTCCACCGGATCGTCTGGCGGGTCGCCTCCGAGGCGTCCCTCGACTTCTGGGCCAAGCGCCTGGCCGAGCACGGGATCGAGTCCGGGCGCGAGGGCGCCGCCCTCGTCTTCTCCGACCCGGAGGGGCTCGAGCACGAGCTGCTCGTCGTCGACGTTCCCGACGCTCCGCTGATCGCCGAGCACCCGCAGGTGCCGGCGGAGCTGGCCCTGCAGGGCTTCCACGCCGTGCGCGCCTACAGCGCCGCGCCCGAGGCGAGCGCCGCCCTGCTCGAGGCGCTCGAGTTCGAGCGCCTGGACGGCGCCTGGGAAGCGCGGGGGGAGAAGCGCGGCGGTCGCTACCTCTTCGACGAGCCGCCGGCCGAGCGCGGGGTGCAGGGCGCCGGCAGCGTCCACCACGTCGCCTGGGCCTCCCTGCCGGAGGAGCACATGGAGTGGCGCCGGCGGGCGATCTCGGCCGGGGCGCAGCCGACGCCGGAGATCGACCGCTTCTACTTCCGCTCGATCTACTTCCGCGAGCCCAGTGGCGTCCTCTTCGAGATCGCGACGATGGGTCCCGGCTTCACCGTCGACGAGCCGCTCGAGCACCTTGGCGAGAAGCTCTCGCTGCCGCCCGACTACGAGCACCTGCGGGCCGAGGTCGAGCCCAACCTGAGACCGGTGAGGAACCCGCGGACGGATCCGGGGGAGTGAACGGAGACTTCGTCTGGCGCGACGCCGGGCGCACGGTCGTCTTTCGCCATAACGGAGTCGCGCAGGCCGGCCAGCTGCTGCGCGAGCACGACTTCGCGCCGTTCGAGCTGCTGAGCACGCCGCGGGCGCTCGCCGCCGCCGGCGACCTCGCCGCAGCCGCCGCCGCGGTCCACGAGGTGGGGTCCGGGCAGGTGCCGGACCTGGCGGCGTCGCTGCTCGACCCGGTCGGCCCGCACCCGCTCGTCGCTCTCGGCGGCGGCCGTCCGATCGACGTCGCCAAGGCGCTCGCCTCGGTCAGCGGCGCTCGCGTCGCCGCGATCCCGACGACGATGTCGGGGGCCGAGATGACCGGCATCCACCGGCTTCCGGCCGGAGCCGAAGCGCGTGTCTCGGCGCTGGTCAGGCCGGCCCTGGTGATCGCCGACCCGGCCGCGATGACCGGCCAGCCGGAGGCGGCGCTGCGGGCCAGCTCGATGAACGCCCTCGCCCACGGCGCCGACTCGCTCTACACGCCGTTCAGCAATCCGGTCTCCGAGATGACCGCGCTGCGGGGCGCGGAGCTGATCGCCGGCTCGCTGGATCACGAGCGCGACGAGCGCAACCCCGCCCAGCTGGCGCTCGGCTCGCTGCTCTGCGGCTACGCGATCGACTCCGGCATGTTCGGCCTCCACCACGTGGTCTGCCAGACCCTGGTCCGGGTCTGCGGCGGTTCCCATGCGCAGACCAACGCGGCGATCCTGCCGCGCGCCCTGGCGCTGCTGGTTTCCCGCGCGCCCGACCGCCTTGCCGATCTCGCGGCGGCGATCGAGACCGATCCCGAAGACATCGAAGCCCGCGTCCTCCAGCTCGGCGGCGATCCGGCGGGCCTCGGCGCGACCGCTGCCGACCGCGCCAAGCTCGACGCGGCCCTCGACTCGATGCTCCTGCGCCCTGAGCTCGCCTTCGTCCCGGGCCCGCCGCTGACCAAGGGCGAGCTCGCGGAGCTGGTCGACCGCGCCTGGTAGCGGCTCCGTCCCGGGTGCGGACGGGTAACTACGCCCCCGCGTCCGTGTAGCGCTCTGCGTGAACGCCGAGCGACTCGCCCGCTACCACGCCTACACCCGCGGGCACAGCGTCAACTGGCCCCTCTACCTGCTGGCGAGGGTCTTCATGACGCCGTTCTTCCTCGTCTACTTTCGCTACGCCCGGACCGGACGCGAGCACGCTCGCGTCAAGGGAGGGCTGATCGTCGCCTCCAACCACCGCAGCTTCCTCGACCCCTTCGCGGTCGGCGGCTGCCTGCCCTGGCGGCGGCCGATGAACTACGTCGCCAAGGTCGAGCTGTTCGAGCGTCGCTGGCAGGGCTGGATCCTCTCCCGGCTCGGCGCCTTCCCGATCCGCCGCGGCGAGTCCGACGAGGAATCGATGGAGACGGCGCGCCTGATCGTCGAGCGCGGCGGCGCGGTCTGCATCTTCCCCGAGGGCACCCGCATCCGCCGCGGCACCCTCGCCAACCCACATCGCGGCGTCGGCCGCCTCGCCCTGCAGACCGGAGCGCCGGTGATCCCCTCCGCCGTGCTGGGCACCGAACATGTGCGCCGCGGCTGGCGCATCCGGCCGCGCAAGGTCAAGGTGCGGCTCGGCCGGGCGATGACCTTTCCCCGCGCCGAGGAGCCCTCGAAGGCGCTGGCGGAAACGGTCACGGGGCGGATCTGGCCCAACGTGCAGCTGCAGTGGGAAGACCTCGGTGGGCTGCCGCCGATGCGCCGCGCCGCCGTGATCGGCGCCGGCAGCTGGGGGACCGCGGTGGCCGTCCTGCTCGCCCGCGGCGGCCTCGAGGTCCAGCTCGGCGCCCGCAACGCCGAGCGGGCAGCGGAGACGATCGAGGCGGGGGAGAACCGCCGCTACCTGCCGGGGGTGCCGCTGCCGGAGACGATCGACGTCCGCCCCGCCGCCGAGATCGAGCTCGCCGGCCTCGACCTGATCTGCCTGGCGATCCCCTCCAAGTCGCTGCCGCAGGCGGTCGGCTCGATCGCCGACCGGGTCGGCGATCGCTCCTCGGTGCTGCTCCTGACCAAGGGCCTGGTCGCGCCGCAGGGCCAGCTGCCGGCCGAATACGTCGGCGAAAGGGTGCGAGCGCGAGCGCTTGCATGCCTCGGCGGCCCGGCCCACGCGGGCGAGGCGGTCTCCGGCTCCGCCGCCCTGGTGCTCGGCTCCGCCGACGTCGACCTGCGCGACCAGCTCGGCGAGGTGTTCGACCGCGCCGGCCTGGTCTGCGAGCGCTCGCGCGACGTCGCCGGGGTGGAGATGGCGGGCGCCGCCAAGAACGCCGCCGCCCTCGCCGCCGCGGCCGCCGAGCCCCACGGCCTCAACGCCGCCGGCATCGCCACCGCGGAGATCTGGCGCGAGTGCATCGACTACGCGATCGCGCGCGGCGCCGAGCTGGAGACCTTCTCCGGGCTGGCCGGAGTCGGCGACCTGACGGCGACGATGATGGCCCCCGCCGGCCGCAACCGGCGGGCGGGCGAGCTGCTCGGCACCGGCACTCCGGCGGAGCAGATCCCGGACATCATCGGCCAGGCCTCGGAGGGCCTCGACACGACGCCGCTGCTGGCCCGGGCGGTGGCCGCGTCCGGCTGCCCGGCCGAGGCCCTGAGCGGGCTCGCCGCCCTGATCGACGGCGAGATCGGGGCTGAGGACTGGATCGCCGGCCTGCGCCGGGTCGAGCGCTCGCGGCGGGCGGCCTGATGACGGCCCGGCCGCGGCGTCTAGGCTTGGCCTGTGAGTGCCCCCAGCGAGAACGTCGAGCCCGGCGACCTCGGGCCGGCGGCGAAGGCGGAGCTGGACCGCGCCTTCGAGGACTTCTACCGAGCCCACCTGCGCGACGTCTACTCCTACGCCTACTACCGGGTCGGCAACCACCACGACGCCGAGGACCTGACCGAGCAGGCCTTTCTGCAGGCCTACCGTCATTTCGATCGAGCCCGGCGCGAGTCGGACGGGAGGCCGCTGCGGCCGTGGGTGATCCGGATCGCCCACAACCTCGCCTCGAACTACTACCGCGACCGCGCCCGGCGACCGCAGACTCCGCTCGAAAGCACCGAGCCGATCGCCGCTCGCCACGACACCGTGGCGATCGCCGAGGGCCGCGAGGAGCTGCGCCGGGTGATGGCCAATCTCGAGCACCTTTCCGACGACCGCCGCGAGGCGCTGATCATGCGCTTCGCCCTCGGCATGGACAATCGCGAGATCGCCCGGGCTCTGGGGCGCTCCGACGGGGCGACCAAGGTGCTGATCCACCGGGCGATCAAGCAGCTGCAGGAGGAGATGAGCGATGAGCCGACCGAGTGACACCCTGAGCGGCAGCAGCTGGGACGTCGAGCAGCTGCTGAGCGACGCGCTGCGGCCGATCGAGCCGCCCCAGCGCCTCTCCAGTCGGGTCGAGGACACGCTCTCCGCGGTCACCCAGGCGGCCGCCGAGGAGCTCTCTGACTGGGCCGAGGAGCTCTCCGACAGCGAGCTGCGGGCGCTGCGAGACCCCCGCAACTGGGTTCGCCCGGTCGTCGCCGTCGGCGCCGGCGGGGTCGCCACCGGCGCCCTGGTGCTGTTCGAGCTGCGGCGTCGCAGTCGCGCCCAGAGCGAGAGCGGCCTACGGGCGCTCGGCGGCGGGCTTCGCTCGCGGCTTTAGCCGCCGCTTCCGCCCGCCGCCCTCGGTCCGCGTTCGGGGCGTGCCCGCCGCCGCGGCGAGGCCGAGGACCCCGATCGCCAGATGCAGCCAGCCGTCGACGCCGGCGAAGTCCCAGATCGCCAGCACCGTGAAGAACAGGCCGGCGCCGAGCGCGTAGAAGCGCGGGGCGCAGGCGGCGAGCACCAGGCCCAGGGCGCCGCTGCCGACGTAGAGGAAGTTGAGCCAGGAGAGGTCGGAGAAGAAGCCGAGCAGGCCGAGGACGACGAGGACGGCGCCGACTAGCGTCGCGTACAGGCGGGCGGGGCTGGGGGGCGACATCGGCGCGATTGTAGGCTCCCCGTCCCGATGGCCGAGACCTGTTACCGACACCCCGACCGCGAGACCCGCGTCTCCTGCTCCTCCTGCGGGCGGCCGATCTGCCCCGACTGCATGACCCCGACCCCGGTCGGGATGCGCTGCCCCGAGTGCATGCGCCAGCGGACCAAGGTGGTGCAGGGGGTGGGCGGCGGGGGGAGCGGGTTCTCGCGGGCGCCGGCGACTTTCGTCCTAATCGGGCTCAGCGTCATCGCCTATCTCGTCGAGCTCGCCGCCGGGGTGGGCGGGCTCAACAACCCCGGTGGCGAAATTGTCCTTAAGTACGCGCTGTTCGGGCCCTCCGTAGCCGAAGGGGAGTGGTACCGCCTGGTGACCAGCGGCTTCCTCCACGCCAGCCTGTTCCACATCGGCTTCAACATGCTCCTGCTCTTCTTCCTCGGGCGCCTGCTGGAGCCGGCGCTGGGCACGCCGCGGTTCCTGGCCCTCTACTTCGTCTCGCTCCTCGCCGGCTCGCTGGGGGCGCTGGTGTTGGACCCCAACGCGCTGACGGTGGGCGCGTCTGGGGCGATCTTCGGCCTCGCCGGGGCGACGTTCGTGATCGCCCGGGGCCGCGGCATGGACGCGATCGCCGGCGAGGTCGGGTTCCTGATCGTCTTCAACCTGATCTTCAGCTTCACCGCGTCGAATATCAGTGTCGGGGGCCACGTCGGCGGGCTGATCGGCGGTGTGCTCTGCGCCCTGGTGATCGTCGCCGGGGAGCGCGGGACGCTGGGACCGAACCGGCACTTCGCCGAGTACGCAGCGATGGCGGCCGTCGCCATCGTCTCCGTCCTCGGCGCCCTCGCGGTCGCCTGAGCGTCAGGCGCTGGGCGAGGGGCGAGAGACCGGCCCCTTGAGCGCCGCGAAGGGGGTGTTGCCGGGGGGGTCGATCAGGTCCGGGTGGAGCAGGTGGCCGAGCAGCTCGACCCCGTCGACCAGGCGCGGGCCGGGGTCAGAGAAGGCGGCGTCGGCGTCGACGGCGAAGACGCGCTCGGCGCCGAGCGAGGCGATCAGCTCCCAGTGCTCCATCGCCTGCGCGCGCGCGTCCTCGAGTGAGCCGTCGGGCATCACGATGACGACGGCGGCGTTGAGGCTCGTCAGCTCTCCCCAGCCGACCTCGGGCGGATTCAGTCCCGGGTCGCCGGCGACGTCGACGCCGCCCGCGATCGAGATCATCTCCGGGATCCAGAAACCGGCCACCCGTGGCGGGTCGAGCCGCTCCAGGGCGATCACCCGGGGGCTGGGCGCGCCCGAGAGCGCCGCCCGCACCGTCGCCAGCCTGCCCTCGAGTTCGCCGCGCAGCTCGTGGGCGTGGTTTTCCATGCCGGTCGCCTCGCCCAGGCGAACGATCTCTTCCAGCATCTCGCTGAGCGTTGCAACGCGCATTATTTGCTCAATATCGCACCTCGCGAAAAGATCCACGAGGCCGGGCAGCTATATTGCGTCCGCCGAATGGCCGAGGACGTCCCAGCCCGAAGTACCGGGCCGCATAAGCGATGAGCGTCCTCCTGCTCGTCCTCCTCCTGCTGTTGATCGCGATCAACGGCTTCTTCGTCGCCGCCGAGTTCGCGCTTGTGCGCAGCCGCCGCGGAAAAATCGAACAGCTCGCCGAGGAAGGCGAATCCGGGGCCGACGCTGTCGTCGAGCAGCTCGACAAGATCGACGAATCGCTCTCCGCCTGTCAGATCGGGATCACGATCGCCTCGATCGGGATCGGCTTCCTCGGCGAGCCCTCGCTGGCGGTCCTGATCGAGCCGATCTTCGGCAGCCTCTCGCACGGGGTGGCCGCGGGGCTCTCGCTGGCGATCGCCTTCATCCTCGTTACCGCGATCCACATCAGCGTCGGCGAGCAGGTGCCGAAGATGCTGGCGATCGCCAACGCCGAGCGCGTCGCGCGGCGCGTCTCGCGGCCGCTCAACTGGTTCCGCGTCGCCACGGCGCCGGTGACGAAGGCGCTGAGCTGGTTCTCGAACGGCATCGTGCGCCTGTTCGGAGTCGACCCGGGCGATCTCGAAGAGCACCACACCTCCGAGGACCTGAAGCAGATCATCGACAGCTCGCGGATGGGGGGGACGCTCGACCCGGGGGAGGCGGGCATGCTCGGCGGCGTCTTCCACCTGCACGAGCAGGAGGCGCGCGAGGTGATGACCCCGATCCCGGCGGTGGTGACCGTCGACGCCTCGGAGACGGTCGAGGCGGCGCTGCGGCGCTGCGTCACCTCCGGCCACACCCGCCTGGTCGTGATCGAGGACGAGAACCCCGACCGGGTCAAGGGCATCGTCCACAACAACAGCCTGGCCAGGCTCTATATGAGCGAGGGTCCCGAGGCCTCGATCCAGAGCGTCATCCGCGACGCCTTGATCGTCCCCGAGACGCGGCCGCTCGACGACCTCTTGCATGACCTGCAGGTGCAGCGGACCTCGCTTGCGGTCGTCGTCGACGAGTACGGGCGCACGGTCGGGATCGTCACCGTCGAGGACATCCTCGAGGAGGTCGTGGGGGAGATCGAGGACGAGACCGACCCTCGAGCGGCGGCCCTGCGCCGGCTCACCAACGGCGACTGGTTCGTGCGCGGACATGTCTCGCTCGGCGACCTCGCCGACGCCGGCATCGAGCTGCCCGTCGACAGCGATGCCTACAACTCGATCGGCGGCTACGTCTTCGGCGAGCTCGGCCGGCTGCCCAAGCGCGGCGACTCGATCAAGGTCAACGGGTACACGATCCGGGTCGAGGCGGTCCGCGAGAACCGCATCGAGGCGGTCAGGATCAGTAGTTCCGTCCGTCCCTCCGCCTAATTTCTCCAGGCAACCCGCGACCCCCCCGACGTTGGAGGTACCCGCATGTGGGTTGTTCGCCTGACCGACAAGCAGCTCGAGGTCCTGAGGGCGCTGCTGCGCTCCGAGGAACACCTCGGCCCCGCGCTCAGGGGCTCGATCGAGGCACTCGACCTGGCGCGCTGGGACGAGCTCCCCGAGGCCGAGCTTCCCTGGGAGGAGATCGAGATCAGCGCCCGCCGCCAGAACATCTCCGAGGCCGACGTGATCTGGGACCTGAGCGGCAAGCGCAAGACCGCCTCCGCTGAGTAGGCGGCAAATTTCTCTTATTCCATCCCTTGAGGGGAGAGTTCGGGCGGCCAGCGCCTTGGGACCGGTATGCCGCAAGCTACTGCTGCTTCTGGCCTCACCTTTACTCGCGATACGATGAGTAAAGGCGTGCCGAAGATCTCCCGCAAGAACCAGATCACCATTCCCGTGGATGTGCTGCGGGAGGCCGGGCTCGAGTCCGGGGACACGGTGGTCGTTCGCGCCGCCGGAAAAGGGCGCATAGAGGTCGAGCGCTGGGAGGACCTGATTGAGCGGCTGGCGGGGTCGTTGCCGCCGGGCACCTATCCGCCGGGCTATCTCGACGAGTTGAGGGACGAGTGGGAGCGTTAGCCCTCGACGCCAGCGTTGCCATCGGCCTGCTTGATACTGCGGACGTGCATCACGAGCGGGCGCGCGCTGCGCTGAGCGAGAACCGCACTGCCTCTTTGTTGATGGCGGCCAGCGCATACAGCGAGACCCTCGTGCGGCCACTCGCGAGCGGCAATGGGGAGGCCGTCGAGAATTTCGTCGAGATCCTGCGGGTGGAGATAATTCCGGTCGGTCGTGAGATTGGGCGGCGGGCCGCTGAGCTCAGAGCGCGCCGACGGAGCCTGAGGCTGCCCGACGCACTGGTCCTCGCCACCGCTCAGATGCACCAGGCGCCCCTTCTCAGCTTCGACGCCCGCGTGACGCGCGTTGCCCGTGAGCTCGGGCTCGGTGAGGCTCAGTCGTAACTGTAGAAGCCCGCTCCGCTCTTGCGGCCGAGCTTGCCTTCGCCGACCATCTCCACCATCAGGCCCGGGGGCTGGCTGGCGGCCTCGCCGTTGTCGGCGTAGAGGGCGTCGCCGATCGCTTTGGAGACGTCGAGACCGACGAAGTCGAGCAGGGCCAGCGGGCCCATCGGGTGGCCAGCGCCGAGCTTCATGCAGGTGTCGACCTCGCCGGCCTCCATGCCGGTCCGCTCGATCAGCCGCACGGCTTCGAAGAGGTAGGGGAAGAGCAGGCGGTTGACGACGAAGCCGGCCTGGTCGGGCACCTCGACCGCGGTCTTGCCCATCGCCGCGCACCAGGCCAGGGTGCGCTCGCGGGCGCCGGCGGCGCCGTCGGGGAAGCAGACCTCGATCAGCTTCATCCGCGGCACCGGGTTGAAGACGTGCAGGCCGAAGAGCTTGTCGGTGCCGGCCGCGGCGGCGATCGCGGCGATGCTGAGAGAGGAAGTGGTGGTGGCCAGGTCCGCGTTGGGGCAGGCCTCCACGATGGTCGCGAGCAGCTCGCCCTTGGGCTCGACCTCCTCGACGATCGCCTCGACGATCACGTCGCAGTCGGCGAGGTCCTTGGGGTCGGTGGTGACCCGCAGCCGCGAGGGCTCGGCGCCCTCGATCTTGGCGCAGGCGGCGACCGCTTTCTCCTCCGCGCGCCAGGCCGAAGCCTCGCTGCGGGCCAGCAGGATGGTGTCTCCCGTCATCGTCGAGACGGCGGCGAGACCGGTGGCGATTGCCCCGCTCCCCGCGATCCCCGGACTTTCGTACCCCTGGTTAGCGCTCATGCCGGGTTCCTATCAATCCGCCCTTGCCTCGTGCCGTCAGACCCCTGGTTGACTGACCAGTCAGTCGGTACCCTGGAGGTAGACGCGAACTTTGAGAGGAACGGAGATTCGGATGGCTGAGAACGGAAACGGGAAGTTCGGCGGGCGCGAGGTCGTGATCGTCGAGGCGGTGCGGACCCCGATTGGCCGCGGTCACCCGGAGAAGGGCTACTACAAGGACAAGCACGCCTCGAACCTGTTGGCCAAGGTCTACGGCGAGCTCTTCCAGCGCTCCGGCGTCGACCCGGCCGAGACCGGCGACGTGATCGCCGGCTGCGCCCAGCAGTTCGGCGAGCAGGGGGTCAACATCGGCCGCAACGCCTGGCTCGAGGCCGGGCTGCCAATCGAGACGCCGGCGACGACGATCGACCGCCAGTGCGGCTCCGCCCAGCAGGCGGTCAACTTCGCCGCCGCCCAGATCGCCAGTGGCGTCCACGACGTCGTCGTCGGCGGCGGCGTCGAGCACATGGGTCACATCTCCTTCGCCGACGGCTACGAGGTGATGAAGGAGCACGGCTCGCCCTTCTCGCCCGAGCTGATGGACCGCTACAACCTGATCCCGCAGGGCCTCTCGGCGGAGATGATCGCCGACCAGTGGGAGATCCCCCGCTCCGACCTCGACGAGTTCGGCCTGCGCTCCCAGCAGCTCGCGGCCAAGGCGACCGAGGAGGGGCGCTTCGAGCGCGAGACGATCCCGTTCGCGGTCAACGGCGACACCTACGTCACCGACCAGGGCCTGCGCGAGACCACGCTCGAGGGGCTGGCCAACCTGAAGCCGGCCTTCAAGGAGGACGGCAAGGTCACCGCCGGCAACTCCTCCCAGGTCTCCGACGGCGCCGCCGGCGTGCTGCTGATGACGCGCGAGAAGGCCGACGCCTTGGGCCTGGTGCCGCGGGCGCGGATCTACGACCAGACCACGGTCGGGGTTGACCCGGTGATCATGCTGACCGGCCCGATCCCGGCCACCCACAAGCTGCTCGAGCGCAACGGGATGACGATGGACGACATCGACCTGGTCGAGATCAACGAGGCCTTCGCCTCGGTCGTGCTCGCCTGGCAGCGCGAGCTGAACCCAGACATGGACCGGGTCAACGTCAACGGCGGCGCGATCGCCCTCGGTCACCCGCTCGGCTCCACCGGTGCCCGCCTGATCACCACCCTGCTGCACGAGATGGAGCGCAGCGACAAGGAGATGGGCCTGGTGACGATGTGCTGCGGCGGCGGCCTTGGCACCGGGACCTTGATCGAGCGGGTCTGAACCGGTCTGACGGAGACGGCCGGTAGCTTGCCGGTCGTCCCGTCCACCCCATCAGAGGAGACCAGTTGAGCAAGCGACTCACCGTGCTGCTTGCCGGCGTCCTGGCGCTGGCGATCGCCGCCGCCGGTTGCGGCAGCAGCGACGACGGCACCGACACCGATACCGCGAGCGCCGACGTGACGATCACCAAGGAGCAGCTGATTGCCCAGGGCGATGTGATCTGCAAGCAGGGCGACGAGGAAATCGAAGATGGCTTCGAAAGCTACGCCGAGGAAAACGACATCCCCAAGAACAAGGAACCGAACGACGAGCAGGGCGTGGAGATTGTCGAAACGGTGATCGTGCCCAACATCAAGACCCAGAGCGAACTGATTCGCGGACTCGGTATTCCGGAGGGTGACGACGAGGAGATCGAAGCGATGCTCGACTCCCTCGACGAAGCGGTCGATGAAGCCGAAGAGAACCCGGAATCCCTCTTCGACGACAAGACCGACCCCTTCGGTGACGCCAACGGGAAGGCCGAGGAGTACGGCTTCAAGGTCTGCGGTCAGTCCTAGGCTGAATTCGCGACGGCCCTGGCCGGCTGGCCAGGGCCGTTATGCTGCGCCGCGATGGACCTGACGCTGTCGCCATCGGAGGAGCAGTTCCGCGACGAGGTTCGCGCCTGGATCGAGGCGAACAATCCAGGCCCCGAGCCCGAAGGCAGCCTCGACGAGGTGATGGCCTTCCGCCGCGAGTGGCAGCTGAAGTTGCACGGGGCCGGCTGGGCCGGGATCTCCTGGCCCGAGGAGTACGGCGGCCGCGGCGCGACGATGATCGAGCAGGCGATCTTCGTCGGCGAGGCGGCGCGCCAGGAAGCTCCCAGCCCCGCCAACGTGCTCGGCCTGGCGATGGGTGGCCCGGTCGTGATCGCCCACGGCAGCGACGAGCAGAAGCAGCGCTACCTGGAGCCGATCCTGACCGGCGAGGAGATCTGGTGCCAGGGCTTCTCCGAGCCCGAGTCCGGCTCCGACCTCGCCTCGCTGAAGACCCGTGCGGTCAAGGACGGCGACGAATGGGTGGTCACCGGGCAGAAGGTCTGGACCACCTTCGCGCAGTACGCGAAGTGGTGCATGCTGGTCGCTCGCACCGACCCGGACGCGCCCAAGCACCAGGGACTGACCTACTTCCTGATGGACATGCAGCAGGATGGGGTCGAGGCCAAACCGCTGGTCCAGATCACCGGCGAGGGCGAGTTCAACGAGGTCTTCATGGAGGAAGCGCGGATCCCTGAGGCCAACGTCGTCGGCGGCGTCGGCAACGGCTGGGGGGTGGCGATCACGACCCTGATGAACGAGCGCGCCGGGCTCGCCTTCGGCGCCATCGCCCAGATCCAGAACAGCCTCGGCCGCCTCGCCCGGCTGGCCAAGGAGGTGCGGGTGAATGGCGGCTCGGCGGCCGACGACGGCTATTACCGCCAGCGCATCGCCCAGCTCCACATCGAGGCCGAGACGATGCGGCTCAACGCCTACCGCGGCCTAACCAAGACGATGCAGTCGGGCATCCCCGGCCCCGAGGGCTCGCTCGGCAAGTGGCAGTGGGCGGACATCAATCAGGACCTGACCGAGCTGGCGCTGGAGATCGAGGGCGCCTACGCGCCGCTGGCCCGCGGCTCCGCCAACGCGATCGACAACGGCGCCTGGCAGTACGGCTTCCTGCGCTCCCGCGCCAACTCGATCGAGGGCGGGACGACGGACATCCTTAAGAACATCATCGCCGAGCGGGTGCTCGGGCTACCGAGGCTGCGTTAGGTCCGCCGCCATGTACTTCGATCTCACCGACGAGCAGCAGGCGATCAAGTCGACCGCCCACGACTTCCTCGCCTCGCGCTTCAAGTCGGCGCGGATGCGCGAGATCGCGGCCAGCGACGATGGTCTCGACCCCGACGGCTGGAGGGAGATGGCCGAGCTCGGCTGGCCCGGGCTGGCGCTGCCGGAGGAGTGGGGCGGACAGGGATTGGGGATCGTCGACCTCGCCGTCGTCTTCGAGGAGATGGGCTACGCGCTTGCTCCCTCGCCGCTCTTCTCCAACACGATCGCCGGCCTGGCCCTGAGCCTCTGCGGCAGCGACGATCTGCGCGAGCGCTACTTGCGGCCGCTGGCGCGGGGCGAGATGCGCGGTACGCCGGCGCTCTGGGACGCCGGCTCGCCGGCGTCGATCGGCGACTTCGCGATGGAGGCCAAGGCCGACGGCGACGGCGTCCTCCTCGACGGCGAGAAGACCCTGGTCATGGACGCTGCCGGCGCCGATTTCTTCCTCGTCGCCAGTAGCGACGGCCAGCGTCACCTGGTCGAGAGCGGGGCGGAGGGTGTCACCGTCAGCGCCGAGACCGGGATCGATCCGACCCGCCGCTTCTACTCGGTCCGCTTCGACGGCGTCCGCGTCCCCGTCGCCGACACCCTGCCCGCCGCCGGCGCCGACTACTACCCGGTCTTCCACCGCGTCTGCGTCGCGCTCGCGGCGGAGTCGACCGGGATCGCCCAGCGGACGCTGGAGATGGCGGTCGAGTACGCCAAAGACCGGCAGCAGTTCGGGCGCCCGATCGGTGCCTACCAGGCGGTCTCGCATCGCTGCGCGCAGATGCTGCTGGAGACCGAGAACGCCCGCTCCGCCGTCTACGGCGCCGCCTGGGCCGCCGACGCCGAGCCGGAGTCGCTGCCGCTGGCGGCCTCGATGGCGAAGGCCTACGCCGGCGACGCCGGCTGGCGCGTGCCCGACGCCTCGATCCAGGTCCACGGCGGCATCGGCTTCACCTGGGAGCACGACCTCCACTTCTTCCTCAAGCGCGGCCGCTCCAACGCGGCGATCTTCGGCGACTCGAAGTGGCACCGCGAGCGCGTCGCCGACGCCGTCTTCGCGGGCACCACCGCCCTGGCCGCGGCCTGAGCCGACTGGATCGTGGCTGCCCTCGACCGCATCTCCGTCGCCGCGATCGGCACCTCGGTCGCCGAGCTCGAGGCGGAGACGCTGCGGGCCGAGGCGGCCGGCGTCGAGTGCGTCTGGGCGCCGGAGCTGTTCCGCAGCGCCGTCACCCAGGCCGCCTACCTGGCGGCGAAGACGACCAGGATCGACGTCGCCACCGGCATCGTCTGGGCCTTCACCCGCAGCCCCTTCATCCACGCGGTCACGGCGCTGGACATCGACGAGATGGCGGGCGGGCGCTTCCGGTTGGGGATGGGGGCAGGGGTCAAGCGCCTCAACGAGACCTGGCACAACGCCGCCTACGGCAAGCCGGCGCCGCACCTGCGCGAGGCGATCGAGGCGACGCGGCTGATCATGCGCCAGGCGAGCGCCGGCGAGCCGATTCGCTACCAGGGCTCCTATTACGACATCGACATCAAGGGCTGGATCCGGCCGCACCCGGCGCCGCGCGAGTTCGTCCCGATCTACACCGCCGCGGTGCAGGCGGGGATGGCACGGATGGCCGGCGACGTCGCCGACGGGCTGATCGGCCACCCGATCCAGAGCCTGCGCTGGATCGACGAGGTCGTCGTCGACGCCTTCGAAACCGGCCTGAAGCGCTCGGGGCGCGAGCGCAAGGACTTCGACTACCTGCCGACCGTCTGCTGCGCGATCGACGACGACGAGGGGCGGGCGATCGAGATGGCCCGCCGTACGATCTCCTTCTACGCCACGGTGAAGACCTACATGCCGCTCTGGGAGCTGCACGGCTTCGCTGACAACGCCGTCGCGGCCGGCGACGCTTTCCGCCGCGGCGACCTGGCGGCGGTGCCGGCGGCGATCAGCGACGAGATGGTCGAGACCTACTGCGCCGCCGGGCCGCTCGACAAGGTCCGGGCCAGGGTCGAGGCGACCGCCGAGCGCGCCGACGGCCTCTTCCTCACCCCTCCGACCTACTTCATCTCACCCGAGGAGCTGAGCGAGTTCCAGAACCGCATCATCGACGCCTTCGGTCCCACCGCCGCCTGACCGCCGCCCCGCAATCCCGCCTGGAGGAAGTGCTCGAGCGGGTGCGGGAGATCCCCGAGGGCTTCGTACGGACCTACGGCGACGTCTCGCCGGGGGCGCCGCGCTTCGCCGGCACGGTCCTGTTCGAGATTGACGAGCCCGACCTGCCGTGGTGGCGGGTCGTGCGCGCCGACGGCTCGCTCGCCAAGGGCGCCCGCCAGAAGCAGCGCCTGGTGGCCGAGGGCGTTCCCTTTCGCGACGAGCGCGTGGACATGAGCGTGGCCAGGCTCATGGGGTAACGGATTCCGCGGTTCCAAATTCCACGCATACGGTGGTTTGGAACCGCGGAACCGCGCGATTACGGGCAGACGACGATCAGGTGGAAGTCGGCGTCGGTGTTGGCGCCTTTTTCGTCGCGGGTGTGGACTTCGACCGCGTTCGGGTTCGCGGGCGAGATGTTCGTCTGCGCCGTACCTGCGCCCGGCACCGTGGTCCCGGCGCTGTTGCGAGCGGCGACATCGGCGCAGCCGCTGACGTTCGCCGGGAAGATGACGTTAACGGCGCCGCCGCCCTCGACCGCGGAGATGCCGGGGTCGCTGGCCCGGGCGAGCGTCGCGTTGCCGGGGCTCGGCGGGTTGGTGACGACGGCCCAGTAGGAATGGCTGGCGCGGATTGCGCTCTTTGCCGAGGGCACGATGCCGAGCTTGTTGGTGTTGATCTGGTAGCCGGTCAGCGTCTTCTGCTTCAGCTTGCCGCCGCCGATCGTCTGCTTCTTGATCGCGCCGCCGTTGATCGTCTGCGCCGCGTAGGCGGTGCCGGCAAGGGCCACGACCAGGGCGGTCACGGCGACGACCATCGCCGGCGAGGGATGCATCCTCTTTCTCAGCGTGCTCATCTGGACTCCCTCCGAGTAGGTGAAATTCGGTAACCCACTTCTGGGGCGGAAGCTGCGCTCCTCCTAGGGCAGGGTGGCGACGAAGCGCTCGAAGGCGGCGATGTCGGTGACGGCGGGGCCGTGGCCGGGGAGGATCAGGCTCGGGTTGAGCTCGGCCAGCTTGCGGATCGAGCGGCGGTTCTCGGCCGGGTCGGGGGTCAGGGCTGACGGCGGCTCGCTGAGGCGGGTGCGGAGCGTGACATAGGTGATGTTCTTGATCACGTCCCCGCAGATCGCCACCCGGTCGGACTCGCGGAAGAAGATCACCTCTCCAGCGGCGTGCCCGGGGGCGTGGAAGACGCGGAAGCCGGCGACCTCGTCGCCCTCTTGGAGGACGCGGTCGACCTTGTGCGGGGGGCCCTGCCAGAGGCGGCCGAAGGTCTGGGCCAGCGGATGCGGGGTCGCCGCGATCGGGCGCCTGCCCTCCATCGCGTCGACGTCGTCGGCGTGGCAGGCGAGCGGGACGTCGCGTTCCTCGCAGATCGCCTTCGCGCATCCCTGGTGATCTGGGTGGACGTGCGTCAGCGCCACCATCGAGATCTCGCGGCCGGCGAGCTGCTTGCGGATGCGACCGCGGTCCCAGCGCCGGCCGGCGTCGATCAGGACGTCCTCGGCCAGGTAGACGTTGATCAGTGGGCGCGGGGCCTCGGCGAGCCTCCAGACCCCGGGCGCGAGGTACTTCAATGGCCGATCCCCAGCGTCCCGCGCGGGTCGCCGCTGTGCTCGGCGAGCTCTTCGAGCTGGGCGACCTTGCGCTCGCCTTCGACCCGGGCGGGATGGTCCGATGGCAGCGGCTCGACCAGGCGCTTGATGCGGTTGCGGACCTGCAGCGCGAAGTGGGGGGTGGAGGCGCCGGCAAGGGCGCGGATGTCCTCCGCGGTGACCTCGTGCGCCTGGCCCAGCAGTTGGGGATTCTCGGACTCGCTCATTCTTCGCCGCCGATCTTGGCCAGCTCGGCCAGTTCGTTGACCTCCGCCTGCTGGCTCACGTCGATCGCATCCTGGTCGCCGATCACCCAGACGTGGTTGTAGAAGGCGCGGGTGGGGTTGGTCGTGTAGCCGGGCTTCACGTCGAGTAAGTATTCACGCAGGGCCGGGGGGAGTGCGGTGGCGCTGTCGGTCAGCAGCAGCGGCCCCCAGGTGCCCGAGGCCGAGAGCGCCGCCGCGGCGGCCGCGTCGAGCGGCGAGTCCTCGCGCGCGAGCACGAAGCCGTGGCCGGGGTCGTTGATGTCCCAGCCGAAGTCGCCGTCGCCATAGCGGGCGAAGGCGATCGCGTTGGCGACCGGATCCTCGCCGGAGACGCGGTGGACCTCCGGGCCGATCTCGGCCACTTCGCGGACGACGGTCGAGGGGATCGCCGCGGAGGGACCGAGGACGTAGGCCGGGATCTTGGGGTGGCGTTTCAACGCGGCGACGGTCGCCTGCGGCAGCTTGCCGCCGGCTGCGAAGAGGACCGGGTCGCCGGAGCGTGCCGCCCAAGCCGCCGCCGGCAGCGCGAAGTCGGGGCGGTCGGCCGGGGCGATGACGACGTGGTCGGGGGCGGAGCCGAAGAGGCGATCGCGCAGGCGGGCGACCGCCGCCGCCGTCGACGCGGCATCGCCGGTCGCGATGTCGGTCGTCTTGCCGGCGTCCGCGGTCGCGACGTCGCCGAGGGCGAGGGCCGTGGCGCCTCCGGTCGCACCGTTCCCCTGCGGGGCCAGGGCGGCGAGGGCTGCGGCGGTCGGATCCGGGAGGCCGTCGGAGCTGGAGATCAGCAGCGGGGCGCGGACCGGGGCGGACATCAGGACCGCGGCGGCGATCGCCCCCGCCCAGTCGTCTTCGCCGGCCAGGGTCACCGCCGCGGGTTGCTGCGCGGGAGTGGTCGATGGAAACACCGCCAGGGCCACCCCGGCGGCGTTCGAGGCGGCATCGGCGCCGCCGACCCTGGTCGTGTTGCCGGTCGCGAAGCTCGGGTAGCCGAGTTGTTCGGCGCTCGCGACCGGCGCCGTCGCATCGCCGTCCGCGACCGGGGTCGCGACCGGGGCGGGGGCGGTCGAGTCGGTATCGCTCCCGCCGCCGCTGCCGCCGATCACGGCGGCGGCGATGAAGACGATCGCGACCACCACGAGCGCGGCGATCCCCTTCAGGGCTCCGGGGATCGGCTGGCGCCGCCGCTTGGCCCGCTGAGGCTTAGGTTTGGCCGGCTCCGGCTTCAGCTCCTCGGCGCCGGTGCCCCTGTGCGTCTCCTCAGCCGGGACGTCGGCGTTGATCGGGCGGTCGGCGCTCACGGCCGCGAACGCTACATGGGGGTCCTGGCTGCCTGACCAGATAAAGTTCAGGACGACTGGCTGACTGACCAGTCAATCGGTCCACGGCGAGAGAGGAACCAATGGATTTCGGACTCAACGACGAGCAGCGCGAGTACAAGGAGAAATGCCGGAAGTTCGCCCGCGAGGTGATCCGGCCGGCGGCCGCCAAGCACGACCGCGAGGAGAGCATCCCCTGGGAGGTCATCAAAGAGGCGCGCAAACAGGGCTTCGGCGGCCTCGAGGGGATCCAGCGCTCCGCCGCCGACTCCGAGGGCCAGATGCAGGTGATCTCCGCCGAAGAGTTCCACTGGGGCTGCGCCGGCACCGCGCTGGCGATCTCCGGCTCCGGGCTCGCCGCCGCCGGCATCGCCTCCTCGGGCACGCCGGAGCAGATCATGCGCTGGGTGCCGGAGTGCTTCGGCGACGACGAGGAGATCAAGCTCGGCGCCTACGCCGTCACCGAGCCGCAGGCCGGTTCCGACGTCAAGAGCCTCAAGACCACCGCCAAGCGCGACGGCGAGGAGTGGGTCCTGAACGGGACCAAGGTCTTCATCACCAACGGCGGCATCGCCGACGTCCACGTCGTCGTCGCCACGGTCGACCCGGCGCTGGGGACCCGCGGCCAGGCCTCCTTCGTGATCGGCAAGGACACGCCCGGCCTCTCCCAGGGCAAGAAGGAGACCAAGCTCGGGATCCGCGCCTCGCACACGGCCGAGATCGTGCTCGAGGACTGCCGGATCCCGATCGAGAACCTGCTCGGCGGCGAGGAGAAGCTGGAGAAGAAGCTGCAGCGCGGCCGCGAAGGCAAGAAATCGAGCGGCGCCGACGCGCTCGCGACCTTCGAGGTGACCCGACCCCTGGTCGGCGCCTCGGCGCTCGGCATCGCCCAGGCCGCCTACGAGTGGAGCCTCGAATACCTCGACGGCCAGTCCGAAGCGGGCACGCCGCTACTGCAGACGCAGCGCGTGCAGCAGACCCTGGCCGACGTCGCGACCGAGATCGAAGCGGCGCGGCTGCTGGTCCAGCGCGCCGCCTGGATGGGCCGCAACGGCGTGCCGATGACCGGTGGCCAGGGCTCGATGTCGAAGCTCAAGGCCGGCGACGTGACGATGTGGGCGACGACGACGCTGATGGACCTGGTCGGCCCCGACGCCTGGAACACCGAGTACCCGCTGGAGAAGTTCTTCCGCGACGCCAAGATCTACCAGCTGTTCGAGGGCACGGCCGAGATCCAGCGGATGGTCATCTCGCGCATGCAGGCCCGCGACTACGCCGAGCGCCTGCAGTTCGGCGCCGAGGTCGCCGCCGAGGCGATGGCGCCGGCCGAGAAGAAGGAGGCGGTCCCGGCGTAAGCTCGGGACCGTGCACGGACCGCACGGCCATTCGCACGCCCTGGACGCCCGCCGCGAGGACAGCAGGCGGCGGATGTGGATCGCGCTGGCGATCAACGCCGCCCTGCTCCTGGCCGAGGTGGTCGGGGGCATCCTCACCGGCTCCCTGGCGGTGCTGGCCGACGCCGGCCACCTGCTCTCCGACGTCGGCGCGATCGTCCTGGCGCTGATCGCCGCGCGCCTCGCCTCACTGCCGGCCCGCGGCCAGCGCACCTTCGGCTACCAGCGCTCCGAGGTGCTGGCGGCGCTGGTCAACGGCCTGCTCCTGGTCGTGGTCAGCGTGGCGATCGCCTGGGCGGCGATCGGCCGCCTCTCCGACCCGCCGGCGATCGACGGGGCCGGCGTCCTCGCACTCGGCGCCCTCGGCCTCGCCGGCAACCTCGCCGCCAGCTGGGTTCTGGTCCGCGGCCAGCGCGAGGACATCAACCTCGAGGGGGTGCTGCGGCACAGCGTCGCCGACGCGCTCGGCTCGCTCGGCGTCGTCCTCGCCGGCGGCTTCGTCCTGCTCGGCGGTTCCGACCTCGTCGACCCGATCGTCGGCCTGCTGATCGCAGTCCTCGTCCTCGCCTCCTCCTGGCGGCTGATCAAGGAGCCCTTCGAGGTGCTGATGGAGGCCGCCCCCGCCGGCCTCGACGTCGATGCCATGGGTGCGGCGATCTGCGGTGAGGAGGGGGTTCGCTCCGTGCACGACCTCCACGTCTGGACCGTCACCTCCGGCTTCGGGGCGCTGGCCGCCCACGTTGTCGTCGCCCGGGGCCGCGACCGCGACCTGATCAGCCGCCGGCTCGAGCTGACCCTGGCGGAGCGGTTCGGGATCGAGCACACGACCCTGCAGATGGAGGAGGAGGCCGACCGGGCTCTGCTGCAGGTCGAGAACGCCCCCGGAAAGGGCTGATCGCAAGCGGGGTTGCAGGGTCGGCACAGGCCTCGGGCCGGGATTCCGGCTTGGCTAGCCTCGGAACGATGCGCAAGAAACGCCCCGTCGCGATGGCGCTCTCCGTCGCCGTAGCGGCGCTCAGCACCCTGCTCCTCGCCGGTCCGGCGTCGGGCGAGGATCTCGAATCCAAGCTCGAAGCCAAGCAGTCGAAGCTGGACGAAGTGGTGGAGAAGAAGGGCGTGCTGACCTCGACGATCTCCCACTACGGCGACCAGATCGACCGTCTCACCGGCGAAGTCGCGGCGATCCGCGGGCGCGAGGAAGCCGTCCGCACCCGGCTCGAAGCCAAACAGGCCGAGCTGGACCGGGCGGTCGCCGAGCTCGACGTCGCCAAGGATCGGCTGGAGGAACTGCGGGCGCGGCTGAAGCGGGCGCTGGTCGCCCTGCGCGACCGCCTCGTCGCCATGTATGAGACCGGCAGCCCCGACGTGCTCAGCGTCATCGTCGGCGCCAGCGGTGTCGACGACCTCGCCGCCCGGGCCGAATACATCGACCGCCTGCACGGGATGGACGAGGCCGTGGTCGGCCGCGTGCTCGACCTGCGCAACCAGGTGCAGCGGCTGGTCGACCGCCTGCGCGGCGCCAAGAACCGGATCGAAGCCGCGCGCGACGCGATCGCCTCCGAAAAGGAAGCCCTCAGCGCCGCCCGCGCCGCCCTGCAGAGCCATCAGCAGGCGCTGGTCTCGGCCCGCGGCAAGCGGGTCGCGGCGCTGGAACGGATCGACGCCCAGGAAGAGGAGCTGCACGGCTCGGTTGCCGCGATCCAGGGCAAGCTCGCCGCGATGCTCTCCTCGACCGGTTCGATGCCGTTGCCGGCGGGCCCGATCCAGGGGGGCAGCGGCGGCCTGATCTGGCCGGTCAGCGGCGCGGTCGTCTCCGGCTTCGGCATGCGCTGGGGCTCGATGCACGAGGGAGTCGACATCGCCGTGGCGGAAATGACGCCGATCCGGGCCGCGGCATCGGGCACGGTCGTGCTCCTGCAGTCGGAAGCGAGCAGCGGCGGCTACGGCAACTTCACCTGCCTGGACCACGGCGGCGGGCTCTCCACCTGCTATGCCCACCAGACCTCTTTCGCCGTCTCCGAAGGTCAGTCGGTCTCGCAGGGAGACATCATCGGTTACAGCGGTTGCACGGGCCACTGCTACGGGCCTCACCTCCATTTCGAGGTCCGTATAAACGGCTCCCCAACCGACCCAATGGGTTATCTTTAGCAATAGCTAGTCCCCCGATGATTCGCCAGGCTCACACCTACTTAGTAGGTGCGGTGGGAGGGGCGACGTTGATCGCCATCGCCATCGTCTTCTTCGTCATGCTCGTTTCGGCCCAGGTCTTCAAGGACTGGCCGATCGCCGCCCTCGGCGGCGACGACGACACCGCTGCGGTCTCCGCCGCACAGCCGGCGGGTGGCGGCGAGGCGGGTGCAACGGCTGGGTCGCGGAGCGGTAGCCCGGCGAACACCCTCCGCGGCGACAGGTCCCAGGCCACGAAAGGGAGCGCCGGCGTCGGCTCCGGTGGCGGCAATGCCGGCTCGATCGTCGCCGGCGACGGCGTTGATGCCCCCGGCGGCGACCAGGGTGCGACCGACCCCGGTGGCTCGGCCGGCGGCGGCCAGGGGGCCGCCTCCCAGCCTGCCGCTGCCCCCTCGGCCGGCGGCGGTGGAAGCACCGTCTCCTCGGGCTCGAGCGGCGGCGGCAACGCTCCCGGTGGGGGCGGCGGGGCCGCCACGAGCGGCGGCGGCGCCGGCGGCGCCGCTCCCTCGCCCTCCGGCCAGGTGACCGAAACCGTCAACGACACCGTCACCCAGGTCGACGAATCGGCGCTCGGCGGGACGCTTGGCAGCACCGGCGTCACCGGGGTCACCGAAGGCGCGGTCAACGGGGTTGCCGGTCCGGAATCGACGGTCGGCAAAGTCGTCGACGAAACCGTCGGCGCCGTCGGCGGCTTGCTCGGCGGCAAACGCTGACCGATCTTCCCGGCCCCTAACCGTCAGAATGCCGATTCGATGGCGGAGCGAGAACAGGCGGGGTCGGTCGCGAGCGGCGATCCGATCGAGGGCTCAGCGGTCTACCCGGCGGGCAGCCGGGTCAACGAGCGCGGTCATCTCGAGCTGGCCGGCTGCGACGTAGTCGAGCTCGCCGCCGAGCTGGGCACGCCTGCCTATCTTTACGCCGAGGACGACATCCGTGCCCGTGCCCGCGCCTACCTCGAGGCCTTCGAGCGCCGCCGTGGCGACTTCGAGGTTCTCTTCGCCAGCAAGGCGCTTCCCTGCACGGCCGCCTACCGCCTCTTCGCCGAGGAGGGTCTCTCGGTCGACGTCGCCTCCGGCGGCGAGCTGCACATGGCGCTGCGGGCGGGCTTCGACCCCGACCGCATCCATATGCACGGCAACAACAAGAGCGACGAGGAGATCCTCTTCGCCGCCCGCGCCGGCATCCGCCACCTGATCCTCGACTCCTTCGACGAGATCGAGCGCTGCGAGCGCCTGCTCGACTCCCCGCAGCGGGTGCTGATCCGGGTCACCCCCGGGATCAAGCCCTCTACCCACAGCTACGTGCAGACCGGCCAGCTCGACTCCAAGTTCGGCTTCGGCCTCGAGGACGGCCTGGCGGCGCGGGCGATCGAGCGCGTGCTCGCCTCCGAGCAGCTGGAGCTGGTCGGCCTGCACGCCCACATCGGCTCGCAGATCTTCGAGCTGGAGCCGTACACGCTGGCGATCCGCGCCCTGGGCGCCCTGGCCGGGGACTGGTGCAAGGTCGTCAACGTCGGCGGTGGCCTTGGCGTCGCCTACACCGCCGAGGACGAGCCGCCCTCGATCGACGCCTACGTCGATGTCAAGGTCCGCGGCGTCGCCGAGGTCTTCGGCGAGGACGTGCGGATCCTGATCGAGCCGGGCCGCTCGCTGGTCGCCAACGCCGGCGTCACCGCCTACCGGGTGGGGACCGTCAAGGAGATCCCCGGGGTTCGCACCTACGTGGCCGTCGACGGCGGCATGTCGGACAACCTGCGGCCGATGCTCTACGGCTCGCGCTACGAGGCGCTGATCGCCGACCGCGCCGCCGCCGCGCCCGAGACGCTGGTGACGATCGCCGGCATGCACTGCGAGTCCGGCGACATCCTCGTCCGCGACGCGACGCTCGCCGACCCGGTCGTCGGCGACGTAGTGGTGACGCCGGCGACGGGCGCCTACGGCTACGCGATGGCCAGCAACTACAACGGGGTGCCGCGGCCACCCGTCGTCTTCTGCCGCGACGGCGAGGCGCGGGTCGTGGTCCGGCGCGAGACCTACGAGGACCTCACGGCCCGCGATGCCTGAGGACCCCTCCAAACCGATCCGCATCGGCCTGCTCGGCCGCGGCACGGTCGGGGCCGCCTTCGCCGACCTGCTCGCCGAGCGCGCCGGCGCGGTCGAGGCCGCGACCGGGCGGCGGCCGGAGATCGCCGGCGTCCTCACCCGCTCGGAGGGGGACTTCGGGGCGATCCTCGAGCGCTCCGACCTGATCGTCGAGCTGCTCGGCGGGACCGACCCCGCCCGCGACTTCGTCCTCGACGCGATGCGCGCCGGCCGCCCGGTCGTGACCGCCAACAAGCAGCTGCTGGCCCAGCATGGCGACGAGCTCTTCGCGGTCGCCCGCGAGGCCGGCGTGCAGCTGCGCTTCGAGGCCGCGGTGGCGGCGGTGATCCCGATCGTCCGCACGATCCAGGAGAGCTTCGGCGTGACCGAGATCTCCAAGGTCTTCGGGATCGTCAACGGCACCACCAACTTCATCCTCAGCGAGATGGCGGCGACCGGCGCCGGCTACGACGAGGTGCTGGGGCGGGCCCAGGAGCTGGGCTATGCCGAGGCCGACCCCAGCGACGACGTCAGCGGCGCCGACGCGGCGGCGAAGATGGCGATCCTCGCCCGCCTCGCCTTCCACACGCCGGTCTCCCTCGCCGAGGTCTCCTACGAGGGAATCGAGGCGATCCAGCCCGACGATCTCGCCTACGCGAAGGAGCTCGGACTCTCGCTGAAGCTGCTCGGCGTCGCCGAACGCCGCGACGGCGGCATCAGCGTCCGCGTCTTCCCCTGCTTCCTCTATCCCGGCCACCCGCTCTCGCCGATCGGGGGGCCGTTCAACGCGGTCATGGTCGAGGCCCCGGCGATCACCGAGGTGACGATGTCGGGGCCCGGCGCCGGTGGGGTGCAGACCGCCTCGGCGGTGCTCGGGGACGTTGTCTCGATCCTCGCCGGCGATGCGCCGGTGCACGAGACCCGCACCGAGCTGCCACTCGTCGCCGACGTCACATCCTCCTTCTACCTCTACCTCGAGGTCGCCGACCGCCCCGGCGTCCTCGCCAGGGTGGCGACGGTGCTCGGCGATCACGACGTCTCGGTCAAGAGCGTCGTCCAGCGCGGCGCCGGCGACGACGCCCGGCTGGTGATGGTCGTCCACGAGTGCCTGGAGTCGCGCTTCGCTGCCGCCGTCGAGGCGCTCGGCGCGCTCGGCGACCTCAGGTCCTTGCCGCGGTCGATCCACGTGATCGAGGAGGAGTTCTAGGTGGCGGCCGGCCTGATCGAGCGCTATCGCGACAGGCTCTCGCTGGAGCCGGGGGACCCGGTGGTGACGCTGAACGAGGGCTCGACGCCGCTGATCGAGGCGCCGCGCCTGTCGGAGCGGATCGGCGCCCGCGCCTACCTCAAGTTCGAAGGCGCCAACCCGACCGGCTCCTTCAAGGACCGCGGGATGACGGTGGCAGTCTCAAGGGCCAAGGGACGCGGGGCGGAGGCGGTTATCTGCGCCTCGACCGGCAACACCGCCGCCAGCGCCGCCGCCTACGCCGCCCGCGCTGGCCTGCGCGGGGCGGTGATCGTGCCGGAGGGCAAGATCGCGATCGGCAAGCTGGCCCAGGCGCTCATGCACGGCGCCCGCGTGGTCGCCCTGCAGGGCAACTTCGACGACGCTCTCTCGATCGTCCGCGAGCTCTCTCAGAGACACCCGATCGAGCTCGTCAACTCGGTCAACCCGCACCGGATCGAAGGCCAGAAGACCGCTGCTTTCGAGGTCGTCGAGGACCTGGGGGAGATGCCCGGGGCACTCGCCATCCCGGTCGGCAACGCGGGCAACGTGACCGCCTGGTGGCGCGGGTTCCAGGAGATGGGAGAGCGCTACCTCGACAAGGTAGAGGTCACTGGTTCGAGCCCACTCCCCGTTCTCTACGGCTTCCAGGCCGAGGGCGCCGCGCCGCTGGTCAGCGGCACCCCGGTCGCCAACCCTGAGACCGTCGCCTCGGCGATCCGGATCGGCAACCCGGCCCGCTGGGAGGAGGCGATGACCGCCTTCACCACCTCGCGCGGCCGGGTCGCCGCCGTCTCCGACCAGCAGATCCTCAACGCCTACCACTGGCTGGCCGACAGCGAAGGCGTCTTCTGCGAGCCCGCCTCCGCCTCCTCGGTCGCCGGCCTGCTCGCCCACGGCCTGCCCGTCGTCGAGGGCGCCAGCCCCCCCGAGTCCGTCGTCTGCGTCCTCACCGGCCACGGTCTCAAGGACCCCGACACCGCCCTCGGCAAGGCCCCCGCGGTGATCAACTGCGACAACGACCTGTCCGCGGTCGAGCGGGCCGTCTTCGATTAGAGTTCGGTAGTACCGTACGAACTGGTACGGTATGGCAATACTGCTGATGGCAATCGACCCGCCAAGCCTGAACCCTTTCGTATTCAGTCGACCGCTCGAGCCTGAGAGCTTGATCGATCGCGACCGAGAGACCGGCCGGCTTCTCGCCCTGGCCGAAGGTGGGCATACGACCCGTCTCTCGGCGCCTCGCCGCTACGGTAAGACGAGCCTGCTGCGGCGAGTCGGGCGGGAAGCCGACAGGGCGGGTTTCAACTACGTCGAGGTGGACTTCTACGGAGTCCTCTCCCAGGGGGACGTGATGGCGAGATTGGAAAAGGGCTACGACACGCTGCGATCCGGCCCCCGACGGGCGGCGCGGGCGGCAATCCGAGCGATGCGGCCCGGCCTCAGCGTCGGTGCCGGCCCGGTCCGGGTCGAGGCCCACCCCGTTCCGGCCGAGGCGGACCCACGCCTGCTCGCGGGCTTGCTCGACCTGCCGTTGGAGTTGTTCGAGCGCACCGGAACGAGGACGCTCGTCGCCTTCGATGAGTTTCAGGCATTGCTCGCCGTCGACCCCGAGATCGACGGCCTCTTTCGCAGCCGTATCCAGCGCCACGGCGACGCCGCCAGCTATGTCTTCGCCGGCTCCCATCCCGGGTTGATGGAGCACCTGTTCGGGGCTCACGAGCGGCCCTTCTTTGGCCAGGCGCGGGCGCTGCGGCTGGCGCCCCTCGCCGACGCCGATCTTGCCGCCTACGTCGGGGAGCGGTTTGAAGCGGGAAAGCGGGACGTCGCACCCACTCTCGACGCCCTGCTCGATCTGGCCAGGGGGCATCCGCAGCGGGCGATGCTGCTCGCCCATCATCTCTGGGAGCAGACCCCAGTCGGTGAGCCTGCGACTCCAGAGCGCTGGGGGCAGGCGCTGGAGTCCGTCTATTCCGAGCATGGAGAGGCGCTGCAGGCGACCTGGGACTCGATGGAGACGAAAGAGCAGGCGGTTCTGGCGGCGCTCGCGGCCGGCGACGACTCGCTTTTCTCCGCTCGCACCCTGAGCCGCTTCAATCTTTCCAAGGGCGGCGCCCAGCACGCTCGCGACGCGCTGGTCCATTCCGGCCACCTGCATAAGGTCGACGAGGTCTACCTTCTCGTCGACCCGCTTCTGGCTGAGTGGATCGTCAGGCTTGAGCGCCCGACCGAAGGAGAGCCGATCCGATGACCGCGCGCCACCGACTCGTCCGCGTCCCTGCCTCCTCGGCCAACCTCGGCCCCGGCTACGACGCGATGGCGGCGGCGGTTTCGCTGCACCTGGAGCTGGAGGTGGAGGAGATGGGGGAGTTCTCGTTCGATCCCGGCGGGCTCGAGGTCTCGACCGGGCGCGACAACCTGTTGGTCCGGGCTTTCGAGAGCCTGCATCCTGCCGACGGCATCGCCTTCCGCCTGCGCAGCGAGATCCCACTGGCGCGCGGGCTCGGCTCCAGCGCCGCGGCGATCGTCGCCGGCCTCTACGCCGCCGACCACCTCTTCGAGCTGGCCCTCTCGAAGGAGGAGATGCTGGCGCGGGCGACCGCGCTGGAGGGCCACCCGGACAACGTCGCCGCGGCGATCTACGGCGGCTTCGTGGTCTGCGGGGAGGGCGAGGGCGGGGCGCCCCTGGCGGCCCGCTTCGACCCGCCCGAGGGCCTGGAGGGGATCGTCGTGATCCCGCCCGAGGAGGTTTCGACCAAGCTCGCCCGCGAGGCGATCCCGGCCGAAATTCCTCTGGCCGACGCCGTCGCCAACGTCTCCGCCGCGGCGCTGCTGGTGCTCGGCCTGCGCAGCGCCGACCTCGATCTCGTCGCCCGCGGCCTGCGCGACAGCATCCACCAGCCGCGCCGCCGCCACCTTTACCCGCGCTCGATGGAGATCGTCGACTCGGCAACCGAGCTCGGCGCCCTCGGCGCGACGATCTCCGGCGCCGGCCCGACCGTCCTCGTCTGGACTACCTGGCAGGACGCCGGCAACGTCGCCGCCGCCCTGGAGCAGCGCTGCGAGGGCTGGGCCGAGGTCCGGCGGCTCCCGTTCACTCCCCTCGGCGCCGACGTCCCCGAGCTCTAGCGATGGACCAGGTCGTCCAGGTCGGTCTTGTCGAGCTGGCGCTGGGCGGCCTGCTGGGCTGGGCGATGGTGATCCGCGAGGACAAGCCGGACTGGCTGCGACGGATCGGCGTGGTGGCGCCGCACCGCATCCGCCAGGTCCACCTCGACTACGTGATGATGGGGCTGATCCTGATCGGGGTCGGGCTTGCCGTCCCGGATCTGCCGGACGCGATCGCCGCCGCCCTGGTCTTCGGGACGCTCGTCAACCCCTTCCTCTTCGTGCCGCTCGCCTTCGATCCGGAGATCGAGAAGCGCGCCTGGTACCGCCTGCTGGCTGTCATCTCCTTCATCGGGGTCAGCGGCGGGTTGGTCGCCGCGGCGATCGTCGGCCCGTAGCCCGCGGACACGCCTGAGTCGGCCGATCTCGCGGTTAGCATCGCGCCATGCCAAGCCTGCCGAAGTTCTCACTGCTGGGGGCGCTCGTCGCCGCGACCGCGCTGCTGGCGCTCCCCGTCGCCGCCGAGGCGACGCTCGTCTACGTCAAGAACCCGATGAAGCCGTCGGTCTTCGCCGCCAATGACAACGGCGGCGGCGCCTTCCGGGTTGGGCCGGGAAGCAACCCAAAGGTCTCCCCCGACGGTGACGCGATCGCCTACGCGCGCGAAAGCTCCGGCGGCAGGCGGCAGCTGATGATCGCCGCAGCGGCGGGCGGCGGCTCAGCCCCAGTGCTGAACAACCTGCAGGAAAGCTTCTACGTGACCTTCTCCCCGGACTCGGCGCTGGTCGCGGCGATCCGCGGCCCGGAGCTGGGCAAGCGCAAGCTGGTCCTGATCGACGTAACCAGCGGCACCCTGCTGCGCACCGTCGCCAGCGGCTACTTCAGCGGCGTCAGCTTCTCCCCCGACGGAACCGAACTCGCCTACTCGGTATCTCCGAGCGAAGACTTCCCGGCTAAGACCGACGTCTTCACGGCCACCGTCGCGCCCGGCAAGCCGGTCCAGATCACCAAGGACCACCGTTCCCTGGATCCGCTCTGGGGCCCCAACGGCAGGATCGTCTTCGTCAAGCAGCTCGGGGCGAAGAGCCGCAAATATGGGCCGAAGAACGAGCTCTTCCTGATGAACCAGTTCGGTACCCAGGTCAAGCGCCTGACCCACACCAAGGTGGACCCGCTGCTGCTGGGCCTGTACCCGACCGCCTGGTCTGACAACGGCAACCGGCTGCTGGCCGAGTTCGAGGGGCAGGACGTCAGCTACGCGGTCACCGTCAACCCCCGGACCGGCGCCCAGAAGCCGCTCGACAAGATGGGCGACGGCGAGCAGGGCTTCGTCGGCACCGCGATCTCAGGGGACGGGACGACCGTGCTCGGCTTCACCGGCGGCTTCGAACCGGGCCCGAACCACCGCGTAGCCACCATTCCCTACAACGGCGGCAAGGTGAAGACCCTCGTCAAAAGCGCCTACGAACCCGACTGGAGCCGCTAGTCGAGCAGGCCGACCTGGCGCAGGATCGAGACGCTGTCGGAGTAGACGTCCTTGCGCTTGACGAGGCCGTCCTCGAAGGGAATCGAGTCGATTCCGTCCCAGGTGACGCGGTTGCCGGTCGGCTCGGCGGTGAGGTCGCCGCGGCGCATCGTCTTCGCGTGCGTCGCCCTGGCGGTCCATTCCTGGACCACCAGGCCCTCGCGCACGTAGAGGCGGCGGGTCGTGAACTCGATGTCGGGCCAGGTCGCGAAGATCGAGCCGATGTGGTCGCGGACGTCATCCCCGGTCGCCGACTCGCCGGCGGTGTGGTTGTCGAAGACCATGTCGGGCGCGTGCATGGCCACGATCGCGTCGAGGTCGTGGGCGTTCCAGGCCTCGTTGTAGCGGCCGATCGCCGCGGTCAGCGCCTGCTCTGAGTCCTTGCCCGGGTCGGTCATCTGGAGGTATGGTCGAACTTAATGGGCGGCAGCTACACGATCAAGCACCGTGACGAGTTCGAGTCGATGGAGGGCTCCGGCGACTGCACCTGGAGGCTGGCGCGCAAAGCGCTCGGCACTTCCGCCTTCGGCTTCAACCTGGTCGAGATCGCGCCGGGTGGCGAGATGCCCGAGCACGACGAGAACGAGAGCGGCCAAGTCGAGCTCTACGCGATCCTCGACGGCGAGGCGGTGCTGCGGATCGAAGGGAAGGACCATCCGGCTCCGGCCGGCACCTTCGCCTCGATCGAGCCGGCGGCCAGCCGCACGATTCTCAACCGCTCCGACGCCCCGGTCACGGCGCTGTTGATCGGCGTCCAGCCCGAGGGCGGGTACGAGCCGATGTCCTGGGCTTGACCCGCCCCTATAATCCGTGAACTCGTCAACCCGTCGCGCGCCCGCTCGAAGAAGGCGCGGAAACCGGGAGGTCACCCAATGTCGAAGCACCAGTCCGCCGGCGCGAGCGTGAAGCGCTACTCGCCCGAGCTGCCCTACAAGCCACTGGTTTCGCCACCGAGCGTCGAGGACAAGGACGCCTGCGCGATCTACGCCTCCGTCCGCAAGGACGCGACGCCGAGCCACCGGCCGATCGAGTTGGCGATCCCGGCCCTGCAGAAGATGCTCCACCGCGCCGGCAACGTCGACGGCGAGGGCGACGGCTGTGGGCTGATGCTCGACCTGCCGCGGAAGATCTGGGCCGAGGAGGTGCGCTCCGGCGGCCACGACCCCTCGCTCACCCTCGACGACGCCTTCGCCGTCGCCCACGTCTTCATCGAGCGCAAGCAGGACCGCGAGAAGATCCAGCACGATGCCCGCGAGCTGCTCGCCCAGGGCGGCTTCCGCGTGCTCGCCGAGCGCATCGGCGTGGTCGACTCGCCCGCCCTCGGGCCGACCGCCCGCGAGGAGGAGCCGCACTTCTGGCAGATCGCCGGCCTCGTCCCCGACGCCGCCAAGCGCGACCGCGTCCTCTTCGGGCTGCTGATCGAACTCGAGCAGAGCCTCGGCGTCCACGTCCCGTCCTTCTCGGCCACCACCTGCGTCTACAAGGTGATGGGCGCCCCCAAGGTGCTCGGCGAGTACTACCCCGACCTCCGCGACGAGCGCTTCGAGACGATCGGCAGCTTCGGCCACAACCGCTACTCGACCAACACCTGGCCCTCCTTCAAGCGGGTGCAGCCGTTCTCGACCCTCGGCCACAACGGCGAGATCAACACGATCGAACAGCTGCGCCAGGAGGCGAAGATGCTGGCGGTGCCGGTGCGCCCGGGCGCCTCCGATTCGCAGGACCTCAACCTCACGATCGAGACCATGGTCAGCCGCGAGGGGCTGAGCCTGGCGGAAGCGATGGAGATGGTGGTGCCGCCGATCGTCGAGGAGATCCGTGGCCTGCCCGAGGAGCTGCGCGGCTTCTACATGTACCTGCGCCAGGCGATGGGGCCCTTCGCCCAGGGGCCGGTGGCGCTGATCGCCCGTCACGGCGACGAATGCGTCTTCTCCTCCGACGCGCTCGGCCTGCGGCCGCTCTGGGAGGTCGAGACCGAGGAGGACTACGTCTTCAGCTCCGAGCCGGGGGTCGTCTCCGTCCACGACATGGTCTCCGAGCCGAAGCCGCTGGCGCCGGGCGAGAAGGCGATGGTGAGGATCGATCGTGCCCAGCGCCGCTCGACCCTGCACGTCCACGACGAGATGCTGCGGATCGTCCGCGACAGCTGGCTGCGGCGCAACGGCGTCGACGGCGTCGCCCCCTACGAGCGCGCGATCGAAGCCGGCGGCCCGCTCGAGGGCGACGACGTGCCGGGCTACTCCGACGCCGGCCCCGAGGAGCCGGTCAAGGTCGCCGATCGCGTCCTCGCCGGCTTCGGCTGGCAGCGCGACGACGTCAAACTGGTCCAGCAGATGGCCTCCAACGGGGCCGAGCCGGTCGGCTCGCTCGGCTACGACGGGCCGCTGGCGGCGCTTTCCCCCGAGCGCCAGAACCTCGCCGACTACTTCAAGGAGACGGTCGCCGTCGTCACCAACCCGGCGATCGACCGCGAGCGCGAGATGGAGCACTTCTCCACCCGCGCCGTCTTCGGCCGCCGCCCCTCGCTCGACGACGCCAGCCTCGACACCGCCACCGTCGAAACCGCCTTCCCGGTGATCCTCGGCGGCCACCACGGGCTGGCGCCGCTCTCCGACAGGACCTACCGCCGGATCGCCCGCGACCACCGCACCTACCTGCTCGAGGACCTCTGGGAGGAGTTCCGCGGCCGCGCCGCCGCGGTCGACATCTCTCTGCTCGAGTCGGAGACGACGCGGGGGGCGATCGAACGGATCAAGCAGGAAGCGGTGAAGAAGGTCCGCAACGGGGCCGAGCTGCTGATCCTCACCGACCGCACCGTCTACGACGGCGAGCGCCGCTACCTCGACCCGCACCTGGCGACCTCGGCGGTCGACCAGGCGCTGAAGCAGTTCCGGGTCGAGCCCGGCGAGGAGAACCTGCGCCGCCGCTGCGGGCTCGTCCTGCGCTCGGCCGCGGTCCGCAACGTCCACGACGTGATGCTGGCGCTCGGGCTCGGGGCCAACGGCGTCTGTCCCTACACGATGGTCGAGGTGATCTGCGTCGAGGACTACGAGACCGACGTCGGCAACCTCTGCGCCGCCCTGACCAAGGGGATCGAGAAAGTGATCTCGACGATCGGCATCCACGAGGTGCGCGGCTACGCGCGCCAGTTCTCCTCGATCGGGGTCAAGCCAGAGCTGGCCGAGATCTTCCAGACCGAGGCCTTCGCCTCCTCGGCCAAGGGCGGCACCGGCTTCGCCGACCTCGACGAGGACGCCAACGCCCGCGCCCGCGCCCTCGGCGGCGACGACGAGGCGGCCAAACCGGCGAAGACGTTCCGCTTCTACCCGAAGGTCTACAAGGCGGCGATCGCGACCGCCAACGGCACCGGCAGCTACGAGGAGTACTCGCAGAAAGTCCGCGACCTCGAGCGCCAGAGCCCGATCTCGATGCGGCACATCATGGGCCTCGTGGGCGATCGGGAGCCTCTGAAGGACGCCAGCGTCGTCGACGCCGGCATCGGCCACCACGACTACCCGATCGTGATCTCCTCGATGAGCTTCGGCTCGCAGTCCGAGCCGGCCTTCCGTGCCTACGCGGAGGCGGCCAAGGCGACCAACATCCTCTGCGTCAACGGCGAGGGCGGCGAGATCCGCGACATGTACGGGAAATACCGCAAATGGCGCGGCCAGCAGGTCGCCTCGGGGCGCTTCGGCGTCTCGGCGGAGATGCTCAACTCCTCCTACGTCGCCGAGATCAAGATCGGCCAGGGCGCCAAGCCCGGCGAGGGCGGTCACCTGCCCGGCAAGAAGGTCTCCGAGAAGGTCGCCGCTGCCCGTAACGCGGCGCCCGGCACCGACCTGATCTCGCCCTCCAACAACCACGACCTCTACTCGATCGAGGACCTGGCCGAGCTGATCGACGAGCTGAAGACGGTCAACCCGGACGTGCGCGTCTCGGTCAAGGTCCCGGTGGTGCCGAACATCGGCACGATCGGCCTCGGGATCGCCAAGGCGGGCGCCGACATCATCACCCTCTCCGGCTTCGAGGGCGGCACCGGCGCCGCCCGCCAGCACGCGCTGCGCCACGTCGGCCTGCCCTCGGACATCGGCACCCGCGCCGTGCACCGGGCGCTGATGGAGGCCGGGCTGCGCAACCGGGTCGAGATCTGGGCCGACGGCGGCTACCGGACCGGCCACGACATCGTCAAATTGCACTGCCTCGGCGCCAACCGGGTCGGCTTCGGCACCCTGGCGATGGTCAGCCTCGGCTGCACGATCTGCCGTGGCTGTCAGCTCGACACCTGCCACGTCGGCATCGCCACCCAGATCGAGACGGTCGAGCAGGCCCAGGAGCACGGCCTGAAGAAGTTCACGCCGCAGGAGATCGACAGCGCCGCCGAGAGCTGCGCCCGCTTCTTCTCCTCGATGGGGGAGGAGGTCAAGCAGGTGGTCGCCTCGCTCGGCTACGAACGCGCCCAGGACCTGGTCGGGCGCTACGACCTGCTCGAGCAGGTCGCCGCCGAGGACAGCATCGACCTGGCACCTCTGATCACCCCGCTGGAGGAGTTCCTCGACCTCGAGCCGATCGACCTGCCGGTGGCCGAGAGCGCCGACACGCGGGCCGAGGCCGGCCTCGTCGTGGCCCGGCCGATCCGCATGGAGGAGAAGCAGGCGTCCCGCCAGATCGCTGCCCTCGCCGGCGACATCTGCCCCGGCCGCACGATCCGCAGCGAGTTCCCCCGCGCCACCGACGCCGACGACCGCGTGCTTGGCACCGAGCTGTCGGGGGCAATCGCCCGTTCGCGGATCTTCGAAGACGGCCCCGAGTCCAACGACGAAGTGCTGGCCAGCCTCGAGTTCAACGGCGGCTCCGTCGCCGGCCAGGGACTCGGCGCCTTCAACGCCTACGGCGTCTCGATCCGGATCGAGGGCGGTGCCCAGGACGGCGTCGGCAAGACGATGCTGGGCGGCTCGATCGCGATCCTCAAGGGCAAGGGAGCCAGGGGCAAGCGCCTCAACGGCTCGGTCGGCAAGTCCTTCGCCTACGGCGCCCAGCGCGGGCGCCTCTACGTCCAGGGCTCGGCCGACTCACGCTTCTGCATCCGTCTCTCCGGCGCCGACGTCGTCCTCGCCGGCGAGCCGGCGGAGGCGATCGACGACAGCCGCGGCTGCGTCGTCGACCGCGCCAACGCCAAGGGTTTCGCCTTCGAGTACATGACCTCCGGCCGCGCCATCGTCCTCGGCGACCTCGGCCCCTGGGCCTGCGCCGGCATGACCGGCGGCCGCGTCTACGTCCGCCACAACGCCTTCGGAATCGACCGCGAGGCGATCCAGCGCCGCCTCGGCGAGGGCGCGAAAGTCATGCTCAAGGACCTCGACGCCGAGGGCCTGATCGACATCGACGACCTGATGCAGCACTACGCCAAGGAACTGCGGGCGACCGGACAAGACGAAGAGGCCGACCGCGTCCTCGACCTGGCGGCCGACGCGACCAGCAACTTCCTCATGATCGTGCCGGAGAAGGTCCAGGCAGACCCGAGCATTTCGACTGAGTGACCGCCGATCGCCTCCCGTTCCTCAAACGGGACAGCTTTACGGACATATAAAGGGACAATTAAAGCTTTACAATCTCTGAATCCCCTATATAATGGGGTTTCAGATGGAATCAAAACAGACGCTGATTCCGACGTTAGGTCGGAAGTACGAGGAAACTCATCCGTGGATTGACTTTCGGGTAGATCTGCGCCCGGCTATTCCCGAGCTTTGGATGCTTCTCGGTGAGGCCCGCTCGAAGATCGATCACATCGCCAAGTCGCTACTCAATCCAGAGGTAGCGAGAGAGATGCACATCGTTTTTCTAGCGAAGGGCGTTCTCGCGACTACGGCGATCGAGGGAAATACCTTGTCCGAGGCCGATGCGCGGAGACGCATCGAGGGTGATCTCGATTTGCCCCCCTCTCAGGAGTATCTCGGACGGGAGATCGACAACATCATCGTGGCTTTCAATGAGATTAAAAATGAGTTGGTCTCCGGTGTTGCGCCAGCTATGAGCCGTGCCACCATTGAGAATTACAATCGACTGATCCTTAAGGATCTGGAGCTCGAGGACGGGGTCGTGCCGGGCGAGATCCCATCTCATTCGGTGGGGGTCGGAGGTTATTTGGGCGCCCCTCGGGAGGACTGCGAGTTTCTGCTCGATCGGCTTTCGCAATGGCTCAACGGTTCTGACTTTGCGCCTCGAAGTTCTCAATGGACGCTGCCGATGGCCCTCATCAAGGCGATCATTGCCCACCTCTACCTTGCCTGGATTCATCCGTTCGGTGACGGGAATGGACGCACTGCCCGTCTGATGGAGCTCCGCATTCTTCTGGAGGCTGGTGTCCCGACGCCTGCAACGCATCTCTTGAGTAACCACTACAACCAAACCCGAACCGAGTACTACCGTCAGCTTCGCTTGGCGAGCAAAAGCGGCGGCGATGTCTTACCGTTTTTGCAATACGCGCTGCAGGGATTTGTCGATGGCCTTCGAGAGCAGTTGCACACGATTCGCGAGCAGCAATTCGGGGATCGATGGGAGCAGTATGTCTACCAACAGTTTGGTCGCACCAATAGTCGAGCGCGCTTGCGCCAGCGGCAGCTTGTGCTTGAGATGTCGAAATTCGACGAGCCCCTGCCGAGGGCATCGCTTCGAAAACTCAGTGCGCCTCTAGTCGAGATGTACCACGACAAGACCGACAAGACCCTGACTCGCGATATCAACGCGGTAGTCAAGATGGGACTCATAAGACGCCAGGGTCGCGAGTACGTGCCGAATAAGCACGTCATCGAGGCCTTTCTCCCGGTGACTGCGGAGACGAATGAACTCCTGAGTCGATCTGAACGAGGGTAGGCGCCCGGCGGGCTACTGTCGCGTCAGGAGATCCGCGATCGCGCGGATCTCCTGCAGCAACCCGTCGAGCAGGCGCTCGGTGCCCGTGTGGATGCGGTACTCGGCCGCCTGGCGGTCGGCCTCTACCTGGTCGATGCGCCGCTCGAGGGCGCGGGTGCGGTCGTCGATCTTGCGGATCGAGCGGTCGAGCTTCTTCTCGGTGCGGCGGACGCGCTTCTTGACGTAGAGGCGGGTGTCCTCGCGCAGGGCGTCGAGCTCGCGGCGCAGGTCGGTGTTGATCGGCTCGTTCTGCTCGGTCAGCATCTCTTCGACGGCGAGGCGGACTCGCTCGATCTCCTGGTGCAGCTCGGCGCGGGCGCGGTCGGCGGCGGGGGAGATCGATGGGGCCTGGGGGGGCAGGGAGGGGTCGACCGGGTTGGGGGCGGCGTTCACTGGAGCCATCCTAGGGACGAGAGTGGCCGGAAATCGGGGCTAGCGGTGCAGCAGGTAGAGGCTGTAGCGCCCGATCGCCAGCTCGTCCTCGTCGTGGAGCGGCGCCCACTCGACCGTTTCGCCGTTGAGGAAGACGCCGTTGAGGCTGCGGTCGTCGAGCACGCGCAGCGGTTTGCCGGGCTCGGCGACGATCAGGGCGTGGCGGCGGGAGACGCTGGGGTCGTCGAGTCGCAGGTCGGCGGTGGGGCTGCGCCCGATCCGGGTCCAGCCGCGTTCGATCGCGACGATGCACAGCTCGCCGTCGTCGTTTTGGAAGGCGAGGCAGGGTCCCGACTGCGGTAGCCGCTCGCGCGCGTCCGGGAGCCAGCTCGGAGGCGTCGGGGCGCTGGGGACGTCGAATTCGCTGGTCGTTCCACGGTGGTCCTGGCGGGCCTCGAAGATCGAGTCGCGACGGAACTGGGAGCCGCCGCAACGCTGGCACTCGGGCAACTCGTCGGTCTCCTCCATCGAGAGCTGGGAACCGCAGATCAGGCAGAAGAACGTCCCCTCGCCGGGGGTTGTTCCGGTCGAGTAGCGATCGTCGAGCGGGGCGCTGCCGATGCTGTCGAAGATGGTGGCTTCCTCCTTCGTGCGGCTTGAGACGATCCTACCTCGCCCTCTCCCTCCCGTCACTCAAATTTGACGATCCGGTCCGGTTCGGGCGTGGCGACGAATAGAATCGCGCCGCGATGGGCCCGATCAGCGCCGAAGTCGAGATCGACGTCCCGCGCGAGCGGGCCTTCGCGCTGCTCGCCGACCTCGCCGTCCGCCCCCGCTTCACCAGCCACTTCCTCTCCGGCTTCCACCTCACCCGGATCGAGTCGAGCGGGGTCGGCGCCGGCGCCAGGTTCCGGGTCGAGGCGCCGCTGCGCTCGGTCTGGATGGACACCACGATCGTCGAGCTCGACGAGCCGTTCCGGATCGTCGAGGGCGGCCATGGGGGCCGCGTCAACCGCATCCCCAATCGCACGGTCTGGGAGCTGACGGAGGGGCCGGGCTCGCTGACGACGGTCCAGTTCTCGCACTGGACCGGGCCGACGAACCCGATCGATCGCGGCGTCGAGATCCTCAGCGCCGGCTCGGTATGGCAGCAGCGCGGCTGGCGCGAGGCGCTGAAGCGGCTTCGCGAGGGGCTCGAGTCCGGCGAGTGGGAGGGCGAGCGGATCGCCATCGCCGGGGGCAACCGCTACGCGACCGGCATCCCGTAGACGGGTCCTAATAGACTCTCGCCGCCGATGGTCCCGAACCGCCTCCCGAACCGCCGACTCGTCCTGCCGCTGCTCGCCGCCCTGGCCCTCGCCGCCCTCGTCGTCGGCGTCTCCGCCTGCGGCTACGAGAGCCACGAGAAAGACGTGGTCGAGGGCGAGGCGGTCGAGCTCGGCGAGCTCTCGTTCAACGTCACCTTCTCGCGCTACCTGAACCCGGCCGACACCGAGGACTCCGCCTACCTGGTTGGCCAGCCGGAACCCCCGAAGGGGTCCACCTACTTCGGCGTCTTCTTCGAAGTGCAGAACGAAAGCGACGAGCCGCAGACGCTGCCCTCGACGCTGACGATCACCGACGCCGACGAGAACAGCTTCGACGTACTGCCGAGCGAAAGTCTCTACGCGCTCGAGTTCGGCGGCGAAGTCGAACCGCAGGAACAGATCCCGGTGCTCGACTCGACCGCTCAGCTGGGCCCGATCGAGGGCTCGGTGGCGATCTTTCTGCTGCCCGACGAGGCCTCCGACGCGCGCCCGCTGACCCTCCACATACCCGGGGCCGACGGCGAGAACGCCGAGGTCACGCTCGACCTGTAGTCGGTCGGTGGGCCCCGGCCGGCTCAGAGGCCGGCGGAGAGGACTTCGGCCGCGGCCGGCGCAGCGACGTCGCCACCGGCCGCTTCGGCTTCGATCAGCAGCACGCCGATCGCCAGCCGCGCCTTCTCGGCCGGGGCGAAGGCGGCAAACCAGGCGTCCTTGATCTGGACCGGGTTGTCGGATTCCTCCTGGCCGGGCTTTGGCCCCAGCTCGGCGGTGCCGGTCTTGCCCGCCACCTGCGCCTCGGGGATCGCCCCGGCGGTGCCGGTGCCTTCGGTGACGACGCCGGTCATCAATTCGGTCAGCTCGCCGGCGAGCTTGGGCGACATCACCCGCACCGGCTCCATCTCGGGCCGCAGCTTCTTGTTGGCGACGATCGAGGTCGGCTCGCGGACGCCGCCGTTGGCGATCGTCTGCGCCACGCTCGCCATCTGCAGCGGCGTCGCCAGCACTTCGCCCTGGCCGATCGCCGAGACGCCGAGGTCGATTTCTTCGCCGATCTCGGTCGGGATCGTCGATTCCGCCGGTTCGACTTCGCGCACTGTCCGCGGCGCGTAGAGGGTCGGCGGCGAGTTGAAGCCGAACTGCTCGGCGGTGGCGACCAGCTCATCGTTGCCGATCTCCGGGCCCAGCGGGGCGAAGTCGGCGTTGCAGGACTCGGCGAACGCCTGGCGGAAGGTGCCGCCGCAGTACTCGCCGTTGGCGTTGTTGAGGAAGCGCCCGCCGACGTTGACCCCGTTGACGATTTCGAATTCGTCGTCGAGGTCGACGACGTCGTTCTCGAGGGCGGCGACGGTGGTGATCATCTTGAAGGTCGAGCCCGGAGGCTGGGGGGCGGAGAAGGCCAGGCCGGCGAGGGCGCGAACGTCGCCGTTGCGGGCGTCGAGGATGGCGATGCCGCCGGAACGGCCGGCCAGCGCCGCCACGGCCGACTCCTGCAGGTCGGGATCGATCGTGGTCTTCACCGGCGCCCCCGGCCTGGGATCGGCCTGGGCGATCACGCGGACCGAGGTGCCTTCTTCGTCGAGTGCCAGCAGCGAACCGCCGGGCCGGCCGGCGAGGCGGGCGTTGAAAGCTTGCTCGAGGCCGCTGACCCCGACCGGCGTATCGGCGGCGAAGCCCTTGCGGGCGAGCTCCGGCAGGTCTTCTTCGGAGGCGGTCCCGACTTCGCCGCTGACGTCGATCGCGGCACTGCCCAGCGGGTGTTCGCGTTCGTCGGCGTCGCCCTCGGCCAGGGGCGTGCCGTCGGCGGCGAGGATCGGCGCGCGCGGCGCCAGCTCGATCTGGTTCTCCAGCCGCTCGCCGCGGCGCAGGCCGGGGAAGACCAGGCTCGGGTTCCAGTCGACGCCGCCGTCGGAGTAGGGCAGCTCGATCTCGTCTTCGAAGCGGCCGAAGGCGACGGTGGCGACGGCGATCGGCACCGGCACCACGGTCTCGCCGTCGCGCCCGGTCGGGTCCTGCGGCGAGCCGGCCTCGAGCGAGCGCAGGGTCGCCGTCCGCCCGGCTTCGCGGTAGGCGATGGCGAAGTCGTTGACGCTGGTCGCCGCTTTCGAGGCGGGGTTCAGCTCCCTGTACATGGCGGCGAAGTCGCCCGCCGCCCAGGCGTCGGCGAAGCGGCCGGCGGCTTCCTTCTCGGGCGTCCCGGGAGCACCGGCGGAGGCGCCGAAGACGAAGGCGACGACCGCGACGACCGCGAGCGGGAGCATGCGGGTGACGAGGCGACGCCGACGCTCCACCTCGGATGACAGCTGACTCACCAGGGGAAAGGTAATAGAGCGATCCTTCGCATGCTTCTATTCAGTGGTGACCGTGCTCGACTGGGCGATCGTCGCCTTCACTCTTGCCCTCGGCCTCTGGGGCTACCGGCAGGGCCTGATCGTCGGCGCCCTGACCCTGTTCGGCTTCGCGCTGGGCGCTCTTGCCGGCAGCCGGCTCGGGCCGATGGTCCTGGCCAAGGGCTCGGAGTCCCCCTACGCGCCGCTCTGCGCCGCCCTGGGGGCGCTGCTGGGCGGGGCGCTGATCGCGGTCGCGGTGGAGAGCTTCGCCCTGGGGCTGCGGGCGAAGCTGATCCGCCGGCCGGTCCTGCACCTGGCCGACGGCGCCGGCGGCGCAGCCCTGATCGCGGCGGTGGCGCTGGGGCTGGCCTGGGTCTTCGGCTCGGTCGCCATGCACGCCCCCGGTACCGCCCGCCTCCGTGCCGACGTCCAGGAGTCGGTGATCCTGCGCAGCCTCAACGAGGTCCTGCCGCCTTCGGGGCCGGTCCTCAACGCCCTCGACCGCGTTGACCCGGCTCCCTCGGTGACCGGGCCGGCGGCTCCCGTCGCCCGCCCCAGCGTCGGGATTGCCACCGACCCCGACGTGCTGCGGGCCGGGCGCTCGGTCGTGCGTGTGCTCGGCACCGCCTGCGGTCTCGGGATCGAGGGCTCCGGCTGGGCGGTGCGGCCGGGCCTGATCGTCACCAACGCCCACGTCATCGCCGGCTCCGACGACACCACGGTCACCACCCAGGAGGGGGTCGAGCTGGACGCGACGCCCGTCTACTACGACCCCGGCGACGACCTGGCGCTGCTGCGGGTGGGCGCCGCGCCACCGACTCTGCCGATCTCCGAGCAGCGCCAGACGGGCGCCGACGCCGCCGTCCTCGGCTACCCCGAGAACGGGCCCTACGCGGTCGCCCCGGCGCGGCTCGGCGAGACCCGGCCGACGATCAGCGAGGACTCCTACGGCAACGGCCCCATCGACCGCACGATCGTCGCCCTGCGCGGCTCGGTTCGCAGCGGCAACTCCGGCGGGCCGCTGGTCGACGAGCGGGGCCGGGTCGTCGGCACCGTCTTCGCCGCCACCACCGCCGGCACGGCGGGGGGATTCGCGATTCCCGCCGAGGACGTCCGCGACGCCCTCGGGCGCACCACCGCCTCGGTCTCGACCGGGGCCTGCACCGGCTGAGCCTCGGGCCGGCGCTGGAGCCGACCACTTACGTTCAGTAAGGTCGGTGGCGTGGAACAGGTCGAGTCGACCCAGGTCCAGGCCGGTTCGCCGGCCGCTGTATGCCCTCATTTCCATGCCGCGATCGAGCTGATCGGCAAGCGCTGGACGGGAGCCATCGTCTGCGCCCTGACCGAACGGCCGATGCGTTTCGGCGAGCTCCGCAAGGCGGTGCCCGGCCTCTCCGACCGCCTGCTCTCGCAGCGGCTGCGGGAGTTGGAGGAGGAAGGGCTGGTCGAACGCGAGGTCGAAGCCGGCACCCCGGTGCGGGTCACCTACTCGTTGACCGAGATCGGCGAACGGCTCGGGCCGGCCATCGGTGAGCTCCGCAGTTGGGCGAAGCTCTGGAAGCAAGCCGGGTAGCTGAGTAGCCTCGCCGCGTGGAGCAAGGGGAGATCGAGCTCGGCGAGGTGATCCCGCAGGCGGGGCCGAGCCTGCCGGGGCCGTTTCCGGTCGGGCGCTACGCGCGGCGGCTGCAGGAGGAGATGCGCAAGCGGGCGCGGGTGCAGCTGATCGGCGAGGTGACGGGGGTCGGGCGCAGCAAGAAACAGGCGTACTTCGAGCTGCGCGACACCCAGGGGGCTGTGCCTTGCGTGATGTGGCTCAACGATCTGGAGAAGGCCGGGCTGCCGGAGGGGGCGCTGCGCGACGGCGCCGAACTGGTGATCTCGGGTGGGCCCGACTACTACCCGGGGGGCGGCCAGGCCTCGCCCAGCTTCAGCTTCCGCGCCACCCACGTGCGGCTGGCCGGCGAAGGGGACCTGCTGGCTCGGCTGGAGGCGCTGCGCAAGCAGCTGCGCGCCGAAGGCCTGTTCGAGCTGCAAAAGCAGCTGGCGCGGCCGCTGCTGCCGAAGTCGATCGGGGTGGTGACGGCGGAGTCGGGGGCGGCCCGGCGCGACCTGCTGGCGGGCCTGCGGCGGCGCGGCTGGGGTGGCACCGTGGTCTGGGCCTTCGCGCCGGTGCAGGACCGCCACGCGGCGCCGGCGATCGCGGTGGCGATCCAGGGGCTGGCGGCGCGGCCGGAGATCGAGGCGATCGTCGTCACCCGCGGCGGCGGCAGCCTCGCCGACCTCTGGGCCTTTTGCGACGAGACCCTCTGCCGCACGGTGGCGATGCTGCGGGTGCCGGTCGTGAGCGCGATCGGCCACGAGCGCGACGCGACCCTGATCGACGACGTCGCCGCCGTCGCCTGCTCGACCCCGACCCACGCCGCCGAGGCTGCGGTGCCGCTGGACTGCGGTGCCGCCCGGCGTGAGCTGCAGCGCTGCGCCGCTTCGCTGCGCCGAGTGGGGGAGGGCACGATCGGTGCCCGCGCGCGCCATCTGGCGGCGCTGGCGCGGGGACCGGCGCGGGCGCTGCAGCGCGAGCGCGGTGCTCTCAACCAGAAGATCCGCGAGATCCGCGCCTCCTCCGAACGCGGCCTGGCCGAACGCGGCGGCTTCCAGCGGCGGATCGCCACGGTCGTGCTCGAGCGGGCACGGCGGCGCGGAATCGAGCGCACGGCGGCCGCGGTCGCCGAGGAGCGCCGCCGCGGCGGCAGCATCGATCGTTCCGCGGCTCGGGCCCTGCTGCGACGCCGCGAGGCGCTGCGCAAAGCCGCGGTGACCCTGCGTGCCCACGATCCCGAGCGGACGCTGGAGCGCGGCTACGCGCTGGCGGAGACGGCCGTCGGCGAGCCGGTCAGCTCGGCCGGCGCCGCTGTCGCCGCCGCGGACGTAAGACTGCGCTTCGCGGACGGACGTGTGAACGCCAAGATCGAGGGAGACGTTGAGCGAGAAGCCCGATAGCTACGAGGTCGCCGTAGAGCGGCTGGAGGAGATCATCGACCGGCTCGACTCCGGCCAGGCCGGTCTGCGCGAGACCCTCGATCTCTGCCGTGAGGGGCGCGAGCTGGTCAACTACTGCGCGGCGGAGCTGGATGCGGTGGGCGAGGGGCTGAAGGAGCTCAAGCTCGATGAGCTGGCAGCCAAACTCGAGGTGTCTTCTGAGTCCTAGGGAGGCGGAGGTGGGGTTCCGCTTAACTTTTTGAGGTACGGCGGCGGGCGTCTGCGCGACGCAGTGGCAAAAAAGTACAAGACGCTTCACCCCACCTCCGCCTCCCTGGGGCCGGAGCAGAGACGGCCTAGGGCCGGGCAGCCGCGGCAGAGACTCCAGCTGCGTTCCTCAGATGCAGCGACAGGGAATTTGCCGTGGGAGATCTGTTCGATAGCTGCTGCGAGACGTTTGCGGCCGGCCTGCATCTCTGCGGGGCCGAGGGTGGTGAGGGCGGGCTCCTCGGGGCGCTCGAGGAAGACGTAGGCGACCTCGACTTTGGGCACGCTCAGCGACTCGGCGACGGCGAGGGCGTAGATCGAGCGCTGGGTCTCGTAGCGGGCGGCGTGCTCGGCCGGGCCGGAGCCGTCGAGGCGGTCGGTCTTGTAATCGACGACCAGGGGCGGCTCTCCGTCGCGCTCGACGAGCAGGTCGATCGAGCCGCGCAGGACGGTGGCGCCGACGCCGAGCAGAATCGGCACCTCGGCTCGGGAGCGCGTCGCGCCGGCTCCGATCCCCTGGCGCAGGGCGGAGCCGAGCCAGCCGCGCACGGGCGCCAGTAGCGCCGCTGGGTCGACCCGGTTCGGATCGAGCCCGGCCGCGACGGCGTGGCGCCGCGCCAGCTCCCCCGAGGGCTCAGTCCAGCCGTGCGCCTGACTCCACTCCAGCAGCGCGTGTACGGCGGCGCCCTGTGCCGTGCGCTCCTCCCGCGCCGATGGCACCCTTCCCTCGTCCAGATCTCCCTGTGGAGTTTGTAACCCTGTGGGTGACAAAGGACGAACGGAGGTGCCAAGTCCCAGTACCCGCTCCATGTAAAAGCGGTAGGGGCACTCCGCGTAGGCGGAGATCGCGGTGTAGGAGAGGGGGCGGCTAGGGACGATCGGCGGGTGTCTCTCCACCAGCGGCGGCGGGCCCTCGCCGAGGGGGCGGTCGGCGGCGGCCTCGCGGCGCCTGGCCCGCAGCTCCGCCGCGCGCTCGGGCGAGGGGAGGTTGACCCGGACTGCGAGCTCGGAGGGGCCGAAGGCGGCGTCGAGGCCCAGGCGCGGCTCCGGAGCCGGCACGACGACGTCGGCGTCGGCGTCGCGCTCGACCCCGAGCGCCTCGACCAGGCGCTCGACGATCGGCGTGCTCGGCTTCGTCTCCCGGCCCGGCTCCGGCTTGACGACGCCGCTGAGGATCAGCCGCTCGCGGGCGCGGGTGGCGGCGACGTGGAACAGGCGCAGCCCCTCCTCGGCGTCGCGCTCCTTCGCCTCCTCGCAGAGTGATGCGTAGTCGTAGAGGTTGACCGCGCCGCTGCCGAGCCGGCGCAGCTGCATCCCCACGCGCAGCGGCTGCTCGCGGCCCAGGGTCAGCAGCGGCGGCCGTGCCCCGGCCAGCAGGCTGCGCGAGAGGTCGGGGACGGCGACGACGTCGAACTCGAGTCCCTTGGCGTTGTGGACGGTCATGATCCGCACCCCGTCGTGACCCTCGGCGGCGGTCGCGGCCTGGGCCTCGGCGTCGCTCTCGGCGTGGGCGGCGAGGAAGTCGAGCAGGCCGCGCAGGTCGCGCCCCTCGCGGCTCTCGAACTCGGCGGCCAGCCGCATCAGCTTGCGGACGTTGGCGAAGCGCGCCTCGCCGGCCGGACGCATCAGCACCGCCAGGTCGTAGCCGGTCTCCGTCGTCGCCGCCTCGATCAGGGCGGCGAGGGAGAGTCGCGGCCCGCGCTCGCGCAGCGAGGCGATCGTCGCCACGAAGCGGCGCAGCAGCTCGATCTCCGATTCGGGGATCTGCGCCAGGCGCCCGGGCTCGGCCAGCTCCGCCTCGCTGGCACCCACCGCGCGCTCCAGGGCCGGCCAGATGTGCCGCCGCCCCGCCGCCGCCCGCAGCAGCCAGAGCGTGTCCGGTGCGGCGCCGCAGGCGGGTGAGGCGAGGGCGCCGAAGAGGGCCTGGTCGTCGAGCGGGTTGGCGATCGTCGCCAGCAGGGCGCAGACGTCGGAGACCTGCTGCTGGGACCAGTAGCCGCGGCCGCCGACCACGTAGGGGCGCAGGCCGGCGCGCTCGAGCGAGTCCTCGTAGGCGTCGAGGTGAGTGAAGGCGCGCAGCAGCACCACCATCTCACCGCGGGGGACGCCGCCATCGTTCAACTCGCGCAGGCGGGCGGCGACGGATCGGGCCTCGGCCAGGCAGTTGAGCGGGGTGCGGCCGTCGATCGCCGGCTCCAGCTCGATCTCCTCCTCGTCCCAGCCGTCGCGGGCGGTCAGCAGCAGCTCGACCGGGGGTCCCGGCGGTCGATGTGCCGAGACGTCGTCCTCGGTTCGATCGATCGGCCCATCGGCAGGCTGTGCTGCGCCGACGCGGAGGGGCCGGTAGGCCTCGCCCAGCAGCGCCGCGCCGAAGTGGTTCACGGCCCCGATCAGCTCCGGTCGCGAGCGGAAGTTGCCGCTCAGCTCCATCAGCTCAGCATCGGCGCGTTCGGCGATCAGGCCGCGCTGGCGGCGAAATACCTCGAGGTCGGCATGGCGGAAGCCGTAGATCGACTGGAACTCGTCGCCGACCACGACCAGCTCGCTGCGGGGACCGTGAAGCGCCTCGATCAGCCGCAGCTGCAGGCGATTGGTGTCCTGGAACTCGTCGACGAGCAGGTGGCTGAAGCGGCGGCGGTAGGCCTCGCCGATCTCGGCCCGCTCCAGCAGTCGCGCGGCGAGGATCTGCAGGTCCTCGAAGTCGATCCCGGCGCGGCGTTCCTTGGCCGCCTCGAAGCGGGCCGCGAAGAGCTCCAGCAGCTCGGCCAGGTGGCGGTAGGCGACGCCGCCCTCGCCCGCCTCGGCCGTGCGTGAGATCGCCGCGTCGATCGCCTCGCGGTAGGGGAGGATCGCCTGCGCCTTGCTGCCCGTGCGCAGCGCTTGCAGCTCGTCGAGGCCGGGCGGCGGCCCGGGCGCGCTCAGCCGCGCCAGCGCCCGTTCGACCAGCTCGCGTTTGGGATCGCTCTCCTTCATCTCCTCCAGCGCCTGCCCGGCGGCTTCGATCGCCCCCGCGATCGCCTCGACCGGATCGCTGGGTGGCGGCTCGGGCAGCCGTGGCTCCGCCTCGCCCCGGCTGCGCAGCTCCGCGTGGACCCCGGCCACGATCCCCCGTAGCCCGTCGATGTCGTACGCCGCAACCAGCTCCTCCCGCGACTCCCCGCCGTCGGCGAGAAAGTCGGCGAGGGCTTTGTCGAAGGCCTCGCGAGCGGCCCGGGCCGTCTCCGGGGCGTCGAGGACGCGGAAACCGGGGTCGATCCCGGCCGCCACCGGGTGCCCGGTCAGGAGGCGGTTGCAGAAGCCGTGGATCGTCATCACCCAGGCGCCGCCGATCGCGCTCAGCAGCTGCGCCGCCCGCTCCGAGCCGCCCGCCGCCCGCCGCCCCAGCTCGAGCCGGATCCGCTGGCGCAGCTCGGCCGCCGCCTTGTCGGTGAAGGTGAAGGCGAGGATCGTGTCCGGGGAGACACCCTTGTCGCAGACGAGACGGCAGTAGCGATCGACCATCACCCCGGTCTTGCCGGCGCCGGCGCCGGCCTCGAGCAGGACGTCGACGCCGCCGATTTCGATCGCCGCCGCCTGCTCGGGCGTCGGGGTGCGCTCGCTCATCGCTCTTCCACGTCCTCGTCCTCCTCGAACTGCGGGGCGCGGTCGCGGCGGCAGATCGGCGCGAAGTCGCAGAACGGCGGGCAGGTGTCGTGGTTGCGCAGGCCGCGGCGCGGGCCGGGGTCGCGGCGGATGTCGCCGGCACGCATGCGGGCGACGATCTCGCCGGCGCGCCGGCGCGAGTCCGCCAGCAGCTCCTCCAGCCCCTCGGCGTCGACCACGTCGCGGCTGTAGAGGCCGTAGTCGGCGAGATCCTCGGCGGCCTCCTCGGCGACGACCCCGCGCGGCCGCCGCACCGAGGTCCCGCGCAGCGGGTGGTAGAGGCCGCCGACCGGCTCCACCCCCCAGTGACGCTCCGCCGCCAGCAGATAAAGCGGCAGCTGCAGCTTCGCCTGCTCCTCGAACTTCTCCCGTGGTGTCACCGAGCCGGAGAGCTTGTAGTCGATGACCAAGGCGCGTCCATCGGGCGCGCGGTCGACCCGGTCGATCGCCCCGTGCAGGCCCCAGCCGTCCAGCTCCAGGGTCGGCCGCTCGGCCTCCTCGTGCTCGCCGAAGGCGGCCTCCAGCAGCCAGGGCTCGAAGCCGCCGGTCTCGCGCTCCGCCTCTTCGGCGAGAAAGCGCTCCAGCAGGCGCTGGACCCGCCGCGCCATCGCCCGCTCAGCGGGGTGCGAGCCGAGCTCGCGCTCGGCGACGACGGCGGCGACGATCTCCCGCCCGCGCGCGGTCCAGGCGGGCAGGGAGCCGGGGCGGGGGAGGGGGTCGCCGCCGGGGCGCTCCTTGTAGAGGCGGTCGAGCGACTCGTGCATGAGGCCGCCCTGGACCAGCGGGTCCGGCACCGGGTCGAGCGGTTGCGGGTCGAGCTCGTGGCTGACGAACCAGCGGTAGGAGCAGAGGTCGAAGCCCTCGATCGTGGTGCCACCGTAGGCGCCGACCGCGGCCAGCGACTTGATCGCCGCCGGGTTGGTCAAGGGCCCGGGCGCACGCGAGGCGGCCTCGGCGATGCGGGCGGCGGCGATCCGGCCGGCGATGCGGGCGGCGCGCTCCTCGTCGACCCCGATAGTGGCGAGCAGCGCCCCCGGATCGGCTCCGGGCCCGCGTGTGGCAAGGGCCCGCGCCAGCTCGTCCTCCGAGGGTGCCTCGGCCAGGGGGTGGACGACGCGTGCCAGGTCACGGCTGCGGGTGATCGCCTCCTCGACGGGATCTGGGGAGGAGCCGTCCGGCGCCGGCGCCAGCAGCGCCCGTACGTCGTCGAGCAGCGGCGAGCGCGACTCGGCGCCGCCGCTCTCGTCGCTGTCGCGGTAGGAGAGGAAGAGGCGCCGCCGCGGCAGCGCCAGGCAGACGCCGAACAGGTAACGCTCCTCGGCCTCGCTGTCGCGTCGCGCCTCCAGCCCGAGCGAGCCGCGCTGGGCTTCGGAGAGGAAGGGGTCGCCGCCGCGGTCGCGGCGCGGGAACTCGCCGTCCTGGAGGGAGCCGACGAGGACGTGGTCGAAGCGGCCGGCGCGCAGCCGGTAGGGACTGGCGATCCGCACCCGGCCCTCGACCGGGCCGCTCCAGACCCGGAACTCGAGCGCGGAGATCGTCGCCGCCAGCTCCGCCGGCCCGGGCGCCAGGCTCCCCAGCTCCGCCAGCTCGCCGAGGGCGGCGGCGATCGCGCCCGCCGCCCGTAGCTCCAGTCCGTCGCCGGGGCCGAGCGCCGGCCCGTCGCCCTCGCCGCGCAGCGGCCGCGCCGCCATCGTCGCCGCCAGCCGCCCGACCTCGGCGGCCAGCGCCGCCGGCGAGCGCGTCGCCGCCTCGCGCAGCCGCAGCAGGTCCCGCGGCGGCTCGCCCTCCTCGCCTTGCCACAGCGTCAGCGCCGTCTCCGCGTCTTCGACCCGGCCGCGCCGCAGCGCCCGCTCCAGCCAGTCGACCCGCCCCTGGGAGAAGCTCGAGGGGCCGCGCAGGTAGCGCAGCAGGTCATCCGCCCGCCGCGAGCCGAACTCGGCCTCCAGCAGCGCCACCAGGGCGCCGCCGACAGCCGTCCCGGCGACCGGCAGCTCCGCCTCCAGCGCCGTCGCCACGCCGTTGGCCTCCAGCGCCGCCGCGACCGCGCCGCCGCGCCGCGCCGGATCGCGCAGCGCGATCGCGATCTCGGCCGGATCGGCACCTCCGGCGACCAGCTTCGAGACCTCGGTCGCGATCGCCTCGGCCTCGCCTCGGACCCCGGCCGAGCGCAGCAACAGCAGGTCGCCATCGGCGGCGGGCCGCGGCGTCGCCCCCGGCGCGCCGAAGCCCCGGGCGAGGTGGAAGAGCAGCGCGCTCTCCGTGTTCTCCGGCTGCGTCACGGTCGTGACCTCCTCGACCGCGCCGATTCGCTCGCGCAGCTCGCCGAGCAGGCGCGAGCGCGCCGCCAGCGCCGCGTTCCCCTCCTCGAATGGCAGCGCCACGGTCACCTCGGTCAGTCCGGCCAGCGCCGCTACCAGCTCGAACTGGTTGGGAGTGAGGTCGTCGAGCCCGTATAGAAAGACGGGCCGGTCGCCCCAGAAGGAGCCGTCGCGGCGCAGCAGCGCGATCGCCGCGCGGGCGATCCCGTGCGAGTCGATCCGCCCGGTCCGCGTGCGGATCTCGGCGTAGCCGGCGAAGAGGGTGGCGATGTCGCTGAGGTAGGCCGAGCCCTCCAGAGTCCCTGCGCCGGCCTCGACCGCCTCCGCCTCGACGCCGGCTGCTTGCAGCTCGTCGAGCAGGCGCTCGAAGGCGCGGGCGAAGCCGGGGCGCGCGGCGGAGCGCCGCAGCGGGCCGAGCCGCCCGAGCCTGGCGCCGACCGCAACCTCGATCGCCCGCAGCCGCTGGGCGGGGGAGAGCTCGGCGCCGGGTGGCACTCCGCCCGCCGTGGCGACCGTGCGGAACAGCGCCCCGAAGGTCATCGTCGCCCCGCCCAGCGCGGCGCCCTCCGCGCAGAGCTCACGCTCGAAGGCGAAGACGTCGTCGACCGTGGGCACGACCAGGACCGGATCGCGCGCGAGCACGGCGACGAACCGGCTCCGGACGAGTCCGGCGCGACCTGAGTTCGGGGGTCCGTGGATCAGCTTCAGCGGCATAGCGGCAAGCGACCCAGCATAGGTCGGCCTCCGGCGCGCCCGAAAACGAGCGCAGACCGCGTCACGAAGCCGCAAAGCGGGGGTTTCTCGCCCCCGTTTTGCCGTCTTCCGCCCCCTCTAGATTGCGAACCAGCTCATGTCCCTCTGTTTCGTAGACCCAGCCGACGCAGTCCGCGCCATCGCCGACTCGGTCGGCCGCGAGGCGCGCCGGCAGCTGCTCGGCGAGGCCGTCCGCGCCTGGGTCGACGAGATCCCCGACACCGAGCTCGAGGTCCACTACGCGAAGGCGATCTCCGAGCTCGACGAGCACGACCTCTCGATGCTCGCCGCCTGGCACGGCTCGCTCGAGGTCGGCCACCCGGTGCCCAATCGCGACTTCCTGATGGGGGCCTTCGGCTCGCTCGGGGAGAACCGGCGCGAGGCCCTCAAGCTGGCCGCCGGCTTCCGCGGTGAGGAGGCCGTAGACGCCGGCGTCACCGAGGAGGACGCGCTGGAGCTGGTCCTCGGTCTGCTCTCCCCGCCCCGCCTGATGGCGCTCGCCGTCGAGGCGGTTGAGCTGTACGTCTGGGACAGGGCAGGGTCGGATAACTAGGGGGGCTTAGTTTCAAGTAAGCCCTACGAAGCGTTTTCAAGTATTAGCGGGGCTTTTTGGCTCTAGAAAGCGGTTCGCTCAGAGCTAGATCCACTTAGCGGGATTACGATATTCGCGTGAAACAAGCGAAATATTCCCGTTAGCTTTCTCAGCTAGGAATAGCAAGAAAAAGCGCTCCTGAGAAGAGGAACGCTTTCCGAGACCAAGGAAATCGAGCAGGCCTCCCTGCCCGAGGGTTGAAGCTTTATTCAGAGGATGGGAGCCGAGCCGGAACTAAGCGGCTTGGGTTAGGCCAGGTGGAGCCGTTGCCCGCTTCGCTTTCAGCGAGACAGGTTCCTTAGCCCGCTTGCGCTGCTCGATAGCCAGCGCGTGCATGGTGCAGAAGACCATCAGGAAATCGAGTTGGGCTTGCTCGCGGCGGCGATACCAAGCCTTGTGCTTCAAGAGGCCGAAACGGGTTTGCATGTGGCCGTGGAAACCCTCGCCATGACCGAAGCGTCCTTTGCCGAATGCCTTGGCTCGTGGATTGTAAAAAGTCATGGGGTTGCCGAAGGCGTAATCGGCTTCCTCGCCAAGCAAGCAGCGGACGAAGCGCTTGGGCTTCTCGGATACGCGCCACTTGCCAGCGGTAATAGTTATTGAGCCGCAGTTCTTGCAGTCGCCTTCAACCCGGACAACCGCACTCCCGTTCTTATGGCGGCTGATACGAGGAACCGTCTTGCCCTCTCCACACACGCAGTACAACTCGCGGTGGCCGTTGGCTCGCCAATTCGGGTAGCCCTGGATTTGATATTCGGCAGCTTTCTTTTTCGCTGCGTTATTTTCGCTGCGCTCGCTCTTGGCATGGGAAACCGAATGGCAATTCTCAACAATGCCCAGCCCATGCAGCTGCTCTCGCAACCAGGCAGGCTGGTAAGCACTGTCGCCAGTCAAGACCCTGAGCCTGTCGTCTAGGAGCGGAGCAACCCGCTCCTGCCAATCGGTCTCAAAGAGCTTCCGAGCCGCCTTAGCCTCATTATCGTTAATAGGCGAAATGCTGTGAGCGAGAGGCAAGCCAGTTGAAGTGCTGACCGAGACCATTTGGAAGCCGTGTCCGTCCTTGCCTGAGTTCTCTTCCGTCCGTTTCATGTAGCCGCCGCCTTCGAGGGTCGGGGGCTTAATAACCTCGCCAGTCTTCTTGTCGATGACCGGGTAACTGTTGTAGTGCGAGCGAATAGCTGAGCCGTCGATATTGAGAACTCGAGCCTCTGCCTGAAAATCCGGGTCAAGCGAATGCTCGCTGAGCAAGCGCTGCAAGAAAGCGGCGTAAGCAGCAATATGACGCTCCAAACCCCAACGCTGCAAATGCCTCCAGACGGTCACCTCTGAGGGCACCCCGTCCAAGGATTTAACGAGAGTGATCCCGCGTCCATATCGTTTCCGGGGCTTATCGAAGCCGAGAACTTCCCGGCTCTCCTGCTCCCGATCCGAAGCAAGAATTGTCCGCGCCTCTCTGTAGGTGGCGACCCCGGCAAGCTTCTGGAAGAGAATGGCTCGCTCCAACTCCTCGCTTGAATATGCGGGCTTGGGACCTCTACGAGGTCGCTCAGCCTCGATAACTGCGAGAGCCGGAAGCATCACCTCTGCCCAAGCATCTGAGTCCAATACCACGCGGGTCTTCTCCCCAAGGCTGACGCTCTGCCACTCCTGGCGGCAATTCGCGTAAGGAGTTTCAACGCCCTTGGGCGGTTCCGGAAGAACCTTGCTGCGAGGTTTGCGGGGCTTGCTCACCCTTTTAACTTGGGATTTCTTGGGAGCGTTCCCTGACGGATTCACGTATTCAGATCCGTTAGTCTGAAAACCCATGGGAAACACCGATTTGAGATTGCGGGAGGTCACTCTGGGTCGAGCCGAGAAGTTGAGAGCAGACCTGCTCAGCTATGAGGAAGCCACCCAGCTCAGCCGCCAGGGCAAAGCCCTCAGCGACCCCAACCGCCTGACCATTCTCAAACTGCTGGCTGACGCTGGACAGGAGTTGACCGTGAGCGATGTTTGCTTGATTACGGAGCGCGAGCAGGCCGGGGTCAGTCGGCATCTTCGCGTCCTCTTGGACGCTGGCCTGGTTGAGACCCGCCCCATGTATCGCTGGAAGCTCTACAAGCCCACCAAGACCGGGAAGGCCCTGTTGAAAAGTTTCGAGAGCCACGGTCAGTCCTCGAGGTAATGAGCCAGGGTTTCCCGCCAGAGCTTGTTGCGGCTCCGGTAGGCGTTTATGCCAGGCAAGTAGAAGTCCGGGTTGCCTTGGGCGCGAGCCAAGTCCATTTCACGCTGCCGCCAAACCTTGAACTCCCCAACCGTTGGCCGATGCTCATAAGCAGCGCGACAACGCTCCAGGGTCTCGCGCATCACTTCCTCGCTGTACTGATGAACCCGACCCAATCGGCGGCACTCAAAACGCGCCTCAATCTGACGAGCCGTGTTCGCCCCCGAGAGGCTGAGAGCTTCCTTAGCCAAGCGCCAGGAGCCGAAGTGCTTAATCACTTTGGAGATCGGCTCGATACCAGCACCGCCCTCAGCAATCTCCTGGCGAATTGCCGCTCGGTAATCCTCAGAGGTCAAAATCCTCAGGAACGCGACCCGCGAGCTGCGCCACTCGCTGCAAGCTGGCAAGCATCCGCTCGCCCTCTGACTGCTCCCCTGCATTCCGCTTCAAGCGCACGCCCTGCAAGCGGCTCAGAACATCGTCCTGCTCGCCAGCGCTCAAAGCCTCAAAGCTGACAACCATCAGCTCGACAGCAGAGGTGGGGGAGGGGCTGTTTTCAACAACATAACTCATAGTCGATATAACTTATAGTCGATCTCAGACGGAAATGTCAAGAGCCAATTTTCAAAGCCCTTGACGACCGAGCCTTATGGCAAGTTGTTCTCCCATGGCCAAAGCCAGGAAAGCCAAAGCCGAGCATCGCCCTAAGCCCTCCTACAAAGCCCTAGGAGCCGCGATCAAGCAGCTCCGCGAAGAGCAAGACCTGCTCCAGGCCGACGTTGCCGAGAAGACCGGGTTGAACCCCTCCTACGTCAGTGATATCGAAAGAGGCAAACGAAACCCCACCTGGAAAGTCCTCAGCCAATTCGCCCAGGCCTACGGGGTCAAACTCTCCGAGTTAGTTAAAAGAGCAGAGCAGCGTTAACCCCTGCGTTCTCAAACGCGACCGCCAGCGCTCCTAATATGGGGCGGTCGTGAGCGAAGATCAGTACCTAATCCTCTTTAATGACCATGCGGTCCACGGCGCTCTGGCGCAGGTCAATCAGGAACTTGAAGAACTTCCCCGCGAGTTCCTACAGGCTGCGAGCGAGCAAGACCCCAACGATGTCATCCCGCGCCTGGAAAGGGTGCTGGACTACATCGGGGCGTTGCTAGGCGCCGTCGATCCCGCCCTCGTAACCGAGCAGATGCTGACCAACCTGCACGGCCATCTCCAGCAGATCAGCTCGGCGATACCCCCGCTAAGGGATAACCAGGATTTCGCGCAGATCCAGACGATTCAAAACAGCACCGAAGGACTGCTCAATGCGGCCATTCAAATCGCGCCTGCCCTCGGCGTGTGGTCGAAATCCAAACTGAGCAAGGCGGCTTCATCGCTGGGTGAGGCGGCAACGGCCAAGAACCGCGAACTCCAAGAGCAGGCGAGCGCGCTTGCGGCGGAAATCAGTCAAGTCCGGGAGCAGATGGAGCAAACCTCGACCTCGGTGCAGCAGACTTCAGAGCAGCGCTTAAACGAGCTCCAAGAGCAGGTTGACGGAATAAAGGCAGAGGCGCAGGGGCAGCGAGACCGTATCGAGGAAGCGATCAACGGCTTCGAGTCGAGATTTGAGGAAGAGCAGGGGAACAAGAAGACGGCTTTCGAAGAGGCTCAGAAAGAGTTTTCAGCGGGCCGCGAGAGCGCACTCAACAAACAGCAGGAAGATGCTGACAACGCAATCAAAGAACTTGTAGAGCGTGGACGCTCAATCCTCAGCGAGCTTGATTCTCAGCGCGAGGAAGCTACTCGCCTCGTTGACCTGGTGGCGACTTCGTCCACTGCTGGCGCTTTCGGCAAAGAGGCAGAGCGCCAACAGGAACAAGCTGATCAATGGCGAGCCAATGCCATCAAGATCGGCTTAGTCGCGGCTGCGGTGGGGATCGCGGCAGTTGTAGCCTCGTTTTTATTCGACGCTAGTGCCTCCGTCGTGGTGGCCAAAGTTGCGGCTGTTGCCCTTCTCATCGGCATCGCAGGCTATGCGGCTGGACAGTCGGGTCAACATCGCCGCCGAGAGCAAAGAGCCAAACGGCTCGAGCTTGAGTTGGTGGCATTCGGCCCCTTCTCCGAGCCGTTGGAACCCGAGCAGAAGCTCCAGGTCCGCAAAGACTTCATCGAGCGCCTCTTTGTCGGCGATCCGGGTGGGGATCATCACGAGGACAGAGCGAATTTCAGCGAGGAGCAGCTTTCGGCAATCGCGACCATAGCCGGCCTGCTCCAGTCAACCCAGAAGGCCAGCTAGCTTTTCACCGTTGTCCGGCGTCCGGGCCGTCTTCTGTTTAGACCTGCGCCGAGTGGACGTGCCTGTGTAGTGAAGGAGAAGGGCTCCCGACGATTGAGACAGGCTGCATCACGATTTTCCATATCGGGCGCCGGTGATTCCGAGGATTGCGCCGAGGGCGCCACCAGCGCCGAGGGTCTCCAGCATCGTCGGGTTCACCAAGACCAAGACCAGGGTGAGGATGACCATCAGCAAGAAGACCAGGAGCAGCGCTTGGTCGCGGAGGGCGGCGAAGTCGATCGCCCCGGCTTCGGCCCGCTCTTTGAGGATCTGGGCTTCGAGCAGCTGCGCCTGCAGGGGTTGTTGGGCAACTTCTCCGGCGACCTTGGCGGCTTCAGCGTCGGCCAAGCGGGTCGCGGCTTCAAGGTTGGCGGCTTCAGCGTTAAGCAGCCGCGTTTCAGCATCTTTGCGAGCGCTCGACCCTGAGCGCTGGCGCGTGGTTTTGCCCACGTCTGAACGCGAACGAGAAAACCATTGAGTTTTTCGGTCACCGAGGCGACCCCGCATGCTTGCCTTTCGCTGTTTGTGGCTCCGCCGAGCTGACGGCACAAACAGGCAAATCTGCGGTGCTGCGTTATCTGGGCGCCTTTCTACTTAGAGGCCGTTGTTGTGATGCGGGTACTGAACTGCGTGCTCCTGCTTGCGCCTAGCTCGGCGGAGCGCAGTGAACGTTTTGTTCCCAGTGCCATTTCCGGTACCGGTAACAACGCTTAGCCATTTGCATTCGCCCCCTTTCCTTGTTGTGGGCCGAAGCCCAGCATCGTCGGCGTGGCTCGTTGGGTGCTTCCATGAGCGAGGCCCTGCTGAGCCGTTTTTACCTCGCTCACGTCTTTCTCTTATCGATTAGAGGGACTTGATCCCTCCGGATTGAGAGTAGAGGGCAGTTCACCCCTGGTCAACCGGCCGCCGAGAATGCTCGAAGCAACACCAACGGCAATGGCCAGCTCCGGGCTCAACTGCCCGATGGCACCCAGCACCGCCGAGACCACGGCGGAGATGAAGGCGATGACCAGCAGCACCAGGCGGCCGATCAAAGCCAGGCGACGCTCGCCGATTTCGATCCCGCCCTTGACCCGCTGTTGGCGGGTCAGCTGGCGCCGCTCGCCCTCATGCCGACGCTGCTCACTCAGCAGCCGACGCCGCTCCCGGACCTCCAGCGCTTCCTCGCGAGCGCGGAAAAGAGCGATGGCCTCGAAGCTCTCGAGCCGGGTCTCCGATTGATCTTGCTGAGGGCTTGCCACCACTGGTCTCCATGCACGTTCGCTCAGTTCCTCCCTGCTGGAACTGGCGCCGTGACTGAGACAGTGATCGGCCTGCCGAACTCGTATTCATCGATGCTCCGCTGCAGGGGCAGGGCACCCGCGTGAGCCCCTTGGTCGGTGTGGGGTTACCACTGTTGCGTTCTCGGTAAAAAAGACGCGGCTCACGCTATGTCTGCCCCAGGCGCTGAAAGGTGCGGTGAAGCACCCATCAACGCGCTGCCATCGAATCATCCGGTGGGGCACGACAATTCTAGGACGCCACCGGACGGCAAAGCGTCATTTGGCTGCTTGCATTTGATGTCGAAGCAGGGACACGTCCAGTTGGCCTTCGCCAATTTCTGGCGCGTACAGCCGCACTTCGGCGTCGGCATGCTGAAGGTGGCGACTGATGGCGTCGAGGAGTGACAAGCCCAGCAGCGCGACTTCCTCGAGATCAGCGCACCCGAGCCGTCGCCGTAGACCTTCTGCTTCTGCCTCGCGCAGCTGCGGGACGGCCACTTGAAAGTTCATGCGGTAAACCTAGGATCCGCACGCAATGGCTCAGGACTTTGACGACACCTACACCCGATGGTTCCGCTGCCCAAAATGCTGGGAAGAGACCTATATCCGCCTGATGCCTGAATGGCGTCAGGAGACACCCCACGACCAAAACGTCGTTCCCCCGACTTGTCCAAATGGCTGCCTGGGGAAGATGGTGCCGCTGAGGCCTCCGGAATAACGGGGCAGCTCGCCCTAAGCTCCGAGGGGCCGCGCCCTAGACCGCCGCCGCCTGCGCCAGCTCCTCCAGCGCCTGCCTCAACTCGGCCTCGACCTCGGTGTCTCCGGCGTAGGCGGCAACGTGCCGCACTTGCTGCCCCAGCTCGATATCCACACGCGCCTGGCGCAGCGCCGGCAGACAGCGCTTGGCCTCATTGGTGGCGATCCTCTGCGCTGCCGCCTGATTGTGATCGCGTTCACTTCGCACCAGCTCTGGCTGCTCGTCTCCGGCGTCCCTGCTCACTCGCCCCTCCTGTTTCGGCTTCAGCTCCCGCACTTCGGCTCCATCGCTTGACATCAACTGGCTCCTCTCGCTTAAGTGATCGATCGGACCAAGGTAGAGACGGCTGAGGACGCCAAGTTGGTCGTGAGCGATTTGTTTTGCCGTTTTGTGAGACAACCTGCTTGCCCGAGTCCGGCCAGGCCCTAGAAACTCCCGTTTTGCGACTTCTTCATGGGCTTTTCGCTTTCCACAGGCGCACTAGGGGGAGTAACTGGCTCGCCGATGCGCTTTCCACAGGCGTTATCCACAGGCTCGTCTGAAACAGCTCAGCGGTTTCTGGCTCCTGTTCTTGAGACAGCGTCATCTCCATCTGCGAATCAACAGGCGTCCACAAGGAAGCGCTCGATAGAACCGTCGCCATGCCCAAGCCAGCCAGCCATCGATCTACTCGCTTTACCCAGGCCGCCAAGAATGAGCGAAACCGCCTTTCGCAGAAGCGGGCCAAGCTCTCTAAGCGGCGCGAGGACTTTCAGGAGAAGCTAGACGCTCTCGATGCCGAATTGGAGGCCGTCGATCAGGAGATCGTCGTTCTCGATGGCCTGACTGCCAGCGGACGCTCTGGAGCCACCTTGGAGCTGGCCAGCGGCTCCGAGCGCACCGATGTCCTCAAAGGAGCGGCTATCCGCGAGCTCGCGGTGCCTTTGCTGATGCACCAGCAAGGCACCGCCCCCATTCACTACCGAGCTTGGCTGGAGTTGCTGGAAAAGCAGGGCTACCAAGTCGCTGGCAAACGACCCGATGCCGTTTTCCTCGCTCAGATCGCCCGCTCGCCATTGGTTCGCGCCAGTACCCAGTCGGGCTACTACCAGCTGGATCTCGATGCTCCCGACCAGCTGCGGCACGTTCTCCAACAACACCAAGCTGAGTTCAGCCAGTTGCTAACCGACGTTCCTAGCGACCCCGATGCCCTCGATCGCCATCGCCAAAAGCAGCGCGATCTAAAAGCGGTGATCTCTAAAACTGAGCGCGAACTCGATGAGGCCATGAAAACCGTCGCCGCCTTTTCAGTTCCGGAGCCTCCCGAAGTCCGGGTTCGCCACGCCGCCTAGCGCCGGTCAAGTTCGGGAACAGCCAGAACTTGTTGTTGATGAGGTCGAAGCCGTGACCGGGCTAGGTGATCGTGCTGCCACGAGGAAGTGAGGCCGAGCTAGGCCCTGCCCCTTTGGTCATTTGCCGGCGGTAGGTGGGGGTGGCGGCAAGAAGACGCCGAACTGAGTAGCGAGAATGACCAAAATCAGCGTCCAAATGAGGTTGATGGCGATGCCTACGATCATCTGGCGCGAAGTCGAACTGGCCGATTGCAACTCATCCAGTTTCTGATTAGTTTTTTGCTGCTCATCAGCTAGGCGTTTTTGCTCTTCGGCAGTGCGCTCTTGCTCTTCCAGGAGGCCATTCAGCGTTTTCGTCAAGCCCTCCAGGTCAAGCTCGGTCGGCTCCTTCGCGGCCTCCTCGACGGTGCTTTCCACTGCTTCGGCGATGTCCGGCGAATCAGCGCCCCTGGCCGCCTCGGCAACCTGCTCGAAGAGAGGACGCCACGCCTCGTTATTCGCAAGGACTTGGTTGCTCAGGCCGAGCTGTTTGCTGAGGTCAACACGGCTCAGTCCAATGAAGCCCTCGTAGACCTTCGGGTCAATCCGAAAATGGAGCGCCTTGAGCTGCGGTTGCATCGCCTGTTGGATCTGTGCTGAGAGTGGCTGTATCGCTGCCAGCACTTGCTCGTTCAGGCTGGGCTGGATTGCTTTCATTGCCTCCATATGAGCGGGGCGGAAGGCTTTGAATGCATCGAGGTAGGCGGGACGCATCGCTCGCGCTATCTCGTTCGTGCGATTGATGCTTTTCAGGAGATCCTGGGAGATGCCCCCGGAAAGCATTTGTTTCATTCGTTTTCTGGCGCGCTCCCACTGCTCCCGCTCCTTGGCCTCAAGGGCTTCCAGTTCCGGAACTAGCTCCTCTGGGGTCTTCGCTTTGAACTCCGGTTCCCGGGTCACCGCCGTGACGCGCGGCAGCAGTTTCAGGAGGTCGATGTCCTCCCAGCGGAAGGTGGGAGAGTGCTCGACCACGCGCTCTTTGATGAACGCCAACGCGACCTCCTCCGCGCTCGCCTCGTTTTTCCGATGGGCGCTCAGAAGATCCGACAATGCGGTCATCAAGACCCCATCAGTCCTTTCGACCGTCAAGGTCGCTCGGCCATAGCGAACCTTCGCCTTGTGGTCAGACCGAAGCTGCAGAAGCGCCTCGCGGGTTAGTCGCTTCGATTTTTTGTTCTGTTTGTCAGCCATGGCTCGCTGCCGCCATCTTATATTTGGGACAGGCGTTCTTCAGTAGTCGATCTTCACCTTTCCCAGCTTCGGTGCGGCTCCTGCTTTCCAGTCGATGCCTGAGAGCAGGTCATTCGGGGTGACTGTGAGGCTGCCGCTGAGCTTGACTAACGTTGAGATTTTTGGGTCGCGGTAGCCCAGCTCTAATTGGCTGATCTCGGTTCGATGCAGGTTCGAGAGGAAGCCCAAGTCTTCCTGTGAAAGCCCTGTTCGCCTTCGGAGTATCAGTAAGTTCTCCGCGAACTTTGCGGTGATCGGGTTAGTCGCCATTACGAACCTCTGGCTCTTTGAAGCTGCCATATCGATAGGAGCCAGGTCGCCAGATGATGCCCCGAAGCAACTCCTCCGTGTCGGCTTCAAGACTGGCTTGAAGCTTGACTACAGTGTCAAGTCTGGGGACACGGAGCGATCTCTCAAGTTGACTGATCTCAGTCCTGTGCATTGATGCTCGTAAGGCTAAGTCGTCTTGCGACATCTCCATGAATTTGCGGCATCGTTTGAGGTTGCGCGCAAAGATGCGGGCGACATCGTCATTGCTACTCACTGAGTGACAGAGCATCGAAGTGGCGGGCAGCCCGGGTCAGGGACACCAGCTCATCGACCCGATGGACGAGGCCTACCTGGCGCAGATCTCGAATGGCTCGCGCCAGACCATCGCGTTCACGGAAATCCGGCTCCGGTTTCAGCAGCTCCGTAGCTAGCTCAGCTTCACTCAGCGAGTGCGGCAACTGCGTGAGCAAGACCAGCATTACGCTTGCTTGCCAACTTGAATCTTCTCGATCAGGAGCTACCCAATCGGCCTCGGTCTCGCCGGGACTTTTACGATCATCATGCATCGAGAGGTACCGCCTTTCGGTGCCACGCCGCCCGGACTGTTATCGCAGTCGCGGGCGGCATTCTTTTATCGGATAGCTATTGGTGCCGCGTCCTGTTCTGTTGCTTGGAAACCTGGACGCGACGAGTGATGGAGGTGTTCAAGTATTCGGCTCGGCTGCCATGCTCGAAGCGAGCTTCAACCGTCCACTGACCCGCTGGAAGGCTGCTCTTGGCTTCAAGGCCGGAGAGGCGCAGGAAGCGCTTCTGATGGCCGTGGCGAAGCAGGACGACGACCTGCCCTTCGGCTACTGCCCCAGGGGCAGCGGAGACGCTGAGCTGGAGGCGATGGCCGCGAACCCGCAGGGTCTTGAAGGTCAAGCGAGGATTGCGCTGAGAGCTGTTCTGGTTCCCGCTGATGGGAACCGTCTTATCGGCCAAACTCGCGTCCCCATAATCCCCCGTCCAACCAGCTCGGCTCACAAAGCCGGGGTCAGTAGTAGCGAAATCCGCGAGGAAGGTGCTGCCCTTGCTGGAGAGGCCAATAGCGTTGAAACTCGGATCTAAAATAATTTCTCGATGCGGGGTGCTCTGTATCCACCATTCAAAGGCTTGGGTCGCTGAAGCCGCCCAAACGATGGTCTCGCCAGCGTTGTTAGCCAGCGGGTATCCAGCATCAAGCTCTCGCAGGCGAACCCCGGAGAGGGAGCAATGCATGGCCGAGTTGGAACCGCCCGGAGCTGAAGGCGCGTAGGCCAAGTAACCGTCCGATGCTTCCTCCAGCACGGTCGAGATAACCAGCGGAGCCAAGCCATGTGCTCGGCGTTCATCGTTAATCAGACCGATTAGGCCACGCTCTCGCGGGCTGAGGGCAGGTTCATAGGGCTGGAAGTTCAAAGCCGGGAGAACGATGCTCGCGGCGACAGGCGCGGGGTCAGGAACCTCGTAGGCCACTCCCGGCATTCCCTCTGGCGCGCTAAAGCAGGGGTCTGAGGTTGACTGGAACTGACGCGAGAAGTAAACGACTTCGCCAGGCTGCAAATTGCTGACGCTGACCTCCCCATTCGCGTTGCTCAGGAGGTGGCGATTAGGAGCTTCGACCGAGACCTGGGCTTGGGGCACTCCCTTGGAGTTGGTGACCGAGAAGTTGATGGTTGCGGCTGAGGCGTTTGAGAGCAGGCCAACAGAGAAGAGGAAAGTGAGGGTGAGGCACTTCTTCATGGGCTGCTCCCTTCGAGCTCCAAATGCCGGCGTGAAGCCGTTTGCTGGGCAGAGGCAGCAGCAGTATAGATCGATTTCGAGGTTAAAACCAGGAGGTTTTTGGCTGTGGCCTACAACCTGGACAAGAATCAGACTTCGGCTCGTGTCTGAGGCCGCCGAACTCTTCTCCGAAAACCTGGCCTACTACTTCGAGAAGTCCGGCTTGAGCCAGGAAGCTCTAGCGGCTCGCGCTGAAATTCACAGAACGCAAGCCGGGGATTTGCTGAGACCTAAAGAGGCTCCTCAGCCCCGCTTGGAGACCATCGTTCGGCTGGCTGGGGCGCTTTCAATATCGCCTTGCGATTTATTAGAGGGCATTACTTTTGAGCCAGCCGAGCAGACGGGCAAGTTCAAGCTCTCCCCGCCTAAGCGCAAGAAATAGGAAAAGGGCATGGCTGACCAGCCGCCCTCACGAATAGAGATAAACGCGGTTCTCCAACGCGTTCTCGCGCTCCCTGACGTAGCTAAGTTCGAGATTTTCAAGGAGCTGCAAGACGACCTCTCAGCAGCCGTTTTGAGCAGTCCGAAGACCCGAATGATTGAGCAGCGCAACGAGACGCTGAGAGCCTTAGAGGAAGCCAGAGAGCATCTTGGCCTGCCAGTTGGAACCCCTCCAACGGCTAAGCAATTCGACACGGCAGCCAAGGCACTAAAACTGCCCTGGAGCAGCGCTGCTGTTATCCGGCTCTGGGGACGTTGGAGCGTGGCTGTGGACGTTTACAAAGGCGAACGAGGGGAGACGACTACCAAGAGACGGCAACCTCGCAGGAAGCGAACCAAGCACGCTGCCGACTATCTCGCTGACACTCTCGTGTGGTTGGAGAGCAAGCCCGAGGATTTGTCCCGAGCCTCTTACGACAGCTTCGCTCTGAAATACAACCTCAGCGTTGATCTCGATGATGACCTCTCGACTGGCGAGACGATCAGCAACAGTCTTTCGTTGCGATGGGCGAATGTGCTGGCTGTCGCCAAAGGGGAATTGACCCGTGATGAAGCAGGCGAACAAGAGCTAGCCGAAACGCTGCCAGCCAAGGTCAAGGACGCCTTGCTTGGAGTTCAAGGCATCGCCCACTTCCTAGGGGTCTCTGGCGGCACGGTTGCGAGCCAAGCCGGGGAAGACCCGCTCTTTCCAGTTGCCGTTGCTCATATCCAGAACAAGCGGGCTTGGCTGTACGAGGACATCAAACTTTATAAGCGCGGTTTGCCCCCGCCCAAGAGAACCGAGGGCGAACAACAATTCCTATTCGTGGACGCAATCGAGCTAGCCGCCCGATTGGAAATAACGCGGAACGCCCTCCGTATCCGCATCAAAAGAAAAACCTGGGGCAAGGTGCCAAAACCAGAGGGAGCTATCGCCACCGGCCGCTACTACTGGAAGCGAGACAAGGTTGAGGCTTGGTTGAAGGCCAAAGACGAAATTGGTCAATAGCTAGGCGAAAGCCTCCCGAGAAATGCGGAACGCGAATACTGGCCTGAGGCAAGCCGGAAGAGATTGGGCGAAGACCAAGCCTCTGTAACCGAGCCATTCCGATGCCTTGTAACAAGGACGCGATTTCCAGGGAAAAACGAAAGCTTTCCCGCTAAGCACCTCCCTCCAGCTCTGAAATATCCGAAATTTTCCCGCTAACGATTTCCAGGGCATTCGAGCTTGGCTCTACCAATAGCCCGCTTACTTGAAATCAGACCCAGGGGCAGCCGCAGCTAAGCTGCGGCCTTGGCGCTAGCCCCACACGTCGTCGTCATCTTCGGTGCCACCGGCGACCTCGCTCGGCGCAAGCTGTTGCCGGGAATGCTGCGGCTCTCCCAGGCTCGGCTGATGCCGGAGTTCAGGATCGTCGGCGTCTCGATGGAGGAGATCGGCGACGCCGAGTTCCGGGACTTCGCCGCAGCGGCCATCCGCGAGTTCGCCCGTCACGACTTCGGCGAGGAGGACTGGCACGAGTTCTGCCGCCGGCTCTCCTACGTGCCGCACGTCGCCGGCCCCGCCGGCCTCACCGACGCCGTCAGCCGGGCCGAAAACGAGCTCGGCGGCAAGGTGGAGCGGCTCCACTACCTCAGCGTGCCCCCCGATGCCGCGGCCGACGTGGTCCAGATGCTCAGCAGCGCCGGGCTCACCGAGCGCGCCCGGGTGATCATGGAGAAGCCGTTCGGGACCGACCTCGCCAGCGCCCGCCGCCTCAACGACCTCCTCCACAACGTCCTGCGCGAGGACCAGGTCTTCCGCATCGACCACTTCCTCGGCAAGGAGGCGGCGCTCAACATCCTCGCCCTGCGCTTCGCCAACGGCCTCTTCGAGCCGATCTGGAACCGCAACCACATCGACCACGTCCAGATCGACGTCCCGGAGACGCTCGGGGTCGGCTCCCGCGCCGCCTTCTACGAGCGGACCGGCGCCTACCGCGACATGGTCGTCACCCACCTGATGCAGATCCTCGCCTTCGTCGCGATGGAGCCACCGACGGATCTCGCCCCGGAGCCGATCACCGAGGAGAAGAACAAGGTCTTCCGCTCCCTCTGCTCGCTCGATCCCGAGCAGGTAGTGCGCGGGCAGTACGAGGGCTACCGCGAAGAGCCGGGCGTCGATCCGGATTCCAGCACCGAGACCTTCGTCGCCCTGCGCTGTCAGGTCGACAACTGGCGCTGGAGCGGCGTACCCTTCTTCCTGCGTACCGGCAAGCGCATGGGCGAAAGCTCCCGGATCATCTCGATCGCCTTCCGCGAGCCACCGCAGAGCATGTTCCCCGAGCACTCGCGGGTCGGCCGCTACGGGCCCGACCACCTCACCTTCGACCTCGACGAGTCCTCGCGGGTCTCGCTCTCCTTCTACGGCAAGCGGCCGGGGATGGGGATGGTCCTGGACAAGGCGAGCATGCAGTTCTCGCTCGACGAAACCGACTACCGGGCCGACACCCTGGAGGCCTACGAGCGGCTGATCCGCGACGCCATGGCCGGTGACCGCACCCTCTTCACGACCGCCCGGGACATCGAGCGCCTCTGGGAGGTCTCGACGCCCCTGCTCGAGAACCCGCCGCCGGTCAAACCGTATCCACAGGGTTCCTGGGGGCCGACCGAGGTCGGCGCTCTGGTCGCCCCGCACGGCTGGCGCCTCCCGTTCGCGCGGCGCTGGCGCGACCGGGTGGCTTCGCCGGAGCGCAGCACTACCTAGGAGGATGGGATCGGCTCGGGGGTGCCGGGCCGTTCGAACAGCGGTTGGTCACGTAGCGCGCCGTGCAGACCGTTCGCGAACGCCAGCGCTTCGTGTAGGCGGCGACGAAGGCGGAGAACTTCTCCTGCGCTTCCTTTTGGCTCCGGATGCCTCTTGCAAGCCGTTCCTCGATTCGCACGCTGAGAAGTTGAAGCTCGACCCGATAGCGGACATCTCGCAGGGTCAGATGGAATTTCTCAAGGAAGGCCCGGAATTGCTGTTTGGTCTTGAAGTTCCCTTCTTTGATCTGAGCCAGTTCGACGCTCACCTGCTTGTCGGTCACGGAAATCCCCATTTCCTTGGCTTGTCCCAAGATCCAGAGCCCGTCGAGCAGTTCCCCTAGCGCCGCTTCCTCGAGGGCGTCGTATCTCGGCTGTCCGGGGGTCGGCGTTGCCTTCAGTCCGGACTGGGCAGCCGATTGGGCGATTCCCCGACTGAGCTCAAAGGTAGTGAGGGTTCGTGACTCCGCCGGAACGTGACTGACAACCGCAACGGTGTGCGCCGGAAGTTCTTCGGGACTCGGGAGGAGGTCGATCGCGGTGCTCGACCCGGCCAGGCTGGTCGCCGTAAGGACGCTCATGAGCGAAGCCGCGACGAGAGCGACTACGATCAGGCGAGCTCCATGGGTTGGCCGTCCCTTCACAGTGCGGCGCGGATCTCGGCGATCGCCTGCTCGTTGTCGCGGAAGTGGACCGCGCTCATGCCCGCCCCGCGGGCGGCCTCGATGTTGGGCAGCAGGTCGTCGACGAAGAGGCAGGCCTCGGCGGGGAGGCCCAGGCGCTCCAGCGTCAGCTCGTAGATCCGCGCTTCCGGCTTGCGGCAGCCGACGAAACCGGAGTCGACGACCGTCTCGAAGATCTCGTCGACCGGGAGCATCGGGCGCCAGATCGGCTCCCACTCGCGGACGTTGTTGGTCAGCATCGCCATCCGCTTGCCCGCCGCCTTCAGCTCCTGCATCAGCTCGATCATCGGCCGGTTGGGATGGAGGGCCTCGAAGTAGACCTCGCGGAAGCGGTGCAGAGCGGGCCGGTGGCCGAGCAGCGGCTCGAGCCCGTCGTTCAGCCGCTCGAGGAAGTCGGTCTCGGCCATCTCCCCGCGCTCCATCGCGAAGAGCGGGTTCTCACCGTCCTCCTCGGTTACCGCCCGCATCGCCCTGCCCAGGTCCTCGGGCGAGATCCCGATCTCGTCCTGGACCGCCATGAAGGAGGTCAGCAGCGGCGTCGTCAGGACGCCGCCGAAATCGGAGACGATTGCCTCGATCTCAGGCATCGGGGCGGGCCACCTCGTAGGTGCCGAGCCCCTCACGCCCCTCGACCGACCAGCGGAAGAAGGCGATCTCGGCGTTGAGGCCGCGCCGCTCGACCTTGACCGAGCTGATCAGCGTGCCGGCGCCGCGCAGCGGCCGGCCGTCCTCGGCGTCGGGCCACAGCTCCAGGGTGACCCGCCGCTGCACGCCGTCCTCGCCGTACTCGGTCGAGAGCAGCGCCTCGTCGAAGGCCACGGGGGCGGCGTCGGGATCACAAAGGACCGCCGCGACCACCTCCTCGCCGTGCTCGCGAGCCCCCTCCGGCAGAGCCGAGGTGATCGCCAGCAGGCCGCCGTCGGCGAAGACGATGCCGATCGACCGTCGCAGGATCTGGGTCCCGTCGCTCATCGGTGAGGCAGCCTATTGCCGCGAAAAGCTCTCGTGCGGCGAGGCGGTCTAGATTGCCGCGATGAGCACCGTCACGATTCGCGATGCCGACCCCGCCCGAGACGGCGGCGCCTGCGCCGCGATCTACGCGCCCAGCGTCGAGGCCGGCCCCACCTCCTTCGAGGAGCAGTCGCCGAGCGCTTCCGAGATGGCGGCTCGCATTGAGCGCATCACCGCCACCCATCCCTGGCTCGTTGCCGAGGCCGGGGGAGAGGTGCGTGGCTACGCTTACGCCTGTCGTCACCGCGAGCGATTCGCCTACCGCTGGGCAACCGACGTCTCCGTCTACGTTGCCGACGATCAGCGCGGTCGGGGTCTCGGCAGGGATCTCTACGAAGCCCTCTTCGAGAGCTTGCGCCGGCAGCGCTTTCAGGTCGCCTGCGCTGGGATCACTCTTCCCAACGAGGCCAGCGTCGCCCTGCACGAGCGCCTCGGCTTCGTCGTCGTCGGCATCTATCCCCGGATTGGCTGGAAGCAGGGAGCCTGGCGCGACGTCGGCTGGTGGCAGCTGGAGCTCGTTCCGCCCAGCGTCGGCACCCCGGCCGAGCCACTCCGCCCACCCGGCTACCATTGACGAATGCCCGAAGACCAAGCAGCCGCGCCCGAGCAGGAAGTCCTCACCGAGGAGGACGTCTACGAGGCCCTCGAGGAGGTCATCGACCCGGAGCTCGGCCTCGACTTCGTCTCCCTCGGCCTCGTCTACGACGTCGATATCGAGAAAGAAGACGTCTACGTCACCTTCACCCTCACCACCCCCGCCTGCCCGATCGGCCCCCAGGTCTCCGCACAGATGAAGGAGTTCGTCGGCGACCTCCCCGGCGTCACCGCGGTCCACCCGAAGATGGTCTTCGACCCCGCCTGGTCACCAGAGATGATGACCGACGACGCCAAGTTCGCGCTCGGCTTTTAGGCGGGGTCCCGTCAGGCAGTGGACGCGCGGAGGTCCACGACCTCGCACGAATGGTCAGCCGCTTGGGCGATGATCTCCGGGTCTCCGGTCCAAAGCGGAGCGCTGAGGTGTAGAGAGGTGGCGATGCAGAAGGCATCGGCATACGAGAGGCCGCCGTTCGCCTTGATCGTCGCCGCGGCCATCACCAGCGACCAATCCGGCTCGATCACATTCAGGCGCCGACGGATCGTCTCAACGTCAGCCCGCGCCGAGTCCTCGCCGCTGGCCCGGATGCGGATGTACAGGACCTCACCGAGGTTGATCGAGGAGATCGCAGCCCCTGATTCAAGCCACTCGGATTCGATCCGCCCGGCTGCCGGCTCATCCTTCAGATGCGCCAGCAGCGCCCAGCTATCGAGAACGACCAACGCCCTGCCTCTTGGCCTTGCGCTCCTCCAGATCGCGTTCTCGGCGGCGCTCCTTCATTAGCTCGTCGGTGCCGCCGCCGGGAGTGTCCGCCCAGAGGCCGCGCAGCGATCTCACATCGTTGGCAAGCTGGGCCGGATCGTCCTCGACACGGCGCACCCTCACCTCGAAGCCATCCGGCTCGAAGGTCACCTCGTCGCCGGGCTGGATGCCAATTTCGTCGCGGATCGCTTTCGGGATTACGACCTGACCTTTGATGCCCACCTTGTGAGTCATACCGCAAGTATAACCTATCTGCTCGCCGTCGCCGTAGCGCTGGAATAGCCGCTCGACGCCGCGGTGATCGTGTGGGTGAAGGCGCCGCTGGCGGGGGCGGTATAGGTGAATTCGGTGGCGGTGACGGCGAGTCCCGCCGCGGGGATCGACAGTGGGGAGCCGGCGATCGTGCCGCCGGTGGTGACCGTGACGTTGACGGTTTTCGCGGTGCCGATGTTGGAGGCGACGTTGCCGGAGCTGTCGGTGATGGCGACGTCGGCTTTGACGGTGCCGGAGTTGCCGAGGGTGGTGATCGCGCAGGTGAAGAGGCAGGGGGAGCCGACTGAGCCGGCGCTGGCGGTGAGCTCCGAGAGAGCCAGTTTGGAGGCGGTGCCGACGGCGACGGTGAGCGCCAACGGCGTCAGGGTCGTCAGGGTGCCGTCGGTGGCCGCGACGCTCGTCGCGCCCGCTTTGCTGAGCTTCGCGTAGCCGTTTTTCGAGGCCGACACAGCGGCAACGCCGGCGCTGAAGGTGAGCGCGGTCGGACTGCCGAAGTTGACGACGCCACCGGTGCTGTTGACGACGGTCGGTTGGGCGCCGCTGGGGCTGGCCGAGGCGCCCGAGAAGGTGATGTTCTTCGAGCCGGTGTAGGTGGACGCAGTGTTTCCGTAGGTGTCCTGCGCGGTGGTGGTGAGATTGAAGTTCGCTGCTGCCACCGGCGTTGCGGTTGACGAGGTGAGCGCGAGTTTGGTTGCGGCCAACGGAGAAACGGTCACCGTTACCGCGGTCGGAGTGGTGACGGTGGTTCCCTCGGCTGCTTTGACGACGGTGGAGCCGCTCTTGAACAGCTTCATCGTGCCCCCGGCGCCGCCGATCGCGACGCCGGTACTGAACTCGATCGCGGTGGCGGTCCCGAAGGCGACCTCGAGGCCGCTGGAGTTGGTCACGGTCGGCAGATTCCCGCCGGGGCTGGCAGATGCTCCCGAGAAGACGAGATCATGGGAGCCGGTGTAGTCGGTCGCCGTGTTGCCGTAGCTGTCCTGGGCGGTGATCGTGAGGTCGTTCCCGGCCCCGGCCGCCGGGCTGGCGCTCGCCGCGGCGAGGTCGTATCTCGCGGCGGCCCCCGGACTCACCGTTAGCGCCAGCGGCGTCGGCGTGGTCAGCGAGCCCTCTGTGGCGCTGACGCTGGCGGTACCCGCCTTATAGATCTTGAGGACGCCGTTTTTGGTCGAGCTGGTGATGGTGGCGACGCCGGCGGTGAAGGTGAGGGCGGTGGCGCTGCCGAAGGCGACCGCGCTGCCGGAGCTGTTGGCGACGGTGGGGGCATTGTTGGCCGGGCTTGAGGAGGCACCGGAGAAGACCAGCGAGTGCGAGCCTGTGTAGGTCGTGACGGTGCTGTTGTTGGCGTCCTTAGCGGTGATCGTGAGATTCACCGAGCCGCCGGCGGCCGGGGCGGCAGCGCTACCGGCGATTGTGAATTTCGTCGCTTCGCCGATCGTCACGCTCGCTGTTTTGGCGGCTCCCGTGGCGGTCCAGGTCTGCCACGTCGCAGTCACCCTGTAGGTGTGTTCGCCGACCGCGACGCCGCTGTCTTTGCAGGTGACCACCGTGGTCGGAGCCGTGCTCACCGGGCAGGTCCCGGCCGGGTCGCCACCGTCGCGGGTCACGTAGTAGCGGACCGAGCCGGCGCCGGGCGGGGTCACGGCGCCCCAGGTCAGGGTGACGGTCCCACCCGCGGCGGCGGTCGCGGCGCTGATCGTCGGCGCCGTTAGTTTCGTTACCGCTGCCGAGGCGTTACCGCTGCCCGTGCTCGTGAAGTAGGCGAGGGCGCTGCCGCCGACGGTGACGGCAACGGCCGCCAGTAGGACCACCGCGAGGCCGCCCGCGCACACGCGCCTCATCCGTGTGCCTCGCCGTCGAAGGCAAGGGGGACCTCGGTGCCCTGGCAGGCATCCTGGTTGACCCCGAGGTTGAGCATGCGGATCGTCGGCGCCGAGACGGTCGCCGTGGGCAGGCTGGTCGCGCCCCCGGGGGGGACGCTCACCGCGGTGGCCGGCGAAGCACTGGATTGGGTCAGCTCGAAGTTCTCGGCCGCGCAGTCAGGCGTGTCCCCGGTAATCGTGACGGTGAGTCTGATCACTTCTATCGGTAGGGAGTTCGGGTTGACGAGCAGAACCGGCACCTGCTGCGGGGGAAAACCGGGATAGAGGTCTTCGAGTTGCCCGCCGAGCTCGATCGAGAACGGCTTCGGGTCCACCACCTGGGCCTCGTCGTGGGACGGCTCCGCCCGCCGCCAGGCATAGCCGGTGACCGGTCCGGGGCGGCCAGCCCGGGTGAGGGCGCGGACCGCGAGGGTGTGGCGACCCGGGGCGAGGGCGCTGAGGTGGTAGGGCGAGATGCAAGATCGCCAGCCGCCGCCGTCGAGTCCGCATTGAAAGCGGCGCAAGCGCTCTGGCTGTCCCGGCGACTCGGGCGATCCCGGCGCCGATGGAAGCGGACGCTGCGTCCGGGGCGGGACATGGAATCTGAACTGGGGGTCGGCCACGACCGAGATAGCCTCCGGATATTCGATCAGACGCACCTGCGGCCGCTGTTCTTCGGTCTTGCCCGGCGCCGTGGCCACCCCCTGCTGGGGCGCACTGCCGACCGGCTTGCTCCCCGCCAAGCCCGCGGCGCGATGCTGCGGGCGCGTGGCCGCATAGGCGACCGCCCCGAGGCAGGCGGAAACGGCGATCAGGGCAAGCAGCACCCTGATCGCGCGTCCTCGGCCTACCGCGATGCGGCCAGGAGACATAGCCGTCGAGGGGGAGCCGCTAGTTGTTTTTCAGGGTCAGCGTCAGCGTCGCGCCCTGACAGGCGTCCTGACTGACTCCGGTGTCGTTCATCGTCAGCGAGCCGTTGGGCGTCACGGCCTGGTTGTTGCCGGTTCCATACGTTTTGTTGACGACGACGTCGGCCATCGTGAAGTCGGGGTTGCCGCCGCCGATCACGACGCTGCAGCTGGAGTGACCCGCGTCAGCGGTGATTTTTTCCAGCGTGATCGTGCCGACCCGCTGTTTCCCGGCAGAGGGGTTGTCGACGGTCAGCGTCACCGGCGAGGAGGAGCCCGGGTAGAGGTTCCCGGTCACGGTCCCTTTCAGGGTCACCGGCGAGCTGGTGCCGACGGTGGCGGTCGCCGTGCCCGAGCCGCTGGTCGTGAAGTAGGCATAGGCGCCGGCGGCGATGGCCAGGACGCAGACGCCCGCAAGCGCGGTCAGCCCGCCCCTCTTGGTGAGGATGTTCATGCATGTCTCCTTGATAGCGCCGAGAGCGCTTTTGTCCCCGGCCAGTGCCTCGCCATCGGCGTTTCCCGTGGCCGACTTGAGCGCAGAAAAGGCAATCAGGATCTGTTCGCTTATACGGAATGGAGCAGAGCAGTGGTCAAGGTCGAAATACCGCTCTGAGCAGCTATCTCAGTCCAAAATCACGTAACGATCAAAAGCGTCGATGATCACTCCTCGACCCGCGGCAGCCGCCACTTGCCGCCATCCTCGTCGACCGGCACCTCTTCGGCGGTCGCCTCGAAGTCGTAGTCGCGGCTCGGCCCGCCGGGTCCCGGTCGAGACCCGCCTCCGCCCGGCATTCCCACCACCACGAACCGGCCGATCGTGAAGCGCCGCAGCACGTTGCGCACAATCGCTCGGGTCGGCGGGATCAGCAGCACCAGGCCGGCGATATCGGTGAGGAAGCCGGGGGTCAGCAACAGCGTCCCACCGACCACGATTAGCAGGCCATCGACGACCTCCTTGCCGGGGAAGCGGCGCTGGGCCAGTGCTTCGTTGAAGCGCCGCCAGGCACCGCGGCCCTGGTGTTTGAGCAGGAAGGAGCCGAGCAGGGCGTCGGCGAGGAGCAGGGCCAGAGTCGGCCAGATGCCGATCGCTTCGCCGACCTGGATGATCACGTAGAGCTCGGCGATCGGGACGACGATGAAGAGGACGATCAGGAAGAGCGGCATCGACCAAGCCTAGATGGTCGATTTGTCGGGCTCAGGCGCTCAGGCGGCGTTCTTGGCGGCGGCGCCCGCCGCCTGCTCGAGCTCGGCCAGCGACTCGTTGATCCCGTCGGCGACCGCTTCCACGTCCTCCATCGAGTCATAGTCGGCCAGCAGGCCGAAGCCGATTTTGCCGTGGTAGCTCATGATCGCGATCGCCATCGCGTGGTTCTCCGGCAGGAAGGCGACCGGGAAGACCTCCTCCATTTCGCGCCCGAGCACGTAGAGCGGCATCTGCGGCCCCGGCACGTTGGTCACGATCAGGTTGAAGAGCCGGGTCGAGAAGTTGATCCGCGAGGCCTGGGCGAGCAGGGTCGGCGGCGCGAAGTCGTTGAAGCGGGAGATCACTTCGGCCCCGAGCGCCTGTTTGGAGCGCTTCAGTCCCTCCATCTCTTGGCTGATAACCCGCAGCCTGCGCACCGGGTCCTCGACGTAGACCGGCAGCGGCCCCCGCATGAGAGCGATCCGGTTGCCGAGGTTGCCGCGCTCGTCCTCGCCGCGGATCGAGACCGGCACCAACGCCCGCAGCTCCAGCCCCTCGGTGCGGATGCCGCGCCGGTGCAGCCAGCTGCGCACCGAGCCGGTGACGACGGCGAGGACGACGTCGTTGACGGTTCCCCCCAGCGCATCCTTGATCCGTTTGAAAGTGGCCAGCTCCGAGCGCGCCCAGACGTAGCGGCGGTGTGGCCCGATCGGCTGGTTGAGCGGCACGTCGGGAGCCGGGTCGGCGAAGGCGGTGACGATCTCGCTCAGCCCCTCCAGCGCCTCGACCGCCTTGCGCGCGGTCGTCTCCGGGTTGCGCACGGCCTCGATCGCCCGCTCGGCGATCTTCACCGGCGCCGCCACCACGTCGCTGATCCCGCGGGCGACCAGCTCGGTCGTCCCGGGTTCCGGCTGCGGCACCCACTCGTCTTCGACCGGGGTCGGCGCCGGCACCGGCTCGAGGTCGAAGAGGACGGTGCCGATGTCGACCCCCGAGATGCCGTCGACCATCGCGTGGTGGGTCTTGGTCAGGATCGCGAAGCGGTCGCGCTCCAGTCCCTGCGCCAGCCACAGCTCCCAGAGCGGCTTGGAGCGGTCGAGCTGCTGCGAGAAGACGCGGCCGGCAAGCTGCTTCAGTTGCGCCTCGCCGCCCGGCTCGGGCAGCGCGGTGTGGCGGATGTGGTAGGTCAGGTTGAAGTTGACGTCGTCCGCCCACAGCGGCCGGCCCGCCTCCAGCGGCGGCACCACCAGCTTCTGGCGGAAGCGCGGAACCAGGTTGAGGCGGCTGCGCACGTGCTCGACCAGGTCGACGTATTTCGGCGGCGGCCCCTCGAAGATCAGGATCGCGCCCACGTGCATGTGGCTGACGGAGCTCTCGTTGGTCAGGAACGAGGCGTCGACGGCGGTCAGGCGGTCGAGGTGGCGTCCTTCGGTGCTCATCCCGCAAGGCTAGCTTCGCCCGGCCCTCGGGGCCGGCCCGCCCCCGCGGCCGCAACCGTGCCACCGCTACCCTGCAGGTATGGCAGCCACCGCCACCGCCGCTCCCAAGCGGGTCCTGCTTGCCGCCCCGCGCGGCTACTGCGCGGGCGTCGACCGTGCCGTGCAGACGGTTGAGCGCGCGCTGGAGGTACACGGCGCCCCCGTCTACGTGCGCAAGGAGATCGTCCACAACAAGCACGTCGTCGAGGAGCTGGCCAAGCGCGGAGCGATCTTCGTCGAGCAGGAGACCGAGGTGCCGGAGGGCGAGATGGTCGTCTTCTCCGCCCACGGCGTCGCTCCCGCGGTTCACGACAACGCCGCCGCCCGCAGCCTGCGCACGATCGACGCCACCTGCCCGCTGGTGACCAAGGTCCACGTCTCCGCTCGCCGCTTCGCCGCCCAGGGCTACACAATCGTGATGATCGGGCACGACGGCCACGAGGAGGTCGAAGGGACCACCGGCGAGGCGCCGGCCAGCATCGTCCTGATCGAAACCGCCGACGAGGTCGAGTCACTCGAGGTCCCCGACCCCGACAAAGTCGCCTTCATCACCCAGACGACGCTCTCGGTCGACGAGACGGCCGAGGTGATCGCCGCCCTGCGAGCCAAGTTCCCGGCAATCGTCAGCTCCAAGTCCGACGACATCTGTTACGCGACGACGAACCGGCAGATCGCCGTCAAGCAGCTGGCCCGCGAGTGCGACCTCGTCCTCGTGATCGGCTCGACCAACTCCTCCAACTCCAACCGCCTGGTCGAGGTGGCGCGCGAACACGGAGCCGCCTCGCACCTGATCGACAACCACACCCAGGTGCGGGAGGAGTGGCTGCAGGGAGTCGAGACCGTCGGCATCACCTCCGGCGCCAGCGCCCCCGAGGAGCTGGTCGAGAGCCTGGTCGGCTTCTTCCGCGAGCGCGGCGCCGACGACGTCTCCGAGCTGCGCACCGTCCACGAGGACGTCCGCTTCATGCTGCCGAAGGAGATCCGGCCGCAGGCCGCCGCCAGCGCCTAGGGCATTTGGCCCCTATAGGGGCCTCAATCCGCGTAGCGGTGGTGCAGCATCAGGTCGTTGCCGTCGGGGTCGGTGAAGAGCGCCATGTGGCAGACGCCGGTGTCGAAGGTGTCGCCGTCGAACTCGACCCCCTTCGCCTCCAGCTCGGCTCGCGCGGCGGCGACGTCGTCGACGTGCAGCGCCGGGTGAGCGTTCTTCGACGGCGCGAACTCCCTGCCCATTTTGGCCGGCTCCCAGATGCCGAAGCAGGTCTCGCCGACCCAGAACTCGTAGTCGGACTTGCTGTCCGGGCGCAGGCCGAGCGTCTCGACGTAGAACTTGCGGGTGCGATCGGCATCGGTCGACGGGACGCCGACGAAATCGAGCTTGGTGATCATGGCTGCTCTCCTTTTCCGGGGGTGGCGGCGGGGAAGCCGACGGACCAGATCCTCAAGCCCGCGGTAGGGCGGAGGGTAACGGCGTGCGCCTCGTGTTTCGAATGCTCGGCCAGGGCGTAGAGGGCGGGAGCGGTGACGGCGATCGTCGCGGCCGGATAGCCGTCGAGCTCGACGGCTATCTCTCCTTGACCGTCGACCGTCGCGTAGGCGCCGCCGGCCGCGTAGTCGAGCGTCAGCTCCTCGCCGTTCGCACCCGCCGTCCAGGGGCGCTCCCAGGAGCCGCCGGGGAGGATCTCGGGAGTGGGGGCCATGACCCAGGCGCCGGGGGCGTCGCTGGGGCGCAGGGATGCCATCGGCTCGGGCAACGGCTGCAGCGCGTCGATCTCCCGTAGCTCTTGCTGGATCGCGATCTCGGTCCCCAGGTATTCGCCCTCGCCGAAGTGGAACCAAGCGAGTGCGCCACCGGGGCTCCAGAGGAAGAGGCTGGGCCAGCCCTCGCAGCCGTAGGCGGCCCAGAGGTCGTGGTCGGCGTCGATCGCGACCGGGAACTCGACCCCGAGGGCATCGAGCCCGGCGGCGACGGCGTCGACATCGGCGCCGAACGGAAAGCGGGGGGACTGGACGCCGATCACGCTCAGCCCGGCCTCGCGGTAGCGGCGCGACCACTCGTTCAGGTAGGGCAGCGTGCGCACGCTGTTGAGCTGGGCGAAGTCGAGGAAGTGGACCAGCGCCGGCCCGCCGGCGGTCAGCGCCGGCATCGACTCCGGCGCGGCGCCGACCCAGGAGAGCCCTTCAGGCAGGTCGGGAGCGGCGATGTTGTCGCGTCCGGGGAGCACCCCCGGACGTTATCCTGGGCCGCCTTGGCTGAGCTCGGCGCCTTCCTGCTTCCGGCAGTGCCCCTCCTGGCGCTGCTCCTCTGCCTGCTGCTCGGCCGCTATCCGGGCTGCGAGGCGATCGTCCGTCTCTCCGAGCGGATCGCCACGCGCCGTCCCCGCCCGGCCGGGAACGCGCCCCGCCGGCATCCGCTCCGGCCTCGCTCCTTCGCCCCCGCCGGCGGGCTGCTGCTCGCCCTCTCGCTCTCCGGTCGCGCCCCGCCCGCCTAGGCGCACCACGGAGATATGACGAGGAGTGCATCCACCGCCATATAGATGGTGGATGCACTCCCTCGTCGTCGAGCACCTATCGAAGAGCGACCGAAGGAGCGAACCGATGAAGCACGCGAAGACCTGGGCGGCGCTGGCCGCTGCCCTCCTGATCACTGGCTTGGCGGCCTGTGGTGGCAGCAGCGACAACACCGATACGGCCGGCACCGGCAGCACCGCCACGAGGCCGGCCGACAACCCCGAAAGCGCCAGCATGGGCGGCAAGGTCCCGACGATCGTGATCCGCAACGGCGAGCCGGTCGGTGGGATCAAGGAGCTCGAATACGACGCCGGCGACGAGATCCGCTTCGAGGTCAGCTCGGACGTTGCCGACGAGGTTCACGTCCACGGCTACGACCTGATGCAGGAGGTCCCGGCCGGCGGCACGGTCAACTTCGACTTCCCGGCTGAAATCGAAGGCATCTTCGAGGCCGAGCTCGAGGGGCGCAAGGAGCAGATCGCGGAGATCCGGGTCAACCCGTGACCTTGCTGCCGTTCGCGCATGCGCTGGCCGCCCGGCAGGACCTGCCGATCCCGGCCTGGCTGTTCGCCTGGGGGGCGTCGATCGTCTTGATCGCCTCCTTCTTCGCGCTCGCGGCGGCCTGGCGCAAGCCCCGTCTCGAGGAGGCGCGCTGGCGCCCCCTCGGGGCGGGGCTCTCGCGAGCGCTGGTCGGCCTGCCGGTCCAGATCCTCTGCGGCCTGATCGGGATCTTCCTGCTCGGCGTCGCCGTCTACGCCGGCCTGCGCGGCACCGAAGCGCCGGACCGCAACTTCGCCCTCACCTTCCTCTTCGTCACCGCCTGGCTCGGGTTTCCGTTCTTCTCCGCCCTGCTGGGCGACATCTTCCGGCCCTTCAACCCCTGGCGCGCGGTCGGGCGCGCGGCGGGCGCCGGCTTCCGGGCGATCGCCGGGCAGCGCCCCGGGCATCTCGCCTACCCCGAGGCGCTAGGACGCTGGCCGGCCGCGATCGGCCTGCTCGCCGTCGTCTGGCTGGAGATCGTCTATGGCTCCAGTGGCGGCGTCGCCGTCGGCCTCGACCCGCACGCGGCCGCCACCGCCGCCCTCGTCTACAGCGCCTACACGCTGGCGATGATGGCCCTGTTCGGGACCGAGGAGTGGTGCGCGCGGGGCGAGGTCTTCTCGGTCTACTTCGGGATGTTCTCCCAGCTCGGCTGCTTCGCGGTCGAGGACGGCCGGCTCGGCCGCCGCCGCCCGCTCGCCGCCGCGAGCCACTGGGCGACCCTGCCCGGCTCGGCCGCCCTGGTGATCGCCTCGATCGCCACCACCAGCTTCGACGGCGCCTCCGAGGGCGCCTTCAAGTCGGCGATCGAGAGCAGCTTCGACTGGCTCGTCGACCGCGGCCTCGGCCTCACCGCCTCCCTGCGCCTCACCGACACGCTCTTCATGCTGGCCTGCTTCGCCGGCGTCGCCCTCGTCTACACGCTCGGCCTGCGCGGGATGCGGACGATCCGCGGCGCACCCTCGCTGGCGACCCTGCGCAGCGGCTTCGCCCACACGCTGATCCCGATCGCGCTGGCCTACCTCGTCGCCCACTACTTCAGCCTCTTCGTCTTCCAGGAGCAGGCGCAGCTCACCTACCTGCTCTCCGACCCGCTCGGCACCGCGACCACCGACCTCTTCGGCACCGCCTCCGGCGGCATCGACTTCCGCCTGCTCAGCGCCAACGCCATCTGGTACGTCCAGGTCGGCGCCCTCGTCGTCGGCCATGTCGTCGGCCTGACCATGGCCCACGACCGCGCTCTCCTCTTCTGGCCCAACTACCGCGACGCCTCCCGCTCCCAGTACTGGATGCTGGCGGTGATGGTCGCCTTCACCTGCTTCGGCCTCTACCTGCTCTCCTACAGCAACCAATGACCCTGCCGCTGGCCCACGTCGGCCACTACCTCTGGGTCCTCTATCTATTGCCAATCCTCTTCGTCGTGATCGGCATCCTCAAGACGACGCTGTCCGAGAAGCGCCGGAAGGGTTCAAACGAGGACTAGAGGATCTCGGCCAGGCGCCGCTCGAGCGCGGCTGAGATCTCGTCTCGGACAGGGCCCTCGGCCAGGCGTTCGACCAGCGACTCGAGGAAGCCTTCGATGATCAGCGTCTTCGCCGCCGCCGGGTCGAGCCCGCGTGAGGTCAGGTAGAAGAGCTGCTCCTTGTCGACCTGGGCGATCGCCGCCGCGTGGGTGCAGCGGACGTCGTCGGCGAGGATCTCCAAGCCCGGGATCGCGTCGGCGTGGGCGTCGGTGGAGAGCAGCAGGTTGCGGCTCTCCTGGAAGGCGTCGGTCTGCTGGGCGCCGGGGTCGACCTTGATCATCCCGCGCCAGACCGCGGTCGAGCCGGCGGCGAGGACGCCGCGGAAGGCGAGGTCGGAGTTGGTGTTGGGCGCCGCGTGCTCCTGGATCGTGTCGAAGTCGAGGTGCTGTCCGGGGCCGCCGGCGTAGCCGCCGGTGACGCGGGCTTCGGAGCCCGGCCCCGCCAGCTTGGTCTCCATCCGCACCTTGCCGCGGGCCGAGCCGAAGCCGAGGGCGGCCCAATCGAGGTGGGCGTCGCGCTCGATCTGGGCGCGCTGGGTGGCGAAGATCCACGAGGACTCGGAGATGTCCTGGGTGTTGACGTAGCGCAGGGTGGCGGCCTGGCCGACGCTGAGCTCGACGACCGAGTTGAGCAGCCCGTCGACCTCGTCGTCGGGCGAGGACCAGTGCTCCCAGACCTCCGCTTCGGCGCCCTCCTCGAGCACGATCAGGGTGCGCCAACCGACGGCGACGCCGTCGCGCTCGACCGGGACCTCGATCCGGATCGGCTCGTCGACCTTGACCCCGCGCGGCACGTGGACGAGAACGCCGTCGCTCCAGCTCGCCTCGTTGCGGGCGACGAAGGGGTCCGCCACCGGCACCAGCGAACCCAGGTGCGCCTCGAGCAGCTCGGCGTGGGAGGAGAGGGCCTCGGTTAGCGAGATCACCGTCGCGCCCTCGGCTCCACTGACGTCGACGTCGACGTCGCTCGGCTCGTAGGCATCGAGGTCGAGCCCGGAGAGGTCGGTGAATTCCCAGCCCTTCGACTTGTGGTCGGGCAGGGGCAGGCTCTGCGCGAGAGAGGCGCCCTGCTGGCGCCTCTCCGAAAGCCAAGCGGGTTCGGTCGCCAACTCAGCCAATGGAGCCCTCCATCTGCAGCTCGATCAGCCGGTTGAGCTCGACCGCGTACTCCATCGGCAGCTCTTTGGTCACCGGCTCGATGAAGCCGTTGACGATCATCTTCGAGGCCTCCTCCTCGTCGAGGCCGCGGCTCTGCAGGTAGAAGAGCTGCTCGTCGCCGATCTTGGAGACGGTGGCCTCGTGGCCGACGTCGGCGTCGTTCTCGTCGATGCGAATCGTCGGGTACGTGTCGGAGCGAGAGTCCTCGTCGAGCAGCAGCGCGTCGCAGACGACCTTCGAGCGCGCCTCGGTCGCCCCGTCGGCGATTTCCAGCAGGCCGCGGTAGGTCGCCCGGCCGCCGTCCTTGGAGATCGACTTGGAGAAGATCGAGGACGAGGTCTTCGGCGCCGCGTGGATGATCTTGCCGCCGGCGTCCTGGTGCTGGCCGTCGCCCGCGAAGGCGATCGAGAGGATCTCGCCGTGGGCTTCGGGGCCCAGCAGGTAGATCGACGGGTACTTCATCGTCAGTTTCGAGCCGAGGTTGCAGTCGACCCACTCCATCGTCGCCTTCTCGTGCGCTACCGCGCGCTTGGTGACGAGGTTGAAGACGTTCTGCGACCAGTTCTGGACGGTGGTGTAGCGGACCCGTGAGCTCTCCTTAGCGACGATCTCGACCACCGCGGAGTGCAGCGAGTCGCTGGAGTAGACCGGTGCCGTGCAGCCCTCGATGTAGTGGACGTCGGCGCCCTCCTCGCAGATGATCAGCGTCCGCTCGAACTGGCCCATGTTCTCGGTGTTGATCCGGAAGTAGGCCTGCAGCGGCATCTCCACCTTGACCCCGGCCGGCACGTAGACGAAGGAGCCTCCCGACCAGACGGCGGAGTTGAGCGCCGCCAGTTTGTTGTCGTTGGGCGGGATGATCGTCGCCCAGTGCTCGCGCACCAGGTCCTCGTGCTCGCGCAGGGCCGTGTCCATGTCGGTGAAGATCACGCCCTGGGCCTCGAGCTTCTCGTTGACCTGGTGGTAGACCACCTCGGACTCGTACTGGGCGCCGACGCCGGAGAGGAATTTGCGCTCCGCCTCAGGGATGCCGAGCCGGTCGAAGGTGTTTTTGATGTCGTCCGGGACCTCGCTCCAGTCGCGGCTGTTCTTCTCCGAGGCGCGCACGAAGTAGTGGATGTCGTCCCAGTCGATCTGGTCGAGGTTGCCGCCCCATTTCGGGGTCGGGCGCGAGTAGAAGTGCTCCAGCGCCTTAAGCCGGAACTCGCGCATCCACTGCGGCTCGTTCTTGTAGTCGGAGATCGATTCGACGATCTCCCGCGAGAGCCCCTTCGGCGCCTTGTAGGCATAGCCGGACTCGGAATCGTGGAAGCCGAACTTCTCCTTGTAGTCGGCGTTGAGGCCGGCCAGCTCTCTCTTCTCTGCGACTACCTCGGGCGTTGCCATGTCAGGAGACCTCCAGGGTGATGGTGTCGTCCGCGATGGCTATCGGGAACGTTGGCACCGGGCGAAAAGCTGGGAGCGTCTTCGGCCTGCCGGTGCTGAGGTCGAAGAGGGAGCCGTGGCGGGGGCACTCGACGGTGCAGGCCGCCGGGTCGAACTCGCCCTCGGCCAGCGGTCCGTCGTCGTGGGAGCAGCGGTCCTCGATCGCGTAGAGCGCGCCCTCGCAGTTGAAGACGCCGATCTTGATCCCGTCGTGCTCGACCAGGCGCATCTCCCCGGGCGGGAGCTCGGCGACTGGGCACACGGCGATCTTCGTTCCTGCGGTGTCGGTCAAGAGGGTTGCTCCGTGGCACTCTTGGGTGCCGTTAGTGCGGATCGAGACTTAATCCTACTTCTACGGTCGGATTTTAGCGGTCGGGGTGGGCGGGCTCGTTTACGAGATCGCGATGAGTTCGCGCCGCTCGTCTGGTCTTATCCTCGCAAGACCACTTCGAGGAGAGGATGAGAGATGAGCGAGAGGGCCAGTTACACCCCCGGAACCCCCTGTTGGGTCGAACTGAGTGGGACGCCGGACGTCGAGGTCAGCGAGGGCTTCTACCGCGAGCTGTTCGGCTGGGAGATGCCCGAGCAGCCGAACTCCGGAGAACTGGGCGGCTACCGCCGCGCCAAGAAGAACGGCAAGGACGTCGCCGGCGTGATGCCGCGAATGGACGAGGCGCAGCCGACCGTCTGGGCGACCTACGTCTCGGTCGAGGACGCGGCCGCGACGGCGGCGAAGGTGACCGCGGCCGGCGGCGGCCAGATCAGCGAGCCGATGGACGTCGCCGGGCTCGGGACGATGGCCGTGTTCACCGACCCGACCGGGGCCGTCTTCGGCATCTGGCAGCCCGGCACCTTCGCCGGCGCCGAGCTCGTCAACGAGTACGGAGCCTTCGGCTGGAACGAGCTCGGCACCCGCGACATCGCCAAGGCGAAGGAGTTCTACACCCGTGTCTTCGGCTGGGGCACCGCCGAGGAAGAGTCCGAGCGCGCCGGCACCTACACCGTCTGGAAAGTGGGGGAGGAGATGGTCGGCGGCATGCTCGACATGAACGCCCTCGGCATGCCCGACGAGGTGCCGCCGAACTGGCTCGTCTACTTCACGGTCGAGGACACCGACGCCGCGGTCGAGAAGGCGAAGAGCGGTGGCGGCGACGTGAGGATGGAGCCGATCGACGTCCCGATCGGCCGCTTTGCCGTCCTCGCCGATCCGCACGGCGCCGTCTTCGCGGTGATGCAGCCGAGCGAGGAGACGCTGGCAAACATGCCGTAGCTGCGGGGCGGGTGAGCCCTGCGCCCACCGGACTGCGCTCTAACCGAGGTCGGCGACCGCTTCGCTCGGGTCGCCGGCCTCGCCCTCGTCCTCCCATTCGGCCGGCTGGCCGAGGCTGGCGCTCTTGACGATCTTCAGGCCCAGCATCGCGCACTTCATCCGCGTCGCCGAGATCTCGATCCCCAGCAGCTCCAGCACGTAGTCCTTCGGCAAACGAAGGAGCTCCTGTCGCGATTTGCCGACAAGCTCGTCGGTTAGCAACGAGGTCGCCGCGGTCGAGATCGCGCAGCCCTTGCCCTCGAAGGCGATCGCCTCGACCCGGTCGTCCCCGTCGAGGCGGATCGTCACGTGCTGCTCGTCGCCGCAGAACGGGTTCGTGTCCTCGAACTCGAGGTCGGGGTCGTCGAGATGGCCGAAGTTGTGAGGCCGCTTGTAGTGCTCGAGGATCTGGTCGCGATAGAGTTCGTCCATGCTTTGAGGCTAGCGAAGCGATCGAGTGCTGAGTTAACCCTCCTATAGCCGGGTTAACTCAGCACTCGAGGCCGAAAACCCGGCGGGCGTCTTCGAGACCATCGACCAGGCGGTCGATCTCGTCGGTCGTCGTGTAGACGCCGAAGCTGGCGCGGGCCGTGGCGGCGACGCCGAGGCGGTCCATGAGGATCTGGGCGCAGTGGTGGCCGGCGCGGACGGCGACGCCGTGGCGATCGAGGATCTCGGAGACGTCGTGGGCGTGGATGCCCTCGATCTCGAAGGAGACGGGGCCGATCCGCCGCGCGCCCCGCGGCGGTCCGAAGACCCGCAGGCCGGGCACCTCCGGCAGCCGCTCGAGCGCGTAGTCGGCGATCTGCCGCTCGTGCTCCAGCACCGCTTCCATTCCCAGCCCGTCGAGCCAGCGCAGCGCCGACGCCATCCCGATCGCCTGGGCGATCGCCGGCGTGCCCGCCTCGAAGCGAGCCGGGACGTCGGCGTAGGTGGTGCCCTCGCGGGCGACCTTGCGGATCATCGAGCCGCCGCCGAGGAAGGGCGGCATCTCGCGCAGCAGCTCCTGTCGTCCCCAGAGCGCCCCGATCCCGGTCGGGGCGTAGAGCTTGTGGCCGGTCAGCGCGTAGAAGTCGACCCCCAGCTCGGCGACGTCGAGCGGCAGCTTCGGCGCCGACTGGGCGCCGTCGGCGAGGACCAGGGCGCCGGCGGCGTGCGCCAGGCTGGAGATCTCGGCCAGTGGGTTCTCGGTCCCGAGCACGTTGGAGACGTGGGTGACGGCGACCAGCTTCGGGCCGCGCTCGAGCAGCGCCGCGAAGGCCTCCATGTCGAGCAGGCCGTCGTCGTCGATCGGCGCCCAGTCGATCTCCGCCCCGACCCGCTCGGCCAGCTGCTGCCAGGGGACGATGTTGGAGTGGTGCTCCATCTCGGTCAGCAGCAGGCGATCGCCAGCCCTGACGTTGGCGTCCCCCCAGGCCCGGGCGACGAGGTTGATCGCCTCGGTCGCGTTGCGGACGAAGACCACCTCGCGGCGGTCGCTGGCGCCGACGTGGTCGGCCACCGTCGCGCGCGCTCCCTCGTAGGCTTCGGTCGCCTCGGCCGAGAGGGTGTGGGAGCCGCGGTGGACGTTGGAGTGGTGGCGGCGCTCGTAGCGGTCGACCGCCTGGATCGAGGCCAGCACCCGCTGCGAGCTGGCACCGCTGTCGAGGTAGGCGACCGGCCGCCCGTTGACCTCGCGCTCGAGCGCCGGGAAGGCGGCGCGGACCTTCTCGATCGGGAAGGAGCTCTTCGCGGTCGCCGGCTCCATCTGCTTCTCGAGGCTAGGCAGCGGTGCCCGCCTCCACCTCCTCGCGGATCCAGCCGTAGCCCTTCTCCTCCAGCACGCCGACCAGCTCCGGTCCGCCTTCCTTGACGATCCGCCCCTCGAACATGACGTGGACGAAGTCCGGTTTCACCATGTGCAGGATGCGCTGGTAGTGGGTGATGATGAGCACGCCCATGTTGGGGCCGGCGAACTTGTTGACCCCCTCGGCGACGACCCGCAGGGCGTCGATATCTAGTCCGGAGTCGGTCTCGTCGAGGACCGCGATCTCCGGCTTCAACAGCGCCAGCTGCAGCAGCTCCATCCGCTTCTTCTCGCCGCCGGAGAAGCCGTCGTTGAGGTAACGGCTGGAGAAGTCTTTGGGGATGTTCGCCAGCGCCATCGCCTCCTGGGCGGTCTTGGCGAAGTCTTTGATCTTGATCTGCTCTTCGCCGCGCGCCTCGCGCTGGGAGTTGATGACCATCCGCAGGTACTTGCTGACCGAGACGCCGGGGATCGCGACCGGGTACTGGAAGGCCATGAAGAGGCCGGCCTGGGAGCGCACGTCCGGATCGGCCTCGGTGATGTCCTCGCCCTTGAAGACGATTGAGCCCTCGGTCACCTCCAGCGCCGGGTGTCCCATGATCGCGTTGGCGAGCGTCGACTTGCCGGAGCCGTTGGGCCCCATCAGCGCGTGCACCTTGCCCTTCTCGACGTCTAGATCGAGGCCGCGGAGGATCTGCTTGTCCTCGACGCTCACGTGCAGGTTGCGTATCTCCAACTCAGCCAATTCACTCACTCCGTTTCTGGGGGTTTCGAAAGTCTTGGTTCAGGCGGCGCGGACGATCGCGGCCTCGCTGCGGCCACCGGGCCGGGAGAACTCGACCAGCTCGGCCAGCGTGGTGCCCGCCAGCGCCTTGGTGACGCCGCCCTGGACGCGCGTCCACAGCAGTTTCGTCGAGCAGGCGCGGTCGCCGTCGTCCTCGTGCGAGCAGAGGACCTTGCCCTCGGGGGTCTCGTGGAAGCACTCCATCGGGGCGATCTGCCCTTCCAGGGCCTCGACCACCGCGTCCATGGTGATCTGCTCGGCCGGCTTCGCCAGGCGGTAGCCGCCGTGGGCGCCGCGGGTCGAGGTGACGAGATCCGCCTTGCGCAGTTTCGCGACCAGGTGCTCCAGGTAGGAGAGCGGCAACCGCTCCGCTTCGGCGACTGTGTTGAGCGAGATCGGCGCCGAGCCGGGCTGGCGGCCCAGCTCGACCATCAAACGCACTCCGTACTCGGCTTTGGTCGAAAACAGCATCTGCCCTAAATCCTACTGAAGCAGTCGGTTATGCCTCGGCGCCCTCGGCTTCGGCCCGGCCGATTTCGACGTGGGCGCGGCTATCGCTGCCCTTGATCAGGACCAGGGTGAGGACGAAGCCGAGGGCGGCGATCGCGGCGCCGCCGAGGAAGGCGACCTGGAAGCCGTCGGTCAGCGCGCTCTTCAGGCCCGACCCGTCGGCGAGGAGGTCAGAGGTGTGGGAGGTCGCCAGCGAGGAGAGCACCGCCAGGCCCAGCGCCCCGCCGATCTGCTGCGAGGTGTTGATCAGGCCGCTGGCCAGGCCCGATTCCTTTTCCTCGACGCCGGCGACGGCGGCGATCGTCGTCGTCACGAAGGCGAAGCCGAGCCCGGCGGCGGCGAGCAACGAGGGACCGAGGATGTCCGTGGTGAAGCCGCCGCCGACCGAGACGCGGCTGAACCAGGTCAGCCCGGCGACGATGAAGAGCAGGCCGGCCGCCAGCACCGGCTTGTAGCCGACTTTGGTCACCAGCCCGGAGGCGATCCCGGCCGAGGCGATGATCGTCAGCGCCAGCGGCAGGTAGGAGAGACCGGCGTGGATGGCGCTGTAGCCGAGCACCTGCTGCATGTACAGAGAGATGAAATAGAACATCGAGAAGAGCGAGGCGCCGACCAGGACGCCGACCACGTTGGCCCCGGTCAGGGTGCGGATGCGGAAGATCGAGAACGGCACCAGCGGCTTGCGCGCCCGCAGCTCGATCGCCACGAAGGCGGCGAGCAGGGCGGCCGCGAGCGCCAGCAGGCCGAGCGTCTTGCTCGATCCCCAGCCGGAGCTCTCCGCGTCGACCACCGCGTAGACGAGGATCGAGAGGGCGGCGGTGACGGTGACCGCGCCGGCGACGTCGAAGGCGCGGGCCTCGTCGCTGGCCCGGCTTTCGGCGATCAGGCGCGGCGTCAGGGCGAAGGCGATGAGGCTGACCGGCACGTTCACCCACAGCACCCACTCCCAGCCGAGGCCGTCGGTGAGGATGCCGCCGAGCAGGACCCCGGCGGCGCCGCCGGCCCCGGCCACGGCGCCCCAGACGCCGAGCGCTTTGTTGCGCTCGGCGCCGTCGCTGAAGATCGTGGTGACGATCGAGAGGGCGGCGGGGGAGATGATCGCGGCGCCCAGCCCCTGCGCCGCCCGAGCGGCGATCAGCTGGCCCTCGGTGGCGGCGAAGCCCGCCGCCAGCGAGGCCACGGCGACCAGCATCAGGCCGGCCATGAAGACCCGGCGCCGGCCCAGCAGGTCGGCGGTGCGCCCGCCGAGCAGGAGGAAGCCGCCGAAGGTGAGCACGTAGGCATTGACGATCCAGGAGAGGTTCTCCTGGGAGAAGTCGAGCGCTTTGCCGATCGTCGGCAGGGCGACGTTGACGATCGAGGCGTCGAGAACGACGACGAACTGCGCAGCGGCCAGCAGGACGAGCGCGAGCCAACGTTTCTCTTGAAACTCGGCGGTACTGGTCATCGGACTGGTTAGCCAGTCAATCAAACCGGCATCGCCGGCTTGGAGACTTGCGGGCTAAGGCTCGATCAGGCCGCGGCGGATCGCGTAGCGGACGAGCTCGACCCGGTCGCGCATCCCCAGCTTGCGCATCGCGTTGGCGCGGTGGTTCTCTACCGTCTTCTCGGAAAGATGGAGCAGCTCGGCGATCTGCTTCGTGGTGTGGGCCTCGGCGACCAGCTTGACGATCTCCTCCTCGCGCGGGGTCAGCTCCTCCTCGCCGCTGGAGCCGCGTTCGAGCACGTCCTTGATCAGCGTCCGCTGGGCCTCGGGGGTGAGGAAGGGCTCGCCGCGCTCGACCGCGCGGATCGCCGCCAGCAGGTCGGTATCCGCCTGCGCCTTCAGCACGTAGCCGGAGGCACCCGCCTTCAGCGCCTCGAAGAGGTAGCGCTCGTCGTCGTGCATGGAGAGGATCAGGACCGCGACCTCGGGCGCCTGGCGCTTGATCTCACGGGTCGCCTGCAGCCCGGTCAACTTCGGCATCTTCACGTCGAGGATCGCCAGGTCCGGGCGCTCGCGCACCGCCAGCTCCCGTGCCTCGGCCCCGTCGGCCGCCTCCGCGATCACCTCGATGTCCGGCTGGCGCTCCAGCAGCAGTCGCAGCCCGGAGCGGACGATGCCGTGATCGTCGGCAATCAGCACCTTCATGGAACCGATTCTCCCGGCACCGTCAGCCGCACCGTGGTGCCGCGGCCCGGCCGCGACTCGATCGTCAGCTCGCCGCCGATCAGCAGCGCCCGCTCGCGCATGCCGGCGATCCCGAGCCCGCCCTCGGACTCGTCGAAGGCGAAGCCGCGGCCGTCGTCGGCGACGGCCAGCGCGACGCCGCCGCTGTCTATGCGGCGCAGCCGCACCTCGACCCGGCCGGCGCCGCTGTGGCGGGCGGCGTTGGAGAGCGCCTCCTGGGCGACCCGGTAGACGACCAGTTGGGCGTCGTCGCCGAGGTCGGAGAAATCACCTTCGGTCTCGATCGACGCTTGGATCTCACTGTGACCCAGCCGCTCCACCTGCCCGGCGATCGCCGCCGTCAGGCCGAGGTCGTCGAGCGCGGTCGGGCGTAGCTGCCGGGCGAGCGAGAGCAGCTCCCGCATCGCCTGGTTGGCCAGCGCCTTGGTCTCTGCCAGTTCGGTCTTCAGCTCCGGCGGCGCCGCCTCGCGGGCGGCCTCGAGCCGCAGCAGCAGCCCGGTCAGCGACTGGTTGACCTCGTCGTGGAGGTCACGGGCGACCCGGGTCCGCTCCTGCTCCTGGGCCTGCAGCGCCGCCGATCCCGCCCGCCGCCGCTCGGCTTCGAGCCGGCGCATCATCCGCAGGAAAGCGAGCTCGATCCGCTCCACCTCCGCGGTCTCGCCGATGCCGTCGATCGAGGCGGGCAGGAGCGGCCCGGGCCGGCCGAGGTCGACCTTCTCCATCTCCTCGATCAGGTGCTCGAGCGGTCCGAAGCGGCGTTTGAGGCGCAGCAGAGTGATCGCCAGCGCCACTACGGCGGCTGCCAGTACGAGGATCACGATCAGGGCCATCGGGCCAAAGCCTAGGGGCCTATGGGTGGCTCACCGGCCGCAATGGGGGGTGCCACCTATGGTCAACGGCCCCCGCCGCCGCGATACTTGCCCGGTAAGCGAACCGAGGAGCGATGCGATGAAGACCACCAAGCAGTCCACTTTCGGCGCCACCTTGCGCACGACGATTCTGCTGGCGTCCCTCTCCGGGCTGCTGGTCGTCATCGGTGCCCTGATCGGTGGGCCCAGCACCGCCGGCCTCTTCCTCGGCATCGCCCTGCTGATCAATCTCGGTTCCTACTTCTTCAGCGACAAGCTGGCGCTGAAAATGAGCCGGGCGCAGCCGATCGAGGAGTCGGAGAACCCGCGCCTCTTCCAGATCGTCCGCGAACTGACGACCCGTGCCGACCTGCCGATGCCGCGCCTCTACATGATCCCCCAGGACCAGCCCAACGCCTTCGCCACCGGCCGCAATCCGAAGCACTCGGCCGTCGCCGTCACCCGCGGCATCACCAAGCTGCTCTCCGAGGACGAGCTGCGCGGCGTCCTCGCGCACGAGCTCACCCACATCCGCAACCGCGACATCCTGATCCAGTCGGTCGCCTCGGCGATCGGCGCCGCGATCACCTATCTCGCCTACATGTTCATGTGGTTCGGCAGCGACGACGAGTCGCCGCTCAGCATCGTCGCCTCGCTGGCGATGGTCCTGCTGGCGCCGATCGCGGCCAGCATCATCCAGCTCTCGATCTCGCGCCAGCGCGAGTATGCGGCCGACGCCGGCGGCGCCGAAATCTGCGGCAACCCGGAGTCCCTTGCCAGCGCTCTGCTGCGCCTCGAGCAGGGTGCCCAGGCGATGCCGATGCAGGTCAACCAGGCCGCCGAGCCGCTCTACATCGTCAAGCCGTTCTCCGGCAAGGGCATCGCCGGCCTCTTCTCCACCCACCCCCCGATCGAGGAGCGGGTCAAAAGGCTCCGCCAGATGCGCCCCAGCCTCGGCTAGGGCGCATCCCCGCCGCTACCGCAGGTCCTCGCAGGCGATGCCGTCGCGGTCTGCGTCGAGCCGGTGCGGGTCGTATCTCGGACCACCGTGCTTCTTGTAGAAGTTCTGCGCCTGCCTCCAGCTGCTGAAGTCGGAGCAGTCCTTGTCGGCTGCCGAGACGGGGGCCGTGGTAGCGGCGAGGACGACGACGGCCATCAATGCCACGAGGGACGAGCGAATCTTCATTGGTCTCCCAGGTTGTAGTACCGATTGAAGATCGTAAAAGTACCTAAATCAGATGAAGCGACTTCAGGAGACGCTCCCTACCATCGCTATACTTTTTGAAGTAATGCTGATCCGGATTTAGGAGATTTGGCGATGGCTACCCCTGCTGGCACCCAGACGATCGAGGAGATCGAACCGTTCGAGGCCGCTGCGGAGATCGAGGGCGGCGACGTCGTCCTGGTCGACACGCGCGAGCCGCACGAGTACCAGGAGGCCCACCTGGAGAACGGCAGGCTGGTGCCGCCCGGCTTGCTCGGCGATCAGATCGCCGAGGCCGCGCCCGACAAGTCCGCCCGCACGATCCTCTACTGCCGCTCCGGCAACCGCTCGGCGATCGCCGCCGCACAAATGCAGGCGCTGGGCTATGACAACGTCGCCTCGATGAGCGGCGGCATCCTCGCCTGGCAGGAGCAGGGGCTGCCGGTCGTCGCCGCCAGCGGTATGACCGCCGAGCAGCGCGACCGCTACTCGCGCCACACCCTGCTCCCCGAGGTCGGAGTCGACGGCCAGATCGAGCTGCTCAACGCCAAGGTGCTGCTGCTAGGTGCCGGTGGGCTCGGGGCGCCGACGGCGCTCTACCTCGCCGCCGCCGGCGTCGGCACGATCGGCCTCGTCGACGACGACGTCGTCGACGCCTCCAACCTGCAGCGCCAGGTGATCCACAACACCGAGCGGATCGGGATGCCGAAGACCGAGTCGGCGCGCATCTTCATCGAAGCGCTCAACCCCGACGTCAAGGTGGTCGAGCACAACGGCCGGCTCGACGCCGGCAACATCCTCGACGTGATCGGCGACTACGACATCGTCGTCGACGGGGCCGACAACTTCCCCACCCGCTACCTGCTCAACGACGCCTCGGTGCGGCTGCGCAAGCCGGTCGTCTCCGCCTCGATCCTCGGCTTCGACGGGCAGATCTCGACCTTCGCTCCGTACGAGGGGCCCTGCTACCGCTGCCTCTACCCGACCCCGCCGCCGGCCGAGCTGGCCCCGAGCTGCTCCGCCAACGGCGTCCTCGGGGTGATGGCCGGGACGATGGGGACGCTGCAGGCGAACGAGGTGATCAAGCTGGTGCTCGGCGTCGGCCAGCCGCTGATCGGGCGCCTGCTCCTCTACGAGGCGCTCGGCACCACGTTCACCGAGCTGAAGGTTCGGCGCGACCCCGACTGCCCGATCTGCGGCGAGAACGCGCCCGAGATCCCCGAGTCGGAGATGGGCCAGTTCCCGGACTACGACCTCTTCTGCGCTGGCGCTGGCGGAGACCGCTAGGCCGCTGCAAACCTGCGCATCGCGGCCTAGATAGGATCACCGCCCCATGGCTACCGTCCGCATCCCACCAGTGCTGCGCCCGAAGACGGGCGGCCAGCCCGAGGTGGAGGCTGCCGGCGAGAACGTGGTCGAGGTTCTGCGGGCCCTGACCGCCGAGTACCCCGACACCCAGGCGCAGCTGTTCGGCGAGGACGGCGATCTCAACCGCTACGTCAACGTCTACCTCAACGACGAGGACGTGCGGGTCCTGAACGGGCTCGAGACCGCGGTCAAAGACGGCGACACCGTCGTCATCCTGCCGGCGATGGCCGGCGGCTGCTAGCTAAGCGCCAAGCACCAAGCCGAGGAATTTCCGCGTCCGCTCCTCGCGGGGGTTGTCGAAGACGTCGGCGGGGGTGCCCTGCTCGACGATCACGCCCTCGTCCATGAAGACGACCTTGTCGCCGACGTCCCGTGCGAAGCCCATCTCGTGGGTGACGACGAGCATCGTCATCCCCTCGGAGGCGAGCTCGCGCATCGTGTCGAGCACCTCTTTCACCAGCTCGGGGTCGAGCGCGCTGGTCACCTCGTCGAAGAGCATCACGTGGGGATCCATGGCGAGGGCCCGGGCGATCGCCACCCGCTGCTGCTGGCCGCCCGACAGCCGTTCGGGGTATTCGTTCAGCTTGTCGGCGAGCCCGACCCGCGTCAGCAGCTCGGTCCCCTTGGCCTGGGCCTCCGCCTTGGCGCGGCCGAGCACCTTTTCAGGCGCCATTGCCACGTTCTGCAGCGCGGTGCGGTGGGGGAAGAGGTTGAACTGCTGAAAGACGATCCCGACATGCTGGCGGACGAAGTCGAGCTCCCAGCTTTCCTCGCCCGTGCCCGACCTAGGCCCTCTGCAGATGTCCCGGCCCTCGAGGAAGATCTGGCCTTCCTCGGGGGGCTCGAGCAGGTTGATGCAGCGCAGCAGGGTGCTCTTGCCTGAGCCACTGGGCCCGAGGATGCAAACGACTTCGCCCTTGCCGACCTCGAGATCGATGCCGCGCAGGACCTCGAGCTCGCCGAAGCGCTTGTGAACGCCCGCCAGCCTCAGCATCGGCTCCGCCATCGCGTCAGTGATGCATGACGGGAGGCGCCCCGCCGCGCGAGGTGCGCGCTCGTTCGCGGGCGATCAGCCGGTCGACGATCCGGGCCAGGGGGAGGACGACGATCAGGAAGAGGATCGCACCGAGGGTCAGCGCCGAGCTGTTGAAGGTCTTCGACTGGATGTCCCTGCCGACCAGCGCGACCTCGTTGAGGGCGATCACGCTGACCAGCGTCGTGTCCTTCAGCAGCGCGGTGAATTCGTTCAGCATCGGCGCGATCACCTTGCGCACCGCCTGCGGCACGACGACGTTTCGCATCGCCTGGCCATGACTCATGCCGAGCGATCGGGCCGCCTCCATCTGACCGCTCGGCACCGCTTCGATCCCCGCTCTGTACACCTCCGCGTAGTAGGCGCCGTAGACCAGCACCAGGGCCATGATCCCGTACCAGAAGTTGTCCGGTTTGCCGAGCCATTGGGGGATGGTGATCGCCTCCGGCAGCGGCAGGAAGGCGAGGCTGCCGGAGATCAGCAGGATCAGGATTAGCAGGGGGACGCCGCGGAAAACGTCGATGTAGCCGATCGTGAGAAAGCGAACCGGCAGGAAGCCTTTGCCGGGCAGCTGGCGAAGCAGGGCGAGAAGGAGCCCCCAGATCAGCGCCAGGACCGTCGCCACGAGCGCCAGTTCGAGGGTGATCACGAACCCGTTCAAGACCTCGTCGAAGTTTTTCGACATCTGCGAGAGGTCGAAATACTGTTCGAGGATCTCGTTCATCCCGTCCCCCTGGAGTCCGATTCCCTCCTCAGAATCGGGTCATTCCGCTTCGTGGGTGGTGCTGCCGATTCCCGGCGGGACCGGCTTGTGGAACCACTTCGTGTAGATCGTCTTGTATTCGCCGGAGTCGATGATTTCCTTGAGGGCGTCGTTGAGTTCGTTGAGCAGCTCTTCGTCGCCCTGCTGGACTACGAATCCATACTGTTCTTCCGTTTCGATTCCGCCCGAGATTTCAAGGTCGCTGTCGGCCGCGACGATGTTTTCGGCAACCGGACGGTCGATCACGACCGCGTCGATCGTTCCTGCCTTGAGGGCGGGAATCGTGTCCGGGCCCTGGGGGTAGGTCCGCAGTTCCTTGGTCTCGATTTCTTCTTCGACGTATTCCTGGCCGGTGGTTCCCTGCTGCACTCCGACGACGAGACCTTCGAGGTCTTTATCCGTTTTCAGGCCGGAGTCGCCCTTTTTGACGATGATCGATTGCGCCGATGGCAGGTAGTAGGGGTTGGTGAAGTCGACGGTTTCCTCACGTTCGTCGGTGATCGTCGTCGCCGATGCCACCAGGTCGAACTTGCCCTGTGCGAGGTCGCGGAAGATCGTGTCGAAGGAGGTGTCTTTGATTTCGGCGGTCCGCCCGATCTTCTCGGCGATCGCTTCCACCAGTTCGATGTCGAAGCCTTTGAATTCGGTCTTGTTCTTGCCGAATTCCTCGAATGGCGGGTAGGGCACGTCGGAGCCGACAGTGAGCGTTTCGCCGCCTCCCCCTCCGCCGCCGGTGCTGTCATCGCTGCTGCCGCAGCCGGCCGCGAACGCCGCGATGGCACAGACCGCCAGGGCAGCGATCAAAGTGGAAAGGGGGCTCTTCCTCATCGACGCTTCCTCCATTCAGAGATTGCTCCAAGTGGGCACTACCCGGAGGGGAGCGAAACTACTCGCCTGTCAGGCGCTGCGCAAGGCCGGCCCAGGCCTTGTGGCCCCTGGCTATACTTTTTGAAGTAAGGGAGACGATGCCTCGCGACCAGCTACTCAACCGGCCCTGCGGAGGGCGCTTCGGCGACATCGTCGAGTCGATCGGCAATACGCCGCTGGTCGAGCTGCCGCGGCTCTCGCCCAAGCCCGACGTCCGCATCTACGCCAAGCTCGAGGGGCACAACCCGACCGGCTCGGTCAAGGACCGCGTCGCTAAGTCGATGATCGAGGCGGCCGAGGCGGAGGGGGCGATCGAACCGGGGCAGACGATCCTCGAGCCGACCTCCGGCAACACCGGCATCGCCCTGGCGATGATCTGCCGCCGCAAGGGCTATCCGCTGCAGGTGGTGATGCCCGACAACGTCACCGAGGAGCGCACCCAGCTGCTGAAGATGTACGGGGCGGAGATCGTCTACTCGGAGGGTGCCAAGGGCTCCAACGGCGCCGTCGAGATGGCGCTGGAGCTGGCCCAGGACCCGAGCTTCTACATGCCCTACCAGTACGGCAACGAGGCCAACCCGCTGGCTCACTACAACGGCACCGCGGTCGAGATCCTCGACGAGCTCGACGAGGTCACCGCCTTCGTCGGCGGCCTCGGTACCGGCGGCACCCTGATGGGCAACGGCCGCCGCCTCAAGGAGGCCAATCCGGAGACGCTGATCGTCGCCGCCGAGCCGATGCAGGGAGAGCTGGTCGACGGGCTGCGCTCGCTCGACGACGGCTTCATCCCGCCGATCATCGACATCTCCCTGCTGGACCGCAAGATCATGGTCTCCAACCGCGACGCGATCGTCTGGACCCGCAAGCTGCTCGAGGAGGAGGGTGTCTTCGCCGGCGTCTCCGCCGGCGCGATTGCCCGCATCGCCATTCGCATCGCCGGTGAGCTCGACGGCGGCAACGTCGTCTTCCTGATCCCCGACGACGGCTGGAAGTACCTCTCCTCGGGCGTCTACACGAAGCCGATCGAGGAGATCGAGAACCTCGACTCCACCGTCTGGTGGTAGGCGCCAGCCTCGCCCCCCAGATGCGCATCGCCCAGAGCCTTCTCGACGAGCTGGTTGCGCACGCGCGCGAGGATTTGCCGAACGAGTGCTGCGGGCTGATCGGCGGCCGCGACGGCGAGGCGACCAGGGTGATCCGGGTCGCGAACTCGGCCGCCAGCCCGCTGCGCTACGAGATGGATCCGCAGCAGCAGTACAACGCGCTGAAGTCGATCGAAGACGAGGGCGACGAGCTGTTGGCGATCTACCACTCGCACACCAAGAGTGCCGCCTATCCGTCCCAGACCGACGTCAACCAGGCGGTCGCCTGGCCGGAACAGATCTACGTGATCGTCTCGCTTGCCGAAGCGGACGCCCCCGACGTCAAGGCCTACCTACTCGAGGATCTGAAGATCGCCGATGCCGAGCTCGAAGTCGCATAGCTCCACGAGCCACAGTCGCGGTGCCCACGGCGGTAGCGGCTCGCGTGGCGGCGACGGCGGTGGAGAAGGGGGCGGCGGTGGAGGCGGCAAGCTCGTCAAGGTCGCCTTTGCCCGCACCCAGGTCGAAGCGGAAATGATGCAGGGCCTGCTCGGCGAGAGTGGGATTCCCAGCGTGCTCAAGCGCGCCCGCGGCTTCGACGCGCCGGAGTTCCTGGCCGCCGGACCGCACGACGTCCTCGTCGACTCCGGTCACGCCCAGAAAGCCAAGACCCTGCTGGCTGACACGATCACCGAGAGCGAAGCTGACGAGGAAGCGGAGCTGCGAGGGGAGGCGAAGCTGCGCCGCGGCGGCCCGACGACCGAAACCTCGCCGGCGCGCCTGGCCCTTTGGATTGGCGCCGCCTTCATCGCCGCGGTCGTGGTGGTCTGGCTCCTCTACACGCTGAGCTGAGCTGGCTGCACCTGACTGGTTCGATGTCGCGTCGGAATCGAGCAGAGGGAGACTACGGACCGCTTGGGGGCGAGCTGGTCAAGGTCGCCTTTGCCAGGGATCGGGTCGAGGCCGAGCTGATTCAGGGGCTGCTCAAGAATTCCGAGATCCCCAGCCTCCTGGAACAGGAAGGCCTCAGCGTAGATGGGCCGCAGCTCGGATTCGGCCTCGCGACGCGCGGATTCGGCGGCGGCCCCCAGCGGGTGATGGTCCACGCGAATCGAGCCGAGCAGGCGCGGGCATTGTTGCTCGAAACGCGGGTCGAAAATGAGGAAATAACGCCGGAAATCGCCAACGGCGAATATCTCGAAGACGGGGACTCCGGCAGGGCGCGGAACTACGGCGTTATCGGCGGCTACGCTCGCGCCGGGCTTTGGTCGCTGGGGGTCATGGGTGTGGCTTTCGGCGTCTTCGTCCTGCTCCGCGGCGTCAGCTGAGCCAGCTCAGCTGACGCCGCTGGGGCGGGCCATGCTGCGCAGGTGGTCGCGCCAGGCGCCCTCGATGTCGCGGAAACGGGCGTCGAAGGCGTCTTCGATCGTGGGCACCGCGCCGCCGGGCTTGAGCTCCCGCACCAAGCGCTCGCAGGCCTCGGGCCCGCGCTCGTTCTCGAGCAGGTCGAAGATCGTGCCGCCGAGGATCACCGCGTCGCGGCGGGAGGGGGGGAAGGAGGGTCGGGCGCTCTCGCGCAGGCGCCGGATCACGGCGGCTCGGTAGAGGCCGACCTGGCGCGCGAAGTACTGGGCGCCGCCCTCGACCAGCCAGGCCCAGCGCAGGTAGCGGCCGAAGCGGCGCGGGGTCCAGGAGGGGGGGAGGGCGCTGTTGTTGGCGGCGATCACCAGCTGCCCGTAGAGGCGCTCGGCGGTGCCCAGGAGCGCCTCCTTCGAGTCGTCGCCGGCGGCGCGGCGTTCCATGTGGGAGTCGTTGAGCACATGCAGCTCGGTCGCCATCGCCCAGCCGGCCAGGTAGCGGCGCCCCGCCGGCGCGGCGGACCAGCGCGCGGCGGGAAGGAAGGGATGGGCCATGGTCAGCCAGGCCGGGTTGGTGTGGACGACGACCGTGACCTCCCCTGGCACCTGCGCGAAGCGGTCTTCCAGCCGCAGCCGCAGATCCTCCATCCGGTCCAACGTCCGCTCCGCGTAGGCGGAATCGTCCGTGTCATGTCGCGCCGTGAAGCTCAGCGACTCGGTCTCGACCCAGGACATGAATCGAGGGTAACGAGAGTGTCTGAGGTTTAGACCAGGGCGGGCTCGGCGTCGCCGCAAACTTCGCGGATCTCCGAGCGAGCGCGGTCGAACTCTTCGTCGGCCATCACCGGGGTGCCCTCGAAGGGCAGGTCGCGATCGATCTCGACCCAGGAGCGGCAGCCGTGGTACTCGTCGCGAACGCGCACCGTGACCGGGCGCGGGATGCGATGGACCCGCAGCAGCAGGACGTGCAGCGGGTGACGCCGCTTCCAGCTGAGTCGCTTCTCGGCGTAGTCGGGGGTCCAGATGTAATACGGCGAAAGGCTGTCGAGGGTGCGGCGGTCGTTGATCGTTACGTGGTCGACGACTTCCGCCCAGGCGCGCAGCCGGACCCGGTCCGGCTGCGGGATGCCGCCGTCCTGGAGCAGCGCTTTCGGCGGCGGCTCCTCGTCGGGCCAGACGCCCTCCTCGAGGGCGCGGCTCAGCTCCGGGTGGTGCGATTCGCGGACCAGGTCGTTCCGCTGGTGATCGAAGGTCGGGTAGAGGAAGAAGCGCTCATGCTCGAGTTCGAAGTGCTTGTTCTCCTCGCGGATGCCGCCCTTGCGCAGGGTCAGCAGCTGCTCGCCCTCCGCGAGGGCGCGGACGGTTACTGCCCATTCCTTGAAAGCGATCGGCATCTGGAAGTCAGTTCCTAAGAGGTGGTGAATCGAGGTGAGTCGAGGGGCTGGGCTGCGTTTCTAGCCAGAAAACGGCCGCTCGCCTGCCCGAGATCGCGCATTCTAGACCAGCATCGCCAAATCGCAAAATTAAAGGTCCTTAAACATTGCGCCGCCGCCCGGGGTCTCGATTCTAAGCCTGTCCCCGGGCTCGAGAGCGCCCTCCGCCTTACCGGAAAGGCGCTCGCCGTTGAGCAGATTCCGGCCGAGCTCACCGTCCTCGCCGCCGCCGCGTCCGCGCGGGGGGTGTCGCCGACGCTCGCTGATCAGCGTGAAGCGCATCGAGGCCAGGGCCTCGATCTCGCGCACGATCCCGTCGCCGCCCGCGTGGCTGCCGCCACCGCCGCTGCCGCGGCGGACCGAGAGCTCGCGCACCCGCAACGGGAACTCGGTCTCCAGGGCCTCGACCGGAGTGTTGAGCGTGTTCGACATGGCGACGTGGATCGCGCTCGGCCCGTCGGCGTCCGGGCAGGCTCCCTGGCCACCGCCCAGCGTCTCGTAGTAGGTGAAGTCCTCGTTGGCAAGGGTCAGGTTGTTCATCGTTCCCTGGCCCTGGGCGGGGACTGGGCGAGCGCCGCCGAGGGCCGCGATGACCAGGTCGGCGACCCGGCTCGAGGTCTCGACGTTGCCGGCGGCGACCGCGGCCGGGTAGCGGGCGTTGAGCAGGCAGCCGGGCGGCGCCATGACCTCGATCGGGCGATGGGCACCGGCCGAGGGCGGGGCCTCGGGGTCGGTGAGGACGCGCACTGCGAAGAAGGCGGCCGATTTGGTTACCGAGAGCGGGCAGTTGAGGTTGCCTTCCACCTCCGGGTCGGTGCCGGCGAAGTCGAGGCGCAGGCGCTCGCCCGCGATCGTCGCCTCGACCCGCAGCACGGCGTCGCGCGTGGAGCCGCCGCGGTCGTCCTCGAGCAGGTCCTCGGCGCTGTAGGTGCCGTCCGGCAGCGCCGCGAGCGCGGCGCGGGTGCGGCGCTCCGCGTAGGCGAGGATCTCCGCCATCCCGGCCCGCAGCCGCTCCGGGCCGTGCTTGGCGGCCAGCTCGGCGAGCCTCGCCTCGCCGACGCGGTTGGCGGCCCGCTGCGCCTGCAGGTCGGCGAGCCGCTGGCGCGGCGCCCGCATCCGCTGCGCCAGTCGCTCCAGCTCGGCGTCGTCGGCCCGCCGCGGCGAGATCACCACGCCCTCTTCCTCGAGCGTCTTCGAGAAGGCCGGCATCCCGCCCGGGGTCGGGCCGCCGATGTCGGCGTGGTGGGCGCGGCTGGCGGCGAAGCCGAGCAGCTCGCCGGCCACGAAGACGGGCGAGATCAGGGTCACGTCGGGCAGGTGGGTGCCGCCGCGGTAGGGGTCGTTGAGGATCCAGGCGGAGCCCGGCCGGTGCTCCTCGCCGAGCACGGCGGCGACGGCATCCGGCATCGAGCCGAGGTGGACGGGGATGTGCTCGGCCTGCATCACCAGCTCCCCGGCGGCGTCGAAGAGCGCGGTCGAGCAGTCGTGCCGCTCCTTGACGTTCGCTGAGTAGGCGGAGCGGATCAGCGTCGCCCCCATCTCGTCGCAGGCGGCACGCAGGCCGCCGATCAGGACCTGGAGGGCGATCGGGTCGACCTGGCTCATCGCGTGGTTCCCTTTTCGCTCGTGTGTCCCTTTTGGAACCGCGCGATGATCGTGCCGGCCTCGTCGACCGTCGCTTCCCATCCCGGAGGCAGGACCAGCGTCGTCTCCGGCAGCTCGAAGACGATCGGGCCGGCCGCTTCGGTGCCGGCTGCCGGATCGCCGCGCAGGACCCGGGTTTCCAGCCAGTCGTCCTCGAAGCGGACCGGACGGGAGCTCGTCTCCAACTCCTGTGTGGCTGCCGCCCTCGGCCTGGGCGCGGTCCCCGGCGCGACCATCGCCAGGCCGATGTCGACCAGGACCACCTCCCCGTCCGGGTCGCGGTGGCCGTAGCGCTCCTCGTGGGCCTGCTCGAAGCGCTCACTGAGATCGGCGGGATCGGGAGTCGCCGAGCCGGGGACCGGCAGCTCGAAGGCCTGGCCGGCGTAGCGCATCTCGTAGACCAGCTCCGGCTGGGCTCCCTCGAGGCCAACGCCGGCAGTGGCGATCAGACCCTCGACCTCGGCTGCGATGCGGACGGCGGTGAGCTCGGCCCCGCTCAGCATCACCGTGCGGGCGGTGTCGCGGCGCCGGTCTGAGGCGCAGAGCCCGAGGGCGGAGAGGACGCCGCCGGCGCGTGGGCAGAGGATCTCCGCGATCCCCAGCTCGGCCGCGATCGCCGCGGCGTGCATCGGGCCGGCGCCACCGAAGGGCAGCAGCGCGAAGGCGCGCGGATCGATGCCGCGCTCGACCGTGACCACCCGCAGCGCCCGCACCATCTCCTGGTTGGCGACGCGGACGATCCCCGCCGCCGCCTCCAGGGGCTCGAGGTCGAGCGAGCGGGCGAGCGTGGAGACCGCCCGCTCGGCCGCGTCCGAGTCGAGGGCGACGCCGGCGAGTCGCGAGTCGGCGGCGAGGTGGCCGAGCAGGAGGTTGGCGTCGGTCACCGTCGGCTCGTTGCCACCGCGGCCATAGCAGGCGGGCCCGGGCTCGGCCCCCGCCGAGCGCGGGCCGACGCGCAGCGCTCCGCCGGGATCGCGCCAGGCGACCGAGCCGCCCCCGGCCCCGACCGTGTGCACGTCGACCATCGGCAGCTGGATGACGCGGCCGCCGATCCGGCGCGAGTCGGTGCGGCGCACCGCGCCGCCCTCGACCACGCAGACGTCGCAGGAGGTTCCGCCCATGTCGAAGCCGAGGGCGTTGCCGTCGCCGCTGAGCCGGGCCAGCAGGCCGGCGCCGACCGCTCCGCCCGCGGGCCCGGAGAGGACGCTCCAGGCGCCGGCCCGCGCCGCCTCCTCGGCCGGGGCGACGCCGCCGGAGGACTGCATCACCAGCGGTGCCGGCAGCTCCGCCTCGGCCGACGCCTCGCCGAGCCGCTCCAGGTAGCGGCCGAGCAGGGGGCTCAGGTAGGCGTCGATCGTCGTCGTCGAGCAGCGCTCGAACTCGCGGAAGCGCGGCAGCACCTCGTGCGAGACGGAGACGTGGACGCCGGGCAGGCTCTGGCGCAGGTGGTCGGCGAGGCGCCGCTCGTGGGTGGGGTCGAGGTAGGAGAAGAGCAGGCAGATAGCGACCGACTCGGCCCCCTGCTCGCGCAGCAGCCCGGCCAGCCGCTCCGGCTCGCCCTCTGCGAGCGCTGTCACGACCCCCTCGGGACCGATCCGCTCGTCCGCCTCGAGGCGCAGTGCCGGCTCCACCAACGGCGCCGGCTTCGGCGCGCAGAGGCGGTAGAGGTGGGGGCGGTCCTGGCGGCCGATCTCGAGCAGGTCGGCGAAGCCGCGGGTGGCGATCAGCGCGGTGCGCGCCCCGCGCTCCTCCAGCAGTGCGTTGGTCCCGACCGTCATCCCGTGCGCGAAGACGTCCACATCGCGCGCCTCGGTGCCGGCGCGGTCGAGCACCGCGGCGACGGCGCTCATCACGCCGGCGGACTCTTCACCCGGCCGGGTCGGGACCTTGGCGGTGTGGACGACGCCGTCGTCGAGCAGGACCGCGTCGGTGAAGGTGCCGCCGACGTCGACCCCGAGCAGCATGCCTCAGCGCCACTCCTCCCGGCGGACCTGCCGGTCGGGTGCCAGCACCAGGTGGATGCCGTCGAGACCCTCGTCGATCCCCGGGCAATCGGTTCGCAGCTGCCCCCCTCGGGACTCGCGCCGCCCCAGGGCGGCGGTCGCGATCGCGCCGGCCAGCGGGTAGGTCTCGGCAATCAGGCGGGCGAGGTCGTCGGGATTGCGCAGCGGTCCGGCACAGCGCCAGACCGCGTCGCGAGTCCGCTGGGTGGGCGGCTCGAAGTGCCAGTCGGGGGGAATCGGGCGTTCCGCGGCGGCGACCTCGCGCAGGGCTGCCGTCGCGGCGCGGCCGCCGAAGACGAAGCACTCGCTGAGCGAGTTGGAGGCGAGCCGGTTGGCTCCGTGCAACCCCGTGCAGGAGCACTCGCCGACCGCGTAGAGGCCGGGCAGGGAGGAGCGCCCGTCGAGGTCCACCGCGATCCCGCCCATCGTGTAGTGGGCGGCCGGGGCGACCGGCACCGGCTCGGAGCGCGGGTCGAGGCCGGCCTCCGCCAGGGAGGCGAAGACGTTGGGGAAGCGGGCGGGATCGATGTCGCGCAGGTCGAGCTTCACGTCGGCCGTTCCCTCAGCCCGCATCCGCTCGAGGATCGCCGCCGTCACCGCGTCGCGCGGGGCCAGCTCGTCGGTGAAGGGCGCGCCGGAGGCGTCGAGCAGTTTCGCTCCCTCGCCGCGGATCGCCTCGGTGATCAGGGTGCCGTCGAAGCGCGTGCCGGGCAGGGCGATGGCGGTCGGGTGAAACTGGCAGAACTCGAGGTCCGCCAGGTCGGCGCCGGCGGCGCTCGCCAGCACCGGCCCGGCGCCGATCGCACCCCGCGGGTTGGTGGTGCGGCTCCACAGCGCCGCCGCCCCGCCGGTGGCCAGCACCGTCGCTGCCGCGGCGATCGGGCCGGCATCGCTGACCACGCCGTGGCAGTGCTCGCCGTCGCTCCAGAGCGCCAGCGCCGAGGTCCGCTCGCGCACCTCGATCCGCTCCTCGGCGGCGACCATCGCCGCCAGCTTCGAGGTGATCTCGTGGCCGGTCTGGCTGCCGCCCGAGTGGACGATGCGCCGGCTCGCGTGGCCCCCCTCCAGCCCCAGCGCCAGGCGGCCTTCGTGGTCGAGGTCGAAGACGACGCCGCGGGCGAGCAGATCCCTGACCACCGCCGGGGCCTCGTTGGCCAGGGCCCGCACCGCCGAGGGGCGGCAGAGGCCGCGCCCGGCGGCGATCGTGTCGGCGGCGTGGCGGGCGGGAGAGTCACCCGGTTCCAGGGCGGCCGCCAGACCTCCCTGCGCCCAGAAGCTGGCGCTCTGCGAGAGCGGGGTGCGGGAGATCAGGCAGACGCTGCCGCCCTGCTCCGCCGTCCGCAGCGCCGTCCAGAGCCCCGCCGCGCCGCCACCGACCACGGCGACGTCGTACTCGCCGGCGGTGGCGGCTATCGCCCCTCAGCCTCCCGGCGGATCGCGTCCAGCTGCTCGCGCAGCCAGGCCGCCGCCGCTTCGCGCGCGCGCGCCTTCTCGTCGTCGACGGCGCTCTCGGCCGCGGTGGCGCGGCGTTCGGCCTCTTCGATCCGCTCCTCGGCGGCCTCGGTCTGGGCCTCGATCTCGCCGAGGCGATCCTCGGCGGCGGCGATCGCCTGCTCCTTGGCGCGGCGTTCGCGCTGCAGCTCCTCCTCGTGGGCGAGGCGCAGCTGCTCGCGCACCTGGTCGACCTGCGCCCGCTCGCGCTCGAGGTCCGCCTCGAGCGCTTCGATCTCGGCCCTGGCCCGGCGCTCGGCCGCGGTCGCGACCCCCGCCGCCGCTCTCAGCTTGCGCTCGGCCTCCTTGATCTGGGCACTGCGGCTCTCGCCGCTGGGGCTACCGGTTTCGGAGCTCATGCGGTTTCAATCTATTACCGGCATCCCTGCGATGTCGCGGTAGGCGGCGATCACGCGCTCGGCCATCCTCGCCGCCGACAGCGAGGTGGCCTTCGCGGCGCCGGCCACGCGTGGGTCGGCCGCGGCCAGGTGCGGGCTTGCCGCGGCGCTCCAGGCGGTGAGATCGAAGGGGGCGCAGAGGCAGCCGTCGACGCCGCGCAGCGCGTAGGGAGCGATGCCGACCGGGGTCGAGAGCACCGGCACGCCGCAGGCCAGTGCCTCGACCGCGGCCATCCCGAAGCCCTCGTAGTCGGAGGTGACGAGGACGGCACTAGCGGCGTTGAGCCAGAGCGGCATCTGCTCGGGCTCGATCGCGCCGCCGGTCAGCAGATCGGCGTCGCAGGCCCGCGCGAGTCGGGCGGCGCGGTCGTGGCGCTTCTCCGGTCGGGCCGGGTTGGCGGGGAAGAAGAGGTAGCGGCCGTCGCGGTCGAGGCCGAGCGCCCCTCGAGCCTCCGCCCTCGACATCGGGCCGAAGCGCTCGAGGTCGGGGCCGCAGGGGAGCACGGCCGAGCCGGGAACCGCCGGTAGGCCCGGGCGGTCGTCCTCCGGCGCGAAGAGTGGCCGCGAGACCGCGGCGACGAGGTCAACCCGCCAGGCGAGGCGACGCGAAAGCGGACCGACGACCCCGTGGCGGACGTCGGTGCCGTGGAAGGTGACGATCAGCGGCCGGGCCCCGGCCAGGCGCGCGCACCAGCCCGCCAGGCCGTAGTGGGCGTGGACGAGATCGAAGCGCTCCCGCCTCAGCAGGCTCCGCAGTCGGCGGGTCGCGGGTATGTACTCGCCCCGCCCGGGCGGGAAGCTGAAGACGTCGACGTCGATGCCGTGTCGCCGCACCTCGTCGATCTGGTCGCGGACCCAGCGCCCGCGTTGCGGCGCCGAGTCGTCGGGCTCGAAATTGGTGACGACCAGGACGCGCACCCGCGTCAGGGTAACCGTGTCGGCCACCGCGAAACCGCGTTGCGGTTGATCGTCTTGGCGCGGGCGCGATCGCAACTTGTGACGTTCGGGTCTGGAGCCGTGCGCATCCGCCGCCGAGCATTGGCCTCCAACCGAGAAAGAGGAGGTTTTGATGATCTACGCAGCGATGGGGTACCTGCACGCCGCGGTCGCGCGTCGGCTGCGCCGCATCCAAGAGTTCGCCGCGGGCGAGGCGGGACAGGGGACGGTCGAGTACGTCGGCCTGATCCTGCTGGTCTCGCTGTTGATGGTGGGGATGGTCGCGGCGATGAAGGGATTCAACGGCAAGCAGGGCACCGAGCTGGCCGATGTGATCGTCAACAAGATCAAGGAGGCGGTGGACAAAGTCGCCTTCAAGTAGGGATGGGGTGGCCACCGTGCCGCCCCCATCCGCTCGAGAAAGCCGAGAAATGAGATGAGTGCTGCAGACGCCACAGCCACGCAAATTCCGTCCTCCCTGCGCCGTATGCTGTATGACAGCATGAAACATCGGACGCAGCTATATCTGGACGAGGCCCAGCACCGCTGGCTCCGGCAACGGGCCGGCAAGTCGGGCAGCATCGCCGCCGTGGTGCGCGAGCTAATCGACGCCGAGCGCGCGCGCCGGCCGGATCTGGCCGCGGACCCTTTGCTCCGCTACCTGGTGGACGAGTCCCCTGGGCGAGGGCGCGAGGGCACCAGCGTCACCACGCTGGACCGCGACCTCTACGGCCGATGAGGTCGGTCTTCGTCGACACCAGCGCTTTCGTCGCGCTCCGCAACTCGGCGGAGGCGGAGCACGAGCGGGCGCGGGCGGCGCTCTCCGGGCTTCTGGCCGAGGGCGCCGCACTCTTCACCTCCAACTACGTCTTCGCCGAGACCTACACGGCGCTGATGGTCCGGGTGGGCCGCGGCGAGGCGATCGAGTGGGGGCGGCGCTTCCGCGCCAGCGGCGCGATCGAGCTGGTCCGGCTCGACGAGGACGTCGAGGGCGACGCCTGGGAGATCCTCGAGCGCCACGCCGACAAGCTCTGGAGCTACGTCGATGCCACCTCCTTCGCCCTGATCGAGCGCGACGGCGGCGGCGAGGCATTCGCCTTCGACGCCCATTTCGAGCAGCGCGGCCTGCGGGTCCACCCGCGAGGCTGAGCGCCGCGCCGCCCCGCGCGCTCGCGTGAAAGACTCGCCCGATGCCGGCTTCCCGCAGCTACGACCGCGCTCCCGCGGACATCCGCCCGGTCACGATCGATCCCGGCTTCGTCGCCAGCGCCGACGGCTCGGCGCTGATCTCGGTCGGCAAAACGAGGGTGATCTGCACCGCCTCCGTCAACGAATCGGTGCCGCGCTGGATGCAGGGGCGCGGCAAAGGCTGGGTGACCGCGGAGTACGCGATGCTTCCGGCCTCGACCGGGGACCGCAAGCAGCGCGACATCTCCAAGGGCAAGCAGGACGGCCGCGGGGTCGAGATCCAGCGGCTGATCGGCCGTTCGCTGCGGGTCGTCGTCGACTTCAAGGCAATGGGCGAACGCAGCGTCTACGTCGACTGCGACGTGCTCGAAGCCGATGGTGGCACTCGCTGCGCGGCGATCACGGGCGGTTATGTGGCCCTGCGTCAGGCCTTCCAGAAGCTGCTGGACAAAAAAGCGCTGGAGACGATGCCGCTCAACGGCTCGGTCGCCGCGGTCAGCGTCGGCATGGTCGACGGCCGGGCGCTCTGCGACCTCGACTACGTCGAGGACTCCAACGCCGAGGTCGATGCCAACGTCGTCATGACCGGCGAGGGTGGCCTCGTCGAGGTGCAGGCGACGGCTGAGCGCACGCCGCTCTCGCGGGCCTCGCTCGACGAGCTGCTCGCGCTCGCGGAGGGCGGCATCGCCCGCCTGCGGGAGGTGCAGGAGCGGTTGGCTTGATTCTCGCTACCGGCAACCGGCACAAGCTGGCGGAGATGGAGGAACTGCTGCCGACGCTGGCGCTGAAGCCGCTGCCGGCGGGGTTCGAGATGCCGCCCGAGGACGGGGACAGCTTCGCCGCCAACGCCTTGATCAAGGCGCGGGCGGCCCGCGATGCGACCGGCGACGTCGTCATCGCCGACGACTCGGGTATCGCCGCCGAGGCCCTCGGCGGCGCCCCCGGGATCTACTCGGCCCGCTACGCGGGCGAGGGCGCCGGTGACGAGGTCAACCTCGACAAGCTGCTGCGCGAGGTCGGCGCGGCAGGGAGCAGCCGCCGCGCCGCCTACGTCTGCGCGATCGCGCTGATCGACGAGGCCGGCGAGGAGCACGTCTTCGAGGCCCGTTGCGAGGGGAGCCTGCTCAAGGAGCGGCGGGGCCAGGGCGGGTTCGGCTACGACCCCGCCTTCGTGCCCGACGACACCGGGCCCGACGACCAGCGCACCTACGCGGAGCTGAGTGCCGCCGAGAAGAACGCGATCAGCCATCGCGGCCGGGCGGCGCGGATGCTCGCCGACCACCTCGGCCTGGCGGCCGGGTCGCCGTGATCCGCACCAAAAGCGGGGCGGCGGGTCTCTCGATCGCCTCCAACGCGCTGCTGATCGCGCTCAAGCTCGCGGCCGGGGCGATCACCGGCTCGATCGCGATCCTGACCGAGGCGGTGCACTCGCTGATCGACCTGGTCGCTTCGGTGATCGCCTTCGTCTCCGTGCGCAAAGCCGACGAGCCGGCCGACGCCGAGCATCCCTACGGCCACGAGAAGGTCGAGAGCCTGGCGGCGACGATCGAGGGCATGCTGATCCTGGTCGGCGCCGGGATCATCGTCTACGAGGCCACCCACCGGCTGGTGGTCGGCTCGTCGGTCGAGACCCTCGGTGTCGGCATCGCCGTGATGGGGTTCTCGATGCTGGCGAACCTGGCGGTCTCCAGCGTCCTCTCGCGGCAGGCCAAGGCGCACGAATCGCAGGCGCTGGAGGGGGACGCGGCCCACCTGCGAACCGACGCCCTGACCTCAGCCGGGGTGCTCTTCGGCTTGCTGCTGGTCGAGGCGACCGGCAACGCGGCTTTCGATTCGATCACCGCCCTGGTCGTGGCGGTGGCGATCGTCTGGGCCGGGATCAGGATCATCCGGCGCTCGTCGGGAGTGCTGATCGACGAGGCCCTGCCCACCGCCGAGATGGACCGGATCGAGGCGGCGATCGCCAGCGCCCGCAGCGAGGAGGTCGCCGGCTATCACAAGCTGCGCGCCCGGCGGGCCGGCAGCCGCCGCTACATCGACCTGCACGTCCAGTACCGCTCCGGCACCAGCCTCGAGCTGGCTCACGAGCTGGCGCACCGGATGCGTGCCTCGATCGAGGCCGAGGTTCCCAACTGCGAGGTGCTGATCCACGCTGAGCCGGAGACCTCGTTCAGGGAGCCTGACGACAGCGACGCGGGCCCGTACCGGTCCGGCTGAACAACCGATTAGCGAGCCTCAGGGAGGCGGCAGCAGGTTCACGGCGGCCGCCAGGCCGACGGCGATCAGGGTGATCGTGTAGCCGGTGTAGCCGCTGAGCGCGAAGAGCACCGCGGCGATCGCGCAGATCGCGACGACGGTGATCCATGAGGCTCGGGCGAGGGACACGGTCGGTATTTTCACTTACATGGCCGACGCCGCCGCAACCGAGGTCGCTCCGGGGGACGCCGCCGGGGCCGCGCTGGCCTTTCTCACCGAGATGTCCCCCGACCTGCGGGGGGCGGCGATCCTCGACGCCGGCGGCGCCGTTCTCGCCGCCGCCGGCGACAGCGAGCGCTGGCGCGAGGACGCCGCGGCGCTGCTCGAGGTGGCCGATCGAGCCGGCGGGGAGCCGGCGGAGCAGGTCCACATCGCCACCGAGCAGGGCGAGGTCTTCGCCCTGCGCCACGCCGGTCTGCTCGCCGTCGCCGTCACCGAGCGCTTCGCCCTCGCCTCGCTGATGTTCTTCGACATGCGCTCCGTCCTGCGCCACCTCGCCCGTGCCGATGCGGTCGGGGGCGAGGGCTGATGCCTCCAAAGCCGCACCGGGTCCTGCTCGATCGCGTCTCCGGCTACGCCGACGAGGCAGCTGCCTACATGCGCCGGCGCCGCGTCTCCCGCCGCCCCTTCGCCCGCCTCTACTACCCGAATGGCCGCAGCAGCGACCATGCCGATGACTCCGCGGCCGGGGCGGAGCTCTTCGTCGCCGCCGGGCGCCTGATCGAGGTCGCGGGGAAGCGGCCGAAGCCGTGAGTGAGCTGCTCGAGCCGGCTGTCGCCGAGCGTGTCCTCGCCCGAGCGCTGGCCAACGGCGGCCGTTTCGCGGAGGTCTTCGCCGAACGCCGCCACGGGCTGGCGATGTCGATCGACGAGTCGCGGATCGAGGCGGTCCAAGCCGGCGCCGAGGAGGGCGCCGGGGTGCGGGTGGTCGAGGGCGGCACCAGCTACTTCGCCCACGTCGACGGGCTCGACTCCACCGACCTCGAACGCGCCGCCGACGAGGCCGCCGCGGCCCTGCACGGCCGGCGGGGCGAGCCGCGGCCGCTGACGGCGGTGGCGACGACGCCGCAGCCGATCGCACGCCGCCCGGAGGAGGTCGAGGCCGCGCGCAAGGCGAGCCTGCTGCGCGAGCTCGACGAGCGTGCCCGCGGTCAGGGTGGGGAGATCGCCCAGTTCACCGCCTCCTACGCGGAGGCGCGGCGGCAGGTCTCGATCGCCAACTCGGAGGGGCTGCTGACCGGCGACGACCGCACCCGCACCCGGATCGGCGCCCAGGCAGTTGCCCGCCGCGGCGACACGGTCGAGACCGGGGCCGAGACGCTGGGCGGTCACCGCGGCTTCGAGCTGCTCGAAGACGACCCCGGCCTGATCGCCGAGCAGGCGGCCCGCAAGGCGCTGACCCTGCTCGACGCCGGGCCGGCACCCTCGGGCTCGATGCCGGTCGTCGTCGGCGGCGGCTTCGGCGGCGTCCTCTTCCACGAGATGACCGGGCACGGGCTGGAGGCCGACCACGTCCACAAGCAGGCGAGCGTCTATGCCGGCAAGCTGGGCGAGCAGGTGGCTCAGCCGCTGCTCAGCGCTTACGACGACGGCCGCCTGCCGAGCGAGTGGGGGAGCGACGCGATCGACGACGAGGGCACGCTCACCCAGAAGACGCAGGTGATCGAGGACGGCCGCCTTACGGCTTACCTCTACGACCGCCTCAGCGCCGAGCGCGACGGCGTCGCCTCGACCGGCAACGGCCGCCGCGAGAGCTTCCGCCACCTGCCGATCCCGCGCATGACCAACACGTACATCGCCCCCGGCGACGCCAGCCCGGAGGCGATGATCGCCGAGGTGGCGAAGGGCTTCTACGCGGTTTCCTTCGCCGGCGGCCAGGTCGACCCGGCGACCGGCGACTTCGTCTTCGGCGTCTCCGAGGGGTACCTGATCGAGGCCGGCAGGGTAACGCGACCGTGTCGCGGCGCGACCCTGATCGGCAACTGCCTGGAGGCGCTGCTGGCGATCGACGCGGTCGGCGACGACTTCTTCATGAAGACCGGGATCTGCGGCAAGGGCGGCCAGAAAGTCCCGGTCGGCACCGGCCAGGGCCACGTGCGGGTGGGGGCGATGACGGTCGGCGGGACGGAGCTGTGACGGGTCTAAGCGCGACCGCCGGGTGGGCCGTGGAGGCGGCTCTTGCCGCCGGCGCCACCGACGCCGAGGCCTACGTCTCGCGCGACCGCGGCCGTGAGGTGCGGGTCCACGGCGGCGAGGTCGAGAGCCTGACCGCGGCGACGCAGAGCGGTGCCGGCGTCCGCGCCTGGGTCGGTGGCCGGGTCGGCTATGCCTACGGGACCGACCTCTCCGAGGCGGGGGTGGCGACGATTGCCGGCCGCGCCGCCGAGGCGGCGGCGGTCGCCGACGAAGACGAGTCGGCGGGGCCGCCGCAGCCCGCTCCCGCCGAGGCGTTGGCGGGGCTCAGCGACCCGGCGGTCGAGGCCTGGACGACCGCCCGGGTGGCCGAGCTGGCGCTGACGGTCGAGCGGACCGCGCTCGAGGCCGACCCCCGCGTGGCCGGCGTCGAGCAGGCCGTCTACGCCGACTCCGCCGCGCGCGTCGCGATCTCCTCCTCGACCGGCGTCGCCGGCGAGTACGAGTCCTCCGACTGCTTCGCCTACCTGCAGGCGCTGGCCGACAGCGACAGCGGTCGCGAGACCGGGCTCGGGTTCGGCCTTGCCCGCGGGCCCGACGATCTCGACCCGGAGGCGATCGGAGTCGAGGGGGCCGAGCGGGCGACGGCGATGATCGGTGCCGTCAAGCCCGCCTCCCGCTCCTGTCCGGTCGTGCTAGATCCGACCGTCGCCGCCAGCTTCGTCGGCCTGATCGGCGGCGCCCTCGGCGCCGGTGCCGTGCAGCGGGGGCGCTCGCCGTTCGCGGGGCGTCTCGGCGAGGAGCTGGCGAGCCCGGTGCTGGCGCTTCACGACGACGGCCGCGATCCGGGCGGTTCGGCCTCGGCGCCGTTCGACGGCGAGGGCGTGCCGCGCCGGCGTACCGCCCTGATCGAGGGCGGCCGCCTGCGCGCCTTCCTCTACGACACCTACACCGCCCGGCGCGACGCCGGCGCCTCGACCGGCAACGCCGCCCGTCACGGCTACCGCTCGCAGCCCTCCGTCTCGTCCTCGAACCTGGTCGTCGGCCCCGGGCCGCTCGCCTTCGCGGAGCTGCTGGGGGAGGCCGGTGAGGGCGTCTTCGTAACCGACGTCGCCGGTCTGCACTCGGGCGTCAACCCGGTCACCGGCGTCTTCTCGGTCGGCGCCTCCGGGCGGGCGATCCGCGCCGGCGAGCTGGCCGAGCCGCTGCGCGAGTTCACGATCGCCAGCGATCTGGTCTCGATGCTGGCCGCTGTTCGGGCCACCGGCGCCGAGGCCCGCTGGGTCCCGTTTGGGGGCTCCGTCAGCACGCCGCCCGTGCTGATCGGCGCGATGGCCGTCAGTGGCTCCTGACGGTTACGCCGAGCCCGCTGTTAGATTGGCGCCCGTCTTCAACCCCCGAGGAGGATTTCCGACGTGACCAAGGCTGAATTTCTGGATCAACTGGCTGGCGACGACCGGCTTGGCAGCAAGAAGGCTGCGAGCGACGCCGTCGACGCCGTGCTCGAGACGATCACCGATGCGCTGAGTTCCGGCGGCGAGGTCAGCTTCACCGGCTTCGGCAAATTCCACGTCGCCGAGCGTGGCCCGCGTCAGGGCGTCAACCCCCGCACCGGCGAGCGGATCACGATTCCGGGCGGCAAGGTTCCGCGCTTCTCCGCCGGCTCGGCCCTGAAGACCAAGGTCAAGGGCGGCTGAGACAAGCCCGATTTCGCTGTTCGCCGATCGGCTGGCGGCGCTCGTAGAGGAGCGCCGCAGTCAGATCTGCCTCGGCCTCGACCCCGATCCGGCCCAGCTGGCCGGTGAGGGGGCGGGCGCCGGCGATGCCCCGGCAGCCGAGCTGGCAGCCGCTGCGGTATCGATTCACTGCCGCAGCCTGATCGACCGCGCGGGCCCCGCCTGCGTCGCGGTCAAGCCGCAGCTCGCCTGCTTCGAGCGCCTCGGGGCTCCGGGTTGGGCCGCTTTGACCGAGGTCTGTCACGCCGCCCACGAAGCGGGCCTGCTGACGATCGCCGACGGCAAGCGCGGCGACGTGCCGGTGACCGCCGCCGCCTACGCCCAGGCTCTGGTCGGCGAGACGCCGACTCCCTGGGGGGCGGTGCCGGGCCTCGGCGCCGACGCCTTCACCGCCAACCCCCTGCTCGGCCTCGACGCACTGGAGCCGTTGGTCGCCGCCGCGGCTAGCGCCGGCGCCGGCGTATTCGCCCTCGTCCGCACCAGCAATCCGGGCGCCGCCGACGTCCAGGACCTGCCGGCTCCGCAGCGCCCTCTGCACGAGCGCCTGGCCGGGCTGGTCGACAACCTCTCGGAGCGGCTGTTGGGAAAGGGCGGCCTCAGCGGCATGGGGGCGGTCGTCGGCGCTACCGAGCCGGAGCACATCGCCCGTCTGCGGGAGCTGATGCCGCGCTCGATCTTCCTCATCCCCGGGGTCGGCGCCCAGGGCGGCAGGCCGGAGCTGCTCGGCCCTGCTTTCGCGGCGGGGCCGGCATCCGCCCTGGTCGCCGCCTCGCGGGGGATCGCCGCCGACCCGGACCCGGCCGCGGCCGCGGAGCGCCTGCGGGCCACCGTCTGGAGCATTTCGAGCGCTTGAGACGCCCGCGGCGGCCACTACGATCACCGGCTCCCAATCCGACTCGCCATCCAGTCCAATGGAAAAACGCCCCAGCGCCTTCGCCCGGATCTTCGCCGCAATCGCCCTGGTCGGGGCGGTCGTCGTCGTGATCGTCGCGATCGCCAGCTCGCTCGGCGGTTCCGACTCCTCGACCAAGTCGCGGCAGGGTGGCAACCAGCCCGCCCAAAAGGGCCACAAGACGAAGGCTGCCACCTACGTCGTCAAGAGCGGCGACACCCTGGTTTCGATCGCCCACCGCACCGGCGTTCCGGTGGTCCACCTCCTCGCCCTCAACCCGGAGGTCGACCCGCAGATCCTGATCGCCGGCGAAACGCTGAAGCTGCGATGAAGTGGCGCCGTCTCGGCGTCGCCCTGCTGGCGGCGCTGCTGGCGACGGCTCTGTACCTGCCCGGGGCCGCCACCGCGGCGCCGGCGCCCCAGGTCGAAGCCCGCGCCTGGACTCTGATCGACGCGAGCAGCGGCGACGTGCTCGCCTCGCACGCCGCCGCCGAGCAGCTGCCGATCGCCAGCACGACCAAGCTGATGACCGCCTACGTGGCGATGCAGGAGCTGCCCCTGAATCGCCTGGTCAGGGCGGCGCCCTACCGCTCGATCTACGGCGAGTCGCTGCTCGGCCTGCGAGCCGGACAGCGGATCAGCGTGCGCGACCTGCTCTACGGCCTGATCCTGCGCAGCGGCAACGACGCTGCCCACGACCTCGCCCTCGCCGCCGCCGGTTCGCTGCCGCGCTTCGTTGCCCAGATGAACCGCCGCGCCGCCGCCCTCGGGCTCGCCGACACCCACTACGCCAACCCGGTCGGCCTCGACCAGCGCGGCAACTTCTCCAGTGCCCGCGACCTGGCGACGCTGACCCGGCGGCTGTTGCGGATCCCGGCCTTCGCCAAGATCGCCGACTCGCGCAGCGCGGTCCTGCGCAGCCTGGAGCCGCCGCGCCGGATCGCGACGATCAACGAGCTGCTGCTGATGGCGCCCTGGGTGACGGGGGTCAAGACCGGCCATACCTTCGATGCCGCCTACGTCCTCGTCGGCTCGGGGCGACGCAAGGGGGTCGAGCTGATCTCGGTCGCGGTCGGGGCGCCGAGCGACGAAGCCCGCTACCGCGACAACCTCGAGCTGCTCGAATACGGCTTCCGCCAGTACCGCCGCCGGCTGCCGATCCAGGCCGGGCAGGACCTCGCCGATCCCGACATCCGCTACTCCGGGGGCGAGCTGCCGCTGCGGGCGGCCCGCCGGGTCGCGATCGGTCTGCGCGAGGGGCAGCGGCTCAGCGTCGGCGTCCGCGCCCCGCGCGAGGTCGAGGGGCCGATTCGCCGCGGCGCCGTGCTCGGCCGCGCCACGGTCTTCGTCGACGGCCGGCCGGCCGCAACGGTGCCACTGCGGGCGGGCCGCGCGATCCCCACCGCCAGCTCCTTCGACCGGATTCGCAGCCTCCTCGGTAACAACCCGATCCCTATCGTCCTGGCGGTCTTCGTGATACTGATTGGCGGGGTGGCGCTGTATCGCCGCAGGCGCCACTGAAACGAGGAAGGGAAGCGGATTCGGGTGATAGCCGAGTGATTCTCACCGTGACTCTGAACGCGGCGATCGATCGCACCGTCGCCGTGCCCAACTTTCGCCTCGGGCGCCGCCACCGCGCGGTCGAGAGCCGCACCGTCGCCGGCGGCAAGGGCATCAACGTCGCCCGCGCGCTCAGCCTGCTCGGCCGCCCCGTTATCGCCGCCGGCTTCGTCGGCGGCCCGACCGGGACGCGGGTGCTGGAAGGGTTGCGCGAAGAGTCGGTCCTGACCGACTTCACCCGGATCGCGGCGGAGACGCGGATCAATCTCGCCGTGATCGATCCCACCTCCGGCGACCAGACCGAGATCAACGAGCGCGGGCCGGCGGTCAGCGCCGAGGAGACGAAGAGGCTCTTCGAGCGGATCGGATACCTGGCCGGCGGCGCCCGGATCTGCGTGCTGGCGGGGTCGCTGCCACCGGGTGCGGGCGACGATCTCTACGCGCGGCTGATCGCCGACCTCGGTCGCCGCGGCGTCTCGGTCGTGCTCGACGCCGAGGGCGAGGCGATGCTGGCCGGGGTGCGCGCCGGCGCCTCGATGGTGACCCCGAACGAGCGCGAGGCCGAGGAGCTGGTCGGACAGGAGTTCGCCGACGACGGCGATCTCGCCACCGGCCTCAACGAGCTGGTCCGGCTCGGCGCCGGAGAGGCCGCGATCACCCGTCCCGAAGGCTGCGTCGCGGCGGTCGGGGAAGGGGCCGAGCGGCGGCTGCTCGAGGTTCACACCGAGCCGCTGGAGCCGGTTTCCACGGTCGGCTCCGGGGACGCCTTCCTGGCCGGCTACGTGGCCGCTCGCTACGAGGCCCGCTCGCCCGAGGAGTGCCTTGCCTACGGGGTTGCCTGCGGCGCCGAGTCGACCCAGCACTTCGGCGCCGGCACCGTCGATCGCAACCAGGTCGAGCGCCTGCTCGGCGAGGTCGCGGTGCACGATCTGGAGGTCCCGGCGGAAGTGTAGGCTGGCTGTTCAACGCCAGCCCTGGAGGAATCACTTGGAAATCGAAATCGGCCGCGGCAAGAAGGGGCGGCGCGCATACGGATTCGACGACATCGCCATCGTCCCGTCGCGTCGTACCCGCGATCCCGACGACATAGACATCAGCTGGACCCTCGGTCCCTACCGCTTCGATTTGCCGCTCGTCGCCTCGGCGATGGACGGCGTCGTCAGCCCCGACACCGCCGTGCTCGTCAACGAGCTCGGCGGCCTCGGCGTGCTCAACCTGGAGGGCATCTGGGCCCGCTTCGAGGACGCCGAGGAGCGGCTGGAGCAGATCGCCGCCGCCCCCAAGCACGTGGCGACGCGGCTGATGCAGGAGATCTACGCCGAGCCCGTGAAGTCGGAGCTGATCGGCAAGCGGGTGGAGGAAATCAAGGCCCGCGGCGCCGTCGTCTGCGGCTCGCTGACGCCGCAGAAAGTGCGCGAGCACTACGAGGTGGCGGTTGAGGCCGGCCTCGACATCCTCGTCATCCAGGGCACCGTGATCTCCGCCGAACACGTCTCGACCACGGTCGAGCCGCTGAACCTGAAGGAGTTCATCGCCGAGGTGCCGGTGCCGACCGTGGTCGGCGGCTGCGCCTCCTACTCGACCGGCCTGCACCTGATGCGGACCGGCGCCGTCGGCGTCCTCGTCGGCGTCGGGCCCGGCGCCGCCTGCACCACCCGTGGCGTGCTCGGCATCGGCGTCCCCCAGGCGACGGCGATCGCCGACGTCGCCGCCGCCCGCTCCCAGCACATGCTGGAGACCGGCGAGTACGTCAACGTGATCGCCGACGGCGGCATGCGCACCGGCGGCGACGTCTCCAAGGCGATCGCCTGCGGCGCCGACGCGGTGATGGTCGGCTCGCCCCTGGCCCGCGCCAAGGAGGCGCCGGGTCGCGGCTTCCACTGGGGCATGGCGACCTTCCATCCCTCCCTGCCGCGCGGGACCCGCGTCTCGACCAAGCAGGACGGGACGATGGAGGAGATCGTGCTCGGGCCGGCGCAGGAGAACGACGGCACCTTCAACCTGATGGGGGCGCTGAAAACCTCGATGGCCACCTGCGGCTACGAGGACATCCGCTCCTTCCAGCGGGCCGAGGTGATGGTCGCGCCGGCGCTGATGAGCGAGGGCAAGAAGCTGCAGAACGAGCAGTCGGTGGGGATGGGGTCCAACGGCCGCGCCGCCGTCTCGGCGGGGGTTGCCGTAAGCGATGACTGAGCAGGTCGCCGGCACCGTCTCCCAGCTGCCGGCGGACGAGGTGCGAGCGGTGGAGGAGGTGCTGGTCCTCGATTTCGGGGGCCAGTACTCCCAGCTGATCGCCAGGCGCATCCGCGAATGCGGCGTCTTCGCCGAGCTGCTGCCCTCGACCGTCGCCGTGGAGAAGATCCGCGAGCGCTCGCCGAAGGCGCTGATCCTCTCGGGGGGGCCGGCTTCGGTCTATGAGCCGGGGGCGCCGGCATTCCCGACGCAGCTGCTCGATCTGGAGATTCCGGTGCTGGGGATCTGTTACGGGATGCAGGCGATGGTGTTGGCGCTCGGCGGCCGGGTCGAGACGGCGGAGTCGGGGGAGTTCGGCCGCACCGACCTGGTCCTCCTGGAAGGCGGCGGCCGCCTGCTGGGCGGGCTGCCCGAGGAGCAGAGCTGCTGGATGAGCCATCGCGACGCCGTCTTCGAGGCCCCCGCGGGCTTCACCGCCCTCGCCTCCAGCCCCAGCTCCCCGGTCGCCGCCTGCGAGCTGCCCGATCGCGGCCTCTACGGGATCCAGTTCCACCCCGAGGTCGTCCACACCCCCTACGGGACCGAGATCCTGACCCGCTTCCTGCGCGACGTTGCCGGCTGCGAGCAGCAGTGGTCGCCGCAGTCGGTGATCGCCGAACAGGTCGAGAAGATCCAGGCCCAGGTCGGCGAGGGCCGGGTGATCTGCGGGCTCTCCGGCGGCGTCGACTCCTCGGTCGCGGCCCTGCTCGTCCACAAGGCGGTGGGCGAGAGGCTGACCTGCGTCTTCGTCGACCACGGCCTGATGCGGCTGAACGAGGCCGAGCAGGTGGTCGAGGCCTTCCGCCAGTTCGGCATCCCCCTGGTCCACGTCGAAGCTGAAGAGCGCTTCCTCGCCAAGCTGGCCGGGGAGGAGGAGCCCGAGCGCAAGCGCAAGATCATCGGCGAGGAGTTCATCCGCGTTTTCGAGGAGGAGGCGCGAAAGCTCGACGACGTCGGCTACCTGGTCCAAGGCACGCTCTATTCCGACGTGATCGAGTCCGGCGGCTCCGACCACGCGGCGACGATCAAGTCCCATCACAACGTCGGCGGCCTGCCGGACGAGTTCGACTTCGACCTGGTCGAGCCGCTGCGGATGCTGTTCAAGGACGAGGTTCGCGCGGTCGGCGCCGAGCTCGGCATGCCGGAGCGGATGGTCTGGCGCCAGCCCTTCCCGGGGCCGGGGCTGGGGATCCGCATCGTCGGCGGCGAGGTCAACAAAGAGCGGCTGGACATCCTCCGTGCCGCCGACGCGATCCTGCAGGAGGAGATCCGCGCGGCCGAGCTCTACCGCCAGCTCTGGCAGTCGTTCTGCGTGCTGCCGGTGGTCCGCTCGGTCGGCGTTCAGGGCGATGGGCGCACCTACGCCTACCCGATCGTGATCCGCGCCGTCACCTCCGACGACGCGATGACCGCCGACTGGGCGCGGCTGCCCTACGACCTGCTGGAGCGAGTCTCCAACCGGATCATCAACGAGATCCGCGACGTAAATCGCGTCGCCCTCGACATCTCCTCGAAGCCGCCGGCGACGATCGAGTGGGAGTAGGCGGCCCGCGCCGCTGCTAGGAGAGCAGCTCTTCGCGCCCTCTCGGCGTCTCGAAGCTGGCGACGCCGACGATTGCCGAGATCGCGCCGCGGCCTTTCCGGCGAGACAGCCGGCGGCGGCTTTCGTCCTGGATCGCCAGCACTTTGTCGACGGTATCTTCCATCGCCGCGGTCACCTCGACCCAGCCCTCCTCGTCGAGCCGGACCGGCATCCAGTACAGCGTCGTGTCTTCGCGGCCGTCGATCGTGCCGGCCTCCAGCGCCGCCACCGCCCGGTCCATGAAGCTCTGCAGGGTGGCGCCGGAGACGCCACCGAGCAGGGCCCGGGGCACCCGGCGCCAGATCCGGTCGCCGATGAACGAGTGGGGCGAGGCCTTGTAGAAATGCTCGGTGGCGCCACGGCGTTGCGCCGTGTCGACGAGCTCCAGGCAGCCGCATCTGTCGAGTGCTCTGGTGTGGTAGGCGACGTGGGTGAGCCCGGCGTCGAGGTCGTCGGAGAGCCGGTTGGGGCTGGCGACGCGTTCGGTCAGGATCTCGAGGATCTTGATCCGCAGGGGGTGAGCCAGGGCTTTGACCAGGCGCTGATCGATCACTTCTGGGCGGTTTCTCTTCACGGTGCTGCTCCTTGGGGGGTTGGGGGGTGGCACTGCACTCATACTTCCTGGCTAAACGAATATCTATTGATTATTAGTTACATCTGTAACCCAAACGTCCCAAATTGGTCGTTAAGTAGCCCCCGAGGATGACCGCGAGAGGGTTTAATGCAAACTGGATTCATTCTCATTAAGCTCGCGGAGAGATGGACTCCCTGCTCGAGCCGTTCCAGCTTCCCTTCGTCCAGCGCGGTCTCCTCGAGATCCTGATCCTGGCGGTGCCGGCCGGCCTGCTCGGCGCCTGGGTCGTGCTGCGGGGGCTCGCCTTCTTCTCCCACGCGGTCGGGACGGCGGCTTTCCCCGGCCTGGTCCTGGCCGATGGGCTGGGCTTCGCCGCTCCGCTCGGGGCCTTCGGCGCCGCGATCGCATTCACCGCCGGCAACGCGATTCTCGGCCGCGGGCGGAACCGCGAGCGCGACAGCGTCGTCGCCCTGGTGCTGGTCGGCTGCCTCGCCGCCGGCGTAATCCTCGCCAGCGACGTCTTCGGCTCCGGGGCCAACGTCGAGACGCTGCTGTTCGGCAGCCTGCTGCTGGTCGACCGCGGCGACATCGCCCTGGCGGCGGCGGCAGCGGCGGCGACCGTGGCGGCGACGGTCCTCGTCGGCGATCGCTGGCTCGCCCACGGCTTCGACCCTGGTGCCGGCCCCGCACGCGTGCAGGCGCGATTGCTGGACGCGGCCCTGCTGGGGCTGATCGCGCTCGCCACGACCGCGGCGCTGTCGGTTGTCGGCGCCCTTCTGGTCAGCGCCCTCTTCGTCGTCCCGGCGGCCACCGCCCGACTGTTCACCCGGCGCATGTGGAGCTGGCAGCTGGCCAGCGTCGTCCTCGTCGCGGTCGAGGGGACGGCGGGGCTCTGGCTCTCGGTCAAGACCGACGCGCCCCCGGGGGCGACCATCGCTTGCGTCTCCGGCGCCGTCTTCGCGCTCGGCGCCCTGGCGCGGTCGCTTGCGCGGGCCTCCCACGGCGCTCCGGCGCTGGCGGCGGCGGCATTGGCGCTGGCTCTGCTGGTCGTCGGCTGCGGCGGCTCGGGATCCGACGACCGCAAGCTCGACGTGGTCGCGACCACGACTCAGATCGGCGACTGGGTGCGCGAGGTCGGCGGCGAGGGCGTCGCCGTCGACCAGGTGCTGCAGCCGAACACCGATCCGCACGAGTACGACCCGCGGCCGAGCGACGTCGCGGCGGCGGCGGACGCGCGGCTGGTCTTCGTCAACGGCGACGACCTCGATGCCTGGATGGACCAGGTCGTCTCCGACAGCGGCAGTGGCGCCAGGACCGTCGACCTCGGCGCGATCGTGCCGCAGCGCCTGCCAGGCGAGAGCGATAGCGCCGAGGCATCAGAGTACGACCCACACTGGTGGCACGACCCGCGCAACGCCGAGGTGGCCGTACGCGAGATCGCCCGCCGCCTGGCTACCGCCGACCCGGCCCACCGGCGCCGGTTCGAGCACAACGCCGCCGCCTACCTCCGCCGCCTGGGCAGGCTCGACAGCGGCATCGCCAGGTGCATCGAGACGATCTCGCCGGCGCGGCGCAAGCTCGTCACCGATCACGATGCCTTCGGCTACTTCGCCCGGCGCTACGGAGTCGACGTGGTCGGAGCCGTGATTCCCTCCCAGACGACCCAGGCCCAGCCTTCGGCGCAGGACGTGAGCGAGCTGATCGGCCTGATCGAGCGCGAACACGTCGAGGCCGTCTTCCCCGAGAGCTCGCTCAGCGCCAAGGTGGCCGATGCGATCGCGCGGCAGACAGGGGCCTCGGCGGACCTGGAGCTTTACGGCGACACCCTCGGCCCGGCGGGGTCCAGCGGCGCCACCTATCTGAGCATGGAGGCGGCCAACGCCGACGCGATGGTGCGCGGCTTCAGCGGTGGAGGGCACGGATGCCGGCTCAGCCCCTGATCGAGGCCGCCGGGCTGGCGGTCGGCTACGGCGGTGGCCGGGCGGCGGTCTCGGAGGTCTCCTTCGCGCTCGCGGCCGGCGAGCGGCTGGCCCTGCTCGGCCCCAACGGCGGCGGCAAGACGACGATCCTGCGCGCGGTGCTCGGGGAGCTGCGCCCGCTCGCCGGAGCCCTGCGGGTCGACGCCTCCTGCGGCTCGGTGCCGCAGACCGAGCGTTCGCGCCTCGACTATCCCGTCTCCACCCTCGAAGTGGCGACGATGGGGGCGCTTTCGCGACTGCCCTGGTGGCGCCGGCCCGGGCGGGCCGAGCGCGAGGACGCCCGCACAGCGCTGGCGCGAGTGGGGCTGGAGGAGCTCGCGGGGGCAACCTTCGGCGAGCTCTCCGGCGGCCAGCGGCAGCGGGTGCTGATCGCCCGCGCCCTCGTCCAGGACGCCCGGGTGCTGCTGATGGACGAGCCCTTCACCGGCCTCGACCGGCCCGCCGCGGAGCGCCTCGAAGACTTGATCGCGGCCCTGGCGGGGGAAGGGCACGGCATCGTCATCGCCACCCACGACCTCGAGCAGGCGCGGCGCTGCGACTCGGTCCTCTGTGTCAACCGCCGTCAGATCGCCTTCGGTGAGCCGCTGCGGTCGCTCGACCGCGAGGTGCTCGAAGCCACCTACGGCGGTGCCATCGTCGAGATCCCGGGCGTCGCCGGCCGCGCCATCCTGCCCCCTCACCATCACCACCACTGAGATGTTCGAGCCCTTTCAGGAAGCCTTCATGCAGCGGGCAATCGCCGAGATGACCCTGCTCGGACTGGCCGGCGGCGCACTCGGCTGCTGGGTCGTCCTCTACGAGCTCTCCTACGCGGCAGAGTCACTTGCCCACTCGATCTTCCCCGGCCTGGTCGTCGCCGCGATCGCCGGGGTGCCGCTGCTGCTCGGGGCGGCGCCGGCGATCGTCCTGGCGGCGCTGGCGATCGCGATCGTCGCCCGCCTGCCGGGGGTGGGGCGGGACGTCGGCGTTGCGGTCGTCGTCACCACGATGTTCGGGCTCGGCGTCCTGCTGGCCCTCTCGCCGGACTCGCCGCCCGGGGTCGAGGCGCTGCTCTTCGGCGACGTCCTCGGCCCGACCGACGCCGACCTCGCCGCCGCCGCGGCGCTGGTCGCCCTCCTCGCCCTGTCGCTGCCCCTGCTGCACGGCCGCCTGCTGGCGACCGGGTTCGACCGCGGTTCGGCGCCGGCGCTGGGCCTCTCGCCGGCGCGTGCCGACGCGGCGCTGCTGATCCTGCTGGCGGCGGCGATCGTCGTCGCCGTGCAGGGCCTCGGCAACCTCCTCGTCGTCGCCGTCTTCGTCGGACCGGCGGCGACCGCGCGCAATCTCAGCGACCGGATCGTGCCGATGCTCGCCGTCGCCGCGGCGGTCGCGGTGCTGGCCGGCCTCGCCGGCCTCTATCTCTCCTACTACGCCGGGACCGCGGGCGGCGCCTCGGTGGCGCTGGCGATCCTGGCCTTCTACCTGGCCTCGCTGCCACTGGCCCGGCTGCGCTCGTGGCGCCCGCGAGAGCGCCCGCCGGCGGAGGCTACGATCGCCTGAGATGACCGTTTCCACGGACAGCGGCTGGGCCCGTCACGCGCTCGAGACCCTGCGGGCGGCGGGCCACCGACGCGGCGGCGCCCGCACCGCGGTGGTCGAGGCCCTGGCCGGCCATGACTGCGCGGTGACCGCGCTGGACCTCGACGACGAGCTGCGCCGCCGCCGACCGCCGGTCGGCCGGGCCAGCGTCTACCGGGCGCTGGAGCAGCTCGAGGAGCTCGGTTTGGTGCGGCGGCTCGAGGTCTGCCGTGGCACCGCCGGCTACGAGCGGATCGAGCCCGACGGCCATCATCACCACCACGCGATCTGCCGCGACTGTGGCCGCATGGTCCCCTTCGAGGACTCCTCCTTGGAGCGAGCGATCGGCCAGCTCTCCGAGTCGATCAGCTTCGATGTGACCGAGCACGACGTGGTGCTGCGGGGGCGTTGCGACCGTTGCACTAACTGACTGGACGCGGGAGGGTGCTGGTGGGACCTGCTCACTCGGTACCTCGTCGAATGGGCCGCTGACCGCTGACGCCCGGACCCCTGGGCTCCTCCTCCGCAAAACGTTCGCAGGCCCCACCAGCACCCTCCCGAGGCTCGGCCATCTAGGGCAAAAGCTACGACCCTCGACCGCTTCTGGATTCGGGGCCGTCTGTCTCTGTGGCTTGGAGTTGGAGGAGGGTGTTGGGTACCCCTCCGAACGTTTTGCGGAGGAGGAGCTGAGCGGAGCGGGGCGTAGCCAGGTGACTCCCATTCGACGAGGTACCGAGTGAGGAGGGGTACCCGACACCCTCCTCCTCCCCCTACCTCCTCAGCTATACGCGTCCCACTTTTCGAGATAGGGGAGAGGGTCAATCGGCGAGCCCCCCTCGTACCAGCCGGGTGCTGCCCACATCTCGAAATGGAGGTGGCAGCCGCTGGCGTCGCCGGTGTCGCCGACGAGCCCGATTGGCTGGCCGGTGCGGACCGTTTCGCCGGCCTGCAGCGGGGAGGGTTCGGCAAGGTGGGCGTACATGAAGTCGTAGGTGGTGCCCTTGCCGTCGATGACGACGTAGTTGCCGGCGGCGCCCTGGTAGCCCGAGTACTGGACCGTGCCGCCGCGGGCGGCGACGAGCGGCGTGCCGCAGGCGGCCATCGTGTCCTGACCTTGGTGGGTGTGGCCGGAGCGGCCGGCGCCGAAGCGGCCGGCGCTGAGGCCGAATTCGTGCGCGCCGAGGATCGGGAAGGCGTAGCCGTAGAAGTCGAAGCTGAGGGTGAGGACGGTGGACGCGGTGGCCGGTCGTGCGGCCGGCACCGGCGCCCCGACCTGGGGCCCGATCCGGAAGCTGTAGCGACCGTTGCGGGCCGGCCGGCCTTCGTTGCTGGTGCCGTCCCAGCGGATGCTGTTCGGCACGTCGGGGGCGACGTCGTTGCGGTAGAAGCTCTTGACGACTTCCCCGGCTTCGTTGACGACGTCGACCTGGAGGTCGTTCTGGGGCTGGCTGCTGCCGATCGTGTAGGTCAGGCGGGGGAAGCGGAAGCCGAAGTAGAAGGACTTGCGGGGCGTGGTCGCGGCCGAGGCCAGGGTCAGGGCGCCGGCGCTGGGAGCGCTCGTCGGCGCTCCGGCGGGGCTGCTCGGCGGCGGCGGGCTGCCGCTCGGGGTGGGCGCACCGCCGGTGCCCGCGGCCACTGCCGTCCCGGCTCCCAGTGCGGCCAGCAGCAGCGCCAGGATCGCGCTGAAGCAGATTTTTGTCGCCAAGCCAGGCCGGCCGATCTCGTTGTCGCGCACCGCTAGCCTCTCTTTCGATCGCCTACGGAGTTAGCTGTCGGGCTCGCGCTGAAAGAGATGCGCTACGGACCTTTTCGTCCGATTCGCCCCCGAGGCCTGCATCGGCCTCAACGGTTCCTCCGCCCCCGTGCGGATGTCCGCCCGGGATTCGGCATTGCTGGCGCGGCAGTATAGACGGCGGGATGGCTATGATCCCCCGGCCGCGTCGGCGAGTCCGCGCGGCTTTTTGACGATGGAGCCACGATGAAGACCTACGTAGCCAAGCCCACCGACCGCCAGCGCGACTGGTACGTCGTCGACGCCGAGGGCCAGACCCTGGGCCGTCTCGCGACCCAGATCGCCGACACCCTGCGCGGCAAGCGCAAGCCCGAGTACACGCCGCACATCGACACCGGCGACTTCATCGTCGTCGTCAACGCGGAGAAGATCCGCGTCACCGGTAACAAGCTCGAGCAGAAGACGTACTGGCGTCACAGCGGCTACCCGGGCGGGATCAAGTCCCGCACCCTGTCGGAGATGCTCGACCGCCGCCCCGAGGAAGTCATCCGCAAGGCGGTCAAGGGAATGCTGCCGCGCAACCGCCTGGCCCGCCAGCAGCTGGCCAAGCTGAAGGTCTACGCCGGCCCCGATCATCCGCACGCCGCCCAGGCGCCCAAACCGATGGAACTGAGAGATAGATGACGGACGAGCAGGACAAAGAGACTTCAGAGCAGCCCGACGACGCGGTCGAGGAGACCAACGGGGATTCTTCAGAGGGCACGACCGCGGGGCCTGTCGCGGCAGAGGACTCCTCGTCCTCGCAAGCTGCGGGCGAGGAGCCCACCGCCACGCCACCCGCGGACGAGGCCGCTGAGGAGTCCGCTGGGGCTGCCGACGAGGTCGAGTCGCCTGCCGAGGAGCCCGTTGCTGAGGAGGCGGGGCCCGATGCCGCTGAGGAGACTCCTGCAGAGGAGCCTGCTGCTGAGGAAACTCCCGAGCCCGTTGAGGAGCCAAAAGCGGAGGAGAAGAAGAAGGACGTCATTCCCGGCGCCGATCTGGAGCCGATCGCGGTTGAGCCGGAGACGCAGCTCAGTGCTGAGGAGAAAGCTCGCCTCGAAGCCGAGGAAGAGGAGAAAGCGCGCCGCGAGGCGGCGCTGGCCGGGGCCGACGACCCCGATGCCGAGGCCGCAAGCCGTGCGCCGGCGAAAATGGAGAGCGGCTCGCGCTTCCTCGCCACGGGTAAACGCAAGAGCTCGATCGCCCGCGTCACCCTGCTTCCCGGCAACGGCAAGATCGAGGTCAACAAGCGCAGCCTCGAGGAGTTCTTCCCGCGCCCGCTGCACCAGACGATGGCGCGGCAGCCGCTCGTGGTCTCCGGCTACGAGGGCAACGTCGACGTCCGCATCCGCGTTCACGGTGGCGGCATCAGCGGCCAGGCCGGGGCGGTTCGCCACGGCATTGCCCGGGCCCTGACCGAGATCGACCCCGAGTTGCGCGGCGACCTCAAGCGCCGCGGCTTCCTGACCCGCGACGCGCGGGTCAAGGAGCGCCGCAAGGCGGGCTTCAAGAAGGCCCGTAAGAAGCCTCAGTTCAGTAAGCGCTGACGGGGGCCGAGTGACGACCGAGCGCAAGCTCTTCGGAACCGATGGGGTCCGAGGGGAGGCTGGAACGTTCCTCAGCGCGGAGCTGGCGACGGCGCTGGGCAGGGCGAGCGCCGCCTCGCTGGAGGCCGCCAGGCCGCAGGTCCTGATCGTCCGGGACACCCGCGAGTCGGGCCCGATGCTGGAGGCGGCGCTCGCCGCCGGGGTTGCCGCGGCCGGGGGAGACGCGCTGCTGGGGGGAGTGCTGCCGACGCCTGCCGCGGCGATCCTGGTCAAGCGGCTGGGGCTCGATCTCGCCGCCGTGGTTTCCGCTTCGCACAATCCCTACCGGGACAACGGGATCAAGTTCTTCTCCGCGCAGGGGACGAAGCTCGGCGACGAGCTCGAGGCGCGGATCGAGTCGCTTCTGGATCAGGCGCCTACCGCCGCCGAGGTCGGCCGCGTGCGTGAGCTCAACGGCGGCCTCGCCGACTACCTGCGGGAGCTGGAGGCCGCCTTCCCGCTCGACCTCTCCGGTCGCCGCATCGTCCTCGATTGCGCCAACGGCGCTACCCATCGCGCCGCCCCGGCGATCTTCGAGCGCCTCGGCGCCACGATCGAGACGATCGGCACCGAGCCGGACGGGCGCAACATCAACGCCGGCTGCGGCTCCACTCACCTCGAGCCGCTCGCCAAGAGGGTCGCCGACTCGGACGCCGAGATCGGTTTCGCCTTCGACGGCGACGGCGACCGCATGCTGGCCGTCGACGGCAACGGCCGCGTCCACGACGGCGACGAGCTGATCGCCCTCGCGGCCCGCGGTCGGGCTGCCCGCGGCGAGCTGGGTGGCGGTGTCGTCGTCACCGTGATGACCAACTTCGGCTTCCACCGGGCAATGGAGGAGGCGGGGATCGAGGTCGCCACCACCCAGGTCGGCGACCGCTACGTGATCGACGAGATGCAGCGCCGTGGGTGGTCGCTGGGTGGCGAGCAGTCGGGCCACATCATCGCCTCCGACTTCGTCGCGACCGGCGACGGCATCGCCGCGGCGCTGATGACGATGCGCGAGCTGGCCGGCGCTCCCCTTGCCGAGGGGGTGCCGATGGAGAAGCTTCCCCAGGTCCTGGTCAACGTCGAGGTTGCCGACCGCGAGGCAATTGCCGGCGCGGCCGGGGTCTGGGAGGCGGTGGAGCGCGAGAGCGAGGGTCTCGAGGGCCGCGGGCGCGTCCTCCTGCGACCCTCCGGGACCGAGCCCCTGGTGCGGGTGATGGTCGAGGCGCCGAGCGCCGAGGAGGCCGAGGCGGTCTGCAATCGCCTGGTCGCGCTGGTCCGCCAAGAGCTGGCCTAGCAGGCCGGCCTCTACCCTTACTCGCCCTGATGTGCGGAATCGTCGGATACGTGGGCGGTCGCCCCTGCGAGGAGCTGCTGCTCGCGGGGCTGGAAAAGCTCGAGTACCGCGGCTATGACTCGGCCGGCCTCTCGCTGCTCGAAGACGGCGAGGTCGAGAGCGTCCACGCGGTTGGCAACCTCGCCAACCTGCGGGCCGCGGTCGGCGAGCACGCCGCCGACGGGAGCGGCGCCCTGCCGCCGTCGAACACCGGCATCGCCCACACCCGCTGGGCCACCCACGGCCGCGTCACCGAGGAGAACGCCCATCCCCACGACGACAGCTCCGGCAAGGTCCACATCGTCCTCAACGGCATCGTCGAGAACCACGCCGGCCTGCGCAAGCGCCTCCAGGCCGAGGGCGAGGAGTTCACCTCGGAGACCGACGCCGAGGTCGTCGCCCACCTGATCGCCGCGCACTACGAGGGCGACCTCGCCGCCGCCGTCCGGGCTGCCTACGCCGAGCTGCGCGGCCACTACGCCTTCGTCGCCATGCACGCCGACGAGCCCCAGCGCCTGGTCGGGGCCCGCAAGGAGTGCCCGCTGGTCGCCGGTATCGGCGATGGCGAGACCTTCCTCGCCTCCGCGATCCCCGCCTTCCTCGCCGACACCCGCACCGCCATGCCGATCGAAAACGGCGAGCTGGTCGAAATCGAAGCGGGCGAGGTGCGGATCACCGACGTCGACGGCAAGCCGATCGCGCGCGAGGCCGAAGAGGTGACCTGGGACGCCGACGCCGCCGAGAAGGCGGGCTATGAGACCTTCATGCTGAAGGAGATCCACGAACAGGCCGACGCCGTCGCCGAGACGCTCGCCGACCGCCTGCCGGGGGACGAGGGGGTAGACCTCTCCGACGTCGCCCTCGACGACGACTTCCTGCGCGATCTGCGCAGGGTCGTGATCGTCGCCTGCGGCACCTCCTACCACGCCGGCCTGATCGGTCGCTACGCGATCGAGGAATGGGCGCGGGTGCCGGTGGAGATGGACGTCGCCTCCGAGTACCGCTACCGCAACCCGGTGGTCGGTCCCGGCGATCTCGTCATCGGCATCACCCAGTCCGGCGAGACCGCCGACACGCTGGCGGCGATGCGCCTGGCCCGCGAGGCCGGCGCCAAGGTCCTGGCGGTGACCAACATCATGGGCAGTCAGGCTACCCGCGACTCCGATGCCGTCCTCTACACCCGCGCCGGCCTCGAGATCGGCGTCGCCGCGACCAAGACCTTCCTCGCCCAGGTGGCGGCGATGTACCTGTTGGGGCTGCGCCTGGCGGAGCTGCGCGAGTCGCTGCCGCCCGGCCGGCTCGCCGAGCTGGTCGCGGCGCTGAAGTCGCTGCCGTCGAAGATCGAGGAGACGCTGGCGGCGGTTGCGGAGCCGGTCCGCGCGGTCGCCGCCGCGCACGCGAAGCAGGACTTCTTCCTCTACCTGGGCCGTCACATCGGCCTGCCGGTCTGCCTCGAGGGCGCGCTGAAGCTGAAGGAGATCTCCTACATCCCCACCGACGCCTACGCGGCGGGAGAGATGAAGCATGGCCCGATCGCCCTGCTCGACGAGTCGACGCCGGTGGTCTGCATCGCCACCGACAGCCCGGTCCTGGAGAAGGTCCTCTCCAATGTCGAGGAGGTGCGCGCCCGCGGCGCCCAGACGATCGCGATCGCGACCGCAGGCAGCGAGCGCGCCGCCGAGGTGGCCGACGAGACGGTCGAGGTCGCCCGCACCGACTGGATCCTGCAGCCGATCGTGGCGATCCTGCCACTGCAGCTGCTGGCCTACGACATCGCCCGCGCCCGCGGCCTCAACGTCGACCAGCCGCGCAACCTGGCAAAGACCGTCACCGTCGAGTGATCTCGCTAGCATGCCCGCTCGCATGAAGGCCTGTCTCGCCCTCCTGGTTGCCGTTTCCGCGGCCGCGGTCCTCCTCGTCGCCGGCTGCGGCGGCAGCGCCGCCGGTGACTCCGGCTCGGATCCCGCGACTCTGGCGTCGCCCGAATCGCCCCTCTACATCGAGGCGGCGGTGCAGCCGCAGGGGGAGCTGAAGGCGAACGTCGAGTCGCTGGCCCAGAGCCTCGCCGGCGTCGACGACCTCGGCGACCTGATCGTCTCCGAACTCGAAAGCTCGGCTAACTCCCCCGGTGAAGAGCTCGACTTCGAGAAGGAAATCGCTCCCTGGCTGGGAGAAAGGGGCGCTCTCTTCTTTCAGAAGTACGACGGCGAGGACTTCACCGGCTACGGCGCCGCGATCCAGTCGACCGACACCGGCGCCACCCAGGACTTCATCGACAAGCAGAGCGAGCAGAGCGAAGACCCGGTCGAGGAGGGCTCCTACGAAGGGGTCGACTTCAAGGTCCAGAGCGACGACGGGACGACCGTCGGCGTGATCGACGACTTTCTCGCCTTCGCCGAGGACGAAAAGACCTTCGAACAGATGATCGACGCCGCCGACGGCGAATCGCTCGCCGACGGGGACGTTTTCGCCGGTACCGTCGACGCTGCGCCCAGCGGCAGCTTCGCCGACGTCTTCGTCGACGTCGGCGGCCTGATCGACCAGTCGGGCGACTCGATTGATCCCGATGCGCAGCAGTTCCTCGACAGCGCCGGGATCGATCCCGAGGAAGCGACCGCGGTGGCGAGCCTGATCCCCGGCTCCGACCAGGTCGAGATCGACGTCAGCACCGACCTCGGCGGCGAGAACCCGCCGACCGGCGATGCCTCCGACCTTCTCTCCTCGCTGCCCGCCGACTCCGTCGTCGCCGTCGCCAGCGCCGATTTCGGCAAGCGCCTGGAGGAAGCGATCGACCAGATCGACGCCGAGGGAATCCCCGGCGAGGTGCCTCCCCACGAGTTCAAGAGCACTCTGAAGGAAGCGGGGATCGACGTCGAAAAGATCGTCTCCTCGATCGAGGATCTCGCGATCTTCGCCCAGGGTCAGAGCGAAAGTAGCCTCAGCGGGGCCGCGGTGCTCGCCACCAGCGGGTCCAAGGAAGCCACCAACACGGTCTCCAATCTCGGCCTGTTGCTGCGCGCCAGCGGCACGCCCGGAGTCACGGCGATCTCCGGCAAGGCGAGCGGCTTCTCGATCCGCAGCGACGAGCTCGGCTCCAAGCCGCTGGTCGTCGCCGCTCAGGGGGAACGGATCGCGATCGGCTACGGGTTGCCGGCGACGACGCAGGCGCTTGCCACGGGCTCGGGCGACACGCTGGGCGACAGCCCCGTGTACAAGGAAGCGGTGAGCGCTCTCGGCAGCACCCCGATCGCCGGCTTCGCCGCGGGCCCCGCGGCGCTGAAGCTCGCTTCCGCGCTGGTGCCCGCGGACGAGGAGGGCTTCCGCGAGGCCAAGCGCTACCTGACCAAGATCGACTACCTGGCGCTCGGCTCCGGCTCGGACGGCGACCTGGCGACGGCGAAGCTGATCGCCGGCATCGGCAAGTAGGCGGCGGGGCTCCGGTGTCCGGCATCGGCATCGACCTGCTGGAGATAGACCGCCTCGAGCGTGCCCTGGAGCGCCATCCGCGCCTGGCCGAGCGGGTCTTCACCGCGGCCGAGCGGGAGTACGCGGCGGCCCGCGTGCGCCCCGGCAGGCACCTGGCGGCGCGGTTCGCGGCCAAGGAGGCGGTGGTCAAGGCATTGGGGCTGAGCGGGGGCTTCGGCTTGCGGGACATCGAGGTGGTGGCCGGTGAGCCGCCGACCGTGCGCCTCTCCGGGCGAGCGGCCGAGGCCGCCGGAGACCGGACGGTCGAGATCTCACTGACGCATTCGCGGGACAACGCGGCCGCCGTCGCCGTCGCCAGCGGGTAGCGGCGCGCCGGCTCACGGTTAGGCTGGCGACGTGGAGTCGTGGCTGCAGCCGCTGTACGACGCCGAGGGGATGCGGGCGGTAGATCGCTGGGCGATCGAGGAGCAGGGGGTGCCCGCGGAGGAGCTGATGGAGGCCGCCGGGACGGCGCTGGCGGACGCGGTGGCCGGGCTGGCGCCGCGGGGGCCGGTGCGGATCGTCTGCGGCAAGGGGAACAACGGCGGCGACGGCAAGGTTGCCGCCCGCCACCTGCGGGGGATGGGCTTCGAGGTCGAGGCGATCGATCTCTGGGGCGGCGAGGTTCCCGCCGACCTCGACGCCTGGCTCTCCGGGTCGGGGGCGGTCGTGGACGCGATCCTCGGGACGGGGTTCGCGGGGGAGCCGCGCGAGCCGGCGGCCACGGCGATCGCGGCGATCAACCGCTGCGACGCGCCCGTCGTCGCCTGCGACATCGCCTCCGGCGTCGATGCCTCCAGCGGTGAGATCGCCGGGGCGGCGGTCGAGGCCAACCTGACGGTGAGCTTTCACGGCGCCAAGCTCGGGCATCGGATCGCGCCGGGCAAGTGGCACACGGGCGAGCTGCGGGTGGCGGCGATCGGGATTCCGGCCGGCGCTCCCGGCGAGCCGGCGGGGGGGAGCATCGACCCCTCGGTCCTCGCCCTGCTGCCGCGGCGAGGCCCCCGATCGACGAAGTTCAGTTCCGGGCAGGTGGCGATCGCGGGCGGCTCCCGCGGCCTCACCGGGGCGGTGCGGATGTCCTCCCTGGCGGCGATCCGTGCCGGGGCGGGTTACGCGACGGTGGCCGTTCCGGCCGAGCTCGAGCCGGTCTTCGAAGCGGGTGAGCCGGAGGTGATGTCGGTCGGCTGCCCCGGCGGCGACGGCTGCCTCGCTCCGGCTTCCGCCAAGGCGGTGCTGCGCAGCTTCGAGCGGGCCGCCGCGGGAGTGCTCGGGCCCGGCCTGGGCCGCGACCCCGGCTCGGTCGAGCTGGCGCGGGAGCTGGTCGGTGCGATCGAGGCGCCGTTGGTGATCGACGCCGACGGCCTCAACGCCTTCGCCGGCGAGCTGGGACCGATCGCCGCCCGCGGCGCGGCGACGGTGCTGACGCCGCATGCCGGCGAGCTGGGCCGGCTGCTGGGCCGCGACTCGGCGTGGATCGACGCCCACCGCCTGGCGTCGGCGCGGGAGGTGGCACGGGCGGCCGGGGCCGTGGTCGTCCTCAAGGGCGACGACACGATCGTCAGCGACGGCGAGCGGGTAGCCGTCAACGCGCTTTCCGCGCCGGCGCTGGCCACCGCCGGCAGCGGCGACGTCCTCTCGGGAATGACCGCCGCCCTCCTCGCCAGGGGGCTGGAGCCGTTTGCGGCCGCCTGCGCCGCCGTCGTCGCCCACGCCCGGGCCGGGCGCGACGCCGCGGCTCGCATCGGCTTGCCGGAGTCGGTGATTGCGAGCGACGTGATCGACTCGATCCCGGTGGGCCTGCGCCTCGACCAGCCGGTCGAATAATCTCGCCGAGTGAAGACCGCCGCCGAGATCGTCAACCCCGACGTGCCCAGCGTCTCGCCCGACGACGAGGCCCGCACGGCGGTGGATCTGCTGGCCAAGACCGACATGGGCGCGGTGCCGGTCGTCGATGCGGACCGCCATGTGGTCGGCATCGTCAGCGAGTCCGACCTGATCCTCAGCGACGAGGAGTCTGACCTGCACCTGCCGCACTACCTGAACATCATGGGCGGGATCGTCTTCATCGGCTCGATGAAGGGTTTCGAGGAGCGCCTCGACAAGGCCTTCGCGACCAAGGTCTCGGAGCTGATGACGGCCGACCCCATCGTCGCCCACGATTACGAGTCGGCCGGCCGGGTGGCCAAGAAGATCGCCGACAGCCACCACAACCATCTTCCGGTGGTCGACTCCGACGAGCGTCTGGTGGGCATGGTCACGAGGGCCGACGCGCTCGCCGCGCTGGTCGACGACGAGTAGTCGGATGGAGCGGGCGGTCGCCCGGATCGACTACGACGCGATCCGCGCCAACTGCGTCCGGCTCAAGTCGGAGCTGGGCGAGGGGGCGGAGCTCTGCGCCGTGGTCAAGGCGGACGGCTACGGGCATGGCGCCGACGCCAGCGCCAACGCGGCGCTGGCGGGAGGCGCCACGCGCCTGGCGGTGGCGACCGCGACCGAGGCCGAACAGATCGGCCGCCGGCTCCAGCACATCCCCCTGCTGACGATGGGCGCGCTCACCGCCGCCGAGGTCGACGTGGTCCTCGCCGCCGGCTCGGAGCTGGCGGTCTGGCGCGAGGGCTTCCGGCGCCTGCTCGCCGATCGCGCCCGGGCGCAGGGGCGCCCGGCGCGCGTCCACGTCAAGTACGACAGCGGCATGGGCCGGCTCGGCAACCCCGATCCGGACGAGGTCTTGGCGCTGGCGCGCGCCTGCGATGCCGACCCCGACCTCGAGCTGGCCGGTGTCTGGACCCACTTCGCCACCGCCGACGAACCCGACTCGGGCTTCTTCGACGAGCAGCTCGACCGCTTCGAGTCCCTCGCCGCCACGGTCAAGGTCGAGTTCCCGGCGGCGATCGCGCACGCCGCCAACAGCGCCGCCGTCTTCCGCGACCGGCGCTCGCACTTCGACATGGCCCGCTGCGGCGTCGCCGTCTACGGCCTCGATCCCTTCCAGGGGGACCCGGCCGAGCGCGGCCTCACGCCGGCGCTCTCGCTGCGCTCCTACGTCGCCGACGTCAAGCGCTTCCCGCCAGGGGCCGGCGCCGGCTACGGGCAGCGCTGGCGGGCCGCTGCGGAGACCTGGGTCGGCGTGGTGCCGCTCGGCTACGGCGACGGCGTGCGTCGCGGCCTCAGCAACAACGCCGAGATCCTCGTCCGCGGTCGCCGTCAGCCGCTGGTCGGGACCGTCTCGATGGACAACGTGACGATCGACCTCGGCGCCGAGACCGTCGTCGAGCCCGGTGACGAGGCGGTGCTGATCGGCGCTCAGGGCGACGACGCGATCCTTGCCGAGGAGGTCGCGGCCCGCCTCGACACGATCAACTACGAGGTCACCTGCGGGATCTCTGCCCGGGTACCTCGCCGCCCGGCATGACCCTGTCTGAGCGCCTCGCCGCCTCGCCGCTGGTCGCGGCCGCCAGGCGCGGCACAGGGGATGGCGAGGGCGCCTGGATCGTCGGCGGCGCCATCCGCGACGCGGCGCTGGAGCGGGAGGTCACCGACCTCGACCTCGCCGTCGCCGGCGACCCGGGCGCCGCCGCCCGGGCGATCGCCGCCGCGCTGGACGAGCACGCCTTCGAGCTCTCGGCCGAGTTCGGCACCTGGCGCATCGTCGCGCCGCACCGCTTCCAGGTCGACGTGACCGCGCTGCGAGGCGGCGGCATCGAGGCCGACCTGGCCGAGCGCGACTTCACGATCGGCGCCGTCGCCGCACCGCTCGCCGGCGGCGAGCCGATCGACCCCTTCGGCGGTCTCGCCGACCTCGAGCGCCGGCTTCTGCGCGCCGTCGGCGAGGGCAGCTTCGCCGCCGACCCCCTGCGGTTGCTGCGGGCCGCTCGGCTCGCTGCGGAGCTGGGGCTGGAGGTCGACCCCGGTACCGTCGTCCTCGCCCGGGCCGCCGCCGCCCACGCCGCCGACCCCGCCGGCGAGCGCCAGCTGGCCGAGCTGCGCCAGCTGCTCGGCGGCCCCGACCCGCTGCGCGGGCTCGCCCTGCTCGACGAGCTGGAGCTGACCGCGATCGTCCTGCCTGAGCTGGAGGACCTGCGGGGCGTCGAGCAGGGGCCCAACCATCACCTCGACGTCCACGACCACACGATCGCCGTGCTCGAGCACACGCTGGAGGTGGAGGAGAGCCTCGAGCGCTTCGCCGGCGAGCGCGCCGCCGAGGTGGCGGATCTGCTGGCGGAACCGCTCGCCGACGAGATGAGCCGCGGCACGGCTCTGCGCTTCGGCGCTCTCTTCCACGACCTCGGCAAGCCCGCCACCCGCGCCGAGCGCGACGGCTTTGTCGGCTTCCGCGGCCACGACAGCGAGGGGGCGGAGATCGTCGGCCGGATCTGCGCCCGCCTGCGGGCCAGCCGCCGGCTCGGTCAGCACCTGCGCGGGCTGACGCTGCACCACCTGCGCCTCGGATTCCTGATCCCCGAAGCCCCGCTGGTCCCGCGCCGCGTCCACGAGTACCTGCGCGCCACCGAACCGGTCGCCGCCGATGTCACCCTGCTGACCATCGCCGACCGCCTCTCGGCCCGCGGCAGCGGTCCGCTGGCCAGGCCGGAGATGGTCGAGGCCCACCTGACCCTGGCCCGGCAGATGATCGGCGCCGCCCTCGACTGGCGCCGCGACGGGCCGCCGGCGCCGCTGCTGCGCGGCGACGAGCTGGCGGCCGAGCTCGGGATCGAGGCCGGGCCCGAGCTGGGAGAGCTGCTGGCCGAGCTCGAGGCGGCGCAGTACGCGGGCGAGCTCAGCAGCCGGGCCGAGGCGGTCGAGTTCGCCCGCCGCCAGCTGGCTTGAGCCTGCACCAGGCTTGGGTCAGGTACGCTCCCGGCCGCATGGCTGAGGAAAAGATCGAAATGGAGGGAGAGATCACCGAGGCTCTCCCGAACACGATGTTCCGGGTGAAACTGGACAACGGCCATGACGTGCTGGGCCACATCTCGGGCAAGATGCGCCGTCACTACATCCGGATTCTCCCGGGCGATCGAGTCAAGATCGAGCTTTCTCCCTACGACCTCGACAGAGGTCGCATCACCTACCGCTACAAATAGCTCGCCTCCGCACCGCCGTCCGGATCCGCCAGCTCGGCGACCAGGGTCGACCAGGCGAAGTCCTTGGCGCCCAGACCCTTGCCGGTGCGCGGGTCGTAGTACTCGCGTAGGCCTTCGCGGGCGACGGTGGCGATCAGGTTGTCGGCGAGGCGCTGGGCCTCGGCCTCGTAGCCGAGCCGCCGCATCCCCAGCCAGACCATCCAGGCGGAGTTGACCCAGGTCGGCCCGCGCCAGTAGCGCCGGATCGGGCCGCGGCCGCCGTCGGGTTCGTAGCCGGGCGCGCCGACCGCGACCGAGGGCGGTGCGACCGGGGTGAGGAACTCGCGCTCGTTCAGCAGGTGCTCCTCGACCAGGCGGCGGCCGATCTCCGGCGGCAGGTCCGGCAGCGCCAGCGGCGCCAGTGCCGCCCAGGTCGCCACCGCCGGCCGGGCACCGCCCGGCTGCACCTCGTCGAGGAAGAGGCCGCGGCGCTCGTCCCAGAGCCGCTCGATCAGCGCCGGGGTGGCGGACGGGCGACCCAACGCCTGTAGCGAGAGCGACCACATCGTGTTGACCAGGGTCTCGCAGAGGACCGGGTGGCCGCGTTCGCGCACGCGGTGGGCGTCGAAGCCGAGCCGGCGGTTGCGCCGTACCAGCAGCGGGAAGCCGATGCGACCGTTGGAGCGCCAACCCCAGACCGGTTCGAATTTCGGCGAGGCGTCGAGGCCGGACTCGTCGGGCTGCAGGATCCAGAGCAGGCCGTCGCCCTCGAGGTCGCGGTTGGCCGCGAGCCACTCGATCTGGGCGCCGATCCGCGGCTCCTCGGCCGGGTCGCCGACGGCGATCCGCCAGGCCCAGGCCAGCAGCGGCGGCTGGATCGTCCCGGTCTGGAAGGATCTGCGCGAGGCGACGTTGTAGAAGGCCAGCCGCGACAGCGAGACCGGGTGGCGCCAGAAGATCGTGTGGCCGATGAAGCCGTCGGGTCGCTGGGCGGCGAGCAGGCTCTCCAGCTCCGCCCGCGCCCGCGCCGGCTCGAAGCGCCGCCAGACGATCGCCGCGAAGCAGGAGTCCCAGTACCACTGCCACGGATAGCGGCCGGGGCTGGGCTCTGAGTATTCGTAGCGAACCCCGTCTCGCTCGCCGACCTGCCAGTTCTGCCGCAGGACCCGCTCGGCCTCGTTGACGACCGCCGTCTTCACCGGCCGGTGCGGCGCATTTCGCGCAGGGCAAGGGCGCCGAGCAGTGCCAGCAACCCGGCGAGGGCCAGCAGCCCCGGCCAGGTCTCGGCCCAGGTGACGCTGCCGACGAAGCCCTGGCGGGCCGCTTCGACCACCTGCGTCACCGGGTTGACGCGGGCGATGTCCTGCAGCCAGCCCTGCAGCAGCGCCAGCGGCGCGTAGGCGGTGGTGGTGAGGATCAGCGCCATCATCCCCGCCTGCATCAGCGGCGCCGCTGACTGGCTCTTGAAGCGCAGCGCCAGGAAGGAGCCCCAGCAGGCGGCGACCGCGGCCATCGCCGCGACCATGAAGTAGGTGACCAGGAAGCCGTCGATGCCGGGCCAGCCGGCGCCCAGGACCAGCGCGATGGACAGCACAAAGGTGGCCGGGATCAGCGCCCGGGCGCTGGCCGCGAGCACGGTGCCGGAGAGCAGCACCCAGCGTGGGGCGGGGGAGACCAGCAGGCGGTCGAGCCAGCCCTGCTCGATGTCGCGGGCGAGGTTGACCCCGGCCGCAGCGCCGGTGAAACCGGCCCCCTGCAGCATGCTGATCGGGACGATGAAGCTCTCGTAGCTGCCGGTGCTGAAGCCGCGCAGCTGGGTCAGGGCGCCGAAGACGCCGTTGAGGCCGAGGAAGAAGATCGTCGGCGCCAGAACCCCCGGGATCGCCGCCCCCGGCACCCGCAGCAGCTCGTTCTTGGCCCGCGCCATCAGCGCCGCGATCGTCGCCAGGTTGGCGCGCCAGGCCGGGATCGCCTGAGGTGCTGTCGGTGGAAGAGTCGCCGTCTCCATCAGCCCACCCGCAGTCGGTGGCGCAGCGCCCGACTGCTGAGGACGAGCCCGAGGACGACGATGCCGAGGATCGCCAGCATCGCGTAGAGGGTGTCGGCGAGCTCGATCCCGGAGATCATCGGCTCGCGGATCCCTTCGACCACGAAGCTGAGCGGGTTGTACCGGGCGATCGTCTTCGCCGGCTCGATCATCAGTTCCTGGGGGAAGAAGGCGGAGGAGAGGAAGAGGACGACGAGGACCAGGGGGAAGAGCCCCTGGACGACGCTGGCGCTGCCGGTCCGCAGCGCGATCGCGGCGCCGATCCCGCCGACCGCCATCGCCGCCGCCGTGACCAGCGCGATCGCCAGCAGCGCCCCGGCGACGCCGCCCTCGATCGTGGCACCGAAGATCAACCCGATCGCCAGGAACCAGAGCGCGGCAAAAAGGCCCAGCGCCGCGGTTCCGGCGAGCCGCCCGAGCACGATCGTGAAGCGGGGGATCGGGGCCGAGAAGAGGCGGTCGGTAAAGCCCATCTCGATATCGACCGCGAGCGCGATGCCGCCGCTGTTGCCGGCCAGCATCAGCGACTGCATCATCGCCCCGGCCAGCATGAACTGGAGGAAGCTCTGCACCGGCGGGAAGCCGGGCAGTTCGACCGCCCCGGCGGCGCCGCCGGTCTGCACCGCCAGCAGCAGCGTCGGAAAGATCACGATCGGCGAGATCAGCTGCGGGCGGCGGAAGGTCTGGCGGATCGAGCGCATGCCGAGGGCGCGCACGACCCGGGCGTTGGTGGCCAGGGCACTCATCGTGGTCTCAAGCGCCGACCGGCTCCTGCTCGGCGTTCTCCTCGCTCTCCTGCTCGAGGTGGTAGCCGGTCTTCTCGACGAAGACGTCGTCGAGCGTCGGTCGCACCAGCTCCAGCGACTCGACCGCGATCCCGGCCTCGTCGAGGACCCGGACCACGCGCGGGATGTCGGCCGCGCCGTTCTCGACCTCGACCAGGACCTTGCTGCCGTCCTTGGGAGGCAGCAGCCTGCCGATCGGGGCGAGGATCGCCTCCGCCTCGGCGACCGAGCCCTGCGCCAGCTGCAGCTGCACGTGCGGGTTGCCGACCTCGGCCTTGAGCGACTCCGGCGTCCCCTCGGCGACGATCCTGCCGCTGTCGATGATCCCGACGTTATCGGCGAGCTGGTCGGCCTCCTCCAGGTACTGGGTGGTGAGGAAGACGGTGGTGCCGTCCTCGTTCAGCGCCCGCACCTCTTCCCAGATCGTCTTGCGGCTGACGGGATCCAGTCCGGTGGTCGGCTCGTCGAGGAACAGCACCCGCGGTTCGTGAACCAGCGCGGCGGCGAGGTCGAGGCGCCGCTGCATGCCGCCCGAGTAGGTGCCGACGCGGCGGTCGGCCGCGGCGACGAGGTCGACCCGCTCGAGCAGGTCGTCGGCGCGCCGACGACCCTCCGCGGTGGGCAGGCCCTGCAAAGTGGCCTGCAGGCGGATCAGCTCGCGTCCCGTCATCAGCGGGTCGAGCGCGGCTTCCTGCAGGGCGACGCCGATCGACGACCGCACCGCCCGCGCTTCCCGCACCACGTCGTGGCCGGCGACGGTGGCACTGCCGCCGGTCGGCAGCAGCAGCGTCGTCAGCATCCGCACCGTGGTCGTCTTGCCGGCGCCGTTGGGCCCGAGGAAGCCGTAGATCTTGCCCTCCTCGACGGTGAGGTCGATGCCCTGCACCGCTAGCACCTCGTCGAAGGCGCGCTCCAATCCCTCGACCACGATCGCCGGCATCGCCACGAAACCTACAGAGGCAGGATGGCCGGGATCGTGCAAGCCGGGCGGCTCCACGGCAATCCCCCGGCGCGGACGGCAGAATCCTGGCGCAACCGGGGTAGCGACCCCGTGTTTGCCTTAGTCCATGCCCGTAACCGAGAAGACAAGCCGCGACGGCCGTGCCTGGGCGCTCTGCCTGGGCGCCGCCTGCCTGTTCGCGGGTCTCGTCGCCGTCCTCGCCCCCGGCGACGCCGATTCGGCGCCGCTGCGGGTCGTGGTCCTGGGCCAGACCGCGGAAACCCCGCCGCCGTCGTGCCCGGGGAAAATCGTCAACAACGTCGAGATCACCCCCTGTCGGGTCGAGGGTCACGTAACCGGCTTCCAGGCGATCGCCGGCGGCGTCGCCCGACCCTACGAGGCGCCGTTCGAAGGCAAGATCGTCGCCTGGTCGATCACCCTGGCCAAGCCGTCGACGGTGGAAACGCCGACCACCTCGGACGAGGTCGGCTTCTTCGACGAATTCCTCGGCACGCCTTCTGAGGCGCGGATCGGCATCCTGCGCCCGGTCGAAGGCTCGAAGCCACCCCAGTACACGCTGGTCCGGCAGAGCCCGCTCGAGGTGCTCAACCCCTACTTCGGCACCACCCCGATCTTCGCCCTCGAGCACCCGCTGACCGTGCTCCAGGGCCAGGTCGTCGCCCTCACCATCCCGACCTGGGCGCCGATGTTCGCCTTCAACGTCGACGCCGACAACACCTGGCGCGGCAGCCGCCTGCCCGAGCACTGCGCCTCCAAGGAAGACATCCAGGGCGGCCACCCCCAACAGGGCGTCGGCAAAACGAAGACCTACGGCTGCTACTACAGCAACGCCCGCCTGCTCTACACGGCGACCTTGGTCAAGAAACCGTAAGTCGCGAGGCGCTGCGCGGGGCGGGTGCTGGGTACACCTCCTCACTCGGTACCTCGTCGAACGAGTCGCACCTGCTGTCGCCCACGGCTTTCAGCTCCTCCTCCGCAAAACGTTCGGAGGCGTACCCAGCGCCCGCCCCGTGGAACCTCGCAACGGTCCGAAGCAGAGCAGCTCCTGAGAGGAGACGCTCGGTGAGTGCCCCAACCGCTACGGCTCCGTCCTGCTCCGCTTGAGCTTCAGAGAGACGGGGGCGTCGGGTGGGCCTCCGAACGTTTTGCGGAGGAGGAGCGATGCGCATCGGGGCGCTAGCCAGGCGACTCCTATGCGACGAGGTACCGAGTGAGGAGGCCCACCCGACGCCCCCGTCCCCCGCCGAAGTTAAAGCGCTTCTTGCCGCAGCCCGCAGTAAGGGCAGTCGCTGACGTCCAGCCCGATCAGCTGGTCGCAGCGGCGGCAGGATCTGAGGTTCGCCGGGGTCCGCGGCAGGGACGAGACGGAGGGGGCGAGCGGCAGGACCATCGCCACCGGCTCCATCTCCTCACCGGTCTCGCGATCGACGTAGACCTTGCCCGGTTCGGCGTGGGTCAAGGCCTCGCGGCCGGAGGCCGGGGCGCGCATCCTGTAGAGCTGACGCTCGTTCATCGCCGCGAAGACTAATAGCTTGGGCGGCAGCGATGCGCGTCCTCATCTTTCACGGCTACATGCTGCGGGGCACCGGCAGCAACATCTACAACGTCAACCTGGCCCGGGCGCTGGCCCGTCTCGGCCACGAGGTCCATCTCCTCTGCCAGGACCGCGAGGTCGAGATCGAGGGAGTCGAGATCCACAACCCCGACATCCACGGCCTGCTGCCGGTCTACGTCAAGGACCCCTACGAGGGCTTCGAGGTCAAGGCCTTTCCCGAGTTGAGCGAGCAGGAGCTCGACCGCTACATCGACGCCAACGTCGCCGCCGTGCGCGCGGTGGCCGGGTCCGTCGGCGGCGTCGACGCGGCGCTGGCCAATCACCTGGTAATGGGGCCGGCGATCCTCGCCCGCGCCGGCATCGGCCCCTTCGCGGCGAAGATCCACGGGTCCGCGCTCGAGTACACCGTCAAACCGCATTCGCGGTTTCTGCCGTATGCCGAAGAAGGGATGGAGGCGGCGTCCGGGGTGCTGGTCGGATCGGGACATACGGCGAAGTCGCTCTGGGCAGCACTGCCAGAGGTTCGGGGGCTGGTCGAGAAGACTCGACTTGGGCCACCGGGGGTTGACATCGACGAGTTCAGTCCCCTTGAGGCCGGTGAAGGGGGTCCTGCGGGCGAGGTATTCGTTCTCGGACCCCCTTCACCGGCCTCCACGCGGGCCGCGCTGGTCGTCTTTATCGGCAAGTTGATCGTTTCGAAGGGTGTTGACCTGCTGATCGCCGCTTGGCCACTGGTCAGAGCGGCGCACCCCGAGGCGCGGTTGCAGATCGTCGGGTACGGCGAGTACGAGGATGGGCTGCGGAGATTGCTGGCCGCTTTGGATCGAGGTGACCTAGACGATGCCCAAGAGGTTGCGCGGCTGGGGTGGGGGCTCGAGGGTGGAGAGGAGAAAGCGCTGCCGATCCTCTCGGCGTTCCTCGCCGATCCGCCAGCTGGATATGCCGAGAGGGCGAAGGGACTCGCGGGTTCGATCGAGTTCGTCGGGCGGCTGGAGCACGACGAGGTGGCGGAGCTGCTGCCGCGGGCGGAGGCGCTGGTGATGCCGAGCACGTTTCCGGAGGCGTTCGGGATGGTGGCGGTCGAGGCTGCCGCCTGCGGGACGCTGCCGGTCTCCGCGGGGCACTCCGGGATGTTGGAGGTGTCTCGGCAGTTGGCCGCTGGGCTGCCGGACGGGGTCGGTGAGCTCACCTCGTTCCCGGTCGAGCTCGGGGCGGTCGAGGCGATCGCCACGCGGCTCGACGGCTGGCTGGGCCTGCCGGAAGCCGAGCGCGAGGAGGCGCGGCAAGCGCTGGTCGGCACGGTCCGGCGACTGTGGAGCTGGGAGGGCGTTGCCCGCGGGGCCCTCGCCGCCTCGGCCGGGGAGCTGGCCGATCTGCCGCGCCCCGCTTAGCTGGGCACCTCCTAGTGCCAAGCATCATTTGAGGCCGCAAAACCTCCCGCCGCCGCTTCAATAGAATGCCCGCCGCCTCATGTACGGCCGCCTCCCGATAGTGAAGATGCTCGCCGCCACGGTCGCGCTGACGGCTGTGATCTGCGCCGTGATGGTCCCGATCAACTGGGACGGTCAGCAGGCCTCGACCGCGGCGCCGAAGATCGACGACCTGCTGACGGTGATGATCGTCCTCTCCTCGTTCGTCTTCTCGCTGGTCCTGGTGATGCTCTTCTACGCCCTCTGGAAATTCAAAGCCAAACCGGGCGACGAATCCGACGGCGAGCCGCTGCACGGCAATACCCGGCTCGAGGTCGCCTGGACGCTGATCCCGACGGTCATCGTCCTCTTCGCCGGCGGCTACAGCTGGGCAGTGCTCAACGACATCGAAGAGCCCGCCAAGGACCCGCTGACCGTGGCGGTCTTCTCCCAGCAGTACGCCTGGAGCTTCGCCTACCCAGGCAAGGGCTACGTCTGGACCGAAGGCGAATTGCACGTCCCGGTCGACCGCCAGGTCCACTTCAAGATGCACGCCCAGGACGTGATCCACTCCTTCTGGGTGCCCGAGTGGCGGATCAAGAAAGACAACGTGCCGGGGATCACCACGACCGCGATCGTCACCCCGGACAAGATCGGCACCTATCAGCTGATCTGCACCGAGCTCTGCGGCTTCGGCCACGCCTCGATGCGAGCGAAGGTCGTGGTCGAGTCGCCGGCGGACTTCCGCGAATGGGTCGCCGGCCTCAAGCAGAAGGTGCCGCCGCCGTTGCTGGAATCGGTTGCCGACGACGAGTCCGCGCCCACGCCGGTCGGGGCGGGCGGGGCATAATGGAAGGGACCCGATGACGGCTTCGATCAAGCAACCGGGATGGATCCGCGGCGCCCTCGGCGCCCTCGTCTTCGGGGCCTTCGGCTTCGGCCTCGTGATCGCCCTGCGGGCGATCTCCGACCTGCCGCTCTACCAGACCGAGCAGACTGGCTATCCCCACGTGGTGGTGCCGCTGATCCTCGCCCCGCTCGGCTTCCTCGCCGGCTTCGGCTGCTTCGACTACTGGCTGCGCTGGGCGGCCGGCCTGCCGACGATTCCCGAGGACCACTCCCAGCACGGAGCCAAATCCTGGAAGGACTACTTCCGCTTCAACACCGATCACAAGGTGATCGGCATCCAGTACATCTGCACCACCTTCTTCTTCTTCTTCGTGGGCGGCCTGATGGCGATGCTGATCCGGGCCGAGCTGGCCCAGCCGGGGACCCAGATCGTCGACGCGGCGACCTACAACAGCCTCTTCTCCACCCACGCGGTGCTGATGATCTTCGTCTTCGTGATCCCGGTCTTCGCCGGCATCGCCAACTACGTGCTGCCGCTGATGATCGGCGCCCCGGACATGGCCTTCCCGCGCCTCAACGCGCTCAGCTTCTGGATGCTGCCGCTCGCCGGCATCCTCTTCATCGGCAGCTTCCTGGCCCCGGGCGGCGCCTTCGACGCCGGCTGGACCGGCTACGCGCCGCTCTCGACCGGAGCGCCGTTGGGCCAGTCGTTCTTCAACCTCGGCGTCCAGTTCGCCGGCGCCTCCTCGATCGCGACCGCGCTCAACTTCCTGGTCACGATCATCACCATGCGGGCCCCGGGGATGACCTTCTGGCGGATGCCGCTGCTGGTCTGGGCCAACCTCTCGACCTCGCTGCTGGTCGTCGCCGCGACCCCGTTCATCGCCGGCGCCCAGTTCATGGTCCTCTTCGACCGCATCCTCCACACCAACTTCTTCAACTTCGCCGGCGGCGGCGACGTGATCAGCTACCAGCACATCTTCTGGTTCTACTCGCACCCGGCCGTCTACATCATGATGTTGCCCGGCTTCGGGATCATCAGCGAGGTCATCTCGACCCATGCCCGCAAGCCGATCTTCGGCTACCGCCTCATGGCCCTTGCCTTGATCGGGATCGTCGTCCTCAGCTACTCGGTCTGGGCCCACCACATGTTCGTCGCCGGCATGTTCAGCTGGCTGCGGGTGCCGATGATGCTGACCACGCTGCTGATCGCGGTGCCGACCGGGATCAAGATCTTCTCCTGGCTGGGCACGCTCTACTTCGGCAAGATCCACACCTATTCGACGGCGATGCTGTTCGCGCTCGCCTTCATCGTCACCTTCACGATCGGCGGCATCAGCGGCGTCATGCTGGGCATGGTGCCGATCGACATCCACGTCTCCGACACCTACTTCATCGTCGCCCACATCCACTTCGTCCTCTTCGGCGGCTCGGTCTTCACGATCTTCGCCGGGATCTACCACTGGTTCCCGAAGATGACCGGGCGGATGTACGACGAGAAACTGGGCCGCGTCCACTTCTGGGGCACCCTGCTGGGCACCTGGGGGACCTTCATCCCGATGCACTGGGTCGGCATGGACGGGATGCCGCGCCGGGTTGCCGACTACGCGACCCAGTTCGGCAACTGGAACCTGCTGATCAGCTGCTTCGCCTTCATGCTCGGCGCCGTGCAGCTGGTCTTCCTCTACAACATGGTCGTCAGCTGGCGCTTCGGGCCCCGCGCCACGGCCAATCCCTGGCGCGCCAACTCGATCGAGTGGCAGGTCTCCTCGCCGCCGCCGATCTACAACTTCACCGAGATTCCCCGCGTCGTCGGCGGTCCTTACGAGTTCGGGGTCCCCGGCGCCAAACACGCGATCATGGCCGGCGAAGGGGCCGAGGTCCCCGCGACCGAGCCGAGCGTGGTGGGCACGACGTGAGCGCGGTGGAACAGGGCCGGCCGCTGCTGGTCTTCGTCAACGAGGTCGCCGGCGGGCGCAAGCTGCTGCAGGCGGTGCGCGAGCGCCAGGAGACGGTCTCCGGCGTGATCGTGGCGGCGCCGCAGAACGAGCCGGCCGTCGGTCAGCTGGTCGGCCCGGGCGAGCTGCGCGAGGCGGCGCGAGCGCGGGTCGAGGTGACGATGGCGGTGCTGGCCGAGTTCGGAATCGATTCGGTCGGCGAGGTTCTCGACCCCGAGCCCTGGCTGGCGCTTGACGACGCCGTCCGCGCCCACGAGCCCGGCGAGGTGCTGCTGTCCTGCCTCTACGACACCCGCTTCGGCCTCACCCGCAAAGACCTGGTCGAGTGGGCCCGGGCTCGGGTCGAACCGGAGACCGTCCTCACCCACGTCCCCGTGCGGATCGAAGACGACGCGATCCGCTGGGACCTGATCCACACCCTCGTCGTCGCCACCAAGACCGTGGCGGCCCCCGACCTCGTCGATCGCCTCAAGGAGCGCGCCGCCGACCGTCCCCACCGCTACACGATCGTCTGCCCGCGGACCGACGACGTCGGCGAGGCCAAGATCGTCCGCGACCTCGCCTCGACGCTGGCCGAGCTCTACCGGGCCGACGTCGACGCCACCGGCCAGCCGATGAGCCCCGATCCCTTTCTCGCGGTCAAGAACGCGATCGAGCACTACCGGATCGACGAGGTCCTGATCTCGACCTTCGCCGGCGAGAGCTCGCGCTGGCTCGAGGAGGACCTGATCGGCCGGGTACGGGAGATCACCGAGAAGCAGGTCGAGCACATCGAGGTGGGGCGCCCGGCCACAGCCGTCGCCGCCGCCGTGGCCGAGGGAGGGGCGAGCTGATGGAGAGTGCCACGGTCGCCCTCGGGCACGACCACGCCGACGAGCACCACGGCCCGCCTGAGGCCAACCAGAGCTCGCGCATCGACCGGCAGACGCTGGGAATCCTGCTCTTCATCGTCTCCGAGGTGATGCTCTTCGGAGCGTTCTTCGCCTCCTACTTCTTCCTCCGCGTCGTCGTCGCTCCCTCCAGTTGGCCGCCGGAACCCTACGAACTGCCGGTCGCGGTCGCCGGCGTGAACACGGCGATTCTTGTCTCCTCCTCCTTCACGATCCACTACGCCCTGGAGTCGATCCGCCGTGGCAACAAGCAGGGGATGAAGCTCGGCTTGCTGCTGACCTGGATGCTGGGAGCGACCTTCCTCTTCATCCAGGTCAACGAGTACGTCCACCTCGGCTTCAGCGCCCGCGACCTCTCCTTCGGCTCGATCTTCTACAGCCTCACCGGCCTCCACGGCGCCCACGTCTTCGTCGGCCTGTTGCTGCTCAGCTTCGCCACGATCCGCGCCTTCCGCGGCCACTTCGGTCCCAAGGCCGAGGACCATCTCGGCGTCGAGGTGCCGGGCATTTACTGGCACTTTGTCGACATCATGTGGATCATAGTTTTCGTCACCGTGTACGTTCTGTAGGCGGCCCCTGCAAACCGGCGCATCTCGCGGTCCTCGGTCGCTCGGATCGGGTCACGCACTGAAGTGCGCTCCCCTCACCTCGCTCCCTGCGTCCCACGACCTGCTTGGTTTTCGCGGCCGTTCGTGGGATTAAAAAGGGATATATGAAGATTTCCGAGGAGGCTGTTTTCAAGTGGGTCGTGATCGTTGGGATTGCGGGGGGTTCGATCGTCGCTTTGACCCTGCTGACGCGGCCGTTGGTGGGGGCGATCTGGGGGTTGGTGCTGGTCTGCGCCGCGACCTGGCGGGGGGTTCGCTGGGTCGAGCGCAAGCGGCGCGGAAGTTGACGGGAAGACCTCTCGTCTGCGTCGACGACGGCTTTCGGCGGGTCGACGAGCGCTTCGCCCAGGTGGACATGCGCTTCGATGCCCTTCAGCGCGACTTCAACGCTCGCTTCGATTCGATGCAGAAGCCGATGGTCCAGCTCTTCGGCGGCATGATCGGGGCATTCTTGACGGCTACGGTGGCTTTGGTCGCGACCCGGCTCTGAGCTGGCGCCGGTCCACAATTTCCAGCAGCGCCAGGGTCAGCGCGATCGGGACGGTGGCGGGGAGCTGGTCGACGAGGAAGAAGAGCAGGTCGAAGCCGAGGCAGAGCGCGGCCGTCAGGGCGGCGCCGGTCAGCTGCAGGCGGCGATCGGCGGCCAGCACGGCACCGAGGGTGGCGGCGAGGAAGAGGTCGCCGAAGCCCATCACCGCCGAGCCGAAGGCGGCGAGCTGCAGGCGCGGCAGGCCACCGGGGGAGGCGGCGTTGAGGAGCGCGTTCGGCTCCTGCAGGAGGTTGGAGCCGACCAGCCAGGCGTCGATCGCCGCCATCGCGTAGATCCCCAGCTTCAGCCAGCGACCGGGGACGACGCAGGCCAGCAGCCAGCCGAGGCTGACGCAGGCCAGCGCCGAGAGCGCCAGCGCCGCCGTCTCGCCGCCCAGCGAGCCGCGGGCGGCCCAGGCGAGAGCGAAGAGGGGGATCGTCAGCAGCGCCAGGGCCGGGCGCCCGCCGCGGACTATCGCGGCGAGGGCGAGCGCGGCCAGCGGCGGCACCGCGAACAGGGCCAGGTAGGTGAGAAAGCGGGCGGACGCCGAGTCGAGGGCGATCGCCGCCACCACGATGGCGATCGAGAGCGGCGGCACCAATGCCCACCAGCGCCCCCGCAGCCGCGCGAGGAGGGGGGCGGTGGCGGCCCTGGGCGCCGCCACCAGGGCCGCTTGGACGAGGCTGAGAACGCTGATCGAGAGGGCGAACGGGAGCATCGTGGCGAGCGGCGCTCGGAGTCTAGGGGCGCGGTGGGGAGGGCAGCCGGCTTAGATCGCGCCCGCGGGGGTGGACGCCTCGTCGCCTCCGGCCACGGGATCGGCGACGACGGGCCCGCGCCGCGGCTCCAGCCGCCCGGCCGCCGCGACCGTCCACAGCATCGCCAACCAGTTCAGGGTGGCGATCGCGACGTGGACCCAGACGATCTCGCTGGGCAGCTCCAGGGCCCACTGGAGCCCACCCACGGCTCCCTGCAGGGCTAGGAGGCCCAAGACCACCGTGAGGGGCTTGAGCGCCCTCCTCTCGCCCCCGGGGCGGCGCAGCAGGAACCAGACCCCGATCGCGGCGAAGCCGTAGAGCGTCGCCAGTGCCGCGTGGCGCTGGACCACCCATTCCAGGGTCTGGCCTCCCTCGAAGGTGAAGCGGTGGACCAGCTGTCCCTCGTGGGCGCCGGCGTGCGGCCCCGAGGCGGTGGCGATCGTCCCGGCGAGGATCGTCAGCTGCCCGAGCGGGATCAGCGCCCGCACCGCCCAGACGCCGAGCCGGTCGCCGGAACGGCGTCGCTCCCAGGGCTCGTAGCGCGAGCACCAGGCCAGCGCGAAGGCCGCGTCGAGCAGCATCATCGAGAGGATGAAATGGGACATCACCAGGCCCGGAGCGAGGTGGTGCTTGACGACGAGCGCGCCGAGGATCGCCTGGCCGATTACCCCCAGCGGCAGCAGGGCGCCGAACAGGGCCAGGTGCCAGCGGTAGGGCCGGCGGAAGAAGGCCAGAACGCAGGCGGCGATGACGGCGAAGCCGACGAACCCGGTCAGCAGTCGGTTGCCGTACTCGATCACCGCGTGGGATTCGAGCGGGGGGGTGCTGCCGCCGTAGCATTTGGGCCAGTCCGGGCAGCCCAGCCCGGAGCCGGTGAGGCGGACGGCGGCGCCGGTGAGAACGATCAGGGCGAGGGCGCCGAGGGCGACGGCGGTCACCTGCGCGTAGCGCCGCGGGGAGATCTCGAGGCGGTCTTTGAGCCGTTGCCGCATCGTCAGGATGATCGCAGCGGCCGCCCGGCCGCCTGGGTCAGTCGCCTGAGGGGTAAGCCGGGAATTCTTTCTGTGGCGACTTCTGGGGCTTGGGCTGGGAGCCGCCCTTGGAGCCACCCTTGCCGCCGGCGGTTTCTTCGAACAGGTACTCGACCAGGTCTTCGAGTTCTTTCGGAGACAGGGTTTCCGCGTAGTTCTGGGGCATCACGTTCGCCGGGTAGCCCTTGGCGATCACTTTGTTCGGATCGGCGATGTCCTCGTGGATCATCGCCAGCGTCTGGCCCGGCAGCACTTCGTCGAGGTTGGGGCCGGTGACCCCGCCCGAGCCCGCCGCGGCGAGCGTGTGGCAGCCGCCGCAGCCGTTGTTGGCGAAGACCTGGGCGCCGGGGCCGCCGGGGACGCTGGGGGGCGCGGCGCCGGGCACGCCGGCGTACTGGGCGACGTAGGCGGAGACGTCGTCGCGGTCCTGGCCCTCGACGATGCCGGGGGGCATCGAGACGGCCGGGTTGCCGGTGACCGGTCGCGGCGACTCGATCTGTGCGGAGACGATGCCTTCGATCGTGTCGCTGTTCTCGCCGACTTCCCGCGCCGCGGCGAAGGCGCCGTCGAGGTCGGGCCCGATCTGGGCGGTCGTGCCGGCCTGCGCGAGGGCGTGGCAGGTGCCGCACTTTTGCACGAAGAGGACGCGCCCGCGGTTCGTGTCGGCGTCGGTCGTCCCACAGCCCGAGGCGGCCAGGACTAAGGCTGCCAGGGCGGCAAGGGCGAACAGTGGGCGGGTGAGTTGCGAGGGACTTTGCATACGGCTGGCGGGCGCCGGAGTCTATATGTCGCCGCCCCCCGAAAGCGCTCGGCGAGGGGTCGGGATTGGAGTAGTCTTGCGGCGATTCGCACTATCTTCGGAGGCAGTCGAGAAGGAGGGCACGATGCAGGTCAGGGACGGGATGTCGGAGGTGTCGTTGACCGTCGGCCCCTCGCACACGTTGCGCGAGGCCGCCACGCAGATGGTCGAAAAAGGGACCGGCGCCGCTCTGGTCAACGACGCCGAGTCGCCGACCCCGGGGATCGTCACCGAGCGCGACCTGCTGATCTCCGTCGCCGCCGGCGAGGACCCGGACGCCGCCCTGGTCGGCGACCACATGAGCGAGGGCGTCATCGCCGCCGCCCCGGACTGGAGCCTGGAGCGCGCCGCGGCCGAGATGTCGCGCCGCGGCGTCCGTCACCTCGTCGTCTTCGAGGGCGCCGAGCTGGTCGGCATCCTCTCGATGCGCGACATCGTCCGCGTCTGGACCTCCGAGGGCGCCACCTCGGGCATGACCCCGGGTTGAACCGCCGTCGTTAGGGCTTGGGCGGGGCGCTGATGGTTTCCACCGGCAGCGCGGCACTGCGGACGTGCTGGCGGCGGGGCAGGCGGAAGTAGTCGCGGATCGCGCCGCGGACGATGCCGCGGAAGGCGGCGAGGGCGAGGACCGCGCCGACGATCGCGTAGACGAAGGGAGCGAAGATGAAGCCGCCGGCGTAGACGCCGCAGACCAGGCCGATCGCCCCCAGGGCGAGGAAGGCGGGGCTCCAAGAGGGGCGCGGCAGGTGGATCAGCTCGCCGGGCTCGGGGATGTGTCGGTGCTCGCTCATCCGGCTACTGGGCGATGTAGAGGAAGGCGGCGACGAAGGCAAGGGCGAAGACGGCCGCGGCGAGGCCACCGGCGAGGAGCCCGGCGCTCATGTTCTTCCTGGCGGTCTCGCGATCCACGGCCTGGATTTCTATCAGGGACGCCGGTCCGCGGCGGCTAGAGCTGGGCGTCGATCGCCATCGCTCCGAACAGCAGCGCCAGGTAGGCGAGCGAGAAGAGGTAGGTGCGTAGCGCCCAGGCGCGATCGGCGGTCCGCAGCAGCTTGGTCGAGCAGTAGATGAAGCCGGCCCCGAGCAGCATCGAGGGCACCAGGTAGGCGACGCCGAGGCCGCCGGCGCAGAAGGGCAGCTGCGTGACCGCGTAGAGGAGCACCGTGTAGAGGAGGATCTGGCGGCGCGTCTCGGCCTCGCCGCGGACCACCGGCAGCATCGGGATCCCGGCCTTGGCGTACTCGTCCTTCATCAGCAGCGAGAGGGCCCAGAAGTGCGGTGGGGTCCAGAAGAAGACGATCGCGAAGAGGTAGAAGGCCATGCCGCTGAGCCCGCCCGTGACCGCGGCCCAGGCGACCAGCGGCGGGACCGCGCCGGCGGCGCCGCCGATGACGATGTTCTGCGGCGTCGTCCGCTTCAGCCAGAGCGTGTAGACGAAGACGTAGCCGAGCAGGCCGGAGAGTGAGAGCGCCGCCGCCAGCGGGTTGACGGTGAGCGCCAGGAGGGCGAAGGAGGCGCAGCCGAGCAGCGTCCCGAAGGCGATCGCGGCGCCGGCCGAGACCCGGCCGGAGGCGACGGGCCGGTCGGCGGTGCGCGCCATCGTGCGGTCGATGTCGCGGTCGACGGCGTGGTTGATCGCGCCGGCGCCGCCGGCCGAGAGGGCGCCGCCGAGGCAGGTGAGGAGGATCAGGCCGAGCGACGGGTCGCCGGCGACGTACATCGTCGTCACCGTGGTGAACAGCAGCAGCGACTGCACCTTCGGCTTGGTCAGCGTCAGGTAGTCGCGGAGCGCCGTCGCGGCGGCGGAGCGCGGGGCAGGCGTGGCTGCCGTCGGGGTGGGCGCGGTCTGCGCGCCGGCGCCGGCTTGCATGCCGGTCAGGCTACCGGCTGGGACTCGTGCGCCGGCGTCTCGGCGCGGCTGGTGCGGTGGGCGATGGCGGCGCGGATGTCGCGCATCGGCCGGGCGCTGCGGACATCGGGCAGGACGTCGAAGTTGTGCGGCTCCGGCGGCGAGAGTGCGAACCACTCGAGCGACTCGCCGCCCCAGGGGTCGTGCCCGGCCTCGGGCCCGTTGACGCGGCTGGCGATCGCGTTGACCAGGGTCATCACGATCCCGGCGGCGAGCACCAGGGTGCCGATCGAGGCGATCAGGTTGTAGGCGTTGACGCCGGTGCCGTCGAAGAACTTGTAGGCGTCGATCACCTGGCCCTGCTCGGCGCCGGCGAGGAAGAGCGGGACGAAGGCGAGGACGATCCCGATCGCCATCGTCCAGAAGGAGATGCGGGCGAGGTTCTCGCCCAGCGTCCTCCCGGTCATCTTCGGGAACCAGAAGTGGAGTGCCGCGAAGCCGCCGAAGACGGCGCCGCCGACGAGGGCGAAGTGGGTGGCGGCGGTGGCGTCGGTCGTGTTCTTGAGCTGCCAGGCCGCGGCGACCATCGAGTGCTCGATCTCGGCTCCGAGCCCGATCGAGATCGACGAGATCGAGCCCAGCGCGAACAGCAGCGGTGCCCGCATCCGCAGGACGCCGCCGGCCATGGTCGCGATCAGGTTGAAGACGATCAGGCCGAAGGGGACGATCAGCGCCAGCGACATCAGCATCGCGAAGTACATCCAGCCGATCCCGATCGGCGCAGTCAGCATGTTCTGCATCCAGGCCAGGGTGCCGAGCACCGCGATCGCGACCAGCGAGCCCATGACGACGCCGCGGTTGAGCAGTGGCCTGCCGGCGAAGGCGGCGACGATTTCGGCGATCGCGCCGAAGGCGAAGATCAGCACCAGCATGTAGCTGCCGGTGAAGAAGATCCAGCTCAGGTGCTGCCAGAGCAGGGGCGCGCCGCCGGAGCCGTCGGCGAAGAAGATGCCGTCGTAGTTGCGGTCGATCATCAGCATCATCAGCGCCGCCAGCAGGACCGGGCCGATCGTCAGCAGCAGCCAGCAGCTGACCGTGGCGGCCCAGGCGAAGATCGGCAGCCGGCGCCAGGCCATGCCGGGCGCCCGCATGTTGCGCAGCGTGGTCAGCAGGTCGATCGCGACGAAGACGAAGCCGAGCGTCGCCAGCCCGGTCGTCGTGGCCCAGGCGTCGACGCCGTTGTTGGAGAGGAAGGCGAGCTCGGTGAGCGGGGCCAGCGGGTTGACCCCGGCCTCGGAGGGGGTGAAGAGGAAGCCGGCGTAGAGAACCGTCGCGCCGGCCACGTAGAGCGCCACGCCGATCTGGCCGAGGCGGGGCAGGGCGGTGCCGCGGGCGCCGATCTGCAGCGGCGCCACGTAGTAGAAGAAGCCGAGCGCGAGCGGGATCGCGAAGAGGAAGACCGCGGTGGCGCCGTAGAGCGAGAGCATCCGGTTGAAGGCCACCGGCGAGAGGAAGGTGTTCTCCGGAATCGCCAGCTGCAGCCGCATCAGCAGCATCTCGACCAGGGCGATGAAGAGGAAGCCGAGGGCGCCGCAGATCAGGATCCGGCCCAGATCCTTGTGGTCGGGACTGGTCGCCAGCTCCACCCAGCGCGGGCGCCGCTTGGGCGGAAAGCCGTCGACGACGAGCTCGGGACGCGGCTGGTCGCTCATGGCACCTCTCCGTTTTCGATCAGCTCGACGACGCGGTCCTGGGCCGTCTCGATGTCGGCTTTCTGCTGCTTGACGAAGGCTTCGTAGCGCGCCGGGGAGACGACTTCGACCGCGGTCCGCATCGCCGCGTAGGCCTGGCCGGAGAGGGTCGCCGACTGGCCCTCGTAGGTTCCCTCTTCGTCGGCGCGGAAGACGACCTTGTTGGTCTTGCCGGGAACCGCGTCGCGCTTGCCGGAGAGGTCGGGGACGTCCCAGGTGTGGACGACGTCGGTGGAGAGCAGTTCCAGCTTGACCGTGGTTTCGGCCGGGACCACCACCTTGTAATAGGAGAAGGCGCCGTTGGGGTAGTCGTAGCGCCACAGCCACTGCTGGCCGGTCGCTTTGATCGTCAGCGGTGCGGTCTTGGCCGCCGCCAGGCCGGCGGAGCCGGAGGTCGGGGTCTCCCGGGCCTTGCCGGTGAAGACGAGGCTGACGACGAAGATCGCCGCGGCGAAGACGGTGAGCACGGCGCCGACCCGGAACTGGCCCCGGCGGTCGCCGCCATTCGAGCTCGGCTCGGCGCCGCGCCGGGCGCGGTTACGGCGGACGACGTAGATCAGCGCGGCGTTGATCGCGACGACGACGATCGCCGCGGCGACGAAGCCGATCCAAAGCAAGGTGTCGATCTGGTCAGTGCCAGGAGAGTGCGGCGCCAAAGCGCGGCCATTCTAATCACGCGGACGGGCGCGGCGTTGCTCCCGCTACCGGGCGCCTACCTATACTCGCCGACCTGATGCAGAGGCGCTCCCGGCGATCACCCGCGCTTCGCCAAGCGGTGCGGGCCGGCGCGATCGGCGTCGTCGGCGCCGCCGTGGCGGTGCCGCTGCTGCGTCGGCGCCTGCGGATCCCGGCTCCCGTGACCGTTGCCGCCTGCGCCGGCGGGCCGCTGGCGCTCGCCGTCCTCTTCCCCCGCTCCAAGAAGCGCGACGTCGCGCTCTACGCGATGCAGATGTGGGCTTTCATCATGGTCCACGAGATTCCCTATGACGACCCGGAGCGGCTCCGCAGCCGGCTCCGCAGCCGCTACCCGATCATCGCCGACCGCGTCATCGGCGCCGGCCAGCTGCCCAACGTCCGCCTGCAACGCGCCCTCGCCCGTCTCCCCCGGGTCGGGCTGATCGATCGCTTCCTCACCTGGACGCACTGGCTGTGGTTCTTCGAGCCCTACCTGGCGCTGGCCCTGATCCTCGTCCTCCGCAACGAGCGCTTCCCGACCGCCGCCCGCCAGATGGCCGCCGTCTTCGACATCGGCTGCGCCGTCTACTTCGCGGTCCCCACGGCGCCGCCCTGGTGGTCCGCGGAGAACGGCGTCACCGAGGAGCCGGTGCGGCGGATCATGGTCGAGGTCGGGGAGGAGACCTGGGGCACGGCCTGGCCGAAGATGTACGACGCGCTCGGCGGCAACCCCTGGGCGGCGATGCCCTCGCTGCACTTCGCCACCTCGCTCCTCGCCGCGCTCTCGCTGGCCGAAGCCGGCAAGGTCGAGGGCACGCTCGGCTGGACCTACGCCGGAACGCTGGGCTTCGCCCTGGTCTACCTGGGCGAGCACTACGTCACCGACCTGATCGCCGGGGCGGCCCTGGTCGCCCTGGTCAGGCGCGGCGAGCCCCTGGCCGAGCCGCTCGTGCTCAAGGCCAACCGGGGCCTGCAGCGCTTGGAGCGCCTGGCGAGCGGGTAGCGTCCCTGGCGTGTCTGGAGAGCCCTCGGCGAGCGGAAACGGGACCGCCGAGATGCCGCTGCTCACGACGCGGCGCTTGGTGCAGACGGTCGTCGTCGTCCTGCTGCTGCTCGGCTGCATCTACTTCCTCTTCCCGAAGCTGGTCGGCCTCGGCGACGCGCTGAGCCGGCTCGACGAGGCCGACCCGGTCTGGATCGCCGTCGCGATCGGCTTCAACGTCCTCGCCTACGCCACCTACATCGCCCTCTTCAAGGCGGTCGTCGGCGGCGACGCGCTGCGCCTGCGCTGGCGCGAGACCTATGAGATCAACATGGCCGGGGTGGCGGCGACCCTGCTCTTCTCGGCCGGCGGCGCCGGCGGCATCGCCGTCACCTACTGGGCCCTGCGCAAGGCGGGCATGGGGCGGCGCGACGTCGCCCGGCGCATGGTCGCCTTCATCAGCCTCCACTACGCCTTCTACCCGCTGGCGCTGATCGTCTTCGGGGTCCTGCTGCGGACCGGGGTCCTGGAGGGCGAGGACTCGGTCGAGCTGACGATCATCCCCGCCGCCGTCGCCGGCCTGCTGATCCTGATCGGCGTCCTGATCGCCCTGATCCCGCCCGACCTCGAGCGCCGGCTGGCCCCCTTCGCCCACGGCGAGCGCGCCCGGGCCTTCCTCGAGAGCGCCGCCAAAGTGCCCGCGACCCTGGGGGAGGGGTTCCGCTTCGCGCTCGGCCTCTTCGCCCACCCCTCGCGGGGCGGCCTGGCGGTGCTCGGGGCGGCCGGGTTCTGGGCCGCCAGCATCGGCGTCCTCTGGGCCTCCTTCCACGCCTTCGGCGTCCATGTGCCGCTGGCCGTCGTCGTCCAGGGGTTCTTCCTCGGCATGGTCGCCAACCTCTTCCCGCTGGCGCCGGCAGGGGTGGGGGCGGTAGACGCCGGCATGATCGGCGCCTTCGTCCTCTTCGGGATTCCCGAGACCACCGTCTTCCCGGCGATCCTCGTCTTCCGGCTGGTCGCCTTCTGGATGCCGATCCCACCCGGCATAATCGCCTTCTTCCAGCTCCGCAAAACGGTTCACCGCTGGGAAACAGAGGGGCTGCCGGTGCAGCGTGGCGGCAATGCGGAATCGGACCTCGAGCCGGCCATCGGTGGATTTGCGATGGGCCGTCAGGGGGGCTACTATAAAAAGTAAAGTAATAGACTGCAGGCGGAGAAAACATGGCTGATGCGAAGAAGATCGAGGACGTAATCGTCATCGGCGGTGGCCCCGCCGGCTACACGGCGGCGCTCTACACGGCCCGCGCCAACCTCGAGCCGCTCGTCTTCGAGGGGTTCCAGTGGGGCGGGCAGCTGCAGAACACGACCGACGTCGAGAACTACCCGGGCTACCCCGAGGGGATCATGGGCCCGGAGATGATGAGCCAGTTCCGCGCCCAGGCCGAGCGCTTCGGGACTCGCTTCGTCACCGACGACGTCGACCGCGTCGAGCTCTCCGACGGCGGCGTCCAGAAGGTCTTCCTCGGCGACGAGGAGCACCGCGCCAAGACCGTGATCCTGGCGATGGGGGCGGAGCCGAAACGACTCGGCCTGCCCGGGGAGATGGAGCTCGGCGGCCGCGGCGTCTCCACCTGCGGCGTCTGCGACGGCGCCTTTTTCAAGGGCCAGCCGGTGGTCGTGATCGGCGGCGGCGACTCGGCGATGGAGGACTCGATCTTCATTGCCAAGTACGCCAGCAAGCTGACCATCGTCAACCGCCGCGACGAGTTCCGCGCCTCCAAGATCATGTTCGAGCGGGCGCGCGAGAAGGACAACATCGAGCTGAAGACGCCGTTTGTCGCGGAGGAGTTCGTCGCCGGCGGGGACGGCAAGCTGGAGAGGATCCGGCTGCGCAACGCCGAGACCGGCGAGCGGGAGGAGATCGAGGCCAGCGGCGCCTTCGTCGCGATCGGCCACATCCCCAAATCCGAGATCGTCAGCGGCCAGGTCGAGACCGACGAGGACGGCTACATCGTCACCGAGCCGGGCTCGACCAGGACCAACCTGGCCGGGGTGCTCGCCGTCGGCGACGTCGTCGACCACACCTACCGCCAGGCTGTCACCGCCGCCGGCACCGGCTGCATGGGCGCGCTCGACGCCGAGCGCTACCTGCGCGACAGCCCGCCCCCGGTCGAGGCGCACTGGATGCCCGGCGGCGAGCCGGCCGAGATCGCTCCCTAGATGGGCGAGCGCGCTTCGACTCTCTTCCCCTTCGGCATCGCCGTCGTGCTGCCCCCGGCAGGGCTGCTGCTCGGGCTGCTCAACATCCAGCAGGAGAACCGCGATCTTGGCATCCGCCTGATCCTGGTCTCGGTCTTGGCCGCCGTCGTCTGGGCCCTGCTCTTCGTCGGGTGATGGCAGTCGAGTGCACCCACCTCGATGCGGTCGAGCTGCTGGATCTGCCCGACCCCGTCGCCGGCTGCGAGGAGTGCCTGGCGCAGGGGATGCGGTGGGTCCACCTGCGGATGTGCCAGACCTGCGGTCACATCGGCTGCTGCGACAACTCGATCGGCAAGCACGCCACCGCCCACTACGAGGCGACGCGGCACCCGATCATCCGCTCGGCTGAGCCGGGCGAGAGCTGGAGCTGGTGCTACCCGGATGAATTGATGTTCGAGATCAGCAGCGGCGCTGGGGCGTAGGCGGCGCCCTTCTCGACCTGCAGTAGATCGAGCAGCTCGACGGCGCGGGGAGCGCCGATCAGCTCGCCGATCCCGAGCGGTCCCAGCGGCCAGTTGAAGCCCAGCTTCATCGCCGTCTCCATGTCCTCGGGCGCGGCGATCTCCTCTTCCAGGGCGAAGGCGGCCTCGTTGGCGATCTGGGCGAAGAGGCGGGGGAGGATCGCGTTCGCGGCCGGGTCGATCTTCGCCAGCTGGGCGGGGTCGAGGGTGGGCGCCCCGATCCCGAGCTCGGGATCGGGCTCACGTTCGGCGCCCTTTCCGTAGGCGTAGTAGCCCTGGCCGCTCTTGCGTCCGAGCCTGCCCGCCTCGACCAGGCGTTCCTGGATCGGGCTCGGGCGCCAGCGCTCCGGTTCGCCGCCCTGGGCGAAGAAGGAGCGGGCGATCGTCAGGTTGACGTCGAGGCCGATCAGGTCGAGCAGCTCGAAGGGCCCCATCCGGAAGCCGCCGCCGAGGCGGACGACACGGTCGATCGTGGCGGCGTCGGCGACGCCGTCGCCGAGCATGCGCAGGGACTCCAGGGAGAAGGGACGGGCGAGGCGGTTGGCGACGAAGCCGGGGCTGTCCTTGGCCCGAATCGGCGTTCGTCCCATCGCCCGTGCGACCTCCGTCGTTGCCGCCAGCGCGACCCCCGAGGATCCCTCGGCGGCGACGACCTCGACCAGCTTCATCAGCGCCGGCGGGTTGAAGAAGTGCATACCGACGACGCGCTTGGGGTTCGGCACGCCGGTGGCGATCTCGGAGACGCGCAGCGAGGAGGTATTGGTGGCGAGGACCGCCCCGGGGCCGCAGATCGCGGCCACCTCGGTGAACAGCTTCCGCTTCAGATCGGCGTTCTCCGGAGCCGCCTCGATCAGCAGCTCGCATCCGGCCAGCTCCTCGATCTTCGAGACCACGCCGATGCGGGCCGAGGCGGCCTCGGACTCCACCTCACTCCAGCGCCCGCGCGCGGCGCCCTTGGCCAGGGCCTCGCCGATCTGCCCCCGGGCGCTCTCGGCCGCCTCCGGGAAGGCGTCGTAGAGCCGCGTCTCGAAGCCGCCCAACGCCGCGACCTGGGCGATGCCCCGGCCCATCGTGCCGGCGCCGAGGACGCCGACGCGCTCGACCGTCACCGGCCCTTGAAGTCAGGCTCGCGCTTCTCGAGGAACGCCTTCATGCCCTCGACCCGGTCCTCGGTCGCCATCGCTTCGTCGAACATCCGCCGCTCGGCCGTGAGACCGTCGGAGAGCGCCGTCTCGTCGGCAGTCAGCACCGCCTGCTTGGCGAGCCGGGTGGCGATCGGCGGCCGCTCGGCGATCGTGCGGGCCAGCTCGAGCGCCTCGTTCCGGCAGTGGCCCGTTTTCACGACTTTGTTGACCAGGCCCCAGGCCGCGGCGATGCCGGCGTCGAAGACGCGGCCGGTGAGCACGTACTCCATCGCCCGCTGCTTGCCGATCGCCCGGGTCAGCCGTTGGCTGCCGCCACCGCCGGGGATGATCCCCAGGGTTATCTCGGGCTGGCCGAAGCGGACCGTTTCGTCGGCCACGATCATGTCGCAGGCGAGCGCCAGCTCGCAGCCGCCGCCGAGCGCGTAGCCGGACACGGCGGCGACCAGCGGCGTCTGCACGGCCGCGATCCGCCGCCAGAATTCGGCACCGCTGGCGTCGGAGGGCTCGCCCAGCCCGCGCGCCGCCAGGGCTCTGATGTCGGCGCCGGAGGCGAAGATCTCGTCGGACCCGGCGATGACGATGCAGCGCACGTCCTCGTTGCGGTCGAGCTGGTCGAGGGCGGCGAGGATCCCCTCCCGCATCTCGCTGGAGAGCGAGTTGCGCGTCTCCGGATGGTTGAGCCGGATCAGGCCGACGTGGTAGTCGTCGACCGAGGTCTCGACGAGCGCCAAGGGGCTCAGCTCTCCTCGAAGGGCAGCATCGCGTTGATCCCCGTCGCGGCGCGGCCGATGATCAGCTTCTGGATCTGCGAGGTGCCCTCATAGAGGGTGGTGACGCGGGCGTCGCGCAGGTAGCGCTCGACCGGGTAGTCGTCGACGTAGCCGGCGCCGCCGTGGACCTGGATCGCCAGGTTGGCGCATTCGACCGCGGACTCGGTCGCGTAGAGCTTGGCGACCGAGGTCTCGGTCGTGTTCGGCTTGCCTTCGTCCTTGAGCACGCCGGCGCGGTAGACCAGCATCCGGCTGGCATCGCGCTTGAGGATCATGTCGGCGATCATCTCCTGGACCAGCTGGAAGCGGGCCAGGGGGACACCGAACTGCTTGCGCTCCTGGGCGTATTTGACGGAGGCGTCGACGCAGCCGTCGCAGATGCCGACACAGCCGGCGGCGACGCTGTAGCGGCCGTTGTCGAGGGCGCTCATCGCCACCTTGAAGCCGTCGCCGATCTGTCCCAGCATGGCGTCGTCGCCGACCTCGACCTCGTCCAACGCGAGCGAGGCGGTGTCGGAGGAGCGCAGCCCGAGCTTGCCGTGGATCTCCTGGCTGGAGAAGCCCTCGCTGGCGGTCGGAACCAGGAAGCAGGCGAGGCCCTTGTGCTTCTTGGCCGGGTCGGTCTGGGCGAAGATCAGCGCCACCTCGGAGAAGTTGCCGAGCGAGATCCACATCTTCTGGCCGCTGATCGACCAGCCGGAGTCGGTCTTGGTGGCGCGGGTGCGGAGGTTGGCCGCGTCGGTGCCGGTGTCGGGCTCGGTCAGGCCGAAGCAGCCGAGCGCCTCGCCCGAGCAGAGGCGGGGGAGCCATTGCTGCTTCTGCTCCTCCGTGCCCCAGCGCTCGATCGAGCCGGCGACCAGCGAGGTCTGGACCGAGACGACGGTGCGGGCGGAGGAGTCGGCGCGGCCGACCTGCTCGACGATCAGGCCGTAGCCGATGTAGTCGAGGCCGCGGCCGCCGAACTGTTCGGACACCGGAGCGCCGAGGTAGCCGACCTCGCCCAGCTTGCTGGCCAGCTCGCGGTCGAAGCGGGCGGCGCGGTCGTTCTCTTTCACCCGGGGCTGGATCTCCTTGTCGGCGAATTCGCGCGCCGCTTCGGAGATCAGTCGCTGCTCGTCGCTGAGCTGAAAGTCCATTGCTACCTCGCTCCTGTCTCGTCGAGTGCTGTCGTCTTTTGGTGCGGATAGCGCCACAAAGGACGACAGCGCCGTTTCGTCATCGCAGTTCTTGCAGCTCGCGGCCGAGGGTGTCGGCGAAGGCCTGCTGAGCCTCGCGGGTGCGCGGGCCGGGGGCGGCGGCCAGGTCGCTGCCGTCGATCGCGGCGACGGCCTGGATCTCGCGCGTGGTCGAGGCGAGGAAGGCCTCGGAGGCTGCGTGCAGGTCGTCGACGTCCCAGCTGCCCTCCGCGACGTCGAGGGCCTTGATCAGGCGGTCGCGGGTGATCGACTCGAGCACGCCGTCGCTCAGCGCCGGGGTGCGCAGCGCTCCGGCGGCCGAGACCCAGAAGATCGCCGAGGTCGGTGGCTCCAGGACGGTGCCGTCCGGGCGTACCAGCACCGCCTCGTCGGCGCCGCGACCTTTGGCCAGGCGGCTGGCCTGCATGTTGGCGGCGTAGGAGAGCGACTTGACGCCGTTGAGGATCACCGTCGGGTTGTAGGTGACGGTGGCGAGGCTCAGGGTCTCGCCGTGGTCGGGGATCGGCTCGGTGGCGGCGATGCGGCGGCCGCCGCGGGTGACGATCAGTCGCAGCTGCCCGTCGACCGGGCCGGCCGTGTCGAGCAGGGCGCCGATCTCCGACTCCAGCGCCGCCCGGTCGAACTCGAGCTCGATCGCGGCCGCCGAGCGGCCGAGCCTGTCGAGGTGATCGACCAGCGCGAACGGCTTCCCGTCATAGAGGCGGATCACCTCGAAGGCACCGTCGCCGCGGTAGAGCCCGTCGTCCTTCATCGGCACCACTGCCTCGCCGGTCGGGGTCACCGTCCCGTCGACGCTGGCCAGCTCTGTGAAGCCCGAGGTCACCGCGGCGAGGCTACCTGAGACGGCTTCGCGATCACCCGCGTTTGGTCTGCACGGGACAGCTCGGAGCGCGGCCGCTCGCGAGACAACGCGAGCTGGCCCGCTGGATCACGAAGCTGTTGTCCCATCCCACGGCGTCGTGGCGGAGGAGGTAGAACGCCGTCACGGAGGCGAAGTAGGTCTTCGGTCCGTGTAGCCAGGCCAGTTCGCATCTGACGCGTGGCGGCCCGAGCCGCCGGCAGCGCCCCGTCAGGCCCATGCTGCGGATGAACAGGTTGCCGAGCTTCGCTCTCAGCAGCGCGCCCGCGAAACCCACGGCGCTTTCCTCCGTCATCGCCGGGAGCCGGGGCTTCAGGACCGGCGGTGGGCCGCCGGCTTCGACCACGGCGATCCATTCCGAGGCCCAGGTGGAGATCCTGTCGGCACGGGTGAAGATGTTGGGAAGCTTGGTGCTGCAGCGGGGGCCGCCGCTGCTGGTGATCCCGATCTCGACCAGGGAGCCATCGGCCCGACGGGCGAGCGCCGGCCCACCGCTGTCGCCGAAGCAGCCTCCGTTCGCGTGGTCGGGACGATCCGTCGTGCACATCTCCACCGCGCTCGAGTAGGGAGGGTTGAAAGACCTCGTCTGCCGTTTGCAGGAGGCGCCGTCCAAGACCACGGTCGAGGTGGTTCGCAGGTTCTCCGGCGGGACCTTGGCATTGGGCCTGGTCAGCCCCCATCCCGCCAGCAGCACTTCCGCTCCCCCCCTCGTACAGGGCGCTGTCCGCGGCACCCGCCAGGGGAATTGCCGCCGCGGAGGTGGGGCTCGCCAGCACCAGCAGGGCCGCGTCGCCGTGGGTGTTGCCCGGGTTGAAGCCCGGGAAGACATGGGTGCCGGCGACGCGGAAAATCTGGTCGCGGGGGGTCTGGCGCGGTTGTGCCTGGCCGATCGCCACGGCATAGCTACTGGGACGCGTGAAGCCGCCGAGGTCGAGATCCTCGACGCAGTGGGCCGCGGTCAGTACCAGCCGTGGGGCGATCACGGTGCCGGTGCAGGCGAAGCGCTCGTCCTCGCCGGTCCGGGCCTCGATGTAGGCGAGCGAGGGGAATTCGGCGATCGAGGCGACGTCGCCGCCGATGATCGAGGCCTGCGCCGTCGGTGCGGCGACCGCACCCGCCGGTGCCAGCAGGCCGACCAGCAGTACGGAGAAGGCCCCAAGCGTGGCCGATCGTTTCCTCTGCGAGTTTCTTCCCGGCTTTATTCGAAGTCGCAGCTTAGATGGCTTCATAGACCGTCGCCAGGCCCTGGCCGACGCCGACGCACATCGTCGCGATGCCGTACCTGCCGCCGCGGCGGCGCAGCTCGCGGACGAGGGTGGTGGAGAGGCGGGCGCCGGAGCAGCCGAGCGGGTGGCCGAGGGCGATCGCACCGCCGTTGACGTTGAGGCGCTCCTCCTCGATGCCGAGCTCGCGGGCGCTGGCGAGGACCTGGGAGGCGAAGGCCTCGTTGAGCTCAACGAGGTCGATCTGGTCGAGGCCGAGATCGGCGGCGGCGAGGGCGCGGGGGATCGCCGCGACCGGGCCGATGCCCATGTAGGCGGGGTCGACGCCGGCGACGCCGAAGGAGACGATGCGGGCGAGGGGCTCGGCGCCGAGCTCGCCGGCGCCCTGCTCGGAGCCGATCAGCAGGCAGGCGGCACCGTCGTTGAGGGTCGAGGCGTTGCCGGCGGTGACGGTGCCGCCGTCGCGGAAGACCGGGCGCAGCTTCGCGAGCTGCTCCAGGGAGGCGTCAACGCGCGGACCCTCGTCGCTCTCGACCAGGACGGTTTCGCGCCCCTTCGGTGCCTCGATCGGGACGATCTCCTCGGCCAGTCGCCCGGCCTCGGCGGCAGCCACCGCGCGCTGGTGGCTGCGCAGGGCGAAGGCGTCCTGGTCCTCACGGCTGATCCCGTAGCGCTCGGCGACGTTCTCGCCGGTCTCGCCCATCGACTCGGTCGAGACGCCCAGCCCGCCCATGCGCGGGTTGATCATCCGCCAGCCCAGGGTGGTGTCGTGCATCGTCTGTGGGCCGCGGGGGAGGGCGCGCTCGGGCTTCTCGACGACCCAGGGCGCACGGCTCATCGACTCGACCCCGCCGGCCAGGTAGAAGTCGCCCTCGCCGAGCTTGACCGCGCGCGCGGCGGCGTTGATCGCCTCCAGGCCGGAGGCGCAAAGGCGGTTGACGGTGGCGCCGGGGACGCTGTGCGGCAGGCCCGCCAGCAGCGCCGCCATCCGCGCCACGTCGCGGTTGTCCTCGCCCGACTGGTTGGCGGCGCCGAAGTAGACGTCGGCGATGCGCTCGGGATCGACTCCGGTGCGGTCGACGACGGCTCGGATCGTGTGCGCCGCCAGGTCGTCGGGGCGCACGCCGGAGAGGGCGCCGCGGTAGGCGCCCATCGGGGTGCGGATCGCGTCCAATACGTAGGCCTCTGCCATGGGGGCTTAACCGTATCCTTGAGGGGTGCTGATCATCCTCGGGACCCTGGCGGTGCTGGCGTTCATGATCGGCGTGCTGCTGCTCGTCGGCCACTTCTACCCGGGCTCGTCCGCCGACCTCGTCGACTGGAAGCCGACCCGCTCGCCCGAAGTCGAGGCCCAGAACGAAATCGACGATATCCGCCAGATGATGGATGCGCAGAACGAGTTGCGCCGTCGCCGCGGCGCCCCGGAGATGACCGAGGCCGAGCTGCAGCGGCAGGTCGCCGAAGACGAGCGCCTGCGTCTGCGCGACCGCGGGCCGTTCGAGTCGGCCTAGGAGCTCCGCTCCCCCGCCGGCGGCATTTCGAAGAACATCGAGATCACCCGGGCGGGAATGCCGACCGTCTCGGGGTCTTCGCTCATCCGTTTGGCGCTGGCGGCCTCGACCTCGATCGCCCGCTGGAACGTTTCCGCATGAATCTCGCTTAGTTCCTTCCACCCCTCCTCGTCGAGAGTGACCGGCAGCCGGGTGAGGTGATGATCGGCGCGCTGCGCGATGCTTCCGGAGTCGATCGCAGCGGCCGCATCGGCAACCGAGAACTGAAGGACCAGCCTCGAAAACCGCATGCGCTCCTCAACGCTGAGATCGAGGTTCTCCTCGTAGCTGAGCACCGGCCGCTTGATCGCCCGGTAGAAGTGCTCGACCGCTCCGCGCACCGGCCGTTCGCGGACAAGCTCAATCGCTTCCATCTTCAGCAGCTGCTTGACGTGGTAGGAGACGTTGCCGACGTCCTCTCCCAGCTCTTGAGCAAGTTCGTTAGGGCTCGCGGTGCGATCGCTGAGGATGGTCAGGCACTGGGTGCGCAAGGGGTGGGCGACGATCGCCCCGAGAGTCGAGTTAAGTGCTCCCGCTTGCTTTACCGATCCCATCTCTTCCTCCTATTGAGTGCGCTCAACCCAATGGATCGTAGGGCAATTACTGACTGCTGAGGAGACTTATGCCGGAGTTCATCTAATTGCTGGAATCAGTTCCAACGTTCTAGGGGTCCCATTCATATACGCCATCCGACGGAAGGGGAGGGGGTGTACGGATGAAGGTTGCGACTGCGGAGCAGATGGCTCCCAAGATCTCGATTCAGAAGACCTCCTAAGAAGGCAGGGGCCGGTCTCCAAACCCTGGGGGGAGGCCGGCCTCCTCAGCCGGGGCCTGCGGTGGAAGCGAGTGACTAGGCTGGAGCGCATGGCATCCGCCGGGCCGCCCAACCGAGTCCCTTGGCGCGAGCGCTGATCGTCGGCTGCGGTTGCCGCGGCCGGGAGCTGGGGAAGAGCTTGCTGGCGGCGGGATGGGCGGTGCGCGGGACCAGCCGCCGCGAGCAGGGCCTGGCGGCGATCGAGGCCGCCGGGATCGAGGCGGCGCCGGCCGACCCGGATCGGGTCGGGACGGTGCTGGAGCTGGTCGGCGACGTCGCCGTCGTCTTCCATCTGCTCGGCTCGGCCACGGGCGATGCCGATGCGGTCGCGGCGCTCCACGGGCCGCGCCTAGAGCGATTGCTGGAAAAGATCGTCGACACGCCGGTCCGGGGCTTCGTCTACGAGGCGGTCGGCGTCGTCGATCCGGGGCTGCTGGCGGCTGGGGCGGGGATCGTCAACACCGCCTCGCGCACCTGGCGGATCCCGGTCGCGGCTATCGAGGCGGAACCCGAGGACCCCTCGGAGTGGTCCCAGGAAATGAGGGATCTCGCGCTGGGACTGCTCTCGCCGGCCGGCGAGAGCAAATAGCTAAACTCGGATAGGAATTTAGGGTAAATACCTGACAAGCGAGAGGGGCAGCTGATGGCGTTGCAACTTGGCGACGTAGCACCGGATTTCGAGGCCGACACGACCGAGGGCCGGATCAAGTTCCACGACTGGATCGGCGACTCCTGGGCGGTCCTGTTCTCCCACCCCAAGGACTTCACCCCGGTCTGCACGACCGAGCTCGGCTACATGGCGAGCATCGAGCCCGAGTTCGAGAGGCGCGGCGTCAAGATCATCGGGCTCTCGGTCGACCCGCTCGACAAACACGAGCAGTGGGTGGACGACATCGAGGCGACCCAGGGCTCGCGGCCGGACTACCCGATCGTCAGCGACGCCGACTTCGAGATCGCGAAGGCCTACGGGATGCTGGCGGCTGACGTCTCCGGTGACGCCGCAGACCGCACGCCGGTCGACAACCAGACCGTGCGCAACGTGTTCGTCATCGGCCCCGACAAGAAAGTCAAACTCATCCTCGTCTACCCGATGACGACCGGGCGCAACTTCGACGAGGTCCTGCGCGTGATCGACTCGCTGCAACTGACCGCCAACCACAAAGTCGCGACCCCGGCCCAGTGGCAGCAGGGCGACGACGTGATCATCGCCGGCTCGGTCTCCAACGACCAGGCGAAGGAGATCTACCCGGAGGGCTGGGATGAGCCCCGCCCCTACATCCGCATCGTCCCGCAGCCCAACGGGGACTCGAACTAGCCGAGACGTTGCAGCAGGTCGCCGAGGATCCGTGCCGTGGCGCCCCAGATCAGCTGCCCCTCCACCTCGTAGGTGGGGGTGTGGATGGGGATGCCGCGGCGGATCAGGCGGCGCATCTCGTAGCCCTCGCGGAGGACGTCGAGCGAGAAGGTGAGGACGGTCTCGACCTCGGCCGGGTTGGGTCGCAGGTCCAGCTCGGCGGGGTGGGCGACGAGGCCGACGAAAGGGTGGACGCGGTAATTGGTGACGAAGGTGGAGGTCGGCGGCAGCGCCCCGACCAGCTCGACCCGCGCCGGCGCCAGGGCGATCTCCTCCTGGGCCTCGCGCAGCGCCGTCGTCGCCAGATCGGCGTCGACCTCGTCCTGGCGCCCGCCGGGGAAGGAGATCTCGCCGGCGTGGCGCCGCAGGTCGGCGCGGCGCTCGGTAAAGATCAGCCCCGGCTCGTCTGGCCAGCCGTAGAGCGCCAGCAGGACCGCGGCGGTAGTGCGGCCGTGGGCATCCATCGCCGCCGCCTCCGCCGGGGTCAGCAGGCGCTTGGCCAGCTCGCTCAAATAATTACCTGCACCGTGCCGCCGTCCACCGACCAGGCGGCGCCGGCGACGTAGGAGGCGCGCTCGGAGCAGAGGAAGACGATCGCGGCGGCGATCTCGGCCGGGTCGGCGAGGCGCCCGATCGGGCGCTTGGCGCCGGCTTCGGCGAGCGCCTCCTCACGACTGGCGGCGCCGCTCAGCTCGCGCGACTGGTCGAGCAGGCCGCCGGGCTCCATCCACATCTCCGATTCGGCCGGGCCGGGGCAGATCGCGTTGACGAGGACGCCGCTCTTGGCGTAGCGATCGGCGAAGAGGCGCGAGAGTGAGAGCTCGGCGGCCTTGGCGACCGAGTACTCCGGCATCGCCGCCGAGGGCCTCTTGCCGGCGGTCGAGCAGACGTTGACGATGCGGCCCCAGCCGCGCTCCGCCATCGCCGGCGCAGCGGCCCGCATCGCCCGCAGCGGCGCCATCACGTTGAGCTCGTACTGGGTCCGCCAGTCCTCGTCGGGGACGTCGTCGAGGTCGCGCCAGGCGGCGGTGCCGGCGTTGTTGACGAGGACGTCGAGGCGGTCGAAGTACTCGCACGCGGTGGCGAGCATGCGCTCGCCGGCGTCGGCGGCGGTGACGTCCAGGGCCAGCACCGCCGCCCGACCGCCGGCCTTGGCCCCGACCCCGACCGCCTCTTCCTGGACCTCGCGCAGCCGCTCCTCGTCGCGGGCGACCAGCAGCACGGCTGCCCCCTCGGCGCAGAGCCCGAGCGCGGTCTCGCGGCCGAGGCCGCGGCTGGCACCGGTGACGAGGCAGGCGCGCCCGGCCAGCCCCAGGTCCATCTAGGGCACCTCGAGGCGCTCGGAGACGGTGACCGAGGCATCGCCGACCAGCAGCTTGTGGACCGGGCATTTGGCCGCGATCACGAGCAAGCGCGCGCGCTGCTCGTCGCTCAGCTCGCCGGGCAGCTTCAGCGCGACCAGGTAATTGGAGGGCATGACGCCGTCGTAGGTGAGGTCGACCTCGACCTCGACCGAGCCGACGTCCCAGCCCTTGCGGTCGGCGTACATCTCGACCGTGATCGCGGTGCAGCCGGCGAGGCTGGCGGCGAGCAGCTGGGTCGGCCGCGGGCCGGTGTCGGTGCCGCCCCGCTCCGAGGGCTCGTCGACGACGAGAGTGTGGCCCTCGCCGATGTCGATCTCGTGGGCGAACCCGTCGATGCGGCGGGCCACGACCCTCACGCGCTCAGCCCTTGCCGCGGCCCTCGAACAGGGCCGGGTCGTCGACGTCGGCCCAGCGGGCCATCGCGTAGACGAGATCGGAGGCGCGGTTGACGAAGTGGATCACGGTCTCGCCGCCCAGCTCGCCGGCCGCGGCCAGAGCGGAGATGTGGCGCTCGGCGCGGCGGACCACGGTGCGGGCGACGTCGAGCTGGGCCGAGAGCCGGTTGCCGCCGGGGATGACGAACTTCGGCGGCAGCTCGACCTCGTCCATGTAGCGGTCGATCAGGCGCTCGAGCTCGGCGACCATCGGCTCGGTGACGCGGCTGACGCCGTCTTCGAGCCGCCCGGCCGCCTCCGGCGCGGTCGCCAGCTCGGCTCCGGCGACGAAGAGGTCGTCCTGGAGGCGAAGGATGTCGGCCGCCAGCTCAGCCTGCTCGGGGCCGCAGAGGGCGCGGGCGACGCCGAGCAGCGAGCAGGCCTCGTCGAGCGAGCCGTAGGCCTCGGTGCGACCGTGGTGCTTGGGGACGCGGCCGCCGTACCAGAGCGAGGTGGTCCCGTCGTCGCCCTTCCTCGTGTAGATCTTGACCACGGGGCGATCCTACGCGGCGCCGCTCAGTGGACCGGGTTGAAGGCGAAGCCGGTCATCACCTTGGGGAAGAAGTAGGTCGACTTCGGCGGCATGTTGGCGTCGGTCTCGGCGACGGCTTTGACCTGCTCGACCGGGACCGGGCGCTGGACGAAGGCGACGTCGAAGTCGCCGTCGTCGACCATGGCGAGCGCGTCGGCGACGCTCTTGGCGTACTCGAGCCCGCGCCGCTCGTCGATGTCCTCGTCGCTCATTCCGGCCAGCCCCTTCAGGACCAGCGTCTCGAGGATCGCCGAGTCGAGGCGGCGATAGGGCTCGGGCTTGCCCGCCAGCCGGCGGTCGAGCTCGGCGACATCCTTAAGCCGCAGGCGATAGGCCTGTTCGTGGAAGCTGTCGTAGAGGCCGAAGACGCCGACCCCGTCCTCGCCGGCAGGGTCGATCTCCTCGCGGCCGACCTCGCTGACCTCGAAGAGCTCGCGCAGGCCGGCGCCGAGGCGGCGCTGGCGCTCCAGGTCGGCGGCGAAGCCGGAGAGCAGGCGGTGGGTGGGGAAGACGATGAGGCCGGGGTCGTCGAGCCCGGTCAGCGCCATCAGCGTGTAGTTGTGCGGGCCCTCGCCGCCGATCTCGTCGCGGTAGGCGCGGGCGGTCTCGTAGCGGTGGTGGCCGTCGGCGATCAGCAATTCGGCGCCGGCGAGGCGCGCGGCGACGGCGGCGTGGACCGCCGGGTCGGCGACCCGCCAGATGCGGTTGACGGTGCCGGTCTCGTCGGTCGCCTCGCCCCAGGGCTCGGCCCCGAGCGCCGGCTCGACCAACGGCCAGGCGTCGGCGGTGCTGAGCGAGAAGATCGGCGAGAGGTTGAGGCCGGTGGCGCGGGTCAGCTCGAGCCGGTCCTGCAGCGGCCCCGGGTGGGTGCGCTCGTGGGGCCGGACGGTGCCGCTCTCGTAGTCCTCGACGCGGACTCGGGCGAGGATCGCGTGGCGGCTGTGGCTGGAGCCGTCCGGGGCGGTGTAGTCCTGGGTCAGCGCCCAGATCGAGGGCTCCTCGTCGGCGACCAGGACGCCCTCGGCGAGCCAGGCGTCGATCGTCTCCGCTGCCTCGCGATAGGGATCGCCGCTCGGCTCGCTGGCGGGGTCGGCCGGGTCGAACGGTTTCGGCAGGTCGATCGCGACCGCGTTGTAGGGCGAGCGCTCGAGCAGCCGCGCCCGGCCGGCGGCATCGATCACGTCATACGGTGGGGCGGCGACGGCGTCCAGCGTCCCGACCTCGGCGAGGTCGTAGTGCAGCGCCCGGAATGGACCCACATCGGCCATCGCGGTCACTCTAGACTGAGCCGGTCGGGGTGTGGCGCAGCCTGGTAGCGCGCGGCCTTTGGGTGGCCGAGGTCCTCGGTTCGAATCCGGGCACCCCGACTTCGCCTCGCGATCGCTTAGGGGGATTTATGCATCGTGGACATTTGTCCGTTCACGTCTGTATTGATTCGTGTCGATAGTGGCAGCGATGATGAACGAGGGTGACCACATCGAGCGGCGCGTCGAACGCGCTGTCTTCGAAACCGACCGCCATCTCGTGGTCGGCGACGTCACCCTCCCTCCAGCCGGCTACCAGAGCCGATTTTCCGACTCGCTCAACCGCGGGGACCTGGAATTCGTGCCGCTGACCCAGGTCGAAATCACCTCGCTGGCGGACGGCAAGGTCAGCGAGCGCCCATTCATCGTGCTCTCCAAGCGCCACGTCCGCCTCTCCTATCCCTGCTCCACCTAGCCTGCAGGGAATCTTTCAGGCGGCGCGTCGGGCCCGGTCGCGGTTGGCATAGGAGCCGAGGTCGATCGCGAAGGCGAGGACGACAATGAACCACTCGAAGCCGGAGACCCGGTTGGAGCTGCTCCACATCACCGCGTAGGCGAGCGTCGTCCAGGGCAGCAGGAAGAAGCCGAGGAAGGGCACGAACCAGCTGTCGAAGGCGCGGCTGAGCAGGTCCGAGAAGAGGAACAGCGCGAACAGCGCCAGCCGTGGCGAGATGAAGGCGAAGAGGACGAGGAAGCATCCCATCGGGAGACCGTACCCCCTCGCGGGGACATGGCAATCGGCTACGGTCGGACGTCGTGCCGGTCAATGCCGACAAGCCTGAGAAGTGGACTGCCGGTGACATCCCCGACCAGGCGGGGCGTATCGCCGTGGTCACGGGAGCCAACAGCGGCCTCGGGCTCGCCGCCGCGCAAGCGCTGGCGGCGGCCGGGGCGGAGGTCGTGCTGGCTTGCCGCAACACGGAGAAGGGCGAGACCGCCGCGGTCTCGATCCGGGCCGAGGTCCCCGCCGCGTCGGTCAGCCTCGAGCGGCTGGACCTCTCCGACCTCGCCTCGGTTCGCGACTTCGCCGAGCGCTTCGCCGCCGCTCACGAAGGTCTCGATCTGCTGATCAACAACGCCGGCGTGATGGCGCCGCCGCGGGGCGAGACCGCCGACGGCTTTGAGCTCCAGTTCGGTACCAACCACCTCGGGCACTTCGCCCTGACCGGACTGCTGCTCGAGCGGATGCAGGGGCGGGAGGACGCCCGCGTCGTCACCGTCAGCAGCACCGCTCACAAACTCGGCCGCATCCGCTTCGAGAACCTGCAGGGCGAGCGTCGCTACTTCCGCTGGTTCGCCTACTGCCAATCGAAGCTGGCCAACGTCCTCTTCGCCCGCGAGCTGGACAAGCGCCTGCGTGGCGCCGGCTCGGGCATCAAGAGCCTGGCTGCCCACCCCGGCTACGCGGCGACGAATCTGCAGACGGCGACGCCGCCGCTGGTCGACCGCGCCGTCCTGGCGGTGACCAACCGGCTGCTCGCTCAGGACGCCGCGATGGGGGCGTTGCCGGAGCTCTACGCCGCCACCCGCCCCAACCTCGACGGCGGCCTCTTCATCGGCCCCGACGGCTTCGAGGAGCAGCGCGGGTACCCGAAGGTCGTCAGCCCGGTCAAGGCGGGGCGGGACGAGACGACGGCGGCGCGCCTGTGGACGGTCTCCGAAGAGCTGACCGGCGTTAGGCCTCTGCCGTAGCCTCATTAGTAGGAGGAAACGACATGAACCGACTTGGAAAGCTGATGACGATGCTGAATCCCGAGAAGACGCGGATGCCCGCACCCGAGGAGGCACTGCCCGGTCGCAGCGAGCCCGCCTTCGACGTTCCCGACGCCCACGCGGTGCTGGGCACCCCGATCAAGCCACCGTTCCCGCAGGGGATCGAAGTCGCCTACTTCGCGCTCGGCTGCTTTTGGGGGGCGGAGCGCCTGTTCTGGGATCTGGACGGCGTCTACACGACGGCGGTCGGCTACCAGAACGGGACCACGCCGAACCCGACCTACGACGAGGTCTGCTCGGGCGGGACCGGGCACGCGGAGGCGGTGCTGGTCGCCTTCGACCCGGCGAAGATCTCCTATGCCGACCTGCTCAAGGTCTTCTTCGAAGAGCACGACCCGACCCAGGGGATGCGCCAGGGTAACGACGTCGGCACCCAGTATCGGTCGGGCATCTATTACGCCAATGACGCCCAGAAGGCGACGGCGGAGATGGCGCGCGACGCCTACGACGCCGACCTCAAGGCCGCCGGCAAGGAGTCGATCACGACCGAGGTCGAGCCCGCCGGGCCCTTCTACTACGCCGAGGAGTACCACCAGCAGTACCTGCACAAGGTGCCGAACGGCTACTGCGGCCTGGCCGGGACCGGCGTCTCCTGTCGCATCCCGGCAGCCGCCTCCTGACCGCGGGGTTGGTCCACCGGCGCGGCGAATAGCATCCCGCGCCCGTGGCACCCTCCTTCGGCTCCTACATAGGCGGCTGCCTCGCCGTAATCGGCATCGTTGCGGCGCTTGGCCTCGGCGGCTACTGGCTGCGCCGCTGGATCGTGCCCGAATTCTCGGGGGCGCTGGCGCGGTTGGCCGACGCCACGATCGCGGTCGCCCTGCTGGTCGTCTCGCTGCAGATCCTCGGCGCGCTCAGCATCCTCTACTTCGGCTGGATCGTCGTCTTCTGTGTCGCCGTCGGGCTCGGCGCGGCCTGGTTGGGCTGGCGCAAGGCGGCGCCGGGGAGGCAGGAAGTGATGGCACCGCGGGTGCAGACGATCGCCCTGGTGATCGCCGTCGCGGTCGCCTCCTTCACCGTCGCCGAGTGGACCTTCCCGACCCAGCTCAGCCTCGACCAGGGGATGTTCGGCGGCGACACCACCTGGTACCACATGCCCTTCTCGGCGGCGATCGCCCAGGAACACTCGACCGCGCCTCTGCACTTCACCGACCCGCTGCGGCTGGCCGCGTGGTTCTACCCGGCCAGCACCGAGCTGATCAACGGCGCCTCGATCGTCCTCTTCAAGAGCGACTGGCTGGCGCCGCTGCAGAACCTCTTCTGGCTGGCGATAGCGCTGCTCGCCGCCTGGTGCGTTGGCCGCCCCTACAAGGTCGGCCCGGCGACGCTGGTCGCCGCGGCGATCGTGCTCGACGCCGGGGTGATGATCGAGACCCAGCCGGGGGAGGCGCGCAACGACATCATGGGGCTGGCCTTCCTGCTCGCTTTCGTCGCCTTCCTGATCAACGGCCACCAGCGGCGGGCGCCCGCCGCTGGAGCCGTGCAGGACGCGCCGGAGGAGGACGCGCCGCTGCTCGACAAGGGGCCGCTGGTGATGGCCGGGATCGCGGCGGGCCTGGCGGGCTCGGTCAAGTACACCTTCCTGATCCCGGTCGCCGCGATCACGATCGGGGTCATCCTCTTCAGCGGCCGCGGGCGGCGCTGGACCACCGCCTGGGTGATGACCGTGCCGATGCTCGTGGTCGGCGGCTACTGGTACCTGCGAGCCGCGATCAAGACCGGCGGCAACCCGATCCCCATCACCAAGTTCGGCCCGCTCAACCTGCCGACGCCGGATCAGATGCCGCTCGACCCGCGGCCGCGCTTCGCCGTCGCCCACTACCTGACCGAGCCGACGATCTACCGCAGGTGGTTCTTCCCCGAGCTGGACAACGCCTTCGGCCCGCTCTGGCCGCTGATCCTGATCATGGCCGTCGCCGCCGCCGTCTTCATCGTCGTGCGCTCGCGCAACCGGATCGTCCAGGTGATCGCCGCCGCCGCCCTCGCCACCGCCTTCGTCTACCTCTTCACGCCCTTGACGGCGGCCGGCCAGGACGGCTCGCCGACGGGCTTCTTCACCAACACCCGCTACCTGGTGCCGGGCCTGGTCCTGGCGCTGGTGCTGCTGCCGATCGCGCGGCCGCTGCGGGCGCCCGACCGGCGCGCCTGGCAGACGCTGCTCTTCTTGACCGGGGTCTACGCGATCACGGTGCTGACGACGCCGCGTTGGTACCCGGGCTTCATCGTTGGCACGATCTTCCTCACCCTGGCCCTGGTCTGGGCGCCGGCGGGGCTGGGACTGGGTCGGTCGCGAGGTCAGGTCAGCCGCGGCATGGTCGCCGTTCTCGGCGGCGCGGTGCTGTTGCTGGCGGTGGTCCTGGGACGGGCACAGGAGGTCCAGTACGCCGACAAGCACTACACGAGATCGACCCTGTTCCTGGGCGAAGGCGGCCCGCAGAAAGCCTACGACTTCGCCCGTCGCCAGCACGACAAGCGGATCGGAATCGTCGGCTCCAGCGAGATCATCTTCGGCCAGTACGGCTTCTACGGCGGCGATCTCTCCAACCACGTCAAATACATCGGCGTGCCGGGGCTGAACGGGACCTACCGTCTGGCCACCACCTGCCGCGCGTTCCGCCGTGAGATCAACGCCGGCGACTACGACTACGTGATCATGAGCGAGAACACCCAGGACTCGCCTGCGGCGGAATACTCGTACCCGATCTACGACTGGGTCAAGGGCGACCCGGCGATGAAGCTGGTCCTGGCCGAGCCCAGCATCGTTCCCCAGCCCGACTACGTCTTCAAGGTCGACGGCAAGCTCGACCCGGCCGGCTGCCCCTAGGGCCGCGCCGGCGCGAGGGCATGCCCGCGGACCAGCTCGGCGATGCGCTCGGGCTGCTCCCACCAGAACATGTGGCCGACCTCGTCGAGGGTCTCGAGGCGGGCGCCGGGGATCAGCGAGGCGACGAGCGGTCCGTTCGGGTAGCCGAGCACGCGGTCGACGGTGCCGTGGACGACGAGGGTCGGTGCCATGAGCCCCGGCAGGCGGGCACTGGTGTCGTGGGCCATGATCGCCTGCACCTGCAGGCCGATCGTCTCGCGGGAGGCAGGCAGGGCTTCGGCCATCTCGACGAACTCGGCGAAGCGGCTCTCCTCGGCGCGGAAGCCGGGGGAGAGGTTGAGCTCGTACATCGCCCGGTAGACCCGCAGGCGGTCGCCCGAGCCCATCGCCTCGACCAGCCCCTGGAAGTCGGCGGGGTCCATCAGCTGCGAGCCGCGGCCGCCGCAGTAGGTGCAGCCGAGGGTCAGCGAGCGTAGGCGGGCCGGGTTGGCGAGCGCCAGCTCCTGGGCGATCATCCCGCCCATCGAGATGCCGAGCACGTGGGCGCTCTCGATCTCCAGGGCGTCGAGCAGGGCGAGCGTGTCGGCGGCCATCTCGGCCGTCGTGAAGGCCTCGGTTGCGGGCGACGAGAGTCCCATGCCGCGGTTGTCGAAGGAGATCACCTCGAAGCTCTGCTCGAGCAGCGACGAGAACGGCCGTCCCCAGGCCAGGCGGTTGGCGCTCATCCCCTGGATCAGCAGCAGCGGCTCGCCGGCGCCGGCGAGCTCGTAATTCAGCGCCATCCCCGATACCTCGACTTTCGGCACGCGGCGATGCTATGCCACCGGGTGGCCGATGATCTGCGCCCGGCGGGTGGCGGGCCCGTGCGCGCCGCGGGCGACACGCACGGGAGAGCCTGATCAGTCGACCATCGTGGCAATTTCTTCGTCCGCCTGCATTGTGCTTTTACCGATGTATTCGCCGTTGTTGAACACACCTTTTTCGGCGCATTTTTCGTTCTGTGTGTATTCCATCTGGGTGAGGCTGATGTCCATCTCGAAATCTTTGGCCATTTTTTTGTTTGTGTAGACAACTGTTCCGAGGCCGTTTTGGGGTGGGATCTTCACCACGCAGCCGTTCGCCGGCTCGATGAATTCGATCTCGTCCCCCGCTTTGTTGCACTGCACGTCCAGCGAGCCGTCGACCCGATCCATTTCGAGTGTTTCCCCGGCATGGAGGAGGAAGTCGCAGCTGTTCATTTTCACGTTGACGTTGCCGCCCGGTGTCGCGCATTCTTTGTAGTCGGCGGTGATTGTCAGCGTTTCCGACGCTGCTTCGAGGGTGCCGTCGAAGGTCGCTTTGGCACAGACGACATTCCCGGTCTGGAATTTGAATTCGTGTTTGGCGGTCTGACTGCCTGTGATTGTCGCCGGGTATTTGCTTGCTGTGAATTCACCGGCCTGAGCGGCCGATGCCGCCACGGCGCTCATGGCGATTATCGCGATGAGCGCGAGCCCACCAGCCTTGAATTTGGAGGTCATGCCTTGCTCCAGTCCTTAGTTTAGGTACGCATCAGTACCATGAACAAAGCACTTTACTCTAAATTTCTTGAGCGCTATATCAAAGCGCCGAGCAGGAGCGGACCAAGAGTGAGCTGCGGGAGCAGATCAGTACCCCGGGCTGGATTCGAACCAGCGACATCCGGCTTAGAAGGCCGGCGCTCTATCCAGCTGAGCTACCGGGGCGCGAGAGGGGATTATCGCGCGTCTGAGCGTTGGAACAAAGGGTTGGATGCGGACAGACTTCAGTAGCCGGGCGGGTGGCGGACGACGAAGCCGTCGCTCGAGGCCGAGGCGATGTGCCAGCGGGGGCCGGTGCCCTGCTCGTCGCCGACCGTGTCCCAGCGCAGGCCGGCGATCTCGGCGAAGGTGTGGCCGGCGTTGGCGTAGACGGTGATCCACTTGCCGGGTCCGGGAGCGCCCCAGCCCTCGAGCTCGCTGGAGGTGAGGGGGCGCGGGATCATGCCGCCGCCGAAGAGGGCGAAGCTGACCGCGCCGGAGCAGTCGTAGGAGTTGGAGTAGAAGGAGGCATGGCCGCCACCCCAGACGTAGGGGCGGCCGACGATCATGTTGGCGTTGTTGACCACGTCCTTGACCGCCTGCGGCGCGTTCGGGGGCGGCAGGGCGATGCCGGTGAGCAGGATCGAGGTGGATTCACCGCCGCCGCGAGCCCGGGTGTTGGCGAAGATCTTCTGTCGTTCTGCCTCGCTGTGCCCGTCGATCACGGTGCCATTGGAGCCGGCCGAGGCGGGCGGCATCTCCGAGGGATCGGTGGGGACTGGCGACGTTCCCAGCTTTTGGGCCCCTCCAGGGGCGCTTTTCCTGGAGTCGGCCTGGGCGTCGAGCTGGCGCTGGGCTTCGATCAGGGCCAGGCCATTGCCGAGGGCGCTGAGGGCGTCGTCGGTGTTGGTGGTGGAGGCGATCGCGAGCAGCACCGTTTGGCCGAGGGTGCCGAAGGCGCCGGCGGGGTTGGAAGCGTTGGAGCCATAGTTGCTGGCGGCGGGGCCGGTATCAGCGACAGCAGTAACGGCGACCGCGGCGGAGCCGCCGAGGGGCAGCGCCAGCGCGACCGCGCAGATCAGCGTTCCCAGGGCTCGGCGCACCGGCAAAACCTTAGTGGCCGTGGACGCGGCCCTTGTTACGTGTTCTGGTACAGCGGGCCGTCGCCGCCCTCGGGCGGGGTCAGGCGGCCGCCCTTGGCGGTGATCGCGCCGCACTGGACGCAGTTCGTGTAGTTGACGATCACGTCGACCTCGCCCTCGGCGGGCGCGTCCTCGGGGATCTCGTAGACGCCGGCCGGGCACATGTAGGCCCAGGTCTCGGCGATCTCCCGCGGCACCTGCTTCTGCACCCGGATGTGGTTGGGCGCGTCGTCGCGGGTGACGTTGCCGCTGATGAAGACGCTGGAGAGCTTGTCGAAGGTGTACTTGCCGTCGGGCTGCGGATAGCCGTCCCTGGTCTTGCCGACGAACATCGGCTGGGCGTCGTTGCGGTGGATCTTCCAGCGGCCGCCGGGGAAGCGCCCCTTGGTCGCGATCATCAGGTTGACCAGCGGCCCGCCTTTGAGCAGGCCCTTCTGGAAGGGCTGGCGGGTGTTGCGCTGTTCGTAGAGGTCCTTGCCGACGATCGAGCCCTCGATCGCCTGCTCGTAGGCGGAGAAGTCGTTGCTGTCCTCCTTCAGCGCGGCGTAGATCGACTCGGCGGCCAGCATCCCCGCCTTGATCGCGTAGTGGACCCCCTTCAGCGCCGCCAGGTTGAGCATGCCGGCGGCGTCGCCGGCGATCACCGCGCCGGGGGCGGAGAGCTTCGGCATCGCCCAGTAGCCGCCGGCCGGGATCGCCTTGGCGCCCCAGCCGACCCGCTCGCCGCCCTCTAGGATGTCGCGCACCAGCGGGTGGGTCTTGAACTGCTGCAGCAGGTCGTGGGCGGAGGTGGTGGCGTCGGCGTAGTCGAGGTCGAGGACCCAGCCGATCGAGACGAGGTCGTCTCCCGTCTTCTCGTCTTTCATCGGGTAGATCCAGGAGCCGCCGATCTGGTGGTACTTGGCGGAGATCTTCAGCGGCCAGCCGGCGAGCGTGTGGATGACCCGGTCGAGCGGCTTCTTCACCTTCCAGACCTCTTTGACGCCGAGCTCCCAGACCTGGGGCTCGCGGCCCTCGTCGAGATCGAACTCGCGCACGGCGGCGTCGGTGAGGTGACCCCAGCAGCCCTCGGCGAGGACCGTCGCCCTGGCGGCGATGTCGGTGCCGGGCTCGAAGTTGCCGAGCTCCTCGCCGTCTTTGCCGCGGCCCTTGTCGCCGGAGCGGACGCCGACCACGGCGCCGTCCTCGACGATCAGCTGCGTCGCCGCGGTCTCGGTCAGCAGGTAGGCGCCGGCCTCCTCGGCCTGGGCCTGCATGTAGCGGCAGAGGGCGGAGACGGACATCACCTCGTTGCCGTGGTTGCGCTGCGGTGGTGGCGGCGGGATGCGGAGCTTGCGCTTGCCGTTGGGGAGGAGGTAGATCGCCTCCTTCTGGACCTCGCCGAAGCCGAAGCCCTGCTGGCGCCACTGCTCGCGGCTGAGGTCGGGGAACAGCTCTTCCAGCGGGCCGGGGCGGACGACGGCGCCGGAGAGATTGTGGCCACCGCAGGTCTTCGCCTTCTCGATCACCGCGACCGGCACCTCGCCCAGCTTCTCCATCGTCGCTGGGTCGTCGGCCAGCAGCTGAAGCAGACGGTTGGCGCAGGCGAGCCCGGCGGTGCCGCCGCCGACGATCGCGACGCCGATCTCGATGCGGTCGTCCTCGCCGTCGAGCGAGCGTTTGAGGAACTCCTTCTCGACCTCGACGGGGGGCGGGAAATCGGCTGGAGCGACCTGGGAGCTGCTGGAAGCCATGTGACAGCCTTTCGTGTCGATTGACTCGTCAGTCAATCCTACAGCGACGGCCTGATCCGCTCCGCATGTGAGCGTCGCGGCACGAGGAGTGCATTCGCCATCTATATGGCGGCGAATGCACTCCTCGTCGCCCGGGTGATCAGCAGGCGTGAATGCCGGCGGCGCTCTTGACGACCTCGAAGGCGCTGCCTGGGATCCGCTTCAGCTGGTTCAGGTTCTCGTCGTCCCAGCGGCGGTCGCTGCTGCCGCTGAAGAACCAGTTAGAGCCGTTGTCGGTGACGATCAGGCCGAAGCGCTTCATCGCTTCGGCGATCGTGCGGGCGGGGCCGCTGAAGCCGCCGAGGCTGTAGCCCGCCTTGAGCCGCAGGCGCAGGCCCATCGGTGGCGCTGCGGCGCTGGCGGTGTCGCCGGCACAGTGGACGGCGGGGTGGACGTAGGCGTCGCGGGTGCTCTCGAAAGTGACGCGGATCGCATGTTCGAGCTTGCCGGCAGCGACTTCGTCGTAGCGGACGAGGCCGGGGAAGATCGGTAGGCCGGCGGCGTCGGCGGAGGTCCAGCCCACGGGGCGCAGCGCGGCGGAGTTGAGGTCCCAGGCGGTGCCAGAGTCGGCGCTCCAGTGGGGCTTCGGCCTGGGGGCGAAGAAGGCGCGGTAGAGCTCGTAGAGCCGGCAGCTCGACTTGTCGACGGTGAGCACGTGGCGGTCGCCGTCGCTGCTGTTGCCGCCCTCGACCGGGGCGCCGCCGGGGACGGGGAACGGGCCGGGGTCGCTCTCGTCGCCGTAGGCGGTGTAGTTGACGGGCAGGCGGCGCTGGCCGGGGCCGACGACGGCGAACGGGAAGCCGTAGGGCCGTGGCGAGCCGAAGTCCGGGTGCAGGTGGTCGCCGCCGTTGCCGTCGATGTAGGAGATGTAGGCGGCCGAGCGCGGGTCGCGCGGCGCCTTCGAGATGTCCTGGTTCCAGGCCGACTGGTCGGCGAGGGACGGGGCGCGGGGCGAGAGCGAGGGGGGCGGGTCCGGGAAGACCTGGCAGGAGCCGAGGTCAGGGTAGGGGCCGGCGGCCTTGGCTGGGGGCGCGAGCCAGGCAACCGACCATCCCATCACCGCAAGCGCGGCGAGAACGCCGCGTGCCCAGAGTTTTTGCCCCCGGAGGGGCCACAACCTTGGATACGCGCGGGTCTCAGGCATCGGGAAGGTGTTGCTCGCGCACGGTCAGCCGGCCGACCTCGAGCTCCTCGATCTCGACCTTGCCGAACTTGGCCCGGCCGACCGAGAGGCGGCCGACCGAGAGGCGGCCGATCGCGAAGGCGCCGATCGCGGTGGCGCCGACGGCGAGCGCCGCGATCGCGAGCGGTGCGCGCATCGTCGGTCCGACGACCTGGGCACCGGTGATCGTCGCCGGCCGAGTCTCCGGCTTGCAGCGGGCGACGTGGCCGAGGTTCACGTCACGCGCCCTTCCAAATCGAGGCGTTCGGGCAAGGTGGCGATACAGCTTCGATTTTCATCGCTTGAGGCTAGCCTGACGACGATGAGCGTGGACGACCGTCCCACCCTGCTGGCGATCCAGCACGTGCCCTGGGAGGGGCCGCACCGGATCCTCGACGCCTGCGGCGCCCTCCAGGTGCGTACGGTGAAGCCACTCGCCGGGCAGTCGCTGCCGCCCCACGAAGAGATCGCCGGCGCCGTCGTCATGGGCGGGCCGATGAACGTCGACGAGGTCGAGCGCTTCCCGGCGCTGGGGGCCGAGCGCGAGTGGCTGGGGGAGGCGGTGCGGCGCGAGCTGCCGGTGCTGGGCATCTGCCTCGGCGCGCAGCTGCTGGCGCGGGCGCTCGGGGCCGAGGTGCGGACGGGGGAGAGGCCGGAGATCGACTTCGCCCCGGTCGAGGTCAGCGACCCTGACGATCTCGTCCTCGGAGGCCTCGCTCCCAACACCGATGTCCTGCACTGGCATGGCGATGTCTTCGATCTGCCCGACCGGGCCGAGCCGCTCGCCTCCTCGGCCCAGACCGAGCACCAGGCCTTTCGCGCCGGCAACGCCTGGGGCGTGCTCTTCCATCCCGAGGCGGACTTCGCCCTGGTCGAGGCCTGGCTGGCGGTGCCGGAGATGATCGACGAGGCGGTCGCGGCGCTCGGCAACGATGGCGCCCACGCGCTGCTCGAGCGGGCGGCCGCGGCCGAGCCGGCGCTGGTCGAGCGCACGACGCCGGGCTTCGAGGCCTTCGCGCAGCTTGTCGCCGCAAACGGGTAGGCAGTGTGCCGTGAGAACGTCGATGCCCGAACCCGAAGGAGGAGCGCCGTGGACGTCTGCCTGATGATCGAGGGCCAGGAGGATGTGAACTGGGTGGACTGGCAGGCGATCGCCGCCGCCTGCGAGGAGCACGGGGTGGGGACGCTGTTTCGCTCCGACCACTACCTCTCGGTCGACGACCGCCGCGAGCGCGGCTCGCTCGACGCCTGGGCGACGATCGCGGCGCTGGCGGCGACCACCGAGCGGCTGCGTCTGGGCACCCTGGTCTCGCCGGCGACCTTCCGCCACCCGGCGGTGCTGGCGAAGATGGCGGTCACTGCCGACCACGTCTCCGGCGGCCGGGTCGAGCTGGGGATCGGCGCCGGCTGGTGGGACCGCGAGCACGAGGCCTACGGCATCGACCTGCCTGAGCCGGGCCCGCGCCTGGACGAGCTGGAGGAGCAGTTGGAACTGATCCGCCGCTACTGGGAAGAAGGCCCGTTCAACTACGAGGGAAGCCATTACCGCGCCAAGAACCTCGACGCGCTTCCGAAGCCGATGCAGCAGCCGCGGCTGCCCCTGATCCTCGGCGGCAAAGGCGGCCCACGCAGCCTGCGCCTGGCCGTCGCCCTCGCCGACGAGTACAACACGGTGATGTCGACGGCGGCGGAGATCGCCGACATCCGCAAGCGCCTCGACGAGGCCTGCGAAGCTGTCGACCGCGACCCGAAGACCCTGCCGCTGTCGATGATGACCGGATGGCTGGTGGGCGCCGACGCCGACGAACTCCGCGACCGGGCGAGCCGCCTGGCTCAGTGGAAAGGCGAGGGCGACGACGGCGACGCGCTCCTGGCGGGCCTGCGCCCGAGCGCGATTAAGGGCATCACCGAGGAAGCGATCGAGCAGCTGTGCGAGCTCGAGCAGGCGGGCCTGAGCCGGATCATGGGCCAGCACCTCCTCCACCGCGACCTCGACGCGATCGAGCTGATGGGCCGCGAGATAGTTCCCGCCCTCGCCTGAGGGAAGGGCGCTGCACGCTGCCCCGGCCCGCTAGATTGGGTGCCGCGTGGTGGCTGTAGCTCAGTTGGTAGAGCTCCTGGTTGTGGTCCAGGCGGTCGCCGGTTCGAGCCCGGTCAGCCACCTCTCTCGATGTCGTTAGACCGCGGCGTCTCCGCTCAGCGCAGCTCGTCGAGCGAGACGACCTCGAGGTCAAACGGTTCGTCGGCGGAGCGGCGGCGGCGGTAGGGGGAGACGGTCACGCGGTGGACTTCGCCGCAGGCGCAGGGGACCGCGATCGGCCGCGTGTCGGTGGCCGGGTCGGTGTCGACCTTGAGGCGGCGCAGCGTGCCGGTGGATTTGCAGCCGAAGGAGATGACCCAGCCGTGGTCCTCGCGTTCGGTCTGTTTTTTCGGGCGGCGGGGTGGCGGCACGGGTCCATCTTCCCGGTTTTGGGGTCAGGGGCGGTTGGCGAGCGCCGATCGACGACGACCAGCATCATTGGGCGATGCGCGCGATGGTCCTCGAGCGAGCCGGCGGGCCGTTGCGGTTGGCCGAGTGGCCCGAGCCGGAACCCGGGCCCGGGCAGGTGCTGATCGCGGTGGCCGCCTGCGGGGTCTGCCGCACCGACCTGCACATCCTCGACGGGGAGCTGGCCGAGCCGAAGCTGCCGCTGGTTCCCGGTCATCAGATCGTCGGCACGGTGGTCGGGGCGGGGGAGGGGGCGGAGCGCTTCACTCCCGGCGAGCGGGTCGGCGTTCCCTGGCTCGGCTGGACCGACGGCGAGTGCCGCTACTGCCGGAGCGATCGCGAGAACCTCTGCGACAACGGCCGCTTCACCGGCTACGACCTCGACGGCGGCTATGCCGAGCTGGCGGTAGCCGACGAGCGCTTCTGCTTCCCGATCCCGGTCGATTACCCCGACGAGCAGGCGGCGCCGCTGCTCTGCGCCGGGCTGATCGGCTACCGGGCGCTGTGGCTGGTCGGCGATGCCGAGCGGATCGGCTTCTACGGCTTCGGCGCCTCCGCCCACATCCTCTGCCAGGTCGCCGTGCACGAAGGCCGGCGCGTCTTTGCCTTCACCCGCGAGGGCGACGAGGAGACCCAGGCCTTCGCCCGTTCGCTCGGCGCCGAGTGGGCCGGCTCCTCGGAGCAGGCGCCGCCGGAGCAGCTCGACGGGGCGATCGTCTTCGCCGCCGTCGGCGACCTGATGCCGGCGGCGCTGCGGGCAAGCGCCAAGGGGGCGCGGGTGATCAGCGCCGGCATCCACATGAGCGACATCCCCTCCTTTCCGTACGAGCTGCTCTGGGAGGAGCGCAGCCTCGGCTCGGTCGCCAACCTGACCCGCCGCGACGGCGAGGAGTTCATGGCGCTGGCGCCGCGGATCCCGGTCCGCAGCGAGGTCACGACCTACCCCCTGGAGGAGGCGAACGTGGCGCTGGAGGACCTGCGCCACGGGCGTTTCAACGGCGCCGCCGTGCTCCTGACCGGGGTGGGCGGACCGACCTGAGCGGGTCGTGACTCAGGTGCAGGTGGGACGCTCCGTTTCGGAGAGCTGGCGCAGCTCGCCGTGGCGGTCGATCGCGAAGCCGATCGGGCTGGCGGTTGGCGGGACGTCCACCCGTTGCCCTCCCACGGCCATCTCCACGGACCCGTTGCCGAGCGAAGCCGTGAAGTCGCCGGATCGGTAGGGGCCGGCTTCAGTCCCGGGTTCGAGGATCTGACCGTCGATCAGGGCCCGGCCGCGTTGGTCGAGCAGGCAGACCCAGACTTCGGCGGTCGCGGTCAGGGTCAGGCTGGCGCCGGCCCGCCGCTGATGGGGCCGTGCGGAGGCGCTGGAAGCCCCCTGCTGGCGGGCGCCGCCACCACCACCGTCACCGCTCCGCGCCGGGACGGCCGAGTCGTCCGGTGGGTCCGAGAGCACGACGGCCGCAACGACGGCGGCGAGCGCAACCGCCGCGATCGTCGTCAGGAGGCGAGGCGCGCGGCGGTGCCGGCGCACGGCGTGAGCCTCCTGCGGGGGCGCGGGGTCGATCCGGGGCAGGCGTTCGGCGGCGGCGTCGGGGCTCGAAGCCCCCCGCAGCTCCGCCTCCTCGACGTCGTCGAGGCCGAGGTGGGCGGCGTAGGCGCGGATGAAGGAGCGGGCGTAGAACTCGCCGGGCAGGCGGCTCCACTCTTCGTCCTCGATCGCGCTCAGGAACCGGGCCTGGATCTTGGTCGCGGCCTCGACCTCGGCAAGGTCGAGCCCCCGCTGGACGCGGGCTTCTCGCAACCGCGCGCCTACGCCACCGTCCATCTCTCCATTGTGCTCTTGCCGCGCACTCCGCGAAAGGGGCCGGCCCCGATCCCCGGCTGACGAGCCGAGACCGGCCCCGGCTGCAGTCCCTTAAGCGTGCTTGTAAATCATCACGCTCGAATAGACATGCGCCACTTTGGCGATCTTCATCGATTACCACCCCCCTCCAATGAATCAGCCCGGCGTGAGCCGCCAGGAGGAGGCTCGGATACTAAGGAAATCCCGAGTAGAAGCTAAATCCCGAGTAGGAGGGTCCTATCGGCAGGAAAAATACATATGCTCGTTAATTACTGAGTAGGCGTAATCAAGTAGAGCGGAGAGAGATCGTGGCGACGAGGGTGGTCGGCAGGGCCAGAGGGAAGACCAAGGGGCAGCGCAGGAAGAGCATCGAGGAAGTCGTCTCTTATGCACTGGGGCACCGCGTCAGGATCGAAATCCTGGCGCTGCTGAACGAAGCCGTCTACACCCCCAACGAACTCGCCGAAATCCTCGGCGAGACGCTGGGCACGGTTACCCACCACATCACCGAACTCGCGGATGGCGGCGCGATCGAACTGGCCAGAACCGAACAGGCCGGAAACTGGACGCGTCACTACTACCGCGCTGTCGAACAGCCCTACGTCAGCGAAGAGGACGCCGTCAGGATGGCGCCCCAGCAGCGGCAGATAATCGTCGGACTGATCCTGCAGTCGATCATGGCCGAGTCGATGTCGGCGTTCTGGGCGGGCCACATGATCAACGACCCCGACAACGTCCTGCTCTCCTGGCGCTGGTTCAACGTCGACCGGGAGGGCCAGGGCGAAATCATCGAGGAGCTGGCCGCTTCCTGGGAACGCGTCCAGGAGATCGAGGCCCGCTCGTCCGCCCGCCGCGCCGAGTCCGGAGAGGACGCCGTCTCGGTCGTCGTCGCCATGCAGGGCTATCAACGGAGCCGATCTTCCCTGAAGCCGCCGGCCCCTCTGGGAAATCCCGAGTAAGAGGCAAATCCCGCTCGACCCCCGCATTCCCATCTGGAACCGTCCACTGCCGTCCGACACCGAGTGCCCTGTCCGGATTGGGGCGTCGGTCGCCGACGACATGCCATGTCCCGAACTTCCTCCAACGCCACCCCGCAAAGTTGCCTCCCCTCTGGCCGAGTCAGGGAGGCATGACGATGAAGGGGGGCGAGTCGCCCGTCTACTGGGACGATCTCGCCCCCCACATCGAACACCCGACCAGGGAGGCGATCGTGGAAGCCGTGCGGTGGATCGGGCCGCTGTCGGTAGCTGACCTCAAAGGCGTCCTCGACGACTCCAAGTGCTACCTGGCACAGGTCGCCTACCACGTGACAGTCCTCGCCAAGGAAGGGGTGCTGGAGGTGGTCGCGCAGCGGCCGGCCGGTGCCTCGATCGAGAAGGTCTATTCCCTCGCTCCCAGGGCTTGACCTCCGATCGGCTGCTGAGCCGATCTCACGAATCTGCCGGCGGCGCCGTTATATGTCTGACGGCACGAAGCTCGGAGAGGAGCCACCAATGACCGCAACGCACACCATCGTCGACTCGCCCTTCGGCGACCTCACGCTCGTCGCCGCGGACGGGGTTCTGAGCGGCCTCTACTTTCCCGGCCACTGGTACATGCCCGATCCGGATGTGTTCGGGGCTCGCTCCGAGGGTGGCTTCGAGCCGGCTCGGCGGCAGCTGGCCGAGTACTTCGACGGCGAGCGGACCGGCTTCGAGCTGAAGACGACGGTCGCCGGCGACGAGTTCCAGCGGCGCGTGTGGGACCTGATCGATCGCATCCCCTACGGACAGACCACCACCTACGGGGAGATGGCTCGCGAGCTCGGCGACCCGACCCTGGCGCGCAGGGTCGGCGGCGCGGTGGGCCGCAACCCGCTCTCGGTGATCGTCCCCTGCCACCGGGTCGTCGGCAAGGACGGCAAGCTGACCGGCTACGCCGGCGGACTCGAGCGTAAGCGGTTCCTGCTCGAGCTGGAGGCCGCGGACGTCGTGGCCGCGAGCGCTCCCCAGCTCTTCTGAGCGGCCCCATAGACTCTCGCGCTTGACTTCTCTGGGTCGCTGCCGGAGAGGGGCGCGCGGTCGACAGGCAGGCGTGCTCCTCGTGCTTTTCGCCACTGTCGCGCTGGCGGCGCCGGCGGCCGCGTCCGCGGCGGGCTCGATCTCGGGCACGGTTACGGATGCGAGCGGCAATCTCCCGATCGCGGGGGTGCGGGTCTGCGCCTTCGGCGAAGACGCCTTCGAAAGCGTCGAAGAGTTCTGCGTCCACTCCGGCGCCGACGGCGCGTACTCGATTCCGTCTCTTCCCGCCGCCGAATACACGGTTGAGTTCCTGTCCGGGGTCGAAGGGCTGAACTACGTCTACCAGGCGTGGGAAGGCAAGCCGGTCGGATACCTGGCGGACCTGGTCGAGGTCGGCGACGAGGAGGTCTCCGGAATCGACGCCGAACTTACGGAAGGAGGGCGGCTGGGCGGCAGGGTCGTCAGCGCCGCCACCGGGCTCCCGCTCGCGAACGTCGAAGTCTGCGCCGAACCGGGAGGGCTGTACAACGAAGAAGGGTGCGCCGTGACCGACGGCGCCGGCGAGTACATGATCGTGGGACTGAGCGCGGAGACCTACTGGGTCGAATTCTTCCCGCCCGAAGACGCCGAATTCCTGCCGCAGTACTACGACGACGAGCCCGGCATTCTCTACGCCGACGACGTCGAGGTCAGCATCGGCAACCTCACGGCGGGCATCGACGCCGCGCTGCAGGAGGCCGGGCAGATCGCCGGCACCGTCACCGACGCCGCCGGCCATTACCTGGTCAGGCGGGTGCCGGCCGGCGTCTACAACGTCTCCTTCAACCAGTTCTCGCGGCTCGGGGACTACGCGATCCAGTGGTACCGGTGCTTGAACGGTCCGCCGGCGACCCCGGTCGCGGTGGCCTCCGGGCGCGCCACGACGAGCATCGACGCCGGGCTGGTCCGGCAGTGGGCCACTCCCTGCCCGCAGGCCGCAGTGCCTCCGGCCGCGACGCCCCCACCGCCCGGGCGCCACAAGGTCAAGAAGCATTGCCGGAAAGGCCTCAAGCGCAAGTGGGTCAAGGGCAAGCGCCGCTGCGTGCGAGTGAAGAGGAAGGCCAAGGACGAGCGCGGAAGTCGATAGGCGCTGACGGCTCCCTCGCGCCGGCGTTTAGGGATCGAGCGGATCGGCCCTACCCTGAATGGATGGCATCGCATGCAGGCAGTGCCAGATGAGCGTAACGCCAGCGCCGAGCGCGGTCGGCTCCGGCTCGGGGATGGCGCGCATGCTCGCCGACGACCGCCTGGTACGACGGGCGGCGTCGGGGGACGAACCCGCCCTGGCGGAGATCTACGATCGCTACCACCAGCGGCTGTACCGCTACTGCCTGGTCATCCTCGGCGACGCCCAGGACGCCCAAGACGCTCTGCAGAACGCGATGGTCAAGGTGCTGCGGGCCCTGCCGGGAGAGGAGCGGCGGATCGAGCTGAAGCCCTGGCTCTACCGAATCGCCCACAACGAGTCGATCGAGCTGATCCGGCGCCGCCGCGAGACTCGCCAGCTGGATGCCGAGCTGGCGGCGCCGGGACACGGGCTGGCCGAGCAGGCCGTGGCACGGCAGCGGCTGCGGCAGCTGATCGCCGACCTCGACGAGCTGCCCGAGCGCCAGCGCGGGGCCCTGGTCATGCGCGAGCTTGCGGGGCTCGACTTTTCCGAGATCGGCGGCGCGCTCGGCACCTCCCCCGAGGTTGCCCGCCAGACTCTCTACGAGGCCCGGCTGAGCCTGCGGCAGATGGATGAGGGGCGCGAGATGACCTGCGAGAAGGTGACCAGGGCACTCTCGGACGGCGATGGCCGTGTCTCCCGTCGCCGCGACCTGCGCGCCCATCTGCGCACCTGCGCCGGCTGCCGCCGCTTCCGCGACGAAATCGCCGGGCGCGAGCGAGACCTCGCCGCGCTCTCGCCGCTGCCGGCGGTGGCGGCCGCCGGAATTCTGCAGGGTCTGCTCGGCGGCCACGCCGGCGCCGGTGGCGGCGTGGCGGCGGGGCTGGGCGGCGGCGCGGTGAAATCGCTGGCGACCTCGACCCTGCTGAAGGGGGCGGCGACGGTCGCGGTCGTGGCGGCGGTCGGTGTCGGCGCGGCCGACCGGGGAGGCCTGATCGACGTAGATCCACGCGGCGGCAACTCGCGCGAGGCCCGGATCGAGCCGGCGGCTGGAGCTCCCGCCGGGGCGGGCGCCGACGAGGCATCCGGCCCGGGCGCGACCAGGGCGAGGATCGAGGCGGGTTCCGCGCTGGGCGCCGGTCGCCGCACCGGAGCCATGCGGGACGCCGAGACTATTGCCGGTTCGGCGCCGCGCCCGGCTGGCGGGGGCAATCCCGACGCCTCTGCTTCACCCGTCTCCCAGGCTCCGCTCGGCGGCGCCCACCCGCACGGCAAGGGGCATCAAAAGCAGCGCCCGAGCGCCGCCGCGCACGGGCAGCAGACGGCCGCGACCCACAAAGCCGGCGGTCACGGCTCCAGGGGAGCGAAGGGCCACCCCGCTCACCCGGCCAAGTCGCGTCACCCCATCCCCCCTCCGGCTTCCGGATTCGAAAAGAAGCCGGCACCTTCCTCGCCGAAGGACACGGCCCCGGCGCCTGTGCCCCAGGGAAGCCCGCCGCCTCTCCCGGCGGCGTCGCCGCCCGCCCCGGGGCCCGGGGCGGGGCCGGAACGCGAACCGCAAGGGAAGCCCTGAACATCCTCCTCGGAAGGGCCTGACACACAACCTCCCTCTCCGTTGCAGCATCAGGAAGGCAAATGGCGCCCTCGAGCGGGGTGCTTGGATCAGAGGAGAAGCGGATGAAGCTGCAACTGAAGATTGCGATGGTCCTCGGTGCGCTCGCGCTCGCCACGGCCCCCGCGCTGACGCTGGCGAGCCAGCCCACCAATCCCGGCCAGGGCAACGGCCCGAAGTACACCCCCGCCCCGCCCGAAACACCGGGCCCCGGTGCCGGCCTGCCTGAGAAGGCAAAGGCCTACGGCGTCTACTGTCAGGGGGAGAGCAAGAAGCACGTCGAGGGCGAGAAGGGAACGCCGTTCAGCCAGTGCGTGACCGCGATGGCGAAGGCCGCCCACAACGAGAGGATCACGCCCCGCAAGGCATGCAAGGGGTTGAGCAAGGAGCACCAGAAGGGCGAGAAGGGCACCGCGTTCTCGCGTTGTGTGAAAGCGGCGGCCAAGCTGAGAAGCGCCACCTGAGCAAGAGGGTTGTCGAACGGCGGCGACCCTGGTGGCCCCGCCGTTCGGCAACTAGCCTTCCCTGGCGACAACCGACGGAGGGGAGCGCCGATGCTTTCGTGGCTGGCCGGAAAGATGATCGCCCGCAACATGAGGTCGATAAGGGAGGGAGACGCCGGGCCGACCCTGGCGATGGACGCCGACGACGTCAAGTTCACCTTCCCCGGCGACAGCTCCTTCGCGCCGGGCGCGAGCGACAAGCGTGAGCTGGAGCGGTGGCTCGACCGTTTCGTCGCCATCGGTCTGCAGATCTATCCAGACGAGGTGATCCTCAAGGGCTTTCCCTGGCGCCAGACGATCTGCGTCCGCGGCCACATCCACCTCGACGATCCCGAGCAGGGGCGGGTCTACGACAACCGCTACGTGATCTGGGGCCACATCGCCTGGGGGAAACTGCGCGAGTACGAGGTCTACGAGGACACCGAGGAGACCACGCGGCTGGACGCCTATCTGACGCGCAGCGGGAAGCCCTAGTGCCGGCGGGCCCGGGAGCGAAGGCGGTGCGGGCGGCGGTGCGCGGTGGGGTGCAGGGCGTCGGCTACCGCGACGCGACGCTGCGGCGGGCGCGCGAGCTGGGCGCGATGGGCTGGGTGCGCAACGGTGAGGACGGCTACGTGCTGGTCCACGCCGAGGGCCCCGAGCCGGCGGTCGACGAGCTGGTCGCGTTCCTGCGTGAGGGCCCGCCGGCCGCGGCGGTCGAGGAGGTGGCGGTCGAGCCCGCCAAGGTGGAGGGCCACGAGCAGTTCGCCGTGCGCGGGGTCGGCGCCGGCGTCTTCGTCGTCCAGGAGCACGCCGCCACCGCCCACCATTTCGACCTGCGGCTGGAGGTCGGCGGGACGATGCGCTCCTGGGCGGTGCCGAAGGGGCCGTCGATGGACCCGGCGGTCAAGCGCTTCGCCGTCGAGGTCGCCGACCACGAGCTCTCCCACAACGATTTCGAGGGGCCGCTCGGCGACGGGGCGGTGATCGTCTGGGACCGGGGCAGCTACGAGCAGGGCGGGCGGGTCGCCTGGCCGGAGGCGTTGGAGCGTGGCCACGCCGTCTTCGTCCTCCATGGCGAGAAGCTGCGCGGCGGCTTCGCCCTGCAGCGCACCCGCGGCGAGGGCGAGAAGGCGCAGTGGCTGCTGATAAAGCGCCGCGACGACGAGGCGCTGGCGGGCTCGGACGTGGTCGCCGAGCAGCCGCGCTCGGTGCTCAGCGGCAGCACGCCCGAGGAGCTGCTCGGCGATGGCTGAGCGGGCGATCCGGCATACCGCCCGCGCATGAAGCCGACCCTCGACGAGCTGACCGTGGCGGACACGCCGGCGGCCTGGTCGGAGCTGGGGTTCGCGGTCGACGGCGGCACCTGCGTGGTGGGCGAGGTGCGGATTCGGCTGGCGGGAGCGGATGCCGCCCGGGGCCTGACAGCCTGGTCGCTGCGCGGGATCGAGACGACTGAGCTGGACGGGCTGGCGACGACGCAGTCGGAGCGGGAGCCGCCTGCCGAGGCGCCGCCGCACCCCAACGGCGTCACCGGGCTCGATCACGTCGTTGCGATCTCGCCGGCGCTCGACCGCACCGTCGCGGCGCTGCGCGGCGCCGGGCTCGACCTGCGCCGCGTCCGCGAGGAGCCGACCCCGGCCGGGGCCCCGCGCCAGGCCTTCTTCCGGGTCGGGGCGACGATCCTCGAGGTCGTGCAGGAGCCGGAGGAGGCAAGCGAGCGCGCCGGCGGCGGCGCTCGGCCCGCCTTCTTCTGGGGCCTCGCCTTCCTCACCCCCGATCTGGAGGCGACCGTCGCCGGGCTCGGCGGCGATCGCGTCGGCGAGATCCGCCCGGCCGTGCAGCCCGACCGCCGCATCGCCACCCTGCGCCGCGCCGCCGGCCTGTCGCTGCCGGTGGCGCTGATGACCCCGCCCCCGGGCGACCGCTGACGCTTAGTCGATCTGCCTGCGACCCTACGATTGCGCCGATGCTGATCGATGGCCAGCCGCTCGCCGACCCCTGCGCGCCGCTGAACGACCTGTTGGGCGCCGGCTTGGCCGCGTCCGACGAGCTGGCCCTGGTCTCGGCCGACCGCTCGCTGAGCTGGGGCGAGCTGGAGGCAGAGAGCGCGCGACTGGCCGGCGGGTACCGCGGGCTCGGGCTCGAGGCGGGGGACAGGGTCGCCTCGCTGATGCCGAACCGGATCGACCTGATCGTCCACTACCTCGCCTGCTTCAAGGCCGGGCTGATCGCCACCCCGCTCAACTACCGCTACACTTTCCGCGAGATCGACCACGCGCTCGAGGTCAGCGGCGCCAGGGCGCTGCTGGCCCACGTCGAGCGCCACGAGGACGCGGGGGCGAGCCGGCTCGCCGCCGCGCTGCCGCTGGGGACGATCGCATACGAGGATGGGGGAGGGCGCGGGGCCGCCGCCGACTGGGGCCAGAGCTTCGAAGCGCTGCTCGGGAGCGAGCCGCTCCCGGCCGAGCAGCCGGCGGTCGACCCCGCCGCCCCCGCGGTGATCTTCTTCACCTCGGGCAGCACCGGCCCGGCCAAGGGCGTCACCCACACCCGCGAGTCGCTGCGCTGGATGATCGCCAGCGCCGCCGCGGCATTCGGGCTGGAGCGCGGCGACGTCTTCCTGCCGGGCTCCTCGATGTCGCACGTCGGCTCCTTCCTCTGGGCTCTCAGCACGCTCTCGGTCGGCGGCGAGGTGGTGGTGGCGCGGACCACCGACAGCCACGAGATCCTGCCGCTGCTGCGCGAGCGGCAGCCGACCGTGCTGGCGATGATCCCGGCGGCGCTCTCGGCGCTGATCCGCGACCACGACCTGCGGGCGGGCGACTTCGCCTCGCTGCGGATCTGCCGGGCCGGGTCCGACAAGGTCTCGACCGAGCTGCTGCACGAGTTCGCCGCCGCCGCCGGCTTCCCGATCGTCGAGGGTTACGGGATGACCGAGGTCGGCCTGGCCACGCTCAACCCGCCCGGCGGCGAGGTCAAGCAGGGCTCGATCGGGCCGCCGATCGACGGCTTCAGCATCGCCGTCCGCGGCGAGGACGGCGAGCCGGTCGGGGCGGATGCGGTCGGCCGCATCTGGATTCGCACCCGCAGCCAAATGTCGGGCTACTGGGAGGCGCCGGAGGCGACCGCGGAGGTTGTCCGCGAGGGCTGGCTGGACTCCGGCGACCTCGCCCGCGCCGACGCGGACGGCTACCTCTGGTTCTTCGGCCGCAAGAAGCAGGTGATCGTCCACGACGGCTCCAACATCAGCCCGCTCGAGGTCGAGGGGGCGCTGGCCGAATACCCCGCCGTGGCGCTCGCCGGCGTCGTCGGCATCCACGACACCACCCACGGCGAGAACGTGCGCGCCTACGTGACCCTGCGCGAGGGCGCCGAGCAGCCCTCCAGCGCCGACCTGATCGTCTTCTGCCGCGAGCGCGTCGGCTACAAGGCGCCGGAGGAGGTCGTCTTCCTCGAGGAGATGCCGCTCAACCCGACCGGCAAGATCGACCGGGTCGGGCTGAAGCGCATGGCCGAGGACCACCTCCATCCCCACGGGCTGGACTGAGAGTTCGATTCATGCGGAAGGGGACCGAGCACGTACCGCAGTCCGCCCACCAGCTGGTAATCGGGACGTTTGGGCTCTATCGACGCTACCCGCTGCTCTTTCTCGTTCTTGCCGCTGGGGTGCTCGTGCCATACGAGCTGATCGTTCTCGCGCTTACGGGCTCGGGCCCGCTCGGGCGGGGCTCTCTCAGCCCTGTTGCCACTGTCCTGGTGACCCTCGCGGACTGGACGCTGGTCACCCCACTGATCTCGGCGCTGCACGTTCACGCGGTCGGTGAGGTGCGGGAAGGGGGGATTCCTCGGCTGGCGCCGGTCGCCCGCCAGGGGTTGAAGGTGCTGCCGGTAGTCGCCGCGGCATCGGTCATCTCCTGGCTGGGGATCGTCCTGGGGTTTGCCGCCCTGATCGTTCCCGGGGTCCTGCTGCTGTTGCGTTGGTTCGTGGTCGCCCAGGCCGCGGCGATAGAGCACGAAGGCTGGCTGCCGGCGCTGCGCCGCAGCGGCGAGTTGACGAACGATCGCTACGGCCACATCCTCGTCTTCGTCGTCTATCTCAGCGTGATCGTCACCCTGCCCGTGTTCCTGGTCGGGCTGGGTCTCGGCGATGACCCCAGCGGCGCGGCGCTTGTGGTGGGGTTGTTCGTCCAGGTCGTCACCTGGTCTTTCGGTGCCCTGGCGACGGCGCTTCTCTATTACGACCTTCGTGTGCGGCGGGAGTACGCACTGGCGACCGGCCTCCCGGGGACCGGCCCGCCGCCGACGAGTCACTCCTGGGATCCGAGGAACTATTCCTCCCAGGATCGACCGAAGGGCTGGTATGTCGATCCGCGCTCGCCCAACCGGATGCGTTACTGGGACGCGGCGGACCCACCGGACTGGAGCGACGCCACCGCGCGGACACCACGAAAGATCAGAAGGTCCTGGAAAGAGGCGAGCTGAGACCCGGGTCTCTACCTCGCGATGCGGTGGTACGGTCGCGGGCGTGAAGATGCGCGCCGCGGTTCTGGAGGACTTCGGGCAGCCGCTCCGGGTCCAGGAGGTCGAGCTGGCCGAGCCGCGGGCCGGCGAGGTGCTGGTCCGCCTGGTCGCCTGCGGCGTCTGCCACACCGACCTCTACACCGCCTCTGGCGCCGACCCCTCGGGCTACGCGCCGACCGTGCTCGGGCATGAGGGAGCGGGGGTCGTCGAGGCGGTCGGGGCGGACGTCGGCTCGCTGGCGCCGGGCGACCACGTCGTCACCCTCTTCTCGCCCCAGTGCGGCGAGTGCGTCCACTGCGTCGACCCGCGGACCAACCTCTGCATGGCGATCCGCGAGCAGCAGAACAAGGGGTTCCTCCCCGACGGCAGCGCCCGCATCTCCCGCGACGGCGAGGGGATCCGCCACTTCATGGGCTGCTCGACCTTCGCCGAGTACACGGTGATGCCGGAGATCGCGCTGGCCAAGATCGACCCCGAGGCGCCCTTCGAGCACGCCTGCCTCTTCGCCTGCGGGCTCTCGACCGGGCTGGGGGCGGCGATCAACACCGCCGCGGTGCAGCCGGGCAGCACCTGCGCCGTCTTCGGCGCCGGGATGGTCGGGCTGGGGGCGGTCGCCGGCTGCCGGCTGCAGGGCGCCGAGCGCATCGTCTGCGTCGACCTCTCGCCGGAGCGGCTGGAGCTGGCCCGCGGGCAGGGCGCCACCGACACGATCGCCGGCGGCGACAGCGCCGTCGAGCAGATCCTCGAGATGACCGGCGGCTTCGGCGCCGACTACACCTTCGAGGCGACCGGCAACGTCGCGGTGATGCGCCAGGCGGTCGAAGCGGCGCGCATGGCGTGGGGCCTGTGCACCGTCGCCGGGGTCGCCGGCAAGGGGGAGACCCTCGACGTGGTGCCGCGCCTGCTGATCACCGGCCGCCGCATCGCCGGCTCCTCCTTCGGCGGGGTCAAGGGCCGCGAGCAGGTCCCCGTCCTGGTCGAGCGGGCGATGGCCGGCGAGATCGACGTCGAGCCCTTCATCTCCCACCGCATCGGCCTCGAGGAGGTCAACCGCGGCTTCGAGCTGATGGAGGCCCAGGACGGTATCCGCAGCGTCATCGAGTTCGCATGAGTGGCGTCACCAGGCTCGGTCACATGGGGATGCGGGTGCGGGACCTCGACGCGGCGGTCGAGTTCCAGGTCGCTGTGCTCGGGCTGGTGGAGAGCGAGCGGCGGGGGCGGGCGGCCTACCTGACCTGCAACGAGCGCCATCACGAGCTGATCCTGATCGAGTCGGGGCGGCGTGGATACGACCACATCGGGCTCGAGGTCGCCGACGCCGATGCGCTCGAGGCGGTCCGCGCGGCGGCGCTCAGCGCCGGGGCGGAGGCGATCGGGCCGGTCTACGACGGCGAGCCCGGGATCGACCGGGCGGCGCTGCTGCGCGGTCCCGGCGGCCACGTCTACAAGCTCTTCTGCGGGATGGAGTCCGTTGCCGCCCCGCCCAACGGCGACCGGCCGAGTCGCTTCGAGCACGCCTCGGTCAAGGCCCGCAGCCTCGGCCCGACCGAGCGCTTCCTCCGCGGCGGCCTCGGCTTCGGCTTCTCCGACCGCATGGGCAGGACCGCGAGCTGGTGGCACTGCGACGCCGACCATCACGGCATGGCGCTGATCTTCGGCCCCCGCCACGAGCTCTCCCACTACGCCTGGTCGGTCGCCGACCTCAACGCGATCGGTCGGATCGCCGACCGGCTCGCCGCCCGCGGCCAGAAGCTGACCTGGGGCCCGAGCCGTCACGGCCCGGGTCACAATCTCTTCATCTACTTCAAGGACGCGGACGGAGCGATGGTCGAGTGCTGCGCCGACCTGGCGCGGATGCCGCCGCACGGCGACTACGAGGCGCGGGCCTGGCCCGGCGGCTTTGGCGCGATCAACCAGTGGGGCGGCCCGCCGCCGCCGCGCTTCCTCCTGGCCGGCCACCCGATCGCCAACTCGAGCCCGTCGGAGTGGCTGCGATGAAGGTCGGGCGGATGGACTGGGCGCGATGAAGCTGAGGCGCACCGTCGAGGGTCTGATCGCGCAGGCGGGGGACGGCCGGTGGATCTCCCTGCCGGAGGCGCGGCGCCTGGCCGCAGGCGACACGGAGCTGAGCGAGGAGCAGACGACGGACCTGGTCGCCTTCCTCGCGGGCGGCGAGGGGACGCGAGCGGCTGCCCGGGCGGCGATCGACGCCGCCGTCGCCGGTTCCGCCGCGGCTGCCGACCCCGGCGACGCGATCCTGCCCTTCCACCCCCGCTCGATGCGCGCCTTCATGCTCTGGGAGTCGCACTACGTGGCCTCGGCGCGGGCACTGGTCAAGCACTTCTTCCCGACCCCGGTGGCCAAGGTCGTCGCCGGCTACGAGCGGGTCAGCGGCCGCACCTTCCCGAAGCTGAAGCCGAACAAGCGCTTCTACGAGACGCCCTCCTTCTACGTCGCCAACCACGCGGCACTGCTCGGCGACGGCGAGGAGATGTGGTGGCCGAGCCACACGAAGTACCTCGACTTCGAGCTGGAGCTGGCGTTCGTGCTCGCCAAGCCGCTCGCCGACGCGAGCCCGGAGGAGGCGGCAGCGGCGGTGGGCGGCTGGTTCGTGCTCAACGACTGGAGCGCCCGCGAGGTCCAGGCCGAGGACCTGCGCGAGAACCCCTTCGGCCCGGTGGTGAAGGCGAAGACCTTCGCCAACTCGATCGGCGCCGACGTGCTCACCGCCGACGAGCTGCCGGACTTCCAGACGGCGACGGGAAGGGTTCGGGTCGACGGCGAGGTCTGGTGCAAGGGGGCGACCGCCGGCGCCGCCCACGACGTCGGCGCGATGCTGGCCTACGCCTCGGCGGGCGAGCGGCTGGAGCCGGGCGACGCGATCACGACCGGGACGATGCCGGGCTGCTGCGGGCTCGAGCTCGACCGCTGGATCCGGCCCGGGCAGACGGTCGAGCTGGAGATCGACGGCATCGGCAAGCTGAGCAACAAGGTCAGCCCCACCGCAACCCCCTGAAATCCGGGTCGATGGGAAGGCGTCCATATATGGAGCGAAATCGGCCCATCGGCCGGCTGTCCGCGCGTCACCGTGGGGGCGATGCGCCAGTGGTCGACTTGGACCTCTACGCGCCGACGACGACCGAGGACTCCGCCGATGCCTTCGCCCGGATCCGCGACGCCGGGCGGGTGGTCTGGCTGCCGCGGCACCGGATGTGGGCGATGGGCCGCTTCGACGACGTCCGCGATGCCCTCCGCGACGACGAGCTGTTCATCAGCGGCCACGGTGTTGCCGCCAATCCGCTGACCAACCTCGCCGCCCGCAAGACCACCCTCTTCAGCGACGGCGAGACGCACTCCGCCCGGCGCAAAGTGCTGATGCGCTCGCTTGGCGCCCAGGCGCTGGCGCCTGTCGCCGAGCGTCTCGACGCGGAGGCCGAGGCGATCGTCGGCGGCCTGGTCGGCCGCGACGCGTTCGACGCCGTCCCCGACTTCTCCAGCGGCCTGCCGCTGCAGGTGGTGGCCGACCTGGTCGGCGTCCGCGTCTCCGCCGAGCGGCTGCTGAGCTGGGGCACGATCTCCTTCGACGTCCTCGGCCCGCTCAACCGGCGCGGTTTGAAAGCGGCGCCGAGCTCGCTCGGCATGCTCGCCTACTCCCAGCGCCTGAGCCGCTCCCGCGTCGTCCCGGGAAGCTGGGCGGCGAGCGTCTTCGACGCCGCCGACCGCGGCGAGATCGACAAGGTCGAGGCGCGCAACATGGTCATCGACTTCATCGCCCCGAGCCTCGACACGACGATCCTCGCCGCCACCCACATGCTCTGGCTGCTGGGCGAGAATCCCGAGGCCTGGCAGCGCATCCGCCGGGACCCGGAGTTGATCCCCGCCGCGGTGGTCGAGGCCGTGCGCATCGCCTCGCCGATCCGCGGCTTCACCCGCCGGCTCAGCCGCGAGGCCGAGGTCGGCGGCGTCCGCCTCCCCGCCGGCGGCCGCGTCGTCCTCCTCTTCGGCGCCGCCAACATGGACGAGCGCCGCTACCCGGACCCGGAGCGCTTCGACCTCGACCGCCCGCCCGGCGGCCACCTCGGCTGGGGCAACGGCCCCCACACCTGCGTCGGCATCCACCTCGCCAAGCTGGAGCTGGCGGCGCTGCTGCGGGCGCTGGTCGCCCGGGTGGAGACGATCGAGATCGCCGGCCCGCCGACCCGGATCCGCAACAACACCCTGCAGGGCATCGGCGCGCTGCCGGTGCGGCTGCAGGGTCCCTGATCCGGCGCCGGCACCCCTGCGAGTCGGGCTCAGAGGCGCTGATCTGTCGCTTCGTCCACGGCTCCGTCGTAGTAGCGCTCCAGCACCTGCCGGAAAAGCGGCTCCTCGGGCGCGGCGCGGGCGAAGATGGTCATCGAGGAGCGCAGCTTGACGGCGTCGACGGGGCCGAGGATCTCCTCCGCCGACCGTCCCGGCAGGCCGACCAGCGCTCGCGCGCGGCCGAGCAGGCGGGGACCGAGGACGGGGTGGTCGAGGTAGGCCCGCGCTTCGGCCAGCGAGGCGATCGCGTAGCTGCGCGACATCGCGCTCTGGCCGAGGCCGGCGATCTGGGGGAAGACGAACCACATCCAGTGGCTCCGCTTGCGCCCGGCCCGCAGCTCCGCCAGCGCCCGTTCGTAGGTGGCGGCCTGCTCCTGGGCGTCGACGAAGCGCTGCAGCCCGTAGGGGTCGCCGCTCATGGCCGGCAGGGTAGTGACTTGACAAGTGACTAAAAGGTCACGTATAGTCCGGGTCATGGACGAGGTGTTCAAGGCACTGGCGGACCCGACGCGCCGCGGCCTGCTCGACCAGCTGTTCGAGCGGGACGGCCAGAGCCTCAGTGCCCTGGAGGAGCGTTTGCCGATGTCCCGCTTCGGCGTCATGAAGCACCTCAAGGTGCTCGAGGAGGCGGGGCTGGTGACGACCAGGAAGCGCGGTCGAGAAAAGCTCCACTACCTCAACCCGGTGCCGATCCGGCTCGTCTACGAGCGCTGGGTGAGCAAGTACGCCGAGTCCTGGGCCGCCGGCTTGAGCCGGCTCAAAGACGATCTAGAGGAGGACGAAAGATGAACGCCAGGGAACCCTGGGAAGTGGTGGACGGCCGCGCGATGGCGGTGTTCGAGATCTACATCAAGACGACGCCGGAGTGCCTCTGGGAGGCGATCGTCGATCCGGAGCTGCGCAAGAAGTACAGCTTCGGGGTCGGGACTACCTCGGACTGGACGCCCGGCTCCGAGTACAAGGCCGAGGTCCCGGGCGCGGTCGAGATCGCGGCCGGCGAGAACCTCGAGGTCGACCCGCCGCGGCGCCTGGTGCAGAGCTTCACGGCGCTCTGGAGCGAGGAGGTGAAGAGCGAAGGGACCTCACGGGTGACCTGGGAGATCGAGCCGGTCGGCGAGGACTCCTGCCGGCTGCTCGTCACCCACGACCAGCTGCCCGAGGGCGCCAACTCCGAACTCTTCGGCGGCTGGCCGATGATCCTCTCCGGGCTGAAGACCCTGCTGGAGACCGGCGAGGAGCTGACCACGCCGGGCTCTCTGCGCTACTCGGGCGGGGCCGACTGGGGCGGCTGAGGAGTGCCGGGGCCTACGGGCGCAGGTGCTGGACCTCGAAGTCCCAGTCGCGCCGCAGCCGCTCCGCGATCAGGGAGCGGTGGCAGGCCCCGGGGCCGCGCTCGACGCAGAGCAGCGCCGCGCCGCTGTCGCCGATCCAGTTGACGATCGGGGCGAGGTCGACGCGATCGAGGATCTCCTCGCTGTAGCGGCGGGCGTACTCGGGGGCGAGTGCGCTGCGGGAGCGCTTGCCCTCGCCGAGCCGGTCGTCCTCGCGGTATTGCAGCTCGCGCAGCTCGGTGGTCGGGGCCAGCTCCTTGAGGTGGGTGTAGCCGATGCCGGCCTCGCTCAGCGCCGCCTGCAGGCGGCGCGCGTTTGCCCAGGCGTACTCGCTGCCGCGCACGCCGCGGCGCTGGCGCACGTCGAGGAGGAGGTCGACCTCGGCGCCGGCGAGGGCCGCGAGGAACGAGTCGCGATCGAAGCCGTAGACCCCGATCGTCGCTATCGAGTCGGCGCCCGCCATCGAGCTCGAAGGATCTGTGTTGCAGGACGACCACGATCCTTCGAGTTCCGCGTCAGCCGACCTGCTCGGTCGGGCGGATCAGGATCTCGTTGAGGGAGACGTGCCGGGGGCGGGTGACCGCGTAGACGATCGCGTCGGCGACGTCGGCAGACTCGAGGGTCTTGATGTCGGCGAAGCGGCCGCGCACCTGCTCCCTGACCCCGTCGCGGAGGTGGTCGGTCAGCTCGGTGTCGACGGCGCCGGGCTCGACGATCGTCGAGCGGATCCGGCGGCCGGCGAACTCCTGGCGGAAGGACTCGCTGAAGGCGCCGACCCCGAACTTGGTCAGGTTGTAGACGCCGGAGCCGGCGCGGGCGATGCGGCCGGCGACCGAGCTGATGTTGACGACGTCGGCGCAGCCCCGCTCGGAGTCCTCGGCGGCGGCGAGCAGGTGCGGGACGGCGGCGTGGGCGGTGTTGATCAGGCCCTTGAGGTTGAGGTCGATCATCCGGTCCCACTCCTCGGTGGGCGCGTCCTCGATCGGGCCCAGCAGCATCTGGCCGGCGTTGTTGACGACGATGTCGAGGCGGCCGAGCTCGTCGACGGTGCGGTCGACCGCTTCGATCGCCTGCGCTTGGTCGGTGATGTCGGACTCGATCGCCAGCGCCGTGTGGCCGCCGCGGCCGATCTCCTCGGCCAGGCGCTCCAGCCGTTCCAGCCGGCGGGCGGCGACCGCGACTTTCGCCCCGTGCGACGCCAGCAGTCGCGCGGTGGCCTCGCCGATGCCGCTGCTGGCGCCGGTTACCAGCGCCACGGTTCCCTCGAGTGCCTTGGTCATCGGTCTAGTTCCTCATCCTCGATTAAAGGTATCCCCACCTCGCGCCGCAATAAACAGAGATGCCCATCCGCCCCGCAGTCTCCCGCGTTCTGTCCACCCGGCTCTCGATCGCCCTGACCGCCGCCGCGCTCGCGGCGCTGGCGCTGCCCGCCCTCGCGGACGCCGCCCCGAAGGGCGCGGTCCTCAACTTCAAAACCGTGACGATCGGCGCCCCCGGCAACCCCTCGGTCGGGATCGTGCCATTCACGGACGCGATCTACCGCTCCTGCAGCGAAGTGTCGCAGTCGGAAAAAGAATGCCTCACGGTCGGCGGCGTCGACTACGGCTACGGCTTGGGCCAGCTCGAGGTGACGGTGAAGCAGTGGGTCGCCTTCCTCAACACGGTCGACCCGCTGGGCCGCAACCGCCACCACCTCTACAGCTCCACCGAGAGCCCGTCGGCCTGGCCCAAGTTCGGGCAGATCGGCTTCTCCACCGGTGCCCGCCCGGGTCGTCACTACTCGGTCGGCTCGCCGGAATGGGCCAACAAGCCCTACGGCTTCGCCAACTTCCCGCGGGCGGCGCGCTTCGTCAACTCGCTCTACAACGGCAAGCTCCTCTCCAAGAGCACCGGCACCAGCGGCGCCTTCCGCTACACCAGCTACCGGGTACGGCTCTCGGCCGTCACCGGCGAGGGCATGTACGACCTCGCCGGGCGCAAGCGCCCCGGCGCCACCCGCCAGCACAGTACCGGCTTCGTGCTGCCGAGCCAGGGCGAGTGGATCAAGTCGGCTTACTACGACCCCAGCGGCGGCGGCACCTACTCCTACTGGAAGTACCCGACCAACGCCGGCGTCTTCGGCGACGGTTCCGCGACGGCGCCGAAGACGACCACGCTGAGCCCCGGCAACGGCAACGTCACCAACGCCTCGACCCAGCCACTGGCGACCTACCACGCCTCCGAAGTGGCGGCGCCCAGCTGGTGCCCGTCGACCCAGACCGCAGAAGCGTGCGCCACCGTCAATCCCTTCGGGATCCCGCCCCAGGGCTACGAAAAAGCCTTCCAGGGCAGCCTCAGCACGGTTGGCCAGGCGCTGACCACCTCGCCCTGGGGCACGCTCGACCAGGGCGGCAACGTGGTCGAGTGGACCGACACGATCGCCGCCTCGCCGACCGGCAAGAGCGACGGCCGGGTCTGGCGCCGCCTGCACGGCGGCATCGCCAACGCCCCCGCCTACCAGCTCTGGCTCTCGGCGGTCGGCCTGCAGCCGGAGGACAACGCGGCCTTCACCGCGACCTACCCCTGGCTCGGCTTCCGCATCGGCGTCCTCGGCAATCTCAAGCCCGGCAAGTAGCGACGGCCGAACGCAGCCCGACATTTGCCCCACTCCGGTGGGGTGAAGGGTCGGGCTGCGCGGGTCGTGCCCACTGAGAAGGGTGTCCGCGTTGGCGAATAGGTTCCCTGCGCGTGTCCCGGCCACTGTCAATTCGCCGCTTTGCCGTCAGTGTGCCGTTGGCGCTTGCCGCCGCCGTCGCCCTGGCGCTGCCGGCAGGCGCGGTCGCCGCCAAGGCTCCGCCGCGGGGAGCGCTGACCCAGCTGCCGAGGTCAGCCGGGTGCCTGGTCGACCGCTCGGCGCCCTCGGGTGGCTGCGGTACCGCGCGTGCCCTCAAGGGCGCCGGTGTGGGCTTCGGCTCGCGGGCGATCGCGGTCAGCCCCGACGGCCGCAACGTCTACGTCGCCGCCTCCAAAAGCAACGCGATCGCGATCTTCAGGCGCAACGCCAAGACCGGCGAGCTGACGCAGCCCAAAGGGCCGGCGGGATGCATCGCCTCCCAGGGGCCGAGCAGCTGCGCCGCCGCGGTCGGGCTCGAGGGCCCCAACTCGGTCGCGGTCAGCCCTGACGGCCGCAACGTCTACGTGGCCTCGCGCGGCGCCAGCTCGCTCACCGTCTTCAGCCGCAATCCAAAAGGCGGCGGGCTGACGCAGCTGCCGGCCGGGTTCGGCTGCATATCCGGCCTGCCGGTTCCGGTTTGCTCCAGCGGCCGCGCCCTGATCGACCCGGACGTGGTCGTCGTCAGCCCCGACGGGCTCAACGTCTATGTCGGTTCCTTTGCCGGTAACGCGGTGGTGACCTTCAACCGCGACCCCGCCTCTGGCGCCCTTGCCCAGCCGTCGGGCACCACCGGCTGCATCGCCGAAGCCGTCAGCGGCTGCGCGGTCGGCATCGGCCTCGGGGCGGTCGAGGGACTGGCGGTCACCTCCACCGGCGTCTACACCGGCAGTGCCGCTTCCAACGCGGTCGCGGTCCTCGCCCGCGATCCCGCCACCGGCGCTCTGGCCCAGGCCACGGACGGCAGCGGCTGCCTCGTCAGCACCCCGCTCGCCGGCTGCGCCGGCGGCTATGAATTCAAAGGCGCCAACGCGGTCGCGGTCAGCCCCGGCGGCAAAAACGTCTACGTCACTTCGCTGCTGAGCAACAGCGTCACCTCCTTCAACCGCGCGGTCCCCTCCGGCGGTCTGACCCAGAAGACCGGCACCGCCGGCTGCCTGGTGTGGCTGCGCGCGGTTGGCTGCTCCTTCGGCCAGGCGATGAGCGCCCCCGAGGGGCTGGCTGTCTCCCCGGACGGGGCCAACGTCTACGTTGCCTCCTTCGCCACCGGCGCGATCGTCGTCCTCAGCCGCAACAAGTCGGGTGAAGTCGCCCAGCTGGGAGGCCGCTTCGGCTGCCTTGCCCCAAAGTCCGTGCCGGGCTGCACGCGCGCCCAGGCGCTGCGCGGGGTCAGCTCGATCGCGCTCAGTCCCGACGGCCGCAATCTCTACTCGACCGCGTTCGCCAGCAACGCCGTCGACATCTTCCGGAGGAACAAATGAGCCAGTCGGACGACCGCCAGAGCGGCCTCACCCGTAAACAGCTGCTCGGCACCGGAGCGACCGCCGCCGGCGCGCTGCTGCTCTCCCAGGGAGGCGGCATCGAGCAGGCGCTCGCCGCCGCGAAGGGCAAGAGGAAGGACGTCGCGGGGATGAACATCATCCTCTTCCTCACCGACCAGGAACGGGCGATCCAGCACTTCCCGCCGAACTGGCTGCGCCAGAATCTGCCGGGGATGCGGCGCCTGCGCCAGCACGGCCTCAGCTTCGAACGCGCCTTCACCAACGCCTGCATGTGCTCGCCGGCGCGCTCGACCCTGATGAGCGGCTACTTCCCGGCCCAGCACGGGGTCAAGTACACGCTCGAGGAAGACATGCCGGCGGAAAAGGGCTACCCGCAGGTCGAACTGCCGCTGGAACTGAAGAACCTCGCCACGGTGATGAGGGCGGCCGGCTACAAGGTCGTCTACAAGGGCAAGTGGCATTGCTCGAAGCCGGCGATACCGGGCGAAGCCAAACCCTCCGATCTTGAAAAGTACGGCTTCGACCGCTGGAACCCGCCGGACGCCGGCGCCAACCAGAGCGTGCCCGAGGCCGGCGGCGGCTTCGTCGACAACGACGGCCGCTTCGTCGACTCGGAAGGCACGGGCGAAAACGAAGGGGTGCTGCAGTACCTGGACACCAGCGCGGCGAAGGAACAGCCCTTCTTCATGGTGATCTCACTGGTCAATCCGCACGACGTCCTCTTCTACCCGAGCAAGACCTTCGCCGAAGCCGGCTACGACGAATCCTGGCTGGAGGGCAGCATCCAGTCGCCGCGGACCGACGAAGAAGACCTCTCGACCAAGCCCACGGTCCAGGAAGAATTTCTCAAGATCTTCAACCTCACCGGCAAGCCCGAAAGCAAGGCGGAAAAGCAGGCCTACCTGAACTACTACGGGAACCTGATGCGCTCCTCCGACAGCTACCTGGTCAACGTCCTCGACAAGCTCGAAGCGGCGGGTCTCTACGAGAACACGTTGATCGTCCGCACCGCCGACCACGGTGAGATGGGCCTCGCCCACGGCGGCATGCGGCAGAAGAACTTCAACTTCTACGAGGAGGCGACGCGGGTGCCGCTGGTCTACTCGAACCCGAAGCTGTTCCCGAAGCCGGCCGCGACCGACGCGCTCGTCTCCCACGTCGACTTCCTGCCGACGCTGGCCAGCCTGGCGGCCGCTCCGAAAAGCGCGCGTGCCAACTGGCAGGGGGTGGACTACTCGAAGCTGGTCCTGCGTCCGAAGAGCGCGCCGGTCCAGGACTACGTCGTCTTCACCTACGACGACTTCCAGTCCGGGCAGAGCAAACCGCCCTACCCGAAACCGCCGAACCACATAGTCAGCATCCGCGAAGGTCGCTGGAAGCTGGCGAAGTATCACGACGTCTCCAACCAGCTGCGAAAAAAGAAGCCGCCGCAGTGGGAGATGTACGACCTGAAGACGGACCCGTTGGAGGAAACCAACCTCGCTTACAAAGGCTACGAACGCAGCGAGGCGCAGGAGAAACAGTTCCAGCGGCTCAAACGCAAGCTGGCGCGGGTCGAAAAGACCCGCCTGCGGCCGCTCTAGCGGAGTGTCTCCGGCGATACTTTGCGGGTGCACAGGTCCCGAAGCAGCCGCCCCCTCGCCCTCTTGGTCGTCGTTGCGGCGCTCGTGGTGGCCCCCGGCTGCGGTGGCGGTACGACCGATCCGAGCACGGCCCCTGATTTCGGCGTGGCTCCTCCCGCGGCCGGCCGGGAAGCCGCGACCGACCGAGCGGCGCCGTCGCACCGCGAGCAGCCCGCGGCGACGGTCGTTCCCTCGCACTGCCCGCCCGGCCTGCCCAGCTGTCGCAGCACCGAAGGGCGGATCGTCTACGTGGAGCGGGTCGATCCTGACGGCGACGGTGACGCCCACTTCGTCGTCGCCGACCGGCAGGGGATCACCCTGCCGGGCCTGACCGCGATCGACGTGCGCCAGGGCCTGCGGCCGCGGCCGCTGCCGGGCCCCGGCGATCTGATCAGCGCCGCCGGCCCGGTCCAGACCGGCTCCTACGGTCAGAGCCAGATTCACGCGCTCGAGCTGCACGTCGCCGAGCGCTGAGGGTCGAACCTGAAGCGCGGCGTCGCCGGCAGGCGCTGCCGCCCGATTGACAAGCGCGCCGCTCAGCGCGACCATCGGCGCATGAGCAATCGATCCGCCTTAGCGGGAAGCGGCTAATGACGACGGTTGATGCAGCCAACGCCGAGGCGACCGAGGCTTGGAGCGGGCCGCTCTTCGAGCGCTTCGTCCGTTACCGGGAGATCGTCACCGACGGGCTCGGCGCGCACGGCGAGGCGGCGATCGCCGCCCACCCACCGCGCGTGGGTGACCGCGTACTCGACCTCGGCTGCGGCTTCGGTGACACGACCCGGCGCCTCGCCGGCCTGGTCGGCGACGACGGCGAGGCGATCGGCGTCGACGTCTCCGAGCCCTTCATCGATCTCGCCCGGCGCGAGGCGGCGGCCGCCGGCCCGGCGAACGTCGACTTCCTCGTCGCCGACGTTCAGGTGGCCGAGTTCGAGGGTCGCTTCGACTACGCCTTCTCGCGGATGGGGATCATGTTCTTCGCCAGCCCGGTGCAGGCGCTGCGCAACGTGCGCTCGGTCCTGAAGCCGGCGGGCAGGCTCAGCGCCGCCGTCTGGCGCCGCAAGATCGACAACGACTGGGTCCGCCGCGCCGAGCTGGTCGTAGCCGAGTACCTCGAGCACCCGGAGGAGACCGAGCAGCCGACCTGCGGTCCGGGACCGTTCTCGATGGCCGACGCGGATACCCTCAGCGAGCAGCTCAAGCTGGCCGGCTTCGAGTCGATCTCGCTGCAGCGCTGCGACCTGCCGATCAAGATCGGCGACGACCTCGACCAGGCAGTCGAGTTCTGCCTCGCCCTCGGTCCGGCCGGCGAGGTGCTGCGACTCTGGGAAGACCGGGTCGAGGAGATCCGTCCCAAGATCGTCCGCGACCTGCGCGCGGCCCTGGCCGAGTTCGACGGTCCCGACGGCGTGGTTGCGCCGGCCTCGACCTGGATCGTCGGCGCCAAGGCTCCCTGAGCTTTCGCCCGCGCCTAGCCCGGCGCGGCGCCGGCCTCGGCGCGGGCCTTGATCCCGAGCAGCAGCCGGCGCTGCATGAGGAAGTGGGGCACCTCCACGGCCGCGTAGGCGAGGGAGGGGAGGCCGGTCGGGACGCGGGTGCGGGCGATCAGGCGGCTGGTCTCCTCGCCGGCCGGCTCAGTCACCAGCGCACCCCTGCTCGCCGCGCCGAGAGCGCGATCGTGCTCGTAGTCGTGGAAGCCGCCCCGATCCCGACCGACCAGGGCGAGCTGGACGCAGACCTGTTCGCAAGGCACCGCGACCGTGACCGCCTGGGTGATCTGCAGCCCGGCCTCCGGCACCATCTCGTCTCCCGGCAGCGTTCGCGTCTGCTCGACGATCGTCGAGCCCCAGCTTCGCATCCAGGGCTGCAACTCCAGCACGTAGGCCACGGCGGTGGCGCCGAGAGCGACCGCGAGGGCCCGAACGAGGAGGGTTGGGCGGATTTGCACTGTTCGAACATATTCTGCCCGCGCCGACTACGCGGCCTCCGGTTTCTCCTCGCCCGGCCAGGAGCCGGTCGTCTTCGCGAAGGCGGCCCTGGCTCCGTGGTCGGTGAGGCCTTTGACCAGTTTGAAGATCGCGCCCTCGACGATCAGCGCCACGATCAGCTTCGGCCAGGAGAGCTCCCGATGCTCCGGACTCGGCGGCTCTTCGTTGTCGATCAGGCCCCAGACCTTTTCGAAGACCTTGGCTCCGATCATCCCCGCCAGCAGGCCGAGCACGATGCTGATCGGCGTGAAGACGATCTTCATGCCCGCAGTGGTGACTGTGACTGGCTTCCGTCCACGGCAGCCTCATACCCGCGATCGGCGAGGCCGAACCGGGTCGGTTCTAGCTGTGCGCCAGCTCGCGGTCGATGATCGCGCCGAGGGCGTCGTTGACTCCGTCGGCCGGGATGCTCGAGATCGTCGCTCCCGCCGCGGCGCCGCGCGCGCTTTCGGCCGCGCGCAGCGCGTGCCAGTGCGAATCGAATGACTCTCCCGCAGTCGCCACGGTTCGACCGTCGGCGCCGAGCAGGCGCCAGCGCCACTTGCCGACCAGGTCTTCATAGGCGTCGAATTGGGACATGTTCTTCCTCCTGCGATCGAATGGGAACATATGTTCGCATTCGGGTCGGCGGCAAAATGGGCAGCTCCCCGACCTCCAGGCGCTGACACTTCCGGACGGCTCTGCTATTCAGCCCACCAGTCGCGCTGGCCATCGACGTCTTCGCGCGGAGCCTCGCCGAGATTGGGCGCGCCGATGACGAGGAGCTCGAGGCCCTCCGGCCCGGCCTCGTAGCCTCGCCACGTACCGGGCGGGACGCGCACCGCGTCCCACTCCTTGAGCTCGACGATCTCGTCGTCGAGCTTCATCCGCCCGCTCCCGCGCAGGACCACGTACACCTCCTCCTGCTCCTTGTGCGTGTGGCCGTACGGAAAGCGATAGCCGGGCGGGATGCGCTGGTAGCCCAGGCCAGATCTCTCGAGCTCGAGCGCCTGGGTCGCCAAGCGGAACTCCAGGTCCGGCGCGCCGTCGAAGTTGGGCCCGACGTCCTCCAGATCCTCCTTGAGATTCCTGAGAGTGAACGGCACGGCGCAATCCTAGGGCGCCCGCGTACGGACAGCTCTACTAGACGATTTTGAGCGACGGATCCTCGCGCGCCTCCGCCGGCTGCATCGAGCTGGGACGTCTCGTCTCGGAGGCGCTCGCGGGGGAGAGGCGCTCGTGGACGAAGCGGACGACCGCGGCGCCCTCGCCGACGGCGGTTGCGCAACGCTTGATCGAGCCGGCACGGACGTCGCCGGCGGCGTAGACGCCGGGGACGCTGGTCTCCAGCAGGCCCTCGGCGCCGGCTTCGGGGCCGGTGAGGACGAAGCCCTTGGGGTCGCGGGCGACGACGTCGCCGAGCCACTCGGTGCAGGGCGAGGCGCCGAGGAAGAGGAAGAGAAAGGAGATGGGGAGGCGTTCGCCGTCGGTCAGGGTGACGGCTTCGAGCTTGCCGTCCTCGCCGTGCAGGGCGGAGATTTCGCTGCGGTCGCGGACTGCGACGCCGTAGCGCTGGAGCTCGTCGAGCAGGTAGTGGGACATCGTCTCGGCGAGGTCGGCGCGGCGGTGCAGGAGAGTTACCAGGGCGCCGCCGCGGGCCAGCCAGACCGCCGCCTGCGCGGCCGAGTTGCCGCCGCCGACGACGCCGACGCGCTGGGCGCCGCAGAGGTGGGCCTCGGGCGGGCCGGCGGCGTAGAAGACGCTGATTCCCTCGTAGCGGTCGAGGTCGTCTACCGGCAGCCGCCGGTATTCGGCGCCGGTGGCGAGCAGCACCGCGCGGGCGCTGACCTCGGTCCCGCCCTCGAGCCGGATCAGGTGGCGCTCGCCGCCGGGCTCGAGCGCCTCGGCTCGGTAAGGGGTGCCGGTGCGGGCGCCGAACTTGCGCGCCTGGGTCACCGCCCGGCTGGTCAGTTCGGTGCCGCTGATCCCGGCCGGGAAGCCGAGATAGTTCTCGATCCGGCGCGAGGTGCCGGCCTGGCCGCCGAGGCCGGTTCCCTCGACGAGCAGGGTGTCGAGCCCCTCGGAGGCGCCGTAGACGGCGGCGCCGAGGCCGGCCGGGCCACCGCCGAGGATCAGCAGGTCCACCTCCTCGCGCTCGCCCAGCTGCAGGCCGATCCCCAGTGCCCGCGAGAGCTCGCCGTTGCTCGGTCGTCGCAGCTCGGTGCCGCCGGGCAGCCGCACCAGCGGCAGCTCCTCGGGTGCGAGCGCCGCCACCAGCTTCGCCGCCTCCTCGCTCGCCTCGGGGTCGGTCCAGGAGTGGGGGAGTCGCTGGCGGCGGGCGAAGTCAATCAGGTGCCGGGTCGCCTCCGAGTCGGGCGGGCCGATGATCTCCAGCCCGATGCCTTCCTCCTGCTGGAGCAGCTCGCGCCGCTCGATGAAGGCCGAAAGCAGCAGGTCGGAGAGGGTGGCGTCGTCGAAGAGCAGCTGGCGCAGGACTTCGCGGTCGACGGCGATGTAGCGCATCGGCTCGGTGACGACGGCGGTGAGGAAGACGGTCTGGCCGGAGAGCAGGTTCATCTCGCCGAGGAAGCCGGAGGCGCCGTGGCGGACGATCTCGCGTCCGGCGGCGTCGGTGACCGCGACCGAGCCCTCGAGGATCGCGACGAAGGGATACGTCCGATCACCGACTTCGAACAGCTTCTCGCCGACCTCAGCCGTGCGCTCCTCGCCCAGCCGCGCCAGCGTCTCGAGCTGGGAGCTCGAAAGCACGCGACTGGTCGGACCGGGCACGCGCATAGGGTAATCCAATCATTCATTGATATCTATCGATGAAGTTGGTAGCTTCGCACCCATGACCGAGCTGCCGACGATCGAGTGCTGCACGCCGCTGGCCGGCTCCTCACTGGGAGAGGAGCGGGCGATCGAGCTCGAGGCGGTGCTGAAGGCGCTTGCCGACCGCCACCGCCTGCGGATCGTCAACCTGCTGCTGCGGGCCGCTGGCGAGGCCGTCTGCGTCTGCGAGATCCAGCCCCTGCTCGGCCTCTCCCAGGGCACGGTCAGCCACCACCTCAAGCAGTTGCTCGAGGCAGGCCTGATCGAGCGCGAGACCCGCGGCACCTACAGCTACTTCAGCCTCGCCCCCGGCGCGCTCGACTCGGTGCGCGAGGTCTTCGTCGCGCCCACCGCAGCCTGTTGCTGAGGCGACGGTGAGTACGCGCCCAGACCTGATCCGCCGCGCCGCGGCCGAGGGCATCGGCGTCTTCGCCCTGGTCTTCGCCGGCTGCGGCGCGATCGTCGCCGAGGCCGAGCACCCGGGCAGCCTCGGCACGATTGGGATCGCCCTCGTCTTCGGTCTGATCGTGATGGCGATGGTCTACGCCACCGGCCACCTCTCCGGCGCCCACCTCAATCCCGCCGTCACCTTCGCCTTCGCCCTCAGCCGCCACTTCCCGCGGTCGGAGGCCCTCGCCTATCTCGTCGCACAGGTCGGAGGCGCCCTCGTCGCCGCGGCGTTGCTGGCGGCGGTCTGGCCGAGTCGGCCGGCCTCGTTGGGCGCGACGATTCCGACCGTGGGCGCGGGCAGCGCTTTCGTCTACGAGGTCATGCTGACCGCCTTCCTGATGTTCGTGATCATGGCCGTGGCGACCGACACGCGGGCAGTCGGCGCCGGCGCGGCGATCGCGATCGGCGGCACCGTCGGCCTCGACGCCCTCTTCGGCGGCCCCGTCACCGGCGCCTCGATGAACCCCGCTCGCTCGCTCGGCCCGGCGCTCGTCTCCGGCCAGCTCGGCGACCTCTGGATCTACCTCTCGGCCCCGATCGTCGGTGCTGTCCTCGGCGCCCTCGCCTACCAGGCGGTTCGCGGCGAGAGCCCGGCTCCAGAAGGGAGGGCCTGATGGCTCGGGCTCTTTTCGTCTGCCTGCACAACGCGGGGCGCTCGCAGATGAGCGAGGCGCTCTTCCTGCGCGCGGCCGAGGGCCGGCACGAGGCTCGCTCCGCCGGCACGACCCCGGCCGACCGCGTCCACCCGGAGGTGGTCGAGGCGATGGCGGAGCTGGGCATCGACCTCGGCGCGCGGGTGCCGCGCAAACTGACCCCGGCCGACGCCGAGTGGGCCGACGTCGTGGTGACGATGGGCTGCGGCGACGAGTGCCCGTACATCCCCGGCAAGCGCTACCTCGACTGGGATCTGGCGGACCCCAAGGGGCAGTCGCTGGAGGCTGTGCGGGCGACCCGCGACGAGATCGCCCGCCGGGTCGAGGCGCTGGCGGCGGAACTCGACGGCGGCTAGCGGGAGCGGGGGTGGGTGGTCAGGTCTTCGATGCCGAGCGGATCGCCGGCGTCCTCCTCCAGCAATGGCAGGATCTCGTCGGTCCACTGGCGCACGTGGAGATCGAGACGGCGCCGCCGCGACGCACGCTGTCGATGCAGTCGAGCAGGGCCGAGAGGCGGTCGACCGCCGCCTTTTCGGTCATCGCCGCCGCCGCGTCGGGCAGTGGGTGCTTCGCCGCCCTCTCGGCAGCGGCGCACTGCGAAGTACAGTCTGCGCGCAATGGAGCGGGATCTGATCTACGACATCGGGATGCACAAAGGGGAGGACTCGGCCTACTACCTGGCCAAGGGCTATCGGGTGGTCGGCTTTGAGGCCAACCCCGATTTAGCCGCAGAGTGCCGAGCGCGTTTTGCCGGCAACGGGCGCCATTCAGTTGTCGAGGGCGCGATCTCGGATTCGGCCGAGCCGACGATCCAGTTCTACAAGCACCCGATCAGTGTCTGGGGAACGATCGAGAGCTCCCGGGCCGACCTCAACAGCTACGCAGGTGCGAGTGAGCTCGTCGAGACGCCGACCATCAATCTCGCCAAGAAGCTGGAAGAAACCGGGATTCCGGCCTACTTCAAGGTTGACATCGAGGGCGCCGATCTGCACTGCCTGGAGACGTTGCTGAAGTTCGAGGAGCGCCCTACTCACGTCAGCATCGAGGCTTCATTCCCCGAATGGGACACCCTCCAGGCGGAGTTCTCGCTACTCGATCAACTCGGTTACAACCGCTTCTCCGTCGTTCAGCAGGCAACCGTTGGTGGCAGTGAGATCGACACTCTATCCCTGGCCGGCGAACCTCTCCACTACCGCTTCGAGGATCACGCAAGTGGACCCTTTGGCGACGACCTGTCCGACTGGGTGACGCGCTCTGAGGCCTTGCGACGCTACGAACAGATCCGACGAACCAAGCAGCGGGTCCGCCGCCCTGAAGCCTTCCTCCTGAAGTCAAGGATCGGGAGGGGCGTCAGGGGCCAAGCGATGCGACTCCTTGGTCCCCTGCCCGGTTGGTTCGACACCCACGCCACCCGGGTCTAGCTGGGGGGTGCCGAGGAAAGCGGAGGGCCGGGCGCAACGCGCCCGTTTCGGCTCTGAGGCGGCGGGTAACCCAGCCCAGTCAACGAAGAAAAAAAAGGACGGCGAGTCAATGGCGGATCTAAATGAGCGAGACGCGAAGCTGGTCCAGTACCTCAGCGAGGCGTACGGCAAGGAGCGGGAGCTGGTGACGGCGCTCGAGGCACACATCCTGATGACCACCAAAGCGCCCTACAAGAAACGGCTCAAACAGCACCTCAAAGAGACCAAAGGTCACGCCAAGCAGCTGCAGCGGCGGATCAAGCAGCTCGGTGGCGGCACGCAGACGCTGCAGGCGGTGGTCGGCACGGTCACGGCCGCGGCCAAGGGCCCGCTGCACGCGGTGCGCGGCAGTGGCGAGCAGGAGAAAATGCTGAAGAACGCCAAGACCGAGTACTTCAACGAGCACGAGGAGATCGCCAACTACGTGGCGATCGAGGCGCTGGCGACGAAGGTCGGCGACAAAGAGACGGCGAAGCTGGCGCGCGACATCCGCCGCGACGAGGAGCGGATGGCGAAATACCTGGAGACCCAGATCAGGTCGCTGACGGCGGCCGTCGTCTCCGAATCGGTGCCGAGCTCCCAGCGCAAACGGCCGGGGTCGAAACGCCCCGCCAAAGCCAAAACGCAGCGCAAATCGAAAGCCAAAACCGCCCGTAAATCGAGCCGGGCCCGCAGCAGCAAATAGCCACGCGCCAGGGCGGTGCGTTTGACTTTAATCGCCCACAGGGCTAACAAAGTCAAACGCACTTTGCCCTTGGCCGTGGAGTCTGATGGCGTCGAAGCCACGCAAAGCGAAGAAGCTCGGCGAGTACGAGCGCAAGCGCGACTTCGCCGCCACGCCTGAGCCGGCGGCGAAGAAGCGGACGGCGAAGAAAGGGCAGACGAAGAAGCGGATCGGGAAAAAGGGCGCGCCGCGCTTCGTGGTCCAGGAGCACAGCGCCCGCCGCCTGCACTGGGACCTGCGGCTCGAGCACGACGGCGTCGCCGTCTCCTGGGCGATCCCCAACGGCATCCCCGAGGAGCCGAGCGAGAACCGCAAGGCCGTCCACACCGAGGACCACCCGCTCGAGTATCTCGACTTCGAGGGCGAGATCCCGGCCGGGGAGTACGGGGCGGGGACGATGCGGATCTGGGACCGCGGCACCTACGAGCCGCACAAGTGGGAGCCGGGCAAAGTCGTCCTCAGCTTCGCCGGCGAGCGGCTGCGCGGCCGCTACGCCCTCTTCCGCGCCGGCGCGGCCGAGAAGGACTGGATGATCCACCGCATCGACCCGCCGGCCGAGCCGCGCGACCCCTTCCCGGAGTCGGTGGTGCCGATGCTGGCCCGCCTCGCCAAGCTGCCGGCCCGCGACGACGGCTGGGCGGTTGAGGTGAAGTTGGACGGGGTGCGGGCGATCGCCTACTGCCGTCCCGGCCGGCTCGAGCTGCAGACCCGCAACCTCAACGAGGTCACCGCCCAGTATCCGGAGGTGCGGCGGCTGACCCGCCAGCTCGGCTCCCGCGACGCCGTGCTCGACGGCGAGCTGGTCGCCTTCGACGCGGAGGGGCGGCCGAGCTTCGAGCGCCTGCAGCAGCGCATCCACCAGACCTCCGAGAGCGTCGTACGGCGGCGGATGAAGAGCCACCCGGTGACCTACGTGATCTTCGACCTGCTCTACCTCGAGGGCAAGAACCTGATGGGGGAGCCCTATGCCCGCCGTCGCACGCTGCTCGAGGAGCTGGAGCTGGACGGCGACAGCTGGCAGACGCCGGGCTACTCGCGCGATCGGGCCAAGGAGCTGCTGGCGGCGAGCGCCGGGCTGGGGCTGGAGGGAATCGTGCTGAAGCGTCTCGACAGCGTCTACGCGCCGGGCAAGCGCAGCGGCGCCTGGTTGAAGGTGAAGAACCTCGGCCGCCAGGAGTTCGTGATCGGCGGCTGGCAGGCCGGCGAGGGGCGCCGTCGCGGCACCCTCGGGGCGCTGCTGCTCGGCTACTTCGACGAGGACGGCGAGCTGCGCTACGCCGGCAAAGTCGGCACCGGCTTCTCCGACCGCGACCTCGAGGAGCTGCTGGAGCGGCTGCGCCCGCTGGCCCGCAAGGGCAACCCCTTCGCCGGCCGCCGGGGACCGCGCCAGGCTAGCTTCGTCGAGCCGGAGCTGGTCGCCGAGATCGAGTTCCGCGAGCTGACCGCCGAGGGAATGGTTCGCCATGGCTCCTTCAAGGGCCTGCGCGAGGACAAGCCGGCGGCGGCGGTGCGCCTCGAGCGGCCTCTTTGAGAAACGCTGCCTGGGTTGGCCTCGCCGGCTGAGGGGAGTTTGCGGCCGGCGGCCGGCGGGGATCTGTGTGAGGTGAAGCGTCTCCTACGTGCTGCCCCTGCGCTGGACCGAGCCGGGCCCGATCGAGGAGCTGACCGCCTACCTGCGAGGGATCGGCGAGGAGGTCGATGAGACGCTCGTCGTCGACGGCTCGCCGCCGGCGATCTTTGACCGTCACGCCACGGCCCTGCAGGGGGTCGCGCGGCACTTGCCGCCGCATGCCAACCTCGACTTCGCGATGGGCAAGGTGAACGGGGTCGTCACCGGCCTGCCCGAGTGCGGTCAAGAGCGCGTCGTCATCGCCGACGACGACGTCCGTTACGAGCCGGCGACGCTGCGTCGCACCGCCGCGCTGCTCGCCGAGGCCGACCTGGTGCGGCCGCAGAACTACTTCGACGAGCTGCCCTGGCAGCCCGCTGGGACAGCGGCCGCTCGCTGCTCAACCGCGTCTTCACGGGCGATCCGGCCTTCCCGGTCGGGGACTTTCCCGGCACCCTGGCGGTACGGCGCTCGACCTTCTTCGCCGGCGGCGCCTACGACGGCGACGCCCTGTTCGAGAATCTGGAGCTGATGCGCACCGTGCGCGCCGCCGGGGGGACTGTGCTGACGCCGCTCGATCTCTACGTCGCCAGGCGTCCGCCGACGACCGCCCACTTCGCCTCCCAGCGGGTGCGCCAGGCCTACGACGACTTTGCGATCCCGGCTCGCCGCCGGGCCGGCGGAGCGGAGCGATTTTCGCTCAGCGGCTCGCTGTTGGCACCGCTCTGGGTCGTCGAGCGCTCGATCTCGTCCTGGCTCGCGGTTGCGGCACGGCTGCGCGGAGGCGTCCGCTACGGGGATCGCCGACTGCGCCACGCGGCGACGCCGATGCGGCGCCTGCGCCGCCGCTACGCGGAGTTGTCCGCCGCTTGATCTCGATCTCGTTCCCCTCCTGGTCGACCTCGTGAACGGCCCCCGGATCAGGTAGGGACCGTTGCGGTAAGGAGTGATCCTGGTCGGCGCGTCGCTCACAGGCCGGATCTACCCTGAGTTGGCGGCTCTAAGCCAGGTACCGTCGGCGGCCGGCGCCTGCGCACGGTTGTTGTAATTTCGCCCGCAGTGCCCGGGACCATGTCTAACAGCGCCCGCCTCGCCTGGGTCGGCGCGGCGGCCGCGACGGTCTTCGTCGTCTGGCTGGCCACCTCCTCGGCCAGCAACCCGGGGATCGCCTTCTTCTACGCGGTGCCGATCGGCCTCGCGACCTGGTGGTTCGGCCGCCGCGCTGGCGCGATCGCGATCGCCGCCTGCGTCTGCCTCTACATCGCCGGCGCCCTGATCCAGCCCGTGCCGGACTTCGGCATCGCCCTTGCGGTGCGCCTGGTCGCCTTCGTCGGCGTCGTCCTGCTCGCCTCGCTGCTGCGCGAGCGCCTGATCGTGCTCGAGCACTCGGCCGAGGAGCTGGAGGAGATCCGGGCGGCGTTGACCCCGTCGCGGCTGCCGGAGCTGCCCGACGTCGACGTCGCGGCCGCCTTCGTGCCCTCGGAGTACGGGGTCTCCGGCGACTTCTACCTGCTCACCAACGGCCCCGATGGCTCCACCGTCGCGATCGTCGGCGACGTCGTCGGGCACGGGCCCGAGGCGGCCCGCCTGGCGACCTTCGTCAGGGCCCGCTTCGCCGCCCTGGCCGCTGGCACCGACGACCCGGCGGAGCTGCTGACGCTCGCCAACGCGGCGCTGGTCGATCGCTCCGGCCGCCGGCGCGAGCTGGTCAGCGCCATCTGCCTGCGCTACCGAGCCGCCGATTCCCAGCTCTGCTGGGCGGTCGCCGGGCACCCGCTGCCGCTGCGCCTGGGGGACCTGCACGAGATCCCCGCCGAGAGCTCGACCTTCCTGCTCGGCGCCGACGCCGACCTGGTGCTGAGCAACGTCGAGTCCTCGCTCGAGCCCGGCGACGGAGTCGTGATCTACACCGACGGCGCCACCGACGTCCGCTGCCAAGGCGACCTGCTCGGGCTCGGCGGCCTGGCGCGACTGCTCTCGCCCCTCGCCGAACAGCCGGCGGCCGCGATCGCCGGTGGGATCGAGCGGGCGATCCTCGACTGGGCCGACGGCCCGGTCCGCGACGACCTCTGCGTGCTGGTGCTGAAGCCGAGATAGCGGGTAAGAAGCTGGCGTGCGTTACTTCCACCTCTGCGCCCACGAGCAGTTCCCGCCGGACGCGCTGCTGCGGCAGGCGGTGGCGGCCGAGCGCGCCGGCTTCGACGGGATCGGTTGCAGCGACCACGTCCAGCCCTGGTGGGAGCCGGGCGAGTCCGGGCACGCCTGGGTCTGGCTCGGGGCCGCGGCGCAGGCGACCGAGCGGGTCTCGCTCGGGACCGCGGTGACGCCGCCGGGGCCGCGCTACCACCCGCTGCTGATCGCCCAGGCCTGGGCGACGCTGGAGCAGATGTACCCCGGCCGGCCCTACCTTGGGATCGGCTCGGGCGAGGCGCTGAACGAGGCGCCACTCGGCGCCGAGTGGCTCCCGGTCGGCGAGCAGATCGAGCGCATGGAGGAGGCGCTGGAGCTGATCCACGCGCTCTTCGAAGGCAAGCGGATCAGCGAGCGCGGCACCCACTTCGCGACCGATGGCGCTTACCTCCACACCCACCCCGGGCGGCGCCCGCCGATCTACGTCTCCGCCTTCGGCCCGCGGGCGGCGCGGGTCGCCGGTCGCCTCGGCGACGGGCTCTGGACCCTGGCCGATCCGGAAGCGGTGCCGGAGATCGTCGACGCCTATCGGGGCGCCGCCGAGGACGCCGGCCGCGAGCCGGGGGAGATCGTCCTCCAGGCGGCCTTCTCCTGGGCCCCGGACGAGGAGGCCGCGCTCGAGGGCGCCCGCGTCTGGAAGGGCTCGCAGCCGCAGGAGTTCTACAAGGACGACTGGCACGACCCGCGGGCGATGCAGGAGCGCGGCGAGGAGCAGGTCTCCGACGAGGAGCTGCGCCGGAAGCTGGTCATCTCCTCCGATCCCGCCAGGCACGTCGAGCGGATTCGCGAGGTCGAAGGGCTGGGGGCGACCACGGTGGCGCTGATGAACAACTCCGGCTCCGACCCCGAGGGCGCGATCGAGGTCTACGCGCGCGACGTCCTGCCCAAGCTCCGTGACCCTGCAAACCCGATCTCGGCGCCCCCGAGTTGAAACGAGCCGGCGGGCGGTTGCGGCGCGCCGACTGCGCCGGCCAGGGAATCCGCCGCCGCCGACGCGGCAGCGGCTTCTCCTACCTCGACGCCGAGCGGCGCCCGATCGCGGACGAGGAGACGCTGGAGCGGGTGCGCGGCCTCGGCATCCCGCCAGCCTGGGAGGAAGTGTGGATCTGCCCCGACCCGCTCGGTCACATCCAGGCCACCGGGATCGACGCCGCCGGCCGCAAGCAGTACCTGTACCACGACCGCTGGCAGCGCCGGGCGGCCGAGCGCAAGTTCGAGTCGATGCGCGAGTTCGCCGCCGCGCTGCCGCGCCTGCGCCGAGCCGTCAAGCGCGACCTCGGGCGGGAGGGGATGCCGCGCGAGCGGGCGCTGGCCTGCGCGGTGCGCCTGCTCGACCTCGGCTTCTTCCGGATCGGCGGCGAGGAGTACGCGGAGACGAACGAGAGCTTCGGGGTGGCGACGGTGCGGCGCGAGCACGTCACGGTCAGCGGCAAGGAGGTCGTCTTCGACTTCCCGGCCAAGAGCGGCCAGCGCCGCGTGCAGTCGATCCGCGACCCGGCGGTGCGGGCGGCGATAGAAGCGATGCGCCGGCGCCGTGGCGGCCCCGAGGACCTGCTCGTCTTCCGCCAGGGCCGCACCTGGCGCGACGTCCGCTCGACCGACGTCAACGAGTACCTGCAGGAGCGGATCGGCGCCGACTTCTCGGCCAAGGACTTCCGCACCTGGCACGGCACCGTGCTGGCCGCGATCGAGCTGGCGGCGGAGCCGAAGCCGCGCTCCCAGAGCGGCGGCAAGCGGGCGATCAACGCCGCCGTCAAGCGCGTCGCCGAGCAGCTCGGCAACACCCCCGCGGTCTGCCGCAGCTCCTATATCGACCCGCGCGTGCTCGACCGCTTCCGCGACGGCGTCACGATCGACGTGCCCAAGCTGAGCAACGGCCGCATCGGCGAGCGCACCCGCGCCCGTCTCGAGCGCGAGGTGCTGGAGCTGGTCAGCTAGCCGCCCCGCGGCCGGCGTCGGCCACGGCCTGGGCGATCGCCGCGACGGCCTGGCGCAGCTCGCGCTCGCTCGGCAGCCCGTAGCCGAGCACGAGGCTGGGAGGGTGCGGGTGGGCCCGGGTGAAGCCGGTGAGGCCGTGGACGATGACGCCGGCACGCTTCGCCCCGGCGATGACGTCGCTCTCGGCGACGCCGCCGGGCAGCTCGAGCACGGCGTGCAGGCCGGCCGCGATCCCGCGCGGCCGCGAGTCCGGCAGGGCCGTGGCGAGGGCGTCGAGGAGGGTGGCGCGCTTCTCCCGGTAGCGCTGGCGGGCGCCGCGCACGTGGCGGTCGAAGGCGCCGCCGGCGATCAGCTCGGCCAGCGCCCATTCGTCGATCCGCGGACCGCCGCCGTCGGCCATCGTGCGGGCGGTGACCGCGGTCGGGACGAGCTCGGCGGGAGGCAGCAGCCAGCCCAGCCGCAGGGCCGGCGCCAGGGTCTTGGAGACGGTGCCGGCGAGCACGACGACGTCCGGCGCCAGGCCCTGCAGGGTGCCGGCCGGGCCGCGGTCGTAGCGCAGCTCGGCGTCGTAGTCGTCCTCGAGTACGAGGGCGCCGTCGTCGCGCGCCCAGGCGACCAGGCGGCGGCGCCGGCTCGGCGCCAGCACGGCTCCCAACGGCAGCGAGTGGGCGGGGGTGACGACGACGGCGTCGGGTGCCGCCGCGGCCAGGGCGGCGACGTCGATGCCGTCGTCGTCGATCGGGATCGGGACGACCTCGAGCCCCTCCGACTCGATCGTCCAGCCCGCGACCGGGTAGCCCGGGTCCTCGACGGCGACGCGCCTACCGTCCCGGGACCGCACCAGCTGACAGAAGACGCGCAGGCCCTGCTGGTAGCCGGCGGTGACGACGATGCGCTCCGGCTCGGCGGCGGCGGCGCGGACCCGTCCCAGGTGCTCGGCGAGGGCCAGCCGCAGCTCGGTGGTGCCGGCGAACTCGCCGTAGTTGAGGCGCCCGTCGGGCAGCTCGGCGAGGGCACGGCGCAGCGCCCGGCTCCAGGCTCGGCGGGGGAAGAGCGAGAGGTCCGGTGCCCCCGGGAAGAGATCGATGCCGGCGACCGGCGCCTGGATCGGGTCCGGCGGCGTCAGGGCGGCCGCCGCGCCCGGGCTCGCGGTCTGCCCGCGCGGCGCCACCCGCGTGCCCGAGCCGCGCCGCGCCAGCAGGTACCCCTCGGCCGCCAGCTGTTCGTAGGCCTCGACGACCAGGCGGCGGGAGACGCCGAGCTCCTCGGCCAGGGCGCGCGAGGAGGGTAGGCGGGTGTCGGCGCGCAGGCGCCCGCCCCGGATCGCCTCCCGCAGCTCGGTTTCCAGCTGCGCCCGGCGAGGCCGGCCCGGGTCCCAGCGCGGCAGCAGCAGCTCGGGCGAGGCAGTGGATGAAGTGGACCCTGATCTAGCCACCGAATTGGACCTTACCGAGGTGCCACCTCGTGGCTAGCCTGGACGGCCCACTCACGAAGGAGGCCCCACGATGTTCAGAATCGAGCCCCGCAAGGGCGTCTTCGCCCGCCTGGTCGGGCGCGGAGCCCGCGCCACCTACGGTCGTGAGATCCGCTCGGCCGGCGTCTACGCGCAGCACCCGCGCCTGATGTTCGCCTACATGCGCTTCAACCGGGCGGCGGAACGCGGCAAGCGGGTGCCGAAGGGGCTCAGCGAGCTGGCGGTGCTGAAGGCGGCGACCCTGGTCGGTTGCGAGTTCTGCATCGACATCGGCTCGGAGTACGCGCGCCGCTGCGGCCTCGGCGACGAGCAGCTCCTCGCCCTGCACGAAGCCCACGACTCCGGCCTGTTCGACCAGGACCAGCTGCTGGTGATCGACCTGGCGACGGGGATGACCCGCACGCCCGGGGCGGTCGACGACGAGCTGATGGCGAGGGTGCAGGGGCGCTTCGGCATCAAGGGCACGATGGAGCTCGTCCACCTGATCGGCTGGGAGAACACGCGGGCGCGGATCAACGTCGCCCTCGACATCGGGCCCGAGGGGTTCTCCGAGGGCAAGGTCTGCGCCGTCCCCGATCGGGACCTCGCGGTCGCCACGGCGCAACCCTGAGGCCTCCGCCGAGTTAGAGCAGCAAAGCAATGCCCAATCCCCGGCCATAGCCGGAGAGCGGGGGACCCATGTTTTCGGGGCGAGCCCACCTCTGGGTGGGGGCGCAGGCTCCTTCAGCGCCAGCCCGTCAGCTAACCCCGTCGGCCGACGAAGGAGGTTTCGATGTCGATCGCCCGCCGGGCGGCGTCCCTCGCCGCCCTCAGCACCGCGCTTGCTGTGCTTGCCATGGCTCTTGTCGCCGCGCTTCCGGGGGCGCGAGCCTGGGCCGAGGTCCCGGGCGGCGTCCCCGCCCACACCCCGCCGCCGGTTGCCGCCCCGACCAGCCCCGCCGCACCAACCGGCAGGGCGCTGCTCGCGAACGGCCGGGCGATCGCGCCGGTCGACGCCCCGGCCGCCGTCAAGCGGACGATCGCGGCGGCGAACCGGATCCGCACCAGGCCCTACGTCTGGGGCGGCGGCCACGGTCGCTGGTGGGACCGCGGCTACGACTGCTCCGGCGCCGTCAGCTTCGCCCTGCACGGCGGCGAGCTGCTCGACAGCCCGCTCCCCTCCGGCCCGATGACCCGCTGGGGCAGCCCCGGGCCGGGCCGCTGGATCACCGTCTACGCCAACGCCGGCCACGCCTACGCGGTGATCGCCGGCCTACGCTGGGACACCTCCGGCAACAGCAGCGGCACCGGTCCGCGCTGGCACGAGGACATGGCCAGCGCCCGCGGCTTCGTCGCCCGTCACCCGGACGGTTTCTGAGCGGCGGAGCCCTGGATCGCGGCGATCAGGATCGCCACCAGCCCGGCGGCCATCGAGCCGGCGATGATGTCGGCGTGGTCTGGACGGTCGGTGGCGAGGTCGACCAGCGCGTAGACCTCGCCGGCGAGCAGGATCCCGACCGTGATCAGGCTGAGGATCCAGTTGACCGGCCGGCTGCGCCAGCGGATCGCCCCGACCTCGATTGCGTAGCCGATCAGCAGCACGAGGATGATCTGCGAGGCCTGTTCCTGGAAGCGCAGCGACTGCGAGGCCTGGGGCAGCGGCCAGGTGACGGCGACGAAGACGAGGAAGGGCGCGACGAACGGGACCTGGGGTGCGGCCCAGAGGATGAAGTCGACGACGAAGCGGGCCAGCTCGCCGAGCCAGGCAAGCGACGGGCGCGGGCGCGGAAGCCGTGGCGCGCTCTCGCTGAACCGGCCGAGCGTGTGCACCGCCAGCGCGACCACGGCCAGCAGCGCCAGCGGCGCGACGAGGATCCCGAGCAGCGCCGTACCCAGAGCGGCGAGCAGCGAGAGCCCGGCCAGCAGGCCGGAAAGGACGGGGTTGCGCTCCTTGGCGCCCGACGTTCTGTTCACCCTGTCACCGATCGCGCACCCTATGAACCGGGTCGGCCGGCCGGGCGCGGGCGATAACTTGACAGGCATGACGGCGCTGATCGAGTTCCCGGCCGACGACGCCGAGCGCGCCCGGCGCTTCTGGAGCGGCGTGCTCGGGGTCGAGCTGGAGCCGCGCCCGGCCGAGCAGGGCGCCGGCTGGGTGGCGGCGAGCGACGGAGTCAGGCTCGGCCTGCACGAGCGGGGGAGGGGCCCCGGCGACACCGCCTCGCTTCCGTACTTCCCGGTGGCCGACATGAACGCGACCCTGGATCGCGTCCGCGAGCACGGCGGCACGGTCATCCACCCCGGCGAGCGCTGGTCGATCTGCCGCGACTCCGAGGGCAGCCCCTTCGCCCTGGAGGCGCGCTAGGGGAGGCGGTCGGGCTCGCTGCGCGGCTCGAGCTGGATCTCACGCTCGGCCCGCGGCTGCCCCTCTTCGATCTCGAGGCTGCGCTCGCGCTCGGCGTTGAGCTGGTGGCCGAAGAGGATCGCCAGGTTGCTGATCCAGAACCAGACGAGTAAGGCGATGAGGCCGCCGAGGGTGCCGTAAGTCTTGTCGTAGGAGCCGAAGTTGGCGACGTAGAAGGCGAACAGGGCGGAGGCGATCGCCCAGACGACGATCGCGACCAGGCCGCCCGGCGTCACCCATTTGAAGCCGCGCATCTTCACGTTCGGCGTGGCGTAGTAGAGGACGTCGACCATGACGATGAAGATCGCCACCATCGCCGGCCACTTGGCGACGTTCCAGACGGTGACCGCGGTGTCGCCGAGCCCGATCGGGCCGGCGACCGCCTCCACCACCGGCCCGGTCAAGACCAGGCCCAGGGCGAGCAGCGCCATCATCAGGATCATCGCCAGGGTCACGGCGATCTGCAGCGGCCGCAGCTTCCAGAAGGGCCGGCCCTCGGGCGTCTCGTAGATGATGTTCGAAGCCCGCGTGAAGGCGCCGACGTAACCCGACGCCGACCACAGCGCCACCGCCAGGCCGAGCACCAGGGCGAAGCCGGCAGTGCGCTGACTGGAGGCGATCGATTCGATCGGCCCAGAGAAGGTGTCGGCGGCCGAGGCCGGACCGATTTCGGTGATGATCTCGGTCAGGCTCGAGGTCGTGCTCTTCGGGTCGCCGATCAGGCCGATCAGCGAGACCATCGCGATCAGCGCCGGGAAGAGCGAAAGCAGGCCGTAATAGGTGAGCGCCGCCGCCCAGTCGCTGAGGTTGTCTTCTTTGAACTCGGCGACGGTCCGCTTCAGCGTCGCCAGCAGGCCGGTGTCCGAGCGGGCGTCCATCGCCCGTATGTACCCGTCAGCGCAAGGCCGAACCGTCGATCTCGATCGGCTCCAGCTCGTCGGCGGGCTCGAAGCCGAGGATGCGCCCGTAGAAGTAGAGCTCGGCTTCGAGGCAGCGGATCTCGGTCTCGGCGCGGCGGAAGCCATGCGCCTCGCCGGCGAAGGCGAGGTAGGCGTGGGGGACTCCGTTGCGCCTCAGCGCCGCCACCATCGTCTCCGCCTGGCTCGGCGGCACCACCTCGTCTTCGAGTCCCTGAAAGAGGATCACCGGTGCCCGCAGCCGGTCCACGGAGTGGATCGGAGAGCGCTCCCGGTAGAGGTCGCGGCGCTCGGGATAGGGCCCGATCAGGCCGTCCAGGTAGCGCGACTCGAACTTGTGGGTGTCGGTCGCCAGCGTCTCCGTGTCGGCGACGCCGTAATAGCTGGCCCCGGTGGCGAACTCGTCGTGGAAGACGAGGCCGCAGAGCGTCGCGTAGCCGCCGGCGCTGCCGCCGCGGATCGCCAGCCGCTCACGGTCCGCCTCGCCCGTGTCCGCCAGGTGCCGGCTCGCGGCGATGCAGTCCTCGGTGTCGATCACGCCCCACTCGCCGCGCAGGCGCCGGCGGTAGGGCCGCCCGTAGCCGCTGCTGCCGCGGTAGTTGACGTCGACGACGCCGACCCCGCGGCTGGTCCAGAAGAGGAACTCGCGGTCGAGGGCGGGCGGGGAGTGCGAGGTCGGGCCGCCGTGGCTCTGGACGATCAGCGGCGGCAGCTCGCCCTCCGGGGCTTCGAAGTCGGCGTTGGTGGGCGGGTAGTAGAAGCCGTGCGCGGTCTCGCCGCCGCTGGTCGGGAACTCGATCGGCCGCGGGATCGAGACGTAGCCGCCGTCGATCGAGCGCTCGGCGGCGCTGCGCACCTCCTCGCACTCGCGGCTGTCCATGTCGAAGACGACGATCGCGGTCTCCCTGACCGGGCTGGCCGCGGCGAAGGCCACTTCGCTGCCATGGCTCGACAGGACCGGAAAGCCGAAGGAGGTGTAGGGCAGCTCGAGGTCGCGCAGCCGCTCCGCGCCAGGCTCCAGCAGGAAGAGCCGTTCCTCGCCCCGGTCGCAGCGCACGCAGACGATCGAGCCGCCCTCGAGGAAGGCATAGGTGGAGCCCCCGAAGAGCCACTGCGGGTGCCCAAGCTCGGCCTCTTCGGCGCTCAGCTGGAGGACGACCTCGCCCTCGTCGCGGTAGAGGTTCCACCAGCCCTCGCGGTCGGAGACGAAGTGCAGTCGCCCCTCCGGGTCCCACTCCGGCTGGAAGACCGACTCCTCGCGCCCGCCGGCGACCAGGCCGGCATCGGCGCTGTCCTCGAGCGGCGCCAGCCACAGCTCGGTCCCGTCCCAGGGCATGTCCGGGTGGTCCCAGCAGGTCCAGGCGAGCCAGGCGCCGTCGGGGCTGACGCGGGGGAAGGAGTAGAAGTCGCGACCGGCGGCGAGGACGACCGGCTCGACGGAGCCGTCCAACGTCAGCAGGACGATCTGGTTCTCGGCTTCGCCCTCGCCGTGGACCTCGCGCACGCAGACCGCGCTGCGCCCGTCCGGGCAGACCTGGAGGTCGGCGTAGCGCAGGCCGGCGGGGGTCTCCGGCTCCGGCACGATCGCGACCGGCTCCTCGCCAAGGCGCTGGGCGTAAAGGCGCTGGTCGGCGAAGTTGGCGAAGAGGACGAGGCCGTCGCCGGCGAGGGCCCAGGCGCCGCCGCCGTACTCGTGGACCCGGGTGCGGACGTTGAAGCCGGCCGGGGTCACCTCTTCGGGCGCTCCGCCCGGCGGCCGCCGCATCAGGATCACCCGCCCGCCCTCGGCGGGCCGCCCCTCCGCCCACCAGACGGCGCCGTCGGCGGCCAGGATGGGCGCCGCCAGACGCCGTCCCCCCGCGGCGACCGTCGCCGCGTCGATCGGCGAGCGCCAGGAGCCGTAGGGGGCGACCAAAGGCATCCCGCGCAGTCTAGGTCGCGTCCATAGACTGCCGCGCCGATGACCAACACTTACGAAGTTCCCCAAGAGTCCCGTGACCTGCGCGACATGGTGCGCCAGCTGGCGCAGGAGAAGATCGCCCCGCGCGCCGGCGATATCGACCGCGAAGGCGAGTACCCCTGGGACGTGCGCGAGCTGCTGGCCGAGCACGACATCCTCGGCCTCCCCTTCGACGAGAAATACGGCGGCACCGGCACCGGCACCCTGGTCCTGCAGATGGCGGTCGAGGAGATCGCCAAGGCCTGCGCCTCCTCGGCTCTGATCCTGATGATCCAGGAGCTGGGCACGTTGCCGATCCAGCTCTTCGGCTCCGACGAGCTGAAGCAGCGCTTCCTACCGAAGTGCGCCAGCGGCGAGTGGTCGCCGGCCTTCGCCCTCTCCGAGCCCGAGGCCGGCAGCGACCCGGCGGCGATGCGGACCACCGCCGTCCGCGACGGCGACGAATGGGTGATCAACGGCCAGAAGAACTGGATCACCAACGCCTCCGTCGCCGACTTCTACGTCGTCTTCGCCGTCACCGACCGCGAGAGCAAGCGGATCAGCGCCTTCGTGGTCGAGAAAGAGCGGGAGGGCTTCGACCCCGGCAAGCTCGAGCACAAGCTCGGGATCAAGGGCTCGCCGACCGGCTCGCCCTCCTTCACCGACGTCCGCGTCCCGCACGAGAACCTGATCGGCACCGAAGGCAAAGGCCTCGGCGTCGCCCTCGGCACCCTCGAGCGCACCCGTCTCGGCGCCGCCGCCCAGGCCGTCGGCATCGCCCAGGGCGCCACCGACTACGCCAACGAGTACGCGAAGGAGCGGGTCGCCTTCGGCAAGCCGATCAATGCCCTGCAGGCGATCCAGTTCAAGCTCGCCGACATGGAGACCGGCACCGCCGCCGCTCGCGAGCTGCTCTACAAAGCCTGCTCGATGGCCGACCTGGCGGAGCGCCCGGCCAGCCTTCCCAAGTGGACCTCGATGGCGAAGCTGTTCGCCTCCGACAACGCGATGAAAGTCACGGTCGAGGCGATCCAGGTGCTCGGCGGCTACGGCTACGTCAACGAGTACCCGGTCGAGCGCATGCTGCGCGACGCCAAGATCACCCAGATCTACGAGGGCACGAACGAGATCCAGCGCGTGGTTATTGCCCGCGCGATGGGCGGCTGAGGTGTGGCTGTCATTTCCTCCGCTATGCGACGGAAATGACAGCCACGCTCACTCGACCTCGCGCAGGCGGTGGGTGTCGACGTCGTAGACGAAGCCGCGCACCGCGTCGCGGTGGGGGATGAAGGGGGAGCGGCGGACGCGGTCGAGCGACTCGCGGACGCTCTCGTCGACGCTCTCGAAGGACTCGATCGGGAATTCGGGCAGGATCCCCGTCGCCTCCTCGAGCTCGACCCGGAAGCCCTCGTCGGTGATCTTCTCCATGCCGCAGTCGGTGTGGTGGATCAGCATCACCTCGCGCGTCCCCAGCCGCCGTTGCGAGATCGCCAGCGAGCGGATCACGTCGTCGCTGACGACGCCGCCGGCGTTGCGCAGCACGTGCGCCTCGCCGTCGCCGAGGCCGAGCGCGGCGAAGACGTCGAGGCGCGAGTCCATGCAGGTGACGATCGCCAGCCGCCGGCTCGGCTGCACGTCGAGGTGGCGGTCGGCCAGGGGCTCGGCGAAGGTCTCGTTGTTCGCCAGCAGCTCGTCGATCGAGTCCATGGCGCGGCAGCCTAGCCGCCCGCCGCAGTTCGGGATCGGCGCAGGCGGGTAAGGGAGACGAGCACCCGCAATTCGAGACGAGGAGTGGAGAGACGATGGAGGCCAGCAGTCCCAGCAAGGGCATCTTCGACGGCGCCAACCGCGAGCAGCGCGACGAGGTGATCGAGCTGCTGACGAAGGCGTACTGGATGGAGATCGAGACGGTGATGAGCTACCTGTCGGCCGCGGTCAACCTCGACGGTGTGCGGGCGCAGGAGATCAAGGAGTCGCTCAACGGCGAGGTCGAAGACGAGCTCGGACACGCGCGCCAGTTCGCCGACCGGATCAAGGAGCTCTACGGCGTCGTCCCCGGCTCCGAGGACTTCTCAGCGGAACAGAGCTTCCTGCAGCCGCCTGAGCACCAGACCGACGTCGTCCACGTGATCCGCGGCGTGATCAAGGCCGAGACCGGGGCGATCGAGCACTACACCCGGATCGTCGAGGAGACCGAGGGAGTCGACCCGGTCACCCAGGACATGGTGATCGCGATCCTCCGCGACGAGCAGGGTCACCGCCGCCTCTTCGAGGGCTTCCTGCGCGAGTACGAGTTCGAAGGCAAGGCCTGAGTCAAAGCGGTCGCCTACGCTCCTTCCGTGATCGGCGCCACGGGTGAGAACGAGCTGCTGCCGATCGGCCACGTCGAGTCGCCACTGAGCGATCTCGCCTCGGCCCCCAAACAGGGCGACGAGGGAGCCCCGGAGGCAGTGCTGGTCTTCGAAGAGCGGGTCGGCGCGGGCCTGCGAAGCCTGTCCGTCGGCGACGAGGTGCTGCTCCTCACCTGGCTCGACCGGGCGGACCGCGGCGTGCTCTCGGTTCACCCCCGCGGCGATCTCTCCAGGCCCGAGGAGGGTGTGTTCAGCACGCGATCGCCCGATCGCCCCAACCCGATCGGCCTGCACCGGATCGCGATCCTCGCGATCGACGGCCTGCGGCTGCGGGTGCGTGACCTGGAGGCGATCGACGGCACGCCGATCCTCGACCTGAAGCCGGTCCTCGACCGCGACACGGAGCGGTAGCGGTGAGCGGCGCCGGCGAGCTGCGGATCCGGCCGGCGACGGAGACCGACATGGACCTCCTCTTCGGCCTGATCGTGGAGCTGGCCGAGTACGAGAAGCTTGCCGACAAGGTCGCCGGCGACCCCGAGGTGCTGCGCCGCACCCTGTTTGAGCGGCGCGCCGCGGAGGCGCTGATCGTAGAGCTGGGAGGAGAGGCGATCGGCTACGCGATCTTCTTCGTCACCTTCTCTAGCTTCGAGTGCCGCTCCGGCATCTGGATCGAGGACATCTACGTCCGCCCCGACAAGCGCCGCGACGGCATCGGCCGCACGGTGATGGAGCACATCGCCGCCCTCGCACTCGAGCGCGGCCACGTCCGCCTCGAGTGGACGGCGCTGGACTGGAACGAGCCGGCCCTGCGCTTCTACGAGAAGCTCGGCGCCACTCGGCTCGGCGACTGGCTCACCCACCGCCTCGACGTCGACGGCATGCGCCGGCTCAGCCGCGACTGATCGGGCGAGCGCCTACTCGTCCCGGGGGGTGATGCGGAAGACCGAGACGACCTCGGCCTGGTGCGCCTCGGGGTGGGCGACGTAGGCGCTCGGGCCGCCGCCGAACCAGCCGGCGGCTTCGTTGTTGCCGACGAAGATCCCCGGGTGGTGGTTGCCGTCGGCGTCCTGGACCCAGACCTTGTCGCCCTCCTTGAAGCCTTCGATCGCGTCGCTCATCGTTAGGCCTGGCGGGGCAGGCTCTGGACGGCCCAGTCGTTGCCGTCCGGGTCGCTGAAGAAGACGAAGGACCCCCAGGGGAAGTCCTGGACCTCGCTGACCTCGACGCCGCGCCCGCTCAGCTCGGCGTGGGCGGTCTCGATGTCGGCGACGACCAGCTGCAGTCCCTCGACCGATCCCGGCGCCATCTCCGTCAGCCCGGTGCCGATCGCGATCGAGGTCGGCGAGCCCGGCGGCGTGAGCTGCACGAAGCGGATCTCGTCGCTGACCCGGTGGTCGTGTTCGAGCTCGAAGCCTGCCCGCTCATAGAAGGCGATCGACCGGTCCACGTCGGCGACGGGCACCTGCACGAGCTCGAGGCGGAAGTCCATGCGGGCGAGTCTATCCCGCCATCGCCTCACGCCCGCCGCGTCGCGGGTGCGCCTCAGCAGGGACCCATGCGGCTGAGCCGCTGGCGGTAGACCCGCATCGAGCTATGTCGCCAGTCGCCGTGGGTCTGGCGCCGCAGGCTCGGCACCAGCTCGTGGTGGTAGGGCGAGCCGAGGCTCTCGTTGTGGCCGATCACGTCGGCGACGCCGATCCCGAAGCGGCAGCGCAGGTACTGGGTCAGCCAGAGCGAGGCGCGGCGCTCGGCTGGGTTGTCGAGCACGTCGGAGTCGCCGTAGCCGGCGTGCTCGATCCCGATCGCTGTCCAGTTGAGCCCGACCGTGTGGCGGCAGCGAGTACGCAGGTTGACAAGTTCGAAGATCCGCCCTGGGGGAGAGACGACGAAGTGAGAGCAGACGTTGGGCAGCTCGCCCAGCTCGACGTCGGCGACGTCGGCGGCGAAGGTGTTGTAGACGGCGCCGGCGCCGGCGGTCTGAGACATGTGCTCGACGATTACCTTGGGGTTGCGCAGGCGCCACTTGCGCTGGCCGTAGTGGCGCTCGGAGTAGGCCGCCATCTCGCGCTTGCGTTTCGGCCCGAAGGGGATCAGGTGCCTGACGATCGGCGGCCTCGCCACGCTCGACGTCGCCGGCTGCGAGGCACCGGCCGGGCCGCTTACCGCAGCGACGAGCACGCATGCCAGCAGACCTGCAGCCGCGGCGAGGGATCCTCTGGCGGGTCTCATCGAGCGGCCATGCTAGGCCCCGGGCCCGTTTGCCGCCGGATCGCCGCGGGTAGCTCCAGCCTGGACAAGGACAGCCCGCCGGCCCGAGTCCCAGCGGCTTTCACCGGGCCAGACTCGGTTCCCGCTCGGGTGTGAAGACCAACCGCTTCTCCGCGGAGAGGTGCCCGGGCCGGCGGGTGACGAAAGAGAGGAGGAGTGTCGATGTTCGACCAGCTGCAGGGCAAGAGAATCGCCTTCCTGACGGCCAACGAGGGAGTCGAGCAGGTGGAGCTGACCGAGCCCCTGGAGGCGATCCGCGCCGCCGGGGCCGAGGCCGATCTGATCGCTCCCGAAGCGGGTGACGTCCAGGCTTTCAACCACCTCGACAAGGGGGAGAAGTTCTCGGTCGATCGCGCCGTCGGCGACGCCGACGCGAGCGAGTACGACGCCCTGGTGCTGCCCGGGGGAGTCGCCAACCCCGACCAGCTGCGCACCGAGGCAGAGGCGGTGGAGTTCGTGCGCGCCTTCTTCGCGGCCGGCAAGCCGGTCGGGGTCATCTGCCACGGCCCCTGGACGCTGATCGAGGCCGACGTCGTCCGCGGTCGCACCCTCACCTCCTGGCCGAGCCTGCAGACCGACCTGCGCAACGCCGGCGCCGAGTGGGTGGACGAGGAGGTGCACGTCGACCAGGGGCTGGTCTCCAGCCGCAGGCCCGACGATCTCGAGGCCTTCGTCGCGAAGATCATCGAGGAGTTCGCCGAGGGCGTGCACGAGGGCCAAACGGCCGGCGCCGGCGCCGGCTGAGCCGAATTCACGAGCGAGAGGAGGCGCGATGCCACCGCGTGGAGTCAAGAAAGGCAGCAAACGCGACCGCCAGTACAAAGAGGTCAAGAAGAGCGAGAAGGAAGCGGGGCGCTCCGAGAAACGGGCGGAGGAGATCGCCGCCCGCACCGTCAACAAGGAAAAGGCGCGCTCGGGCGAATCGAAAACCGCCTCACGCAGCTCGACCCGGGGCCGCTCGGCCAGCAGCCGCGGCGGCAAGCGCTCGGGCAACGGCCCCGGCGGCCGCACCCACGAGCAGCTCTACAACGACGCCAGGAAGCTCAACGTCGAAGGTCGTTCGAAGATGAGCAAGGAAGAGCTCCAGCACGCGATCACCGGCGAGAGCTGAGTCTATGAGCCCCGAGCGCGAAGAGACCGGCTGAGCGATGGCCGCGACCGCGACGCACCGCCTGCTGGCGATTGTCACCGACGCCCTCGACGGGCCGGAGCCGATCGAGCAGATCCGCCGCGCCGGCAACGGCGACCGGACCGAGGTGCGGGTCGTCGTGCCGGCGGTCGAGGCGACCTCCTTCCGCCACACGCTGGGCGACGTCGACGAGCCGAAGCGCGAGGCCGAAGCGCGACTGCAGACGTCGCTGCAGCGCCTGCGGGCCGCCGGAGTCAGCGCCTCCGGCGAGGTCGGAGACCCCGACCCGGTCCAGGCCGCCCAGGACGCTTTGCTGAAAGCGCCGGCGGACGAGATCGTCATCTTCGAGCGCGAGTCCGATCAGGCCCGCTGGTTCGAGGAGGGCCTGTTCGAGAAGGCAAAGGCATCGCTGGAGCCGCCCTTACGCATGGTCGTCCTCCATGCCGGCGACGGCGACGAGGAGCGGGTGGTCGCGGTCGAGCAGGCGGGGCGGGGCACCGTGGGCAAGGAGGAGGACGAGCTGGCCGTCTCCGAGAACATGCCCCAGTTCTCCTCCCGCGACCTGGCCGGGATCGTCATCGCCATCGTCGGCACGCTCGCGGCGGCCGTGCTCGCCGCGGTGGCCGCCTCCGGCGCCGGGCCGGAGGCCGGCTGGAAAGCGGTGGCGATCGGCGTCGCCGGCGCCATCGCCCTGATCAACCTCGCCCACGTGGTCGGCCTGACCCTGTTCGAGAGCGTGCACTACCGCGGCGGCTTCGCGAAGTTCTTCCGCACCCTTTCACTGGTCGGGACGCCCACGGCGGTGCTGGTCAACCTCGCGATCGTCCTCTTCGCCTGAACCTGCCTCAGCCCCGTGGGGGCGAGGGCTCGGGCTCCCGGTCCGGGGTCCGCAGCGCCGCCAGGACCTCCTCCGCCAGCTGCGAGCCGTCCTCGGGGCGCAGCGGCGTCGCGTTGACCCGCAGCACGACGCCGTCCTCGTCGACTTCCTCGAGCGAGACGCTCGGCTTGTAGCGGGTCGGCACCGTGATCGCCCGCAGCAGCCTCTGCTCGATTAGTTGCGGGCTGGCGTCGGAGCCGAAGCGGGCGCGGACGTCGACCCTGTCGGGCTCGCGCAGCGGTACCACGACGAGGCTGATCAGGACGCTGTTGGGTACCAGGAGACGATCGGCTCCCTGGACCAGGGTTGCGTAGAAGAGGCCGAGCGAGCTCACGGTCCCCTCGATCGAGCCGGCCAGCGCGCCGCCGACCAGCCGCACCCGTTCGCCGACCTTGAACGGCCTGGTGCTCTGCAGGACGATTCCGGCGAAGAGGCCGCCCAGGGTCTGCTGGGCGGCGAGGCCGAGGACGATCGCGGTGAAGGCGCCGCCGACGGCCAGGGTCGCGGCGTTGACCCCGGCGATCCGCAGGGCCAGGATCACCACCGCCGCGATCGCGAAGAGGCGGATCAGGAAGCCGAGGGTGCCGGCGGTGGCGGGGTCGAGGCGGCGGTAGAGGGGCGGCGAGAGGCCTCGCACCAGCCAGTGCGTCGCCGCCGCGCCGACGACGATCAGGACCGCGACCGTGCCGGCCCGCACCCACTGCCCGTAGCCGGGAAGGAGGCTGTGGCGGTTGTAGTAGACGACCAGCGTCCCCGCCAGCACCAGCAGGGCCGCCAGCAGGCCGCCGAGCGCTCGGCGCGAGAGCCGCGGCGCCAGCTCGTCGCCGATGCCCAGCGAGTGCCAGGTGTGGCTGCGGGTCTCGAACAGCTCCCGCGGCAGCTTGGGACGGCGCGGTTGCGGCATCGGATACCTCTACCCGTGCGCGCACCGCTTATGCGTGGTCGGGAGGCCTAGTCGCGCAGCGCCGCGAGCGCTTCGTCGCGGGTGCGGTGAATCGGTATCGAGGCCTCGATACCGGTGATCTCGAGCACGCGGCTGACCTGGTCGTTGCAGCCGCAGATGACGATGCCCTGGGGGCCGTCGCCGTTGCCGGCGCTGTCGAGCTGCTTCCAGGCGCGCACGATCAGGGCGATTCCGGTCGAATCGATGAACGCGCACTCGGAGAGATCGACGACCACCGGACCGTCGCCGGCCGCGACCGCCTCCTGCAGCGGCCCCTCCAGCTCGGGAGCGGTGCTGAGGTCGAGCTCGCCGCGGACGGCGACGACACGGATCCCGTCGTCGAGCTGCGCCGCTGAGGCCTCGAAGGGCACCGGATTCACGCGCCGATGCTACCGCAGGAGTGGACGTTTCTTCGCCTTCTGGTTTTGCCTTCCCAGGACAGGGGTAAGGGCTGAGCGGCGGCGCGGAAAGCTATGCTCGCCGCGATATCGACGAGAGCGTTCCGGCGCTTGGACTGGCTGATTAGTGACTACGACGACCGACGATCGATCGGGGCTGAAGATGTCCCTCCCGGCGAGGGCACAGAACGTGACGGTCGTCCGGCACGCGCTGGCCGGGCTGGCGGACCGCCTGGGGATGGACGAAGCCGGCATCGCCGACCTCAAGACCGTCGTCACCGAGGCCTGCATGAATGTCGTCGTCCACGCCTACCCGGACGGGGAGCCGGGCCTGCTCCAGGTCGACGCCGAACCCGAGCCCGAGGGGCTGACCGTCGTCGTCCGCGACCACGGCTCCGGCATCCAACCCCGTGCCGACGTCGAGCGCCCGAGCCTGCGGATCGGGTTGACCCTGATCGCCGCCCTCTCCAGCAGCTTCGAGATCAAAGGCGGAATCGGGCGCGGCACCGAGATCCGCATGCACGTGCCGCTGGTCGCAAAGGAAGAGGGAGCCGAAAACGGTCGCGACGCGGCCGCGGCGCCGCCGCCGCCAGAGGACACCGAGCTGCGAATCGGCCCGCCGGAGCTGCTGCCGTCCGTGCTCAGCCGTGCCCTCGGCGCGCTCGTCGCCCGCCGAGAAATCACCGTCGATCGGCTCTCCGACGCGATGCTGCTCTCCGACGCGATCTCGGCCAACGCCCCCGAGGGCTTCAGCAACGGCCACGTCAGCCTCAGTATCGCCGATCGCTCCGAGGGGGTTGAGCTGCGCGTCGGCCCGATGCTGAGCGGGGCGGCCGAGCGGCTGCGCGCCAGCCTCGAGCTGCCGGAGGTCGGCAGCTCGCTGGCCTCGCTGGCCGACGAGGTGCGGGTCGAGCACGAGGACGGGGGCGAGTTCCTCGTCGTCGGGATCGCCTCGCTGGCCGCCTAGCGGCCGGCGCCGACGTCACCGTCGCGTTCGGCGACCTCTTCCCGGATCCGCTCCAGCGTGCGCCGCAGGATGCGCGAGACGTGCATCTGCGAGTGGCCGATCCGCTCGGCGATCTGGGACTGGGTCATGTCCTCGACGAAGCGCAGCCGCAGGACCAGGCGCTCGCGCTCGTCGAGCCGGGGGAGGGCGCCTTCCAGGGCCAGCTTGTCCTCGACCAGCTCGAAGCCCTCGTCCTCGTCGCCGACCCACTCCGAGGCCGGCGATTCCTCGTCGTCGCCGCCGACCGGCCGGTCGAGCGAGAGCGGGCGGCGGTTGTGGTTGGCCTCCAGCACCTCGAGCACGTCGGTCGGGTCGACTTCCAGCTTGGCGGCGATCTCGCCGACCGACGGCGAGCGCTGAAGGTCGACCGTCAGCGCCGTGATCGCCTTGTCGACCTCCGCCATGCGGTCGTGCAGGCCGCGCGGCACCCGGACCGTCCAGACCCGGTCGCGGAAATGGCGCTTCAGCTCGCCGAGGATCGTCGGCGAGGCAAAGGCGGTGAAGGGGGTGCCGCGCCCCGGCTCGAAGCGGTCGATCGCGTTGACCAGGCCGAGGCTGGCGACCTGGAGCAGATCGTCGAAGGACTCGCTGGCGCCGCGGTAGCGCAGCGCCAGGTTCTTGGCGAAGGGGAGATAGCGGCGCACCAGCTCCTCGCGGACGGCGGGATCGCGACTCTCGGCATAGCGCTCCCAGAGCAGGCGCTCGCTCGCCAGGCCGTCGACCGGGGCAGGCGAAGGATCGTGCTGGGGTGGTCGGGTCTCTTCCCTTTTCGCTGCCATCGATGCCTCGCGCCGGATTGTTATGGCCGGCGCTGCCCTGGGGCGTGATACCGAAGCCGTGCAGCGCCCGAGTGCCGCTCTCGGCCCTCGTCCCCACACCATAGCGAGAGGGCTCTGCGGGTTCTCCGAGCGGCGAAGAGCTTCTCCTTCGTGGTTGTGACGCCGGAGGCGGCGGCGCCGCTCAGGAGCTGAGCGACGCCGCGGTGGCGGCCGCGACTGGCTAGGACGCGGCCGGTTTCGACTCCGGCTCCGCGGCGGCCTCGGTGGCGGCGGCCTCGGGGTTGGGCGACTTGAAATGCAGGATCTCGACTTTGGCGAGCATGCCCGGCTCGTCGCCGGCGGCGACTCGCTCCGAGGCCCCGGCTTGGATCTCCAGGACGCGGTCGAGCGTCTCCCCGAGCAGGGTGGCGACTTCGTCCCAGCCCTGTTCGTCGACGACCATCGGGGTGCGGCTGAGATGACGGTCGGCGACCTCGTCGAAGGTGTCGCCGGTGACGGCTTCCTCGATGTCGTCGAAAACCGCTTTCAGCATCGCGCCGGATAGACCCGGTCGCAGGGCATCGGGCATGCGAGCCCATTCCGCGTCGCTGAGGAACTGTCGCCTGGTGGCGCGGTAGAAGTGCTCGGTGGCGCCGCGCCGCTGTTTCGTGTCGACCAGCTCGATGCAGTCGTACTTCTCCAGCACGCGCACGTGGTAGGCGACCAGGTTGAGGCTCTGGTCCAGCTCCTGCGAGAGCAGGTTGGGGCTGGCGACCCGCTCATTGAGAATGATCAGAATCTGCACCCGCAATGGGTGGGCAAACGCTTTGGCGACGATCTGTTCGACGCCGTCCTTCTTCTTCGTCTTCGGCAAGGGGGGCTTCCTTAGGTGGCTTTACGGGTGGCGGCCGAGTAAAAACACTGTAATGGGCGAAGCTCAGGAAATCCACAACGGTTCCGCAATTTTCGTTTATTTCTTATTTCTTGGTGTTCTGGGGTTGATTGATTGAATCCTTTAAAGTATTACTTCCCTCACGCACCATCGGGGAGAGGTGAGAGATGGAGATTCGTGAGGGGAGGTGGAAGGCGTGAGAATCGCATCAGTGCAGGACCGGGTTGCTCCTGCGGCGATCAGCAAGGGGTCTTAGTCGCGAGTGTCCGACTGCGGTCGCAGCTGACAGGCTTTGGTGGTGGCGCCATGGAAGTTGCCTCTGGTCGTAACCGCGATCGCCGTGCCGATCGCCGCCGCCTTCTATGTGGGCGGGCCCGGCGTCGGGATGGCGGCGGGAGCGCTGGCAGCCGTCGCGATCGTCGTCGCGGCGGTCCGCCAGCGGCCGCGCGGGGCGATCGGTGAGGCGCCGTCTCACGGCGGCCCGCGCCGGGTCCTCGTCGTGCTCAGTCGCCCGGCTGAGGATCCCCGGGTGGTGCAGGAGATCGTGGCGACGGTGGCGACGGGCGATCGGCCACCGGCCGAGACCCTCGTCCTCTCGCCGGCCCGGCTCGGCTTCCTCGACCGCTGGGCCTCCGACCTCGAGGGGGCCCGCCGCGAGGCTCAGCGGCGGCTCGTCGTGACCGTCGCCTCGCTGGCCAAGGCGGGGATCGTCGCCGAGGCCAGGGTCGGCGACGAGGATCTGGTCCAGGCGGTGGAAGACCAGTTGCAGAGCTTTGCCGCGACCGAGGTGATCCTGGTCGGCGGCGGTGCCGGCGAGGACCCGCCCGGGGAGGCCGCGGCGCTGGAGCTGGAGTCCCGGCTGCGCCCCGGGTTTCGGCACCTGCGGTTCAGCGGTCCAGCAGCTCGCTGAAGCGGAGCGCGGCGTGTGTGGGAGCGATCAGGCCGCCGTGGCCGTGCAGCAGCCCGACCCCGGTCAGATCGCGGACGGCACGTTCGATCCCGTCGCGGACGGCGAAGCTGGGCGACTCGCCGCCGATCTCGCGGACCAGTTCCAGAAGGGTCACCTGAATCGGGTGGAGGGCGAGGACCTGCTGCAGGACCGCGGACTCGGTCGCGGCGTCTTCGGCCGCGGGCGTCCAGCTGTCGTCGGTCTCGTCCATGGCCTTCCCGGCCGCTAAGTCGCCGACCCGGGCGAACTCTCCCCCGCCGGGCGGTCGTCCTGCCGACCGAGCCCGAGCACCTGGCGCGCCCACGGCGCCTCGACGGCGGCGCGGTAGAAGTGCTGCATCGAGCCGCGCACCGGTTTCGTGCTGACCAGGGAGACGGCGGCGCAGTCGGCGAGCACGCGGACGTGGTAGCTGACGTTGCTCAGCGGCTGCTGCAGGGCGTTGGCGATCTGGCGCGGACTGATCGCCTCCTCGCCCGCCATCTCGCGCAGGATCTCCCGGCGTAGGGGGTGGCGCAGCGCCACCAGCAAGTCGTTGTCGTCAGAACGGTTGAGATTCGTCATCGCGGCCCGCGCAATATAGAGCAAACGAAACGTTCTGTCTGTAGAGCTTCTGTCTGCGGAATGAAACCCTGCAGGGTTTCGACTCAGAGGTTCGCGCGGACGCCGCCCATCTCGCTGAAGACGGCGGTGACGCCGCCGTCTTCGCGCTGCTCGTCGGCGATCACGTGGGAGACCGCGTTGATCAGCGCCAGATGGGTGAAGGCCTGCGGGAAGTTGCCGAGGTGGCGGCCGGAGTCCGCGTCCAGCTCCTCGGCGAAGAGGTCGAGCCAGCCGGCCGCCTCGAGCAGTCGCTCGCAGAGCTCCCTCGCCCGCTGGCACTCGCCGATCTCCGAGAGGGCGGAGACCAGCCAGAAGGAGCAGATCAGGAAGGTGCCCTCCTCGCCATGGAGGCCGTCGTCGGTCTCCCGCACCTTGTAGCGGAGGACCAGGCCGTGTTCGGTCAGGTCCGCGGCGATCGCGTCGACCGTGGCGACGACGCGCTCGTCGTCAGGGGGGAGGAAGCGCAGCAGCGGGATCAGCAGCAGCGAAGCGTCGAGCGCGTCGGTCTCGTAGTGCTGGCGGAAGACGCCGTCGCGGACGCCGCGTTCGAGGATCTCGGCCTTGATCTCATCCGCCTTCGCCCGCCACTCGCCGGCGAGATCCTCGAAGCCGATGCTGCCGGCGAGGCGGGCGCCGCGGTCGACCGCGACCCAGATCATCAGCTTCGAGCTGACGTAGTGCTGGGGCTCGCCCCGTGACTCCCAGATGCCCTGGTCGGGCTCGTGCCAGGCGGCTATCGCCGCCTCCACCTGGTAGCGGACGAGCTGGCGGTCGGCCGGCGTGCCGCGCCCTTTGAGCGCTTTCTCGTGCAGGTAGATCGAGTCGAGCAGGGCTCCCCAGACGTCGTTCTGGCGCTGGTCGTAGGCGCCGTTGCCGATCCGCACCGGACTGGCCCCGCCATAGCCGGAGAGATGGTCCAGGGTCTCCTCGGTCAGCTCCTTCTCGCCGCCGATCCCGTACATGATCTGCAGGTCGGGGTGGTCCCGGCAGACCTGGACGATGAAGCGCATGAAGTCGCGCGCCTCCTGGTCGAAGCCGAGCGTGTGCAAAGCCCAGAGGCTGAAGGTCGAGTCGCGGATCCAGCTGAAGCGGTAGTCCCAGTTGCGTTCGCCGCCCGGCGTCTCCGGCAGCGAGGTGGTCGGGGCGGCGACGATCGCCCCGGTCGGGGTGTAGGTGAGGCCCTTGAGGACGAGGGCGGAGCGCTGCAGGTGGATCCGCCAGGGATGGTCGGGGAAGTCGCCGTCGCGCAGCCAGTCGCGCCAGAACTCTTCGGTCGAGTCGAGTCGCTCCAGCGCCTCGGGGGCGCTGCGAGGCCCGCCGAGGTGCTCGTTGCCCCAGGTGACGGCGCAGAAGCCGCTCTCGTTCTCACGCAGCTTGGCGGCGCCGCGGACGGCGCCGTCCGCGATCGTCAGCTCCATGTCGCTGGTCAGCCGCAGCTCGGTGCCGTCCTCGGCACGGGCCACCGCCTCGCCCAGCTCGCCGCCGCTCCAGGCCGCCGCCTCGACCCCGTAGCCGAAGCGCGGCAGGCACTCCATCTCCATCTCGACCTCGCCGTCGATGCAGGTCATCGTCCGCAGCAGCGAGCGGTCGGACTCGTGCTCGGTGTCGGGACGGCTGCCCTTGCCGTCGGCGGTCGCCCACTCGGCGATCGTCAGCGCATCGTGGACGACGACCCAACCGGTGTCGGTCACCCAGGTCGTCTCGATCACCAGCGTGCCCGGCTCGTAGCGGCGGCCGATCGGGACGACGACGCCGCGCGGCTTCAGCCTGAAGTGGCCGGCGTCGCGGTCGAGCAGGGCCGCGAAGGCGCTGGGGGAATCGAAGCGGGGCAGGCAGAGCCACTCGACCGAGCCGTCGTATGAGACCAGGGCGGCGGTGTGGCAGTCGGAGAGGAAGCCGTAGCTGCCGATGGTCGGGAAGCGATCTCTGCGGTCGGCCACGACGCCGGTCAAGCTAGCAGCGCCCGCGGGCGGCGAGGAACCAGATTGGCGTCGCTACGCTGGCTCCATGACCCTGCCGTTGGCGCACGTGGGCGGCGTTTTCGCCCCGCTGGAGCTGCTGCCGCTGCTGATCGTCGCCGCGCTCTACGCGAGGCGAGCGTCGACGCTGGCTCGGAAGGGGCGACCGGTGCCGGTCTGGCGCCAGGTCTGCTTCGCCGGCGGGCTGCTGCTGATCGTGGTGGCGCTGGTCTCGCCGGTCGCCCACATCGCCGAGGAGCTGGTGATCGCCCACATGGTCGAGCACCTGATGCTGGGCGATCTCGCCACCCTGCTGATGGTGCTGGGGCTGACCGGGCCGCTGCTGCAGCCGGTGCTGGCGATCCCGGTCCTCGACCGCCTGCGGATCCTCGCCCATCCGCTCGTCGCCTTCCCGCTCTGGGTGGTCAACTTCTACGTCTGGCACATCCCGGCCCTCTACGACGCCGCCTACGGTGGGGCGGCGCTGCACGGGCTCGAGCACTCGCTCTTCATCTTCTTCGGCTGCCTGATGTGGATGCCGGTCTTCGGGCCGCTGCCGACCCCGCAGTGGTTCACGGCGGCCTGGAAGGTCGTCTACGTGATCGCCGTCCGCTTCGCCGGCGCGATCCTCGGCAACGTGCTGATGTGGTCCGGCGGGGTGCTGTACCCGATCTACGCCCCGGGGGAGCGCTACTGGGGCATCTCGCCGCTCGCCGACCAGAGCACCGCTGGCGTGGTGATGATGGTCGAGGGCACCTTCCTCGGCCTCGGCCTGCTGGCCTGGGTCTTCTTCGAGGCCGCGCGCGAGGGGATCGAGAAGCAGCGCCTGCTCGACCTCGCCCACGCTCGCGGGGTCGAGCTCGACGACGCCCGGGCCCAGCGCGCCGTCGCCGCCGGCCACGGCGATCGCCTCGAGAAGCAGCTGATCGCCGGCGGGAGGGACCCTGAGTCCGAGGCCACCTGAGCGGCTGTTGCTGCCGGCGCTGGTCTTCGTCGTCGGCGCCGCCAGCCTCGGGGTCGAGATCGCCGCGGCGCGGCTGCTGGCGCCGTACTTCGGTGCCTCGACGATCGTCTGGGCGAACACGATCGGGGTCGTCCTGGTCGCGCTCTCGGTCGGCTACTGGTTCGGCGGGCGCTTCGCCGATCGTCACCCGCACCTGCGCGGCCTCTGTCTGCTGGTCCTCGCCGCCTCGCTGCTGATCGCGGTCGTCCCCTTCGCCGCCCGTCCCTTCCTCGGCTTCTCGGTCGACGCCTTCGAGACGGTCTCGGTCGGCGGCTTCGCCGGCTCGCTGCTGGGGGTGCTGGTGCTGGTCGCGGTGCCGGTGACCCTGCTCGGTGCCGCCGCCCCCTGGGCGGTCCGGCTGGCGGTGGGGGAGGTGCGCAGCTCCGGCGAGGTGGTCGGGCGGCTCTACGCGATCTCGACCGCCGGCTCGCTGCTGGGGACGATGATCTCGGCCCTGCTGCTGATCCCACTGCTGGGCACGCAGCGGACCTTCCTCGTCTTCGCCCTCGCCCTGGCGCTGGTGGCCGCCGCGGGGCTGGGGTGGCGCTCGGCGACCGTCCCCGCCGCACTGGCGCTGGCGATCTTCCTGGTCCCGGTCGGCACGATCAAGGCTGACGACAGCGGTCGCGTCCTCTACGAGGCCGAGACCACGCACCAGTACGCCCGGGTGATCGAACGCGACGACGGCAGCCGCGCCCTGGAGCTGAACGAGGGCCAGGCGGTGCACTCGCTCTGGCGGCCCGGCACCTACCTGACCGGCGACTACTGGGACGGGCACCTGGTGTTGCCGGCCGCGGCGGGCGAGACGCCGCGGCGGATCGCGATCCTCGGCAACGCCGGCGGCACCGTCGCCCGCGCCTTCGGGCACTTCTTCCCCGGCACCGCAGTCGACGCGGTCGAGATCGATGCCGAGCTGACCGAGCTCGGCCGCCGCTTCCTCGACCTCCACAACCCCCGCATGCGCGCCTTTGCCGAGGACGCGCGGCCGTGGCTGCAGCGCTCCGCCGGCGGCTACGACGCGATCATGGTCGATGCCTATCGCCAGCCCTACATCCCCTTCTACCTGGCCACCAGGGAGTTCTTCGAGCTGGCCCGGGAGCGCCTGGCGCCGGGCGGGCTGACGATCGTCAACGTCGGCCATCCGCGCGGCAGCGACGAGCTCGAGCGGGTCCTCGGGCGCACGATGGCAGCTGCCTTCCCGCGGGTCCTGCGCTATCCGATCGAGCCCACCAACACCCTCCTGGTCGGCGGCGAGGGGGCGTTCTCGGCGGCGCGCCTGCGGCGCGGGGCCACTGGGCTGCCCGCCGCGCTGCGGCCACTGGCCTTGGCCGCCGCCGCGCAGCTGGCGCCGCGGCTGGGCGGGGGAGAGGTCTTCACCGACGATCGAGCCCCGGTCGAGTGGCTCGTCGACAGCTCCCTGCTGGAATACGCGAATGAGTGAGGCCGGGGCGATGGATCGACTGCGGGCATGGCTGGTGACCGGGCCGCTCGCCCGCGGGCTCGCCTTCGCGATCGATTTCGGCGCCGCCCTGCGCACCTTCCTCGCCGGTCGCCGGGCGCGCTGACGGGCGTGCCGATCATCTAGGGTCAGGCCGGATGGAGACCTCCCTCACCGAGCTGCCCGACTCGCGCGTGCAAGTCGAGGTGGAAGTTCCCGCCCCGGACGTCGAGCGGGCCACCTCCCGCGCCGCCCGGGCGATGGCGAAGGAGATGCGGATGCCCGGCTTCCGCCAGGGCAAGGCGCCGCCGTCGCTGGTGATCCAGCGGCTCGGCTTCGCGCCGGTGCTGGAGGAGGCGATCCGCGAGGCGCTGCCCGAGTGGTACGAACGGGCGCTGCTCGACAGCCGCCTCAACCCGATCGGCGATCCCAGCATCGAGATGGTCTCGACCCCCGACAGCGAGGGTGAGCCGCTGGCCTTCAAGTTCGAGGTCGGCGTGCGGCCGCCGGCGCAGCTGGGCGAGTACAAGGGGCTCGAGGTCGGCCGCAAAGAGGAAGAGGTCCCGGACGAGATCGTCGACACCGAGATCGAGCGGGTGCGCGAGAGCTTTGCCCGGCTGGAGCCGGTCGAGCGGGCGGCGGTTGAGGGTGATTCGCTGCTGATCGACTTCGAGGGGCTGATCGACGGCACTGCCTTCGAGGGCGGCAAGGCCGAGGACTACCTGCTCGAGCTCGGCTCGGGCCAGCTGATCGAGGGCTTCGAGGAGCAGCTGGCCGGCGCCAAGGCGGGGGAGAAGCGGCAGGTCGAGGTGACGTTCCCCGACGAGTACCAGGCCGAGCACCTGGCCGGTAAGGACGCGGTCTTCAACATCGAGGTGAAGGAGGTGCGGGAGAAGATCCTGCCCGAGCTCGACGACGACTTCGCCGCCGACGCCTCCGAGTTCGAGACGCTGGCGGAGCTGCGCGACGACGTGCGCGAGAAAGTCGGCGCCGCGATGGGCAGCCGGGCCGAGGAAGACTTCCGCGTCGCCGCGATCGACGCCGCCGTCGACGCGGCGACCGTCGAGGTCCCGCCCGACCTCGTCAGCGCCCGCGCGACCGAACGCTGGGAGCGGATGGAACGCCAGCTCGCCCAGCGCGGCATGGACCCCAACGCCTTCCTGCAGATGCAGGGCAAAACCCGCGAGGAGCTGATCGAGGAGTCGAAGCCCGACGCCGAGCGCGAGCTGAGGCGGGAGGCTGTCGTCACCGCGATCGCCGCCGCGGAGGAGATCGAGGTCGCCGAGGAGGAGCTGCTGGAGGCACTCGCGCACAGCGCCGAGCACGAACGGACGACGCCCCAGAAGCTGCTCGAGCGCCTGCGCCAGAACGGCCGCGACGCGATGGTCGTCGAGGACATCCGGGCCCGCAAGGCGATCGAGCTGGTGGCGGATGCGGCCCAGCCGATCCCGCTCGAGCAGGCCGAGGCCCGCGAGCAGATCTGGACGCCGGAGAAAGAGCGCAAAGAGGCCGGCGGTCTCTGGACGCCTGACTCCGAGTAGCGGTGGTGAGAGAGAGGTTGGGTGCCCCTCTCCCTTGCTGGGATTTTCGCCTTTAAGTGGGCATCTCTCGCTGAGCTGGCGGTGCGAAAATCGGACGCCGCGCGTCCGAGGGGCACCCAACCTCTCTCTCGCGTAGCGCGCTCAGTAGAGTGCGGCGCCATGAGTCCTTTGGTTCCGATGGTTGTGGAGCAGACGTCGCGTGGGGAGCGGGCGTTCGACATCTACTCGCGGCTGCTCAGCGAGCGGATCATCTTTCTTGGCACGCCGGTTACGGATGACATCGCCAACTTGATCGTGGCGCAGCTGCTGCATCTGGAGTCGGAGGATCCCGACAAGGACGTCAGCATCTACATCAACTCGCCTGGCGGCTCCGTTTACGCCGGTCTGGCGATCTACGACACGATGCAATTCATCAAACCCGACGTGCAGACGATCTGCTCCGGGGTGGCGATGAGCATGGGCGCGCTGTTGCTCAGCGGCGGCGCCGCCGGCAAGCGGATGGCGCTGCCTAACTCGAAGATCCTCATCCACCAGGTCTCCGCCGGCTTCCAGGGTCAGGCCACCGACATCGAGATCCACGCCAAAGAGATCATCGACGTCCGCCGCCGCCTCGACGAGATCATCGCCAAGCACACCGGCCAGCCCTTCGAGAAGGTCACCAAAGACACCGAGCGCGACTACTTCATGAGCGCGGACGAGGCGAAGGAGTACAACATCGTCGACCGCGTCATCGCGCACCACTGAAGCGCCCGGCCCTTCTCGCTCTCTTCCTTCTCGCCGCCTTCGCGGCATCGGCATCGGCGCAGATCTCCAGCCGCGAGGGCGGCGTCCCTTACTACGGCCACGTCTTCCCGGTTCAGGGCCCGCACGGCGTCCGCGGCGCCGTGGGCGAATTCGGCGCCGGCCGTAACGGCGGTCGCACCCACGAGGGCTTCGACGTCGTCGCCGACTGCGGGACCGAGCTGGTCGCCGTCGCCAACGGTCGCGTCCTGCGGACCGGCTACGACCCGGTCCTCTACGGCAACTACCTGCTGATCCACGGCGAAGGCGAGGACCGCAGCTACTTCTACGCCCACCTGCCGCGGCCGGCGCCGGTCGGCAGGGGCGAGCGGGTCTGGGAGGGGGAGAGGGTCGGCGCCGTCGGCGAGACCGGCAACGCGATCAGCGTCGGCTGCCACCTCCATTTCGAGATCCACGTCCACGGCGTACCGGTCGATCCCCTGCCGGACCTCGAACGCTGGGACCGCTACAGCTGAGCGCTTGCACAATCCTTCCAGTTCAGTTTTCGGCGAGGGCCTCATGGATGAAGTCGGCCTTTGCGTTCGTGTAGGCCTCGCGGTCGCCGACAAATCGGACCGCCAGCCGCTGCTTGAGGGCCGCGTAGTCCGCCGCCATGCTCGGGTCCGCGCGTAGGCGATTCCGAAACGCCAGCTCGTCGTCGAAGCGGCGACTGCCGGTCGGGACGAGGTGCAGGTGGTGGGTTCGCCGTGCCGGATCCGGCTTGCAGAACCAGTGCATCTGCTCGGGCAGATAGGGGGCGTACCGATAGTCGAGGCCGGCGAGCGGCTCGAAGCAGGCCCGGGACGTCTCGAGATCGGCGACGCCGACGAGGATGTCGACGATCGGCTTGGCGTCGAGACCCGGCACCGCGGTGCTGCCGACGTGGTGGATGCCGCCGGTGACCCAGGCGCCGATCGTCCCTTCCAGCGCCACCCGCTCCCGCTCGAACAGCCCCGGCCAGCCCGGGTCGTACGGTGAGATCGAGATCGGCTCTGCGTCCAGCGAGCGTTCGAACCAGAGGCTGGCCTTGGGGTTGCCGTTGTAGTCGGGAACCTGGCGGTAGCCGGCCGCGCGGTAGAGGCCGACCGCGCCGGTCAGGTAGTCGGAGGTGTCGAGGCGGATCGCCCGGCAGCCGCGACCGCGGGCGATCTCCTCCAGCTCGGCGAGCAGCCGCCGCGCCAGCCCTTTGCCGCGATGGGGTGGGGCGATGTACATGCTCTTCACCTCGGCTATCCCGGTGTCGAGATGGCGGACGCCGCCGAGGCCGGCCGGTTCGCCCTCGACGCGGACGAGCAGAAGGACGCCGGTCGGCGGCACCAGCTCCGCCGGCGGCCCCGCCGCGATCTCGGCCTCGAGGTCGATCCCCAGCGGCCCGTCGGCCTCGCGGATGAAGGCGTCGAAGAGCGGCGCTACCTCAGGATCGTCGGGACGGGTCGCTTCGAAGGCGCTGTGAGGCGAGGAGTGCATCCGACATCTATAGGGCGGTGGATGCACTCTTCGTCGCTACAGCCCGAGCTCGTACTCGACCCACTCGGAGCGCTCGGCGCCGGTGCTGTCGTAAAGGCGCTGGGCGGTGTGGTTGTCCGGGGCGGTGGCCCACTCGAGGTGGGCGGCACCGCGCTCGCGGGCGACGTCGGCGCTGGCCTCGATCAGGGCGCGGCCGACGCCGCGGCCACGGGCGGACTCGCTGACGAAAAGGTCGTTCATCAGCACCGTCTCGGCCGCCGCCAACGAGGAGAAGTGCCAGTAGAGGCAGGCGAAGCCGACGATCTCCTCGTCCTGGCGCGCGCCGAGCAACAGGCCGTCGTCGCTGGGAGCGAGGAAGCGGCGGAAGAAGGAGCGGTTGCGCTCCTCGTCCACCAGCTCGACTCCGTAGAAGCGCTGGTAGGCGGCGATCAGCGGCAGCACCGGCTCGAACTCCTCGGCGACGAGCGGCGCGATCTCGATCTCGGCTGGCATCGGGATCACGGTAGCGGGCGCGCAAGGCCGCGGTCACGTGCAGGGACAGCGGTACGCGCGCAGTAAACGACCTCTCGAACCGGCTTGTGTCCACGTCTAAGCTGTGGGGGCTGCCGGAGGTCATAGATCGTCCCGTTAGGAGGGGATTCCGCTGGCACGTCCCACAGACTCGAACGAGCAGCTCCTCTGCAGCTTCTGCGGCAAGTCGCAGCGTCAGGTCAAGAAGTTGATCGCCGGGCCCGGCGTCTACATCTGCGACGAGTGCATCGACCTCTGCAACGAGATCATCGACGAGGAGCTGACGGCGCCGCCCGCCTTCGAGCTGGAGAACCTGCCCAAGCCGCAGGAAATCCACGACGTGCTGGAGGAGTACGTGGTCGGCCAGGAGGCTGCCAAGCGCTCGCTCTCCGTCGCCGTCTACAACCACTACAAGCGGGTCCAGATCGCCCAGTCCGAGGAGACCGAGGTCGAGCTGCAGAAGTCGAACATCATGATGCTGGGCCCGACCGGCTGCGGCAAGACGCTGCTCGCCCAGACCCTGGCCCGGATCCTCAACGTCCCCTTCGCGATCGCCGACGCCACGGCCCTGACCGAGGCCGGCTACGTCGGCGAGGACGTCGAGAACATCCTCCTGAAGCTGATCCAGGCCGCCGACTACGACGTCAAAAAGGCCGAGACGGGGATCATCTACATCGACGAGATCGACAAGATCGCGCGCAAAGCCGACAACCCGTCGATCACCCGCGACGTCTCCGGCGAAGGCGTGCAGCAGGCGCTGCTGAAGATCCTCGAGGGGACCACCGCCTCGGTGCCGCCGCAGGGTGGGCGCAAGCACCCCCACCAGGAGTTCCTGACGATCGACACCACCAATATCCTCTTCATCTGCGGCGGCTCCTTCGCCGAGCTCGACAAGGTGATCGAGCGGCGGGTGGGCGACCGCGGCATCGGTTTCGGCGCCTCGATCTCCTCCCGCGAGCAGAAGGACGCCGGCGAGTGGTTCGAGCAGGTGCTGCCCGAGGACCTGATCGAGTACGGCCTGATCCCCGAGTTCATCGGCCGCCTGCCTGTGATTACGGCGATCCACCAGCTCTCCCGCGACGACCTGACCACGATCCTGACCGAGCCCAAGCACGCGCTGACCCGCCAGTTCCAGCGCTTCTTCGAGTTCGACGACATCGAGCTGGTCTTCGCCGAGGACAGCCTCGACGCGATCGCCGACAAGGCCCTGGAGCGGGAGACCGGCGCCCGCGGCCTGCGCTCGATCCTCGAGGAGACCCTGCTCGACGTCCAGTTCGAGTTGCCCTCGCGGCGCGACGTGACCAAGTGCGTGGTGACCCGGGAGACGATCTCCCAGGGCCGCCGCCCGACCCTCGTCACCGAGGCGGCACCGCAGGACATCGGCAAAGCCGACGAGGGCCTCAGCGAGGAATCTGCCTAGACTCGCCGCGTGAACGCGGCGGACCGAAAAAAGCTCGAGGGCACCACCCGGTACGACCCGGCCGAGGTCGAGGCGCGGGTCTTCGCGGAATGGATCGAGGGCGGGTATTTCCACCCTGCGGCCGAGGGCACGCCGGAGCAGAACTTCGCGGTCGCGATCCCGCCGCCCAACGTGACCGGCGCCCTGCATATGGGGCACGCGCTGAACGGCTCGATGCAGGACGCGCTGGTGCGGATGAACCGGATGCGCGGCCGCAACGCGCTCTGGATCCTCGGCACCGACCACGCCGGCATCGCCACCCAGTCTGTGGTCGAGAAGAACCTCAAGGCCGAAGGCGTCTCGCGCCAGGAGCTGGGCCGCGAGCAGTTCGTCGAAAAAATCTGGGAGTGGAAAGAGGAGTACGGCTCGCGGATCGTCGAGCAGTACAAGCGGCTCGGCGCCTCGCTCGACTACGAGCGCGAGCGCTTCACCCTCGACGAGGGCTACGTGAAGGCCGTCTACCGGGTCTTCAAGCGGCTCTACGACAAGGGCTACATCTACCGCGACTACTACATGGTCAACTGGGACCCGGGCTCGCACTCGGCGATCTCCGACCTCGAGGTCGAGAACCGCGAGGTCGAGGACGGGCTCTACTCGATCGACTACCCGGTCGAGGACTCCGAGCGGGTGCTGACGGTGGCGACGGTGCGGCCGGAGACGATGCTCGCGGACACCGCGGTGGCGGTCCATCCCGGCGACGAGCGCTACGCCGACCTGGTCGGCAAGCACTGCGTGCTGCCGCTGGTCGGGCGGCGCCTGCCGATCGTCGCCGACGAGCACGTCGACCCCGAGTTCGGCACCGGGGCGCTGAAGATCACTCCCGGCCACGACCCCAACGACTTCGAGATCGGCCGCAAGCATGGGCTCGAGGAGATCGTCGTGATCGGCCCCGACGGCCGCCTCACCGAGGAGGCCGGCGAGTTCGCCGGGATGAGCGCCGCGGCGGCGCAGGAGGCGATAGTCGCGGCCCTGCGCGAGCTGGGGCGCCTGCGATCGGAGCAGCCCTACACCCACTCGGTTCCCTTCTCGCACCGCTCCGGCGAGCGGATCGAGCCGCTGATCTCGCTGCAGTGGTTCTGCCGCATGGACGAGCTGGCGCAGCCGGCGATCGCGGCGGTCGAAGGCGACGAGGTGAAGATCGCGCCGGAGCAGTGGAAGCGGGTCTACCTCGACTGGATGCGGGAGATCCGCCCCTGGTGCATCTCCCGTCAGCTCTGGTGGGGCCACCGGATCCCGGTCTGGTACTGCGACGCCTGCGAGGCCAATCTAGTCGTCGCCGAGGAGGCGCCCGAGCGCTGCGGCGCCTGCGGCGGCGAGCTGCGCCAGGAGGAGGACGTGCTCGACACCTGGTTCAGCTCCGCGCTCTGGCCCTTCGCCACCCTCGGCTGGCCCGACGACACTCCCGAGCTGCGCGCCTTCTACCCGACCAGCTTCCTCACCACGGCGCGGGAGATCCTCTTCCTCTGGGTGGCGCGGATGGTGATGATGGGCCTCGAGTTCCCCGGCGCGATCCCGTTCCGCGACGTCTACGTGCACTCGGTGATCCAGGCCCGCGACGGGCGGCGGATGTCGAAGAGCCTCGGCACCGGCATCGACCCGCTGGAGGAGATCGACGTGCACGGCGCCGATGCCCTGCGCTTCGGCCTGCTGGCGATGTCCTCGACCCAGGACGTGCGCTTCTCCGACGCCAAGGTCGAGCAGGGCCGCGACCTCACCAACAAGCTTTGGAATGCGAGCCGCCTGATTCTGCTGAACGCGGCCGAGGTCGAGCCGGCGCCGCGACCGCTGCACGTCGAGGACCGTTGGATCCTCTCGCGGCTGGAGCACACGATTGCCTCTGTCACCACGAAGCTGGAGAGCTACGACTTCGCCCACGCCGTGCAGGAGGCCTACGCGTTCTTCTGGCGCGACCTCTGCGACTGGTACCTGGAGATCGTCAAGCCGCGCCTCTACGACGGCGAGGCGGAGGTCTCGGCGACGCTGCTCTACGGGCTGGAACGGGTGCTGGCGCTGCTGCACCCGACGCTGCCCTTCGTCAGCGAGGAGATCTGGTCCTTCCACCCGGCCCGTCGCGGCCACCTCGTCGTCCACCCGTTCCCGGTCGCCGACGAGGCGCTCTTCGACGCCGCCGCCGAGGCCGACGTCGAGGGCGGGATCGGGCTGACCCAGCGCCTGCGTGCCTGGCGCGACCTTGTCGACGTGCCGGCCGGCAGCATGCTTGCGGCTCGGATCGAGGGGGTCGCCCCACCCGAGTTCGTCGCCCGCCTGGCCCGCTTTGAGTTTGCTGCCGACGGTGGTGACCCAATCGCTTCGATCGGCCCGGTGCGCGTGCTTGCCTCCGACCAGCTCGACGCCGCAGCGGTCTCCGTCCGGCTCGGGAAGCGTCGCGAGGAGCTGCGCGCCGAGGTCGAGCGCGGCGAGCGCAAACTCGGCAACGAGGGCTTCGTGGCCAAGGCGCCGGCCGAGGTGGTCGAGGAGGAGCGCGGCAAGCTGGAGCGCTACCGGGCCGAACTTGCCGAGCTGGCTTGAGCTTCGACCCGAACGCGTACCTCGACTCGCTGGAGCCGATCGGCTGGCGTCTCGGCCTCGAGCGGATGCACAAGCTGACCACGGCGCTGGGTCTGCCGCAGCACCGCTTCGCCTCGATCCACGTCGTCGGCACCAACGGCAAGTCCTCGGTGGCGAGGATGACGGCGGCGCTTCTCGAAGCCCACGGGCTGAGCGCCGGCGCCTGCGTCTCGCCGCACACCGCGAGCTGGGCGGAGCGGACGCTGGTCCACGGCGAGGAGATCGGGGCGGCGGCCTGGGCGGCCGCGGTCGAGCAGGTCGAGAAGGCCACCGAAGGCGTCAACCGCAGTCTCGACGAGGGCGACGCGGTGACCCAGTTCGAGGCGGCGACTGCGGCCACCTTCGTTGCCCTCGCCACGGCTCGGGTCGAGGCGGCGGCGATCGAGGCGGGGCTCGGCGGCCGGCTCGACGCGACCAACACGATCCCCTCGCGGGTCACGGTGCTGACCTCGATCGGCCTCGACCACACCGAGTGGCTGGGGGAGACCGAGCTCGAGATCGCCGCCGAGAAGCTGGCGGTGCTGCGCGACCAGACGACCCTGGTGCTGGGGCGGGTCTCGGCGCCCGTGGAAGCGCTGGCCGAACGCACCGCGGCGGAGCGGGGCGCGCGGCTGTTGCGAGCGCCCACGGATCCGGGGCCGGAGCTGCGACTGCGGGCGGCTGGTGGCTTCCAGCGGCACAACTTCGCGATCGCGCGGACGGCGGCCGAGGCATTCCTCGGCCGGCTCGACCACGAGCGGGTGGCGCACGTGGCCGCGACCGTCGCCATCCCCGGCCGGCTCGAGCGGATCGCCGAGCGGCCGCCGGTCTTCGTCGACGCCGCCCACAATCCCGCCGGCGCCACAGCCTTGGCGCAGGCGCTGCCGGACGTCACCGGCGGCCGCCGGGTGGTCGCCTGCCTGGCGATCCTCGCCGACAAGGACGCGGGGGCGATGGTGCGGGCGCTGGCGCCGGCGCTGGAGCGGGCCGTCTGCACGACGCTGCCCATCGCGGCGCTGGAAGCGCAGGGCCGGCCCGGGGCCGGCTCGCGGCCGCCGCAGGACCTGGTCGCTGCTTGCGCGGCTGCCGGCCTCCCCGCGGAGGCGGAGCCGAGCTTCGAGGCGGCGCTGCGGCGGGCGTCGGCGCTGGCGGCCGAGCAGCCCGAGGGAGCGGTGCTGGTCGCGGGGTCCCACTACGCGATCGCCCCGGCTCGCGCCGCGCTTCAAGCCTGAAGCCGTCTCTGCGAGGATTCGCCGTATGAATCGCGGTGCCGGCTCCGAACTGCTCTCGATGATGGGCCTGGTCGCCGCCGTGGTCGCGGTCGTGATCCTGGTCTTCTTCGGGATCGGCTACCTGTTCGGGCGGCTCTTCCTCTGACGGGCGCGGTCACCCACGGCCGGACGACAGGGTTCGCGGCCCTGGCGGCGAAGTAGACTGCCCGCTCCCGTAAGCGGGCCCCACCTATGGCACTAGCGATCTTCGGCATCACCAACAGCGCCCTCAACCTGGTCGCGACCCTCTTCGTCCTGATGCTGGTCGTCCTCTGGCTGGCGCTGATCGTCTACACCTACCTCGACGCGCGGCGGCGGATCTCCGACCCGTTCCTGATCGCCTGCGCCACCGTCGCCTCCTTCTTCCCCTACATCGGCACCGCCGTCTACGCGATCGTGCGGCCGCCGGAGTTCCTCGAGGACGCCCACGAGCGCGAGCTGGAGATCAAGGCGGCCGAGCTGAAGGTGCGCCAGCTGCGCGAGCAGAGCTGCCCCAACTGCGAGTACCCGGTCGAGAAGAACTACCTGCGCTGCCCCAACTGCCAGCGCCGCCTCAAGGACCCCTGCCCGACCTGCGCCAAGCCGGTCGATCCCCGCTGGGGCCTCTGCCCCTACTGCGAGAGCAAGCTCGCCGGCGGCAAGGTTGAGCGCGGGCGGCGGCCTCAGCAAGGCGAGCGCCGCCCGGAGCGCTCGCGCCGCGAGGCCGAAGCCGCGGCCGAGACGGAGTCGGCGCCAGGACGGCAGTCGCCCCGGCGCAAAAAAGCCCCGGTCGTCGCCAAAGCTTCCACCAAAGGCGACCGCAAGGAGCCGGCCCGTGGCGTCCCCGATGAGGGGCCAGACACCAAACCAGAGCAAAGGAGCCCCAGCCGTGAGCCGGACCCTGATCCTCGTCAAGCCTGACGCGTTCGAGCGTGCCCTGAGCGGCGAGGTGATTGCCCGCTTCGAGCGCAAGGGGCTGCGAATCGTCGCTCTGAAGTCGATGCGCGCCGACGAGTCGATCGCCAACCGGCACTACGCCGAGCACACCGAGAAGCCGTTCTTCGGCGAGCTGGTCGAGTTCATCACCGGGGGCACCTTGGTGGCGATGGTCTTCGAGGGGGCGAACGCGGTGCCGGCCGCCCGTCAGCTGATCGGCGCGACCGATCCGGTCGCGGCGGCGCCGGGGTCGATCCGCGGCGACTTCGCCCTGGAGATGACCTTCAACATGGTGCACGGGTCCGACTCCGACGAGTCGGCCGAGCGCGAGATCGAGATCTGGTTCCCAGAGCTGGCGTAGTCGCGAGGGCCTGGGTAGGGGTTTCGCTTAACTTTTTCGCGGAACGCCTGCCGCCGTCCGAGATGCGAAGCGGCGAAAAAGTACAAGACGCTCCACCCCTACCCAGGCCCTCGCGATGAGTCTGGTGCTGGCATCGAGTTCTCCGCAGAGGAGGGAGATTCTCTCCAAGTTGGGGGTGGAGTTCGAGGTTGTCGTGCCCGGGGTGGAGGAGCTGACTGGCGGGAACCCCGAGGCCGAGGTCGTTGAGAACGCGCGGATGAAGGCTCGGGCCGTGGCCGTGGACCCAGGTGTCCTGGTCATCGCCTGCGACACCGACGTGGTGCTAGACGGGAAGGCGCTTGGGAAGCCGCGCGACGAGGTCGAGGCTCGGGAGTACCTGGAGAGGATGTCGGGACGGAGCCATGAGGTTCTCAGTGGGCTCGTTGTGCTGGACGGGGAAGAGGAGCGGTTGGGGTTGGAACGCACGCGGGTGTACTTCAAGGAGCTCTCGGAGGCGGAGAAGGAGCGGTACGTCGCGTTTGGGGAGTGGCGGGGACGGTCGGGGGGATACGCGATTCAGACGCTTGGGTCGACGCTGGTGGAGCGGGTGGAGGGGAGCGTGTCGAACGTGGTCGGTTTGCCGGTGGGGCTGCTGGTGGAGCTGGCGCCGGGGCTTTTCGAGCGCGCCTGAGCGTTCGAAGCGATTAGGTCAGGCGGTCGCTCTTTGCGATGATCCGCGCTCTGAATACCCGGCCGATCGAAATATGGGCTTCTTCAGCCGCCTGAGGGGCCTCGGCGGCCGCGACATGGCCGTCGACCTCGGCACCGCGAACACGCTCGTCTACGTGCGCGGGCGCGGGATCGTGCTCTCGGAGCCCTCGGTGGTGGCGATCGACTCCCGCAACGGCCAGGTCCACGCGGTCGGGGTCGAGGCGAAGCGGATGCTGGGGCGCACGCCGGGCACGATCACCGCGATCCGCCCGCTCAAGGACGGCGTCATCGCCGACTTCGACGTCGCCGAGCAGATGCTGCGCTACTTCATCAAGTCGGTCCACTCCAACCGCTTCGCCCATCCGCGCGTCGTCGTCTGCGTGCCCTCCGGGGTGACCGGCGTGGAGAAGCGCGCGGTCGAGGAGGCCTGCCTCTCCGCTGGCGCCCGCCAGGCCTACCTGATCGAGGAGCCGATGGCGGCGGCGATCGGCGCCGGCCTGCCCGTCGCCGAGCCGATCGGGTCGATGATCGTCGACATCGGCGGCGGCACCACCGAGGTGGCGGTGATCTCGCTCGGCGGCATCGTCGTCTCGCAGTCGATCCGGATCGGCGGCGACGAGCTCGACGAGGCCATCGTCAGCCACTGCAAGCACGCCTACAAACTGGCGATCGGCACGCAGACGGCGGAGGAAGTGAAGCTGGAGGCGGGCTCGGCCTCGGCGCTGGCCGAGGAGGTGCGGGTCGAGATCCGCGGCCGCGACCTCGTCTCCGGCCTGCCGAACACGATCACGCTCGGCTCCGAGGAGGTTCGCGAAGCCCTCGACGAGACCGTCGGCCACATCGTCGAGGCGGTCAAGGAGACGCTCGACCGCACGCCCCCGGAGCTGGCGGGTGACATCATGGACCGCGGCATCACCCTCGCCGGCGGTGGCGCCCTCTTGCAAGGACTGGAGCAGCGCCTGCGCGACGAGTGCCAGATGCCCTGTCAACTGGCAGAGTCGCCGTTGACGTGCGTGGCGGTCGGCTCGGGCATCTCGCTCGAGGAGTTCGAGACGATCCACCGTGCCGGAAAAAACCAATGAACTTAGGTCTCCCACGTGTACCGAAAGCAAGTACGCCGCCGTAGGGCGGTGCTCGCCCTTCTCCTCGTCGGCTCCTTCGTGCTGCTGACGATCACCTACGGGCAGGGCTCCAACGGCCTGCAGCGCGGGGTCAGCACCATCTTCAGCCCGATCCAGTCGGTCGCCGACCGGGCGCTCAAGCCTGCCCGCGACCTCGTCAACTGGTTCGACCAGACCTTCGACGCGCGCGGGCGCAATAGTCGCCTGCACAGCGAACTGGAGGCGGCCCGCGAACAGGCCGTCGGCGCCGACGCTGCCCTGGCCGAAAACGCGCAGCTGCGCAAGCTGCTCGCGCTCGACCGCAGCGGAGCGATCCCTTCCGGCTACACGCCGGTTACGGGAAGGGTGATCGCGCGCTCCCCGACCGTCTGGTCCGCCGACGTCACGATCGACGCCGGCGGCGGCGACGGCGTCCGCGTCGACGACCCGGTCGTCAACGGCGACGGCCTCGTCGGCACCGTCTCCGCGGTCACCGGCGGCTCCGCCCAGGTGACGCTGCTCGCCGACCACTCCAGCGCCGTCTCGGCCCGGGTCGTGCCGCTCGGGGCCCAGGGCGTGATCAAGCCGAACGTCGGCGACCCCGGCGACCTGATCCTCGACTTCATCGACTCCACCAAGCACCTCCACAAGGGCCAGGTGGTGGTCACCGCGGGCTGGCGCGGCCAGGGGATCGAATCGCGCTTCCCGCCCAACATCCGCATCGGCGAAGTGACGGAAGCCTCGATCGTCGAGCAGGAGGCGCGCGAACAGGCGCACGTGCGGCCCTTCGCCGACCTCCGCGATCTCGACCTCGTCCAGGTCCTGACCGGGGGGTCGCGCCGGTGATCCTGACCCCGAAGATCCTCGCCCGCCTGGTCGCGATCGTCGTCCTCGGCGTGCTGCTGCAGCTCTCCTTCTTCTCCCAGGTCGAGGTCTTCCATACCAGCCCCGACCTGCTGCCGGCCCTGGTCGTCTCGCTGGGGCTGCTGGGGGGCACGATGACCGGCGCCGTCACCGGCTTCTCGGTCGGCTTCCTGCTCGACTGCCTGCTGGTCGCGCCGCTCGGCGGCAGCTCGCTGGTGCTGCTCAGCAGCGGCTACCTCGCCGGCCTCTTCCGCGAGCGCTTCGAGATCCACAGCGCCCTGGTGCCGGCGCTGCTCTGCGCCGGGCTGACGGTCTTCGCCGAGCTCGGCTTCGGCGCGGTCGAGCTGATGCTCGGCACCGACGCGACGGTCAGTGGCCTGGTCGTCCGCGACATCCTGATCAAGGCCGTCTTCGCCTTCTTCCTCGGCTGGCCGATCTACCTCGGCCTGCGCCGGGCCCTGCGCCCGGCCCTGGTCGAGGAGCCCTCGGCCCGGCGTCCGCGGGGACCGACGGTGCTGGGGGCCTAGGTGTACCTGCGCTCCAACGATCGGCCCGGCCCCCGCCTCTCGCTGCGGATAGCGGTCCTCGGCGGCGTCGCCGTCGCCCTCTTCGCGGTGCTCTTCTTCCGGCTCTGGGACCTGCAGGTGCTGTCGGGCTCCCAGTACCTGGCGGAGGCAAAGAACAACCGCACCCGCGAGTACAAGGTGATCGCCCCGCGCGGCAACGTCCTCGACCGCGACGGCAACGTGCTGGTCGACAACCGCACCAGCCTGGCGCTGCAGCTCAACACCCAGAAACTGCCGGAAGACCCGGCCGAGGAACGGGCGGAGCTGGCCCGGCTCGGCAAGCTCGCGCACATGTCGCTGCCCAAGGTGCGGCGGACGATCTCCGAACAGGAAGAAGTGGCGGCGGGGGCGCCGATCACGCTGCGGCGTGACGTCGGCTACGACCTCGTCTACTACCTGGAAGAGAATCAGCGCCGTTTTCCCGGCGTCCAGGTGGCGCGGGTCTTCGTCCGCGCCTACCCGGACGGGAGCCGCGCCGCGCACGTGCTGGGCAGCGTCGGCGAGGTCTCCGAAGAAGAGCTGAAGGAAGCTCCGTACAAGGGCCTCGAACCCGGTGACGAGGTCGGCAAGGGCGGCGTCGAGTACACCTACGACCGCTACCTGCGGGGCGAGCCCGGGCTGACCAAGATCCAGGTCGACGCGCTCGGCCAGCCGACCCCGGGCGGGCAGCTCGTCTCCCAGCCTCCCTCGCCGGGCGACAACCTGAAGCTGACGCTCGACCCCGACGTCCAGGCGGCCGGAGAAGCCGCGCTCGCCTCGCGCGGCCTGCCGGGGGCGTTCGTGACCATGAACGTCGACAACGGCGAGATCCTCGGCCTCGGCTCCTCGCCGACCTACGACCCGGCGATCCTCACTCATCCCAGCCAGGCCCAAGTCGATGCTCTCTACCGCGACCCGGTGGCGGCGCCGGTAATCGACCGTGCCACCCAGGGCCTCTATCCCACCGGCTCGACCTTCAAGATCATCACCGCGATGGCCGCTCTGGAAGGCGGCTTTGTGACCCCGCAGGAAGCGATCTACGACGGCGGCTCGCTAACCGTCGGCGGCCAGGAGTTCCAGAACGCCGGCGGTGCCGCCTTCGGCTCGGTCAGCCTGGTGCCGGCCCTGCAGGTCTCCTCCGACGTCTACTTCTACACGCTCGGTCTGAGGATGGGGGAGACCAACGACCTCCAGAGCTGGGCCGGCAGGCTCGGCATCGGCCGGCCCAGCGGCCTCGACCTCCCCGAGCAGGCGGAAGGCCTGGTGCCGAGCAAACAGTGGCGCGACCAGCTCTACAAGGAAGGCGAAACCGAACGCCCCTGGTCGGTCGGCGACAACATCCAGCTGGCCACCGGGCAGGGCGACCTGCAGACCAACCCGCTGCAGATGGCGATCGCCTACGCGGCGCTCGCCAACGGCGGCACCATCGTCACTCCCCACGTCGGCCTCGAAGTCGAGGACGCCGCCGGGCGGGTACTGAAGGAATTCGATCCGCCGGCGCGCCGCCACGTCCACATGGACGCCGGCTACCGGGAAGCGATCCTGGAAGGCCTGCACGAGGCGGCGCAATCCCCCGGGGGCACCTCCTACGCGGTCTTCGGCGGCTTCCCGGTGCCCGTCGCCGGCAAGACCGGCACGGCGGAACGCGTCGGTCACGCCGACCAGTCCTGGTACCTGGTGCTGGCGCCGTATCCCAACCCGCGTATCGTCACCGCCGTGACCTTCGAGGAAGGCGGGTTCGGCGCCGAATCCGCCGCGCCGGCGGCGCTGCAGATCCTCGAGTCCTACTTCCACAAGCACGCCGGCGGCGTCGCCGGGCCCAACGGAGGCAGCCCCGGATGATGTACGCGACCCGCGCCAGAAAAGCCGCGCCGGAGCCGTTCGCGGTCCGGATCGGCATCGCCGAGCGCCTCGGCCTCGCCCACATGGACTGGCCGCTGACGATCGCCGCCCTGGCCCTGGTCGGCTTCAGCGTCTTCACGCTCGGCCAGGCGACCACCCACGACGTCCCCGGCAGCCCCGACTACTACGTCGACCGGCAGCTGACCTACGCCGTCCTCGGCCTGATCGGGATGCTGCTGCTGACCCGGATCGACTACTCGCGCTTCCGCGAGCTGCGGGTCGGCATCTACACCTTCCTCTGCGTCAGCATCTCGCTGGTCTTCGTCTTCGGCTTCGCCGCCCGCGGCTCGCGGCGCTCCTTCGAACTTCCCTTCTTCAGCTTCCAGCCGTCGGAGCTCGGCAAGCTCCTGCTCGTGCTGGCGCTGGCGGGGTTCGTCATCGACGGCGCCAGGCGGGGCTCGGCGCGGCAGCGCACGCTGCGCTACCTCTGCCTGGGACTGGCCCCGGCCGCGCTTGTCTTCCTGCAGCCAGACCTCGGTACTTCGATGGTCTTCGCGGCCGCCACCCTCGCCGTGATGTACTTCGGTGGTGTTCCCTGGACCCACTTCGCCGTCATCGGCGCGGCCCTCGTCGCCTTGACCGCCCTGGTTCTGGTCGCGGCACCCGCAGTCGGGGTGCCCGTCCTCAAGGGCTATCAGGAGCAGAGGCTGACCTCTTTCCTGCACCCGAGCGACGACGCTCGCGGTGCCGGCTACCAACAAGCTCAATCAGTGGTCGCGATCGGCTCCGGTGAGAAAACCGGCCGTGGCGACCGTGCCACCCAGACGCGGCTCGACTTCGTTCCCGAGCGGCACACCGACTTCATCTTCGCGGTGATCGGTGAGCGCTACGGGTTCGTGGGCGCCGCGTTCGTCCTATCCCTTTACGCCCTGCTCTTCTGGCGGGCGCTGAAGATAGTGACGCTCTCGAAGAACTCATACGGGACCCTGGTCGCGGGCGGCATCGCCGTCACGCTGCTGTTCCAGGTCTTCGTCAACGTGGGGATGAACCTCGGCATCATGCCGATCACGGGCATCCCCTTACCGCTGATGAGCTACGGAGGGTCCTCCGTGCTCGCTACCTTCCTGGCGGTCGGAGTTCTTCAGAGCATCAACATCCAAGCGCGTCTCAGTCAGAGGGGAAGGTTCGCCTGGTGATGCCTCCCACGAGGGGTCCCGGCGATGCGTACCCAACCGAACTGAGATAACCGCATGAAGAAAACGATTTTGGTTTCCGCCGAGCGCGGAGAGACCCGTGTTGCCGTCCTCGAGGCGAAGACGAAAGGCGGCAAACGCGACGTCGCCGAGCTCTACATCGAGCGCCGTGGCCGCCGCTCCATCGTCGGCAACATCTACAAGGGGAAAGTCGACAACGTCCTTCCCGGCATGGAGGCCGCCTTCGTCGACATCGGCCTCGAGCGCAACGGCTTCCTGCACGTCGACGAGATCGTCCTGCCCGGCGGCGAGCAGGCGCCCAGACGCGGTCGCGGCTCTGGACGCCGGATCAACGAGCTGATCAAACCGGGGCAGGAGATCCTCGTCCAGGTGGTCAAGGACCCGCTGAAGACGAAGGGCGCCCGGCTCTCGATGAACGTCTCGATCGCCGGCCGCTACCTCGTCTTCGCGCCGCAGGGCAGCGGCGTCGGCGTCAGCCGCCGCCTCACCGATTCCGAGCGCGACCGCCTGCGCAAGATGGTCGACCGCACCTACAAGGGGCCGGGCGGGCTGATCGTCCGCACCGCCGCCCACGGGGCGAAGAAGTCCGACTTCGTGCGCGAGATCGGCTACCTGCAGCGCCTCAACGAGGTACTGGAGCGGCGCAGCGCCGACACCAAGGCGCCCTCGCTCGTCTTCCAGGAGGCCGACCTCTCGGTGCGGGTCCTGCGCGACGTCTTCCTCAGCGAGTTCGAGAAAGCGATCATCGACTCCGAGAAGCAGTTCGAGCGGGTCACCAACTTCTTCCAGCGCACTGCGCCGGAGCTGGTCGAGGGGGTCGAGCTCTACAAGGAGCAGAAACCCCTGTTCGAAAAATGGAAGATCGACGAGGAGATCGAGTCGACCCTCAACCGCCGCGTCGACCTGCCCTCCGGCGGCTATCTGATCATCGACTACACCGAGGCGCTGACCGTGATCGATGTCAACAGCGGCAGCTTCACGGGCCGCGGCAAGGGCGGTCTCGAGGAGACGATCACCAAAGTCAACACCGAGGCCGCCGACGAGGCGGTCAGGCAGCTGCGGCTGCGCGACATCGGCGGCATCATCGTCATCGACTTCATCGACATGGCCCGGGCCAGCAACCGCGACAAGGTTCTGAAGGTGATGCGCAAAGCGCTCGACGCCGACAAGTCGAAGAGCTACGTGGTCGAGGTCTCGCCGCTGGGCCTGGTCGAGATGACCCGCCAGAACGTCACCGACGGCGTCCGCGAGATCCTCACCGCGCCCTGTCCGACCTGTCACGGCGAGGGCGTCGTGCTCTCGGCCGAGACGGTGGCCCTGGAGGGGCTGCGCAAGATGCGCGACATCGCCGCCGAGCACGCCGACACCGAGGCCTTCCTGATCCGGGTCAACCCGAAAGTGGCGCACGAGCTGACCGACGAGGACAGCGGCCTGCCCGAGCTCGAGTCGGAAACCGGCAAGCAGTTCCACTTCGAGGGCGGCGACGCGCTGGCGATCGACACCTTCGAGGTGGTCGAGTCCGGCACTCGCGAGGAGATCGAGGAGCGGGCGCTGTTGTTCAAGGTCGGCGAGGAGGTACTGGTCAAGATCGACGAGCCGCACATGTACAACGCCGACGACGCCGTCGCCCGGATCGACTCCTACATCGTCAGCATCACCGGCGGTGGCCGCTTCGTCGGCGAGCGCCGGCTGGTGCGGATCGAGCAGGTCGAGCGCTCGGCCGCGATCGCCTCGCTGCTGGGCACCGATTCCCCCAACGGCTCCGGGGGCGGCGGCGAAAACGGTGCCGAGCTAGACTCTCCCGCTGCTTCGCGCAAACGCAGTCGTGGCCGCAGGGGTGGCCGGGGGCGTGCGCGCGCCAATCAAGGCAGCAAGGAAGACGACTGAGCATGTACGCGGTAATCGAAAGCGGCGGTAAGCAGTACAAGGTCGAGCAGGGCACCTCCCTGCTGGTCGATCGCCTCGACGCCAAGGAGGGCGACAAAGTCGCCCTGCGTCCGGTGATGTTCCGCGACGCCGAGGTGATCGCCGCCCCTAAGGAGCTGGAGAAGGTCAAAGTCGAGGCGAAAGTCGCCGAGCACCTGCGCGGGCCGAAGATCAAGGTCTTCAAATACAAGGCGAAGAAGGGCTACCGGCGTAAGGCCGGCCACCGCTCCGAGCTGACCAAGCTCGAGGTGACCTCGCTGAAAATGGGCAAAGCGGCGACCAAAACCAAAGACAGCCCACCAGCGAAAAAAGCCGCGGCGAAAAAAGCTGAGAAAGAGGAGGCCTAGCGATGGCTCACAAGAAAGGTCTTGGATCCAGCCGCAACGGCCGCGAATCGAACCCGAACATGCTGGGCGTGAAGGTCTTCGCCGGCCAGGAGGTCAGCGGCGGCGAGATCATCGTGCGGCAGCGGGGGACGAAGTTCTGGCCGGGCGAGGGGACCGGGCTGGGGCGCGATCACACGATCTTCGCGACGCGGGCTGGGCGGGTTGACTTCAAGCAGGCTCGGCGCGGTCGGACGATTTCGGTTCTCGCTGAGGACTAGGCGTGAAGGAGGGGCCGGGTGTCCCTCCTGCTTCGCTGACTTTTTCGCCTCTAACGGGTCGTCTCTCGCTAAGTCGGGCGCTGCGAAAAAGAGAGCGCCGCTTGCAGGAGGGACACCCGGCCCCTCCTTCAGGACCCAGGCCTGCTCGAAGCGACTCCGTATGGACTTTGTAACCCAGAGGGTGACTAAGTCCATACGGGCGGGATCTACTCTCTGATTTTCATGTACGACAAGGCGAAGATCTGGGTTGAGGGTGGGGCTGGGGGGAATGGCAGCATCTCGTTTCGACGGGAGGCGCACGTGCCGCGCGGTGGTCCTGATGGTGGGGATGGGGGGCATGGGGGGGATGTGGTGCTCGTTTGCGATCCGTCGCGGCGGGATCTGGGGGCCTTGAAAGGGAGTCGGCACTTTCGGGGGGAGCGGGGGAGTCATGGGGAAGGGTCGAATCGGCATGGGGCGCGGGGGGAGGAGCGGGTGATTCCGGTGCCGGCCGGGACGCAGGCGACTACCGTGGACGGGAGCGCCGTCGACTTGGTCGAGCCCGGTCAGCGGGCGGTGGTCGCGCACGGGGGGCGTGGGGGGCACGGGAACAAGCGGTTCGCGACTTCGACGCGACAGGCGCCGCGGTTCGCCGAGAAGGGGACGAAAGGGGAAGCGGACTGGATCGAGCTGCGGCTGAAACTGCTGGCCGACGTGGGGCTGGTCGGGCTGCCGAATGCGGGCAAGTCCTCGCTGCTGGGGCGGTTGACGCGGGCGGCGCCGAAGGTCGCCGACTACCCCTTCACGACGCTCTCGCCGGTGCTGGGCACGATCGAAGGCGACGACCGCCAGGCGGTCGTCGCCGATATTCCGGGGCTGATCGAAGGGGCGGCCGAGGGGGCGGGGCTCGGGCACGAGTTCCTCGCCCACGTCGAGCGCTGCTCGATGCTCGTCCACCTGGTCGACCTGGCGCCGCTGGAAGGAGATCCGGCGGCCGACTACGAGACCGTGCGAGCCGAGTTGTCCGCTCACGGCGCCGGGCTGGAGCACCTGGCGGAGCTGGTCGTGCTGACCAAGCGCGACCTCTTGCCGGCGGAGGAGGTGGAGGCGGCGGTCGAGGTGTGGAGAGAGCGGCTCGGCGATCGCGTGCTCGGGGTCCTGGCCGTGTCCTCGGCAACGGGAGAAGGTCTGGAGGAGCTGCGCCAGCGGGTCCTCGCCGAGCTTCCGGAAGCAGCGCCGGCCGGTGCGGTGGCAGCGGGCGAGCCGAGCGGCGAGTTCGAGGCCGAGCACCGCGTCTACCGGCCGGCGGGCGAGGGGGGCTACTGGGTCGAGCGCGAGGACGACGGTGCCTTCCGCGTCGCCGGTCGCGGCGTCGAGCTGCTCTTCGAGCGCCACGACACCAAGAACGAGGAGGCGCTGGCTTACCTCGAGCAGCGGCTCGGCGAGATCGGCGTCATCGCCGCGCTGACCAAGGCGGGCTTCGAGGCCGGGGACGACGTTCGGGTTGGCGAGCAGGAGTTCGAACTGCACATCTGACCTGGGGTGGCGGGGATCGGGTGCCCCTCTCCCTCGCTGGGATTTTCGCCTTTAACTGCTCTGCTCTCGCTGAGTGGGCGCTGCGAAAATCGGGACGCCGCTCGTACGAGGGGCACCCGATCCCCGCCTTCGGGCGGCGCGTGCACTTTTTCCCGAGCTGGGCGCGGGCCTCGCGCAGCTTCGTTAGGTCAGTGAGGAGAGGCCGGCGGCGAGGGCGAAGCCGAGAACGGTGACGAGGCCGGCGGTGCGGCCGGCGTCGGCGCGGGCGTCGGGGATCATCGAGTCGATCAGCATCACCAGCAGGGCGCCGGCGGCGAAGCCGTCGATCGCGGCCCGGAGGGTGCCGCCGACGGCGTCGGCGGCGGCGTAGCCGACGATCGTCGCCAGGGTGCAGATCGCCGCGACGATCAGCCAGAGCCGGAGGATCGCAGCAGGGGATCTGCCCGCCTTGTGCATCTCGCCGGCCGAGCCCAGCGCCTCCGGCAGGTTGGAGACGAAGATCGCGAGCAGGAGCGAGATCCCGACTCCCTGCCCCGCGGCGAGGCTGATCCCGAGCACCGCCTGCTCGGGGATGCCGTCGAGGAAGGCGCCGAGGGCGAGGGCGGTGCCCCCGCTCGACCCCTCTCCGCGACCGCCGCGCCCGCGCCCGGACGCGAAGCGCCCGGCGATCATGCCGTCGAGGGCGAAATAGACGAGAGCGCCGACGCCGAGCCCGAGGCCCGTCGCCCCGGCGCCGCCGACCGCGAGCCCCTCCTGGGCCAGCTCGAAGCTGACGGCGCTGATCAGCGCCCCGGCCCCGAAGGCGAGGACGAGGCCGACCTGGCGCGGCGACCAGTGGCGCACGAAGCTGAGCAGCGCGCCGATGACGAGTGAGCTTGCCGCGAGCGCGCCCCAGCCGATAGCCGCTGCCATCTCGGCTACTTTGCTCACCGTGACCCTGGTCGTCAAGCTCGGATCCTCGATCGTCGCCGCCGACGACGGCGAGCTGCGCACGGACGTGCTCGACTCCGTCTGCGAGCAGGTCAGCGCGCTCGAGAGCGGCGGAGAGCGCGTGGTGATGGTCACCTCCGGCGCGATCGCTCGCGGCATGCGGCTGCTGGAGCTGCCGCTGCGCCCGCGAGCGATGGACGAGCTGCAGGCCTCTTCCGCGGTCGGCCAGGGCGACCTCTTCCGCGCCTACGAGGGCCGGCTGGCGGGCCATGGCACGCGGGCCGCCCAGGTGCTGCTGACCGCCGCCGACATCGCCGCCCGCACCAACTACCTCAACGCCCGCCAGACCCTGCGGCGGCTGGTCGAGTGGGGCGTGGTGCCGGTGATCAACGAGAACGACACCACCGCCACCGACGAGATCAGCTTCGGCGACAACGACTTTCTCGCCGCCCAGGTGGCGCTGCTGCTCGACGCCCGGCTGCTGGTCCTGCTGACCAATGTCGACGGCCTCTACTCCGCCGATCCGGGGATCGACCCCGCGGCCGAGTCGATCGCGGAGGTGACCGATTTCGCCCAGCTGGCGGCGCTCGAGATCGGCGACCGCACCTCCGCCTTCGGCTCCGGCGGCATGCGCAGCAAGGTCGCCGCCGCGGAGATGGCGAGCGAGGCGGGGATCCCGGCCGTGATCTGCAACGGCACCAGCCCGGGCACGCTGCAGGCCGCCGCCGAGGGCGCCGCCGTCGGCACCCGCTTCGCCGCCCAGGGCGGCAAGGCGTCCAGCTTCAAGCTCTGGCTCAAGTACGCGAAGCCGGCGCGGGGGCAGATCGTCGTCGACGACGGCGCCGCCCGCGTTCTCCGCGACAGCGGCTCCAGCCTGCTTCCGGTGGGGATCGTCGCGGTCGAAGGGGACTTCGAAGCCGGCGACGCGGTCGATGTCAGCGCCGGCGGCGTGCCGATCGGCAAGGGGATCGCCGACTATTCCGCCCGCGAGCTGTCGCAGGTGTTCGGGATGAAAAGCGCGGACGTGCGCGACGTGCTCCCCCACGCGGCGGACGAGGTCATCCACCGCGACCGCTTCGTCCTCCTCTAGCCCCCAGCTACCCTTGTCCGATGGCTGTGACCGCGACCACCGTCGCCGAGACCTGCGCTGCCGCGAAGGCGGCGGCGCGGACGCTGGCGGGCGCCTCGACCGAGGCCAAGAACGCCGCCTTGCAGGCAACCGCGCGGCTGCTGGGCGAGCGGATGGAGGAGATCCTCGAGGCGAACGCCGCCGACCTGGCCGACGAGCGCGCGGCCGGCCTGAGCGAGGCGCTGCGCGATCGGCTGGCGCTGAGCCCCGAGCGGATCGCGGCAATGGCTTTGGGCGTCCGTGCTGTCGCCGCGCTCGACGACCCGGTCGGCGAGGAGCTCGAACGCAAAACGCTGGCCAGCGGCCTCGACCTGCGCAAGCTGCGGGTGCCGCTGGGGGTCGTCGCCGTCGTCTACGAGGCGCGGCCGAACGTGACGATCGACTGCGCGGCGCTGACGATCAAGAGCGGCAACGCGATCGTGCTGCGCGGCTCCAGCTACGCGGAGCGCTCGAACGGGGCGCTGGCGGCGATCGTCCGCGAGGCGCTGGCTGTGGCCGGGCTGCCGGAGGACGCGGTGCTGATGCTCGACGGCGGCGGCCACGAGGGGCTGGCCGAGCTGGCGACCCAGGATGGCCTGGTCGACCTGCTGATCCCGCGCGGGGGCGGTGGCCTCAAGGCTGCCCTGAAGGACGTCGCGACGGTGCCGGTGATGTACGCGGCGGCGGGCAACTGCCACGTCTACGTGCACGCCGAGGCCGACCTGGAGATGGCACGGCGGATCGCCGTCAACGCCAAGGTGCAGCGCCCGGGCGTCTGCAACTCGGCCGAGACGCTGCTGATCGACGCCGCGATCGCCGCCCGCTTCGCGCCGGCGGTGCTCGCCGACCTCGCCGCGGCGGGGGTCGAGCTGGTCGGCGACGAGCGGGTCCGCGCCAATGCCGGCGGGGTCGCGATCGAGGCCGCCACGGCGGCGGACTGGGACGCCGAGTACCTGGGCCTGAAGATGGCGGTCGCCGTCGTCGACTCGGTCGCCGACGCGGTCGACCACGTCAACCGCCACGGCACCGGCCACTCGGAGGCGATCGTCACCACCTCCGAGCAGGTCGCCGACGAGTTCGCCGCCGGCGTCGACTCCGCCGCCGTCTACATCAACGCCTCGACCCGTTTTACCGACGGCTTCGAGTACGGGATGGGCGCCGAGATCGGCAACTCGACCCAGAAGCTGCACGCTCGCGGGCCGATCGGGATGCGCGAGCTGACCACCTTCAAGTACGTCGCGCGCGGCAACGGCCAAGTGCGTGAGTAGCTCCGGGGAAGCGGGCATCGGCGTGCTGGGGTCGGCCTTCAACCCGCCGCACCTGGGGCACCTGGCGCTCGCCCAGGAGGCGCTCTGGCAGCTCGGCCTCGACGAGGTGATCCTGGTCCCGACCGGCGCCGCGCCGCACAAGCGGATCGCCGACGATCCCGGCCGCGAGCTGCGGATGACGATGACCAGGCTGGCCGCCGCCGACGACTCCCGTTTCTCGGTCTCCTCGCTCGAGGTCGACCGCGAGGGGCCGTCCTACACGTATGAGACCTTGGAGTTGCTTGCGGAAGAAAGAGGCGACACGGAGCTGGTGTTCGTGATGGGCGCGGACGCCGCCGTCGGCCTGGAGAGCTGGCGCCGGCCGGAGCGGGTCGTCGAGCTGGCCCGGATCGCGGTGGCGCGACGGCAGGGGATCTCGGACGCGGAGGTCTCGACCGCCCTGCGCAGCCTCGGCGCCGGCGGCCGCGCGACGATGCTGGAGATGCCCCAGTTCGGCGTCTCCTCCTCGGCCGTGCGCGAGCGGGCGGCGGCCGGCAGGCCCCTGCGCTACCTGGTCCCGGAGCCGGTGGCGCGGTTCATCGAGGAAAAGGGGATCTACTCGTGAGCGCGCCGCAATCGGAGTCGCTGGCCCGGAGCCTGGCCGAGTTGGCCGATTCCAAAAAAGCCGAAGACGTGGTCGTCCTCGACATGCGCGAGCTGGTCGCCTACACCGACTTCCTGGCGATCTGCACCGCCCGTAACGAGCGCCAGGCGAAGGCGATCGTGGACGAGGTGCGGGTGCAGGTGAAACAGAGGATGGGCCTGATGCCGGGCGGTGTGGACGGCGGCGGCGCCGACGGCTGGGTCGTCCTCGACTACCTCGACTGCGTCCTGCACGTCTTCACCGTGGACGCTCGCGACCGTTACCAGCTCGAGGACCTCTGGCGTGAGGCACCGCGCCTGGAGCTCGATCTCGACGCGCCGGAAGCGCCCTCCGCCGCGAGCGCCTGAAAGTACGTCCGAGCCCCCGCGTACGTTGCCGTGCATGGGTAGCTTCAAGCGGTCGATTCTCGGCTACCGCCGTTCCGAGGTGGAGGCGGCTATGTCCGCGCGGGACGGGCAGATCGGGAATCTCGAACGCCGGATCGCCGATCGCGACCGGCAGGTCGGGGAGATGGCCGCGCTGGAAAGCGAGATGGCCGCGCTTTCGGGGATGGTGATCGAGCGCGAGCGCGAGATCCGTGGGCTGAGCGAGCGCCTGCGCGAGGCCAACGAACGTCACGACCGCAGCATCGCCTCGCTCGAGGCGGTTTCGTCGCGACTCGAGGACATCAACAGCCAGGCGCGCAGTCAGGCGACGAGGATCAGGATGAAAGCCCTGCGCGAGGCGGTCGAGGTCAGCAAGCGGGTGCAGGAGCTGACCGAGGCCGAGGCTGTCGGCGCCGAGGGCGCTCCCGACGCCAACGGAAACGGCCGGGAGAACGTCCTCGACGGGACCTTTGAGGGCCCGATCAAGCTCGAGATCGGTCCGCTGGGCGACTTCTCCCAGCTGGTCGGCTTCGAGGACGCGGTCGGCCAGATCGGCGCCTCCGAGATCTCCGTCGAGCGCTTCTCCGAGGGCCGGGCCACGCTCTCGATGCGACTCGACCAGCCGGTCGAGCTGCTGCGCGAGCTGGACGAGCTCTCCACGCTCGACTTCCGGGTTCGCCACACCGCTGCGGACAACCTGATCCTCGATGTTGACGAGGACCAGGGTCCCGAGCAGCGCGCCGCCTAGCATAAGAATTTCCACTTTCGTTACAGGTCGCCCCTTGACCGGCCGAGCGTCGGCATCGAACATGTGTTCGTGGATGATCGTAACCTCAAGGGGAATGTTGCCGAGTTCGCGATTGCAGCCGAGGCAGCAAAACTCGGCCTCTCGGTGCTGAAGCCTCTTACCGAGCATGAGCGCTTCGATCTCGTGCTGGGTATCGCTGGCGACCTTCTTCGCGTTCAGTGCAAGTGGGGATCGCTGCAGGGCGATGTCATTAATGTTCGCTTGACGTCTTCATACCACTCGCCGACCCGCGGTTACGTAACCACCACCTACGACAGCTCGGAGGTCGATGTGGTGGCTGTCTACTGCGGCGAGGTCGGATCCTGCTACCTGCTGCCGATTGATCTGGTGGCGGGCCGCGGTTCCGTGACCCTGCGTTTGTCACCGGCGCGAAACAGCCAGCGTGCAGCGCTAAACTTAGCCGCCGATTATGAGTTCCGCGGGGCTGTAGCTCAGCTGGAAGAGCGCGTCGCTGGCAGCGACGAGGTCAGGGGTTCGAGCCCCCTCAGCTCCACTTCCCGGATTGTCGACGTCGCTGCGGTTCAGTCTGCTCCCAACGCGGTCGCGCTGAAATCCACGGTTGGCATGGATGAGTTCTATGCCAAGCTGGCGCACTACGTTCGCCGAGCTGAGGAAGGCGACGAGGTGGCGGTCACGCGCTGGGGCAGGGAAGTCGCCCGCCTCGGCCCACCCCTTCTCAATCCCGCGCCCGTCGCTGCCGATGAGTAGGCGATGAGCGCTGCCAACCAGCACGTGTTCTCGCATGGGATGCAGGACACGCGGGATACGCTCGAGGCCTGGAGCGAGCGGCCCTGGGCGGTTCTGCGCGGCTGGCTGGGGCTCTCGCTCGCGATCGCGCTGGCGCTGCTGACGGCGACCTGGTTCGTCGCCGGCCTGCTGACCCCGGATCTGACCCCGATCCACCTGCCGGGCCTGACCGAGCCCGCCGAGCCGGGCGACCTGCTGCCGATCCTCTGGCGCAACTCGCTGGTCCTCGCTCTGCACGGGACCGCCTGCGTCGCCGGCTTCATCGCCGGCGCCTCGATGCCGATCGCCGCCGCCCAGCGCAGCGGCTTCTCGCGCTGGGTCCACGTCAAGGCCGGCGAGCTGGCGATCCTCTTCGTCTGCGCCGTCACTCTCTTCTCGCTGGGGACCCAGGCGCTCTACCTCGGCTTCCAGGGCTCGACCCTGGCCTCCCAGCTGGACATCACCCGCCTCGAGCTGGTCCTCAGCGTCCTCCCGCACGCGCTGCTGGAGCTGACCGCCCTCTTCCTGCCGCTCGCCGCCTGGCTGATCGCCAGCCGCCGCGGCGAGTGGAACCAGCTGCTGGCGGCGACCTTCCTCACCGTCGCGCTGGCGATCCCGGCCCTGATCGTCGCCGCGACGATCGAGGTCTACGTCTGGCCCCACATCCTCGAAGCGATCTCGCCGATCGACCCGAGTCACCTCACCCTTTTCTGGATCGCCTCGTAAGATCGCCGCTCCTGGGATGAGTGGATACGAACCGAAAGCGATCGAGAGCAAGTGGCAGCGGGTTTGGGCCGAGGAGAGCACCTGGGAGGTTCCGAACCCCGGTCAGCCCGGCTTCGATGAGTCGAAGCCGAAGTCCTACGTGCTCGAGATGCTGCCCTACCCGTCGGGGGAGCCCCACGTCGGTCACCTCAAGTGCTACGCCGTCGGCGACGCGATCGCCCACTTCCGCCGCCGCCACGGCTTCGAGGTGATCCACCCGATGGGCTACGACTCCTTTGGCCTGCCGGCGGAGAACAACGCGATCAAGACCGGCGAGCCGCCGCGGGCGGCGACCGAGCGCTCGATCGCCTCCTTCCAGCGCCAGTTCCGCGAGTGGGGGATCTCGATCGACTGGTCGCGCGAGCTCGCCACCCACACGCCCGAGTACTACCGCTGGACCCAGTGGATCTTCCTGCGCCTGTTCGAGCAGGGGCTGGCTTACCGCACCGAGGCACCAGTTCAATGGTGCCCCGTGGACGCCACCGTGCTCGCCAACGAGCAGGTCGTCGACGGCCGCTGCGAGCGCTGCGGCACCGAGGTGATCCAGCGCAGCCTCGAGCAGTGGTTCTTCCGCATCACCGAGTACGCCGACCGCCTGCTCGCCGACTTCGACCTGCTCGAGTCCTGGCCCGAGCACGTGATCACGATGCAGCGCAACTGGATCGGACGCTCCGAGGGGGCCGAGGTCGTCTTCCGCAGCAAGCAGCTCGAGCTCGACTTCCCCGTCTTCACCACCCGTCCCGACACGCTCTTCGGCGCCACCTTCTTCGTCCTCGCCCCCGAGCATCCAGAGTTGGAGCGGCTGGTCGCCGGCACGCCGGCCGAGCAGGAGGTGCGCGAGTACGTCAACCGGGTCGCCCGCGAGTCGGCCGAGGATCGCGGCGCCGAGGATCGCGAGAAGACCGGCGTCCCGCTCGGGCGCAGCGTCGTCAACCCGGTCAACGGCGAGGAGATCCCGATGTTCGTCGCCGACTACGTACTGATGGAGTACGGCACCGGGGCGATCATGGCGGTGCCCGGCCACGACTCCCGCGACTACGAATTCGCGCGAAAATTTTCTCTGCCGGTGGTGCGGGTGATCGAAGGCGAAGACCCCGAGGTCGCCCGCGACGACGAGGGCCTGCCCTACCCGGGCGACGGGCCGATGGCCGGCTCCGGCCGCTTCGACGGCAAGCACAACCGCGAGGCCTACGCGGAGATCGTCGCCTGGCTGGAGTCCGAGGGCCGGGGCAGGCCCGCGGTGAACTACCGCCTGCGCGACTGGCTGGTCTCGCGCCAGCGCTACTGGGGCGCGCCGATCCCGATCGTCTACTGCGACAGCTGCGGCGCGGTGCCGGTGCCGGACGAGCAGCTGCCGGTCGAGCTGCCGGAGGTCGAGGACTACGCGCCGCAGGGCAAGAGTCCGCTGGCGGCGGCCGCGGACTGGGTCGCCACCGAGTGCCCGCGCTGCGGCGCCCCCGCCCGGCGCGAGACCGACACGATGGACACCTTCGTCGACTCCTCCTGGTACTTCATCCGCTATCTCGACCCGGCCAACGACGAGGCCGCCTGGGACCGGGATGCGGCCGACCACTGGCTGCCCGTCGACCAGTACATCGGCGGCGTCGAGCACGCGATCCTGCACCTGATGTACGCGCGCTTCCTGACCAAGGCGCTGGCGGATCTCGGCCAGGTCGGTGTGCAGGAGCCCTTTGCCAACCTCTTCGCCCAGGGGATGATCACCCGCGACGGGGCGAAGATGTCGAAGTCACGCGGCAACACGGTCAGCCCCGGCGAGTACGTCGAGCGCTACGGCGCCGACACCGCCCGCACCTACATCTGCTTCATGGGCCCGCCCGAGCGCGGCGGCGACTGGTCCGACGAGGGGGTGGAGGGGGTGAATCGCTTCCTCTCTCGCCTCTGGCGCCTCTGCGAGGAGGTCGAGCGGCGCGCGCAGCCGGGCGAGCCGGGTGCCGAACCGGAGGGCGAGGCGCGCGAGCTGCTCGCCAAGGCCCACTGGGCGATCGAGAAGGCGACCCGCGACTTCCAGCGCGGCTTCCAGTTCAACACCGCGATCTCGGCGGTGATGGAGCTGCTCAACGATGCCTACCGTCTCAAGGACGACCTCTACGACGATCCCGCGGGCGCGGCGGCGGTGCGCTTCGCGACCATGACTGCCGCCTCGCTGATCTTTCCCTTCGCGCCGCACCTCGGCAGCGAGGTGTGCGAGCGCCTCGGCGGTGGCCGCCTCTGGGAGCAGCCCTGGCCGGTGGCCGACCCGGCGCTGCTCAGCAGCGACACGGTGACCCTGATCGTCCAGGTCAACGGCAAGCTGCGCGACCGCATCGAGGCACCGGCCGAGGCGCCGGAAGAGCGGCTGCTGGAGCTGGCGCGGGCGAGCGAGAAGGTCGCCCGCCACCTCGACGGCAAAGAGGTGGTGAAGGAGATCGTCGTCCCCGGCAAGCTGGTCAACCTGGTCATCCGCTAAGCCGGTGCCGGCGGTTTTGCAACGGGTTCGGGCCACTATCTGGTACAAAGCGCGCCGATGCTCGTCAGGCGTCTCGAGGACGCACCAGTTGAGGAATGGCACCGACTGCGCACCCACGTCCTCATGGATGCGGGTGAGCTGGGCTCCCGCAACCTCTCCGTCACCTGGCTCTCGCTGCCGGCTGGAGCCGAGCAGACGCTGAGCTCCCAGCAGGAATCCGAGCAGGCCTACGTGGTCGTCCGCGGTGCCGGCACGATGTCGGTGGCGGGGGACACGCAGCAGGTGGGGGAGGGTGACCTGATCCTGGTCCCGCCGGCAACCGAGCACTCGGTGGCCAACAACGCCGAGGCGGAGCTTTCCCTGGTCTCGATTCAGTCACCCCCCGTCGCTGCCGCCGAGCTGTACAGCGACCAGCTCGCCGAGGTCGCCGGCTACGACGACGACGACGATTTCGCCGACTGAGCCTCAGCGGCTCCTCGCCACCCAGGTCCGCTCGGTCTGCCGCATCAGCGCCGGGTAGACGACCCAATATCGGAAGGGTTTGATCAGCGCCATGTACCCCTTCCCGAACCGGCCGCGCGGCTTGACGTAGACGGCCATCTGTCCCTGGTAGCGGTCCTTGCCCTGCTCGACCCAGGCCAGGTGCATGATCCCGTGGACCGTCCGGTTCGACACCTCGGCGGCGAACTCGACGTCGGTGCGGTAGAGCGGCACGAAGGGCAGAGAGCCGAAATCGAGATCGGCCGCGGTGCCGCGCAGGTCGTCCGGCAAGCGGCCGGCCAGCGAGGTTTCGCGCGTGCCCGGGATCGGCAACCCGTCCGCGGCGGCGGGGTCGCCGCCGGCCGGGGCCGCGATCCTGCCGAGGGAGAGCCAGCGGCCGAGGCGATCGCGGAGCCGCCAGAGGACGCGCGCCGGTAGGGAGTCCGCATGGGCCGGATCGCCGGCGGCGATCTGCTCGAGCAGCGCCTGGAAGTCCTCGGCGTCGCCGTGCACGGGAAGCGCCCAGACATCCTCGAGGACGAAGTCCGGCGCGATCTCGCGGATGCGCCAGGGGTGAGATTCGTGTGCTGCGTTTGCGAGCCTCATGCCCGATCTGGAGTCCATACGATGTCGTATGGACTCTATGCGGGTTGCCGCGTCACGGCGTCGGGTGGGTAGATGAGCCGAGGGCGTCCGGTGCTCGTCTACGACGGCGACTGCGCCTTCTGCACTCGGTGCGTGGGCGTCCTCGAGAGGATCGGGCCGAAGGCGGAGATCGTCGCCTGGCAGCTGACCGATCTGGACCCGCTGGGGGTCACCGAGGAGCAGGCGGCGGCCGCGGTCCAGTGGGTCGAGGTCGACGGCACGGTCCGCGCTGGGCACGAGGCGATCGCGGCGGCGCTGAGCGCGGCCGGGCCATTCTGGAAGGCCGTTGCCTGGATCCTCCTGCTGCCGGGGATCTCCTGGCTGGCGGCGAAGGTCTACCGGCTGGTCGCGGCGAACCGCTACCGGCTGCCTGGAGGCACGCCCGCCTGCGCGGTCGCCGCCGAAGATCGCGACCGCGACGCCCGGCCGAGATCCTCGACGGGCTTTTGAAACACCTTCTGGGCTAAGTCGCTTGCTTGCGCGCGCCACGCGCCCGTCCCGGTCCTCGAGGCTGGGGCCGTGCCCGAGCTGAGCCGAGCCCAGGTCGTCGTCTACGGCGCCATCGCCGTCGCCCTGCTGCTGGTCGGGGCGCGGGCGATCAGGGCCGAGGGAGGGACCGAGCAGTCGTTCGCCGCCGGGGAGACTTCGTCAGGAGGGACCTTCAGCGTCAGCGGTCAGGCCGGCGACGTCGTCGTCGACGTGACCGGCGCCGTCGCCCGCCCCGGCGTCTACCGGCTGCCGGCCGGGAGCCGGGTCACGGATGCGGTTCAGCGCGCCGGCGGCGCCGCGCCCGGGGCTCAGCTGGAAGCGATCAACCTGGCGGCGCGGCTCGCCGACGGGCAGCAGGTGGTGGTCCCGGAGCGGGGACCGGCCGGCACCGCCGTGGCGGGTGCGGGCGGCGCGGAAGAGGGCCCGATCAGCCTCGGCACCGCCACCGTCGAGCAGCTCGACACGATCGACGGGATCGGCCCGGTGACGGCGGGAGACATCGTCGAGTTCCGCGACGAACACGGCGGTCTCGCCTCGGTTGACCAGCTCGACCAGGTGAGCGGCATCGGTCCGGCGACGATGGAGTCGCTGCGGGCACGCCTGCAGCCGTAGCGGGCAGGCGTGCGCTCTCCCCGTCCTACCTGGCCGGTCCTGGTCGGGATCGCCGCCTTGGTCGCGCTGGCGCTGACGCGCAGCGCCGAGATCCGGGAGCGGGCCGAGCACGGCCTCGGCCGCGGCATGCCGGCCCGGGAGGCGGCGCTGGCGCGCGGTTTCGTCCTTGGCGAGGACGAGAACATCGACGCCGCGACGAGCGAAGATTTCCGCCGCGCCGGCCTCAGCCATCTGCTCGCCGTCTCCGGCCAGAACGTCACCCTGCTGGCGCTGCTGGCGATGCCGCTGCTGGCGGCGCTGGGGATCCCGCTGCGGGAGCGGCTCGTCTGGGTTCTGGGCCTGATCGTGGTCTACGTGCCGCTGGCCGGCGCCGGTCCCTCGATCCTGCGGGCGGGGGTGATGGGGGCGGCCGGGGTCCTGGCGACGCTGGCCGGCCGCCGCGGGTCGCGCCTCTACGCGCTGCTGCTGGCGCTGGGGGTGACGCTGGCGATCGATCCGGGTATCGGCGCCGACGTCGGCTGGCAGCTGAGCTTTGCCGCGGTGGCGGGGATCCTCGTCCTCGCCTCGCCCCTGCGCGAGGCGATCGCGGCGAGGCTGGGGCGGGGTGGCTTGCGCGGCGCCCTGGCCGAGGGGGCCGCGGTGACGATCGCGGCCACGCTGGCGACGGCGCCTTTGATCGCCTTCCACTTCGAAGCGCTCTCCACCATCACGCTGATCGCGAACCTGCTGGCGCTGCCGGCGGTGGCGCCGGCGATGTGGCTGGGGATGGTCACCGCCGCCGCCTCTCAGGCCCCGGGGTTGCCGGTCGAGGCGCTGAACTGGGCGAACGCGCTGCTGCTCGGCTATGTCGCCCAGGTCGCGGCCTGGTGCGGGCGGCCCGGCTGGGCCGAGGTCCACGTCCGCCTCGACGGCGCCGGTCTCGTCGGCACCTACTTCGGACTTGCGGTGGCGGTCGTCCTTGCGGCCCGCGTCCGCCGGCTGCGCAGGTTGAGTGCGGCGCGGAGCCGCGGCGCCGGCGGTATCGCGCCCCGAGGCGGGTGTCAGCCGTTCCGAGCGCTCCAGCGCAGGCAGCCTCGGGCAAGGCGCGTTCAGCTCGCCTTGCTGGCGCTCGCGGCGCTGGTCCTGGCCACGCAGTTGGCGACGGACGGCAGAGGTTCGGGTGCGACCGTCGAGCGGACGGGCCTCCGGGTCGAGGTCCTGGACGTCGGCCAGGGCGACGCGATCCTGCTCCAGCCGGCTGCCGCTCCGGCGGTCCTGATCGACGGCGGGCCGGCGGGAGACGACCTCACCGCCAAGCTGGCCGCTGCCGGCGTCGAACGGCTCGGCGCCGCGATCGTCACCCACGATCAGTCTGACCACGCCGCTGGGATCGAGGAGCTGCTGGGGCGCCTCCCGATCGCCAGGCTGGCCTACGGCCGACTGGGAAGAGCGACGCTCGCCGTCGCCCGGGCCGCCGGCGCAGCTCCCCTGCGCATCGCCCAGGGCGCCGAGCTGCGCTCGGGCAGCCTCCGCCTCGAAGTCCTCTGGCCGCCGCCGGCGCTGCTGGGCGAGCCGTCGTCGGGCGCTGACCCGAACCAGCTGGCCCTGGTCCTGCTCGCTCGCTGGCACGACTTCTCGATGCTGCTCAGCGCCGACGCCGAGGCGGAGGCGGTGCCCCTCGACCCGGGGCCGGTCGACGTGCTCAAGGTCGCCCATCACGGCAGCGACGACACCGGCCTCGGAGCGCTGCTGGACCGGGCGCGGCCGCGACTGGCGGTGATCTCCGTCGGCGCCGGCAATCCCTATGGCCACCCGACCGCCACCACCCTGGCGACCCTTGCCGCCCACGGCGTCCGGGCCCTGCGCACCGACGAGGACGGCACCGTGACCCTGGACGTGACCCGCGGCTCGGTGACGGTCGGCGCGGATGGTTGAGAGGCCCGCCAGGGCCGCCACTAGACTCGCCGCATGGCCGAGGAGATGCGACCGCTGTACCTGATCGCCGGCAGCGACGGCGCGAAAATCGACTCCACGCGGGCCCGCCTGCGGGCTCGGGCCGAACGTGAGGCGGGTGCCGACGCGCTCGAGGTCTTCGAGCCAGGGGAGGGGCGGGGGATGCCCGACCACGAGGCGCTGCTGGCGGCGATCCCGGCGATGTCGCTGATGGAATCGCGGCGCTACCTGCTGGCTGACGGGGTCGAGCGCTGGCGCGACCGCCAGCTCGAGGCCGTCGCCGCCGCGATCGCCGAGCTCCCACCCGACCTCACCCTGGTCCTGATCTCCCGCGCCAAGGCCCCGGCCAAGCTGGCGAAAGCGGTGAAGGCGGCGCAGGGGGAGATCCACGAGTTCGAGGCGCCGAAGGCGCGCGAGATGCCGCGCGTCCTCGTCGCCGAGGCCAAGGGGCTGGGGTTCCGGCTGGATCCCGCCGCGGCGCGCCTTCTGGTCGCCCGCATGGGCGCCAACCCGGTGCGGCTGCACCAGGAGCTGGAGCGGCTGGCGCTCTGGGCGGGAGACGGGGGCGAGGTCACCGCCGCCGACCTCGAGGCGATGATCGCCGACACCTCCGAGGCCGCGGTCTGGTCCCTTTCTGACGCCCTGCTCGAACGCGATGCGGCGGCGGCGCTGCGGATCGGCGAGCGGCTGATCGACCAGGGCGAGAACGTGACCGGGCTGATCTACGGCCTCGCCTCGCGCCTGCGCGGAGCCTGCGCCGCAGCCGGACAGCTGGACGAGGGGGTGCCTCCGAAGCAGGTCGAATCGTCCCTGAAGATGCACCCTTACGCCGCCAAGCAGCTGGTCGCGAAGCTCCGCAACGCCGACGTCGCCGATCTTCGCATGGCAACCGAGGCGCTCGCGGAGTTGGAGCTGTGGTGCCGCGGCGGCGCCGACTACGGCGACGATTTGGCTTTTACGCTGACCCTCCAGCGTTGTGCCGCCGCGTAGGCGAGCGAAAACCAAGCATGCCAAGGACGAGTGAGGGAGTGTGCTCCGCACACGACCGAACGAGGACGCCGGCAGGCGCCGGTTTGCAGCCGCCTACGCGGCGGCTAAGCGAGCAGCTTTGGACTTCTTGCGAGCGCCCGTGTTCTTGTGCATAGCGCCCTTCTGCACGGCCTTGTCGATCTTCGAGACGAGGTCGCGCTCCTCGGTGGCGATAGCGGTCGTATCGCCGCCCTCGACCGCGCTCTCGAGGCGGCGGAAGTGGGTCTTCACCGTGCTGGTGAGCAGGCGGTTCTCAGCGCGCTCGCGCTCGCTGCGTAGGATCCGCTTCTTCTGTGAGGCTATGTTGGCCATGAGTCGAGTGCCTGAGCCGACGCCGTGCCAGCTCCAGGCGGCCGCCGACTATAGCGACTGAGAACCAGCTTGGAGACGCCCAAGGCACCTGAAACCCCCGGAGACGATGAACGGGCGGCGAACGACGCCGACGCGGCCCTGCGCGAGGCCGAGGCTTTCGACCCGGGAGAGGAACTCGCCGGCGAGCCCGCTCCCGGCCGCCAGGCGGGCCGGATCGCCCGCTCCACCGCCTTCTTCTCGATCGCCACCGCCGCCTCGCGCGTCGCCGGCCTCGGCCGCGAAGTCGTCGCCGCCGGCCTCTACGGGATCAGCGGCCCGATGTCGGCCTTCACGATCGCCTTCCAGGTGCCGAACCTGATCCGCGCCCTCTTCGCCGACGCCGCCCTGCAGCCCGCCTTCGTCCCGGTCTTCACCGAACTGCTCGGCAAGAAGCAGTACAAGGACGCCTTCCGGCTCGCCTCGACCCTGCTGCTGCTGGTGACGATGGTGCTGGGGGTCATCACCGCGCTCTTCGTGCTCTTGGCGCCGGTGGTGATGCCGATCTTCGCGCCGGGCTTCGAGGGGGAGATCCTCGACCTCACGGTCACCCTCTCTCAGGTCCTCTTCCCGATCCTGATCCTGCTCGGGGTCAGCGGCGTCGTCGTCGGCATCCTCAACAGCTACGACCGCTTTGGCGCCTTCGCGATCTCGCCGCTGTTCTGGAACCTGACGATCATCCTCGTCCTCGTCGTCCTCGAGCCGATGTTCCACGGCCAGGACAAGATCTACGCCTACGCGATCGCGATCCTCGTCGGCACCCTGGTCCAGCTGCTGATCCCGGCCTGGGACCTGCGCAACACGCCGTTCCGGTTCACGTTCAGCTTCGACTGGCGCCACCCGGGGCTGCGGCGGGTGCTGTTGCTGATGCTGCCGGTGACGATCAGCCTCGGCCTGATCAACTTCAACCTGCTGATCGCCAGCTTCTTCGGCAGCCTCGTCTCCGACCAGGCGCCGGCGGCGATCGACAAAGCCTTCCGCATCTACCAGCTGCCACAGGGAATCTTCTCGGTGGCGATCGCGACGGTGCTCTTCCCGACCCTGGCCCGCTTCGCCAACCGCGGCGAGATCGCGAACCTGCGGGCGACGATGGCCAACGGGATGCGCCAGATCCTCTTCGTCCTGCTGCCGGCCGCCGCCGCCATCCTCGCCCTCTCGGACCCGATGATCCGGCTCGTCTACCAGCGCGGCGCTTTCGACGCGGCGGAGACGGCCGTGGTCGCGACGGCGCTCTTCTGGTTCGCCTTCTCGCTGCCGACCAACGGCCTCTACCTGTTGCAGACGCGCACCTTCTTCAGCCTGCAGCGGCCCTGGCAGGCGGTCTCCCTGGCGGTGATCGACCTCGTCGTCTCCGCTGTAGCGGCACTGGCCCTCTACGAGCCTTTCGGCGTCGGCGGCATCGTCGCTGGTACCGGCATCGGCACCAGCGCCGCGGTCGTCGCCCAGGCGCTGATCCTGCGCCGCGAGTTCGGCGGCCTCGAGCTCGGCCAGCTGTTCTCGACCGCGAGCAGGATCACGATTGCCTCGGCGGCGCTGGCCGGCGTCGGCTGGGTCGTCTGGGACCTGCTCGACGAGGCACTCGGCCGCGGCCTGGTCGGCCAGATCGTCTCGCTCGGCACTGCGCTGGCGGTCGGGGGGCTCGTCTACGTCGCCGTCGCCAAGCTGCTGCGAGTGGCCGAGCTGGAGCAGATCACGCGCCTGCTGCGGCGCCGCTAGATGCTCGGCCCGGGCCGCTACCTGCTTGGAGTCGCCGAGCTGTCGCTCTTGGTCGGCTTTGCCTGGCTGGGCGCGTCGGCCCTGCGAGCCCGCCTGCTCCCCAAGCTCGCCGGGGCACCCGCTCAGCTCGCCTCCGCTGTCCTGGCTCTGGCCCTCCTGATCTGGGTAGCCGAGCTTCTCGGCACCGTGTCGTTGTTCAAGCCGGGGGCGTATCTCGTTGGGGTGGGGGTGGCCGGGTTAGGGATCTGGGCGCTCGGCCGCGGGGCCTGTCGTCGGGGAGGGGTGCCCTCCTTGTCCTTCGCGCTTCTCCGCCGGCCGGGTTCGGAGCGCGCCGAGGGCCAAACCCTCGGCTCCGAAGCCTCCGGACGGCGGAGGACACCCCACCCCGACGCCACCCGCGGTCGCGGCGTCGATTGCCTGACTCTGATCGCGCTGGGTATCGCAGTCGTGGCTGTCATTCATTTCGCTGGCGGGGTGCGGCTGCGGCTATCGACCGGCATGACCGGCTTCGACAGCACCTGGTACCACGGGCCGTTCGCGGCCGGGTTCTTACAGAGCGGGAACACGATGGATCTGCACTTCATCGCGCCGCAGTTTCTGGCCTGGTTCTACCCGGCGAACGGGGAAATCTTCCACACGGTTGGGATGCTGGCATTCGGTCGGGATGTGCTGTCGCCGCTGTTGAATCTCGGCTGGTTCGTGGGGTGCCTGGTGGCGTGCTGGTGTATTGGCAGGCCCTACCGGGTTGCTCCGTGGTCGCTCGTGCTCGGTTCGATTGCGTTGAGCGTGCCCGCGTTGGCGGATCAGTCGGGGGAGGCGCGGAACGACATCGTCGGCATCTTCTTCTTACTTGCTGCTATCGCCGTTGCTCTAAACGCCTGGGCGGCGCGAGACGAGGATCAGCGGGGTCTTTCGACCGGAGCGCTGATCGTGGTCGGCCTCGCCGCGGGACTCGCCGCCGGGACCAAGCTCAACTTCCTGCTGCCAGCGGGTGTGCTGATCTTCGGTCTGGTCGCGCTCGCGCCGCGCGGGACTAGGTGGCGCGCACTGGCCGCGTCCGCTCTCCCGGCGCTGGCGGGCGGCGGCTACTGGTACCTGCGCAACCTCGTCCACAGCGGCAACCCACTCCCCTGGGTGCGTGACCTCGGCCCGATCTCACTTCCCGCTCCCGAGCAGGCACTGGGCGGTCGCGAGGCCCACAGCATCCTCGGCTACCTGACCGACGGCATGGTCTGGTCGGACTGGTTCCTGCCGGGCCTCCACGGCGCCCTCTGGATCGTCTGGCCGCTGCTCGGCGGCGCCGCGCTGGCCGGGCTCCTCCTGTGCCTCGACCCTCGAAGCTCCCGATCCCGTGGTTCCTTAAGCGCCCATGGGGCGAAAAAGGAACCACGCTCGGGGAGATGGGGTCTGGATCCGGTCTTGGCGCTGGCCGGCCTGGTCGGCCTCGCCACCGCGCTCGCCTGGCTCGTCGCCCCGACCTCCGCCTCCGGCCCCGAGGGCATGCCCCGCGGCTTCGAGTCCGGCCTCCGCTACCTGGCCCCGGCACTGGTCCTCGGCCTTGCCCTGCTCCCCGCGACCCCGCTCCTCTGCGATTTTCTCGCCCGCGTCGGGGCGCGGCAGTCCTTTGGGTCGTATAGCGCCACAAAGGACTGCCGCGCCCGGTCCGGGCGCCCCGCCGGGCGCCTGATCGCAGCGCTGGTGATATTCGGACTGCTGGTCGCGATCGCGATCGGCTACCCGGTCCAACGCCACTACCTGCAGAGCCGCTACTCCGATCCCACCTTCACCACCCCAGGCCTCAATGCCGCCTTCGGCTGGGCCGACGGCATCTCTAACTCCCGCATCGCCACCACCAGCACCCGCCAGTACCCCCTCTTCGGCACCGACCTCTCCAACCACGTTCAGTTCATCGGCGAGAAACGCCCGCACGGCGGCTTCGAAGCCCCCGCCACCTGCCGCACCTGGCGCGAAGAGCTGAACAAGGGTGACTACGACTACGTAGTCACCACCCGAGACCGCCTCGAACCCGGCCAGCCTCCATATCCCGACCAGGCCCGCTGGACCGAAGGCAGCGGAGCAAGAGTGCTCTTGCGCATGCCTCCCACGGTGGTCTTTCAGCTCAAGGACGACCTGGATCCTTTGGCCTGCCCGTGAGCTGAAGGCGCTCCTCCGGCGGGTGGCGTCGTGGCGGGGGTCCCCCGCGGCGCGGAGCCGCCTCCGGCGGCGAGCACCGTGGGGGATGCCGCGACGACAGGACCCGCCGGCCGACCCCGATCGTCGTCCATACTTCCGCACGCCCATGGACCACATCCGCAACTTCTCGATCATCGCCCACATCGACCACGGCAAGTCGACCCTGGCCGACCGCATCCTCGAGGTCACCGGCGCCGTCGACCCGACCAAAATGCAGGCGCAGATGCTCGACTCGATGGACCTCGAGCGCGAGCGCGGGATCACGATCAAGGCGCAGGCGGTGCGGGTCGAGTACACCGCCAAGGACGGGCAGACCTTCCACCTGCATCTGATCGACACGCCCGGCCACGTCGACTTCTCCTACGAGGTCTCGCGCAGCCTCGCTGCCTGCGAGGGAGCGCTCCTGGTGGTCGACGCCGCCCAGGGAGTCGAGGCGCAAACCGTCGCCAACACCTACCTGGCGATCGATGCCGGGTTGGAGCTGATCCCAGTGATCAACAAGGTCGACCTGCCCGGCGCCGAGCCGGAGCGGGTGGCGGCCGAAATCGCCGACCTGACCGGGGGCGATCCCGAGGAAGCGCTGTGGATCTCGGCCAAGACCGGGATGGGGGTGCCGGAGGTGCTGGAGGCGATCGTCGAGCGGATCCCCGCCCCGCAGGGAGAGCCCGAGGCGCCGACCCGGGCCCTGATCTTCGACTCCGAGTTCGACCAGTATCGCGGCGTGATCGCCTACGTGCGGATGGTCGACGGCTCCTTCCGCAAGCACGGGCAGATCCTGGCGATGCAGAACGGGACCGAGGCCGAGATCGACGACATCGGCTTCTTCCGGCCGGCGATGACCGCGGTGGAGGGGATGGAGGCCGGCGATGTCGGCTACCTGATCACCGGGATCAAGGACGTGACCAGGCTGCGTGTGGGCGACACCCTGACGACGCGCGATCGGCCGGCGGCGGAGCCGCTGGAGGGCTATCGCGAGGTGCGGCCGATGGTCTTCTGCGGCGTCTTCCCGATCGATACCGACCGCTTCGAAGACCTCCGCGACGCACTCGAGAAGCTGTCTCTCAACGACGCCGCCCTCTCCTGGGAGCCGGAGACCTCGGAGGCGCTCGGGTTCGGCTTCCGCTGCGGCTTCCTCGGCCTCCTGCATATGGAGATCGTGCGCGAGCGGCTGGAACGCGAGTACGGGCTCGACCTGCTTTCGACGACCCCGAACGTGCGCTACGAGGTCCACCTGATCAACGGCGAGTCCAAGGAGGTCCGCAGTCCCACCGACCTCCCCGACCCCGGCACGATCGAGTCGGTCGAAGAGCCCTACATCCGCGCCACGATCATCTGCCCCTCCGAGCAGGTCGGGGCGGTGATGGAGCTCTGCCAGCAACGCCGCGGCACCCACGTCGACATGCACTATCTGAGCCCGGTGCGGGTGCAGATCCGCTACGACATGCCGCTGGCGGAGATCGTCCTCGACTTCTTCGACCTCCTCAAGAGCAGTACCCGCGGCTACGCCTCGCTCGACTACGAGCCGATCGGCAACCGCGCCTCCGACCTGGTCAAGGTCGACATCCTCCTGGCCGGCGACAAGGTCGACGCGCTCTCGATCATCGTCCACCGCGACTTCTCCTACGAGCAGGGCAAGCGCCTGGTCGAGCGCCTGCGCAAGACGATCCCGCGCCAGCTCTTCGACGTCCCGGTGCAGGCCGCGATCGGCTCCAACATCCTCGCCCGCGAGACCGTGAAGGCGCTGCGCAAGGACGTCACCGCGAAGCTCTACGGCGGCGACGTCACCCGCAAGAACAAGCTGCTGAAGAAGCAGAAAGCCGGCAAGAAGCGGATGAAGTCGGTGGGCCGGGTGGAAGTGCCCCAGGAGGCGTTCCTGGCGGTGCTGCAGATCGACGAGTAGGAGCAGCCGCCTGGCTGAGCGGCCAGTTAGAGTGCCCGCCCATGCCGATAAAGACTGACGCCATAGGTAAGGAATGGCCCGGCACGACCTACCAGGTCGGCCGGGAGAAGATCAAGGAGTACGCGACCGCGCTGGGGATCGACAACCAGGTGCACTTCGACGTCGAGGCGGCCCGCGCCGCCGGCTTCCGCGATGTCGTCGCGCCGCCGATGTTCGCCGTCGTCTACAGCGGTCCCGCCTTGGGCCCGGTGCTCTTCGACCCCGATGTGGGGATGAACTTCGCGGCGATGGTCCACGGCGGCCAGGTCTTCGAGTGGAGCGAGCCGGTCTGCTCCGGCGACGAGATCACGACCACCTCCAAGTGCCTCTCAATCGAGGAGAAAGACGGCAAGGGCTTCTACGTCTTCGAGACCGTCTCCGTCAACCAGGGCGGCGCCGAGGTCGTGCGCGGAACCTGGACCAACATCGTCAGGGGAGTCTGAGATGAGCGCCGCGAGCCGAACGAACGAGCATCCATATCTGATTCCTTTGCGAGTGAGAGAGGCGAAGCCATGACTTTGAACGTGGGGGACGCGGTCCCCGAGCTGAGCGTCACGCCCGACAAGTACCTGCCGCACCGCTATGCCGGCGCCTCCGGCGACTTCAACCCGATCCACATCGACGACGAGTTCGCCAAAGCCGTCGGCCTACCCCGCAACATCCTCCACGGCCTCTACTCGATGGGCCTGGTCGCCCGCGCCAACGCCGCCCTGGCGGGGGGTGACCCGCGGGCGCTGAAGCGGCTCTCGGTCCAGTTCCGCGGCATGGGCATGCCCGAGCAGGAGATCGTCGTCTCCGGCACGGTCAAGTCGGTCGACGGCGAGCGCGTGGTCGTCGACACCGTCGCCCAGCAGGGCGAGACGGCGATCATTAAGAACGCCGAGGCGGAAGTCCAGGCGTAGGCGCACCAGGTGACCCTCCCAAACGCTCGGCGGGAGCCTCGCTTGAGTGTTTGGGAGGGGTCACCTGGTGCGCCTCCTAGACTTCGGGGCATGCTTTCCTCGCGTCAAGAGCTGATTTTGCGGCTGGTCGTCGATGCCTACCTGGCGTCGGCGCGGCCGGTGCCGTCGAAGGAGGTCGCTGAGCGGCCCGAGGTCGCCTGGGGCCCGTCCACGGTTCGCGCCGAGCTGGCCCTGCTCGAGGCCGAGGGCTACCTCACCCACCCGCACACCTCGGCCGGGCGGGTGCCGACCGATGTCGGCTACCGCCGCTACGTGGACCAGCTGATGGAGTCCGGGGTGATGCCGGCCGAGACCGAGGTCGAGCTCGAGCTCTCGCGGCTGCGCCGCGAGGTCGACGAGGCGATGCGGGAGACGACGGCGGCGCTGGCCCGGGTGACCGACCTGGTCGCGATGGCGACCGCGCCGGCGCCCAGCGTGGCGGCCACGATCCACCGGGTCGAGGTGCTGCGCCTGACCCCGGCCAAGGTCGTGGTGATCGCGATCGCCTCCACCGGCGACGTCGCCAGGCGCGTCTTCGAGTTCGACCACGCCGTCGATCCCGGCCTCGTCCAGTGGGCATCCAGCTACCTGAACGAGTCGCTCTCCGGGCTCGGCGTCGGCTCGCGGATGATCGCCGGCCGTCTCGCCGATCCCGAGCTGGACCGGGTCGAGACCGAGTTCGTCGCCACCCTCGGCTCCGCCTTCACCGAGCTGGCGCGAGAGACCGGCGCCGACCTCTATATGGATGGTGCCTCGCGGTTGCTCTCCGAAGCGCACCTCTCCGATTTGCCGCGGGCCGACGAGCTGATGACCGCGCTGGAGCGCCGCGCCGGCGTCCTGCAGATGCTGCGCTCCTCGCTCGAGGAGCGCTCGGTCTTCCTCTGGATCGGCGACGAGAACCCGCAGCCGGAGCTGCGCTCGGTCAGCGTGATCGGCGCCAACTACGGCCTCGGCCACCGCAACCTCGGCTCGGTCGGCGTAGTCGGGCCGTTGCGGATGGACTACGCGACGGCGATCGCCTCCGTGCGCGGCGCCGCCCGCGAGCTCTCCCGCTACTTCGAGACCGTGTACGACGGCTAGCAACGGATGGCGCGCGACTACTACGAGGTCCTCGGCGTCGGCCGCGACGCCGAGGAGGCCGAGATCAAGAAGGCCTTCCGCCGCCTCGCCCGCGAGCTTCACCCCGACGTCAACGATCACGACCCCGAGGCCGAGGAGAAGTTCAAGGCCGCGGCCGAGGCCTACGAGGTCCTCTCCGACGCCGAGCGCCGACGCACCTACGACGCCTACGGCCACGAGGGCCTGCGCTCCGGCGGCTTCGACCCCCGCAGCGCCTCCTTCGGCTCGATCGACGACATCCTCCAGGCCTTTTTCGGTGGTGGCGGGGACGCGTTCGGCTTCGGCGGTGGTGGCGGGCGCGCGGCCGGCGGCGACGTCCTCGTCTCGGCCGAGCTCGACCTCGAGGAGGTGGCGAGCGGGGTGCGGCGCGAGATCTCCTTCGATGCCGTCGGCGCCTGCGAGCACTGCCACGGCAACGGCGCCGAGCCGGGCACGCCGATCTCCACCTGCGAGCGCTGCGGCGGCGCCGGCCAGCTGCGCCGGGTCGCCCGCACCCCGTTCGGCCAGATGGTCCAGGGCGTCCCCTGCGATGCCTGCGGCGGCGCCGGGAAAATCCCCGAGACGCCCTGTGGGGAGTGCGGCGGCAGCGGCCGCACCCGCGGGACGCGTACGCAGGCGGTCGAGATCCCGGCCGGAATCGAAAACGGCCAGCGGCTGCGGGTCTCCGGCGCCGGTCATGCGGGCGAGCCAGGGGCCCCGGCCGGCGACCTCTACGTCGAGGTTGAGGTCGCCGAGGACGAGCGCTTCCAGCGCGAGGGCACGGACCTGATCAGCGTCGTCTCGATCCCCGCCACCGAGGCGATGCTCGGCACCGCCGTCACCGTCCCCACGCTCGAGGGCGAGCGCGAGATCGAGGTCGCGGCAGGGACCCAGCCGGGGCACGAAGAGGTGCTGCGCGGAGCCGGCCTGCCGCGGCTCGGCAGCCGTCGTCGCGGCAACCAGCGGGTGATCCTCAACGTCATCGTCCCCGTCAACCTCAGCGAGGAGCAGCGTGACCTGGCCGAGCGGCTCGACGAGTCGCTGGAGGAGGACAACCTCGACCCGCGCCACGGCGAGGGCCTCTTCAGCCGCGTGCGCCGGGCCTTCGGTTGAGGGCCTGTCCCGGTTGATCCGCCTCGCGGTCCGCTGTCCGCCCGAGCAGGCCGAGTTGGTCCTCGCTGAGCTGGCCGTGCTGGCGCCCAACGGGGTCGAGGAGGAGCGCGGCCCCGGCTACGTCGAGTACGCGATCTACGGCGGCGAGGGCGAGCTGCCGGAGCTGGGCGAGCTCGACGCGGTGGTGGGGGAGGGCCGGATCGAGGTCAGCGCCACCGAGATCCCCGACGACTGGGCCGACCGCTGGCGCGACTTCCACAAGCCGCTGCTGGTCGGCGGGCGGCTCTGGTTGCGGCCGTCCTGGGAGGAGCCGCGCGCGGGGGCGATCGACGTAGTCGTCGATCCCGGGCAGGCGTTCGGGACGGGCGCACACCCGACGACGCGGCTCTGTCTGGAGTTCCTGCTGGAGCTGGAGGCAGCCGGGGAGGCGCACGGCCCGCTGACCGACCTCGGCACCGGCTCCGGTGTCCTTGCGATCGCCGCGGCCAAGCTGGGTTGGGACCCGGTCGACGCCCACGACCACGAGCCGCCGGCCCTCCAGGCAGCCGCAGCAAATGCCGCTGCCAATGGAGTGGAAGTCGCGCTGCAACGCGTGAACTTGCGTGAACAGCTCCCTGCGCTCGCACCTACCGTCGTCGCCAACATGACTGCGCCGATCCTTCGTGCAGTCGCTGTTCAGCTGGCGGCCGAGGGGGAGAGCAGGGGGAGGGCTATCCGGAGCCTCCCCGCTGTTGCTCCGGATAGTCCTCCCCCTGCTCTCCCAGCGCCTCGCACGCTCGTCTGCTCGGGGCTCCTTCCGGGTGAGTTGGACGAAGCGGCGGCGTTCTTCAGGGGGGCGGGGTTGAATGAGGTCGAGCGCCGACGGGACGGGGACTGGGCCGCACTTCTGCTGCGTCGTCCCTGAGAGATAGGGTTCTCGCGTGCCTTTCGCATCGATAGTTGACCCCGGCTACAAGATCGTTTTGTTCCTGCACATCCTGGCCGTTGTGCTGGCCTTTGGCCCGACCTTTGGCTATGCGCTGTTCTTCTCGGTCGCGCCGCAGTATCCGCGGGCGGTGCCGGCGATCATGGCCGGAGTGCAGAAATGCGACCGCTATCTGGTCAACCCCGGCATGGTCGTCTTGTTGCTGGCCGGGATCGGGCTGCTCACCGCCAGCGATGGTGCCTGGGAGACGAGCGACGTCTTTGTTGCGGTCGGCTTCGTCGCGATCTTTGCCCTCTTCGGCCTCCAGCACGGTTTCTTCCAGCCGCAGACGAGGAAGGCGAAAGAGCTGGCGGAGCGAGATCTAAAAGCCGGCGACACCCTCAGCCCGGAGTTCGAAGCTGTCAGTCAGGGGCTCAGCAAAGTCGGCAGCCTCGCCGGGATCATCGTCGTCGTGACGATCTTCTTCATGACTTACAAACCGTTCCTGTAACGGCGCTGTCGCGAGTGGTCGAGCTCGACGCTTCGCTGCCGGTGGCGATGTTCGACTCCGGGGTCGGCGGGCTCACGGTGCTGCACGAGTGCCTGGTCTCGCTGCCGGAGGAGGACTTCGTCTACCTCGGTGACACCGCCTGCTTCCCCTACGGCACCCGCGATCCCGACCGCCTGCGCGAGCGGATCGCCCGGATCGCCGAGCTGCTGCTCAGTCGCGGCGCCAAGCTGCTGGTGATCGCCTGCAACACCGCGACCTCGATCGGCGAGGAGACAGCACGGGAGGTCGGGGCGAAGAGCGGGGTGGAGGTCGTCCCGGTGGTCGAGCCGCAGGCCGAGATCGCGGCGGCGATCACCGACAGCGGCAGGGTCGGCGTGCTGGCGACGCCGAACACGGTCGCGAGCGGCGCTTACCGGCGGGCGCTGGAAGCCGCGGGGCGCCCGCTCGAGGTGACCGACGTCGAGGCGCCGAAGCTGGCCCCGTTCATCCAGGACGGCTCGCCCTTCGACGAGAGCACGATGGCGATGGCCCGCGCCTACTGCGAGCCGCTGAAGCGGGCCGAGGTCGACACCCTGATCCTCGGCTGCACCCACTACCCACTGGTGGCGCCGATGCTGCAGCGCATCCTCGGCCGCGACGTGCGCCTGGTCAGCGGCGGCCACGCCGTCGCCGCCGCCGTCCAGCGCTCGCTTGCTCGCGCCGGCCTCGCCCGCGAGCGCAACGGCGAGGGCGACTACCGCTTCCTCTGCACCGGCGATACCGACTCCTTTCGCGACCTCGGCACCCGCTTCCTGCAGATGCCTTTGGGCGACGTCGAGCGGGTGGAGATCGACGCCGGGTAGCGCTTCCGAGCGCCATCTGGCTCGAACTCGATCCATTCAGCGCACCTCATCTGCGACCTGATCCGCGAGCCTTCCCCAATGCGCACCGCTGGCAATACCTTATATACTCGCCCTGTGGCAAAGGTGATGATCTCAATCCCCGACAACCTGCTCGAGCGACTCGACGCTCTGGCGAGCGCGAACCGCGAGACTCGCAGTGGCTTCCTGCAGCGCCTGGCGGAGCGAGAGCTGGGCGAGCAGGGAGAAAGTCGGCGCAAGCAGCTGGAAGACCTGCTCGGTCCACCCGTGCATCTCGGTGGCGACGCGGCCAAACTGATCCGCGAAGACCGCGAATCCCACTGACGTGCTGCTGCTCGACGCCAGCGTCTGGGTCGCGGCGAAGGACGCCGACGACCGCTACTTCGACGCCGCCCGCGCGCTTGTGCTCGATACGAGATCGCCGGTCACGGCGATCGACCTCACCTACTACGAGGTCGGCAATGTAGTCGGCGCGCGGTGGGGTCACCCTGACCTTGCCCGGGAGCTTTGCCGCACCATCGACCTGCGCTGTGGCGGCAGGGTCGTGGCGGTTGACGCCGAGCTGATCGACGCCGCCCTGGAGGTCGCCTCCGAACACTCGATCTCCACCTACGACGCCGCCTACGCCGCAGCGGCGCGGCGGGGGGGTTGGACCCTGGTCAGCACCGACATCCGCGACCTCGTCTCCAAGGGCCTCGCAGTGACACCCGACGCCGCCGACTACCCTTAGGTCGATGAGCATTCTCGAGCGGGTTCAGGACGACGTGCGGACGGCGATGAAAGCGCGCGACCGCGAGCGGGCGGGGGCGCTGCGGATGGTCGTCGACGTGCTTCAGCAGGACGCCAAGCTGGGCAAGGGCGACGAGGTCGCGGTGCTGCAGCGGGAGCGCAAGAAGCGGGTCGAGGCGGCCGAGGCCTATGAGGACGCCGGCCGCACCGACCAGGCCGCCGCCGAGCGCTTCGAGGCGGAGCTGATAGAGGGCTACCTGCCGCAGCAGCTCTCCGACGCCGAGCTGGCCGAGCTGGTCGACGCCGCGGTCGCCGAGACCGGCGCCAGCGAGCAGCGGCAGATGGGCGAGGTGATGTCGGCGCTGATGCCGAAGCTAGGCGGTCGCGCCGACGGCAAGCGGGTCAGCACCGCGGTGCGCAAGAAGCTGGGTACCTGAGCTTGGCCCGTAGGCAGCTGACGCTGGAGAACACCGTCGCCGCCGAGCTGGCCGGCTCGGAGGACACGGTGCTGCGAGAGCTGCGCGGCCGCCTCGACTGCGACCTGCACCTGCGCGGCAACGTCCTCACCCTGGACGGCGACTCGGGCGACGTGCAGGCGGCCGCGACGGTGGTCGACGAGCTGGTCGAGCTGATCGAGCAGGGGCACGATGTGGCGCCGGGGACGATCGAGGCGGTGACCGGCGCCCTCGACGCCGACGAGAGCCCGGCCGAGATCCTCGACGACGTCGTCTGGCGCCATCGCAACACCAAGGTGGCGCCGAAGACGCTCAACCAGAAACGCTACGTCGACTCGATCCGCCGCCACACGATCACCTTCGGGATCGGCCCCGCCGGCACCGGCAAGACCTTCCTCGCCGTGGCGATGGCCGCGGCGGCGCTGACCGAACGCAAAGTCCAGCGGATCATCCTCACCAGGCCCGCGGTCGAGGCCGGCGAGCGGCTCGGCTTCCTGCCAGGCGACATCCAGGCCAAGGTCGACCCCTATCTGCGGCCGCTCTTCGACGCCCTCTACGACATGATCGACCCCGATCGGGTCAACGGCTACTTCGAGCGCGACGTGATCGAGGTGGCGCCGCTGGCCTTCATGCGCGGCCGCACCCTCAACGACTCCTTCGTGATCCTCGACGAGGCCCAGAACACCAGCCCCGAGCAGATGAAGATGTTCTTGACCAGGCTCGGCTTCAACTCGCGCATGGTCGTCACCGGCGACGTCACCCAGATCGACCTGCCGGCCGACCAGCGCTCCGGCCTGATCGTCGTCCGCGACATCCTCGACCGGGTTCAGGACATCTCCTTCGTCGAGTTCGGCGGCGCGGACGTGGTCCGCCACAAACTGGTCCAGCGCATCGTCGCCGCCTACGACGAGCACGGCAGCGAGCTAGCGGCGCGGACCGAACACGGCCCGACACCGCGTTCTTGAAGCCCGATCTCTCCGACGTCCCTGACGAGCTGCGGGAGCCGGTCGCGGCGACGCTCGCCACTACCGGAGTCAGCGACGGCCACCTCGCCATCGAGCTGGTCGACGCCGAGCGCATTCGCGAGCTCAACCGCGAGCACCGCGGCACGGACGCGCCCACCGACGTGCTTGCCTTCCCAGTCGACGGCACCGGCCCGACCGCCGGCCCGCGCGAGCTCGGTGACGTCGCGATCTGCCCCCAGCACTGCGCCGACGTGACCGAGGCGGCGGTCCACGGCGTCCTCCACCTCTGCGGCTTCGACCACGAGCTCGACGACGGCGAGATGCTGGCAACGCAGAAGCGGATTCTGGCGGGACTGCGGTGACCCGCTCCGGCTTCATTGGGTTGGCGGGCCGCCCCAACGCCGGCAAGTCGACCCTGGTCAACGCGATCGTCGGCTCCCATGTCGCGATCGCCTCGGTGCGCCCGCAGACGACCCGCCGGGCGATCCGCGGGGTCGCCACCGACCTCGAGTCCGAACGGCAATTGATCCTGGTCGACCTACCCGGCGTACAACGGCCGCGCGACGTCCTCACCGAGCGCATGCAGGAGCGGGTCAAGCGCGAGCTGGCCGATTCCGACGTCGCCCTGGTCGTCGTCAACGGCGAGGAGGGCGTCGGCCCCGGCGACCGCTTCATCGTCCGCTCGCTGCTCGGCGCCGGCGCGGCGCTGCCGGTGATCTGCGCCGTCAACAAGGCCGACCGCCTCGGCCCCAACGAGATCGTCCCGGTCCTGGCTGCCGCCGCCGAGCTGCCCGGAGTCGACGAGGTCTTCCCGATCAGCGCCAAGACGGGCGAGGGGCTCGATGTGCTGGTCGAGCGGCTCGGCGCGCTGATGCCGAAGGGGCCCTACATGTACCCGCCGGAGGACCACAGCGACCAGTCCAGCGAGCTGCTGCTGGCGGAGCTGATCCGCGAGCAGGTGCTGAACCGCACCCGCCAGGAGATCCCCCACTCGGTCGAGGTCGCGGTCAAGGAGGTGGCGCCGCGCGAGGACGGCCTGGTCCTCGTCAGCGCCGAGATCTGGGCCGAGACCGAGTCCCAGAAGGGGATCCTGATCGGCAAGGGCGGCGCCAAGATCGGCGAGATCGGCAGCGCCGCCAGGCGCTCGCTCGAGCGCGAGCTGGGCGAGCGGGTCCACCTCGACCTCAGCGTCCGCGTGCGCCGCCACTGGCGCCGCGACGAGGACCTGCTGGACCGGCTCGGGATCGAGTAGCCGCCAACGCGGGCTACGATGGGCCGATGTTCGGGGAAATCGAATTCGACCAGCGCGGGCTGGCGCCCTGCGTCGTCCAGGACTTCGCCACCGGCGAGGTGCTGATGCTCGCCTACGTCAGCTCGGAGTCGCTGGAAATGACGCTCGAGACCGGCGACCTGCACTTCCACAGCCGCTCCCGCGACGAACTCTGGAGAAAAGGCGAAAGCTCGGGCAGCTTCATGCACCTGCGCCAGCTGCGCTACGACTGCGACGGCGACGCCCTGGTGGCGATGGTCGACCCGGCCGGTCCCGCCTGTCACACCGGTCAGCGCAGCTGCTTCTACCGCGAGGTGCTCGGTTCGGCCTCGAGCCGCAAGGACGCTGAGCCGGCCCCCGGCGAGCCCTTCCCGGTCACCTACGAAGCGCTGCCGGCGCTGGAACGAACGCTGCGCAGCCGCGCCGTCGAGCGCCCCGACGGCAGCTACACGGTGAAGCTGCTCGACGATCGCGAGCTGATCGGCGCGAAGGTCGAGGAGGAGGCAGAGGAGGTCATCCGCGCGGCTCGCGAGGAGAGCGACGAGCGGGTCGCCGAAGAGGCCGCCGACCTGCTCTACCACCTCAGCGTGCTGCTGGTCTCACGCGGCGTCTCCCAGTCCGCGGTGATGGAAGTGCTGAATGCCCGTAGCGGCTGACTCCGAGCTGAGATTGGAGCCGAGCCTGGAGCGGGCGCGAGAGCTTGCCCGCGAGGGCAACGTGGTACCGGTGCGCGCCCGTTTCGTCGACGACTGCGAGACGCCGGTCTCGGCCTTCCTCAAGCTACGCGCCGGCGAGCCGGCGGGAGCACCCTGCTTCCTGCTCGAGTCGGCCGAGCAGGGCCAGGTCGGCCGCTACTCCTTCGTCGGCCTGCGGCCGCGGGCGCTGCTGCGCTGGAGCGATGGAACGCTCGCGGAGTGGAGCGGCGAGGCGGCGGCTGGCGAGGAGCCGGGCCGCAGCGAGGCCGCCCCCGACCCCTACGCGGCGGTCGCTGCCCGTCTCGCCGACTTCAGTCCCGCTCCGGTCGACGGTCTGCCGCCTTTCACAGGCGGGGCCGTCGGCTTCTTCGGCTACGACCTGGTGCGCACGGTGGAGCCGCTCGGGGAGCCCAATCCGGATCCGCTCGGCCTCCCCGACATGGCCCTGATGATCACCGACGCGATGGTCGTCTTCGACCACCTGCGCCACGAGCTGACGATCCTCTCCTGCGCCTTCGCCGACGAAGAGGGGGGGATCGACGCGGCCTACGAGCGCGCCGCCGCGACGATCGCCGAGATGCGCGAGCGCCTGCGCGGCGCCGTGCCGGTGCCGGCGAGCCCGTCGGTCACCGAGCCACCGCGCTTCGTCTCCAACATGGAGCGCGAGGAGTTCGAAGCGGCGGTCGAGCGGATCGTCGAGTACGTCCACGCCGGCGACGCCTTCCAGGTCGTGCCCTCGCAGCGCTTCTCGGCGCCGGCGCCGGTCGAGGCCTTCTCGGTCTACCGCGGCCTGCGCGCGGTCAACCCCTCGCCCTACATGTACTTCCTCGAGTTCGGCGACTTCCAGATCGCCGGCGCTTCGCCCGAGCCGCTGGTCAAGGTCACCGGCGACCGCGTGGAGGCCCGGCCGATCGCCGGCACCTCGCCGCGCGGGCGCAGCGAGGACGAGGACCGCCGCCTCGCCGAGCGGCTGATCAACGACCCCAAGGAGCGGGCCGAGCACGTGATGCTGGTCGATCTCGGCCGCAACGACCTCGGCCGCGTCTGCGAGTACGGCTCGATCGCGGTCGACGAGCTGATGGTCGTCGAGACCTACTCCCACGTCCTCCACATCGTCAGCCAGGTCTCGGGGACGCTGCGCGAGGGGGTCAGTGCGATGGACGTGCTGCGCTCGGCCCTGCCGGCGGGGACGCTCTCCGGGGCGCCGAAGGTGCGGGCGATGCAGATCATCGACGAGCTGGAGAAGGTCAAGCGCTGCTCCTACGGCGGCGCGATCGGCTACCTCTCCTGGAATGGCGACCTCGACACCGCGATCCACATCCGCACCGTCGTCGTCAAAGACGGACAGCTGCACGTGCAGGCAGGCGGCGGCACGGTCGCCGACGCCAAGCCGTCATACGAGTACAACGAGTCGGTGAACAAGGCGAAGGCGGTCTTCCGCGCCGTCGCGGTCGCCTGCGAGCAGCCGGACTGGGAATGAGATGAAGACCCTCGTGATCGACAACTACGACTCCTTCACCTACAACCTGGTCCAGTACCTGGGCGAGCTCGGGGCGGAGGTCGAGGTGGTCCGCAACGACCGCGCCACGGTCGCCGACCTGCTCGGGCGCGGCGCCGACCGCCTGGTCGTCTCGCCGGGCCCGTGCACCCCGGCCCAGGCGGGGATCTCGGGTGAGGCGATCCGCGCCTTCGCGGAGGCCGGCACGCCGGTGCTGGGAGTCTGTCTCGGGCACCAGGCGATGGTCGAGGCCTTCGGCGGCAGGGTCGTCCAGGGCGAGCCGATCCACGGCAAGGAGGCGGAGGTCGAGCACGACGGCAAGGCGATCTACGCCGGTCTGCCGAGCCCGCTGGTGGCCGGCCGCTATCACTCGCTGGTCGCCGATCCGGACCTGCCCCAGGAGCTGGAGCTGACCGCCTCGCTCGGCGACGTCGTGATGGGCGCCCGCCACCGCGAGCTGCCGGCAGAGGGCGTCCAGTTTCACCCGGAGTCGGTCCTCACCCCGCAGGGCAAGTCCCTGCTCGCCAACTTCCTCGGGGCGCGGTAGAGCTTTGGTGCGGATAGCGCCACAAACCTCTACCGCGGTGTCGGTCTGATGCCGAACGACGTAGTCAGCCGCGCAATCGACGCGGTCTGCGCCGGCGATCACCTCACCGCCGACCATGCCGCGGCGGTGCTGGCGGAGATCATGGAGGGCAGGGCCGACCCGGTCCAGACCGGCGCCTTCCTGATCGCCCTGCGGGCCAAGGGGGAGACGGTGCCGGAGCTGGTCGGGCTGGCGCGGACGATGCGCTCGCTGGCCGCGCCCGTCTCCAGCGGCCGCCCGGACCTGGTCGACACCGCGGGCACCGGCGGCGGGCCGTCGACCTTCAACGTCTCCACCGCCGCGGCGCTGGTCGCAGCCGGCGCCGGCTGCGCGGTGGCCAAGCACGGCAACCGCTCCAACACCAGCAAGTGCGGCTCGGCCGACCTGCTTGAGGCGCTCGGGGTCGACATCGAGCTCGACCCCGATGAGGTCGGCCGCTGCATCGACGAGGTCGGCTTCGGCTTCATGTTCGCCCCCCGCCATCACGCGGCGATGGCCCACGTCGTGCCCGCCCGCAAGGCGCTGGGGGTGCGGACGATCTTCAACTTCCTCGGCCCGCTGACCAACCCGGCCGGGGCCAACCGGCAGCTGCTCGGCGTCGCCGACCGCCACTACCAGGAGACGATCGCCGAGGCGCTGGTCGGGCTCGGCAGCGTCAAGGCCCTGGTCGTGTCCGCCGAGGACGGCCTCGACGAGCTCTCGATCTCCTCCCGCACGCGGGTGATCGAGGTGGCCGACGGCGGCACCGCGGAGTGGTTCGTCGAACCGAGCCAGTTCGGGATCGCCCCCGCCGAGCTGGAGACGGTGGCTGGGGGGGCCCCGGCCGAGAACGCCGCCGCCGTGCGGGGGGTGCTGGCCGGCGAGGCGGGCCCGCGGCGCGACCTGACCCTGCTCAACGCGGCCGCGGCGATCTACGTCGGCGGGCTCGCGGCGGACCTCGGCGAGGGCGTCGCCAAGGCCGCCGAGGCGATCGACTCCGGCGCGGCAGGAAACGTGCTGGAGCGGCTGATCGCAGCGACGGCCGGCAGCGGCCACTAGGCTCTGACAGTCAAGTGGGAATGATCGAGCAGCTCATCGCCGGAGCCAGGCAGGGAGTCGACGCGCGTCGCCGCGAGCTCCCGCAGGCCGATCTGGAGTCGCGACTCTCGAGCCGCGGCGAGGATCGCCCCTTCAACGAGGCGCTGGTCCGTCCCGGCCTCTCGCTGATCGCCGAGTTCAAGCGCCGCTCGCCGAGTGCCGGCGAGATCGCGGCGTCGGCCGACGTCGCCGCGCAGGTCGGCGCCTACGAGCGGGGTGGGGCCGCCGCGCTCTCGGTGCTGACCGACGAGCCCCATTTCGGCGGTTCCCTGGGCGACCTGCGCGAGGCCCGCGCCGCCTGCGGGCTGCCGATCATCCGCAAGGACTTCATCGTCGATCGCTACCAGCTCTACGAGGCGGCGGTCAACGGCGCCGACGCGGTGCTGCTGATCGTCCGCGCCCTCGACGACGAGGACCTGCGCTCCCTCTACGACGAGGCGCGCTCGCTCGACCTCGACTGCCTGGTCGAGGTTCACGACGCCGAGGAGCTGGAGCGTGCCCTCGAGGCGGACGCCGAGGTGATCGGGATCAACAACCGCAACCTCGATCAGGGGACCGTCGACCTGGCGACTACCTTCGAGCTGATGCCCGACGTGCCCGCCGGCAAGACCGTGGTCGCCGAGAGCGGTATCTCCGGCCGCGCCGAGCTGGAGGAGCTGGAGCGGGTGGGGGTGGACGCGGTCCTGATCGGCGGCGCTCTGATGGCGGCGGCGGACCCGGAGGCGAAGACGCGCGAGCTGACGGGCGCCGACGAAGGCACCCGCGAGCACCTCTTTTAGGCGAGGGCGGCGGGCGAGGCGGGCTTTAGTAAATCTTTCACGAGCATTTAGGAAGCGATCAGTGGCAGCAGCGAGGATTGGTCTCGTGACCAAGGCACGGCGACTCCTCCGCACCCCGTTTGGCTCCGCTCTGCTCGGCGGCATCGTCGTCGCCGTCTTCGGCTGGGTCGCGATCGCGGCCGGCTGGATCCAGTCCGACGGCGGTTCGACCACCACTGTTGCGGCACCGTTGACGGCGCCCGTCGCCGACAAGTCCGGCGACGAAGGCGACTCCAATGTCGTCAACCAGATCTACAAGGACGACGGCGACGGCGTCGCCTTCATCGAATCGGAGATCCCCGCCCAGGAATCCCAGACCTTCTCTCCCTTCGGCGAACCGGAATCCGAAGGTGGCGGCACCGCCACCGGCTCCGGCTTCGTGATCGACACCGAGGGGCATCTGCTGACCAACAACCACGTGGTCGAAGGCGCCGACCGGATCCAGGTCAAACTCGGCGACTCTGACACCACCTATAAGGCGAAGGTCGTCGGAGCCGACCCGGCGACCGACCTCGCCCTGCTCGACGTCGAAGCGCCGGCGGACCAGCTGCACCCGCTGACCCTGGGCCGCTCCTCCGAGATGGAAGTCGGCGACCCGGTGGTGGCGATCGGCAATCCGTTCGGCCTCGACCGCACCGTGACCAGCGGCATCGTCTCCGCTCTGCAGCGCCAGATCGAAGCCCCGGACGGCTTCTCGATCACCAACGTGATCCAGACCGACGCGGCAATCAACCCCGGCAACTCCGGCGGGCCGCTGATCAACGCCGACGGCGCGGTGATCGGCATCAACTCCCAGATCGCGACCGGCGGCGGTGGCGGCGGCAACGTCGGCATCGGCTTCGCGATCCCGATCGACACGGTCCGGGCCGAGATCCACCAGCTCGAAACCAAGGGCGAGGTCGAACACGCCTTTATCGGCATCAGCGGTGGCACGATCACCCCGGAACTCGCCCGCGCGGTCAACCTCCCGGTCGAGGAAGGGGTGATTGTCCAGTCCGTCGTCAAGGACGGGCCCGCCGACAAGGCCGGGGTCGAAGCCGGCAGCACCTCGGCGACGATCGACGGCGAAGAAGTCCAGCTCGGCGGCGACATCATCACCGAGGTCGACGGCAAGAAGGTCGTGAGCATGGAAGAGCTGGTCGAAATCGTCAACGAGAAGCAGCCGGGGGACGTACTCGAGCTGACGATCCTGCGCGACGGCTCGACCAAGACCGCGTCGGTGACGCTGGGCGACCGGCCGGACTCGGCCGAAGAAGAATCGCAAGGCGAATAGCGGCGGGGGGCGCGGCCCCTCTTGCCGCCAATCCGCTCCCGTAGTCTGGAGCTATGCGGGTCAAGTTCTGTGGGATCACCGATCTGGACGATGCGGCCGAGGCCGTGCGCCTCGGCGCCTGGGCCGTCGGGCTGATCCATTTCGACGGCAGCCCGCGCTGTGTCGAGCCCGTCGTCGCGGCCGAGATCGGGGCGGCGTTTCGGCGCAAGTGCGAGGTCGTGGGGGTGTTCGTCAACCCGACCCTGGAGGAAGTCGACAAGGCGGTGGAAGATGCCGCTCTGACGATGGTGCAGCTGAACGGGGCGGAGGGCGCGCAGTTCTGCGCCGAGGTGGCGCGGCGGACGGGGGTGAGGGTGATCAAGGCGATCCACGTCGCCAGCGCCGCCGACATCCACGGGGCGGAGGCCTACCGGACCGATTTCCACCTCTTCGACAAGCGCGGCAAGGGCCTCTGGGGCGGGACCGGGCAGAGCTTCGACTGGGAGCTGCTGCGGGGCCATCGCTCCGAGGTGCCGGAGATTCTCGCCGGTGGCCTCCGGCCGGACAACGTCGCCGCGGCGGTTGCGGTTACCCAGCCCTACGCGGTCGACGTCGCCAGCGGCGTCGAGACCGAGCCGGGCCGCAAGGACCACGCGGCGATGGCGGCGTTCTTCGCGGCCGCGCAGCCGACCGGCGCTGCGTCCGCATGAGCGCGCTCGAGGAGCGCTTCGGCCCCTACGGGGGGCGCTATGTGCCGGAGACGCTGATCGGTGCGTTGGACGAGCTGGCCGTTGCCTGGGAAGAGGCCCGCGAGGACCCCGCCTTCATGGCCAGGATGGACCTGCTGCGGCGCGACTTCATCGGCCGGCCGAGCCCGCTCTACCTGGCGGCGCGGCTCTCGGAGCGGGTCGGCTCCAGGGTCTATCTCAAGCGCGAGGACCTCAACCACACCGGCGCCCACAAGATCAACAACGCGGTCGGCCAGGCGCTGCTGGCACAGCGGATGGGCAAGCCACGGGTGATCGCCGAGACCGGCGCCGGCCAGCACGGCGTCGCCACCGCCACCGCCTGCGCCCTGCTCGGCCTCGAGTGCGTCGTCTACATGGGCACGGAGGACATCCGCCGCCAGGCGCCCAACGTCGAGCGGATGAAGCTGCTCGGGGCCGAGGTGGCGCCGGTCGAGGCCGGTGCCCGCACGCTCAAGGAGGCGGTCAGCGCCGCGATCCGCGACTGGGTCGCCAATGTCGAGACGACCCACTACGTGATCGGCTCCGCGGTCGGGCCCGCGCCCTATCCCGCCCTGGTGCGGGACCTGCAGCGGGTGATCGGCGAGGAGTCGCGCCGGCAGGCGCTCGACGCCGAGGGCGCGCTGCCCTCGCGGGTGATCGCCTGCGTCGGCGGTGGCTCCAACGCGATCGGCATCTTCACCCCCTTCGTCGCGGACGCGGAGGTGGCGCTGATCGGCGTCGAGGCCGCCGGCGAGGGGCTTGCGAGCGGTCGTCACGGCGCCTCGCTGGGCGCCGGCAGCACCGGCGTCCTGCACGGCTCCCTCTCCTCGGTGATCGCCGACGAGGAGGGACAGATCCTCGAGGCGCACTCGGTCTCGGCCGGGCTCGACTACCCGGGGGTCGGCCCTGAGCACGCCTATCTGCGCGACAGCGGCCGGGCCAGCTACGTGGCGATCTCCGACCGCCAGGCGCTCGACGCGTTCGGCGAGCTGGCGCGGCTGGAGGGGATCATCCCGGCGCTGGAGTCATCGCATGCGGTTGCTTGGGTGCTCGAAAACCCGGGGACATCCGGATTCGACGTCCTCTGTCTGTCGGGGCGGGGCGACAAGGACCTCGCCGAGGTCGTTGCTCAGACCGGTGGGGGAGTCGGGGAGTGACTCTCCCGAGCAACAGCGGGGAGGGGCTTGCGGGGGGGAGCCGGGGGGGTGCTCCCCAGAGCAACAGCGGGGAGGCTCTGGGGAGCACCCCCCCGGCTCCCGACGCAGGCGAGCTGAGTGGGGAGGAGCGGATCGCGGTCGCTTTCGGAGCTGCCAGGGACGAAGGGCGTGCGGCGTTGATGCCTTACATGATGGCTGGGTATCCCGACCGAGATACGGCGCTGGCGGTGGCTGCTGCGTATGTGGATTCGGGTGCCGATCTGATCGAGCTGGGGGTGCCGTTCTCGGATCCGCTGGCGGATGGGCCGACTATTCATGCGGCGGCGACGGTGGCGCTGGAGGCTGGGGCCACCTTTGCGACCGCGCTGGAGGTCTGCCGCGCGGTCGGCGACCGCGTGCCGGTCGTACTGATGGCCTACGCGAACATGGTCCTGGCCCATGGCGGCGCGAAGGAGTTCGCTCGGCTGGCTGTCGCCGCCGGTGCCGCCGGTGCGATCGTCCCCGATCTGCCGTTGGGCGAGGCCGAGGACGTGCGCGAGGACTTCGCCGCGGCGGGGCTGGCGCTGGTGCCGCTGGTGGCGCCGACCACCTCGGCCGAGCGGCGGGCGCGGATCTGCGCGGTCGCCCATGGGTTCGTCTACGTGGTCTCGACCGTCGGCACGACGGGTGAGCGGTCCGAGATTCCGGTCGCCCTGGCCGATCTGGTCGCTGCGACCAAGGAGGACTCGGAGGTTCCGGTCGCCGTCGGCTTCGGGATCGGCACCGCCGCCCAGGCCGCCGAGGTGGGGCGGATCGCCGACGGCGTCATCGTCGGCAGTCGCCTGGTCCGGGCCGCCGGGGAGGGCGACTCTCCGCGGGGCGCGGCGGACGCCGTCGCCGACTTCCTCAGCGAGGCGCGCGTCGCCCTCGCTCGATAGGCTCCCCGCCGCAATGGGAATGGTCGTGACCCTCTTTCTGGCCCTCGCCGCGATGACGGTCTCCTACGCCTTCGGGCAGGGCGGCCCGGTTGCCGGGCTGGTCTTCTTCACCGTCCTGCTGATCGGCGCCGCGATGCGCATCCTGCAGCCGAAGTCCTAAGCGCGGGTCGCGATCACCTCGAGGTACTCCGCCTCGAGCACCATCGCCCGATCGCCGGCGGTGTTCGCCGCCTCCAGGAAGGTGCGCAGATCCTCGGTGAGGGCCGCTTCGCCCTCCGGGCCGACCCGTTCGTAGGCGGTCTGGGTCGGGCCGAAGTAGGTGCGGAAGAACTCGATGTAGTGATCGGGGGAGCGGAACGGCTGACGCGAGATGCGACGCTCGGCGCGGAGGTCGGAGATCCCGTCGCCGAACAGGTCCCGCACGTATTCCTCGGTGCCCCATAGCAACGGCGAGGGGACACCGGGCGGCGGCGGCGCGTGCTTGGAGATCGTCTTGAACATCGTGCCGACGGCGCCTTCGGGGGTCCAGTTGCCCATCCCGATTCGACCGCCGGGTTTGACCACCCGCAGGAGCTCGTCGGCCGTCTTCTGCTGGTCGGGAGCGAACATCGCACCGTAGATCGAGGTGGCGACGTCGAAGCTGCCGTCCTCGAAGGGGAGCGCCTGCGCGTCGGCCTCTACGAACTCGATCTCCAGGCGCTCGGCGGCGGCGCGCTCGCGGCCGCGCTCGAGCAGAGCCGGAACGTAGTCGGAGCTGACCACGTTGCCCCAGGTTCTGCGGGCCGCGGCAAGCGCTGCGTTGCCGCTGCCGCTGGCGACGTCGAGCACGCGCTCGCCAGGGACCAGGTCGAGCGCTTCGGCCAGAGTCTCGGCCGGGTGGAAGACAAGGTTGGCGACCATCGCGAAGTCGCCTTTGGACCAGATCTGCTGCTGAATTTGCGTGACGGCTTTGAGATCGGGTGAGTCGCTCATCTCTCCTCCTCGTTGATTCGCCCTTCGAACTTACCTCCTAACTCCGGCCCTGACAGCTTCTAAGCTGAGCCGATGCGGATCGGAGTGCTCACCGGCGGCGGCGACTGCCCCGGCCTCAACGCGGTGATCAGGGCGATCGTCCGCAAGGGCGTCGGCAGCTATGGGCACGAGTTCGTCGGCTACCGCGATGGCTGGCGCGGCCCGCTGGAGGGCGACAGCCGTCCACTCGGCGTACCGGAGGTGCGCGGCATCCTGCCTCGCGGCGGCACCATCCTCGGCTCCTCCCGGACCAACCCCTTCGTCGCCGACGGCGGCCCGGCGCGGATCGCCGCGAACCTGGCGGCGGCCGGAGTCGACGGCCTGATCGCGATCGGCGGCGAGGACACGCTGGGGGCGGCCTCGCGCCTGCACCAGGAACACGGGCTGGCGGTGATCGGAGTGCCGAAGACGATCGACAACGACCTCGGTGCCACCGACTACACCTTCGGCTTCGACACCGCGATCAACATCGCGATGGAGGCGATCGACCGGTTGCACACCACCGCCGACAGCCACCACCGGGTGCTGATCGTCGAGGTGATGGGGCGCCACGCCGGCTGGATCGCCTTCCACGCCGGCCTCGCCGGCGGTGCCAACGCGATCCTCATCCCCGAGCGCAGGTTCGACGTCGAGCAGGTCTGCGAGCTGGTCGGACGGCGCTTCGCCAGTCGCTTCGCCCCGATTATCGTCGTCGCCGAGGGAGCTCAGCCCGTCGGCGGCGTGCCGAGCGCCGAGGACGACAAGCTCGACGCCTTCGGCCATGTCCGCCTCGGCGGCGTCGGGCACTGGCTGGAGGGCGAGATCGAGCGCCGGACCGGCAAAGAGACGCGGGCGACGGTGCTCGGCCACGTCCAGCGCGGCGGCACGCCGACTGCCTTCGACCGGGTCCTGGCGACCCGCTTCGGCCTGCACGCGATCGACGCCGCCGCGGCCGGCCGCTGGGGGACGATGACCGCCCTGCGCGGCACCGAGATCCGGCTGGTGCAGCTGACCGAGGCGACCGCGGAGCTGAAGACGGTGCCGGAGTCGCTGTACGCGGAGGCCGAGGTCTTCTTTGGGTAGGTGGGGGAGGGCCGGGTGGCCCCTCCCGCTGCGCTGTCGTTTTCGCGCGGGTCCGCGGCGGTTGTCCGAGATTGGAAGGAGCGAAAACGTAGCGCCGCTTGCGGGAGGGGCCACCCGGCCCTCCCGACTCAAGCGCAAGAAGGTGCTGGCGGCAGTGGGTTTCGCCTTGCTCGTAGCTGGGACGGGATGTGGAGAGGGGGAGGGGACCGCGGCGGATGCGACGGTTGCGGTGTACGTCGAAGCGCCCCTGTGCGCCGGGGCGAAGCGAGAGCTTGCGAGCGAGGGGGGGCGCGCCGGCTCGGTGCGGATTCGGGTCGTCTGCCTGGCCGCCGTCGTCGACGGCGGGCGGCTGGATCTCGCCACCGTAGGCGCCAATGCGCGCCGGGCCACCGAGGACTCAGCCAGCGTCGCCTACCTCGAACCCCCGGTCAGCCCCAGCTTCTCCCGGCCAATCGTCGAAGCCGCCTCTATCTCGGTCATCCGCGATGCCTCCGGCGCCGCTGCGATGACCCGTCTCCTCGGCGCGATCCGAGATGCGGATTCCGGTTCCCTGCGCGACTCGGTGCGCGAAGCCCTGAGCTAGATCAGGGCTTCGAGCGCCTCGTCCAGCCGCGGGTGCTTGAACTCATAGCCGAGCTCCAGCGCCCGTTTCGGCACGACCCGCTGGCCGCCGCGCAGGACGTGCCCGAACTCCCCGCCGAATTTGAGGTCGAGGACGAAGCCCGGCACCGGCACCAGCGCCGGACGCCCGAGCGCGCGCCCGAGCGCCTTGGAGAAGTCGCGGTTGGTCGCCGGGTTCGGCGCAGTCGCGTTGACGACACCGGAGACCTCATCGTTGTCGAGCGCCCAGAGCAGTAGCCCGACCTCGTCGTCGATGTGGATCCAGGAGAGGTACTGGGCACCGCCGGCGAGTGGCCCGCCGACGCCGAGCTTGAACGGCGGCAGCAGCTCGGCGAGCATGCCGCCGCCGCCGTCGAGCACCTGGCCGCTGCGGAGGATCACCAGCCGCACTCCCGAGCCCTCGACTTCGCGCGCCGCCTGCTCCCACTCCTGCACGACCTCGGCGTCGAAGCTGTCGCCTGGTCCGGCCGTCTCGTCGACCACCACGTCGCCGTGGTCGCCGTAGTAGCCGACCGCCGACTGACTGACCAGGGCCGCGGGTCGCTGCTCCAAACCGGCAATCGCCTGGACCAGGTTGCGGGTGCCGGTGCGCCGCGTCTCCATGATCTTCTTCTTCGCTGCCTCGGTCCAGCGCTGGTTGATCTTCTCGCCGAGCAGATTGACGACGCCGTCGACGCCGTCGAAGGCGTCCGCGGGCGGGCGTTCGAGGGTCGGCTCCCAGGCCCGCCAGTCGACCCCGGGACGGGAGCGGCGGGCGCGATCGGGGTCGCGGGTGAGCCCGACCAGGTCGTCGTCCCTCGCCAGCAGCGCGTCACACAGGGCCGAGCCGATCAGGCCGCTGGCTCCGGTGACGAGGACCTTCATCGTGCTGGCGCTCGCCCTCTCACAGGTCACCGTCCACGGTGGCGAAGGTCCCGGTCTCCTCGTTGAGGCGGGCGATCCCGTCGCGCTTGGCCTCCTCGACCACCGCTTCGGCGACCTTCGGCGCCACTTCGCGGTTGAAGACGCTGGGGATGATGTAGTCCTCGGCGAGGTCCTCCTCGGAGACCGCCATCGCGATCCCCTTGGCGGCGGCCAGCTTCATCTCCTCGGTGATGCTGGGGGCGCCGGCGTCGAGGGCGCCGCGGAAGATGCCGGGGAAGGCGAGCACGTTGTTGATCTGGTTCGGGTAGTCCGAACGCCCCGTGGCCATGATCCGCACGTAGGGGGCGGCGTCCTCGGGCATCACCTCGGGGGTCGGGTTGGCCATCGCGAAGACGATCGCATCGTCGTTCATCTTGCCCAGCGACGCGGGTTCGATGATCCCGGGGCCGGAGAGGCCGACGAAGATGTCCATGCCCGCGATTACGTCGTCGGGCTCGCCCTGGATCAACTCGGGATTGGTGTTCTCCGCGTACCAGCGCTTGGCCTCGTTCATCGCGCCGGACCCGTAGTCCTCGCGAACGGTGGAGAGCGCGCCCTTGCGGTCGCAGCCGACGATCTGGGTGATCCCAGAGGCGAGCATCATCTTCGTCACCGCCACCCCGGCGGCGCCGAGGCCGACGATCAGCACCCGCAGCTCCGCGATCGGCTTGCCGGTGATCTTGAGGGCGTTGAACAGCGCCGCCATCGTCACCACCGCGGTGCCGTGCTGGTCGTCGTGGAAGACGGGGATGTCGAGCGACTCCTTCAGCCGCTCCTCGATCTCGAAGCAGCGCGGGGCGGAGATGTCCTCGAGGTTGATGCCGCCGAAGGTCGGCGCCATCAGCTCCACCGCCTTGACGATCTCGTCGGCGTCCTGGGTGTCGAGGCAGATCGGGAAGGCGTCGACCCCGGCGAACTCTTTGAACAGCATGCACTTGCCCTCCATCACCGGCATCGCCGCCTCGGGGCCGATGTTGCCGAGCCCGAGCACGGCGCTGCCATCGGAGACCACCGCGACCGTGTTCTTCTTGATCGTGTACTCGAAGGCCTTGGCGCGGTCGTGGTGAATGTCCATGCAGACGCGGGCGACGCCGGGCGTGTAGGCCATCGAGAGGTCGTCGCGCGTCTTCACTGGGTACTTGTTGTGCATGTCGATCTTGCCGCCGCGGTGCATCTGCATCGTGCGGTCGACGTAGTCGAGCACCCGCGCTCCCCGCGTCGACCCGATCGCCCGCAGGATCCGCTCCCAGTGGTCGCGGTCCTGAGCATCGATCGTGAACTCCCGCACCCGCTTGCCCTCCGGGCCCGCCCCCGGCACCAGGTCGACCCCCTGCAGCTGCCCGCCAGCCTCGGCGATCGCCGCGGTCAATTTGCCCAGCGGCTCCTGCCGGGCGTCGAGCTCGACCCGGATCGTGACGCTGTACTGAGCGCTGACGGCCATCGCGGCTATCGAATCAGATTCGCCGGCCCGGCCCGTTATCGGCGAGTGCGTCTCCGAAGTCGAAGTCTCAAGGGGAGAGTTCGTGGGCGGGTCGACTTACTGTCGGTATGCGACAGGAACCCGACCAGCGCGAGGTGGAATTGGCGAAGGTCGCGACGCGACAGCACGGCATAGTGAGCATTCGGCAGCTTCGTGCCCTGGGGTTTGACGAAAGCGCAGTGAGAAGAAGAGTCGCCGCTGGACGGCTGCACCGAGTGCATCGCGGGGTATACGCAGTCGGGCACCGCGCTCCTTCGCGAGAGAGGGAGTGGATTGCAGCGGTTCTCGCCTGCGGCAATGGCGCTGTGCTCAGCCACGGAAGCGCGGCGGCGCTCTGGGCGTTCTTGAGACCGATCGGAGGTCCGATCGACGTCTCGATCCGGACCCGCGCCGGAAGGAGCAGGCGACGTGGAATTCGGCTGCATAGATGCGGGGCGATGCGGGCTGAGCAGATGACCGAGCGACTAAGGATCCCGGTCACGACTCCGGCGAAAACGATCTCCGATATCGAAGACGCTTTGCCCGACAAGCTGGTCCGGCGGGCCATGCGGCAGGCGGAGCTCGCCGGATATCGACTGGACGTCGAATCGGACGGTACGCGCAGCGACCTGGAGCGGGACTTCCTTCAGCTCTGCCGACGTAGCGGCTTTCCCAAGCCGGAGGTCAACGTCAAGGTCGGACGCTGGACAGTCGACTTCCTTTGGCGAGCAGAGATGGTCGCGGTCGAGACTGACTTCTACGACTATCACCGCGGCCGCATCGCCTTTCAGGATGACCACGCACGCGATCTGGATCTACGCCGGCTTGGCTTCGCCGTTCACCGCTTCAGCGAACAGCAGCTGAACGAGCAACCGGCCGAGGTTGTGACCGACCTGCGGGACGCGCTGGCGCTCTCCTCATAGAGTGGGCGCCGATGGCCGCCGACGCACCCCAGCTCTTCCTGATCGACGGCAACTCGCTCGCCTACCGTGCCTTCTTCGCGCTGCCGGAGTCGATCGGGACCAGCGACGGGCGCCCGACCAACGCGATCTACGGGCTCGCCTCGATGCTGGTGAAAATCATCGACGAGCACCGCCCGCAGGGGGTCATCGTCGCCTGGGACGCGGGGATGTCGGGGCGCGAGGTCACCTACGACCTCTACAAGGCGGGGCGCAAACCGCGGCCCGACCTGCTGCGCGAGCAGTGGCCGCACCTGATGCCGCTGGTCGAGGCCTTCGGCTACACGAACGTCAAGGTCGAGGGGTACGAGGCCGACGACGTGATCGCCTCGCTGGTCCGCCAGGCGCGCGAGGAGGGGATCGAGGTGATGGTCGTCACCGGCGACCGCGACGCGTACCAGCTGGTCGCCGAGGGGGTGCGGGTGATGAGCACCTCGCGCGGGATCACCGAGACCAAGATCTACGACAGCGACGCCGTCGTCGAGCGCTACGGGGTCCCGCCGGAGCTGATCACCGACCTGATGGGCCTGCGCGGCGACACCTCCGACAACATCCCCGGGGTACCGGGGATCGGCGAGAAAACCGCCACCCAGCTACTGCAGGAGTTCGGCTCGCTGGAGGAGGTGCTGGCCAACGTCGAGAGGATCTCCGGCGCCAAGCGCAAGCAGAACCTGGTCGAGCACGCCGACGACGCCCGCCTCTCCAAGCAGCTGGCGACGCTCCAGTACGAGATCGAGACCGGTGTCGATCTGGCCGCGGCGATGGACTCCGAGCCCGATCGCGCCACCCTGCGCGACTTCATGCGCGAGTTCGAGTTGCGGGCGGTGCTGGAGCGGCTCGAGGAAGCGCTGCCCGAGGGGGAGGCCGTGCCGGGCCGCAGCGTCGAGCGCGAGCTCGAGATCGCGGTCGAGGAGGGGAGCGCCGCTGACCTCGGCGGCGGGCCGGCGGCGCTGGCGATCGCCGGCGAGCGCTGGGCGGCGGCCGAAGGCGAGCGGATCCTGGCCGGGTCCTGCAGCCACGACGAGCTGGCGGTGGCGCTGTCCGGGCGCTCCTTCCTCGCCCATGACGCCAAGTCGCTGGGCGGTGGGCGCCACGGCCTGCTCGCCGCCGCCGCCCGCGAGGGCGTCGAGCTCGCGCTCGAGCACGACACGATGATCGCCGCCTACCTGCTGGAGCCGCAGCGCCGCACCTACGAGCTGACCGAGCTGGCGGCCGACGCCGGGATCGGCCTGGCCGAGGGCGCCGCCGCTGCGCCCGCCGGAGAGGAGGACGGCCAGCTCGCCCTCAGCGAGGAGGTCGAGGCGGGCCTCGACCCGCCCGAGGAGGCGCGCCTGGTCGCGGCTCTGGCCGAGGTCCAGCGCCCCCGGATCGAGGAGCTCGGGCTGGAGAGCCTGCTGCGCGAGGTCGAGCTGCCGCTGGTCCACGTGCTGGCGGCGATGGAGCGCGAGGGCCTCAAGCTCGACGCCGAGCGCCTGGCCGAGGTCGGGGCCGGCTTCGGCGAGCGGATCGCCACCCTGGAGAAGGAGATCTTCGAGCTGGCCGGCGAGGAGTTCACGATCGGCTCCCCGCAGCAGGTCGGCCGCGTCCTCTTCGAGAAACTCGAGCTGACCCGCAAGCGCCGCGGCAAAACCGGCTTCTCGACCGACGCCCGCGTCCTCGCGCAGATCCGCGACGAGCACCCGATCGTCGAGAAGATCGAGTCCTGGCGCGAGCTGACCAAGCTGAAGAACACCTACCTCGACTCCCTGCCCGACCTGATCGACCCCCAGACCGGTCGCGTACACACCACCTTCAACCAGGCGGCGACGACCACCGGCCGGCTCTCCAGCACCAATCCGAACCTGCAGAACATCCCGATCCGCACCGAGATCGGCCGTCCGGTCCGGGCCTGCTTCGTCGCCGAGCAGGGAGCTCAGCTGCTCTCCGCCGACTACAGCCAGGTCGAGCTGCGAGTGCTGGCCCACGTCGCCGACGAGGAGGTCCTGAAAGCGGTCTTCCGGGCACAGGAAGACGTCCACGCCGCCACCGCGGCCGAGGTCTTCGAGATCGGCCGCGACGAAGTCGACGTCGGCCAGCGCTCGAAGGCGAAGATGGTCAACTTCGGGATCGTCTACGGGCTCACCGGCTTTGGCCTCGCCGACCGGCTCAACATCCCCCGCAAGGAGGGCGAGGAATTCGTCGCCCGCTACCTCGAGCGCTTCCCGGCGGTGCGCGCCTTCCGCGAGGGAGTCGTAGAGCGAGCACAGGAGGAGGGCTACGTGACCACTTTGATGGGGCGCCGCCGCCAGATTCCCGAGCTGCGCTCGGGCAATCCGAACACGCGCCGGCTCGGCGAGCGACTGGCCGTCAACACCGTGATCCAGGGCACCGCCGCCGACATCATCAAGGTGGCGATGGTGCGCTGCCGGCGGGCGCTGGCCGAGACCGGGGGGGAGATGCGACTGGTCCTGCAGATTCACGACGAGCTCCTCTTCGAGGGCCCGCCGCAGGAGATGGAGGGCGCGACCGAGCTGGTGCGGCGCGAGATGTGCGCTGCCTACCAGCTCGATCCGCCGCTCGAGGTCGACGTCGGCGTCGGCCCCGACTGGCTCACCGCCAAGTAGTCAGCTCAGTCGTCGAGCTCGACCTCGTCGAAGACGACGGTGTCGCCCCGGAACTTCAGCTCGATCTCCTCGACCGCGGTGCCGGGAACCAGATCGGCCGTGGTGCAGTTGGCGCCGCTGCCGTTGTCGTCGTGCCCGCTGGGGCCGGAGTTGGACGAGCCCTGGCCGGAGTTGCCACCACCGTTGTCGTCGCCCGGCTCGACGCCGTCGCCCCCGTGATCGTCGCCCGGCTCATTGCCATGGCCGCCGCGATCGTCGCCCGGCTCGGCCTCACGGCCGCGGAGGCCGTGACCGCCGCGCCGATGCCCGATCTGGTCCTCGCACCTGATCTTGGTCCGGCGCGTGACGAGGCCGCTGACCGTCTGCCCGTCGGGCAGGGCGACGACGAGCGTCGAGGTTCCCTGGTCGAACGATTTGATCGTCGCGCTGCTGTCGCTGTCGTCGCTGCCGTTCCTGGCACTGGCCAGGCCAGGCAGGACGAAGATCGAGATGGCGCCCAGCACCGCCACGAGAAGGACACCGAGGCGGGCGCGCCTGTCCTTGAAGCTGGTCATCGCAGTTCCTCCTTGTTCGAATCGGGACACGTTCACTCCCCACAACCCGAGCCGGGCGCGAAGATCACGAATCGATCTCGCCGCCGCCCGATCCGCCATCCCCTGAGCCGGACCCGCCGCTTCCGGAGTTGTCGCCGCCGGAGCCGTCACCGGAGTCGTCCGGCAACGGTTCAGGTGCCGACGCAGGGCTGGTGGTGGGGGCAGGGCCACCGCTCGATCCCGAGCCGTCGTGACCGCCGTCCGTGGAGCCGCGCTCACCGCCTCCACCCGAGCCGGACCCGCCGCCTGAGCTGCCGCTGTGTCCGCTCGATCCGGACCCCCCGTGACCGCCGCTGGCCGAGCCGCTCCCGGAGCCACCGGAGTCACCCGAGCGATGGCGACCCGAGCCGCTACTCCCGGATTCGCCCTCGCCGGAGCCGTCGTCCACCCCGGAGTGCCCGCCGCGCCCGCGGCCGCCATGGCCGGACGAGCCTCCCGAGTCGGGACCGCTGCCGCCGCGGTGGGACGAGTCGTCGAACTCGACCTCTGCGGACTCGTCTCCCGGGCCATGGCCGCCATGGTCGTCGGGCCTGCCGTCGCGCCCCTTTCCCTCGCCGGACCTCGACTCTCCTAGGCCGCGGTTCCGATCCGGCACGGCGACCCCCGCCAAGCCCGAGCCAGAATCGTCCGCCGAACCGCTAGCGCCGCCGCCGGCCCCCGGGGCCGGTCGCGTCGCCGCCGCCTCGGCCGCCGCCGGCACCCGCCCGCCGCGATCGTGCTGGATCGCCACCCCGGCTCCGACCGAGCCGGCGAGGACCGCCGTCGCCAGGCCGACCTTCAGCGCTCCGACCGTCCCGATCCCACCCGCGGCCGCTCCGCCACCCCCGGCCGCGGAAGCCGCTCCGGCCGCGGCGACAGCGCCGCCGGCGCCCGCTCCGGCCGCCTCGGCACCGTGGTCGAACAGCATCCGCAGCAGCGGCAGCGGGACCAGCAGCCCGAGTCCGTTGCGCAGGGCGGTGCGGCCGCGGTGGATCGCCTGTCGCGCTGCGCCGCCGCTGACCCCCAGCGCCGCGGCGATCTCCTCGTGGCTCAGCCCTTCCAGCTCCCGCATCACGATCGCCGCCCGCTGCGGGTCCGGCAGGGCCCGCAGTCGCCGCATCAGCTCCGCCGTCTCCTCGCGGCGCTCGGCCTCGGCGGCGGCGCTGAGGCCGCCCGGGATCGCCTCGCCCAGCTCCTCGGTCGGCGCCGGCCCGTCGCGGAGGTCGTTGAGCGCCGTGTTGCGGACGATCCGGTACAGCCAGGGCCGCAGCTCGATCTCGGTGGTGGTGCCGCGCAGCGCCAGCAGCGCCTTCGAGAAGGCGTCCTGGGTGACGTCCTCGGAGCGACCGCCGACGATCGCGGCCGCGAAGCGGTCCAGCGGTGCCCGGTAGCGGCGGACGATCTCCTCGAAGGCGGTCTCGTAGCCCTCGCGCACGAGCGTCACCAGACGGCGGTCGGGCTGGGCGCGCAGCGCCGGCCCGAGCAAGATCCGGGAGGCGAAGGGCTCTGCTGGCGGTGGAGGCATCGGCTCGGGTGGTCCTCACTGCGGTACTGATATGACAGCGCCTAGGTTCATCTCAGGCTTCTTACCCATGCAACACAAGTCCAGCCGAAAGATCACGCGACATCGAGGACAGGTCCGTGGATAGGGGCCTGGCGGTGATCCTGACCGCGGCCGCGGGGGGCCTGATCGCCCTGCAGGCGCCGATCAACTCCGGGCTCGGCAAGGTGACCGGGGGACTGCCGGCGGCGCTGGTCTCCTTCGCGGTCGGCTCGCTCGCCCTCGCCGCGATCGTCGTCCTCAGCGGCAAGGCCGGCGGGCTCAGCTCGACCTTCGACGTCAGCTGGTACTACCTGGTCGGCGGCCTGCTCGGTGCCGTCTACGTGACCACGGCCCTGCTCGCGGTCTCGGCGATCGGTGCCGGTGGGGTCGCCGCCGCGACTGTCGCCGGCCAGCTGACCGCCTCGGTCGCGATCGACCGGCTAGGCCTGTTCGGCCTGGACCAGGTCGCGCTCAGCCCCGAGCGCCTGCTCGGCGTCGGGCTGCTGCTGGCCGGGACCTTTCTGATCGTCCGCTGACTCGACGAACCCCGGCGGGGCGATGTTGAGGTAGTGGGCGAAGGACCAGTCGACGAAGCGCTTGCTGCCCATCAGCCGGATCGCCGGCCCCAGCAGCCGCGGCGGGATCCGCGGGATCAGCCGCTGCACCCGCAGCATCCAGCGGAACTTCCACTCGTGCGAGTCGTTGAAGGCGGCGTAGGTCGCCGCCGCCTGCTCGCGGCTCTGGCGGCCCTCGACGACGGCGCGCAGCTCGCGCCCGAGCGCGATCCCGAAGTAGAGCGCGGTCCTGATCCCCTCGGCGCTGAGCGGCAGGCAGTGGCCGGCGGAGTCGCCGGCGAAGAAGACGCCGCCCTCGGTCGCCCGCCGCAGCTTGTGGGGGATCCAGTTGCCCTGGTAGCGGACCCGGTCGCGATCGAGGTCGGCGGCCAGCAGCTCGGTCGTCTTGCGAACGTGGAAGCGGGGGTCGAAGGAGCCGATCCCGATCCGGGTCTCGTCGCCGGCCGGGAAGGACCAGCCGTAGCCGGCGGGGACGTAGCGGCGGTCGATCCAGATCTCGAGATCCTCGCCACCGCCGCTGGGATGCACCTCGAGGCCGCGCGAGAGCGGCGCCTCGGGCGGCTGATAGCCGTCGCCGTCGGCGAGCATGCGCCGCCAGCCGAGCGCGTCGACGACCAGCGGGGCGGAGATGACGCCGCGGTCGGTGTCGATCGCCAGCTCGGCGCCGCCGTTGGCCGGGGCCGCCCGCCCGTTCACCTTGGCGGTCTCGAAGGTCGCGTCGCAGTCGCGCCAGAGCAGCTGGCAGAGCTCGCGGTAGTCGAAGGTCGAGAAGGTCCAGGGCAAGCGGTAGCGGGCGTCGCCGTGGGGGGTGTGCATGACCAGCGTGTCGAAGCGCTGGCGCTCGCAATCCATCAGGCCCAATCGCGACAGCCACTCCGTCGGGATGCCGCAGGCGGAGGTCTGCCGCTCGCCGATCTCATAGCGATCGACGATCATCACGTCGGCGCCCGAGCCCGCAAGCTCGCGTGCAATCGCCAGCCCGGCGAAGCTGGCGCCGCAGATCAGGACGTCGTGGCTGCCGTCGAGGGGAGTGCGCTCCTCGCCGCGCTTGGTCGCTCTAATCGGCATCGACCCCGATTCTGCCATTATTCGCCGTCGTGTCCGCGACCGACGTACTGACCGCCCCCGCGCCTGCCGCAACGCCCGTCGAGGGCTCCAACGGCCTGCTGCTCCAGATCGACGGCAAGATCGTCCCCAACTACGCGGCGACGATGGTCTCCTTCGACGAGGGCGACGTCGTCAACGGCAAGGTCGTGCGGATCGACAAAGACGAGGTCCTGGTCGACATCGGCTACAAGGCCGAGGGCGTCATCCCCTCCAACGAGCTCTCGATCCGCAAGTCGGTCGACCCGGCCGACGAGGTCGAGTTGGGCGAGGAGATCGACGCCCTGGTCCTGACCAAGGAGGACGCCGAGGGCCGCCTGATCCTCTCCAAGAAGCGGGCTCGCTTCGAGAAGGCCTGGCGCCGCATCGAGATCGCCGCCGACTCCGGCGAACCGGTCGAAGGTAGCGTCATCGAGGTCGTCAAGGGCGGCCTCATCCTCGACCTCGGCGTGCGCGGCTTCCTGCCCGCCTCGCTGGTCGACATCCGCCGCGTCCACAACCTCGACGAGTTCATGGGCCAGACGCTCGAGTGCAAAGTGATCGAGCTCAACCGCAGCCGCAACAACGTCGTCCTCTCGCGCCGCGCCGTGCTCGAGGAGGAGCGCAAGGAGGTCCGCGAGCAGATCCTCGGCAACCTCGAGCCGGGCCAGGTCGTGGAAGGCAAGATCTCCAACATCGTCGACTTCGGCGCCTTCGTCGACCTCGACGGGATCGACGGCCTGATCCACATCTCCGAGCTCTCCTGGAGCCACGTCAACCATCCCTCCGAAGTCGTCGCGATCGGCGACACGGTGCGGATCAAAGTGCTCGACATCGACCGCGACCGCCAGCGCATCTCCCTCGGTCTGAAGCAGACCCAGGAGGACCCCTGGCAGCGCGTGATCAGCACCCACCGTCCCGGCGACGTGCTCGAGGGAGCGGTGACCAAGGTCGTCGCCTTCGGCGCCTTCGTCGAAATCCTCCCCGGTGTCGAGGGCCTGGTCCACATCTCCGAGCTCGCCGACCACCACGTCGAGAACCCCTCCGAAGTGGTCGAGCCGGGCACCAACCTGAACGTGAAGATCCTCGAGATCGACGAAGAGCGGCGGCGGTTGTCGCTGAGCATCAAGCGGGTCGAGGGGCAGAACATGCTGATGGGGGACCTGGGGGAGCAGCTGGAGGCCGTGAACGGCGAGGGCTCGGACGCCGCGCCCACGGGTCCTGTCGCGGGGGACGACTCCTCGTCCTCGCAAGCTGCGGGCGAGGAGCCATCCCCCGCGCCACCCGTGGATGAGGCGTCGGATACCCCCGAGGCTGTCGCCGTCGAGGAGGCTCAAGACGAGGCCCCCCAAGCGGAGGAGCCTGCAGCAGAAGAGGCTCCAGCGGCGGAGGAGCCTGTTGCTGAGGTGGCTCAGGACGAGGCGCCTGTGGAGGATGCTCCTGCCGAGGAGGAGGCAGAGGAGGCGCCCGAGGCTGAGGCTGCTGAGACCGCGGAGCCGGCTCCGGTCGCCGAGGAGAACGGGACGACTGAGGATGGCGCTGAGGACGAGGATGGTGGGGAGGCCCAGGAGGGCGAAACCGCCGTGGACCGTCCGGATTCTCCCGACGACCTCGACGAGGCCGCGGGCGAGACGCCCCAGACTGGCGAGTCAGAGCAGAGCTGAGCAGCGGCCATGGCGCCGCTGACGATTGGCCTCACCGGCGGTATCGCGGCCGGCAAGTCCGAGGCGCTGGCGGCTTTCTCGCGGCTCGGCGCCTCGACTCTCTCCAGCGACGCCGTCGTCCACGAGCTGCTCGATTCCGAGCCGCTGGTCGGGCGGTTGGTGGAGCGCTGGGGCACGGAGGTCGCTCCCGACGGCGCTGTCGACCGCACCCGGATCGGCCAGATCGTCTTCGCCGATCCGGAGCAGCTGGCCTGGCTTGAGGGACAGATCCACCCGCTGGTGGCCGAGCGGATGGTCGCGTGGCTGAGCTCGCTGCCAGCGGCGACCGAGATCGCCGTGGTCGAGGTGCCGCTGCTGTTCGAGGGCGGCAGGCACGAGGTCTTCGACACGACCGTGGCGGTCGTCGCCGAGGAGCCGGTCAGGCGCGAGCGCGCGGCGGCGCGCGGCCACGCCCTCGTCGATGAGCGCGAGGCGCGCCAGCTTTCGCAGGAGGAGAAGGCCGCGCGGGCCGACCACGTCGTCGCGAACAACGGCTCGGTCGAGGACCTCGAGCGGGCGCTGTCCGCGCTGCTCGCGAAGCTGCGGCGATGAAGCGAAGGGTGCGGCGGCGGCGCTGGCTGATCCTCGGCACCGGCGCCACGATCATCGGTCTCGGCGTTGGGCTGCTGGTCGCGAACGGCACCTTCGACCACGCCCTGCAGGAGCTGACGCTGCCGCTGAAGCACGAGGACGTGATCCGCCAGCAGGCCTCCGAAAAGGGCGTCGATGCGGCGCTGCTCGCGGCCGTCATCTACTCCGAGTCGAAGTTCAGCGACGCCACCTCGAGCGCCGGCGCCCGCGGGCTGATGCAGATCACGCCCGCGGCCGCGCAGGAAATCGAGCGCCTCAGCGGTGGCACCACGTTCAGGCTCGACGATCTCTCTGATCCGGAAATCAACATCCGCTACGGCACCTTCCTCCTGCGCGAACTGCTGGATCGCTACGACGGCGACGAGGCCGCCGCCCTCGCCGCTTACAACGCCGGTCCGGGCAACGCCGACGAGTGGGGCGGCTCCGACCTTAATGTCAGCGACATCCCCTTCCCGGAAACTCGCGCCTACGTGGAAGAGGTGTTGGAGAAGCGGGCGGCCTACCGCGACGAGTACGCCAGGGAGCTGGGCTACCGGTGAGCGCCGCCGCGCCCAGGCCGCGCGTCGCCGCCCTCGCGCTTGCCGTCGGGCTGGTCCTGGCCGACTCCTCGATCGTCGTCCTCGCCCTGCCGGAGATCTACCGCGACCTCGACACCAGCGTCGCCGGGGTCACCTGGGTACTGATCTCGTTCAACCTGGTGATGGCGCTGGGGGCGGTGCCGGCGGCGCTGCTGGCCCGCCGCGTCGGGCCCGGCCGGGCGGCGGCGGTGGGGCTGGCGATCTTCGCCGGCGCCGGGCTCGCCTGCGGCGTCGCCGACGAGCTCTCGACCCTGATCCTGGCTCGCTGCGTGCAGGCGCTCGGGGGCGCCCTGGCGGTGACCGCGGCGCTCGAGCTGCTGCCGGCGACGGTCGGCTCCGAGCGCCGCGCGACGACGGTCTGGGCCAGCGCCGGCGCGACCGGGGCGGCCCTGGGCCCGGCGGTCGGCGGTCTCCTCACCGAGCTGGTCTCCTGGCAGTCGATCTTCCTGATCCAGGTCCCGGTGGCGCTCGCCGCCGCGGTGCCGATCCTCGCCGTGGCCAGGCACGAGGCGGCGACCGGGATCCTGCAGGCCGAGGTGCGGCGCACCGGCCGCCCGCACCTCGCCGCCAACCTCGCCCTGGCGATGGTCTCGGCGGCGATTGCCGCGGCGCTCTTCCTGCTCGTCCTGCTGCTGATCGAAGGCTGGCGCCTGACCCCGATCGGCGCGGCGATCGTCGTCACCGCGATGCCCCTCGCCGCCCTGCTCGGCAGCCGCCTCACCCCGCTCGTGCCCAGCGCCCGGGCCCGGGCGGCGGCCGGCGCGATCCTCGTCTCCGGCGGCCTCGCCGGCTTGGCGCTGCTGCCGCAGGCCGAGGTCGCCCTGACCCTGCCGCCGCAGCTGCTGGTCGGGGTCGGCCTCTCGCTGGTGCTCTCGGCCCTGACCGAGACCGCGCTCGGCGGCCGCGCCCCGCAGGCGATCCACGGCGGCTGGACGATCTCCGCCCGCCATGCCGGAGTGGTGATCGGCCTGCTGGCGCTGACCCCGATCTTCACCGCCGACATCGCCCAGCAGCGCGACGACGCGATCGATGCCGGCACCGCGGTCATCCTCGATTCCAAGGTCAACCCGCTGGTCAAGATCGACCTCGCGCAGAAGATCGAGCAGCGCCTGGAAGGGGAGAAGGGCAAGGTGCCGACGATCGGCCCGGCCTTCGAGCCGCTGCCCGACGATCCCGCGGAGCGCGAGGACGTCGAAGGGCTGCGCGACGAACTGCAGGAGCAGCTCAACCGTGGCGCCACCCACGCCTTCAGCCCCTCGTTCGGTCTCGCCGCCCTGCTCGGGCTGCTGGCCCTGATCCCGATCGGCCTCTCGCGGCGGGTGGAGCTTTGAACGCCGGGCTGAGGGCGCAGCTGCTGGTAGGCGCCGCGATCCTCTCGTCGCTGGTCCTGATCGGCGCCTACCTCGCTGCCGGCGGCTCCTCCTATACGCCGGAGAAGAGCCAGGACCCCTGTCAACCCCGGCCCTGGTCGAACCCGAGGGACCTGGGAGAAATCGCCAACCAGTTCTCGATCTCGGCCCTCGACGGCGCCGCCTGCCAGCTCGGGGTGACGCGGGAGACGCTGGCGCGGGCGCTGGCGACGCCGGAGGCGCGCGAGCGCTTCAGCGAGCGCTACGGGATCGACGACGAGAAACTGGCGCGGGCGATCCGGGCCGGGCTGCTGCGAGCCGTCGGCGACGCCGAAGACGCCGGTGCCCTCAGCCCACTGCTCGGCGGGCCGCTGCGGGCGACGATCGAAGAAATCCCGCTCGACCGGGCGATCGAACTGGTTCAGGACGCGCGCTCGGCCTTCGGCAGCCTGCAGACCTTCCTCGGGCCCGCCGGCGATCTACTGGAAGAATTCCTGCCCTGAGACGGGTTCGCGGTGCCTACCGCGGCTTCTCGACCTTGAAGCGTTGCTCTTTCGGCAGCCACTTGATGCCGGCGCAGAGCGCGGCCGGCGTCGTCTCCAGACTGGCGGCGAGTTTGAGGATCGCATCCATGCCCGGTTTGCGATAGCCGCGCTCATAGAGGGAGATCGTCGTCAGGTGGAGCTTGCAGCGGAAGCTCAGCTCTTCCTGGGAGATATCCAGTTTCTCACGGGCCTGTTTCATGTTTGCGGCGAAACGATCACGTCTATCCATGGCGAAAGCTTCTGTCATAGACGACAGAAGCTCTACAGACAAAAGTCTGTATGACGAAAATGCGAAACGGCGTGGCGGTTCAGTCGCGAGTGGCGCGCCAAACCCAGAGCATCGCCAGCGGCTGCAGCGGCAACCGCGCCCAGAGCGCCCAGCGCGGAATCCTCTCCAGGTCCAGGCCCTTGATCTGCTCGGGGTTGACCGCCATGTGGATGTTGGCCGGGAAGACGGCGAGCAGCAAGGCCAGCAGCCACCAGCGGGCGAGTCCGCGGGTACGGAGGTGGAGGACGGCGAGCCCGCCGGCGATCTCGGCGACCCCGCTGATCGCCACCGCCTCCTTGGCCGGCACCGGCTTGGGCACCATCGCCTCGTAGCTGCGTGGGATGACGAAGTGCAGGATCCCGGTGAGGGAGAAGAAGCCGGCGAGGCCGACGCGCGAGCTGTTCACGCGCCGCAGTCTTTCATTCTGTGGTTCCAAATTCGCCGCAGGCGCGAATTTGGAACCACGAAACGTTCCGGGGGGCTGCGGTCGGGGCCGAGTTTGTCGCCCGCTATGTTCGTAGGAACGTGCCCGAGTTCGAGCTCAATCCCGCCTACACGCCGACCGCCGACCAGCCGAAGGCGATCGCCGGACTAGCCGCAGGAATCGAAGCCGGCGAACGCTTCCAGACCCTGCTGGGCGCCACCGGCACCGGCAAGACCTTCACGATGGCGGCGACGATCGCCGCGGTCCAGCGCCCCTCGCTGGTGATCGCCCACAACAAGACCCTGGCGGCGCAGCTCTGCAACGAGTTCCGCGAGTTCTTCCCCGACAACGCGGTCGAGTACTTCGTCTCCTACTACGACTACTACCAGCCGGAGGCGTACGTCCCGGCCCAGGACCTCTACATCGAGAAGGACTCCTCGATCAACGACGAGATCGACCGCCTGCGCCACGCGGCGACGGCGGCGCTCTTCGCCCGCCGTGACGTGATCATCGTCGCCTCGGTCTCCTGCATCTACGGGATCGGCTCGCCCCAGGTTTACAACGAAAAAATGCAGCTGTTCAAAGTCGGCGCCTCGCTCGACCGCGACGAGGTCCTGCGCAAGCTGGTGAAGATGCAGTACCAGCGCAACGATCAGGTGCTGGGGCGCGGCTCCTTCCGGGTCCGCGGCGAGGTGCTGGAGATCATGCCCGCCTACGCCGAGTCCGCCTACCGGATCTCGCTCTTCGGCGACGAGATCGAGGGGATCCAGCACTTCGACCCGCTGACCGGGGAAATCCTCGACACGATCGACCACGTCTCGGTCTGGCCGGCCTCGCATTACGTGACCAAAGACGAGACCGTCGAGCGCGCGGTCGAGGAGATCCGCGCCGAACTCGAATCGCGCACCGCCGAGCTGGAGGAGGAAGGCAAACAGCTGGAGGCGCACCGCCTGCGCCAGCGCACCGCCTACGACCTGGAGATGATCAAGGAGGTCGGCTTCACCTCGGGGATCGAGAACTACTCGCGGATCCTCGACGGCCGGCCCGCCGGCAGCCCGCCGCACACGCTGATCGACTACTTCCCCGACGACTTCGTCACCTTCGTCGACGAGTCCCACCAGACGATCCCGCAGATCGGCGGCATGTTCGAGGGCGACCGCTCGCGCAAGTCGACCCTGATCGACTTCGGCTTCCGCCTGCCCTCGGCGATCGACAACCGCCCGCTCAAGTTCGATGAGTTCCTCGACCGGGTCGACCGCCTGGTGATGGTCTCGGCGACGCCGGGCAACTTCGAGAAAGCCGAGTCGACCCGGATCGTCGAGCAGATCGTGCGCCCGACCGGGATCGTCGACCCCTACATCGAGGTCCGCGAGACCAGGAACCAGATCGACGACCTGATGAACGAAGCGCGCAAGGTCGCGGAGACGGGCGAGCGCGTCCTGGTCACGACGCTGACCAAGAAGATGGCCGAGGACCTGACCGCCTACCTGCTCGAGTACGGGATCAAGGTCCGCTACCTGCACTCGGAGATCGACACCCTGGAACGGATCCAGATCGTCCGCGACCTGCGGCTGGGGGAGTACGACGTCCTGGTCGGGGTCAACCTCCTGCGCGAGGGGCTCGACCTGCCCGAGGTCTCGCTGGTGGCGATCCTCGACGCCGACAAGGAGGGCTTCCTGCGTGGCGAGACCAGCCTTGTGCAGACGATCGGGCGCGCCGCGCGCAACGTCAACGGGCGGGTGCTGATGTACGCCGACAAGGAGACCGACGCGATGCGGGCGGCGATGAGCGAGACCGACCGCCGCCGGGCGATCCAGCTTGCCTACAACGAGGAGCACGGGATCACCCCGGCGACCGTGCGCAAAGGGATCTCCGAGATGTCCGAGTTCCTGGCGATGGAGGATCGCGCCCCGGCCAAGCGCCGCAGCAAGCGCAGCGGCGAGTTCGACAGTCCCGAGGAGCTGGAGAAGACGATCGTCGCCCTCGAGGAGGAGATGCTGGCCGCGGCCGACGACCTCCGCTTCGAGGAGGCAGGGCGAATTCGCGACGAGCTGAAGGAGCTGCGCCGCGACCTAGACGGAATGACCGCCGGGGCTTGACTCGAGTCAGCCCAGCAGCTTCGCCGCCTTGGCGCTGTCGGTGAAGAACTCGCCGCGCACGGTCTTGCCGTTCCCGTCGAACTTGAGCAGGTGCACGAAGGGTGCCTCGAAGCTCCCTTTGTCGTTGCCCGCGCGCTGGGTGCCGCGGACTGCCACCCACTCGCCGGCGTCGATGAACTCCTCGGGCTCGACGCTGAACGAGGTCCAGTAGTTGGGGATCTGGGCGAAGTTCGCCAGGATCGTGTCGCGGCCCTTGGTTTCTCCGCCGAGCGGCAGCTCGTCAGAAGTGACCCAGACGGCGTCCTCGGCGAAGGACTCTCCCAGGGCGGCGAGGTCGCCGCGCCCGAAGGCGTCGTAAGCGGAACGGGCACTGTCGAGATTGGACATCACTCCTCCTCTGTTGTGACCCCGCCTGTGTCCAACGTAACGCCGGCGGGCCGGCAGCACAAGGCGCGCGATCGCCTCCCTCTAATCTCCGCCGATGGCGATCGACGTGACCGAGGCGACCTTCGACCGCGACGTCGTCGAGCTCTCGAAGCAGACCCCGGTCGTGGTCGACTTCTGGGCCGAGTGGTGCGGGCCCTGTAAGGCGCTGAGCCCGGCGCTGGAAGCAGCCGAGGCGAGCCGCGGCGGCCGGGTCCTGCTGGCCAAGGTCGACGTCGACTCCAACCAGTCGCTGGGCGCTCGCTACGGCGTCCAGGGCATTCCGGCGGTCAAGGCTTTCCGCGACGGCAAGGTCGTCGACGAGTTCGTCGGCGCCGTACCGCCGGCCAAAGTCGAGGCCTTCTTCGACTCGCTGGTCCCTTCCCGGGCGGACGAGCTGCTGGAGCAGGGCGACGAGCTCTCCCTGCGCGAGGCCGCCGAACTGGAGCCGCGCCGCGCCGACGTCGCCGTCCGCCTCGGTCAGGCGAGGCTCGAGCGTGGGGCGGAGGGGGAGGCGCTGGAAGCGGTCGAGCCCCACCCGGAGGACTTCGCCGCCGCTGGGCTCGCCTCCCGGATCCAGCTCATGCGCCAAGGCATCGGCGCCGATGCCTTCGCCGCCCTCGACCGCGGCGAACGGGAGCAGGCACTCGATGCCCTGCTGGCGGAGATCACGGGCGCCGAGGAGGACACCCGCGACGAGCTGCGCCGCGCCATCGTCGGGATCCTCAGCGGCTTCGACCCGGCCGACTCCAGCGCCCGCGATTACCGCCGCAAGCTCGCCGCCGCCCTTGCATAGCCCGTAAACTGGGCACGGTTGAGGGGAACATCTGTTCGCCTGCGTAGAATCGCCGTAGTGGCTGCCTCTGAGCGAATCGTCATCTCGGGCGCCCGCGAGCACAACCTCAAGGACATCGACGTTGAGCTGCCGCGGGACGCGCTGATCGTCATCACCGGGCTTTCGGGCTCCGGCAAGTCGAGCCTCGCCTTCGACACGATCTACGCCGAGGGGCAGCGGCGCTACGTGGAGTCGCTCTCCGCCTACGCGCGCCAGTTCCTCGGGTTGATGGAGAAGCCGGACGTGGACTCGATCGAGGGACTCTCGCCGGCGATCTCGATCGACCAGAAGACGACCTCGCGCAACCCGCGCTCGACGGTCGGAACGGTGACCGAGATCTACGACTACCTGCGGCTGCTCTGGGCGCGGATCGGGGTCCCGCACTGCCCCGAGTGCGGCGAGGAGATCACCGGCCAGACCCAGGAGCAGATCGTCGATCGGCTGATGACCCTCGAGGAGGGAACGAAATTCATGGTCATGGCGCCGGTCGTGCGCGGGCGCAAAGGCGAGTACGGGAAATTGCTCGAGCAGATGCGGCTCGAGGGCTACTCGCGGGTCAAGGTCAACGGCGACCTGCGCCGGCTCGACGAGGAGATCGTGCTCGACAAGAAGTACAAACACGACCTCGCCGTGGTCGTCGATCGCCTGGTGATGAAAACCGACCTGCGCCGGCGCCTCTCCGAGTCGGTCGAGGCGGCGGCCGCCCTCGCCGCCGGCCTGATCGAGGTCGAGGTCGTCGGCCAGGAGTCCGAGCCGCTGCTCTTCTCCGAGCAGTTCGCCTGCCTCAACTGCGGCACCTCGATCCCGGAGCTGGAGCCGCGGATCTTCTCCTTCAACTCGCCGCACGGGGCCTGCGAGCGCTGTCACGGGCTCGGCTTCCAGCGGGTGATCGACCCCGAGCTGGTCGTCCCCGACCCGACGCTCTCGCTGGCCGAGGGTGCCCTGCAGCCCTGGAACCGGGGCATCACCGCCTACTGGAGGCGGCTGATCGCCGCCGTCGCCGAGGAGTACGGAGTCGACGCCGACAAGCCCTGGTCGCAGCTCAAGAAAAGCGACAAGGAGATCTTCCTCTACGGCACCGGCGAGGACCGCCACCAGGTCACCTACACCAACCGCTTCGGCCGCCGCCGCTCCTACAAGGTGCGCTTCGAGGGGATCGTCAACAACCTGCAGCGCCGCTACGAGGAGACCGACTCGGAGACCAACCGCGAGCGGATCGAGGGCTACATGGCCGAGCAGCCGTGCCCGCAGTGCAGGGGCGCTCGGCTGCGGCCGGAGACGCTGGCGGTCAAGGTCGGTGGCATCAGCATCGCCGAGTACAGCGACCTCTCGGCGCGGGCGGCGGCGGCCTGGATCGCGGACCTGGAGCTGACCGAGACCGAGCGGGCGATCGCCCGCCTGATCGTGCGCGAGATCAGCGAACGACTCGCCTTCCTCGAGAACGTCGGCATCGGCTACCTCTCGCTGGCCCGCTCGGCCCGCTCGCTCTCCGGCGGCGAGGCGCAGCGGATTCGCCTGGCGACCCAGATCGGCTCCAGCCTGGTCGGCGTCATGTACGTGCTCGACGAGCCCTCGATCGGGCTCCACCAGCGCGACAACGAGAAGCTGATCGCGACCCTCGACCGCCTGCGCGATCTCGGCAACACGGTGATCGTGGTCGAGCACGACGAGGGGACGATGATGGCGGCCGACCACCTCGTCGACCTCGGTCCCGGCGCCGGCGAACACGGCGGCCACGTGATCTCGGCCGGGACCCCGGCCCAAGTCGCCAAGGACCCGGCCTCGCTGACCGGGCAGTACCTCTCCGGCAAGCGACAGATTCCCGTGCCCGAGGAGCGCCGCCAGCCGAGCGGCGCGCTGCTGGTCCGCGGCGCCCGCGAACACAACCTCAAGGACGTCGACGTGACGATCCCGCTCGGCGTCTTCTGCTGCGTCACCGGCGTCTCCGGCTCCGGCAAGTCGACCCTGATCAACGAGACCCTGCACCACTCGGTCGCCAACCGCCTGCACCAGGCGAAGCTGCGCCCCGGCGCCCACGACGGCATTGACGGGCTCAGCCAGATCGACAAGATCATCAACATCGACCAGTCGCCGATCGGCCGCACCCCGCGCTCCAACCCGGCCACCTACACCGGCGTCTTCGACCACATCCGCCAGCTCTTCACCCAGACCCAGGAGTCGCGGGCGCGCGGCTACAAGCCGGGCCGCTTCAGCTTCAACGTCAAGGGCGGGCGCTGCGAGGTCTGCAAAGGCGACGGTCAGATCAAGATCGAGATGCACTTCTTGCCCGACGTCTACGTGCCCTGCGAGCAGTGCCACGGGAAACGCTACAACCGCGAGACGCTCGAGGTCCGCTTCAAGGGCAAGAGCATCGCCGACGTGCTGGAGATGTCGGTCGAGGAGGGGGTCGAGTTCTTCGAGAACGTGCCGAAGATCCACCGCCGCCTGCGCACCCTGCACGACGTCGGCCTCGACTACATCCGCCTCGGCCAGCCGGCGACGACGCTCTCCGGCGGCGAGGCGCAGCGGATCAAGCTGGCAACCGAGCTCTCCAAAGTCGCCACCGGCGACACCCTCTACATCCTCGACGAGCCCACCACCGGGCTCCACTTCGCCGACGTCCAGCGCCTGCTCGACGTCCTCGGTCGCCTCGTCGACGCCGGCAACAGCGTGGTCGTGATCGAGCACAACCTCGACGTGATCAAGACCGCCGACTGGCTGGTCGACCTCGGTCCCGAGGGCGGCGAAGAGGGGGGGGAGGTGGTCGCCACCGGCACCCCCGAGGAGGTCGCCGCGGTCAAGGGCTCCTACACCGGCAGCTTCCTCTCCAGCCTGGTCGTGCCGGCGAAGCCCAAGCGCGGCGGCAAGCGCCGCGAAGCGCTTGCCGCTTGATTAGGCACGGCGTCTAGGACGCCGCGTCCCAGGTTTGCCGGGTTCGTTGGACGGCCTGGCCCGAATCCTGATTGGCAACGCCATCGGTGGGTATGGTCGAAGCAGGTTTTGGGAATCGGGCGAGAGTCCGGCAAAAGAAGGAGACGACATGACCAGTCCCACCGCGCTGAAGCGGATTTCTCTCGGGCTCGGGGCGTTGCTCGTCATTGCCCTGGTCGCCGCCGGCTGCGGTGGCAGCAGTGACAGCGGAGGTACCAAGATCGCCCTCTTGCTGCCGGAAAACGAGACGCCACGCTACGAAACCAACGATCGGCCGGACTTCGAAGAATCCGTCGAAGAACTGTGCAGCGACTGCGAAGTCCTCTACAACAACGCCGGCGGGGACGCGCAGAAGCAGCAGAGCCAGGCCGAAGCGGCGCTGACCCAGGGCGCCGAAGTCCTCGTCGTCGACCCGATGGACTCCAAGTCGGCCGCGGCGATCGCCGAAAAGGCAAAGGCCCAGAACGTGCCGGTGCTGAGCTATGACCGCCTGATCGAAAATGGCGAAGTCGACGCCTACGTCTCCTTCGACAACGAAAAGGTCGGCGAACTGCAGGCCGAAACGCTAAGCAAAAAACTGAAGGAAGACGGCAAACCGAGCGGGCCGATCATCAAGATCAACGGTGACCCGGCGGACCCCAATGCCGCTCTGTTCAAGGCCGGCTCCAACAAGGGATTCGAAGCCGCAGGGGTCAAAGTCGCGAAGGAATACGACACCCCTGGCTGGTCTGCCGAAAACGCCCAGCGCGAGGCTCAGCAGGCGATCACCGCGCTCGGCAACAATGGCTTCGCCGGCATCTACGCCGCCAACGACGACACCGGCGGTGGCGCCATCGCGGCGCTGAAAGGGGCCGGCCTCGACCCCGAAGAAATCCCGGTCACCGGCCAGGACGCCACCGTGGCGGGCCTGCAGCGGATCCTCGCCGGCCAGCAGTTCATGACGGTCTACAAGGAAATCCCGCCGCAGGCCAAGGTCAGCGCCGAAATCGCGCTGGACCTGGCGGAAGGCAAGGAAGTTCCGCAAGACAAAGTCACCGAAGAAGTCGACAACGGTGCCGGCAAAGTCCCGGCGGTCCTGCTCGACCCGATCGCCGTGATCAAGGACAACGTCAAGTCGACGGTGATCGCGGACGGGTTCGTCACCGCCTCCGAACTCTGCACTGGTGCCTACGCGGCGGCGTGCAAAGAAGCGGGAATCTCGGGCTGAGATGAACAGCACCGCCGCTCCCCTCCTCGAGCTGGAGGGAGTCAGCAAGCGATTCGGCCCGGTCCAGGCGTTGGACCGGGTCGACTTCGCCGTCCACGCCGGCGAGGTGGTCGGCCTGGTCGGCGACAACGGCGCCGGCAAGTCGACGCTGGTGAAGACGATCGCCGGCATCCACGCCGCTGATGAGGGCACGATCCGCTTCGACGGGCAGGGGGTCTCGATCTCCAAGCCCCAGGACGCGACCGCGCTGGGAATCGCCACCGTTTACCAGGACCTCGCCCTCTGCGACAACCTCGACGTCGTCGCCAACCTCTTTCTCGGCAGGGAGGAGGTCTCGCCCGGCGTCGGCACGGCTTCGCGCCAGCTCGACGAGGCGCGCATGGAGCACCAGACCGGCGAGTTGCTCTCCAACCTGGCGGTGACGATCCCGAGCCTGCGCAGTGAGGTCGGAACCCTTTCCGGCGGCCAGCGCCAACAGGTCGCGGTGGCACGCTCGCTGCTGGGCGAGCCCAAGGTGGTGCTGCTCGACGAGCCGACCGCGGCGCTGGGCGTCGCCCAGACGGCGCAGGTGCTTAACCTGATTCGCCGCCTGCGCGAGCGCGAGCTCGGCGTCGTCGTCATCAGCCACAACCTGGTCGACGTCTTCGAGGTTGCCGACCGGATCTTCGTCTTGCGGCTGGGCCAAGCAGCTGGGGAGTTCGCCGCCGAATCGACCACCGAGGAGCACGTCGTCTCGGCGATAACCGGAGTCGGCTCCGACGCCCGCAAGAAAGCCGGCAGTACGGAGCCGGCGGATCCCGGGACCGGGGAGGAGGGGCGATGAGCGACGCCGCGGCCACGACCGCCGACACCGAGGAGAGCCTTCCTCGGCCAAAAGAGACGATCCGGCGATTGGTCCAGGGCGACCTCGCCTCGTTGCGGGTCCTGATCGGTTTGGCCCTGATCTGGGCGATCTTCCAGTTCGAGAACGACCGCTTTCTCTCGGCCCAGAACCTGACCAACCTGATGCTGCAGATCGCCGCCACCGGGTTGATCTCGATCGGCGTCGTCTACGTGCTGCTGTTGGGCGAGATCGACCTTTCGGTCGGTGCCGTCAGCGGCCTTGCCGCCGCGGTGATGGCCGTGCTCAACGTCAAGCACGGCTGGAATCCCTACCTGGCGATCGCTGCTGCGGTCGCGGTCGGGCTTGCGATCGGGCTGCTGCAGGGGTTCCTCTTCAGCCGCTTCGGCATACCCTCATTCGTCGTCACCCTCGCGGGCTTATTGGCCTGGCAAGGGGCTCTTCTGCAGGTGCTCGGCTCGACCGGGTCGATCAACCTCACCGACCCCAAGATCACCGGGCTGGCCAATACCTTCTACTCCGACACGGTCGGCTGGATCATCGCCGCGGTGGTGATCGGAGGCTACGGCGCGGTGCTCTTGCTCGGCCACCGGCGCCGCGTCGCCGCCGGGCTCGACAGCGAGAGCCTGGCCGGGCTCGTGATCCGATTCGTCGCGGTCGCGGTGGTGACGATCGCCGCCATGCTGGTCTTCAACTCCGACCGTGGCGTGCCGCTGGCGGTCCTGATCCTGCTCGCCTTCGTGGTTGGGATGGAGTACGTGGTCAAGCGCACGGGGTTCGGCCGCCATGTGTTCGCCGTCGGCGGCAATGCCGAGGCCGCCCGCCGCGCCGGCATCCGCGTCAACGGCATCCGCGTCGCCGTCTTTGGGATCGCCGGCACGATGGCCGCGATCGGCGGCATCATGGCGGCCTCGCGACTGCTCGCCGTCAACCAGAACTCGGGCGGCAACGAATTGCTGCTGCTGGCGATCGCCGGGCCGGTCATCGCCGGCACCAGCCTCTTCGGCGGTCGCGGCTCGGTCTGGACGGCGCTGACCGGGGCCCTGGTGATCGGCTCGATCTCCAACGGCATGGATCTGCTGGCGCTTTCCTCGGCGGTCAAGTTCATGGTCACGGGCGGCGTCCTGCTGCTGGCAGTCCTGGTCGACGCGATCGCCCGCAACCAGCGCTCGCAAACCGGCCGCGTCTGACCCCGAGGAGTACATCCATCGCCTGAGGTGTGGGAGCGCGGAGCAGGGGATCGAGCGTTTACACCAGCCCCCTAATCGCTTCTTCGAAGACCCCCGGTTCTTCCAGTGCAAAGTGCCGCAGTTGCCGCGCCGATCCGCCCGTTGGACCGATTAGGAAGGACGGGGTGCTGCGCATCCGCTTTTCGATTCCCAGCGCCTCATCGGCTTCGAGCTTGGCAATCCACGTTTCGGACTCCTGGTCCTCTCCCCAGCGTTCCAGATTTACGCCTGCCTTAGCTGCAATCCGGCGCAGGAACGCTTCGTCGACGTACCCCGTGAACTCAGGTCCCTGTTCGCGATAGAAGACGTCGACGAAATTCCATAGCTTGTCCTGCGCCCCTGCCGCCAAGGCCGCGACCTGCTGTTCTTTGAATTCGAACCAGCCGCCGGCTCTTTTGGTGTCGGTTTCTGTCGAGCGGAAGCGGATCTGAAGCTTCCCCGCCCGCACCCAGCGGCGGATCAGGAAGGGCAGCGCCCCGAGCATCACCTGGCGGGCCTGTTTGCACTGCAGGTCGCCGAAGAACTGAAGCGTCACCGGCGCCTTGCGCCGGCCGAGGACAGCACCGTGCTGGGGGATGCCGGCGAGCAGGGCAAAGGTCCGCTGCGCTGCGTTCGGTTCCCGCGGGATCACCAGTTGTCGCTTGGCCGCCGGGCTGCCGCTGTTTGCAGCGACCGTAATCACCGCGATCAGAAGAGCAAGCGAGAGAAGGAAAAACAAACACTTTATTTTGTTTTCTCTTACTACTTGCATCTCTCTGATCATAGGTGCAATACTGCGCCAATGGTCAAGGATTCCTACCTTTACGGCACAGGCTGATCCCGTGATCCCGCGGGCCAGAGCTCTCCTCGTCTGCCTCCTGGCCCTCCTCGCCCTCGCCGCGCTCACCGCCACCTATGCGCTTGCCTGTTTCGGTGGGGGGCCGGTGCCTCCAACCGATACGCAAGGGGGCGGAAATGCGGCTTCCCCACCCGTCTCCGACTCCCAGTGCGTAAAGGGCGAACCGGTCAACTGCGCGTCCGGCAATCAGTACGAGGAACAGACCGATCTCGCCCTGGGCGGCCGCGGCCCCGGTCTCCGCCTCACCCGCGCCTACAACTCCCAGGCCGGCGCCGCAGCCAAAGAAGCCGGAGTCTGGGGCTACGGTTGGTCTGGGCCCTACAGCGCCCACCTGGAATTCAACGCAGAATCCGGCGCGGTCACGGTCGTTCAGGACAACAGCGCCACCGCCGCCTTCGCCCTGACCGGCGGCAAATATGTCCCCGGCGCCTGGATCCAGGCCACCCTTGTCAAAGAAGGGGCAACCTACATCTTCACGCTGCCGACGCAGGAAAAGCTCTATTTCAACTCCGAAGGCAAGCTGACCGAACAGAAAGACCGCAACGGAAACGCAATCAAATTGAGCTACGAAGCCGGAAGGTTGTTTCTAGCCAGCGACAACGCAGGCCGGTTCCTGCTCTTCAGCTACACGGGGGGTCAGGTCACGAGCGTCGTAGACCCGATGGGCCGCAAATTCAAATACACCTACGAATCGGGCAACCTCGCCTCGGTAACGCTGCCAGGAGAAGAAACCCCGCGCTGGAAATTCAAATACGACGCCTCCCATCAGCTGACCGAAATGACGAACGGCCGTGGCGGCGTCACCAAAACCGAATACGACGGCTCCAATCGGGCCAAAAAACAGACCGACCCTGCTGGGCGGGTGATCAAATTCGAATACGGCGAATTGAAAGGCTTAAAGACGACGACGATCACCGAGCCCAACGAATCCACCACCTTCGAGATGTTCAATGAGGCCGGCGAGCCGCTGGAAGTGATCAAGGCCAAAGGTACGGGCCTCGAACGGAGGACCACCTACGAATACAACAGTGCCTATCAGGTCGTCAAAGCGACGGACGCTCTCAGCCATTCGACGACCTATGAATACAGCGCCGCCGGCGATCTCACGCTGGAAAAGGACGCCGAGGGCAACGAAACGAAATGGACCTACAACGCCACCCACGACGTCTTGACCGAAACCACGCCAAAGGGCGAGAAAACGACCTTCAAACGAGATGCCAAAGGCAACGTCGAAGCGATCGAACGGCCCGCGCCTGGCGAAACGACGCAGAAATCGACCTTCAAACACGCCTCAAACGGCGACTTGGAATCGGTGACCGATCCGCTCTCCCGCGAAACCAAATTCGAATACGACTCCTACGGCGACCTGAAAGCCAAGATCAACCCCGAAGGCGACAAGACCACCTGGACCTACAACAAAGATGGCGAGCAGCTGACCGAAGTCAGTCCGCGCGGCAACGAAGAAGGCGCCAAAGCCGAAGAATTCGAAACGAAAACCGAACGCGACGCCCAGGGACGGCCGATCAAGACCACCGACCAGCTCGGGCGCGAAACCAAATTCGCCTACGACAAAAACAGCAACCTCGAATCGCTGACCGACCCGCTCAGCCACACGACCAAATACACCTATAACGCTGACGACGAGCGGACCAAAGTAGAAAAGGCGAATGGCGACACCAGCGAAGTCGCCTACGACAGCATGGGTCAGGTCAAAAGCCGCACGAATGGCATCGGCTACACGACCAAATACGAACGCGACACGCTCGGGCAGCTGACCGAAACGATCGATCCGCTGGAACGCAAAACGGTCCGCAAATACGACGCCGCGGGCAACCTGAAAGAAATCGAAGACGCCCTCGGGCGCACGATCGCCTATACCTACGACAAAGCCGATCGGCTGACGAAAGCCGACTATTCCGAAGCTGCAACGGCCGATGTCACCTACGAATACGACAAAAACGGAAACGTGACGAAAATGGTCGACGGCACGGGGACGACCACCAGGGAATATGACCAGCTCGGCCGGCTGACCGAAGTCAAAAACGGCAAATCAGAAATTGTCAAACACAAATACAACCTGGGCGGCGAGCAGACCGAAATTGTCTATCCCAATGGCGAAACGGTCAAACGCGAATTCGACAAAGCCGGGCGCCTGAAGAAGGTCACCGATTGGCTTGGCAAAGAAACGACGTTCACGTACAACCGAGATTCGCAGGTCAAAGCGACGACCTTCCCAGCCACGACCGAAAACGTCGACGAATACGCCTACAACCGAGCCGGCGAGATGACGGAAGTCTCGATGAAGAAGAAAGCCGAAGTTCTGGCCTCGATGACCTACACGCGAAACAAACTCAGCCTAGTCGAAAAAACGTCTGAGACCGGCTTTCCCGAAGTCCCTGAATATAAATACGAATACGACGCAGCCAATCGTCTACTCAAAAGCAACAGTACGCTCTTCGAATACGACAAAGCCAACAACGCAACCAAGATTTCTCCGACGACCTACACCTATGACAAAGCCGACCAAATCGCCACTGCTAGTAACGCCACCTTTGTCTTCAACAAATTGGGGCAACGCACCAAAAGCACGCCACTTAGCGGACCGGCAACTACGTACGCCTACGATCAGGCAGGCAATCTGACCTCAGTCCAAAGACCCGCCGAAGGCGAAACCACTGAAATCAACAACACCTTCAAATACAATGGCACCGGCCTCCGCAGCACCGAAACCAATGGAGCTTCCACCTACCCAATGGTCTGGGACACTACGTCAGGACTTCCTCTCCTACTTCGTAAAGGAAACGATTATTACATTTACGGTCCGGGCGGCCTGCCAATCGAGCAGATTATCTCAGGTTCATCACACTTCTTTCACCATGACCAACTAGGCTCAACCCGCATCTTGACGAGCTCTACCGGAGCTGTCATAGGTAGCTATCGCTACGGACCGTTCGGCACGCTCGATAGCTTCACGGGAACGCAGAGCACGCAGATCGGATACGCCGGGCAATATAGGAGCCACACCAGCCGGCTGATCTATCTGCGGGCTCGCACTTACGACCCGGTGACTGCGCAGTTTCTCAGCCCTGACCCACTGGTGGCGGCGTCGGGGGGAACGTACGCGTATGCAGCGGCCAACCCCGTCAATGTTGTCGATCCAACCGGTCTTATTCCGATCGAGTGCGGCGACGATCCTCCCCCCTGCCCATTCTGTGCAAAGCCAGACAAGACGGCAGTATCTCCTAGCCAGCAGCCTAATCCTCCCAAGTGGGGAGATACTATGGCAAAGGCACTTCTGGATGGCGCCATGGACTTGGGTGACGGCATCAGTCTGTCTACCCGGTGGAAGTCTAAGAGTTTCTCTCCTGCGAAGATCCTGGGGAAGGGAGTCGTTACGGCGGTCGGTATCGAGGCGGCTGCATTTGGTCTAGATCATATGGGCTATGACGATGCGGCTTTTGCAGTTAGGACCACGAGCGATATCGCAGGGGGATTATCAACGCTTGGGTTTGCCCTCAAGTGGGTTGATAGGTACATTCTGAGCGCGAATCCCGCCCTACTCTTCATTGTCATTCCCCCGAGTTATCAGGCGAAGTTCAGTGGCCGGCCGGACCTGGTCAGCTGAAGCTCGGTCTTTGTGTGGACGTTGGAGCAATGACGAGCCAGATGGATTGAGATGTAGGGGGCTTTTGCTGTCTCAATTTTTTCACCAGTACGTTCCAAAGGGCGAAGTCTGCGAGTTCGAAGGAGCGACTGGTGTAGCGCGACGCGATCGAGGTTCCATGATCGGCTGGATTCGCCTACTGGCGGCATCTTCTCCGTCGAGCCTTGCATTGGATGCGCTGTGGGGCGATCCGGGCTCGGGGTCGTAGGGGTCCCGTTGACTAGATCCACCTAGAGGAGATCGCCTGGCCGCTTATTGAGCTTGGGCACAATGCCGCCGGAGGGCGGCCCGTCCGGATATCGGGCGGCGTTCCTGACACCCGCCTAAGGTGCACATTGAAGATCGTCGGGCGGACTTGGCTCCATGCGCCCGCCCGTGAGGGAACTTCAATCGCGGCTTGTTCGAGCCGGAAACTAAAGCCGGTCACGACACCGCATCAAACGGGAAAGGTTCTCGCCGGCCAAATCCCCGCCGCACGCCACGAGTTGGCGACGGATGCACGTCTCGCCTAGCGAGCGAACAGCAACGAGGCGCCGATCGCGCCGCCGAGGTCGCCGAGGGCGGCGACCCGCACTGCCGGCGGCTTTTCGTCGAGGAAGAGGTGCTTGCCCATCTCCCTCGTCAGCGGCTCCATGTAGCGATCGCCGAAGCGGACGCCGAGGCCGCCGCCGATGATCACCGCTTCCGGGTCGAGCAGGTTGACCGCGGAGGCGACACCCGTTCCCAGCGCCTCGATCGCGCGGTGGATCAGGTCCTCGGCGAGGTGGTCGTTGGCGTCGATCGCCCGCTCCCAGATGCCGCTGGTCAGCCGCGGTTTGCCGTGCTTCTCCATCAGCTTGAAGAGGTCGGTCTTCTTGCCCTCCTCGTGCAGCCGGCACGCCTCGGCTTCCATCGCCGAGCGCCCCGCGTAGGCCTCTATACAGCCACGACGGCCGCAGGGGCACTTGGCGCCACCGCGCTTGACGACCATGTGACCGATCTCGCCGGCGGCGCCGCGGCCGAGCCAGGGCTTGCCGTCGAGGACGAGCCCGCCGCCGACGCCGGTGCCCCAGAAGACGCCGATCAGGCTCTGGAACTCCCGCCCGGCACCGAGGTGGAACTCGGCCTCGGTCGCGACCTGGACGTCGTTGCCGACCCGGACCTCGGTGCCGAGTGCCTCCTTCAGGGTTGCGGCCAGCGCGAAGCTGCCCTCCCATCCGGGCAGGTTGCGGGCGCCGGAGACGACGCCGGTCTTCTCGTCGGCGTCGCCCGGGGAGCCGACGCCGACCCCCTGCAGGGCCGCCGTCTCGACCCCTGCCTGGGCAGCCGCCTCGCGCAGCGCCGTCGCCATCTCGTCCGCCACGTCCTGCGGCCCGCCGCTGGTCGGCGTCGGCCGCCGCGCCTCCCCGAGCGCCTTGCCGCCCGCGTCGACGATCACCGTCTGGATCTTCGTCCCGCCCAGGTCAATCCCGCCGCGCAGCTCAGCCACGCGCGCAGTCTACGCGCCGCTCGATGCATTGACCGCCTATAGCTCGGCAAATGCATCGAGCGGCGTGGGTTAACGTGGGCTGGGTGAGCGCAGCGGGACAGCGCGGGTGGCGGATCTGGTGGCGCAAGCGGCGCTGGTATGAGCGCAACCGGCGCTGGCTGCGCCGCCGCCGTATCGACCGCCACGCCGCCCGCGGCGGCTTCTTCGTCCGCTATCCGGTCGAGGGCGAGCTGCTGGAGGCGCTCGACGAGGGCCGGCTGACGATCGGGGAAGGGACCCTGCTCGAGCCGGGCTGCTGGCTCACCCTTGCACCGGAGGCGCGGATCGAGATCGGGGCCGGCTGCTTCCTCAACCGCAACACCATGATCGCCGCCCACGAGCGGGTCACGATCGGCGACCACACGATGTTCGCCAACGGCTGCTTCGTCGGCGACGCCAGCCACCGCTTCGACGACCCCGAGAGGCCGATCACCGAACAGGGGTTTACTTCGAAGGGACCGGTTGAGATCGGCGCCAACTGCTGGTTCGGCGTCAACTGCGTCGTCACTACCGGCGTTGGCGTGGGCGAGCGCTGCGTGATCGGTGCCAACTCGGTCGTCAACCGTGATCTGCCGCCGTGGACGATTGCGGCGGGAGTGCCGGCGAAGGCGATCCGAACAATTTCGCGAGGACGATGCTGATCTCGTAAAGCAGGATCAGTGGCGCCGTCTCGATCAGCATCGAGACCGGGTCGACGCCGGGCAGCGCCGCCGCCAGCAGGGCGCAGACGAGGTAGGCGTAGCGCCGGTTCTTGGTCAGCTGCTCGACCTTGACGATGCCGAGCCGGGTCACCGCGAGGATCCCGACCGGGACCTGGAAGACGAGTCCGCAGGCCAGCAGCGTCTGGGCGAAGAAGCCGTAGTACTCCCTGGCTCGCACCTGGATGTTGAACTGGGCGTCGTTGAAGTTGAGCAGGAACTTGGTCGCGGCCGGCAGCACGACGAAGTAGCCGAAGACGACGCCGGCGATGAAGAGGGCCGGGATCAGCAGCAGCAGCGGCAGGATCGCCCGCTGCTGCTGCTTGCTGAAGGCCGGCAGCAGGTAGGCGTAGAGCTGGTAGAGGACGATCGGCAGGGCGAGGATGATCGCCCCGTAGGCGGAGACGGTCACGGTCGTCGTGAACGGCTCGCTGATCCCGAAGGTGATCAGCTTGTCGTGATCGGAGGGCAGCGGCACGCTCGCCAGTTCGAGCAGCAGCTGGTTCTGCCAGAAGCAGAGCGCGAGGGCGACGCCGAAGACGGCGACCGAGACGATGACGCGGGCGCGCAGCTCGTCGAGGTGCTCGACGAGCGTCAGCTGGTCCTCATGCGAGATCGCTCTTACGCGCCGCATCGCCGCTCTCTACCTCCTCGGTTTTGTCGCCGCTGATCGTGCCTTTGAACTCTTGGATCCCCTTGCCGAGCGACTTGCCCAGCTCCGGCAGGCGTTTGGGCCCGAAGACGATCAGGGCGATGATCAGGACGATCGCTATCTCCATCGGTCCTATGTTGGGCATGGTGTCTCCTTTTATTTGAGGAAGCCGGTCGCTTCAACCGCCTTCAGAACCTGGGCCGCCGTTTTCGGCTTGTCGAACGCACCGTTCGGCGAGATGTTCGCCGGGGTCGGCTTCAGCAGCAGCCCGGCAACTGAGGCATGGCGTGCCTCGATCGACCAGATCGAGAGCGCCGCCGCGATGTAGGCGGGGCTGCTGATGTTCAGCGCTTGGCCCGAGTAGGCGCCGACGCCGGTGTTCTCGAGCGCGACGGCCGTCTTGATGAACGAGTCGTGGTCCGAGGTGGTGCCGCCGAAATCAACTTTCGGCGCGGGCACGGCTTTGCTGCCGAGTGCCTTCTTGAGGAAGGCGACGTGGGCGTTCTCGTCGGCCGTGGTCTGCTTCAGGAACGCCTGCTCGGCTGCGCCCTTGAGGAACGACATCCTCTTGTTGTTGGCGGTCGCCTCGTTGTAGAAGGCGGCCTCGAGGTACTCGAGGGTGAGGGCGTAGTTGAGGATGCCGATATCGCCCTTGCCGAATTTGGCCGGCGGGTGGCCTTTGCCGGCCGCCATCGAGGCGGCGGGGGTGAGGGCGCTGAGCAGCGCGCCGCCGCCCATCACGGCCCCGCCGGCGAGGCCGGCCTTCTTGAGGAAGGAGAGACGAGTGTCGCCATCCAGCACCTCGGCCGCCTCGTGGGCGGTTTCGCGGATGTCGCCGTTTACGTCGACCTGCTCGATGTTCAGCTCTGAAGCCATTGGAGATCTTGCCTTTCCGATCTGGGGGATGCCTGCTTTCCCCCAATGCGACCTGGGCCACCCCGTGGATCATTCGTATGGCTTGTTTTTATTTTTCGTTTCAGTCGCGTGCGGAAGGGGTACAATCGGCTCCGGCCGTGACCCAGGACAGGGCATGGACCCACTGACGTGAACTCCCGTATCGGCAACTCCCCCGTTGCGATTTCTGACGCGCGAGCGGTCCGCTCCCGTCAGGAGCTTCGCTCTGCGCTGGAGTCCCCGCGGCGCGCCGGCTCGACGATCGGCCTGGTGCCGACGATGGGCTACCTGCACGACGGCCACCTCTCGCTGCTGCGCGCCGCCCGGGCCGAGTGCGACCTGGTCGTGATGAGCCTCTTCGTCAACCCGACCCAGTTCGGGCCCGGCGAGGACCTCGAGCGTTACCCGCGCGACGAGGAGCGCGACCTGCGCCTGGCCGGCGAGGCCGGGGTCGATCTCGTCTACGCACCGGCGGTCGAGGAGGTCTACCCCGAGGGCTTCGCGACGGCGGTCGAGGTCGGCGGCAACCTGACCTCGGTCCTCGACGGCGACCCTGCCCGCCGCGGCTCCGAGCACTTCCGCGGCGTCACCACCGTCGTCGCCAAGCTCTTCAACAGCGTCGGCCCCGACGTCGCCTACTTCGGCCAGAAGGACGCTCAGCAGGCGGCGGTGATCCGCCGCATGGCGCGCGACCTCGACTTCCCGCTGCGGATCGAGGTCCTGCCGACGGTCCGCGAGCCCGACGGGCTGGCGCTGAGCTCGCGCAACGCCTACCTCGACGAGGGGGCACGCGAGCGCGCGACCGCCCTCTCGCGGGCGCTGCGTGTCGTCGAGCGGGAGGCACAGGAGGGGTCGCTGCAGGCCGGCCTCGCCGCCGCCCGCCGCGAGCTCGCCGAGGCCGGCGTCGAGCCCGAGTACCTGGAGGCACGCGACGCCGAGCGGTTGCAGCCGGTCACCGAGCTCAACGGCCGCCCCGTCCTCGTCGCGGTCGCCGCCCGGGTCGGCGGCGCGCGCCTGATCGACAACGTCTTGATCCGCCCCACCAACGTCTAGAAAGGCAGAGGGAGAGCCAATGCAGAGACAGATGCTGAAGTCGAAGATCCACCGGGCCACGGTCACCGATTGCGACGTCGACTACATCGGCAGCATCACGGTCGACACCGAGCTGATGGCCCAGGCCGACCTGATCACCAACGAGCAGGTCCACGTCTGGGACATCGACAACGGCTCGCGCTTCGTCACCTACGTGATCGACGGCGAGCCCGGCTCGCGCACGATGCAGGTCAACGGCGCGGCCGCCCATCTGGTCGAGCCCGGCCACAAGATCATCGTCGCCTCCTTCGGCGCCTACGACGAGAGCGACCTCGAGCGCTACTCGCCGGTCGTCGTCCACGTCGACGACGACAACCACCCCGTCGCCGTCGACAGCCACCCCGAGGTGCTGCTCTCATGAGCTCCGGCGGCCGCTCCCACACGGCACCGCCACCCTCCGGCCGCGCCCCCGTGAACCTGCCGCGCCTGGCTGAGATGAAGGCCAACGACGAACCGATCGTGATGGTCACCGCCTACGACTACCCGTCGGCGACCGTGGCCGAGGCGGCGGGCGTCGACATCGTCCTCGTCGGCGACTCGGCGGCGATGGTGGTGCTCGGGCATCCCGGCACCGAGCAGGTCTCGATGGAGGAGATGATCGTCCTCGGCAAGGCTGTGCGCCGCGGCCTGAAGACGCCGCTGATGGTCGGCGACATGCCGATGGGCAGCTACGAGTCGAGCAACGAGCTGGCCGTCCAGAACGCGCAGCGGCTGGTCAAGGAGACCGGCTGCCAGGTGGTCAAGCTCGAGGCCGGCGGCATCGCCGTCGAGCGCGCCCGGGCGATCGTCCGCTCCGGCATCCCGGTGATGGGCCACGTCGGCCTCACCCCGCAGACGGCGACCGCCCTCGGCGGCTACAAAGCCCAGGGCAAGAGCGCCAAGGACGCGATCAAGCTCTGCGAGGACGCCCTCGCCCTGCAGTCGGTCGGCTGCTTCGCGATCGTCTTCGAGGCCGTCCCGGCCGCGATCGCCGAAGCGATTGTCGCCAAGCTCGAGATCCCCAGCATCGGCATCGGCGCCGGCCCCGCCACCTCCGGCCAGGTCCTCGTCTTCCACGACCTGCTCGGCATCACCACCGGCCACATGGCCAAATTCGTCAAGCGCTACGCCGACATCCACGAGCAGATGGTCGCGGCGGTGGAGCGCTACGGCGACGAGGTCCGCTCCCGTCACTTTCCCGAACCCGACCACGTCTACAGCGTCGAGCCGGCCGAGCTCGACGAGTTCCGCCGCTACCTCGACCAGGAGAGCCTGGCGTCCCAGAAGGCCTGGGAGTGGGAGCCGCTGCCCTGAGCAGTGACCGCGACCCTACGGTGCAGCATCCCGGCGGGCATCACAGCCCCCGCCACAGGACCTGGGGCGGGGGCTGGTGATGTCTAGGAGGCGCAAACAGCAATTGCGTTGAAGCTCGTGCTGCTGAGGTCGTTGTTGTTGGTGAGAATTACCGACCATTCCCCCGCTCCGGGGGCGTTGTAGCCGACCGTTGCGAGGATGCCGCCACCCTGCCAGCCGCCGCCGATGGCTTTCGAGCCAACGGGGCAGTTCACCGAGGACGATCCGACGGCACCCGGTTCCGGGAAGGGGGCCAGGAAGACGGTAGGCCCTCTAACAGTGGTGATCACTGAAAACGAACCTTTCGCCCCGGGTGCCCCGGGTGCTCCGGGTGCTCCCTTCGGACCTCTTGCGCCACGCGGTCCCCGCGGTCCCCGCTTACTGCGACCAAGAATCGTGCCTCCCGGATCGCTCTGCATCTTCGCCGCTAGCGTTTCCTCTCGTATCTGAAGGGTTTGCTCTGGCGAGGAGCCATCGAAAACGCCGGCGGCTTGCGCAACTCCTCCCAAGGCAAAAATCGCAAGCACTGAGACACCAATCAACTTGACCTTCAAAGCATGCTCCCCTCGTAGATTGTTGCCGGCATCCTAGTCATCTACTCAGCCTCTGCGGAGTGCTCGGAAAAAATGTGTCATGAGTGAGGTGCTCGCCTGCCGTGGTACGAACTTTGAATCCGCAGGATGAACGAGAATGGGAATGGCGATGCCGATCTATGAGTTCGAGTGCGAGGAGTGCGGGGCGTGCTTCGAGGAGCTGGTGGCCGCTGAAGCCGAGGCGGTCGCCTGCCCGGAGTGCGGCTCGGCGCGCACGCGGCGGCTGATGTCGAGCGTCTCGCCGCCGGGGCGGCAGCCGCGTGGGGGCGCCGTACGCTCGAATGAATCCCAGCGACGGGAGCGCGAAGCGGCGCGCCAGGATCGCATCATTGAGTCGCGCCAGAAGCGGGCACGGGGCGAAAATCCACATCCCAAGAAGAAGAAGGGGGCGAAATGAGCACCACCGCCGAGCAGCGCCGCGAGCAGCTCGTCGCTCTCTACAAAGAGGTATCGAGCTGCACCAAATGCCCCCTGCACGAGACCCGGACCAAGACTGTCTTCGGGGCCGGCAACGCCGACGCCGAGCTGATGTTCGTCGGCGAGGCGCCGGGGGCCGAAGAGGACCGCCAGGGGCTGCCCTTCGTCGGCCGCGCCGGACAGCTGCTGAACCAACTGCTGGAGGAGATCGGGCTCTCGCGCGAGCAGGTCTTCATCGCCAACGTCCTCAAGTCGCGACCGCCCGGCAACCGCGACCCGCAGCCGCTTGAGATCGAGGCCTGCAAGCCGTACCTGTTCGAGCAGGTGCGCCTGATCGAGCCGAGGGTCGTCTGCACGCTCGGCAACTTCGCCACCAAGCTGCTCAGCGGCAGCCCTGTCGGGATCACCAAGGTGCGCGGCAGGCCGCAGGTGCACGAGCTGGGCGGGCGCACGGTCTTCCTCCTGCCTCTTTTGCACCCGGCGGCGGCGCTGCGGACGCCGGCGATGAAGGAGCAGCTGCGCGGCGACCTTGCCACCGTTCCCGACCTGTTGGCGGGGCCGCCACCGGCGCCGACCCCGAGCGCCGAGGAGGTGGCCAGCGCCGAACGGGAGGCCGCCGGCGAGCGGATGCCCCCGCCGCCACCCGCCGACGATCAGCTCGACATGTTCGGCTGAGGTGGAGCGGCTGGAAAGTCACTCGGCGGCGGAGACCGAAGCGCTCGGAGCGCGTGTCGCCGAGCGCCTGCGGCCCGGCGACGTCGTCGTCGTCAGCGGCGAGGTCGGGGCCGGCAAGACGACGCTGATCCGCGGCGCCTGCCGGGCGCTCGGCATCGAGCAGCCGATCACCTCGCCGACCTTCACGATCGGCCGGCGCTACGGCGGCGGGCGGCTGCCGGTCTCCCACCTCGACCTCTACCGGCTGCAGAGCCTCGAGGGCGAGGACCCGGCGCTGCTTGACGACTACCTCAGTTCCGACGGCGTCGCCTTCGTCGAGTGGCCGGCGGTGGGGGTGGAGCGACTCGGCCGCCCCGCGCTCGAGCTGCGGCTGGCCCACGCCGGCGGCGAGAGCCGCGTCGCCGAAATCGAGTGGTAAGCGGCCGCGGTCGCCGGATCTCCGCACCAAGCGGGCGCAGGGCGTGTTCGGGAGACAGCGAACACAACTTGTAGCATCGGCCCAGAATCTGCGATCCACGAAGGGAAGGACCCAATGAAGGGACTGAAAGCGCTTTCGGCAGTGTTGGTCATCGCCGGGCTGCTCGTTAGCGTGGCGCCCGCCACAGCAGGGGCGGCGGCGTACAAGCACTACGTCGGCTGCGGAATCTCCCGCAACGCCACTCCCTCGCACCTCTGCCCGAAGAAAAGTAAGAAGGGTGCCTTCTTCAAAAGCCTCAAAGGCGACGTCAGCTACAGCGTCTGCGTCAAGTTCCCGAGCGGCAAAAACCTCTGCGCCCAGAAACAGGAAGCGACCCAGGGGACGCTCTACGTGAACAAGGTCACCTCGACCATCCCCGGCAAGCACCGGGTGACCTGGTTCGTCGAAGGGAAGAAAGTCGGTTCCTTCGTCTTCCGGGTCAAGAGCTAGAAGCGGCGCCCGCTCTGGTCGTCGTCGGCTTCGACACCGCGACCGCTGACACCGCTGCCTGCGCCTGGCGCGACGGCGAGGTGCTGCACGAGTCGCTGCTGGGGCCCTCGTCCGACGGGGCGCCCCGGCACGCGGCCGCGCTGCTCGCCGAGATCGAGCGCGCTGCCACCGCCGCGGGCGGCTGGAGCGAGGTCGGCCTGCTCGCCGTCGGGCTCGGCCCCGGCTCCTTCACTGGCCTGCGGATCGCGCTCGCCACCGCCCACGGCCTCAGCGCCAGCCTGGAGCTGCCGGCGGGCGGCGTCTGCACGCTCGACGCAATCGGGCGGGGCATCGGCGAGAGGGGCGGCGCCGGCGAGCGCCTGGCCGTCCTCGACGCGCGCCGGGGCGAGGTCTTCGCGGCGCTGTACTCCGAGCAGGGGGAGCGGATTTGGGAGCCGCTGGTCTGCCGCCCGGAGGAACTGGTCGAGAGGGTCGCGGCGTTGGCGGCCCCGCCCATGGGCGCCGGCTCGGGGGCGGTACGATTCCGCCACGAGTTGGCCCGGCATGGCGTCCGGATAGAGGACGATGCCAACCCCGTTCACCGGGTCGCCGCGCGGCACATCTGCGCTCTCGCGGCGGCGTCGTCAGGCGGGGGCCCGCTCGCCCCGATCTATCTCAGACCTCCCGACGCGGAGCGGTGGCGTGAGCGAGACTCTTTCCAGAGACCCAAATGATGTGACACAGGAGGTCCGGGTCCGCCGGCTCGCCTACAGCGACCTGCCGGCCGTGATCGCGATCGAGCGCCGCTCCTTCCCGACCCCCTGGTCGCTGGCGATGTTCGTGCTGGAGCTCTCGAAGCCGTCGGGGATCTGCCTCGCCGCGAGCGCCGGCGACGAGCTGCTCGGCTATGTGGTCTGCTCCCGTTATGACCAGGTCTGGCATCTGATGAACATCGCGGTGACGCCGGACCGGCGCCGCGCCGGCGTCGCCGGCAAGCTGATGCGGCGGCTCTTCGAGGAGGCGCGGGGGGTGCTCCCCTTCACCCTCGAGGTCCGCGTCTCCAACCAGCGGGCGGTCGGGATGTACGAACGGTTCGGCTTCCGCTCGGCCGGTGTCCGCCCTCGCTACTACCACGACAACGGCGAGGACGCGCTGATCATGTGGCTGGATTGATCCTCGCGATCGAGACCTCCTGCGACGACACCTGCGCGGCCGTTCTCGACGGCCCGCGGATCCTCGCCAACCTGATCTCCTCGCAGGCGGCTGCTCACGCCGAGTTCGGCGGCGTCGTCCCCGAGGTCGCCTCCCGCCACCACCTCGAGCTGACGGTGCCGGTGGTGCAGGCGGCGCTGGAGCAGGCGGGGATCGGGCTCGACGACGTCGAGGCGGTGGCCGCGACGGCCGGTCCGGGGCTGATCGGGGCGCTGCTGGTCGGGATCAGCAGCGCCAAGGCGATCGCGGCGCCGCGGCGGCTGCCGCTGATCCCCGTCGACCACCTGCAGGGTCACGTCGCCGCCAACTTCCTCGAGCCCGAGCCGCTGCAGCCACCGTTCCTCTGCCTGGTCGCCAGCGGCGGCCACACGCTGCTGGCGGGGGTCCGTGACCACGCGGGCTACGAGCTGCTCGGCCAGACGCTCGACGACGCCGCCGGCGAGGCCTTCGACAAGTCGGCGCGCCTGCTCGGGCTTGGCTACCCGGGCGGCCCGGCGCTGCAGGGGCTGGCCGAGGAGGGCGACCCGGAGGCCTTCGAGATGCCGGTTGCGATGGCCCGCAACCCCAGCCTCGACTTCAGCTTCAGCGGGCTGAAGACGGCGCTCGTCTACCTCTGCCGCGAGCTGGGCGAGGCGGGGGTCGCGGATCGACGCGCCGACCTCGCCGCCTCCTTCCAGGCGGCGGTGGTCGGGCAGCTGATCGCGAAACTGCGACGGGCGCTGAAGAGGGGCGAGTGGGAGGCGGTGGCGCTGGGCGGTGGGGTGGCCGCCAACGGTCCCCTGCGCGAGGCGGTCGCGGCGCTCTGCGCGGAGGAAGGGGTGCGGCTGAAGCTGGTGCCGCTGCAGCTCTGCACCGACAACGCGGCGATGATCGGCTCCGCCGCCCGCTTTGCCCCCCGCATCGAGTACCCGGACTACCTCGGCTACGACGCCTTCGCCAGCGGCCGGGCGCCGGCGGCGGCGTGACCGAGGTCGTCGTCTACTCCCGGCCCGGCTGTCATCTCTGTGAGGAGGCCGTGGCGACGATCGTCGCTCTGCACGAGGAGGGCTATCGCTTCGCCCTGCACGAGATCGACATCGACAGCGACGAGCTGCTGCTGCGTCGCTATCTGGAGCGAATCCCGGTGGTAGAGGTCGACGGCGCGACGGTCTCGGAGCTCGTCCTGGACGAAGGAGCCCTCCGGGCCAGGCTCGATACTGTGGGGGCATGGTCGAGGTGATCGAGGAGTTCGACGCTCCGGGAGGGTTCCCGGTCGAAGGGGACCGGCTCTCGCTGGGGGTCGCCGCCCGCCTCTCGCGCTACCTGCAGGTGCTGACCCAGGCGCGCAAGATGGGCCGCGAGACGATCTCCTCGCAGGAGCTCTCCGAGTACACGCACATCAACCCGACCCAGATCCGCCGCGATCTCTCCGGCTTCGGCAAGTTCGGCAAGCGCGGTGTCGGCTACAACGTCGACTCGCTGGTCGCGGAGATCCGCAAGATCCTCCGCACCTCGGGCCAGCACAACATCGCCCTCTTCGGCGCCGGCAACCTCGGCCAGGCGATCGCCAGCTCGGCGATCTTCGCCGACCACGGCTTCCAGGTGGTGGCGGTCTTCGACAGCGACCCGACCGTGGTCGGCACCCAGATCGGCGAGTTGCAGGTGCGCGACCTCGGCGACCTGCAGGAGATCGTCGCCGCGGAGGAGATCGTCGTCGGCGTCCTCGCTGTTCCCGCCGACGCCGCCCAGGAGGTCGCCGACCGCCTCGTCAAGGCCGGCGTCAAGATCATCTTCAACTACTCCGAGCAGCTGCTGCAGGTGCCGCCCGAGGTCACCGTCCACACGTCCAGCCCCGCCGTCGACCTGCTCTACGCGCTCTACTTCTACCTGGCCTGAGTCCCTTGTCCCTCGATCTCGACCTCGTCCGCGAGAGATTCGAGTCCTCCACCGACTTCACGATCGGGCTCGAGGAGGAGTTCGCGATCCTCGACCCGGCGACCCTGGAGCTGGAGCACCGCTTCGAGGACGTCTACGCCGCCTGCCAGGAGGACGAGATCCTGGCCGAGTCGGCGGCGGGGGAGCTGATCGCCGCCGAGATCGAGATCCGCTCCGGCCGCTCCGAGACCTTCGCCGAGGCGACGGCCAAGCAGCGCCGGCGGCGCGCGCGCCTGTTCGAGCTGGTCGCCGGCATGGGTTTGGCGCTGGGTGCCACCGGCACCCATCCCTGGGCGAGCTACCTCGACCAGCGGATCATCGACACGCCGCACTACAACCGGCTGCGCCACGAACTGGGCTGGGTGGCGCAGCGCAACAACACCTGGAGCACCCACGTCCACATGGGCGTGCGCGGCGCCGACCGCGCGATCGCCGTCTGCGACCGCATGCGCGAGCTGCTGCCGCTGCTGCTCGCGGTCTCCGCCAACTCGCCCTTCCTCGACCGCCGCGACACCGGCCTGCACACCGTCCGCACCGAGATCTTCACCCGCACCTTCCCGCGCTGCGGCGTGCCCTCGCCGTTCCGCGACTGGGACCGCTACGCGGCCTTCGTGGGGATGCTGGAGCGGGTGGGGTCGATCGTCGAGTCGACCCAGCTCTGGTGGAGCGTGCGCCCGCATCACCACTTCGGCACCGTCGAGGTGCGGATCTGCGACGCCCAGACCCGGGGCGACGAGGCCTTCGCCCTGGCCGGGTTGATCGCGGCCTGCATCGCCCAGGCGGCGATCGACTACGACGAGCACGGCTACGGCGGCGGCGGGGAGCCGCTCGCCGACCGCGAGATCGAGGAGAACCTCTGGCGGGCGATCCGCTACGGCCTCAGTGGCAAGATGGTCGACTTCCGGCGCGGGGTGGAGGTGGAGGCGCGCGAGGCCCTCGACGGCGTCCTCGCGTGGGTCGAGCCGGCCCGCTCGCGGCTCGGCATCGACCTCCGTCTGCCCGACCGAAACGGCGCCCAGCGCGCCCGCGAGGCGCTCGACGCCGGCATCGCGATCGAGGACATCTACCGCGACGCGGTGGCCGAGACGAGACGCACCTACGCCGGTGCGAAGCAAGCCGCAGAGCCGGCCTAGAGCGGTCTGAGGGCGCCGCCGCCGTCTCCGTCTATAGACTCCCGCGCCGCTAAAACCACCGGAGGAACCAAACTTGACCAGCTTCTTGACCGATTACGGGGTTGTCGTCGCGCTCGTCTGCGCTGGCGCCGCTGTCGTCTACGGACTCATCGTCACCCAGCGCCTGCTTGCCAAGTCCCCTGGCAACGAGCGGATGCAGGAGATCTCGGGGGCCGTGCAGGAGGGCGCCCAGGCCTACCTGAACCGCCAGTACACGATCATCGCCGCTGTCGCGGTGCCGCTCGCGATCGTGCTGCTGCTGCTTCAGGACTGGAAGACCGCGCTCGGCTTCGTGATCGGCGCCATCCTCTCCGGAGCCACCGGCTTCATCGGGATGAACGTCTCGGTACGGGCCAACTCCCGCGTCGCCGAGGCCGCGCGCGGCGGTGTGCCGCCGGCGCTCGACGTCGCCTTCAAGGGCGGCTCGGTCACCGGCCTCCTCGTCGTCGGCCTGGCGCTGCTCGGTGTCGCCGGCTACTACGGGGCGCTGATCGTCACCGGCAGCACCGACAAGGAGGCCGTCGACGCTCTGATCGGCCTTGGCTTCGGCGGTTCGCTGATCTCCGTCTTCGCCCGGCTCGGCGGCGGCATCTTCACCAAGGCCGCCGACGTCGGCGCCGACCTGGTGGGCAAGGTCGAGGCGGGCATCCCCGAGGACGATCCGCGCAACCCGGCCGTGATCGCCGACAACGTCGGCGACAACGTCGGCGACTGCGCCGGCATGGCCGCCGACCTGTTCGAGACCTACGCGGTCACCTCGGTCGCCGTGATGCTGCTCGGCGTTCTCACCTTCACCACCGACTACGCCCGCGAGGTCGCGATCTTCCCGCTGGTCATCGGCGGCGTCGCGATCATCGCCTCGATCGTCGGGGCGCTCTCGGTGCGGACCAAATCGAACAAAGTCGAGGGCGCGCTGTACGTCGGCATGATCGTCTCCGGCCTGATCTCGATCGCGGCCTTCTACCCGATCACCGACTGGCTGATGAGCGAGCCGCTGCGGCTCGGCTTCGCCAGCACCGCGGCCGACGCGGTCAGCGTCACCGACCTCTGGCTCTGCGCCGTGATCGGCATCGCCGTCACCGCGCTGCTGTTCGTGATCACCGACTACTACACCTCGACGAGGTTCAGGCCGGTGAAGACGATCGCCGCGGCATCGGAGACGGGACATGCGACGAACATCATCCAGGGGCTTGCCCAGGGCTTCCAGGCGACCGCGGCTCCGGCCCTGGTGCTGGCGCTGGCGATCCTGGCGGCGAACGAGCTGGCGGGCATCTACGGCATCGGCATCGCCGTCATGGCTCAGCTCTCGCTCTGCGGGTTGATCGTCGCCCTCGACGCCTTCGGGCCGATTACCGACAACGCCGGTGGCATCGCCGAGATGGCGGAGCTGCCGGAGGACGTCCGCAACGTCACCGACCCGCTCGACGCGGTCGGCAACACGACCAAGGCCGTGACCAAGGGCTACGCGATCGGCTCCGCCGCCCTGGCGGCGTTGGTGCTGTTCGCCGCCTTCAAGAGCGAGCTCGCGGACGAGGCTCCGGCCGGCTTCGATCTGAACGGGCTCTTCAACCTCAGCAGCCCTGACGTGCTGATCGGGCTGATCATCGGCGGCATGATGGTCTACCTGTTCTCGGCGCTCGCGATCGAGGCGGTCGGCCGTGCCGGCGGCCAGGTGGTCGAACAGGTCCGCGAGCAGTTCCGCGAGCACCCGGGGATCATGGAGGGGACCGAAAAACCGGAGTACGGCAAGACGGTCAGCATCGTCACCCTGGCGGCGCAGAAGGAGATGATCGTGCCGTCGCTGATCCCGATCGTGATCCCGGTGATCGTCGGCCTGCTCAGCGTCGACGCGCTCGGCGGCCTCTTGATCGGCGTCATCGTCGTCGGCCTCTTCGCGGCGATCTCGATGACCGCCGGCGGCGGTGCCTGGGACAACGCCAAGAAGCTGATCGAGGACGGTGCCCACGGCGGCAAGGGCTCGGCGGCCCACGAAGCCTCGGTGACCGGCGACACGGTCGGCGATCCCTACAAGGACACGGCGGGGCCGGCGATTAATCCGATGATCAAGGTGGCGAACATCGTCGCGATCCTGATCATCCCGATCGTTCACTTCTAGAGCTGGGTGGGGAGGGGCCGGTGTGCCCCTCCCGCTCGCTGTCGTTTTCGCCCGTTTCGTTTGCGGCCGTCCGAGGTTGGGGTGGGCGAAAACGTAGCGCCGCTCGCGGGAGGGGCACACCGGCCCCTCCACTCGGAGCGCTAGGGCGCGATCGGGATGAGCGGAAAGCGCTTGTTCGCCTAGCTGATCGGGGTTCGGAGGGTTAGGCGGCGTCGCGGGTGTTGGCGGGTGACGGTAGGGCGGCTATGAGCTCGGGAGGGAGGTGGCTGCTTGCCCCCCAGATCTCGAAGCCCATCAGGTGATCGTCGTCGGGATTGCGGTCGATCAGGCCCCAGTCGTGCTCCTCGCTGACGGCGGATCCTGACTCGAGCACGATCAGGGCGATGTCGACCTCCGGGTCGTAGTGAGCGCGCATGGGCCGAGGGTAGCGCTGGGCCCGGTGAGGCGCTAGAGGGGCCATGCGCTCACAATCCGCGCTGCGCCGATGTCCGCGCGGTGTGGATGGTCATAGATGACAATCGCGTTCGTGGATTCGCATATCGGCATGACCGGTCCATACGAAGCGGGTGACACTCGAGTGAGCATCGGGCGATCGGGCTGGAGGGCACTCGGTGCCAAGTAAGTGAGCTCATGACTTTCTCCCCCTTGCCTCTCGGTGCCAACGGTAGCTAGGCTCGCCCGCTGTGAGCGAGGAGCCGATCAACGTCGCGGATTTCGAGCGCTTGGCTGCGGAGAAGCTGGACCCCGGCGTGCTCGGCTACTTCGCCGGCGGGGCCGGTGACGAGGAGACGTTGCGGGACAACGTCGCGGCCTGGCGGCGCTGGCGGTTGCGGCCGCGGGTGCTGGCCGGGGTCGGTGCGGTCTCGACCGCGGTGGAGCTGCTGGGCGGGCCGCTCTCGATGCCGATCCTGGTCGCCCCGGTCGCCTACCAGCGCCTGGTCGACCCCGAGGGGGAGGTCGGGATGGCACGGGCGGCGCAGGCGGCCGGGACGGCGATCTGCCTCTCGACGCTGGCGACGACGCGGCCCAGCGAGCTGGCGGCCGCGGTACCCGGCGGCCGGCGCTGGTTTCAGCTCTACGCCTTCAAGGACGCGGCGGTGACGACCGCCCTGATGGAGGAGGCGATCGACTCCGGCTTCGAGGCGATCGTCGTCACCGTCGACGCGCCGCCGGCCGGCAACCGCGAGCGCGACCGCCGCACCGGCTTCAGGATCCCGGCGGATCTGGGGGTGCCCAGCATCGCCGCGGCGCTGGGGGTGGAGCGGGCGGTGACGATCGAGGAGACCTTCGCGCTGATGAAGCCGGCGATGAGCTGGTCGGACCTCGGCGAGCTGGTCGCAGGGTGTGGACTGCCGGTGCTAGTCAAGGGCCTGCTCACGGCCGAGGACGCGGAGCTGGCGGTTGAGCAGGGAGCGGCCGGCGTTGTCGTCTCCAACCACGGCGGCCGCCAGCTCGACCGGGCGCTGGCCAGCGGCGACGCGCTGGCCGAGGTGGTCGATGCGGTCGCGGGACGGGCCGCGGTGCTGGTCGACGGCGGCATCCGCCGCGGGGTCGACGCGGCGATCGCCCTCGCCCTCGGCGCCGACGCGGTGCTGGTGGGCAGGGCGCCGCTGTGGGGGCTCGCCGCCGCCGGCGCGGATGGCGCCAGACGTGTGCTGGAGCTGCTGCGCGAGGAGCTCGAGCTGGCGCTGGCGCTCTGCGGCTGCGCCGCGCCGGCGGAGCTGACGCGCGCCCACCTGCGGAGCCCGTCCGGGCGACGTCCGTATATTCGGTCTGAGTGACCGGTTCCGCCTGCACCTAGATGGCCCAGCGCATCCCCAGAGACGAATCGCTGAGCCGCGTCCACGGCGTCGGTGCGCTGTTCTCGGCCGCTTACGGCAACGTCGGCTCCTCGATCTACTACGCGCTCGGCGTCACCGCCGCCTTCGCCCTCGGCCTGACCCCGGTCGCCTTCGTCATCTCCGGGCTGATCTTCGCCGCCACTGCCGCCACCTACGCCGAGGCGACGGTGATGTACCCGGAGGCCGGCGGCTCCTCCAGCTTCGCCCGTCACGCCTTCAACGAGCTGGTCAGCTTCGTCGCCGCCTGGGGGCAGATGCTCAACTACACGATCACGGTCGCGATCTCGGCCTTCTTCGTCCCCCACTACCTCGCCGTCTTCTGGCCCTGGCTCGGCGACAGTCCCGGCGACATCATCGGTGGCGCGGCGCTGATCGTCGGCCTCGCCCTGCTCAACATCCGCGGCACCGAGGAGTCGGCGAAACTGAACCTGATCCTCGCCGTCGCCGACCTCGCCACCCAGGTCGTCCTGGTCGGGATCGGCCTCGTGCTCGTCTTCAGCCCGCAGGTCCTGGTCGACAACATCCAGCTCGGCGTCGCCCCGACCTGGAGCGACTTCGCGCTCGGGATCGCGGTCGGGATGATCGCCTACACCGGGATCGAGACGATCTCCAACATGGCCGAGGAGGCCCGAGACGCGGCGCGGACGATCCCCCGCAGCGTCGGCCTCACCGTCGCCGCTGTGCTCGGCCTCTACCTGCTGATCCCGATCGTCGCCCTCTCGGCGATGCCGGTCACCCAGGATGCCGCCGGCAACTTCAGCACCGCGCTCGGCAGCACCTTCGCCGACGACCCGATCCTCGGCATCGTCGAGAACCTCGGCCTCTCCTCGCTGCCGACGGAGATCCTGCGCTACTACGTGGGCGTGCTGGCGGCGGTGATCCTGCTGATCGCCACCAACGCCGGCCTGATCGGCGTCTCCCGGCTGACCTACTCGATGGGCCAGCACCGGCAGCTGCCGGAGGGGCTGCGCCAGGTCCATCCCAAGTACCGCACCCCTTACATCGCGATCCTGATCTTCGCCGCGATCGCGATCGTCACCCTGCTGCCGGGCCAGACCGACTTCCTGGCGACGATGTACTCGTTCGGGGCGATGCTCTCGTTCACGATCGCCCACGTGGCACTAATACAGTTGCGGCGGGTGCAGGGCGATGTCGAGCGCAGCTGGAAGCCGCCGCTGAACTTCCGCGCTTTCGGCGTCGAGCTGCCGCTGAGCGCCGTGCTCGGCGGCCTCGGCACCTTCGGCGCCTGGATCGTGGTGATGGCGCTCAACCCGCGCACGCTCGTCGTCGGCAGCGGCTGGATGATCTTCGGGATCCTCGTCTACGTTCTCTACCGTCGCAACCAGAAGCTGCCGCTGACCGAGACCGTCAAGGTGGTGACGCCGGAGCCGCTCGGCGTCGAGGAGGTCGAGTACCGCAGCATCCTGGTCGGCTTCGAGGACGACGGTGCGTTTTCGCCGGAGATGGTCGCGACCGCGGTAAAGCTCGCCTCCAAGCGCCGCCGCGGCATCCACGTCCACTCGATGCTGACCGTGCCCACCAACCTGCCGCTGGACGCGGAGATGCCCGAGCAGGAAGCCGAGGCGCAGAGCAAGATCGAGGAGGCGCGGCTGATCGGCGGCCAGCGGGTGACCGGCCACGTCGCCCGGGTGCGGCCCGGCCAGGCGGGCTACTCGGTCTCCGAGGAGGCGGAGCTGATCAAGGCGGGCGCGATTGTGATCGGCCTGCGCTACCGGGCCGGGGTGCCGCTCTATGACAAGACCCTGCAGACGGTCCTCGGCGAGCGCCCCTGCCGCGTCATCGTCGTCTCCGACCCCACCGGCAACCCGGTCGCCGTCCCCACCGAGGCCGTGGTCGAGGCGGCAGGATGAACGGGCGCGCCCCTGGAGAGCGGGTCTACCGCGGCGCGGTCAGGGCGTTCTCGCTGGGCTTCGTCGCGGTCGGGATCGCGGTGCTGGCGGTGACGCTGGCCAACGGGGGCGGGCCGGCCTCGGTGGGCGTGCTGATGGGGCTGGCGTTCCTCGCCGTCGGCGCGGGCCGGATCTGGCTGGCGAAGCGGATGGAGCGATGAGCGGGTCCGCGGACGGCCCGCCGCAGCGCAAGCCGGCGGCGGGCCGCTCGGCCGACCCGCTGCTCAAGCGCGGCCTCGGCGTGCCTTGGCTGTTCGCCGCCGCCTACTCCGCGGTCGGCTTCTCGATCTACTTCGCGCTCGGCGTCGTCGCCGACCGCGGCCTCGGCCTGACGCCGCTGATCTTCCTCGCCTCCGGTCTGCTCTTCGGCCTGACCACGCTCAGCTACGTCGAGGGCGGGGCGATGTTTCGCGAGCGCGGCGGCTCCTCGACCTTCGCTCGTCACGCCTTCAACGAGCTGATCGCCTTCATCGCCGGCTGGGCGATCCTGATCGACTACCTGATCGTGATCGCCCTGGCGGCGATCTCGGTGCCGCACTACCTGGAGCCGGTCTGGGGCGGGTTCGCCAAGCCCGGCTGGGAGATCGGCATCGCTGCGGCCGTGATCGCCGCCGCCTGCGTGCTCAACATCTTCAACGTCACCGGCCGCGAGCGCGGACGCTCGCTGGCCCTCCTGGCCCTGGCCGACCTCGCCCTGCAGCTGGCGGTGATCGTCGTCGGCGCCCTCGTCGTCATGCATCCGGACCGGCTGACCGAGCAGCTCCACCTTTTCAGCGACCCCAGCTTCAAGGACATCGTCTACGCCGCGGTGGTGGCGATGCTCGCCTACGCCGGGATCGAGGCGGCCTCCGACCTGGCGCCCGACATCAACGTCGACCGCCGCGACCTCAGGCGGATCGCCTCGCTGGGGGCGATTGCGGTCCCGCTCGTCTACGCCGGCATGGCCGCGATCGCGCTGATGGCGGTGCCGGTGGTGGCCGGGCCCAACGGGCCCGAGACCGCGCTCGGCAACCAGTTCGTCGAGGAGCCCGTGCTCGGCGTCGTCTCCTCCTTCCATCCCAACTGGGTCGCCGATTCGATGCGCTGGATGGTGGCGCTGATCGCGGCGCCGGTCCTCTTCTGGGCGGCCAACACCTCGATGCTCGGCGTCTCTCGCCACATCTACACGCTGGCGATCAACCGCCAGATCCCCAGCTGGCTGGGCAAGCTGGAGAAGCGGCGGGCGACGCCGTACGTGGCGATCACGATCTGCGGGGTCATCGCCCTCGGCCTGGTGATCCCGACCAACGTCAAGCTGCTGGCCGGCATCTACGCCTTCGGCGCCACCCTGGCGATCACGATTGCCCACCTCTCGATCATCCGCCTGCGGGTCAAGATGCCCGACAAGCGACGCCCCTTCCGGATCCCGTTCGGGATGCGCTGGGGGAACGCCGAGCTGCCGCTGCCGGCGATCGCCGCCGCGGTTCTCAGCGGCCTGGCCTTCGTCAGCGTCCTCGCCTACCACGACACCGCCCGCTTCGTCGGCGCCGGCTGGATGATCTTCGGGCTGCTCTTCTACGTCGTCTATCGCAAGGTCTTCGAGGGGACGACGCTGACCAAGCGGGTCTCGGTCTCCGAGCGCGCCCTGACCAAGCAGGTGCCGGAGGTCGAATTCCGCAACATCCTCGTGCCCGTCTTCGGGACCGAGTTCGACGACGACATCGTCGCCACCGCCGGCCGTCTGGCGGCGGCCGAGCAGGCCGAGTCCGGCAGCGGCGACGACGACGCCCGGCTCGAGGTCGTCTACGTGATCGAAGTGCCACTGAGCCTGCCCCTGGACGCGGCGCTGCCGCCCGAGCGCGAGGAGGAGGCGCGGCGGGCGCTGGCGCGGGCGCGCGAGGTCGGCGAGGAGTACGAGGACGTCGGCGTCACCACCGAGGTGATCCGCGCCCGCAAGGTCGGCGCCGGCATCCTCGAGGCGGCCCGCCGCGGCGGCTCGGAGGCGATCGTGATCGGCGGCGAGCCGCCGACGAAGATCCGCGGTGGCGCGATGATCGGCGGCATCGGCGCCGCCAAGCCGGAGGAGATCGGCGCCGCCACCGAGTACGTCCTCAAGAAAGCCCCCTGCCGCGTGCTTTTGACCGCCCCGCCGGAAACGCCCTAGCGGCGTGCCTGGCTGGCCACGTGCCGCACTAGTATCCGATTCATGTTCATTCTGATTGTCGGCTGCGGCCGCGTCGGCTCCTCGGTGGCACGGGCGATGCTTCGCGAGGGCCACGAAGTCTCTTGCCTCGACGAGGACCCCGAGTCGCACGCCCGGCTCGAGGTCGGCCTGGAGAAGAGCTGGGAGGACCTTGGCGGTCAGTTCACCGTCGGCGCCGGACTCGAGTCCGAGGCGCTGGTCGCCGCCGGCATCGAGAACGCCGACGCCTTCATCGCCTCCACCGACGGCGACAACACCAACATCATCATCGCCCAGATCGCCCAGAAGCGTTACGAGGTGCCGACCGTGATCGCCCGCGTGCTCGACCCGCTGCGGGCCGAGTGGTACCAGCGCCAGGGCCTGCACACGGTCTGTCCGACCAGCGTCGCGATCGACATGCTCGAGGAGGCGGTCCGCAAGGGGGCCGAGGGCAGCCCACCGGACGACGCGGCGGCAGCGGCGTAGGGGGCTGGGGCGGATGTACATCATCGTCGTCGGAGCGGGCAAGGTCGGTTGGAACCTGGCTCGCGAGCTGCTCGAGAAAGACCACGAGGTGACGCTGATCGAGAACAACCGGCGACGCTACCTGACGGTCGAGCAGGAGTTGGAGCACAACGTCTCCTACGGCGACGCCTCCGAGCTCTGGGTGCTGGAGCGGGCCGGGATCCAGCGCGCCGACATGGTGATCGCGGTGACCGGCGACGACGAGGACAACATGCTGATCTGCCAGGTCGCCAAGGAGAAGTACCTGGTCGGCCAGATCATCGCCCGGGTCAACAACCCCCGCAACCGCCAGCACTTCGACCTGCTCGGCGTCAAACCGTCGGTCTCCGCCACCGACCTGATCCTGCGCCTGCTCGAGCACGAGGTGCCCGAGTACGGGCTGGTCCACCTGCTCGACCTGCAGGAGGAGCAGCTGGAGATCATCGAGATGCTGCTCGGCAAGGACTCGGCCGTGACCGGCCGCCGGGTCGGCGACCTGCAGATGCCCGAGGGCAGCCTGCTGATCTCGGTCCTGCGCTCCGGCAAGGGCTTCGTGCCCAGTGCCGACACCGTGCTGGAGGAGGGCGACGAGGTTCTGGCGGTGCTGGATCCGGGTAAGGAGGACGACTTGAAGGCGCTCTTCGGACCCGAAGGCAACGGCAGCAACGGTGGCTGACCGCGAGGTCGATTTCCTCCTGATCGGCGGCGGACTGGCCTCCGCCTCCTGCGCGGCGGAGCTGCGCAAGCGCGGCGCCGAGGGCTCGATCCTGCTGGTCGGCCGCGAGCCGGAGCCGCCCTACGAACGGCCGCCGCTCTCGAAGGAGTACATGCGCGGCGAGGCCGAGCGCGCCGACGCCTACGTCAACCCCGTCGCCTGGTACGAGGAGAACGGCGTCGAGCTGCTGAGCGGCCGCAACGTGATGTCGCTCGACACCGGCAGCCGCACGGCGAAGATCCAGGGCGGGGAGGAGGTCGCCTTCGGCCAGGCGCTGCTCGCCACCGGGGCGAACGTCAACATCCTCCGCGTCGAGGGCGCCGAGAACGAGGGCATCCACTACCTGCGCGCCTTCGGCAACTCCGACGCGATCCGGGCCGAGGCGGAGGCGGCCGAGCACGTCGTCCTCATCGGCGGCAGCTACATCGGCACCGAGGTCGCCGCCTCGTTGACCGCGAAGGGGACGAAGTGCTCGATCGTGGCGATCGAGGAGGTGGCGCTCTCGCGCACCTTCGGCGCGGACGCCGGGCGCTGGTTTCAGGAGCAGCTCGAAGCGCACGGCGTCGAGTTCCACGGCGGCGAGGAGCTGGAGGCCTTCGAGGGCGACGGCCGGGTCGGCGCGATCGTGACCAAGAGCGGGCTCAGCATCGAGTGCGACGCCGTCGTCGTCGGTGCCGGGGTGCGCCCCGACGCGATGCTCGCCCAGCGGGCCGGGCTCGAGGTCGACGGGGCGATCGTCTGCGACTCGAAGCTGCGGACCTCGGCCGAGGGCATCTACGCCGCCGGCGACTGCTGCTCCTACGAGAGCGTCGTCCACGGGCGCCGCATCCACGTCGAGCACTGGGACGTGGCGATGCAGCAGGGAATCCACGTCGCCGGCAACTTGCTCGGCACCGACCGCGACTACGACGTCGTGCCCTACTTCTTCAGCGACCTCGCCGACTGGGCCAGCCTCGAGTACGTCGGCCCCGCCCAGGACTGGGACGAGGAGGTCTGGCGCGGCAGCCGCGAGCAGGGCGAGTTTTCGGTCTGGTACCTGAAGGACGGTCGGATCGCCGGGGCGCTGAGCGTCGAGCGGTCAGAAGACCTGGCCGAAGCCCGGCGGATGCTGGCGGATGGTGTGGACGTCTCCGGGGTGCGCGAGGCGATCGCCGACGTGGACACGGATCTCTCGGAGATCGATTAGAACCTGGTGCGGCCGAGGCCGAGCAGGAAGCCCGTTCGAGCCGACGCTGTTTCGACGATCCCAGTCGGGATCCGGCCGACCTGGCCGCGGAAACGCAGAGTGGATACCGAGCGCACCATCTCTGGCATCGCGTAGCTGACGCGAGAGAGACCGCTTTCGGCCGGCTCGATCCGCACGTGCAGCTTGCTGGACCGATCGGTGGTCGTCATCGGTAGTCCGATCGCCAGGCCTGCGGGCGCCTGGTTCACGTGCCTGATCGAGAGAACCAGGAACGGTCGGCGCCCGCTTTGCTCGCTCCCGACGACGGGGTCGAGGTCGGCCAGGAAAACGTCACCGCGGCGAGGGGGCGCGGGCAAGCTCAGGCCCCATCGGTGAAGGGCGGTCGCAATTCGAGTGCGCGGACCCACTCGTCGTCGCGTGCGGCGTCGCGAGCCACGATCTCCGGCGGCAGCTCTGCCATGCGCTCCCAGGCGCGTTCGGCCGACTTGAGCATCATCGTCTCCTCGAGCATGTCCGCTGCTTCTTCCAGAACCTGAGTCACGCTCTGCCCCGTGAGCTCTGCTTGCCTCTGGAGGCGCTCATGGGTGCTACGTCTGACCCGGATCGTGGTCGTCTCGACGCTTGCCATGAGGCAAGTCTACATTTCTGTCTACATTGGTCCGCGACGCGCATGTTCTCGCCTAAGGTTGCGAGCAGGCGTTGCTCTCCCCCGCCATCGATATCCTCTGGGCACGCCTTGCGGCCTGGTGTAATGGCAGCACACCTCTCTCTGGAAGAGGCAGTCGGGGTTCGAGTCCCTGGGCCGCAGCTATTTCGATGAGACCCGCCAAGATCCTGACGATCGCCCTTCCCTTGGCCGCGCTGGCAATTTCCGGCTGCGGCGGTGGCGGCGACGACTCGACCGCGGCGACCCAGACGGCGCCGGAAACGACGGCACTGACCAAGGCCGAGCTGATCTCCCAGGGCGACGCGATCTGCGGCGAGGTCAATGCGGCCGCCGGTGCCGCGGAGATAGTCGCCGCCGAAGGAGAAGAGGCAGCGTTGAAGGCAAAAGTCTCCGGCCTCTACGTCGGCATGGTCGAAAGCCTCGAGCGCCTTGGAGTGCCTGTCGAAGATGCCGGCTACGCCGAAATGATGGCCGCCGCCGACGAGCTCTCGAAGGTTGAGGGCGAAGTCAAACTCGCTGCCGAACGCGAAGACACCGCTGCCCTCGAAGAAGCGACTACGGCCGCCGCCGCGGCCCGCGAAGAATTCGAGAGCGCCGCCGGCGAATACGGCTTCGAAGACTGCAGCGAGGGCCCGAGCGCCCCCACGGGTGCCGGCTCCGCCGCGGGCGCGCCGGAAGAAGTCGAAGAAGGCGGCCTCGAAGCGGCTCCCGAAGAACTCGAAGAAGAAGCGCCGGTGGAAGAAGTGGTGCCGGAAGAAGCGGCTCCTGAAACCGGCGGTGCCGGCGGCGGCGTCGAAGAAGCCGCTCCTGAAGCGGGCGGCGAAACCGGGGGCAGCTCCGGCGGCGTCGGTCCGGGCTGAGTCAGCTACGGAGGGGGAAGGGGACAGATGCCCCTCTCTCAGGGGAAGGGGGTCCCGACCCTCTGACCACCAGCGGGTACACCGTGGGTGGTCCTTAAGCGGCTGAGGACTCTGACCAGGCGCCGTAGAGGCGTGAGTACGGGCCCCCGGCCTCGATCAGCTCGTCGTGCGTCCCCTGCTCGGCAATTTTGCCGCCTTCGAGGACGACGATCTTGCCGGCGCGGCGGATCGTCGAGAGGCGGTGGGCGATGACGATCGCGGTGCGGCCCTGGAGCAGGCGCTCGAGGCCCTTCTCGATCGTCCGCTCGGTGCGGACGTCGACGTTGGAGGTGGCCTCGTCGAGGATGAGGATGCGCGGCTCGGCGAGCAGGGCGCGGGCGAAGGCGACGAGCTGTCGCTGGCCGGCGGAGAGCTGGACGCCGCGCTCGCCGACCTCGGTCTCGATCCCTTCCGGCAGGGCGGCGACGAACTCGGTCGCGCCGACCGTGGCGACAGCCGACTCGATCTCCTCCAGGCTCGCCTCCGGTCGCCCGAAGGCGACGTTCTCGCGGACGCTGCCGGAGAAGAGGAAGCCCTCCTGGGGGACGATCCCGAGCTGGCGGCGCAGCGCCCGCTGCTGGACCCCGCAGAGGTCGTGGCCGTCGACCAGGACCCGCCCTTTCTGCGGGTCGTAGAAGCGGGCGACCAGCTTGGCGAAGGTCGACTTGCCGGCGCCGGTGGCGCCGACCAGGGCCAGGGTTTGGCCGGGCGGCACGTGGAGGTCGACGCCGGCCAGCGCCCAGGCGTCGTCCGCCGGCTGCTCGTCCTCGCCGTAGGAGAACCAGACGCCGTCCAGCTCGATCTCGCCGCGCAGCGTGCCCGGGTCGATCGCGTCCGGGGCGTCGACCATGTCCGGTTCGGTGTCGAGCAGGTCGAAGATCTTGTCGAGCGCGGCCATCCCCTGCTGGTAGGTCGTGTAGAGCTGGGAGAGCTGCTGGATCGGTTCGAAGAAGGTGGTCAGGTAGCCGACGAAGGCGACGATGACGCCGATCTGGATCGCCCCGTCAATCGCCTGGCTGCCGCCGTAGAGGAGGATCGTCGCCGTCGCCACCGCCGCCAGCAGTTCGACTGCCGGGAAGTAGGAGGCGTTGAGATAGACCGTCTTCATGTTGACTGCGCGGTTCTGCTCGTTGAGGTCGGTCATCACCTCGACGTGGCGCGGCTCCTGGCCGAAGCTGCGCACCACCCGGACCCCGCTGAGGGTCTCCTGCAGGTAGCCGGTGATCGCCGCGATCCGCTCCCGGGTCGCTCGGTAGGCACCCTGGGAGACGATTCGGAAGACGACGCTGGCGACCAGCAACAGCGGGAAGGTGAGGAAGGTAACCAGAGCCAGCTGGACGTCGAGCGCGAGCATGATCACGACCACGCCGAGCAGGGTCAGACTGCTCGAGAACATCGTCACGACGCCGCTGGTGACGAGTTGGTTGAGCGCCTCGATGTCATTGGTCATGCGCGAGATCAGGACCCCGGGGCTGCGGCGGGTGAAGAAGCCGATCGACATCGACTGCAGGTGGGCGAAGACGCGTTGGCGCAGGTTCTGCAGCACCCGCGTCCCGACCCAGCCGACCATGTAGGTCTGCAGGTAGGTGGCGGCGGCGTAGAGAACGGCGACGGCGACGAAGGCGACGACGATCAGGTCGAGCGCGGCGACGTCGCCGGTAAGGATGCCGGAGTCGATCGCCTTTCCGGCCAGGTAGGGCGGCGCCAGTCCCGCCGCGGTCGCGGCCAGCAGACCGACGAACATCAGGGCGACCCGGCTGCGGTAGGGCCGCAGCTGCCCGACCAGCCAGCGCACCTTGCGGCCCCGCTGGTCCTCGCCTCGGAGCAGTCGCCAGAGGGCTGCGAACAGCAGGGCGATATTTCGCAGCCGGTTCTCGCTGGGCTCGCGGTTTCGCTCGCTCATAGTCGCGCCATCTCCTCGCGCTGCTCGAGATCGCGTTGGAGGAAGACGCTGTCGGCGAGGCCGTGCTCGGCGATCTCGCGGTAGAAGCCGCAGCCCTCCATCAGCTCCTTGTGGGTGCCGCGATCGACGATCTTGCCGCCGTCGATGACGACGATCTCGTCGGCCAGGGAGACGGTCGAGAGGCGGTGGGCGATGATGAACGTGGTGCGCCCGGCCATCGCCTCGCGCAGGCCGGATTTGATCGCCGCCTCGGTGGTCGCGTCGACCGAGGAGGTGGCATCGTCCAGAATCAGGATCCGCGGGTCGGCGAGCAGGGCGCGGGCGATCGCGACTCGCTGGCGCTGGCCGCCGGAGAGGGTGAGGCCGCGCTCTCCCACCCGCGTCTCATAGCCGTCGGGCAGGTCGCGGATGAAGCCGTCGGCCTTGGCGCGGCGAGCCGCCTCTTCGATCTCCTCCAGCGTCGCCTCGGAGTTTGCGTAGGCGATGTTCTCGGCGACGCTGGCGGTGAAGAGGAAGCTGTCGTCGGCGACGAAGGCGATCTCCGAACGCAGGGAGTTGACGTCGACCTCGCGCACATCGACGCCGTCGACCAGGACAGACCCGGAGCTGGGGTCGTACAGCCGCGCGATAAGCGCCACCAGGCTGGTCTTGCCCGAGCCCGAGGGACCGACCAGCGCCACGGTGCGTCCGGCCTCGACCTCGAGAGCGATCCCCGTGAGCGCCGCGTCGGACTTTGACCTCATCGGAGGGTGGTCGAACTCCGCGGCGGCGTCCGCGACCGAGACAGTGCCGGCGTAGTTCAGGGTCACGCCGCGTAGCTCGACCCGGCCGCCGCCGGCCGGCAGCGCCGCCGCCCCCGGCGGGCTCTCGATCCGCGGCTCGCGGTCGAGAATTTCGAACAATCGGTTACCGGAGGCGATCGCCCGCTGGGCCATTCCCATCGTCACGCCGAGCATCCGCAGTGGCCCGGCCAGCATCACCAGGTAGGTGTAGAAGGCGGTGAAGTCGCCGAGGCTGAGGCTGCCGTTGATCACCTGGCGGCCGCCGATCAGCAGGATCAGGGCGATGCCGAGCTGCGGCAGTAGACCGATCAGCGGCGAGAAGAACGCCTGCAGCTTGGTTGAGTAGATGCTCTGGTCGAAGACTCGCGAGACGGCCCGGCTGAAGCGCTGCAGCTGGTATTCCTCGCGGGCGAAGGCCTTGACGATGCGGATCCCGGAGACGTTCTCCTCGGCCTCCGCGGTCAGTTCGGCGATTCGCTGCTGAACCTCCTGCTGGGCCGGGCGGGAGACGCGGTTGTAGCGCGAGGCGGTGTAGACGATCAGCGGGGCGGGGGCGAGGGCGATCAGCGCCAGCACGGGGTCGATCACGAACATCACGGCACTGGCGAGGAAGATCGTCAGCAGGTTCTGGGTGATGAAGATAAGGCCGTAGCCGAGGAAGAAGCGGATCGCGCCGAGGTCCACCGTCGCCCGCGACATCAGCTGGCCGGTCTGCTGGCCGTCGAAGAAGCCGAGCTCGAGCCGTTGCAGATGCGCGTAGAACATCTGCCGCAGGTCGAATTCGACCGCCAGCGAGACCTTGCCGGCGACCAGTCGGCGGATCACGGTCAGCCCGAGGCGCAGGATCGCTGCGCCGAAGATCGCCAGCGCCAGCGGCAGCAGGTCGGGCTTGTCGCCGCTCTCGATCGCGTTGACGGCGCGGCCGATCAGCCAGGGGATCAGGACCGTCATCCCCATCGCCGCCCAGGCGAAGACCAGCGATCCCCAGAGCTGGGGACGATAGGGACGGAGGAATCCCATCAGGCGGCGGTAGGTCCGCATACAACCGACTATACAAAGTGAAGTATTGAACTTCGCCCGCTTGGGGCGGGTCCCGGGCGCCCGCTCAGCTCAGCCTGGCAGCGGCCTTGGCGCTGGGGACTTTGCCCTTTGGGCACGGTTTTGGACCGTGACCGGGACGGGGCAGGATCTGAAAGTTGGTGACGGCGTGGAAGGGCGTGGTGGCGCCACTGTTCTGGGCCAGGTTGAGGATCAGCCGGTAGAAGCCGGGGGGGAGGCCGCGGTAGAAGATCTCCGGCCGCGTGCCGGGCGAGTAGCTGCCGGAGCTGCCGATGCGCTCGCCGAGGACGCCGTTGGGCCCCGAGTAACGTGGGTAGTCGAAGGAGGCGCCAACCAGGCGGCCGTTGCCGATTGGGCTGTTGATCGCGTCCAGCAGCTTCTTCGGGTCGACGCAGTCGGGCACGCGCTTGAGGCTGAAGCGGATGTGCCCCTCGCCGAGTTGCGGCTCGCCACCGAATCGGGCCGGCGCCAGGCGGAAGTTGTGGACGATTGCCTTGACGACGACGGCGTGACTGGTTTGGCGAGCTCCGTTGCGGGGAGAGACGATCTCTACGCTGGGCTGGCCCGGTACCGCTGCCGCGCTCGTTTGCGCGGGTTTCGAGTCGGAGCGACCGCCGAAGATCAGGGCCAGCGCCAGCAGGGCGGCGGTCGCCGCCAGCGCTGCCAAGGTTGCAGTCCTTCCCCGCATCGGAGCGGAACATTACGCGCAAGAGACAGATCGACCTGAGACGAGCGAGTGCCACGATCCTGGCGCTGGCGCTCGTTCTGCTTGCGGCCCCCGCCCTCGCGGCGGCCGACCCGGCGAGCCACGTCGATCCCTTCGCCGGCACCCGTCCGGGCCCAGGGACGTTCGGCGGCGGTCACAACTTCCCCGGCGCGGCGCTGCCCTTCGGAATGGTCCAGTGGAGTCCAGACACGACGCCGTCGGCGCCGCACTCCGGCGGCTACGACCACCGCGACAACCACCTGCGGGGATTCAGCCTCACCCACCTCAGCGGTGCGGGCTGTGCCCTTTACGGCGATTTCCCCTTCCTGCCGACGACCGAGCCGATCTCTTCCTCGCCGGCGGCGCCCGGAGGCGGCCTCGACGGGCCCTTCCAGCCCGGCTTCTCGCACTCCGAGGAGGTGGCCCGGCCGGGGCTCTACGAGGTCCGTCTCAATCCGGCTCGCGGCGCCGACATCGACGTCGCCCTGACGGCCACGACCAGAACCGGCATGGCTCGCTTCGATTTCCCGCGCAACCCGCACGCCAGCGTCCTCATTGACGCCGGCGGCAGCGCCCAGGCCAACGACTTCGCCGTCGTCGCGGTCGATCCCGGCCGGCGCGAAATCTCCGGCACCGCCTCCAGCGGCCTCTTCTGCGGGCAGCGCCCGCGCTACCGGGTCTACTTCGTCGCCGTCTTCGACCGTCGCTTCGACGCCTCCGGGACCTGGGAGCGGGACTCGCTCGAACGCGACGGCCTGGTGGCGGAAGACAGCCAGGAGCCCGCCGCCAACCCACGTACCACGGCCCAGGCCGGCGCCTATGCCAGCTTCGACACGCGCCGGAACCGCATGGTCACCGCCCGGGTTGGCATCTCCTTCGTCAGCGTCGACGGCGCCCGGGCCAACCTCGCGGCCGAGAGCGGGAGCAGGGGCTTCGGTGCGATCGGGCGACTCGCGCGCGAGCGCTGGAACCGGGCGCTGGGCAGGGTCCGGGTCAGCGGCGGCGCCAGGCCCCTCCTCGAGACCTTCTACACCGCGCTCTACCACGCCCTCCTGGCCCCGCGGACTTTCAGCGACGTCGGCGGCGCCTACACGGGCATGGATGGGCAGGTGCACGACGCCGGCGGTCGCACGCAGTACGCCGACTTCTCCGGCTGGGACGTCTACCGCACCCAGGTTCAGCTGCTCTCGCTGTTGGACCCGGTGCGAGCCGGCGAGATGATGCAGTCGCTGCTGGCCGACGCCGAGCAGAGCGGCTGCCTGCCGCGCTGGTCCTACGCCAACGGCCAGAGCATGACGATGGTGGGCGACTCCGCCGATCCGATGCTCGCCTCCGCGGCCGCCTTCGGCGCCGACTTCGATCGCGGCGCGGCGCTGGAGGCGATGGTGCGGGGAGCGACCGAGGCCTGCCGCAGCGCCAACGGCGAATACCTCCAACGCCAGGGCCTGGCCGCCTACCGGTCGCTCGGCTACGTCCCCTTCGACCTCGACACCAACACCCGCAACGCGAACTCGATCTACGGCGACCCCGACGCCGTCTGGGGCTCGGCGGCGACGACCCTGGAGTACGCCGTCGACGACTTCGCGATCGCCCAGCTCGCCGCCCGCTCGCGGCGCGATCGCGCCACCTACCGCGAGTTCATGCGCCGCTCGGCCGGCTGGCGCCGGCTCTACAACCCGGCCAGCGGGATGATCGAGCCGCGCTACGCCGACGGCCGCTTCCCCGCGCCCTACGACAACCTCGGGGGCGGCGGCTTCGTCGAGGGCAACTCGGCCCAGTACACCTGGATGGTTCCGCAGGACCCGGGTGGCCTGGTCGCGAGGATGGGCGGGCGGGCCCGCGCCGCCGCGCGCCTGGATCGCTTCCTGCGGGTGCTCAACGGCGGGCCGGGTGGGACCCACACCGACCACGCCCTGCTCGGCAACGAGCCGACCCTGCACACGCCCTGGCTCTACGACTGGATGGGGCGCCCCTACCGGACCCAGGCCGCGGTCCGCCGCGCCCTGCTAACCCTCTACGACGCCTCCCCCGGCGGCTATCCCGGCAACGACGACCTCGGCACGCTCTCGTCCTGGTACGTATTCGGCGCGCTCGGGATCTATCCCGAGATGCCGGGAGTGGGGGTGCTGGCGATCGGCAGCCCGCTGTTCGAGCGAGCCGCGATCCGCCTCCCGCACCGTCGCCGGGCCCTGATCCTCGCCGCCGGCCACGGCCCCTACGTGCAGGCCCTGCACCTCGACGGCCACCGCCATGGCAAGCCCTGGACCACCTACTGCGCCCTGGCCCGCGGCGCGACGCTCTCCTTCCGGCTCGGCCCGCGCCCCAACCGCCGCTGGGGCGCCGGCGCGGCCGCGGCGCCGCCCTCCTACGGTCCCGGCCACCCGATGCCAAGGAATGCATGCACCCCCTGAATGTCGACTCCACGCAGGCGCGGCTGTCATTTCCTCCGCATAGCGGGAGAAAAGACAGCCACGCTCCCGGCGGGGCGGGAATCCTCTGGGCGCTTGCCGGGCTGACCGCGCTCGGCATCGCCGTGCGCTTTGCCAGCCTCGGCCTGCAGAGCTACCACCACGACGAGGTGATCACGGCGATGCGGGTCATTCCCGGCAGCTTCGGGGAGATGCTGCACTCGGTCAAGGAGAGCGAGTCGAACCCGCCCCTCTACTACACGCTGGCCTGGGTCTGGGCGAAGGCGTTCGGGACCGACGAGTTCGGCCTGCGCTCGCTTTCCGCCCTGTTCGGGGCGGCGACGGTGCCGGTCGGCTACCTGATCGGGCGCCAGCTGACGGGCCGCCGCGCCGGGCTGACCCTGGCGGCGCTGATCGCGGTAAACCCGATGCTGATCTGGTACTCGCAGGAGGCGCGCTCCTACGCTCTGCTCGTCTTCTTCGCCGCGCTGGCGACGCTGTTCTTCGTGCGGGCGCTGAACGGCCGCCGCGGCGCCGATCTGGCGTTCTGGGCCCTCGCCTCCGCGCTCGCGCTCTGCAGCCATTACTTCGCCGTCTTCATCGTCGCGATCGAGGCGGTCTGGCTGCTGTTCGCCCTGCGCGATCGCTGGCGCGTTGTCCTGCCTGCACTCGGCGCGGTCGCGGCCGCCGGCCTGGCGTTGCTGCCGCTGGCCAACTCTCAGACCAACCCGACCCACATCGGCTGGATCGAAAACAGCCCCCTGCCCGAACGCTTCTGGGAGACGGGGGTTTCCTTCCTGGTCGGCGAAACTGGCCACGTGATCGCCGAGGCCCCGCGCGAGCGCTACGCGCTGGTTCCGATCGTCCTCGTGGGCGCCGCCCTGCTCCTGATCGCGCTGCGCGGGAGGCGCCGGGAGCGCTGGGGCGCGGGCCTCGGCCTCGTGCTGGGACTGGGGTTCGCCGCGCTGACGGCGCTCGCCGTCCTGCTCGGCAAGGACTACGTGGTCGAGCGCAACCTGCTGCCGGCCCTGGTGCCGTTGCTGGCGACGGTGGCGATCGGCTTCGCCCTCGACCGCGCCCGCCGGATCGGGCTCCTGCTCGCAGTCGCCCTCTGTGCCTACTGGCTGGCCTTCGACGTCCACGTAACGCAAACCCCGAACCTGCAGCGGCCCGACTTCCGCACCGTCACCGACGAGCTCGGCCCACCGCGAGCGGGACGGCGGGCGATCGTGACCTGGAAGCTCGCCGCCGATCCGGTGCGCTTCTACCTGCCTGCAGGCGCGTCGCGCATGTACGGTGGGGAAGAGCGGATCGACGAAATCGCCGTGCTCCGCAAGCCCCTGGCGACCGGAAAGCCGATTACCCTGCCGCCTTCGTTTCATCAGGTCAGGCGGGTTCGAGCTGACCGGCTGACCCTCAACACCTACGTCTCGAGATATCCAGTGCTGATCCCATTCCAGACCCTGCACGACCTGCCGACCGGCTTCGGAAACGACGCCGTGCTGATCGACGGGTCGCGACCGCGAACCGGGACGGCGGCTCCGTCGCCGGCCGAGGCGATAGCACCGGCTCGGAGGGCGAAGCCGTGAGCGCCTCCGAATTCGCCGATCGGGTGGGCGCCGCCGCGCGCCGCCCCGATAGCTGGCTGCAGCTGCTCAAGTTCGGGATCGTCGGCGGCTCCGGCTACCTGATCAACCTGGCGGTCTTCGCGATCCTCGCCGGCGGCCTCGACGTCCACCACACGCTCGCCGCGATCGGCGCCTTCTGCGTCGCCGTCACCAGCAACTTCCTCTGGAACCGCTACTGGACCTTCGGCGCCGCCGATACGCCGGCCGGCTTCCAGGCGGCCCGTTTCTTCGCCGTCAGCATCGCCGCGCTCGGCCTCAACCTGGCGGTGCTGGAGGCGCTGGTGGCGGGGGGGATGGTCGGGGAGCTGGCCGCCCAGGCGATCGCGGTCGCGGTCGCGATGCCGTTCAATTTTTTGGGCAACAAGCTCTGGACCTTTGCCTGACGAGCCGTATAGCCAAGCAGCTCGGCGGACGCAGGGAGGACGAGGAGGGGAGCGCACACCCGTGCGTGACCCGACGAGGCCGACCGAGGACTCCGAGCTGCGCCGGCTATACGGCTCGTCAGTAGCCTCTTAGGGGTGAGTGCGCAGAAGCCGAATTACGACCCGAAGCGGATCGAGGCCGCTCGGCAGGAGGCATGGGAGCAGCGCGGGGACTTCGCCGCGCCGAAGCCGGCCGCCGGCCTGGCGCGGGCCTACATCAAGCCCTCGAGCCCGTTCACCTCGGGCAACCTGCACATGGGGCACGTTCGCGATTACTCGATCGGCGACGCTTACGCGCGCTTCCGTCGGGCCCGCGGCGACGCCGTGCTTTTCGGCTTTGGCTTCGACGCTTTCGGCCTGCCGGCCGAGTTGGCGGCGATCGAGCGCCAGGAGCCGCCCGCCGACTGGGTCGAGCGCTGCGGCGAGCGAATGCTGGGGCAGATGAAGCGCCTCGGCTTCTCCTTCGACTACGACCGCGCCTTCTACAGCTCCGACGAGGGTCAGTACCGCTGGTCGCAGTGGCTGTTCCTGACCCTGCTCGAGGCCGGCCTGATCTACAGCGAGGACGCCACCGTCGACTGGTGCGACACCTGCCAGACGACGCTGGCCTCGATCCAGGTCGAGGACGGCCGCTGCTGGCGCTGTCACAACGAGGTGCGCCTGATCCGCCGCCCGACCTGGTTCCTGCGCATCACCCCCTACCTCGAGGAGAACGACCGCAACACCGAGAAGCTGGAGAACTGGGACGACCTGGCATTGGCAACCCAGCGCTACATCCTCGGGCGCAGCGACGGGGTCGAGCTGGATCTCGAGGGCGACGGCGGTCTCCTGACGGTCTTCAGCCCCCATCGCGGCGCCGTCGGGCTGGCCAGCTTCGTCCTGCTCTCACCGCGCCATCCCGAGATCGACGCTTGGGTCGCCGACCCCGAGGTTCGGGACGAGCTCGATCAGATGCGCTCAGGGGGCTGGGATCGCAGCGCCCGCGATGCCCGCTCGGTGCCCGTCTTCGACACCGGTGCCTCGGTGGCCGGCCCCGGTGGGGAGGAGCTACCGGTCCTAGTCTCGCCGCTTGTCGATGCCCGCTTCGGGCCGACCGCGGCCTTCGGCATCCCAGTCGTGGATGACGCCGACCGGGATATCGCCGGGCGGATCGAGCGCGTCCCGGCTCCGGAGGAGCCGGAGGAGGACGGGGGAGAGCCAGGCGATGGCCCGAGCGAGGTCGCCGGCGTCGGCAGGGTCGAGGGCGCGCGAGAGGCGAAGCGCTACCGCGCCAACGACTTCTCGATCTCGCGCCAGCGCTCCTGGGGCACGCCGATCCCGATCGTCCACTGCGAGACCTGCGGCCCGGTCCCGGTCGCCGAGGCCGACCTGCCGGTGGTTTTGCCGCGCGACATCGCCCCGACCGGCGAGGGCAATCCCCTTGCCGAGCGCCCCGACTTCGTCGATGTGGCCTGTCCCCGCTGCGGCGAGCCGGCCAAGCGCGAGACCGACACGCTCGACTGCCACTTCGACGCGCTCTGGCTCTGGGTCCCGGCCGCGGTGCCGCCCGAGGCCCGTGCCGAGCAGATGTTCGACCACCCGGACCTGAAGGAGTGGCTGCCGGCGGAGCGCCTCGTCGCCGGCGGCGACAGCGGCGGCTTCGTCTTCGACCAGCGCATCGTCACCAAGGCGCTGCGGGACATCGGCCCGTTCGCCTTCCTCGCCGAGGGGGAGCCGTTCGCCGGTTGCCTCTTCCACGAGATGGTGATCGCCGACGGCCGCAAGATGAGCAAGCACCTCGGCAACGTCGTCGATCCCGACGAGCTGGTCGAGCGCTACGGTGCCGACACCGTGCGGCTCGCTGTCCTCTACGCGGCGGGCCCGGCGAAGACGCTCAACTGGAGCGACGGCGCCCTGCGCTTCGCCAACCGCTTTCTGCGCAACCTCTGGACCTACTCCCAGGATCGCTTCGCTGCTCTGGCGGACACGCGGCACGACGAGGATGCCGCCGCCGAGACCGAGTTCATGCGCGACCGCCTGCGCAAATGGTGCGACAACGGCCTGGCCCGGATCACCGACGACGTCACGCAGCTGCAGATGCACAAGGCGGTTCGCAACATCACCCGCCTCTTCGAGCGGATCCAGGACTTCGAGAAGCGCGTCGTCCAGCGGCGCGGTCAGCTCGACCGCGCCGACGCTGAGGCGCAGGTCGCTGCCCTGGTCCTCCTGGTCCAAGCGCTGGCGCCGTTTGCCCCGCATATCGCGGAGGAGCTGCTGCTCGCGTCCGGGGGCCAGGAGGCGGCCGCGCTGCCCCCACGTTGGCCCGAGTCGGCGGCGATTCCGGTCGCCCCGGAGGAGCCGGCGGCGACCGCTTAGGGATCTCCTACAAAAGTCCGTTGATTGGGCAAGCAGGCTTGATTGTTACACGCGGGTGTGTTACTAATTGCCGGGCCGGGCGATCAAACCGGTGAAGGGGGCGGGGCTCTCAGCGAACTGGGAAACCGCCTTGGGGTGGCAAAGGAGGACCAGTCGTTAGCCAGGACCGGCAAAGGCCCTGGTGACGCCGGCAACGCCGGCGCGGCCCCGCCTCACTTCATCGTCTGAAGACCCGGATCAGTTGGTCGCCCGTGGCGGCCGTTTGACGTCGAAACGACGCTTGGACGGCAGCCAGGCGATCCCGGCGCAGAGCTCGGCCGGGGTCGTCTCCAGCGCTCCGGCGAGCTTGAGGATGGTCGCCAGCCGCGGCTCGCGCCCGGCTCGCTCGAGCAGCGAGATCTCGGTTCGGTGCAGCTCGCAGCGATAGCCCAGCTCTTCCTGGGAGATGCCCGCGTCGGTGCGGGCTCGGCGAAGGTTGGCGGCAAAGCGCTCTTGAGGTTTCATCCGCTGTGATTCTTTGGTGCTGAAGACAGGAACTCTACAGACAAAAAGATTCCTTATTCGTCTATAAGTGCGCGTTTCGCTACCTTGAAGCGAGGAATTGTCCGCTGTTATCCAAATAATTACGCAGAAAACGTTGAGCGCTAGCCGCCCATGTGTTATACCCGTGCGACCAAAGGACGAGCGCCGCTCCAGGCTCGGGCCCACGTGCCTTGCTTGAGGGCGGTAAAGGAGGAGTCATGAGCGACGCGGCAGATCCGCATCCGGCTGGGCCCGAGGGTCCCCGTACCAGCTCCTGCGCCACCGAACTCGTCTGCCGCGACTGCGGCTACCGCACGCCTCTGCTCGACACGGCCTTCAAGTGCCCCGCCTGCGGCGAGGGCCTCGACATCGATTACGACTACGAGCGGGCGACCGCGCTGATCGCCGAGCGCGGCCTCGAGGGGCGGCCGAACAACATCTGGCGCTTTGAGGAGCTGCTCCCGATCGCCTCCCGCGCCGCCCAGCAGAAGGTCGGCGAGTTCTCCGGCCAGACGCCGCTGATCCGCGCCGATCGCCTCGGCGCCGAGATCGGGCTGAAGAACCTCTACCTGAAGGACGACTCGACCAACCGACCGACGCTCTCCTACAAGGACCGGGTCGTCGGCATGGCGATCGCGCGGCTCCTGGAGCTGGGCAAAGACGAGGTCGGCTGCGTCTCCACCGGCAACGTCGGCACCGCGGTTGCGGCGCTCGCCGCCAAGGCCGGCGCCACCGCCTACATCTTCTACCCGGGCAATATGGAGAAGGGCAAGGCCAAGGCCTGCCGCGCGCTCGGCGCCCAGGTCTGCCAGCTGGACGGCAACTACGACCAGGCCAACCGCGCCTGCCGCGAGCTCTCGCTGGCGAGCGGGATCGAGTTCGCCAACATCACCCTGCGCCCGTTCTACGCCGAGGGGGCGAAGACGATGGCCTTCGAGGTCGTCGAGCAGCTGGGTTGGACGGCGCCGGACCACTTCGTGATCCCGGCCGCCGGCGGCACCCTCTCCTCGCGCGTGCACAAGGGCCTGAAGGAGATGGAGACGGTGGGGTTGGCGGAGACCGCCGCGACCAAGATCAACATCGCCCAGGCGAGCGGCTGCGGGCCGATCGCGACGGCGATCCTCGACGGCGGCGAGATCGAGCCGCAGAGCCCGGACACGGCGGCCCACTCGCTGGCGATCGGCGCTCCCGGCGACGGCGCCCTCGTGGTCGACGCGGTGCGTTCCCGCAACGGCTCGGCGGCGACCGCCAGCGACAGCGAGATCTTCGCCGCGATCGACCTGCTCGGCGCGACGGAGGGGCTGCTGACCGAGCCCGCCGGCGGTACCACCATCGCCGCCACCGCGAGGTTGGCGGCGGAGGGCAAGGTCGGCCCCGACGAGACCGTCGTCGCCGTGATCAGCGGCAACGGCCTGAAGACCCTGCAGGACCATCCGGAGAAGCAGTGGCCGGAAATGGTCGCCTGCGAGGTCGAGACGATGGGCCGGCTTCTCACCGATTTCCGTCAGGCAGCAGCGGCCGCACTGCGCTGACGGACGGGGGCGGGTGACCGGCGCGGTCCCGGCGCGTCGCCGGTCGCCGCGCGAGCTCCGCGGGTGAGCCGCGCCTGGGTTCAGGAGCGGATCCGGGCCTCCTCGAGGTCGAGGTCGCGCTCGATCTCGCGGGTGGTCGAATTGCGCAGGCGTTCGGCGCCCTGCAATTCGAGCAACGTCTCGCGCTCGATCCCGATCAGCTCCCGGCGCAGCTCCCCGTAATCGGCGATCCGCTGCTCGCGCGCGGCGGTCTCGGGGTCCTCGCCGCCCAACACCGCCTGGCACATGCGGAAGCGCGCGCGGTAGAGGTCGCGCAGGCGCTTCAGCTGCGACTCGTCGGCCCGCCTCTCCTCCTCCATCTCGTCGAGCCGGTCCAGCGCCGCCTGCGCCGCCTCCATCCGCGCCACCGCCTCTTCGTCGCTCCAGCGCCGCGGCTCTTCGAGCCGTAGCTTGCGGATCACGAAAGGGAGCGAGAGTCCCTGGCCGACCAGGGTGATGAGGATCAGCGCGAAGGTGATGAAGATGATCTGCGGCCGGTCGCCGACCCGCAGCGGGATCGCCAGCGCGGCGGCCAGCGAGACGGCCCCGCGCATGCCGCTCCAGCCGACCGCGAAGCGCTCGCCCAGCGTCTCGCCGGCGTCGGATCGCATCGCGAAGACGAAGCCGAGACGGAGCACGATCGAGGCGGCGGCGATCGCCAAGATCGGGCCGATCAGCTCGCCGACGCCGGAGGAGCTCGCTTCCAGCGCGTCGACGATCCCCGGCAGTTGCACCCCGAGCAGGACGAAGAGAACCATCTCCAGGGCAAAAACCGAAACCCGCCAGAAGGCAATGCCGCTCAGCCGCGTGTCCGCGTCGAGCGCCTGCGGCGAGCGGTAGCCGCCGTAGAGGCCGGCGACGACAGCGGCGAGGATCCCCGAGACGCCGGCCTCCTCGGCGCCGATGTAGGCCGCGTAGGCGGCGAGCACCGTGAGGACGACGACCAGGCCGGTGTCGGTCTGGCGGCGGATGACGAGGATCGAGAGGAAGCCGACGGCGAGGCCGACGGCGATCCCCCCGGCTGAGATGACGACGAACTCCAGCGCCGCGCCGCCGAAGCTGAAGGCGCTCCCCGTCGCCACCCCGATGGCGATCCGGTAGATCACCAGGGCGGTGCCGTCGTTGATCATCGACTCGCCCTCGACCAGCAGCCGCACCCGCTCCGGGCCGCCGATACGGCGGAAGACGGCGGTGGCGGCAATGGCGTCGGTCGGGGCGAGCACTGCGCCCAGCACCGCCGCCTCGGCCCAGCCGAGGCCGGGCACCAGTGCGTGGGCTACCAGGGCGACGATCGCGGCGGTGAGGAAGACGAGGCCGATCGAGAGCATCGCCAGCGGCCGCGTCACCGCCCGCAGCTCCTGCGGCGAGGCGCGCCAGCCGGCCGCGTAGACGAGCGGCGGCAGGAAGACCAGGAAGATCGTGTCGGGGTCGAGCTCGAGCGTGGGCAGGCCGGGGACGAAGGCGATCGCGAGGCCGCCGAGGACGAGAACGATCGGCGCCGGCACCTTGCCGAACTCGGCGATGCGAACCAGCAGCGCCGCGGCGAGCATCAGAATCAGAACCGACTCGATGTTGTCCACGAGCACATAACATCGAGTTCTGTGGACGAACGGCTTTCACCCCCGCTCGACGACCTCGATCACATACGGGGCGAGTTGGGGAGGCCGCTGGAGCTGGTCATGTTCGGCGATTTCCAGTGCCCCTTCTGCCTCGGCGCCCAGTCGGTGCTGCGCCGCGTGCGGTCCCGCCTCGGCGACCGCCTCGTCTTCGCCTTCCGCCACCTGCCGATCCCCGAGCGCCACCCGCTGGCGCCGCTCGCCGCCGAGGCCAGCGAGGCGGCCGCCGCCCAGGGCAGCTTCTGGGACTACCACGACGCGCTCTTCCAAGCCCAGCCCAAACTCTCCCGCGAGACGATGCTGGCGGTCGGCCGCGAGCTCGGCCTCGACGCCGAGCGCATGGCCGCCGAGGTCGACTCCGGCGCCCACCACGAGCGGGTCGAGCGCGACGTTGCGTCGGCCGCGGCGAGCGGCGCCACCGGCACCCCTACCTTCTTCACCAACGGCAAACGTCACTTCGGCGCCTACGACGCCTCCTCGCTGGTCGAGGCGCTCGAGGCCTGAGCGGCCGCGCTGTGCGGGCCCTGGTCCAGCGCGTCAGCCAGGCCGCCGTCGACGTCGAGGGCGACCGCGTCGCCCAGATCGGCCCGGGCTTGCTGGTCCTGCTCGGGGTCGGCGTGGACGATGGGGAGGAGCAGGCGGATCGCCTCGCCGACAAGGTTCGCGCCCTGCGCGTCTTCGACGACGCCGAGGGCAGGATGAACGAGCCGCTCGGCGACCGCGAGATCCTCTGCGTCAGCCAGTTCACCCTCTACGGCGACGCCCACCGCGGCAACCGCCCCAGCTACGTCGAAGCCGCCCGCCCCGAGCTGGCCGAGCCGCTGTACGACCGCTTCTGCGAGCGCCTGGGAGCGAGGAAGGGCGTCTTCGGCGCCTGCATGGGCGTCGCCCTGGTCAACGACGGCCCGGTGACCCTGATGCTCGAGGTCTGAGCCCGAGCGATGCCGGAGGAGGGACTCGAACCCCCCGACACGCGGATTATGATTCGCGCCAGTCGAGGTCCGATGCGGTTTCTCCGCTTCCCTCCGTTCTGCCCGAGTTCGGTCCACCGCCCGGTCCACCGTTGCCACCGCGCCTGAAGCGGAAGGGGAGAGACTGATGACTCTCGCCCTTGATGTCTAGATAAGCCAGCGGCCCGAAAGCTGGCGTAAGCTAGATAGGAGCGGTTATGGCAGATGCACAAGAAATCGAGTTGGTCTTCGAGCCCCAGGATGAGGGCGGCTACCACGTCTACGCCCCCGACCTTCCCGGTCTTCACACTCAGGGCGACGACGTTGACGACGCGATGGCAAACGCCAGCGAGGCGGTCGCCCTCTACGTCGAGGGTCTGCGCGAAGACGGCGAACCGCTCGACAGCGGCGTGATCCGCCGCTCGATTCCCCTGCCGGCGTGAGCCCGCGCCAGCCGGTCGTCTCCGGCGAGCGCCTGATCAAGGCGCTGCGCAAGGAGGGCTGGGAAGTCGTCCGCCAACGCGGCAGCCACGTCCGCTTGAAGAAGACCGGGCGCAGACACGCGCTCGTCGTCCCGCTGCATGGAGAAATCCGCCGAGGCACTCTCGCGGGCATCCTGCGTGACGCCGATCTCAGTGTCGACGAGCTGCGGCGTCTGCTCTAGGGGTCAAAGGCGCGGACTGAAGGCGCGCTCGCAGAAGCAAGGTCGTCGTTTGCACCGCAAGCGCCGCTGCCGTCACCAGGCCGAAGGCAGCGGCGCTCTCCAGGAACGGAGGGCGATCGCGAGCACGAAGCAGAAGGCGGCGAGGCCGTAGAAGCCGACGAGGAAGTTGCGCAGCAGGACGTTTTCGTCTCAGGCGCCACGGGCGGCAGCCTCCTCGCGCTCGCGCGGTGCTCGTAGCGACTTTTTAAGGAGGCGACGAGCTTGCGCAGCGGGCGAGCGATCTTCACGAGCGGCAAGGTCTCGGAGCCTCGCAGCGTCCTCGGGCTCAAGCCGGGTATGGATCTGCTCCGTCGCCGCCATGCCGCCCCTTGATTCGTATGCGCCGATGCCACAGCACCGGTTCGCCGTAGCGCCCCAAGATTGATGCCGCGTGGAGAATGTCCACTGGCGAAGGCGCGGCCTGTTGGGCGCGGTAAACGGTGTTCACCCCTGCGGCATTTTTGTCGAGAACAAGCGCAGCGATGGCCGCCTTGTCGAAGCATCGCGCGACGACGAACCAGTCTTTTCGGGGAAGCACCGCAGCTAGGGCCGCGCGATGCTCATGCCAGGCTCCGGTTTGCACGGGGACGTGGTCGGCATGCGGCTCGTCCTCAAGTGCAACCACCGCGGCGCGCAGAACCTCCAAGTCGCCCGTTATGACCCGAGCGGCGACGATTGCCGCCACTCTCTCGCGACGATTCTCGGCGAGGCGCTGCAAAGCACTCGACAGCAGTGCGCCCACGGCGACTCCCAAAAGACCAACTAGAGCGGTGCTCATGGCGCCAGCATGCCGAGAGCTGACGACGGAGCCCGTGGTCTGTGCTGCCGCTGTTGCCCAATGCGTTGCCCACAACGCAAAACGATCCCCTTGCGAGGATCGTTTTTGGCTCTGGAATTAGTGCCGGAGGAGGGACTCGAACCCCCGACACGCGGATTATGATTCCGCTGCTCTAACCAGCTGAGCTACTCCGGCGGGGACGGGCATGGTAGCGGTGGGGCGGATCGGTTCGGCGGCCGCGACGGCCTGCGATCCTTGGCCGCATGGCGAGTGGGTCCGGTCGCACTCCGGGATCGGGATGGGCGGCGATGCGGCCGGTGCTGGTCGCCTTCCTGCTGCTGGTCGACGCCTTCGCCGTCGTCAGCCTGGCGATCGCCCGGCGCACGGCTGGCTGCCGCCTTTCGTCGCCTTCGGCTCGCTGCTGGTGGGCCTGATCTGGTTCGAGGTCTGGGCGATCCACCACCGTGACGACGATAAGTAGGGGTGGCATCCTGCCGAATGGTGGAGTAGATTCTTGCAATCGAGGATTCGCGAGCGAGACTTGCAGGGGAAACCAGGGTGGGACCTGGTGCGAGGGCTAGGGTGGCGGGGTGAGCACCGAGCTCGACAGGGCGGTGCGGACGGTGGTCCGCGAGTGCATGAGCGTCTCCCCTGGTGAGGAGCTGCTGGTCGTCTGCAACCCGGCCACGGAAGAGATCGGCGCCCTGATGCGGATCGAGGCGCAGGGAGACGGCGCCAGCGCGACGCTGGCGGTGATGTCCGAGCGCGAATCGCCCGCCGCCGAGCCACCCGACGTGGTCGCGGTGGCGATGGCCGAGGCCGACGTGGTGCTGGCGCCGACCATCCAGTCGATCTCCCACACCGCCGCCCGTCGCAAGGCCAGCGAAAAGGGCGTCCGCGTCGGCAGTCTGCCGGGCGTCACCGAGGACATGCTGACCCGGCTGATGACCAGCGACCTGTCCGAGGTCCGCCGTCGCGGCTGGGCTCTGAGCGGCTTCCTCAACGGCGGCTCCGAGGCGCGCATCACCTGCCGCCATGGCAGCGACCTGCGGCTGGGCCTGGAGGGCCGCCTCTCGATCGTCGACGCCGGCGAACTCGGCAATCGTGGCGCCTTCGGCAACCTGCCCTGCGGCGAGGCCTTCATCGCGCCGCTGGAGGGAACGGCGGAGGGGACGCTCGTCGTCGACGGCTCGATCGCTGGCGTCGGCCTGCTGGAAACGCCGACCTCGCTGACCGTCCGCGAGGGTCACCTGACCGATACCACCGGCGCCGACGGCGCCGCCCTGATGGGGCTGCTGAGCGCCCACGGGCCCGACGGCACCAACGTCGCCGAGCTTGGGATCGGCACCAACGAAGAGGCGCTGCTGACCGGCAACATCCTCGAGGACGAGAAGATCCTCGGCACCTGTCACGTCGCCTTCGGCGCCTCTGCCGCGATCGGCGGCACGGTCCAGGTGCCGGTCCATCTCGACTGCGTGGTGCTGGAACCGACAGTGGAAGTCGACGGCGAGACGATCGTCAGCGGCGGCGAGCTGGTGCTCTGACGCGCGAGCCGTCCGGCGTCCGGCTAGCCTCAGCGCATGCCGCCCCTGCTCGCCGTCCCCAACGTCTCGGAGGGCCGCGATCCGCAGCGGCTGCGGGCCTTGGAGACGGCCTTCAGCCGCGGCACCTCGCTGCTGGACCGCCACTCCGACACCGACCACGATCGCACCGTCTTCACCCTCGCCGGCCAGCCGGGTCCGCTGACCGAGGCGCTCGTGGCCGGCGCCGAGGAGGCGCTGGAGACGATCGAGATGGGCCGCTACCAGGGGCTGCACCCGGCGATCGGCGCCCTTGACGTCTGCCCGGTGGTCTGGGTCGACCCCGCCGACCGCGACGCCGCCCGGACCGAGGCGGTCGCCGCCGCGACGCAGATCGCCGGGCTCGGCATCCCGGTCTTCCTCTACGGCGAGCTGGCGCGGGAGCCGGGACGGGCCGAGCGGGCCTACTTCCGCAACGGCGGCCTGCCGGAGCTCTGGCTGCGCATGGAGTCGGGAGAGCTGCGGCCGGACTTCGGCCCCGATCTTCCCCACCGGCGTGCCGGCGCGACCCTGGTCACCGCCCGGCCGCCGCTGGCGGCCTTCAACGTCGAGCTCGACAGTGGCGACGTCGAGGTCGCGCGCGCCGTCGCCGCCGGCCTGCGCGAATCCGGCGACGGGCTGCCGGGGGTGCGCGCGATCGGACTGCGATTGAGCGGCGGCCGGGTCCAAGTCTCGACCAACGTCCACGATCCGCTCGCGGTGCCGCTCGCCGCGGTGGTGGAGCGGGTACGGGAGCTGGCGGCGCCGCTAGGCGCCCGGCCGCTGGAGGCGGAGCTGGTCGGCCTCGTCCCCGCCGCCGCCCTGGTCGACTATCCGGCGGACGTGCCGATGCGCGGCTTCGACCCCGAGCGGCACCTGATCGAGCGGCGCCTGGCGGCTTCCGGCGGCGGTACAGCCAGTGCCTGAGTACGAAGCGATCATCTAGATTCAAGTCATGGCTCAGACCAAGAAGAAGCGCCGTCGCAAGCAGCGCGGTACCCAGGGCGGCCGTATCGACACCAGCACCCGCCGCTCCAAACCTCGCAGCCGCGCTGAGGCGAAAGCCCAGGCTCGCGCCAAACGCAAACCGGCCCAGCGTGCTGACCTGCCGCCGACCTGGCGCAGCTCGATCATCCGCGGGATCACCGCCGCGGTGATCTTCGCCGTCCTGCTGCTGATCATCTTCAAACGCCCGGTCGGCGTCGCGCTCGCGCTCGGCGCCTTCATGCTCGCCTTCTACGTCCCCGCCGGCTACTTCATCGACATGACCCTATGGCGGCGGCGCGAGCGGGCGCGGATGCGCTCCCGAGGGGACTAGTGGCGCTCGAGGTCGAGATGCTGACCGTCGGCGCGATCGCCGAGAACTGCTTCCTGCTGCGTCGCCAGGGCTCCGACCGCGTTCTCGTCGTCGACCCGGGGGAGGAGGCGGAGCGGATCCTCGCCGCCGCCGCGGAGATGGGGAAGGTGGAGGCGATCCTGCTCACCCACTGCCATTTCGACCATGTCGGCGCGGTGGCGCCGGTGGCGGCGGCGACCGGGGCGCCGGTCTACTGCCCGCGAATCGAGGTCCCCGTCCTCGCCGACATCATGAGGTTCGTCCCCTGGCCGGGCTTCGGGCCCTACGAGAGCTACGACGCCGACGAGACCGTGGCCGGCGGCGAGGCGCTGGAGCTGGCCGGGCTCGAGCTCGACGTCGTCTTCACCCCCGGGCACAGCCCCGGCCATGTCACCTACTCGGTGCGCGGCGAGGACGCGCTCTTCTCCGGCGACGTCCTCTTCCAGGGCTCGGTCGGCCGGGTCGACCTGCCCGGCGGCGACGGGCCGACGCTGATGGAGTCGATTCGGGGCCTGCTCGACAGCCATCCCGACGAGACCGTCGTCCATCCCGGCCACATGGGCATCACCACCCTGGGGGCCGAGCGCGCCTCCAATCCCTTCCTCGCCTCGTTGGCCCGGTAGTCAGGGTCGGCGCGGACCATGGCCAGCAAGTACCAGGCGCCGCGCGGGACCTTCGACGTGCTGCCTGTACAGGCGCGCGGCCGGGCCCGGATCGAGGCCGCGGCGGCGGCAATCTTCGCCCGCGCCGGCTACGAGCCGGTGGCGACGCCGGCCTTCGAGGACACCGAGTTGTTCGAGCGCGGCGTCGGTCGCTCCACCGACATCGTCCGCAAGGAGATGTTCAGCTTCGAGGACAAGGGCGGGCGCAGCCTGACCCTGCGGCCGGAGGGCACGGCGCCGATCTGCCGCGCCTACGTCGAGCACGGCATGCACAAGCTGGCGCAGCCGGTGAAGCTCAGCTACGTCGGACCGTTCTTCCGTCACGAGCGGCCGCAGGCGGGCCGCTACCGGCAGTTCCACCAGCTCGGACTGGAGTGCATCGGCAGCGATTCGCCGCTGGCCGACGCCGAGGCGATCATGCTGCTCTCCGACCTGCTCGGCGAGCTCGGCGTGCCGGGAGTGAAGCTGCGGCTTGGCAGCCTCGGCTCGCTCGACGTGCGGCGCGCCTACTTGGAGGAGCTGAAGGCACACCTGCACGCTCACGCGGGCGAGCTGTCCGAGGACGTGCGGGAGCGGATCGACGTCAACCCGCTGCGCGCCTTTGACTCCGACGACGTCGGCACGCGGGGGGTGATGGCGAGCGCCCCGACCATCGTTGGGGCGCTGGAGGGCGAGGACGCCGAGCACTTCGCGGCGGTGCGGGGCCTGCTCGACGCCGCCGGGATCGCCTACGAGATCGACCCGACCCTGGTCCGCGGCCTCGACTACTACACGCGGACGATCTTCTCCTTCGTCTGCGGCGCGCTCGGAGCGCAGTCGGAGATCGGCGGCGGCGGCCGCTACGACGGCCTGATCGAGCAGCTCGGCGGGCCGGCGACGCCGGCGGTCGGCTGGGCGGCCGGGATCGAGCGGATCCTGCTGGCCCTGGACGAGGAGGACGAGCCGCGCGGGCGCGACGCCTTCGTCGCGATCGCCGACGAGGGCCAGCGGCAGCGGGCGATGGCGCTCGCGGTTGAGCTGCGCCACGCTGGGCTCTCGGCCGAGATCGACCTCGCCGGGCGCAGCCTCAAGGGGCAGCTCAAACACGCCAACCGGATCGGCGCCCGCCGCGTCCTCGTCCTCGAGGCCGACGGCTCCGCGCAGCTGCGCGACATGGCCACCGGCGAGCAGCGCGCGGCCGACCCGGGCAACCTTGTCGACGAGATGACCGGAGGAGAGTCGTGAGCGAAGCGAGAACCGGGGCGCGAGCCGCGGCGGAGGATGTGCCGGCGCTGCGGTCCAATCGCTATCGCGACACCTGGTGCGGGGAAGTGCTCGGGGACCGCGTCGACTCCGCCGCCCGCGTCGCCGGCTGGGTCCATCGCCGCCGCGACCACGGCGGCCTGATCTTCATCGACCTGCGCGACCGCACCGGCATCGTCCAGCTCGTCTTCAACCCGGACAGCTCGGGGGAGTCTTTTGAGCTGGCGCACCAGTTGCGGGCGGAGGACGTGCTGAGCGCGGTCGGGAGCGTGGTCCGGCGCTCGGCGGAGACGGTCAACGCCGAGCTGCCGACCGGCGAGTTCGAGCTCAAGGTCGAGGGTGCCGAGCGGCTCGCCGCCGCCGAGACGCCACCGTTCCAGATCGAGGGCTTCTCCGGCGAGGTCGGCGAGGACGCGCGTCTGCGCTATCGCTACCTCGACCTCCGCCGCGAGCAGATGCGCGAGGCGCTGACCCTGCGCCACCGGGTGACCGCGGCGATGCGCGAGTTCCTCGACGCCGAGGGCTTCGTCGACGTCGAGACGCCGGTGCTGACCCGCTCCACCCCCGAGGGCGCCCGTGACTTCCTCGTCCCCAGCCGCCAGCAGCAGGGCTCCTTCTACGCGCTGCCGCAGTCGCCGCAGCTGTTCAAGCAGCTGCTGATGGTGGCCGGCTTCGAGCGCTACTACCAGGTGGCCCGCTGCTTCCGCGACGAGGCGACGCGGGCCGATCGCCAGGCCGAGTTCACCCAGCTCGACGTCGAGATGTCCTTCGTCGACGGCGAGGACGTGATCGAGGTCAACGAACGGCTTCTGGCCCACGTCTTCGAGCGGGTCGGCGGTCCCCAGATTGAGCTGCCGATGCAGCGCATGTGTTACGACGAGGCGATCGGCCGCTTCGGCACCGACCGGCCCGACCTGCGTTTTGGGCTGGAGTTGGTCGACCTCGGCGACGCCCTGCGCGAGACCGAGTTCAAGGTCTTCCGCTCGGTCCTGGATGGCGGCGGCGCGATCCGCGGCATCAACGCCGGCAAGCGCGAGGTGCCGCGCTCGGAGCTGGACGGGCTGATCTCGCGTGCCCAGGAGCTGGGCGCGAAGGGCCTGGTCTGGGCCTTCCGCGAGGGGGCCGGCTGGCGCTCGCCCACCGCCAAGTTCCTCAGCGAGGCGGAGCTGGCCAACCTCAACGAGCGGCTGGGAGCCGAGGAGGGCGACCTGCTGCTCCTGGTCGCCGACCAGCGCTCCGTAACCGACGCCGTGCTCGGGCAGATGCGGATCGACCTCGCCGAGCGCTTCGGGCTGATCGACGAGAATGAGCACCGCCTGGTCTGGATCGTCGACTGGCCGTTGATGGAGTGGAACGCGGGGGAGGAGCGCTGGGATCCGCTGCACCACCCGTTCACGGCACCGGCGGGGGAGTTCGACCCAAAGAACCCCGGCACCGCGCGGGCGGTCGCCTACGACGTCGTCTGGAACGGCCAGGAGCTGGGTGGCGGCTCGATCCGCATCAACCGCGCCGACGTCCAGGAGCAGGTCTTCGCCGCGCTCGGGATCGACGCCGAGACGGCCGCGGCGCGCTTCGGCTTCCTGCTCGAGGCGCTGCGCTTCGGCGCCCCGCCGCACGGCGGCATCGCCTACGGCGTCGACCGCATCGTCCAGCGCCTCTCCGGTGCCGACACGATCCGCGACGTCATCGCCTTCCCCAAGACCGCCTCCGGCTTCGATCTGCTGACCGGCGCCCCGGCTCCGGTCGAGGAGGTCCAGATGCGGGACCTCGGCATCGCGGTCCACCAGCGCAAGCTCCCCGGCCACTGAGATGGGCCTGCGGGACTGGCTTCCACGCAGGTGGCGCCCGGCCCCCGGTCCCGGACAGACGCCGGTCTTCGTCGACGACCCGCGCTACGACAGCTGGGAGGTGGTGCGGGACTTCGCCGACCTGCGGACCGCGCGCGCCTGGCACCAGGCGCTGATCGAGGCCGAGATCGAGGCGGCGCTCACCGCCGACTGGCCGCTCGACCGCTTCGGCCACGGCGACATCGCCCTGCGGGTGCCGGCCGACCGCTGGAGCGAAGCCGAGCTGCACCTCTCCAACCTCGATACCGACGATTTCTGACCCCCACGGTGGTACGGTTGAGCCGAGGCTCGAGCCCGTACGAGAGCCGTCTCACCGTTTGACCCAACACAAACGGCGCGGGAGCCGGGAGTCTTTGGGCCCCTGGGGGTCTGGAGCAGGCACCCACCTTCATTGGAAGGGATCAAAGCCAGAGGCGGCAACGGCGGGCTGGAGCCTCTTTTGTCGTACGCCCTCGTCGTACGCCCTCGCCTTCTTCCACGGGGTTGGCTGAAAGATGGGACGAAGCGCGCGCCATCTGCGTGGGTGCGAGCGGCAGGGTTCGTCCGATGAAGGACGAGGAGTGCATCCACCGCCCTATGGATGTCGGATGCACTCTTCGAGCGGGAGCTGGCGCTGCGGCGCCTCTCGCTGCCAATGAGGTTGACCGGGCGATCGGAGAATTGGCTGAGCGGCGGCACGGGGTGGTCGGGCGATGGCAGTTGGAGCGGTTAGGCATCGTGCGTGGTGCCATCGAGAGTCGAGTCGAGCGCCGCAGGCTGATCGTCCTGCACCTGGGCGTTTACGCCGTTGGGCACCGACCGGCGACCGTAGAGGCACGCTGGATGGCGGCGGTTCTGGCTTGTGGGCCTGGCGCGGTGCTCAGCCATCGGTCCGCCGGCCAGCTATGGAAGATGGTGCCTCGGAGATCCAGCATCCCGGAAGTGACCAGGCCGGGGTTCTTCCGACAGCGGGCCGGGATCGTCTGTCGTCGCTCGCCGGTTCCTTCGGACGAGGTCGGAGAGGTTTTCGGGATTCCGGTTACGTCGGTGTCGCGGACGTTTGCTGGCAGCGAAGGCACCGGCGGGGATCACCCAGACCGACCTCGAGGAGCTATTCGTCGAGTTCCTCGACGAATACGGGTTACCGTGGCCGCGGCTCAACGCGACGCTCCCGATTCGCGGGCGGCTGCTCAAGCCCGACTGCATGTGGCCCGAGCGGCGACTTCTGGTCGAGCTCGACGGACGCGAGGCGCACCACACGGACCAGGCATTCGAGGGCGATCGCCAGCGCGATCGGATCCTCCTCGTCGGGGGTTGGCGGTCGATGCGGGTGACCTGGCGGCAGCTGCGCGACGAACCAGCGGCAATTGCCGCGGATCTTCGGGAACTGCTGCAGGCCGGGGCGCGGCCTCCTACTCTGTAGGAATGGATCGAGAGTTGTTAGAGCATTATTTGGGCGACGAGAGTCGCCGTGGCGCGGCGGTCGAGGGCGCTTTCACGGGCGCCGCCGGGGGCGCCGCCTGCGGCGACTTGGCGCGGATCTCATTCCTGGTCGAGGACGAGCGGATCGCCGCGGTCAGCTTCGACGCCGAGGGCTGTGGCGCGACCAAGGCCGCCACCGCGGCCGTTGCCGAGATGGTCGACGGGGCGCCGGTGCTGGCGGCGGCGGCGCTCGACATCGACGCGGTGGATGTCGCGATCGGCGGGTTGACGCCGGCCAAGCGCCACGCTGCGGTCCTTGCCGCCGATGCCCTGCACCGCGCTCTCGCCGGCGCCGCGGCGTCCAGCCTTCCTCTTTCCAGCACTCCGAAGGCGGGACGGGAGCCGGCGACCGCACCTGCGAAGAACGGTCGCCGGCTCCCGTCCTCCGATCCCGAGCGCGTCGCCGTCGCCATGTCCGGCGGCGTCGACAGCGCCGTCGCGGCGCTGCTCGAGCGTGAGCGCGGCGCCGAGGTGGTCGGGGTCACGGTCAAGCTCTGGGCCGATCCCGACACCGACGGGGCCAAGGCCTGCTGCTCGCCGGAGGCGGTTCTCGGCGCCCGCGGGCTGGCTCACTCGCTCGGCATCCCGCACTTCACCCTCGACCTCGAGGAGGAGTTCCGCCGCCGCGTGGTCGGCCGCTTCATCGACGGCTACGCGGCCGGCAGCACTCCCAACCCCTGCGTGCTCTGCAACGGCGAGGTACGGATCGCGGCGATGGTCGACCTCGCCGAGCGGCTCGGCGCCGTCCGTCTCATCACCGGCCACTACGCCCGCATCGTCGACGACGGCGAAGGGCCGCTGCTCGCCGCGGCCGCCGACGTCGCCAAGGACCAGAGCTATATGCTGGCGGCGCTGCCGCCTGAGCTGCTCGGCCGCCTCTCCTTCCCCCTTACCGAGCTGACCAAGCCGGAGGTGCGGGAGATCGCCGCCCACCACGAGCTGACCGTCGCCAAGAAGCCGGAGAGCCAGGACCTCTGCTTCCTCGCCGGCCAGGGCAAGCGCAAGTTCCTGCGCCGTCACGGTGGGCTGAGCGACAGCGACGGCGCCGTGCTCGACCACAGCGGCCGCACTGTCGGCCGCCATCGCGGCCACCACAACTTCACCGTCGGCCAGCGCCGCGGCATCGGCGTCTCCGCCCCCGAGCCGCTCTACGTCGTCGCCACCGACGCCGCCGCCAACACGGTCACGGTCGGCACCCGGGCCGAGCTCGAAACCCGCCGCGTCCGCGTCCGCGACGCGGTCCTCCACCGCGACGGCACCCGCGTCGACGCGGTCCGCCTGCGCTACCACTCGCCCGCCCTGCCAGCCTCCGTCGGCGCCGCGCTCGCCGGCCGCCACGAGGCGCTCGAGGTCGAGCTGGGCGAGGAGTTCGTCGGCGCCTCCCCGGGGCAGACGGCGGTGTTGATGGAGGGTGAGACGATCGTCGGCCACGGCACGATCGTCGCCCCGGCCTGACGCCGCGTCCGCGGCCCGCCACGGACGCACTCCCTTTCTCGGCGCGGATATTTAGGCTTGCTCACATGAAGGCACAGGAGATCCGCGACACCTACCTCTCGTTCTTCGCGGAGCGGGGTCACAAGATCGTCCCGTCCGCCTCGCTCGTGCCTTCCGCGCACGACCCCTCGGTGCTGCTGACCACGGCGGGCATGCAGCCCTTCAAGCCTTACTTCCTCGGCCGTGAGAAGCCGCCGGCGCCGCGCCTCGCCGACGTGCAGAAATGCTTCCGCACGACCGACATCGAGGAGGTCGGCAACACCGCTCGCCATCTCACCTTCTTCGAGATGCTCGGCAACTGGAGCTTCGGCGACTACTTCAAGGAGGAGTCGATCCCATGGGGCTGGGAGCTCTCGACCCAGGGCTTCGGGATGGACCCGGAGCGGATCTGGGTCACCGTCTTCGGTGGCGACGAGGAGCTCGGACTCGGCCCCGACGAGGAGGCGATCGCACTCTGGGGCGCCATCGGGGTGCCGGAAGAGCGGATCGTCCGGCTCGGCCGCGAGGACAACTTCTGGCAGGGCGGTCCGGCCGGGCCCTGCGGGCCCTGCTCGGAGCTCTACCTCGACCGCGGCGTCGCCTTCGGCGCCGAGGGTGAGCGGCCCGGCGACGACAGCGACCGCTTCCTCGAGTTCTGGAACCACGTCTTCATGAGCTACGACCTCGGCGCCGACGGCAGCCTGACCGAGCTGCCGATGCGCAACATCGACACCGGCATGGGGCTGGACCGGATGGCGGCGATCCTCCAGGACGTCCCCTCCGTCTACGAGACCGACCACGTGCGGCCGCTGATCGACCTCGCCGAGGAGCTGAGCGGGCACGGCTACGAGGAGGGCGAAGCGGTGACGCGGGCGATGCGGATCGTCGCCGACCACTCGCGCGGCGCCGCCTTCCTGATCGCCGACGGCGTCGTCCCCTCCAACGAGGACCGCGGCTACATCCTGCGGCGGATCATGCGGCGGGCGATCCAGCAGGGCAACACCCTCGGCCTCGAGTCGCCCTGGCTGGGGCGCTTCGCCGAGCGCACGATCGAGCTGATGGGGGAGGCCTACCCGGAGCTGGCCGCCGAGCGGGAGACGATCGCCCGCTGGGTCAACGACGAGGAGGAGAGCTTCGGCCGCACGCTCGAGCGCGGCACCGAGCTGCTGGGCCAGCTGGTCGCCGAGGCCAAGGAGTCGGAAACCTCCTGGATCGATGCCGCCGCCGCTTTCAAGCTGCACGACACCTACGGCTTCCCTTACGACCTGACCAAGGAGCTGCTCGCGGAGGAGGGGCTCGCGGTCGACGACTCCGGCTTCGAGGAGCTGATGGAGGAGCAGCGCCGGCGCGCTCGCAGCGGCGGTGCCGCCACCGCCCACGGCTCCGAGGACAGCCACGAGAAGGTGCTCGCCTTCGCCGCCGCGGCGCCGCCGACCCGCTTCGTCGGCTACGAGACGCTCGCGGCGACCACCGGCCTGGCGGCGGTGCAGGTCGACGACGGCCGCGCTCTGGTCAAGCTGGAGGAGAGCCCCTTCTACGCCGAGGGCGGCGGCCAGGTCGCCGACTCGGGACTGCTGAGGTGGGATGGAGGAGAGGCGAAGGTCGTCGACGTCTACCGGGTCGGCGAGGACCAGGCCCTGGAGATCGAGTCAGGCGCAGGGGTCGAAGCCGGCGTCGCCGTGGAGGCAAGAGTGGATCGCGAGGCGCGCCACGCGACGATGCGCAACCACACCGCGACTCACCTCCTGCACGCGGCGCTGCGCGAGCGGCTCGGCACCCACGTGCGTCAGGCCGGCTCCGCCGTCCGTCCCGACAAGCTGCGCTTCGACTTCACCCACGGTCACGGTCTCAGCGCCGAGGAGCTGGGCGACGTCGAGGACCGCGTCAACGAGTGGGTCAAGGCGAGCCGGCCGGTGCGCTGGCTGAACATGGGACGGGCCGAGGCCGAGGAGCTCGGGGCGATGGCGCTGTTCGGCGAGAAATACGGGGAGTGGGTGCGGGTGGTCGAGGTCGACGGCGTCTCCCGCGAGCTCTGCGGTGGCACCCACGTCGCCAACACCGCCGAGGTGGGGATCTTCAAGCTCGCCTCCGAGAGCTCGAGCGCCGCCAACGTGCGCCGGATCGAGGCGATCACCGGCCCGGCGGCAATCGACTGGTTCCGCGAGCGCGAGCGGCAGCTGGACGAGGCGGGCGAGCTGCTCGGCAACCCCCAGGACCCGCTCGCCGGCGCCCGTCGTGCGGCTGAGCAGCTGCGCGAGGCGGGAGCCGGTGCCGAGCAGGCCCAGCGTGAGCAGCTGAGCGTCGAGGCGGGCCGGGGGGTGGACAAAGCCGTCGATTACATCGTTCGCGACGCCAAGGGCGATGTCGTCGCGTTGGTCGAGCTGAAGACCGGAATGGCCGCGAACCAGAAGCAGCTGCTGGAGGTCGCTAACCGGATTCAGTCGAAACTGGGAAAGCCATCGGTCGTGATGCTCGGCAGCGAGCAAGCGGGCGACAAGGTTGCACTGGTCGCGCTCGTCTCGAAGGAGGCAGTCGAGCGGGGAATCTCCGCTTCCTCGCTGATCGACGTGATGGCGCCGATCGTTGGCGGCGGCGGCGGCGGCCGCGACGACATGGCCCAGGCCGGGGGCAGGGAGCCCGCGAAGATCGAGGAAGCGTTGGCGGCTGGACGGGCGTCGGCCAAGCTGGATCTCGGCGTGGGCGCATGAGAGTGCTCGCCCTCGACCATGGCACCGTGCGCATCGGTTGCGCCCTCTCGGACCCGAGCGGGACCCTGGCGACGCCGCTGCCGGTGATCGAACCGCCCGAGGCCCGCGCTGTCGCCGAGCTGGTCGCCGAGCACGAGGTCGAGCGGGTGGTGGTCGGCCTGCCGCTGCACCTGAGCGGCGAAGAGGGCAGCCAGGCCGGCCTCGCGCGCAGCTTCTGCGCCGAACTGGAAGCGATGCTGACGGTTCCGGTCGAGACCTACGACGAGCGCCTGACGACCAAGATGGCCGACGCCAGCCGTCGCGCTGGCGCCAGCGGCGCCCGCGACTCGATCGCCGCCGCCCACCTGCTGCAGGCCTACCTCGCCGGCCAGGCCGCGATCGAGGAGCGCGCCGATGACTGACGACTGGATGCCCGACGACCCGTTCGCCAGCCCGGACGATCCCGCGGCGCGCGAGCGCGAGCAGCGGCGGCTCGAACGCGAGGAGAAGCGGCGCAAGCGGGAGGAGAAGCAGGGCAAGAAAGAGGCGGTTGCGGGGGAAGGCTCGGGGGATGACTCGCCGTCGCAACAGCGGGGAGGCTCCGTCGAGTCATCCCCCGAGCCTTCCCTCGGATCGCCTGCTGCGGAGCTGCCGCTGACGCCTCGTGCCTCTGAAGAGGGGTTTTGGGACGAGGAGCCGGAGGTGGCATCCCCCGCTGCCGCGGCAGCGGGGGAGCCGCTGCCGGCGCCCGAGGGCCCGATCCCCGACGAGGGCGACCCTGCGCTGGCTCGCGACAACGGTCGCGGACCGCGCCGCCCCGGTGGAGGGGGTGGGCTCGGGGCGCTGCGACGCCACCCGTTCCGCATCTTCTTCGCGATCGCCGCCCTCTTCGTCGTCTGGTTCCTCTGGTCGCTCTTCCAGCCCTTTCACGGCGACGGCTCCGGTCGCGTCGCCGTAGTGGTGCCGAAAGGCGCGAGCGTCAGCGAAGTCGGCGACCTGCTCGGCGAGAAGGGCGTCGTCGACAGCTCGACCTTCTTCCAGATCCGCGCCACGCTCGAGGGCAAGCGCTCCGAGCTCTACCCCGGCCACTTCACCCTCGCTCACGGGATGTCCTACGGAGCGGCGCTCGACGCCCTCTCCAAGCCGCCGGTCAAGAAGGTGACCAGCGTCACCATCCCCGAGGGCCACAGCCGCTCCCAGGCGGCCCAGCTGGTCGAGGAAGACGGCCTTGCGGGCGACTACACCGAGGAGACCGTGCGCTCGAAGTACCTCAACCCGGCCAGCTACGGGGGCAAGGGCGCCAAGGACCTGGAGGGCTTTCTCTTCCCCGACACCTTCGAGATGAAACCCGGCGCCCCGGCAGCCGACCTGGTTCAGCTGCAGCTGCAGGACTTCAAGCGGCGGATCAAGGGGGTCGACATGAGCTACGCGAAGTCGAAGAACCTGACCGTCTTCGACGTCCTCATCATCGCCTCGCTGATCGAGGACGAGGCGGGGGTCGCGAGTCAGCGCAAGCTGGTCGCCTCGGTCGTCTACAACCGCCTGCACGAAGGGATGCCGTTGGGGATCGATGCGACGATCCGCTTTGCCACCGGCAACTACGAAGCGCCGCTGACCGAATCGCAGCTGGCCGTCGACTCCCCCTACAACACGCGCACCAACGCCGGCCTGCCGCCGGGACCGATCAACAGCCCGGGGATCGACGCGATCGAGGCCGCCGCCCATCCCGCCAGGACCGGCTTCCTCTTCTACGTGAACAAGCCGAACACGTGCAACGAACTCGCCTTCGCCAAGAACGAAGCCGAATTCGAAGCCGACGTCGCCAAGTACAACGCGGCGCGCGAAGCGAACGGCGGCAACGAGCCGACCAGCTGCGGGGAATAGATGCCGCGGCTGGCGGTACTCGGCCACCCGGTGTCCCACTCGCGCTCACCGGCGATGCAGAACGCGGCGCTGGAGGCCCTCGGCCTGGGTGAGGAGTGGGGCTACGAGGCGATCGACGTCGCCCCGGAGGACTTCGAGGCGCGGGTGCGGGCAATGGCGGGAGAGGGATTCGTGGGCGCCAACGTGACCGTGCCGCACAAGGAGGCGGCCCTGCGGATGGCGGACCTCTCCAGCGAGATGGCGAAGGAAATCGGCGCCGCCAACACGCTGGTCTTCTCCGAGGGGCGGATCCAGGCCCACAACACGGACGCCCCGGGCCTCGTTGCCACCTTGCCCGGCTCGCCGCGAGCGCGGCGAGCCCTGGTGTTGGGAGCGGGCGGCGCCGCCAGGGCGGCGGTCTGGGCACTTAACGCGGAAGGGGCGGTCGTCGACGTGGCCAGCGTCGATATCTGGAATCGCACGCGCTCGCGAGCCGACGCGATCTACGCCGAGCTGGGTAAGTTCACCGAGCTGCGGGGTGCCCCGGTGGACGCGATTCGACAGGACGCCTACGGGATCCTCGTCAACACCACCGCGGTCGGCCTTCACGGCGAGGATCCGTTCGAGCACCTGCCGCTCGAGCGCACGGGATTCGACCGCGAGCAGGTGGTGGTCGACATGGTCTACGGCGACGTGCCCTCGCCTCTGCTGGCTGCTGCCGCCGACGCGGGAGCGACGACCGTCGACGGTCTCGAGATTCTCGTCCAGCAGGGCGCCCTTTCGCTGCGCATCTGGACCGAGCGCGAGCCCCCGCTCGACGTTATGCGCGCCGCCGTCCATGCCTGAAGCCGAGTGCTGAGTTAACCCGCCTATAGCCGGCCTAACTCAGCACTCGATACGCCTATAGCCTTGGCGGCCGATGACGGCGTTCCGTTTCACCACCGCGGGGGAGTCGCACGGGCCGGGGCTCGTGGCGATCGTCGAGGGCATGCCGGCCGGGCTCGAGCTCGACCGCGAGGCGCTCGACCGCGACATGGCGCGGCGCCAGCTCGGCCACGGCCGCGGCGGGCGGATGCGGATCGAGACCGACACTGCCGACGTCCGCTCCGGCATCCGCCACGGGCGCACCCTCGGCAGCCCGATCGCCGTGCTCGTCGCCAACCGCGACTACGCCAACTGGGAGGAGCGGATGAACCCCTGGCCGGTCGAGGGGTTCGAACCCGACGAGGTGCACCTGCCGCGCCCGGGTCACGCCGACCTGGTCGGGGCCCATAAATACGGCCACAGCGACATCCGCAACGTGCTCGAGCGCGCCAGCGCCCGCGAGACCGCCGCCCGCGTCGCGGCCGGCGCGATCGCCCGCGGCTTCCTCACCGCGCTCGGGGTCGAGATCCACAGCCACGTCACCCAGATCGCCTCGGTCAAGGCGACTGCGCCCGACGACCTCACCCCCGCTGCCTTCGCCACTGTCGACGAGGACCCGGTCCGCTGCCTCGACCCCGAGGCGAGCGTGGCGATGGTGGCCGAGATCAACCGCCTGCGCAAGGCCAACGAGAGCCTCGGCGGCACCTTCGAGGTGCGCGTCTTCGGCCTTATCCCCGGGCTCGGCTCGCACATCTCCTGGGAAGACCGCCTCGACGGTCGCCTCGCCGGCGCCGTCGCCTCGATCCAGTCGGTCAAGGGCGTCGCGATCGGCGAAGCCTGGGACGTCGCCGGGCGCCCTGGCTCGGAGGCCCACGACGAGATCTTCTGGTCCGAGGAGCACGGCTACCAGCGCGAGACGAACCATGCCGGCGGCCTCGAGGGCGGCATGACCAACGGCCAGCCGCTCTCGGTGCGGGCCGCGATCAAGCCGATCTCGACCCTGACCAAGCCGCTGCGCTCGGTCGACACCGAGACCAAGCAGCCGGCCCAGGCGCTGCGCGAGCGGACCGACTCGACCGTCGTTCCCGCCGCCGCTGTCGTCGCCGAGGCGATGGTGGCGCTGACGCTGGCTCGCTGCTACCGGGAGAAGTTCGGCGGCGACCACATCGACGACGTCCTCGCCGCCATCGCCGCCTACAAGCGGCGCATCGACTTCCGCGGGTGAGCCGGTGAAGCCGGCGCTGGTCTTCATCGGCTTCATGGGGGCGGGCAAGAGCACCGCCCTTGGCGCCGCCCGCGCGGCCGGTCTGGAGACGACCGAGATCGACTCGCTGATGGAAGCCGAGTTCGGCGGCTCGATCCCGGAGGCCTTCGAGCGCCACGGCGAGGAGGGCTTCCGGGCACGCGAGGCCGAGGTCGTCGGCGAGCTGCTGGAGCGGGCCGACGGCGGCGCGATCGCGCTCGGCGGCGGTAGCGTCCTCAGCGAGCGGATCCGCCAGGCGCTCGCCCGCCACATCGTCGTCTGGCTGGAGGTCGACTCGGGCGAGGCCTGGCGCCGGATCGCCCACAGCAACCGCCCGCTCGCGACCAGCGCCGAGGACGTCGCCCGGCTGCTCGACGAGCGCCGCGACTTCTACGAGGCGCTGGCCGACGCGGTGGTGCCGACGGCCGACCGCGACGTCGTCTCCAGGGCGCTGCCGGCGATCCAGGCGCTGGAGAAGCTCCCGGCCGGGACGAAGATGCTCTGGGCCTCCAGCGCCTCCGGCGAGTACCCCGTCTACGTCGGCCGCGACCTCCTCGCCGGGCTGGGCGACGGCGATTGGTGGCCGCTGGCCGGTCGCCGCTTCTGCCTCAGCGATCGCTCCGTCGGCCCGCTCTACGCGCAGCGGCTGGCTCCGCTCGCCGCGAGCATCGAGGTGCCGCCCGGGGAGGAGGCGAAGACGATGGCCGAAGCTGAGCGGGTCCTGCGCGAGCTCGCCCAGGCCGGCATGACCCGCGAAGACCACCTGGTCGCCCTCGGCGGCGGCGTCGTCGGCGACCTCGGCGGCTTCTGTGCCCATCTCTACCAGCGCGGGGTGCCGGTCGTGCAGGTACCGACCACGCTCGTCGCCCAGGTCGACTCCGCCTACGGCGGCAAGACCGGGGTCGACCTGCCCGAGGGGAAGAACTACGCCGGCGCCTACCAGCTTCCTGCAGCCGTCGTCGCCGACACCGGGACCCTCGCGACCCTGCCGCGGCAGGACCTCGCCGCCGGCTTCGTCGAGGCGCTGAAGACCGGCCTGCTGGCCGGCGGCCGGCTCTGGGAGCGGGTGCGCGCGGTCGCGGCTCTCGACGCGGCCGAGCTCGACGACGTCGTCTTCGCCTGCGCCCGTTTCAAGTGCGCCGTCGTCGCCGCCGACGAGCGCGACGGCGGCCTGCGCCAAGTCCTAAACCTCGGCCACACGGTCGGCCACGCGATCGAGGCGGCCGGGGGCTACGGCCGCTACCGCCACGGCGAGGCGATCGGACTCGGCCTACTGGCCGCGCTGCGGCTCTCCGACGCGCCCGAGCTGCGGGAGCAGTGCGACGAGATCCTGCGCCGCCACGGGCTCCCCGTCCGGCTCGACCCGTCGATCGACGTCGACGCGATCCTTGAGCTGCTCCAGCGCGACAAGAAGCGCACCGCGGACGGCGTCGGCTTCGTCATCCTCGCCGAGCCCGGAGAGCCCCGGACCGGAGAGCTCATCGACCCCGCTAGGGTCCGCTCGGCCGTGGAGGAGCTCGTCGGATGACCATCACCCGCAACCGCGTCGCCGTCCTGCATGGGGTCAACTTCGACATCCTCGAGCGCCGCGACCCGCGGTTCTACGGCGGCGGCTCGCTGAGCCAGCTCGAGCAGCAGATCGGGGACTGGGCCCGGGAGCTCGGCCTCGAACCGATCTTCTTCCAGACCAACCACGAGGGCGAGTTCGTCGAGTACCTGCACCGCCTGCCGGACCTCGCCGACTCGGCCCTGGTCAACGCCGGTGCCTGGACCCACTACAGCCGTGCGATCGCCGACGCGCTCGACGTTGCCGGCCTGCCCGCGGTCGAGGTCCACCTCTCCGACGTCGAGAACCGCGACGACTGGCGCCGCGACTCGGTCTTCGACGGGCTGGTGCTGGCGAAGATCTCCGGCAAGGGCGCCGACGGCTACCGCGAGGCCCTGCAGCGCCTCGCCGGCGAGCTCGGTGCCGCGAGCTGAGATGCACGGCCGCGGCGACCGCCTCGAGCGGCAGCTCGCCGCGCGCGAGCTGGAGCGGATGCTGGTCACCGACCTGACCAACGTCCGCTATCTGACCGGGTTCACCGGTACCAACGGCGCCTGCGTCTGCGGCCCCGGCCTGCGCCTCTTCCTGACCGACTTCCGCTACACCGAGCGCGCCGCCGCCGAAGTCGAGGGCTGGGAGCCGATCACCGTCGGCGGCGACTGGCTCGGCGCGATCGCCGAGCGGCTCGAGGGCAGGGTCGGTTTCGAGGACGACCACATGCCCGTCCGCACCCTGGCAAAACTGCGGGAGAAACTCGCCGAGGGGGTCGAGGCGGTTCCGGCCGGGGGCACCGTCGAGGAGCTGCGCCGGGTCAAGGACGAGTCCGAGCTGGCGGCGATCGCGGCCGCGGCGGAGCTGGCCGACGAGGTCTGGCGCTGGAGCCTCGAGCGCGGCCTCGCCGGGCGCAGCGAGCGCGAGGTCGCCCGCGCCGCCGAGGCGCGGATCCGCGAGCTGGGCGGCGACCCCTCCTTCCCGGCGATCGTCGCCGCCGGTCCCAACGGCGCTCTGCCGCACGCCGAGCCGGGAGAGCGCACGATCGGCAAGGGCGAGCTGGTCGTCTTCGACATGGGCGCCAAGCTCGACGGCTACTGCTCGGACGGGACCCGGACTTTCGCCACCGGCGATCCGGGAGAGAGCGCCCGCGAAGTCTACGAGGTCGTCCGCGGCGCCCAGCTGGCTGCCCTCGCGGCGATCGAAGCCGGCGCCGGCGGCGAAGCCGTCGACGCCGTCGCCCGCAAACAGATCGAGGCGGCCGGCCACGGTGACCACTTCGGCCACGGCCTCGGCCACGGCGTCGGCCTCGAGGTCCACGAGGGCCCTAGGCTCTCGCCGCGCGCCGACGACGTCCTGGCTGCGAACGAAGTGGTCACGGTCGAGCCGGGCATCTATCTACCCGGCGAATTCGGGGTTCGAATCGAGGATCTGGTGGTGGTCACTGAAGACGGGGTTCGAAACCTCAGTGGGTTGCCCAAAGAGCTGCAGATCGTTGAGTAGGGCCGAGGGTCTGGGTCGGGCCGAGGGTCTGGGTAGGGGTTCCGCTTAACTTTTTCGAGATCGCCCCGCGCGTTCGCCCGGAGCGCGGCTGCGAAAAAGTACAAGACGCTCCACCCCTACCCAGACCCTCGGCCCAGGTCCACGGCCGCGATTCAGGGGCAATCAGACTAGGAAGCCGCCCTGCGCTGAGAGCTCTATCAGCTCAGGAGACTGCCACCTGGAGGCGTTCCGCCGAAGCTGACCGTCCCTTTCACGCTCAGCTGGCTCGGAAGCCGACTCAGCTGTGAGTCCTGAGTACCAGCGATTTGAGCTCGAGGGGGGGAGCGGAGGTGGGGTGGAGCGTCTTGTACTTTTTCGCCGCCGAGATTCGGGCGAACGCAGGTGGCGATTCGCGAAAAAGTTAAGCGGAACCCCACCTCCGCTCCACGCCTCCCAGCACCAACCCTGGTGCCCTGCTCAGCGACTGAGATCGACGTCCGCAGTCAACCGCCCCGCGAAAGCCGCCAGCAGCTCCACCGTCGCCTCCACATCGCCCAAGTCGACCATCTCGACGGGCGAGTGCATGTAGCGGAGGGGGATCGAGACGAGGCCGGTGGGGATGCCGGCGCGGGAGATCTGCAGGACGTCGGCGTCGGTGCTGGTGCCGCGGCCGCTGGCGCTGATCGAGAAGTCGATGCTCTCCGCCTCGGCGGTCTCGACGAGCAGCTCGAAGACCCTGGGGGAGAGGGTGGTGCCGCGGCCGATCACCGGTCCGGAGCCGAGCGGGCTGCTGCCGAGCTCCTTCTCCTCGACGCCCGGGGCGTCGGTGGCGTGGGTGACGTCGACGGCGATCGCGATGTCGGGCCGGACCTCGAAGGCGGCGGTGCGCGCGCCGAACAGCCCGATCTCCTCCTGCACGGCGGCGACGGCGGCGAAAGAGCCGGCGAGGCCGCCGCGCTCGTGCGCGCGCCGCAGGCTCTCCAGCGCCACGTAGGCGCCGAGGCGGTTGTCCATCGCCCGCGAGACGAGGCGCTCGCCCAGCACCGGCTGTGGCTCGGCGGCGATCACGACCGGGTCGCCGACCCGGATCAGCGCCGCTGCCTCGTCGCGGTCGGCGGCGCCGACGTCGATGTGCAGGCCCTTCAGCTCGACGACCTTCTTGCGCTGGTCGGCTTCGAGCAGGTGGATCGGCTTGCGCCCGACGACGCCCAGCACGGGTCCCTCCTTGCCCTGGATCTCGACTCGCTGGCCGACCAGGATCTGCGGGTCCCAGCCGCCGATCGGGGCGAACCAGAGGAAGCCCTTCTCGTCGATGTGGGTGACGATCAGGCCGATCTCGTCGATGTGGCCGACCACGGCGAGCAGCGGCGCGGCGTCGCCGACCCGCGCGATCGAGGAGCCGATGCCGTCGCTGCTGAGCTCGGCGAAGGAGGCCGCCTCGCGCCAGACGGCGGCGGCGGGCCCCTCGTATCCCGAGGGCGCCCCGGCCCGAAGGAGTTTGTCGAGTAGTGAAGGAGTCTGGTTCAAGATCGTGCAGTATGTCGGAATCGAATCTGCGTTCGTCGCGAGGCGGTCTCTGGCTAGGAGTGCGAGACCGCGGCTTCGTGGCGGAGCTGGTCGCGGCGCTCGTCGTAGCTGCGGTGCTCGTAGGCGATCATCGTCCAGATCAGTACGACGACGATGGCCAGGGAGATCAACGCCGGCACCGCGGTGGCGACCGGGACGAGGATCAGCAGCACGATCGCCATGCCCAGGCGCCGCCGGTTGATCGTGCGCACCTGGCGATAGCGGAAGGCGACCAGGCCGAGCAGGTAGATCGCGACGCCGCCCAGCAGGGCGAAGGCCGTGACCGCGTGCAGGTGCTCGTCGTCGTGGGCGATCGCCTTCTTGAGGCCGAGGGCGACGAGGACGATCCCCGCGACCAGCGCCAGGTGGATGTAGGAGTAGGAGTCGCGGGCGAGCTCGTTCTGGGCCTTGCCGACCTCGGCTTCGCCCAGTCGCCGGGCCGAGACCAGGGCGACGACGTCGAAGTAGGTCCACCAGAGCGCCGCCGCCAGCGCCACCCCAAGTACCGCGACGGTCCCTATTCCCAGGTTGAGCGCGCCGGCCGCGCCGACCCCGATCGCGACGATCGACTCGCCGAGGGCGATGATCACGATCAGCCCGTGGCGCTCGGCGAAGTGCCCCGGGACCAGCTTCCAGCCCTCGGAGCCGAAGAAGTAGGGACCGGCCATGTCGAGAAACAACGCCAGAGCCCAGAGCGCGCCCTGGGCGAGGCCGTCGAAGAACGAGGCGGCGGTGAGCAGGGAGACGGCGATCGCGGTGCTCGCTGCGAGCCCGAGGACCGAGTGGCGCAGCGCGTCGTCGTCGGGGCTGGCAAGCATGAAAAGGGCGATGTGGGCGACGCGGAAGAGGCCGAAGGCGAGGGCGAAGGTGAGGCCCAGCGAGCCGAAGGCCGCCGGCACGCAGAGGGCGACGATCAGCAGCGCCGCCATCGCCCCGAACATGACCAGGCGCACCGCCCCCTCCTCGGGGTCGATGACGCTGGTCAGCCAGGCGTAGCCGACCCATCCCCACCAGAGGATCCCGAGCACGAGCAGTCCCTGCAGCAGGCCCGACCAGGTCGGGTGGTGGGACATCAGCGCCGTGCACTGGGTGATCGCGAGGACGAAGACGAGGTCGAAGAACAGCTCCAACGGGGTCACCCGCTCGCCCTCGCGCCGCGCCGCCGAGAGGCGCGAGGTGTGGTTTGCCGCCGCGGGCGTCATCGCTCAATCCTTGCAATACGCTGATGCGATGGGAGTCGCACTGGTAACCGGAGCATCGACGGGGATAGGCGCGGCGACGGCGATCCGGCTCGCGCGCGAGCCGGGCACCGAGCTGATCCTGGTCGCCCGCCGCGAGCAGCTGCTGCGCGAGTTGGCCGACTCGCTGCCCTGCCGCGCGACCTACCTGGCGCTGGACCTGACCGATGCCGACGCGCCGGCTCGGGTTCGGGCCCACGTCGAGGCCCACCACGAGAGCCTCGACCTCCTGGTCAACAACGCCGGCGCCGCCTGGCGCGGTGAGTTCGCCGCCACCGGCTACGCCCACGTCCAGCGCCACATGGAGCTCAACTTCGACGCCGTCGTCCGCCTCACCGAGGCGCTGCTGCCGCTCCTGCGCACAGCCGCGCCGAGCGCGATCGTCAACGTCGCCAGCACCGCCGGGCGCGTCTCCCGCGCCCGCACCGGCGCCTACTCGGCCAGCAAGTTCGCCCTGATCGGCTGGACCGACTCGCTCTACGCCGAGGAGCTTCCCCATGGCGTCCACGTCGGCATGGTCCTGCCCGGCTTCGTCGCCACCGAGGGCTTCCCGGCCGCCGAGCTGCGCGAGCGGGCGCTGACCCGCTGGATCGTCTCCAAGCCGGAGAAGGTCGCCGAGGCGATCTACGAGACGGGGCCGGGCGGTAAGGCGGAGCGCTACGTGCCGCGCCCCTACGCCCTCGCCGCGATCGCCCGCATCCTCGCCCCGCGCCTTGTCCGCCGCGTCCTCAGCGGCGGCGCCGCCGCGAACCTGACGACCAGCACCGCCGGCGAAGGCGCCCCCGACTGAGGTTGCGCTCGCCCGGCGGAGGCTGAAAGAGGACGATGACCGGGATCTTGATCGCAGCCGCGGCGGTCGCCTGCGTGGCGATGGCGACTCTGGCGGCAATCGCCCTGGCCCGTTCGAGGCGGGTCAATCGCCGCTTCCAGATCCTCGACGACATCGCCCGCGTCGCCGATGGCGGGCGCTCGCTGGAGGAGACCCTGGAGGCGATCGCCGAGATCCTCGTCCCCGAGTTCGGCGACTTCTGCATGATCGACGTGATCGAGGCCGACCGCATCCGCCGCGCCGTGGTCCGCGTCGACGGCCCCGAGGCGGAGGCGATCGAGAAGGCGCTCGCAGAGCGCAAGCCGGCCCTGCAGGAGCATCTCGCCGGCGCCGCCTCGCTCGCCCGCCAGGAACCGAGGTTCTTCGAGCGCGTCACCGAGGCGGACCTGCGCGAGTGGGCGGAGAACGAGAAGGACCTACGGTTCCTGCTCTCGATGCAGGTGCGCTCGTTCGTCACCCTCGAGCTGCGGGCGCGGGCACAGCCGACCGGCGTGCTCTCGGTCGGGGTCAGCCACTCGGGCCGTCGCTTTCGCCAGGAGGACGCCCACTTCGCCGGCGTGCTGGCGGGGCGGGTGGCGCTGGCGCTCGACAACGCCGGCCTCTTCTCCGACCTCGAGCGCAGCGAGCGCGAACGGGCGGAGATCGCCGCGACCCTGCAGCGCGGGCTGTTGCCGCCGCCGCTGCCGCACATCCCGGGCTGGTCGGTCGCCGCGATGTACCGGCCGGCCGGTGCCGAGAACGAGATCGGCGGCGACTTCTACGACGCCTTTCGCACCGGCGGCGGCTGGATGGTGGTGATCGGCGACGTCACCGGTCGCGGCGCCCAGGCCGCCTCGGTCACCGCCAACGCCCGCTACACCCTGCGCACCGCAGGCACGCTGACCGGCGATCCCGTCGTCGCCCTGGAAACGCTCAACCGCGAACTGCTCGCGCGTCCGGGAGGGTCGCTCTGCAGCGTCGCCGTGCTGGCGATCGACGAAGACCCCTCGCGGCCGGTGCGGCTGGCCATCGCCGGCCATACGCCGCCTCTGCTCGTCGACCGCGACTCGGTCGTCGAGACGATCGCCCCGGCGCCGGTGCTGGGCGCCTTCGACGAGGCCGGCTGGAGCATCGCCGAGGTGCACGTGCGCCAGGGGCAGCAGCTCGTCGTCGTCACCGACGGGATCACCGAGGCGCTTGGCCCGGAAGGCCGCTTCGGCGAGGACCGGCTGCACGCCGAGCTGGCGGGCATCGTCAGCCCGGCGCTGGCGGCTCAGAAGCTGGAGGGGGCGCTGTACGAGTTCACGGCGGGGGATTTCGACGACGACGCCGCGATCCTCGCCCTCGGTCCGGCGTCGACCAAGGCGGAGCTCGCCCCCGAGGAGGATCGCGAGCTGGTCGAGCGGCTCTACGACGCCTTCAACCGCCGCGACGCCGGGGCGATCTCGGAGCTCTGCGAGCCGACGATGGGGTTCTTCCCGGTTGGAACCGCCGAGGCGGTCGGCCGCGGCGCTCCCTACGTCGGGCCGGAGGGCCTGCGGGACTACCTCAGCGACGTCGAGCGGGCCTGGGAAGACCTGCAGATCACGCCGAAGGTGATCGAACGGCACGGCAGCTCGCTGCTGGTGCGGGGCCGGGTCTACGTCCGCAGTCGCGAGCTCGGCATTCGCGACATGCCCGCCGCCTGGATCTGGGACGCCGCCGGCGGTCGCTTCCAGCGCGGCGAGATCTTCCGGGACCCTCAGCAGGCCATGCTCCGCCTCGACGTCTCGGCCTGAGCTCAGCCCTCCGTCCGCGCCGTCCCGCCTCCGTCCGCGCCCAGCAGGTGCCGGCGCAGGAAGGCGAGCTGGTCGGCGACGACCGCCTCGTGCTCGGGCCCGTCGTAGATGTCGAAGTGGTCGACGCCCGGATAGGTGCGCAGCTCGCCGCGCGGCGCCCGTTTCGCCGCGGCGATCGCCGGGCCGGGCCGGGCGACCCGGTCGGCCTCGCCGACGCAGAGCAGCCAGGGGCAGTGCAGCCCGGCGGCGAGGCGGGCCGGCCGGAAGGGGGCGCCGAGAAGCCAGCGCGAAGAGACGCGGTTGCGCCAGCGCGAGTCCTCGCCGCCCGCGACCACGTGGCGCCAGCCGACCTCGCCCCCCGGCGCGTTGATGAAGGCCGCCTCGTGCGGCTGCCCGACCGCCGGCAGGTGGGCGCCCCGCGCCGCCGCCAGCAGCATCCGCGCGCTGACGAGGGGGGAGGAGCGGTGCGCCTGGCGGACCATGTCGAGGAACGGCACCTGGCTGATCGCGGCGGCGACGCGCGGGTCGTCGGCCGCGGCCGCGAGCGCGTTGCCGCCGCCCATCGAGGACCCGAAGGTCGCCACCCGCTCGGCGTCCACGCCCGGCAGCGAGCGCGCACAGGCCAGCGCCGCCCGCCAGTCGTCGAGCTGGCGGGCCGGATGGAACAGGTCCGGCTCGTCGCCGCTGTCGCCGAAGCCGCGGTGGTCGAAGACCAGCGCCGCGATCCCGGCCGCCGCGAAGCGCTCCGCGAACGGCCCCAGGCCATCCCGCCGCGTTCCCGAGAGGCCGTGCGCCATGACGATCGCCGGCGCCGGCGCGCCGCCCGCCGGCGCCGGGTACAGCCAGGCGGCGCAGCGCTCTCCGCCCGAGTCGAACTCGATGTCCTCGCGGTTCATGGTCAACTAACGCATCGGCTCCGCCAAACGTGAGATCCCGCCTCGCCGCCCCGTCCCTCTAGGATCTTCGCCGTGATCTCCACGAACGAATTCCACAACGGCGTCCACATCGAAATCGACGGCAAGATCTGGAAGGTGATCGAGTTCCAACACGTCAAGCCGGGCAAGGGCGGCGCCTTCGTGCGGACCAAGCTGCGCCGGATCGAGGACGGCTCGGTGATCGACAAAACCTTCCGCGCCGGGGAGAAGTTCCGCCCCGTTCGCACCGAATCGAAGAAGATGCAGTACCTCTACGACTCCGGCGACGCGGCGGTCTTCATGGACAGCCGCGATTACGACCAGATCGAAATCCCCACCGATGCGCTCGGCGACTCGATGCGGTGGGTCCTGCCGAATGCCGAGGTCGAGATCCTCTTCGTCGACGAGAAGCCGAGCGACGTCCAGGTCGGCGGCGCGATCGAGATGAAGGTGATCCAGACCGACCCGGGCCTCAAGGGCGACACCGCCTCCGGCGGCGGCAACAAGCCGGCGACGCTGGAGTCCGGCGTGGTCGTGCAGGTACCGCTCTTCATCGAGGAGGGCGAGACGGTCCGCGTCGACACCCGCACCGGCGCGTATATCTCACGCGCCTGACTTGTTCGCCTACGACCCGAGCGAGTGGACCGATCTCTTCGTCGCCACCGCGGGCGCTTCCGCGGCGCTCGCCGGTCTCGTCTTCGTCGCCGTCTCGATCAATCTCGAGCGCATCCTCGCCTTCCGCGGTCTGCCCGAGCGGTCGCTCGAAACTTTGCTCTTCCTGGTCTCCGTGCTGCTGATCTCCGTGGTCGCGCTGGTCCCGGGTCAAAGCCATGTCGCCCTCGGCCTCGAGCTGCTCGTCGTCAGTCTTGCGATCGACGCGATCGTGCTGCGGCAGCCGACGATCCAGGTCGAGGACGGGGAGGTGATGCGGCGTGGCTGGCGGCTCTCCCGCTGGACCCTGCGAAGCGCCGCCACCGTGCCGTTTCTGGTCGGCGCCGTCAGCATCCTTGCGCAGTCCGGCGGCGGTCTCTACTGGCTGGTCGCCGGGATCGTCTTGGCGATTGCGGCTGCGGTCGCCAATGCCTGGGTGCTGCTGGTCGAGATCCTGCGCTGATCCCCGGCGCTGCGTTCAGACAGCCGCCAAAAGCGGGAGAATGAGCTGATGCGCCGATCTGACCAACGCCGCGACGCCGTTTTCGCCAGCTACCAGCGTGACGTCACCGGGCGCCCGCTGGCGGAGTTGATCGCCGACTCGAAACCGCTCACCCGTGAGCTGGCCGAAGGTGTCGACGCCGAGCGCGAAGAGCTCGACGAGGTCATCGCCGAATACGCCAAGGGCTGGACGGTCGACCGGATCGCGCCGCTGGACCTGAACGTGATGCGGGTGGCGCTGTATGAGATCGAAGAGGGGGAGACCCCGGTCGAGGTGGCGATCGACGAGGCGGTCGAGATCGCCAAGGAGTACTGCGGCGCCGACGCGCCCAAGTTCATCAACGGCATCCTCGGCGCGATCGTGCGCGAGCGGGAGCCGGCCAAGTGAGCGGGCGGCTGCGCGAGATCGCCGAGCGGCTGCGCCGGATCTCAACTGAGCTCGAGGACGAGGGCACCGGCGACGAGCGCGCCGCCGAGCTCGCGGCCGAGGCTGCCGACCTCTCCGCCGAGGCGGTCGAGGAGGCCAACCGCCAGGCGCGCGAAGCGGCGAGCGCCGAGTGAGCGCTGCCCCCTCGTCGACCTACCCCGAGGACCTGCGCTCACTCGTCGAGGCCGCCCTCGCCGATCTCCGCTTCTCCGTCTCCGCGCCCACCGCCGGCCTTGAGCAGGCGATGCGCTACTCGCTGCTGGCCGGCGGCAAGCGGGTGCGGCCGGTGCTGGCGCTGGCCACCGCGCGCGCCCTCGGCGCCGACCCGGAGGGCTTCCTCCCGGTGGCCGCGGCGATCGAGCTGGTCCATACCTACTCGCTGATCCACGACGACCTGCCGGCGATGGACGACGACGAGCTGCGCCGCGGCCTGCCGACCTCCCACGTCAAGTTCGGCGAGGACGTGGCGATCCTCGCCGGCGACGGCCTCTTCGCCGAGGCGGTGCGCCTCTTCTGCCGGCAGCCGGGCGAGCCGGACCGGGTGCTGGCGGCGATGTCGGAGCTGGCCGGCGCGACGGGCGTCGACGGCATGGTCGGCGGCCAGTACGTCGACGTCATGGGGACCGAGGACGGCGCCGAGGGCCTGCGCGCCCTGCACGCGCTGAAGACCGGCCGGCTGATTGCCGCCAGCGTCGGCGTGGTCCTGATCCTCGAGGGCCTGGGCGAACCTGAGACAATTGCCTATCGTCGTTTCGCCGACGAGCTGGGAGTCCTCTTTCAGATCGTCGACGACATCCTCGACGTCACCGAGAGCGACGAGCAGCTCGGCAAGCCACATGGAAGCGACGAGCGACATGGCAAACTCACCTACGTCAGCCTCTTCGGGCTCGACCGGGCCCGCGAGCTGGCCGCCGAGTCCCACGCCAAGGCGACAGCCGCGCTGGCCGAGGCGAGGGGCGAGACGGACGACCTGAGGCGCGTGGCCGACTACATCTTCACGAGGAACGAATGAGCGAAAAGCCCCCCACCCAGGGCAGCGAAGACGACAAAACCGAGGCACTGCTGACCGCGATCGACGGCCCCGCCGACCTGCACGAGCTCGACGACGAGCAGCTGCAGCAGGTGGCGCAGGAGATGCGCACATACATCATCGACACGATCGGCGAGATCGGCGGCCACTTCGGAGCTAACCTCGGCACCTGCGAGCTCGCGGTCGCCCTGCACAGCCTGCTCGACTCCCCCCGCGACAAGGTGCTCTGGGACGTCGGCCACCAGTCCTACCCGCACAAGATCCTCACCGGCCGCCGCGATCAGCTGCCGACGATCCGCCAGTACGAGGGCCTGGCCCCGTTCTGCTCGATCGCCGAGTCCGAGCACGACATCATGGGCGCCGGCCACGCCTCGACCTCGATCGGCTACGCGGTCGGGCTGAAGGAGGCGATGCGCAAGGGGATCGGCGAGGACGGCAAGGTCGCGGCTGTGATCGGCGACGGCGCCCTCACCGGCGGCGTCGCCTACGAGGCCCTGCACGCCGCCGGCGGTCTGCAGACTCCGGTCGTGATCGTCCTCAACGACAACGGGATGTCGATCTCGCCCAACGTCGGCGCCCTCTCCCGCTACTTCAACCGGATCCGCCTCAACCCGCGCCTCTTCCACGCCCGCGAGGGAGTCGAGGACCGGCTGACCAAGCTGCCGCTCGGCCTCGGCCGGCGGATCGAGCGCCTCGGCCCGGAGATCAAGTCGGCGATCAAGGCCTACTGGGCCCCCGGCCTCTTCTTCGAGGAGCTCGACCTCGCATATATGGGGGTCATCGATGGCCACGACGTGCACGCCCTGCGCGAGGCGCTGGCCGAGGCTTTCGAGGCCGACCGCCCGGTCGTCGTCCACATCCACACCGTCAAGGGCAAAGGCTTCCTCCCGGCCGAAGAGGGCGGCCTCGAGTCGATGGAGAAATGGCACGCGGCCAAGCCCAACTCGATCGTTAATGGAAAACCCGCCTCGGCGAAGCCGGTGCCGGTGACGGAAACCGATTCCCCCGACGCGATCGCGCCGGAGATGCTGGAGAAGCCGCCCGCGGCGGGGGCGCCGCCGCAGTACACGCAGGTCTTCGCCGACGCGATCGTCGCCGCGGCCGAGCGCGATCCGCGGGTGATCGGGATAACCGCGGCGATGGCGGGGGGGACCGGCCTGCAGAAGCTCGCCGACGAGCGCCCCGACCAGTACTACGACGTCGGCATCGCCGAGCAGAACGCGGTCCTGCTCGCCTCGGGGCTGGCGCTGCAGGGGGCGAAGCCGGTCTGCGCGATCTACTCGACCTTCCTGCAGCGGGCCTACGATCAGATCATCCACGACGTCTGCCTGCAGGAGCTGGACGTGACCTTCGCGATGGACCGGGCGGGATTGGTCGGCGACGACGGCCCGACCCATCACGGCGCCTTCGACGTCTCCTACTTCCGGCCGATTCCGCACGTGGTGGTGATGGCCCCGCGGGACGAGGCGATGCTGGTCCACATGCTGCATACCGCGATTGCCCACGAGGGGCCGGTGGCGCTGCGCTACCCGCGCGGGGCGGGGGAGGGGGCACCGCTGCCGGCGGGGCCGGAGCTGATCCCGATCGGCAGCGGCGAGGTCCTGGCTGAGGGCGAGCGGGTGGCCCTGCTCGGCTATGGCTACGGCGTCTCCGTGGCCCGTGAGGCGGCGGCGATCCTCGCCGGCCACGGGCTCCACCCGACCGTCGCCGACGCCCGCTTCGCCAAGCCGATCGACGCCGAGCTGACCGAGCGTCTGGCGCGCGAGCACGACCTAGTGGTGACGATCGAGGAGAACGTCCTGCCCGGCGGTTTCGGCGCCGCCGTGCTGGAGCACCTCGAGGACGCCTTCGCCGCCGGACCGGGGGAGCGGGCGCGGGTGCTGCGAGTCGGTCTGCCCGACCGCTACGTCACCCACGGCAAGCCACAGCTGCTGCGTGCCGAGGCGGGGCTGACCGGCGCCTCGGTCGCCGAGCGGGTGCTGACGGCGCTGCCCTCCGCGCAGCCGGTTTTGGGTTAACCGACTGTTTTTAGGCCTAATCGATTTTGACGATTGATTCAATCGTCTCAATCGAATAGATTGCCCCAGTCTCTCCGGTGATGGTTAGACGGAGCACAGGTCGTCAGGCCCGCGCTTCTGGGGATCGCCATAGGGAGGAGAGACTCTCTGTATATGTGGGTCCGTTGGGGGATGGACCTTCAAGCGACCGGCCGCTAACGCGGCCGGTTTCGCGTGGGCGCCCTGGTTGAGCGCCCACGCGACCGTTCAGCTCTCCTCGGCGAGGATCGCGTAGATCCTGCGCCGGGTCTCGTCGAGCAGCTCCCGGACCCGCTTCTGCTGGCCTTCGTCGGCGGCGTGGAAGACCTGGCCGATCGAGTGGTTGAGCTTGTGCACGGAGTCCCCGAGGTGGATTGCCTCCGGGGCGGCGCCGGCGCGGACCGCGTCCCACGGGGTTTCCTCGCCGGCCTTCTCCTCCTGCTCGGCGACCCCGGCCTCGGTCAGGGTGAAGCGGCGCTTGCCGTCGCTCTCCTCGCCTCGGATCAGCTCCGCGTCCTCGAGCATCTGCAGCGTCGGGTAGATCGAGCCCGCGCTCGGGGTCCAAGCCCCCTGCGTGCGTTCCTCGATCTCCTTGATCATCTCGTAGCCGTGCATCGGCCGCTCGGTCAGCAGCGCCAGGACCGCGGCCCTGACGTCGCCGCGGCGAGCTCGATGCCTGCCGCGCCCGCGGCCGTAGCGAGGGCCGCGGCTGCGGGCGAACTCGGGCCGGCCGTGGTGTCCGAAGTGTCGTGATTCCTGTCTGTGGTGCATCGAAAATACCTTTCTATCGATATCTAACGCGATATATCGTAACAGGTCGCGCTAAAAGATCTAAGCGGACACTTTTTTCCCTGTAAATCCGAGTCGCTAAGGTCGTTACAGGAGAAGAAGTTTGCCGCTTACTTCTCCCTTTCAATGTTGGTTCGGGTCGGGCGCATGAGACTGGGGCGCCCGGCCCACTTCATTCCGACGAAGTTGCCTCGCCGATCGCTGTTCGGTAGTTCAGGAACGGACTGCTACGGGGTGCGCGCGGTGGGCCCGCGGTTGAGCAGCCGCGTAGCCAGGCCCCCGAGCAGGTAGGCGATCGCCGTCGCCAGGAAAACGAACTTGCAGCCAGCGAAGATCGTCGCCAGCAGTGGGAACGCGGCGCCCGCCCCCGCGAGGGTCAGCAGTAGGCAGACGTCCTCGAGCGCGTCGAAGCCCGCACTGAGCGCGCCGAAGGAGACGATGACCCCGCCGACCGCCGCCAGACGACGCCATCCCCGCTCGCGGGCGAGATCGCGGACCGCGGCCAGGGCGAGGGTGAGGAAGGTCCCGTAGGCGAGCAGGAAACCGAAGTCGATCCAGAGCGACTCGCGAGCGGCATCCTGCCCATCCTCGCCCCATTCGGCAAGGATCTCGTCAGCCCGGTCCTGGCTGCCGGCCAGCTCGAAGGGGACTATCCCCGGGCCACCGGTGTCCTGCATTCGCTGGTCCGAGGGCGACATCGCCAGCAACAGCAGCAGCGTCGCGATTCCACTTGCGATCAGTCCCCGCCGCCGCGTCACGCCAGGAGTATCCCTTGCCTGCGTGACACGGTCAGGCGGGCTGCCAAAGCTCGATCCGGTTGCCCTCGGGATCGGTGACCCAGCCGAATCGACCGACGCCCTCCATGTCCTGCGCCTCCTCGGCCACGTCCGCTCCCTTGGCGCGCAGTTGCGCGAGCATCGCATCCAGGTCGCGGACCCGGAAGTTGATCATGGTCTGCTGGGCACGGGACCCGAAGTAGTCGGTCTCGGACTCGAACGCCGCGAACACCGTCGGCCCGGCTTCCTGGCACCACAGGCCGTTCTCATCGGCGTCCAGGCCCAGGCAATCGCGGTACCAGGCGCCCAGGGCCACCGGGTCGGCGACCCGCAGGAAGTATCCACCGATTCCAAGCACGCGCTCCATGTCGCCATCTTTCCAGGACGGCGATCGGGGCCTCGGCCTGTCTAGCGGAAGCAGGGCTCTTCGCCGAGCGCCACCGGCGGGCGCATCGCGCAGACCGGGGGAAGGAGGAGGATCGTCGCCCCGGGCGCGCCCGCGATCCGCACCCGGTGCGAACCGCGACCGAGATAGGTCGCGACCGGGGCCCGGATCAGCCCGTGCTCGCGCGGCCCGAGCCACAGCTCGTAGTCGCCGACCAGGACCCCGATCGCGGCCGCCTCCTCGTGCCGCGGCCCGATCCCGGTGTCGTTGACGAAGAGGAGCCGTTCGCCTGGCCCCACTCGGGCGCAGTGCGCGGCTTCGGGAAAGATGTGGACCGTCGTCGTCCCGTTCTCGCCAAGCGTCCCACAGGGACTCGCGGGAAGAACCTGCTCGCCGGGCTCGACCCGCGCCGGTCCGAGCCGGTGCCCGATGACCGTGCGCCGCGCCCGCGGTCGCCGCGGCGACGACGGTTCGGCTTCCGGGAGCCCGTTGCGCGCGCAGTCTTCGAGCTTTGTCAGCCGGCCGCGGATCAAGGCGACGTTTTCCTTCATCGCCCGCAGGATTCGGCGCGCGTTTCGCCCGGCGGGAATCGATTCGATTCCGCCGTCGGGGTTGGGGGTCGTCTTCCGCCCCGGCGCCGGCACTTCGAATTCCCGCGCGGTTGCGCGCGGTTGCGGCTATTCCCGCTTCCAACCCGGCCAGCGCTCCTTCGAACCCGTACACGCCGCAGATCGGCGTCCCCAGCGTCCGCATCTGGTCGGTCGCGCCGCCCGAGCCGCCGCCGCAGCCCAGCGCCAGCACCATCGCGGCCAGCGCGATCCCACCAAGACCGATCCGCAACCCAGCGCGCATCGGGGAACCGCTACCCGATCTCCATCACTGTGATCGAGCCAGAGCCCCCACAACAGAAAACGCCCCTCCGGGGAGGAGGGGCGCTTCTGGGGTTACTACAGGGAGGAGAGATATGTATCTCTATATATGTGGATCCGTGGGAGGTAGGTGAGCCCTGTTGTGTCGTGGGCGCCCATCGTGGGAAGCGACGGGGGCCATATTTACGACGCGGGGATCAGCCAAGAAGTCCTTGGTGTCTCTCTTTCATCGTCATCTCCACTTGAATCCTTGATCAGCGTACGAACATACGTGCGATTTGTGTGTGAGGCCGATCACAGAGACGTTGATCGGTCGCAATTTGTAGCCTAATAGAGGCTGCCTCACCCAAGGCTGCCTTACCCACCTAAGTAAGCGCTAAACCCGGGAAAATGAGGGGTGCGCGCTAGTTTTCGCTGTATGGGAAAGTCCCGGATAGACGCGGTTTTGGCGGCGCGGGGCTTGTTTCCCTCGCGTACGGCGGCGGCCGGCGCGGTGCGGGCCGGCGAAGTCCGCATCGGCCAGGACGGGCCGACGGCGCTGCGGCCGAGCCAGCTGGTCGAGCCGGAGGCGATGCTGATCATCGAGGCGGGCCGGCGCTACGCCTCGCGCGGTGGCATCAAGCTGGAGAACGCGCTGGAGGCGCTCGCGATCGACGTCGAGGGGCGCGAGTGCGCCGACGTCGGCGCCTCCACCGGCGGCTTCACGGACTGCATGCTGCAGCGGGGTGCCGCACGCGTGGCGGCGGTCGACGTCGCCTACGGGCAGATTGACCTGCGGCTGCGGGAAGATCCGCGGGTGACCGTGATCGAGCGCCTCAACGCCCGCGAGATGCTGCCCTCAGACCTGCCCTTCGCGCCGGCGCTGGCGACGATCGACGTCTCCTTCATCTCCCTGACCAAGGTGCTGCCGGCGGTGGCGCGTTGCCTGGCGCCCGGCGGCGAGGCGCTGGCGATGGTCAAGCCTCAGTTCGAGCTGGGCCGCAAGCGGGTCGGCCGCGGCGTCGTGCGCGACCGCGACGACCGCCGCGAGGCGATCCGCACCGTCGCCGAGGCCGCCGCCGAGCTCGGCCTGCCGGTGCTCGGGGTCGCCTCCTCGGGGCTCCCCGGCCCCAAGGGCAACCGCGAGACCTTCGTCTGGTGCGGTGGCGAGGGCCCGCCCATGGCCGACCTGGAGGCCGCGATCCTGGCCGCCGTCGAGGAGGACGAGTGAGCGCGGCCGAGCTGATCACCCACTCGCACCCTCCGGCCGCCACCGAGGCGGTCGCGGTCGCGGCGCGGGTTGCCGCCGAAGCGGGTTGGCGCCTGGTCGCGAGCGAGGACGAGCTGGCCAAGCACGGCAGCGCCGCCGCGGGCATCGAGGACGCGGGTGAGGGGCAGCGACCCGACCTCTGTCTGGTGCTGGGCGGCGACGGCTCGATCCTGCACGCGCTGCGCCGCTTCGCCGGCACCGGCGTGCCCGTCTTCGGGATCAACTTCGGCACCGTCGGCTTCCTCGCCGCGGTCGACCGGGAGGAAGCCGAGGCGGGGATCCGGCGCGCCCTGGCCGGCGAGATCGAGACAATCGAGCTGCCGGGCCTCGAGGTGGAGCTGGAGGGCGCCTCCGGCATCGGCCTCAACGACATCACCCTGACCCGGCGCCCGCACGACCGGGTCGCCGAGCTCAGCTACCGCCTCTCCGGCGAGGAGGTCGGGCACGTCCGCTGCGATGGCCTCGTCGCCGCCACCCCGGTCGGCTCGACCGGCTACAACCTCGCCAACCAGGGCCCGATCCTGGCCTGGGGGGTGAAGGGCTACGCGGTCAGCTACATCGCTCCGCACTCGCTCACCGCCCGCGCCCTGGTCGTCGCCCCCGACGACGTCCTTCACGTCGGCAACGCCCGGGGGCGCGAGCCGGTCGAAGTCGCGATCGACGGCACCCATCTCACCGACCTGCCGGCCGGGGCGGCGCTGGAGGTCCGCTTCACCGAGGCGGTCGGCCGCCTGGCCCAGCTGCCCGGAACCAGCTTCTACCAGCGCATTCGCGAGAAGTTCGGTCACTTGGCGGTTTAGGCCGAGCAACGCCGTTGTCTAGGGTTGCCCGCCATGGAGCGCAAGTGGTGGACTCTGGTCCTGGTCTCGATCGCGACGTTCATGCTGCTGCTCGACGTCACCGTCGTCAACGTCGCCCTGCCGGACATCCAGCGTGAACTGAACGCCAGCCTCTCCAGCCTGCAGTGGGTCGTCGACGCCTACTCGCTGACCCTGGCCGCCTTCCTGCTCACCGCCGGCTCGCTGGGCGACCGGCTCGGCCGCCGCCGGGTCTTCACGATCGGCTTCGGGATCTTCACCTTCGCCTCGTTCCTCTGCGGCATCGCCGAGGACCCGACCCTGCTCAACCTCGCCCGCGGCCTGCAGGGCGTCGGCGGGGCGGGGATGTTCGCCACCTCGCTGGCCCTGATCGGCCAGGAGTTCCACGGCAAGGACCGGGCGACCGCGTTCGGAGTCTGGGGGGCGACGGTGGGCGGTGCGGTGGCGGTCGGACCGCTGGTCGGCGGCGTCGTCACCGAGACCCTCGGCTGGGAGTGGATCTTCTTCCTCAACGTCCCGATCGGGATCGGGGCGATGATCCTGACCGAGCGCAAGATCGTCAACGTCTTCGCCAAGGACCCGGAGCCGGTCGACGTGCCCGGCCTCGTCACCTTCTCGCTCGCCCTCTTCCTGCTGATCTTCGGCCTGATCCGCGGCAATCCCGAGGGCTGGGACAGCCCGCTGATCCTCGCCTGCCTGATCGGTGCAGGCTTGCTGCTGGCGACGTTCGTCGCGATCGAGCGCCGCAGCGCCCACCCGATGCTCGACCTCGCCCTCTTCCGCAAACCCGCCTTCAACGGCGTCTCCGCCGTTGCCTTCGGGCTCTCGGCCGGGATGTTCGCGATGTTCCTCTACCTGACGATCTACATGCAGGGGGTGCTCGACTACTCGCCGCTGGAGGCGGGGCTGCGGTTCCTCCCCCTGACCGTCCTCGGCTTCGTCGTCGCGCCGATCTCCGGGGCGCTCTCGAACAGGATCCCGATCCGAGTCCTGTTGGGGACTGGGCTCGCCGTGGTCGGCGTCGGCCTGCTGCTGATGCACGGCGTCTCGCCCGATTCCGGCTGGACGACGCTGCTGGCCGGCTTTCTCGCCGCCGGCGTCGGCATCGGCATCACCAACCCCGGCATCGGCCAGGCGGCGATCGCCGTGGTGCCCGTGGAGAAGTCGGGAATGGGCTCGGGGATCAACACGACCTTCCGCCAGGTGGGGATCGCGACCGGCGTCGCCGGTCTTGGAGCCGTCTTCCAGTCGCGCGTCGACTCAAAGCTCGCCGAGCTGCTGCCGCACGCGCCCGCCGGCCTCGGCGAAGTCGTCGCCTCGGGCGGCTCCCGCGCCGTCGCCGAGCTGCCGCTGCCGCCGGCGATCCACGACAAAGCAGTCCACGCCGCCGACGTCGCCTTTGTCGGCGCCTTCAACGAGATCATCCTGATCGCCGCGATCCTCTCCTTCGCCGGGGCGGCACTGGGATTTGCCTTGGTTCGCTCCAGGGACTTCGTGCAGCCGACGGATGGCGAGGAGGCAGCGGTCAGTTAGCCTCGATCAGGGGGTCGAGGAGAGCTCGGCCCCGATCGAGGCGAGCGCTTTCTGCAGCTCCTCGTCTTGCGCCCGTCGCTCCTCATCGGATTCGTTCTCGCGTGCCTCCCTGGCGAGTTCCAGGTCCAGGAGCTCGGCCAGGCGGGTCCAGATTCGGCAGGCTTTGAGCGCCTCTTGACGCTCGGCCTCTGCCAGCAAGGCGCCGCTGGCGTCGGCCCGACGTTCCCCTGCCTCATGAGCGACCCGGACATGCTGTGCCCGAGCGTGAGCCCAGGCCAGCGCGTTGGGGATGGGCGACGTCAGCTCTTCCGACCCGTTGCCGACCGCGAGCTCGGCGAGCCTGGCGAAGAGCTCCGGGTGCATCGAGTCGGCTGCTGCTCCACGCGCCTCGTGGCCGAACTTGATCTCATTCGATGCCCCGTTTTCCCTGAGCCAGGCTTGCAGAGTCTGCAGCCAGCTCAGCCGCTGCTGCCAGCTCAAGTGCTCGCGCCAGACGTCGCCCAGCTCGCTCCACAGCCCTGCCTCGATGCGCCACCACTCTGCCACCTCCGCCGCGGTCGGATCTTCCTCCCGGAAGGCCCGCTCGCGCCAGGCCGCGGCAAAGGCACGGGCGCCTTCGCGAGCGATCCGGATCGTGAAACGTTTGACGTCGGCCTTGCGGGACGAGTCCTGCGGAAGCGCTCCGGGGAGATGATGGCTCGCCCAACGCTTGAACTCCGGTTCCTTGCGCAGCTCGCGGAAATCCGAATCGTCGATCGCCAGCCAGTCCGCCTGCGCCGCGACCCTGTCGCTGCCGGCCCGGAACGCATACTCCTCGAGCAGCTCGATGGCTCGGTCGACGATATCGCTCTCGGTCGTCCCGGATGACAGGGCTTCGAGGTGGTCGAGCTTCATTCTCCGCCACGGTCCGCGCCGCCGGCGCAGCGGCTGCCATCCATCCTCCCGCTCGGCGTTGTGCAGGACCGAGCCTTTGCGCAGCACCGATGCCGCCAGGCATGCTGCGTTGTAGTAGAGCTGCCAGGCGTCGTCCCGCCGGTTCGACCAGCGTCGGCGAGGTCCAAGGCGGTGGATCGGGCGGCGCCAGCCGGTCGCGGTCGGGAATGGCCATCGCTCGGTCAGGGCTCTGTGGCCTTCCCGGATCTCGCCGATCCACTCGGCTCCGTTCTCGAGCTTCCTCGCGGCTTCTTCGGGGTGCGTCACCTCGTATTCGAGGCTTGCGGCGATCCTTATCGTCACCAGCAGCTTCGAGATCCGCACTGCGCTTCGGGGGAGCTCGGGCTGCTGTAGCCGCTGGCGGAAGCCGGGGCCGTGGATCCTTCGTTCTCGCCACTCGCGAGGGGAATGCGAGGCGATCCTCAGCGCGGTCTCGAGCTCCTCCAGCCTGCGCAGGCTGAGGATCCGCAGGGCTGCTTCGATAAAGCGCTCTCGGCCCTCGCTTTCGTCCCCCTCTCTGAACACAGCCAGGATGTCGTCCTCGTTCGATTGGCGGACCGTGCGCAGCAGGAGCAGAAGTAGGTTGGCCCGGGGGTGGGCGATCAGGAAGGAAGCGTTGTTGGTGAAGGCTCCCGGCAGGCCGCGGCGGGTGATCTTCTTGGTTAGGTTCGGTGCCAGCAGACTGCTGCCCTCGAGCGAGCGCACCAGCTCCGCACGCCGTTCGTGTCGCTCGAGGTCGCGTAGCGTTCCCTCCTTCTTGCCGACCGATGCCCGTTTTACCCACTGCGCCGCGACACGGCCATTGCTGAGCATTACTGCGAGCCGGTAGAGCGCCAGCAGGTAAACGCGCCGATTCGGTCCGCGCCAGGCGCGCCGGTCGGACTCGTCGACGATTGCCTCGTAGGTGACCCAGGCGTCGATGTAGAGGGCGAGGCGCTCCTGGAGCATCGCGATCTTCAGGCGCAGGTTTGGATTCAGCGGATCCTGGTCGAGCGCCGCGTGGTACTCCGCGAGGGCTTGCTCGAGACGATTCGCCTCTTCGTGGCGACGGGCGGCGTGGTAATGGTCCATCAGCTCGAGTGGAACAGTCCGCTTCCAGGCCGTCCAGGGCCCGCGATCGCGCTCGCGCACCTCTGGGTAGAGGGCGCCCGCGACGGCTAGGGCTGCCTGACGGGCACCGTCCTCCCAGCTGGCCTCCTCGAGGGCGATGTTGAGGAGCGTGCGGTTGCCTCGCCGCCGTTCGATCAGCTGTACCGAGACGCGGCCTCCGCGTCCTCTGTCGTGCGGTCTCAGGGTGCCCCACACTTCGTAGGCGGAATCCGGCCAGGCCGCGCGAAACAGGCGCGCCGCCGCTCCCCCAAGATCGCGGCTCACCCCCTGGCCGACGCCTTCGACGATCTCCACGAGCGGGGCGCCTGGGGCGCGCTCGGGGAGTGGGTCAAGGGCGTCGAGGCGCAGTGCCGCCAGCTGCTCGCGGAAGAGCGAGGTAACCCAGGTCGCCTCGCGGTTGGCGTCCTCCGACGTCGCCCAGGCGAAGGTCGAGATCTGAACCCGAGGCGTGCGGCCGCGCCACAGCAGGAGCAGCCAGCGGACCGTGCGCAGCAGCGCTATCGCCGCGATTCCAGCCAGCACCGGCGGCCAGATCCAGGTGAGGATCTCGCCGACCGGATCGAGCAGATTGCCGAGCCAATCGAAGGCACCGCCAAGCCAGTCGATCGCTTGCGCGATCTCGGTCTCCGCCATCGATAGCGAGCCCCAAGCCATAGCTAGTGTTCAATAATAATTAAGCAGTACAAAACAAGTTCTAAAAGCCCTACTCACAAAGGGCGCGCCCGCCGGTCGGTCCCCGGCTGTTGCTAATAAAGGTGTGTGCTGCGCGAGCTCCGGATCGAGAACCTGCTGCTGATCGAGCGGGCCGAACTGAGACTCGGGCAGGGGCTGAACGCGATCACCGGGGAGACGGGGGCGGGAAAGACCGTGCTGGCTCACTCGCTTGACCTGCTGATGGGCGGCAAGGCGAAAGGGAGCATCGTTCGGCCCGGGGCCGCGGAGGCCTGGGTCGAGGGGGTCTTCGACCTGCCGGAAGGCTTGCTGAAGGAGCCTGAGCTGGCCGAGCTCGCGGAGAGACTGCCGGAGGGCGCCGAGGAGGTGGTCTTGGGCCGGCGGGTCTCCGCCGGCGGGCGGACCAGCGCCTTCGTCGCCGGGCGGGCGGCGACGGCGGCGGACCTGAAGTTGCTGGGTGGGCGCCTGCTCGCCTTCTTCGGCCAGCACGAGCACCGTCGGCTGACGATCTCCTCGGCGCAGCTGGAGATCCTCGACGGCTTCGCCGGCGCCGAGCACCTCGAGGCGCGCCGCCTTTACCGGGAGGCGCATCGGGAGCATGGGCGACTCGCGGCCGAGCTGGCCGAGCTGCGGGAGGCGGAGGGCACGCGGGAGCGCGACCTCGACCTCGCCCGCTACGAGCTTTCCGAGATCGAGGAGGTGGCGCCCGACCCGGCGGAGCGGGACGGGCTCGCCGCCGAGCGCGAGCGCCTGCGTCACGCCGAGGGGCTGCGCGAAGCCGCGGCCGGCGCACACGCCGGCCTGGCGGGGGCCGAAGAGGATGGCGGCGGTGCCGCGGCGGCGCTGGCCCAGGCCGAATCACTGCTGCAGGGGACAGCGGGGTTGGACGGCGACCTCGACGCGATCGCCGAGCGGGTCGCGGCCCTGGCGGTCGAGCTGGGCGACGTCGGCGCGGAGCTGCGCGACTATGCCGAGGGGCTGGAGGCGGACCCCGGGGCGCTGCTGGCGATCGAGGAGCGCCTGGAAGCGATCGACAGGCTGGAGCGCAAGCACGGCGGCAGTGTCGGGTCGGTGCTTGAGCACGCCGAGCGCTGCCGGGCTGAGATCACCCGCCTGGAAGGCGCTGAGGTGCGTGGGGCCGAGGCCGAGGCGGCGTTGGCCGCGACCGAGGAGCGGCGCCGGGAGCTGGGGGAGAAGCTGAGCGCGGGGCGGGCAGATGCCGCGGCGCCGCTGGAAGAGCGGGTCGCCGCCGAGCTGGAGGGGTTGGCGATGGCCGGGGCGAAGCTCGAGGTGGTGCTCGATCCGCACCCCGACGGCTACGGGCCCGGCGGGCGCGAGACGGTCGAGCTGCGGGTCGCTCCCAATCCCGGCATCGAGGCGGCGCCGCTGCGCGACGCGGCCTCCGGTGGCGAGCTCTCGCGGGTGATGCTGGCTCTGAGCGGGCTCGGTCAGGCCGGCTCGGTGGGCACCGTCGTCTTCGACGAGATCGACGCCGGGATCGGCGGCAACACCGCGCGGGCGGTCGGCGAGCGGCTGAAGGCCCTCGGCGCGGGGCGGCAGGTGCTCTGCATCACCCACCTGCCGCAGGTCGCCTCGCTCGCCGACGTCCACTTCCGGCTCGAGAAGCAGGTCGCCGACGGGCAGGCTCTGGCCGCCGTCGAGCGACTCGGCGGCGAGCGCGTGGTCGAGGAGATCCGCCGCATGCTCGGCGGCGAAAAGGCCGATGATGCCGCGACGCTGCACGCACGCGAGCTCCTAAAGGCTGCCTGACCTTCAAGGCTTGCCGGGCGCCGGGCCCGTGGCCTAACCTGAAGCCGTGGCCACCACCAGTCGTCGTCGCCTTCCTGCTCTGCTCGGGCGTCGCAACGGCGTGCGGGCGGAGGCGCCCGTCGAGGGCGCCGCTCGGCTCGGGGAGCGGACCAAGCACCTGGTCAAGCGCCTGCGCCCCGGCGACGTCGCCGTCATCGACCACGTCAACATCGACCGGATCGCCGCCGAGGAGCTGATCGAAGCCGGCGTCGCGGCGGTGCTGAACGCCTCGCCGTCCTCCGACGGGCGCTACCCGAACGCCGGACCGCTGATGCTGGCGCGGGAGGGCATCCGCCTTATCGACGCGCCCGGTGCCGGCCTCTTCGAGCTGCTCAAAGACGGCGACCGGCTGCGCCTCGACGGCGGCACGGTGAAGATCGGCGACCAGGAGGTGCTGCGCGGCCGGGTTCTCGCCGCCCCTGAGCTGGAAAGACAGCTGGAGGAGCAGCGCGAGCGGATCGACGAGGCGCTGGCCGAGTTCGCCGAAAACACCGTCGCCCACGTGCGCCAGGAGACCGACCTGCTCACCGGCAGCGTCGAGTTCCCGCATACCGCCGCCTCCTTTCGCGATCGCCACGTCCTGATCGTCGTCCGCGGCGACCGCCACCGCCGCGACCTGAAGGCGCTGCGCGCCTACATCCGCGACGTGCGGCCGTTGATCGTCGCCGTCGACGGCGGCGCCGACGGGGTGCTGGAAGCGGGGCTGAAGCCGGACCTGATCCTCGGCGACATGGACTCCGCCTCGGATGCGGCCCTGGCCTGTGGCGCCGAGCTGATCGTCCACGCCTATCCGGACGGGCGGGCGCCTGGTTGCGAGCGCCTGGAGCAGGCGCGCCTGGCGCACACGATCGTCCCCGCGGCCGGTACCAGCGAGGACGTGGCGATGCTGATGGCCTACGAGAAGGGGGCGACGCTGATCGTCAGCGTCGGTGCCCACTTCAACCTGATCGAGTTCCTCGACCGCAAGCGCGGCGGTATGTCCTCGACCTTCCTCACCCGCTTGCGGATCGGCGAGAAGCTGGTCGACGCGAAGGGGGTGAGCCGGCTCTACAATCCGAGCTCGACCCTGGCCCCGGTCGGGCTCTTCGTGCTCGCCTTCCTGATCCTGCTGACGATCCTGATCATCACCTCGCCGGCGCTCAACGACATCTTCGAGCTGTTCTGGCTGAAGATCCGCATCTGGCTCGGCGTCTAGCGGGCGCCGGATCGACCATCTAGCCTTCGGCCGCTGATGGGTTACAGCGCCCGCTACCACGCCACCTCGCTGATCGCCGTCTTCCTGGCGCTGGCGATCGGGATCCTGATCGGCGCCGAGTTCGGCGGCGATGCGCTGACCAGCACCCGCAAGAACCTCGAGGGCAGCCTCGTCAACAACCTCCAGGACGCGCGTTCCAAAACCGACGAGCTGAACGGCGAGCTGGGTCGCGCCAACGAGTTCGCCGACCGCGTCTATCCGGCGCTGACCCGCGACCGCCTGGAGGGCAAGCGGCTCGCGATCGTCGCCCTGGGGGGGCTGCCGAGTCAGGACAGCGCCGCGGTCGAGGAGGCGCTGGGACCGACCGGGGCGAAGCTGGTCGCGGTCGGCGTCGTGCGCGAGCCGGTCGACCTCAACGGGCTCGCCGGCGACCTCGCCAGGACCCGCTTCGCCGACGTCGAGCGCAACCCCGACACGCTGACCGCGCTCGGCGTCGGCGTCGGCCGGCAGCTGGTGCGGGGCGGGACCCTGCCCGAAGTCGTCCGCGGTCACCTCTTCTCGCGCGCCAGCGGCAACTTCGGCGCCCTCGACGGCGTCGTCGTCGTCCGCAACCAGCCGCAGGACCTGGGCCCGGTCCAGCGCACCACCGCCGGCACCCTCGAAAGCGGGCTGCTAAGCGGGATCACGGCGACGCGGACGCCGGCGACGGGGGTCGAGACCTCGGACGCGGACCCGTCCTCGATCTCCTTCTTCCAGGGGAACGACCTCTCCAGCGTCGACGACGTCGAGGCGACCGCCGGGCAGCTGGCGCTGGTCTTCACGATGCTCGGCGCCGAGGGCAGCTTCGGGATAAAGAGCGGCGCCGACCGCCTGCTGCCGGACCTGCTGACCCAGGGCCCCTGAGGTGTACTGGGTCGGCTTCCCACTGGCGATCGCGCTCTCGCTCTGGCTGCTGCCGGCCGGGGCACGGGGGCTGCGCGAGGCGGGGCTGGTGCGGGAGAACTACCGGGGCGCCGCCCTCGCCTTCCCGCTCGGGGCGGTGCTGGCGACGGCGGCGCTGGTCGCGCTGGCCCCGCTCGCCTTCCTCGACGACCGTGCCGACCTCGACCTGCTCGACCCCGAGCTGCGGCGCTGGCTGCCCTACCTGCTGGGGATCGCCTTCCTCGGCTTCCTCGACGACGCGCTCGGCCAGGGCGCGGCGGCTTCGTCGCCGCGCGGCTGGCGCGGACACGGGCGGGCCCTGCGCGAAGGCAGCCTCTCGACCGGCGCGATCAAGGCGATCGGGGCGCTGGCGCTGGCCGCCTACGTCGTCTCCGGGCGCGGCCTCGAGGACTGGCGCTACCTGGCCGACGTGGTCCTGCTGATCCTCGCCACGAACCTCTTCAACCTGCTCGACCTGCGCCCGGGCCGGGCGGAGAAGGGCCTGGCGCTGCTCGGGGCCGGACTCTGCCTCGGCGCCTGGACCCTGGCCCCGCTCGAGCTGCTGGGGATCTTCGCCGGGCCGATCCTGGTCGGCGCCTGGCTGACCCTGCGCGAGCGGGCGATGCTGGGCGACACCGGCTCCAACCTGATCGGGGCTGTCGCCGGAGTCTGGCTGTTGACGACCCTGGGCGGCGACGGGCGCCTGGTCGCCCTCGCGGCGGTCGTCGCGTTGACGATTTACGGGGAGTTGCGGTCTATTTCGGCGACGATCGACTCGGTTCCGCCACTGCGCTGGCTAGACTCGCTCGGCAGAGCATGAATCCTTCCCACAAAGGCGACACCAGGTTCATTTTCGTCACCGGCGGGGTTGTTTCGGCTCTCGGCAAGGGCATCGCCGCCGCCTCGATCGGGCGCCTGCTCGTCTCCCGCGGCTATCGGGTGCAGCTGCAGAAGTTCGACCCCTACATCAACGTCGACCCGGGCACGATGAGCCCCTTCCAGCACGGCGAGGTCTTCGTCACCGAGGACGGCGCCGAGACCGACCTCGACCTCGGCCACTACGAGCGCTTCACCGACGAGAACACCTCGCGGGCCTCGAACGTGACGGCCGGCGCGGTCTACAACTCGGTGATCCGCCGCGAGCGCCGCGGCGATTACCTCGGCGCCACCGTGCAGGTGATCCCCCACATCACCAACGAGATCAAGCAGCGCATCCTCATCGTCGCCGAGTCGCAGGCCGTCGACTTCGTGATCACCGAGATCGGCGGCACCGTCGGCGACATCGAGTCGCTGCCGTTCCTCGAGTCGATCCGCCAGCTCTACACCGACCTCGGGTCCAAGCGCAGCATGTTCGTCCACCTCACCCTGGTGCCCTACGTAGGGCACGCCGGCGAGCTGAAGACGAAGCCGACCCAGCACTCGGTCAACGAGCTGCGGCGGATCGGGATCCAGCCCCACGCCCTGGTCTGCCGCTCCGAAGGGCGCCTGGACCGCGAGATCCGCAGCAAGATCGCCCTCTTCGCCAGCCTCCCGATCGAGGGGGTGATCTCCGCCAACGACGTCGACAACATCTACAAGGTGCCACTCGTCTTCCGCGCCGAGGGCGTCGACGACCTCGTCCTCGACCACTTCGGGATGGAGGCCCCGTCGCCGGACCTGGCCGAGTGGGAGGCGATGGTGCGGCGCGCCGACGCCGCCGAGGGCAAGGTGCGGATCGCCGTCGTCGGCAAGTACGTCCAGCTCGCCGACGCCTACAAGTCGGTGATCGAGGCGATCGAGCACGGCGGCTTCCACCACGGCGTCGGCGTCGAGGTCGAGCTCGTCGACTCCGAGAACCTCGACCCCGAGCTGCTGCAGGGCATGGACGGGATCCTCATCCCCGGTGGCTTCGGCGAGCGCGGCATCGAGGGCAAGATCGAGGCCGCGAAGATCGCCCGCGAGCGCGGCATCCCTTACTTCGGGATCTGCCTCGGGATGCAGATCGCCGTCGTCGAGTTCGCCCGCAGCGTGGTCGGCATGGATGGCGCCAACTCGGCCGAGTTCGACCCCGAGACGCCGTTTCCAGTAGTCGACCTGCTGCCGGAGCAGAAGGAGGTCTCGGATATGGGCGGCACGATGCGCCTCGGTGCCGACCCGGTGAAGCTGCACGAGGGGACCAGGGCGCGGGAGATCTTCGGCGAGGCCGTCATCTACAAGCGCCACCGCCACCGTTACGAGGTCAACAACCAGCTGCGCCGCCGGCTCGAAGACGAGGGCCTGGTCTGTGGCGGCACCTCCCCGGACGAGCGCCTGGTCGAGATGATCGAGCTGCCCGACCACCCATTCTTCATCGCCTCCCAGTACCACCCGGAGTTCAACTCCCGCCCCAACCGCCCGGAGCCGCTGTTCCGCGAGTTCGTCGGCGCGGCGGCCGCCCACGCCGGCGCCAAGCCGGGCGACGACAGTGCAGAGCTGGACCTGGCCGAAGGTGAGTCGGAGGAGCAAGTGACGGCCCCAGGCGTCGCTATGCGGCGTCCTCGGTCGCCCAAATAGCGCTGCTATTCGGGCTTCCTGCGTCCTTGTCTAGCGGCGCCTGGGGCCGTTACGACCGAGGTAGCCTTCCTGCGATGACGCGCCTCAACGAGACCTTCACGCGCCTTTGTGAGATCCGCAGCCCTACCGGCGAGGAGCGCGAGGTGGCCGACACGGTTGCGGCCGAGCTGCGGGCGCTGGGGCTCGAGGTCAGCGAGGACGACGCCGCCGAGGCCGCCGCAGCGGGGGCCGGCAACCTCTTGGCACGCCTGCCGGGTGAGACCGACGAGTGGGTCATGTTCTGCGCCCATCTCGACACCGTCCCGCACCGGGGCCAGGTCGAGGTGGTCGACGACGAAGGCGTATTTCGCAGTCGCGGCGAGACCATCCTCGGCGCCGACAACAAGGCCGCGGTGGCCGTCTTCATGGAGCTGGTCGCGCGCCATGCCGCGGAGCCGCCGCCGGTCGGGATCGAGCTGGTCCTGACCGTGGCCGAGGAGCAGGGCTTGCGCGGCGCCAAAGCCTTCGACGCCTCGGTGCTGCGCTCGCGCACGGGCTTCGTCCTCGACCACGCCGGCCCGGTCGGTGAGGTGATCGTCGCCACCCCGACCCAGCAGAAGATCCTCGCCGACTTCATCGGCGTCGAGGCGCACGCGGGCATCCGGCCCGAGGACGGCAGCAGCGCGATCGCCGCGGCCGCGGCCGCGGTCTCGCGGATGAAGCTGGGGCGGCTGGACGAGGCGACGACCGCCAACGTCGGCCTGATCGAAGGCGGCACTTCCGGCAACGTCGTCCCCGGCCACTGTTGGATCCAGGCCGAGGCGCGCAGCCTCGACTCCGGGCGGGCTGCCGAGGTGGCGGGGCAGATCTCCGACGCCTGCGCCTGGGGCGCCGGCGAGCACGGCTGCGACGTCGACGTGCGCCTGGAAGAGCTCTTCCGCGGCTACGAGGTGCCCGCCTCCTCGCCGGCGCTGCGGCTGGCCGAGGCGGGGCTGCGCGGCGCCGGTCTGGAGCCGCGCCGCATCGCGATCGGCGGCGGCAGCGATGCCAACGTCTTCCGTCTCGACGGCTTCGACGCCGTCCTGCTCGCCAACGGGACCGACGCGGTCCACACCGCCGACGAGCACGTCCCCGCGGCTGGCCTGGCGAAGATGCTCGAGGTTTGCGAGGGCATCGTCGCCGCTGTGGCTGCCGGCGGCGACGAAGATTCGGCGGATCCGGGCGAGCCCGCGACCGCGGACGGAGCGTGAGCGGCCGCCTCGAGTTGCGCCGCGGCATCGTCGTCGCGGCCGAGCCGCTGACCGTCGAGGTGGGAGGCGAGCGCCGGCCCGCCTGGGCCGATTCGGTGCTGCTGGGTGAGATGCGCGAGGGGGACGAGGTCGTCGTCAACGTCGCCGCGCTCGACCTCGGGCTCGGCTCCGGCGGCTTCGACGTCGTCCACGTCAACCTCTCCCGCGGCCTCGACGCGGAGCCCCGCGGCGACGAGCACGTAATCAAGCTCAACTACAGCTCTCTCCAGCATCCGGTGGATCCGGTCGAGGTGCCCGATGTGCGGTTCGAAATTCACGGGAGGGGTGAAAAAGGAACCGCGGGATTCGAGGGAGGGGAGAAGTCGCCCGAGGCGGCGGAGACCGGCGCCCAGGCGGCCGGCTCGGTGCTGGTTCTGCCCCTCCACGGCCACCTGGCGCCGGCGGCCTGGGCGGCCGCCCAGACATCGCCCGGCATTCGGGTCGGCTACGTCCAGACCGGTGGCGGCGCCTTGCCCGGCTCGCTCTCCCGTGACGTCGCCGAGCTGCGCGAGCGCGGCCTGCTCTGCGGCCACATCACCGCGGCGCCGGCCTACGGTGGCGAGCACGAGGCGCTCAGCACCGTCGGCGCCCTCGACGCCGCCAACCGACTCGGCTGGGACGCGATCCTGGTCGGCCCCGGCCCCGGCATCGTCGGCTCCAACACCGAGTTCGGCCACGGCGGCATGGCCGCCCTCGACAGCGCTCATGCCGCCCTCTCGCTGCGCCTGCCGACCCTGCTCTCCCCGCGCCTCTCCTCCAGCGACCCGCGCGAACGCCACCTCGACGTCAGCCACCACACCTACACCGTCCTCGAGCTCCTCCTCGCCCCAATCGACGTCGCCGTCCCCGAGGGCGAGGACAAGATCCAAGCAGCCCTAGAAGAGGCCTCCGGCACCCACCGCCTCCGCTCCGCCCCCGCCGACCTCGATGGATACGCCGCCTCGGGCCTTCCGGCAACCACGATGGGTCGCTCCCTTCAACAGGACCCCCTCTTCTTCGCGGCCCCCCTGGCGGCGGGCCGACTACTCATGGAGTAGGACAGCCCCCGCAGGCGTGTCTGCCGCGGGTGGCGCGGTGGCGGGGGTCCCCCGCGGCGCGGAGGCGGCTCTGCCGCCGAGCACCGTGGGGGATGCCGCCGTGACAGGACCCGCGGCCCGACGCCACCGTGGGCCGCTTGTTGCGCCAAGAGGTCTGAACCCCGCCGCCGAGAAACCCGCGTCATGGCGATCGCGGTCAAGCCCGTCGTTCCCTCCACGCCCGCAGCGCCGGGAGCCGACGCGCGCTTCGGGGGGCTAGTCCTCGACTTCCTCTCCTACCTGGAGCTGGAGCGTGGCCTCTCGCGCAACACGCTGAACGCCTATCGCACTGACCTCTTCCAGTACGGCGAGTACCTCTCGGCCCACGGGAAGGACGCGCTGCACGCCCGCCCCGCCGACGTCGCCGACTTCCTCGCCGAGCTGGCGACTGGGGAGAGTCGGCCGGCTTGCTCGGCCTCGACCATCCATCGCAAGGCCGCCTGCCTGCGCTCGTTCTACAAGCACCTGCGTCGCGACGAGCTGATCGGCGACGACCCGACCGCCGCCCTCACCGCCCCGCGCCGGGCGAAGAAGCTGCCGCAGGTCCTCAACTACGCCGAGGTGCAGAAGCTACTGGCGGCGCCGCGGGGCAGCGAGCCGACGACGCTGCGCGACCGGGCGCTGCTGGAGGTGATGTACGCCTGTGGGCTGCGGGCCTCGGAGACGATCGGCTTGGAGCTGGCGGACATCGACATGCGCGAGGGCTTCCTGCGCGCCCGCGGCAAGGGGTCGAAGGAGCGCCTGGTGCCGCTTGGCCGCCAGGCGATCGCGGCGATCAGCGCCTACCTGCGCGGCCGCCCGAAGCTGGTCGGCGAGCGCCACGAGCCGAAGCTGTTCGTCAACTTCCGCGGCGGCCCGCTTACTCGCCAGGGCCTTTACAAGATCGTCCAGCGGCACGCCCGAGAGGCCGGCCTCGGCGGCCGCATGAGCCCGCACACGCTGCGCCACAGCTTCGCCACCCATCTACTCGCCGGCGGCTGCGACCTGCGCGCCGTGCAGGAGATGCTCGGCCACGCCGACATCTCCACCACGCAGATGTACACCCACCTCTCCGGCGACCGCCTCAAGGAGGTCTACTTCCAGGCCCATCCCCGCGCCAGCAACGATTAATCGGTTCCTCGCAAGGGGGTGTCTGAGGTTACCCGCCACATACGGGGGTCAACCTCAGACACGGTAGAACTGGGGGATGCCGGAGCTGCCCGAGGTCGAGACCGTCGCCCGTCAGCTCGAGCCGGAGCTGGAAGGGCGCCGGATCGAGGCGCTGGAGGTGCTGGACGAGCGCTGGTCGCGGCCGGTGCCGGCAGCTGAGCTGGCCGCCGCGGTCAGCGGGCGCACGATCGGAAGCCTGGGGCGGCGCGGCAAGTACCTGCTGCTCGGGCTGGACGGCGGGCAGACGCTGGTCATGCACCTGCGGATGACCGGCAACCTGGTCCTGGTCGAGGGTGAGGACGTGCTCGATCCCTCCGAGGGGCGGCGCCTCTACGAGGCCGAGCGCTCGACCTCCGCCCGCCACCTGCGCGCCCGCTTCGTCCTCGACGACGGCCGTGAGGTCTGGTTCACCGACCCGCGCCGCTTCGGCGAGGCGTTCCTGATCGGCGACGTCGATCTCGAGGCGCGCTTCGCGGGCAGGGTCGGGGTCGAGCCGTTCTCGCCCGATTTCACCCCTGAGGCCCTGGGAGCGATGGCATCGGGCCGCACGGCGCCGCTGAAGTCGTTCCTGCTCGACCAGTCCGGGGTCGCCGGCGTCGGCAACATCTACGCCGACGAGGCGCTCTACCGGGCGCGCCTGCACCCGCTCTCCCCCGCCGGCTCGATGAAGGCCGAGCACCTGCAGGCGCTGCGTGACGCGGTCGTCGCGGCGCTGGAGGCCGGCATCGACCACGGCGGCTCCTCGATCGACGACTACCGCGACGGCCGCGGCGAGAAGGGGACGATGCAGGACGAGTTCCTGGTCCACACCCGTGAGGGGCAGCCCTGCCCGTCCTGCGGCGGCGAGATCGTCCGCATCGTCGTCGGCGGGCGCTCCACCTACTTCTGTCCCAGCTGCCAGGTGAAGCTGCGCAAACGCCCGCGCCGCAGGAACGATTGATGAGTTGACCCCCCTATAGGGGGTACAAGTCATCAACCGTTCGCCGATCCCCATCCGGCGTGTCGGCCACACTTGATTTCGTGGCCGGAAAGACCGTAAAGACGGAGGCGATCGTCCTGCGCAGCATCCGCTACGGCGAGGCGGATCGCATCCTCCACCTCTACTCGAAGACGCGCGGGCGCTTCGGTGCGATCGCCAAGGGGGCACGCAAACCGAAGTCCCGCTTCGGCGGGCGCCTGGAGCCGTTCTTCCGGCTTGACCTGATCCTGCACGAAGGCCGCGGCGACCTGATGACGGTGACCAGCGTGGCGACGATCGACGGCTACCCGCGGCTGCGCTCCTCCGGCCCGGCGCTGACCGCCGGCGCCCGCGCCTGCGACGCGGTCCTGCGCCTGCTCGACTCGACCGAGCCCAACCTGCCGGGCTACAACCTGCTCTGCCGCTACCTGGCGCTGCTCGACGATCCCGGGCAGCCGCGCGGCGTCGGCCTCGAGGTGGCGCTCTCCTTCCGCCTCAAGCTGGCGATGGTGGCGGGGTTCGCGCCGGAGCTGGCCTCCTGCGCTCGCTGCGGCGAGGCCGAGCACCTGGCCGGCTTCTCCGGCGCCGCCGGCGGCGTCGTCTGCGCCGGCTGCGAAGCCGGTTCATTCCCTCTATCCGAGGAGGCCCATCGCTTCATGGTCGAAGCCCTCGCCCTGCCCCTGGCCGCGGCTCCCCGGGCCGAGCCTCTGGCCCTACGCCAGGTCGAGCGTGCCGTCGGCGAGACCCTCGAGCACCACGCTCATGTCCAGCTGAGAGCGGCAGCCTAGGAGGGAGACGGGGAGGGACTTGTCGGAGCAACAGCGGGGAGGCTCCGCCAAGTCCCTCCCCGTCTCCCCGGCCAATGCGGTCGGCCTATGATCGGGGAGTGCCGGCCACCGCAACGTTCAAGGACCGTGTAGCCGCCTGGGAGGAGCAGTTTCTCTCAGAGCACGCGACGGGTTCGTATCCGGCGAGGCGGGCTGTCGAGGAGCCCGACAGCCCGCTGCGGACGCCGTTCCAGCGCGACCGCGACCGCATTGTCCACTCCAAGTCCTTCCGCCGGCTCAAGCACAAGACGCAGGTCTTCGTCGCTCCCGAGGGCGATCACTACCGGACCCGGCTGACCCACACGCTGGAGGCTTGCGGGATCGCCCGCACGGTCGCCCGGGCGCTGGGCCTGAACGAGGACCTGACCGAGGCGATCGGGCTCGGCCACGACCTCGGTCACCCACCCTTCGGGCACGCCGGCGAGGACGCGCTTGACGCGGCGCTGCGCGAGCGCTGCGGCGGCGGCTTCCGCCACAACGAGCACTCGCTGCGCGTGGTCGAGGTGTTGGAGCGCGACGGCCAGGGCCTGAACCTGACCGCGCAGGTCCGCGACGGCATCCTCAACCACAACGGCCCGACCAAGCCGACGACGCTGGAGGGCCGGATCGTCAAGCTGGTCGACCGTGTCGCCTACATCAACCACGACATCGACGACGCCCTGCGGGCCGGGATCCTGCGGCCGCAGGACCTGCCGGCGGCGGAGATCGAGCTGCTGGGGCCGACCGGCTCGCTGCGGATCGACACCCTCGCCCGCGACATCGTCGAGCGCTCCGAAGGCGCCGGCGACATCGTCCAGGGCGAGGAGATCGGCGGCGCGATGCTGCGCCTGCGCAAGTTCATGTTCGACCGCGTCTACCTCGGGCCGGACGCCCAGCGCGAGCACGAGCGGGTCGAGCGCACGATGCGCGGCCTCTTCGACCATTACCTCGAGCATCCCGGCGAGCTGCCGCACTGGGACCCGGGGGCGAGCGACTGCCAGCGCGTCGCCGACTACATCGCCGGCATGACCGACCGCTTCTGCATCGCCAAGTTCACCGAGCTGACGATCCCCGAGGAGGCGCGGTTCTAGTGGCGCTGATCTCCCCCGAGAGCCTGGAGCGGGTCAAGCAGGCGGTGGACATCGTCGAGGTGATCTCCGCCCATACCGATCTGCGCCGGGCCGGCGCCCGCTATACCGGCCTCTGCCCCTTCCACGACGAGCGCACGCCCTCGTTCTCGGTCGACGCCCAGGAAAAGCTCTACCACTGCTTCGGCTGCGGGGTCGGCGGCGACGTGATCAAGTTCGTCGAAGAGAAGGACGGGCTCGGGTTCGCCGAGGCGGTGGAGCTGCTGGCCGATCGCTATGGCGTCGAGCTCGAGCGCGAGCAGGAGGACCCACGGGCGGAGGCCCGCCGCCAGCAGCGCCGCCGGCTTGAGCAGTTGTTGGAGCGCGTCGCCGCCTACTACTCCAGCTACCTCTGGGAGGCGCCAGAGGCGGCGAAGGCCCGCGAGTACCTGACCGAGCGCGGGTTGACAGAGGAGGTGCTGCGCGCGTTCGGCGTCGGTTACGCCCCCAGCGCCTGGGACAAGATTCTCGTCCGCGGCCAGCAGGCCGGCTTCAGCGCCAAGGAGCTGCATGGCGTCGGCCTGGTCCAGCGCAACCGCGACGGGCGCGAGTACGACCGCTTCCGCGGCCGGATCATGTTCCCGATCCGCGACCGCCGCGGCCGCACCCTCGGCTTTGGCGGCCGGGCGATGCGCGACGACCAGGGCGCCAAGTACGTCAACACGGCGGAGACCGACTTCTTCCACAAGAGCCAGCTCCTCTACGGGGTCGACAAGGCGAAAGCGGCGATCGCGAAGGCCGCCCGGGCGGTCGTGGTCGAGGGCTACACCGACGTCCTCGCCCTGCACCAGGCGGGAGTCGAGGAGACCGTGGCGGTGATGGGCACGGCGATCACCGGCGAGCAGGTGGCAACGCTGTCGGGGATGGTCGAGGAGGTGGTGCTGGCGCTCGACGCCGACTCCGCCGGGCAGGAGGCGATGCTGCGGGCGCAGCGGGTCGCGGCCGGGCGCAAGATGAGGCTGCGGGTGGCGGCGATGCCGGCGGGCGAGGACCCGGCGGAGATGATGGCCGCCCCCGGTGGGCCCGAGCGCTTCGCGGCCCTGATCGAGGCCGCGGTGGAGCTGAACGCCTTCCAGGTCGGACTGGTCCTCGACCGCACCGACGTCGCCTCCCCGGCCGAGCGCGACCGGGCGCTGACCGAGGTCGCGCCGATCCTCGGCGCGATGGGGGAGACGGCGAGCCGCGACGACCTGGTGCGCCAGGTGGCCGAGCGGCTCGACCTCGAGCCGGCGATGGTGATGGGCCGGGTGGTAGCGGCGCGGCCGGCCAGCGGCGGCCCCGAGCAGCCGGCTTCCCAGCCCGATCGCGGCGTCCCGGCGACACCCGCGCGCAGCGCCGCGCCGCTGACCTCGCGCGAGCGCCGCGAGCGGGCGCTGCTGGCGATGTGCGTGGCCCTGCCGGAGGAGGGCAAGGACTACCTCGCGCGCCTCACCGACGCCCACCTCTCGCCGACCGGGCTGCGCGCCGCCGCCTGGTTGCGCGAGCACCCCGGGGACCCGGCCTCCAACCTCCCTCACGACGACGCCGAGCTGACCGGCCTGATCACCGAGCTTGTGATGCTGGCCCACGACGAGCCGGCTTCGCGGGAGTCGATGGAGCTCAACTTCCTGCTGCTCGACCAGCGCCGCATCGAGCACGAGATCGCCGCCGCCGGCGAACGCGACGACTACGAGCGCCGCGCCGCCCTCAGCCGCGAGCGCGCCGCCCTGGTCGAGCGCATCGCCCACACGCAGCGGGTCGAGAGCTGAACCGGTAAATTCCGGCTCGGAAGCGAATGCTTGATAGTCAGCATTGCTGACGATGGTCCGGGGCGCCTTCCGGATCTTTCGTTCCGGGGTAGCTCAATCGGCAGAGCATTCGACTGTTAATCGAAGGGTTGTGGGTTCGAGTCCCACCCCCGGAGCTAGACGTTTCGCGGCAAGCTGGCCCGGGCCAGGCCCTCGACCAGCTCGGCGCCGCGGCGGGCGCCGTCGTTCCCGCGCGCCCAGGCGGCGATCCGCTTGGCCCGGGCGGCGAAGGACGGGTCGTCGAGGATGCGCCGCGCCGCCCAGCGCAGCGGTGCCGGCCGGCAGAGTCGCCACGGCAGGGAGAGCCCGGCCTCGGTCCAGACGACCCTCATCGCGGTCTCGCTCATGTCGCCGGTGATCGGGCAGATCAATACCGGCGTGCCGGCGCCGAGGGCGCGGGCGACGGTGCCGTGGCCGCCGTGGGAGACCACCAGCGAGGCGACCGGCATCAGCTGGCTGTAGCTGAGCCAGTCGACGAGCACGGCATTGGCGGGCACCTCGATCGGGCGCTGGGGGACGACGCGGTTGGTCGTCGCCACCACCCGCACCGGCTCCCCGGCGAAGGCCCGCAGCGCCGTGCGGACCAGGTGGTTGCCGGAGTCGTGAGCGGTGCTGGGAGCGACGAGGACCAGCGGCCGGTCCCCGGGCGGCAGCTCGATCTGCGGGTGCGGCAGCTCGAAGGTCATCGGTCCCGTCACCCGGACGCCGGGCGGCCACTGGCGCGGGTACTCGAGCTGGGGGTAGGTGGCGACCAGCGCCAGGTCGGGGCTGATGCCGCCGTGGAAGCGGTCGAGCGCGGGAAGGCCGAGTCGCCGGCGCTGCGTGTTGAGATCGCGGCGGCCGTGCTCGAGGCCGACGTCGATGGCCCGCTGCCCGGTCCGCCAGATCGCCCGCCCGAGCGGCGTGCGCGGCGGCTTCATCCCGATCGCGAAGAACGGCTGCCCCGGCTCGACGATCGGATAGATGTGAGGGATCAGGGTCGCCAGGGGGATCCCCGCCAGCTCTGCCGCCAGCGCCGGCGCCAGGGTGAGAATGTCGCTGACGACGACCTGGGGCCGCATTTCCTCCAGCAGGGGCAGCAGTGCCCGGGCCGCCTCGGCGGCGTGCTGGCCGTCGAGCGTGTCCGGCTCGGGCGGCGGGAACATCTGGTATTCCTCGGCGGCGGCGAAGCCCAGTCCGGCCCCCTCAACCGCCCCGCGCCGCTCCTCCCAGGTCTCGACCACGACCTCGTGGCTCCGATTCGCCAGCGCCCGCCCGAGAGATATGGCCGGGAAAACGTGACCGGGGTCACCAAAAGCCGCGACCAGGACGCGCAGTGACGAGGTCCGGACGTTGCCAGTCAAAGGACGCGGGGAGCCCTAATGGCAGCGCCATTTGGGCGACCGAGGACGCCGAATGGCGGCGTCCGGGGCCGTCACGGCGTGTCCTGGCCCTCGGCGGGTCGCGTAAACACAATCTCGGGCACGTGGCAGTTGCGGGACGTGCGGAGCAGGAAGCGCACCGCCTCGCCGAGGTCGGAGGGCCGGATCATCTCTTCGCCCGGCACCTGGCCCTTGGCGAACTCGGTCATCGGCGTGTCGACGAAGCCCGGGGCCAAGGCCGTGCACTGGATGCCGGCGCCGCCGGCCTCGCGATGGGTCGACTGGGTGAAGTTGATCACCGCGGCCTTGGTCGCGGCGTAGATCGAGAGCCAGGCCTGGCCGCCCTTGCCGGCGATCGAGGCGGTGTTGACGATCAGTGCCTTGCCGTGCTCGGCGCCGGCTTCGCGCAGCAGCGGCAGGCCCTCGCGGGTGCCGAGGATCAGCGCCCGCAGGTTGACCGCGAGCTGCATGTCGAGGTGCTTGGTCTGGATCTGCTCCATCGGTGCCCCGATGCCGACACCGGCGTTGTTGACCAGCGTGTCGAGGCGGCCGTAGGCGGCACGGTGGGCGGCGAAGGCCGCGAGCACGTCGTCCTCCTCGGTCATGTTGGCGGCGACCGTTTGCACCTCGAAGCCGTCCTCGCGCAATCCCGCCGCGGCCTCCTCGAGCTTGTCCGGGCGCCGCGCCGAGACCGTCAGCGCGTGTCCCTCCTCGGCCAGGACCCGCGCGATCGCCAGGCCGATCCCGCTCGACGCTCCGGTGACCAGTGCAGCTCGCTCCGCCATTCGCTCTCCTCCTGTTTCGACGCCGCCGCGCACCCTATCGGCCGTATCGAGAGGGTGCCCCGGCACTCCGGTGCCGGGCCGCGTCTGAATAACATGGCGGCGATGCGCGCCCCTCGCCTCGCCCCGGCTCTCGTCTGCTTGCTCGCCGCCGCGGTGCCGGTCGCCGGTTGCGGTGGCGATTCCGGGTCGTCTGACTCCACCTCCGGGTCGCCGGAGAGCGCCCAGAGCCGGCCGGCGCCGCCGAAGAGCGCCTTCCCCAGCCCGGAAGGCAGAACCCTGCGCCAGGTGCTGAAAGCGGCGGACGGGCCGGCCGAACTGGTCGTCTCTCCGGCCGCGATGGCCTTCTACGAGGGGGAGAACCGCTACCCCTTCGGGGTCTTCGAGCGCGACCGCACCCAGGTGCCCGACGCCGAAGTGGCGCTCTACTTCGCCCGGACCCCGAATCCCCGGCCCGGCGCGAAATCGAAGTCGGGCGGCAAAGGCGCGACCGCGAAAGCGCAGGAACAGGCGCTCGACCGGCCTGCCGTCGGCCCCTTCCCGGCCTCGATCGAAAGTCTCGTTACCCAGCCCGCCTTCCGCGCGCAGACCACCAGCGACGACCCGGACGCCGCCAGCGTCGTCTACTCGACCGAGGTCGACTTTCCGCAGGACGGCGAGTGGCGGGTCGCGGCCCTGATCAAGGAGGACGGCGAAATCAAGGGCACGTTGCTGCCGAGCGCCGTCGTCGGCGAGTTCAGCCGGATCCCGCGACCGGGAGATCGGGCGCCGAAGATCCATACCCCGACCGCAGATGAGGTCGGCGGCGACCTCGCGAAGATCACCACCCGCATCCCACCCGACACCCAGAACCAGGTCGACTACGCGGATGTCCTCGGGAAGGAACCGATCGTGCTCTTGTTTGCAACCCCCCAGTTCTGCCAGAGTCGGGTCTGCGGCCCCGTCGTCGACGTGGCCGAGCAGCTGAAGCAGGAAGACGGAGACGAGGCGGCCTTCATCCACATGGAGATCTACGAGGACAACGATCCCGGGAAGGGGGTGCGGCCCCAGGTCCGCGCCTTCAACCTCCCCAGCGAGCCGTGGCTGTTCACGATCAACCGCCAGGGCAGGGTCAGCTCCGTCATCGAGGGCGCCTTCGGCCTCGACCTCCTGACCAAGGCGGTCGACAAGGCGGTGGCGGAATGAGCGACAAGAAAGCGAAAGAGAAGGCGAAAGAGCCGACGCCCGAGGAGATCGCCTCCAACGAAGAGCTGCGCGCCTCCTTCGCCGAGGAGGCCCGGCGTCGCTGCGACGTGATCGCCGCCGGCCTGGCGACCGAGACGACCGACTTCGAGACGATGCGCGCCGAAGCCCACGCCCTGCGCGGCACCGCCGCCGTCGTCGGCCTGCGCCGCCTCGCCGAGCTGGCCGGCCTGATGGAGTCCGACCTCGCCGAAGCCAAGACCACCGGCGTCATCCGCGGCGGCCGCGCCCACCAGATCGCCGACGCCGCCAAGGCCATTGCCGAGGGCGCCGCCGCCGCCGCCAAGGGCGAGGAAGAGCCACCGGACGTCGGCCGCTCCCTGGCCCAGCTATTCAGCGCCTAGACCCCCGCCGCACGCTACCCTCGCCCGATCCGGGGGCGGTAGCTCAGTTGGTTAGAGCAGCGGACTCATAATCCGTCGGTCGAAGGTTCGAGTCCTTCCCGCCCCATTCGCCTCGGCTATCTTGCACGGATGGACACGGTCAACGGCTGCACGGTCATCCAGTCCGCGAGCATCGAGGGACTGCTGATGTTCGGCGCCGAGGAGACGGCTGGTGCGTACTCGCTCATGATCGGGGAAGGTCCGCCCGGATCGCCCGCACCCGCCCGGCACGAACATCCGACGACCGACGAGGCGTTCTACGTCGCGGCAGGCGAAGGTTCGTTTCAGCTCGAGGACGAGCAGATTCTGGTTCCCGCCGGGGGCTTTGTCTTCGTCCCTCGCGGAACCGTTCACACGGTCTGGAACGCAGGCTCGGAGGCCCTGCGCGGTCTGATCATCATCTCGCCCGGGAACGTTGAACACGAATTCATAGAGGTCGAGGCGAACTGAAGCCCGCGCGGCACTCCCGTGCTCGAACCCACAGACAGGCTTGGCAACCACGCCTGCTACAGCGCCGACGAGATCTACCACAAGGATGCCTGGCTGCTGTTTGCCGCCCTCGCCCAGCGTACCGAGCGGATCCGACTCGGACCCTGCGTCGCGCCGATCTACATCCGGGAGCCGACCTACGTCGCTCAGCTCGCAGCCACGCAGGTTCGGCTCGTCGGCGAGCAGGTCCTACCCGAGCTCGGGGCGCTTTCTCGCGGCTGATCTTGTTTGACAGGCGCGACACCAGCCCTACGGCAGGCTGGGCGGATGGACCGCCCAGCCTTGCCACTTAGTGACTACGGGATCGTTCTTGTAAAGCTGATCGGACTCTGCTGCGCGCCGGCTTCTTTATGCATTCTGGGTGTGACCGTACCGGTGAAGGTGACGGGTTTACCGGCGATGATCATGGTGTTGTGCGCCGCGGTGAACTCAACTGTGGCTCCTTTTGCTGTTCCGACTAAGGTGCCACCTATTTTAGTCGTCATACCTTTGAGCGCACATTTTTCGCCCGAGAACGTGAGTTCCCCGAACGTGCTTTCGCCTGGTTTGAATTCAATCGCAGGTTCTTCGCCTTTTTCTTCTTCCACCCCGTTGGTCGTACCTTCGGCCGCAGTCAGGGTGATCGGTTCTTTGAGGGTACAGTTAACCGGTTTTTCAACTTTGCAGCCGGTAATGCTAAAGGTGCTGACGTTGAAGAACACGTACATATTTTTCAACACTGTCTTATTTTCCATAGCACCTGTCGCGCTCAGCCCGGTGCAAACGATGTGAACTTCTACTCCGACTAGAATGAATTTAAATGTTGCGGGAGTAGATTTTTTTGTTTCTTCCGCGGTTTTTTCGTTGGTAGCTTCATATTTTGTTTCTTTGTCCACTGCAATCGCTACATGTTCGAAAGTAGCGCCGGTCTGGACGGCTTTGGTGCAATGTTCGTCTGAGAACCCCACACCACCCTGACCTTTGGCGCATGTGAAGGCTGTCGTGCCGGCTGATGCACTCTGCGCAGCGAAAGCACTGAGAGCAAGGGTGCATAGCAGTGACAGGCCGATGATTGCTCTACGTCCAGTCATCTCGATTCCTCCTTGGGTCGGTCCCCGCCCAGCAGAGGATCATCCAAGAAGATAACTATGCGGTCAAATTATTCTGTGCAATGTTTTCTATCTCTGACATCGCGGTCGCCTGGGTGACGCCGACGCCGCCAGGGGTGGCGGAGACGCTGTTGGAGGTCGAGTTGGAGGCGGTGACGGTGGCGACGTTGTGGAAGCTGACCGGGATCCCGTAGGCGCCGAGGAAGACGGCGACGATGGCGAGCCGAGCCGCAAAGTTCCCGAGCCGGCAGGAAGAGGTCCGTGAGGGCGCGGCGCGGGTCGCGCAGGATGGCGCCGCCGCTGACCAGCTGCGCCCGCAGCTTCGCCAGGCGCTCCCAGAAGACGCGCGCCAGCAGGGCGACGTTGAAGACGGCGAAGGGGATCTTCTCGACGATCAGGGCCGAGAAGACCATCGCGAAGGTGGCACCGGCGATCAGGGTCGTGAACATCAGCCGCGATCCGCGCCAGCCGGCGGCCGAGCGGCTGCCGCCGGTAGGCGCGATCGGGCACTTCCTCGCCGCTGGCTACGGGAGGTACTTTTCGGCCTGCTTCTTCGCTTCTTCGATGCCCTTTTCAGCCTGGGCCTTGCCTTCTTCGATGCCCTTTTCGGCCTGCTTGGTGCCTTCTTCGATGCCTTTCTTGGCGCTGCCGTTGCCGTCTTCGATCTGCTTCTTGGCTTCTTCGAGGCCCTTCTTGGCTTCTTCGGTGCCTTCCTCGACGCCTTCTTCGGCCTTCTTCACGCCTTCTTCGACTTCCTGCTTGGCGGTGGCGGTGCTGTCGCTGTTGTCGTCGCTGCTGCCGCAGCCGGACCAGACGGCGCCGCCGGCGACGATCGCGAGGATCGCGAAGAGCGCGCTCAAGCTGCGGAGCCTGGTATTTCCTGACTGTGCTTCTCTCATCTAGCTCTCTCCCAGGTGGATTCTCGGAGTCGATGACTCTACCGTTGGCCCGATGACGGAAGACGCGCCACAGGAACGGTTCGAGAGCCTGGTCGCCGACGCGATCGACGCCCTGCCGGAGCAGTTCCAGCAGGTGCTGGAGAACGTCGCCGTCGTCGTCTCCGATCTCGGCACCGAGCACCACGCCTACGGTCAGTACTACGGCGACGGCCTGGCCCGCGAAGCCTACGAGGACCGGATCGTCATCTACCGCGACACCCTCGAGCGCGACTTCGGCCACGACCCCGAGCTGCTCGCGCGGCAGGTCGAGCGGACCCTGCGCCACGAGCTCGCCCACCATCTCGGCTGGGACGAGGGCGGGGTGGGCGGCCTCGGCCTCTGAGTCGGCGCCGGCCGCGAACTAGCGGACGCGGCAATTGCGGGTGAGGGTGGTATCCAGCCGGCGGCCGTCGGCGAAGAAGAAGCGGCCGCGGACGAGGGGGAAGATTGCCCCCGGGAAGCCGCTCGGGGCCCGGCAGCTGGCGCTGAGGAAGCTGTGGCGGCGGCCCTGGTAGCTGTAGGTGCGGCCGACCTTGAGGTCGATCTTCGTGACCGAGCCGAGCCCGCCCGCCAGGGTCGGGATCGTCGCCGAGAGGACGGTCGCGAACTTGCCCTTCTGTCGACGGGAGATCGTCAACGGCAGCACGAAGGTCACCCGCACGGGGGCGGTGCCGGAGAGGTGTAGCAGCAGGGCCGGCTTGCCGCCCTGCTTGCCGTAGAAGGCGAGGATCGGCCCGGCCGCCGGGACCGGGGTGAGGCTCGGAAACTGGACGTCGGCGGCGAAGTGCCCGCGTCCCACGAGGGAGGGCCCACAGCGTTCGAGCGCGGCCTCGGCGCTGGTCGACTGCAGCCTGCGGCCGCTGCAGGCCGGGAGGCCGTCGGTCGAGAGCCGGCCGTTGCGGTTGAGGCCGATTTCGATCCGCCGCACCGCGGGCGGGTGGCTGCCGTCGGTGGTGCTGATCGCGCCCTCGACGGCGACGGTCACCGGTGCCGGCCGGTCGCGTGGCAGGGAGCGGGGGCTGAAGTTGCCCTGGAAGGAGATCAGCAGATTGCCGGATTTGACCAGCTCGCCCTGCGCCAGGCCGGCTCCGAGCAGGCCGAGGACGGCGATCGAGATCGGTATGAGCAGGCGCCGGCGCATCGCAGGAACCAGTCTAGGTGCCGGATTCGGCGGCCAGGGTTGCGCTGCGGTTGTGCATCGAGGAGCGCAACGGGCTCAGTCGTCCCCTTTGCGCTCCCCCAGGTGGGTCACTTCTTCGGCCCGCTTGCGCACTTCCGCGGTTGCCTCCCGAGTCGCCGCGAGAGCCTCGTCCCGCGCCGCCGCGACGCCCTCGCTCGGCTTGCCGCCGACGATGTCGCGGAAGGCCTCCTTGTAGCGCTCGGTGCGCCGGCCGGGCGGGAAGCGCCCCGCGGACTTGACCTGCTTCTTCGGCCGGCGCTCGCCGTAGCGCCGCCGCGCCCAGGCCGAGTCGGGCTTGCCGATCCGGCAGGCACCGTAGAGGGCGATCGGGAAGACGAAGAAGCCGATGATCCCGTGCAGGCGCCGCCCCTTGAGAAAGCAGATCGAGACGACCAGCACCAACAGGAGCCCGGAGACGATCAGGGCCAACCAACCTTCCGATTCGGTGCCGGTGTCGAGCGGATTGACCCCGAGCACGACCAGACCCATCGCCGCCGCGGCGATCACGGTCGCGTCGATCGAGCTGCGGCCCTCCTCGGCCCAGTAGACGTCGTCGAGGTAGACCCAGAGGGCGAACTCGTCGATCGTCAGGCCGGCGCCGACGCCGAAGAGGAAGCCGCAGATCTCCGCCCAGGGGCTCTCGCCGTGGGCGGCGAAGCCGAGCGTGCCGGCGATCATCATCGTCACGATCCCGAAGACCAGGTGGTGCAGGTGGACGCCGCTGTCGCTGACCACGCTGCCGGGCCACCAGGGGACCTTGGGGCTGCGCATCAGCCGCGTGCTCATGCGGATGAAGGCGAAGGAGAGGATGAACCCGACCAGGACCAGGAAGACGCCCTGGCGGTTGTTGGCGAGGATGTGTTCGTTCCAGAGGTCGGAGACGAAGGAGGCCTCGGTCACGCCATCACCGTACTCGGCGCGGCGTCACGACCCGGCCGCGCGGCGTCTCCGTCCTTGCCGGCGATCAGGTCGATCGTGAGCAGCACCGCCGCCACCGCGAAGACCGGCGTGAAGACGGCGTTCGAAGCCGACTCCGCCATCCAGGTCGCGAAGAAGGAGTCGCCGAGGGCGCCGTGGACGAGGTGGCCGACCACCTCCGCGATCGCGTCGCCGACGAGCTCGACCGGGGCGAGGACGAGGAAGACCAGCCAGAAGTTGTGCCGCACCAGGCTGGCGCTGCGGCGTAGGGCACCGAGCACGGACCGACCCTCGATCTCCACCACCGGCCCGGAGAGGCCAAACCAGACGAAGACGAGGATGCCGGGGACGACGAAGAGGAGCAGCCCGACGATGACGATGGCGACGTAGGCGATGTCGACCAGGATCAGGCGGCGGTAGTCGAGCCGGCGGGCGACTTCGAGGATCGACGGCGCCTTTTCATGCGCGGGGTGGGTCAAGGAGACGGCGACGGCGCCGCTGTAGAAGACCTCGCCGAGCAGGCCGGTCATCGTGATCGCCGCCACCGCCCCGACCACTGCCGCGACGTGCAGGGCGCTGGTCGGGTCGAGCGAGTCGACCTCGACGCTGGTCGTCAGCGCGTCGAGGAAGCCGATCGGGATGAAGACGGCCGCGGCCAGCAGCAGCAGCGAGCCGGCTTTCGCCCGGTAGGTAAGGGCAATGCGCCCGTAGATCGAGGCCAGTTTTCGCGGCAGGCTCACGTCAGTGCCGCCTGCGGCCGGCCTTCTGTCGACCGCGGGTCTCGAGCTTCGACTGGCTCGACGCCGAGGCCGGCACCCGCTTGAGGCTGCCGAGCTCGGGGATCAGCAGCTCTTCGGCGCAGCTCCGGTGCCAGTGGTGGTGGTCTGTGCCGCCGAGTCGCCGTACGTACTGGACGACGGTGTGCTCGGAACCGACCTCGACGTCGCCGTGGCAGCCGGGGCAGCGGTAGAGCTTGCGGGCGATGCCGCGAATCAGCCAGGCCTCGTCGCCCTCTTCGTTAAGCCCGCGGAGGCTCCAGCGGATGCTCGGCTGGCCCTCGAACCGATCCACGTCATCGCCTCGACATCCAGGCGAAACCGGCCGCCATCGCCAGGTTGGAGGCGCTGGCCAGGCGCAGGCCCAGCTTGGCGCCCGGCCTGCTGACGGCCGGCGACTGCGCCCAAAGCGCGTCGGTGGCGATCTCGGTGCCGCGCAGCCAGGCGAGCGACTGCCAGTCGCCGGGGCGACCGCGCCGGTCGGCGACGGCGTGGGCGGCGGCGAAGGTGAGCCAGATCGGCCCGCAGCGGCGGAAGAGGTGTCTGGCGTCGGGCGACGGCTCGTCGTGGCCGAGCACCTTCAGGGTCGCGGCGGGGGCGAGGATCGCGGCGCTGCCGAGCACCAGGTCGAAGGCGATCATGTTGCGATTGGTGAGGCGCAGCGCCTGTTCGAGCGTCATAGCTGCGTCCAATCCAACCAGATCCCCGACGAATGCAGCGAAGAGTGTGGGGTCGCAAGAAGGGAAAGGGTGAGGTTCGGCGAAATCGACCGCCGTGACCAAGACCGCTACGAAGTCCCCCCAACTCAAGAGTCTCTCCGACTACATCCAGGAGCGTTTCGAGGAGTTCTCGCGCTCCCAGAAAGACGTCGCCCGCTACATCGTCGACCATCTCGACGAGGCCGCCTTCCTCACCGCCGAGGAGCTGGCCAGGAGAGCGAGCACCTCGTCTTCGACGGTGGTGCGCTTCTCCCAGGCCCTCGGTTTCGAGGGCTATCCCGAGCTGCAGCAGGCGGCGATCGAGGAGTACCGGACCACGATCGCCGGTGCCGGCGCCAGCAACGGCGGCGCCCTCTTCTCCTTCGACCACTCCGAGCTGGAGGGGTCGCTCAGCGCCGACTACGCGAACCTCGAGGAAACCGCGCGCAAGCTGACCAAGGAGCAGGTCGACGCTTCGGTCGCGGCCCTGGCCACGGCACAGCGCATCGTCATCGTCGGCGTCGACCAGATGGCGTTCTTCGCCAGCTACCTGCGACACACCCTCAGCCTGCTCGACATCCGCGCCGAGATCGTCGCCAGCACCGGCGGCGAGTCTCTGCAGCGGCTCGGCCGCATCGGCGAGGACACGCTGGTGATCACCCTCTCCGCCGGCCGCGCCCACCCGCTGCTGCTGCGGGCGATGAAGCTGGCTCTGCACCGCGGCGCCCGCACCCTGGCGATCTCCGACGCGACCATGTCCGAGGTCGGCGAGCACGCCGAGCTGACCCTCTACTTCTCCTCCAACAGCCCTTCGTTCGCGCGATCGAACACGGCGTTGATGGCTCTGGTGCAGGCGCTGGCGCATGGCTTGTATGCCAGGGACGAAGCGGCTCATAAAGACCGGATTCGGGCTTACAAACTGAAGTAGGGACAAAGGTGGGGTGGGGCGGGGGTCGGGATGCCCTCCTCACTCGGTACCTCGTCGAACGAGTCGCCACTGCTGTCGCCCGGAGCCCTGGGCTCCTCCTCCGCAAAACGTTCGGAGGGCATCCCGACCCCCGCCCTCGACCACGCTCCGTCTCACTGAAGTAAGGACCGAGGCCGGGGTCACACCTGCGGTTCGCGTCGGAGAAGCTGGAGACCGACGACAGCGTCTCGGAGATCCCTCTCGCTGTGAGGCGCATTGCGGCGCCGATGAGTTGGACGCCTTTTACGAGTGTCTGGTGTTTGGAGTTGGGATGGGGGCTGGTGGTGCCCGCGAACGTTTTGCGGAGGAGGAGCGATGCGCTTCGGGCGGCAGCTCCCCTGCTCCTAAGCGACGAGGTACCGAGTGAGCGGGCACCACCAGCCCCCATCCCAGCCACGCGCATTCGGCCACACGTAATATGGACCCTCGATGACCGAGCGCGCCACCTTCCGCCTCAAGACCGGCCTCGCCGAGATGCTCAAGGGCGGGGTGATCATGGATGTGGTCACGCCCGAGGAGGCGAAGATCGCTGAGGAGGCGGGTGCCTGCGCGGTGATGGCGCTGGAGCGCGTGCCGGCCGATATCCGCCGCGACGGCGGCGTCGCTCGCATGTCGGACCCGGCGATGATCAAGGGGATCCAGGAGGCGGTGACGATCCCGGTCATGGCGAAGGCGCGGATCGGCCATTTCGCCGAGGCCCAGGTCCTGCAGGCGCTGGAGGTCGACTACATCGACGAGTCCGAGGTCCTGACCCCGGCCGACGAGCGCCACCACATCGACAAGCTCGCCTTCGAGGTGCCATTCGTCTGCGGCGCCACCAACCTTGGCGAGGCGCTGCGGCGGCTCGGCGAGGGCGCGGCGATGATCCGCTCCAAGGGCGAGGCCGGGACCGGCAACGTCGTCGAGGCGGTCCGCCATATGCGCGAGATCACCTCCGGGATCAAGCGCCTGGCACAGCTGCGCCCGGAGGAGCTGGCCGCGGAAGCCAAAGAGCACCAGGCGCCGATCGAGGTCGTGCGCGAGGTGGCCGCCGCCGGCAGCCTGCCGGTGCCGCTCTTCTGCGCCGGCGGCATCGCCACCCCGGCCGACGCGGCACTGATGATGCAGCTCGGCGCCGAGGGCAACTTCGTCGGCTCCGGCATCTTCAAGAGCTCCGATCCGGCCCGTCGCGCCCGCGCGATCGTCGAGGCGACCACCCACTTCGACGACCCCGAGCGGGTCGCGGCCGCCTCGATCGGCCTGGGCGAGGCGATGGCGGGGCTCGAGATCTCGGCGCTGGCGGCCGAGGACGCCCTGCTGCAGAACCGCGGGGCCTGAGCTGCGCGTCGGCGTCCTAGCGATCCAGGGCGATTTCGAGGCCCACGCCCGCACCCTGCGTCAGCTCGGCGCCGAGCCGTCCGAGGTGCGGCTCCCGGAAGACCTCGACGACCTCGACGGCCTGGTGATCCCCGGTGGCGAGAGCACGACGATCGCCAAGGGCATCGAGTCGGCCGGGCTGGAGCCGGCGCTGCGCTCCCACCACGAGGCGGGCCGCCCGGTCCTCGGCACCTGCGCCGGCCTGATCGTCTGCGACGCCGACCACCTCGGCTTCCTCGACGCCGACGCCCGCCGCAACGCCTTCGGCCGCCAGCTGCAGAGCTTCGAGGCTGACCTGGCGATCGAGGGGATCGGCGACGAGCCGTTGCGGGCGGTCTTCATCCGCGCCCCCTGGATCGAGCGCCACGGCGCCGGGGTCGAGATCTTGGCCTCCTACGACGGGCACCCGGTGGCGGTGCGCGAGGGCACGGTCTTGGCCTCCGCCTTCCACCCGGAGCTGACCGACGACCCGCGCTTCCACGCGATCTTCATGGCGATGACGACCAGCGCCCGCGAGCGGGCGCGGGAGGAGGCGAGCAGATGAGCGATGCGAGGACGGAGGGCCTGGCGAAGATCCTGGTCGGCTACTCGACCGAGGTGAAAGAGGGAGAGGTCGTCTCGATCGACGGCGAGAGCGCCGCTGCCCCGCTGCTGCTGGCCGTCTACGAGGAGGTGCTGAAGGCCGGTGCCAACCCGGTCCTCAACGTCGCCCTCGACGGTCAGATCGCGGCCTACTTCAAGCACGCCTCCGACGCTCAGCTGGAATGGATCTCACCCTTCGCCGAGTGGATGGTCGACAACGCCGATGTGCGGATCGCGATCGGAGCCAGCACCAACACCCGCGAGCTCTCCGGAGTCGCGCCGGAGCGCCAGACCCTGCGCCAGTCGGTCACCGGCGACCTGATGGCGCGGGCGATGAAACGCAGTGCCGAAGGCGACTTCCGCTGGTGCTACACGCTCTACCCGACCAGCGCCTACGCCTCCGAGGCAGAGATGAGCCTGGCCGACTACGAAGACTTCTACTACGGCGCCTGTCTGGCCGGCGACGGCGATCCGCTCAGCGCCTGGAAGCGGGCCTCGGAGGAGACCACGCGCCTGGCCGAGTGGATCGAGGGCCACGAGGAGGTGCGGGTGACGGCGCCGGGCACCGACATCAAGCTCGGCATCGCCGGGCGCAAGTTCATCCCCTGCGACGGCCGTCACAACATGCCCGACGGGGAGTTCTTCACCGGCCCCGTCGAGGACTCGGTCGAGGGCGAGGTCAGCTTCCACCTGCCGGCGGTGATCGGCGGACGCGAGGTGTCAGGGGTGCGACTCCGTTTTGAGGCCGGCGTGGTCGTCGATGCCGGCGCCGAGCGCGGCGAGGAGTACCTGCTGAAGCTGCTCGACACCGACGCCGGCGCCCGCCGCCTCGGCGAGCTCGGGATCGGCACCAACTACGGGATCGACCGCGGCACCCGCGAGGTCCTGCTCGACGAGAAGATCGGCGGCACCGTTCACATGGCGGTCGGCACCAGCTACCCCGAGTCCGGCGGCGTCAACGAGTCCGCCGTCCACACCGACCTCGTCTGCGACCTCCGCCTCGGCGGCAAGCTCGAAGTCGACGGCGTCGTCATGCAAGAAGACGGCCGCTTTATCGTCTGAGGTGCTCTGTCAGAGCTGGGTGGCGATCAAGCCGGCGAAGCCGACCACAAGGGTGGCGATGAGTCCGCCGAAGAGCTGGATCATGGTGCGGTGGAGCGCCGCGACCTCACCCCGCACACCTGTGATCTCGCCACGCACACCTGTGATCTCACCCCGCACGTTGCCGAATTCGCCGTGCATCTCCGCCCGCACGGCCCTGAATTCGGCCCGCATCTCCTTGAAGCCCTCGTCGACCCGGTGGTTCAGGTCATCCAGGCGCTCGTCGGTCCAGGCGTCTCTCACGGCCTCCATTCTGCCAGCTTAGAAGGCGGCGCGTAACGAGTTGTCCGCGAAACGTAAAAGTCTCGCGACGAAAGAGCTACTGGTTCGGGATCGGCGAGCCGGCGAGCAGGAAGAACCAGAGGGTCAGGGCCAGGGCGGCGAGCATCACCGAGCCCATCAGCACCGCCTCGACGACGGTGATCGAGCTCTGCACGCCGCCGGTGTCGCGCATGCTCTTGAGCCAGGCGGGACGGATCGGAGTCAGCCGGTTGGTGCCGGTGATACGGATGTAGAGGTCGTTGAGACGGCTGATCAGCCAGGCGACGAAGATGATCGAGACGAGGACGCCGATCGCGACCACGGCGTAGGGCCCACCGCTGGGGAACTGGGTCTCCGACACCTTGGAGGCGATGTAGACCCAGCTCAGCGGAATCGCCGTCCAGAGCGCGAAGGCGGCCAGCAGCATCGCCACGAAGACGAGGCCGGCGGCCAGGGCGCGAGCCGGGTTGTGGGTGCGCGTATTGGCGGTCATCTCTCCCCTTCATAGAATGACGCACATGTCCGGTCACTCAAAGTGGTCTTCCATTAAGCACAAGAAGGGCGCCGCCGACGCCAAACGCGGCAAGCTCTTCAGCAAGCTCGCCCGGGCGATCACCGTCGCCGCCCGCGACGGGGGCGGCGATACCGATGGCAACCCGGCCCTGGCCACCGCCGTGCAGAAGGCGCGCGAAGCCTCGATGCCGAAGGACAAGATCCAGAAGGCGATCGACACCGGCACCGGCGCCGGTGCCGACGGGGCGGCGATCGAACGGATCCTCTACGAGGGCTACGGCCCGGGTGGCGTCGCGATCCTGGTCGAGGCCCTGACCGACAACCGCAACCGCGCCGGCGCCGAGATCCGCTTCGCCTTCTCCAGCCACGGCGGCAGCCTCGGCGAGCCGGGCTCGGTCGCCTGGATCTTCGAGAAAAAAGGCGCGGTTGTTGTCGACGGTGGGCGCTACGGCGAGGACGACGTGATCGGCGCGATCGACGCCGGCGCCGAGGACGTGCGCGAGGACGGCGAGCAGCTGCGGATCCTCTCCGACCCCACCGACCTCACCGCCGTGCGCGAGGCGCTGGAGTCCTCCGGGGTCGAGATCGAGTCGGCCGGCCTGGTGACCGAGCCGAAGAGCACGGTCGAGGTCAAGGGCAACGAGGCGGAGCGGCTGCTGAAGCTGCTCGACGCCCTCGACGAGCAGGACGACGTCGACGAGGTCTTCGCCAACTTCGACATTCCCGAGGACGTGCTGGAAAAGCTGGCGGCGTAGGAGACGCGGTTCCCTAACGGCCAGAGCTTCTAGGAAGGCATCCGACCCGCTTCCGAGAATCCCTCCTTATGCAAGTTGTGATGGGGATCGACCCCGGTGCGGCCAATCTTGGCTTCGGAATCGTGCGGGTCGAGGGCAACCACATGGTCGCCCTCGACGGCGGCGTGGTCGAAACGACCCCCGAGGCGCCGATGGAGCGCCGCTTGGAGCGGATCCACGGTGCCCTGGCGGAGCTGATCGCCTGGCACGAGCCGCGGGCGATGGCGATCGAGTCGGTCTACTTCGGCAAGAACGTGCACTCGGCGATGGCGGTCGGCCAGGCCAGCGGCGTGGCGATGCTGGCCGCGGCCCAGGGCGGCATCGGCTGTTTCGCCTACACGCCGCAGGCGATCAAGATGGCCGTCTGCGGCTCCGGCGGCGCCGGCAAGCGACAGGTGCAGCGGATGGTCGGGACCCTGCTGGGCCTGCCCGAGCCGCCCTCGCCCGACCACGCCGCCGACGCGCTGGCGGTGGCGATCTGCCACGGCGGCGGCTCCGGCCACCGCCAGGCGATTGCCTCGGCCGGGACCTCCGCGCCCGCTGCGGCGCCGGAACGGATCGCCGGATGATCGCCGCCGTGCGCGGTGAGGTGATGGTGCGGCGCGCCGATCACGTCGTCATCGATGCCGGCGGCGTCGGCTACCGGCTCGCGGTCTCGGCCGAGACGCTGAAAGCCGTTCCCGCCGCGGGCAACGACGCCTTCCTGCACGCCGAGCTGGTCTCCCGTGAGGACTCGCTCGCCCTCTACGGCTTCTCCTCGGAGGAGGAGCGCGACCTCTTCCGCCTGCTGACCTCGGTCAGCGGCATCGGCCCCAAGGTGGCGATCGCGGCGCTCTCGGGCGGCAGCGCCCGCACTCTGCTGCGGGCGATCGCTGCCGGCGACGCCAAACGCTTCCAGGCGGTGCCCGGGATCGGCAAGCGCACCTCGGAGCGGATCATCGTCGAGCTGCGGGAGAAGGTCGCCGGGGCGCTCGAGGAAGAGGTGGCGAGCGCCGACGCCGAGGGCGGCGACGCCCGGGCGCTGGCCCGCGACGGCCTGGTCAACCTCGGCTACGCACCGCTGGAGGCCGAGCAGCTGCTCGACGACGTCGAGGGCGAGGATCCGCAGGAGCTGGTGGCGGCGGCGCTGCGCAAGGCGGCTGCGGCCCGGAGCCGGGCGTGAGCGACTCTCCAGACATCGGCGCCAAGCGCATCCGCACGCCGGGGATCGGCGAGGAGCCGGTGCCCGTCGACGCCGAGGTACGTGTGCATGACGCTCGCGCCGACGTCCCCGACGAGGACCTCGACCGCTCACTGCGTCCGCCAACCCTGGCCGACTTCGTCAACCAGGCGCAGGTGACCGAGCAGCTGGCGATCTTCATCGAGGCCGCCCGCGGTCGCGGCGAGCCGCTCGACCACGTGCTCCTGGCCGGCCCCCCCGGCCTCGGCAAGACCTCGCTGGCCCACATCGTCGCCGCCGAGATGGGGGTGCCGATGGTCCAGACCGCCGGCCCGGCGCTGGAGCGCAAGGCCGACGTCGCCTCCTTCCTCACCGCGCTGGAGCCCGGCAGCGTCTTTTTCGTTGACGAGATCCACCGGCTCGGCCGGGCGGTTGAGGAGACCCTCTACCCGGCGATGGAGGACGGCGAGCTGCCGGTCGTGCTCGGCCAGGGCGCCGGCGCTCGCACTGTGACCCTGCCGCTGCCCCCCTTCACCCTGATCGGCGCCACCACCCGCGCCGGCCTGCTGACGACCCCCCTGCGGGACCGCTTCGGGGTCTCCCACCGACTCGAGCACTACAGCCCCGAGCACCTGGCGCTGATCGTCGAGCGCTCGGCCGGGATCCTCGGGGTCGAGATCGACGCCGAGGGAGCGCGGACGATCGCCTCGCGCTCGCGCGGGACCCCCAGGGTCGCCAACCGGCTGCTGAAGCGGGTACGCGACTTCGCCCAGGTGAAGGGCACGGGTGAGATCGGCGCCACCGTCGCCATCGCTGCCCTGGAGATGCTCGAGGTCGACGCCGGCGGGCTCGACCGCAGCGATCGCGCCCTGCTGGACACGGTCGCGAGCAAGTTCGGCGGCGGGCCCGTGGGCCTGTCGACCCTGGCGATCGCGGTCGGCGAGGAGCAGGACACGATCGAGGACGTGCTGGAGCCTTATCTCCTGCAGCAGGGCCTGCTGAAGCGCACCCCGCGGGGCAGGGTGCTGACCCAACGGGCCTACGACCATCTTGGGCTGCCGATGCCCGAAGGCGCCACGAGTCTCTTCTAGGCGCGCGTCGCTAGCCTGTCGGTCATGCCGTTTTTCATCTGTCCGAATTGCGGACACCGGGAGGTGAGCGGCGAGCGGACCGCCGGTTTCAGCTCGCGCCCGAAGGGCTGCTCCAAATGCGGCTTCGGATTCGTATTCGAATTACTCGACGATTATTATCCGGCTCCGAATGCAGCCTTCTTCGTCTGCGACAAGCAGGAACGCGTGATCGACGCCGGCAAAGGCAGCTTCGAGCTGACCGGTCTCACCGACGAGGACGTGATCGGGCGCCCGGTCCGCGAGGTCCTCGGCCTCGACTGGATCGACACAGGCGACGGCGACGCAGCCTCCGACACCAACGGCGACGGCGTCACCGACCCGATCGAGACCTCGCTGGAGTGGGGCGTGCGCTCGCTGGGCAAGCGGGTGTCGGTGAACGCCGAGGGGGATCTGCCGGCGCAGGCCGTGGCCGACGTCTTTCCCGCCTATGACGATGACGGCGGGCTGCTGCTCGTGCTGACGCCGGAGGGCTAGCGGATGAGCTCGAGGCGCCGCTACCTCTTCGTCCTCCTCTTCGTCCTCGGCCTGGTGGTCGCCTCGGCGCTGGTCATCGTCAACACGTCGACCAAGCTCGGCCTCGACCTCAAGGGGGGTATCGAGCTGGTCTACCAGGGCCAGCCGACCGGCCAGGTGAAAGAGGTCACCGGTGAGGACATCGAACGCTCGATCGAGATCATCCGCGAGCGGATCGACGAGCTCGGCGTCTCCGAGCCGGAAGTCTCGCGCCTGGGCACCGATCAGATCTCGATCAGCCTGCCCGACATCACCAACTCGCAGCGGGCGATCGACCAGGTCGGCACCACCGCCCAGCTCTACTTCTACGACTGGGAGCCGAGCCTGATCGGGCCGGAGAGCGCGATCGGCGCCCATCCGGGCCAGCAGCCACCCGCAGGGCCGCTTAAACAGTCCGAAGAACGCTGGAAAGATGCCGGGCGCAACGTCAAAAGCGGCGAGAACGCTCAGCTGATCGCCGCCGGCGCCTTCCCGGACGCTTACGGCGCGGCCCGGCTCGGCTCCGAACAGGAGTCGGTCGAGAATTGCGAGAACTGCTCGGTCTCCAAGCCCCGCTACTACCTCTTCGAGCGCAAGTCGCCGCACGACCTGATTGCCGGGCCGGAGCTGGCGAAAAAGGACCTCTACGTCAGCCCGACCGGAGAGAAACGGCCCAAGAACGGGATCGTCGTCAAGGTCCCGACCGGGACGATCGTCGTCTCCGAATACCCGAGTGACGCAGAAGGCCAGGTCGACCGCACCGCGCGGCCCGGCTGGTACGCGATCAAGGACGACCCGGCGCTCTCGGGCACCGACATCACCGACCCCAAGCAGGAATACGGCGAATCCGGCGAACCCAACGTCAACTTCGGCTTCACCGACCAGGGTCGCGACGCCTTCCACGAAGTCACCCGCGCGATCGCCCAGCGCGGGCAGGCGCAGGCGATCGGCCCGGTAAACGCCGAACAGGCGGGGGCACTCTCGGGCCACTTCGCGGTCGTCCTCGACAACGAAGTCAAAACCCGCCCGATCATCAACTTCGCCGAAAACCCGGACGGCATCGACGGCCGGCTCGGGGCCCAGATCTCCGGCGGCTTCACCAGCATCCAGGAGGCGCAGGACCTGGCGACGACGCTGCAGATCGGCGCCCTGCCGATCAATCTCAAGCTGATCAGCCAGACCCAGGTCTCGGCGACCCTGGGGACCCAGGCGCTCGACGCCGGCATCAAGGCGGGGGTCATCGGCCTGGCGCTGGTGATCATCTTCCTGCTCCTCTACTACCGCTTCCTCGGCGTGATCGCGTCGATCGCGCTCGGCGCCTACGGGGTGATCTTCTTCGCCCTGATCAACCTGATCCCGATCACCCTGACCCTGCCGGGCATCGCCGGGCTGGTGCTGACGATCGGAGTCGCGGCCGACTCCAACATCGTCATCTTCGAGCGAATAAAGGAGGAGGTGCGGGCGGGTCGCTCGATGTCGAGCGCGATCAGCGCCGGCTACAAACGCGGGATCAGCACGATCGTCGACGCCAACGTCGTCACCCTGCTGACCGCCTTCATCCTCTTCGTGCTGGCGACCTCCGGCGTCAAGGGCTTCGCCTTCACGCTCGGGGTCGGCACGATCGTCTCGCTGCTGACCGCGGTGGTCTTCACCCAGGCCCTGCTCGGCAGCATGAGCCGCTCGCGGCTGCTGCGCTCGCCCAGCGCGCTCGGCGCCGGCGGCCAGGGCATGCGCTGGCACTTCGACTTCATGGGGGCGAGCCGCTGGTTCTTCTCGATCTCCGGGGTGATCCTGCTGGTCGGCGCCCTGGCCCTGGCGACCAAGCAGCTCAACTTCGGCATCGACTTCGAGTCGGGCACGCGGGTCAAGGTCGCGCTCGAAAAGCCGACCGACGAGGAAGGGGTGCGCGACACCCTCGACCAGATCGGCGTCAGCGGCGAGGAGATCCAGCAGGTCTCCGACCCGGTCTTCGGCGAGAACGTCTTCCAGATCCAGACCGGCGAGCTGGGACCGGAAACCGTCAAAAAGGCGCAGAGCGTCCTCGTCAACGAGTACGGAATCGTCGAAGACGGCTTCGACAGCACCAGCGTCGGCCCGACCTTCGGCCAGCAGGTGGCCAACAGCGCCCTCAAGGCTCTGATCTTCTCGCTCCTGGTGATCTGCGGCTACGTGGCGCTGCGCTTCGACCCGAAGTTCGCGGTGCCGGTCCTGATCGCGATCTTCCACGACATCCTGATCACCGCCGGCGTCTACTCACTGACGGGAAAAGAGGTGAGCAGCGGGACCGTCGCCGCCTTCCTGACCATCTTGGGTTACTCGATCTACGACACGATCATCGTCTTCGACCGAATACGCGAGAACGTGCCGCGGATGCCGCGGGCGGCGTTCTCACAGATCGTCAACCGCTCGATGAGCGAGGTGCTGACGCGGTCGCTGGCGACCAGCTTCTCGACCCTGCTCGGGGTGATCTCGCTGCTGATCTTCGGCGGCGCGACCCTGCAGGACTTCGCCTTCGCGATGCTGGTCGGGATCGCTTCCGGTACCTACTCGTCGATCTTCATCGCCTCGCCGGTGCTGACCGCCTGGAAGGAACGTGAGCCGGGCTTCGTGCGGCGACGGCTGCGGATCGCCGCGGACGAGGGCAGCGTCCCGGCCTTCGCCGACGAGATCGAGATCGCCAGGCTCGGCTCCGACGACGAGAGCGAAGCCGAGATCGTCCCGGCCGCCGCGCAGCCGGAGGCGCAGCAGTCGCAGGCGGGCGCGGTCGCCACGGTCGAGCGGACCAGCGAGGGCAACGGCGCCGACCCGGCCAGCAACGGCGAGGCCGAGACCGCCTCGGCCGAGCGCCGTCAGCGCAACGCCGAACGACGAGCCCGCCGTCAGGCGCGGCGCAAGCACGGGAGGAAGCGCTAGGCCATGGCACTGCTCGTCTGGTTCACGATGGGGATCGCGCTTTGGCACTTCACCGTCTTCCTGCCCGACCACTTCTGGCAGGGGATCGTCGGTGCCTTCGTCGGCGCCGTTCTCGGCTCGATCCTCTTCGGGCTGATCGTGCAGGAGATCAGCGGCAAGAGCCTCGGCGACACCGATCTCGGCACCGCCCTGCTGGCAATCCCGGGGACTGCTATCGGCCTCGCGGTCGTCTACGCGATCGGCGTCCGCGGCGAGCAGCAGCCCGACTAGGAGGGCTTGGCGAAACCCCCGCACGCGTCCAGCGGCGGCGGACACGGCGCGGTGCGGCGTCCTCGGTCGCCCAAATAGCGCTGCTATTCGGGCTCCCTGCGTCCTTGCCCCGCTTGGTCCGGCGCTCGCTGGCCCGCGCACGCGGGTTTCGCCAAGCCCTCCTAGCGCCTTTCCTTTCCATTTTCGGCACGTTTGCGGCGATTTTGACGCCGCCGCCCGGCCTAGCCTGAGTTTCGTGCCGGAAACCCTGCAGGCGTTCGCCGCCGAGCCCTATGAGTACGCCGACGTGCGCGCCGTCGCTGCCAGGCTCGGCCTCAGCGAGCCGGTGGCGGTGACCCTGGTCCGCCGCGGCTACCGCACCCCCGAGCTGGCCCAGGCCTTCCTCGCCGCCGACGAGTCGCACCCCGCCTCGGCCTTCGACTCGATGGAGGCGATCGTGGCGCAGGTGCGGGCCGCGATCGTGTCCGGCGAGCGGATCACGGTCCACGGCGACTTCGACGTCGACGGCGTCTGCGCGACGACGGTCATGGTCTCGACCCTGCGAGAGCTGGGGGCAGAGTGCGACTGGCTGATCCCCGACCGGATCGGCGACGGCTACGGAGTCAGCCCGGCCAACGTCGAGCGGGTGGCGAAGCGCGGCACGAAGCTGCTGCTGACGGTCGACTGCGGGGTGACGGCGGTGGAGGAGGTGCGGCTGGCGCGGGAGCTGGGGGTCGAGACGATCGTCACCGATCATCACCAGGCGGGGGACGAGCTGCCGGACTGCCCGATCTTGCACCCGGAGCTGAGCGGGTACCCGTTTGCCTCGTTGTGCGGGACTGCAGTCGCATGGAAGTTGGCTTCTGCGCTGCGGGAGGGGTCCGGGGTGGGGTCCCCAGGCGCGCGTTCGCGCGGAGTTCCTGGGGACCCCACCCCGGACCCCTCCCGCGGTGCCGATCTCGATCTCGATCTCGACCTCGTGGCGCTGGCGACGGTGGCCGATGTCGTGCCGTTGGTGGGGGAGAACAGGGCGTTGGTGAAGAGAGGGCTGGCGGAGATGCGGCGGGGTCGGCGGGTCGGGTTGCGGGCGTTGATGGCGGCGGCAAAATGCGATCCGACTCAGTTGGACGAGAGTGATCTTGGGTTCCGGTTGGCGCCGCGGATCAATGCGGCGGGGCGGTTGTACCGGGCAGATGCGGGGGTCGAGCTGATGCTGACCGAGGACGAGGCGCGGGCGGGGGAGATCGCGATCGAGCTGAGTCGTGCGAACGCGGAGAGACGCTCGACCGAGCGCAAGGTCGACGCCGCGGCCGAGGCGGCGCGGCGAGAGCTGCCCGAGCGCCTGCGCGAGGCGCCCGGCCTGGTCCTCGCCGGCGAGGGCTGGCATCCCGGTGTGGTTGGGATCGTCGCCTCGCGGCTGGTCGAGCGGCATCACCGGCCGGTGGTCGTGGTCTCGCTTGACGGTGAGGGCGGAGGGAGGGGCAGCGGCCGCAGCATCCCCGGCTTTGACCTGCACGCGGCGCTAGACGCCTGCTCGGAGCACCTGGAGAGCTTCGGCGGCCACCGCGCCGCCGCCGGCCTCTCGCTGCGGGCGCGTGACCTGGACGCCTTCCGCGAGGCGTTCGCCGAGCACGCGAGCTCGGTGCTGCGCCCCGAGGACCTGCGCCGGACCGAGCGGATCGACGCGATGGTCGGCGGGGTCGGGCTCGGGCTCGACCTGGCCGAGGAGCTGGGCCGGCTCGCCCCCTTCGGGATGGGCAACCCGGGGGTGCGACTGATGGTCCCCTCCGCCCGGGTCAGCGACGTGCGCACGATGGGGGAGGGCAAGCACGCCCGCTTCAGCCTCCACAGCGGCGCCCACCGCGCCCTCGGAGTCGCCTTCGGGCGCTCCAGCCTGGGGGTCGAGGACGAGGACCCGGTCGACGCCGCGGTGCGACTGGAGGTCAACCACTGGAACGGCTCGGTCGAGCCGCGCGTCGTCCTGCGCGAGCTCTACCCACTCGACGGCCAGGGCGAGGAGCCGGATTCCGAGCAGGCCCCCGCCCTCCACGCCTGCGCCTGCGAGGACGCGGAGTGGTGGCAGCGCTTCGAAGTCGAGTTGGCTCGTGACCCGGGCGACTGGCCGGACCCGAGCCCCGGAGACACGCCCCGGAGCCTGGTTCGCGGCTTCGGCTCGGCCACGGTGACGATCGCCGAGCTGGTCTCCAGTGGCGCCGGTGTGCTGGCGGTCTGTGCCGACGCCTCGCGGCGGGCGGCGCTGGCCGCGGGGGCGACGGGGCTCGCTCGCTTCAACGGCGGCGCCGGGCGCGTGGCCTGCTGCCGCTGCGGCGACGCGGCGCTGGAAGCGATCCTGGCGAAAGCGAGCGGGGGGCTCGCCCTCGTCGACTACGCCCTCCTGGAGCGCAGCCCCGACGTCGCGCAGAGCTTCGAGCACGTCGTCCTCGTCGATCCACCGGCTTCCGTCGCCGCCGAGCGGCTGGCGGCCCGGCCGCGCGCTGCCGGCCCGGACGGAGATGAAGACACGGGCACAGCGGCCGCCGCGGCCGCCCCCGGTTTTCTGCACCTGGCCTGGACCGACGCGGAGCGGGAGTTCGCCCTCGCCGTCTGCGACGAGCAGCACGCCTCCCGCGCGGCGGTTGCCACCATCTTTCGCGCCCTGCGCGAAGCGGGGGAGGTCGGCGGCGAGGAGTTGCGGGCGGCCCTCGGCGGCGGTGGCGCGCGAGCGCTGGCGCCGGAGGCCGCCGCCCGCTGTTTTCGGGTCCTCGCCGAGCTCGGATTGATCGCAGGAGAGCCGAATGGCGGCGCTGGGAGCGTCGGCGTCGTATCCTCAGAGGGAACCGATCTGGAGCGTTCAGCCGCGTTCCGCGCCTACAGAGCACAGCACTCGGAGGCCCAGCGATTCCTCGCAAGACCGAAAGAGCAATAGAGCGCAGCGAGCTTCTCGCCGATCTCTTCGCGGTGATCGAGGAGTTCGACTCCTCACCCAGCGCCAACGGCGACGGCGCCGGCGGCGGCACCGCGGTGGCGGTGGCGACGATCGACCGCGCCGCGATCGAGCGCGCCTTCGACTTCGCCTGCGACCGCCATGGCGACCAGCGGCGCTACTCGGGCGACGAGTTCATCACCCACCCGGTCGGGGTGGCCCAGGTCTGCGCCGGTATGCGACTGGACACCGAGACCCTCTGCGCGGCGCTGCTGCACGACACCGTCGAGGACACCAGCGCCAGCCTCGAGGACGTTCGTGACGAGTTCGGCGAGGAGATCGCCCAGCTGGTCGACGGCGTCACCAAGCTGACCGGGATGACCTTCGAGAGCCGCGACGAGCGTCAGGCAGAGAACTACCGCAAGATGATGGTGGCGATGGCCACCGACGTCAGGGTGATCCTGATCAAGCTGGCCGACCGTCTCCACAACATGCGCACGCTCGGCGCCCTGCCGAAGCAGAAACAGATGGCGAAGTCGCACGAGACGCTGGAGATCTACGCGCCGCTCGCCCACCGGCTCGGGATCCACGCGATCAAGTGGGAGCTGGAGGACCTCGCCTTCGCGACCCTGCACCCGCGCAAGTACGCCGAAATCAAACAGCTGGTCGCCCAGCAGCGCGATGAGCGCGAGAGCTACGTCTCCGACGCCGGCCAGTTCCTCTCCGAGGAGCTGGAGCAGGTCGGCATCGAGGCCCAGATCTCCGGCCGGGCCAAGCACTTCTACTCGATCTACACGAAGATGGCGAAGAAGGGCCGCGAGTTCAACGAGATCTTCGACCTCACGGCGATGCGGGTGATCGTCGGCTCGGTCAAGGACTGCTACGGCGCGATCGGCGTCATCCACTCGCTCTGGAAGCCGCTGCCGGGCCGCTTCAAGGACTTCGTCGCGATGCCCAAGGCGAACATGTACCAGGCCCTGCACACGACGGTGATCGGCCCCGAGGGCAAGCCGCTGGAGATCCAGATCCGCACCGAGGACATGCACAAGCTGGCCGAGTACGGGATCGCCGCCCACGTCACCTACAAAGAGGGTGGCGGCAACGGCGCCAACGACCCCAAGCGGGAGAAGATGACCTGGCTGCGGCAGCTGGTCGAGGCCGAGGGCGAACAGGACCCGGCCGAGTTCCTCGAGTCGCTCAAGGTCGACCTCTTCGAGGACGAGGTCTTCGTCTTCACCCCGAAGGGCGAAGTGAAGAACCTCTCGGCCGGCTCGACCCCGCTGGACTTCGCCTACGCGATTCACACCGACGTCGGCCACCGCACCGTCGGCGCCAAGGTCAACGGCAGCATCGTGCCGCTGCACTACCAGCTGAAGTCGGGCGACATCGTCGAGGTGCTGACCGCAAAACAGAACCGCGGCCCCTCGCGCGACTGGCTGAAACTGGTGCGGACCAGCCGCGCCCGCAACAAGATCCGCGCCTTCTTCAAAGAGGAACGGCGCGAGGACGCCGAGCGCAAGGGGCGCGAAAGCCTCGACGAAGCGCTGCGCACGCGCGGGATCCCGATGCAGAAGGTCGCCGGCTCCGCCCTGCTCGCCGACGTCTTCCGCGAGATGGGGTACAAAAAAGGCACCGACTTCTACATCGCCCTGGGCCAGGGCAAGGTCTCGACCAAGACCGCCGCCAACAAGCTGATGCAGCGCCTGAAGGCGGGGGAGGAGGCGATCGAGGAGCGCCCGACCGAGCTCAGCGACGGCCGCGAGGACCGCGCCCGCCGCACCAAGGACGCCTCCAACTACGGGATCACGGTCAAGGGGGTCGAGAACGTCGCCGTCCGCCTCGCCAAGTGCTGCCGTCCGGTGCCGGGGGACGAGATCGCCGGCTACGTCTCGCTCGGGCGCGGGATCACCATCCACCGCGCCGACTGCAACAACGTGAAGGCCCTGAAAAAGGCCCCGGAGCGCTTCGTCCAGGTCGGCTGGCAGGGCGAAAACAAGGCCTCTTACAAGGTCGAGCTGCAGATCGACGCCTACGACCGCACCCGCCTGCTCGAGGACCTCTCGCGGACCTTCTCCGAGGCCGGGATCAACATCATCGGCGCCTCCTGCACGACCAACCACCCGATGGTGAAAAACAAGTTCGTGGTCGAGGTCGGCGATACCGAGCAGCTCAAGCAGTGCATCTCGCGGCTGCGCAACGTGGAGAGCGTGTTCGACGCCTACCGGATAACTCCGACGGCCTGAGGAGAGCCTATCCCGGTAGGGGTTTCGCTTAACTTTTTCGAGATCGCCTGTCGCGTTCGCCCGGAGCGCGGCGGCGAAAAAGTACAAGACGCTTCACCCCTACCGGGATAGGCTCTCGACGAGAGGGAGGTTCGGTTGGCGCTCACGGTTGCAGTTACGGGCCCCACTGGGGAGATTGGGCTGCCGCTCATGGCCGAGTTGGAGCGGGATGAGCGGATTGGGGCGGTGCGGGGGATGGCGCGGCGGCCGTTCGACCCCGGTGCCGAGGGTTGGGAGAAGGCGAGCTACCGTCGCGGCGACATCCTCGATCGCGGCTCGCTGGCGGCGCTTTTCGACGGTGCCGACGTCGCGGTGCACCTGGCCTTCGCGATCTTCGGCGGTCGCGAGGAGACCCGGCGGGTCAACCTCGAGGGCAGTCGCAACGTCTTCGAAGCGGCGCTCGACGCCGGTGTCCAGCGACTCGTCTACGCCTCCTCCGTTGCCGCCTACGGCTTCCACCCCGAGAACCCGCAGCCGCTCACCGAGGAGGTGCCGCCGCGCGGCAGCGAGAGCTTCTACTACTCGGCCCAGAAGGCGGAGCTGGAGGCGACCTTGGACGAGCTCCTGAGCACGAGCGAGGTCGACGCCTACGTGTTCCGGCCCTGCATCGTCGCCGGTCCGCGGGCGACGATGCTGATCGAGAAGACGGTCGAGGGCGCCCGGCTCGGCGATCCGCTGCCGGCCCTGCGCCGCGGCCTCGCCCGCCTGCCTCTGCCGCGGCCGGTGCTCCCCGACCCCGGGACCCCGATCCAGCTCGTCCACCACGACGACGTCGCCCGGGCGCTGGCGGCGGCGATCGCCGGCAAGGGGGCGCCGGGCGCCTACAACCTGGCCGCCGAGGGGGTGAGCGGGATCGCCGCGATCGCCGCCGCGCTCGGCTGGCGCGCGGTCCCTGTGCCGGGACCCGCGGTCGGCTTCGGCGCCGGGATCGCCAGGCGCCTCAGCTTCGTCTCGCCGCAGCTGGAGTGGGCCGCAGCGCTGCGCACCCCGGTGCTGATGGACACCGCCAAGGCCCGCCGCGAGCTTGGCTGGGAGCCCCGCTTCGACGCTGCCGAGACGCTGCTGCAGACGGCGGTCTCGGCTCGAGAAGAGGGGCTGCTCGATTGAGGCTGCTCGATTGAACCCTGCCCAAGAATTACCTAGTACGAATTTCATCCGTTAGGTAGGTCAAGGTGAGGGTACGAAGTTGTCGATAAGTGTGAATATGGCGACGGCGACGGGGGTAGGTGTAACGACGATGGCATCGAAGATGGAGGAGTCCAGTGTGCGCCTCATCGAGAGCTTCGAGATGGGCTTCGTAACCCTGAGGTTGAGTCAGCTCGCAGTCGATGCGGTAACGAAGGACCAGCGGGGCGGCTCTCGTCTGCAGGCCGAGGCGCGGATCGAGGTCGCGATCCGCTTTTACCTGCGCGACCGCGACGCGGATCAGCCGGCCTGGCCGTACCCGTCCTTCCTGCGCGGCAGTGAGGTTCGCGAAGACGTCGAGCTCAAGCTTGGCATCGACCAGGACCTATGGCTCGAGTTCGAGGCGGAGGCTGCACGGCAGGGCGTCTCGGTTGCGCAGCTGGCCGAGCACGCTGCCTTTTACCTGGCTGCAGAGCTCGACACCGGTCGAATCACCCAGCGCATCCTCGACGACCTGGCGTCCTCGTCCGAGGGCTAAGCCGCCGGCGGCGAGGCGACCACCGGGGCGGCGCCAAGCTCGGCGAGGCTGGCCCGAAGGGTGCGCCGACCGCGATGGTGAAGGCCGTGGACCGAGCTCTCGGTCTTGTCGAGGGTGCCGGCGATCTCAACCGGTGAGAGGCCGACGATGTGGCGCAGCACCAGCACCTCACGCTGATCCTCGGGTAGGTCTTCGAGCGCTTGCCGCAGCGCCCGACCGCGGTCGAGGCTGGTCTGGGCACGGCCGGTATCGGCGAGCCTGACCTCCTCGGTCGGGATCGCGCGCTTGGCGCGCAGATGGTCGAGGGCGGCATTGCGGGCGACGCGCAGGATCCAGGCGTCGAACGGGACCTCGCGCTGCTCGTACCGGCCGATCGCCTTCATCAGCTTGGCGAAGACGTTCTGGGTGATGTCTTCAGCTTCGTGGCTGTCGTGGACGAAGCTGTTCACATAGCGCAGGACGTCGTCCGCGTAGCGGACGTAGAGATAATGCAGTCCCTCGGAGTCCCCGGCCTTGGCGCGAAGCACCGCCTCCTGGGTAAGTTTGCTGCTTCCGCGAGCCCCATTCGAGTCGTTGACCGAAGCGGTCATTTGAATTCTCCCGCATGCTCACCGCATGCTTGCTGCAAACTGGTTTTGATCTGACGGTGCTGATTGAAGCCCACGGAGATATTCCTAATTGGGAAAACTTAGAGAAATTTTTCCCCCAGATTGGAAAGATCTCGTCACATTCCTTGGCTGTCGTGAGCGAAGCTAAGCGGGAAGGTTCATGGACATTTGCCCGGGTGTCAATGCCCGACATATGTCCAAATTTCATTCTTGGGCTCAAGACCGCTGATTTACACCAGTATTTCGGATCGATTCGCGCAGTTTTTGGGTGGGTGAAGTTAAGAGGATTAGGGTCGAAGTTAGTAGGAATTCGGACTGAGTTGAGAAATCTTGGCTATCCCAGCGAGTTCATAGGGGGAGATGATGAGAGTCGCACTGGGTCAATTCGCCTGCTCCGGGATCGAAACCCATCTGGGTGAAGACATCCCTGCGGGCGTGCGCAAGGCGCTTTTTCACTACGCCGGCAAGCTGAAGACAGGTCGCCGGCCGGTCGCCTTTCCGCGCTTCCTCGCCGACCGGGCGCCGCAGGAGGCCCAGGTGGTCTTCGAGCTGACGGTCGATGCCGACACGGAGGCGATGCTGGAGTGCGAGGCGCAGCGGCAACGCACGACGACGAGCCAGCTGGTGGCCCATGCGGTGCTGGTCTACCTCGCCGAGCTCGAGTTCCTCGGTGCCTCGACGCCCGGCCGCGCCTCCTAACGGCCGCAGCGGCCGCTAGCCGTTGCCGTTACGGGTGACGGCGAGGCCGTGGGGGCTCGCCGCCGCCAGGGTCTCGGCAGCCGAGCGGACCGCAACCGGCTCGCCGCGGTTGGCGAGGGACTGCTCCAGGGCCTCCAGCCCGAGCACGATCTCCAGCCCGAGCCGCGAGTTGGAGACCGGCGTGGTGCCGTCGGTGATCGCCGCGGCGAAGTCGCGCAGCTCCTGTCCGAGCGGCTCGACCGCGTCGATCCGTGGCGCGATCATGTCGCCGGTGCGGTAGGTGAGACGGTACTCGCCGAAGTTGGCGGGCGGCTCGGAGAAGTCCAGGCCGCGGTCGTAGATCCGCACTGAGTCGTCGGCGGCGGTGTCCTCGTACTGGACCATCCGCTTGCTGCCGACCACGACCATCTGCCGCATCTTGCGCGGCGCCAGCCAGGAGAGCTGGACGTTGGCCTGGGTGCCGCCCTCGAAGCGCAGGGTGAGGAAGGCGGTCTCGTGGACGCCCTCCTGGAAGACGCTGCGGCCGGTGGCCGAGACCTCGACCAGCGGCTTGTCCAGCCAGTGCAGGAGGATCGAGAGGTCGTGCGGGGCAAGGTCGAGCACGACCCCGTCCTGCTGGTAGAGGCCGAGGTTCATCCGCGCCGAGGTGGCGAAGTAGATCTCGCCTAGCTGGTCGCTCTGGATCAGGTCGCGGACGGCATTGACGGAGGGGCTGTAGACGAAGGTGTGGCCGGGCATCATCACCAGGCCGAGCTCGTCGGCGAGGGCGATCAGCGCCGCTGCCTCCTCGGCCGTGCGGGCCAGCGGCTTCTCGACCAGCACGTGCTTGCCGGCCTCCAGGGCGCGGCGCACGAGCGCGTAGTGGGTATGAGGCGGCGTGGCGATCGCCACCGCTTCGATCCGCGGGTCGGCCAGCGCCGCGTCGAGGTCGCTCTCGACCCAGACGCCGGGATGGCGGCGGCGGAAATCTTCGCCCCGGCCCTCGTCCTTCTCGCAGAGGCACATGAGGCGGAACTCGGGCCGCTCGACCACGTTGCGGACCAGGTTCGGGCCCCAGTAGCCATAGCCGACGACCATCGTTCCGATTTGTCCTGCTGGGTTCATGCTGCTCCCTTTCTGCTGAGAACGGTCCATGGGGTCTTGAGAAGGATCGAGAGGTCGAGGCCGAGCGAGCGGTCGCGCACGTAGCGGACGTCGAGGCGCACCATTTCCTCGTAGCTGCGCTCGCTGCGGCCGCTGACCTGCCAGTAGCCGGTCAGGCCCGGCTTGACGGCGAAGCGCTCCAGGTACCAGGTCGGGTACTCGGCGACCTCGTAGGGGATCGCCGGCCGCGGCCCGACCAGGGTCATGTCGCCGAGCACGACGTTGAAGAGCTGCGGCAGCTCGTCGATGCTCCAGGCGCGGATCCAACGGCCGACCGGGGTGATCCGGTTGTCGACGGCGACCTTGTAGAGCTCGCCGTCGCCGTTCCCGGTCGCGCCGGTGGCGCCACCCTTGATCAGGGCGGTCACGTATTCCTGGTGTCCGCGCGGGTCGGCGTCGAGCCGCATGCTGCGGAACTTGAAGAGCGTGAACTCGCGCTCGCCATAGCCGACGCGGCGCTGCCGGAACAGGGCCGGGCCGCGGCTGTCGAAGCGGATCGCCACGGCGACGGCGATCAGCAGCGGCGAGAGCAGCGCGATCAAGGTGAGGGCGAAGGCGACGTCGATCAACCGCCGCATGGTCGCCCGCAGTCGCGGTTCGGCTGCGACGCGCTCCAGCGGCTGCTTGCGGGTTAGTCCGTGTGCCTCCATCTTCCTCGTCCAATCAACGCCCCGGCGGTGGGCGCACTTGCGGCTGGGGGCACGCCAGAGGGTGAAAAAGGGCCCAATGCCGCCGATCGGGGGAAAAGTTCGCGGGGCTGCGCAAAGAGCCGGGCTGCTCGTGCGTTGGTTGGGCGATGGCAGCTCGAATCCTCTCCATCATCGGCTCGCGTCCCGAGATCGTTCAGGCGGCACCCCTGTCGCTGGCCTTCTCGAGCTGCGTCGAGGAGATCCTGGTCCACACCGGCCAGCACTACGACCCGGGGATGTCCGACCTGCAGATCGCCGACCTGCGGCTGCCGCTGCCGGAGTTCAACCTCGGCGTCGGCTCGCTGCCCAACGACGCGGGGGTCGCGGTCGCCGAGGACCGGATCGCCAGGGTGATCGAGAGCAGGAGCCCCGATGCGGTGCTGGTTCGCGGCGACACCAACGCGACGATCGCCGGCGCCCGCGCCGCCGTTGCCGCCGGGGTGCCGCTGCTGCACGTCGAGGCCGGCCTGCGCAGCTACCGCGACGACATGCCCGAGGAGGCCAACCGGATCGAGACCGACCGCCTCTCCGACCTGCTCTTCGCTCCCTGCGAGCACGCCCGCGACGTCCTCGTCGAAGAGGGCGTGCCGGGCACCGTCCACGTCACCGGCGACCCGCTGGCCGACGTCCTGCTGGCGACCCGCAGCCGCCTGCCGGAGAGCGGGGAGGAGGGCGAGTACGTCCTCGCCACCGCCCACCGCAACTACAACACCGACTCCGCCGAGCGGCTCGCCGCCGTGCTCGACTGCCTGCGCGCGGTGGAGCGGCGCGTAATCTTCCCGCTGCACCCACGGACGCGCAAGAGCATCGAGACCTGGAGTCTCGAGCTGCCCGCCAACGTCGAGGTGCGCGACCCGCTGACCTACACCGAGATGCTGACCCTGGAGCGCGGCGCCAGCGCGATCGCGACCGACTCCGGCGGCGTCCAGCGCGAGGCCTATCTCTGGGGGGTGCCGTGCATCACGATGCGCGAGGAGACGGAGTGGATCGAGACCGTCTCCACCGGCTGGAACACGCTGGTCGGCGTCGACGCCGGAAAGTTCGCCGACGCCCTCGCCAAGCCCCTGCCGGCCGAGCGGCCGCCGATCTTCGGCGACGGCAACGCCGCCGAGCGGATCGCCGCGCTGACCGTGGCCCATCTCGAAGGCGCCACCGTCCCGGCCCGGGAGGCCTCCGTTGTCTGAGCAGCTGCGCGTCGGCGTCGTCGGCTGCGGCCGCATGGGGGCGTTTCACGTCCGCAACTACGCCCAGCTCGACTGCGCCCACCTGGTCGCCGTCGCCGACCCGGACGCCGAGACGCGCCGCCGGGCGCTCGGCGAGTCGCGGGTCATCGAGTTCTCCGACTGGCGCGACCTGATCGAGTTCGGCGCCGACGAACTCGACGCGATCTCGATCGCCTGCCCCTCCGAGCACCACGCCACCGTCGCACTGGAGGCGCTGGCGGCAGACCTGCACGTGCTGGTCGAGAAGCCGATCGCCACCACCCTGCCGGACGCGCTGCGGATGCGTAGCGCCGCCTTCGAGGCCGGCCGCAAGCTGATGGTCGGCCACGTCGAGCGCTTCAACCCGGCGGTCGCCAAGCTGCGCGAGCTGGTCGCCGACGGCCGCCTCGGCCAGATTTATCGTGCCCACGCGACCCGGGTCGGGCCGCTGCCGACGCGGATCCAGGACACCGGCGTCGCGATCGACCTCGCCACCCACGACCTCGACGTGATGCAGCACGTGCTCGGCCTCACGATCCACGAGATCTACGCCGACGGCGGCCGCTTCCTGCACAGCTCCCAGGAGGACCTGCTGACCTGCCTTGCCCGCTTCGGCGAGGAGGACCGGGCGCAGACGCTGGGGCTGCTCGACGTCAACTGGCTGACCCCGGAGAAGAAGCGCGAGATCGCCCTGATCGGCGAGAACGGGCTGCTGCGGGCCAGCTACATCACCCAGGACGTCTGGTTCGTCGAGTCGACCACCGCCCCCTTGCAATGGGACGGCCTCTCGATGCTGCGCGGCGACGGCGAGGGCGCCGCGGTGCGCTTCTCGCTGGCCAAGGCGGAGCCGCTGCGGGCCGAGCTGGAAGCCTTCTGTCGCTGCGTGCTCGACGACACGCCGGAGCCGGTCAGCGCCCACGACGGCGTCAAGGCCCTGGCCGCGGCGCTCGCCGTGCGCGAGTCGGCCGCCGTGCGCCGCCCGGTCGAGCTGCTCGACATCCCCGCTCCTTCCCCCCGACCGCTGGAGGTGGCCGCATGATCCGCTTCGTCATCCCGGCCTACAACGAGGCCGAGAACATCCCCCGTCTGCTCGCCGACCTGGCGCCGGTGGCGCGAGCGCTGGGCGCGCGGGTGATCGTCGTCGACGACGGCTCCACCGACGGCACCGGTGAGGTGATCCGCGAACACGCCCAGGACATGCACCTGGCGGTCGTGACGCACACGGTCAACCGCGGCCTCGGCACGGCGATCAACACCGGCATCCGCTCGGCCCTGAAGGAGTCCTCCGACGACGACGCGATCGTCACCCTCGAGGCCGACACGACCTCCGACCTCTCCGACCTGCCGCGGATGCTGGAGCTCTTCGACCAGGGCACCGACGTCGTGCTCGCCTCGGTCTACGCGCCGGGGGGCAAGATCGTCGGCGTCGCCGGCTGGCGGTTGGCCGCCTCGAAATCGGTCTCCAACACCTTCCGCTACCTCGGCGGGCTGCGCGACATGCACACGCTCTCCTCGCTGTACCGGGTCTACCGCGCGGGGACCCTGCGCAAAGCGGCCGACACCTACGGCTATCTGCTGGTCCGCGAGCCCGGCTTCGCCGCCAACGTCGAGCTGCTGCTGAAGCTCTACAACGCCGGCGCAACCGTTGCCGAGGTGCCGACGGTCAACGACTGGACGACCCGCAAAGGCGAGTCGAAGATGCAGCTCAAACCGACCGTGCTCGCCTACTTCCGGGTCATGGCCGCTCACCTGGTCGGTCGCATCCAACCGCCGCCGGTATCGCCTCTGTCTGAAGCGACGGCGCGGGTCGGGCTGCCTGAGCCTGCCGCGGCGACCGCAGTCGAGGGCGACACCGTCGGCGGCGCGACCCCCCAACGGCACGAGCCGATCGCCCAGGCCTGATGGGCGAGCAGGCGCCGCACGTCGGCATCGTCGGCGGCGGGGTGCTCGGCACCTCGCTCGCCCTGCGCCTGGCTCAGGCCGGCGCCCGGGTAACCGTGATCGAGCGCGGCCCCAGCCTCGGCGGTCTCGCCGGCGCCTTCGACTTCGGCGGTCACGAGGTCGACCGCTTCTACCACGTGATCACCCCCGCCGACGAACGCATGATCGCGATGGCCGAGGAGGTCGGGCTCGGCGAGGAGCTGCGCTTCACGCCGGTCGGGGCGGGGTTCTTCGCCAACGGCGAGATGCACGATTTCAACGGGGTCGGCGACCTGCTGCGCTTCTCGCCGCTGGGCCCGGTAGGGCGCGTGCGGCTGGGCCTGTTCGTGGCCCAGTGCCAACTGCGCAGCTCCTACGACGAGCTCGAGAAGATCCCGCTCGAGACCTGGCTGCGGCGGATCTGCGGCAACCAGGTCTGGGAGCGGATCTGGAAACCGCTGCTCGACACCCGCTTCGACGGCGACCCCTCGGGCCTGCCCGCCACTTACCTCTGGGCGCGCACGCGGCGGATGTCCGGCGCCCGCCAGAGCAAGGGCGGCGGCGGCGAGGAAATGGGCCACATCGTCGGCGGCCACCAGCGCCTGATCGACGCGATGGTGGCGCGGGCGCGCTTGCTAGGCGTCGAGACTCGCACGGACACCCCGGTCAGCGGCCTGGCGACGCGCGAGGACGGCTCGATCGCCGGGATCGAGCTGGAGGGCGAGACGCTCGAGTTCGACCTGACGATCCCGACCCTGCAGCCGCCGGCGCTGCGCTTCCTCCTGCCTGAGCGCCACCGGGGACTGCTCGAGCCCTACCCGCAGCGCTGGCTCGGCTGCGTCTGCCCGATCGTCAAGGTGAAGCGCTCGCTGATGCCCTACTACGCAGTCAACATCGTCGAGCCGACGCCGCTGACCAGCGCGGTCGAGACCACGCAGGTGCTCGGCACCGAGCACACCGACGGCCTGCACCTGGTCTACCTGCCCAAGTACTGCGATCCCGAGGCGCCGGAGCAGAGCGAGGACGACGAGTCCGTCTACCGCCGCTTCACCGACTACTTAGCCCGGCTCGCGCCTGGCTTCAGCCGCGACGAGGTCGTCGACTGGACCGTGCAGCGGGCGAAGCTGGTCGAGCCCGTGCACCAGCTGAGCAGGGGGGAGGGGGTTCGCGTCGCCCCGGTCTGGCCCGGGGTCGAGGGCCTGGCGCTGGTCTCCAATGCCCAGATATACCCACACCTGCTGAACGGCGACTCGGTCATGGGCTTCGCCGAAGGTGTCGCCGCCGAGGTCGCCGCGAAGCTCGGGCTGGACGGAAGGCCGGCGCCCGAAAGTGCGAGAAAAGGACTATCCGCCTCGTTGATCAGCTGAGGGCCGCCGCCGCGCCGGCTCGGGCCTCGCACGAGCCATGTACCAGGTAGAAGCCTCCAAAGCCCTCCTCAAGCCGCGCCTCTGGGCGCGCGGCTCGGCCCGCCTACGGGTGCCGCGCAACGTGATCATGCTCGGCACCGTCAGCCTGCTGACGGACATCTCTTCGGAGATGGTGGCGACGGTGCTGCCGTTGTACCTGGTCTTCACGCTTGGCGCCAGCCCGCTCGTCTTCGGCGCGATCGACGGCACCTATCGCGGTGCCGCCGCGCTGGTCCAGGTCCTCAGCGGCTTCAGCTCCGATCGCTGGCGTCGCCACAAGGAGGTCGCCGGGCTCGGCTACGGGCTCTCGGCGCTGGGCAAGGTCGCCCTGGTCGCGGCCGGCAACACGGTCGGCGGCATCGGCGCGATCGTCGCCGTCGATCGCGTCGGCAAGGGCATCCGCACGGCGCCACGCGACGCGCTGATCTCGCTCTCCAGCGCCAGGGATCGGCTCGCCACCTCGTTCGGGGTGCACCGGGCGATGGACAGCGTCGGGGCGATGCTGGGGCCGCTGATCGCCTTCGGCATCCTGCTCGTCGCCCCGGCCCGCTTCGACGCCGTCTTCGTCGTCAGCACGCTCTTCGCCCTGCTCGGGCTCGCCGTCCTCGTCCTCAACGTCGAAGGCAAGCCACAGCGGGCGCCGCGCGAGGGGGAGCCGCCGCGGCTGCGCGCCGCCGCCGCCCTGCTCAAGGACCGCGGCTTCGCGCCGCTGCTGGTCGCCGCCGCCGGGCTCTCGATCGCCAGCGTCTCCGACGCCCTGATCTACGTCGGCCTGCAGCGCACGATCGACTTCGAGCCGGCGGTCTTCCCGCTGCTCTACGTGATGACCGCGATCTCCTTCATGGCGCTGGCGATCCCCGCCGGGCAGCTGGCCGACCGGATCGGCAAGGTGCCGGTGCTGCTGGCCGGCCATGCCCTGCTCTTCGTCGTCTACGCGGTGCTGCTGCTTAGCTCGGTCGGCATCGGCGTGCTGATCTTCTGCCTGATCGCGCTGGGCGGCTACTTCGCCGCCACCGAAGGGGTGATGACGGCGCTGGCCGGCGCGGTGCTGCCGGAGAAGCTGCAGGCGAGCGGGATCGGGATACTGATCACCGTGGTCAGCCTCGGTCGCCTGCTCTCCTCGGTCGCCTTCGGTGCGCTCTGGTTCACGCTCGGACTACATGGCGCGGTGCTGATCTTCGCCGCCGCGCTGGCGGCGGCGATGGCGGTCGCGGCGCCACTGCTGCTCCGTGCCCAGCGTCAGCCGGTGCATGGCCAGCCGTAACGGAAAGATCCTCGCCACCCTGGTCGGCCTCTGCGTCGTGCTCGGCGGCGCCTACGTGGCGATTGCCGCGCTGGGCCCGAACGAGACGACGACCGAGGCGCGGCCCGAGGCCAGCGAGGTGCTCGCCCGTACCGATCTGATGGTGCGGGCGGTCGACCCCGACAACCCGCGGCTGAACGGGCGCGTCTACACCGTCGACGACGGCAAGGTCGAACGCGGTTCCGACGAGCTCGCCTGCGAGCGCGTCTACTACGCGGCCGGCGAGGGGATCTGTATGGGCGTGGCGCCGTCCGGCGTCGACTACACGGCGACGATCTTCGACTCGCGGCTGCGCCCGCGCGAGACGATCTCGCTGACCGGGTTCCCCTCGCGGGCGCGCGTCTCGAGCGACGGCCGCTACGGGGCGATGACGGTCTTCGTCAGCGGCGACTCCTACCTCGAATCCCCGAGCGAATTCTCGACCCGGACGACGATCGTCGAGATGAAGAGCGGCAAGCAGCTGGATCAGCTGGAGCAGTTCGACGTGACCAAGGACGGCAGGCCCTTCGACGCGGTTGACTTCAACTTCTGGGGGATCAGCTTCGCCGCCGACCCGAACCGGTTCTACGCGACCCTGGGAACGGGTGGGCATCACTACCTGGTGGAGGGCGACGTACGGGATCGCTCGATGCGGGTGCTGCGCGACGGGGTGGAGTGTCCGTCGCTGTCGCCGGACGGCAAGCGGATCGCCTTCAAGAGCAGGATCGACGACAACCGCTGGCGGCTGCGCGTCCTCGACCTGGCGACGCTGGAGGACCACGCCGTCGCCGAGGGCCGCTCGATCGACGACCAGGTCGAGTGGCTGGATGTCGATACTCTTGCGTACTCAGACGGACGTAACGTGTACACTGCGCCCGCCGACGGCAGTGGCGAAGCGGAGCTGTTGGTGAAAGACGCCACCTCGCCGGTGCGTATCTCCAACGGCTTCTGAGTATTGGGAACCGGAATAATGGGAACCGGAATTGCGGAGTGTGCAGGGGACTTCGGGTCACTGTGAGTCCAGAATTCGGCTAGACCATTCGTTGACCGGGGTGTAGCCGTTTCACGGGTGAGGAGAGGGGTACCGACAGTAGGGCAATGTTTTCCGATCGCACTCGCCCGCTGCAGAGAACGATCTCCGCTCTGATCATCGTCGTCGTGGGCTTCGCGCTGGTCGCCGTCGCCTCCGCCGCCACTCGCGTGCTCGACCGCTCGGTCGCGAAACGGATCAACGTCGCCAAGTCCGACCGCCATCGCGACAGCGATGGGGACGGTCTCAGCAACCGTTACGAGGTGCTCCGCTCGCACACCAATCCGCGCCAGCGCGACAGCGACGGCGACGGTTTCGGCGACCGCAGCGAGGTGCAGCGGGGAAGCGATCCGCTCGACCGGGACGACCCGCCGAAGCCGGCTCCGCCGAGCGCGCCCATGCTCCCGTCGGTGCCGACGCCGACCGCGGAAAGTCCGGCGCCGCAGCCGCCGACGGTGCCGACTCCGACGCCGGAAGAACCGGCTCCGGAAGAACCAACCCCCGAGGAACCGGCTCCGGAAGAACCTAGCGAGCCGGCTCCGGAACCCGAACCTGAACCCGAATCTGAACCGGAACCACCGGTGCCCCCGGCCGAATCTCCCGTTGAAATCGAGGCCGCGGCTGCTCTACGCCTCAGCCCCAGCGGCTCGGACTCGAACTCCTGCAGTGCCGCCAAACCGTGCAAGACGCTGAACCGCGCCTACAAGCTGGCGACGCCGGGGCAGACGGTCGAGCTCGCCGCCGGCACCTACGCCGACACGACGCTCTCGCCGGACTCAGCCAAGACCTCCGCGAACGACGTGATCTTCCGGCCGGTGGCCGGGGCCACGGTCAGCTTCTCCGCCCAGCTGCATATCTCCGCTCAGCACCTGGAGATGCGTGGCATGCGCTTCTCCAGCAAGCTCTGGATCGAAGCAAGCGCTGCCGACGTGACGCTGCGCAACAACACGCTCAAGAACTTCGACCTCTACTCGAGCGGAACCCAGTCCTCGCACGACATCTCCTTTATCGGCGGCAGCATCGGGCCCTCCGCCAACGAGAACAGCCGCATCGCTTCGAACGGGACCTCGACCTCGGCCTCGCCGAAGAGCATTCTCATCGAAGGGGTCGAATTCCACGACTTCACCGTCAGCCCCGGATCCGATGCCCACGTAGAGTGCCTGCAGGTGTGGGCGGTCGACGGTCTGACGATTCGCAACAGCAAGTTCCGCAACTGCGAGGTCTTCGACATCTTCCTGCAGAAGCTGCCGGGAGGGACGGCCGCGACGCCCAGCAACATCCTCATCGAGAACAACTTCTTCGACTGCTGTCGCAGCGGCTACTACTCGATCCGCCTGGGGGACCACGCCGGGACCAGCTGGAAAAATGTGACCATCCGCAATAACTCGCTGAACAAAGAGATCAACCCCGATCCCAGCGTTCCCTACTCGAACGTGAAGATCGTCGGCAATGTCGGTCCGGCGGTGAAGTTCTGGAGCGGTGGCACCGGTGCCGTGCAGGCCAAGCCGGCGGGTGTCGAAGTGGACTACAACGTCTGGTACGCCGGCTCCAAAGTCGGCAGCCACGACAAGGTCGCGGCCTCGGGCTTCCGCAACGCCGCCGCCTTCGACTTCCACCTCGCCGCCGGTGCCGCGGCGATCGACGCCGGCAGCCCGACCGGCTCGCCGGCGAAGGACATCGACGGCGACGCGCGCCCGGCCGGCAAAGCGCCGGACGCGGGCGCCGACGAGGCCGCCGCGCCGACCCCGCCGCCCGCCGACACGACGGCGCCGAACACTCAGATCGTCGGCGGCCCGAGCGGCATCTCTACCGCGCACACGGCGAGCTTCTCCTTTACCTCGGAGGCGCAGGCGACCTTCGACTGCCGCCTCGACGGGACCGCCTGGACCGGTTGCACGGCGCCGCGGAACTACGGCTCCCTGGGCGACGGCCAGCACACCTTCCAGGTGCGGGCCGAAGACACCGCCGGCAACATCGACGCCAGCCCGGCGAGTCGCACCTGGACGGTCGATACCCCGGAAGAACCGACGCCTCCGGTGCCGCCGAGCGGCAGCGCCGACCTCTTCCTCGCGACCGGCGGCTCCGACACCGCCTCGTGCTCCTCGAGCGCGCCCTGCAAGACCCTCAACCGCGCCTACCAGGTGGCGTCGCCCGGAGACATCGTGCAGCTCGCCGCCGGCAGCTACGGCAACCAGACGATCCAGCGCGATACCGGCCTCACCTCGTCCGAAGACGTCGTCTTTCGGCCGGCCGGCGGCGCCGGCGTAACCCTCGGCAGCGTCACCGTCTACGGCTCGCATGTGACCCTGCAGGGGATGCAGGCGATCGACCTGACCGCGCGGGTCACCGACCCCTACCAGTTCCCGGTCTCCGACATCACCTTCCGCGACATGGACGCCCGTAACTTCATGGTCATGTCGGCCTCCAACGTCAACGTGATCGGCGGCGACTACGGCCCCGCCAGCGATTGCGGCGGGCCCTACGGAGGCTCCAACAACAGCATCCGCCGCTTCGCCGAAAACGGCGCCCCGAATCCCCAGAGCATCCTCATAGAAGGGGTGCGGATCCACGACATCGTCTCCGAAAACTTCACCCAGTGCCACATCGAGGGCCTGGCGATCTTCGCCGGCGAAGGCGTCACCGTGCGCAACTCGAAGTTCTGGGGCAACTCGGTCTACGACATCTTCCTGCAGGCCAACAGTGGCCCGGTCTCGAAAGTCCTGATCGAGAACAACTGGTTTGCCGCGACCGTTGGTCAGGGTGGCTCAGGGTCCGGCGCAAGCTCTCTCGCCTTCTCGGGCGGCTCGAGCGACTTCGCCAATTCGACCGTGCGCCACAACTCGATCAACGGCTACGTCTCCTTTGACGACAATGGCGCCAACCCCGCCTACACGAACTTCAAGGCGGTCGGCAACATCGGCCAGCCGACTTATGGGTCCTGCTCGCTGCGTGGCGTGATCTACCGCTACAACCTCTGGAAGGGCATGGCCTGCGGTACCGGCGATGTCGACCTCAGCGGCGCCTACCCCTTCGTCAACACTGTCAACGGTGCCAGCATGAACTATCACCTCACCGGCGGCGCCGCCAAGGATCTGGTTCCGGCCACCGAGAGCAACCTGACCACCGACGTCGACGGCCAGGCACGCCCGCAGGGGGTACGCCTCGACGCCGGCTCCGACGAGATCGGCTGAGGCGCCTCAGCCCGCGTTGGCGGCGTAGTGCGCGGCGACCTGCGCGGCGCTGAGCGGCGCGGCGTAGAGCGCCACCTCGTCCAGCGTGCCGGCGCCGAACAGCGCCGCCCCGGCACGAGACATCAGGTAGAGGCTGCTGTTGGCGAAGGGTCCGGTGCCGGTGTGGCTGGCGCCCTTGGAGTACGCGACGGGTTTCCCGTCCACGTAGGGGACAATCTGTTCCGCCGCCGGGGCGGTCGCGTCGAGGACGAAGGCGTAGTGGTGCCAGGCGCCGGCGCTGGGCCGGGCGAAGTAGGCGTTGTTGCGCGTTTCGGGGTTGCCGATCCCGACCCCGAATTCACCCTGTTCGGCGTTCGGGTCGACCAGGAAGCCGCCGTCGTTGCCGTTGAAGTTCGGGGTCATCTCCATCGCCAGCGCGTCGTTGTCGGCGAAGGCGTTCCAGCGCATCCAGAACTCGACCGTGAGCCGGCTGGTGGCGGAGAGGTCGACCGGGGCCTGGACGAAGTCGTCGACCCCGTCGAAGGTGGCCGCGCCGGCGCCCAAGGGCCCGGCCAGTCCGAGCGTCGCGCCGCCGTTGCCGGCGGTGGCGCTGCCGACGCTGTCGGCGAGCGAGGTCGAGCCGGCGCTCTCCTGGAGCCGCCAGTAGTGGATCAAGCCCGGGGTGCCCAGGACCGCCTGCGAGTAGCTGCTCGGGGGCGGGGGAGGGGCTTCCGGATCCTCGACGGCAATCGTCTTGGTTTCGGTGTCGGTTGCGAAGGCGTTATCCAGCACCCGCACCGTCACGGTCGCCTGCCCGGCCGGGGACGGCGTGATCGCGGTGGTCGCCGTCGTCCCAGTGTCGGTCTCGAAGCTGCCGTTGCCGTCGAGGTCCCACTGGTATTTGACGATCGAACCGTCGGGGTCGCTGGAGCCGGAGGCGTCGAGACTGACCTGTTTGCCCGTGGTGACCGGGTTCGGGGTCGCGGTGAGCGTGGCGTGCGGCCGGTGGTTGAGGCCATGGCTGGCGTCGTGCTCGGCGATCTCGGCGGCGCCGAGGGCACGGTTGTAGACCGCGAGCTCGTCGAGGTTGCCTTTCCCGAACAGGTTCTGGCCGGCGCGCGACATCAAGTAGAGCGTCGAGTTGGCGAAGTTGCCGGCGCCGGTGCCGGTCGCCGTCTTCGTGTAGGTGACCGGCTGCCCATCGACGTAGGGCGTGATCTGCTGTGCCGCCGGGGCGGTACTGTCGAGCACGAAGGCGTAGTGGTGCCAGGTGGCGGCGCTGGGGCGGGCGAAGAAGACGTTGTTGCGGCTGTCGGCGACACCGATCCCGACCCCGAAGCTGCCCTGACCGGCGTTGGGGTCGACGATGAGGCCGCCGCTGTTCTGGTTGAAGTTTCCGGTCAGCTCCAGGGCCAGGTCGTCCTCGTTGTCGTAGGCGCTCCAGTTAAGCCAGAACTCGACCGTCGCTTTGCTCGTGCCGGAGAGGTTGAGTGGCACGCTGCCGGAGTCGTCGACGCCGTCGAAGCCGAGCGCCGTATTGGGGTCGTCGGCAACGCCGCCCGCGAGGCCGAAAACGGTGCCGGTGGAGGCGCTGCCGCTAGCGGTCCCTTTGCTGTCGGCGAGGCTTGGCCCTTTCGTCTCGCCGAGGCGCCAGTAACCGACCAGGCCCGGAGTGTCGAGCACGGTATCGGCGTAGTTGCTGACACCGCCGCCGTTGACGGTGACCGGAACGGTGGTGGAGTCGGTCATGCCGCTGTTGTCGGTGACCCTCAGGTGCGTCTGGACGGTCGCCACGGAGCCATAGGTTCGTTCGGTCGTCGGCGTCGTCCCGGTATCGGTCTCATAGCTGCCGTTGCCGTCCAGGTCCCACTCGTATTTGGCGATCGTGCCGTCGAGGTCTTTGGAGCCGGAGGCATCGAATTTGACCGGCAGGTCGGTGACGGCGGGGTTCGGTTGCGCTGCGTAGGCAGCGACCGGCGGCTGCGGTTCAACACCGCCGACGGTCAGCGTTTTAGTTTCGGTGTCGACCGCGAGGTTGTTGTCGTAGACCTTGACCGAGATCGGGATTTTGGCTTCGGTGGCGTAGTTCGCCGACGCGGTCGGGGTCGAGCCAGTGTTGGTCTCATAGCTGCCGTTGCCGTCCAGGTCCCACTCGTATTTGGAGATCGTGCCGTCGGAGTCGGTCGAGCCGGCCGCGTCGAAGACGGCGTGGCCGCCGACCGCGACCGGGTTCGGGGCGATCGTCAGCGCCGCTTTCGGTTTGTGGTTGGCGCCGTTGGCGGCCCGGTGCGCGGCGATCTCCGCTGCGCTCAGGGTGCGGTTGTAGATCGCGACCTCGTCGAGGTTGCCGCGGCCGCGGAGGATTTCGCCGTTGCGGGACATGAAGTTGAGGGCCGAGTTGGCGAAGTTGCCGGCGCCGGTGCCGCTGGCGGTCTTCGTGTAGGTGACCGGCTGCCCGTCGACATAGGGGACGATCTGTTGCGCCGCCGGCGCCGTCGTGTCGAGGACGAAGGCGTAGTGGTGCCAGACGTTCGCGCTGGGTCGGCTGAAGAAGACGTTGTTGCGGGAGGAGCCCTCGCCGATCCCGACGCCGAAGCTGCCGCCTTCCTGCGGGGCGTTCGGGTCGACGATAAAGCCGCCGCTGTTCTGGTTGAAGTTTTCGGTCAGCTCCAGGGCCAGCGCGTCATCGTCTATGTAGCCGTCCCATTTGAGCCAGAACTCGACCGTGGCTTTGCTCGTGCCGGAGAGGTTGAGCGGGGCTTTGGCGGAGTCGTCGCCGTCGAAGCGGACGGCCGTATTCGGGTCACCCGCTATCGCGCCGGCCTGGCCGAAGGTGACGCCGGCAGAGGCGGTTCCGGTTGCGGTGCCCTGGCTATCGGCGATGCTCGGCCCGCTCGTCTCGCCGAGGCGCCAGTAGCCGACCAGGCCGGGGGTGTCGAGCACGGCGTCACCGTAGTTGCTGACGCCACCGCCGTTGATCGTCACCGGCACGGTTTTGGTCGCAGCTTTGCCGCTGTTGTCGGTTACCCGCAGGCTTATGTCGAAGGTTCCCGGGGCGCCGTAGACGCGGTCAACTGCCGCGGTCGCGCCGCTGTCGGTCTCATAGCTTCCGTTGCCGTCGAGGTCCCACTCGAATTTGACGATGCTGCCGTCGGAGTCGGAAGAGAGTGAGGCGTCATAGTGGATCGAGCCGCCGATGACCGCCGGGTTCGGGTTCGCGGTAAAGGACGCGGTCGGCGGTTGCGGCCCGACTTTGACCGTGCGCGTGGTGGTGTCGGTGCCGGTGAGGTTGTCGGTTACCCGCAGGCCGACGGTCGCTTCGCCTTCGCTCGTGAACGTGCGCGAGGCGCTCGGCGTGGTGCCGGTGTTGGTCTCATAGGTTCCGTTGCCGTCGAGGTCCCATTCGTATTTGACGAGCGAGCCGTCCGGGTCGCTGGAGGCGGAGGCGCTGAAGGTCACCGGGACACCGGTGAGAGCCGGATTCGGGGTAGCCGTGAAGGAGGCGACCGGGCGCCGGTTGGTGCCGAAGCTCTGCTCGTGTTCGAGGACCTGGGCGGCGCTGAGGGCGCGGTCGTAGATCGCGACGTCGTCGAGGGCGCCGCGCTCGAAGTACTGGGTGCCGCCGCGGGACATGAAGTTGAGCGTGGAGTTGGCGAAGGCACCGGAGCCGATACCGGTGGCAGCCTTCGTGTAGGCGACCGCTTTGCCGTCGACGTAGGGGACGATCTGCGTGGCCGCGGGGGCGGTGCTGTCGAGCACGATTGCGTAGTGATGCCACTGGCCGACGCTGGGGCGTTCGAAGTAGGCGTCGTTGCGGGTATCCGGCGTGCCGATCCCGATCCCGAATTTACCCCCGGCCTGGGGCGCGTTGGGATCGATCAGGAAGCCGCCTTTGTTCTGGTTGAAGTTGTTGGTGTGCTCCAGCGTCATCGCGTCGTCGTTGGTGTAGGAGTCGACGTAGAGCCAGAACTCAACGGTGATTTTGCTGAGACCGGCGAGGTTGACCGCGGCTTGGGCGGTGTCGTCGACCCCGTCGAAACGGGCTGCCGCGTCCGGGTCGCTGGAGATTCCGCCGGGGACGCCGAGGATGGGCCCGCCGGCGGTCGTCGCGTTGCTGGCGCCGACGCTGTCGGCGAAGGTGGTGCCGCTGGTCTCGCCCAGGCGCCAGTAGTGGATCAGCCCCGGAGTGTCTTTGACCGCGTCCGGGTAGCTGCTGACGCCGGCGACGCTGACCGTGACCGGGACTTTTACGGTCGCGGTTTTGCCGCCGTTGTCGGTTACCCGCAGGCTGACCTGGACGGTTCCCGGGGTTGAGTAGGTGAAGGAAGTGCTCGACGTGGTGCCGGTGTTGGTCTCGAAGGTTCCGTTGCCGTCGCGATCCCACTCGTATTTGGCGATCGTGCCGTCCGGGTCTTTCGAGGCTGATCCGTTGAAGGTGGTGGACAGGCCCTGGATCACCGGGTTAGGAGTCGCGGTGAACGAGGCGACCGGGAACTGGTTGCCGATCACGTTCAGCGTCTTGACCGAGACGTCGGTCGCGCCTTTGTTGTCGGTGACCCGCAGGCGCACGGAGATCGTTGCGTCGGAGGTGTATTTGCGGGTCGTCGAAGAGCTCGTCGTGGAGCTGACCTCATACGTCCCGTTGCCGTCCAGGTCCCACTCGTATTTGGCGATCGTGCCGTCCGAGTCTTTCGAGGCGGCGGCGTTAAAGGTGACGTTCGTGTTGAAGCCAACCGGGTTGGGGGTGAGCGTGAAGGAGGCGTTGGGCACCTGGTTGGAGCCACCGGGGTCCAGCGTCAGGCCTTCGGGCGTGACCGGCTGCGCGCCCATGTCGGAGAGGATGTTGTAGGTCGCTTGCTCGATTCGCGGGTCCTCTTCGGCGCCGAGCCCGCGAACCCAGCGCATCGTCCCGGAAGCGAACACCCTGGCGCCGCTGGGGGCGGTGTACCTGACCGCATTCACGGTGCCGTTCAGCCCGGCCGGGGGGAAGTTGGTCCGTTGCCGGCCCTCGTCGATGATCCAGCTGTTGCTCGAGCCGCCAAGCGCGTCGACGTTGGTCGAGGTGAGGACCTTGACCCCGGCCGGCTGGTGTTCCAGATACTGCGCCTGGGTCGGGACCGAGTCCCACTCCCAGCCGACGATTTCGTCGCCGATCGTGGTGCTCGAGTTCTCCGAGATGCCGGTGTTGCGCCAGATCCGGTCGGAGGCGAACTGTTCGTTCGCGTCACCGGCGGGAATCGTCAGCGGGAAGCTCTGGCCGGCGTTGTCGCCGAAGTACATCACTCCCCAGAGCGAGTTCTCGGGCATGTCCGGGCCGACGCGGCCGCCGGGAGGGGCGTTGGGGTCGCCTTTGGGCGCGCCGTCGTCGCGGAAGGTCGTGGTCGAGTTCTCGGGGTGGTCGTCGGCGGTGCCGGCGATCCCGTCGAGGCCGAGGGCGTCGTCGGCGGTGCCGGCGATCCCGTCGGGCCCGGGGTCGTTAGGAGTTACGGCGCCGCTGCCGCCGGAACCGTCGCCCTGAACCGTCTTGTAACAGACGAGGGTGCGGCTTCCGTTCTCGTAGCGGACCTTCCAGTACGACGTGTTGGCGCTGAAGGAGGCGATCGAGGTGCCCGAATCGCGGGCTGCTTCGAAGGCGTGGAACTGCTGTTCGGACCAGTACTCGGAGTGGCCGGGGACGATGATGACATCGTGGTCCTGCAGCAGGGCGCCGTTCTGGTGCACGGCGACGTCGTCGGTGTAGGAGACGTCGTAGCCCTGCTGCTCGAGCCAGTAGAGGGTTTCGATGTCTGGTCCGAAGAGGCGGTCGCGTTCGTCGTTGTTGTCGAACAGCGGGCGGTCGAAAGAGACCTTGACGGCGCGGGGCGTGCCGGAGATCGTGTCGGCGCCACCGAGTCGGTCGTAGTAAAGGGACTTGCCGCCCCAGGTGTTGTAAGCCTGGTAGTCGGCAGTGGGGAGGACGAAGAGGATCTTCGAGGGAGTGGCGTCGTTGTCTTCGCGGACGACGAAGACGATGTTGTTTTCCAGCACCGTGCCGCCGACCGTCGCCAGCTTGGCGACATAGACGCCGCTGCTGGTCAGGGCCGAGGAGGGGATCGTCTGCGTGACGCCCCAGTTGGCGCAGCTCAGCTCGCCGGTGCTGGCGTCTTTTTTGGTGCAGTTGAAGTTGTTGCCGACCGTGACGTTGCTGGCGCTGTAGACCTGGCGACCGCCTTCGCCCCCGTAGAAGCCCATGCGGTAGACGGCGATGTTGACTTTGGTCCCGCCCGGCGTCGGCGTGTCGCGGGCGATCTTCAGCGGTACGCTCTGGCCGAGGTTGAAGCTGGTCTGGGTGGCGTAGCCGGCGATGCCCTCGTTGTAGTTGTCGAACAACCAGTTGGACGTGCCTTCGCCTTTGCAGTTGTTCTCGTTGACGACCGGGATCGAGCTCGGGCAGGTGACGGCGGCCGAGGAAGAAGAGGCGCCGATCACCACGCCGATCGTGGTCGCGGCGACGGCCAGGGCGATGCTGAGGCGAACGAGGACGGAGCGCATGCATCCAGTAAACCGTTTGCGCGGCCGCCCACTTGCGTATCTGCCCAGACCTGTCCGAAGTCGGTACTTTCGCCGCGAACGGTTCCTATTTCACCCTCGCAGCGCCCCCTTGCCTTGCCAAGATGCGGTGCATCAAGGGCGCTCGGGTCATCTGGATTGCGGCTGCGGTCGCGCTGTGCCTGCTCGGTACGGGCGCGCTGATCGCCCTCGCCGCCGCCGGTGGCGGCGAGGGCAAGCCGACGCTCTCCGGGTTGGAAGCCCGCCTCACGGGCAGCGGTTCGGGAGTCGTCGTCAATGGCTATGCCGCCGGCGCCGACAGCGTGTTGGCCCGCTACGGCAGGAACTGCCGCATCCTGCGCCGCGCCTCGATCGGCGACGGCGGCCGCTTCCGCGTCAGGGTGGCGCCCGCGGGCTCGGGCCACCGCGCCGCCCACTGCAACGCCGCGGTCGCCAAGCGCCTGCACCGCCGCCGCTCCGCAAGCTCGGCCGCGCCGCCTCCCGGCGCGGTCCGGGTGATCGCCTGTGCGGAGGCGGGGTGCGCGCAGCGGTGGGTCGCTCTCGCAGACTCGGTCAGCGCCTCCTCGCCGGGCCTGGTCGGCGGCGGCCGGGTCAGCGTCGCCCCCGGCGTCACCGTGCGGGTTCCGAGCGCGCCGCCGGTCCCGCCCGAGCAGCCGGCGACGCGCTTCGTCAAGCCCGGCGGCTCGGATTCCGGCAGCTGTACGGCGGGAGGCCCGTGCCGCTCTTTTAACCGCGCCTACCAGGTGGCCAACCCGGGTGAGATCGTCGACGTCGCCGCCGGCACCTACCCGACCCAGCGGGTCGAATACGACGCGGACAAGACCTCTGCCGAGGATGTCTACTTCCGGCCCGCGGCCGGGGCGGCGGTGAAAATCGCCGGCGACATCTTCGCCTACGGCTCCCACGTCACCTTCATGTCGATGCAGGTGGACGACACCGAAGTCCCCTACGACGGTCCCGCTGAGGTCAGCGACGTCACCTTCTGGGGGATGGACGGCCGCAACTTCACGATCGACTCGGGCAGCCAGGTCAGCATCATCGGCGGCGACTACGGCCCCGCCAGCTCCTGCGGCGGCGGCTACGGCGGCGGCAACAACGGCATCCGCATGAACCGCCCGGGGGTGATGCCGAGCGACATCCTGATCTGGGGCGTCGACATCCACGACGTCCAGTCCTACGACCTCGTCCAGTGCCACATCGAGTGCCTGATCGTCGGCGCCGGCCAGAACATCACCGTGCGCGGCTCGCGCTTCTGGAACTGCTCGATCTTCGACATCTTCCTGCAGCCCTTCAACGGGTCGATCTCCGAAGTGACGCTGGAGAACAACTGGTTCGCCACCCCGACCGATCCCAACGGGCGGCCCAACAGCGGCCGCGCCGTCGAGTTCTCCGGCGGCGGGCCCTGGCGCAACCTGCTGATCCGTCACAACTCGGTCAACACCGCGATCAACCTCAACGACGGGGCGCCCAACCCGACCTACGAAAACACCTGGGTGATCGGGAACATCGCCGAACGCGCCAGCGCTTGTTACAAAGGCGTCGCCTACCGCGACAACGCCTGGTTCGGCGGCGGGGTCTGCGATCCCAGCGACATCTCCCTCGGTGCGGCGCCGCCGTTCGTGCGGGCCAGCGATCGCGCCGACCTCGACTACCACCTGACCGGGGGGCCTGCCGTCGACAGCGTGCCGACCTCGATCAGCAACCTGCTCGACGACATCGACGGCCAGGCGCGGCCCGACGGGCCCGCCCTCGACGCCGGCTCCGACGAGCGCTGAGCGCGGCCGCGCGAGCGCGGCGGGGGTCGCTGCGTTGATACTGCGATGGCCACGACCGCGACCCTCGAGCGACCGCAGGCGGTGGTCGTGCCGCCGGCAGAGGAAGCGCCCAGGCGCAGCCGGCGAGCCGACCTCTTGGCCCTGGCCGGGCTGGCCCTCGGCTTCCTCCTGCTGACCGTTCTCACCTGGAAGAAATGGGGCAACCCGGCGCTCGACGCCGGGGCCGAGCTGACGACGGCCGAACGGGTCGCTGACGGCGCCGTCCCCTACCGCGACATCCGCTACTTCTACGGTCCGCTCGGTCTCTACTCGCTGGCCGGCTGCTTCCAGCTGTTCGGCGCCAGCCTGACCACCGCCTTCGCCTTCGGCCTCGCGCTCAGCGCCGGCATCGTCGGCTCCTTCTACGCGCTCGCCCGCCAGTGGCTACGGCCGACCGTGGCGGCGGTATGCGCGGCGATGACGATGGCGATCGGCTTCTCCGGCACCGCTTTCAACTTCGTCCTCCCGCACAGCAACTCGGCGACCGTCGGGTTGCTGTGCCTGCTGCTGGCGTTGCTGGCGCTGTGCCGGCGGCGGCCCTGGCTGGCCGGCCTGGCGATCGGCGCCGCCGGCCTCACCCGGCCCGAGTTCTACGGGATCGCCGCGCTGGCGGCGCTGGTCTGGCTGCTGGCGAGCTCGCGCCAGCGTCCCTGGCGGGGGGTGCTCGGCGACGCGGTGCGGATCGGCCTGCCGACGCTGGCGATCCCGCTCGCGGTCCTCGGCGCCTTCGCCGCGGCGGCGGGCGTCGACCGCCTGCTCTGGGAGAACCTCTGGCCGGTCGACTTCATCCGCGTCGCCGGCTTCCGCTCGCAGCAGAGCTGGGCGCCGCTGACGGCGGCCAGCGGCTTCTCGACCCTGGCCCGGCTGCTGATCTACGGCGGCCTGCTGGCGGCGACGATCGGCGCCGTGTTGATCTGGCGCCGCCGCGCGGGTGCGGCGCGGCTGCTCGCTCTGCTGCCGCCGCTGGGGGCGCTGCTCGCGCTCGGACTGCTCGACCTGGCCGCGCGCAAGGCCGGAGTCTTCGTCGACGCCCGCGCAGCGGTCGCGGGCGAGGTCCGCGACCTCACCCTGGGGATGACCTGGCTGCCGGCGCTGGTGATCGTCGCCGCCGTGCTCGCCGCGGTTGCCGCCTGGCGCCGCCAGGGGCCGCCGCTCGGCCGCAGCTGGCCCGACGACGCCGCCCTGGTGGCGGTCGCGCTGCTGTTCGGCCTGCGCGCCTACGACGCCTTCAACGGCGAGGCCTCCTATGCGCCCTACTACGCGGCGCCACTGGTCCTGGTCGCCGGCATCCTGCACCAGCGGATCGGCGCCCGCTGGCCGCAGGCGCGGGGGGCGGCGACGGCGGTGCTGGCTCTCGCCGCGACCGGCCTCGTCCTCTATCCGCTGGTCGGCCTCTACAGCGACAACAACACCGAGGTGCGGACCGCCCGCGGCAGCTTCGTCGCCAACGACGCCTCGGCGCCGGCGCTGCAGCGCACGCTCGACCTGATCGACGCCCGCACCGCGCCGGGCGAGCCGATCCTCGCCCTGCCCTCCGACGGCGGCATCTACTTCATGGCCGACCGGCCGCCCGCCACCTACGAGGTGATGTTCCTGCCTGGTCTGCTCGACTCGCGCGCCGACGAGCGGCGCACGATCGACCGCCTCGAAGAACGCGGGGTGCGCCTGACGGCGCTTAGCGCCCGCGACTTCTCCGCCTTCGGCTTCAAGGAATTCGGCCGCGACTACGACCCCCTGCTGGGCGAGTGGATCGAGCGCGGGCGCGAGGTCGCCAGCTTCGGCGACGTCGATGAGCCGGTTGCCGGCAGCTACCCCTCGGCCGCCTACACGATTTACGAACGCCGCTGAGCCCGTCGGCCGGGCTCAGTCGGCCAGGGCCAGGGCCAGCACCTCGTCGCAGCGGCGCGCCCAGGAGTTGCGCTCGAGGAAGCGTTGGCGCTCCCGCTCGGACATCGGGCCGGCTGCGAGCGCCGCGCGCGCGGCGGCGAGGAAGTCCCCGCCGGGCGGGGCCAGCGTCACGGGCCCCTCGATGCCGCGCAGCGGCGGCAGGTCGGTGGCGGCGACCGGGCCGCCGCCGGCCAGGTACTCGTAGATCTTCAGCGGGCTCATCGCCTCGGTCAGTGGCAGGCGGTGGTGGGGGACCAGGCAGGCGTCGGCGAAGCGGGCCAGCGCCGTCACCTGCTCGCGCCCGACCGGGCCGGGCATCGTCACGTTCGGCTCCGCCTGCAGCGGCGCCAGGTGCGCCGGGTCGGCGAGCGGGCCGACCAGCGCCACCGAGCCCTGCGGCCAGGCGCGGGCGACGGCGCGCACCGCCTCGACGTCGAGGCGGGTGTCGAGCGTGCCGACGTAGAGGAAGCGGGGGCCGGGCAGCCGGGCCATCCACTCCGGAGGTGGCCCGGGCTCGACCCACTCAGCCGGGTCGACGCCGTTGGGGACGACGACGGCGGGGCCGCGCGGGGCGATCCGCTCGACGATCGTCGCGGTCACCGCGCAGAGCCGCAGGCCGCGGTTGGCGATCCGTTCGTAGGCGGTCACATAGGCCGGCTGCCAGCGCTCGTAGGCGGGATGGGCGGCCCAGTCGTCGGTTGCGAAGAAGGTCACCGGCCCGGCCCACTCGAGCGGGGCGAAGGCAGCGACGAAGGGGTGGGCGGTGATCACCGCCGGGCGCTTGAGGCCGTGCCGCTGCGCGGCCTGCCGCAGGCGGTAGCCGTAGCGGCGGTAGGAGCGTTCCAGGGCTCGCACCGAGGTCGGGTCGCGGCGACGCAGCCGCAGCGGCTGGTGCTGGTGGACGCGGTCGTCGGCCGGGAAGGAGGCGGGGCGCCGCAGGGTCTCCTTGGCCAGCTTGATCGGGGCGCTGCGCGGCTGGTCGCAGATCAGCACTCGCCCGACCCGTGGGTCCGCGGTCAGCGCCAGCGCGACCCGGTCGGTGGGGAAGCACATCCCGCGCTGTCGCGCCGCCTCCCAGGTGATCTCGTCGAAGGTGAAGATCGCGTCGCGAACGGGCGCCGGCGGCGGCTTGGCGGTCTGCGGTCCGCGATCGACCTCGGTGGCGGCTGGCGGTCCCATACGACCGATCAACGAGCGGCTCCCGGTGCTGCTTGCAGACCGCAAGTCGGTCCCGCCCCCAAGCGTTCATCTATGGGGGCCGAACCGCGTCCCCAAGCCAGATGGGCCGACACCACACCAAGCGCACCGAGCTTTCCGCCAGCGACCTCAAGGAGGCCGCCGTCTCCGGCGTCCGCTGGACGATGGTCGCGCGGGTTGCCTCGGAGTCGATCAGCCTCGTCTCGGCGGTCGTCCTGGCGCGGCTGATCGCCCCCTCGGAGTTCGGCGAGGCGGTGGTGCCGCTGATCTTCGTGCCGCTGGCCGTGATCTTCACCTTCGAGGGCCTCGGCAGTGCCCTCGTCCAACGCAAGGAGATCGACCACACCCACGTCGAGGCGGCGATGCTGGCGAGCCTCCTCACCGGGACCGTGCTCAGCCTCGCGACCTTCCTGCTCGCCGATCCGGTCGGGGGCCAGCTGTTCGGAAAGGCCTCGGCCGAGCTGCTGCAGCTGATCTCGCCGGTCTTCCTGCTGGCCGGACTCGGCGCCGTCTCCCGTGGGCTGCTCTGGCGCCACCTCGACTTCCGCCGGGTCAGCCTGATCGAAATGATCTCGCTGGCCCTCGGCGCCGCCTCCGCAATGGCGATGGCGATCGCCGGCCTCGCCGCCGAGGCAATCGTCCTCGGCGCCCTGATCGCGACCCTGACGACCGCGGTGCTGCTGCTGATCTCGGTGCCACCGCCGATGCCGCGCTTTCACCGCCAGGCGCTGCGTGACGTCACCGGCTTCGGCCTGCCTGCCTCGGCTGCCGGCCTCACCTACGTCGCGGTCAGCAACGCCACCGTCGCGGTTGCAGCAGTGCGCCTGTCGGCGGCCCAGGTCGGCCTCTACTGGCGCGCCTTCCAGCTCGGGGTCGTCTACCAGGACAAGATCAGCGGCATCATGATGCGGCTGGCCTTCCCGATCTACTCGCGGACCAGCGACATCGACGAGCTGCGCCGCTTCCACGAGCGGGCCACCCGCATCCACGCGGCGGCGTTGCTGCCGTTGCTCTCGCTGCTGATCGTGCTGGCGCCCGACCTCGTACCGTGGGTCTTCGGTGAGCGCTGGGCGCCCGCCGCCGGTGCCGTCCAGATTCTCGCCGTCGCCGGGATGATCGCCGCCGTCCTCACCGGCTATCCGCAGATCCTGCTCGCCGCCGGGCGGCCGCGGGCGCTGCTGGTCTTCAACCTGGTGCTGCTGGCCTTCTACGCGGTGACCTCCTGGGTTGCCGCCCCCTACGGGATCACGGCGCTGGCGATCAGCGTCGTCGTCGTCCACGTGGGGATGATCGTCGCCGTCTACGGGGTGCTCTTCCGACTCCTGTTGGGGATCCCGATCGGCCGCCTGGTCAGCGACCTGCTGCCGGCGATCGCCTGCAGCCTGGCCCTGCTCGCGGCCGCGGTGCCGCTGGCGATGCTGCTGCGCGCCTCCGGCGCTCCCGTGCCCGTGTTGGGGCTGCTGGTCGGGCTCGTCGGCGCTGCGGTTTATGCCAGCGCCCTGCGCAGCTTCTTCCCGATCGTCTGGAACGACGTCGTGCAGCTGATCGCCCGGGTCCTGCCCGACGGCGCCCGCACCGTGCGCTTCCGCCGCGTGGCGATGCGCAGCGTGGGGGAAGCCTGAGATGTGCGGCATCGCCGGCACCGTGCGCCGCGATGGCGCCGCCGACCCGGCCCTGGTCGAGCGCATGTGCGCGGCGCTCGAGCACCGCGGGCCGGACCAGCGCGGTATCCACGCCGAGGGTGAGGTCGGCCTCGGCATCCAGCGCCTGCGGGTTGTCGACCTCGAGGGCGGCGACCAGCCGATCTACAACGAGGACAGGACGGTCGCCGTCGTCCTCAACGGCGAGATCTACAACTTCCGCGAGCTGCGGCGCCGGCTGGAAGCCAACGGGCACCGCTTCCGCAGCGCGGGCGACACCGAGACGATCGTCCACCTCTACGAGGAGGAGGGGCCCGACTGCGTGCGCTCGCTCGACGGCATGTTCGCCTTCGCGCTATGGGACGCGTCGCGGCGCCGGCTGCTGGTCGCCCGCGACCGGGTCGGCAAGAAGCCGCTCTTCTACGCGCTGCGGCCCGGCGGGCTGAGCTTCGCCTCGGAGCTGCGGTCCCTGCTCGAGGACGAGGAGGTCCCGCGCGAGGTCGACGAGCAGGCGCTCGACTGCTATCTCGCCTACGGCTACGTGCCGGCGCCGCTGAGCGCCTTCCGCGCCATCCGCAAGCTGCCGCCGGCGACGCGGATGGTCTACGAGGGCGGCGAGGTCGAGCTGGAGCGCTACTGGCAGCTCGACTACGCGCGCAAGCACGCGGTCGAGCAGGCGAGCGAGCTGCACGCGCCGCTGCTGCAGCAGCTGCGCGCCGCGACCCGGCGGCGGCTGGTCGCCGACGTGCCGTTGGGCGCCTTCCTCTCCGGCGGCATCGACTCCTCCGCGGTCGTCGCGGCGATGGCGCAGGAGACGAGCGAGCCGGTGCGCACCTTCTCGATCGGCTTCGACGACGAGCGCTTCGACGAGCTCGAGCACGCGCGCGCGGTCGCGGAGCTGTTCGGGACCGAGCACGAGGAGCTGCGCGTGCGCCCGGACGCGGTCGCGATCGCCCCGCGCATCGCCCGCCACTACGGCGAGCCCTTCGCCGACTCCTCGGCGATCCCCAGCTTCTATCTGGCTGAGATGACCCGGCGCCACGTCACCGTCGCCCTCAACGGCGACGGCGGCGACGAGTCCTTCGCCGGCTACACGCGCTACGCGGCCAACGTCCTCGCCGGCCGGCTGGAGCGGGTGCCGGCGCCGCTGCGCCGCCTCGGCGGCAACCTGGCGGGGCGCCTGCCCGAGCGCGCCGAGGAGCAGAGCGTCGGCAACCGGCTGCGCCGGCTCGGCGGCTCGCTCGGGCTCGATGGCGCCGGGCGCTACGAGCGCTACGTCTCGCTCTTCGACGCGCGCCAGCGCGCCGGCCTCTACAGCGAGGAACAGCGGGCGGCGCTGGGCGACTCGCGGTTCGCCGCCGAGGCGATAGCCGAGCCTTGGCGCGAGGCCTCCGGCACCGAGCGCCTCGACGTTCTGCTCGAGGTCGACGTCCGCACCTACCTGCCCGGCGACCTGCTGACCAAGATCGACATCGCCACCATGGCCCACTCGCTGGAGGCGCGCTCGCCTTTTCTCGACCCGGAGCTGATGCAGTTCGCGGCCTCGATCCCGGCGCCGCTGAAGCTGCAGGGCATGGAGAAGAAGCGAATCCTGCGCGACGCCCTGCGCGCCTGGCTGCCCGGCTCGGTCCTCGACCGGCCCAAGCAGGGCTTCTCGGTGCCGCTGGCCGGCTGGCTGCGCGGCGAGCTCAGCGCCTACAGCCGTGAGCTGCTGCTCGACCCCGCCGCGTTCGGGGCGGCGCGCTTCCGCCCCGACGCGGTCGAGAAGCTGCTCGACGAGCACGCCGCCGGCCGCGATCACTCGCAGCGGATCTGGGCGCTGATGATGCTGGAGCTGTGGAAGGCCGAGGTGCTCGAGGCGCGGCCGGCAAGCGCTCTCGCGGCCTAGGAAGGTCTAGCGCCCGAAGGGCGGCTCGGCGCGGCCGGTCAAGGTCAGCAGGGCCTGCCGGTGGGCGGCTGCGCGCCGGTCGCCGCCGCGCAACGAGAAGGCGGCCCAACGGATCAGGTGGCGCAGGCCGATCGCGGCGACGAAGGCGGTGCGGCGCAGCCGGCCGAAGTGCTTGGCGGCGTACTGACTGCGGGCGCGGGCCATCTGCGCCTCCATTCGCGGGCTGGCGTCGGTCTTGCCGCCGTAGTGGGCGATCGTGAAGTGGGGGAGGTGGCGGACCTTCCAGCCGGCCCGCTTGACCCGCAGGCAGAGGTCGACCTCCTCGCCGTAGAAGAAGAAGCGCTCGTCGAGCGGGCCGGCGACGGCCAGCGCCTCGCGGCGCAGGAGCAGGAAGGAGCCGCTCGTCCAGTCGCATTCGAGCTCGCCGTCGTAGCGCCCGAGGTCGAGCTCGGTTTCGCCCAGCCAGGCCGCCCGGAACGGCAGCCGCTCGGGGCCGACCGCCTCGCCGAGGGCGCGACCGACGCTGGGGAAGCGGCGCACGGTCGGCCAGGTTCGGCCCTGCTCGTCGACCTGGCGGCAGCCGGCGATCCCGACCTCGGGGTGCTTGTCCATGTAGGCGAGGAGGTCGGCGAGGCTGCCGTCGAGGACCTCGACGTCGGGGTTGAGCAGTAGCAGGTAGCGGGCGTCGGCGGTCTCCAGGCCGCGGTTGTTGGCGTGGGCGAAGCCGCGGTTCTCGCACTCCAGGGCGCGCACGCCCGCGAAGCGCTCCGCCGCCTCGCGGCCGCAGCCATCCTCGCCGTTGTCGACGACGACGACGTCGAGCGCGAGCCCGCCAGCGTGGGCGAGCAGCGTGCGTAGCGCCGGCCCCAGCCAGCGCCGGCTGTTGTGGGAGACGATCACCACGCAGAGGTCGTGGCGCGGGACGGTCGCGCCACCCTGCGCGGTCGGGCCCGACCGCGCCGCCGCGCGCGCGGCCATCAGCCACCCTCGCCGCGCAGCGCCCAGGCCGGCCGGAAGCGGGCGGCGATCCGCGCCAGCGCGTCCTCGCGGACCGGCGCGCAGGCGGCGGCCAGCCCAAGGAAGAGGCAGAACGTATAAGGGACCACCGCGAAGGCGATCGTGTCGAAGGTGGCGCTGGCGACGGCGACCATCGCCACCGTCCCCGCCGCGGCCAGCGCGGGTGGGGCGCGGTCGGGGTCGCCGGTGCGGATCGCCCGCGCGCAGACCACGAGCGCCGCGAGCAGCAGCAGGGCGAAGGCAGCGACGCCGAGCCAGCCGTTGCCGACCAGGATCGAGAGGTACTCGTTGTCGAGCACCCGGTAGCGCTCGGGGTCGTACGTCTGCCAGCCGCGGCCGAGCGCGGGATGGTTGAGAACCTCCGGCCCGATCGCCTCGTAGTCGGAGAGGCGGTCGCGCGAGGAGAGGGTCGAGGTCGCTGCTCCTGGCTTCAGTTGGTCGCGCACGGAGCCCAGCGCCGAGGGCGCGACAACCGGGACAGCGAGCAGCAGCAGGACGCCCGCCGGTGCCACCCGCAGCATCTCGCGCGGGCGGAAGGCGACGATCGTGAGGATCCCGGCGGCGAGCACGATCGGGCCGGTTTTGCGCTGCGTCGCGAAGACGCCGGCGAGCAGGATCAGGGTCGCCGCCAGGTAGAGCAGCTTGCGGTTGCGGGTGGTGGCGTAGAGGCCGCCGACGATCGCGAAGGGGACGACCATCGCGACCAGCTGCGCGCCGGCCAGCGGGTGGATCGTCGGGCCGAGCACGGGGATCCTGCCGGTGGCGTCTTTTTCGATCGCCACCGAGGGCAGGTCGAGCCCGCCCGGGATCAGCTTGCCGCCCAGTTCGTAGAAGACGTTGTAGCCGCTGCGGTACTCCCAGATCGAGCCGAGCGCGGCGACACAGCCGAGGCCGACGATCAGCGGGATGAAGTTGCGCGCCTCACCGGGGCGCAGGGTGGAGGCGGTGACGGCGAAGACACAGAGGAAGCAGAGCAGCAGCAGCAGCTTCTTGAGGCCGAGGCCAAGCTCTTCGTGGATGCGCAGCGTGTCGGCGTTGAGCAGCAGGCTGAGCAGCGCGGTGAGGACGAAGAAGAGGATCGCCGCGTGCAGCACGGTGCCGGAGAGGCGCGGGCGGTTCTCACCCCGCATCACCGCCAGGCTGAGCAGCCAGAGGCCGAGGATGACCAGCAGCAGCGGGCGGTCGGGCTTGGCCGCGGTGACCGCCATCGCGTCGAAGGGGATCAGGAACAGCATCGCCGCGAAGGCGGCGATCGTCCACGGCAATACCCGCGTGGTGCGGGGCCAGAGGTCGGCGGCGGGGCCGGCGGCGGCCATTGTCAGCTACCTGTATTCGCGCGGCGCCCCGACGGGAACGCCTTGGCGATCGACGGGCGGCGACCGCAGCAGCTTGTCGCCGGACCGCGGTGGCAGCCGCCCGGGCGGCGTCGGGCGGACCTCGTCTCGCTCCGGCGGCTGGCGCTGTTCCTGCCACTGCCGGACCAGCCCGGAGCCGAGCACGATCAGGGTGCAGAGCGCGACGAAGACACCGATGAAGGCGAGCACTGCGAGGACCGGGTTGGCGCCGTCGTTGACGGTGCCGCCCTCGGGCGCTCCGAGCGAGCTGACCGTGATCTGGCGCCCCGCCGGAATCCCTTTGTCGAGGTCGCTGACGTAGCTGGTCAGGACCGAGGTGGCGGCGCTGGCGAGCTCGATCGCGCTGGCCGAGTCCGGCGCCTGGGTGTAGATCGAGATGATCGGCAGGCTCAGTTGGGCGTCGAAGACCATCCGGTAGGCCGCGTTCTCTTCGGTCAGCTGGTTGGCGCGCGGGCCGGCGGGCGTCGCCTGGTAGGTGGAACGGTCGGTGAGCGTGCTGAAGGGGCCGTTGGCGGCGATCTGGCCTGGCGAGAGCCCCATTTTCTCGGCGATCTGGTTGCGCGCCTCGGCACTGCTCATGTACTGGGCGAGGACGACGGCGCGGTTGGCGAGCGGTGCCGGGTCGCGGTCGACGTCGGCGATCGCCGACGTCTGCGAGTCGATCAGGACCTGGGAGTTGGCGGCGCCGACCAGCAGCGCCTTCTTTTCGAAGGAGGGGAGGCTGTACTGGGTGGAGATGCCGACGAGCAGCGCGAGAACGCCCGCGGCGATCGTCCAGCGGCGGCGGTTCCAGAGCTCGTTGAGGATCTTGATCAGGTCCATGCGGTCCAGTCGGTCGAGTTGCGTTGTAAGAGTCAACGGCTGGGGCAACCCGTACTTTCATCCGACTTTTCGTGGCTCCGCAAGCAGCGTCTCCTCAGCTTCGTTTCTTCTGAGATGGAGCCCTCGACCGCTCAGCGCCTGCTCGTCGTCAGCCCGGTCCGCAACGAGGCGGCGCATCTCGAGCGGGTCGTCGCCGCGATGGCGGCGCAGACGCGCCCGCCCGACGAATGGGTCGTCGTCGACGACGACTCCGACGACGGCACCGGCGAGCTGCTGGAGTCGCTGGCGCCGGCGCTGCCGTTCATGCGCGTGATCGCCGCCGAGGGGCGACTCGACCCGGCCGAGGTGGACCGGCTCGCGCTCGCCGCCGCCCCGCGCGCCTTCAACGGCGGCCTCGCCCAGAGCCGCGGCGAGTTCACCCACGTCGCCAAGCTCGACGGGGACGTCGAGCTGCCGCCGGATTACTACGAGGCGCTGCTCGGCCGCTTCGCCACCGATCCCGAGCTGGGGATCGCCTGCGGCGACCTGATCGAGCCGGCCGGGCCCGAGTGGGAGCGGCTGGCGATCCCGCCGCACCACGTCCACGGCGCCCTCAAGCTCTACTCGCGCGAGTGCCTGAGCGCGATCGGCGGCGTCCAGGAGCGGCTCGGCTGGGACACGATCGACGAGACCTACGCCCGCATGCGCGGGTTCCGCACCCGCTCCTTTCCCGACCTCGTCGCTCGCCACCACCGCCCGGTGGCGACCGCCAGCGGCGCCCTGCGGGGCCGCGCCCGTCACGGCCGCTGCGCCTACATCGCCCACTTCGGACTCGGCTGGGTGCTGCTGCGAGGGGTCAAGGTCGGGATCAGGATGCGTCCGCGCGGGATCTCCGGGCTGGCCTTCGTCTACGGCTACCTGCAGGCGGCGGCGAAGCGGGTGCCGCAGGTCGAGGACCGCGAGTTCCGGCGCTTCGTCAGGCACGAGCTGCACGGCCGCATGCGGGCGGCGCTGCCGGGGTCGGCATAGCGATGTGCGGGATCGCCGGAATCGGCGCTGCCGACCCGCGCCGGGCGCCGCTGGCGCCCGCGGCACTGCGGGCGATGACGGCGGCGATCGAGCACCGCGGCCCCGACGAGGACGGCCACCTGCTGGAGCCCGGCGTGGCGCTCGGCATGCGCCGGCTCAGCGTCATCGATCCCGCCGGCAGCCCGCAACCGGTGGCCAGCGAGGACGGCGAGGTCACGGCCGTCTTCAACGGCGAGATCTACAACTTCCGCGAGCTGCGCGAGGAGCTGCGCGGGCGCGGCCACCGCTTCGCCACGGCCGGCGACGGCGAGACGATCGTCCACCTCTACGAGGAGCTCGGACCGCGCTTCGTCGAGCGCCTGCGCGGGATGTTCGCGATCGCCTTGTGGGATCGTCGCCGGCGCCGCCTCGTCCTTGCCCGCGACCGCATGGGCGTGAAGCCGCTCTACGTCGCCGAGACCGCGGCCGGGCTCGCCTTCGCCTCCGAGATCAAGTCGCTGGTTGCCGCGGGGCTGGTGCGACCCCGCCTCGACCCCGTAGCGGCCGAGCTGTTCATGGCCTGGGGGTACGTCCCCGGCCCGCACACCCTGTTCGCGGGCGTGCGCAAGCTCGATCCCGCCACCTGCCTCGTCTACGAGGCGGGTCGCGTCATCGAGGAGCGCACCTACTGGAGCCCCTGGGACTCGCCCCCAGCGGGCGTCGGCTCCTCCTGGGAGGAGGACGGCGAGCGCCTGTTGGAGCTGCTGCGCACGGCGACCCGGGCGCGCATGGTCAGCGACGTGCCGCTCGGGGTGATGCTCAGTGGCGGCCTCGACTCGAGCCTGATCACGGCGCTGATGGCCGAGGCCTCCGAGCGCCCCGTGCAGACCTTCTCGGTCGGCTTCGTCGAGGACGCCGGCGCCAATGAGCTGCCGGAGGCGCGCAAGGTGGCGCAGCGGCTCGGCACCGACCACCACGAGCTCGAGACCTCGGCGCTCGACCACCCGGACCTGCTCGACGACGCCCTGCGCCAGCTCGAGGAGCCGATCGCCGACCTCTCCTGCGTCGGCCTGCTGCTGCTCAGCCGCCTCGCCCGCGAGACCGTCACCGTGGCGCTCTCCGGCCAGGGCGCGGACGAGCTGCTCGGGGGCTACCGCAAGCACCAGATCGCCCACGGGGCGGACCTGCTGCGGCGCCTCCCGCCGGCCCGCGCCGCGGTCGCCCTGGCAGCCCGGCTTGGGGCGCCCGAGTCGGCCCGCGCCCGCGGCCTGCGGGCGCTCTCGACCCGCGACCCGGTCGAGCGCATGCTGGCGATGAGCCGCGTCGTCCAGCCGCGCGAGCGGCTCGCCCTGTTCACGTCGGAGTTCCTCACCGCGACCGACGTGGGCGAGCCGGTGCGCCGCCAGGGCGACCTCGCCGGGCGCTCGGCGCTGACCCAGACGCTCTACCTCGACACCCGCCTCGCCCTGCTGGACAACATGCTCCTCTACTTCGACAAGATGTCGATGGCGACCTCGCTCGAGGTCCGGGTCCCGTTCATGGATCACGACGTCGTCAGCTTCTGCCTGGCCCTGCCGGACTCGCGCAAGGTCCGCCGCGGTAACCGCAAGGAGCTGCTGAAGCGGGTCTCCCGCGGCCTCGTCGCCGACGAGATCATCGATCGTCCCAAGCGCGGCTTCTTCCGCTCCGCACTCGGCGCCTGGCTGCAGGCCCAGCAGGGCGGGCTGCTGGAGCAGACCCTGCTCGACCCCCGCACCCGCGAGCGCGGCCTCTACCGCGGCGAGGAGGTCGAGCGGCTGCTGCGGGTCGCCGGCGGCGGCGACATCAAGGCCGACCAGCGCCTCTTCTCCCTCTTCCTGCTCGAGCGCTGGCTGCGCGAGTGGGTCGACGCCCCGGCGCCCGCCTCTGCGCCCGTCCGAGCGCCGGTCGCGATTTGAGCGGGGGCGAAGAAATGGGCCGTCCCAGCCGTTGTTCCTAGGAATGTCGAGCCAGGCCGAGACCCTGCAGCGCAAGCACGCGAGCGCCGGCGTGGCGATGTCGGTCGCGACCCTCTCGATGGCCGCCGCCTCCGGCCTGCAGGCGCTGCTCTACCTCAACTCCTTCGGCGTCAACGGCCGCACCGATGGCTTCTTCGTCGCCTTCGCTCTCTACACGATCGTCGGCGTCTTCAGCCAGAGCATCCGCATGACCTCGGCCAACCTGCTGATCGGCGAACGGCCGCGCCTGCTGAGCGCCGAGTACGGCGCCTGCCTGGCCCTGATCGCGGTCCCGATCCTGGTCCTGACGATCCCCTTCGCCGACCAGTTCGCCCACCTGCTGGCACCCGGCCTCGACGCCGCCGACCGCGCCGTCACGGCCGACGCGCTGCCGCTGCTCGGCCTCGCCGCGGCGCTGCAGCTGTGGTCGGCCGGCGGTGCGACGCTGCTGGCCGTGCGCGACCGCTTCAACGCGATCGCCGCCGCCTACGTCGCCGGCGCCGCGCTCGGGCTGGTCGTCTACGTCGCGGTCGCGCCGCTGGTCGACGAGCTGGCGCTGGGCTGGTCGATGCTGGCGATGGCGGCGGGCACGCTGGCGGTGATGCTGGCCGGCCTGCGCGGGGCGCGCCCGCAGGCGGCGAGCGCGGCGAAGCCTTCCTTCGCACCGGCCCGGCTGGTCTCGATGTCGAGCCTGATCCTCGCCCGCACCGCGATCTACCTCGTCTTCAACGCCCTTTACATGGTCACCCTCGCCTTCGCCAGCGGCTACGCCGTGGGCGACGCGACGGTCCTCTCCTACGCCTATCTCTTCGCCAGCTACCTGGTCGCCGCCACCGCCTTCGCCCTCGGGCTCTCGCGGATCGCCGACATGCGGCGGGGCGTGCTCGGCGGGTGGCGAGAGATGCTGACCGACACGGTGCCCTCCGGCTTTCGCTACTCGATGCTGATCGTGGCGCCGGCGATGGCCGGCCTGATCGTCGCCGGGGCGCCGCTGATCGGGGCCCTGCTGCCGCACAGCTTCGACGCCGGCGACGTCGAGACCCTGCGCGTCTTCGCCGCCCTGCTGGCGCCCTGGGCGGTGGCGGCGCTGCTCGTCAACCTGCTGCTGCCGGCGCTGCTGGCGCTCGGCCACGGCCGTCTCGTCAACGCGCTCGCGCCGGCGCTACTGGCCCTGCACGTCGCCGCCACCGCCGCGGGCGGCGCCCTCTGGGGATCGGACGGCGTCGTCGGCGCCGCCTTCCTCGCCCCGGCCGCGTTCGCCGTCGTCCTCTTCCTGGTCGGCGTCGAGCAGGGCCGCTGGGCCCTGGCGCGGACGCTGGCCGGCGACGGCGGGCGCCTCGCCGCCTTTGCCGCCGCCAGCTTCGGCGCCGCCGCCGCCCTGGCGGCCCTGCTCGCCGACGGCCTCGCCGAGGCGCTCTTGTCGGGCGCCCTCGGCTGCGGGCTCTATGCGGGCTGCCTGCTGCTGGCGCAGCCGCGCCTGGTCGGGGTGCTGCTCGCCGCGATCCGCCCCAAGCTCGGCCCGGATCAGGCCGAAGCGGCGCCGACGAGCTCGTCGATCAGCGCCAGGTAGCCGTCGCGCTGGCGGCGCCACTCGATCTCGGCCAGGCGCTGGGAGGCTCGCTCGGCCCGGGCCAGGGCCAGTTGCGGCTCGGCTCGCACGCCTTCGATCGCCGCGGCGATCGAGGCCGGGTCGCCCGGCTCGGCCAGCAGCACGTCGTCGCCGAAGTAGCGCTCGATCACCGGCAGCCGCGAGGCGACCGCCGGCAGGCCCATGTGGACGTACTCGAGCAGCTTGACCGGCAGCAGCAGCGAGGTGAAGTCGTCGTCCAGGGTGGGCACGACGCCCAGGTGCGCTGCCGCCAGCCGGTCCGGGATCTCCTCTACCGGGGTGGGCTGCGGCGCAATCCGCACTCCTTGTGGCGCCAGCTCGGCCGCCCTGGCGGCGAGCGTGCGCGCCGCCTCGGCGTCGGAGCCGTAGACGTCGAGGACGACCGGCTGCTCGCGCTCGCGCAGCAGCGCCACCGCCCGCACCAGGGCCTCGACCCCGAAGCGGTCGGCGAGGCCGCCGTGGTAGACGACCCGCAGCTCGCCCGCGGCAGGTGGCGCCTGCGGGGCGCGGCGCTCGCCGAAGACGCGCTCGTCGGGGGTGTTCATGACGATCTGGGTGCGGCCGGCGGCGATGCCGCGGGCGCGCAGCAGGTCGCGCGCCTCGGCGGTGACGAAGACGTGGCCGTCGGCGAAGGCGGCGCTGACCCGCTCCTCGGCCCGGATCAGGCGGACCAGGGGGTCGTTGGGGGGGCGGTCGAAGAGGGTCGCGAAGAGCTCCGGGAAGGTGTCGTGGAAGTTGAGCAAGATCGGCGTCCCTCGCAGCTTCGGCAACAGCGCCGCCAGGACCAGCACATCGGGCATGTTGTGGATCTCGATCAGGTCGAAGGGTCGGCGTCGGTCCAGCGCCGTGACCTTGCGAGCGGCGCCGGCGAGGAAGCGCAGGTTGCCTTCGAGGTAGGCACGCTTGCCGCCGCGCGGCTTGCCGGCCGCTGCCCTGTGCAGGGCGATCGTCCCGGCCCCGACCGTGATCTCCTCGTCGTCGTTGAGGCAGACGCAGTCGACCCGATCGCCGCGTTCGGCCAGGGCCCGGGCCTGGCGCTGGATCCGCGAGTCGACGACGAAGTCGGAGTAGTGGACCATGCAGACCCGCAGGCCGCCGCCGTCGCGGCTGCGGTCCCGGGCCTCAGCTAGCGGCTGGGGCTTCAAAGCTCTCGACCGCCGCCACGATCTCCGCGATGTGCCGGTCCTCGATCGCCGGGAAGATCGGCAGGGAGCAGTTTTCCGCGGCCAGTCGCTCGGCCACCGGCAGGGCGCCGGGCCCGAGGCCGAGCTCGGCGTAGGCGGGCTGCAGGTGGATCGGCGTCGGGTAGTGGACGGCGCTGGCGACGGCGCTCGCGTCGAGGTGGTCGCGCAGCGCGTCGCGCTCGCCCGAGCGCACGACGAAGAGGTGGTAGACGTGGTCGGAGTCGGCGGTCGCCGGGGCGGGGGGGACGACGGCGGTGCCGGCGAGGCCCTCGCGCAGCGCGGCGGCGGCGTCGCGGCGGCGCTGGTTCCATTCGGGGAGGTGGCGGAGCTTCACCTCGAGGATGGCGGCCTGCAGCGTGTCGAGACGGTGGGTGCCGGTCGCGAGCCGGTGGTGGTGGCGCGGCGACTCGCCGTGGGAGCGCAGCAGGCGCGCCTGCTCGGCGAGCGCGTCGTCGTTGGTGACCAGCGCGCCGCCGTCGCCCCAGCCGCCGAGGTTCTTGGTCGGGTAGAAGCTGAAGCAGCCGGCGTCGCCGAGCGATCCGACCGGGCGGCCGCGGTAGAGCGCGCCGTGAGCCTGGCAGGCATCCTCGACGACGGCGATCTCGCGCTCGCGACAGAGGGCGAGCAGCGGATCCATGTCGACCGGGCGGCCGAAGAGGTGGACCGGGATCACACAGCGGGTCTTCGCAGTCAGCGCCGCCTCGACGATCTCGGCGTCGATCAGCGCCGTCTCCTCCTCGACGTCGACGATCACCGGGGTGGCGCCGACCGTGCTGACCGCCTCGGCGGTGGCGATGAAGCTGTAGGTGGGAACGATCACCTCGTCGCCGGGGCCGATGCCGAGCGCGCGCAGGGCGATCTCCAACGCCGCGGTGCCGGAGGAGACCCCGACCGCGTGCCTGGTCCGGCAGAACTCGCCGAAGGCCTGCTCGAAGCGCTCCAGTTCGGGGCCGAGCGTGAAGGCGGAGTCGCGACCGATCCGCTCGACCGTCTCCAGCAGCTCCGCGAAGAGCTCCGGAAAGGCGCTGTCGAGGCGGATGAAGGGGACCTTGGCGCCCTCGGTGGCGGTCAGCGAGAGCGGGCTCGACCCGGCGACCGCGCTCATGCCGGCAGCCCCCCGCCGCCGCTCTGTTCGAGCTCGAGGAAGAGGGCGGCCGCCTCGCGTCGTGAGCGCACGCCGAACTTGGCGAAGGCGGAAGAGAGGTGACTCTTGATCGTGCTCTCAGAGAGGAAGAGCTGCTCGGCGATCTGTGCATTGGTCAGGCCCTGGGAGACGTAGCCGAGCACCTGGCGCTCGCGGTGGGAGAAGGCGGGACGCTCGACGCTCGCCCGCATCTTGCGGGGGACGACCGACTGTCCGGAGCCGACGGCGCTGACGGCGGCCGGCAGGGTCAGCTCCAGCTCCGGCTCGAAGACGATCGCGTCGGCCCCGGCGTCGAGGCCGCGACGGACGCCGGTAGCGGTCGCGGTGGGGGAGACGGCGACGATCGCCGGCTCGCGCATCTCGCGGCGCAGGCGGCGCAGCATCGCCATCTCGCGGGGGCGGTCGACGTCGCAGACGAGGACGACGATCGCCTCGCCGTCGACCTCGCGCTCACTCAGCTCCTCGGGCGAGTCGATGAGCAGGAAAGAAGCTACGGGGTCGCGATCCGCGAGGATCGCCGCGATGCGGTGCCGGGTAGCCGCCGTCCCGGGCCCACCGGTGACGCAGAGCTGCCCGCTGTCGATGCGGGCGGCGTCGATTGACTCGCTAAGAACCGCCATGGCCTACCAACGGCGCGACCGCGTAAAAGTTTGCGCAGCCCCGCGAGCGGCGAAAGTCGCCCCCGCGCCGGCCGTTGCTTGGGCGATGGCCACTGCAGCGAGCGACTCCCACACCGCGCCCGTCAACGAGGCCGGTTACCGCCTGCTGGTCGACGTTCGCCTCGGCGAGGGGGTGGCGATCCACTCGTTTACGAACCTCTACGGCTGCTCGATCGGGAACCGCAGCCGCATCGGCACCTTCGTCGAGGTCCAGCGCGGCGCCGTCATCGGCAGCTCCTGCAAGGTCCAGAGCCACACCTTCATCTGCGAGGGGGTGACGATCGAGGACGAGGTCTTCGTCGGCCACGGGGTCGTCTTCGTCAACGACAAGCGGCCGCGGGCGACCGACGACGACGGCGAGCTGCAGGACGACTCCGACTGGGAGCTGCTGTCCACGGTGGTCGAGCGGGGAGCGTCGATCGGCTCAGGGGCGACCGTCCTCGGCGGCGTCCGCATCGGCGCCGGGGCGCTGGTCGGCGCCGGGGCCGTGGTCACCCGCGATGTGGCGCCGGGTGCGACGGTGGCCGGCAACCCGGCGCGGCCGCTTCCCACTCGCTAACGCCGGCGCCAGCGCTCGAGCAGGTCCTCTTCCGGCACCTCGCGCACCTGCCGCGCCGGCACGCCCATGACGACGGCGCGGGCGGGCACGTCGGCGGCGACGACGGCGCCGGCGGCGACGAAGGCCTCCTCGCCGACCTCGACCCCCGGGCAGATCGTCGAGCCGCCGCCGATCCGGCAGGCGCGGCGCAGGAGCGGGCCGGCGAAGGGTGTCTCGGGTGGGTGGCGGTCCATCGTGTCGTCGTTGGTCAGGGTGACGCCAGGGCCGACGAAGACGTCGTCCTCGACGATCGTGCCGCCGGTCACGTAGCAGCGCGTCTGCACGCTGACCCGCTCGCCGATCGTCACCCCGGGGTCGACACAGCTGTAGCTGCCAATAGTCGAGCCGGCGCCGATTCGAGCGCCGTCACGCAGCTGCGCGTGGTCGCCGATCCGAGCGCCGGCGCCGATCTCGACCCCGGCGTGGATGACGACGTGGCCGCCGATCAGGACGTCGGGCCCGATCGTCACGTCGCGGCCGAGCAGGAGGCCGGGCGCAAGGTCGGAGGGCTGCAGAGCCGCCCCGCTCATCGGGTCGAAACCCCTGGATCTCTCGGGTCGGCGGCGATCGGCGGGATGCTAACGATCGGCCGGCGGCGGAAGCGAGGCGCGGTCAGCGCCGTTGTCTCTCCGTGACCGCAGAGAAGATCGGAATCGTCGGGCTCGGCTACGTCGGCCTGCCGCTCGCCGTCGCCTTCGCCGAGGCGGGGCAGGAGGTGGTCGGCCTCGACTCCGACCGGCGCAAGGTCGAGGGCATCAACGCGGGCCGAAGCCACGTCGAGGATGTCCCCGATGCCACCCTGGGCGGGCTGAGCGGGCGGCTGCGCGCGACCGCCAAGCACGCCGACCTCGCGGACTGCGAGGCGGTGATCGTCTGCGTGCCGACGCCGCTGACCGGCTCGCGCGAGCCCGACCTGACCTACCTGCTCGACTCGGCCACGGCGCTCTCGCGGGTGCTGAAGGAGGATCAGCTGGTCGTGCTGGAGTCCACCACCTATCCCGGCACCACCCGCGAGCGCATGCTGCCGATCCTCGAGGAGTCCGGCCTTGCCGCCGGGCGCGACTTCCACCTCGCCTTCTCCCCGGAGCGGATCGACCCCGGCCGCACCGACTACACCGTCCGCACCACCCCCAAGCTCGTCGGCGGCCTGACGCCGGCCTGCACCGAGCGCGCCCGCGACCTCTATGCGCGCATCTGCGACGAGGTCGTGGTCCTCTCCAATCCCGAGGCGGCGGAGCTGTCCAAGCTCCTGGAGAACATCTTCCGCTCGGTCAACATCGCCCTCGTCAACGAGCTGGCCCAGCTCTGCGACCGGCTCGGAATCGACGTTTGGGAGGTGATCGACGCCGCTTCGACCAAGCCCTTCGGCTTCATGCGCTTCGAGCCGGGCCCGGGGATGGGCGGGCACTGCCTGCCGGTTGACCCCTTCTACCTCGCCTTCAAGGCGCGCGAGCACGACTTCTACCCTGAGTTCGTCGAGCTCGCCGGAAAAGTCAACCAAACCCAGCCGGCCTTCTGCGTCGAGCGCGTGGAGCGGGCGCTGAACCAGGCCGCGAAGCCGGTCAACGGCTCGCGGATCCTCTTGCTCGGCGTCAGCTACAAGGCCGGCGTCGGCGACATCCGCGAGTCCCCCGCGCTGAAGATCGCCAAACGGCTGATCGATCTCGGCGGCGAGGTGGCCTACCACGACCCGCACGTGCCGGCACTCGCGGAGCTCGACCTGGTCTCGGTCGATCTCGACGAGGCGCTCGGCGACGCCGACCTGGTTGCGATCGTCACCGCCCATCCCGGCATCGACTACGAAGAGGTCGTCGCGGCGGCGCCGCAGGTGGTCGACTTCCGCGGCGTCACGCGCGGGATCCGGGCGCGGAACCTGGTTCAGCTGTAGCCGCGCCCGCTCAGGCCACGACCGTCAGCGCGTCGGGCTCGACGCGCAGCTCGATCCTCGTGCGTTCGCCGATGTAGTCGCCGTCGACCTGGAGCGGGAAGGGCCGCAGCGCCCCCTCGCCGTCCTCCGAGATCGAGCTGACGGTGGCGGCGGCGACGTCGTCGAAGTGCTCCACCTGGCGGTGGCGCGCCGCCGGCCTGTCGGCGCTGAAGAGGCGCCTGATCAGGGTCGGCATGTCGCGCTGGGTGGCGCGCTTGAGCACCCCCACCGAGAGCGTGCCGTCGTCGATCGCGATCCCCTCGCAGACGCGGATCGGCCGGCTGGCGAAGTAGGTGAACGGGTCGGAGTTCTGAACGATCGCGGTGACCCCTTCGGCCGACTCGGCGCCGACGTCGACGCGCACGCGGACGGCGTTGTGGAGGTACCTGCGGTAGAAGGCCGAGACGCCCGCCCAGCTGTAGTAATAGGGCCCGGCGCGCGACTTCATGCGCGGGTGGGCGTCGACCCGCTCGACCACGGTGGCGTCGATCCCGACCCCGCAGGCGAAGACGAAGTGGCGCTCGTCCACCTTGCCGAGGTCGATCTTGCGCGGCGCCCAGTCGTCGGCCAGCGCCAGCAGGTGCTCGGTCGCGTCGACGACGTCGTTGGGAATGCCGAGGGTGCGGCAGACGACGTTGGTCGAGCCCCCCGGCAGCACCGAGACCGGGACCTCGGTGCCGGCGAGGCCGTTGACCACCTCGTTCAGGGTGCCGTCGCCGCCGAAGGCGACGACGACGTCGTAGCGGTGGTCGCGCACCTCGCGGCCGATCTCGGTCGCGTGGTTCTGCGCCTCGGTCGAGACCGCCTCGACCTCGTAGCGCCCCTGCAGCGCGTAGACGACGAGGTTGCGGAGACGATCGGAGACCGTCGTCGCCACCGGGTTGACGATGATCAGCATCCGCTTCTTGTGGCCGCGCCTACCCGGTCGTCTCATAGCGGATCACCGTCCCGTCGTCGGCTTCGCGCACCCGGCCCTCGTTGACCAGCAGGTCGGCGTGGCCGATCACCTCCGAGAGGGTGAGGAAGGCCTGGGTCACGGCCACGTTGCCCCAGATCGCCTGCGCCAGCTCGTAGCCGGTCCGCGGCCGCTCGGCGATCAGCTCCTCGATCTTCTCCTTGCGCCGCTCGTGCTTGGCGAGGCGGTCGTCGATCAGGGCGACGTGATCGACGATCGGGTCGCCGTGGCCGGGGAGGACGATCGCGGCCGGCAGCTCGCGCGTCTTGCGCATCGACTCGATGTAGGTGACGAGCGCCTGCGTGCGCTGGGCGGAGCCGTCGAGCGGGCGCGAGATCAGCGGGTTGGAGGAGATGTGGGGGAGCAGGTGATCGGCGGCGAGCAGGATCCGGCGGCGCTCGTCCCAGAAGACCGTGTCGGAGGGGCTGTGGCCGGGCCGGTACAGCGCCTGCAGGGTGCGGTCGCCGAAGCGGATCTCCTCGCCGTCGTCGAGCGGGCGCGTCACCGCCACGTGGGAGCCCCAGCCGCGAAAGCTGCGCGAGACGCTGCGCAGCGCCGCCGTCACTTCCTCGGGGATGCCGTTGCGCAGCATCAGCTCGACGGCGAAGCGGTCCTCGGCCTCGGCGTCGGCGTCGAAGTTGCCGAGCCGCTCGGCGGCGACGCCGATCGCCGCCACCTCGGCCCCGGAGTGCTCGGCGACGATCTCGACCAGGCCGAGGTGGTCGATGTGCTGGTGGGTGACGATCAGCAGCTCGAGGTCGTCGATCGAGTGGCCGCGGGCGCCGAGCTGATTGCCGAGCTCGTCCAGCGCCTTGCCCGAGTTGGGGCCGGTGTCGACCAGGGTCAGCGGCTCGTCCTCGATCAGGTAGCAGTTGACCCGCCCGACCGCGAACGGGGTCGGGATCTGCAGCCGATGGATGCCGGCGAGCGCCGCCTGCTCGAGCGCCGCCTCAGGGGACAACGTGGTCACGCCCGGATCAGTCCGAGGACCTCGTCGCGGCGCCGTTCCATGTCCTCGCGGGAGGTCAGCGACTCGAGGTTGAGGCGCAGCAGCGGCTCGGTGTTGGAGGGCCGGACGTTGAAGTGCCAGTCCGGGTAGTCGATCGAGACGCCGTCGAGGCGAGTTATCTCGCCGTCGGCGTAGCGCTCGGCGATCTCCTCCAGCTTCGCTGCCGGGTCGGCGACCTCGGAGTTGATCTCGCCGGAGATGAAGTACCTGGAGCGGAACTCATCCATCAGCTCGCCTAGCCCGCGCCCGTCGAGCGAGAGCAGCTCCAGCATCAACAGGGCCGGGATCGTCCCCGAGTCGGCGTTCCAGAAATCGCGGAAGTAGTAGTGGCCGGAGACCTCGCCGCCGAAGACGGCGCTCTCCTCGCGCATCCGCGCCTTGAAGAAGGCGTGGCCGACGCGCGAGAGGTCCGAGCGCCCGCCCTCGGCGGCGACCAGGTCCGGCACGGCGCGGCTGGAGCGGGGGTCGTAGAGGATCGTCGCGCCGGGGTTCTTGCGCAGCGCCGCCCGCGCCAGCAGGGCGCAGATGAAGTCGCCGTCGCAGAACTCGCCGCTGGCGTCGATGAAGAAGCAGCGGTCGGCGTCGCCGTCCCAGGCGATACCGAGGTCGGCGCCGCTGGCCGTCACCCGCTCCATGATCAGCCGCCGGTTCTCCTCCAGCAGCGGGTTCGGCTCGTGGTCGGGGAACTCGCCGTCGGGCTCGAAGTACATCTCCTCCAGCTGCAGCGGCAGCTGCTCCAGGATCGGGCCCACCATCGGGCCGCCCATCCCGTTGCCGCCGTCGACCACTACCTTCATCGGCTTCACGTTGGCAGGGTCGATGAACGACATCGCGTGGGTGCGGAACTCGTCCCAGATGTCGATCGCCTCGAAGGAGCCGCCCCCGGGCGCCGGCCCGAGCCCGGCCGCGATCTCGTCGCGGACGTCGCCGATGCCGGCGTCGCCGGAGAGCGGCAGCGCCCCCTCGCGGACCAGCTTCACCCCGGTGTAGGCCTTGGGGTTGTGGGAGGCGGTGACCATGGCGCCGCCGTCGAGCTCGCGCGAGCCGACCAGGTGGTAGAGCATCTCGGTCGCGACCTGGCCGGCGTCGAGCACGGTGGCCCCCTCGGCGACGAGGCCGTCGCGCACCGCCGCCGCCATCGCCGGCGCGGTCAGGCGCATGTCACGGCCGAGGCCGACCCGCAGCTCGGCCGGCGGCTTGCCGCGCAGCCGCCCCAGCACCCGGGCGAAGGCGCGGCCGATCGCCGTCGCCGTGGTCTCGTCCATCTCCGAGTCGTAGAGCCCGCGGATGTCGTACGCCTTGAAGATGCCGGCGGGTGCCAGCGGTGCCTGCTCGCTCAAAACGCTCCCTTCAGAGCCTCGTAGCTCTGCTCGATCGATTGCGGCATCACTTTGGTGTCGGCGATGACCGGCATGAAGTTGTTGTCGCCGGCCCAGCGCGGGACGACGTGCATGTGGATGTGGTGCTCGACGCCGGCGCCGGCGACGCGGCCCTGGTTGAAGCCGACGTTGTAGCCGTGCGGGCTGTAGATCTCCTCGAGGCGGCTCATCGCTTGTTGCGCCAGCGCCATCATCTCCGCCAGGGTCTCGGTCGGGATCTCCTGCAGAGCGCCGATGTGCGCGTAGGGCGCGACCATCAGGTGCCCGTTGGTGTACGGGAAGAGGTTGAGGATCACGAAGCAGCCCTCGCCGCGGTGGACGATCAGGTTCGCCTCGTCATCTCCCGCCGCCGGCTTGGCGCAGAAGATGCACTCCTCCTCGTTGTCCTTGGACGCGTCCTTCACGTAGGCGAGGCGCCAGGGCGCCCAGATGCGGAAATTTGCCACGGGTCCCTCATCCTAAGCGCAGAGGACACGGCGCTTATCTAAAGCCAGCGCTTGCGGCGGAAGTAGGCGATCAGCCCGATCAGGACCATCGCCATCACCGCGAGGACGAGGAAGAACCCCGGCTCGTCGCCTTCGAAGGGCACCCAGGAGTTCATCCCCATGATGCTGGCGATCAGGGTCAGCGGCAGGATCACGACGCTGATCGAGGTGAGCACGCGGATGCTGTCGTTGAGGCGGTGCGAGATCACCGACTCGTTGGTCTCCTCGAGCGCCTCGGCGACCTCCTTGTAGTTCTCGAGCATGTCCCAGATCCGCTCGTGGGCGTCGACGATGTCGTCGAAATAGATCTCCAGGTCGAGGTCGGTGGCGAGGTAGCGCTGCTTGACTTTCTCGAGGTCGCGCAGGACCGGCCGCTGCGGCCGGATCACCTTGCGGAAGTTGATGATCTCCTGCTTGACGTTGGAGATGTCGCGCACGACCTCGTCGGCGCGTTCCTCGAAGATGTCGTCCTCGAGCGCGTCGAGCTTGTTGCCGATCTTGCGCAGCATCGGGAAGCAGTAGTCGAAGCTGTCGTCGACGAGCCGGTACATGAGGTAGCCGGAGCCGCGCGAGAAGAGCTGTTCGCGCAGCTCCTCCTTGCTGCGGCAGCGCTCGAACAGGTACTCGACCGGCTGCAGCGGCTGGTTCGGGATCGTGACCATGTAGTCCGGGCCGACGAAGATGTCGAGCTCGCCGGTGCCGAGCCGGCGCGCGGCGCGGTCGAAGACCGGGAAGTGAAGGACGATGAAGAGGTAGTCGTCGTAGACGTCGATCTTCGGCCGCTGATTGCGTGAGAGGACGTCCTCGAGGTCGAGGGCGTGGAAGTCGAAGTGCTCCTCCAGCCAGGCGCGCTCCAGGGCACCCGGATGCTCGATGTTGACCCAGCGCAGCCCGGCGGAGTCGATCTGCTCGACGTTGGGGGCCTGCGGCTCAGGCGAGGCGGGCGACTCGACGAGCGCGCCGCGCCGGCCAGGCCGTCGCAGCCTTGGCTTTGGAAGGTTCGGCATCGCTCGGGCTCGTTTTCTCGTCGCGCAGCGGACTCATCGCTCCTAGGTTAAACGCCCGGCCCGCCTGCAAAGGCTGGGATCGCCCCTGGTAAGGTTCTCCCAACATAAGCGCCACATCTAGAGGGGTGGAGGGACTGGCCCAGTGAAGCCCCGGCAACCACCTCGAACTTCGGTTCGAGGGGAGGTGCCAAGTCCAGCAGGTCGGATTGGGAGACCTGGAAGATGTGGGGGACGTCCGATCGGACCTCTGCCCCACAAGCGGCGGAGGTTTTTTTCTTGAGCGTGAGAAAGAGGATCGGATGTCAATCGAAAGCTTGAAGTGCAAGGAGTGCGGCACCGCTTACGAGCTGGACGCCAGCTACGTCTGCGAAAACTGCTTCGGCCCCCTCGAGGTGGCCTACGACTACTCGGCGCTGAACGCGGTCGAGGTGAAGCGACGGATCCAGGCGGGGTCCCAGGGAATCTGGCGCTACGCCGACTTCCTCCCCTTCGAGGGGCGGCCCAACGACCCGCTGGAGCCGGGGCTGACGCCGCTGGTGCGCGCCGATCGGCTGGCCGAGCGGCTCGGGATCGAGGGCGAGCTGTGGATCAAGAACGACGCCGCCAACCCGACCCACTCGTTCAAGGACCGCGTCGTCGCCGTCGCCGTCGCCAAGGCTCACGAGCTCGGCTTCGAGACCGTCGCCTGCGCCTCGACCGGCAACCTCGCCAACGCCGTCGCCGCCCACGCCGCCGCGGCCGGGCTCGACTCCTACGTCTTCGTCCCCGCCAACCTCGAGGAGCAGAAGCTGCTCGCGACCGGCGTCTACGGGACCAACCTGGTCGGGGTGCGCGGCAACTACGACGACGTCAACCGGCTCTGCACGCAGCTGGCCGAGAGCCGCCCCTGGGCCTTCGTCAACGTCAACCTGCGGCCCTACTACGCGGAGGGCTCGAAGACGCTCGCCTACGAGACGGTCGAGCAGTTGGGTTGGGAGCTGCCGGACCGGGTCGTCAGCCCGATCGCCTCCGGCTCGCTCTTCACCAAGCTTGGCCGCGGCTTCCAGGAGTGGCTCGACCTCGGCCTCGTGCAGGGCAAGCAGCCGATCTTCAACGGCGCCCAGGCGGAGGGCTGCAGCCCGGTCGCGACTGCCTTCGCCGAAGGCTGGGACGTCTGCAAGCCGCAGAAGCCGGAGACGATCGCCAAGAGCCTGGCGATCGGCGATCCCGCCGACGGCCCCTACGCGGTCGAGCAGGCGCGCCGCACCGGCGGTGGGATCGACGCGGTCAGCGACAGCGAGATCCGCGCCGCGATCAAACTGCTGGCGGAGACGACCGGGATCTTCACCGAGACCGCCGGCGGGGTCACCGTCGGCGTGCTCGAGAAGCTGGCGGCGCGCGGCGAGATCGACGCCGGCGAGCGCATCGTCGTCTACATCACCGGCGAGGGGCTGAAGACGCTCGACGCCACCCGCGATACGTTCCAGATGCACGAGATCGACCCCGACCTCGAGAGCTTCGAGGCCGAGTTCCGCCAGGAGGTAGCCGTCTGATGGCAGTCACCGTGAAGATCCCGACCCAGTTGCGCGCCGCGACCGGAGGCCAATCCGAGGTCGAGGTCGCCGGCGCGACCGTCGGCGAGGTGCTCGACGCCGTCTTCGAGGCCCACGCCGACCTGCGCGAGCGGATCACCCAGGACGGCGACCTGCGCCGCTTCGTCAACGTCTACGTCTCCGGCGAGGACATCCGCTTCCAGCAGGGCCTGGAGACGGCGATCGACGACGGCGCCGAGGTCACGATCCTGCCCGCCGTGGCCGGTGGATAGGGCATCCGGGTAGGGGTTCCACTTAACTTTTTCGGTGGAGAGTCGGCCGGCTGGCGCCTCGAACTTGGCGACGAAAAAGTACAAGACGTTTCACCCCTACCCGGATGCCCTCTAAGCCGCCGGTGGTCATCCTCTGTGGAGGGCGGGGGACGCGGCTGCGGGAGCGGACTGAGTCGGTGCCGAAGGCGCTGGTCGAGATCGGCGGCCGGCCGATTCTCTGGCACGTGGTGCAGATCTACGCGGCGCAGGGCTTCGAGCGCTTCCTGCTCGCCACCGGGTACATGGGGGAGATGGTTGAGGAGTTCGTTGCCGCCGCCCGTTGGCCGGCGAGGGTCGATGTGGAGTGCGTCGAGACCGGGCTCGACACGCCGACGGGCGGTCGTGTGGCCAGGCTGGGGGAGCGGCTCGATGACGGCAGCTTCTGCTTGACCTACGCCGACGGCGTCGCCAACGTCGACCTCGGCGCCCAGCTCGACTTCCACCGCGCTCATGGCCGCCTGGCGACGATGACCGTTGTCCAGCCGCACCTGCAGTGGGGCGTGGCCGAGCTGGGGGAAGGGGACCGTGTCGAGGGCTTCGTCGAGAAGCCGCGCAGCGAGCACTGGATCAATGGCGGCTTCCTCTGTCTGGAGGCCGGCTCGCTCGCCTATCTGGACGAGGACAGCGTGCTCGAGCGCGAGCCGCTCGCGGCCCTGGCCGCCGACGGCGAGCTGCGCGGCTTTCGCCACGACGGCTTCTGGGACTGCATGGACACCTACAAGGACGCAGTCGAGCTCAACGACCTCTGGGCGAGCGGCGAGGCACCCTGGCGGATCTGGGACGCCGCCACGGTCGAGGCGCCGTGAAGCGCGCCCTGGTCACCGGCGGTCACGGCTTCGTCGCCTCGCACCTGGCCCGGGCATTGCTGGAGCGCGGCGACGCGGTCACCGTGCTCGACCTGGCACTGCCGCCGCTATCCGGCCTGACCCTGCAGGGGATCGCGCCCGAGATCGAGCTGGTCGAGACCGACCTCCGCGACGCTCGCCGGGTCGGCGCCACGCTCGACGCCGGCGAGTTCGACGTCGTCTTCCACCTCGCCGCCCAGACCCTGGTCGGCCCGGCGATAAGCGACCCGGCCACGACCTTCGAGACCAACGTCGGCGGCACCTGGGTGCTGCTGGAGGCCTGCCGCCGCGCCGACGTCCCGGCGCTCGTCGTCGCCTCCTCCGACAAGGCCTACGGGCCCAGCGAGGAGCTGCCCTACCGTGAGCAAATGCCGTTGCGGCCGGCCTCTCCCTACGAGGCGAGCAAGGCGGCGGCCGACGCGATCGCGCTCAGCTACCGACCCGCCTACGGGCTGCCGGTCGCGGTCACCCGCTTCGCCAACATCTACGGTGGCGGCGATCTCAACTTCTCCCGCCTGATCCCGGAAGCCGTCGCCGCCGTCCTCGACGGCCGCCGGCCCCAGATCCGCTCCGACGGCAGCCCCGAGCGCGACTTCCTCTACGTCGACGACGCTGTCGCCGCCTACCTGGCGATCGAGCACGCGGTGGGGGCTGGTGGCCCTGCGGCGGGGGAGGCCTTCAACGCCGGCGGCGAACGCCCGCACTCGGTAGCCGAGGTGCTGGAGGCTATTGCCGCCGTCTCCGGCGCCGGGGTCGAACCCGAGTACCTCGGCAGCGGCAATCCCGCCGGCGAGATCGACCGCCAGTTCGTCGACTCGGCGAAGCTGCGCGAGTTGACCGGGTGGGAGCCTGAGGTAGACCTCGAAGACGGTCTGGCGCGCACTCTCGAGTGGTACCGCCAGCACCCGGAAGCGCGGCCTAAGTAAGAGTAAGATCAGTGCTACTCTTACTTCATGAGGATCACCAGCAAAGGACAGGTGACGATCCCGAAGGAGATGCGGGACGCATTTGGCCTGCTCCCTGGAACCGAGGTCGAATTCCTCCCCGACAAGGGCGAGATTCGAGTGCGCAAGTCAAAAACTGGCCGGAGACGAGGCGAGGAAGTCGTCAAGCATCTCCGCGAAGCTGGGAAGAACTACACGATGACCACCGAGGAGGTCATGAGGCTGACCCGGGGAGAGGATTGGGGCACCGGTCACTTGGAGGAGGGTGACGGCGACCCTCGTTGACTCCAATGTCCTGATCGACATCGTTACGCACGGCTCGATCTGGGGGGACTGGTCTGACGAGGCGCTGATTGAAGCGTTAGAGGAGGGCGCCGTCTTCGTCAACCAAGTTGTGTACGCGGAGATCTCGGTTGGTTTCCCGACGATCGAGGAATGCGATTGGGCTCTGGAGGTGCGAGGGATCGAGCGGATGCCGCTGCCGTGGCCAGCTTCCTTTCTCGCTGGTCGGGCCTATGTCGACTACCGCCGTCGCGGTGGAGCGCGGCGATCTCCCCTCCCGGATTTCTTCATCGGCGCCCACGCCGCGGTCGACGGCCTGCGTCTGCTAACTCGCGACCCGAGCCGCTACCGGACCTACTTCCCAACCGTCGAGCTGATCGCCCCCGAGTAGCCATAGCTGTGCCTGGTTAGGCTCCGTGCCATGTGCGGACGATTCACGGTCACGGCCAAAGACACGAAGACGATCGCCGACCGCTTCCAGGTCGAGCTGGAGAAGGCGCTGGAGCGGGGCGGGGACGGCGAGGCGCCGCCGCCGAGCAAGGAGCGGGCGAAGAAGATGGCGAGGGGCCTGGAGCGCTTCAACGTCGCCCCGACCCAGGAGATCCTCACCGTGCGTTCCTCGCCCATCCCCGAGGAGGCCGAGGCGGGCGAGCGCGAGGCGCGGCTGATGCGCTGGGGGCTGGTGCCGCGCTGGGCCAAGGACCTCAAGGTCGGCTACCGGATGATCAATGCCAAAGCCGAGAACCTGACCTCGAGCAAGGCCTACGGGCCCCTGGTCGGCAAGTTCCGTCACCGCTGCCTGATCGTCGCCGACGGCTTCTACGAGTGGATGAAGGCCGAGGACCCGAAGCAGCCGCGCCAGCCCTGGCGCTTCACGGTCGACGGCGGCGAGCCCTTCGCCTTCGCCGGGATCTGCACCCGCAAGGAGTGGGAGGACGAGGAGGATCGCGGCTTCGACGACGGTTGGCTCTACAGCGCCACGATCGTCACCACCACGCCGAACGCCGTGGTCGCCCCGGTCCACGACCGGATGCCGGCGATCCTGCCGAGCGCCGAGGCCGAGGCAGCCTGGTTGCGCCCGGACCTGAGCGTCGAGGACGCGGTCACGATGTGCGCGCCGCTCGACCCGGCGCGGATGTCGAGCGCGCCCGCCAACCCGAAGCTGAACAAGGTCGGCAAAGGCATGGAGGAAGGGCCGGAGCTGTTGGTCGCGCCCCAGGGCGACTGAGCCTCAGTCCTCCGCTTCTTCTTCTTCTTCTTCTTCTTCTTCTTCCGACGCTTCTTCGGCTTCTTCTTCCGCCTCTTCGTCGATCGGGGGAGAGATCCGTTTCAGCGCGCCCTTGGTGCGGACGCTGGCCTCGCCGGCGCTGGTGGTCAGCGTGCAGGCGACGGTGCCGGCGGGAACGGCCGTCGTCTTCCAGACGGTGTAGAAGGGCAGCTCCAGATCCTGCTTCGGCTTGCCGCCGGCGATGAAGTATTTGAGGTGCTCGGTCCCGACCTCGTACTCGGGCCATTCGAGCTTGACCCCTTTTTCGGTGGTGAATCGGGGTATGCCCACGGTTTCGAGCACGGTGAGTTCGGCGCCGCGGGCGCTGAAGTCGACCAGGATCGTTTCCGGCACTTCCTGGCTGTAGATCCCGGCTTCCGAGGAGCGGGGGTAGGTCGCCCGCAGACCACCCGCGGTCTGCGCGACTTCGGTCCCCGGTCCGACTTTCACCGCGCAGAGGATGCGGCCGTCCCCGATCGGCGCCCCCGCCTGGACTCGCAGCGTCGAGGCGACCCGGAAGAGCGAGTAACCGCTGACGTTGGTCCCGGTGGCGCTGATCTCGCCGTCGATCAGCTGCATCGACTCGTCGCCGCCCGGAACCGGAACCGGATTCGAGTCCGGGATCGGCGCCGACTGCACCCATTCGAGGTCCGCCGCCTCGCCGCTGCCCTTGTCGGTCGCAAGCACGGCTGCGGCGACGCAGGCGAGCAGGCCGACGGCGATCACGATCAGGGCCCCGCGCGGCGGCCGTCGGTCCTGGGGGGGCTCGTTCACGGCCGCGACAGTATTGGAACCGGCGGCCGCTTCGAGCGCCGTCGTTTCGGCCGCCCTGAGCGGTGGGTAGCGTGTCGGCATGGCCGCCAAGCCGACCCTGCTGCGCCCGGTCGCCGTCGAGACCAGGACCGTGCAGGTTCACGGCCGCGCGGTCAGCTATGCCGAGGGCGGCGCCGGCCAGCTGCTGCTGCTGATCCACGGCATGGCGGGCACCGCCGAGAACTGGAAATCGGTGATCGAGCCGCTCGCCCTGCGCAACACCGTGATCGCCCCGGACTTCCCCGGCCACGGCCTTTCGGAGCCGGGCGGCGGCGACTACTCGCTCGGCAGCCTCGCCAGCGGTCTGCGGGACCTGCTGCTGACACTCGGCCACGAGCGGGCGACGCTGGTCGGTCACTCGCTGGGCGGCGGCGTCGCCCTCCAGTTCACCTACCAGTTCCCCGAGATGGTCGAGCGCTTGGTGCTGGTCTCCAGCGGCGGCCTCGGCCCCGACGTCAGCCCGATCCTGCGGGCGGCGGCCCTGCCCGGCGCCGACCTCTTCATCGCGGCCACGGCCGGGATCGGCAGCCAGGCCGGATCCCTGGTCGGCCGTGGCCTGGGCCTGCTCGGCATGCGCCCCAGCGCCGACGTCGCCGAGGTCGCGCGCGGCTACGCCTCGCTCGCCGACCCGGAGCGCCGCAAGGCGTTCCTGGCGACCCTGCGCTCCGTCGTCGGCACCGACGGCCAGCGCGTCGCCGCTCGCGACCGCCTTTACCTGGCCGAGGCGCTGCCGTTGCTGATCGTCTGGGGCGACCGCGACCCGATCATCCCCGTCGAGCACGCCGAAGAGGCGCACCGCGAGCTGCCCGCCAGCCGCCTGGAGATCTTCGAGGGCGTCGGCCACGTGCCCCAGCTGGAGAGCCCCGGCAGCTTCATCGCCGCGCTCGAGCGCTTCCTCGACGAGACCGAGCCCGCCCGCTTCGACCGCGACGAGTGGCGGGCCCGCTTCAAGACCGCTTAGCGACGCAGACGAAGACGCGCCCGGCAGGATTCGAACCTGCGGCCTCTTCCTCCGGAGGGAAGCGCTCTATCCAGCTGAGCTACGGGCGCTCAAGCGCCAGTCTAGTCTCGGTCAATCGGTCACGGGGTCGCGTAGGCTCGCCGCCATGGACCTCGCGGCGATCTTCCTCGGAACCGGCGGCTCGGTGCCCTCGGCGCGGCGCTCGACCGCGAGCGTGCTGATCTCGCGTGGGGGGGACCGGCTGCTGTTCGACTGCGGCGAAGGGACGCAGCGGCAGATGCAGCGCTCGCTGGGGCTGGTCCAGGTCGACGAGATCTACCTCACCCACTTCCACGCCGACCACATCCTCGGCCTGCCCGGACTGCTGAAGACCTACGATCTGACCGATCGCGAGGTACCGCTGACGATCTACGGGCCGCGCGGCCTGCGTGACCTCTTCCTCGTGCTGAAGCCGATCGTCGGCCGGATCGGGTTCGAGGTGGAGCTGGTCGAGCTGGAGCCGGGGGAGGGAGTCGAGCACGACGAATACGAGGTCCAGGCCTTCGAGGCCAACCACAGCGTGCGGGCCAACGGGTACGCGCTGGTGGAGGAGCAGCGACCCGGCCGCTTCGACCTCGACGCCGCCAAGCGCCTCGGCGTGCCGGAAGGCCCGGCTTTCGCCGCCCTGCAGCGCGGCGAGGAGGTGGAGGGCGCCGCGGGCACGGTCAGCCCGGGGGACGTCGTCGGCGCCGCCCGCCCGGGCCGCACCGTCGTCGTCAGCGGCGACACCGCCCCCGGCCCGGCCACGGTCGCCGCGGCGGCCGACGCCGAGCTGCTGATCCACGACGCCAGCTTCGCCGAGGAGGACGCCCAGCGCGCTGCCGAAACCGGCCACTCGACCGTCGGCCAGGCGGCCGCGGTCGGGCGCGAGGCCCACGTGAAGATGCTGGCCCTGGTCCACATCTCCTCCCGCTACCACGTCGGCAAGGTCCTCGAAGAGGCCCAGGACGTCTACGAACCCACCGTCGCCCCCAAAGACTTCGACCTCATCGAGATCCCCTTCGCCGAGAAGGGCTACCCCGAACTAGTCCAGAACGGAGCCAGGGAACGTGGCGGGTCCGGCATGGCCTCTCCGGAGCCTCCCCGCAGTTAGCGACGGAGAGGCCATGCCGGACCCGCCACTCTCGCTGCTACTGTGAGGGCGTCCTTTAACCCGGTCCCGAGAGGCCAGGAAGGAAGCGAAGAGTGAGCGAGAAGATCGTGCTGGAGCACGACGATCTGCGGCGAACGCTGAAGCGGATCGCCCATGAGATCGCCGAGAAGAACCCCGATTCCTCCGGCCTGGCGCTCGTCGGCATCCACACTCGCGGAGCGGTCCTCGCCCGTCGCCTGCACACGCTGCTGGCCGAGCTGACCGACACCGAGCTGCCGATCGGCGACCTCGACATCTCCTTCTACCGCGACGACGTCGGCGCCAAGGCGCCGGATACGCAGCCGGTCGTCCATGCCTCCCACATCGACTTCGACCTCAGCGAACGCACCGTCGTCCTCGTCGACGACGTGCTCTTCACCGGTCGCACGGTGCGGGCCGCGATCGACGCCCTCTTCGACTACGGCCGCCCGCACCGGGTCCAGCTCGCCGTGCTCTGCGACCGCGGCCATCGCGAGCTGCCGATCCGCCCCGACTACGTCGGCAAGAACCTGCCGACGGCGCGCGGCGAGCGGGTCAACGTCAGCCTCGAGGAGAGCGACGGCGCCGACCGGGTGACGATCTCCGACGCCCGCACGGCGGAGGCGCTGGCATGAAGCACCTGCTGACAATCGAGCAGCTCTCGCGGCCGGAGATCGAGGCGATCCTCGACCGCGCCGAGAGCTTCGCCGAGGTCGGCCGTCGCGACATCAAGAAAGTGCCGACCCTGCGCGGGCGCACCGTCGTCACCCTCTTCTACGAGTCGAGCACCCGCACCAGCAGCTCCTTCGAGCTGGCCGCGAAGCGGCTCTCGGCTGACCTGGTCTCGGTCAAGGCGGCCGGCTCCTCGGTCGACAAGGGGGAGTCGCTGAAGGACACCGTCGCCACCCTCTCCGCCTACGACCCGGCGGCGATCGTGATCCGCCACCCCTACGCCGGCGCCGCCCAGATGGTCGCCGGGTGGACCCCGGCAGCGGTCGTCAACGCCGGCGACGGCAAGCACGAGCACCCCAGCCAGGCCCTGCTCGACGTCTACACGCTGCGCCGGCGTCTCGGCTCGCTCGAGGGCAAGCGGATCTGGATCGTCGGCGACGTCCTCCACAGCCGCGTCGCCCGTTCCAACTTGATCGCCTTCCAGCGGATGGGCGCCGAGGTCACCCTCTGCGGGCCGCCGACGCTGATCCCGCGCGGGATCGAGGAGCTGGGCTGCGAGGTCTCCCACTCGCTCGACCGGCTCGGCGAGGCCGAGGTGGTCTACGCGCTGCGGATGCAGCAGGAGCGGATGAGCGAGAGCTTCGTGCCCTCGCTGCGCGAGTACGCGGCGACCTTCCAGATCGACACCCGCAAGCTCAACCCGCGCCAGCTGCTGATGCACCCCGGGCCGGTCAACCGCGGCGTCGAGCTCTCCGGCGAGGCGATCGACTCGCCGCAGTCGCTGATCGCCGAGCAGGTCGCGGCCGGGCTGGTGGTGCGGATGGCGATCCTCTACGAGCTGCTCGCCGGCACCGAGCGTCCGGCCCCGCTCGCCGAAGGTGCCGACGGGGCGAGCCGGCCCACCCCGATCGGGCAGCCGGCGTGAGTGCGGAACGACCAAGCGTGCATCTCTGGTTCTTCGCGCCGGGAGTGGAGCACGAAATTTATGTCTAGCCTTACCGACCTGCTCGACGTGCGGCCGGGCGAGGCCGCCGACGTGATCCTGCGGCGGGCGACGGTGCTCGATCCGGTCGCCGGCATCGACGGCGTCCACGACGTCGTCATCCGCGACGGCGAGATCGCCGAGCTGGCGGCGCCGGGCGAGGGGACCGCCGCGGGAGCCGAGGTCGTCGATGCCGAGGGCATGCACGCCTTCCCCGCCTTCTTCGACCCCCACGTCCACCTCCGCACTCCCGGCCACGAGCACAAAGAGGACGTCGAGACGGGGACCCGGGCCGCCGCTGCCGGCGGCTACTGCGGGATCCTGGCGATGGCCAACACCGAGCCGCCGGTCTCGACCGCGGCCGACGTCACCGCCCTGCGCGAGCAGGCCCGGGCCGGCGCCTCGGTGCCGGTTGGGTTCATGGCCACCGTCACCCGCGACATGAAGGGCGAGGACCTGACCGAGATGGTCGAACTGCGCGAAGCCGGCGCGATCGGCTTCACCGACGACGGTCTGCCGATCTCGAGCGCCCGGGTGATGCTGCGCGCTCTTCAGTACCAGCGCCTCTGCGGCGGCACGATCGCCCTGCATGAGGAGGACCCCGAGCTCTCCGGCGAGGGCGTCATGCACGAGGGCCCGGTCTCGGCCGGGCTCGGCCTGGCCGGCGTCCCCTCGGTCTCGGAGTCGACGATGATCGCCCGCGACGCCGCCCTCGCCGCCTACGAGGACGCCCGCATCCACGTCCAGCATCTCTCCGCGGCGGAGTCGGTCGAGATCGTTCGCGCCGCCAGGGCGGCCGGGGTCAAGATCAGTGCCGAGGCCAGCCCGCACCACCTCTGCCTCACCGACGAGGAGGTCCGCAGCCTCGACCCGCACCGCTTCAAGATGAACCCGCCGCTGCGCCGCGAGAGCGACCGCCAGGCGCTGATCGAGGGGCTGCGCGACGGCACGATCGAGTGCGTCGCCACCGACCACGCCCCGCACCAGGCGGAGGAAAAGGACGTTCCCTTCGAGCAGGCGGCGATGGGCGTGACCGGGCTCGAGACGGCCTTCGCCGCCCTCCACACCGAGCTGGTCTTGCCGGGCACGATCGGGCTTGCCCTACTGGTCGAGCGCATGGCCGGCGGCGCCGCCCCGTTCGAGATCGAGCGGCCCAGCCTCTCCGCGGGCTCCGAGGCCAACGTCGCCCTCTGCGACCTCGGCGCCGAGTGGACGGTGGGGGAGGACGGCTACGAGAGCCGCTCGCAGAACTCCTGGTGCGCCGGCAAAACCCTGACCGGGCGCGTGATGGTCACGATCGCCGCCGGCCAGGTCGCCTTCCGCCTGCGCAGCTTCTCTCTCGGAGTTGCCGCGTGAGGGCCCGGGGCGACTTAATGTCGGTATGCGACATAAACTCGACCAGGCAGGTTTCATGAGCGCCTACCTGCTGCTCGAGGACGGGACGCGGCTCGACGGTCTCGCCTGCGGCGCCGACGGCCCGGTCACCGGCGAGGTCGTCTTCAACACGGCGATGACCGGCTACCAGGAGTCGGTCACCGATCCCTCCTACGCGGGTCAGATCGTCGTCTTCACCTATCCCCTGATCGGCAACTACGGGGTCAGCGCCGCGGCGATGGAGTCCGACCGCGTCCACGCCCGCGGCGTCGTCATGCGCGACGCCAAGAACCGTGAGGACGTCGCCAGCGCCGAGGGCGGCTGGCTCGATTGGCTCGGCGACTGCGGCGTGCCCGCGGTCAGCGGCGTCGACACCCGCGCCTTGGTTCGTCACATCCGCGACCGCGGCGCCATGCGCGGCGGCATCTTCCCGGCCGCGACGTCCGAAGTCGAGGCGCGGGAGCGGATCGCCGCCGAGCCGACGATGGGCGGCGCCGACCTTGCCCGCACCGTCACCCCGCCGGACCCGGTCCGCTTCGACGGCGACGGCCCGCACGTGGTCGGGATCGACACCGGGATCAAGATGAGCATCGTTCGCCAGCTGCGCGAGCACGGCGCCCGGCTGACGCTGCTGCCGTGCACCAGCTCGGCCGACGAAGTCCTCGCCGAGGACCCCGACATCGTCTTCCTCGCCAATGGCCCCGGCGACCCGGCCGCGCTCGACTATGTCGTCGACACGGTCCGCGGTGTCGTCGGCGAGAAGCCGGTTTTCGGCATCTGCCTCGGCCATCAGCTGCTCTGCCGCGCGATTGGCCTCGAGACCTACAAGCTGCCTTTCGGCCACCGTGGCGCCAACCACCCGGTCAAGGACCTGGAGACGGGGCGGATCGACATCACCTCCCAGAACCACGGCTTCGCCGTCGCCGGGCCCGGGGGAGAGCCGCGGATCGAGGGCGACGAGGCGGTGCGCTGGGAGACCGACTTCGGCGTCGCCGAGCTCTCCCAGCTCAACCTCTACGACCGCACGGTCGAGGGCCTGGTCCTGCGCGACGTCGCCGGCGCCACCGTCCAGTACCACCCCGAGGCTGGTCCCGGTCCGCACGACGCCCGCCACTTGTTCCAAAGATTTTTGTCACTGGCGGGGGACCCGGCCTAGCCGAAAGGACCGATGCCGCGCAGAGACGACATTCAGAAGATCCTCCTGATCGGCTCCGGGCCGATCGTGATCGGCCAGGCGGCCGAGTTCGACTACTCCGGCGTCCAGGCCTGCAAGGTCCTGCTCGAGGAGGGCTACGAAGTCGTCCTCGTCAACTCCAACCCGGCGACGATCATGACCGACCCCGAGTTCGCCACCGCCACCTACATCGAGCCCTTGCTGCCGGGCCCGGTGACCAGGATCATCGAAAAGGAGCGCCCCGACGCGCTGCTGCCGACGCTCGGCGGTCAGACGGCGCTGAACCTGGCGATGAGCCTGCACGAGGACGGCACCTTGGAGAAGTTCGCGGTCGAGCTGATCGGCGCCGACGCCGCCGCGATCAATCGCGCCGAGGACCGCGAGGAGTTCCGCACGACGATGAACGAGGCCGGGGTCCGCATCCCCTGGTCGATCACGGTCGAGACCCTGGCCGAGGTCGAGGAGGGCCTCGCCGACGGCCGCATCACCCTGCCGGCGATCGTCCGCCCGGCCTTCACCATGGGCGGCCAGGGCGGCGGCATCGGCCGCGACGCGACCGAGCTGCGGCAGGTCGTCAGCGAGGGCCTGGCGGCGAGCCCGATCAACCAGGTCCTGGTCGAGGAGTCGGTGATCGGCTGGGGCGAGTTCGAGCTCGAGGTGATGCGCGACCGCAACGACAACGTCGTGATCATCTGCTCGATCGAGAACGTCGACCCGATGGGCGTTCATACCGGCGACTCGGTCACGGTGGCGCCGGCGCAGACGCTGACCGATCCGCTCTACCAGGACCTGCGCGACGTCGCGATCAAGGTAATTAGGGCGATCGGGGTCGAGACCGGCGGCTCCAACGTCCAGTTCGCGGTCAACCCCGAGGACGGCGAGATCGCCGTGATCGAGATGAATCCGCGCGTCTCGCGCTCCTCGGCGCTGGCCTCGAAGGCGACCGGCTTCCCGATCGCGAAGATGGCGGCGAAGCTGGCCGTCGGCTATGCGCTGGAGGAGATCCCCAACGACATCACCCAGGCTACGCCCGCTTCCTTCGAGCCGACGATCGACTACGTCGTCACCAAGATCCCGCGCTTCGCCTTCGAGAAGTTCCCCGGCGCCGACGGGCGCCTCTCGACCTACATGCAGAGCGTCGGCGAGGCGATGGCGATCGGCCGCACCTTCCGCGAGTCCTTCGCCAAGGCGATGCGCTCGCGCGAGCTCGACTCCACTCCCGAGGCCCCCGCCGACGAAGGCGAGCTGCTGGTCGCGCTCGAGAAGCCCTGCGCCGAGCGCTTCGACCTGATCCTCGAGGCCTTCCGCCGCGGCATCGGCGTCGAGGCGGTGCACGAGGCCTGCCTGGTCGATCGCTGGTTCCTGCGCGAGCTCGAGATCCTGGCCAGGGAGGGGGAGGGCAGCGAGGGCCTGGTCCGCACCTACAAGGCGGTCGACACCTGCGCGGCCGAGTTCGAGGCGGCCACGCCCTACTACTACTCCGCCCACGAGCGCCCGCGCGCCGACGGCACCCCGCCGGCCTCCGAGGTCCGCCGCGGCGAACGCGACTCGGTCGTCATCCTCGGCGCCGGCCCGAACCGGATCGGCCAGGGGATCGAGTTCGACTACTGCTGCGTGCACGCGGCGATGACGGCCCGCGAGCTGGGCCGCGACGCGGTGATGATCAACTGCAACCCGGAGACGGTCTCCACCGACTACGACACCTCCGACCGCCTCTACTTCGAGCCGCTCACCAGCGAGGACGTGCTCGCCGTCTGCGCGCAGGAGGACCCGGAGGGGGTGATCGTCCAGTTCGGCGGCCAGACCCCGCTGAAGCTCGCCCGCAGCCTGGAAGAAGCGGGGGTGCCGCTGCTCGGCACGCCTGTTCACGCGATCCACTTGGCGGAAGACCGCGGGCGTTTCGGCGCCCTGCTGCGCCGCCTCGGCATCAAGCACCCGCCCTACGGCACCGCGCTCTCGGCCGAGCAGGCGGTGAGCGTCGCCGAAGAGGTCGGCTTCCCGCTGCTGGTCCGGCCTTCCTTCGTGCTCGGCGGCCGGGCGATGGAGATCTGTTACTCGACCGACGACCTCAACGCCTACCTCGAGGCCCACGTCAAGGCCGACCAGGAGCACCCGCTGCTGCTCGACCGCTTCCTCGAGAACGCGATCGAGGTCGACGTCGACGCGCTCGCCGACGGCGAGCGCGTCTGGGTCGCCGGGATCATGCAGCACGTCGAGGAGGCCGGCGTCCATTCCGGCGACTCCGCCTGCGTGATCCCGCCGCTCAGCCTCGGCGAGGAGATGCTGGCGGAGATCCGCGCCACCACCGAGCGAATCGCCCTCGAGCTGGGCGTGGTCGGGCTGCTCAACATCCAGTACGGCGTCGCCGGCGGCGAGCTCTACGTGATCGAGGCCAACCCACGCGCCTCGCGCACCGTCCCCTTCGTCTCCAAGGCGATCGGGGTGCCGCTGGCGAAGATGGCGGCGCGGCTGATGCTGGGCGAGCGCCTCGCCGACCAGGAGCTGCCCGACGGCCCGCCCGAGCACGTCAGCGTCAAGGAGGCGGTTCTGCCCTTCGCCCGCTTCGCCGGCGCCGACTCGGTCCTCGGCCCAGAGATGAAGAGCACCGGCGAGGTGATGGGCATCGCCGAGGACTTCCCGACCGCCTTCGGCAAGGCCCAGGCCGCCGCCGGCGTCAGGCTGCCGGAGGAGGGCTCGGTCTTCATCACCGTCACCGACACCGACAAGCCCGCCGCCACCCAGCTCGCCGCTCGCTTCCATGATCTCGGCTTCGAGGTGATCGCGACCGGCGGCACCGCCCAGGCGATCGAGCGCATGGGGGTGCCGGTGACGCGGATCAACAAGCTGGGGGAGGGATCGCCGCACGTCGTCGACCTGATCCAGGAGCGCCGCTGCGACCTCGTCATCAACACCCCGACTGGCTCCGGAGCCCGCGCCGACGGATATGAGATCCGCACCGCCGCCGTCCGCCACGGCATCCCCTGCGTGACGACGATGACCGGCGCCACCGCGGCGGCTCGGGCGATCGCCGCCGGTCGCCAGGGCGACGCCGAAGTGCGCAGCATCCAGGAGATCCACGGCGGCGTGCGCGCCGTCGAGGCTCGATGACCGCGCCCTTCGGCCGGCGGCTCTGCGAGGTCAGTGCGAACCGTTCCTCGGACGGCTACCGCGTCTTTTCGCTGCTCGACCGTGAGGGCCCGGAGCCGCGGCCCGGCCAGTTCTACATGTTGGCCGCGGCCGCAGGATGGGCCGGAGCGGGGGAGAGGCCCTTCCTGCCACGGGCGATCTCGGTCGCCGAAACGGGCCCAGCGGCCAGCGGCGTCCGCCTCGACTTCCTGGTCGAGGGGATCGGGCCCGGCACCGACCGGCTCTGCGCACTGGAGCCGGGAGAGGGGGTCTGGGTCACCGGCCCGCTCGGCAATGGGTTCGCCGAGCCCCGCGCGGTCAGCACCGACGCCGCCGGCGCGATCCTGGTCGGAGGCGGCATCGGTGTCGCCCCCTTGGCCTTGTTGCGCCGCCGCTTCGCCGCGCAGGCCGTGCCGCTGCGCGTCCTCCTCGGTTTCCGCAACCGCGAGCACAGCGGCGGCCTGGAGCTGTTCTGCGGCGCCGGCGGCGACCTCTGCCCCGAGGTGCGCCTCGCCTCCGAGGACGGCCACCGCGGCCACCGCGGCTACGTCACCGACCTCCTGGCGGCAATGCTGGCGGGGGACGACGCGAGCAGTGCCGTCGTCTACGCCTGCGGCCCTCCCGCCATGCTCGACGCCGTCGCCCAACTCTGCGACTCCAGAAACGTCCCCTGCGAACTGGCCATGGAGTCCCCGATGGCATGCGGCTACGGAGCCTGCTTCGGTTGCGCCGTTCCCAAACCGGGTGGCGGCTACCACCGCCTTTGCGTGGATGGACCCGTAATGCGTTCCTCCGCGGGTGGCGTGGTGGTGGGGGGCCCCCGCGGCGCGCAGGCGCCTCCGGCGACGAGCACCGTGGGGGTGTCCACCACGACAGGACCCGCGGCCGAGCGCCCCAGTCCCATCACCTTCTGCGGCATCGAGCTCCAGCACCCCGTGATCAACGCCTCCGGCACCTACGACGCCATCGCCGCCCACCGCGCCTTCGGCGACGCCCTGCTGGAGGACTTCCCCTTCGCCGCCTTCGTCTCCAAGACGATCACCCCCGAGCCCCGCACCGGCAATGCGCCGCAGCGGATCTGGGAGACCCCCGCTGGGATGATCAACTCGATCGGCCTGCCCAACAAGGGCCTCGACGGCTTCCTGGCAGAGGATCTGCCGCGCCTGGCCGAGCTGCCGGTGCCGCTGATCGTCTCGGTGATGGCGACCAGCCATGAGGAGTTCGCTCGACTGGTCAAGGGGGTGGGGGGTCGTGAGGAGGTCACGGCGATCGAGCTGAACGTCTCCTGCCCCAACGTCCACTCCGGCCTGGTCGTCGGCGAGCAACCGGCGGAGACGGAGGCCCTGCTGGAGGCACTACGGCCGCTGACGCCAAAGCCCCTGATCGTGAAGCTGACGCCCAACGTCGCCGACCCCGTGGCGGTCGCCGTCGCCGCCGAGGAGGGCGGCGCGGACGCGGTTTCGCTGATCAACACGCTGAAGGCGAGCGCCATCGACCCGCTCGGCGGCGTGCCTGCCCTGGCGGCCGGCCATGGCGGCCTCTCAGGGCCGGCCGTGCGGCCGATTGCAGTTCAGCAGACTCGCGCCGTGGCGGCGGCGGTCAGCCTGCCCGTGGTCGGCATGGGCGGCGTCTCCAGGGGCGCCGACGCGGCCGAATTCATCGCCGCCGGGGCCAGGCTGGTGGCGGTGGGGACGGAGAATTTCCGCGACCCGACGGCGGGAGCGCGGGTCGCCGCGGAGCTCTCGACAGCGGCCCCGAGTGCCCCCGCAGCCGTGCCGGTGCTCGACCTCGAGTAGAGGTTTAGGTGAATTTGACCTGAATTGCCCCGGATCGGCTTGCACGGGCTGGAGCCGCGGCTATACTCGCCGCCCACATGCCCGCCCCCTCAGTCAAAATTTCCGCCGCGGCCCCGGAACGGTCTCTGGATCAGCGGATGGAGGCGCTCAAGCGGGCGAACGACATTCGCACCGCCCGGGCCAAGTTGAAGAAGGACCTGAAGGCGAGCCGGGCCAGCATCAACGCGATCCTGCTCGACCCCCCCGAGTACGTGCTGACCGCGAAGGTCTTCGACATGCTTCTCGCCGTGCCCAAGTACGGCCGTGTGAAGACCAACCGAATACTCAACCAGTGCCGGATCTCACCGTCGAAGACGATCGGTGGCCTTTCCGAGCGCCAACGCACCGAGCTCGTTAGTTTGCTGCGGCGTTAGCGCGGCCGCTGCAAACCGGCGCATCTCGGCGTCCTCGGTCGGGCGTCTTGCTCACGTACTAGCGTACGCTCGCGGCGCCGCCCTCCCTGCGTCCACCGACCTGCTTGGTTTTCGCGGCCGTTCGTAGTTCATGTCCAAAGTCTTCGTAATCACTGGGCCGTCGGGAGTCGGCAAGGGGACCCTGATCAGGGAGCTCTGTCAGCGGGTGCCGGACCTCGAGCTCTCGATCTCGGCGACCACGCGCGAGCCGCGCCAGGGTGAGGTCGACGGGCGCGATTACCACTTCCTCAGCCGCGAGGACTTCGATCGGCGGGTCGAGCGCGAAGACTTCCTCGAGTTCGCCACCTACAGCGGCAACCGCTACGGGACGCTGCGGACCGAGGTCGAGCGCCGCCTCGCCGCGGGCCACTCGGTCGTGCTCGAGATCGAGGTCCAGGGCGCGCGCCAGGTGCGGGCGGCGATGCGCGAGTCGATCCAGGTCTTCATCGCCCCGCCGGGCCCGGCGGTCCTGCGCGAACGCCTCGACGCCCGGGGCACCGACTCGGCCGCGGCGATCGACGCTCGGCTCGAGGTGGCGGCGCAGGAGATGGCGGCCCAGGACGAGTTCGCCTACCGGGTCGTCAACGACGATCTCGGGCGTGCGGCGGCCGATTTGGAGGGGATCGTGCGCGCCGAGCTCGGTCTATCACTAGACTCCCCAGCCGAATGATCAAACCACGCGTAGACAAGCTGCTCGACCACGCCGACTCTCACTACGCCGCCGTCGTCGTCTCGGCGAAGCGTGCGCGTCAGATCAACAGCTACTTCCACAATCTCGGTGAGGGTGGCTTCGGCGAGTACCCACCGCCGATGGTCGAGATCAACGCCGAGAGGAACTACCTCTCGATGGCGCTCGAAGAGCTCGCCGAGGGCAAGCTCAAATACGAGTACCGCTCCTAGCGCCCAGGCGCCCGGAGCCTCTCACGGGAGGCAGCGAATGGCCAGAGTCCTGCTTGGTGTGAGCGGTGGGATAGCCGCCTACAAGGCCCTGGAGCTGGCCCGACTGGCGACGCTCGCCGGCCACGGCGTGCGGGTGCTGATGACCGAGACGGCGACCCGGTTCGTCGGCGCCGCCTCCTTCGAGGGGATCGTCGGGGCGCCGGTCCTGATCTCCGAGTTCGAGCGCGACCCGCTGCGGGGGGCCTTCCCCGGCGACGAGGAGCCCGGTCACGACCCGATCGGCCACCTCGAGCTGGCCGCCAACTGCGACGTCTTCCTCGTCGCCCCGGCCTCCGCCAACACGATCGCCAAGCTGGCCGGGGGCGGCGCCGACTCGATGCTGACCACCTCCTTCCTCGCCTGCTCGGCTCCCCGTCTCGTCGCCCCGGCGATGAACGACCGCATGTACGCGAACGCGGCGACCCAGGCCAACCTGGCGACCCTGCGCGAGCGCGGGGTGGAGGTGATCGAGCCCGACGCCGGCAAGCTCGCCTCCCGCGGTGAGTTCGGTCGCGGCCGCCTGCCCGACCCCGCCCGCCTGCTGGCCCGCCTCGAGGCGACCCTGCCGGCCGGCAACCGTCCCTGGGACGGCCTGCGGGTCCTGGTCACCGCCGGCGGCACCCGCGAGCCGATCGACCCCGTGCGCTTCATCGGCAACCGCTCCAGCGGGCGGATGGGGCTCGCGCTCGCCGCGGCGAGCGCCCAGCGCGGCGCCGAGGTGACCCTGATCGCCGCCAACGTCGCCCTGCCCGAGCCCCCCGGCGTGCACCGCATCGACGTCGAGACCGCCGACCAGCTCGCCGCGGCCGCCAGCGCCGAGTTCTCCGACACTCACGTCCTGCTCATGGCCGCCGCCCCCGCCGACTTCCGCCCGACGGACGTCGCCGCCGGCAAGCTGAAGCGCCAAGACGGCCTCGATCTCCACCTCGAACCCACCGAAGACATCCTCGCCTCGCTGACCGCCAAGCGCACGAACTCGCAGACCGTGGTCGGCTTCGCCGCCGAGCACGGGGGGGAGAACCCGGTCGGCCGCGCCCGCGCCAAGCTGACCCGCAAGAACGCCGACCTCATAGTCCTCAACGACGTCTCTGACCCCGAGATCGGCTTTGAGAGCGACCAGAACGCCGTAACCCTGATCGACAAGGACTCGGAGACGCTCATCCCGATCTCTCCCAAGGACGCGATCGCGGGCGCCATCCTCGACAAAGTCGACCAGCTCCGACCCACGCGGTCCCTGCAGGAGCGCTAGTCGGGCGGGTGGCGTCGTGGCGGGGGTCCCCCGCGGCGCGGAGGCGCGGAGCGCCGAGCACCGTGGGGGATGCCGCGACGACAGGACCCGCCCGCCTACCGCTCTTCGAGCACGCTTGTGAACCGAGCTATACTGACTCTTCTTTTCCCCGGTAGTCCCCGTAGCGCGAAGTGGGCCTGGCCCACTTTTTTTACGCCTGAACCTGGCATGACCGACCTTCAGCAGAACATTCAGCAGCAGCTTTCCGACCTCGATTCGGACCTCGACCTGGTCGCCCTCGAGCACCCGGGCAACGAGTCGCTGCGCATCTTCATCGACCACCCCGCGGGCGTCGACCTGGCGCTCTGCGAACGGGTCACCAAGCATCTCAACCACCTGTTGGTCGACTACTCGCTCGAGGTCTCCAGCCCAGGCCCCAAGTACCGCCCCGACACCACTTCCGAGATCAAGGAGCTTCAGTGAGCAAGGAGATCGTCGACGCAGTCAAAGCGCTCGAGGCAGAGAAGGGAATCTCAGCCGACAAGCTGATGGACGCCCTCGAGGACGCCCTGCTCTCGGCCTACAAGAAGACGCCGGGCGCCGCCAAATACGCGCGGGTCGATCTCGATCACGAAACCGGCGACTTCCGCGTCTTCGAACTGATCCTGCCGCCCGAGCTGGAGGAGAAGCTGCTGGCCGAAGCCGCCGAGCTGCAGGAGGAGCCCGAGGTCGATCCCGAGACCGGGGAAATGCGCGAGCCCGAGGACCCCGAGCTCGACCCGGAGATGATCGCCCCCTACGAGGACCAGATCTCGACCCGCGACGTCACCCCCGAAGACTTCGGCCGGATCGCCGCCCAGACCGCCAAGCAGGTGATCCTGCAGCGGATTCGCGAGGCCGAGCGGCAGATGATGTACGACGAGTACCAGGACCGGGTCGGCGAGCTGATCACCGGCATCATCCAGCAGTCCGACAAGCGCTACACGCTGGTCCAGCTGCGCGAGCGGGTCGAGGCGCTGCTGCCCAAGTCCGAGCAGGTCTACAACGAGCGTTACGACCACGGGATGCGGGTCAAGGCGGTCATCACCGACGTCTCCGACTCGACCAAAGGCCCGGCGATCGTCGTCTCCCGCCGCAGCCCCGAGCTGATCAAGAGCCTGTTCGAGCTCGAGGTGCCGGAGATCGCCGACAAGCTGGTCGAGATCGTCGGCGTCGCCCGTGAGCCCGGCTACCGTTCGAAGATCGCCGTCGTCTCCCACGCCGACGGCGTCGACCCGGTCGGCGCCTGCGTCGGCCCGCGCGGCTCGCGGGTGCGGATGGTCGTCTCCGAGCTGCGCGGCGAGAAGATCGACATCATCCCCCATAACGACGAGCCCGCCCGCTTCGTCGCCAAAGCCCTTTCGCCGGCCCGCGTGCGCGAGGTGATCGTCGACGACGAGGAGCGCCAGGCGACCGTGATCGTCCCCGACGACCAGCTCTCGCTGGCGATCGGCCGCGATGGCCAGAACGCCCGCCTCGCCGCCCGCCTCACCGGCTGGCGCGTCGACATCAAGTCCGAGAGCGAGTTCGCGGAGGAGGACACCGAGGTCGAGTACGAGGGCGAGGAGCAGTCCGACGGCCGCTGCCTGGCCGTCCTCTCCAACGGGCGCCGCTGCCCTAACGCGGCGATCCCCGGATCCACCTACTGCGGCCTGCCGTCGCACCAGGCGCTGGCCCGTTTCGAGACCAACCAGGTCGCGATCATCGCCGACCTCTCCGAGGCCGAGCTGGCGATCCTCGCCGACTCAGGCGCGGACCAGGGCCAGGTCGACGAGATCGTCGAGCGGGCCGCGGCGAGCTTCGTCGAGCCGGTCGAGGAGGAAGTCGTCGAGGAGATTGCCGAGGACGCCGCGCCCGCGGGTCCTGTCGTGGAGGACGACTCTTCGTCCTCGCAAGCTGCGGGCGAAGAGCCATCCTCCACGCCACCCGCGGATGAGGCGTCAGAGGATCACGGCGACGAGGTTCCGGCCGAAGAGGCTGGCGACGATGACGGATTGGCGACTGAGCAGGAGACTGTGCCCGAGGAGGCTGAGCAGGCTTAGTGGCTAAGAAGCGGGTTCACGAGATCGCGAAAGCGAACGACCTCAGCAGCAAGGAAGTTCTTGCCGCGCTGAAAGCGGCCGGGGTCGAGGCCAAAGCCGCTGCCTCGAACGTCGAGGAGGCGGACGCCGTCAGGGCGATCGCCGCCGCCAGGGGGAACGGCGGCAGTCCCGCCGCCACCCAGGCCGAGCAGGCCGCGCCGGCGGAGGCCAAACCCGCCGCGGCTCAGCCTGCCGCCGCAAAACCCGCGGCCACCCCGCCGCCGCAGAAGGCCGCGCCGGCCGCGAAAGCCGCGGGCTCGACCAAACCGGTGCGCCCGGCCGGCGCTCAGCAGGGCGGTGGCGGCGCCGCCAAAAAACGCCGCGTAGTGATCGATTCCCAGGCCGCTCGCCGCGACCAGATGGGCGGTCCGCCGCCACAGCGCCCGCCGCGTCGCCGCGGTGGCCGCCGCCGCCGACCGTTGCTGGAGGAGCCACCGATGGGGCCGGCGCCCACGGTCGAGCCCGAGGCGACCAGGGTCAACTCCGGCGCCACCGTGCGCGAGGTCGCCGAGACGCTCGGGCTGGCACCGGCCGAGGTGATCAAAAAGCTGATGACGATGGGGGAGATGGCGACGCTCACCCAGACCCTTACCGACGAGTCGGTGCGGGCGATCGCCGACGAGTACGACCGCAAGCTGGAGATCGTCACCGCCGCCGAGGAGGAGCCGGAGGAGCCGGAGTTCACCGACGCCGCCGAGGATTTGGTCGACCGCCCGCCCGTGGTCACGATCATGGGCCACGTCGACCACGGCAAGACCTCGCTGCTGGACGCGATCCGCGAGACCGAGGTCGCGGCCGGCGAGGCCGGCGGCATCACCCAGCACATCGGCGCCTACCAGGTCCACAAAGACGAGAAGACGATCACCTTCCTCGACACGCCCGGCCACGCCGCCTTCACGGCGATGCGCGCCCGCGGCGCCAAGGTGACCGACGTCGCCGTCGTCGTCGTCGCGGCCGACGACGGCGTCATGCCGCAGACCAAGGAGGCGATCGATCACGCCCGCGCCGCCGACGTGCCGATGCTGATCGCGGTCAACAAGATCGACAAGGAGGGCGCCAACCCGGAACGGGTCCGCACCGAGCTCTCCAGCGAGGGCATCTCGCCCGAGGAGTGGGGAGGCGACACGGTCTTCTGCGAGGTCTCGGCCAAGACCCACGAGGGGCTCGACAACCTGCTCGACATGATCCTGCTGGTGACCGAGCTGGAGGAGCTCGGCGCCAACCCCGACGCTCCCGGCTCCGGCACCGTGATCGAGTCCCAGCTCGACCCCGGTCGCGGCCCGGTGGTCACGGTTCTTGTCCAGCGCGGGACCCTGCGCATCGGCGACTCGCTGGTCGCGGGCCCACAGTGGGGCCGGGTGCGGGCGATGCAGGACTTCACCGGCGAGCGGGTCGAGTCCGCCGGCCCCGGCATGCCGGTCGAGGTGCTCGGCTTCGACGGCGTCTCCGACGCCGGCGAGTTCGTGCAGGCGGTCGAGAACGACCGCCGCGCCCGCCAGCTCGCCCAGGAGCGCGCCAACCGCCTCAAGACCGAGGCCCTGGCCCGGCGCCAGGCCCGCAAGGTCAGCCTCGACGAGGTCTTCGCCCGGGTCCAGGAGGGCGACATCAAGGAGCTCAACATCGTCCTCAAGGCCGACGTCGCCGGTTCCCTGGAGGCGCTCCAGGACGAGATCGCCAAGGTCCCGCAGGAACGCGTCGCGATCAACATCATCCACTCCCAGACCGGCGGCATCAACGAGTCCGACGTGATGCTGGCCTCGGCTTCGGAAGCGATCATCATCGGCTTCAACGTGCGGCCGCTGGCCGACGCCCGCAGGGCCGGCGTCAGCGAGGGTGTCGATATTCGCACCTACTCGGTCATCTACAAAATCACCGAGGACCTGCGCAACGCGATGGAGGGGCTGCTCGAGGCGGTCGAGGTCGAGGAGGCCGTCGGCGAGGCCGAGATCAAACAGACCTTCAAGGCCTCCAAGGTCGGCCGCATCGCCGGCTGCATCGTCACCGAGGGCAAGGCCACCCGCACCGCCGGCGTCCGCCTGGTGCGTCAGGGCACGGTCATCTGGACCGGCAAGCTCGGCTCCCTGCGCCGCTTCAAAGACAACGTGCAGGAAGTCGAGGAGGGGCAGGAGTGTGGCGTCGTGCTCGAGGGCTACGCTGACGTCAAGGAGGAAGACGTGCTCGAGTTCTTCCAGACCAAGCAGGTCGAGCAAACGCTGGAGTAGGATGGCCGGCCCTCGCATGCGGCGCATCAACGAGGTGCTGCGCGAGGTCGTCGGTGCGGCGATTTCCAGCGATTTAAGCGACCCCCGTATCGGTTTCGTGACTGTGACCTCGGTTGAGACCAGCCCAGATCTGCGCACCGCCAAGGTGTACGTCAGCGTGCTCGGAGACGACGAGGCGCGGGCGGAGACGCTGAGCGGGCTGCGTTCCTCCCATGGCGTGCTGCAGTCGCGGATCGCCGCCGAGACGCGGATGAAGCGAACGCCGACCCTGAGCTTCCATTACGACGACACGATCGAGCAGGGGGTGCGGATCTCCCAGCTGCTCGAGGAAGAGCCGCCCACCCCTGAGCCGGAGCCCGGTTCGTGAGCGAGGCGACCGGCGTGGCCACTTCTGACTTGGAGCGCGTCAGCGCCGAGCTGCGCTCGCGCGACCGCTTCCTGCTGACCGCGCACGAGGGGCCCGATGGCGATGCCCTCGGCTCCCTGCTCGGCATGCACCACCTGCTCACCCAGCTTGGCAAGGACTCGGTGATGTTCCTCGCCTCGAAAGAGTTCCCGCTGCCGATCGAGTACCGCTTCCTGCCGCTGGAGGAGGTTTTCCACGAGGCGCCGGCCGACATGGCCGACCGCACGGTGATCTTCCTCGACTGCGGCAACATCGACCGCATGCCGGTCGACTTCCTCACCGCGGGCGGCAACGACGTGATCAACATCGATCACCACCACGACAACACCCGCTTCGGCGACTTCAACCTGGTCGACGTCGGCGCCTCCTGCACGGCCGAGATCGTCTACGACCTCGCGGTTCTCTTCGGCGCCACGATCACCAAGGAGATGGCCTCGGCCCTCTACGTCGGCCTGATCACCGACACCGGCAAATTCATGTACGAGAACACCGGCGCCGACACCCACCGGGTCGCGGCGGCGCTGGTCGACGCCGGGGTCGACATCGACGACACCTACCGGCGTCTGTATGAGCACGTGCCGATCGAGAAGCTGCGGCTGGTCGCGCGGGCCCTGGAGGGGATCCAGCGCCACTGCGGCGACCGCCTGGTGCTGACCTACATCACCACCGCCGACTACAAGCAGACCGGTGCCGGCGAGGAGATGACCGAGGGCGTGATCGACCACCTGCGCTCGATCGACGGCACCAAGGTCGCGGCCGTGATCCGCGACCTCGCCGACCGCGGCCGCGCCGCCCGCAAGGTCAGCCTGCGCTCCAGCGAGGGCGACGTCGACGTCTCCGCGATCGCCCGCAAGCACGGTGGCGGCGGGCACAAACGCGCCGCCGGCTTCTCCACCGACCTCGAGCTCGACGAGCTCGTCGCCTTCCTCTGCGACGAGGTCACCTCCCAGCTGGGACCCTGAGCGTGGCCCACGGCGATCCCGGAGGGGCGGTGCTGCTCTACGACAAGCCGGCGGGAGTCACCTCGCACGACGTCGTCGCCGCGGTCCGCCGCGAGCGCGGCTGCAAAGCCGGGCACGCCGGCACGCTCGACCCCTTCGCCACCGGCCTCTTGCTGATCCTGCTCGGCCGCGCCACCCGCCTGCAGCGCTTTCTCGTCGGCCTGCCGAAGACCTATCTGGCGACGGCGCGCCTCGGCTGGCGCTCCAGCACCGGCGATCCCGACGGGGAGCTGACCGAGACCGGGGCAACTCCGGACTCGCTTGAGCTGCCCACCGGGACGGTGCGCCAGCGGGTGCCGATGACCTCGGCCGTGCGCGTCGGCGGCGAGCGCCTTTACAAGAAGGCGCACCGCGGCGAAACCGTGGAGACGCCCGAGCGCGACGTCGAGGTGCACCGGGCAGAGCTGCTCTCCAGCGGCGACGGCCTCGCCCATTACGAGATCGAGTGCTCGGCGGGCACCTACGTCCGCACCCTGGTCGAGACCCTCGGCGACGCCTACTGCACGGAGCTACGGCGCACCGCAATCGGGCCCTTCCGGGTCGAGGACAGCGGCGAGCTGCTCGAGCTCGACCGCGTCGCCGGGCTGGTGCCCGCGGTGGGAGCAGCATTGCGATGAGCGCGGAGCGAGCAAGCATCCATATCTGGTTCTCTGCGCCGCGAGCGGAGCGCGAAATTTAATGGGAGGCATCGAGGTCACCTCCCTGCCCGACGCCCGGCCGCGCCCCCGCCACGTCGCGATCGGCACCTTCGACGGTGTCCACCTCGGCCACCAGGCGGTGATCGACGACGCCGACACGGTGCTCACCTTCGACCCGCACCCGCTCGAGGTCCTGCACCCGGCGGCGCTGCCGAAGCTGATCATGCCCTTCTCGGTCAAGCGCGACGTGATCGACGGGCTGGGGGTGGAGGAGCTGGTCGTGATCCCCTTCGACGAGGAGTTCGCCCACCGCAGCGCGGAGGACTTCGTCGACCATGTCCTCGTCGAGCGGCTACGGGCAACCAAGGTCTCGGTCGGCGAGAACTTCCGCTTCGGCGCCAAAGCCAAAGGGGACCCCGCGATGCTGGCCGCGCGCGCAGAGTTCGAGACGCGGGTCGTGCCGCTGGTCGAGGTCGACGGCGAGACCGTCTCCTCGACCCGGATACGAGCTTTGGTTGCCGCCGGGGACATGGAGGGCGCGCGCCGCTGCCTCGGCGCCCCCTTCATGGTCGAGGGCGAGGTCGTCAAGGGCGACCAGCGCGGCCGTGAGCTCGGCTTCCCGACCGCGAACTTCGTCCCCGACGACCGGCTCGCAATCCCCGGTCACGGCGTCTACGCGGCCTTCGCCGACGGCGTGCCGGCGGCCGTCAACGTCGGCGTCAGGCCGACCTTCGAGAGCGGCCGCGGAGTCCTGATCGAGACTTACCTGATCGATCGCGACGAAGACCTCTACGGCCGCACGCTGCGGGTCGCCTTCGTCGAGCGCCTGCGGGGGGAGAAGCGCTTCTCCAGCGTCGACGATCTGATCGTCCAGATGCGCCGCGATGTCGATGAGGCCAAGCGCGTCTGTGCTAGCTTCCAGCGGCCGTGACCCGCACAGGGTGCACGGCGTTTTTATGAGCCTGACCAAGGAAAAGAAGAGCGAGCTGATCGGCAAGTACGGTCGGGCGGACGGCGACACCGGTTCCGCCGAGGTCCAGATCGCCCTTGCCACCGAGCGGATCAACGAACTCACCGAGCACCTGCGCACGCACAGCAAAGACCACCACTCACGCCGCGGTCTGCTGATGCTGGTCGGCAAACGCCGCCGCATGCTGCGCTACCTCGAGCGCACCGACCTCGAGCGCTACCGCGCCCTGGTCGCCGATCTCGGCCTGCGGCGATGATCGCCGCCGGTACGCCGGCCCCCGACTTCACCCTCCGCGACCAGGACGGCGAAAAGGTCTCCTTGTCCGACTTTCGCGGGCGCAGGGTGCTGCTCGTCTTCTATCCCGGCGACTTCAGCCCCGTCTGCGGTGATCAGCTCTCGCTCTACCAGGAGGTGAAGCCGGAGATCGCCGCCAAGGGCGTCGAGCTGGTCGGGATCAGCGTCGACGGCTTCTTCGCGCACAAGGCCTTCCAGGAGAAGCTGGGGATCGACACCACCCTGCTCTCCGACTTCGAGCCCAAGGGCGAGGTCGCGCGGGCCTACGGTTCGTATCTGGAGGGGCTCGGCTTCGCCAACCGCACCCTCGTCCTCGTCGACGAAGAAGGCACGGTCGCCTGGGCCTACGAATCGCCCAACCCGGACGAGTTCCCCGGCGCCAACGTCATCTTCGACGCGCTCGCCTAGCCCGGCGCCATGACCGAGCTGAGCAGCGCCCCGGTTCCGCCGATCGGGCCCGAGGACCACGTGCGCGGCGAGGGGGAGGGCCTGGTCGTCTACGCCGACCTCGGCTGCCCCCGCTGCGCCGGCCTCTGGAGCGAGATCGCGGCGCGGCCGGGCCGGCTCGTCTTCCGCCACTTCCCCATCGCCAGCAAGCACCCGCGCTCGCCGGCCCTGCACGCTGCCGCCGAGGCCGCGGGCGCGCAGGGGCATTTCTTCGCCATGGTCGACTCGATCTACGCCGACCGAGGCCACGTCGACGACCCGCACCTCTGGGAGCGGGTGCGCAGCCTCGGGCTCGATCTCGAGCGCTTCGAGCACGACCGCCGCTCGCCGGATCTGGCCGCCCGGGTGCGGCGCGACTTCCAATCCGGGATCCGGGCCGGGGTCGCCGGCACTCCAGCGGTTTTCGATGCCTGTACCCTTACCGCAGTTAGAGAACGAGAGTTCTGAAGAAAAGCGAATGGCCGCCAACCGGGCGGCCGGAGGTAGGACAACTAAATGAGCATGTTTGACGTAAGCCGAGTCTCGGTGGATGTCGGCGACAGCCAGATTTCCTTCGAGACGGGCAAACTCGCGAAGCAGGCGGGTGGCGCGGTCGTGGTACAGGCCGGCGACACCATGGTCCTCTGCACCGCCACCGTCGGCAACCTGCGCGACGTGGACTTCCTTCCCCTCACCGTCGACGTCGAGGAGCGGGCGTACGCCGCCGGCAAGATCCCCGGCTCCTTCTTCCGGCGCGAGGGCAAATCCGGCGAGAAGGCGACGCTGACCGCGCGCATGATCGACCGGCCGATCCGTCCGCTCTTCCCCAAGGGCTGGCACCACGAGACCCAGCTGGTCGCGATGCCGCTCTCGGTCGACCACGTCCACCCCTACGACATCCTCGCCATGAACGGCGCCTCCGCGGCGCTGGCGATCTCCCCGGTCCCCGTCGCCAAGCACGTCGGCGCCGTCCGGGTCGGCAAGCTCGAGGGCGACTTCGTCGTCAACCCGCCCGAGGAGCGCCACGAGGAGCTGGAGCTGGACCTGATCGTCGCCGGCACCGACGAGGCGATCCTGATGGTCGAGGCCGGCGCCGAGGGCGTCAGCGAGGCCGAGATCCTCGACGCGCTCGACATCGCCCACGGCGAGATCAAGAAGCTCGTCGCGGCGATGGACGAGCTGCAGCAGAAGGCCGGCAAGGAGAAGATCCAGCACGAGGAGCCGGAGCTCGACGGCGCGCTGCTCGAGCAGATTCGCTCCGAGTACGGCCAGGCCCTGGTCGACGCGATCGCCACCGATGGCAAGCTCGAGCGCTACGAGGCGATCGACGCGGTCAAGGACGAGGTTGTCGCCAAGCTCGCGCCCGAGTCCGGCGACGGAGAGGCCGACGAGAAGCGCCGGGCCGAGGTCAAGGCTGCCTTCGGCTCGATCGAGAAGGACACGATCCGCAAGGCGATCGCCGTCGACAAGAAGCGCCCCGACGGGCGCGCCCAGGACGAGATCCGGCCGATCGAGTGCGAGGTGGACATCTCCCCGCGCGTGCACGGCTCCGCCCTGTTCACCCGCGGCGAGACCCAGATCCTCTCCAACGTGGCCCTGGGCACGACCCGCATGGACATGCGCCTCGACACGCTCGGGCTGCAGACGACCAAGCGCTTCTTCCACCACTACAACTTCCCGCCCTTCTCGGTCGGGGAGGCGGGGTTCATGCGTGGCCCGAAGCGGCGTGACATCGGTCATGGCGCCCTCGCCGAGCGCGCCCTGCTGGCGACGGTCCCCGACGAAGAGGCGTTCCCGTACGTGATCCGCGCGGTCTCCGAGACGCTCGAGTCCAACGGCTCCTCCTCGATGGGCTCGGTCTGCGCCTCCTCGATGGCGCTGCAGGCCGCGGGAGTCCCGGTCAGCGCTCCGGTCGCCGGTGTGGCGATGGGCCTGATCAAGGAGGGCGACGACTACATCGTCCTCACCGACATCGCCGGCGTCGAGGACCACCTCGGCGACATGGACTTCAAGGTCGCCGGCACCGTGGACGGGATCACCGCCCTGCAGATGGACATCAAGATCACCGGCGTCACCTTCGAGATCCTCGAGGACGCGCTGGAGCAGGCCCTCAAGGGTCGCCAGTTCATCCTCGGCAAGATGGCCGAAGCGATCGACGGACCGCGGGAGAAGCTCTCCCAACACGCGCCGGCGATCGAGTCGATCAAGATCGACCCAGAGAAGATCGGGGCCGTGATCGGCAAAGGCGGCGAAACGATCCGCGCTCTCTGCGAGGAGTTCGAAGCGGAGATCGACGTCGAGGACGACGGCACGGTGCGGATCTACGCGCCGACCGGCGACCTGGTCGAGGCCTGCGTGGCCCGGATCGACTCGATGACCCGCGAGGCCGAAGTCGGCGATCGCTACAACTCCGCCAAGGTCGTGAAGACGACCACGTTCGGGGCCTTCGTCGAGCTGGTCAAGGGCACCGACGGCCTGCTGCACATCTCCAACGTCAAGCCGGGCGAGCGGGTCGACTCCGTCGACGACGTGCTGAGTGCCGGCGAGGAGATCGACGTCACCGTGGTCGAGGTAGACAAGGAGCGCGGCCGCATCGGCCTGCGCCTCTCCAGCGACCCTTCGGTCGAGGGCAAATCGGCCGAGGAGCTGGCCTCGGTCGGCTCCGGCGACGGTGGTCGCCGCAACGGCGGCGATCGCGGCGGTAACCGCGGCGGCCGTGACCGCGGCCCCCGTCGCGAGCGCGAGCGGCGCAACTAGCGTTGAGCGCACCCCGACTCACCGAGTTGGGCTCGGGCGTCCGGGTCGTGACCGAGGAGGTTCCCTCGGTCCGGTCCGTGGCGCTCGGGCTCTGGGTGCGCACCGGCTCCCGTAACGAGACCCCGGCCCAGGCGGGGGTCTCCCATTTCTTGGAGCATCTGCTCTTCAAGGGGACCGCGCGCTACTCGGCGATCGAGATCTCCGAGCGCTTCGACGGGCTCGGGGCCTCGATCAACGCCGCCACCGGCAAGGAGACCACGCACCTGCACGCGCGCTTCCTCGACGAGCACACCGAGGAGGTCTTCGACCTGCTGGCGGAGATGCTGCTGGCGCCGACCTATCCCGACATCGACTCCGAGCGCCAGGTGGTGCTGGAGGAGATCGCGATGTACGACGACGAGCCGCAGGACCGCGTCCACGACGTCCTCGCCGAGGCCGTCTTCGGCGCGCACCCGCTGGGCCGCCGGGTGCTCGGCGAACCCGAGGTGATCGCCTCGATCCCGGTCCCCGACATCGAGAGCTACCGGCACGCCCACTACACCGGGCCGGAGATCGTCGTCGGCGCCGCCGGCCACCTCGACCATGACCGCATCGTCGAGCTGGCCGAACGCTTCGTGACCGCACCCGCCGAGAGCGGCGGGCCCGCTCCGGAGACCGACCTCGACACCGCCGCCCGGCTCTGCTTCCACCAGAAGGAGACCGAGCAGTACCACATCTGCTTCGGCGCTCCGGGCCTGCGCCGCGACGACGAGCGGCGCTACCCGCTGGCCGTGCTCGACTCGATCTTCGGCGGCTCGACCTCCTCGCGCCTCTTCCGCGAGGTGCGCGAGAAGCGCGGCCTCGCCTACTCGGTCGGCTCCTACAACGAGCAGTTCACCGATCAGGGCCTGGTCGCCACCTACGTCGGCACCCGCGAGGACAACGTCGAAGAGGCATGCGCGATCATCGGCGCCGAGCTGGCGCGGCTGCGCTCCGAGCCGGTTTCGGCCGAGGAGCTGACCCGGGCCAAGGAGAGCGTCAAGGGTCGCCTCGTGCTCTCCTCGGAGTCGACCGCGGCGCGGATGACGCGGATCTCGCGGGCGACGCTCTTCGGCCTGCCGATCGAAAGCCTCGACGAGATGCTGGCCCAGGTGGACAGGATCGAGGTCGACGACCTGACCGAGCTGGCGCAGGAGCTTTACGGCGCCGAGCGCCTCTCCGCGGCCTGCGTCGGCGCTGACGAGGACCGTTTCCGCCAGACGCTGGCCCCGGTCAGCGAGAGCCTCGTAGCGGCATGATCCGGGTTGCCGTCGCCGGCGCCGCCGGCCGCATGGGCGAAACGGTCTGCGCGGCGGTCGAGGCCGCCGACGACACGGTCCTGACCGGCCGGGCCGATCCGGCGCTCGGCGTCGAGCTGGCCGCGGTCCTGGGCGACGCCGATGTCGTCGTCGACTTCACCGTTCCCGACACCGCCCTTGCCAACGTGCGCAGCTGCCTCGAGGCCGGCGTCCACGCCGTCGTCGGCACCACCGGCTTCGACCTCGACGCCGCCCGCGCGGCCGCCGAGGCCGCGAGCGCCAACTGCTTCGTCGCTCCCAACTTCGCGATCGGCGCCGTGCTGCTGATGGAGGTGGCGCAGACGATCGCGCCGCACATGCCGGAGTGCGAGATCGTCGAGCTCCATCACGACCGCAAGCTCGACGCTCCTTCGGGCACCGCGAAGCGGACCGCGGAGCTGATCGACGCCGCCGGCGGCAACGTCCACCAGCCGATCCACTCGGTGCGGCTGCCGGGCCTGGTCGCCCACCAGGAGGTCATCTTCGGCGGCGAGGGCCAGACGCTCTCACTGCGCCACGACTCGATCTACCGCCGCTCCTTCATGCCGGGGGTGCTGCTCGCCGTGCGCAGGGTGGGGGCGCTGCCGGAGCGCTTCACGGTCGGACTCGAGAAGCTCCTTTTCGGCGCCTAGGCCGCGAGACTGGTTACTCTGGCAGCGATGAAGGAAATTCGAGGAATCCTCACGGCGATGGCGACGCCGTTTGACGAGGGCGGCGCGGTCGACCTCGGTGCGGCGCGCCGACTTGCCACCCACCTGCTCGAGCACGGCTCGCACGGGCTCGTCGTCGGCGGTACCACCGGCGAGTGCCCGACCCTGACCGACGAGGAGACGATCGAGCTGCTGGAGGCGGTGCGGGCCGAGATCGGCGCCGACCCCCTGCTCGTCTGCGGCACCGGCACCAACGACACCCGTCACTCGCGCGAGTTGACGAAGAAGGCCGCGGCGGCGGGCGCCGACGCCTCCCTGGTCGTGACTCCCTACTACAACAAGCCCAACCGGGCCGGCCTGCGCGCCCACTTCGAAGCCGTCGCCGCCGCCGTTCCCGAGCAGCCGATGATCGTCTACAACATCCCTTCCCGGGTCGTGATCAACATGCCCCCGGACCTGCTCGCCGAGCTGGCCGAGGTCGACAACATCGTCGCCGTCAAGCAGGCCAACGACGACGAGCTGGGGCCGATCGACGGCATGGCCGTCCTCGCCGGCAACGACAACACCTTCCTGCGCGTCCTCGAGTTCGAGGGCGCCGGCGGCATCACCGTCGCCTCGCACGTCGCGGGCGAGCAGATGCGCGAGATGTGGGACGCGGCCCAGGGCGGGGACATTGCCCGGGCGCGCCAGATAGACGCCGAGCTGACTCCTCTCTACGAGGGTCTCTCGGTGACCACCAACCCGATTCCGATCAAGGCCGCGCTGGAGATGCTCGGCCTTGCCTCGGAGCGGATGCGGCTGCCGCTCGTTCCCGCGGACGCCGATCAGCGGGCTGCGGTCAAGGCCGCGCTGGAAGGCATCGGCCTTCCTGTCGCCCAATAACCAACTTCAGAGAGAGTGAGTGACTAGTGCCAAGTAAGAAACTCCGAGTGCTGCCGCTTGGCGGCCTCGGCGAGATAGGCAAGAACATGACCGTGGTCGAGTACGACGGCAAGATCGTCGTCGTCGACACGGGGCTGATGTTCCCGACCGCGGAGATGCACGGGATCGACCTCGTCCTTCCCGACTTCTCCTACCTGCGCGACCGCGCCGACGACATCGAGGCGATCGTGCTGACCCACGGCCACGAGGACCACGTCGGCGCCCTGCCCTACGTGCTGCGTGAGATCGGCTCGCCGCCGGTGATCTACGGCGGCCTGCTGACGATCGGGATGGTGCGCTCGAAGCTGGACGAGCACAAGCTCTCCGACGCGCCGCTACAGGAGCTGCCGGCGGGGGAGAAGGTCCGCCGCGGGCCGTTCGAGCTGGAGCTGGTCCACCTCGCGCACTCGATTCCCGACATGCGCGGCGTCCTGATCAGCACCGAGGTGGGCTCGATGCTGATGACCGGCGACTACAAGTTCGACCAGACCCCGGTCGACGGGCGGCCGGCGGACATCCCGCGGCTGGCCGAGATCGGCCGCGAAGGCCTGCTGCTGCTCTGCGGCGACTCGACCAACGCCGACCGGCCCGGGGTGGCGCCGTCGGAGTCCAGCGTCGGGCCGGCTCTGCTGCGGACGTTCTCGCAGTGCGAGGGTCGGATCATCGTCACCTCCTTCGCCTCCAACATCCACCGCGTGCAGCAGGTGATCGACGCTGCCGTGCAGCTCGACCGCAAGGTCGCTCTGGTCGGCCGCTCGATGCGCAAGAACTACAACATCGCCTCCAACCTGGGGATGGCAAAAGCGCCGTCCGGGCTCTTCATCCAGCCACGAGAGATCGAGAATTTCCCCGACGAGAAGGTCGTCGTGATCTCCACCGGCAGCCAGGGCGAGCCGCTCTCGGCGCTGCGGCGGATGGCCAACAACGACCACCGCGACGTGCAGCTGCACTCCGGCGACACGGTCGTCTTCTCGGCCACGCCGGTGCCCGGCAACGAGCGCGCCGTCAACGAGACGATCGACCGCATCTACGAGATCGGCGCCACCGTGATCACCGCCAAAGACGCGCCGATCCACGCCTCCGGCCACGGCTGGCAGGAGGAGATCAAGCTGATGCTGAACCTGACCAAGCCCAAGTACGTGATGCCGGTCCACGGCGACCACAAGCGCCTGCGCCTGCACTCCGAGCTGGCCGAGGCGGTCGGGGTCGATCCCGCCGACATCTTCCGCGGCCGCAACGGGCTGCCGCTGGAGATCGACGCCGACGGCGCCGCTTTCGGCGAGGACATCCACGCCGGCACGATGTTCGTCGACGGCGTCAACATCGGCGACCCCGACGACGCCGCCCTGCGCGACCGCCGCGAGATCTCGGCCGACGGCATCTTCATCGTCGTCGTCACCATCTCCTCCGACGACGGCAGCGTCGTCGCCGACCCCGAGGTGATCTTCCGCGGCGTCGCCTTCCTCGAGGAGGCCGACGCCCTGGTCGAAGAGCTCAGCGACCTGGTCGAAGACCAGCTCGAGGATGCCGCCAAGGCCGGCAACCGTGAGCCGCACCTGATCGAGGAGGACCTGCACGACGCGGTCGGCAAGTTCGTCTTCCAGCGGCTGAAGCGGCGGCCGATGATTTTGCCGGTCGTGATCGAGGTCTGACGCTTGCGAAGGGCACTGCTGTTCAGCTTTTGAGCTGAGTTGGCGCTTGTTGGAGGGATGTCGGTGCCCCTCGTACGAGCGGCGTCCGATTTTCGCACCGCTGGCTCAGCGAGAGATAGCCACTTAAAGGCGAAAATCCCAGCGAGGGAGAGGGGCACCGACATCCCTCACCTCGGGCCAAAAAAAAGACCCGCCGGGATGGTGTCTGGGGAGAATCCCGGCGGGCTGGTGTCTCGTCCGCGAACGAATTTAAGGGCGAGGGCTAAAGCGCTTTTAAAGGCTTGGTAACGACTTGGTCAGAATCGGCGAGGGGGATGCGGGCGCGGAAGAGGGCGCCGCCGAGCTGGGATTCGGTGGCTTCGACCCTGCCGCCATGGGAGGCCGCGACGGCGCTGACGATCGCCAGGCCGAGGCCGGTCCCGGTGCTCCCGGCGACGTCGGCCGGGCCCTCGCCGCGAACGAAGCGGTCGAAGATCTGCTCCCGCATCGCCGCCGGGATGCCGGGGCCGTCGTCGGCCACCTCAACCACGGCGTAGCCGTCGTGCGCGCCCAGGCTGAGCTCGATCGTCGCCCGGGCTGGGGTGTGGCGGGCGGCGTTGTCGAGCAGGTTGAGGATCATCCGGTGCAGTTCGTCGGGGCTGCCTTCGACCCGCAGCGGCCGCTCGTTGTCGATCCTCAGGGTGCGCTCGCCCATCAGCGCCGCCGCCTCCGCCGCCGCCTCGCCGGCCACTTCGGCGAGGTCGCAGCGGCGGTGCTTGTCCATGCGGCCGGCGTCGGCGCGGGCGAGCAGCAGCAGGTCGGCGACCAGGCGGCTCATCCGTCGCGAGGAGCGCAGGGCGGAGTCGACGACTTCGCGGTCTTCGGCCTGGCCGGGATCCCCAAGCGAGGCCTGCAGCAGCTCCAGGTTGGCGAGCACGCTGGTCAGCGGCGTGCGCAGCTCGTGTGAGGCGTCGGCGACGAACTCGCGCTGTTTCTGCATCGCCCCCTCGCGCTCGGCTCGGGCGGCGTCGAGCGAGCGCAGCATCTGCTCCAACGTCAGCGCCAGCTCGCCGACCTCGTCCTCCACCGCCGGCTCCGGCATCCGCCGCGAGGGGTCGCGGGTGGTGGCGATCTCCTTCGCGGTGGCGGTCAGCGAGGCGATCGGCCGCATCGCCCGGCGGGCGATCGCGACCCCGGCCAGGCTCGCCAGCAGGGTGCCGAAGAAGACGCCGGCGGCGATGAAGAGCCAGAGCCGGTCGACGGTCGAGTCGACGTGCTCGACGCTGCGGCCGTACTGGACATAGCCGGTGGTGCTCCCGTTTTCGTCGACGATCGGCTCGGTCGCGACCCTGATGTCGCCGTGGTCGGAGAGCCCGGCCCGCGGTGGTCCCAGATCGCCGGCTCCGGTGCTCTTCTTCAGCAGGTTGCCGCTGACGTCGAGGACGCGGGCCGAGGCGTCGTCGGGAAGGACGAAGTCGTTGAGCCGCGGGCCTTCCTGGACGTAGGTGCGAAACGGCCCGTATTCGACTTTGAATTCGCCGGCGAGGATCTGCACGGCACTGCGCACCTCGCCGTTGAAGTCGTCGCGGATGCGCTGCGTGGCGGCGCCGCCGATCACCGCTCCGAACAGCATCAGGATCACCAGCGTGAGACCGGCCGAGACAGCGGCCAGGCGCCAGCGCAGCGGCCAGCTGCCGGGGTGGAAGAACCGCCGCCGGGTGACGGAGCCTTTGACCGCGGCCAGCACCGGGCTAGTCCTTCAGCACGTAGCCGGCCCCGCGTTTGGTGTGCAGAAGACGCGGCTCGTCGCCGGCCTCGAGCTTGCGCCGCAGGTTGGAGATGAAGACGTCGATCGTGTTGGTCGCGGCCATCGGGTCGTATCCCCAGACCTCGTCGAGCAGGCGCTCGCGGGAGATCACCAGGCGCTCGTTGCGCATCAGGAACTCGAGCAGCTCGAACTCGCGGTTGGTCAGCTCGATCTCACGCTCACCGCGGCGGACCTCGCGCGTGTCCGGGTTGAGCTGCAGGTCGCCGACCTCGAGCGAGGCGGCGCCGCGCGGCGGCCGCCGCCGCAGCAGCGCCCGGATCCGCGCCAGCAGCTCCTGTCGCTCGAACGGCTTGACCAGGTAGTCGTCGGCGCCGCTGTCGAGACCGTTGACGCGGTCTTCGGTCTCGGCGCGCGCCGTCAGCATCAGGATCGGCACGTCGCCGTCGAGCCGCAGCCGCCGACAGACCTCGACCCCGTCGAGGCGGGGAAGGCCGAGATCGAGGACGACGAGGTCGGGGACGAAGCCGGCGGCGACGTCGAGGGCGTCGATGCCGTCGGCCGAGGTCTTGACCTCGTAGCCCTCGTTGCGCAGGGAACGGCGCAGGACGTCGGCGATGTCGGCGTCGTCCTCGACGACGAGGACGCGACCGCCGCTGGGATCGCTTTCACTGAGCACGGAGCGATGTTAGCCCCCGATTCCGCCGCAGCCCGCGGGATTTAGGGCGAATTTATCCGCAGGGGTGGAGCCCTGCGCGTCGAACCGGGACAGCATGTTCGTTCGCAAGAAGCGCGCGCCCGCGCGCAAAGCCAAAGCCGGGAGAAAACGTGCCAAAGCGGCCAAGCCGAAGGGCGGGCTGCATCTGCCGGCCGGGCTGGAGCAGCGGCACCTCGACCTGATCGGGCTCACCCTGGTCGCGTTTGGCGTCTATCTCGTCTTCGTCCTCTTCTTCGGCTGGGAGGGGGGCAAGGTCGGCTACGGGGTCGAAACCGGGCTGACCTACCTCCTCGGCAGCGTCGGCGCGCGGATCTTCACGGTGCTGATCCTGCTGGTGGGGGGGATGCTGCTGACCGGGACCTCGGTCTCCGCCCTGGGCCGGGGGATCGGCCGGGCTCTGCGAGCGACCTTCAGGGGGATCTTCCACGGCGGCGACGCGGCGGCGCGGACGGTCGCCCGCACCCACGCCGACTGGCGCGAGCAGCGCGAGACGCGGGTGGGGGAGACCGAGGCCGGCCCGACCGACGTGATGAGCGCCTATCCGGACACCGACGAGTTCGAGCCGACGGTGCAGCTCGCCGAGGAGCCCGAGAACGAGCCCGACCTGGCGCTTGCCGCCGACGACTTCGATCGCGAACTGGAAGACATCTCGACCTCCGAAGAGGACGCGGTGGTCGCCGAGGAGCCCCTGCCCGAGCCCGCGCAGGTCGCCCTCACCCCGATGGGCCAGGCCCGCGGGGTCACCACCTCCGACGAGATCGACTACAAGCCGCCGCCGGCGAAGGCGCTGGAACGCGGCAAGGGCGACAAGGGGCCGGATCCCCGCGACCAGGAGATCGTCGGCCGCAAGCTGGTCGAGACGCTGGGCCACTTCGGGGTCGAGGCGAAGATCGTCGGCGTCATCAGCGGTCCCCACGTCTCCCGCTACGAGCTGCGCCTGGCGCCCGGGATCAAGGTCAAGAAAGTCACCGAGCTCGCCAACGACCTCGCCTATGCCCTCGCCTCGACCGAGATTCGCATCCTCGCCCCGATCCCGGGCAAGCAGGCCGTCGGGGTCGAGGTCCCGAACGCCCGCCGCCGCATCGTCCGCCTCGGCGACATCTACGCCGGCCGCCCGGAGAAGACCTCGCCGCTGGTCGCCTGGCTCGGCAAGGGCATCGACGGCAACCCGGTCTGGACCGACCTGGCGAAGATGCCGCACGTCCTCGTCGCCGGCACCACCGGCTCCGGCAAGTCCGCCTGCGTCAACGGGATCCTCTCCTCGATCCTGATGCAGGCCTCGCCGAACGAGGTTCGCTTGGTGCTGGTCGACCCGAAGCAGGTCGAGCTCAACCACTACGAGAACGTGCCGCACCTGCTGACGCCGGTGGTCACCTCGCCGCGCCTGGCCGCCAACGTGCTTTCCAACCTGATCGGGGAGATGGAGACCCGCTACGGGATCATGAGCGAGGCCCGCTGCCGCAACCTCGGCGAGCTCAACCGCTATCGCGAGAAGAAGGGCGACCCGCCGCTGCCGCACATCCTCTGCGTGATCGACGAGCTCGCGGACCTGATGATGGTCGCCCCGGCCGAAGTCGAGGACTCGATCATCCGCCTCGCCCAGAAGTCGCGGGCGACCGGCATCCACCTGGTGCTGGCGACCCAGCGCCCCTCGACCGACATCATCACCGGCACGATCAAGGTCAACATCCCGGCCCGCATCGCCTTCGCCGTCTCCTCGCAGACGGACTCGCGGGTGATCCTCGACCAGGGCGGCGCCGAGGCACTGCTCGGCCAGGGCGACATGCTCTTCCGCGGCGCCGGCTCCTCGAAGCTGCAGCGAGTCCAGGGCGCCTTCATCACCGAGGAGGAGATCGCCCGCATCACCAACCACTGGGCCAAGCAGGGCGAACCCGAATTCGAGGCGGAGCTGCTGGAGACTCCCGAGGAGGTCGCCGAGGAGGGTCACGAGGGCGACTTCGACCCCGACAGCGACGATCTGCTCGACGAGGCGATCCGGCTGGTGGTCCAGACCGAGACCGCCTCGGTCTCGATGATCCAGCGCCGCCTGCGGGTCGGCTACACGCGGGCCGGGCGCCTGATCGACATGCTCGAGCGCCGTGGCGTCATCTCCGGCTACGAGGGCTCGAAACCGCGCCAGGTGCTGATCACCCAGGCCGACCTCAACCGGGTGCTGGCGCCGGCGGGCGCCACGGCCCCTCCGGAGCCGGACACGATCGCACTCGACTCCGAGGCCGACTCCGACCTCTAGCCACACCCGTTCGGTAGCGTCACGGCCGTGATCCGCGCCGGCATCGTCGTCACCGGAACCGAGGTCCTGACCGGCCGCATCGCCGATTCCAACGGCCCCTGGGTTTCCGAACGCCTGGCCGAGCACGGGGTGGAGGTGGCCCACATCCTCGTCGTCGCCGATCGTCCCGACGACCTCGAGGCGGCGCTGCGCTTCATGGCCGCCGAGGGCATGGACCTGATCGTCACCACCGGCGGCCTCGGGCCTACCGCGGACGACCTGACCGGCGAGGTGGTGGCCCGTTTCACCGGCCGCGAGCTGCTGCTGGACGAGGTCGTGGAGGAGAAGATCGCCGAGATCCTGCGCGTCTTCGCCCGCCGCGGGGGCTTCGACTTCGACGAGGAGGCGGTGATGGAGGCCAATCGCAAGCAGGCGATGGTGCCGGAGGGCGCGATCGCCCTCGACCCGGTCGGCACCGCGCCGGGGCTGGTGGTCCCCGCCGGGGAGCGAGTGGTGATCGTGCTGCCGGGCCCGCCGCGCGAGCTGCGGCCGATGTGGCCGGCGGCGCTGGAGACGGAGCCGGTGCGCGACGTGCTGGCGCGGGCGACGCCGCTGCGTGGCTACACGCTGCGGATGTTCGGCGTGCCGGAGTCGGAGATCGCCAAGAGCCTGCGCGAGATCGAGGGCGACGGGGTCGAGGTCGGCGCGGTCGAGATCACCACCTGCCTGCGTCGCGGCGAGATCGAGATCGACGTCCGCTTCCGCGACGAGGAGGCGGCCGTCGCCGACGCCGTGCGCGAGGGGCTGCGGACGCGCCACGAGCGCCACCTCTTCAGCCTCGACGGAGAGACGATCGACTCCCAGGTGGCGGCGCTGCTGAAAGGACGGCGGCTGGCCCTGGCCGAGTCATGCAGCGGCGGCCTGATGGCGGCCCGCGTGACCAACCTCCCCGGCTCCTCGGATTACTTCCTCGGCGGCATCGTCGCCTATACCTACGAGGCCAAAGAAGAGCTGCTCGGCGTCGACGGCGGACTGCTCGAGGACAAGGGTGCGGTGTCCCCGGAGGTGGCGGAGGCGATGGCGATCGGGGCCCTGGAGCGCTTCGAAGCCGACGTCGCGGTCGCGATCACCGGAATCGCGGGCCCTACGGGTGGTAGCGAGGAGAAGCCGGTGGGCTACGTCTGCTTCAACGCCCGCCTCGCCGACGGCACCGGCATCGCCCGCGACCCGGTCATCCCCGGTGGCCGCGAGGACGTCCGCGAACGCTCGGCCCTGGTCGGCATGCACCTGCTGCGGATCCTGCTCGGCGGCAGCGAGCCGCCGCTTTAGGTCCGGGCTGACGTCTCGAAGTCGCGTGCAAGTCGGCGCAGACTTTTTGCGAAAACGGCTTAACGCGTGCGTCTTCACGCCATAGCGTGGGCGTAATGAGCAAGCCAACCGCCGAAGCCAAGCCCGTCCGTATGTTCGTCGCGCTCGACCTGCCTGAGATGGTCCGCGAGGACATCGCGACCTGGGGTGAGGTCGAACTGGCCGACCCGGCGCTGCGGCGCGTCCCGGCCGATGCGCTTCATATCACCCTCGCCTTTCTCGGCAACAGGCCCATCGACGACGTCGGGCGAATCGAGGAGGCGATGGAAGAGGCGGCGGACCGACCGGTGATGCTGGAGTTGGGAAGCCCGGTCGGGCGCCCGGCGCGGGGCAGGCCACGGCTCGTCGCGCTACCGGTTCTGCACGGGCCGGTTCCGGGGCTACAGGAGAGGTTGAGCGAGATCTTGAGCTTCGATGGGCTCTACGGGCGTGAGAAGCGGCCGTTTTGGCCTCATGTAACGGTAGCCAGGGTTCGCGCCGAGGGACGCGGATCGAGGCGACCGATGGCGGTGGAGATTCCGTCTGGGCCCTCGCCCACGAAGCAGGTCGGCTGGTTCGATGGCGTCCGGATCTCCCTCTACCGTTCTGAACTCCAGCCGTCGGGTGCGCGATACGTCCCGCTGGCCCAAATCCAGCTGCCCGGCGCCGGGTGGCAGTGAGGTGATCGAGATGGCAGACACGAAAGCGAACCTGAAGGACATGTCGGCGAAAGAGGCGAAAGCCAAGGACGTGGCGCTGGAGAGCGCGGTCAGCGGCATCAGGAAGGAGTTCGGCGAGGGCTCGCTGATGCGACTCGGCGACAAGGGCACGGTCAAGGTGGAGGCGATCCCCACCGGATCCTTGGCGCTCGACCTGGCGCTCGGCATCGGCGGCGTCCCCCGTGGCCGCATCGTCGAGATCTTCGGCCCCGAGTCCTCGGGAAAGACGACCCTGGTCAACCACATCATCGCCCAGGCACAGGCCCTGGGCGGCGTCTGCGCCTTCATCGACACCGAGCACTCGATCGACCCGGTCTACTCGCGGGCGATCGGCGTCGATACCGACGAGCTGCTCGTCTCCCAGCCGGACTACGGCGAGCAGGCGCTGCAGATCGCCGACCGCCTGATCGCCTCCGGCGCGGTCGACGTGGTCGCGATCGACTCGGTCGCGGCGCTGACCCCGAAAGCGGAGCTGGACGGCCAGATTGGGGACACCACCGTCGGTTTGCAGGCTCGGCTGATGTCGCAGGCGATGCGCAAACTGGCCGGCAATCTGAATCGGACCAAAACCGTCTGCCTCTTCACCAACCAGATCCGCGAAAAGATCGGCGTCCAGTTCGGCTCCCCGGAGACCCAGCCGGGCGGGCGCGCGCTCAAGTTCTACTCTTCGCAGCGACTCGACATCCGCCGTATCGAGACCCTCAAAGAAGGAACCGAGGCGGTCGGCAACCGGGTCCGGGTCAAGGTCGTCAAGAACAAGGTCGCCTCGCCGTTCCGCCAGGCCGAGTTCGACATCGAGTACGGCGTCGGCATCTCCCGCGAGGGCGGACTGCTCGACTTCGGCATCGAGCAGGACCTGGTGCAGAAATCTGGCTCGTTCTTCTCCTACGGGGAGACGCGCCTGGGACAGGGCCGCAACAACGCCAAGCAGTTCCTCCAGGACAACCCGGAGCTGGCCCTCGAGATCGAAACCAAGGTGCGGACCGCTCTCGGCATCGACGGCGAGGCGCCCGCTCCCGAGGTCGAGGCCTCTCCAGTGGTTCCTGAGGTAAAAGCCGCCTAACCGCCTGACGGCGCCGGACTCGTCGTGCCGGATAGGATTCGCGCCGCCTCATGAGCAATGGAACCCTCTTCTACGTCTGCGGGATCGCGCTCGCGGTCTCGGCGGTGCTGTTCAGCTTCGCCGGGCTGAAAGCGAAGAACTTCCCCGGCAAAGCCTTTCCGGTCGTGGTCCTCTGGTTCGCGATCCTGGTCGGCGGCGCCACCACCTTTGCCGTGCTCCACGCCAAGGACGAGGAACACGAGAAAGCGGCGGAGTTCGAGCAGGCCGGCGAGGAGTTCGAAGCCGAGGGCCACGAAGAACCTGCCGGTGAGGCCCCCGCCCCCGCTGGACAGGCGGGAGAGGGCAGCGCCGAGGCCACCGAAGGGGCGGCGGCGAAAGGGCCCGGCGGCACGGTTCAGCTCGAAGCCGACCCGACCGAAATCGCCTACGACACGACTTCGCTGAGCAGCAAGCCGGGCGAGGTCACGATCGACCTCACCAATCCGGCCACGCTCGAACACGACGTCGCGATCGAAGCCGAAGGCGGCGAAGAGATCGCCGGCTCCGAACTGATCGCTCAAGGCAAGACCTCGGTCAGCGCCGAGCTGGCGCCGGGCACCTACACGTTCTTCTGCACCGTGCCGGGGCATCGCGAAGCGGGCATGGAAGGGACGCTGACGGTCAAGTAGTGGTGGGGGAGGGTTCCGGGTGGGACTCGCCTGCGCGAACTGCGGGAGGCTTGGCGAGTCCCACCCGGGACCCTTTGCTCAGCGCTAATCTGCCCGGATGGCGCAGAGATTTCATGTGACGACGTTCGGCTGCCAGATGAACGTGCACGATTCCGAGCGGATGCGGGGGATGCTGGCGTCGCTGGGGTATGAGGAGGCGGAGAGCCGGGATCAGGCCGATCTGATCCTGTTCAACACCTGCTCGATCAGGGAGTCGGCGGATAGTCGGTTCATCGCGCATCTTGGCGAGGCGAAGCGGTTGAAGTCTGAAGAGCCGGGACGAATCGTCGGCGTTGGCGGTTGCTGGGCGCAGTCGGTCAAGGAGGAGGTCTTTCAGCGCTTCCCCTTCGTCGACGTGGCCTTCGGGCCCGGCCAGATCCACAAGTTGGCCGAGTTCCTCAACTCCGACTCGCTCAGCGCTCAGGGCTATTTCGAGTTCGAGGACTTCTCCGGGCACCTGCCGACCCGGCGTGAGCGCGAGTTCCAGGGCTGGCTGCAGATCTCCCAGGGCTGCAACTGCGCCTGCTCCTACTGCATCGTTCCCAGCACCCGCGGGCGCGAGGTCAGCCGCGATCCCGACGAGCTCCTGGTCGAGGCCGAGGCGCTCGCCGCCGACGGCGTGCGCGAGGTGACGCTGCTGGGGCAGAACGTCAACAGCTACGGGCGCGATCTGCCTCGAGAGCGGCGGCTCAGCTTCGCCGAGCTGCTGGCCCGCGTCGACGCGGTCAGGGGGATCGAACGGATCCGCTACACCAGCCCGCACCCGAAGGACATGAAGGAGGACGTGATCCGGGCCCACGCCGACCTGCCGGCGCTCTGCGAGCAGATCCACCTGCCGCTGCAGTCCGGCTCCAGTGCCGTGCTCAAACGGATGCGGCGCACCTACGATCGCCGGCGCTACATGGACCGCGTCGCGCTGATCCGCGAGCACGTGCCGGACTGCGCGATTACCACCGACATCATCGTCGGCTTCCCGGGCGAGACCGAGGCTGACTTTGCCGAGACCCTGGCGGTGGTCGAGGAGGTCGGTTACGACGGCGCCTTCACCTTCGTCTTCTCGCCGCGGCGCGAAACCGAGGCGGCGACGATGGGCGCGCAGGTGGCCCACCCGGTCAAGGTGGAGCGGATGGAGCGGCTGGTCGAGGCCGTGCAGCGGCGGGCAAAGGAGCAGGCGCAGCGCTTCGTCGGCCGCACCCTCGACGTGCTGGTCGAAGGGACCAGCCGCACCGACGCGACCAAGCTGCGGGGCCGCACCCGGCACGGCAAGGCGGTCAACTTCGAAGGGGTCGGGGAGCCGGGGGAGTTCGTCGCGGTCGAGATCGCCGCGGCGACGTCGCAGACCCTGAGCGGCGTCTCCGCGCAGCCGCTCTCGCAGCTCGTTTGAAGGTCCTGGGGATCTTCGGGCCGACGGGGATCGGCAAGACCGGCGTCGCGATCGCCCTGGCCAAGCTGCTGCGGAAGCGTGGCGAGGACCCGGTGGCGATCTCCTGCGACGCGCTGCAGGTCTACGAGGGCCTGGAGGCGCTGACCGGGGCGGCCGGCGCCGAGGAGCAGGCGCGGCTGGAGCACCGGCTGATCGGTTTCGTTCCGATGACGCGGGCATTCAACGTCGGCGAGTACATGCCGCTGGCCCACGCCGAGGTGGACGCGGCGCTGGCGGCGGGGAGGACGCCGATCGTGGTGGGGGGGACGGGGCTCTACCTGCGGGCGGCCCTGGCCGAGCTCTCGCTGGTGCCGGCGCGCCCCGGAGCGGAGGATTCGGAGCTGTGGTCGGCGCAGACCCGGCACCCGACGGCGATCTTCGGTCTCGACATGGAGCGAGCCCTGCTCTACGAGCGGATCGACGCCCGGGTCGAGGCGATCGTCGCCGCCGGGGCGGCGGCGGAGGTCCGTCGGGCCGAGGCGCTGGGACCGTCGCGCACGGCGCGCAAGGCGTTCGGGTTCGATGAGCTGCTGGCCGGGAACGTCGAGGCGATGAAGCAGCGCTCACGCAACTACGCCCGCCGGCAGCTGACCTGGATGCGCAAGATCCCCAACCTCCACGCGATCGACCGCACGCATCTGAGCGACGACCAGGTCGCCGAGCGAATAGCGCAAGGGTGCAGGTGAAATAGGCTGCCGCCCGGTATGAAATTCGAGAAGTGGCAAGCGCTCGGCAACGACTACCTGATCCTCGAGACGCAGAACCTTCCCTGGGAGCTGAGCGTCAAGCGGATCGAGTGGCTCTGCGACCCGCACTTCGGGGTCGGCGCCGACGGGATCCTGCTGCTCTCCCGCAGCGAGAACCCCGAGTTCGTCGCCGCGCTGCGCATCTTCAACCCCGACGGCTCCGAGGCCGAGCTCTCCGGCAACGGCGCCCGCGAGGCGATCCTCTACCTGCGCCGCCACGGCTGGACCGACGAGGACACCTTCGCGATCGAGACCGCGGCCGGCCCGATCGTGCCGACGATCACCGGCGAGCTGACCTGCACGGTCGAGATGGGCAGGGCTTCGATGACCTCGAAGGACTTCCCCTCCGGCGGCGAGGACGGCCGGGGGACGCTGAGCGCCGCCGGGCGCGAGTGGGAGTTCCAGCACGTCTCGATCGGCAACCCGCAGTGCGCGATCGTCGTCGGCGCCGAGCTCGACGACCTCGACCTGGGCGAGATCGGGCCCGGGATCGAAGGCCACGAGCTCTTCCCGAACCGCACCAACGTCTCATTCCTGGCGATCGAGGGCGACCGGGTCAGGGCGCGGATCTTCGAGCGCGGGGTGGGGGAGACGCTCTCCTCCGGCACCGGCGCCAGCGGTGCCGCGGTGACCGCCTTCCTGCGAGGGGCCTCCAGCCCGATCGTGGTCGAGCTCGAAGGCGGCGAGCTGGAGGTCGAGGTGGGCGAGGAGCTGGCGGTGCGGCTGAGCGGCTGGGCCGAGCCCGTCTACGCGGGCGAGCTCTCGCCTGAGCTGTCGCAGGCGCTGTCCGAGCTGGACCAGTGAGCTAATCGTTAGGGTTCCGCGCCGATGGCGATCTCCGACCCGTCAGCCCGCCTGCAGGCGATGCCTCCTTACATGTTCCAGGAACTGGAGCGCCGCATCGCCGAGAAGCGCGCCGCCGGCATCGACGTGATCAGCCTCGGCATCGGCGACCCTGACCAGCCGACCTACGACTACGTCATTCAGGCGATGCAGGAGGCGGTCGCCGACCCGGCCAACCACCAGTACCCGAGCAACCGCGGCCGCGAGGAGTTCCGCCGCGCCTTCGCCGACTTCTACGACCGCCGCTTCGGGGTCGCGATCGACCCGGAGAGTGAGGTGATCCCGGCGATCGGGGCCAAGGAGTGCATCTACAACCTCTGCTTCGCCTTCCTCGACCAGGGCGGCGTCGCCCTCGCCTCGGACCCCGGCTACCCGGTCTACACCGGCGGCCCGATCCTCGCCGGCGCCACCCCCGAGCTGCTGCCGCTGGTCCCGGAGCTCGGCTTCGCGCCGGACCTGAGCGCGGTTCCGGCCGATGTCGCCGCCAAGGCGCGGCTGATGTTCCTCAACTACCCGAACAACCCGACCGGGGCCGTGGTGCCGGAGGGCTTCTTCGAGCTGGCCGTCTCCTTCGCCCGCGAGCACGAGATCCTCGTCGTCCACGACAACGCCTACTCGGAGACGACCTACGACGGCTACGTGGCGCCGAGCTTCCTGCAGACGCCCGGCGCCAAGGAGGTCGGCGTCGAGGTCTTCTCGCTCTCCAAGGGCTTCAACATGACCGGCTGGCGCTGCGCCGCGATCCTCGGCAACGCCGAGGCGATCCAGACCTATTGGCGGCTCAAGACCAATGTCGACTCCGGCCTCTTCGAGGCCGTTCAGGTGGCCGGCGCCGCCGCCCTGGAGGGGCCGCGGGGCCCGCTGCAGCGGATGAACGAGACCTACGCCCGCCGCCGCGACCTGGTCGTCTCCGCCCTGCGCGAGATCGGCGTCGAGGTGACGGCGCCGAAGGGAACGATCTACGTCTGGGCACCGGTGCCCGCGGGCCACACCTCGACCTCCTTCTGCGAGAAGGTGCTGGAAGAGGCGGCCGTCGTCGTCTCGCCGGGCTCGATGTACGGGCCCAGCGGCGAGGGCTTCTTCCGCATCGCCCTGACCGCTCCCGACGACCGCATCGAAGAGGCGGTCGAGCGGATGCGCGAGCACCTGGCCTAGCTGCTGGGAGGAGCAGCGGGCTGAGCCGCGTCTCGCTCTGCCCGCTTCTGCCAGTAGCGATCGAGACCGCGCCACTGGTACTGCGGCGGCACCGCCTGGATCAGCTCCTCGCCGGTCGGCTCGTCGACGACCGCCTCGACCCGGTTACGGTAGCGCCGCTCGTAGGCGGCCTCGGGGAGCTGGCGGGCCAGCTCCGCCTCCTCGCGCAGGCGCTCGCGGACGATCGCCAGGTGCTCGAGCGGCTCCTCGACGGCACCGAAATGGGTCAGCGCCAGCTGCTTTGGCATCCAGCCTTCGACCGTGCCGATCGACTCCTCCCAGGTCTCGACGTCGATGTCCGGCGGCGGCGTCGGCGGGACGACGAAGCTGCTGGGTGGGATCCGCACCGCGGCGACGTCGCCGACGAAGGCGGTGCCGCTGTCCTCGTGCAGGTAGCAGACGTGATGGGAGGCGTGGCCCGGCGTGTAGGCGACGCGCATCCCCCGCACCGTCTCGCCGCCCGTCAGCGACTTCACGTTCTTCGCCGGGACCGGGACGATCTCGCCCCAGAGCTGCCGCATCTGATCGCCGTAGAGGCGCTCGGCGCTGGCCAGTAGCTTCGAGGGGTCGATCAGGTGCGAGGCGCCGCGCTCGTGCACGTAGACCTCGAGCTCGGGCCAGCGGCGGACCAGGGCCCCCGTGGCGGCGGCGTGGTCGAGGTGGATGTGGGTCAGCAGCACGGCACGGGGCCGCTCGTCGCCGAGGGCGTCGAGCACGGTCTGCAGCGAGGACTCGGGCCCCGGGTCGACGAGAGCGCCGTCGACCTCCCAGCAGCCGATCACGTGCGGCCGGCCGAGGTGCATGGTGTCGATAACCCGCATCAGCCCAACCCTCGCATCCGCCCTGGCGCTACGCGGCCGCGGCCGCGGGCAGCTTGCCTTCGGCCTCGAGCGTCGCTCGCAGGCCCTGCTCGAGCTCGCGCGGCGCGTAGCCGAGCTCGCGGCGGGCCTTCTCGTTGCTGGCCCAGAAGGTGCAGCCGTCGGCGGCGGAGATCAGCTCGCGCAGGTTGGGCGGCTGACCCATCATCTTGCCGACCAGCGGCCCGATCGGGATCATCGCCTTCATCAGCGGGGTCGGGATCGCCCGCTTCGGCGCCTTGCGGCCGCTCACCTCGGCGATCGTCTCGATCGCGCCCCGGATCGTCGTCGCCGGGCCGCTGAGGAAATAGCACTCGCCCGTTTTGCCCTTGTCGAGCGCGAGGATCACCCCGGCGGCGGTGTCCTCGACGTGGGCAAAGCAGAGGCCGGTGTCGGGGAAGGGAATCAGCGGCATCTTCCCGTCCAGGAATTGGTCGATCATCTGGCCCAGCGACGAGGTGTCGCCGGGGCCGTAGACCCCGCCGGGCTGGACGATCGTGCAGGGCAGACCCTCGCCGATCAGGCGCTTGGCGACCTGATGCGCCTGCCACTTCGTTTCCTCGTAGCAGGAGGTGAAGGGGCCGTCTGGGTACTCGTAGGACTCGTCGATCGTCTGGCCGTGGGTCTGGCCGATGCCGACCGTGGAGACGTAGACGACCTTGGGCACCTTCGCCTCGAGGGCGGCGCCGAGGACGTTCTCGGTGCCGGCGACGTTGGCCTCGCGCATCGGCTGGCGCTGCGAGGCGGGGATCCCGACCTCGTACATGGCAGCGGCGTGGATCGCTCCGTCGCAGCCGGCGAGGCCGGTTCGAATGGCCTCGATGTCGGCGAGGTCGCCGGCGACCAGCTCGCAACCGAGCTCGGTCAGCTCTGCGGCTTTGGCCGGGGTCCGGACCAAGCAGACGACCTCGTCGCCGCGCGCGCGCAGCTGGCGCGCAATCGCGCCACCGATGAAGCCCGTTGCTCCCGTCACGAAGACCTTCATGACCCCAAGCCTATCCAGACCTGGCGGTTTCCTACAATCCCCCTGAGTGCAACGTTCGAGAAACGGCCGCAGCACGCAGACGCGCAACGGTGCGGCGAGCGTGAACGGCGCCGGCGTCTCGAACCCGCGGGCGCGCCAGCGGGCGCTGGCGATCGGCATCGTCGACGGCCGCGAGCACGGCGAGCCACTGGCCGAGCTGAAGGAGCTGCTGCGCACCGCCGGGGTGGCGACCGCGGGCGAGGCCACGCAGCAGCGCCCGAAACCAGACCCCGACCGCTACTTCGGCCGCGGCCGACTGGATGAGCTGAAGCAGGAGATCGTCGCCTGCGACGCCAACCTGGTCGCCTGCGACGACGAGCTTGCCCCCCGGCAGGAGCGCAACCTCGAGAGCGCGCTGGGCGTGCCGGTGATCGACCGTACCGCGGTGATCCTCGACATCTTTGCCGATCACGCCCACTCGGCCGAGGGCAAGCTCCAGGTCGAGCTCGCCCAGCTGGAGTACAACATGGCCCGCATGCGCGGGCTCTGGACCCACCTCGAGCGCCTCGGCGCCGGCAGGATGGACGGCGGCATCGGCACCAGGGGCCCGGGCGAGACCCAGATCGAGACCGACCGCCGCCTTGCCCGCGACCGCATCTCGGCCCTGCGCCGGCGGCTCGGGCGCCTGGAACAGAACCGCGGCGTGATGCGGGCTCGGCGCGAGCGCTCCTCGTTGCCCCGAGTCGCCCTCGCCGGCTATACCAACGCCGGTAAGTCGACCCTGCTCAACGCCCTCACCGGGGCCGAGGTCGGAGTGGGGGACAGGCTCTTCCACACCCTCGACCCGACTACCCGCAGCCTCGAGCTCTGCGGCCGCGACTACCTGCTGACCGACACCGTCGGCTTCATCGAGAAACTGCCCCACCAGCTGGTCGAGGCCTTCAAGGCGACGCTGGAGGAGACGGTGCTAGCAGACCTGATCCTGCACGTCGTCGACGCCTCCGAGCCGGAGCAGCGGCGGCTGCAGGACATGAAGGCGGTCGACCTGGTTCTGGAGGAGATCGGCGCCGGCGAGAAGCAGCGGCTGCTGGTCCTCAACAAGGCCGACCTGCTGGGCGAGGAGCAGCGCCACGAGGTGACGCTGGCCCACCCCGGGGCGGTCCTGGTCTCGGCGGCGCAGGGAGAGGGGCTGGATGCCCTGCGCGAGCGGGTTGAGGCGGCCTTCGAGGAGACCCTGGCCGAGGTCGAGCTGCTGGTTCCCTACTCCGAGGGCGGGCGGCTGCACGACCTGCACGAGGTCGCCGGCGAGCTGCGGCGAACCGAGCGCGAGGACGGTGTCCTGGTCCAGGCCAAGGTGCCGGTGGCCGAGCTGCACCGGTTCGCCGATCTCGCCGTCGTCTAGGCTGGCGCCCCGTGGAGCTGCCGGTCGCAAAGCTGAAGGACGAGGCCGTGCTGCCGACGCGGGCGCACGACGGCGATGCGGGGCTCGACCTCTACGCCTGCGAGGCCGCCCACATCGGCCCCGGCGAGCGCTGGGGCGTCGGCACCGGCGTCGGGGTCGAGATCCCGGAGGGACATGCCGGACTGGTGCTGCCGCGCTCGGGGCTGGCGCGCGACCACGGGATCTCCCTGGTCAACAGCCCCGGGTTGATCGACTCCGGCTACCGTGGCGAACTGCGGGTGCTGTTGCTCAACAACGATCCGGCCGAGACCTTCAGGGTCGAGGCGGGCGATCGCATCGCCCAGCTCGTGCTGGTGCCGATCGCGCTGCCCACGCCGGTCGAGGCGGCGGTCCTGACCGAATCCGCCCGCGCGACCGGCGGCTTCGGCTCCAGCGGCCGCTGAGCCAGTCAAACGCCGGCGGCTGCCCGGGCGCTCTCGTGGGCGGCGGCCTCGAAGGCGTCGTCGAGCGGCTCCAGCTCGGGGCGGGTGCCGTAGCGGCGCTCCAGGGCGGTGGCGATCAGGTGGTCGGCGAGCCAGGCGTTCTTGGGCAGCAGCGGGCCGTGCAGGTAGGTCCCGATCAGGTTGTGGCGGCGCACCCCCTCGAGCCCGTCCCTGCCGTTGTTGCCCTTGCCCTCGACCACGCGTCCCAGGGCGGGCACGCCGGGGCCGAGGTAAGTGCGGCCGCCGTGGTTCTCGAAGCCGGCGAGCAGCTTCGGGCCGCCGCCGAGGTCGACCTCGATCGCGACGTTGCCGATCAGCCGCGGTCCCGGCTCGCGCACCGTCTCCAGATCGGCGAGCCCGAGCCCCGGCAGCGTCTCCTCCTCGAGCTGATAGCTGTGGCCGAGCAGCTGGTAGCCGCCGCAGACGGCGAGCAGGGCGGCGCCGCTCTCGACCGCCGCCGCCAGGTCGGCGCGCTTGCCGGCGACCAGGTCGGCGGCGACCAGGCGCTGGTCGCGGTCCTGGCCGCCGCCGATGTAGAAGAGGTCGTGGGCGGTCGGGTCGACCGGGTCCCCCTGGCCGGCGCCGTGGTGGGCGAAGTCGATGCCGCGCCACTCGCAGCGCCGCTGCAGGAAGACGATGTTGCCGCGGTCGGCGTAGATGTTCATCTGCTCGGGGTAGAGGCTGAGCACGCGCAGTTCCATCTCAGCTCTCCTTCTCGAGGACGACGACGGTCGAGCCGACGTGGAGGTCGGTGGGCGCGATCCGCCGCCGGGGCAGCGGCACGAGCCCGGCCTCGACCCCCTCGCGCTCGAGCTCGGCGGCGGCGAGGGTGCGAATGCGGATCTCGTTTTCCTCCTCGCTCAGCTCGCCGGCGGGGGAGACGGTCTGGCGCAGGCGCTGGATCACGATCTCCTCGCCGATGTCGACGGCGTCGAGGGGCAGGCTGGAGTAGACCCAGCCGTCGACCTCGCGCACGTCGGGCAGCGGCGGTGGGCCTTCGCTGACCCGCGGCAGCGCCTCGACGATCGACATCGCCACCCGCCCGCCGGGGCGCAGGTGGGCGGCGGTGCAGCGGAGGCACTCGACCCGCTCGGCGCTGTCGCCGAGCAGCTGCGCCATCTGCATCGGCGCCAGCGCCAGCGCGATTTCTTCCTCCAGCTGGAAGCGCCGCGCGTCGCCGACGACCGCTCGCAGCGGCAGCCCGTCGGCGCGCTCGGCCAGCGCCGCGATCAGCTCCGGGTCGCGGTCGAGGCCGACCGTCGGGTACCCGCGCCGGGCCAGGTGGAGGGCGACCCGGCCCGTCCCGCAGCCGAGGTCGAGGATCGGGCCGCCGGCCACGCCGGCGAGCTCCTCCCAGAGCGGCAGGTCGCCGCTGTAGGCGCCGTTCTCGGCGTCGTGCCAGATCACCCCGCTCGCTCGCTCCGCGCTCACCGCCAGAACTCCTGCGCCAGGCCGCGGTCGGCGAGCAGCTTGCGCAGCTCCAGCAGGGCGGTGTAGGTGGGCAGGGCGAAGAGGCGCCGGGGAGCCGCGGCGACGGCGCGGTCGAGCGCGGCCTCGACGTCGGCGACGACCTCGATCGCGTCGGTCGGCCAACCGGCGTATTTCAGCCGCAGCGCCATCTCCGGCGCCCGCGTGCCGGCGCAGACGACGCGCCTGACGGCGCCGTGCAGCAGCTCGAAGTCGGCGTCCCAGACCCAGGAGACGTCGCGGCCGTCGGCGATGCGGTCGTTGAGCGCGATCCAGAGGTCGACCGGCTCCTGCTCGGCCTCCAGCCGCAGCGTCCGCAGCACCTCGTTGGCGCCGGCGGGGTTCTTGATCAGCAGGATCGAGACCGGCACGCCGGCCACCTCGATCGTCTCGACCCGGCCGAAGGCGGCTCGCATCTCGCCGAGGGCCGCGGCGATCCGCTCCGGTGCGACCCCCAGGCCGAGTCCCGCCGCCACGGCGGCCAGCGCGTTGTAGACGTTGTAGAGGCCCGGCAGCGGCAGCTCCAGGCGGATCTCGCCGGCCGGGGTGCGGATCGTCGAGCTGGAGCCGTCCATCCCGCGCAGCTCGATCTTCGTCGCCGCCACCGCGGGCCGGGGGCGCTCGGCGCCGCAGTTGGGGCAGGAGTAGTGACCGAGGTGGCCGACGAAGGCCCGCTCGTAGGCGTAAGGGTGCCCGCAGCGGCGGCAGTGCTTGGCGTCGAAGGCGTGCTGCAGCTGCGGCAGCGCCTGCGAGTCGTCGTCGATCCCGAAGTAGACGACTCCCTCGCGCGGGCGCTCGTCGGAGTCGCGGCCGAGGTCGGCGATCAGCGGATCGTCGGCGTTGAGGACGAGGGCGCCGCGGCCACCGCGGGCGGCGACGGTCTGCGCCCACTCGTCGGCCAGCGCCTCCATCTCGCCGTAGCGGTCGAGCTGGTCGCGGAAGAGGTTGCCGAGCACGATCGTCGCCGGATCGAGCTGCTCGACCACCCGCGGCAGCCAGGCCTCGTCGACCTCGAACAGCCCCTCGCGGCCGTCTTGCTCCAGCAGCGCCGTCGCCACTCCCCAGGTCATGTTCGAGCCGGCCCGGTTGTGGACCGGGCGGCGGCCGTCGGCGGCCAGCACGGCGGCGATCATCCCCGCGGTCGTGGTCTTGCCGTTGGTGGCGCTGACGATCGTGGTGCCGCGGTCGAGGCCGGCGCCGAGGCGGGCGATTGCGTCCGGCTCCAGGCGCAGCAGCACCCGGCCCGGCAGCGTGGTGCCGCCACCGCGGCCACTGACCCGGCTGGCCACCCCCAGCCCCCGGGCCGCCGCGACCTTGGCCGCGAACAGCGGTCCCCGCCGCCCAGCGCCGGCGGCCGCGGACTTCAAGCCTGGGCTGGCGGCGGCACCAGCACGCGCAGGGCCCGCGGCAGGATTCGCAGCGAGGCCGGCAGGTCGGTCAGGTGCTCGCCGTCGGCGTAGACCGGAAACGGCTTGCTGGCGCTCAGCTCGAGGTGCGGAGCGCGAAAGACGCGTACCTCATCCCCCTCCACATGGGTCCCCTTGAACACCCTCGGCAGGTTAGCCAGAAAGCGCAGCTTGCCGACCTCGCCGATCGCGATCACGTCGAAGAGGCCATCTTCCAGATCGGCGTCCGGGGCGATCCGCATGCCGCCGCCGAAGGTGCTGTTGTTGGCGACCGAGACCGAGTAGCCGGTGAAGCGGGTGCGTTCGGCATCCACCCGCAGCGTGAAGCGGGCCGGCTTCCAGCCCACCAGCGTGCGGAACAGCGAGTAGACGTAGACGAGGTTGCTGCGGATCAGCTCGACTTCGTTCGCGCGCCGGTTGCATTCCGAGTCGAAGCCGACGCTGACGATGCCGAGGAAGCGCTTGCCGTTGGCCTCGCCGACGTCGATGCGGCGGCTGTGGCCGGCGAAGAGCGCCGCCACCGCGCCTTCGGGATCGCTCGGGATCTCCAGCACGCGGGCGAGGTCGTTGCCGCGGCCGCCGGGGAGGATGCCGAGCGGTGTGTCGGAGCCGGCCATCGCGCCGCCGACGGCGCCGACCAGGCCGTCGCCGGACATGACGACCGGAACCTCGCCCGCTTCGACCGCCAGCAGCGCCTGCTCGACGCCGTGCTCGATGTTCCTGGTGCGCTGGACGCGGAAGACGGCGCGGCGGGCGTCGAGCGCCCCCTCCACGTCCGGCAGCAGCTTCAGCGTCTTGCCGCCCGCCGAGGCGGGGTTGACGAGCAGCGCCAGTGGCATCCCCTCGATGTCCATGCGCCCGCAGCCTAGTCGGCCGGCGGCCCTGGATCGGCGCCGCGCAGGCGAAAGACAGAGAAGCTGCCGTCGCCCGCCCGACCGCTCTCGATCCTGGCGATCCCGCGGCGTTCGAGCCGCCGGCGCCGCAGCCTGCCGGCGAGCCCCTCGCCGCCGCCGGAATGCCGCCGATCGGCGAGGATCAGGCACCCGCCGGGACGCAGGACGCGGGCCACCTCGGCCGCCGCAGGATGCCCGTCGAGCTGGACCACGAGGTCGAAGAAGTCGTCGGGGTAGGGGAGGGCCCCCGGCCGTCCCGGCTTGAAGGCGATGCGCCCCTCGGGATCGAGGCCGACCCGCGTCTGCGCCGTCCGCACCCGCGTCTGCGAGCGATCCACTCCCCGCACCCGGGCCGCCGGGAACTCGCGAGCGAGGAAGAGGGCGCCGTCGCCGTCGCCGCACTCGATCTGGAGGATGCGCTCGGGCGCCGGGGCGACGTGCAGGGTGGCTGCCGCCAGGGGGGTCAGCGGAGGCGTCGGCATCGCCCCCGATCGTAAGCCCGCCAGGACCGGCGGGCGGTCGCGACGGCGCCGGGGTGGGCTAGGCTTCGCCGCCGATGGAGGAGCAGGCCGACCGACGCTGGATCATCCTCGCCGTCTTCGCCCTGGTGGCGATCGGCGTCGTCGCCGCGATCTTGATCTCCCGCGGCGGTGGCGACGAGGACTCCTCGACGACCGCCGCCGCCGGTGCCAGTGGCTGCACGAAGGTGCAGGCGCCGGCGCCCAAGCAGGTCTCGTTGAAGGCGCCGAAGCAGACGATCGAGGCCGGCGAAACCGTGACCGCCGTCGTCCAGACCAGCTGCGGGACCTTCGACATCGCGCTGGACACGAAGCGGGCACCGAAAACCTCGAACTCGTTCGCCTACTTGTCCGAAAAAGGCTTCTACGACGGCCTCACCTTCCACCGCATCGCCCCCGGCTTCGTGATCCAGGGCGGCGACCCGCAGGGAACCGGCACCGGCGGCCCGGGCTACACGGTGGTCGAGAAGCCGCCCGCCAACCTCGCCTACACCAAAGGCACGGTGGCGATGGCCAAGAGCTCGGCGGAGCCGCCCGGCAGCTCCGGCAGCCAGTTCTACGTGGTCACCGGCGCCGATGCCGGCCTGCCGCCGGAATACGCCCTGGTCGGCAAGGTCAGCAAGGGCCTGGATGTGGTCGAGCGCATCGGCAAGCTGGGGACGCCGACCGAAAAACCGAAGCAGACGGTCCTGATCGAAGCGATCACGATCGAAAAGGGCTAGTGGCCAAGCCGGGCGTGGGCGATCCCGCCCCCGACTTCTCGCTGCCGGGCACCGGCGACAGGACCTACGACCTCGCCGACTACCGCGGCCGCAAGCTGATCCTCGCCTTCTACCCGGGCGACGCGACCACGGTCTGCACCAAGCAGTTCTGCTCCTACCGCGACCAGGGCGAGCGCCTGGACCGGCTCGGCGCCGAGGTGCTGGGGATCTCGCCGCAGTCGGTCGACTCGCACGAGCACTGGGCCAAGGAGCAGGAGCTCAACGTGCCGCTGCTGGCCGACGTCGACCTCGCGGTCAGCCGCCGCTACGGCGTCACCGGCTGGCTTGGCCCGCTCGCCCGCTTCACCGAGCTGAAGGAGACGCCGGGCGGCCGCTACGTGATGCGCTCGATCTTCATCCTCGACGAGCAGGGCACGATCCGCCATCGCCAGGTCTCCCGCACCGGCGCCAGCTACGAGTCGGTCGCCGACCTCGAGCGGGCGCTGGCCGCGATCGCCTGATGCCGGCGGGAGCGGCCGCTCCCTTTACGCTCGGCGGGCCGCCGGTGTTGCGCGGCGAGAGCGCCGGCGAGGGCCCGCCGATCGTTCTCTGCCACGGGATCACCGCCACCCGCCGCTACGTCCACCACGGCTCGCGGGCGCTGGAGCGGGCCGGGCACGAGGTGATCGCCTACGACGCCCGCGGCCACGGCGAGTCCGATCCCGCCCCCGCCGGCCAGGGTTATGGATACCCGTGGCTGCTCGCAGACCTGGAGCGGGCGGTCGCCGCCCGGGTGGGGGAGGGCCGCTTCCTCCTCGCCGGGCACTCGATGGGGGCCCACACCGCAGTCGCCTACGCGCTGGCGCATCCCGAGCGGCTGACCGGCCTGGTCGTGATCGGACCGACGTACCTGGGGGAGATCGAGCCGCAGTCGCCGGCCTACTGGGACGGGCTGGCGACGGCCCTGGAGCAGGGCGGGGTGGACGGCTTCGTCGACTACATCGACCGCCACCAGCGGACCGATCCGGCCTGGCGCGAGTCGGTGCTCGGCTTCACCCGGGCGCGCCTGCTCCTGCACCGCCATCCGCAGGCGCTCGTCGAGGCCCTGCGCGAGGTGCCGCGCTCGCGGCCCTTCGGGTCGATGCGGGAGCTGGAGCAGATCGACGTCCCGGCCCTGGTCGTCGCCAGCCACGACGCCGCCGACCCGGGCCATCCCTACGCGGCGGCGGCCGCCTACGCCGAGCGCCTGCCGCGGGCGCGCCTGATCAGCGAGGCCGAGGGCGAGTCGCCGCTTGCCTGGCAGGGCGGCAGGCTCTCGCGGCAGTTAGCCGCCTTTTACAACGAGGCTTTATCTTCATCGCTATGAAGTTTCCGACCGAAGCGACGCTTCGCCGAATAATCGCCTTCGTGGCGACGCTGGGGATCGGCGTCGCCACCTACATCACGATCGCCGATTCGGGCGGCGGCGCCCCGACCTGCCTGGCCGGCGGCGGCGGTTGCGAGACGGTGGCCAACAGCTCCTACTCGCATATCGCCGGCGTCAACGTCGCGGTCTTCGGGATCGTCGGCTACGTGGCGCTGCTGGTCACCGCCTTCTTCGCCAACGACCTGGCCCGCCTCGGCGGCTTCGCGGTCGCCCTCGGCGGCTTCGGCTTCAGCGTCTACCTCACCTACCTCGAGATCTTCAAGATCGAAGCGATCTGCCAGTGGTGCGTGGCCAGCGCCGTCCTGATGACGATCCTCTTCTTGCTGAACGCCACCCGACTGATCGGCTACGCCGGAACCACGACCGCCGCCATGCCCGAGCAGGGCTAGCGGCCCTACAGGGAAGGACAGATGAGCAACAAGCGGGAGCGGGAGAAACGTCGCGAAGAGCGGCTGCAGGCGGAAACGAAGGTCGACTCGGGGGAGCGCCGCACGCGGCTGCTGCAGGTCGGCGCCGGCGCGGTCTTCCTGGCGATCGTCGCGGTCGTGGCGCTGATCGTCGCCAACTCCGGCGGCGACAGCGGCGGCGACGCCGCCAACCTCAAGGAGGTTGCCGCGGTCGACAGCCTCGTCAGCGGCGTGCCGCAGGAGGAAATGGTGCTCGGGAAACCGAGCGCGAAGGTCGAACTGATCGAGTTCGGGGACCTGCAGTGCCCGGTCTGCAAGTCCTATTCGGAAGAAATCCTGCCGCAGGTGATCGAAAACAAGGTCAAGAACGGCGAAGCGAAAATCGTCTTCCACAACTTCACGATCATCGGTCCGGAATCGGTGCCCGCAGGCACCGCGGCGCTCGCCGCCGGCGCCCAGAAGCGCGGCTGGAACTACCTCGAGCTCTTCTACCGCAACCAAGGGGCGGAGAACTCCGGCTACGTCGACGACGAGTTCCTCACCGCCGTGGCCAAGGGGTCGGGCGTCAAGAACATCGCTCAGTGGAACAAGGACCGCAAGAGCAAGAAATACACCAGCAAAGTGGCGGAAACCACTGCTCAGGCTCAGAAGTACGGCTTCACGGGCACGCCGTCCTTTGCGATCACCGGACCGAGCACCAATGGCGTCGAGCTGCTCGGCAACCCCAGCACGCCCGAGGAATTCGAAGAAGCGATCGACGACGCGAGCTGAGTCGAGTTGACATAACCACCATTATCGTGCGTTGGATCCAGCGGCGACCGGGAGAGGGGCCGCGATCCTCCCCTGGTGAACCCAGGCGCGGTGACAGGCCCGCGCCTGTTCCAGGCGGTTGGTTCCGGTGGCGCTCGTCAGGGTGACCGTGGCGTCTTTCGATTCGGGGACGCCGTCGCCGCGCTTGAACGCCACCCTCAACCTGGCCTTGAACGGACCTTCGCATCTGTGCGCCATGCGCACGTCCGGCCTCGGCGCAATCGGCAGCGAGAGATTGCCCGCCACGTCGGTCTCGATGCGCTGCGGCTTCAGCCCGTCGCCGTAAAGCGTCAGGATGCCGTCGTCGGGGACGGTCGCCTGCTGCGACTGCCGGCCGGTGTGCCGGTCGCGGGGCCGTTTCCCGATCGTCAGGACGCGGGGAAATCCGCAGGTCAACTCGCTCTCGCGAACGTCGAGCGAGACGGTGTCGAGCCCTTCGCCGAGCGAGCCCTGCGAGATGACATAACGCCCGACGTCGAGCAGAGACGGGTCCTCGCCGTCGTCGAGAACGTAGTCCGATCTCCCCCCGAAGACGATCCGGCGAATCGCCTCCGGAGCGATGACCCGGAGATGCGTCGTTTCGCTTTCGGTCGGGTCGTCGCCGTCGGGAACGCAGGCCGCAAGGTAGACCCCATCGCTCGAGCGGCCGACGTAGCCGCCGCGGATCGTGTGGTGCGCCCTGCCCTCCATCACGATCAGGGTGTTGTCGAGCGCGACCGGAGGCGTCGCCAGGTAGGTGGCGACGACGAGGCTGAGGCCGCCGGCGACGATCAACACCGCCGGGATCAGGTGAATCGGGTCAGAGACCTTGTGAAGTTCCTTGAGGAAGTGACTGAGATGCAGGAACAGGAGCAGGACCAGCACCCCCACCCCGGCGGGAGCGGCGAGGAAGGCCACGCCCAGCACGGCGGCGATCACCGTCAGCCACGTTTTCAGAGCCCGCCGGCGCCCCCTGCGCTTGTCCGTCCAGCTCAGGAGGCCCGGCAGGAGTAGTAGCCAGAGGCTCGCCGCAAGGACGCCGACCCACAGGCACAACCATGGCCACGGATTGGTCGACCACAGGGGCCGCAGCGCCTCCGCGAGCAGGCAGCCGGCCAGAATTCCGACGATCAACGCCTGCAGGAGTTTTCTCCATGCTTCCCATTTCTCCGTGGTGTTGAGCACAGCGGCGTCGGCGACGGCTTTCTCCGCGTCCAGCATGGCTTGCTCCGCACCGTGCTCGAGGCGGTGTTCGCCGGTCCGCTCTTCCTCGGCGATCTCCTTCTTCGCCTTGCCTTCGTTTTTCTTTGCCGCTTTGACGTCACGGAAGCGAACTGCCTCCCAGGCCAGGAACGCCAGGCCGAGCAGCGCGCCGATCAGCACCAGCTCGAAGACCAGCGCCTTCAACCCCACCGCGAGCAGTCGGTTGCCGCCGAGCGCACCGACCGCGTTGTCCGTCGGCAGCCGGGCGGCGGTGAATTTCAGCCAGAGGACGAAGCCGCCCAACAGGTACACATAGGCACCGAGCGCCAGCAGCCCGCCGGCAATCCCGATCGCGGCCTGGACCGCGTTCTTCTGCTTCTCCGGAGGATCCTCGTCCCCGTTTGCCGGCGGCGCCACCACGTAACGCCCACTCGATCACGAACGGGTGAAATAACCAAACGCTCCTCGCTGCTAGCGCGTCGCGATCCCCCAACGGAGAGGCCGCACGATCGGCGGAGCTTTGGGCATCGTCCCGCGATTGACTTCATCGAGGACCAGCGGCGAAGCCGCGATCGTCGCGACCGTGTCGCGGTTGCAGTGACAGCCGTCGCCGAGGAAGCGCCAGGGCTTTTCGAGCCGGTCCTCCCAGCGAGCCAGGCCCGGGTCCTCGGCACGGACGTGCTCGAGGTAGAGCAAGCGCCCGCCCGGCTTGAGCACGCGGGCGAGCTCGGCGAGTGCCGCGCGCGGATCCGGCACGGTGCAGAGGACGAGCGCCGACACCGCGACGTCGAAGCTGGAATCCTCGAACGGCAGTCGTTCGGCCGGCGCTTCGACGAGCGAGGCCGCGCGCGGCGATGCAGCGAGCTTCGCGCGCAATTGCTTCGCCATGTGCGGATCGGGCTCGGCAAGGACCAGCTCGGCGACGTCCTCGGGGTAGAGGTCGAGGTTGAGGCCGGTGCCGGCACCGAGCTCCAGGACCCTCCCCCCTGCTCCGGCAAGCAGCTCCTCGCGAATGCGGCGGAGGCCCGCTTCTTCGGTCGCCTCGAAGGCGCGGTCGTAGAAGGCGGAGAACATGCGGCCCCAAGTGGCGTCGTAGAGCTTGCTCATGCCTCTATGCCTACGGTGCCGGCGAGGCCAAGGTTCAGCCAGCCTAGGCGGCGTCGCGCTGCGGGGCGGCCGACTCCGCGGCCTCCCCCACGCCGGGCTCGCTGGCGGCAGCGCGCTCCTCGTAAGCGCGGCGGGCGGCGTGGTCGACCTCGAACATCAGCTTGTCGGCCTTCATCAGCCTGGCGATCGCCTCGTTGAGGCGGCGCGGCATCAGGGCCGTAAAGCGGGTCATCACCGCGTTGGATCGCGGCACGTAGACGTCGAAGCGGCCGAGCTCGAGCGCGTCGACGATCTCGTTGGCGACGTCCTCGGCCTCGACCGGTTTGATCAGCTTCTGACCGACGCCGGCGGTCAGTTCGGTGTTGACGACGGTCGGCATCACACAGTGGACTTCGACGCCGCTGCCACGCAGCTCGGCTTTCACCGACTCGCAGATCCCGACCACCGCGTGCTTGGTGCCGGAGTAGGTGGCGATGCCGGGAATCGCCGTCTTGCCCGCCTGCGACGCGATGTTGACGATATGGCCGCCGCCGCGGGGACGCATCCGTTCGATCGCCAGCTGGGTGCCGACGATGACGCCGTAGATATTGATGTCGAGCTGGCGTTTGATCGAGTCGTCGGACTCGTCGACCAGCGCCGTCACCGGCATGATCCCGGCGTTGTTGATCACCACGTCGACCGGGCCAAGCTGGCGCTCGGTCTCGTCGAGGAAGCTGGCGAAGGAGCCGCGATCGGTGACGTCGAGCTGCAGCGCCACGGCGCCGCCGCCGAGGCCGGCGGCGGTCTGCTCGGCCAGACCGAGGTCGATGTCGCCGATGGCGATGCGGCAACCCTTGCGCACCAGCGCCGTCGCGGTCGCCTTGCCGATCCCCCGGGCGCCGCCCGTGATCGCCACGACCTTGCCGTTCAGTGACCGCCGCTGCTTCGCCATCGGTGAACCTCCTGGTTGGCGGCGGGCCCTAGCTCGCCGGCTTGTAGACGGTGACCACGGCGGCGCCGCCGAGGCCGATGTTGTGCTGGAGCGCCACCTGGGCGCCCTCGACCTGGCGCTTCTCCGCGTCGCCGCGCAGCTGCCAGGTCAGTTCCGAGCACTGCGCCAGCCCGGTCGCGCCGAGCGGGTGGCCCTTGGAGATCAGCCCGCCGGAGGGATTGACCACGACCTGCCCGCCGAAGGTGGTCGCCTCTTCCTCGACCAGCTTGTGCGCCTCGCCCTCGGCCGCGAACCCGAGCGCTTCGTAGGTGATCAGCTCGTTGGCGCTGAAGCAGTCGTGCAGCTCGCAGACGTCGACTTCGGCAGCCGCGACCTGAGCCTCCTCGTAGGCGCGGTCCGCCGCCAGCTTCGACATGTCGGCGCCGACGATGGTCATGCAGTCGGCGTCCTCGGCGAAGGTCGAGGAGAGGTCGGTGACCATCGACTGGCCGGCGATCTCGATCGCCCGGTCCCAGAGGTCGTGCTCGTCGACGTAGCGCTCGGAGGCGACGATCGCGCAGGCTGAGCCGTCGGAGGTCGGCGAGCACTGCAGCTTGGTCAGCGGGTCGTGGATCATCTTCGCGCCCTTGATGTCGTCCAGCGAGTACTCGTCCTGGAACTGGGCGTAGGGGTTGTTGACCGAGTGCTTGTGGTTCTTCCAGCCGATCCAGGCGTAGTGGTCAGGGTTGGAGCCGTACTTCTGCATGTGGTCGCGGCCGGCGTTGCCGAACATCTGCGGGGCCGGTGGCGACTGCTCGGGGTCGCGGATCTCGAACATCCGCATCGCGTGCTTGTCGAGCGCGTTGGTGCGGTCGGTGTACTTGACCCCGAGGCTGCCCGGCTCCATCTTCTCGAAGCCCAGCGCCAGGGCGCAGTCGACGAGGCCGCCCTTGACCGCCTGGCGGGCCAGGAACAGCGCCGAGGAGCCGGTCGAGCAGTTGTTGTTGACGTTGACGACCGGGATCCCGGTCAAGCCGAGCTGGTAGAGCGCCCGCTGGCCGTAGGTCGAGTCGCCGTAGCAGTAGCCGGCGAAGGCCTGCTCGACGTCGGTGTAAGGAATGCCGGCGTCGGCGAGCGCCTTCTCCCCCGCCTCCTTGGCCCAGTCGGGGTAGTCGCCCTCCTTGGTGCCGGGCTTCTCGAACTTGGTCATGCCGACACCGATCACGAACGTGCGGTTGCTCAACTGTCTCTCCTCGAAGTCTCCCGCGCCTGGCGGAGTTTGGCTGCGTAGCCAGGAATCTAGCGCGCCGCGGGCCCGGGCGGGTCCGCAGGCGGTCTCAGGACCCGAAATCGGAGATCCCTCCCCCGCTCCGGGTCGGGCCAGACGACGAAGGCGAGGAAGGTGATGAGAAGGCCGATGGCGGTGCCGATCAGACGCAATTTGTCGGCCTCCCAGGTCGGCTCGCCGAGCGCGTCGGTGAGGACGACGACGTAGACGGTGATCGCGGCCGTGAACAACGCGTACTGGACGGTCAGCAGGCCCAGCGCCAGCGCCGTGGCCACGGTGAGGACGACCACGACCACCGCGTCGCTGTAGCCCAGAGTTTCGGCGATCAGGGTGGCGAGGAGCAGGCCGAGCACGGTGCCGGCCGCCCGCAGGACCACCCGCAGGTAGGTTTCGTCGCGGTCCGGGCGCATCACGAAGAGGATCGTCAGCGGGATCCAAAAGCCGTGGTTGTCCATGTCGAAGGCCCGGTAGGCCGCGACGCCGACCGCCAGCGAAGCGCCGAAGCGAAGCGCGTGCCGGAGGTTTTCCGAGCCAAGGGTGAAGTTGGACCTGAAGGCCGCGGCGACGGCGCTGCGGTCCCATCCGCTCGGCTCCCCGCGCCGGCAGCGGTCGACCGCGACCCAGACGACCAGCGACCAGAGCACCTGGGCGAGGCCGCCGACCGTGCCCCAGAGCAGCGCCGGGAACGCGTCGTCGAGTTCGAGGAAAAGGCCCTGGGAGACGAGCAGGGTCAGCGCTCCCACCAGCCCGTAGATCGCCAGGCGCAGCGAGTAGGAGAAGCAGTAGCCGGCGAGCGCCCCGACCAGGGCCATCGCCAGTACCGCCAGCGGGGCCGACTGCGAGGTGAGGATGCCGAGCGCCGCCATCAGGCCGATCAGGGGTGCGGCCGCCGCCTGCCAGGCGGCGCGTGGCCTGGCCGGGGCGTCGAGCCCGGCGAAGCCGGCGAACATGGCGCCGGTGGCGATCGCGCCTTTGGTCGGGGCGTCGAAGCCGAGCTCGACGATCAGGGCGGCGCCGACCGGGATCGCGATCAGGGCACCGCGGCGCAGCGACGGCCCAGGCTCGCCGGGGCCGATCGCGAAGAGCGGCGAAGCCCGCAGCCGCATCGCCCGGCCGGAGGCGTTGAACAGCCCGCCTGCGTCGCCGCGGCCCGGCTCTGACCTGGGGGTAATCTCAGGGGTCTTGTTCACTGCCGTTCTCAGCTCCGATCCTGCCGCTGGAGTGGGCATCTTCGCCGCCCTCGCGGCGGGAGTCGTCTCCTTCCTATCGCCCTGCGTATTGCCGCTGGTGCCCGGCTACCTCTCGGCCGTCACCGGCGTCTCCGCGGCGGAGCTCGACGACGCCGGCTGGCGCCGCGTGCTCGGCCCCAGCCTGCTGTTCGTCGCCAGCTTCTCGACGATCTTCATCCTGCTCGGCCTCACCGCCACCGGTCTCGGCTCGTTTCTGCGCGACCACGAGGAGCTGCTGACGAAGATCTCCGGTGCCCTGATCGTGCTGATGGGCGTCCTCTTCGTCGCCTCGCTCTTCATCACCCGCCTCAACCGCGAGTGGCATGTCGACGCCCTGCTCGAGCGGGCCGGGAAAGGCGGGCCGATCGTCGCCGGCGCCGCCTTCGCGATCGCCTGGACTCCCTGCATCGGCCCGACCCTGGGGGCGATCCTCTCCGCCGCCGCGCTCTCGGACTCCGCCGCTCGCGGCGCCTTCCTGCTCGCGGTCTACTCGGCGGGCCTGGCGATCCCCTTCCTCCTCACCGCCCTCGCCTTCTCCCGCATGACCACCGCCTTTGCCGTGGTCAAGCGCCACTACCAGCTGATCGTCGCCATCGGCGGCGTGATCCTGATCGCGATGGGCATCCTGATCTGGACCGGCGAACTGACCCAGCTCAACGGCGAAATCACGACCTGGATGGAACGGTCGGGTCTGGATTTCTGGAACTCGGTCTGAGAGGCCGTCGGGCCAAGCAGGTCAAGGACGCAGGGAGCGAAGCGTGCTCTGCACGCGAGCGACCGAGGACGCAGAGATGCGCTGGCCCGACGGCCTCTCAGCGGTCTCCAGCTCTTTGCCGACAACCTCGGTGATCTCGAGGCCGTCGTCCTCGAGGTCGCGGGAGCAGACGATGCGGAAGCGGCCGGTGCCGATCTCGCCGTCGGGGACCACCGGCAGGCCGCGGATCTGTTCCCAGCCCAGCCGCTCCACCTCGAACGGGTTCATCCGCACCTCGGCGGCCGGGAACGGGCAGTTCGCGTTGTGCTGGTCGATCGCCTTGGAGATCGCCTCCAGGTTCTTCGCCTCGGGAGAAGCCATCCCGCGGCAGACTAGAGGGTGACGGCGCTCAGGCGGGAGGCGCTTTCGGTCCCGCGGGGGCCGATTCGAAGCCGAGGATGGCCACCGTCGCCGGAATGCCCGCCGTCCCCTCGTTGGCGAGGCGTTCGGCGCTCTCCGCCTGGATCTCGATGACGCGGTTGAGGGCGGTGCTGAGCACCTCCGCGACCTCGCCCCAGCCATGCTCGTCGACGACCACAGGCGTGCAGCTGAGATGGCGGTCGGAGCGGGAGTCGAAGGTCTCGGCGACGACCGCGGCCTGGGCGGCATCCAGGGTCATCTTCAGGCCGGCGATGCTGATGCCGTCCTTGGCGGCGGCCGATAGCTGGCCCCAGATCTCGTCGTTGAAGAAGCTTCTGGTGGTGCCGCGGTAGTAGTGCTCGGTGGCACCGCGACGCTGGGCGGTGGTGACGAGCTCGATGCATTCGCAGCGCTTCAGCACGTTGACGTGGTAGGAGAGCTTGTTGACCGGCACGTCGAGCTGGTCAGCGATTTCCTTGGGGCTACAGGTCCGTTCGTTGAAGATGGAGAGCGCCCGCGCCCGCAGGGGGTGACCCAGGGCCCGGACCAGCCTGCCCTCGACAGCCTCCGTCTCCTGCTCGTCCAGCTTTCTCTTGGGGGGCATCTCTTCCTTTCGAACGATCCTGAGTGTGTTGACCGTTCGAGTCTATTGGCTCTAAAGAAGTTTTGCAGCCTAAAATGCGGGCGTTTTGTGGGCATCTCTCCACTAGTGGAACCAGCTTGAGCAAACAGCAGGTCTACCACCCGGTGCCCCGGCACCAGGCCGCGGCGCCCTTCAACCGCGACTTCTAAAGGGGGTGAACGCATGACGATCGGCAAGGCGGACCACGCCATTCCAGTCCTTCAGGTCACGAAGCTGGGCTAGTCGGGTGCGCGGAACGCCCAGTCTCGGCTCGGCCCTGGCTGGCGCGTCCGCGCCTGCCCGTTCCCGTCCCTCTCTCCTCCTACGATCAGAGGATGGCAGAGGTTCGGACGATCGCCCATCTCGACATGGACGCCTTCTACGCGTCGGTGGAGCTGCGACGGCGGCCGGAGCTGCGAGGCAAGCCGGTCGTCGTCTGCGGCTCCGGCCCGCGGGCGGTGGTGACAACCGCCAGCTATGAGGCGCGCAAGCTGGCCGGGATCCACTCGGCGATGCCGGCCGCGGTGGCGCGGCGGCGGCTGCCCGACGCGATCTACCTGCGCCCCGACTTCCCCGCCTACCGCGAGGCCTCGGCGCAGGTGATGGAAGTGCTGCGGCGCAACGTCGAGACGGTCGAGGTGGTCGGTCTCGACGAGGCCTACCTCGACCTGACCGGGATCTTCTCGCCGAAGGCGACGATGCGGCGGATCGCGGCCCAGATCCGGGCCGAGACCGGGCTCGGCTGCTCGGTCGGGATCTCCGAGAGCCGGATGCTGGCCAAGATCGTCAGCGAGCTGGGCAAGCCGGCGGGCCTGGTGGTGCTCTCGCGCGAGCAGGCGCTGGAGCGCTTCGCCGCCGACTCGCCCGGCCTGGTGCCGGGAATCGGGCCGAAGACGGTGATCAGGCTGCAGGGCATGGGTATCCACACGCTCGCCGACCTGCGGAGACAGGAGCGCGAGGAGCTGGAAGGCGCCTTCGGCCCGCGTTCCGGTGCCTGGCTGCACGCCCGCGGGCAGCTCTGGGACGAGTCCCCGGTGACGATCTCGCGCGAGACCAAATCGCAGTCGGTGGAGACGACCTTCGACGTCGACGTGCGCCAGCGGGGCGAGCTCGAGAGAATCCTCGCCGAGCAGGCGGCGGAGCTCTGCCGGCGGCTCCAAAAGCGCGAGCTGGAGGGACGGACGATCGGGATCAAGGTCCGGCTCGACGACTGGACCAACGTCACCCGCTCGCACACGGTCGAGGAAGCGACCCACGACCCAGCCGTGGTCGGGCCGGTGGCCCTCGACCTGCTGCGCGCCTACGACCCGCAGCGGCCGGTGCGCCTGCTCGGCGTCCGCGTCGCCTCCTTCGAGAACGACACGGACGCCGTGGACGAGGCGGCCGAGCCGCAGCTGCGACTGAGCCTGCCGGCCTAGCCCCTCCCCTGAACGCATCTGGGTGAGATAAACGGGCCAAAGTACGAAGGGGGCGACTTGTGCCCCGGTATCCTCGGCGAGTCATGCCCGCCCAAGCGACTTCAAGCGTCGCCGCGAAGCTAAGTCTCGTCGCCATGGCGCTCGCCATTGCCGCAGCGGCGTTGGCCGTCTTCTCTGTCTTTCAGCCCGCCTTCGAAAGCCAAGCGCTAGCCGAAATCGAAGACAACACTCTGCTCCAGAAAGAGACTGGCTGGCTAATCGTGGCCTGCGCGATCGGCATCCTCGGCGGGGCGTGTCTCAACCGCCTGGACAGCCGCCGAGCAACGGTGTGGGCATTGCTCGTGCTAGTAGCGGGCGTAGTGATCCTCGGCGCAACCGTCTACCAGGTGACCGGCGGCCGCGATGCAGTGCAGGGTGGCAACAACCTGCTCGTCTTGATCACGATCTTCCACGGCACTCCGGCCGCCGGCATCCATGCCGCCGAAGTAGCTGGCGTACTCGCTGTTTTGGCGGGTCTCGTTCTCACTTACCTACCGCGGGGCACTAGTCAGCGAGCGAGCTTGTCGAGCAAGCTCCGCCGACCCGCTTCGAGCCAGACGTAGAAACCTTGGCGACGGTGACCCCGCCTAGCCAGGGTTCGCTCCGGGCACCTTCCTGAACTTCTGTGCGTTCGGCGAGAGCAGGGAGCTCGTCCCGTAGGCGTGGTGCCTGGGGCACTTTGGCTTCGGATCTGGACTAGGACGGCGCCCCACTCAACCTCACCACGGAATGGATCGACAACCTTCCGAAGGTAGGTCAAGAACTGGACGCTTTATCTCACCTAGATGCGTTCAGAGGGCCCCTCCTAGCGGTTGGCCAGCACGGTGCCGACCCCGGGGAAGCCGAGCCGGTCGCGGGTCGCCTCGGTCAGGTCATAGTCGCGGCCGCCGACGTAGGGGCCGCGGTCGATCACCGGCACGGTCAGGGTGCGCCCGTGGTAGCGCAGCTTCACCTGGGTGCCACAGGGCAGCGTCTTGTGCGCCACCCCGAGCGTTCCCGGCATCAAAGTGCCACCGCAGGCGACGCCGTTGCCGTAGAGGCCGGGGCCGTAGTAGGAAGCGCCGGCCTGCCGGTAGCTGGTCAGGCGCCGGGCCGGGCTGACCGAGCCCCGGGTGCGCTTGCCGTGGACGCCGAACGCCCGCACGGCGTAGTTGCCGATCCGGTCTGGCGACCAGCGCAGGGCGAAGGTCCCATCCGCCCTGGTGGTAGTACCGAGGACGCGGGCATCGGGGCCGCTGAAGACGACCTTGACCCGGTGGCTTCCGCCGGGGCGGACCTTGCCGTGGACCGCCACCCCGTTGCCGCCGAGCACGCTGTGCCCGGAGAGGTGCAGGGAGACGTGGGACTTGACCCGCTTGGGAACGGAATGATCTTGCGACTTGCTTTGCGCCGCGGCCGGCGCGGCGCCGATCGTCAGCGCGGTGGCGGCTGCCACCGCGGGCAGGAGGTATCGCATTCGGGGTCACTCGCTTTCTCGGCTGCCTACGGGGTTAGCTGACGGGCTCGCAAGGGCCGGCCAGTGCCGGCACTCGCTACGGGCGGCTCGCCGCCCGATTCGCCCCGGCCACGGCAACAGCGCCGTGGCATTGGGTCCCCCGATCCCCGCCGCGGTGCGCGGGAGGACTCGGCAGATGGGGTTCGATTCGTTTGTGAGCAAACACCGTAGAAGCGCTTACGGCGCGCTTACGTGACCGCTCTCACACCCGGCGATTCGGCAAGCAAGGATGCAAATGGCTCCGGAAAGCCGAATACCGGGCCTTAACGAGCCTGAGCGGTGTATGCGAAGATGAACCTGTGGGCACCGAAAGACTGACCGGACTCGACACCTCCTTCCTCCACATGGAGCGCGCCGGGGCCCACATGCACGTCGCCTCGACCAGCATCTTCGAGGGCCCGGCGCCCACTCACACCGAGTTCCGCGACCACATCGCCTCGCGCCTGCACCTGGTCCCGCGCTTCCGTCAGAAGCTGCGCTTCGTCCCCTTCGACCAAGGGCGCCCGGTCTGGGTCGACGACCCGCACCTCAACCTCGACTACCACGTGCGCCAGAGCGCCCTGCCGGCGCCCGGCTCCGAGGAGCAGCTGCGCAACCTGGCGGCGCGCATCTTCTCCCAGCAGCTCGACCGCAGCAAGCCGCTCTGGGAGCTGTGGCTGGTCGAGGGCCTGCGCGACGAGCGCTTCGCGATCATCGGCAAGAGCCACCACGCCCTGGTCGACGGCGTCTCCGGGGTCGACATCACCACCGTCCTCTTCGACCTCGACGCCGAGCCGCAGGGCACGCCGTCCTCCTCCCCACCCTGGCTGGCCCGGCCCGAACCGACCGACCTGAAGCTGCTCGGAGACGCCTGGAGGGAGCGCCTGACCAGCCCACCGGAGATCGCTCGCGGCGTTCGCGCCGCGCTGCGCGGCCCGCGCCAGGTGCTGCGCGGCGTCGGCGCCACCTCGAAGATGCTCGGGGCCGGCATGGCCGCCCCCAGCAGCGTCTTCAACGTCGAGATCGGTCCCCACCGCCGCTTCGCGATCACCCAGGCTGACCTGGCCGAGCTGAAGCGGGTCAAGGACGCCCACGGCGGCACCGTCAACGACGTCATCCTCTCGATCGTCAGCGGCGCCATCGGCAAGTACCTGCGGGCGCGCGGGCACGAGACCGAGGGGCTGGAGCTGCGAGCCCTGGTCCCGGTCAGCGTCCGCGCCGCGGAGGAGCACGGGGCGCTCGGCAACCGGATCTCGGCGATGATGGCGCCGCTGCCGGTCTGGTGTGAGGACCCGGTCGAGCGGCTGCGGGTCGTGAGCGGCGAGATGGGCGACCTGAAGGACTCCGACCAGGCCGTCGGCGCCGAGATCCTGACCAAGCTGACCGACTTCGCCCCTTCCACGATCGCCTCCCAGGCCGCCCGCCTGCAGCCGGCCCAGCGCTTCTTCAACCTCGTCGTCACCAACGTGCCGGGGCCTCAGTTCCCGCTCTACGTGCTCGGGCGCAAGATGGAGTCGATCTTCCCGATGGTGCCGCTGGCCCGCCGCCAGGCCCTCTGCGTCGGGATCATGTCCTACGACGGCCAGGTCAACTTCGGCCTGATCGGAGACTACGACGCGATGGCCGACCTCGACAGCTTCGCCCTCGACCTCGAGGCGGCTACCGTGGAGGTCGTGGCGACCGCCGCGAGCGCGAAGAAGAAGCGCGGCAAGGTCAAGGTCTCATCGAACGGCTCCGGGGCGCTCGCCTCCGAGTCGCGCTCCTGAGCGCCCCTAGCGCACCAGCCTGCCGCGGACCTCGAAGGGGACGCGGTCGGTCAGGTAGCGCCAGTCGAGCCGGCGGGCGCTGAAGCCGTCGGCCCTGGCGTCGGCGTTGACGACGACGGCGGTGATGCGGCTGTAGCGGCCTGGGTCGCGCAGCCGCACCGAGAGCCTGCCGCCGCCGCGGCTGTAGTCGAGGCGGGTGACGGTATGGCCCCGGCGTTCGCTGCCGAGGCGGCCGACCAGCGCCAGTGCCGCCGCGGTTCCCTGCGGAGCCCTCGCCCGCACCACCACCGCCCGGCCGCCGCGGGCGCGCACGCGCAGCAGCGCGAAGGTGGTGTGGTTGAGCGCGCGCGTCAGCGGCCGGCCGTCGAGCTCCAGCCGCCCCTGCCGCGGCAGGTCGGGATAGAGCCCGCTCTCGCGGAACTGCTCGCCGCTGCGCCACTCGGCGACGGCGGCCGCAAAGTGGGCGAAGTCGTGACCGAGATCGGAGCCGCCGTTGGCGCGGATCGCCGATTCGTAGGCGTTGACCGAGAACCCTCCGGGGCGGACGTGGATCGCCCGCGCCCAGGCCTGGCGAACGATCCCACGGTCGTAGCGGCGGGCCAGCCACTGGTTCCAGACCGCCGACCCGTACTCCTTGATCGAGTTGGCGGTCAGCGGCGTGTCCCAGCGCTTTACCCAGCGGCGCACGTAGCGCAGGTAGTCGTCGACGGAGTTGTAGACCTGGTCCTCCATCCAGACCGCGCTCGACTCCGCGAACCAGGGGTCCTGGTAGGCGTCGTAGCCGAACTGGAGGATGTGGTTGTACTCATGGGCCACAGTCACCTTGAGGTCGAGCGAGGGCGAGGTGCCGGGGAACTCGAAGGCGCTGTAATCGTTGTCGAGGACCAGGTAGCCGTGCAGCCGCCGCGGGATCGGGTGCTCCTTGCTCGCCTGGCCGGGGTCGGGGGCCGCGTAGCCGAAGAATTCGCCGCCGATCTGCGAGAGGTAGATGTCGGTCCTGGCGCTGCCGCCGCCGACCCGGCCGTCGCTCTTCGGCTCACGCCAGCCGAGCTCGCCGTTCTCGACTGCGTGGACGTGTTCTGCGACCTCGAGCACCCGCTCGACGAAGTCCGGGACGCCGTCCCCGTCGCTGTCGTCGAGATTGGGCGCGTCGATCCCCTCGGCGACCCAGTGGACGCAGAAGTGGCGGTCGCAGGCGGGCGAGCGCGGCGCCTGCGGGACGGCGTAGGCGTTGCGGTTGGGGTCGGGGTCGTCGGTCGGGCGCGAGCGCGCCTCGGTCGGGCGCGGCTTCGGCGCCACGAAGGGCTTCTGGCTGGACGAGGCCAGGCTCGCCACCCCTGGCGACAGTCCCGCGGCGGCCGTGGCAGCGGCGGGCGCGGCGGCGAGCGAGAGCAGCGCCGCCACCGAGAAACCGACCAGCTGGCGACGGCGGTCCCGCATCGCAGGCACCCTAGCGAGCGTCGCGGCCCGCCTGGCGTGCCGCGACGGCGATAATTGGCCGGTGATCGCCAGGCACAGCGGATGCGCATAGCCCTCGCCCAGATCGACCCGACCGTCGGCGACATCGACGGCAACGCGGCCAAGATCGCCGAGTGGATCGCCCGCGCCGAGCGCGAGGGCGCCGAGCTGACGATCTTCCCGGAGCTCTGCCTGCCCGGCTACCCGGCCGAGGATCTTTACCTGAAGCGCCACTTCCTGGCCGCCAACCGCGCCGCCGTGGAGGAGCTGGCGCGCGGGGTCGGGGCCGGGATGACCGCCCTCGTCGGCTTCGCCGAGCCCGTCGCCGGCGACGGCGACTCGCGCCACGCCCACAACGCGGTCGCGGTTCTCGCCGACGGCGCCGTGCGCGGCGCCTACCGCAAGAACAGGCTGCCCAACTACGCCGTCTTCGACGAGCAGCGCTACTTCGTCCCCGGCACGAAGCCGATGACGATCGAGGTCGGCGGGCAGCGGATCGGATTGACGGTCTGCGAGGACGTCTGGGTCAGCGGTCCGCCGGCGCAGACGGAGGCCGAGCAGGGAGCGGAGCTGATCGCCAACCCCTCCGGCTCGCCGTATCACCGCGGCAAGGGACGCGAGCGCGAAACGATGTTCGCCGAGCGTTCGCGCGCCTACGGGACTTACTTCGCCTTCTGCAACCTGGTCGGCGGCCAGGACGAGCTCGTCTTCGACGGCCAGAGCCTGGTCACCGACCCCGGCGGCACGGTGATCGCCCGCGCCGCCCAGTTCGAGGAGGAGCTGCTGGTCTGCGAGGTGCCGGACGGGGGCGACTGCCCGCGGGCGCGGCCGCTGGACGACATCGACGAGGTCTACGAGGCGCTGGTACTGGGCCTGCGCGACTACGTCGGCAAGAACGGCTTCCGTCACGTCGGCGTCGCCCTCTCCGGCGGCATCGACTCCGCCCTGGTGGCGCTGCTGGCCGCCGACGCCCTCGGTCCCGAGCGGCTCAGCTGCGTGGTGATGCCCTCGCCCCATTCCAGCTCTGCAACCCAGGAGGACGCCCGGACTATCGCCGGCAACCTCGGCTGCGAGCTGATCGAGATCGAGATCGAGCCGATGATGAGTGGCTACGAGCGCGCCCTGTCGGGCCTGCTCAGCCCGGGCGAAGCACCGGCGCCGGGCGAGGAGGCGCCGCCGCACGACCCGGCGCGACCGTCGGAGCCGGACCTCGCGGCCGAGAACATCCAGGCGCGGATCCGCGGCAACCTGATGATGGCGCTCTCCAACCGCCACGGCTGGCTGGTCCTGACCACCGGCAACAAGAGCGAGATGTCGGTCGGCTACGCGACCCTCTACGGCGACATGGCGGGTGGCTTCGCGGTGATCAAGGACGTCCCCAAGACGCTCGTCTACGACCTCGTCCGCCGCCGCAACGAGCGCGCCGGCAGCGAGCTGGTGCCGGCCGCGGTGCTCGACCGCGCCCCCTCGGCCGAGCTGCGCCCCGACCAGCTCGACAGCGACTCCCTCCCCCCCTACGACCTGCTCGACCGCATCCTCGAGGCCTACGTCGAGCGCGACCAGGGCCGCGAGGAGATGATCGCGGCCGGGATGCCGGCGGCCACGGTCGACGACGTGATCCGGCTCGTCGACCGCTCCGAGTACAAGCGCCGCCAGGCGGCGCCGGGGATCCGCATCACTCCGCGTGCCTTCGGCAAGGACCGGAGGCTGCCGATGACCAACCGGTTCGGAGGATGAGAGAGGATCCCGGTAGGGGTTTCGCTTAACTTTTTCGTGAGACGCCTGGGCCGTCCGAGGTCGGATGGCGGCGAAAAAGTACAAGACGCTCCACCCCTACCGGGATCCTCTCTAAGCTTCCGGGCGCGGTCGGACCGCGATCGTCATCTGGGCGAGAGCACAGAGTCTTTTCTCGTCATCGACGACTTCGGCGTCCCAGACCCAGGTGGTGCGGCCGCGGTGGCGGGCCGTCGCCTTCACTTCGGCGCCGCCGGCGGTGATCGGGCGGATGAAGCTGACGTCGATCGACTGGCCCATCGCCATCATCCCCTCGCCCATCGTCGCCAGCGCCGTCGCCCGCGAGCAGATGCTCTCGACCAAGGTCGAGAGCACGCCGCCGTGGAGCAGCCCGACCGGCTGGCGCAGCTCGTCGCGCAGCTCGACCCGGACCCGGGCGTGGTCGGGGTCGTCGTCGAGCCACTCGGTGCCGACCAGCTCGTCGAAGTGGGAGCGCAGCCCGCGCGGATCGTCGGCCATCGCGACAACCCTATCCGGGGCGAGATTAAGCTTTCGCGACCCATTCGCCTTCAGCGTCCACCGCGTCGCCTCCGCCGCGTAGGGTTCCGGGCCGGGATGGAGCTGAGCAACGATCAGAAGGCGATCCTGCGGCTGCTCGCGCAACGCGGCGCGGCCGGCTACGACGATCTCACCGCCCTGATGGGGATGAGCGCCGTCGAGGTCCACGCGAAGGCGAAAGCGGCGGCAGCCCAGCTCGAAGCCGACGGGATCCCGGCCCCCTCGATCCCGGCCCCGGGAGATTCGGTACCGACCTCGTCGGCCGAGCCCCCGGTTGCCGCCCCGCCGCCGGAGCCCGCGGCGCCGCCACCGGAAGCACCCGCCCCTCCCGCTGCTGTGGATGCACCGCCCGCACCGACCGCGCCCACGTCCCCCCAGCCTCCCCGTAAGGACGCTCCCAAGCCGCCCGGATCGCGGCCCAAGCTGACGCTGCCCAGCAGCGGCGGCGCCCGGGCGGCGATCGCCGCCGGCGCCCTGGTCCTGGTCGCCCTGATCGTCGTGCTGATCGCCGGCAGCGGCGATTCCGGCGAGACGACGACCGCGACCTCGGAAGGCGCCGCTGGCGCCGCCGAAGAAGCCGCCGACACGACCGCGACGGGCGGCAAGGAAATCACCCAGGCGATCCTCGAGCCGGTCGACGGCGGCGACGCCAAAGGGGTCGCGGCATTCGGACGGGTGAAGAACTCGCTGGCGCTGCAGATCGAAGCCTCGGGCCTGCAGCCGACGGCCAAAGGCCAGTCCTACGCGGTCTGGCTCTATGAGTCGCCGCAGAAAATGCTGCCGCTGGCGACGACCCCGGTCGACGAGTCGGGGAAAATCGCCGCCCAGGTCGAAGTTCCCACCGAAGTGCTGGCCTACCTGGCCAACGAAACCTTCGACCAGATCGACATCTCCTTAACCTCGACGGCGACCCTGAAAGCCGCGCTCGCCAAAGCCACGCGGGAGAAAAAAGCCCCCGCCTACACCGGCACCGACGTCCTCCGCGGCGAAATCATTGGGCCGATTGTGGGAGCAGCGAAGAAATAGACGTTCGGCTGTCCCGGCCAAGCAGGCCAAGGACGCAGGGAGCGTGGCGTGCTCTGCACGCGAGCGACCGAGGACGCCGGGATGCGCAGCGCCGGGTCAGCCGAGGAGCTTGCCGGGATTCATGATCCCGGTGGGATCCAACTGGTCCTTGACGGCGCGGAGCACGTCGAGCCCGCTCCTCCCCACCTCGGACTCCATGTAGGGCACGTGGTCGCGGCCGACGGCGTGGTGGTGGGTGATCGTCGCTCCGCAGGCGACGATCGCCTCCGAGGCGGCGGCTTTTACCTGGCGCCACTGCTCGAGCTCGGCGCCGTGCCGGGAGCGGGCGATGAAGGTGAAGTAGAGCGAGGCGCCGTCGGCGTAGGCGTGGGAGAGGTGGCAGAAGACCAGGCCGGGGGTCCCCTGTGCGTCGAGCGAGCCGTGGATCGACGCGGCGACGGCCCGGTGCAGCTCGCCCAGGCGGCTCCAGGTGTGGGAGGTCTCCAGGGTCTCCACCATCGCCCCCATCTCCATCAGGGTGTCGCGCAGGTAGGGGCCCTGGTAGCGACCGTGTTCCCAGGAGCGGCCGGCCGCCTGACCGAGATAGGCGGCGCCGCCGGCGCGCAGTGCCCGCACAGAGAGCGCCCGCCGCCGGGCCACCGACTCCTCCTCGCCCTCGTGGCCGACGATCACCAGGGCGCCGCCGGCGCGCCGGCGCAGGCCGAGGTAGCGGCCGAAGAGCCGGCCGGCGACGCCGCGCGGTCCCGAGAGCGCCAGCGACCCCTGCGTCTCCTCCTCGTCGGAGACGCGGATCACGTCGGGCAGGCCGGGACCCTGGGCGAGGGCACGGACGATCTCCGCTCCCGCCTCGAAGCTCTCCGCCATCCAGGCCTCGTAGCGGCGCACGCCCGGCGCCGGGCGCACCCGCACGGTGACGTCGGGAATGACGCCGAGCACGCCCTCGGAGCCGACGACGAGCTCGCGCAGGGCCGGCCCAGCGGCCGTGTGGGGCGTCTCCAGCGTTTGCAGGTCCCCGGCCGGGGCTAGCAGGCGGATCGAGCTGACGAGGCTGTCGAAGCGCCCGTAGCCGCTGGAAGCCTGGCCGGCCGAGCGGGTGGCGGCGAAGCCGCCGATCGTCGCGTACTCGAAGGACTGGGGGAAGTGGCCGAGCGTCAGCCCCTGGCGGCCCAGCGCCGCCTCCGCCTCCGGGCCGCGCAGGCCGGCGCCGAGGCGCGCGGTCAGCGAGCGGCGGTCGACGCTGACCTCGCGCAGGGCGCCGAGGTCGAGGCTGATCAGGCGCTGGTGGGAGCCCCGTAGCGGCTCGACGCCGCCGACGACGCTGGTGCCGCCGCCGAACGGCACCACCGCGACGTCCTCGGCGGCGCAGGCGTCGAGCAGGCGTCGCAGTGCCTCGGCGTCGGCCGGCAGCACCACGGCGTCGGGGGCGTCGTCGAGCACGCCGCCGCGCATCCGCGCCAGGTCGACGTAGCCGCGCCCGCTGGCGTGGCGCAGGCGGTCCTCATCGGCGCTGAAGATCGCCTCTGCGCCGACCGCCGCGCTCAGCGCCGGTGGCAGCGAGTGCGCCTCCGGCAGCGCGAACTCCTCCAGGCTCCGGGACAGCGGCCATGGCTCCAGCTCGCCGATCCGCTCGCGCAGCACCGCCCGCGCCTCGGTATCGAGCTCCGGCGCCACCGCCGGGTCCCCCCACCCCCACCACTTCGAATCCCGTCGGGGCGACTTCATGTCGCTATGCGACAGAAACTCGCCCTGGCCGCTCACGTCAGCGCCCTCTCGATGCCATCCAGCGCCTCGTCGAGAATCGCGCCCTGGCCGCGCCGCATCATCGGCGAGCCCAGCCGCGACATCCCCTTCAGCGTCTGCACCGCGCTGAGGTCGACCTGGGTGCCGCCATCGCTGTCGCGCAGGGCGATCTCGACCTGGGAGCTGCGCAGGTGGCGGGCGAAGGGAGTGCCCTCCAGCTCCTGCTCCCAGACGTAGCGCTCTCCCGTGGCCGAGCTGAGGCAGCGGTAGTCGGCGCGCACCCCCCTGCCCTCGCTCGTCTCCAGCACCTTGGTCCACTGGCTGCGGCCGCCGCCGCTCTTGCTCTCGACGTTCTCGACCCTGCTCACCCGCGGCCACCAGCGGGGAAGGTTGTGCGGATCGGAGACCAGTCTCCATACCTCTTCTCGCGAAGTGGAGATCACTCTTCTTCTAGTTATTCGTGGCATCGATAAGGGGCGGGCGAGCCAAGTCTGGCAAGGACGCAGGGAGCGTGGCGTGCTCTGCACGCGAGCGACCGAGGACGCCGCCAGACGCCGGCTCGGGCGTTCCTAATCCCCCGCTAGTCGCCGCAGGTCGCGGACGAGCAGCAGGTGCTTGAGATGGCTGACCGTCGCCGCCAAGCTTTCCAGGCTCTGCAGGGCCTCTTTGCGCCGCTCGGGGTTGCGCGAGCGCAGCGACGGCCCCAGCAGCGCTTCCAGCAGGTTCGCCTCGCGATCGGCGGAGGAGCGAAAGACGCGCAGGTTGCGAGCACCGACGCCGACCCGCGAGAGTTCGTTGGCGGCGCGCACGATCTCGCGGTCGGTCTCGTCGTAGACGGTTTTGCCATCGCGCTTCTCGGGCTGGACGATGCCGAAGTTCTCGAGCTCGCCGATCAGCTCCTCGCGAGCGCCGGTCTCCTCGATCACCTCCTCGAGGGTCAGGTAGGCGCGCGAGGTGTCGACCAGGATCGCCCGCCGGGCGCCGCCGCCGTTGGGCTTGCGGTCTGACTCGGCGCCGAGCACCAGGTCGCCACCGCCGGCCAGCTCCTGGCGAATCACCCGCAAGGGCAGAAACTCGTCGCGCTGCAGGCGCAGGATCGTCCGCAGGCGCTCGACGTCGGACTGGCTGTAGAGGCGATAACCGCCCGAGGTGCGGCGCGGGTTGAGCAGCTTCTGGTCCTCGAGGTAGCGGATCTTCGAGATCGAGACGTCGTCGAACTCGCCCTGGAGGATCTTGCAGACGGCGCCGATCGTCAGCGCCTTGCGCGGCCGGGTGGCCGATTCCGGCGGTCGCGCCGGCTGTTCGGAGACGGGCATCGCCTATCGCTCCAGGTAGCTGAGCTTGTACTTGCCGACCTGGATCTCGTCGCCGTCGGCGAGCCGGTGCGACTCGATCCGCCGCCGGTTCACGTAGGTGCCGTTGAGCGAGCCGAGGTCGTCGATGTAGAGGCCGTCCCGGCGGCGCACCAGCAGCGCGTGGTTGCGGGAGACGGTGACGTCGTCGAGGAAGACGCCGGCGTCAGGACTGCGGCCGATGCTGACCCGATCCTCGTCGATGCTGAAGCTCTCGCCGGCGCGGCCGCCGCCGGCGCGGATCACCAGCGCCGCCCCGGCCTCCTCGACCACCTCGTCGATGTCCACCGGCTGCATGTCGCCGGTGTCGTCGACCCGGTAGGTCATCGTCGTCGGGTCGTCGCCGGACTCGGCCGGACCGCCCAGGTAGGCGCCGCACTTCTGGCAGTAGTTGGCGCCCTCGGGGTTCGCGAACCCGCACTCGGGACAGTGAACGGCCATGCCGGTCCCCTCCGCTCAGGCGGCGGGCTCGTCCTCCGGCGACTGCTGCGCTTTGCCGGCGAGGATGTTGGTCAACTGCTCGACGTCGTTGCCGGAGAACATCGTGTTGCCGCGCTCGTGTTTGTCGCGCAGGCGGTTGACCAGCTCCGCGCGAAGGATGTCGATCTTCCCGTGCAGGACCCGTCGCTTGTAGGAGATCTCGTTCTCCTCCTCCGTGAGCTTGTCGATCAGGTCCTTCAGCTCTTTGTCGCTGAGGGAACCCAGATCGGGAAAGGTGTCCTCCATCTCGCTCCTTAATCGAAGGAGGCGCGGACGCCCCCGTTTGCGCAGAGGCGGATTATAGGTCGAGCGCCGCCCAAGGTTCAACTGCAGGTTGAAGGTTCAGCGGGTTTGGTGCTCAGCTTGCAGCGCGGGCCCGCACTGTGCGGATGCCGGTGCGGGCATAGAGCACGGTGGCGAGGATCGCCATCGCCGTGCCCCAGACCACCAGCGCCGTCGCCACCCAGCCCGGGGCGAAGAGCGCCAGCCAGATCCCCCCCATGATCGGGAAGACCGAGATCCGCCCCGGCCAGTTGACCTCGATGTCGACCCCGTGCCGCAGACCAAATTGGGCGAGGGTGAGCATCGCCAGCTCCCGCAGCGCGAGCACCGCCAGCAGCCAGCGCGGCAGCAGCTCGAAGCTCCAGCAGACGACGGCGCCGGCGAGGATCGTGAGGCGGTCGACCAGCGGGTCGAGGAGCGCGCCCATGCGGCTGTACTGGCCGGTGACGCGGGCGAGGAAGCCGTCGAGGTAGTCGCCGGCCGCGATCGCCCAGAAGACCATCGCGGCGCCGAAGGAGGTGCCGTCGTCGCTGGAGTAGGCGAGGATGAGGAAGACCGGCAGCCCCGCCAGGCGGATGTAGCCGACCAGGTTCGGGATCGTCCAGGGGTTGAGCGGCTCCCCCTTGCGGGTCCGCTGCGGCTTCGGCTCGCTGCGGTCGAGTCCGAAGAGGCGGCGCACACGGCCGCGGCCGAAGGGCGCCGAGTCCGACATCGCTCAGGCGCCCCCGGACGAGGCCCCGAGCCCGTCGAGCAGCGCGAGCGCCCGGGTGGCGGCCTCCTCGACCGGCAGCTCGTGCTCGGCGCCGGAGCCGCGCTCGGAGGCCTCGACGACGCCGTTGGCGAGGCCGCGGCGGCCGACCACGACACGCAGCGGGCAGCCGAGCAGCTCGGCGTCGGTCAGCTTCTCCCCCGCACCCGCCTCGCGCTCGTCGTAGAGAACCTCGATCCCGGCCCCCCGCAGCTCCTCGTAGAGCTTCTCAGCGGCCTCGCGCTCGGGCTCACCGGCCTTGGCGAGGGAGACGAGGTGCACGTCCCAGGGCGCCAGCGCCCGCGGCCAGACGATCCCATGCTCGTCGGCGCCCTGCTCGATCGCGGCGGCGACGATCCGGGCCGGGCCGATCCCGTAGCTGCCCATCGCGATCGTCTGCTCCACCCCGTCCTCGTCCAGGTAGGTGGCGCCGAGCGGCTCCGAGTAGCGGGTTCCCAGCTTGAAGATGTTGCCGACCTCGATCGCCGGCTCGATCTCGATCGTGCCGCCACCGGGAGCGGTGTCGCCGGCCTCGACCGTGCGCACGTCCATCTCATACGACTCGAAGTCGCGCGCCGGGTCGATCCCCCGCAGATGGGTATTCGGCCGATTGGCGCCAGAGACGTAGGAGTTGCCGGTCAGGGCCGCGTCCCTGATGATCGGCAGGCCGCTGTCGACCGGCCCGAGATAGCCGACGGGGCCGAGCTGGGCCTCGATCTCCTCGGCGCCGGCCTGGCGGAAGTCGGTTCCCATCCCGTTGCGCAGCTTGATCTCGTTGAGGCGGTGGTCGCCGCGGAGCAGGACGAGGACCATTCCCCGTCCCTCGACGACGATCGGCAGGGTCTTGATGAAGGCTCCCCGCGGGAGCCCAAGGTGGTCCGCGACCTCCTCGACCCTGGTCAGCCCCGGCGTGTCGATTGGCTCGGGCGCATCCAGCGGCGCCGGCAGCTCGACCGGCTGCGCCTCGGCCGAGGCGACCTCGACGTTGGCGGCGTAACCGGGTGCCAGCGCTACCTCGTTCTCGCCGGCGGCGCACGGCGCCATGTACTCGTCGGCGCCGGAGCCACCCATCATCCCGACGTCCGACTCGACCTTGTACCAGCGCAGCCCGCAGCGATCGAGGATGCGCTCGTATGCCCCGGCCTGGAGCTCGTAGGAGCGCGTCAGACCCTCCTCGTCGCGGTCGAATGAGTAGGCGTCCTTCATCGTGAACTCGCGCGTGCGCAGCACCCCCGCCCGCGGCCGCGGCTCGTCCCGCTCCTTCGTCTGGATGTGAAAGAGCATCAACGGCAGGTCCCGATACGAGCGCACCTCCCGCGCCACGTGGTAGGTCACCGCCTCCTCGTGGGTCATCGCCAAGACCATCGGCGACCCCTTCCGATCCTCGAGCTTGAACAGCTCGTCGATCGAGTAGCGCCCGGTCTTCTCCCAGTTCTCAGCTGGCTGCAGTACCGGCATCAGCATCTCCTGACACCCAATCCCCTCCATCTCCTCGCGAATGATCGCCTCGACCTTGCGCTCGACCCGCCAGCCGGCCGGCAGGTAGGTCCAGAGACCGGTGCCGAGCTGGCGGATCAAGCCAGCCCTGACCATCAGCTTGTGGGAGATCGCCTCCGCATCCGCGGGTGCGTCCTTGAGCGTGGGAAGAAAAGTGTTCGAAAGCCGGCTCACAGCCGGAAACCTATCGACCCAATCCGCGCCCCATCCGCGGGTCGTCTCCCATCACCCTCAATCGATGTCCGCCGAAACCGTCCCAGGTACGCCCATGGAGAACCCGAGACGGTCTCGTGCAACCGGGGCTGCGGGGAAGGACGTGGCGCTCGCGGAGCTGGCGGGGCGACAGCATGGGGTGGTTGCCTGGTGGCAGCTGCGAGAGCTGGGGCTGGATAAGGCGGCGATTGCGCATCGAATCCGGGCCGGCCGCCTCCACCGCCTGCAGCCGTCTGTTTATGCGGTCGGGCACCGAGTCGTTGCCAGGCAAGGGTGGTGGATGGCGGCCGTGCTCTCGTCGGGCTTGGGAGCGGTATTGAGCCACCACTCGGCCGCGGCCCTTTGGGGCTTGCGGGGGCACTCGGAACGAGCGGTAGAGGTGACCGTTCGGCAAAAGAGCACCTCCTCGCGGCGGACCCGGCGCCATCACTGCCACCTGCCCGCGGACGAGATCGCCGTCGAGGAAGGCATCGCCGTGACCACGGTCCCGCGCACCATCCTCGATCTCTCCGCCACGGAGCCGACCGAGACAGTCGAGAGGCTCCTCCGGGAGGCCGAATTCCGCCGGCTCTGGGATCGGCTGTCCCTGCGGGACCTGGTCGAGCGCTACCCCGGCAAACGCGGGGTGCGCAAGGTGAGAGCCGCACTGGAGCGGGTGGAGAACGAGCCCGCCGGCCGCAGGCGCAGCCGCCTGGAGGATCGCTTCGCCCCCTTCCTTCGCCTCCATCACCTGCCCCTGCCCCGCTTCAACGAGTGGATCGTCCTGGAGGATGGCAAGCGGTTCCAGGTCGATTGCCGCTGGCCGGGCACCCGCCTGATCGTCGAGCTCGACGGCTGGGACGGCCACAGCACACGCAGCGCGTTTCGGGAAGACCGCGCCCGGGACCGCCGCCTTCGCGCCGCCAGTTACTCGGTCACGCGCCTCACCTGGAACCAGCTCGACGACGAACCGCGGGAGATCGCCCGGGACCTGCACGGGATCCTTGGCCCCGACAGGCTCAGGCGCGGGTGAAGCGGCGGCCCGCGGTCGGCGAGGCCTCCTCGTCGAGCAGGACCTTGTCCGACTCGCCGCGTTCGACCGCTTCCTTCTCCATCTGAGCGATCTTCTCGGGGGTCAAGTCGCCGGCGTTCTCCTCCTCTATTTTCGCGACCCACGCGGCGCCCTCGCGCGACTCGGCCTCGTCGAACTCAACCTTGCCGCCGCGGTCCAGCGACTTGTCGATCTCTTCGAAGAGGGTGTCGACCAGCGTCTCCTGCGGCACCTTCCGCAGCGGCTTGCCGCCGGCGAAGATCAAGCCCTCGTTCTTGGCGCCGGCGATGCCGAAGTCGGCGTGGCTGGCCTCGCCGATGCCGTTGACGGCGCAGCCCAGGACCGCCACCTCGACCGGCTCCGCGTAACTCTCCAGGCGCTGCTCGATTTCGGCCACGACCGAGTCCATGTCGAACTGCAGGCGCCCACAGGTCGGGCAGGCGATCAGGACCGGGCCTTTCTCGCGCAGCTGCAGCGCCTTGAGGATCTCCCAGGCGACTTTGACCTCCTCCTCGGCGTGAAAGGTGGAAAGGCTGATCCGGATCGTGTCGCCGATGCCGTCGGCCAGCAGCGTTCCCAACCCGACCGCCGATTTCAGCGAGCCCGCCCATTTCGTCCCCGCCTCGGTGATCCCGAGGTGCAACGGGTAGGGGATCTTCTCGGCCAGCAGCCGGTTGGCGGCAATCGTGTTCGGCACGTTGGTCGACTTGATCGAGACCTTGAAGTTCTCGAAATCGAGGCTCTCCATCAGCTCGGTGAACTCGACCGCGGCGGCGACCAGGGCCTCGACCGGGGCCTCGCGCTCGAGCTCGTGCAGGTGCTTGGGCAGCGAGCCCGAGTTGACCCCGATCCGCATCGGCACGTTGGCCGCGTTGGCCTTGACCGCGACCTCGGCGACCTTGTCGCGGCCGCCGATGTTGCCGGGGTTGAGGCGGATGCAGTGGGCGCCGGCGTCGATCGCTTTCAGCGCCAGCGTGTGGTTGAAGTGGATGTCGGCGATGATCGGGATCGGCGACTGGACGACGATCGTCTTCAGCGCCTCGACGTCCTTCTCGCGCGGCACCGCGCAGCGGACGATGTCGGCGCCGGCCTCGGCGACCTTGTGGATCTGCTCCATCGTCGCCGCCAGGTTCGCGGTCTCGGTCTTGGTCATCGTCTGCACGGCGACCGGGGCACCGCCGCCGATCGGTACCTTGCCCACGAATATTTGACGCTTGGAAGCCATATGCGAAGGGTATCCGGGCGGCCCGTCGGGCCGGTTAGCGGACGTTGTAGGCGTCGGTGCCAAGGCGGCCGATGTCGTTGGTGAGGCCGATCACCATCAGCACCAGCACCAGCCCGAAGCCGATCACGGTCGCCCTCTCCATCACCCGTAGCGAGGCCGGCCGGCCGCGCAGCTTCTCGACCAGGGCCCAGAAGATGTGGCCGCCGTCGAGCGGCAGGATCGGCAGCAGGTTGATCAGGCCCAGCGAGAGGCTGACCAGGGCGAGCAGCAGCAGTGAAGGGTAGATGCCGACGTCGATCGTCTGGTTGGCGACGTCGCTGACGCCGACGATGCCGGATATCTGCTTGCGCTGCTGCTCTTCGAAGATGCGGGAGAAGATCGAGGCGGTTTTTTCGGTCACCAGCCAGATCGAGTCGACGGCACGGGTCGCCGCGGTGCCGACGCCGATGTCCTCAGGCCTGCTCCCGTAGGTGAACCCGACCAGCGCCCGCTTGGCCGCCTTGTCGTACTCGGGGTAGACCGAAACCGTCCGCACCCGGCCGTCGCGGCTGAGCTTCAGGGCCACCGGGGTCGCCGCCACGCAGCCGTCGACCTGCTTGCCGGCGCATTCGTGGGACCCCACCTGCTTGCCGAACCGTTCGAGGCGCGCCTCCTGGCCGAGGCCGGCAAACGACTTGCCGTCTATCGCCAGAATCCGGTCGCCCGGCTGCAGGACCTTTGCCGCCGGGCTGCCGCCCCTGATCTCCCCCACCTTCTGGTCCACCTGCTGGGCGTTGAGGAAGTAGACGAAGAAGAGGATCGCGAAGGCGAGGACGATGTTCACCACCGGCCCGGCCGCGACGACGACGATCCGCTTCCAGACCGGCTGGCGGAAGTAGGCGCGCTCCTCGTGCTCCGGCGGCACCTCCTCCTCCGGGTTCATGCCGGTGATCTTCACGTAGCCGCCGAGCGGGATGGTTTTGACCCCGTACTCGGTTTCCCCCCGTTTGAACGACCACAGGGTCGGGCCGAAGAAGAGGAAGAAGCGCTCGACCCTCATCCCGGTCGCCTTTGCGGCGACGTAGTGGCCGCCCTCGTGGAGGATGATCAGCAACGAGAAGCCGAGGAAGATGTAGAGCCAGTTCATGCTGGAGTCAACCCGCGAACCTGGTCTTCGCTGCGGCGGCGGGCCTCGGCGTCGGTGGCGAAAAGGTCATCGAAGTGGGTTACGGGCCGCGCCGGCATCTCCTCCAATACCCGCTCGATCACCGCGGCGATGCCGGTGAAGGGGATGCGGCCGTCGAGGAAGGCCGCGACTGCCACCTCGTCGGCGGCGTTGAGCACGCAGGGCGCGGTCCCCCCCGCTGCGCCGGCCGCCAGAGCGAGACGCAGGCAAGCGAAGGTCTCCAGGTCCGGCTGCTCGAAGGTGAGGGCGCCGGCGGCGGCGAGGTCGAGCCGCGGCACGTCGACGTCGGCCCGCAGTGGGAAGTTGAGCGCGTAGGAGATCGGTACCCGCATGTCGGGATAGCCGAGGTGGGCCAGCGAGGAGCCGTCGTTGAGGTGGATCAACGAGTGGACCAGCGACTGCGGGTGGACGACGACCTCGATCCGCTCGTAGGGGACGCCGAAGAGATGGTGTGCCTCGATCGCCTCGAAGCCCTTGTTCATCAGCGTCGCCGAGTCGATCGTGATCCGCCCGCCCATCTTCCAGGTCGGGTGCGCGAGGGCGTCCTCGACGCTGACCCCGGAGAGGTCCTCGCGCCCGCGGAAGGGCCCGCCCGAGGCGGTCAGGACCAACGTCTCCACCGTCCCCGGTGCCTCCGACCCGATCAGCTGGTGCAGCGCCGAGTGCTCGGAGTCGACCGGCAGCAGGCGCGCCCCGGTCGCCTCGGCCAGCGCCATCACCAGCTCGCCCCCCAGCACCAGGCTCTCCTTGTTGGCGAGGGCGACGTCGATCCCCTCGGTCAGGGCGACCACGGTCGAACCGAGGCCGGCGGCGCCGACGATGCCGTTGAGGACGAGATCGGCGCCGGAGGAGGCGATCAGCTCCCGCACCCCCTGCTCGCCGGCGAGGACCTGCCCGCTCCAGCCGACACGCGCCTGCTCGGCCGCGACCTCGTCGGCGATCGCTACCGCCGGCACGCCATGCTCGCGCGCCTGCTCCAGCGTTGCTTCCCAGCCGGAGCCGGCCGCCAGCCCGACCACCTGCAGCTCCTCAGAAGCGCCAACCACCTCCAGCGCCTGCGTTCCGATGGACCCGGTCGAGCCGAGCACGAGGACTTTTTTCATGCCGACAGAGGATACGGACGTCGCTGGCCGGCTACCCGTCGATGTTGAGGAACGAGAACGGGCTCGTCACGGACGAAACCTTGAATTCGTTCATCGTGCTTTCGATGTCGCGCAGGGATCCCTGCACCACCACCGACGTACCGGGCGGCACCTCGGCGCGGACCCGTTCGGCGGTGGCTTGGGCGTGGTCGACGTCGGTGACCCCGATCAGGACGAATCGCCAGCGCTGCACCGTCGGGAAACCCTCCGCGCGGTAGCGGTCGGCGAGCTCGTCCGCCTCCTCGTCGGAGGAAAGCTCGACCGCGACCTCGTAGTCCGGGTAGCCCTGTTCCTCGACCTCCTTCCGTTCCGCGGCGATTCGCTCCCGATGCTCGGCCGCGCGGGTGGTGTCGTCGGCGGGAAGCGGCAGGTTGGCGTCCTTCCAGCTCTGGGCGACCGAGTGCCAGCGCCGGAAGTCGACCGTCATCTCCTCTTCCTCCCGCCGGGCGAACTCCTCGACCAGCTTCCGGGCCGCCTCGGCCTGCTCGCGGTCCCCGGCGTAGAGGAAGACGGTCGTCTCGTTGCGAGTCACGATCACTCGGTCGTGATATGCCTCGCTGAGATCGTCCTCCAGCTCGCGCGCGTCGAGGCGGTCGAGGAGCGCGTCGTCGATCCCGTCCGCACGGAAATCGATTTGTAGGCGCCAGTCGTCGTTCATGGTCAGTAGACGAGTGCCACGGAGAGGTAGTAGCCAACCACAACGGTGAAGAAGACGGCGTCGAGGCGGTCGAGGATGCCACCGTGGGGTCCGAAGAGGGTGCCGGTGTCCTTGGTGCCGAGATCGCGCTTCAGCATCGACTCGAAGAGGTCGCCGACCGGGGCGATCGCGGCGACGGCGGCGCCGATGATCAGCGCGTCCACTCCCGAGAGCCAGTCCTGGTAGAGGCCGGCGAACCAGAAGCCCATGGTGCCGATCAGGAAGCCGCCGATAAGGCCCTCGATCGTCTTGTTGGGGCTGATGCTGGGGGCGATCTTGTGGCTGCCGAACATGCGGCCGGTGGCGTAGGCGGCGGTGTCGGCGACGAAGGTGCCGACGAGGACGTCGACCAGCAGACCGGCGCCGTGGTCGGGCAGGTCGCGCAGCAGCACCGCGTGGACGAGCGGAATCCCGATCCAGAGGATCCCCAGCAGGGTCACCGCGATCGAGACCGTGACCCCGTCGCGGTAGCGGGCGCGGGCGCCGAAGGCGAAGAGCAGCGGGAAGGTGGCGGCGAGGATCAGCAGGACGTTGAAGGCGGTGCCGAAGTGGGCGGCGAGGATCAGTCCGGCGACGGCGACATAGGCGGGGATCGCGATCGGCCGCGCGGCCTCGGTCATCGCGAAGTACTCGCGCAGGCAGACGGCGCCGATCGCGATCATCGCCGCCGCGAAGACGACCCCGCCGGCGACGGCGATCGCGATCGCGAAGGCGATCCAGGGCAGGACGACGACGACGCGCTTGGCGGTCTCCCCCGTCAGCCCGCGTCGCCGGCGCGGCGGTCGCGGCGGTTTCGGCGCCGGCGCCGGCTCGTCCTCGAACATCTCGTTGTCGAAGAGTTCGACCGTCATCAGCGCGCCCCGAAGCGCCGCTGGCGCGTCTCGTACTCGCCCAGGGACTGTTCGAACGCGGCCCGGTCGAAGTCGGGCCAGAGCTCGTCGCGGAAGACCAGCTCCGAGTAGGCGCACTGCCAGAGCAGGTAGTTGGAGATGCGGCGCTCGCCGCTGGTTCGTATCAGGAGGTCCGGGTCGTGCATCTCGGGCGCGTAGAGGTGATTGCGGAACTCCTCCTCGGAGCCCCCCTCGAAGCTTCGCGCCGCGTCGACGATCTCCGCCCTGCCACCGTAGTTGAAGGCGACGAAGAAGACGATGCGGTCGTTGCCGGAGGTCGTCTCTTCGGCCCATTCCATACCCTCGACGAGGCGCGCCGGGATCCCCTCGCGGCGGCCGACGAAGCGCATCCGCACCCCCTCCGCGTCCAGCTCCGGGGTCTCGTTGGCGATCCGCTCGCCCATCATCCGCATCAGCCCCTCGACCTCCTCCGCCGGCCGGGTCCAGTTCTCGGTCGAGAAGGAGAAGACGGTCAGCTCCTCGACCCCGAGCTCGACCGCGTCGCGCAGGCGGGCCTTGACGACGTCGGCCCCGGCCCGGTGCCCGTCGGCGACCGGCAGCCCGCGCTGCTGCGCCCAGCGGCCGTTGCCGTCAGTGATGATCGCTACGTATCTGGGCGCGGTCATTGGCATGCCCTGTGAGGCGGCGAAAACCAAGCAGGTCGTGGGACGCAGGGAGGGAGGCGAAGGGAGCGCACTTCAGTGCGTGACCGAGCCGACCGACCGAGGACCGCGAGATGCGCAGGTTTGCAGCCGCCTCACACCTCGAGGATTTCCTCTTCCTTGCCTTTGAGGAGAGAGTCGATCTCGGCGATCGAGTCGTCGGTCTGCTTCTGCAGCGCCGTCTCGGCCCGCCGCTCGTCGTCCTCCCCCACTTCGCCCTCGCTCTTCAGCTCGCGCAGGTCGTGCATGACGTCGCGGCGGACGTTGCGGACCGCGATGCGCCCGTCCTCGGCGACCCCGTGGACCACCTTGACCATCTCGCGGCGGCGCTCCTCGGTCAGCTCGGGGATCTGCAGGCGGATCACGTTGCCGTCGTTGCTCGGCGTCAGGCCGACGTCGGACTCCTGGATCGCTTTCTCGATTCCCCCCAGGGCGCCCTTGTCGAAGGGCGTCACGGTGAGCAGGCGGGCGTCGGTCGTGGCGACGTTGGCCAGCTGCTTCAGCGGCGTCTGGGTGCCGTAGTAATCGACGACGATGCGGTCCAGCAGGTGCGGGGAGGCGCGGCCGGTGCGAACCGTCGCCAGCTCGCCGCGGCTCGACTCGACCGACTTGGCCATCCGCCCCTTGGCGTCATCCAGCAGTTCGTCGATCAGCTCCACCGGTTCCCGTCCTCGCTCACTCGGCGGGCGCACTGGCGACCAGCGTGCCCACCTTCTCGCCGGAGACGATCCTATCTATGTTCGTCTCGTCGCCCATGTTGAAGACGTAGATCGGCAGATCGTTGTCCATGCAGAGCGAGAGGGCGGTCGAGTCCATCACCTTCAACCCCCGCTCGATCGCTTCGCGGTGGGTGATCGCGGGGATGAACTCGGCATCGGGGTTGGTCGCGGGATCGGCATCGTAGACGCCTTCGACGCCGTTCTTGGCCATCAGGATCGCCTCGGCGTGGATCTCCAGCGCCCGCAGGGCGGCGGCCGTGTCGGTGGTGAAGAACGGGTTGCCGGTGCCGGCGGCGAAGATCACCACCCGGTCCTTCTCCAGGTGGCGCATGGCGCGACGGCGGATGTAGGGCTCGGCGACCTCCTTGACGTCGATCGCCGACATCACCCGGGTGTGCTGACCGAGCCGCTCCAGGGCATCCTGCAGAGTCAGCGCGTTGAGCACCGTCGCCAGCATCCCCATGTAGTCGCCGGTGGCCCGGTCCATGCCGCTGGCGGCGCCGTCGAGGCCGCGGTAGATGTTGCCGGCGCCGACCACGATCGCCACCTCGACCCCACGGTCGCGGATCGCCGCGACCTGACCAGCAATCCGGTCGACCTCGGCGCCGTCGGTGCCGAAGTCGAGGCTGCCCATCAGGGCCTCGCCGGAAAGCTTCAGGAGGATGCGGCTGAACTTGGGATCGCTATGCATAAATTTCGGCTCCGCTCCACTCGCGGGAGTCAGGCTGTGACGCTCGTTCCGCTCCGCCTCAAGCCTCGCCGACGCGGAAGTAGGCGAAGCGGGCGATGCGCACATTCTCGCCGGTCTTGGCGGCCAGCTCCTGGCGCAGCTCCTCGATCGTCTTCGAGTCGTGCTTCTCGGCGTTGACGTGCGACTGGTCGAGCAGCGCCACCTCGCCGGCCCACTTCGAGAGCTGCCCGCCGACGATCTTCTCGACCACGTCGTCCGGCTTGCCTTCTTCGCGCGCCTTCTCTTCGAAGACCTTCTTTTCCGCCTCGCGCTCGTCCTCCGGGATCTCCTCCGAGGAGACGTAGCGGGGGGCGGTCGCGGCCACGTGCAGGGCGACCTGGTAGGCGAAGGCCTTGAAGTCCTCGTTGCGGGCGACGAAGTCGGTCTCGCACTGGACTTCGACCATCGCCCCGACCCTGTCGTTGGCGTGGATGTAGGAGGAGACGACGCCCTCGTTGGTGCCGCGACCCTCGCGCTTGGCGGCGGAGGCCTGGCCCTTGACCCGCAGCAGCTCGATCGCCCGCTCGGTATCGCCCTCGGCCTCGGTCAGAGCGGCCTTGCAGTCCATCATCGCGGCCCCGGTGCGGTCCCGAAGCGCCTTCACGTCGGCAGCGGTGACGCTCACTTCGAGCCCTCCTCTTTCTCAGCAGACTCAGGTGGCGACGCCGGCTCCTCCTCGCTTGCCGCGGGCTCCGCAGCAGCGGCAGGGGCCTCCGGAGCTTTGGCCGGTGGCGCTGGCGCCTCGGGTTTTGCCGCAGGCGCATCTGCCACGGGTGGCATCGGGGATGGCGCCTCGCCCGCAGCTTGCGAGGACGAGGTGTCGTCCCCGATGACAGGACCCGTGGCCCGCTGCGTCGGCGGCTGTGACGGAGTCTGCGCCGCTTTCTTCTGAGCTTCGGCAGTTGCTTTCGCCTGCGCCTCGGCCTCCGCGGCCGCTTTCGCCGCCGCCTCCGCCTCGAGCCGGGCTTTCTCTTCCTCCTCGCGCTTCTTGCGCTCTTCCTCGTCCTTTTTGCGCCGCGCCATTTCCTCGGCGATGCGCTTCTCCTCCTGGACGCGCCAGGCGCTGGAGCCCTCGTCGACGGCGCCGCCGATCGTGCCGATCACGAGCTGGCAGGAGCGGATCGCGTCGTCGTTGCCGGGGATCACGAAGTCGACTGGGGTCGGGTCGCAGTTGGTGTCGACCAGGCCGATGATCGGGATCCGCAGGCGGGCGGCCTCGTGCACCGCGATCTCCTCGGTTTTGAGGTCGGTGACGAAGACGGCGTCGGGCAGCCGGTCCATGTCGCGGACGCCGCCGAGGTTGAACTCGAGCTTGGCGAGTTCGGCCTCCATGCCCATCCGCTCCTTGGTCGGCAGCAGGTCGAGCTTGCCCTCCTCTTTCCAGCCGTTGAGCTCGTGCAGGCGGGCGATCCGCGTCGACATCGTGTTGAAGTTGGTCAGCAGCCCACCCAGCCAGCGCTTGTTGACGTAGGGCATCTTGCAGCGGTCGGCCCATTCCTGGACGACGTCGCGAGCCTGCTTCTTGGTGCCGACGAACAGCACCGTGCCGCCGCCGCTGGCCAGCTCGCCGGCGAAGCGACGGGCGTTCTCCAGCAGCGCCTCGGTCTGCAGCAGGTCGATAATGTGGATCCCGTCGAGCTCGCCGAAGATGAAGCGGCGCATGTTCGGGTTCCAACGGCGCGTCTGGTGGCCGAAGTGCACTCCGGCCTGCAGCAGCTCGGTGAGGCCTGCCTCTGGCATCGAATCTCCTTGGTCTGTTGGCGAAGCTCTCCCGTCCCGCTGGCCGAGACCTGACGTCAGGCGTCAGGCAGGACCCCGGTTCGCTCAAGGACGGGGGTTGGTTTGGACCGAAGATTGTAGAGGGCTAACGCTGGGCGGCGCGGGCCGCTTCCAGAGCGGCGGCGAGGTCGGTCGGCAGCTCGGACTCGAAGCTGAGCCGCTCGCCGCCGAGCGGATGGTCGAAGGCGAGGCGGTGGGCATGAAGGAACTGGCGCTCGAGCTCGTAGCGATCGGCGCCGCCGTAGGTGACGTCGCCGGTCAGCGGGTGGCCGATGGCGGCGAAATGGGCACGGATCTGGTGGGTGCGGCCGGTCTCCAGGCGGGCCTCGACGTAGCTCTCGAGGGCAAGCAGCTCCAGCACCGTGAAATGGGTGCGCGCCTGCCGCGAGGCGGCGCCCGAGACCGCCATCCGGTGGCGCTGGCGGGCGGCGCGACCGATCGGGGCGTCAATCGTTCCGGTCCGCGAGCCGAGCCTGCCCCCCGCCAGCGCCAGGTAGGTCCGCTCCACTCCGCGGCGCTGCACCTGGGCCTGCAAGGCGGCGTGGGCCTCGTCGCCGCGGGCGACGACGAGCAGGCCGCTGGTCCCCTTGTCGAGGCGGTGGACGATGCCCGGGCGCTCGGGGTCGCCACCGCCGCCGAGGATGTCGCCGAGCTCGTCGACCAGGGTCGGCCCGCGGTGCGAGGGCGCCGGATGGACGACCAGGCCCGCCGGCTTGTCGACGACGGCCAGCGCCTCGTCGAGGTGGACGACTCGCAGCCCCGGCTCAGTCACCGTCGCGCTCGCGCTCGGAATCGCGCAGGTAGATGAAGACGAGCAGCATGACGCCGGCGGTGATCGCGACGTCGGCGAGGTTGAAAGCCGGCCAGGGCCCGAGGTCGACGAAGTCGGTGACGGCGTCGGCGTGGACGCGGTCGACGAGGTTGCCGATCGCGCCGCCGGCCAGCAGGCCGGTCGCCACCCACATCCCCGGCCGGCTCGGATCGCGGGCGAAGAGGTAGAGGACCACGCCCAGGGCCGCCAACGTGATCGCGATCAGCGATGCCCCCGCCCCGCCCGCGAGGCCGAAGGCGACGCCGCGGTTGTGCGAGAGGGTCAACCCCAGCGGCCCGAGGACGTCGACATCCTCGCCCAACACCAGGTGCGCCTCGATCGCCGCCTTAGCTGCCTGGTCGGCGGCGAGGACGAGAACGCAGAGGGCGCCGGCCAGCCAGCAGGCGCGCCCGGTCGCGCTCACCCTGCGATCAGGCCGACGACGACAGCCTGCAGCACGAACAGGACGATGATCCCGATCACCGGGCTGAGGTCGAGGGCGAAGCCACCGCCCCCGATCGGCGGCAGGAAGCGGCGGAAGAGGTTGAGGTAGGGGTTGGTGGTCTCGGTGATGAAGTCGAGGACCGCCCGCAACGGCGGGCTGTAGGGCATCCGCGGCACGTAGGAGATGAGGATGTTGGCGAAGATCAGGGCGATGTAGACGATGAAGAGGGCGTTGACGTAGTCGGCCAGGTCGCCGCGGCTGAGGGCCAGCGCGATCACCCTCGCATCCTCGCCAGCGAAGCCCGCACCGCCGCCGCGAACGCCTCGCGAGCCCCTTCGCGATCGAGCGCACCGAGGCCGGCCTCGGTGCTGCCGCCGGGCGAGGCGACCGCCTTGCGGACGTCGGCCGGGTGGCGGGCGCGCAGCAGCTCGGCGGTGCCGGCGGTCGTCTCCACCACCAGCTCCCGGGCCAGCTCGGGATCGAGGCCGTCGGCGGTGCCGGCGTCGGCGATCGCCTCGACCGCCAGGGCCAGGTAGGCGGGCGCGCAGCCCATCACTGCCGTCGCCGCGTCGAAGTCCTCGTCGGCCAGCTCGACGACGTGCCCGAGCAGAGCCAGCTTCTCCCGCAGCGGCGGCGAAGGGGGCCCGGACACACAGAGGACGCCACGGCCGACCTCGACCGCGACGTTGGGCATCACCCGGTGGGTCTCGGCGGCCGGGAAAGCGGTCGCGACCGCGCTCAGCGGCGTCGCCCCCAGCAGGGAGACGACCACCTTGGCGCCCGCCAGCTCCGCTGCCACCTCCCCCAGCTTCGCCGGCTTCACCGCCAGCACGACGAGATCCGCGCGCTCGCCGATCTCGGCGTTGGATACCGCCTCCCCGCCGAGCTCCCGGGCCAGCTCGGCGGCGCGACCGGAACCGGAGTCCGAGAACAGCATCGCCTCGAACCGACCCGCCCAGCCCCGTGCCATTGCGGCCGCCATGCTGCCCGAGCCCACGAAGCCGACGATCATGGGGCTCAGCCTAGCCGCGCCAAACGAAGGAGGGCCGGTCGCCCGGCCCTCCTTCGGGCGCGGTGCCCCAGATCAGCCCCCCAGCGTCTGGAACAGATCCGTGTGGTCGTTGGTCCCCAGCACCGCCAGGGACCCCGGCCCACTTGCCCACACCGGCACGACCGCACCGGTGTGCTGCTGGCTCGGCGGCACTGCCACCGGTGCCGCTCCCGGACCGCCGTAGCCGGCGGTCCCGTAGGTCAGGCTCAGCGCCTGCCCGTCCTTGGTCAGCAGATTGGTCGAGTAGCCCGTCGGCACGCCGCTGCCGCCGGCATCCTCGCTGACGATCTGGCTCGTGTGCGAGTGGTCGGCGGTGACGACGACCAGCGTGTCCGGGTGATCTTCCTGGTAGTCGAGCGCGACGCCGATCGCCCGGTCGAAGGCGACCGTCTCGCCGATCTGGCCGCAGGCATTGGTGGCGTGGTCCTGCTTGTCGATCGAGGCCCCCTCGACCTGCAGGAAGAACCCCTTGCGCTTGTCGCTCGAGAGCAGGTCGATCGCCCGCTTGGTCATCGCCGCCAAGCTGGGCTCGCCGGGCAGGCGCTGGCCCTCGGTGCAGGCGACCGGGGCGTTGCCCTTGCCGGTCGACGCGGCCGGTCCGGTCCACTCCAGTGACATGTTGCTTTTGTTGAAGAGGCCGAGCACCGGTTTGCTCGCATTGGGGACGGTGCTGAGCCCATCGGCGTCGGTGATGAAGCGGTAGCCCCTCGCTTCGGCCGACTGCACGACCGTTTTGCCCGCATCGGGACCGCTGCCGATCGTCTGCGTGAAGCGGCCGAGACCGCCACCGAGCAAGACGTCCACCTTGTGGTCGACCTCCTGCTCGGCGATCGAGCCGAGACCGCCCGTGCCCTTCGTCTCCAGCGGACAGGCGACCATGTCGGTCGGCCCCTGGCAGCCGCGCAGGGAGATGTGGGAGGCGAGGACCGCCGGGGTCGCATCGGTGATCTCCGCGGTCGAGACGTCACCCACCTTCATGCCCTTTTTCTGCGCCAGCTCCAGCACCGTCGTCAGGTTCGCCCCGGGGACGTTGATGGCGCTGCTGGGGCCCTGGGAGATGCGCTCGTCGAGCGTCTTCTGCCCAGTTGCCCACATCGTGCCGGTCGAGGCCGAGTCGGGGTCGTAATCCGGGAGGTAAGGCGCGCTCGCGGCCGGCTTCACCGACCAGGTGGTGTCGAAGCCGGTGAACGGCATCCGGTCGACGTTCAACTCCTTGGTCACGCCCTGGTAGTAGCGCGCGGCCGTGATCTCCTGCGTCCCCATGCCGTCGCCGAGCAGGAAGATCACGTTCTTCGGCGCGCGGTCGTGGAGGGCGGCCGTGAGGGCGCGCTCGGTGGAGGTGCTGCGGTGGGACGAGAACGCACCGGTGGCGGCGGCGGTTCCCGCACCGACTGCCGCCAGGGCGAGCATGGCCGCAAGTACGGCGGTAAGGCGCTTGCCTTTCATCGATTCCCCTTTTGATTGGGTGGATTACGAGACGTCTGCAAGAGACGCCAGGCAAGCTAGGAGCACCCCGCTCGGGCGATGTGGCCGTGCTGTTGAGCCGCTGTGAAATTCCCGTTGCCGCGAGTCCGGCAGGGGCGGCGACTAAGACTGGTTGAAGAAGCCCTTGTCGATCAGCCGCGCCTTTTCCTCGGCGGAGACGTCGACGTTGCGCGGCGTCAGCAGGAACATCTTCTCGGCGATGCGCTGCATGCCGCCGTCGAGGGCGTAGGTGAGACCGGAGCAGAAGTCGATCATCCGCTTCGAGAGCTCGTGATCGGCGGTCTGCAGGTTGAGGATCACCGGGACCTGTCGTTTGAACTGGTCGGCGACCTGCTGGGCGTCGTTGAAGTTGCGGGGGATGACCAGGTGGACCTGGAGGTCGCCACCGTCGCCGCCGTTGTCGACCGGGCGCAGCGTGCGCGTGCGGCTGGCGGCGATCGGCTCGTCGTCGGCGAAGATGTCGTCGATCTCGTCGCGCCGCGGCCGGCGCGAGGTCGGCAGGCGGCGAACCGAGCTCTTGTCGCGCTCGCGGTGGGCCTCGAAGACTTCCTCGGAGCCGGTCTCGGGCTCGAAGTCTTCCTCGTACTCGGGACCGTAGTCGTGGTCCTCGGCGAGTCCGAAGTAGACGAGCGCTCTATGCCAAGTGTCTCGAAGGGCCATCTGTAGGGCGTGATTCGGCCTATGGCGGCCGACTCCTTTACGGATTATGCAGGAGGTTAGCGACGATTCACACGAACAGCGCCGTGCCCAAACGGACGATCGTCGCCCCCTCCTCGACCGCCACCGGCCAATCCTGCGAGGTGCCCATCGAAAGGCGCCCCAGGCCGTGGGCCGCGGCAAGCTCGGCGAGGCGGGCGAAGTGAGGGCGCGAGTCCTCCGGGTCCTGGCTGAACGGCGGCATCGTCATCAGCCCGCCGACCCGGACCGGGCAGCGCTCGATGAAGGCCTCCAAGTCCGCCGGCGCGACGCCGCCCTTGTCCTCCTCGCCGGCGACGTTGACCTCGACCAGCACCTCCGTCTCGGGGCCGCCGTGCTTGCCGAGCTCGCGCAGCACCGAGTCGGTGGCGACCGAGTGGACGAGGCGACAGAGCGGCAGCACCTGCTTGACCTTGCGGCTCTGCAGGTTGCCGATGAAGTCCCACTCGAAGGCGTCGCCCCAGCGCTCGTGCTTGGCGGCGAGGTCCTGCTGGCGGTTCTCGCCGAGCAGCCGCACGCCGGCCTCGGCCAGGGCGCCGATCTCCTCCAGCGGCACGTACTTGGCGGCAACGAGGATCTCGACCCCCTCCCCCGCCCGCTCGCGCACGCGCTCCAGGTTGGCCCGCACCTTGGCCGGGTCGATTCCGTGGATCAGCCCGGCCAACTCAGCACTCCCCCGGCTCGATCCAGACCAGACCGCCCTGGCGGCCGGTGCGACCCTCGTCGCGGCGGTGGGAGAAGAACAGCCCCGGCTCGCAGGCGGTGCAGAGCCCGGCGAACTCGACCCGCTCGACCCCGGCCTCGGCCAGCAGCCGGCGAGCGACCGCGGGCAGATCGAGCCGTCGACGGGCCGAAACGTCGGCTCCAGCCCGACCTTCCGGCCCATTGACCCCGAGAATGCCGTCGCCGAGGCCGGCGAAGGCGGCGAGGACCTCTTCGCCGACCTCGTAGCAGCAGCCGCCGATCCCGGGCCCGATTGCGGCGCTGGTGGCACCGACGGCCTCGGCGCCGACGGCGACGATCCCGGCGGCGAGGCCGCGCCAGCCGCAGTGCAGCATCGCCACCCCGCCCGGACCGGCGAGGGCGACGGGGAGGCAATCGGCGGTGAAGACCAGCGGCGCCAGTCCGGAACGGGAGACGACGTGGCCATCGACTTCGGGAAGTGGACCCCCGGGCAGTGCGAACGGGCTCGGCTGCTGGGGGCCCGAGTGGTGGGCCAGGTCGGCGCCGTGGACCTGCATCCCGATCGGGATCTGCACCGGGTCGAACCCCAGGGCCGCCGCCAGCCGGTTGCGGTTCTCGATTACCGCGATCAGCAGGTCCTCGGTGAGGACACCGAGGTTGAGGCGGTCGAAGGGCGGCTCGCTGACGCCGCCCAGGCGGGTGAGGAAGGCGGCCCGGGCGCCATCCAGCTCGGCCTCCAACCATCGCACCCCATCGACTTTGTGCCACTCCATGTGACTAACTAAACAGATCGCGTGGTGGGCGCGCGAGCTCAAAGCCCTCCGCCTGGCGGAGCTGACGTCCCGCCGCCACTAGCCCGAGCGGGCCGCCGCGAGGGCGACCGCGAGCTCCTGCTCGCGGCCTTCGGCCTCGCCGTCGAGCTTGGCCTGCAGCGCCGTCCCCAGGCCCCGGCCCAAGGCCGGGCCCTGCGGAATGCCGGCGGCGATCAGATCCGCCCCGTCGATCTCGAGCTCTACTGTGCGCCAGGCGGTGACGTAGTCCTCCAGCCACACCGCCCCGAGCGCCCGCGCCAGCGCCAGCTCGACCGGGTCGTGGCCGCGGGCCAGCTCGACCGCCTGGGAGGGGCGCTCGGGGCTCGCGGCGGCAAGGGCGCGCTCACCAGCGAGTGGGCCCAGCGCGGCGCTGAGCACCGCCTGCGGCCGTGGCGCCAGCTCGCTCCAGGGAGGGTCGGCGAGCAGCTCGGCGACCCGGGCGGCGAGCTCGAAGCCGCCCTCGCGAGGCTCGACCAGGCCCCACTCGCCGAGCAAGGCCAGCCCCCGGGGGCCGCTTTCTTCGGCGGCCAGTCGCAGCAGCTCCGCCTGGCGGCGGTCGACCGAGACGGTTTCGAGATCGGTCGCCCGCAGCAGCTCCGCCGTCTCCGGCTCCGGCTCGAAGCCGAAACGGGCCGCGTAGCGAGCGGCGCGGATCGCCCGGGTCGGGTCGTCGACGAACGAGCGCGGGTGCAGGACGCGCAGCAAGCCGTCATCCAGGTCCGCGCGCCCGGCGTAGGGGTCGATCAGCCGCGGCTCCCCCCGCAGGGGGATCGCCATCGCGTTGACCGTGAAATCGCGGCGCCGCAGGTCATCCTCGATGCCGGTGGCGGGGCTGATGTCCGGCAAGGCCCCTGGCGCCGCGTAGGTCTCGGCCCGGGCGCCGGCAACGTCGACCTCATGGCCATCAATGACGACCTTGGCGGTTCCGAAGCGCTCGTGCTCGCGGGGCTCCGCTCCCAGCGCCGCCGCGAGCGCCGCCGCGTCGCCCTCGACGACGAGATCGAGATCGGCGCGGCCGCGCCCCAGCAGCAGGTCACGCACCGCACCCCCGACCACGTACACCGGTGCCTCCGCCGCCGCCCTGATCGCCGCCAGCTCCGGGTAGGCAGAGTCGAGCCGCGCGCTCAGCTCTTCGCTCGGGTTCGCGGCGCTCGCCATAGACGTCCTACTTTGACCGCCCCTGCGGATAGGCCTGGGCGAGCGTGGCTGTCATTTCCTCCGCATAGCGGGAGAAATGGCAGCCACACCCTCCCCGATGCGCGCTCGCCGCGCTAGAGGCGGACCGGGATGCCGTCGGCGGCGAGGCGCTCCTTCGCCTCGCGCACCCGGTGCTGCCCGTAGTGGAAGATCGAGGCGCAGAGCACCGCGTCGGCGTTGCCGGCGGCGATCGCCTCGCTGAGGTGGGCGAGCTCGCCGGCGCCGCCGGAGGCGATCACCGGCACCGACACCGCGTCGGCGACGGCGCGGGTCAGCTCGATGTCGTAGCCGTCGCTGGTGCCGTCGCGGTCCATGCTCGTCAGCAGCACCTCCCCCGCTCCCAGCTCGACCGCCTCCCGCGCCCAGCCGACGGCGTCACGCCCCTCGACCCGCTTGCGACCGCCGTTGACGTAGACCCCCCAGCCGTCGCCGTCGCGCTTGGCGTCTATTGCAATAACCACGCACTGAGCGCCGAACTGGGCCGCCAGCTCGCTCAGCAGCTGCGGCCGCGCCAGCGCCGCCGAGTTGACCGAGACCTTGTCGGCGCCGGCGTCGAGCACCGCCTGCGCGTCCTCGACCGTGCGGATGCCGCCGCCGATCGTGAAGGGGATGAAGACGTTGTCGGCGGTGCGCCGGGCCAGCTCGACGATCGTCTCGCGCTGCTCGTGCGAGGCGGTGATGTCGAGGAAGACGAGCTCGTCGGCGCCCTCGGCGTCGTAGCGCTCGGCCAGCTCGACCGGGTCGCCGGCGTCGCGCAGGCCGACGAAGTTCGTCCCCTTGACGACACGCCCGGCGTCGACGTCGAGGCAGGGTATGACTCGCTTCAGGACCATCCGCGAAGCGTAGAGGGCTATGAGCGCAGGGCAGATATCGCTTCGGCGACCGTGAACCTGCGCTCGTAGAGAGCGCGGCCGACGATGGCGCCCTCGACATTGGGGGCCGCGTCACGGGCCAAAGCCTCGAGGTCTGCAAGCTCGCCGACGCCGCCCGAGGCGATCACGTGGGCTGAAGTCGCGGCCGCGATCCGCGCCAGCTCGTCGAGTGCCGGCCCCTCCATCGTTCCGTCGACTTCGATCTCGGTGCAGAGGAAGCGGCCTATTCCACGTTCACTCAGATCGGCGACCGTGTCGGCCACGTCCCGCCCGGTGGCCTCGGTCCAGCCCGAAAGCGAAACCCTGCCGCCACGGGCATCGACGGAGACGACCACCTGCTCGCCGTGGCTCGCGACGACCTCGTCGAGGAACTCCGGGTCGCGCAGGGCCGCGGTGCCGATCACCACCCGCTCCGCCCCGGCCCCCAGCACCGCCTCGACCGCCGCGGCGTCGCGCAGTCCGCCGCCGACCTGGATCGGGCACTCGACCGCGGCGGCGATCCGCCGCACCGCCTCCAGGTTGCGCGGCTTCCCCGCCTTGGCCCCGTCGAGGTCGACCACGTGCAGAAACTCCGCGCCTTCGCCGGCCCAGCGCCTGGCGGCGGCGACCGGGTCGGCGTCGTAGGCGGTCTCGCGCGTGTAGTCGCCCTGCAGCAGCCGCACCGCCTGGCCGCCGCGGATGTCGATGGCGGGATAGAGGATCACGCGGGGACTGACGCGCAGATCCCGGCGAAGTTCGACAGCAGCCGCAGGCCGGCGGCGCTCGACTTCTCCGGGTGGAACTGGACGCCGAAGACGTTGTCGCGCTCCGCCGCACAGGCGAAGCGCGCCCCATAGGCGGCACTGCCGAGCAGCTCGCCGGCGGTCGGCCGCGGCGCGAAAGAGTGGACGAAGTAGAAGGGCGTCTCCGAGTCGATCCCGTCGGTGAGGCGCGACTCGCGCTCCCAGCGCACCGGCGACCAGCCGATGTGCGGGACCTTCAGCCCGTCGACCTCGAGCCCGGCGACCTCGCCGTCAAGCAGGCCCAGCCCGGTCGCGCCGCCCAGCTCGGTGGTCGAGTCGAAGAGCAGCTGCAATCCGAGGCAGATGCCGAGGACCGGTAGGCCGGCGTCGCGCCGCTCGTCGATCAGTTGGTCGAGTCCACGCTCACGGATCCGTTCCATCGCCCGCGGAAAGGCACCGACCCCGGGCAGGATCAGCCCGTCGGCGGCACGGACCTCGGTCGCGTCGCAGGTGATCGTCGCCGTGACGCCGACGTGCTCCAGCGCCTTCTCGACCGAGCGCAGGTTGCCCATGCCGTAGTCGACGATTGCGATTCGCGTCGTCATTCGCTCAGCGTCCCCTTGGTCGAGGGAACGCCGCTCTCCTCGGGATCGATCGAGACCGCCACGCGCAGGGCGCGGGCGAAGGCCTTGAAGCAGGCCTCGATCATGTGGTGGGCGTTGCTGCCGTAGTGGACGGAGACGTGCAGGGTCAGCTTGGCGCTGTTGGCGACGGCGCGGAAGAACTCCTCGGCGAGCTCGGTGTCGAAGCCGGCAATCGAGGTCGGCGGCAGCTCGGCGTCGAAGTGGCAGAACGGCCGCCCGGAGATGTCGAGCGCGCACTCGGCCAGCGACTCGTCCATCGGCACCACGGCGGCACCGTAGCGACGGATCCCGGCACGGTCGCCGAGCGCCTCGTCGAGCGCCTGCCCGAGCACGATGCCGACGTCCTCCACCGTGTGGTGGGCGCCGGTCTCGAGGTCGCCGTTCGCCTCGACCTTCAGCCCCAGTCGTCCGTGGCGGGCGAGCAAGTCGAGCATGTGGTCGAGGAAGCCGACGCCGGTCGCGGCGCTCGCCTCCCCCCCGTCCAGGTCGAGCGAGAGCCTGATCTGCGTCTCGGCGGTGCTGCGTTCTCTGCTGGAAGTCCTGCTCATCGCCTAATCATCGCTGACTCGCCGTGGACGGGGAAGCCCTCGGCACGGGAGATCACATCGACGTGCGGCGCCAGCTCGGCGGCTGCCTGCGGGGGAATCTCTACCGTTGCGATCTTGCGGCGGAAGATCGCTGGTCCGAGAGGACCGGAGAACCGGCCGGCCCCAGAGGTGGGCAGGACATGATTGGAGCCGGCCGCGTAGTCGCCGAATGCGGTTGCACTGTAGGCGCCGACAAACACACAACCGGCAGTCGTGACTCGTTTGGAAAGCCTTGAGGCGTCGGGGACGAGCAACTCCAGGTGCTCCGGCGCAAAGACATTGGCAAAGTCAATAGCGGCATCCAGGTCGGGCACCTGGACCAATGCCAGGGGGGCATTGCCGACCCCGGACCGACTGGCAGCCGCACGCTCGGTTGCCGTCCCTACTTGCTCCAGAGTTTCCTCGTCGGTCGAAACGACCACCAATGGCGTCTCGTCTCCGTGCTCTGCTTGGGCGCAGAGGTCGAGCGCCGCCCACCTCGGATCCGACTCCGGGTCAACCACAACCATCAACTCCGACGGACCCGCAAGGGAATCGATAGCGACGATACCCGAGACACTTACCTTCGCCTCCCGAACCCATGCGTTACCGGGACCGGCGACGACGTTGACCCGGCGGATTGTCTGGGTTCCGTACGCAAGCCCAAAGATGGCCTGAGCCCCTCCTACCGCATAAACCTCGTCCACATCGCAGAGCGCGGCCGCGGCAAGCACCGTCGGGTTGACCTTTCCGTCCGGCCCCGGCGGAGTGGCCAGCGCAATACGCTCGACACCTGCCACCCGTGCCGGAATCGCGCACATCAGGACACTCGATGGATATGCGGCGCGGCCACCCGGTGCATAGATTCCCGCCGCCCCGACAGGAATCTCGCGAATAGTCACCGACTGCCCCTGAGGTAGATCAACCCTTCGAGGTGCATCGTCGACCTGGGCCTCGGCGACCGTCCGGATATTGGCCGCAGCCAGCTCCAACGAACTCCGAAGTCCGCGATCGATCCGGGACAACGCACCGGCACGCTCATCCTCTTCGACACGCAGCGATTGCGGTTCAACCTCAGTGGCGTCATAGCGGGCGGTGAGTTCGAGCAAGGTGCGGTCTTTGTCCTTGCTCGTCCTGAACTCCGTTTCAATCTCCTCGATGTCGACATCAGGCCAGGCTTCGATCCCCCAAAGACGAACCTCTCGCGAGGTCTTTCTTGGCCCGTCCCACTCGAAGCGGCGCACTTTCATCGAGCCGCCGCCTCTCTCAGCTTCGCGGTCAGGTCGTCCACTTCCGCGGCGCGCAGCTTGTGGGCCACGCGGTTGGCGACGAAGCGGGCCGTGCACTCGAGGATCTCCTCGCGCACCTCGAGGTCGTTGTCCTCGAGGGTGCGACCGGTGGCGACCAGGTCGACGATGCCGTCACCGAGGCCGATCAGCGGCGCCAGCTCGACCGAGCCCTTGACCTCGATCAGTTCGATCTGGCGTCCCGTCGCCTCGAAGTAGCGCTCGGCGATCCGCGGGTACTTGGTCGCGATCCGCATCATCCCCAGGCGGCGCTCGGACTCCCCCAGGCGCTCGTCGCCCTTGCGGCCGGCCAGGACCATGCGGCAGCGGCCGACGCCGAGATCGAGCAGCTCGTAGACCATGCGGTCGGACTGCTCGAGCAGGACGTCCTTGCCGGTGATGCCAACGTCGGCGGCGCCGGCCTCGACGTAGGTGGGCACGTCGGAGGGGCGCATCGTCACCAGCGTCATCCCGGCGGTCTCGAAGATCAGCGAGCGCGAGTCGCCACGCACGCCGGCGGTGTCGACGCCAACCCTGTCGAGTATGTCCAAGGTCTCGCCGAGCAGGGCGCCGCGGGGCACCGCCAGCTTCAGCGGCCCGTCGGCCTTGGCTCGGTGCAGGCCGGCTACCTCGAAGCTCATCCCTCGGCCCTCCCTCGCCGCGACTCCTCCTCGGCCTGGGCCAGGTGCACCCGCTCGAGGTAGAGAGCGAAGCCGGCCGCGGGGAGGTCGACGCCGAAGCGCTGCAGCAGGCGGTCGTAGCGGCCGCCGCCGCCGAGCACGTGGCCGATCGCGGGGTCGTAGACCTCAAGAATGGCGCCGCTGTAGTAGCCGAGGTCGCGCAGTAGGCCGAAGTCGATTTGGACCCGGTCGGCGGCGTCGCGGCGCTCAAGCTCTTCGTAGGTCTCGCGCAGGCGGGCGATCGCCCTTTCGACCGCCTCGCCGCCGAGGCCGCGGGCCCGCTCCAGGACCTCGCTGCCGCCGCGCAGCTGCGAGAGCGCGACGCAGGTGGCGACCTCCTCGTCGCCGATCCCCTTCACCTCGGACAGCTCGGCCTCGAGCCCGACCAGGTCGTGCGTGGCCAGGCGCCCGATGATCGAGTCGCGCGCCTCGCCCTCGACCCCGAGCTCGGTCAGCAGCTGCCGGTAGAGGTCGCCGTCGCCGAGGCCGATCACCGCCCGGTCGAGGCCGGCGGCGTCCAGCGCCGCCTCCAGCACCTCGACCACCTCGGCGGTGCCTTGGGGGGCCGGCGCCCCGATCAGCTCCACCCCGGCCTGGACGAACTCGCGCATCTGGCCACGCTGCGGGCGCACCGCACGGTAGGCGCTGGAGAGGTAGCAGAGGCGCAGTGGCATCTCGGCACCGGCGAAGCGGCTGGCGACCAGGCGGGCGATCGGCACGGTCATGTCGGAGCGCAGGGCCAGCAGGTCGCCGCTCTCGTCGAAGAAGCGGTAGGCGCCGGCGGCGGCGCGACCGTCGCCGCGAGCCAGGACCTCGTCGTACTCGATCGCCGGCGTCGCCACCTCGCCGTAGCCGCGGGCTTCGAAGACGTCGATCAGGGCGCGATTGAGCCGACGCAGCTCCCGCATCTCGTCGGGCAGCACGTCACGGGTTCCTGGGGGGATCGGATGGATCATCCGGCTGACCTTACGAGAGAGAGGCGAAAAGCCCTGCTACGCAGGGACCTCTGCAGAGACCCGCTCGATCTGGGCGCCGAGGCCGCGCAGGCGCTCGTCGATCTGCTCGTAGCCACGATCGATCTGGCGGATGTTGCCGATCTCCGAGGTGCCGTCGGCCGCCAGGGCGGCAATGAGCATCGCCATCCCGGCGCGGATGTCGGGGCTCTCGACGCGCTCGCCGTGAAGCCGGCTCGGACCGCTGACGATCGCCCGGTGGGGATCGCACAGCGTGATCCGAGCGCCCATCGCGACCAGCTTGTCGACGAAGAAGAGGCGGTTCTCGAACATCTTCTCGAAGATCAGGATCTCCCCCTCGGCCTGGGTCGCCAGCGCCAGGGCGATCGAGGTGAGGTCGGCCGGGAAGGCCGGCCAGGGGCCGTCCTCGATCTTCGGGATCGCGTCGCCGAGGTCCGATTCGACCTGCAGGCTCTGGCCCGGCGGCACGATCACGTCGTCGCCGTCGATGTCCGAGCGCAGGCCGAGGCGGCGGAACTGGCGGCGGACCATGGTCAGATCGGCGGGCTCGACGTCGCGGATCCGCAGCGCCCCGCCCGTGGCGGCCGCCAGCGCCATGAAGCTGCCGACTTCGATGTGATCCGGGGTGATCGTGTGCTCGGCGCCGGCCAGGCTCTCGCTGCCGTTCACGGTCATCACGTTGGAGCCGATGCCGTCGACGGGGGCGCCCATCTTCGTCAGCAGGCGGGCCAGGTCCTGGACGTGCGGCTCCGAGGCGGCGTTGGAGATCTGGGTCTGCCCGGCGGTCAGCGCCGCGGCCATCAGCGCGTTCTCGGTCCCCATCACCGAGGGCTCGTCCATGAAGATCTCGCAGGCGCAGAGGCCACCGGGGGCGGTCAGCTCGATCCAGCGGTCGCCGTCGACGCGGGCACCGAGGTCCTTGAAGGCGTCGAGGTGCGCGTCGAGGCGGCGGCGGCCGATGAAGTCGCCGCCGGGGGGCGGCATCCGAGCCTCTCCGAAGCGCGCCAGCAGCGGGCCGGCCAGCAGGAAGGAGGCGCGGATCTGACTCGACAGCTCCTCGTCCACCGCGGCCTCGGTGACGCCGCGGGCGCAGAGCCGGACGCTGTTGTCGGCCACCCAGGCGACCTCCACCCCGAGCTGCTCGAGCAGCGCCAGCTGAGCCTCGGTGTCGCGAATCCGCGGCACCCGGTGCAGCAGCAGCTCCTCCTCGGTCAGCAGGCAGGCGGCGAGGATCGGCAGCGCGGCGTTCTTGTTGCCGGCCACGGTCAGCTCCCCGGAAAGCGGCGCACCGCCCTGGATGACGAATTTCTCGCTCAAGATGGCTAGGGTAACGACCAGCATGGGAAGAGGCTGGAAGATCGGGATCGGGGTGGCGGCGGCGCTGATCGCGCTGCTCGTCGTCAACGTCTGGCTGGTCGACGGCGAAACCAAGGCGGCCCAGGTCACCGTTCCCGGCGGCAGACTCCTCGACCTCGCGGGCGGCGAAGTGCAGGTCGTCGACACCGGGCCGCGCGACGGCGCGCCGATCGTCCTCATCCACTGCTTCACCTGCGGGATCGACTGGTGGGACGGGATGCGGCCGATCCTGGAGCGCCGGCACCGCGTCGTCGCCATCGACCTGCTCGGCCACGACGGCTCGGAAAAGCCCGACGGCGGCTACACGATCGAGGACCAGGCCAGACTGGTCGCCGAGGCTCTCGACGAGCTCGGAGTCCGCGATGCCGAGGTGGTCGGGCACTCCCTCGGCGGCCCGGTCTCCGTCGCCCTTGCCGAACAGGATCCGCAGCTGGTTGATCGGCTGGTCCTGATCGACAGCATCCCCGACGACTCCTACGGCGATGTCGGCTTGATCGGCGAACTGCCCTTCAAGCCGGTGATCGGCCAGTTCCTCTGGAGGGTCAAGCCCGACTTCTCGATCCGCGACGGCCTCGAGGTCGCGTTCGCGCCGGGCTTTCCGGTGCCCGATGCCTTCGTCGACGACGTCAAGCGGATGACCTACAGCGCCTATACCGGCTCCCACGACGCCTTCGACGACTACACCGCGGAAAAGCCCCTGCCTCAACGTGGCGCCGCAGTCGCCAAGCCCCTGCTGGCGATCATGGGCGCCGAGGAGCAGATCGCCAAGGATCCGCGAGCGGCCCTGGCCGCTTACCGGGCGGGCGACCCCGAGTCGACGACGCGCCTCGTCGCCGGCGCCGGCCACTCGCCAAACGTCGAGAAACCAGCGCAGACCGCCGCGCTAGTGCTCGGATTTGCCAAATCGCCCCCGCAAGTTCGCGGCGCTACTAACGACCCGTAGCGCGCTTGCTAGAGCCATTTCTGGGCAGCGCCTGCAACCCCCGTTGCAGCCAGGACTTGCCGTCCGAAGCCCTCCGTACCTTACGAACCTATGTTCGACTCAAAGAAAAACATCACCACCCGCCTAACCGACGCCACCGACCTGCTGATCGACTTCGCAACCCTCGGCGAGTACGGGCTCGAGCCCGTTGGGAGAACTCGCCAGGGTTGCGTGGAGCGCCCTGTACGGCACCGGCCTCCGAGCACGAGGGCGAACCTACGTGGTGCTCATTGCAACCTGCTTCAAGAAGCAGGATTTCGAGGTCCGGGCCGCGCTGAGGCGCGAGTCCGGGGGCTCTGAGCAGCAAGCGGGAAGTTCTCGGCGAGTGGCGTGGCGTGGCAGCGCCACGCGAGCCGCTCGACGAGGGCTTAGCGCGCAGCTGATCGGAGTCATCCGGGCCGCGACTCAGCGCGGCCCGGACCTCACAGAAGAACCGGCGGCGACCTACTCTCCCAGGGGGTTGCCCCCCAAGTACCATCGGCGCAGAGTGGCTTAACTGCTCTGTTCGGAATGGGAAGAGGTGTTTCCCACTCGCTATGCGCCACCGGAATTTTGCGAGACGCTCGGTGGAGCTTGAAAACCGCACAAGGCATTGAAGGGCAAGGTAATAAATATCCGTCAAGCCCTCGACCCATTAGTACCGGTCGGCTGAGCACATTGCTGCGCTTACACCGCCGGCCTATCAACCTGGTGGTCTACCAGGGGTCTTACTCCCTCAAGGGGATGGGAGAGCTCATCTCGAGGACGGCTTCCCGCTTAGATGCTTTCAGCGGTTATCCGTTCCGTGCGTAGCTAATCTGCGATGCCCTTGGCAGGACAACAGATACACCAGCGGCACGTTCATCCCGGTCCTCTCGTACTAGGGATGACTCCTCTCAACTCTCCAACGCCCACAGCAGATAGGGACCGAACTGTCTCACGACGTTCTGAACCCAGCTCGCGTACCGCTTTAATGGGCGAACAGCCCAACCCTTGGGACCTACTCCAGCCCCAGGATGCGACGAGCCGACATCGAGGTGCCAAACCGGTTCGTCGATGTGGACTCTTGGAACCGATAAGCCTGTTATCCCCGGAGTACCTTTTATCCGTTGAGCGACGGCGCTTCCACTTGCTACCGCCGGATCACTAAGCCCAACTTTCGTTCCTGCTCGACCCGTCGGTCTCGCAGTCAAGCTCCCTTGTTGCCTTTACACTCTACGCACGATTTCCAACCGTGCTGAGGGAACCTTTGGGCGCCTCCGTTACTCTTTAGGAGGCGACCGCCCCAGTCAAACTGCCCACCTGACACTGTTCACCGCCCGGATTACGGCGCGGTGTTAGAAGCCCAGACTACCAAGGGTGGTATCTCAAGGGTGACTCCCCAGCGGCCAAAGCCACTGGTTCAAAGTCTCCCACCTATCCTGAGCGAGATACCCCAGACTCCAATATCAAGTTGCAGTAAAGGTTCACGGGGTCTTTCCGTCTAGCTGCGGGTACTCGGCATCTTCACCGAGACTTTAATTTCACCGAGCCTATCGTTGAGACAGCGTCCAAGTCGTTACGCCATTCGTGCAGGTCGGAACTTACCCGACAAGGAATTTCGCTACCTTAGGACCGTTATAGTTACGGCCGCCGTTTACCGGGGCTTAGCTTCGCTGCTTCGCGCCGAAGCGCTAACAAGTCCGCGTAACCTTCCGGCACCGGGCAGGCGTCAGCCCCTATACGTCGTCTTACGACTTAGCAGAGGCCTGTGTTTTTGGTAAACAGTCGCTTGGACCAATTCACTGCGGCCCCATCGGGCTTCCTCCGTACGGAGTTCACCTTAGTGGGGCGTCCCTTCTCCCGAAGTTACGGGACGATTTTGCCGAGTTCCTTAACGATAGTTAGCTCGCTCACCTCAGTATGTTCTACTTGTCCACCTGTGTCGGTTATCGGTACGGGCACGCGAATCCTGCCTAGAGGCTTTTCTTGGAGGCATGGGATCAGGGACTTGCCGGCGGTCAAGCCAGCTGGCATCGCACCTCGCGTCAAAACGCCGCTGCGGATTTCCCTGCAGCGACTGGCTACGTGCTTGCCCCAGGACGACCATCGCCTGGGTTCCCTTACCCTTCCCCGTCCCCCCATCGGTCATAACGGAATCGACGTGGTACAGGAATATCAACCTGTTGGCCATCGGCTACGCCTTTCGGCCTCGCCTTAGGTCCCGACTAACCCTGAGCAGACGAACTTTACTCAGGAAACCTTGGACAATCGGTGGTGGGGATTCTCACCCCACTTTCGTTACTCATGCCGGCATTCTCACTTCCAACCGCTCCACGGAGCCTTACGACGCCGCTTCGCGCAGTTGGAACGCTCTCCTACCGCGTACAGAGCCCGCAGGCCTGCACACCCATAGCTTCGGAGGCTAGCTTGAGCCCCGTTGAATTATCCGCGCCCGAACACTTGACCAGTGAGCTGTTACGCACTCTTTCAAGGGTGGCTGCTTCTAAGCCAACCTCTTGGTTGTCTCTGCATTCGGACATCGTTTGCCACTTAGCTAGCACTTAGGGTCCTTAGCTGATGGTCTGGGTTGTTTCCCTTTCGCGTACGAAGTTTATCCCCCGCACACTGACTCCCGAGTTAACCGTGACGGTCTTCGGAGTTTGCCTGAAGTCGGTAACCTGGTAGGGCCCCTAATCCAAACAGTGCTCTACGGCCGCAACGCAATCACTCGAGGCTATACCTAAATATATTTCGGAGAGAACCAGATATCTCTGAGCTTGATTAGCCTTTCACTCCGATCCACAGGTCATCCGCCCAGTTTTCAACCTAGGTCGGTTCGGCCCTCCACGAGGTCTTACCCCCGCTTCAGCCTGCCCATGGATAGCTCGCTCAGTTTCGGGTCTACCGCCAGTGACTGTGTCGCCCTATTCAGACTCGCTTTCGCTACGGCTCCGCTCATCGCTTAACCTTGCCACTGACGAGTAACTCGCCGGCTCGTGATGCAAAAAGCACGCCGTCACACCCGAAGGTGCTCCGACCACTTGTAAGTTTACGGTTTCAGGTACTATTTCACTCCCCTTCAGGGGTGCTTTTCACCTTTCCCTCACGGTACTAGTTCACTATCGGTCACCAGGTAGTACTTAGCCTTGGAGGGTGGTCCCCCCAGGTTCAGACCACGTTTCACGGGTGTGGTCTTACTCAGGAACATCAATCAACAGATCAGTGCGCTTTCACCTACGGGACGATTGCCCTCTGTGGTGCGAGGTTCCACTCGCTTCGGCTAACACCTGATTTTGTAACTGTTGCCGAGCCAGGCACGGCTCGGGCATGATGTCCTACAACCCCCAACAGACAACGCGTGCCCGCTTGCATCTGTTGGGTTTGGGCTGATCCCCTTTCGCTCGCCACTACTAAGGGAGTCTCGGTTGATTTCTTTTCCTCGGGCTACTTAGATGTTTCAGTTCGCCCGGTTCCCTTCCAGCGACTATGTATTCATCGCTGGATGACGCCGCATTACCGGCGCCGGGTTTTCCCATTCGGAAATCCGCGGGTCAATGGCTGTTCAGCGCCTTACCGCGGCTTATCGCAGCCGTCCACGTCCTTCATCGACTCCTGGTGCCAAGGCATCCACCGTAAACTCTTACTATCTTGACGGTGAGCGATCCGTACACCGAAGTGTCCGGATCGTAATTAAATTACCCATCTTTGCCTTGTGCAGTTTTCAAGGTCCACCGAGGCGCACCACGGAGTTCTTCCGTGGTGGTCTCTCAAAACTGAGCAGCGTTCCCAATGGCACCAGGTGCCATTGGGGAGCCCGGTCGACGTTCTAGAGAAATCTCCCTAGAAAGGAGGTGATCCAGCCGCAGCTTCCGCTACGGCTACCTTGTTACGACTTCACCCCAATCACGGGTCCCACCTTCGACGGCTCCCTCCTTGCGGTTAGGCCACCGGCTTCGGGTGTTACTCGCTTTCGTGGTGTGACGGGCGGTGTGTACAAGGCCCGGGAACGTATTCACCGCGGCATTGCTGATCCGCGATTACTAGCAACTCCACCTTCATGGAGGCGAGTTTCAGCCTCCAATCCGAACCGAGACGCACTTTCTGGGATTTGCTCCACCTCGCGGTATTGCTGCCCTTTGTATGCGCCAATGTAGCACGTGTGTAGCCCTGGACATAAGGGGCATGATGACTTGACGTCATCCCCACCTTCCTCCGGTTTGTCACCGGCAGTCTCCCATGAGTCCCCAACTGAATGCTGGCAACATGGAACGGGGGTTGCGCTCGTTGCGGGACTTAACCCAACATCTCACGACACGAGCTGACGACAGCCATGCACCACCTGTGATGGTGTCCCGAAGGAAAACCGTGTTTCCACGGCGGTCACCAACATGTCAAGCCCAGGTAAGGTTCTTCGCGTTGCGTCGAATTAAACCACATGCTCCGCTGCTTGTGCGGGCCCCCGTCAATTCCTTTGAGTTTTAGCCTTGCGGCCGTACTCCCCAGGCGGGGCACTTAGTGCGTTAGCGACGGCACGGGAGGAGTCGACACCTCCCACACCTAGTGCCCATCGTTTACGGCGTGGACTACCAGGGTATCTAATCCTGTTCGCTCCCCACGCTTTCGCGCCTTAGTGTCAGTAACGTCCCAGCGAGCTGCCTTCGCTATTGGTGTTCCTCCTGATATCTGCGCATTCCACCGCTACACCAGGAATTCCACTCGCCTCTTCCGTACTCTAGCTCTACAGTATCCATCGGCTTTCAAAGGTTGAGCCTTTGACTTTCACAACGGACTTATAGAGCCACCTACGCGCGCTTTACGCCCAATGATTCCGGACAACGCTTGCTCCCTACGTATTACCGCGGCTGCTGGCACGTAGTTAGCCGGAGCTTCTTGTGGAGGTACCGTCAATCCACACGGCTATTCACCGGTGAACCTTCGTCCCTCCTGAAAGGGGTTTACAACCCGAAGGCCGTCTTCCCCCACGCGGCGTTGCTGCGTCACGCTTTCGCGCATTGCGCAAGATTCCCCACTGCTGCCTCCCGTAGGAGTCTGGGCCGTGTCTCAGTCCCAGTGTGGCTGATCGTCCTCTCAGACCAGCTACCCATCGTTGCCTTGGTAGGCCTTGACCCCACCAACTAGCTAATGGGCCGCGAGCTCCTCCCAATGCGGAGGCCGAAGCTTCCTTTAGTACACAAGCTTATGCCTGTGCACCACATCCGGTATTAGCCCGAGTTTCCTCGGGTTGTCCCGGTCATCGGGGCAGATTACTCACGTGTTACTCACCCGTTCGCGGCTTAGCCCCAGGGCAAGCCCTGGTTCGTCGCACCACTTGCATGTGTTAAGCACGCCGCCAGCGTTCGTCCTGAGCCAGGATCAAACTCTCCGTGAAAGTACTTCTACAGAGAGCCTGTCATGCCTATATGGCCGCCGAGTACACAAGTACGACGGCCGGTATGACGAGGTAAATCAGACCATCCAGCCGCTGACGTGGCCGGATGGGTCGGGCTCAAACATTCCGCAGGCCTGTTGATGGGCCCACGGAGTGCACGCTGCTCAGTTTTCAAAGACCGCTGCGCCTCTGCGACGGGTTTCGCCGCCCTTGACGCTCGGGGGCCGCACGAGGCAGCCCCAGAAGGACCGGGGAGTATAGCGCTCGGGCAGTCGTTTGCCTAGTGCCCCGCGGCGGGGCTCAGGCGGCGCTGTCGTAGAGGCTGAGGAAGCGCCGCTTGCCGACCTGCAGGACCTTGCCGACCAGGGCCTCGCGCGGCAGCTCGAGAATATCGGGGGCGACCGTCTCGCCGTCCAGCTTGACCCCTCCCTGCTTGATCAGGCGCCGGGCCTCGCTCGAGCTCAGGTCGAAGCCGGACCCGATCAGCTTCGGCAGCATGATGGCCCCGAGCTCGTTGCCGGCGGCGAGGTCGATGTCCAAGGTCGGGATCTCCTCGGGCACGCCGTGGTCGCGGATCACGCGGTTGAAGTGCTCCTCCGCCGCGGTCCCCGCCCCCTCGCCGTGGAAGCGATCGACGATCCGCCGTCCCAGCTCGCGCTTGGCCTGGTTGGGCGGAGCGTCGGGCAGCTCGGCTCCCAGCAGCAGCCGGTAGTACTCGGACATCGCCTCGTCGGGGATGCTCATCAGCCGCCCGAACATCTCCTCCGGCGCGTCGGTGACGCCGACGTAGTTGCCCAGCGACTTGCTCATCTTCTGGATGCCGTCGGTGCCGACCAGGATCGGCATCGTCAGGATCGACTGCGGCTTCTGCCCGTAGGCGCCCTGGACGTCGCGGCCGAAAAGCAGGTTGAACTTCTGGTCGGTCCCCCCCAGCTCGAGGTCTGCCTCGACGGCAACCGAGTCGTAGCCCTGCAGTAGGGGATAGAGCAGCTCCAGGGCGGCGATCGGCCGGCCGGCCGCGAGTCGCTTCTGAAAGTCGTCGCGCTCGAGCAGGCGGGCGACGGTGGTCTGGGCCAGCAGCCCCAGCAGCGCCTCCGGCTCCATCCGCAGCCACTCGCTGTTGAAGCGGACCTCGGTGCGGGTGCGGTCGAGGACCTTGAAGGCCTGCTCCTGATAGGTGACCGCGTTGGCCTCGATCTCCTCCGGCGAGGGCAGCGGCCGGGTGCTGGAGCGGCCGCTCGGATCGCCGACGCGGGCGGTGAAGTCGCCGATGATGAGCACGACCGTGTGCCCCGCGTCCTGGAACTCGCGCAGCTTCTCAAGCACGACCGTGTGGCCGAGATGGATGTCGGCGGTAGTCGGGTCGATCCCCAGCTTCACGCGCAGCGGGCGCTCCCCGGCGAGCTGCTCGGCGAGCCGCCCCTCGGGCAGCACGTCGACCGCGTTACGCGTCAGGTCCGCCATTTCGCGAATGCTAGACTGCCGCCTCCGCTCGGCGGGCCGACCCGGCTGCCGGGCCTCTTCTCTTTTCGATGGCCGTCCTAGGACTAAAGCGCCGGCGAAGTGACGGCGGCGACGTGCCGCCGGGCCCTCCGCCTCCCCCGCCGGCCCTGGCGACGCCGGCCCCACCGGAAAAGCGCAAGCCGCGACTGAAGAAGCTGCGCGTGCTCTTCGTCCTGCTCGGCCTCGCCATCCTTGCCGTCGTCTCGATGGTCTTCGGGATGATGGCGGCGGTCTCGCAGGACCTGCCGGCGATCTACAACTTCGCCCAGTACAAGGCCTCGAAGAACAGCGAGATCTACGACGCCAACGGCGTCCCGCTCGGCACCCTGACCAGCGACCAGAACAAGATCCTGCTCAACTCGGGACAGATCTCCCCCAATGTCAAGAACGCCGTGGTGGCGATCGAGGACTCCCGCTTCTACGAGCACAGCGGCGTCGACTTCCAGGGCATCGGCCGTGCTCTGGTCAAAGACATCCTCAGTCAGAGCGCCGCCCAGGGCGGCTCGACGATCACCGAGCAGTTCGTCAAGAACGCGCTCGAAGCGCAGGGCACCCGGACCCTCTTCGTCAAGTTCAAGGAGGCGGCGCTGGCCTATCGGCTCGAGCGCCACTGGAGCAAGGACAAGATCCTCACCCAGTATCTGAACACGATCTACTTCGGCGAGGGCGCCTACGGGATCGAGGCGGCGGCGCGGACCTTCTTCGGCGACGCCCATCCGGGCTGCGGCACCTCGACCGAGCCCTGCGCCTCGGTGCTGGAGCCCTGGGAGGCGGCGACGCTGGCCGCCAGCATCGCCTCGCCTTCGGCCTACGACCCCAAGGTCTATCCCGAAAACAGCCTCGGCCGCCGCAACCTGGTGCTGGAAAAAATGTACGAACAGGGCTACATCTCGGAGGAGCAGTTCGAGGAAGGCAGCAAGCAGGCACTGCCCTCGCCCAGCGACATCGAACCGCCGACGATCGACTCCGAAGCGCCCTACTTCACCGCCTACCTGCGCCAGCAGCTGGTCGAACGCTACGGAGCCTCGAAAGCATTCTTCGGCGGCCTCAAGGTCAAGTCGACGCTCGACCTCGGCCTCCAGGAAGCGGCCCAGGAAGCCGTCAACTCCTACCTCGGCTACTTGCCCGCGACCGCCTCCGTGGTCGTGATCGACAACCACAACGCCGGCATCAAGGCGATGGTCGGCGGCCCCGACTTCGACACCAAGCCCTTCAACCTGGCGACCCAGGGCCACCGCCAGCCCGGCTCCTCGATCAAGCCCTTCACGCTGCTGACCGCGCTCGAACAGGGGATCTCGCCGGAAACCGTCTACCCGTCCGAACAGCGGACCTTCTACTTCGGCAAGAAGGGCAACGAAGCCTTCGAGGTCAGCAACGACGAGGACGCCTACCTGGGCTCCTGCTCGATCGTCTGCGCCACGACCTACTCCGACAACTCGATCTACGCCGCCCTCGCGCTCGAAGGCCTGAAGGGGAAGACGGTGCATGATCGCACCAGCGCGATCGCCGGCACGATCCACAAGATGGGCTATGCCGACCCGATCTCGACCAACCCGGCGATGGTTCTCGGCGGGCTCGAGATCGGCGTCACCCCGGTCGGGTGGACCTACGCCTACAGCACGCTGGGCAACGACGGTGACCGCGTCAGCGGCACGCTGGCGCCGCGACCCGGCGACAGCCCGGTCTCCTACACCCAGGTCACCGACAAGGACGACAAGACGATCAAGGGCGGCGACAACGACTCCACCCACGAGCAGGTGATCGACGAGGGCAGCGCGGAAACCGCCAAGGGCATCCTCGAAACGGTCGTCTCCAGCGGCACCGGCACCAATGCCCAGATCGACGCCGAAGGCCAGTGGGGCAAGACCGGGACGACCGAGAACAACGGCGACGCCTGGTTCTGCGGCGGTGTCAGCGACGAAGTCACCGCCTGCGTCTGGGTCGGCTACCCCGACTCGACGACGCCGATGACCACGCTCTACAACGGCGGCCCGGTCATGGGCGGAACCTTCCCGGCCCTGATCTGGGCCAGCGTGATCTCGGCCTGGCAGGAGATCAAAGCCGACCACCTCGCCGAGAAGGAGGCGCGCGAGGAAGGCCGCGAGACCGACGACTCCGGCGACGCAGGCGAAAGCTACGTGCCGCCGGTGGAATCCGAAGCGGTCCCTGAAGAAGTCGAACCGGCGCCTGAAGCCGAAGTCTCCCCGGAAGTCGAAGCGACGCCGGAAGCCGCACCCGAAGCCGCGCCGGAAGCAGCGCCCGAATCCGGTGGCGGCGGTGGCGTCACTGCGGGCTAGGGCCGCGGCTTCGAGACGAAGGGGCTGCCGGCGGCGCAGAAGCGCCAGGGGCGCTCGGTCGCTTTGGTGATGCCGATTCGCGGACCGGTCGCGATCGCCGGCGGTTGCCCCTCGGGCTCCAGCAGCAGGAAGGGGTCGCGGCCGAGGTCGGCGCCGTTGCGCTCGAGGCCGATCCCGAGCGCCTCGGTCAGCTTGCCCGGGCCCGAGCAGAGCTCGCCGTCGGGGCGGTCGCCGCGACGCTCGCGCATCGCCTCCAGGCCGGCGGTCGGCTCCAGCGCCCGGATCAGCACCGCAGCCGCCTCGCCCTCGGGCTCGGCGACGAAGTTGAGCAGGCTGTGGATGCCGTAGGAGAGGTAGACGTAGGCCAGCCCGGGCGGGCCGAAGAGGACCTCGGTGCGGTCGGTGAGGCCGACGTAGGCGTGGCAGGCGGGGTCGTCGCGCTCGTAGCTCTCGGTCTCGACGATCGTGCCGCCGACGCCTTCGAAGAAGAGCCGGCAGCCGATCAGCTCGCGGGCGACGGCGTGGACCGAGCGGTCGAAGAAAGCGAGGTCAAGGCGCCGATGGGCCTCAGGCGTCCGCGAGTTGGACGTTTGAGGCCCGTCGACCGTCAAGAGCGCTCGTCGAGGACCCGGGCCTGGACGGCGGCGAGGGTCTTGCGGGCCTCGTCGAGTTGAGCGGCCAAGGGCACCGAACCGGTGCCGCCGGCGATCCGCTTCGACTCCAGCCAGCTACTGCGTTTCAGCACCTCGTAGTAGGACTCGTCGAGATGCTCGGAGTGGCGCTGCAGCTCCTCCGGGGTGAAGTCCGAAAGATTGCCGCCGCGCTCGACCGCCGCGCGGACGAGGCCGCCGACGATGCCGTGGGCTTCGCGAAAAGGCACGCCCTTGCGGACCAGCAGGTCGGCGACCTCGGTCGCGGCGAGCATCTCGTCGCCGGAGGCGTCCTCGAGGCGCTCGCGGTCGAACTCGATGCCCGCCAGCATCCCGGCGGTCGCGTCGAGGCAGAGCTCGATCGTTTCGATCGCGTCGAAGAGCGGCTCCTTGTCCTCCTGCATGTCCTTGCCGTAGGTCAGCGGCAGCGCGTGCATGACGCCGAGCAGGGTCGCGTAGCCGGCAGCGACGCGCGGGCTCTTGGCCCGCAGCAGCTCGGCCGAGTCGGGGTTGAGCTTCTGCGGCATGATCGAGGAGCCGGAGGAGAAGGTCTCGTCGAGCTGGCAGAAGCCGAACTCGGTGCTCGACCAGATGACCAGTTCGGAGCCGAGCCGGGAGAGGTGCATCGAACAGGTCGAGGCGGCGGCCAGGTAGTCGAGGACGAAGTCGCGATTGGAGGCACCGTCGATCGAGTTGTGGCTGACGTGCTCGAAACCGAGGTCGGCGGCGACCGCGTCGCGGTCGATCTCCCAGTTGACCCCGGCCAGGGCGCCGGAGCCGAGCGGCATCACGCCGGCGCTGTCGAGCGCGAACTGGAAACGCAGGACGTCGCGAGCGAGCATCCAGAAGTAGGCCAGCAGGTGATGGCCCAGATAGACGGGTTGGGCGCGCTGCAGGTGCGTGTAACCCGGCATCGGCCAGTCTTTGTGCGCCTCCGCCAGCTCCAGCAGCCGCTCCATCGCGGCGCCGCAGAGCTCGATCGCCTGCAGCGAGTGGACCTGGACGACCATCGCCACGTCGGTCGCGACCTGGTCGTTGCGCGAGCGGCCGGTGTGGAGCTTGCCGGCCAGCGGCCCGATCTCATCGCCGAGCAGACGCTCGATCGCCATGTGGATGTCCTCGTCGGCGTCGTCGAACTGGAAGCCGTGGGCGGCCATGCGCTGGCGCACGCGCTCGAGGCCGGCGTCGATCCGGCTCAGCTCCTCGTCGTCGAGGACGCCGATCCCGCGCAGACCGCGGGCGTGCGCCCGCGACTGGTCGATGTCGTAGGCGGCCAGCTGCCAGTCGAACGGGAGCGAGCGGTTGAGCGCCCAGAAGCGCGGATCGGGATCTTTGCGGAAGCGGCTCACGAGCGGGCGATTATCCCGTTAGGCGCGGCCGGTGAGGGTCGCGGCCAGCTCCTGGCAGACACGATCCACCTGGCCCTCGCTCAGGGCCGGGAAGAAGGGCAGCGCCAGCGAGTGGGCCGAGGCGGCTTCGGCGACGGGGAACTGGCCCTCGCGGTAGCCGAGCTCACGCAGGTGCGGGAAGAGGTGGATGCAGGGCAGGTAGGCCTTGCTGGCGATGCCCTTGCCGGCGAGCCGGGCGATCGTCGCGTCGCGGTCGACCTCGTCGCCGAGGCGGACGACGTAGACGAACCAGCTGCGCTGCTCCTTGCCCCGACTCGCCACCGGCACCGTGACGCCGTCGACCCCGGCCAGCCGCTCCTCGTACAGAGAGGCGACGCCCTCACGGCGCGCGAGTAGCGAATCGAGCCGCTCGACCTGGGCAACTCCCAGCGCGGCGGCGACGTCGGAGAGCCGGTAGTTGAAGCCGATGCCGCCGTGGTCGAGCCAGCCCATGTCGGCGGCCCGGCCCTGGTTGCGCTCGCTGCGCAGGCGCGCCGCCGTCTCGGGGTCGGAGGGGACGATCACCCCCCCCTCGCCCGTCGTCATCTGCTTGTTGGCGTAGAAGGCGAAGGTGGCGAGGTTGCCGCGGGTGCCGACCCCCCGCCCCTCGTGGTCACGGGCCCCGAGCGCCTCGCAGGCGTCCTCGAGGATGCCGAGGTCGTGCTTGGCGGCGAGCGCCTCCAGCTCTGGTATCGCCGCCGGGTAGCCGAAGATGTGGATCGGCAGGATGCCCCTGGTCCGCTCGCCGACCGCGGCGGCGGCGGCATCGCGGTCGAGGTCGAGGCTGAGCGGGTCGACGTCGCAGAAGACCGGCCTGGCCCCCTCGTAGAGCAGGCAGTTGGCGGAGGCGACGAAGCTGAAAGGGCTGGTCAGGACCTCGTCCCCCGGCCCCCAGCCGAGCGCCCGCACGCCGAGGTGCAGCGCGGTCGTGCCGCTCGACACCGCGACCGCGTCCTCGACCCCGAGCCAGGCGGCGAGCTCACGCTCGAAGCGCTCCCCCATCGGCCCCAGCGAGAGCCGGCCGGAGCGCAGCACCTCGAGCGCCAGCTCCTCCTCGCGCGCCCCCAGCTCCGGCCGCGCGAGCGGGATCTCCTCGATGTCACTCATTGAAAGGCGTACTCCAGCGAGTCGACCAGGGCCTCCCAGGAGGCCTCGATGATGTTCTCGGAGACGCCGATCGTGCCCCACTCGCGCTCGCCGTCGGCGGAGTCGAGCAGGACGCGGGTGACCGCGCCGGTGCCGTGGGCTTCGTCGAGGATGCGGACCTTGTAGTTGGTCAGCTCGATCTCGGCCAGGTGCGGGTAGCGGTCGGCGATGGCGCCGCGCAGCGCCTGGTCGAGGGCGTTGACCGGGCCGTTGCCCGCGGCGACGCGAACGTAGCGCTCGCCGTCGACCTCGACCTTGATCGTCGCCTCGGTCTCGACCTCGCCGCCGGCCCGCTTCTCGGTCACGACGCGAAAGCTCTCGAGCTTGAACAGCGGCTTGTAGCTGCCCGCCTCGCGCCGCAGCAGCAGCTCGAAGGAGGCCGGCGCCGCCTCGTAGTGGTAGCCGCGGTGCTCCTGCTGCTTCAGCCGCTCGACCGCCCGCGCCGCCGCCTCGTCGTCGAGCTCCAGCCCCGCCTGGCCGGCCTGGTCGCGGATCGTCGCCTTGCCGGAGAGCTCGGAGGGCAGGACGTTGCGCTGGTTGCCGACCGCGGCCGGGTCGATGTGCTCGAAGGTGCGGGCGTCGGCGGCGACCCCGGCGACGTGCATCCCGCCCTTGTGGGCGAAAGCGTTGCGGCCCACGTAGGGGGCGTCGGGATTTGGGGTCACGTTGCAGAGCTCGTCGACGAAGTGGACCGTCTCGGCCAGGGTCGCAAGCTGCTCGCCGCCGACCACCTCGAAGCCCATCTTCAGCTGCAGGTTGGGCAGGATCGAGGTCAGGTCGGCGTTGCCGCAGCGCTCGCCGTAGCCGTTGACGGTGCCCTGGACGAGGCGGGCACCCTCGCGCACGGCGGCCAGCGAGTTGGCGACCCCGCAGCCGGCGTCGTCGTGGACGTGGATCCCCACCTCCACCCTCTCCCCCAGCTGCGCGACCACGGCGGCGCTCGCCGCAGTGACCTGGTCGGGCAGGCTGGAGCCGTTGGTGTCGCAGAGGGAGACGTTCTCGGCGCCGGCCTCGATCGCCGCCTCCAGGCAGGCCAGCGCGTAGCCGGGGTCGTCGCGATAGCCGTCGAAGAAGTGCTCGGCGTCGTAGACGACGCGCTTGCCCCGGGCGCGGCAGAAGCCGACCGAGTCGGCGATCATCGCCAGGTTCTCCTCGCGCGAGACCTTCGTCACCTTCTCCAGGTGCAGTCCCCAGGTCTTGCCGACCAGGGTGACCACGGGGGCGAAGCTGCCGACCAGGGTCGCCAGGGCCGGATCGTCCTCGGGCGCGGTGTCGCGGCGGCGGGTCATCCCGAAGGCGCAGATCGTCGCCTGCTCGAGCTCGAGCCCGGCCAGCTGCTCGAAGAGCTCGACCTCCTTCGGGTTCGAGCTGGGGAACCCGGCCTCGATCATCTGCACGCCGAGCCTGTCGAGGGCGAGGACGACGCGCGCCTTCTCGGAGGCCGAGAGCGACATCCCCTCGCCCTGCATGCCGTCGCGCAAGGTCGTGTCGTAGAGCTTCACCTGTTCCATCTGCTGCCTTTCGAGTCTGAAGTTCGGGACCCGGCCACGGGGGCCTGCCTGCACGGCACGAAGCCGCGCCAGCCGCTAGGCGGCTGCGGTAATTCGCCCGATCGACTCGATGCAGGAGATGCGGATCATCAGGAGCTCACCTTACTCGGCGCGTCCACCCCGGCCGGCGCCTCGACGAAGTCGAGCCACTCCAGGTACTCCTCGGCGCGGCCATAGAGGGCGTCCTCGAACTTGGCCTGCACGTGGGCGGTGATCTCGCCCGGCTTGCCCTCGCCCAGCGGGTGGTCGTCGATCTCCCGCACCGGCACCAGCTCGGCCGCGGTCCCGGTCAGGAAGACCTCCTCGGCGAGGTAGAGCTCGGCCCGGGCGACGTCGCGCTCGACCACGCTGTAGCCGAGGTCGCGGGCGATCTGGATCACCGACTTGCGGTTGATCCCGTCGAGGATCGAAGCGACGTGCGGCGGCGTCACGATCTCACCGTCGCGGACGACGAAGATGTTCTCGCCCGAGCCCTCGCAGACGAAGCCGCGCTCGTCGAGCAGGATCGCCTCGTCGTAGCCGGAGTTGTGCGACTCGGTCTTGGCGAGGATCGAGTTGAGATAGGAGCCCGAGGCCTTGGCGTGCGGGATCGAGCCGGCCGGGCTGATCCGCCGCCAGCTCGAGACCTTGGCGCGGATGCCGCCGTTCTTGCTCTCCTCGCCGAGATAGGCACCCCAGGGGAAGGCGGCGATGATCACCTCGATCGGGGCGTCGGTGGCGTAGAGGCCGAGGCTGCCGTAGCCACGGAAGGCGAGCGGGCGGATGTAGCAGGAGCCGAGCCCGTTGCGGCCGATCAGCTCGTGCGTGGCGGTGCGCAGCTGCTCCGCCGAGTAGGGCAGGTCGAGGTAGTAGAGCGCGGCTGACTTCTGGAGCCGATCGAGGTGGTCGCGGTGGCGGAAAATCGCGGGGCCGCGCTCGGTCTCGTAGCAGCGGATGCCCTCGAAGACGCCGGTGCCGTAGTGCAGGCCGTGGCTGAGGACGTGCGTCTGGGCGTCCTCCCAGGGCACGAACTTGCCGTTCTGCCAAATCAAATCCGCCTGATCCATGTTGGGGAAGTATGCCCGATCAAACGCAGGTCTTCACCCCAATGGCCGCGAATGACGGCTGACAAGCAAGACAAGGAGGGTCAGTCCATGAAATCCCGCTTCCGACCGAAGCTCACCTACTCCAACGCGATCGCGACGATCGCGCTCTTCATCGCTCTCGGCGGCGCCGCCGTCGCCGCCGGCCTGCCCAAGAACAGCGTCGGCGCCAAGCAGCTCAAGCGCGGTGCCGTGACCGCGGCGAAGCTGAAGAAGGGCGCCGTGACCAGCGGCAAGCTGGCCCCGAAGTCGGTGATCGCCGGCAAGCTCGGCGCCAACGCCGTCCTGCCCGGCAACATCGGCAACGGCGCCATCACCAGCGCCAAGATCGGCGCCGGCGCCGTGATCGCCAGCTCGATCAAAAACGGTGTGATCACGAACAACAAGCTCAGCAACGGCGCCGTCAACACGGCCAAGATGGCCAACAGCTCGGTGACCACTCCGATCCTCGCCAACGGCGCGGTGACGCCGGCCAAGCTCAGCAACGATTTCGGCCCGATCGTGGCGACGCTGAAAACCGGGCAGACGCTGCGCGGCGTGTTCGACGTCGGCGACGAAAGCAAACTCACCCGCTCGGCCAGCAGCTTTCAGTTCCCGCTGCTGAACGCGCCGGCGGCGCCCACCACCAATGTGCTGGCGGCGGGCACGACCTCGCCGGCATGCCCGGGCCTGGGCGGCGGAGCGACCCCGGCCGCGACCGCAGGACAGCTCTGCGTCTACATCACGTCGGCATCGACCGAATTCGAAAGCCTGGCTTTCGACGCCGGCAGCGTAAATCGTCTCGGCTTCGGCCTCCTGGCCAAATTCAAAGCCGCCGGCGACAACTTCGTCCAGGGGCAGTGGGCGGTGACCGCTCCCTAAGCGGCGAGCGCTGCGAGGACCGCGTCGGTCATCTCGGCGGTCCCGACCTCGACCTCGGCGGGGACGTCCGGCATCGGTGGAACCGAGCTGGGCGTCCCCGTGGCGAGGTCCGGAGTGCGCAGGCCGCGCTCCAGGACGACGTCGACCGCCAGCTCGACGCGCGCGGCGTCATCCGGGCGGTCGAGCCCGTGGCGCAGCATCATCGCCACCGAGAGGAAGGTCGCCAGCGGGTTGGCGATCGCCTTGCCGGCGATGTCGGGGGCGGAGCCGTGGACCGGCTCGAACAGGCCCGGGGCACCGTCGGCGCCGAGGCTGGCGGACGGCAGCATCCCCAGCGAGCCGGTCAGCATCGCCGACTCGTCGCTGAGGATGTCGCCGAAGAGGTTCTCGGTGACGATCACGTCGAACTCGGCGGGCCGGGAGACGAGCTGCATCGCCGCGTTGTCGACCAGCAGGTGATCGAGCTGGACGTCGGCGTAGTCGGGGGCGATGTCCGTCACCACCTCGCGCCAGAGCCGCGAGGTCTCGAGCACGTTGGCCTTGTCGACCGAGGTGACGCGCGGCTCACGGCCGGCGACGTCGGCCCGACGGCGGGCCGCCTCGAAGGCGACGCGGGCGATCCGCTCGATCTCCCCGGCGCTGTACTCGCAGGTGTCGTGGGCGACGTCGCCGTCGCGACCGGAGTCGCCGAAGTAGATGCCGCCGGTGAGCTCGCGGACGACCAGCAGGTCGGTGCCGGCGATCCGCTCCTCGCGCAGCGGGCTGGCCCCGATCAGGGCCGGGCTGGGCCGGACCGGGCGCAGGTTGGCGTAGAGGCCCATCCCCTTGCGCAGGCCGAGCAGGCCCTGCTCGGGGCGTGGCGCGGTGGGATCGGTGGTGTCCCATTTGGGGCCGCCGACGGCGCCGAGCAGGACCGCGTCGGCCTCGCGGCAGGCCTCCAGCACCTCGTCGGCGAGGGCGGTGCCATGGGCGTCGATCGAGACGCCGCCGAGCAGCTGCTCGTCGAACTCGAACTCCCCCAGCGAGGTCAGCAGCTGTTGGGCGGCGGCGACGATTTCGGGGCCGATCCCGTCACCCGGGAGGACGACTATGCGCGGAACCGGACTCACGCGGCGGGACTCTAAAGGGTTCCGCGCCGCGCCCGTTAGGCCGCGACGGCCTCGATGTTCAGCCGCACGTAGTTGAGCACCAGCGGCTGCTCGGACTGCGCCAGGACCGCTTCCGCGAAGGGGCGGCGCAGCTGCTCCGGCAGCTGCGCCAGCAGTGGACCGATGGTGGCGGTCGAGGTGAAGGCCAGCGGATCCGGCGGCTGCACCGGCTTCGGCTGCAGCCAGCAGCGCATGTCCGCGAACCCGGCGCCGCGCAGGCGCGCCTCGGTCTCTTCGGCGCCGGCGAAGTTCCAGATCCCGCTCGCCTCGGCCAGATGGGTCGCGAACTCGGGCCGGGCGGCGACGGCGGCGATCGCCTCCGCGTGCTCGGCGACGTTGCCTTCCCCCCCGCACTGGGCGATCAGGCGGCCGCCCGGCCGCAGCGCCAACCGTATCCGGGCGAAGAGCGCCTCGTGGTCGAGGATCCAGTGGAAGGTGGCGGTCGAGAAGACGAGGTCGACCGGCTCGTCGATCTCCAGCGCGGCCAGGTCCGCAACCAGATAGGAAGCGCGGTCGCCCAGGCGCTCCCGCGCCTTGGCGACCATCGCCTCGGAGCCGTCGACCGCGAGCACGCTGCCGTCGGGGAGGCGCCGCAGCAGCTCGGCCGTGACCCGGCCGGAGCCGCAGCCGGCGTCGATCGTCGCCTCGTCGCCACGCAGCTGGAGCCGCTCAAGCACCTCCATGCCCCAGCTGAGCTGGGGGTCGGAGACCTGGTCGTAGGTCTCGGCGTCCCACTCGCGGGCGCTGCTGTTCATCGCCCTGGGTGCGCCCGGGTCGCTCACAGCGCGGTCGTCACCGGTCCCCGTTCGGCCCCTCCGGCAGCCTCGAAGCTGTCGATCGCCGCCCCGTTCTCGAGCGTGATCGCGATGTCGTCCAGCCCGTTCAGCAGCCGGTGCTTGACGTCGGGCTCGACGGCGAACTCGAAGACACCGTTGGCGCAGGTGACGGTCTCGTCGTCGACGTCGATCCGCGCCTCGCCGGCCTCGGCGACGAGGCGGCAGTGCTCCTCGTCGAGGATCGCCGGCAGCAACCCGATCTTGGTGCAGTTGGAGTAGAAGATGTCGGCGAAGGAGGGCGCCACGATCGCCTGGAAGCCGAAGTCCTCCAGCGCCCAGGGAGCGTGCTCGCGAGAGGAGCCGCTGCCGAAGTTGCGCCCGGTGACAAGGATCGGGTTGGGCTCCAGCTCGATCTCGCCGTCGCGGATCCAGTCGTAGAAGAGGAACTCGCCGAAGCCGGTCCGCTCGACCCGCTTGAGGAACTGCTTGGGGATGATCTGGTCGGTGTCCACGTCGTGGCGGTCCAGGACCGACACCTTGCCCTCGATCACGTCAATCGGCCTCATCTTCAGCTCCAGTTCCTGATGTCGACGAAATGTCCCTCGATCGCGGCCGCGGCCGCCATCTTCGGGCTGACCAGGTGGGTGCGCCCACCCTTGCCCTGCCGCCCCTCGAAGTTGCGGTTGGAGGTCGAGGCGCAGCGCTCGCCCTCCATGAGGATGTCGGGGTTCATCCCCAGGCACATCGAGCAGCCCGCCTCGCGCCATTCGAAGCCAGCGCCGCGGAAGACCTCGTGCAGGCCCTCCGCTTCGGCGGTCGCCTTCACCTGCTGGGAGCCGGGGACGACCATCGCCCGCACCGAGCCGGCGACCTTGCGGCCGTCGACGACCGCGGCGGCCTCGCGCAGGTCCTCGATCCGCGAGTTGGTGCAGGAGCCGATGAAGACCCGTTCCGGCGCCACCTCGGTCATCGGCGTGCCGGCCTCGAGGCCCATGTAGGCGAGCGCCCGTTCCGCCGATTCGCGATCGCCGGGCGAGTCCATCGCCGCCGGGTCGGGGACCGCGTCGGTGACCTCGCAGACCATCCCCGGGTTGGTGCCCCAGGTGACCATCGGCGAGATCTCGCCGGCGTCGATCTCGACCTCGGCGTCGAAGCTCGCCCCCGCGTCGCTGGGCAGCCGGCGCCAGCGCTCGACCGCCGCCTCGAAGTCGGCGGGCGCGGCGGCGCGGCCGCGGACCCACTCGAAGGTGCGCTCGTCGGGAGCGATCATGCCGGCGCGGCCGCCGCCCTCGATCGTCATGTTGCAGATCGTCATCCGGCCCGGCATCTCCAGCGCCTCGATCGCCGGCCCCGCGTACTCGACCGCGTGGCCGACCATGCCGCCGGTGCCGAGGCGGCCGATCGTCGCCAGGATCAGGTCCTTGGGGGTGACGCCGGAGCCGAGCTCGCCGCCGTAGGAGATCCGCATCGTCCTCGGCTTCTTCTGGACCAGGCACTGAGTCGCCATCACGTGCTCGACCTCGGAGGTGCCGATGCCGAAGGCCAGCGCCCCGAAGGCGCCGTGGGTGGAGGTGTGGCTGTCGCCGCAGACGATCGTCATCCCCGGCTGGGTCACGCCCAGCTCCGGGCCGATCACGTGGACGATGCCCTGGCGGTCGGAGCCCAGCGAGTAGAGCGGGATGCCGAACTCCTCGCAGTTGCGCTCCAGGGTTTCGACCTGGACGCGGGAGAGCTGGTCGGCGATCAGGCGCGCCGCCATGGTGCCGTCGGTGGGCACGTTGTGGTCGGCGGTGGCCAGCGTCTTGTCGGCACGGCGCAGCGGGCGGTTCGCCAGGCGCAGGCCGTCGAAGGCCTGCGGCGAGGTGACCTCGTGGACCAGGTGCAGGTCGATGTAGATCAAGCCGTCAGAGACCTCGTGGGCCTCCCAGATCTTCTCGAACATGTTCTTCATCAACGCCGCCTCCTCTGCTCTCGCTCGTTCGAACTCATCATCACCGGCAGTCTTTCTCTCTCGCTTCCGCGTCCGGGGGCGGCTAGCCCCTCCGTAAACCGGCCGCGATCACAGCCAGGAAGCGGGTCGGCTTCTCGCCGTCGTTCTCGAAATGATGCGGCAGATCGGCGTCGAAGGTGACGCTGTCCCCGCCGCGCAGCTCGTAGCGGGTCCCGTCGACGGTCAGGGCCAGTGATCCGGCGAGGACGACGGCCGTCTCGCGGCTGCCGGGCTCGTGCATCGGCGGGTCCTCGCGACCACCGGTGCCTGCGCCCGGGGCGAGGCTGTGCAGGGAGACGTCGGCCCGCTGGCCCGGCAGCGGCGGGGTCAGCTCCTCGATCCGGTGCCCCCCGCGCTCGGAGCGGCGGCGATCGCCGCCGCGGATGACGGCGACGTGCTGACCCTCGTCGAGACGCAACAGCTGCGAAAGGGTCAACTCCAGACCGGTGGCGATCTTCGCCGCTACCGCCAGGGTCGGGCTGGTCTCGCCGCGCTCGACCTGGGACAGCATCGGGGCGCTGACCCCGCTGCGCTCGGCCAAATCGCGCAGCGAGAGGCCCATCGCCTCGCGCAGCGCGCGGACGCGGGCGCCGACCGCCGGGACGGCGGCGGCAGCAGCCGGGGGCTCGACAGGGGGATTGGAAAGGGCCGTCGATCCGGTCATGGCTATGTACGCTATCACATACAAATGTATTGCGGATGTGGAGCGGCCTTAACAGGATCGAAGCCGGCTCGTCGTCGCCGATGCGTATGGTGCCCCGGTCATTCTTATGAGCACCCGAACATATGCCGCTCTCAAACGGCTCATGGTCTCGACGGCTCTACTGGTGGCGCTGGTGGCTATCGGCGTCGCGCCGGCCGATCGCGCCCAGGCGCGGGCCGCCCTCTGCGAGGAAGCGGACCGGGCGCCGCAGCAGGCGGCCCTGAACGACCTGCGCGGCTCGATGCTGTGCCTGATCAACAGGATCAGGGATCACTACGGCGTCGAAGCGCTGAGCGAAAACGCGCCGTTGCGGCGATCCGCGACCGGCCACTCCAACGACATGGTCGCGCACGGCTACCTGGCGCACGACGGCTCGGCCGGCAGCACCCTCGGCAGCCGCGTGGCCCGGGCCGGATACCTGGCGCGGGTGAACGTCTATGCCGTCGGCGAGAACATCGGCGGCGGCGTCGGCCGCGCCCGCGGCTCCGCGCTGGCGGTTTTCCAGGGCTGGATGCACAGCTCACCGCACCGGGCCAACATCCTCGATCCCGAGTTCCACGATCTCGGGATCGGCGTCGTCCGCGGCTTCCCCGCCGGGGGCGGCGCGACCGCGGCGACTTACACCCTGGATTTCGGGATGCGCCGCTAGACCTACGGCCCGGGGGTGCGTTCGACCGCGGCTTCGGCGGTCGCCGATTCGGCCTCGCGAGTGGCGGCGCCTTCGAGGGCGTTGGACAGGGCTCGCACGTAGGCGCGGGCGGAGGCCTCGAGGATGTCGGTGGCGACGCCCTGGCCGGTCGCCAGGCGGCCGGCGGTGCGCAGCATCACCGTCACCTGGCCGAGCGCGTCCTCCCCCCCGGTCACCGCCTCGACCGTGTACTGGGCCAGCTCGCACTCGCTCTCGGTCGCCGACTGGATCGCGCGGAAGATCGCGTCGACCGGGCCGTCGCCGCCGGACTCGCCGACGACCTCCTCGCCCGAGGGCAGGGTCACCGCCACCCTGGCGACGGGCTCACGGCGCGAGCCGGCCTCGACCTCGAACCAGGCCAGCTCGTGGGCGTCGGCGCGCTCCCGCATCTCGTCGGAGACGATCGCCTCCAGGTCGAGCGCGGTCACCTGCTTCTTGCGGTCGGCGACCTCCTTGAAGGCCTTGAAGGCGGCGTTCAGCGCATTGCCCTCGACCTGGAAGCCCAGCTGCTCCAGGGCGTCCTTGAGGGCGTGGCGACCGGAGTGCTTGCCCAGCACGATCGAGTTCGACTCCAGGCCGACTTCGGTCGCATCCATGATCTCGTAGGTGCTGCGCTCCTTCAGCACGCCGTCCTGGTGGATCCCGGACTCGTGGGCGAAGGCGTTGCGGCCGACGATCGCCTTGTTGGGCTGGACCGCGTAGCCGGTCAGGCGCGAGACCATGCGGCTGGTGCGGGCGATCTCACGGCTGTTGATGCCGGTCGTCAGACCGTGGGCGTCCTCGCGGACGCGGATCAGCATCGCGATCTCCTCCAGCGAGCAGTTGCCCGCGCGCTCGCCGATCCCGTTGATCGCGCACTCGACCTGGCGGGCGCCGGCCAGGACGCCGGCGTAGGAGTTGGCGACCGCCAGCCCCAGGTCGTCGTGGCAGTGCACGGAGAGCTCGACCGACGCCAGCGCCGGCACCAGCTCGTACAGGCGGCGGAAGTAGTCCGCGTACTCCTCGGGCGTGGTGTAGCCGACGGTGTCGGGGATGTTGACCACGGTCGCGCCCTCCTCGACCGCGATCGCGCAGACCTCAGCGGTAAACTCGACGTCGGCGCGGGTCGCGTCCATCGGCGAGAACTCGACGTCCTCGCAGTAGGACCTGGCCAGGGCGACGGCGGCGCGGGCCTGGCCCTTGACGTCCTCGCGGTCGGTCTGCAGCTGGTGCTCGATGTGGATGTCGGAGGTCGAGATGAAGGTATGGATGCGTGGTCGCTGGGCGTCGCGCACCGCCCCCCAGGCCGCGTCGATGTCGGCCTTATGGGTGCGGGCGAGGCCGCAGACCACCGGGCCCTCGACCCGGCGCGAGATCTCCTGCACAGCCTCGAAGTCGCCGGGCGAGGTGATCGGGAAGCCGGCCTCGATCACGTCAACGCCCAGCCGCGCCAGCTGCTGGGCGATCTCGATCTTCTCGGCGGTGTTCAGCGAGATGCCGGGCGACTGCTCGCCGTCTCGCAGGGTGGTGTCGAAAATGTGGACGCGGTTGGCGTCAGATGCGGATCCCATCGGATCTCTCCTTCTCTCCTAAGTTCGAATGGCCTCTGTCTCTCGCGGCTATCGCGCCGCCCAGCGCTATTCCCCCCGAGGGGGGAGGAGAAGGAGCAGCGCGAGGCTGTGATGCCGATAGGACATTCGTTCAACGCAGGGTAGCGCAGTCTTCTCCGGCATCGGGGACGTTTCGTAGGCTCGTGCCCATCGAGGCTTCCTCTCCGCAGCGCATCAACTGGCTCGCACTTTTCGCGATGGGGGTCGCGGTGCTGGTCATCGCCAACGACTTCTCGGCGATCAACGTCGCCCTTCCCACCATGGAGAAGGACTTCGACACCGACATCAACACGATCCAGTGGGTGGTCAACGCCTACGCCCTCACCTTCGGGGTGATGATCGTCACCGGCGGCCGCCTCGCCGACATGTTCGGGCGCCGCAACGCCTTCTTCCTCGGCGCCGCGATCTTCGCCTCGATGTCGGCGCTGGGCGGCGCCGCCCAGACCGAGGCCTGGCTGATCGCCAGCCGCACCCTGATGGGGATCGGCGGCGCCCTGATGTGGCCGGCGATCCTCGGCATGACCTTCGCGATCCTGCCGGAAGAGAAGGCGGGCCTGGCGGGCGGGATCATCCTCGGCGCCGCCGGGCTCGGCAACGCGCTGGGGCCGCTGATTGGCGGTGTCCTCACCGATGCCCTGAGCTGGCGCTGGATCTTCTTCCTCAACGTGCCGATCTCGATCTTCGCCGTCGCCGTCACCTGGTTCCTGGTCCACGTCAAGGAGCCGGAAGCCGCGGACCGGCGCATCGACTATCCCGGCATCGCCGCCCTCTCGGTCGGGCTGGTCGCGCTGCTGATCGCCCTCGACCAGGTCGCCGACTGGGGCTGGGGCGATCCGCGCGTCGTCGCCCTGCTCGCCGTGGCCGCGATCGGAGTCCTCTCCTTCATCCCGATCGAGCGCCGCGCCGGCACCCATGCCCTGGTCCCGCGGGAGATCATGCGCAACCGCAGCTTCACCGCCTCCTGCGTGGCGATCCTCTTCATGTCGGCGACCTTCTTCGCCTCGCTGCTCTACCTGCCGCAGTTCATGCAGAAGCAGTTCGGCTACTCGCCGCTGGAGGCCGGGGTCGGGATCCTGCCCTTCCTTGGCGTCTTCGCCGTCGTCTCCTTCGTCGCCGGCCCGCTCTATAACCGCCTCGGCGCCAAGCCGCTGGCCGTCTTCGGTGCCGCCTGTATCACCGTGGCGCCCTTCCTCTTCTCGCAGGTCGACGGCGGCTCCAGCTACGGCTCGCTGGTCCCGGGCATGGTCGTGCTCGGCCTCGGCGTCGGCAGCTTCTACCCGACCGCGACGACCGCCGGCGTCACCTCGGTCGACGAATCGCAGACCAGCCTCGCCGGGGGGATCGTCTACATGTTCCAGATCGCCGGCGGCTCGATCGGGCTGGGCCTGACGACGACGGTCTTCTCGGCCGCGATCCCGCCCTTCGTCGACGGCGTCCAGGCGGGGTTCCGCCTCGACGCGGCGCTCTCGCTCGTCGGCTTCGCGATCTCCCTTCTCTTCGTCGGCGGCACCCTGTTCTCGCGCCGCCGCAGCGAGCCCCAGGAGGCCTGACTACTACTGCAAAAGCGAGTTGATGCCGGAGCCGCCCACGAGCGTGTCCTCGCCGCTCTCCCCGTGCAGCGCGTCATCGCCGGAGCCTCCGTAGAGGCGATCATCGCCGGGGCCGCCGAACAGCGAGTCCGAGCCGCCGCGGCCGGCGAGGACGTCGACCCCGGGACCGCCGACCAGCTTGTCGGCCGCGGCGCCGCCGGCGAGGCGGTCCTCGCCGGGGCCGCCTCGCAGGCTGACCGGGACCGGCACCTCGCGGGCGACGGCGACGGAGTCGTCACCGGCGCCGGCGTTGACTTCGAAGCCGCCGATCCGCGCCGCCTCGCAGAGCAGCTCGTTCGTCTGTCCTTCCGGGTGCCAGCAGACGTCGCCGCCGACTTCGAGCGGGACCGCGGAATCGATCGTGTAGCTGCGACCGTCGGGGCTGAGCGCGATCGCGATCGAGTTCGGTTCCGCGCCGCCGGCGAGCAGCACGTTGAGCGGCGGTTCGCCGGCGCGGGCCACCGTGGCGGCCTGTGCCGCCAGCACCAACGCCGCAATCAGGATCGCTTTTCTCATCGCAGACTCGCCCGGCTCGAACCGCAGCCTCGCTATGGGAACAACAGGACCTTGCCGACGTTGCGGCGCTGGGCGATGAATTCGTGGGCCTCGCCGGCGCGGTCGAAGGGAAAGGCCTCGGCGACCACCGGCTCCAGGCGACCGGCCTCGAGGTCGGCCAGCAGCGGCTCGGTGACGCGATCGAGGTTGCCCTCGCGGTCCCACCAGCTCAGCATGTTGAGGCCGAAGACGCCTTTGTTCTCGTTCATCATCATCAGGCTCTTCCACCAGGGCATCGTCGCCAGCGGCATCTTCGCCAGGCTCTTCAGGGTCGCCGGGATGTTGCGGACGCCGTTGTCGGAGTTCTCCGAAAGCCCGTACATGACCAGGCGCCCGCCCGAGCGCAGCAGCCGGTAGTCCTTGCGGAACGAGGTCGGCCCGAGGGCGTCCATGATGAGGTCGACGCCCTCGCCGTCGGTGATCCGCATCACCTCGGCCTCGAAGTCCTGATTGCGGTAGTCAATCGCGTGCTCGACGCCCTGAGCACGGATCGCCTCGTGCTTGCCGGGCGACGCGGTGCCGAAGATCTCAGCACCGACGTTGCGGGCAATCTGGGTGGCGGAGATGCCAACGCCGCCGCCGGCTGCGTGGATCAGGACCCGGTCGCCCTGACGCAGGCTCCCCATCAGGATCAGCGCCGCGTAGGCGGTGCCGTAGTTGACCGGGAAGGCGGCGCCCTGCTCGAAGCTGAGGTGGTCGGGCAGCGGCAGCGCTTGCTCCCCCGGGACGCTGACCAGCTCCGCCTGGCCGCCGAAGCGGGTGCCGGCGACGACGCGGTCGCCGACCTTCCAGCTGTCGACCCCCTCCCCCACGGTCTCGACCTCGCCCGCGACCTCGTAGCCGAGCACGCAGGGCGTCTTCGGGGCATCCGGATAGAGGCCGACACGGGCCAGGGTGTCGGCGAAATTGATCCCGGCCGCGCGCACGGCGATGCGAATCTCCCCGGCGCCGACGGGTGGGTCGGGCCGCTCCTGAACCTGGAGAACCTCGGGACCTCCGGTCCCCGTCAGCACCACCGCCCGCATAGGAAGACCTTAGTGGTCCACGGTCTCAGAGGTCGACCGAACGGCCGACCGCAAAACCTTCGAGACCGAGGATCTTCTCGACGGTCTCGGCCCGTACTGGGGCGTCGGTCGTCAGCGCCATCACGGCTCGGTCGCCGCCCTGCTCGGCGCCGACGGCGGCGGAGACGATGTTGACTCCCTCCTCGCCGAACATCGTCCCGACCCGGCCGATCATCCCCGGCCGGTCGGCATAGCGGAAGACCGAGATGTGCTCGGCGAAGGGCAGGTAGAAGCCCTCGCCCCAGGCGGAGACAAGGTAGGGCACGTTGCGGGGCCCGACGCTGGTGCCGGCGACCTCGACTTCGGCGTCGCCGGAGCCGACCCGGACGGTGACCAGCTCGGTGAAGTCCTCGGCGCTGGCGTCCTTGGTCTCGACCAGCTCGATCCCCCGCTCCTCCGCCATCTGCGGCGCGTTGACGAGGTTGACCGGCTCCTCGGTATTGCCGGCGAGGATGCCGGCGAGGACGGCGATCCCGAGCAGGCGGGTGTCGTGCGAGGCGATGCGGCCGCGGAACTCGGCGGTGACGCGGTCGACCGAGCCGTCGCCGAGGCCGGCGGCGAGGCGGCCGAGCTTTTCGCAGAGCGGCACGAAGGGCGCCAGCGCCTCCATCGCCTCGGGCCGCACGGCGGCGATGTTGACGGCGTTGGTGACGACGCCGCCGCTGAGGGCCGCGGTCACCTGCTCGGCGGTGACGACGCCGGCCCGGTCCTGGGCCTCGGCGGTGGAGGCTCCGAGGTGGGGCGTGACGACGACGTCGTCGCGGCCGAAGATCGGGTGCTCGGTGAAGGGCTCGGAGGGGAAGACGTCCAGCGCCGCGCCGGCCAGCTTGCCCGACTCGAGCCCAGCCATCAACGCGTCGAGGTCGACCAGCTCGCCGCGGGCGCAGTTGACGAGGCGGGCCCCTTCTCTCATCGCGGCGATCGTCTCGGTGCCGATCAGGCCGATCGTCTCCGGCGTCTTCGGCACGTGCAGGGTGACGAGGTCGGAGCGGCCGAGCACGTCCTCGACGCTGTCGGCGCCCTCGACCCCCAGCTCGCGGAAGCGCTCAGCGGAGACGAACTTGTCGAAGGCGACGACGTCCATCTCGAAGCTCTGGGCGCGCTTGGCGACGAGCTGGCCGATCCGGCCGAAGCCGATCACCCCGAGCGTCTTGCCGTAGAGCTCGGCGCCCTTGAACTTGGCCCGGTCCCAGCGCCCGGCGACCAGCGATTCGTGGGCCTGCGGGACGTTGCGGAAGAGGGCCAGGGCGAGTGCCAGCGTGTGCTCGGCGGCGGCGACCGAGTTCGACTCGGGCGCGTTGGCGACGATGATCCCGCGCCGGGTGGCGGCCGGAATGTCGACGTTGTCGACGCCGGTACCGGCGCGGCCGATCACCTTCAGGCTGGTCGCCCGCTCGATCAGCTCCGGCGTCATCTTCGTCGCCGAGCGGATCAGGATCGCGTCGTACTCGCCGATCTTCTGCTCGAGCTCCTGGTCGGACATCTCGAGGCCGAGGTCGACGTCGAAGTTGGCGCGCAGGAGGTCGACGCCGGTCTCGGCGATCTTCTCCTTGACCAGGACCCTCATCTCGTCACCCCGCCGACGTTGGCGAGGGCCCAGTCGATGCAGGCGGTCAGCGCCTCGACGTCGTCCGGGTCGACTGCGGGGAACATGCCCACCCGCAGCTGATTGCGGCCGAGCTTGCGGTAGGGCTCGACGTCGACGATCCCGCTGGCGCGCAGGGCGGCGGCGAGGGCGGCGGCGTCGACCGAGTCGGCGAAGTCGATCGTGCCGACGACCAGCGAGCGCTTGGCGGGGTCGGCGACGAACGGGGTGGCGACGTCGCTGTCCTCCGCCCAGCCGTAGAGCCGACTTGAAGAGTCCGTGGTCCGTCGCACGCACCAGTCAAGACCGCCGTTGCCGAGCATCCACTCGACCTGGTCGGCGAGCAGCAGCAGGGTCGCCAGCGCCGGCGTGTTGTAGGTCTGCGCCTTGCGCGAGTTGTCGAGGGCGGTTGCGAGCGAGAGGAATTCGGGCTGCCAGCGGTTGGGGGCACCGTCGAGCTGCTCGATCCGGGCGATCGCGGCCGGGCTCAGCAGCGCCAGCCAGAGACCGCCGTCGGCGCCGAAGGACTTCTGCGGGGCGAAGTAGTAGGCGTCGGCGTCGGCGACGTCGACCGGCAGCCCGCCGGCGCCTGAGGTGGCGTCGATCAGGACCAGGGCCTCGCCGGCAGCGGCGGGGCGCTGGACCGGGACCATGACGCCGGTCGAGGTCTCGTTGTGAGCCCAGGCGATGACATCGGCGGCGGGGTCGGCGGTCGGCGCGGGGGCGTCGCCGGGGTCGGCCTCGACCAGGATCGGGTCGGCGAGGAAGGGGGCGCCGGCGGTCGCCTTGGCGAACTTCGAGGAGAACTCGCCGTAGACGAGGTGGAGGGCGCGCTCGCGCACGATCCAGGCAGCCGCGGCGTCCCAGAAGGCGGTCGTGCCGCCGTTGCCGAGCGCGACCTCGTAGCCGTCGGGCAGGGCGAAGAGATCGGCCAGGCCGGAGCGGACGCGGCCGACCAGGTCGCGAACCGGCGCCTGGCGGTGCGAGGTACCCATCAGCCGCGACTGCTCGGCGAGGCCGGCGAGCGCCTCCGGGCGCACCTTCGACGGGCCGCAGCCGAAACGGCCGTCGGCGGGCTTCAGCTCGGCCGGGATCTGGGCGCTGTCGGTTGCCGGGGTCGTCATCGGGTTGGACAGGTTATTGACCGTCGCGGGTGGACTCCGGCCGGGGTCGGGGGTAGGCTCGCGACGCTCTGCTGGCAGTCCCGTCCAACCCGAGGGGGAACTGTGTATCCAATTAGCTACGAAGCCGATTTCAACCCGGAACCGAACCGCTGGACGACCTTCTTCCGCCTGCTCCTGGCGATCCCGTGGTTCATCGTCGCCACCTTCTGGCTGATCCTTTTCCTCTTCACCCATCTCTTCGCCTGGGTCGCCGTCATCATCCTCGGGCGCTACCCCCAGTGGCTGTACGAGTTCAACTCCGGCGTCGTCCGCTTCTCGATCCGCACCTCGGCCTGGATCTACCTGCAGACCGACGTCTGGCCGCCGTTCGGCCTCAGCGACGACCCCAATTACCCGATCCGCGTCAACATCGCGCCCCGGGCCGAGCGCCAGAGCCGGCTCAAGGCCCTCTTCCGCATCATCCTCGTCCTGCCGGTGGCGCTGGTTCTCTCCTATGGCACCACCTACATCCAGCAGCTGGCCGCCGTCGTCGCCTGGCTGACGATCGTCTTCCGCGGCTATCTGCCCGAGGGCGTCAACAACATGCTGACCTTCGTCAACAGCTTTCACGCCCGCGTCTTCGGCTACCTCGCGATCCTCACCGACGACTACCCGCCGATCGGCCTCGAGCGTGCCAAGGGCGCCGCTGTCGCACCGCCAGCCACCCCGCCGGCACCGCCGGCGATGCCGGCGGTCTGAGGGGGCGACGATGAACGACGCCGCCAACCAGAACGTGTCCAAAGGCGAGGGCTACGCCGTCGCCCACCTGACCGACCTCGGCGAGGGCCCGGGCTTCCGCAAGATCCGCAAGGAGCTGGGGGTCACCGCCTTCGGCGTCAACGCGATCGTGCTGCCGCCGACCTACGAGACCGGCAGCCACTTCCACGACGAGCAGGAGGAGCTCTACTTCGTTCACAGCGGCGAAGTCGAGTTCACCTTCGGCGACGGCTCGACCCAGCGCCTCGGCCCCGGCGGCCTCGCCTGGGTCGATGCCCCCACCTCCCGCAAAGTTCGCAACGTCAGCGACTCCGAGGAGGCGGTCTACGTGGTCGTCGGTGGGAAGGACGGGTACGTGGGGCGCGACGGCAAACTGGCTGAGGGCGAGACGCACCGGTAAGAAATCGTGGACGGAGAGGCTGACTAGCCGATTCAAGGGTCGGTGCCGGGGCGGTTCGGCGGGACCGCCCCGGCACCGTTATGACTCAAGTCAGCTGATCACAGCCGACCTATGTAGTTGTTGTCAGCGCGATCGGGTTGCCGCCACCTTTCATCTGCGGTGTGATAGCCGCGGTAACTAGGCATGGTTCCGTTCCCAGTAGAAGCGACTCCATTTCGTTTTCGGGAGAGAACAACCATGTCGCGCCGCTCTCTTTTGCGTTGGTCGCTGGCGCCCCTGTGGCCGTCATCGTTCCCTTGATAGCGAACGCTTTCCCTTTGAGAGCGCATTCACTGCCTTCGAAAGTGATCGTGACGAAGGTTTCCCCTACCGCCGGTTTGAATTCCAAGCCCATGTTGTTCGCTTCAGCGCCGAGTCCTTCGACGCCCGTGAAGGCGGTTTCCATTTTGATCGGTTCTTTGAGAGTGCATTTCGCCGGGTTTATGACCGTGCATTTGCTGAGTTCGATGGTGAGTGCTCCTGAGACCTTGTGTACTTTTGCCGTGGGTTCGGTGTTTTCGATCGTTCCGGTTCCGCCCACGGTGCTGCATTCGAAGTGCGTTGCAAAAGTTTTGTATTTCAGTGTGAAGGGGGTCGATTTTTTTGTGCTTTCGGCGGTGTTTGCATTGGTCACTTCGATTTCTGTTTTACTTCCGATCGGGATCTGTTCGTGGCCGAATTCCCCTTTGCCCGCAGTGGTTGTTTCGTCGCAATGGGCGTCTTTGAAGTCGAGGCTGCCTCCCCCTTTGACGCATGTGAACGCTGTTGTGTTTTTCGCTTCCGCGGCCGAGGCGCCCTGCGTCGCCAAAGCGCAGAACAGAAACGCACTGAGCAGCGAAAGGCCTGCGATGGTTCTACGTCCGATCATCTCGATGACTCTCCTTAGTTGTGATTGCTGAAGCGGTTTCCCGCATTTCGGAGTGTGCCCCGAGAGGACGTAAAGTCAATTAGTTGGCCGCGATGTTTTCTATCTAGCCCTCCGCCTTCAAGGCGAGCGGTGCTGTGGATGGGAGGGCCGGATGCCCCTCTCGCGAGCGGCGCTACGTTTTCGCCCCCGGCGCGAGCGGACAGCCGCTACCGAACGGCGCGAAAACGACAGCGAAGCGGGAGGGGCATCCGACCCTCCCCACCCCCTTACTTCGTGTCTTTGAACCCCTGATCGATCCAGGGCATCATCGTGCGGAGGTCTTTGCCGACGTCCTCGATCTCGGCGTCCTGAAGCTCCCCGCGCATGCGGTCGAAGTTCTCGTTGCCGGCCTTGTTCTCGGCGATGAACTCGCGGGCGAAGTCGCCGGACTGGATCTCGGCGAGGATCTGCTTCATCGCCGCCTTGGTCTCGTCGGTGATCACCCGTTTGCCGCGGGTGAGGTCGCCGTACTCGGCCGTGTTGGAGATCGAGTAGTGCATTCCCTGGATGCCCTTCTCGTACATCAGGTCGGCGATCAGCTTCAGCTCGTGCAGGCACTCGAAGTAGGCGAGGCGCGGGTCGTAGCCGGCCTCGACCAGGGTCTCGAAGCCGGCCTGGACGAGCTCCGAAGCGCCGCCGCAGAGGACGGCCTGCTCGCCGAAGAGATCGGTCTCGCACTCGTCTTTGAAGCTGGTCTCGATCACCGCGGCGCGGCCGCCGCCGATTCCGGAGGCGTAGGCGAGGACGAGGTCGTGGGCGTTGCCGCTGTCGTCCTGGTGAACCGCCATCAGGCAGGGGACGCCGTTGCCTTCCTCGTACTGGCGGCGGACCAGGTGGCCGGGCCCCTTGGGCGCGACCATGCCGACGTCGACGCCGGGGGGCGGCGCGATCTCGCCAAAGTGGATCGCGAAGCCGTGGGCGAAGAGCAGCAGGTTGCCGGGGGCGATGCCGTCGGCGATCTCGGCGTTCCAGACCTCGGACTGCTTCTCGTCCGGCAGCAGGATCATCACCAGGTCGCCGCGGCTGGCGGCTTCGGCGACGTCGAGCACCTCGAGCCCGGCCGCTTCGGCCTTGGCGCGGCTGGAGGAGTCGGGCCGCAGGCCGACGACCACGTCGACGCCGGAGTCCTTGAGGTTGAGGGCGTGGGCGTGGCCCTGGGAGCCGTAGCCGAGGATCGCGACGGTCTTGCCGTCGAGCTTGCCGAGGTCGGCGTCCTTGTCGTAGAAGATGTCGTCGGTGCGCATGGCCGGGGAGGCTATCGGAGCGCCCTGCGCATCAGCTTGCCCGAGGGCGTGCGCGGCAGCGCCGAGGCCAGCTCGACCCGCTTCGGCACCTTGAACCCGGCCAGCGATTCGGCGCAGTGGCGGCGCAGGTCGTCGGGGGTGACCTGCGAGCCGCTCTCCAGCACGATCACCGCGGTCACCGCCTGCTGCCACTCGGGGTCCTCGCGGCCGACCACGGCGGCGTCGGCCACCTCGGGGTGGCGCAGCAGCACCTCCTCGACCTCGGCCGGGACGATGTTCTCGCCGCCGCTGACGATCATGTCGTCGATCCGGTCCTTGACGTAGAGGAAGCCCTCCTCGTCGATGTGGCCGAGGTCGCCGGTGTGCAGCCAGCCGTCGGGATCGGCGTGGCCGGGGGCGACGGTCGGTCCCTGGACGAGAATCTCACCTTCCTCGATCCGCAGGTGCGTGGTCAGCAGCGGCCGGCCGGCCGAGCCGAGCTTGCGGCGAGCGTCGGCCGGCGCCAGCGTCGTCACCTGCGAGCAGGTCTCGGTCAGGCCGTAGGTCTGGACCACGGTGGCGCCTTTGGCCGTGGCCTCTTGCAGCGGCCCCTCGGGGACCGGGCCGCCGCCGACCAGGATCGCCCGCGGCGCCGAGAGGTCGGCGCCGGCCTCGAGCAGCCGGGTCAGCATCGTCGCCACCACGGAGACGACGGTGATGTCGTCGCCTTCCAGGGCGGCGCCGGCGCGGTCGACGTCGAAGCCGTCGTGGAGCACGGCGGTGGTGCCGTAGATGACCGAGCGCATCAGGATCCCGAGGCCGGAGATGTGGCTTAGCGGCAGGCAGCAGAGCCAGCGGTCCTCCGGCTCGACGCCGATGTTGAAGGCGGAGCCGACGGCGCTCCAGAGGAAGTTGCCGTAGGTGAGCCCGACCGGGTGCGGGGTGCCGCTGCTGCCGCTGGTCAGCACCCGGGCGCAGACCTCGTCCATGTCGTGCTCGCCGAGCAGGGGCAGGTCGGCCTCGGTCTGGGTCAGCTCGCCGGCGTCGTCGAGGTCGACGATCGGCTCCTCGGCGGCGACGATCGCGGTGCGCTCCTCGAGCGTCAGCCGCGGGCTCAGCGGCAACAGGCGGGCGCCGACCTTCATCAGCGCGTGGGCGAGGACCGCCTGCTCGCGGCGCGGGTGCATGGTCAGGGCGGCGGTGGATCCGCGGCGGACGCCGTGGGCGGCGAGGCGGCGCGCGACCCAGGTGGCCTCCGCCTCGAGCTCGGCGTAGGTCATCTCGGCACCGTCCGCGACCAGGGCTGTGCGCTCGGGGCAACTCTGGGATCTCTGGGCGAGCCAGTCGTCGAGCTTCATCGGCCGGATATCGTGCCCATCATGCCCCAACGCCACAAGGACGCCCCGCCCGAGCAGGACCTCTACGCACCGATCGAGTGGAGCCGCGTCGGCGAGTACGACGACATCCGCTTCGAGAAGGCGGAGGGAATCGCCAAGATCACGATCGACCGGCCCGAGGTTCTCAACGCCTTCCGGCCGCAGACGCTGATCGAGATCGCGGCGGCGCTGGAGCTGGCGCGCGAGGACACCGAGATCGGCGCGATCGTCCTCACCGGCGAGGGAGAGCGGGCCTTCTGCTCCGGGGGCGACCAGACGGTGCGCGGCGACAGCGGCTACATCGCCGAGGGGGGATCGCTGGGCCGCTTCCACGTCACCGACCTGCAGGTGCAGATGCGGCGCCTGCCGAAGCCGGTGGTGGCGATGGTCGCCGGCTACGCGATCGGCGGCGGCCACATCCTCCACGTCTGCTGCGACCTGACGATCGCCGCCGACAACGCCCGTTTCGGGCAGACCGGGCCGCGGGTCGGCTCCTGGGACGGCGGCTTCGGCGCCTCCCTCCTGCGCGACCTCGTCGGGACCAAGAAGGCGAAGGAGTTCTGGCTGCTCTGTCGCCAGTACGACGCCGAGGAGGCGCGGGAGATGGGGCTGGTCAACGCCGTCGTCCCGCTCGCCGAGCTCGAGCGCGAGACGGTGGCCTGGTGCCGCGACATGCTCGCACTATCCCCCTTCGCGCTACGCCTGGCCAAGGCCAGCTTCAACGCCCACGAGGACGGCTACGCCGGGATCCAGCAGCTGGCCCACGACGCCAACCTGCTCTTCTACGGCAACGAGGAGGCCGCCGAGGGGCGCGAGGCGTTCAAGCAGAAGCGCCAGCCCGACTTCTCCAAGTTTCCCCGCCGGCCATGAGGATCTGGCTGATGGCGGCGCGGCCGCGGACGCTCCCAGCCGCCGTTGCTCCGGTCCTGGTCGGCACCGCGGCGGCGGTGCAGTGGTACGGGAGCCTGCCCCGCTGGGGCGCTTTCATCGCCGCCCTGATCGGCTCGATCTTCATCCAGATCGGCACCAACCTCGCCAACGACTACTCCGACGCCAAGCGCGGCGCCGATTCCGCCGACCGGCTCGGGCCGGTGCGGGTCACCTCAGCCGGACTGGTGACGCCGCAGCGGGTGATGACCGCGACCTGGGTCGCCTTCGCCGTCGCCGTCGCCTGCGGCATCTACCTGACCACCGTGGCCGGGCCGGCGATCCTCGTCGTCGGCGTCCTCTCGATCGCCGCCGGCGTCCTCTACACCGGCGGGCCGCGGCCATACGGCTACGCCGGGCTCGGCGAGGTCTTCGTCTTCCTCTTCTTCGGCCTGGTCGCCGTCAACGGCTCCTACTACGTGCAGGTCGAGCAGCTCGACGCGCTGCCGCTGGGTCTCTCGATCGCGATCGGCTTCCTCGCCACCGCGATCCTCGTCGTCAACAACGTCCGCGACCTCGAGACCGACCGGCGCGCGGGCAAGATGACGCTGGCGGTGCGAATGGGCCGGCACAACGCGGTGATCCTCTACCGGCTGCTGATGCTGGGCTCGTTCGTCGTGCTGCCGATCGCGCTGTGGGCCGGCGAAGCGAGCGCGCTACCGCTGATCGGTCTGCTGGCGCTGCCGCTGGCCTTCGCCCCGATGCGGGCGATGACCAACCGCACCGACGGCCCGGCCCTGAACGGCGCTCTGGCGGCGACCGGCGTGGTGCTCGCCGCCTACAGCCTGCTGGTCAGCGTCGGCCTGCTGATCTCCAGCTAGCGCCTCCCGCTCGGGCGGGGGTGAGAAGCTGTCCGGGTGCGAATCGCCGCGGTCGAAGTCATCCCCTACTCGCTGCCGTTCCGCCAGCCCTATGTGACTGCCCGGGGGCGGCTCGAGCGGCGCGAGATGGTGCTGCTGCGGCTGCACGGCGAGGAGGGCCTGACCGGCCTCGGGGAAGCGGTGCCGATGTCGCTGCGGGGCGGGGCGACGCTCGCGCACGTCGTCGCCGAGCTGGAGCAGCTCGGCGATCTGCCCAGCTTCGCCGAGTCCGACCTCAGCGGTGCGCTGGCTGGATTCTCGGCACCGGCACGAGCCGCCGCCTCGATTGCCCTGCTGGACCTGCGGAGCCGTCGCGCCGCCACCGAGGCACCCCTAAACGCCGAGCGGTCGTACTTTCCTCCGCTATCCGGCGGGAAATACGACCGCCGGGAGGTCTCGGGGGATCCGGGGGGCGTCGCCTGTAACGCGACACTGGTCGCCGGCACGCCGGGGGCCGTTGCCGAGGAGGCGATGCGTTGGGCCGCCGAGGGATTCGACACCTTCAAGCTGAAGCTCGGTGTCGGCGACGACGTCGGCCAGGTGCGGGCGGTGCGCGAGGCGGTCGGGCCGGAGGCGCGGATCCGGGTCGACGCCAACGCCACCTGGGACGTGGCGACGGCGAAGCGGACGCTGGCCGCGCTGGAGGAGCTGGACGTCGAGCTGGCGGAGCAGCCGGTGGCGACGCTGGAGGAAGCGGCCGAGGTGGCGGCGGCAACCTCGATCCCGATCGCCGGCGACGAGAGCGTCGCCGGCCGCGCCGACGCGGAGCGGGCCCGCTCGTTGGGAGCGTGCGCCCTCGCGGGCGTCAAGCTCTCCAAGGTCGGCGGCCCGCAGGAGGCGATCGAGATCGCTGAGGTGCTGCCGTCCTATCTCTCCAGCGCCCTCGACGGCCCGGTCGGGATCGCCGCCGCGGCACAGGTGGCGCAGACCTTGGGTGAGAGCGCGCCCGGCGATGCCCTCGACCTCGCTCACGGCCTCGCCACCCAACGGCTCTTCGCCACGACCGTGGCGTCGGTCGAGTGCGAGCTGCGAGATGGGATGCTCCACCCCCCTCCCGGCCCCGGCCTCGGCGTCGAGATCGACGAGCGCGCGCTCGACCTGCATCGGCTTTAGCCTGGCGGGGCGACTTTCTGTCGCTATGCGACATAAACCCGCCCCGCCGCGTGGACCCGACCAACGCCAACACCGCCCTCGCCTCGGCCTTCGTCGAGGAGCTCGCCCGCGGCGGGCTGCGCCACGCGGTCGTCTCCCCGGGCTCGCGCTCGACGCCGCTGGCGGTGGCGCTCTGGCGCCGGCCCGAGATCGAGGTGACGACGATCGTCGACGAGCGCTCGGCGGGGTTCTTCGCGCTCGGGGCCGCCCAGGCGAGCGGCGAGCCGGTGGCGCTGCTCTGCACCTCCGGCACCGCCGCCGCCAACTACCACCCGGCGGTCTGCGAGGCCGACGAGTCGGCGCTGCCGCTGCTGGTGCTGAGCGCCGACAGGCCGCCGGAGCTGCGCGGGATCGGCGCCGGCCAGACGATCGACCAGATCAAGCTCTTCGGCTCGGCGGTGCGCTGGTTCTGCGAAGTCGGGACTCACGCGGCCGACGACGAGGGCTTGCTGCATTACCGCGCGGTCGCCTGCCGGGCGCTGGCCGCGGCGCGGGGCGAGGTGCGGCCCGGTCCCGTCCACCTCAACCTGCCCTGGCGCGAGCCGCTGGCGCCGCTGGCGGTGGAGGGCGCTGTGACCGCGACGGACGAGCTCGCGCTGACGGGGCGCGGCGGCCGACCGCTGACCGCGGTGACCAGGATCGACCTCGAGCCCTCGGCCTTCCTGCTCGAGGAGATGGCGGGGCACATCGGCGACGCGATCGCGGGAGTGATCGTCGCCGGCCGCCAGCGCGACCCGGAGCTGCGCGAGCCGCTCGCCCATCTGGCCCGCGCCTCCGGCTTCCCGATCCTCGCCGAGCCGACCTCGCAGCTGCGCTGCGGACCGCACGACCGCTCTCACGTCGTCGCCGCCTACGACCAGCTGCTGCGCGACGAGCGCTTCGCCCGCTCGGTTGTCCCCGACCTGGTCCTGCGCTTCGGCGAGATGCCGGCCAGCAAGCCGCTGCGGGCCTGGCTGGCGGCCAGTGGCGCCAGCGAAATCGTCATCGACCCCTACGGTGGCTGGAACGAGCCGAGCAGGCGGGCGGCGGCGATCCTGCGGGCGGACCCGACCGAGCTGGCGTCGGGCTGGGCGGCGCGGCTGGAGAAGGAACCGCGGGCGGCGCCGGATGACTGGCTCGCCGCCGAGCGAACCGCGCAGGCGGTGCTCGAGACCGAGCTCGACGACGGCGAGCCGATCTCGGAGCCGGCCCTGCACCGGGCCCTCGGCCGGGCCCACGGCGACGGCGACCTCGTCTACACCGCGTCGAGCATGCCGATCCGCGACCAGGAGGCCTTCCTCGGCGCCGCCAACGGGGACGTGCTCTTCCTCTCCAACCGCGGCGCCAACGGCATCGACGGCCTGCTCTCCTCCGGCATCGGCGCCGCCCACGCCGGCGGCCGCCCGACCACGATCGTCACAGGAGACCTCGGCCTGCTCCACGACATCGGCGGCCTCGCCGCCCTGCGCGACATCTCCACCCCGGTCCGCATCGTCGTCATCGACAACGACGGCGGCGGCATCTTCCACTTCCTGCCGCAAGAGGCGGCGATGGGCGGCGATGAGTTCGAGGCGCTGCTGGGAACGCCGCGTGGGGTCAACGTCGAGAAGGCCGCGGATCTCTTCGACCTCCCCCACCGCCGCCTCGAGTCGTTGGCCGAACTTCCAGAAGCACTGGCAGCAGGAACGGGTCTGATCGATGTCAAAACCGACCGCACCACCAACGTCGAGACCCACCGCCGCCTCCAGGATCGCGTCCAAGCCGCCCTCGCCGACCTACCCAGCTAAGCGACTCCGGGCCACTGCCGGGCTGACCGCCGGAGCGAGGCGAGGGTGCGGTGCCCCTCTCCAGCAGGCTCAAGCGGCGACGTACCGAAGCGCCTGGTTGGTCCCAGCTGCGCGACGGTCTGATGGAGAGGGGCGCCGCACCCTCGCCCCCATCTACTCAGCCAGCAACGGCAGCAGCGCCTGCAGCTTGACCTCGGTCTCAGCCAGCTCAGCCGCCGGATCGGAGCCGGCGACGACGCCGACGCCGGCGAAGAGGTGGGCCTCGCGGTCGCGCAGGAGGGCGCTGCGAAGGGCGACGCAGAACTCGCCGTCCTCGGTCGCGTCCATCCAGCCGACCGGGCCGGCGTACCAGCCGCGGTCCATGCCCTCGAGCTCGGCGATCGCGGCGGCGGCCGGGGGCCAGGGCTCGCCGCCGACGGCGGGGGTCGGGTGCAGCATCCCGGCCAGCTCGATCGCCGAGTGCGACTCGGCGAGCTGGGCGATCACCGGGGTCGCCAGGTGCTGAATGTTCGCCACCTTGACGATCTCCGGCTCCGCCCCGGCCTCCACCCAAACGGCGTGCGGGCGCAGGGCGCGGACGATCCGCTCGCAGACGATCCGCTGCTCGCGGCGGTCCTTGTCGCTGCGCAGCAGCTGCTCGCCGAGATGGTCGTCGACGGCGGGGTCGGAGCTGCGACGGGTGGAGCCGGCGAGGGCGACGGTGGAGACGCTGGCGCCGGAACGGCGCACCAGCAGCTCCGGGCTGGCGCCGATGAAGGCCGCCTCCGGGGTGCCGACGCAGAAGCAGAAGCAGGCCGGGAACTGCTCGCGCATGGCGCCGAACAGGGCGGCCGGGTCGTGGGCGGCGGCGGCGCCGACGACCACCTCGCGGGCGAGCACGACCTTGCTCATCTCCCCCGCGCCGATCCGTGCTGTGGCGGCGGCGACCGCGGCTTCGAAGTCTCCGGGCGGCCGGGCGCTGCGGATCTCGGCGTGGGAGGTCGGGTGCGGGTCGAGCATCGGCAGCGGCGCCTCGCCGCGCAGTCCCGCCAGGCGAGCGTCGATCCCCGCCTGCCGCTCCTCCGGGTCGTCCCCCGGCTGGACGACCGCGTTGACGGTGAGGAAGGCGCGGGCGCCGCTGCGGCAGATCGAAAGCTCCGGCAGCAGCAGCGAACCCGGTGCCAGCGAGGACCAGGTGGAGGAGCCGCCGCCCGCGGGATCGAAGGCGAAGCCGCCGAGCCAGACCGGGCCGGCGCCGGCCGGCAGCCCGCGCGGCTCGTCGACGATCGCGTCGCCGCCTGTGCGCAGGCACTCGCGGGCGACGTCGTCGAAGCGCGCCTGCCCCCGTGAGGCGGCCTCGTGGGCGACGCCGAGACCGGCCAGGGCGAACTCGCGGTCCGGCTGCTCCCAGCAGAACCAGCGGTCCGAGGCCAGGCGCGAGGCGAAGACGGCCGCGCAGGGGTCGGCGACGTCGGTCTCGACGGTGACGCTGACGAGGGTGCGGCGGCGGCGCCGGGCGGCCTTGGCGAGTGCGTCTAGGAGGAGCTCAGTCGCTGCCACGGGCGATCGCTATCTCGCCCGTCCTGACCATTTCCACCAGGCCGTGGGGGCGGACCATGCGCTCGAAGGCCTCGATCTTGTCGGCGGAGCCGGTCACCTCGATCGTCATCGTGCGGCGGGCGACGTCGACGATCTTGGCCCGGAAGATCTCCGCGAACTGGATGATCTCGGCCCGGTTCTCGACCGCCGAGGAAACCTTGAACAGCGCCATCTCCCGCGCCACGGTCTCTTCCGGTTCCATGTCGCGGATCTTGAGGACGTTGATCAGCTTGTGCAGCTGCTTGGTCACCTGGTCGATCGGGTGGACGGCGCCGTCGAGGGTGAGGGTGACCCGCGAGATGCTGGGGTCGTCGGTCGGCCCGACCGCGAGCGTGTCGATGTTGAAGCCGCGGCGCGAGAAGAGGCCGGCGACGCGGGCCAGCACGCCCGGCTTGTTCTCGACCAGGATCGAGAGGATGTGCTTGCGGCCGCTGAGCTGGCCGGGCAGGTGCAGGTCCTCGAGCTTGACCGCCTGCGGGGTCCCGGCCTCCATCAGCGCACCGCCCTCGGCGCCTCGACCATGTCGCGGGCCGCCTGGCCCGGCGGGATCATCGGGTAGCAGTTCTCCTCCTGGGCGACGCGGACGTCGAGCAGGACCGGGCCGTCGGTCTCCAGCGCCTTGACCATCGTCTCCTCGAGGTCGGCGGAGCTCTCGCAGCGCAGGCCGGTGGCGCCGAAGGCCTCGGCCAGCTTCACCCAGTCGGGGCTGGCGCCCATCTCGACCGAGCTGTAGCGGCGATCCCAGAAGAGCTCCTGCCACTGACGGACCATGCCCATGTAGCCGTTGTTCATGAGGAAGACCTTGACCGGGATCTGTTCGGTGACGCAGGTGGCGAGCTCCTGCACGTTCATGATCAGGCTGCCGTCGCCGGCCAGGCAGACGACGTTCTCGTCCGGACAGGCGACCTTGGCACCGACCGCCGAGGGCAGGCCGAAGCCCATCGTGCCGAGGCCGCCGGAGTTGATCCAGCGGCGCGGCTTCTCGAAGCCGTAGTACTGGGCGGCCCACATCTGGTGCTGGCCGACGTCGGAGGTGACGATCGCGTCGCCCTGAGTCGCCCGGTGCATCGCCTCGACCATGAACTGGGGCTTGATCTCGCCGTCCTTGCCGGGCTCGTAGAAGAGCGGGTGGTCCTGCTGCCAGCTGCGGATCTGATTCCACCAGGCGTCGAGCCGCGAGGAGTCGGTCTGCAGCGCCCGGTACTCGCGGGTCAGCTTCGGCAGCACCTGCTTGACGTCGCCGACGATCGGGATGTGGGCGCCGACGTTCTTGGAGATCTCCGCCGGGTCGATGTCGATGTGGATGATCTTCGCGTGCGGGGCGAACTCGGCCAGTTTGCCGGTGATGCGATCGTCGAAGCGCGAGCCGATGGCGACGATCAGGTCGGCCTGGTCCATCGCCGTGTTGGCGGTATAGGTGCCGTGCATGCCCAGCATCCCCAGCCAGTTCTCGCCCGAGGCCGGATAGGCGCCGAGGCCCATCAGGGTCGAGGTGATCGGGAAGCGGTCGGAGGCGACGAGCTCGCGCAGCTCCTCGGAGGCGTTGCCGTTGACGACACCGCCGCCGCTGTAGAAGATCGGTCGGCGGGCGTTGGCGAGCGCCTTGGCGGCGATGCGGATCTGTTTGATGTTGCCGTCAGTCGAGGGCCGGTAGCCGGGCAGCTCGACCGGCTCGGTGCGCGGCTGGTAGTCGATGTCGGCGCGCGAGAGGTCCTGCGGAATGTCGAGCAGGACCGGGCCCGGCCGCCCGGTCGAGGCGACGTGGAAGGCCTCGTGCACGTACTCGGGGATCTGGCGCGCGTCGGTGACCTGGAAGGAGTGCTTGACGAAGGGCAGCGTGGCGCCGAGGATGTCGGCCTCCTGGAAGCCGTCGGTGCCAATCAGCTCGGTACGGACCTGGCCGGTGATGAAGACGGTCGGGACCGAGTCCAGCATCGCGTCGGCGATCGCCGTGACTAGGTTGGTCGCCCCCGGACCGGAGGTGGCGAAGGCGACCCCGACCCGGCCCGAGGCCTTGGCGTAGCCCTCGGCGGCGTGACCGCCGCCCTGCTCATGGCGGACCTGGACGTGGCGGAAGTCGGCGTCGACGAGGGCGTCGTAGGTCGGCAGGTTGGCGCCGCCGGGGATCCCGAAGACGTCCTTGACGCCCTCCGCTTTGAGGCTTTCCATCAGCGTGTCCGCGGCTCTCATCGAACTGGCGATGCTACCAGCGCGCAGGCGCCGCCCGGGCGGTAGAGCGAGCGGCGGTTAGGCCTGACCAGCAGGCGATTTCGCCGGGTTCCAGCGGGTGCGGGGGTCGATCGAGCTCTCGATCGCGTTGCCCTTGTAGCGCTCGATGATGTGGATCATCGACTCGACCAGCTCCTCGCCCAGCAGGGTCGGCTCGAGGCCGAGGTCGAGCAGCTTTGTGTGGACCGCGTTGTAGTAGTGCTCTTCCTTCTCGACCCGTGGGTTCTCGTAGTGCTGGATCTCGACCGCGTAGCCGAGATGCTCGCCCGCGTGCTTGACCAGCTCGGCCAGCTCCATCACCGAGAACTGCTCGGTGAACTGGTTGAAGACGCGGAAGTCGCCGCGCTCGGCCGGGTTGGCGACAGCCAGCTCGACGCAGGCGATCGTGTCGCGGATGTTGAGGAAGCCGCGGGTCTGGTGGCCGGCGCCATAGACGGTCAGCGGGTGGCCGATCACCGCCTGCAGGCAGAAGCGGTTGAGCACGGTGCCGAAGATCTCGTCGTAGTCGAAGCGGGTGATCAGGCGCTCGTCGCCGCCGGTCTCCTCGGTCTCGATCCCGTAGACGACCCCCTGGTTGAGGTCGGTGGCGCGCAGTCCCCAGACCCGACAGGCGAAGTGGATGTTGGTCGAGTCGTGGACCTTCGAGCAGTGATACAGCGAGGCCGGCAGCTTCGGGAACGGCAGCGTGTCCTTGCGCCCCTTGTGCTCGATCTCGATGTAGCCCTCCTCGATGTCGATGTCGGGCTGGCCGTACTCGCCCATCGTCCCCAGCTTGACCAGGTGGCAGTCGGGCACGTGGTCGCGGATCGCGAAGAGCAGGTTGAGGTTGCCGATCACGTTGGCGTGCTGGGTCTCGACCGCTTTCTGCCGCGAGGCCATCGAGTAGGGCGCCGAGGCCTGCTGGCCGTAGTGGACGACCGCCTCGGGGCGGGTCTGGGCAACGACGTCTTCGAGGAAATCGCCGTCCTCGACGGCGCCGACGAAGCTCTGGATCTCCCGGCCGGAGATCTCTCTCCAGGCGGCGAGGCGCCGGTCGAGGTCGGCGATCGGAGTCAGCGAGGCGGTCCCCGCTTCCTCGTGCCAGCGGCGGCGCGAGAAGTTGTCGACGAGGGAGACCTCGTGGCCCTGGGCCGAGAAGCGGAGCGCCGTCGGCCAGCCGAGGTAGCCGTCGCCCCCGAGGATGAGGATTCGCATAGGCGCGGCAGCGTAGCTGACAAGGGTGATGCCGGCGAGGGCAGGGACACCGCCCGGGCGCCATAGCATCCGCCTAATGACGACTGGGCCGGCGGCGCGCAACGGGGGTCGGGCGGGCCTGGTGGCGCTGATCGCGATCCTGCTGCTCGGGCTCGGCCTGCGGGTCGGCGAGGCCTGGGACGGGCGAGCGCCGGTTTACGACGCCGCCGCCTACGCGGCAATCGCCGCCAACCTCGACCGCGGCGAGGGGTTCACGGTCGGCGCCGGCGCGACGCAGCCGTCGAGCAACTACTCCCCCGGCCTGCCCATGTTCGTCGCCGGCGTCTACGCGGTCACCGACGGCGTTCACGAACGCCTGGCGCGCGTCGTCCTGGCCTTGGTCGGCACGCTTTCGGTGCTTTTCGCCTACCTGATCGGGCGCCGCCTCCAGCGCTCGATGCTTTCTGGCCCCCATAGGGGCACAAATGCTTCAGGCATGGCGGCTGGGTTGATCGCGGCGGCCGCGGTGGCGATCTACCCGGGGCTGGTCGAGTACCAGGGGATGCTGATGGGCGAGCCGCTGGCGGCGACGCTCTTGTCGGGGGCGGTGCTGGCGATGTTCTGGGCGGGGGACGCGAGACAAGCCGTCGCGGCGAGCGGGTGCCACGGGGAGGGAGGCCTGCGGGCGGGCGAGGACGTCCGTTCTCGGCCTCCCTCCCCGCGCCACCCGCTCGTGCGGTGGGTGCTGCCAGGCGTATTGCTCGGAGCGTTGGCGATGGTGCGGCCGGAGTATTTGGGCGTCGCCGTGTTGCTCGGAGCTGTTGTGTTCGTGAGCGGGGCTCGGGATGACTGGCGGAGGGCTCTGGCCAGTGCCGTAATTCTGCTGGCGGGGGTCGCGCTGGTTGTCGCGCCGTGGACGATTCGCAACGCGACGGCGCTTGATCGCTTCGTGCCGATCTCGACCGGGGGCGGCCAGGTGCTCTTTGCGGGGACCTATCTGCCGTCGGACGGGGATCCGGAAAAGGTCGGCGAAGAGGTCGTCGCACGGCATCCGGCGCTCTTCGATCCCGCCGACGCGCGCCGGCTGAGGCTCGAGGAGATCTTGGCGCGGCTGGCCGCGCAGCGGTATCCCACCCTCGAAGCCGACCGGGCGCTCTCGCGTATGGGCAGGGATCAGCTCTGGGACGACGTCTCCGAGGAGCCGCTCGAGTTCGCCGGCTTCGTCGCGACCAAGGTCGGCCGCATCTGGTCGCACGGACCGCGCGCGATCATGCGCGAGCCAGGCTGGGAGGCGCTGCACTGGGCGCTGGTCGGGCTCGGCCTGGTCGGGCTCTGCGTCCTCGCCTGGCGACGGCGCTGGGAGGCCTTGGTCCTGGTCACCGTCTTCCTCGGCATCACGACGCTGAGCGCCCTGCTGGTGGCGTCGCCGCGGCGGGCCCTGGTGCTGCTGCCGCTGGTCGCCGCCCTGGCCGGGGCCGGGGCCACCTGGCTCTGGGGCCAGGTGGCGAACCGGCGCCGGGACGGCGCGGAGCTCAGTCCTGGTCGTACTTGACCTGGAAGAGCAGCTTGATGAAGGTCGCCGTGTCGGCGCCTTTGAAGGTGCACTTGTAGGCGACGACGTCGGGTGCAGTCGACTTCACCGTCGGCACGCAGTAGAAGGCCTTGGTCGCGCGCGGCTCCTCGACCCGCAGTTCGGTGGTCTTCACCATCACCTTCTTGGCCTGGGCGCAGGTCGCGAAACGCGCCTGCGAGGGGTCGACGTTGCTCGAGGTCAGGGTGCCCTCGATCGTGTTCCCGATCACGTTGGGCGAGCTCGCCGTGCAGGTCTGCGCCGGCGTCTTGGCGGCGGCCCCGGCGACCGGGATCAGCAGCGCGCAGGCGGCGATGGAGGCGAGGAGCAGAAAGGTTCGGCGCATCGGGATATCTCCTAGGTCGGGATTTGACTTCAGCAGGGGATTCGCCGCCATGGTCCCCCGCCCCTGGCTGCAGATCGCTTGCAGGATTTTCCCCGCTGTGGCAGGGGCAACCCTGGGAGGTGTGTCAGCGGGCGGCCGGGATAGCCTGGCCGGACTTGAACGTCGCCGACCGCATCCGCGCCCTGCCCCAGCGCTACGGGAAGACGACGCTGATCCTGCTGGCGCTGATCGCCGTCGTCGGGCTCGGCGCCCGCGCCTACGTGGTCGCCAATCCGGTCGCAGACCCGGCCGACGACTCGCACGCCTACTACGCGCTGGCCAAGGCGCTCTACGTGGAAGGGAGCTTCGGCGGGCCCGAATTTCGCGATTCGAGCGACTGGTCGCCGGGGGCGCCGCTGCTCTACGCCGCCGCCTTCTACGCGACCGGGGGCGCTCGCGAAGGGACGGCGCGGATCGTCGAGGCGCTGCTCGGCGTCGCCGCCATCTTCGTCGTCTTCGCGCTCGGCAGGCGACTCGGCGACGCGGCCGCTGCCAGAGCAGGGCCGCGCACCGGCTCGGCCGTGGGCCTGCTGGCCGCGTTCGCGGTCGCCGTCTACCCCCCCTTCATCCACTCCACCGGGGAGCTGATGAGCGAGCCGCCGGCGATCCTGGCCCTGCCGGCGGCGGTGCTCGCCTTCCTCTGGGCGGGCGAGCAGGAGCGATTGCGCGCCTGGCTGCTGCCGGGATTGCTGTTCGGCCTGACCGCGATGTTCCGGCCCGAGTACCTCTTCGTCGGCGCCGCCTTCGTCGTCCTGGCGGCGATCCGCATCGGCACGTCCCGCGGCTGGCGCCCCGGCCTGGCCGCCGCCGGCCTCGCGGTTGCGGCGCTGGCGCTGCCGATCGTGCCCTGGACGATCCGCAACGTCGACGTGCTCGGACGGGTGGTGCCGATCTCCACCGGCAGCGGCAAGGCGCTCTACGTCGGCACCTACCTTCCCGCCGACGGCGAATACCAGCGGGTCAAGGCGCTGCTGGTGAAGCGCTACGAAGGACGGGACCTGGCGCCGGACTCAGCGGCACTCGACGCGGTCGACCCGACGCCGCTCTTCGACCGCGTCGCCGAAGACCGTTACCCCGACCTGCCGCGCGACTCCGCCCTCGGCAAGGTCGGCAAGGAAAACCTCTCCAAGTACCTCGGCGAAGACCCGGTCGGCTACACGGCGATGACCGTACGCAAGGTCGGCCGCATGTGGAGCAGCGGGGTCGGGGAAGCGATGAGCAGCGACATCGGGCGGGCGCTGCAGATCCTCGTCGTAGCCCTCGGCCTCGCCGGCTTCGTGCTGCTGGCGCTGCGCCGCCGCTGGTGGGAGTTGGTCGCGCTGGCGACCCCGATCGCCCTCGTCACCGCGATCGGGGCCGCCTCCCTGGCCGCCCCGCGCCGCAACGAGGTGCTGATGACGCTCGTCTTTCCTCTCGCCGCCCTGGCCCTGTGCAGAGCCGCCTCGGCCCTATCCTCTCCCGGCCGATGGTCCCCCGAGCAGGCATCTTCCCCGCCGAACTGACTGCGCTGCGCAGCGCCGGTCTGCTGATCGGCGCCGCGATCGTCCTCTACGCGGTCCTGCGCCGGCGCTCGCTGCGCAACGCCGACGTGCTGATCCTGCTTGTCGCCGGGCTCGGGCTGATGCTCGTCACCGGCACCGAAGCGGTCGATGGCCTGCTCTCCGCCTTCTCCTTCGAAAAGGGCAACGGCGGCCGCATCCTCGGCCTCGCCGTCTTCGCCATCTTCATCCTCTTCGGGCTGATCCTGCGGGCGCTCTCGCAGGCGGCGCGCAACTCGCGCCAGCTCTCGGCGGCGCTGGAGGGACTGGCCTGGGAGGAGTTCCGCCAGGCGGGACTGCCGGAGCGCTTCCGCGACAAGGTCGCGATCGTCGTCCCCGCGTACAACGAGGCCGAGAACATCGGCCACGTGCTCGAGCGGATGCCGGCGCAGGTCTGCGGGGTCGCCACCGAGGTGCTGGTCGTCGACGACGGCTCACGCGACGGGACCGGCGACGTCGCCGCCTCCCACGGCGCCGCGGTCGCCCGCCACGTCACCAACCGCGGTGGCGGTGCCGCTCTGCGCACCGGCTATCGGCTGATGGTCGAATCCGAAGCCGAGGTCGTCGTCACCCTCGACGCCGACGGCCAGCACCTGCCGTCGGAGATGGAGCGCCTGGTCAAGCCGGTGCTCGACGGCGAGGTCGACGTCGCCCACGGCTCCCGCGTGCTCGGCCACGCCGACCGCAACCACTTCGCCCGCGAGCTCGGCATCGTCTTCTTCAACCGCCTCGTCTCGCTGATCACCCGCACCCACGTCACCGACTGCTCCAACGGCTACCGCGCCGTCCGCACCACCGTCCTCCCGCAGCTGGTCCTGCGCCAGGAGCAGTTCCACACCTCCGAGTTCATGATCGAGGCGATCAAGCGCGGGATCCCCGCCAAGGAGATCCCGATCACGGTCGAACAGCGACTGCACGGGCACTCCAAGAAGCCGGCGGTGTTCCGCTACGGGGTCGGATTCGCCAACGCGATCGTCAGGACCTGGCTGCGGTAGGTGGTCGGGGAGGGATGGGATACCCCTCCCCGTGAATTTGTCGCTCAATTCGAATGGAGGGCGACCGGACCCCTCTACCGCACACCTGGATGCCGCACGGCCGCCGGATCCGGCAGATACAGGTCCGTCCCGCAACGTGGGCAGACCTGGACGTAGAGCTTGAGGTTCTTGTGGCAGTTGGGGCACTGGCGTTCGGGTTCGTCCTTGTCGGTGCGGTAGAGGACGACCGCGACGAGGCCGAGCAGGGGCAGGACGGCGCCGACCAGGAACCAGATCCAGAAGGAACTGCCCTTGGCCCTGCCGATGATGGCGGTGGCGAGGCCGAAGAAGAAGACGATGACGAGGTACTCCACACCGCCATTGTGGCGATTTCCGGCCTAGGTCTTACGTCCAGGCAGGCAAACCTGCCTAAAGGCGCGCGGCGGGGGGCCGACAAGCGGAGGGGAGGACCCAGGTGGGTTCACCTTCGTGCATGGCGATCCCACGGGCGACAGCGAGCGCGGCGAAACCGAAGCGGCACCACCGCCGCCACCGCCTGCACGTCTGGAAGGACAAGCACTACCGCTGGGTGCCCGACGGCCAGGGCGACTGGCGCGTCCAGGGCTACATCTTCCGGCACCACCACAGGCCCCGGCGCGGACACTTCCGCGGACCGGGGAAGAAACCGCCCGGGCGTACGGCGGCGGCGATCGCCGCGCCGCTCAACCCCGACCCGCGCCCGCCCGGCGCCTACCAGGGGCCGTTCGGAGTCGCGCAGGCGACGCGGCTGCTGAACCGCGCCGGCTTCGGGCCCGTGGCCGGGCAGGCCGAGTGGCTCGCCACGCTGGGGCTGGTCGGGGCGGTGCAGTCGCTGACCCGGCCCAGCGGTGCCGCGAACCTGATCGGTCCGGCGCCGGTCGAAGACGAAGGCAACCCGATCGCCCCCGCCGACGCCTGGGGCCACGACCACCTCTGGTGGCTCGACCGCATGGTCAGAACCGATCAGCCGTTGGTCGAGCGGATGGCGCTGGTCTTCCACGACTGGTTCGCGACCTCGCTCGACGGCGTCTCCAAACAGCAGCAGATGCTCGACCAGTCCAACCTCTTCCGTGGCGCCTGCTTCGGCTCCTTCCTCGACCTCTTCAAGGCGGTGACGACCGACCCGGCGATGCTGCAGTGGCTCAACGGCAACGAAAACCGCAAGAGCGCCCCGAACGAGAACTACGGCCGCGAGATGATGGAGCTGTTCTCGCTCGGTGCCGAGCGCGGCGCCTACAGCGAGGACGACATCCGCGAACAGGCCCGCGCGCTGACCGGCTGGCGCAACGACTGGTCGGGCGAGCTCGGCGCTCACAACTTCCGCTTCGACTCGAAACAGCACGACAACGGCCTCAAGACCGTCTTCGGCAGGACCGGCAACTGGAGCTGGGAGGATGCCTGCCGGCTCTGCGTCGAGAACCCCCTCCACCCCTCCTTCTTCGTCGAGAAGCTGTGGAGCTATTTCGTGCCCCAGCCGCCCTCACCCGCGGTCCGCGACGGCCTGATCGCCACTTACCGGGGCTCGGGCTGGGGGATCCGGCCGGTCCTGGAGACGATCCTGCTCAGCCCCGACCTCTACGAAGGCCCGGCGATGGTGAAACCGCCCGTCGTGCAGCTGGCCGGGATGCTGCGGGCGCTGGACCGCCCCGTCGACACCGACGCCTGGACCTGGCTCTGCGATCCGGCCGGACAGGTGCTGTTCCGGCCCCCCAACGTCTCCGGCTGGGACGACACGCGCTGGCTCGACACCTCGCGCATGCGGGCCCGCTGGAACATCGTCGACTATGCCCTCGAGGGCATCTCGGTCGACCCCTGGGACGGCTCCTACAGCCCCGGCGAGACCCCTGAGGAAGCGCTGGGCCGGGCGCTCGCCTGCTGGGGCAACCCGGCTCTACGGCCCGAACACCGGGCCGAGCTGCTCGACCTCGCCCGACGGGCGGAGGGCCTGGCGATCGCTCCCTGGCAGCAGAAGCCCTACCGGGCGCTGCGCCAGAACGCCCTGCTGCAGCTGATCGGCGTCAGCCCCGACACGATCCTGCAATGAGCTGGAGCTGAGATGAAGAACTGCTGCAACGACTACACCCGCGCCCAGCTGCTGCGCTCCGCCGCCGCCGAGGCGGGCAAGGGGCTGCCGGTGATCGAGCCGGGGATGCCGGAACCGGCCGGCACCGGGCTCTCGCGGCGCAAGTTCCTCTCGCGCAGCGCCGGCCTCGCGCTCGCGGTCTACGGCGCCTCGAAGATTCCCCTCGCGGCCTTCGAGGAGGGCATCGCGCGGGCGGCGTCGACGGACAAGGTCCTCGTCTCGATCTTCTTCGACGGCGGCATCGACGCGCTCAGCGTGCTGGCCCCGGTCGAAGACCCGCGCTACACGCAGCTGCGGCCCAGCCTCGCCCTCGATCCCGGCGCCGGAGCCGCCTTCAGCGAGGATCCCCGACTGCACTGGCATCCCGCCGCCGCCAGCCTGGCGACGCTGCATGGCGAGGAAAAGGTCAGCGCCTTCCCGGCGATCGGCTACGACCACCCGGACCAGTCACATTTCACCTCTCGCCACTACTACGAGGTCGGCGAGCTGGCGGTCGGCTACCGCACCGGCTGGCTCGGCCGCTACATCGACGTGGTCGGCGACGACGACAACCCTTTGCAGGGGCTCTCGATGGACGGCTCGCTGTCGCCGATGATCGCCACCGCCAACCGGCCGGTGGCGGCGATCGACAGCGTCGACGGCTACGACCTCTGGTCCGCCGTCAGCGACCCGATCGAGAGCGAGATGTACCGCAGCTTCGCGCGCTTCGGCACGATGCCCTCTGACTCGCCGGGCCTGGCCCAGGTGCGGCGCGCCACCGCCCAGACCGACAAGCTACGCCAGGACCTCGGCGGGGTCGGCGGCTTCACCAGCCCGGTCGCCTATCCCGACACCTACTTCTCCCACAAGCTCGCCGGCCTCGCCGCCTTCATCGAAGCCGGGCTGCCGATGCGGGTCGTCACCGTCCGCGCCGCCGGCGGCTACGACACCCACGCCGACCAGGCCGCCGACCTCGAGCGCAACCTGCGCGAGACCTGCGAGGGCGTGCTGGCGTTTCAGCGCGACCTCGAAAAACGCGGCCTCGACGACCGGGTGATGATCGAGATGTGGAGCGAGTTCGGGCGGCGGCCGGAGGAGAACGGCTCGACGGGTACCGATCACGGCGCCGCCGGCTGCGCCTTCGTGATCGGCTCCAAGGCAAAGGGTGAGATGGTCGGCGAGTTCCCCGGCCTCTCGAGCCTCGACGCCAACGACAACCTGCGCGTGACCAGCGACTTCCGGGCGATGTACTGCTCGCTGCTCGAGCAGTGGCTCGGCCAGGACGCCGGGCAGATCATCCCCGGCGCCTCCAGCTTCGACCGGCCGCTACTGGTGAAGACGTGAGCGGCGGGCTCAAGGCAGCCGTCGCCGTCGCCCTGCTGGCCTCTGGCCTGAGCCTGGTGCCGATGCCAGGCTCCGACGATCGTGGCGCCCGCGCCGCGGCGCCGGACTGCAGCTGGCAGCGACAGGCGAAGCGAGTCGTCACGCACGTCAAGCGGCACGGACAATTCCGCCGCCTGGTCCGGACCAGGCACTGGTGGGCCTGCATTCCAGTGCTGGCCGCGCCCGCCGGTACCGGCTCTCCGGCACCGCCGTCCGCACCCGCGCCGCCACCGCCCTCCGCTCCCACGGCTCCCGAACTCCCGAAAGTCGAATGGCTCGGGGTGACCGCCAAAGAGTGGAGCCTCACCCTCTCTCGCTCGAGCATTGCCCCGGGCGAAGTGATCGTCGAGCTGAACAACGAAGGCATGGACGCTCATAACCTCGATCTCCAACGCGAAGGCGATGCCGGACCGCCGCTGAAAATATCCGCAACGGGGTCGCAAGCACACAGATCCGCACGTTTCACCCTCGTCGCCGGCACCTATCAGCTCTGGTGCGACCTTCCCGAACACAAAGAGGAAGGCATGAGCGTCAGCCTCGAGGTCGGCGGCGGCTAACCGAGCTTCTTCGGATGGCCGATCTGGCCGAGCTCGGCGAGGTCACGACCGAAGGGCAGGCTGGTGGTCCAGTCGACCACCGCGTGGGCCTTGCGAGCGGCGCCTGGGATCTGGCTCATGTGGTACGTCCGGGCCATCCACCAGGCGGGGAAGCCACGGAAGGTGCGGCTGCCGATCTTGCCCACGGCTTTGTAGCGGCCGAGGTTGACGAAGGCCGCTTCGCCGCGGTACTCGAAGGGCCGCGGCGAGCCGATGCCGTGCTCGGCGGCGATGTTGCGGGCCGCCACCGGGCCCTGCCGCACCGCGTGCTGGGCGGTCGGCGGGCAGGTGCCGCCGCGCGGGTCGGGGGCGGCGGCGCAGTCGCCGATCGCCCAGACCGAGTCCAGCCCCGCGACGCGCAGGTGGTCGTCGACCGGCACCCGGCCGCGCTCGTCGAGCGGGACGCTCAGCTCGCGCAGGCTCGGGTTCGGCGTCACCCCGGCGGTCCAGACCACGGTCCTGGTCGCCAGCGTCTCGCCGCTGGAGAGGCGGGCGCTGTCGGCCCCGACCTCCTCCAGGGTCGTCTCGAGGCGGATATCGATGCCACGGCCGCGCAGCTCACGCAGCGCGTAGTCGGCGAGCTCACGATCGATCTCCGGCAGAACCCGGTCGCTGGCCTCGACCAGGGTCCAGCGCATCCCGTGCAGGCGGGCGCGCGGGTAGCTCTCCATCGCCTCGGCGGCGAAGTCCTGCAGCTCGGCCAGGGCCTCGAGGCCGGCGTAGCCGCCGCCGACGAAGACGTAGGTGAGCAGTTCCTCGCGCCTGGCGGCGTCTTCGCTGGCGTTGGCGGCCTCGAGCGTCTCGATCACGTGGTTGCGCAGCCAGATCGCGTCGGCCAGGTCTTTGAACCCGATCGCGTGCTCGGAGAGCCCGGGGACAGGCAGCGTCCGCGATACGGATCCAAGCGCGAGCAGCAGCTGGTCGTAGGGAAGGTTCTCGTCCTCGCCCTCCTTGCTATGCAACCGCACCGTCTTCGCCTCGGGGTCGTGGGCGACGATCTGCCCGAGCCGCAGGTAGGTGCGCTTGAGGATCTCGCGCAGCGGCGTCACCACGTGCCGCGGCTCCAGCGTCCCCGCCGCCGCCTCCGGCAGGAATGGCGTGTAGAGCATGTAGTTGACGTCGTTGACCAGGCTCAGCCGCGTCGACTGCCGCGGCATCACCCGCTCCAGCTCCCGCGCGGCCGCCGCCCCTCCGAATCCACCACCGACGATGACGACGTTCCAAGCCATGGCTTGAACTTAGCACCTTGTAACAAACTGTTACAAAGTGCCAGATCGCACTTTGCTCCAACCGGCCTCGCCCGCAACTCGGCCGTCTATCGAAGGCGGTCGGGGGAGGTCTCGACGGAACCTCCCGCTGTTCGTGACGGCGAGACCTCCCCCGACCGCCCCCGCCTAAAGCCCGAGCTGCTCTCGAATCAGCCGGTTGACCTCGCCGCCGTCGGCGCGGCCCTTGGTCTCCTTCATCACGGCGCCGACGATGGCGCCGATCGCCTTCGGGTTGCCGGCGCGGATCTGCTCGGCGGCCTCGGGGTTGGCCGCGACGGCGCCGGCGACGATCGACTCGAGCTCGCCGCTGTCGGCGATCTGGGCGAGGCCCTCGCGCTCGACGATCGCCGTCGGGTCGCCGCCCTCGGCGACGAGCGCCGCGAGGACGGTCTTGCCGCTGCCGTGGGAGATCTTCTTCGCCTGGACCATCACCACCAGAGCCGCCAGGGCTCCGGGCTCGACCCGGGAGTCGGCGGCGGCGACCTCGGCCTCCTCCTGGCGCAGGGCGGCGGCGAGCTCGCCGGTGACCCAGTTGGCGACGACCTTGGGCTCGACCCCGTCGGCGGCGCTCGCGGCGCTCTCGAAGTAGGCGGCCGTCGCCGGATCGGCGGCCAGGGTGGCGGCCACGTCGGCGGCCAGGCCCATCGCCTGGTAGCGCGCGATCCGCGCCGCCGGCAGCTCCGGCAGCGCCTCGCGGGCCGCGCGCAGCATCTCCGCGGTCGGCGCCAGCGGCACCAGGTCGGGCTCGGGGAAGTAGCGGTAGTCGTGGGATTCCTCCTTCGAGCGCAGCGAGGTGAGGCTGCCGCTGACCGGGTCGAAGTGGAGCGTCTCCTGGGTCACCGTCCCTCCCGCCGCGATCAGCTCGCGCTGGCGCTCGAGCTCAGCTTCGACCCCGCGCTGGAGGAAGCGGAAGCTGTTCATGTTCTTCAGCTCGGTCTTGGTCCCCAGTTCCTCTGAGCCGGCCGGGCGCACGGAGACGTTGGCGTCGACCCGCAGGCTCCCCTCCTCCATGTTGACGTCGGAGACGCCGAGCTGGCGCACCGTCTCGCGCAGCAGCCGCGCCCACTCGGCGGCTTCGGCGGCGTCGCGCAGGTCGGGCTCGGTGACGATCTCGACCAGCGGCGTGCCACCGCGGTTGAAGTCGACCAGGGAGGCGCCGGAGCCGTGGATCCGGCCCGACTCGCCGACGTGGATCATCTTCGCCGCGTCCTCCTCGAGGTGGGCGCGGTGGATGCGGATCTCGCCGAGCCTGCCGTTGCTGGCAAGCGGGATGTCGAACTGGCTGATCTGGTACGCCTTGGGACTGTCGGGATAGAAGTAGTTCTTGCGGTGGAAGATCGAGCGCGGCGCCACCTCGCACTCCAGCGCCGCGGCGATCTGCAGGGCGTAGAGGATCGCCTGCTCGTTGGGCACCGGCAGCACGCCGGGGTGGGCGAGGCAGACCGGGCAGGTGTGGACGTTGGGCGGGTCGCCGAAGGACAGCTCGCAGCCGCAGAACATCTTCGTCCGCGTCGCCAGCTGGATGTGGATCTCCAGCCCGATCACCGCCTCCAGCTCAGCCATCGACGCCCTCCCGGCTCCAGGGGCGGCGCGCGCCGTGCGCGTCCTCGAAGCCGATCGCAAGCTCCAGCGCGTGGGCGGCCTCGAGCAGGCCCTGCTCGGCGAAGGCCGGGGCGGCGATCTGGAAGCCGACCGGCAGCTCGGGCCCGCCGCCTTCGGGCTCGGCCAGGCCGGCGGGGATCGAGATCGCCGGGATCCCGGCCAGGCTCATCGGCACCGTGAAGAAGTCGTTGAGGTACATCGAGAGCGGGTCGTCGGTCTTCTCGCCGAGCCCGAAGGCGACCGAGGGCGAGGTCGGTGTGACGACGAAGTCGACCGCTCCGAAGGCGGTCGTGAAGTCCTCGGCGATCCGCGTGCGGACCTTCTGAGCCTGGCCGTAGTAGGCCTCGTAGTAACCGGAGGAGAGCGCGTAGGTACCGAGCATGATCCGCCGCTTGACCTCCGCCCCGAAGCCCTCCGCCCGCGTGTTCTCGTACATCTCGAGCAGGTCCCCGGCCTGCTCGGAGCGCCTGCCGTAGCGGACGCCGTCGTAGCGGGCGAGGTTGGAGGAGGCCTCGGCCGGGGCGAGCACGTAGTAGGCGGAGATGCCGTGCTCGGCACTGGGCAGCGCGACCTCCGCGATCTCGCCGCCGAGCGCCTCGATCCGCGCCAGGGTCGCCTCGAAGACCGCGCGCACGCCGGCGTCGAAGTCGTCGCGGGCGAGCTCGCTCGGCACACCGAAGCGCAGGCCCCTCAGGTCCTCGCGACTGGGCATCGCGATCCCGCCCTCGATCCCGACCGAGGTCGAGTCGCAGGGGTCGCGCCCCTGCAGCGCCGCCAGCAGCAGCGCCGCATCGGTGACGTCGCGGGTCAGCGGCCCGCACTGGTCGAGCGAGGAGGCGAAGGCGATCATCCCGTAGCGCGAGATCGCGCCGTAGGTGGGCTTGAGGCCGACGATCCCGCAGAGCGAGGCGGGCTGGCGGATCGAGCCGCCGGTGTCGGTGCCGATCGCGCAGGGGGCGAGCCCGCCGGCGACCGCCGCGGCGGAGCCGCCGGAGGAGCCGCCCGGCACGCGGCCGCGATCCCAGGGGTTGAGCACGGGCCCGTAGGCGGAGTTCTCGTTCGAGGACCCCATCGCGAACTCGTCCATGTTGGTCTTGCCGAGGACGCGGGCGCCGGCGGCGTCGAGCCGGCGCACCGCGGTCGCCGTGTAGGGCGGCAGGTAGCCCTCGAGGATGCGCGAGCCGGCGGTGGTCGGCGACCCCTCGGTGCAGAAGATGTCCTTGACCGCCACCGGAATACCCTTCAGCGGCCCGTCCTCGACCTCGTAGCCATTGCCGTCTTCGACCTGCCAGAGGTAGGCGTTCAGCTCGTCTCCGGCGGCGGCCTCCCGCCAGGCGTCGAAGTACTCGGCGGTGGTGATCTCCCCGGCGACGATCTTCGCCGCCGCCGCGGCGACGGTCAGGTCCAGGAGGTCGGCCATCAAGCGTCAGCCTGGGGCGACGGCACCCGGAAGGAGCCGTCGAGCGGCTCCGGCGCGCTTTTCAGCGCCACCTCCGGCGGCAGGCTCGGCCGCGGCTCGTCCGCCCGCAGCACGTTCTCCAGCGCGACCACGTGCGAGGTCGGCTCCACCCCCTCCAGATCGAGCTTGCCGATCCGGTCGACGTGCTCGAGAATCCCCGAGAGCTCGCCGGTCATCCTCTCCACTTCCTCCTCAGAGAGGCGAAGTCGAGCCAGTCTGGCAACGTGAAGCACCTGCTCCCGATCGATCACCCGCGGCATTCTAGGGCTGCACGCGTCCTGGCCAGACAGCCAGTTATTGTCCGTTCGATGCAGGGACCTTCGGCCGAACGCTTCGTCGTCGCCAACCTGCGCCTGCTCGCCGCCAGCTTCGCCGTCGTCGGCCTGCTCTTCATCGCCGTCCCGAGCGGCGTCCTCGACGTCATCTCCGACGTCGGCGAATGGTTTGGCAACGACACCCGCGCCCCCCACACCGCCGAGTACCTCTGGCTGGCGCTGTCCTTCGCCTACATGGTCGTCATCACCGGCATCTGCCTGGTCGCCCAGGCCGACGTCGTCCGCTACCGGCCGCTGCTGCTGGTGCTGGTGGCCGGCAAGACCGCCTCCTCGCTCGGCTCGCTCGCCTTCTTCCTGATCCAGGAACACGTCTTCATCTACCTGCTCAACTTCCTCGTCGACGGCTTCCTCGCCGTCCTCGCGCTCTGGCTCTGGAGCATCGCCGGCCGCATCGGCCGCCCCGTCGACCCCGGTTGACAGCGCCCGCCAGGGCTCGCGGCCGCTGAGCAGCGCACGCTGAGCGCGATCTGCGCGGCAATGGCGCCAGGCATCGACGGCCTGCCCAAGGCCGAGCGCGACGTCGACGTCTCCGGGCCGGTGGCCGCGTTCCTCGCCTCGGTCTCACCGCGCGTCCTGTTGCGCCTGCGCCTCGGCCTGCGTGCCTTCGAGTGGCTGCCTTTCCCATGGCGCTTCAGCAAGCTCGACCCCGCCGCACAGGAGGACTTCCTGCACCGGCTCGAGGGCTCCCGCTTCCCTCTCCACCACGACCTGCTGCTGATGGCCAAGCTCTTCTCGACCCTCGGCTACGCGGTGACGCCCGCGGTGCAGGAGCGGATCGGCTTCGAGATCTCCTGCCGCCTCGCCGACGGCTCGCTGCCGCCGCCGTCAGGCAGCCTCGGCGACACCGAGCCGCCCGGCGAGGGCGAGGAATGCGACGTCGTCATCGTCGGCTCCGGCGCCGGCGGCGCCGTCGCGGCGGCGGAGCTGGCCGCCGCCGGGCTCGACGTGATCGTGCTCGAGGCCGGCGACCACTACAACCGCGACAACTACCCGGACGACCATCTCGAGGCAATCGCCGAGCTCTACCGCGACGGCGGCCTGACGATCGCCGAAGGGCGGCCGCCGATCCCGGTTCCGGTCGCCAAGGTCCTCGGCGGCACCACCGTGATCAACTCCGGCACCTGCTTCCGCGCCCCCGAGCCGGTCCTGGCGGACTGGCGCGACCGCTTCGGGATCTCCTGGGCCGGCGACATGGCCGCCGACTACGCCGAGGCCGAGCAGACCCTCCACGTCAAGCAGCTGGACCCCGAGCGGATGGGGCGCAACGGCCAGCTGGCGATGGAGGGGGCGGCGGCGATCGGGGCCAGCGGCGCCCCGATCCACCGCAACGCCGGCGACTGCGTGCAGTGCAGCTCCTGTCCCTTTGGCTGCGAGATCGACGCCAAGCGCAGCATGCACGTCAGCTACCTGCCCCGCGCCGTCGCCGCCGGGGCGCGGATCCGCGCCGGCGTCGAGGTCGACCGGATCCTGGTCGAGGACGGGCGCGCGGTCGGGGTCGGCGGCGCGACCCGGGCCGGCGGCAATCGCCGCTCTTTCACGGTCCGCGCCCGGCGCGCCGTGGTCGCCGCCGGCGGTTCCTTCGGCACTCCGGAGCTGCTGCTGCGCTCGGGGCTCGGCGGCCGCCAGGTCGGCCGCAACTTCCATATCCACCCCGCCTGCTGGGTCGGCGCCCGCTACGAGGAGGAGGTGCGCGGCTGGGACGGCGTCATGCAGAGCTTCTACGTCGACGAGTGGGAGCCGACCGGGATCCTGCTCGAGGCCACCTTCACCCCGCTCGCCTTCGGCGGCGCCTGGCTGCTCGGCGCCGGCGAGTCCCACCAGCGGGCGATGCTCGACTTCGGCCACATCGGCTCGATCGGCGTCCACCTCTGCGACCGCTCCTCCGGGCGGGTCGGCCTCGGCAGCGAGGGCTCGCTACGGGCCAGCTACAAGCTGGAGCGCGAAGACGCGAGCCGACTCGCCTTCGGCATCGCCCGCGCCGCCGAAGTCCACTTCGCCGCGGGAGCGACCGAGGTCTACCCCAACATCGCCCGCGTCGGCGTGCTCAAACCCGGTGACCTGCCTCAGTTCGAGGCGACGACCTTCAAACCCTCCGAGCTCCGCTTGGAGGCCTTCCACCCCATGGGCACCGCCCGCATCTCAGCCGACGAACGCGAGGGCGTCTGCGCCATCGACGGCTCCGTCAACGGCACCCGCGACCTCTACGTCGCCGACGCCTCCCTCTTCCCCACCTCAGTCGGCGTCAATCCGATGATGACCGTGATCGCTTTCTCAAAGCAAGTGGCCCGGGGGATCGCCGCCCGCTCCCCCACCCAACCTCTCGCGTCGGGAGGGGTCAGGTAGGGGTGAAGCGTCTTTAAGCGAAACCCCTACCTGACCCCTCCCGACCCCGACCGCTAGCTGCTTGGAGGTGGTGGGGGCGGAGGCGGCGGTGGCGTCCCGCCGCTTTGAGGCGGGGGTGGCGGTGGTGGCGGGGTTCCAGCGCTAGGCGGCGGTGGTGAGCCGGTGCCGGCCCCGGGGCCGCTCCCCGAGAGCTTGTCGGCGGTACCGCCGAAGGAGGACCCCTCTTCCTGCATGCCGCGGTAGCCGCCGTAGGCGATCCCGGCGGCGGTGATCAGGCCGAGGAAGATGCCGAATTCGAGCGTGGCGTCGACCGAGACGCCACCGAAGCTGCCGAAACCCGGTGGGTCGATGATCCGGTAGAGGACCAGCAGCGCCGAGAGGCCGCCGAGCACGGCGACCGCGACGTTCATCGAGACCGGTGGCTCGTAGTCGGAGTCGCTCAGCCGCAGGAAGACGTTGACCAGGGCGATGACGATCGTCACCACGAGGACGATCGGGATGAAGTCGAGCGCGTCCCAGGCGCTGCCGCCGGCACCGGGCACCGTTCCCGAGAAGCCGCCCGAGTCGGAGACTTCCACCCCGAACCAGTCGAAGAACATGACTATGAAGAGCAGGACAGCCGATACCCCGGCGATCTTCTCTCCGGTGTTGAGCTTGTCTACGTCCATCTCATATCCCTCCGTCGCGCTTGGCAGGCCGGCCCCTCCGACCCTATATCCACTCCAATCCCTATTCGGGGGGCGGATGGCCGACCCTTCTAGTGGAGGGTGCGCTGACGCGCGGCCTGCAAGGTGTTGACCAGCAGCATCGCGATCGTCATCGGGCCGACGCCGCCCGGGACGGGGGTGATCGCTGCCGCCACCTCGGCCGCGGACTCGAAGTCGACATCACCGACCAATCCCTCCTCGAGCCGATTCACCCCGACATCGATCACCACCGCTCCCGGTTTCACGGCATCGGCGCCGAGCAGGCGCGGCACCCCCACCGCCGCGACGAGCACGTCGGCCCGCCGGCAGACGGCGTCAAGATCGCGGGTCCGCGAGTGGCAGACCGTGACGGTCGCGTTCGCCGCCAGCAGCAGTCGCGCCACCGGCACCCCCACCAGCTTCGAGCGCCCCACGACGACGGCCTCCGCCCCCTCGATCGTCACGCCCTCGTGGTTGAGCAGCTCCATCACGCCCGCGGGAGTGCAGGGCACCAGCCCGGGGGCACCGTGCGCCAGCATCCCGGCGCTCACCGGGGTGAGGCCGTCGACGTCCTTCTGGGGATCGATCGCGGCGACGATCGCGTTCTCGTCGATATGGGCCGGGAGCGGCAGTTGCACCAGGATCCCATCGACCTCCGGGTCCTCGCCGAGCCGGCGCACCAGGCCCAGCAGATCCTCTTCGGAGATCGAAGCCTCTGGCGCGTGGTGCAGCGAGCGCATGCCCACCTCCTCACAGGCCTGGCGCTTCATCCGCACGTAGACCTCTGAGGCGGCATCGTCGCCGACCAGAACCGTAGCCAGCCCCGGCACCCTCCCCTCCTCCTCCACGTAGGCGGTGACGTCGACCTTGACCCGCTCGCGCACCGCGGCGGCGACCGCCCTGCCGTCGATCGTCCGCGCCGCCACCCGGCTAGCGCTTCCGGATCGGCGCGTAATCGGCCATCAGCTTGCGCTCGGTGCCGTCGACGGAGAAGCGCACGACGACCACGCCACCGGGCTCGACCGCGGTCACGACCCCGTCGCCGAAGCTGGCGTGGACGACGTCGTCGCCGGTCTGCATCTCCAGCGCCGGCCCGGGGTCGAGCGGCTGCGCCCGCTCGACCCCCGGCGACGGCGTGTTCCAGGACGTGCCGCCGCTAGCGACCGATTTCTGGTGGCGCTCGGTCAGCTCCGCTGGCAGCTCGTCGACGAAGCGCGAGGGCAGGTTGTGCTCGGCCCGCCCGAACAGGCGCCGTTCGCGGGCCCAGGTCATGTAGAGGCGCCGGCGGGCGCGGGTGATGGCGACGTAACAGAGGCGCCGCTCCTCTTCTTCGCCACCCTCTTCCAGCGCCCGCATGTGGGGAAAGGAACCGTCCTCGCAGCCGACCACGAAGACCGTGTCGTACTCCAGCCCCTTGGCGTTGTGGACCGTCATCAGGGTGACCAGCTCCTGCTCCTCCTCGATCGAGTCCTGGTCGCTGAGCAGCGAGATCTGCTGCAGGAACTCCTCCAGCGGCGGCACCTCGCTCTCGCCCTCGCGCTCACGGTTGAGGTCGAACTCCTCGGCGGCATCGACGAATGCCTCGAGGTTCTCGACCCGCCCCTCGGCTTCGACCGTGCGCTCGGCCTCGAGCGCTTCCAGGTAGCCGGTCTCGCTCAGCACCGCCCGCACGACGTCGGCCACCGAGGACCCGGCCTCGGCCCTCGCTCGCAGCAGGTCGACGGTCTCGAAGAAGCGCGAGACCGCCTTGATCGCGGCGGCGCTCAAGCCCGGCACCTGCTCGGCCCGTTCGATCACCTCCCAGATCGTCAGCCCGGCCGTGTTGGCGTAGGAGGCGAGCCGGCCCTGGCTGGTGTCGCCGATGCCGCGGCGGGGGGAGTTGACGATGCGCGAGAAGGAGACCTGGTCGGCGGGATTGAGCAGCAGGTTGAGATAGGCGACGGCGTCCTTGACCTCGGCGCGGTCGTAGAACTTGGTGCCGCCGATCACCTGGTAGGGCAGCTCGAAGCGGACCAGCGTGTCCTCGAGCGCCCGGCTCATCGCGTTGGTCCGGTAGAAGATCGCGACGTCGGAGCGGGCGACGCCGTGCTCCTCGCCCAGGCGCTCGATCTCGGCCGCCACCCAGCGCGCCTCTTCGTGGTCGTCGCCGAGCTCGGAGAGCTGCACCGGCTCGCCTCCCTCGATCTCGGTCCAGAGCCGCTTCGGCCGCCGCTCCCGGTTGCGCTCGACCACCGCGTTGGCGGCCGAGAGGATGGTCTGGGTGGAGCGGTAGTTCTGCTCGAGCTTGACCACGCCCGCCTGCGCGAAATCCTGCTCGAAGTCGAGGATGTTGCGGATGTCGGCGTGGCGGAACCCGTAGACCGACTGATCCTCGTCGCCGACCACCATCAGGTTGCCGTGCTCGGCGGCGAGCAGCTGCAGCAGCCGGTACTGGGCGTGGTTGGTGTCCTGGTACTCGTCGACGAGGAGATGGCGGAAGACGCGGCGCCAGCGCTCGCGCACGTCCTCGAACAGCTCGAGGGCGTTGACGGTGCGGACCAACAGGTCGTCGAAGTCCATCGCGTTGGCTTCCAGCATCCGTTTCTCGTAGAGCGGGAAGGCTTCGGCGACGACCTCCTCGAAGACGCTGCCCACCGTTTCCGCGTACGCGTCCGCGTCGATCAGCTGGTTCTTGGCGCCGGAGATCTGCGAGTGGATCGCCCGCGGCGGGTAGCGTTTCGGGTCCACCCCGAGCTCACGCAGACAGCGTTTGAGCATCCGCAGCGAGTCCGACTGGTCGTAGATCGTGAAGCCGCGCGAGTAGCCGAGCCGCTCGGCGTCGACGCGCAGCATCCGCGCGCAGGCGGAGTGGAAGGTGGTCACCCACATCGCCCGCACCGAGCCGCCGACCAGCTTGCCGACCCGCTCGCGCATCTCCGCGGCGGCCTTGTTGGTGAAGGTGATCGCGAGGATCTCCCCCGGTTTAGCGGCGCCGGTGGCGAGCAGGTAGGCGATCCGGTGGGTCAGCACCCGGGTCTTGCCGGAGCCGGCGCCGGCCAGCACCAGCAGCGGCCCCTCGCCGTGCAGGACCGCCTCGCGTTGGGGCGGGTTGAGGCCGCCCAGAAGGCGCTCGACGCGGTCGGCGCCGGGCTCGGTGGGGGCTCCCCCGGCCGGCGTTTCAGCCTCGGCCGGGATCTCGAACTCGCTCTGCAGCATCGCCTCCGAGAATAGAGAGGGGAGCGGCTGGCGCCGGGCGCCTCAGCCGCCGGCCGAGGAGCGCCCGGTGCGGGGGCCGATCTGGGGCGAGTCCGCCCCGCCCCCGTTGCCGCCGTCGAGGTCGGAGAGCCGCCGCTCGAGGTCGGCGATGCGCTCCGAGAGCGCCTTGATCGCCTCCGCGATCGGGTCCGGCAGGTGGATCCAGTCGGCGTCGGGGCCCTCGACCCGCTTGCCCTCGACCCGGACCGGGTGACCGGGGTTGCCGACCACGGTCGCCCCCGGCGGCACGTCCTCGACGACGACCGTGTTGGCGCCGATCTTGGCGCCGTCGCCGACCGCGATCGGGCCCAGCAGCTTGGCCCCGGAGCCGACGGTGACGTTGTCGCCGAGTGTCGGGTGGCGCTTGCCGCGCTGGAAGCCGGTGCCGCCCAGGGTGACGCCCTGGTACAGGGTGACGCGGTCGCCGATCCGGGCGGTCTCGCCGATCACCACCCCGGCGCCGTGGTCGATGAAGAACTCCCTGCCAATCGCCGCCGCCGGGTGGATCTCGACCCCGGTCACGGCGCGGATCATGTAGGCGATGACCCGGGGCAGGACCGGCACGCCGGCGCCGAGCAGCACGTGCGCCGCCCGATGCGCCAGCAGCGCCTGCACGCCGGCCCAGCTGCTGAGGATCTCGAAGGTGGAGACGCCCTGGGCGGCGGGGTCGCGGTCGCGCGCCGCGGCGACGTCGGCGCTGACCTCGGACACCGCCCTCCTCCACCTGCTCATGGTGAGAAGAAGGGTAGGGACATGTAGCGCTCGCCCGAGTCGCAGACGATCGTCACCACCCGCTTGCCGGCCAGCTCCGGACGCGCCGCGACCTGCAGCGCCGCGTGGATGTTGGCGCCGGCGGAGATCCCGGCCAGGACTCCCTCCTCGCGCGCCACCAGGCGCGCCGTCTCCAGCGCGTCCTCGTCGCCGACCGCGACGACCTCGTCGACGACCGAGCGGTCGAGCAGCTCGGGCACGAAGCCGGCGCCGATCCCCTGGATCTTGTGCGGGCCGGGGGCGCCGCCCGAGAGGACCGGCGAGCTGGCCGGCTCGACCGCGACGACCAGCGCCTCGGGCGCCCGTTCCCTCAGCATCTGCCCGACCCCGGTGATCGTGCCGCCGGTGCCGACGCCGGCGACGAAGGCGCCGATCTGACCGTCGGTGTCGCGCCAGATCTCCTCCGCGGTGGTGCGGCGGTGGGCCTCGGCGTTGGCCGGGTTGGAGAACTGCATCGGCATGAAGGCCTTGCGCTGCTCGCGGATCTCCTCGGCCAAGGCGACGGCCTCGTTCATCCCGCCCAGCGACGGGGTCTCCCGCACCTCCGCCCCGTAGGCGCGCAGCAGCTTCGAGCGCTCCCGGCTCATCCCCTCCGGCAGGGTCAAGATCAGCTCGTAGCCGCGGGCGGCGCAGACCATCGCCAGGGCGATGCCGGTGTTGCCGCTGGTCGGCTCGACCACGACCGAGCGGCCCGGCTTGACCAGGCCCTGCTCTTCGGCGGCGTCGATCATCGCCACCCCGATCCGGTCCTTGACCGAGCCGCCGGGGTTGAAGTACTCGAGCTTGGCGCAGACCTGCGCCCCGAGCCCGTCGGCGAGCCTGTCCAGCAGGACCAGGGGCGTATTGCCGACGACCGCCGACGCCTCCGCTCCGACCTTCATCGAACTCGGTGCCCGTCGATGCGATACATGGTCCGCACTCTAGGCTAGGTCCGTCGTGCTGAGCTCAGTCCGCTTCTGGAGCTCAGTCCCCGACGGCTGCGTGCGCTACAGCTGCAAAGTCGTATGGCCTTGAGATGCTCGTCCCATCCGCACGACGCAGGTAGCGGTCCGCCAGCTCAGCCATGTCGCACTCGGAGACGAGCCGCAGTCCGCTTCTTGCGACCACTGCACCGGCCTCTCCCCTCGCAATGCCGTAACGCGGCTCCTCGCCCACTTTGGTCGCACGGTCGACCCACTCGCGACCGCCGTGGTAGCGCTCCGGAGAACTCATCAGATCCTTGAAGAAGTAGTCGAACAGGATCGAAGTTCGCGTCGCCGACTGCGCCGCGACTTGCGAAAACAGCTCCAAGACCGCCCCCTCTGGCAGGTACATCGACACTCCGGACAGCACGAAAAGTGTTCGCGCCGAATCGTCATACCCATGCGTCCTGAGTCGCTCGAGGAGATTCTGGCGGTTGAAATCCACCTCAACGTAGTTGGCATCGTCGGGAATCGATCCAAGCGCCCTTTTCAGACGAGATCGCTTGTCGCGCGACATTGCTGGGAGGTCAACCTCAAACACGCGTACATCGGCAAGCTCGTCGCGCATTCGATAAGCGCGCGTGTCGTATCCCGCGCCGAGTATGACGAGTTGGTCAAGTCCTTCACGTGCCTCGCGCCGTACGACATCGTCCATATAGCGCAGGCGGCAGATCATGAAGCTGTACGCGCCGGGATCCGACTTCTCCACCCCCCGGCGGAACATGGTATGAGCCCAAGGTAGCCTTCCGATGCTGTACTTCCCGTCTTTCCAGCGAAGGAGCCGGGGTCCGATCGGATCGTCGACTCGAACAGCGGGATCCTGCTCGGTTCCCGCGACGGAGGTAAACATAAGTACTGCCAGCGCCATCTCCGAACGCTGGGTGGCAGTATCTCCCATGGCCATCGTTCGATGTTAGCAATGAAGATCGCGTTGTGACACCTCAACTCAGTACCAGATGGGTACGCTTCAGGACTCGCTCGGTGCTGACCGGGAGGCGATGGCCGATCCAATGAACTCTTCTATGGCGACCGCGGTCTCGGAGGGTGCCTCCCAGAGCACATTGTGACCATTCGGGACCACAACCTGTACCTGACGCTCGCCCAGCGCTTCTCTATACAGCCGGTCTCGGTCGCTGGTGTCCGCCAGCGGCTTTTCTGCGCTCACTAGTAGCGTGGGAGTTCGAGCGATGGGCGGTGGCGGCAGTGTCATCTCACTCCAAGCGACCACGACGGCGCCCGGTGAGACACGAAAGCGAAAGCGCCCATCCGGCCCGCGCCGGATGTCGTCCCTTACGAAAGCCTCGACGACATCGCGTGGAGGTGCGACCATCAGATCACTGGACAGCATCGCTTCGATCGCTCCGTCGACGGTGGCGAAGCTCCAATCGAGCCGTTCGATTTCGATCGTCCGCAGCGCGCGCTCAGGAGCCACCTGCATCGGCGTCTCCAGGAGCGCCACACCGACGGTTCGGGCCGCGTCTCCCGCGGCAAGCAAGGCGGCGATCCGCCCCCCGAAACTGTGCCCAATCCAAAGCGCCCGCTCCACGCCCTCTTCGTCAAGCGTCTCGATCACGTCCTGGGCATGTGTCGCTGTGTTCCACGGCGGCTCCGACCCCGAACCGCCGTGCCCGCGAAGATCGACTCCGATCACCGAATGTCCCTGGGCGGCTAGGCGCTCTCCCAGTTCATCGAAGATCCCCGCGTGATGCGACAGACCGTGTATGCATACGATCCGGGTTGGTTTATCGGGACCCCATTTACGCGTTTTGAGCAGCATCTTTAAAATTGTCCTTCGCTGACTGAGGTTTTCATTACTTGGGCTCGGCTTCACCGGTAAACGAGGCGCCCTGTTTTGAAAGCCATTCCTCGACCACCGTCGCAACTTGCGACACATGCTCTTCCATCATCGTGAAGTGGTCACCGGGCACATCCACGACCGTCTGAGCCTCGTCCCACTGGGCCTGGCGTCCGTCATCCGGCATTCCGGGCATCGGGTCGGTGGCCCTTACCAATAGACCTGTGGAACTTATTGCATTTGGCTCAGATCCCTCGAGGAATCCGAGGTAGGTTGTCATCGCGGTCAGGCGGTGGGCGGTGAGCTCGAAGTAAGAGCCCGCGCGTTGTGTCATCCCAGCCAATGCGTACGGAGTGATGTCCACCAAACTCGTACTCCCGTAGGTGTCGACCTTGATCACGCCGGCCGGAGGTTCTCCGATGCTGTCGAGGTACTCGGCCACTATGTGCGCGAAGAGACCGCCGGTCGAGTGACCCAGCAAGACATATGGCTGATCATCGGCGCATTGCTGGATCGCGGTGGCCTGAGTCATGCTCGCCACCTGCAGATCTACAGGTAATGACTCTCCGTCCAGAAAGCCGGGAATTGGCACGACTGCAACGTCCCGATCGCCGGCGAAGTGCTGCGCGAACTTCACATATTGGTGCGGGCCGCCAACGGCGAGGAGCGACGGGACGCATATCAACTTGGGAGCTTTGGGCCCACTGGCGAGTCGACCCTGTCGTGGAAGGTGCTCTCGGAAGGAATCGAGGTCGAAGGTGGGCCGCAGACTGGCCGCGATTGCTACCAGTGCTCCGCCGTCCTCGCCTCGACCAATCGCCTCGGCGCGTTCATAGAGCGAACTGATGGAGACCGACGTCGCGGCCTGGCCTTCCGGTTCGGTGATGCTTACGTCAGTGGACTCGAGCGTCTGGCTGCCGTCGCTGCTGGGTATCGCACCTAGCTGGGACTCGATGTACCGAGCCAAGGATGCAACCGTGGGATAGTCGAATATCACGGATGCCGGCAGGTTCAGGGCCGTCCCGGTTTTTAGCCAATCTCGCATTTCGATGCTGGCGAGCGAGTCGAACCCCAACTCGGGAAAGGTCGCCTCCGGCCCCACGTCCTCTGGCGAGTCGTGGCCCAGCACCGCGGCGACGTGGCCGCGGACGAAGTCGAGCACGAAGGCCTCGCGATCGGTCTCGGGGATGTTGGCCAGGCGTGCGACGAGGAAGTCTCCGTCGCGCTCGCGGACCACCGGCACGCGGACCAACCCGCGCATCAGCGCCGGCAGGGTGCCGGCCTTGGCCTGGGCGCGCAGGGCGGCGCGATCGAACTGCACCGGCGCCAGCAACGAGTCGTCGAGGTGGGAGGCTTCCTCGAAGAGGGCCAGGCCCTGCTCGGGGGGAATCGGCGCGAAGCCGAGCCGCATCCGGGTCTGGCGCAGGAGCTGCTCGATCTCCTGCTCTGAGAACTCCCCGACCAGGTTGGTCTCCTGCCCCCACATCCCCCAGGCCAGGGAGGTCGCCGCCAGGCCCTGGGCCCGGCGCTTGGCCGCCAGGGCGTCGAGGAAGGAGTTGGCGGCGGCGTAGTTGCCCTGGCCGGGACCGCCGAGCAGGCCCGCCGCGGAGGAGAAGAGGAGGAAGTGGGAGAGCTCTGAGTCGGCGCTCAGCTCGTGCAGGTGATGGGCGGCGTCGGCCTTGGGGGCCATCACCTTGTCGAGGGACTCGGGCTGGAGGTCTGTGATCAAGGCGTTGTCGAAGACCCCGGCGGCGTGGATCACGGCGCCGAGGGGGTGCTCGGTGGGGATCGAGGCCAAGAGCTCTTGCAGCTGGTCGCGATCGGCGACGTCGCAGGCAGCGATGGTCACCTCGGCGCCGAGGTCTTGGAGCTCTGCCTGCAGCTCTGCTGCTCCCTCTGCCTCGGGGCCCGAGCGGCTGACCAAGAGCAGCTGGCGGGCGCCGTGGCGCTCGGCGAGGTGGCGGGCGAAGAGGGCGCCGAGGCCACCGGTGGCGCCGGTGATGAGGACGGTGCGGTCGGGGTCGAGGGGTTGGGACTCGCCGTCTTGCTCCTCGCCCTTGGCCTCGCCGAGGCGGGCCACCAGCGCCCTGCCCTCGCGCAGGGCGAGCTGGGGCTCTTCGGTGCTGGCAACCAAGGCGGCAGGTAGCGCCTGAGCCGAGGCTTCGCTGGCGTCGGCATCGATCAAGGCAAAGCGCCCGGGGTGCTCGGAGGCCGCCGAGCGCAAGAGGCCGGCCAGGGTGGCGGCGGGGAGGTTGGGGGACTCCTCCTCGCCTGGGGACAGGGCGCCTTCGGTGAGGAAGGCGAGGCGGGTCTCGGCGAGGGGCTCTGCGGCGAGCAGGGCCTGGATTGCCTCCAGGCCCCTGGCGGCGAGCTGGTGGGAGGCGAGGACGGGGTCCTCGCCTTCGCTCGTCCAGGGGCGGGCGTCGAGGAGGATGGTCTGGGGGGGCTCCTCCTCGGGGTGGGCCTCGAGGAGTTCCTCGATAGTGGCGTAGCGCTCTGCTCCCAGCTCGGCGATCTCCTCGGTCCCGAGGATCGCCAGCTCGGTGGGCGTCTCTTGCTCCTCGAGCTCCAACTCCTCCCAGCCGAGCCGGTAAAGGCGCCCGGCGCCCCTGGCGGCAAGCTGGGCCTGCTCGACCGGGCGGCCGAAGAGGGAGGCGATCTCGAAGACCGCTGCGCCGGTGGAGTCGGTGGCGTTCAGGCTCAGGCGTCCCTGCGAGATCGAGACCCTTACCCGCAGCGAGGCGGCTCCGGGGCCAAGGGCCCTGACCCCATGCCAGTCGAAGGGCAGGGTGGGCTTTGCCTCCTCGCCTGCCTCGGCCTGAGCGAGGGCGACGCCGAGGCCGGCGTGGAAGGCCGAGTCGAGGAGCGCCGGGTGCAGCGCGAAGCCTGCGGCTTCGGGGCGCTGCTCCTCGGCCAGACTGACCTCCGCATAGATCTCCTCGCCGTCTTGCCAGGCGGCACCGACCCCCTGGAAGGCCGGGCCGTACTGGAAGCCGATCTCGCCCAGGCGCTCGTAGAGGTCGGAGACCTCGATCGGCTCGGCTCCCGCGGGCGGCCAGGAGGAGAGGGGCTCGGGGGTTACCGGTGCCTCGGCGCTGAGGGTGCCAGTGGCGTGGGTGATCCACTCCCCCGCTCCGTCTTCTGCCTGAGCCTCAGAGCGGGAGTGGATCGAGATCTCGCGGCGGCCCTCCTCGTCGGGGACGCCAACCGCTACCTGCAGGGAGACAGAAGCGGACTCGCTCAAGATCAAAGGCGCCTGCAGGGTCAGCTCCTCGATCGTCTCGGCTCCCACCTGCGCGCCGGCGCTGAGGGCCAGCTCGACGAAGGCGGTGCCGGGCAAGATCACGGTGTCGAGGACGGCGTGATCGGCCAGCCAGGGGTGGGTGGCGAGGGAGAGGCGGCCGGTCAGGGTGAGGCGCTCGGTGGCGGGGTCCTCCAGGGCGGCGGAGAGCAGGGGGTGGTCGATCTCCCTCTGGCCGATCGAACTGGCGTCGGTGGGACCGGAGCTCGATGAGAGCCAGAAGCGCTCTCTTTGGAAGGGATAGGTGGGAAGGGCGACTCGCTGGGCGCCGGGGTAGAGCCCCGCCCAGTCGAGCTTGGCGCCGTTGACGTGGGCGGAGGAAAGAGCGCCCCCGATCGCCTCGGCCTCCCCCCGGCCCGAGCGCAAGGTCGGGGACAGGGTCGCCTCGGAGTCATCCTCGAGGCAGGAGGTCGCCATCGCCGTCAACACCGGGTCGGGGCCGAGCTCCAGGTAGGTGGTGGTGCCTAGGTCTTGCAGGGTCGCGACCGAGTCGGCGAAGCGCACCGCCCCGCGCACCTGGGCGACCCAGTAGGCGGGGTCTTGGGCCTGCTCGGGGGAGAGGGCCTCGCCCGTGAGGTTGGAGAGGATCGGGATCTGGGGCTCGAAGTACTCGAGGCCCTCGGCCACTTGCTTGAACTCCCGAAGCATCGGCTCGATCAGGGGCGAGTGGAAGGCGTGGGAGACGACCAGGCGTTTGGTTCTGTTGCCTTGGGCTTCGAAGTGGGCCTGGACCTCGAGGGCCGCCTGCTCGACGCCGGAGATGACGATCGAGGCGGGGCCGTTGACCGCCGCGATCGAGAGCTCTGCCTCTTTGCCCGCGATCGCCTTGGCCACCTCTGCCTCTGAGGCCTCGATCGCGACCATCGCCCCGCCCTCGGGCAGGGCGCCCATCAGGGCACCGCGGGCGCAGATCAGCTTCGCGGCGTCTTCGAGGGAGAGGACGCCGGCGAGGTGGGCGGCGGCGAGCTCGCCGATCGAGTGGCCGCAGAGGTAGTCGGGCTTTGGGCCCAGGGGCTCCAGCAGCCTGAAGAGGGCGAGCTCGATCGCGAAAAGGGCCGGTTGGGTGAACTCGGTGCGGTTTAGGAGCTCTGCCTCCTTTGATCCCTCGGTGGCGAAGAGGAGCTCTTTGAGGGAGCGCTCGAGGTGGGGGTCGAGGGCTTCGCAGGCCTCGTCGAGGGCTCCGGCGAAGAGCGGCGAGGACTCATAGAGCTCGGCTCCCATGTCAGGGCGCTGGGCGCCCTGGCCGGTGAAGAGGTAGGCGAGCTTGCCGGTTTGGGCCTTGCCCTCGGTTACTCCAGGTGTTGGCTCGCCGTGGGAGAGCGAGGTCAGGCGCTCGAGCAGCTGCTCGCGGCTCTCGCCGCTCACCACCGCGCGCTGCTCGAAGAGCGCTCTTGTGGTGGCGAGGGAGAAGGCGACGTCGGCGGGGTCGAGCTCGGGGTTGTCGGTGAGGTGGGATGCGAGGTTGGCGGCGGCCTCGCGCAGGGCCGGCTCGGACTTGGCCGAGAGGGGCAGGGCGAGGGTGTTGGGCAGGGGCGTTGGGGCTTCGGTTGCCTCGGGTCCCTCCCCGCCCTCGCTTGCCTCTGCGTCCTCGCTCACCGCGGGCACGGGCGCTTCCTCCAAGATCACATGCGCGTTGGTGCCGCTGATGCCGAAGGAGGAGACCCCGGCGCGGCGGGGCTTGTCGTTGGGCTCCCACTCGCGGGGCTCGGTCAGTAGCTCGACCTCGCCCGCCTCCCAGTCGACTTTGGAGGAGGGGCTGTCGACGTGCAGGGTCCTTGGCAGCACCCCGTGGCGCATCGCTTCGACCATCTTGATCACGCCGGCGACTCCCGCGGCGGCCTGGGTGTGGCCGATGTTGGACTTGATCGAGCCCAGCTTCAGGGGCTCTTCCCTGTCTTGGCCGTAGGTGGCGAGCAGGGCGCCGGCCTCGATCGGGTCCCCGAGGGTGGTGCCGGTGCCGTGGGCCTCGACGGCGTCGACGTCGGATGCCTGCAGGCGGGCGTTGGCGAGGGCCTGGCGGATCACCCGCTCCTGGGAGGGGCCGTTGGGGGCGCTGAAGCCGTTGGAGGCGCCGTCTTGGTTGACGGCCGAGCCCTTGAGGATCGCCAGCACCGGGTGGCCGTTGCGCTCGGCGTCGGAGAGACGCTGTAGGGCGAGGACGCCGACACCCTCCGACCAACCGACTCCGTCAGCGGAATCGGCAAAGGACTTCGAGCGCCCGTCGGGGGCAAGCCCGCGTTGGCGGGAGAACTCGACGAAGACACCAGGCGTCGAGAGCACCGTCACCCCTCCGGCCAGCGCCAGCGAGCACTCCCCGCTGCGCAGCGCCTGGGCGGCCAGGTGCATCGCCACCAGCGAGGAGGAGCAGGCGGTATCGATGGTGACCGCGGGACCCTCGAGGCCGAGGGTGTAGGCGACGCGCCCGGAGATCACGCTCGAGGTCATCCCGGGGACAGGTCCGTAGTCCTGGTACATCACCCCGGCAAAGACGCCGGTCTGGCTTCGGGCCAAAGACCTCGGGTCGATGCCGGCGCCTTCCAGCGCCTGCCAGCTCGCTTCCAGCAGGAGGCGCTGCTGGGGATCCATCACCATCGCCTCACGGGGACTGATGCCGAAGAAGGCCGGGTCGAAGTCGGCGGAGTCGGGAACGAAGCCGCCCTCGCGGGTGTAGCTGGTGCCAGTACTTTCCGGGTCCGGGTCATAGAGGCGCCCCAGATCCCAGCCACGGTCGCTCGGGAAGGAAGAGATGCCGTCATGCCCCTCCGTGACCAGCTGCCAGAGCTGGTCGGGAGAAGCGACGCCGCCGGGGTAACGACAGGACATGCCGACGATCGCGATCGGCTCCTCGGAGGCCTGGGCGCGAACGGCTGCCTTGCGAACGACACCGCCCACCTGCATTGTGGTCAGTAGTTGTTGGCCCACCGCCTGCGCGGTCGGGTAGTCGAACACCAAGGTGGCGGGCAGACGCAGGTCGGTCGCGCGGACCAAGCGGTTGCGCAGCTCCACCGCCGCCAGGGAGTCGAAGCCGAGGTCCTTGAAGGCGCGCTCGGGATCGATCGCCGCAGCGGAGTCATGGCCCAAGACCGCGGCGACGTGGCCGCGGACGAAGTCCAAGACGAAAGCCTCGCGCTCCTCGACGGGGACGGTGGCGAGGCGGGTCGAGAGGGACTCCCCCGCGCGCTCTGCTCCCCTGGGCACCCGCACCAGGGCGCGCATCAGCGCCGGCAGGGTGCCGGCCTTGGCCTGGGCGCGCAGGGCGGGACGGTCGAAGGCCACCGGGGCCAGCAGTGCCTCGGGGAAGGCAAGGCCGCTCTCAAAGAGCTCGAGGCCCTGGGCGGGTGGGATCGGGGCAAAGCCCAAGAGCATCCGGGTCTGGCGCAGGAGCTGCTCGATCTCCTGCTCTGAGAACTCCCCGACCAGGTTGGTCTCCTGCCCCCACATCCCCCAGGCCAGGGAGGTCGCCGCCAGGCCCTGGGCCCGGCGCTTGGCCGCCAGGGCGTCGAGGAAGGAGTTGGCGGCGGCGTAGTTGCCCTGGCCGGGACCGCCGAGCAGGCCCGCCGCGGAGGAGAAGAGGAGGAAGTGGGAGAGCTCTGAGTCGGCGCTCAGCTCGTGCAGGTGATGGGCGGCGTCGGCCTTGGGGGCCATCACCTTGTCGAGGGACTCGGGCTGGAGGTCTGTGATCAAGGCGTTGTCGAAGACCCCGGCGGCGTGGATCACGGCGCCGAGGGGGTGCTCGGTGGGGATCGAGGCCAAGAGCTCTTGCAGCTGGTCGCGATCGGCGACGTCGCAGGCAGCGATGGTCACCTCGGCGCCGAGGTCTTGGAGCTCTGCCTGCAGCTCTGCTGCTCCCTCTGCCTCGGGGCCCGAGCGGCTGACCAAGAGCAGCTGGCGGGCGCCGTGGCGCTCGGCGAGGTGGCGGGCGAAGAGGGCGCCGAGGCCACCGGTGGCGCCGGTGATGAGGACGGTGCGGTCGGGGTCGAGGGGTTGGGACTCGCCGTCTTGCTCCTCGCCCTTGGCCTCGCCGAGGCGGGCCACCAGCGCCCTGCCCTCGCGCAGGGCGAGCTGGGGCTCTTCGGTGCTGGCAACCAAGGCGGCAGGTAGCGCCTGAGCCGAGGCTTCGCTGGCGTCGGCATCGATCAAGGCAAAGCGCCCGGGGTGCTCGGAGGCCGCCGAGCGCAAGAGGCCGGCCAGGGTGGCGGCGGGGAGGTTGGGGGACTCCTCCTCGCCTGGGGACAGGGCGCCTTCGGTGAGGAAGGCGAGGCGGGTCTCGGCGAGGGGCTCTGCGGCGAGCAGGGCCTGGATTGCCTCCAGGCCCCTGGCGGCGAGCTGGTGGGAGGCGAGGACGGGGTCCTCGCCTTCGCTCGTCCAGGGGCGGGCGTCGAGGAGGATGGTCTGGGGGGGCTCCTCCTCGGGGTGGGCCTCGAGGAGTTCCTCGATAGTGGCGTAGCGCTCTGCTCCCAGCTCGGCGATCTCCTCGGTCCCGAGGATCGCCAGCTCGGTGGGCGTCTCTTGCTCCTCGAGCTCCAACTCCTCCCAGCCGAGCCGGTAAAGGCGCCCGGCGCCCCTGGCGGCAAGCTGGGCCTGCTCGACCGGGCGGCCGAAGAGGGAGGCGATCTCGAAGACCGCTGCGCCGGTGGAGTCGGTGGCGTTCAGGCTCAGGCGTCCCTGCGAGATCGAGACCCTTACCCGCAGCGAGGCGGCTCCGGGGCCAAGGGCCCTGACCCCATGCCAGTCGAAGGGCAGGGTGGGCTTTGCCTCCTCGCCTGCCTCGGCCTGAGCGAGGGCGACGCCGAGGCCGGCGTGGAAGGCCGAGTCGAGGAGCGCCGGGTGCAGCGCGAAGCCTGCGGCTTCGGGGCGCTGCTCCTCGGCCAGACTGACCTCCGCATAGATCTCCTCGCCGTCTTGCCAGGCGGCACCGACCCCCTGGAAGGCCGGGCCGTACTGGAAGCCGATCTCGCCCAGGCGCTCGTAGAGGTCGGAGGTGTCGATCGGCTCGGCTCCCTCGGGCGGCCAGCTCCCGAAGGGCTCGGGGGCCTGGGGTGCCTCGGCGCCGAGGGTGCCGGTGGCGTGCAGGGCCCACTCCCCCGCCCCGTCTTCTGCCTGGGCCTCGGAGCGGGAGTGGATCGAGATCTCGCGGCGGCCCTCCTCGTCGGGGACGCCGACCGCCACCTGCAGGGAGACCGCGGCGGACTCGGTGAGGATCAAAGGCGCCTGCAGGGTCAGCTCCTCGATCGCCTCGGCTCCCACCTGCACACCGGCGCTGAGCGCCAGCTCGACGAAGGCGGTGCCGGGCAAGATCACGGTGTCGAGCACGGCGTGATCGGCCAGCCAGGGGTGGGTGGAGAGGGAGAGGCGGCCGGTCAGGGTGAGGCGCTCGGTGGCGGGGTCCTCCAGGGCGGCGGAGAGCAGGGGGTGGTCGATCTCCCTCTGGCCGATCGAACTGGCGTCGGTGGGACCGGAGCTCGATGAGAGCCAGAAGCGCTCACGCTGGAAGGGATAGGTGGGAAGTGCGACTCGCTGGGCGCCGGGGTAGAGCTTTGCCCAGTCGGGAGTGGCGCCGCTGACGTGGGCGGAGGCAAGAGCGCCCCCGATCGCCTCGGCCTCCCCGCGCCCGGAGCGCAGGGTCGGGGTCAGGGTCGCCTCGGAGTCATCCTCGAGGCAGGAGGTCGCCATCGCCGTCAACACCGGGTCGGGGCCGAGCTCCAGGTAGGTGGTGGTGCCCTGGGAGGCGAGGGTCGCGACCGAGTCGGCGAAGCGCACCGCCCCGCGCACCTGGGCGACCCAGTAGGCGGGGTCTTGGGCCTGCTCGGGGGAGAGGGCCTCGCCCGTGAGGTTGGAGAGGATCGGGATCTGGGGCTCGAAGTACTCGAGGCCCTCGGCCACTTGCTTGAACTCCCGAAGCATCGGCTCGATCAGGGGCGAGTGGAAGGCGTGGGAGACGACCAGGCGTTTGGTTCTGTTGCCTTGGGCTTCGAAGTGGGCCTGGACCTCGAGGGCCGCCTGCTCGACGCCGGAGATGACGATCGAGGCGGGGCCGTTGACCGCCGCGATCGAGAGCTCTGCCTCTTTGCCCGCGATCGCCTTGGCCACCTCTGCCTCTGAGGCCTCGATCGCGACCATCGCCCCGCCCTCGGGCAGGGCGCCCATCAGGGCACCGCGGGCGCAGATCAGCTTCGCGGCGTCTTCGAGGGAGAGGACGCCGGCGAGGTGGGCGGCGGCGAGCTCGCCGATCGAGTGGCCGCAGAGGTAGTCGGGCTTTGGGCCCAGGGGCTCCAGCAGCCTGAAGAGGGCGAGCTCGATCGCGAAAAGGGCCGGTTGGGTGAACTCGGTGCGGTTTAGGAGCTCTGCCTCCTTTGATCCCTCGGTGGCGAAGAGGAGCTCTTTGAGGGAGCGCTCGAGGTGGGGGTCGAGGGCTTCGCAGGCCTCGTCGAGGGCTCCGGCGAAGAGCGGCGAGGACTCATAGAGCTCGGCTCCCATGTCAGGGCGCTGGGCGCCCTGGCCGGTGAAGAGGTAGGCGAGCTTGCCGGTTTGGGCCTTGCCCTCGGTGATGCCGGGGGACTGCTCGTTGCGGGCCAGGGCCCCGAGGCGCTCGAGCAGCTGCTCGCGGCTCTCGCCGCTCACCACCGCGCGCTGCTCGAAGAGGGCGCGGGTGGTGGCGAGGGAGAAGGCGACGTCCCTTGGGTCGAGCTCGGGGTTGTCGGTGAGGTGGGATGCGAGGTTGGCGGCGGCCTGGCGCAGGGCCGGCTCGGACTTGGCCGAGAGGGGCAGGGCGAGGGTGTTGGGCAGGGGTGGCGCGGTGGGGGCCTCGGGGGAGTCGGCTCCTTCGGGTCCCTCCCCACCCTCTGCTCCTGCTCCACCCTCGACGGGCACAGCACTATCTGTGCCCTGAACCGCCGCAGGCGCCGGCGCTTCCTCCAAGATCACGTGGGCGTTGGTGCCGCTTGCGCCGAAGGAACTGACGCCGGCACGACGGGGTCTCCCGTTCGCCTCCCACTCTTGAGGCTCGGTCAAGAGCTCGACCTCGCCGGCCTCCCAGTCGACTTTGCTGCTGGGCGCGTCCACATGCAGAGTCCTTGGCAGCACCCCGTGGCGCATCGCTTCGACCATCTTGATCACGCCGGCGACTCCCGCGGCGGCCTGGGTGTGGCCGATGTTGGACTTGATCGAGCCCAGGCGCAGGGGCTCCTCGCGCTCTTGGCCGTAGGTGGCGAGCAGGGCGCCGGCCTCGATCGGGTCCCCGAGGGTGGTGCCGGTGCCGTGGGCCTCGACGGCGTCGACGTCTGCGGGCTCCAAGCGAGCGTTGGCGAGGGCCTGGCGGATCACCCGCTCCTGGGAGGGACCGTTGGGGGCGGTGAGGCCGTTGGAGGCGCCGTCTTGGTTGACGGCCGAGCCCTTCAGGATCGCCAGCACCGGGTGGCCGTTGCGCTCGGCGTCCGACAGGCGCTCCAGAGCCAGCACTCCGACGCCCTCCGCCCAACCAGCGCCGTCGGCCGCCTCGGCGAAGGACTTGCAGCGCCCGTCGGGGGCCAGACCCCGTTGATGGGAAAAGAAGATGAGCATCCCAGGCGTCGAGAGGACCGAGACCCCTCCCGCCAGCGCCAGCGAGCACTCGCCGCTGCGCAGCGCCTGCGCGGCCAGGTGCATGGCGACGAGCGAGGAGGAGCAGGCGGTGTCGATGGTCATCGCCGGACCCTGCACGCCGAGGGAATAGGAGACGCGGCCGGCAACGACACTAGCCGACATGCCCGGCGCCTCCCCGTAGTCCTGGTACATCACCCCGGCAAAGACGCCGGTCTGGCTCTCGTGGAGAGTCCAGGGATCGATCCCCGCGTCCTCCAGGGCCTCCCACGAAGCTTCCAGCAAGAGGCGCTGCTGAGGATCGGTTACAAGCGCCTCGCGTGGAGAGATGTTGAAGAAATCGGAGTCAAAATCGCCGGCGTCGCACATGAACCCACCGTGGCGGGCGTAACAGGCACGGGGATTGTCGGGATCCGGGTCATAGAGCCGCTCGAGGTCCCAGCCGCGGTCGGTCGGGAACTCGGAGATGCCATCGCGCCCGTCTGCGACCAGCTGCCAGAGCTCGGTGGGAGAGCCGACGCCGCCGGGATAGCGACAGGACATGCCGACGATCGCGATCGGCTCGTTTTGACGCAGCTCCAGCGTCGAGATGTGGCGACGAGCGTCGCGAAGATCCCCGGTGACCTTCCGGAGGTATTTGCTGAGCGTTGCGCGATCGGTCATCGCGCCACTCCCCTGGCGGCTAGCTGCTCCGCGGACTCTTGCAAGGGGCGGGTGTAAACGATCTCGTTCATCCGGAGCCTCCAAACTCGGTATCGATCAACTGCAGGATCTCCTCGTCCGAGGCTGAGTCGAGGTCGACTTGATCGTCCTCGCCCTCACTTGCCAGTTCGGCCAGGAAGGACTGCAGGCGTGCGACCACCTGATCTCTCTCATCGGCGGAGATCGAACGGAGGATGTCGGTGACCCCGTCCAGCTTGCGGTCGAGGTCGACGGGTCTCTCGACTCCCTCCATCTCCCCCCAGAGGAGGCGGCCCACCGCCTGCGCGGTCGGGTAGTCGAACACCAAGGTGGCGGGCAGACGCAGGTCGGTCGCGCGGACCAAGCGGTTGCGCAGCTCCACCGCCGCCAGCGAGTCGAAGCCGAGGTCCTTGAAGGCGCGCTCGGGATCGATCGCGGCGGCGGAGTCGTGGCCCAGCACCGCGGCGACGTGGCCGCGGACGAAGTCCAAGACGAAGGCCTCGCGCTCCGCGACGGGGACGGTGGCGAGGCGGGTCGAGAGGGACTCCCCCGCGCGCTCTGCTCCCCTGGGCACCCGCACCAGGGCGCGCATCAGCGCCGGCAGGGTGCCGGCCTTGGCCTGGGCGCGCAGGGCGGGACGGTCGAAGGCCACCGGGGCCAGCAGTGCCTCGGGGAAGGCAAGGCCGCTCTCAAAGAGCTCGAGGCCCTGGGCGGGTGGGATCGGGGCAAAGCCCAAGAGCATCCGGGTCTGGCGCAGGAGCTGCTCGATCTCCTGCTCTGAGAACTCCCCGACCAGGTTGGTCTCCTGCCCCCACATCCCCCAGGCCAGGGAGGTCGCCGCCAGGCCCTGGGCCCGGCGCTTGGCCGCCAGGGCGTCGAGGAAGGAGTTGGCGGCGGCGTAGTTGCCCTGGCCGGGACCGCCGAGCAGGCCCGCCGCGGAGGAGAAGAGGAGGAAGTGGGAGAGCTCTGAGTCGGCGCTCAGCTCGTGCAGGTGATGGGCGGCGTCGGCCTTGGGGGCCATCACCTTGTCGAGGGACTCGGGCTGGAGGTCTGTGATCAAGGCGTTGTCGAAGACCCCGGCGGCGTGGATCACGGCGCCGAGGGGGTGCTCGGTGGGGATCGAGGCCAAGAGCTCTTGCAGCTGGTCGCGATCGGCGACGTCGCAGGCAGCGATGGTCACCTCGGCGCCGAGGTCTTGGAGCTCTGCCTGCAGCTCTGCTGCTCCCTCTGCCTCGGGGCCCGAGCGGCTGACCAAGAGCAGCTGGCGGGCGCCGTGGCGCTCGGCGAGGTGGCGGGCGAAGAGGGCGCCGAGGCCACCGGTGGCGCCGGTGATGAGGACGGTGCGGTCGGGGTCGAGGGGTTGGGACTCGCCGTCTTGCTCCTCGCCCTTGGCCTCGCCGAGGCGGGCCACCAGCGCCCTGCCCTCGCGCAGGGCGAGCTGGGGCTCTTCGGTGCTGGCAACCAAGGCGGCAGGTAGCGCCTGAGCCGAGGCTTCGCTGGCGTCGGCATCGATCAAGGCAAAGCGCCCGGGGTGCTCGGAGGCCGCCGAGCGCAAGAGGCCGGCCAGGGTGGCGGCGGGGAGGTTGGGGGACTCCTCCTCGCCTGGGGACAGGGCGCCTTCGGTGAGGAAGGCGAGGCGGGTCTCGGCGAGGGGCTCTGCGGCGAGCAGGGCCTGGATTGCCTCCAGGCCCCTGGCGGCGAGCTGGTGGGAGGCGAGGACGGGGTCCTCGCCTTCGCTCGTCCAGGGGCGGGCGTCGAGGAGGATGGTCTGGGGGGGCTCCTCCTCGGGGTGGGCCTCGAGGAGTTCCTCGATAGTGGCGTAGCGCTCTGCTCCCAGCTCGGCGATCTCCTCGGTCCCGAGGATCGCCAGCTCGGTGGGCGTCTCTTGCTCCTCGAGCTCCAACTCCTCCCAGCCGAGCCGGTAAAGGCGCCCGGCGCCCCTGGCGGCAAGCTGGGCCTGCTCGACCGGGCGGCCGAAGAGGGAGGCGATCTCGAAGACCGCTGCGCCGGTGGAGTCGGTGGCGTTCAGGCTCAGGCGTCCCTGCGAGATCGAGACCCTTACCCGCAGCGAGGCGGCTCCGGGGCCAAGGGCCCTGACCCCATGCCAGTCGAAGGGCAGGGTGGGCTTTGCCTCCTCGCCTGCCTCGGCCTGAGCGAGGGCGACGCCGAGGCCGGCGTGGAAGGCCGAGTCGAGGAGCGCCGGGTGCAGCGCGAAGCCTGCGGCTTCGGGGCGCTGCTCCTCGGCCAGACTGACCTCCGCATAGATCTCCTCGCCGTCTTGCCAGGCGGCACCGACCCCCTGGAAGGCCGGGCCGTACTGGAAGCCGATCTCGCCCAGGCGCTCGTAGAGGTCGGAGGTGTCGATCGGCTCGGCTCCCTCGGGCGGCCAGCTCCCGAAGGGCTCGGGGGCCTGGGGTGCCTCGGCGCCGAGGGTGCCGGTGGCGTGCAGGGCCCACTCCCCCGCCCCGTCTTCTGCCTGGGCCTCGGAGCGGGAGTGGATCGAGATCTCGCGGCGGCCCTCCTCGTCGGGGACGCCGACCGCCACCTGCAGGGAGACCGCGGCGGACTCGGTGAGGATCAAAGGCGCCTGCAGGGTCAGCTCCTCGATCGCCTCGGCTCCCACCTGCACACCGGCGCTGAGCGCCAGCTCGACGAAGGCGGTGCCGGGCAAGATCACGGTGTCGAGCACGGCGTGATCGGCCAGCCAGGGGTGGGTGGAGAGGGAGAGGCGGCCGGTCAGGGTGAGGCGCTCGGTGGCGGGGTCCTCCAGGGCGGCGGAGAGCAGGGGGTGGTCGATCTCCCTCTGGCCGATCGAACTGGCGTCGGTGGGACCGGAGCTCGATGAGAGCCAGAAGCGCTCACGCTGGAAGGGATAGGTGGGAAGTGCGACTCGCTGGGCGCCGGGGTAGAGCTTTGCCCAGTCGGGAGTGGCGCCGCTGACGTGGGCGGAGGCAAGAGCGCCCCCGATCGCCTCGGCCTCCCCGCGCCCGGAGCGCAGGGTCGGGGTCAGGGTCGCCTCGGAGTCATCCTCGAGGCAGGAGGTCGCCATCGCCGTCAACACCGGGTCGGGGCCGAGCTCCAGGTAGGTGGTGGTGCCCTGGGAGGCGAGGGTCGCGACCGAGTCGGCGAAGCGCACCGCCCCGCGCACCTGGGCGACCCAGTAGGCGGGGTCTTGGGCCTGCTCGGGGGAGAGGGCCTCGCCCGTGAGGTTGGAGAGGATCGGGATCTGGGGCTCGAAGTACTCGAGGCCCTCGGCCACTTGCTTGAACTCCCGAAGCATCGGCTCGATCAGGGGCGAGTGGAAGGCGTGGGAGACGACCAGGCGTTTGGTTCTGTTGCCTTGGGCTTCGAAGTGGGCCTGGACCTCGAGGGCCGCCTGCTCGACGCCGGAGATGACGATCGAGGCGGGGCCGTTGACCGCCGCGATCGAGAGCTCTGCCTCTTTGCCCGCGATCGCCTTGGCCACCTCTGCCTCTGAGGCCTCGATCGCGACCATCGCCCCGCCCCCGGGCAGGGCGCCCATCAGGGCACCGCGGGCGCAGATCAGCTTCGCGGCGTCTTCGAGGGAGAGGACGCCGGCGAGGTGGGCGGCGGCGAGCTCGCCGATCGAGTGGCCGCAGAGGTAGTCGGGCTTTGGGCCCAGGGGCTCCAGCAGCCTGAAGAGGGCGAGCTCGATCGCGAAAAGGGCCGGTTGGGTGAACTCGGTGCGGTTTAGGAGCTCTGCCTCCTTTGATCCCTCGGTGGCGAAGAGGAGCTCTTTGAGGGAGCGCTCGAGGTGGGGGTCGAGGGCTTCGCAGGCCTCGTCGAGGGCTCCGGCGAAGAGCGGCGAGGACTCATAGAGCTCGGCTCCCATGTCAGGGCGCTGGGCGCCCTGGCCGGTGAAGAGGTAGGCGAGCTTGCCGGTTTGGGCCTTGCCCTCGGTGATGCCGGGGGACTGCTCGTTGCGGGCCAGGGCCCCGAGGCGCTCGAGCAGCTGCTCGCGGCTCTCGCCGCTCACCACCGCGCGCTGCTCGAAGAGGGCGCGGGTGGTGGCGAGGGAGAAGGCGACGTCGGCGGGGTCGAGCTCGGGGTTGTCGGTGAGGTGGGATGCGAGGTTGGCGGCGGCCTCGCGCAGGGCCGGCTCGGACTTGGCCGAGAGGGGCAGGGCGAGGGTGTTGGGCAGGGGCGTTGGGGCTTCGGTTGCCTCGGGTCCCTCCCCGCTCGCGGCTCCGTTCTGGCTCTTCTCGCTCGCCGCGGGCACGGGCGCTTCCTCCAAGATCACATGCGCGTTGGTGCCGCTGATGCCGAAGGAGGAGACCCCGGCGCGGCGGGGCTTGCCGTTGGGTTGCCACTCGCGGGGCTCGGTCAGGAGCTCGACCTCGCCGGCCTCCCAGTCGACTTTGCTTGAGGGGGCATCGACGTGCAGGGTGCGGGGCAGGACCCCGTGGCGCATCGCTTCGACCATCTTGATCACGCCGGCGACCCCGGCGGCGGCCTGGGTGTGGCCGATGTTGGACTTGATCGAGCCGAGACGCAGGGGCTCCTCGCGCTCTTGGCCGTAGGTGGCGAGCAGGGCGCCGGCCTCGATCGGGTCCCCGAGGGTGGTGCCGGTGCCGTGGGCCTCGACGGCGTCGACGTCTGCGGGCTCCAGGCGAGCGTTGGCGAGGGCCTGGCGGATCACCCGCTCCTGGGAGGGGCCGTTGGGGGCGCTGAAGCCGTTGGAGGCGCCGTCTTGGTTGGTCGCACTTCCCCGCAGGATCGCCAGGATTTTGTGGCCGGCACGTTCTGCGTCCGACAGGCGCTGCAGGGTGAGGACTCCCACGCCCTCCGCCCAGGCAACCCCGTCGGCCACGTCGGCAAAGGACTTCGAGCGCCCGTCGGGGGCGAGGCCGCGCTGGCGGGAGAACTCGATGAAGACGCCCGGCGTCGAGAGCACCGTCACCCCTCCGGCCAGCGCCAGCGAGCACTCGCCGCTGCGCAGCGCCTGCGCGGCCAGGTGCATCGCCACCAGCGAGGAGGAGCAGGCGGTGTCGACGGTGAGGGCCGGTCCCTCCAGGCCCAAGGAGTAGGCGACGCGCCCGGAGACCAGGCTCTGGGACATGCCCGGTGCCTCCCCGTAGTCCTGGTACATCACCCCGGCAAAGACGCCGGTCTGGCTTCGGGCCAAAGACCTCGGGTCGATGCCGGCGTCCTCGAGGGCCTGCCAGCTCGCTTCCAAGAGCAATCTCTGCTGGGGATCCATCGCTAGGGCCTCTCGGGGGCTGATCCCGAAGAAGGCCGGGTCGAAGTCGGCGCAGTCGTGCAGGAAGCCGCCCTCGCGGGTGTAGCTGGTGGTGCGCTCCGCACCGGCCTCGAGGTCTGGGTCATAGAGGCGCCCCAGGTCCCAGCCGCGGTCGGTCGGGAACTCAGAGATGCCGTCTTTACCTTCTGCGACCAGTCGCCAGAGCTGGTCGGGAGAAGCGACGGCGCCGGGGTAACGACAGGACATGCCGACGATCGCGATCGGCTCCTCTGAGGCCTGTGCCCGAACGCTTGACCTGGCGGCAGCGCTCGGGCTCACCGCTCCCAGCAGATGGCGAGCGAGCGCCGCCGCGGAGGGATAGTCGAAGGCCATGCTCGCCGGCAGCTGCACCCCGGTGGCCTCGACCAAGCGGTTGCGCAGCTCCACCGCCGCCAGCGAGTCGAAGCCGAGGTCCTTGAAGGCGCGCTCGGGATCGATCGCCGCGGCCGAGTCGTGGCCCAGCACCGCGGCGACGTGGCCGCGGACGAAGTCCAAGACGAAGGCCTCGCGCTCCGCGACGGGGACGGTGGCCAGGCGGGTCGAGAGGGACTCTCCCGCGCGCTCTGCTCCCCTGGGCACCCGCACCAGGGCGCGCATCAAGGCCGGCAGGGTGCCGGCCTTGGCCTGGGCGCGCAGGGCGGGACGGTCGAAGGCCACCGGGGCGAGCAGTGAGTCGCCGCGGTGGAAGGAGTCCTCGAAGAGGGCCAGGCCCTGCTCGGGGGGGATCGGCTCGAAGCCGAGCAGCATCCTCGTCTGGCGCAGGACCCTCTCGCGCTCGGCCTCGCTCATCGCCTCGGCCAGGTTGCTCTCCTGTGCCCAAAGGCCCCAGGCCAAGGAGGTCGCCGCCAGGCCCTGGGCCCGGCGCTTTGCCGCCAGGGCGTCGAGGAAGGAGTTGGCGGCGGCGTAGTTGCCCTGGCCGGGACCGCCGAGCAGGCCGGCCGCGGAGGAGAAGAGGAGGAAGTGGGAGAGCTCTGAGTCGGCGCTCAGCTCGTGCAGGTGATGGGCGGCGTCGGCCTTGGGGGCCATCACCTTGCCCAGGGACTCGGGCTGGAGGTCGGTGATCAGGGCGTTGTCGAAGACCCCGGCGGCGTGGATCACGGCGCCGAGGGGGTGCTCGGTGGGGATCGAGGCCAAGAGCTCTTGCAGCTGGGAGCGGTCGGCGACGTCGCAGGCGGCGATCCTGACCTCGGCGCCGAGCTCTTGGAGTTCCTCTTGCAGCTGACTTGCTCCCTTTGCCTCGGGGCCCGAGCGGCTGACCAGGAGCAGCTGGCGGGCGCCGTGGCGCTCGGCGAGGTGGCGGGCAAAGAGGGCGCCGAGGCCACCGGTGGCGCCGGTGATGAGGACGGTCTTGTCGGGGTCGAGGGGTTGGGACTCGCCGTCTTGCTCCTCGCCCTTGGCCTCGCCGAGGCGGGCCACCAGCGCCCTGCCCTCGCGCAGGGCGAGCTGGGGCTCTTCGGTGCTGGCAACCAAGGCGGCAGGTAGCGCCTGAGCCGAGGCTTCGCTGGCGTCGGCATCGATCAAGGCAAAGCGCCCGGGGTGCTCGGAGGCCGCCGAGCGCAAGAGGCCGGCCAGGGTGGCGGCGGGGAGGTTGGGGGACTCCTCCTCGCCTGGGGAGAGGGCGCCTTCGGTGAGGAAGGCAAGGCGGGTCTCGGCCAGGCGCTCTGCGGCGAGCAGGGCCTGGATTGCCTCCAGGCCCCTGGCGGCGAGCTGGTGGGAGGCGAGGACGGGGTCCTCGCCTTCGCTCGTCCAGGGGCGGGCGTCGAGGAGGATGGTCTGTGGGGAGTTCTCCTCGGGCACGGCCTCCAGCAGGGACTCGAGGTCGGGGTAGCGCTGAACGTCAAGGCCGGCGATCTCGGTCTCGCCGAGGATCGCCAACTCGGTGGGCGTCTCTTGCTCCTCGAGCTCAAGCGCCTCCCAGCCGAGCCGGTAAAGGCGCCCGGCGCCCCTGGCGGCAAGCTGGGCCTGCTCGACCGGGCGGCCGAAGAGGGAGGCGACTTCGACCACCGGCACACCGCTCGAGTCGGTGGCATAGAGCTCAATGCGCCCTGCGTCAGTCGCGGTCTGCGCTCGCATCGAGACCCGCACCCGCAGCGAGTCGGCTCCCTTCGCGAAGACCCGAACTCCGTGCCAATCGAAGGGCACGGTCGGTTTGGCGTCACCCTCGAAAGCGATATCGATACCGGCATGGAAAGCCGCGTCGAGCAGCGCCGGGTGGATTCCAAAGCCACCCGCCTGCTCGCCCTGACCCTCGGGCAGGGAGACCTCGGCGTAGATCTCCTCGCCGTCCCGCCAGGCAGCGCCCAGCGCCTGGAAAGCCGGTCCAAAACCGAAGCCGATCTCAGCCAGACGCTCATAGAGACCCGCGATCTCCAGGGGCTCGGCTCCCTCGGGCGGCCAGGCGGGGAAGGGCGCGGGGGTTGTCGATGACTCGACGCTAAGTGAGCCGCTGGCGTGCAGCATCCACTCCCCCGCTCCGTCCTCTCCATGGGCCTCGGCACGGGAATGGATTGCAATCCCGCGCTTGCCCTGCTCCAGGGCTCCAACCGAAACCCGCAGAGCGACGGCGCCGGTCTGGGGCAAAACCAAAGGCGCCTGCAGAGTCAGCTCCTCGATCGTCTCCGCGCCGACCTCCTCGCCTGCCTTCAGTGCCAACTCGACGAAGGCGGTCCCGGGCAAGATCAGGGTGTCGAGAATGACGTGGTCCGCTATCCAGGACTGAGTGCTGGCCGAGATGCGGCCCGTGAGGAGCAAGCCACCGTCGGGCTCCTCGATCGCCGCCGCGAGCAGTGGGTGATCCACCTCGCGCATGCCGATCGAGCTGGCGTCGGTGGGGCCCGAGCTGGCCGAGAGCCAGAAGCGCTCGCGCTGGAAGGGATAGGTGGGAAGAGCGACCCGTTTGGCGCCTGGGTAGAGCTTTGCCCAGTCGGGAGTGGCGCCACTGACGTGGGCGGAGGAAAGAGCGCCCCCGATCGCCTCGGCCTCCCCGCGTCCGGAGCGCAGGGTCGGGGTCAGGGTCGCCTCGGAGCCCTCCTCGAGGCAGGAGGTCGCCATCGCGGTCAGCACCGGGTCGGGGCCGAGCTCCAGGTAGGTGGTGGTGCCTAGGTCTTGCAGGGTCGCGACCGAGTCGGCGAAGCGCACCGCCCCGCGCACCTGGGCGACCCAGTAGGCGGGGTCTTGGGCCTGCTCGGGGGTGAGCACTTCGCCGCTGAGGTTGGAGAGGATCGGGATCTGGGGCTCGGAGTACTCGAGGCTCTTTGCGACCTCGGCGAAGTCACCGAGCATCGGCTCGATCAGCGGCGAGTGGAAGGCGTGGGAAACGGTCAGGCGTTTGGTCCTTTGGCCTTGGTCTTCGAAGTGGGATTGGACCTCCAGGGCCGCTTTCTCTGTGCCGGAGATGACGATCGAGGCGGGGCCGTTGACCGCCGCGATCGAGAGCTTTGCCTCCCTGCCCGCGATCGCCTCGGCCACCTCTGCCTCGCTGGCCTCGATCGCGACCATCGCCCCGCCCTCGGGCAGGGCGCCCATCAGGGCGCCGCGGGCGCAGATCAGCTTCGCGGCGTCCTTAAGGGAGAGGACGCCGGCGAGGTGGGCGGCGCTGAGCTCGCCGATCGAGTGGCCGCAGAGGTAGTCGGGCTTTGGGCCCAGGGGCTCTAGCAGCCTGAAGAGGGCTACCTCGATCGCGAAGAGGGCCGGTTGGGTGAACTCGGTGCGGTTTAGGAGCTCTGCCTCCTTTGATCCCTCGGTGGCGAAGAGGAGCTCTTTGAGGGGGCGCTCGAGGTGAGGGTCGAGGGCCTCGCAGGCCTCGTCGAGGGCTTGGGCGAAGAGCGGTGAGGACGCATAGAGCTCAGAGCCCATGCCAGGGCGCTGGGCGCCCTGGCCGGTGAAGAGGTAGGCGAGCTTGCCGGTTTGGGCTTTGCCCTCGGTGATGCCGGGACCTGACTCGCCGTGGGCCAGTGCCCCGAGGCGCTCGATCAGCTGCTCGCGGCTCTCGCCGCTCACTACCGCGCGCTGCTCGAAGAGGGCGCGGGTGGTCGCGAGGGAGAAGGCGACGTCGGCGGGGTCGAGCTCGGGGTTGTCGGTGAGGTGGGAGGCGAGGTTGGCGGCGGCCTGGCGCAGGGCCGGCTCGGACTTGGCCGAGAGCGGCAGGGCGAGGGTGTTGGGCAGGGGTGGCGTTGGGGACTCGGCTGCCTCGGGTCCCTCCCCGCTCGCGCTTGCCTCTGCGTCCTCGCTCACCGCGGGCGCAGGCGCTTCCTCCAAGATCACATGCGCGTTGGTGCCGCTGATGCCGAAGGAGGAGACGCCGGCGCGGCGGGGCTTGCCGTTTGCCTCCCACTCGCGGGGCTCGGTGAGGAGCTCGACCTCGCCGGCCTCCCAGTCGACTTTGCTTGAGGGGGCATCGACGTGCAGGGTGCGCGGCAAGACCCCGTGGCGCATCGCTTCGACCATCTTGATCACGCCGGCGACTCCGGCTGCGGCCTGGGTGTGGCCGATGTTGGACTTGATCGAGCCCAGGCGCAGGGGCTCCTCGCGCTCTTGGCCGTAGGTGGCGAGCAGGGCGCCGGCCTCGATCGGGTCCCCGAGGGTGGTGCCGGTGCCGTGGGCCTCGACGGCGTCGACGTCTGCGGGCTCCAAGCGAGCGTTGGCGAGGGCCTGGCGAATCACCCGCTCCTGGGAGGGGCCGTTGGGGGCGCTGAAGCCGTTGGAGGCGCCGTCTTGGTTGACGGCCGAGCCCTTGAGGATCGCCAGCACCGGGTGGCCGTTGCGCTCGGCGTCCGACAGGCGCTCGAGGGCGAGCACTCCCACTCCCTCTGACCAGCCGACGCCGTCGGCAGCCTCGGCGAAGGACTTGGAGCGCCCGTCGGGGGCAAGGCCGCGCTGGCGGGAGAACTCGACGAAGACGCTGGGGGTGGCGAGCACGGTGACCCCGCCGGCCAGGGCCAGGGAGCACTCGCCCGATGAAAGCGCCTGGGTTGCCCAGTGCATCGCCACCAGCGAGGAGGAGCAGGCGGTGTCGACGGTGACCGCCGGGCCCTCGAGGCCGAGGGAGTAGGCGACGCGCCCGGAGACCAGGCTCTGGGACATGCCCGGTGCCTCCCCGTAGTCCTGGTACATCACCCCGGCAAAGACCCCGGTCTGGCTCTCCTGGAGGGAGCGGGGGTCGATGCCGGCCTCCTCCAGGGCCTGCCAGGAGGCTTCCAAGAGCAATCTCTGCTGGGGGTCCATGACCATCGCCTCGCGCGGGGAGATGCCAAAGAAGGCGGGGTCGAAGTCGGCGCAGTCGGCGAGGAAGCCGCCCTCGCGGGTATAGCTGGTGAGGCGCTCGGCGCCGGCCTCGGGGTCTGGGTCATAGAGGCGCCCCAGCTCCCAGCCGCGGTCTGCCGGGAACCCGGAGATGGCGTCCCTGCCTTCGGCGACCAGCTGCCAAAGCTCGGCGGGAGAGCCGACCTTGCCGGGGTAGCGACAGGCCATGCCGACGATCGCGATCGGCTCCTCGGAGGCCTGGGCCCTGAGCGCGCTCTTGATCGCGGCGCCCGAGCCCATCCGCTCCAACAGGTGCGCGGCCAGCTTGGCCGCGCTGGGGTAATCGAAGACGGCGGTGGCCTGCAGGGAGGCGCCGGTGAGGGCGGCGAGGCGGTTGCGCAGCTCGACCGCGGCGAGGGAGTCGAAGCCGAGGTCCTTGAAGGCGCGCTCGGGATCGATCGCGGCGCCAGAGTCATGGCCCAAGACGGCGGCGACCTCGGCGCGGAGCGCCTCAAGGAGCGCCTCTTGGCGCTCGGGCTCGGGCAGGGAGGCCAGTTGGGTGGCGAGCTGGCCTTGGGGGCCCTGGCGGCGGGCGCTGGCCTTGACCAGGGCGCTGAAGATCGGTGGCAAGGTGCCGGCGGTGGCCTGGGAGCGCAGGGCGGCGCGGCTTAGGGGCAGGGCCAGGGGTTGGGGGGAGGCACTGCTAATCGCGGCGTCGAAGAGATCGAGGCCCTGCGCGTCTGCGATCGGGGTTATCCCCGAGCGCTGCAGCCGCGCCAGGTCGGCCTTGCCGAGCTTGGCGGTCATCGCGCTCTCGCGCTCCCACAGGCCCCAGGCGATCGAGGTGGCGGGCAGGCCCTGGGCCCGGCGCTTGGCGGCCAGGGCGTCGAGGAAGGAGTTGGCGGCGGCGTAGTTGGCCTGGCCGGCGCCGCCGAGCGGGCCGGCGATCGAGGAGAAGAGGACGAAGGCCGAGAGACCAGAGTCCTTGCTCAGCTCGTGCAGGTGGTGGGCGGCGTCGGCCTTGGGGGCAAAGACGCGGTCCAGGCTCTCTGAGCCCATCGACTCGATCAGGGCGTCGTCGAGGACCCCGGCGGCGTGGATCACGGCGCCGAGGGGGTGCGCGGTGGGGATCGAGGCCAAGAGCTCTTGCAGCTGGTCGCGCTCGGCGACATCACAGGCGGCGATCCTGACCTCGGCGCCGAGCTCCTGGAGTTCTGCCCGCAGCTCGGTCGCGCCCTTTGCCTCGGGGCCCGAGCGGCTGACCAAGAGCAGGTGGCGGGCGCCGTGGCGCTCGGCGAGGTGGCGGGCGAAGAGGGCGCCGAGGCCACCGGTGGCGCCGGTGATGAGGACGGTGCGGTCGGGGTCGAGGGGTTGGGGTTGCCCCTCGGCGGGCTCTGCCCCATCGGCCTGCTCGTCTTCGGATCCCCTCGGGTCGCCCTTGGCCTCGGTGAGACGGGCGACCAATGCCCTGCCCTCACGCAGGGCGAGCTGGGGCTCTTCGGCGACTGCGAGCAAGGCGGCAGGCAGTGCCTGGGCCGAGGCCTCGCTGTCATCGAGGTCAACGAGGGCGAAGCGCCCGGGGTGCTCGGAGGCCGCCGAGCGCAAAAGGCCGGCCAGGGTGGCGGCGGGGAGGTTGGGGGACTCCTCCTCGCCTGGGGAGAGGGCGCCTTCGGTGAGGAAGGCGAGGCGGGTCTCGGCGAGGGGCTCTGCGGCGAGCAGGGCCTGGATTGCCTCCAGGCCCCTGGCGGTTGCGGTGTGGGAGGCGAGGACGGGGTCCTCGCCCTCGCTCGTCCAGGGGCGGGTGTCGAGGAGGATGGTCTGGGGGGGCTCCTCGTCGGAGAGGGCTTCCAGCAGGGACTCGAGGTCGGGGTGGGGCTGGGCTTGGAGGCCTTCGATCTCCTCGGTCCCGAGGATCGCCAGCTCGGTGGGCGAGCCCTCGGCCTCCTCTGGCAATTGAGCCTCGACCCAGCTGAGCTCGAAGAGATCGCGTTTGCCGGCGAGGGCGCCCTGCAGCTGGGCGGCGGCGATCGGGCGGGTGCGCAGGGCGCCGACCTGGGCCAGGGGCAGGTTGTCGTGGTCGGCGAGCTGCAGGGAGAGCTGCTCCTCGGTGGCGCGCAGACGTACCCGCAGGGAGGAGGCACCCGTGATCGCGACCGAGACCCCGTTCCAGGAGAAGGGCAGGCCCGAGCCGCCCTCTGAGTCGGCGTCGAGGGCGCCGAGCAGGGCTCCGTGCAGGGCCGAGTCGAGCAGCGCCGGATGGATCGAGAAGCCCCCGGCTTCAGAGCGCTGGGCCTCGGCCAGGGAGACCTCGGCATAGATCTCCTCGCCCTCCTGCCAGGCGGCGCTAACCCCCTGGAAGGCCGGGCCGTATTGGAAGCCGATCTCACTGAGGCGCTCATAGAGGTCGGAGACCTCGATCGGCTCTGCTCCCGCGGGCGGCCAGGAGGAGAGGGGCTCGGGGGTTACCGGTGCCTCGGCGCTGAGGGTGCCGGTGGCGTGCAGGGCCCACTCCCCCGCCCCGTCCTCTGCCTGAGCCTCGGAGCGGGAGTGGATCGAGATCTCCCGTTGGCCCTGATCGTCGGGGACGCCAACCGCCACCTGCAGGGAGACCGAGGTGGACTCGCTCAAGATCAAGGGTGCCTGCAGGGTCAGCTCCTCGATCGTCTCGGCTCCCACCTGCGCGCCGGCGCTGAGGGCCAGCTCGACGAAGGCGGTGCCGGGCAAGATCACGGTGTCGAGCACGGCGTGATCGGCCAGCCAGGGGTGGGTGGAGAGGGAGAGGCGGCCGGTCAGGGTGAGGCGCTCGGAGCCGGGGTCCTCGATCGCGGCGGAGAGCAAGGGGTGGTCGATCTCGCGCAGGCCCGCGGCACCGAGGTCTCCCGCTCCGTTGGAGCTGGCCGAGAGCCAGAAGCGCTCACGCTGGAAGGGATAGGTGGGAAGTGCGACTCGCTGGGCGCCGGGGTAGAGCCCCGCCCAGTCGAGCTTGGCGCCGTTGACGTGGGCGCAGGAAAGAGCGCCCCCGATCGCCTCGGCCTCCCCGCGCCCGGAGCGCAGGGTCGGGGTCAGGGTCGCCTCAGAGCCCGCGGGCAAACAGGAGGTCGCCATCGCCGTCAGCACCGGGTCGGGGCCGAGCTCCAGGTAGGTGGTGGTGCCTTGGGATTGCAGGGTCGCGACCGAGTCGGCGAAGCGCACCGCCCCGCGCACCTGGGCGACCCAGTAGTCGGGGTCTTGGGCCTGCTCGGGGGAGAGGACCTCGCCCGTGAGGTTGGAGAGGATCGGGATCTGGGGCTGGTGGTAGTCGAGGCTCTTCGCGACCTCGGCGAAGTCCTGAAGCATCGGCTCGATCAGGGGCGAGTGGAAGGCATGGGAGACGGTGAGGCGCTTGGTTCTGTTGCCTTTGGCCTCGAAGTGGGATTGGACCTCCAGGGCGGCTTTCTCCTCGCCGGAGATGACGATCGAGGCGGGGCCGTTTACCGCCGCGAGCGAAAGCTCTGCCTCTTTGCCCACGATCGCCTTAGCAACCTCGGCCTCGCTGGCCTCGATCGCGACCATCGCCCCACCCTCAGGCAGGGCGCCCATCAGGGCACCGCGGGCGCAGATCAGCTTCGCTGCGTCTTGGAGGGAGAGGACGCCGGCGAGGTGGGCGGCGGCGAGCTCTCCGATCGAGTGGCCGCAGAGGTAGTCGGGCTTTGGGCCCAGGGGCTCCAGCAGCCTGAAGAGGGCGAGCTCGATCGCGAAAAGGGCCGGTTGGGTGAACTCGGTGCGGTTTAGGAGCTCTGCCTCCTTCGATCCCTCGGGGGCGAAGAGGAGCTCCTTGAGGGGGCGATCGAGGTGGGGGTCGAGGGCCTCGCAGGCCTGGTCGAGGGCTCCGGCGAAGAGTGGTGAGGACTCATAGAGCTCAGAGCCCATGCCAGGGCGCTGGGCGCCCTGGCCGGTGAAGAGGTAGGCGAGCTTGCCGGTCTGGGCCTTGCCCTCGGTTACTCCCGGTGTCGGCTCGCCGTGGGCGAGTGAGGCCAGGCGCTCGAGCAGCTCTTCGCGGCTCTCGCCGCTCACTACCGCCCGCTGCTCGAACAGCGCTCTTGTGGTGGCGAGGGAGAAGGCGACGTCCCTGGGGTCGAGCTCGGGGTTGTCGGTGAGGTGGGATGCGAGGTTGGCGGCGCTCTGGCGCAGGGCTGGCTCGGACTTGGCCGAGAGCGGCAGGGCGAGGGTGTTGGGCAGGGGTGGCGTTGGGGGCTCGGGGGAATCGGCTCCTTCGGGTCCCTCCCCACCCTCTGCTCCTGCTCCACCCTCAGCCGGCACAGCGCCGCCTGTGCCCTGAACCGCCGCAGGAGCCGGCGCTTCCTCCAAGATCACGTGGGCGTTGGTGCCACTGATGCCGAAGGAGCTGACCCCGGCGCGGCGGGGCTTGCCGTTGGGCTGCCACTCGCGGGGCTCGGTGAGCAGCTCCACCTCGCCCGCCTCCCAGTCGACTTTGCTTGAGGGGGCATCGACGTGCAGGGTGCGCGGCAAGACCCCGTGGCGCATCGCTTCGACCATCTTGATCACGCCGGCGACCCCGGCGGCGGCCTGGGTGTGGCCGATGTTGGACTTGATCGAGCCCAGCTTCAGCGGCTCTTCCCTGTCTTGGCCGTAGGTGGCGAGCAGGGCGCCGGCCTCGATCGGGTCCCCAAGCGTGGTGCCGGTGCCGTGGGCCTCGACGGCGTCGACGTCTGCGGGCTCCAGGCGGGCGTTGGCGAGGGCCTGGCGGATCACCCGCTCCTGGGAGGGGCCGTTGGGGGCGGTGAGGCCGTTCGACGCGCCGTCTTGGTTGACGGCGCTTCCCTTCAGGACCGCGAGGACCGGGTGGCCGTTGCGCTCGGCGTCCGACAGGCGCTCCAGAGCCAGCACTCCGACGCCCTCCGCCCAACCGACCCCATCGGCTGCCTCGGAGAAGGCCTTGGAGCGCCCGTCGGGGGCAAGCCCGCGCTGGCGGGAGAACTCGACGAAGACACCAGGCGTCGAGAGCACCGTCACCCCTCCGGCCAGCGCCAGCGAGCACTCGCCGCTGCGCAGCGCCTGCGCGGCCAGGTGCATCGCCACCAGCGAGGAGGAGCAGGCGGTATCGATGGTGACCGCGGGACCCTCGAGGCCGAGCGAGTAGGCGACGCGGCCTGAGATCACGCTGTTCGAGCTGCCCGTAAGCCCATAGCCTTCGAGGTCCACTCCTGGCGTCTGCAGACTCACCACATGATCCTGTGAGCTGACGCCGACAAAGACACCGACGGGTCCTCCCCGCAATGAGAGGACATCGATCCCAGCTCTCTCCAACGCTTGCCAGGAGACTTCCAGCAGCGATCGCTGCTGAGGGTCCATTGCCAGAGCCTCGCGCGGGCTGATCCCGAAGAAAGCGGCGTCGAAGGCGACCGAGTCGTGGACGAACCCGCCCTCGCACGTATAGCTGGTGCCAGGGTGATCGGGGTCTGGGTCATAGATGCGCCCCAGGTCCCAGCCACGGTTGCTCGGGAACTCGGAGATGCCGTCGCGCCCGTTTGCGACCAGCTCCCAGAGCTCCTGCGGAGAGCTGACCTCGCCCGGGTAGCGACAGGACATGCCGACGATCGCGATCGGCTCGTGACGCAGCAGGTACAGCCGCTCGCGCTCCTCGGCCAACGCGATCGTGGCACGCCTCAAGCCATCGCTCAGCGCCCTCGCGTCAGCCATTTCGCCTCCCATCCGATGCAAGCGTCGATGTCATGCCTTTCCTGCCATCCCGTCGATGGCCTCGAGCAGCTCGTCGTCGGTTGCCGCTTCGAGCCGGTCGCGCTCTACAGGGGGAAGCTCGCCGTGATCCCCACCCTCCAAGCTCCCCGCCAAAGCACGCAGGCGGGTGGCCAACTCGGCACGATCCCCGCCAGCCAGAGAGGCCGCGGACAATGCGGCCTCGAGCTGGTCGATCTGCCTCTCGGCACCCTGCACGCCACCCGATGCGACGCCCATCCGCTCCAACAGGTGCGCGGCCAGCTTGGCCGCGCTGGGGTAATCGAAGACGGCGGTGGCCTGCAGGGAGGCGCCGGTGAGGGCGGCGAGGCGGTTTCGCAGCTCGACCGCGGCGAGGGAATCGAAGCCGAGGTCCTTGAAGGCGCGCTCGGGATCGATCGCGGCGCCAGAGTCATGGCCCAAGACGGCGGCGACCTCGGCGCGGAGCGCCTCAAGGAGCGCCTCTTGGCGCTCGGGCTCGGGCAGGGAGGCCAGTTGGGTGGCGAGCTGGCCTTGGGGGCCCTGGCGGCGGGCGCTGGCCTTGACCAGGGCGCTGAAGATCGGTGGCAAGGTGCCGGCGGTGGCCTGGGAGCGCAGGGCGGCGCGGCTTAGGGGCAGGGCCAGGGGTTGGGGGGAGGCGCTGGCGATCGCGGCGTCGAAGAGATCGAGGCCCTGCGCGTCTGCGATCGGGGTTATGCCCGAGCGCTGCAGCCGCGCCAGGTCGGCCTTGCCGAGCTTGGCGGTCATCGCGCTCTCGCGCTCCCACAGGCCCCAGGCGATCGAGGTGGCGGGCAGGCCCTGGGCCCGGCGCTTGGCGGCCAGGGCGTCGAGGAAGGAGTTGGCGGCGGCGTAGTTGGCCTGGCCGGCGCCGCCGAGGGGGCCGGCGATCGAGGAGAAGGCGACGAAGTGGGAGAGCTCTGAGGTGGCGGTGAGCTCGTGCAGGTGGTGGGCGGCGTCGGCCTTGGGGGCAAAGACGCGGTCCAGGCTCTCTGAGCCCATCGACTCGATCAGGCCGTCCTCGAGGGCCCCGGCGGCGTGGATCACGGCGCCGAGGGGGTGCGCGGTGGGGATCGAGGCCAAGAGCTCTTGCAGCTGGTCGCGCTCGGCGACATCACAGGCGGCGATCCTGACCTCGGCGCCGAGCTCCTGGAGTTCTGCCCGCAGCTCGGTCGCGCCCTTTGCCTCGGGGCCCGAGCGGCTGACCAGGAGCAGGTGGCGGGCGCCGTGGCGCTCGGCGAGGTGGCGGGCGAAGAGGGCGCCGAGGCCACCGGTGGCGCCGGTGATGAGGATGGTGCGGTCAGGGTCGAGGGGCGGCGGGACCTCGAGCACGACCTTGCCGAGATTCCTTCCCTCGCGCAGATGACGGAAGGCCTCCGGGGCGCGACGCAGGTCCCAGGTGACGATCGGGATGTCGCGGAGGGCGCCGCTCTCAAAGAGTCGGCCGAGCTCGTTGAGCATCTCCTGCAGACGCTCGGGCTCCACTTCCGTGAGGTCGAAGGGCCTGTAGAGGACGCCTGGGAAACGCTCCGAGATCTGCTCGGGGTCGCGGATGTCCGTCTTGCCCATCTCCATGAAGCGGCCGCCGCCGGGCAGCAGCTCCAGCGAGGCGTCGACGAAGTCCCCGGCCAGGGCGTTCAGAACGACGTCCAGCCCCTCACCATGGGTCACCTCGAGGAACTTGTCCTTGAACTCGAGGTCCCGCGAGGAGGCGATGTGATCCTCCTCGATCCCCATTGCACGCAGCGCCTCCCACTTCGACGGGCTGGCGGTGGCAAATACCTCGGCCCCGAGATGGCGTGCCAGCTGGACCGCCGCCATGCCGACGCCTCCGGCACCGGCATGAATCAGGACCTTCTCCCCTGCGGCCAGACCGGCTAGATCCACGAGGCCGAAGAACGCGGTCATGAAGGCGATCGGCACCGATGCTCCCTGCGCGAAGGACTGCCTGGCCGGGAGCGGAACGATGAGATCGCGCTCGCTGATCGCCAGCGGAGCGAAGGCGCTGGGGATCATCCCCATCACCCGATCGCCGGGGACGAGGTCGCCGACCTGCGAGCCAACCTCCAAAACGACGCCGGCGCCCTCACCCCCGATCGACACTTCCCCCGGGTAGAGCCCGAGCGCGCTCAGGACGTCGCGGAAGTTGAGACCGGCCGCGCGCATCGCGATCCGCACCTCGGTGGGGCCCAACGGCTCTGTACAGCGGGGCGAGGCAACCAGGGCGAGGGAATCCAGGGTTCCCCGGTCGGTCACGTCCAGGCGCCAGGGACCGGCCGGAGGGGCGAGGGCACCGTGGCCCCTATCGTCGCTGAGCCTCGCCACCAGCGCCCTGCCCTCACGCAGGGCGAGCTGGGGCTCTTCGGCAACCGCGGCCAAGGCGGCGGGCAGTGCCTGGGCAGAGGCATCGCTGGCGTCGAGGTCGACGAGGGCGAAGCGCCCGGGGTGCTCGGAGGCCGCCGAGCGCAAGAGGCCGGCCAGGGTGGCGGCGGGGAGGTCGGGGGACTCCTCCTCGCCTGGGGACAGGGCGCCTTCGGTGAGGAAGGCGAGGCGGGTCTCGGCCAGGCGCTCTTGGGCGAGCAGGGCCTGGATTGCCTCCAGGCCCTGGGCGGTTGCGGTGCGGGAGGCGAGGACGGGGTCCTCGCCCTCGCTCGTCCAGGGGCGGGTGTCGAGGAGGATGGCCTGGGGGGGCTCCTCCTCGGAGAGGGCTTCCAGCAGGGACTCGAGGTCGGGGTGGGGCTGGGCTTGGAGGCCTTCGATCTCCTCGGTCCCGAGGATCGCCAGCTCGGTGGGCGAGCTCTCGGCCTCCTCTGGCAATTGAGCCTCGACCCAGCTGAGCTCGAAGAGATCGCGCCTGGTGGCGAGGGCGCCCTGCAGCTGGGCGGCGGCGATCGGGCGGGTGCGCAGGGCGCCGACCTGGGCCAGGGGCAGGTTGTCGTGGTCGGCGAGCTGCAGGGAGAGCTGCTCCTCGGTGGCGCGAAGGCGCACCCGCAGGGAGGAGGCACCCGTGATCGCGACCGAGACCCCGTTCCAGGAGAAGGGCAGGCCCGAGCCGCCCTCTGAGTCGGCGTCGAGGGCGCCGAGCAGGGCTCCGTGCAGGGCCGAGTCCAGCAGCGCCGGGTGCAGCGCAAAGCCCCCGGCTTCAGAGCGCTGGGCCTCGGCCAGGGAGACCTCGGCGTAGATCTCCTCGCCGTCTCGCCAGGCGGCGCTGACCCCCTGGAAGGCGGGGCCGTACTGGAAGCCGATCTCGTCCAGGCGCTCGTATAGGTCGGAGGTGTCGATCGGCTCTGCCCCTTCGGGCGGCCAGGCCCCGAAGGGCTCGGGGGCCTGGGGTGCCTCGGAGCTGAGGGCACCGGTGGCGTGCAGGATCCACTCCCCCGCCCCGTCTTCTGCCTGGGCCTCAGCGCGGGAGTGGATCGAGATCTCGCGTTGGCCCTGATCGTCGGGGACGCCGACTGTGACCTGCAGGGAGACGGCTCCCTGCTCGCTCAAGATCAAGGGCGCCTGCAGGGTCAGCTCCTCGATCGCCTCGGCGCCGACCTGCGCACCGGCGCTGAGCGCCAGCTCGACGAAGGCGGTGCCCGGCAAGATCACCGTGTCGAGGACGGCGTGATCGGCCAGCCAGGGGTGGGTTGCAAGGGAGAGGCGGCCGGTCAGGGTGAGGCGCTCGGTGGCGGGGTCCTCGAGGGCGGCGGAGAGCAAGGGGTGGTCGATCTCCCTCTGGCCGATCGAGCTGGCGTCGGTGGGGCCCGAGCTGGCCGAGAGCCAGAAGCGCTCTCTTTGGAAGGGATAGGTGGGAAGGGCGACTCGCTGGGCGCCGGGGTAGAGCCCCGCCCAGTCGAGCTTGGCGCCACTGACGTGGGCGGAGGCAAGAGCGCCCCCGATCGCCTCGGCCTCCCCGCGCCCGGAGCGCAGGGTCGGGGCCAGGGTCGCCTCAGAGCCCGCGGGGAGACAAGAGGTCGCCATCGCGGTCAGCACCGGGTCGGGGCCGAGCTCCAGGTAGGTGGTGGTGCCTAGGTCTTGTAGGGTCGCGACCGAGTCGGCAAAGCGCACCGCCCCGCGCACCTGGGCGACCCAGTAGGCGGGGTCTTGGGCCTGCTCGGGGGAGAGAACCTCGCCGGTGAGGTTGGAGAGGATCGGGATCTGGGGCTCGGAGTACTCGAGGCCCTCGGCCACTTGCTTGAACTCCCGGAGCATCGGCTCGATCAGGGGCGAGTGGAAAGCGTGGGAGACGGTGAGGCGTTTGGTCCTGTTGCCTTGGGCTTCGAAGTGGGATTGGACCTCGAGGGCCGCCTGCTCGACGCCGGAGATGACGATCGAGGCGGGGCCGTTGACCGCCGCGATCGAGAGCTCTGCCTCTTTGCCTGCGATCGCCTCGCTCACTTCCTCCTCTGAGGCCTCGATCGCGACCATCGCCCCGCCCTCGGGCAGGGCGCCCATCAGGGCGCCGCGGGCGCAGATCAGCTTCGCTGCGTCCTTAAGGGAGAGGACGCCGGCGAGGTGGGCGGCGGCGAGCTCGCCGATCGAGTGGCCGCAGAGGTAGTCGGGGCGAAGGCCCGTTGCCTGCAGCAGGCGGTAGAGGGCTAGCTCGATCCCAAACAGGGCCGGTTGGGTGAGCTCGGTGCGGTTTAGGAGCTCTGCCTCCTTTGATCCCTCGGTGGCGAAGAGGAGCTCTTTGAGGGGGCGAGCGAGGTGGGGGTCGAGGGCCTCGCAGGCCTGATCGAGGGCTCCGGCGAAGAGCGGTGAGGCCGCATAGAGCTCCTTGCCCATGCCAGGGCGCTGGGCGCCCTGGCCGGTGAAGAGGTAGGCGAGCTTGCCGATTTGGGCTTTGCCCTCGGTGAGCTTTGCGGTTGGCTCGCCACGACCGAAGGCCGAAAGGGCGGCTACCAGCTCTTCGCGGCTCTCTCCCGCTACCACCGCGCGCTGCTCGAAGAGGGCGCGGGTGGTGGCGAGGGAGAAGGCGACGTCCCTGGGGTCGAGGTTGGGGTGCTCGGTGAGGTGGGTGGCGAGGTTGGCAGCCGCCTGGCGCAGGGCGGGCTCGCTCTTGGCCGAGAGGGGTAAGGCGAGGGTGTTGGGCAGGGGTGGCGTTGGGGGCTCGGTTGCCTCGGGTCCCTCTCCGCTCGCGCTTGCCTCCGCGTCCCCGCTCACCGCCGGCGCGGGCGCTTCCTCCAAGATCACGTGGGCGTTGGTGCCACTGATGCCGAAGGAGCTCACCCCGGCGCGACGGGGCTTGTCGTTGGCCTCCCACTCGCGGGACTCGGTCAAGAGCTCCACCTCTCCCGCCTCCCAGTCGACTTTGCTTGAGGGGGCATCGACGTGCAGGGTCCGCGGCAGCACCCCGTGGCGCATCGCTTCGACCATCTTGATCACGCCGGCGACTCCGGCTGCGGCCTGGGTGTGGCCGATGTTGGACTTGATCGAGCCGAGACGCAGGGGCTCCTCGCGCTCTTGGCCGTAGGTGGCGAGCAGGGCGCCGGCCTCGATCGGGTCCCCGAGGGTGGTGCCGGTGCCGTGGGCCTCGACGGCGTCGACGTCTGCGGGCTCCAGGCGAGCGTTGGCGAGGGCCTGGCGGATCACCCGCTCCTGGGAGGGGCCGTTGGGGGCGGTGAGGCCGTTCGAGGCTCCGTCCTGGTTGGTCGCCGAGCCGCGGATCACGGCGAGGACCGGGTGACCTGCTCTCTCGGCCTCCGACAGACGCTCGAGGGCAAGGACGCCGACGCCCTCAGAAAGACTGACCCCGTCGGCTGCCTCCGAGAAGGACTTGGAGCGCCCGTCAAAAGCCAGGCCCCCTTGGCTGGAGAAATAGATGAACATCCCCGGCGTCGAGAGCACCGTCACCCCTCCGGCCAGCGCCAGCGAGCACTCGCCGCTGCGCAGCGCCTGCGCGGCCAGGTGCATCGCCACCAGCGAGGAGGAGCAGGCGGTGTCGACGGTGAGGGCCGGTCCCTCCAGGCCCAAGGAGTAGGCGACGCGCCCGGAGACCAGGCTCTGGGACATGCCCGGTGCCTCCCCGTAGTCCTGGTACATCACCCCGGCAAAGACGCCGGTCTGGCTTCGGGCCAAAGACCTCGGGTCGATGCCGGCGTCCTCGAGGGCCTGCCAGCTCGCTTCCAAGAGCAATCTCTGCTGGGGATCCATCGCTAGGGCCTCTCGGGGGCTGATCCCGAAGAAGGCCGGGTCGAAGTCGGCGCAGTCGTGCAGGAAGCCGCCCTCGCGGGTGTAGCTGGTGGTGCGCTCCGCACCGGCCTCGAGGTCTGGGTCATAGAGGCGCCCCAGGTCCCAGCCGCGGTCGGTCGGGAACTCAGAGATGCCGTCTTTACCTTCTGCGACCAGTCGCCAGAGCTGGTCGGGAGAAGCGACGGCGCCGGGGTAACGACAGGACATGCCGACGATCGCGATCGGCTCCTCTGAGGCCTGTGCCCGAACGCTTGACCTGGCGGCAGCGCTCGGGCTCACCGCTCCCAGCAGATGGCGAGCGAGCGCCGCCGCGGAGGGATAGTCGAAGGCCATGCTCGCCGGCAGCTGCACCCCGGTGGCCTCGACCAAGCGGTTGCGCAGCTCCACCGCCGCCAGCGAGTCGAAGCCGAGGTCCTTGAAGGCGCGCTCGGGATCGATCGCCGCGGCCGAGTCGTGGCCCAGCACCGCGGCGACGTGGCCGCGGACGAAGTCCAAGACGAAGGCCTCGCGCTCCGCGACGGGGACGGTGGCCAGGCGGGTCGAGAGGGACTCTCCCGCGCGCTCTGCTCCCCTGGGCACCCGCACCAGGGCGCGCATCAAGGCCGGCAGGGTGCCGGCCTTGGCCTGGGCGCGCAGGGCGGGACGGTCGAAGGCCACCGGGGCGAGCAGTGAGTCGCCGCGGTGGAAGGAGTCCTCGAAGAGGGCCAGGCCCTGCTCGGGGGGGATCGGCTCGAAGCCGAGCAGCATCCTCGTCTGGCGCAGGACCCTCTCGCGCTCGGCCTCGCTCATCGCCTCGGCCAGGTTGCTCTCCTGTGCCCAAAGGCCCCAGGCCAAGGAGGTCGCCGCCAGGCCCTGGGCCCGGCGCTTTGCCGCCAGGGCGTCGAGGAAGGAGTTGGCGGCGGCGTAGTTGCCCTGGCCGGGACCGCCGAGCAGGCCGGCCGCGGAGGAGAAGAGGAGGAAGTGGGAGAGCTCTGAGTCGGCGCTCAGCTCGTGCAGGTGATGGGCGGCGTCGGCCTTGGGGGCCATCACCTTGCCCAGGGACTCGGGCTGGAGGTCGGTGATCAGGGCGTTGTCGAAGACCCCGGCGGCGTGGATCACGGCGCCGAGGGGGTGCGCGGTGGGGATCGAGGCCAAGAGCTCTTGCAGCTGGTCGCGATCGGCGACGTCGCAGGCGGCGATCCTGACCTCGGCTCCGAGCTCCTCGAGTTCGTCTTGCAGCTCACTTGCGCCCTTTGCCTCGGGGCCCGAGCGGCTGACCAGGAGCAGCTGGCGGGCGCCGTGGCGCTCGGCGAGGTGGCGGGCGAAGAGGGCGCCGAGGCCACCGGTGGCGCCGGTGATGAGGACGGTCTTTTCGGGGTCGAGGGGTTGGGGTTGCCCCTCGGCGGGCTCTGCCCCATCGGCCTGCTCGCCTTCGGATCCCCCCTGATCGCCTTTGGCCTCGCCGAGACGGGCGACCAACGCCTTGCCCTCGCGCAGGGCGAGCTGGGGCTCTTCGGCAACCGCGGCCAAGGCGGCGGGCAGTGCCTGGGCAGAGGCATCGCTGGCGTCGAGGTCGACGAGGGCGAAGCGCCCGGGGTGCTCGGAGGCCGCCGAGCGCAAGAGGCCGGCCAGGGTGGCGGCGGGGAGGTCGGGGGACTCCTCCTCGCCTGGGGACAGGGCGCCTTCGGTGAGGAAGGCGAGGCGGGTCTCGGCGAGGCGCTCTGCGGCGAGCAGGGCTTGGATTGCCTCCAGGCCTTTGACGGTTGCGGTGTGGGAGGCGAGGACGGGGTCCTCGCCTTCTGTCGTCCAGGGGCGGGCGTCGAGGAGGATGGTCTGGGGGGAGTTCTCCTCAGGAAGAGCTTCCAGCAGGGACTCGAGGTCGGGGTAGCGCTCTGCTCCCAGCTCGCCGATCTCCTCGCTGCCGAGGATCGCCAGCTCGGTGGGCGTCTCTTGCTCCTCGAGCTCCAACTCCTCCCAGCCGAGCCGGTAAAGGCGCCCGGCGCCCCTGGCGGCCAGCTGGGCCTGCTCGACCGGGCGGCCGAAGAGGGAGGCGATCTCAAAGACCGCGGCGCCGGTGGAGTCGGTGGCGTTCAGGCTCAGGCGCCCCTCTGCGATCGAGACCCGTACCCGCAGCGAGGCGGCTCCGGGGTCAAGGGCCCTGACCCCGTGCCAATCGAAGGGCAGGGTGGGCTTTGCCTCCTCGCCTGCCTCGGCCTGAGCGAGGGCGACGCCGAGGCCGGCGTGGAAGGCGGAGTCGAGCAGCGCCGGGTGCAGCGCGAAGCCTGCGGCTTCGGGACGCTGCTCCTCGGCCAGGGAGACCTCCGCGTAGATCTCCTCGCCCTGCTGCCAGGCGGCGCTAACCCCCTGGAAGGCGGGGCCGTACTGGAAGCCGATCTCGCTCAGGCGCTCATAGAGGTCAGAGACCTCGATCGGCTCTGCTCCCGCGGGTGGCCAGGCGGAGAGGGGCTCGGGGGTTACCGGTTCCTCGGCGCTGAGGGTGCCGGTGGCGTGGAGGGTCCACTCCCCCGCTTCCTCTTCGGCCTGGGCCTCGGCGCGGGAGTGGATCGAGATCTCCCGTTGGCCCTCATCGTCGGGGACGCCAACCGCCACCTGCAGGGAGACGGCTCCCTGCTCGCTCAAGATCAGGGGTGCCTGCAGGGTCAGCTCCTCGATCCTCTCGGCTCCCACCTCCTGGCCTGCCTTCAGCGCCAGCTCGACGAAGGCGGTGCCGGGCAAGATCACGGTGTCGAGCACGGCGTGATCGGCCAGCCAGGGGTGGGTTGCAAGGGAGAGGCGGCCGGTCAGGGTGAGGCGCTCGGTGGCGGGGTCCTCGAGGGCGGCGGAGAGCAAGGGGTGGTCGATCTCCCTCTGGCCGATCGAGCTGGCGTCGGTGGGGCCCGAGCTGGCCGAGAGCCAGAAGCGCTCTCTTTGGAAGGGATAGGTGGGAAGGGCGACTCGCTGGGCGCCGGGGTAGAGCCCCGCCCAGTCGAGCTTGGCGCCACTGACGTGGGCGGAGGCAAGAGCGCCCCCGATCGCCTCGGCCTCCCCGCGCCCGGAGCGCAGGGTCGGGGCCAGGGTCGCCTCAGAGCCCGCGGGGAGACAAGAGGTCGCCATCGCGGTCAGCACCGGGTCGGGGCCGAGCTCCAGGTAGGTGGTGGTGCCTAGGTCTTGCAGGGTCGTGACCGAGTCGGCAAAGCGCACTGCCCCGCGCACCTGGGCGACCCAGTAGGCGGGGTCTTGGGCCTGCTCGGGGGAGAGAACCTCGCCGGTGAGGTTGGAGAGGATCGGGATCTGGGGCTCGGAGTACTCGAGGCTCTCGGCCACTTGCTTGAACTCCCGGAGCATCGGCTCGATCAGGGGCGAGTGGAAAGCGTGGGAGACGGTGAGGCGTTTGGTTCTGTTGCCCTGCTCTTCGAATTGGGATTGGACCTCCAGGGCGGCTTTCTCCTCGCCGGAGATGACGATCGAGGCGGGGCCGTTGACCGCCGCGAGCGAAAGCTCTGCCTCTTTGCCCACGATCGCCTTCTCCACTTCCTCCTCGCTGGCCTCGATCGCGACCATCGCCCCGCCCTCGGGCAGGGCGCCCATCAGGGCACCGCGGGCGCAGATCAGCTTCGCGGCGTCTTCGAGGGAGAGGACGCCGGCGAGGTGGGCGGCGGCGAGCTCGCCGATCGAGTGGCCGCAGAGGTAGTCGGGCTTTGGGCCCAGGGGCTCCAGCAGCCTGAAGAGGGCGAGCTCGATCGCGAAAAGGGCCGGTTGGGTGAACTCGGTGCGGTTTAGGAGCTCTGCCTCCTTTGATCCCTCGGTGGCGAAGAGGAGCTCTTTGAGGGAGCGCTCGAGGTGGGGGTCGAGGGCTTCGCAGGCCTCGTCGAGGGCTCCGGCGAAGAGCGGCGAGGACTCATAGAGCTCGGCTCCCATGTCAGGGCGCTGGGCGCCCTGGCCGGTGAAGAGGTAGGCGAGCTTGCCGGTTTGGGCTTTGCCCTCGGTGAGCTTTGCGGTTGGCTCGCCACGACCGAAGGCCGAAAGGGCGGCTACCAGCTCTTCGCGGCTCTCTCCCGCTACCACCGCGCGCTGCTCGAAGAGGGCGCGGGTGGTGGCGAGGGAGAAGGCGACGTCCCTGGGGTCGAGGTTGGGGTGCTCGGTGAGGTGGGTGGCGAGGTTGGCAGCCGCCTGGCGCAGGGCGGGCTCGCTCTTGGCCGAGAGGGGTAAGGCGAGGGTGTTGGGCAGGGGTGCTGGGGGCTCGGCTCCTTCGGAGCCCGCTCCGCTCTCGGCTCCTGCTCCACCCTCGACGGGCACAGCACCGTCTGTGCCCTGAACCGCCGCGGGCGCGGGCGCTTCCTCCAAGATCACGTGGGCGTTGGTGCCGCTGATGCCGAAGGAGGAGACCCCGGCGCGGCGGGGCTTGTCGTTGGGCTCCCACTCGCGGGGCTCGGTGAGTAGCTCGACCTCGCCGGCCTCCCAGTCGACTTTGCTTGAGGGGGCATCGACGTGCAGGGTGCGCGGCAAGACCCCGTGGCGCATCGCTTCGACCATCTTGATCACGCCGGCAACTCCGGCGGCGGCCTGGGTGTGGCCGATGTTGGACTTGATCGAGCCCAGCTTCAGGGGCTCTTCCCTGTCTTGGCCGTAGGTGGCGAGCAGGGCGCCGGCCTCGATCGGGTCCCCGAGGGTGGTGCCGGTGCCGTGGGCCTCGACGGCGTCGACGTCGGATGCCTGCAGGCGGGCGTTGGCCAGGGCCTGGCGGATCACCCGCTCCTGGGAGGGGCCGTTGGGGGCGCTGAAGCCGTTGGAGGCGCCGTCTTGGTTGACGGCCGAGCCCTTGAGGATCGCCAGCACCGGGTGGCCGTTGCGCTCGGCGTCCGACAGGCGCTCGAGGGCGAGCACTCCCACTCCCTCTGACCAGCCGACGCCGTCGGCAGCCTCGGCGAAGGACTTGGAGCGCCCGTCGGGGGCAAGGCCGCGCTGGCGGGAGAACTCGACGAAGACGCTGGGGGTGGCGAGCACGGTGACCCCGCCGGCCAGGGCCAGGGAGCACTCGCCCGATGAAAGCGCCTGGGTTGCCCAGTGCATCGCCACCAGCGAGGAGGAGCAGGCGGTGTCGACGGTGACCGCCGGGCCCTCGAGGCCGAGGGAGTAGGCGACGCGCCCGGAGACCAGGCTCTGGGACATGCCCGGTGCCTCCCCGTAGTCCTGGTACATCACCCCGGCAAAGACCCCGGTCTGGGTCTGAGCCAGCGCGCGGGGGTCGATGCCGGCGTCCTCCAGGGCCTGCCAGGAGGCTTCCAAGAGCAATCTCTGCTGGGGGTCCATGACCAGGGCCTCGCGCGGGGAGATGCCGAAGAAGGCGGGGTCGAAGTCGGCGCAGTCGGCGAGGAAGCCGCCCTCGCGGGTATAGCTGGTGAGGCGCTCGGCGCCGGCCTCGGGGTCTGGGTCATAAAGGCGTCCCAGCTCCCAGCCGCGGTCGCTCGGAAAGGAGGAGATGCCGTCACGACCCTCGGTGACCAATTGCCAAAGCTCGGCGGGAGAGCCGACCTTGCCGGGGTAGCGACAGGCCATGCCGACGATCGCGATCGGCTCCTCGGAGGCCTGGGCCCTGAGCGCGCTCTTGATCGCGGCGCCCGAGCCCATCCGCTCCAACAGGTGCGCGGCCAGCTTGGCCGCGCTGGGGTAATCGAAGACGGCGGTGGCCTGCAGGGAGGCGCCGGTGAGGGCGGCGAGGCGGTTTCGCAGCTCGACCGCGGCGAGGGAATCGAAGCCGAGGTCCTTGAAGGCGCGCTCGGGATCGATCGCGGCGCCAGAGTCATGGCCCAAGACGGCGGCGACCTCGGCGCGGAGCGCCTCAAGGAGCGCCTCTTGGCGCTCGGGCTCGGGCAGGGAGGCCAGTTGGGTGGCGAGCTGGCCTTGGGGGCCCTGGCGGCGGGCGCTGGCCTTGACCAGGGCGCTGAAGATCGGTGGCAAGGTGCCGGCGGTGGCCTGGGAGCGCAGGGCGGCGCGGCTTAGGGGCAGGGCCAGGGGTTGGGGGGAGGCGCTGGCGATCGCGGCGTCGAAGAGATCGAGGCCCTGCGCGTCTGCGATCGGGGTTATGCCCGAGCGCTGCAGCCGCGCCAGGTCGGCCTTGCCGAGCTTGGCGGTCATCGCGCTCTCGCGCTCCCACAGGCCCCAGGCGATCGAGGTGGCGGGCAGGCCCTGGGCCCGGCGCTTGGCGGCCAGGGCGTCGAGGAAGGAGTTGGCGGCGGCGTAGTTGGCCTGGCCGGCGCCGCCGAGGGGGCCGGCGATCGAGGAGAAGGCGACGAAGTGGGAGAGCTCTGAGGTGGCGGTGAGCTCGTGCAGGTGGTGGGCGGCGTCGGCCTTGGGGGCAAAGACGCGGTCCAGGCTCTCTGAGCCCATCGACTCGATCAGGCCGTCCTCGAGGGCCCCGGCGGCGTGGATCACGGCGCCGAGGGGGTGCGCGGTGGGAATCGAGGCCAAGAGCTCTTGCAGCTGGTCGCGCTCGGCGACGTCGCAGGCGGCGATCCTGACCTCGGCGCCGAGCTCCTCGAGCTCGGCTTGCAGCTCGGTTGCGCCCTTTGCCTCCGGGCCCGAGCGGCTGACCAGGAGCAGGTGGCGGGCGCCGTGGCGCTCGGCGAGGTGGCGGGCGAAGAGGGCGCCGAGGCCACCGGTGGCGCCGGTGATGAGGATGGTGCGGTCAGGGTCGAGGGGTTGGGACTCGCCGTCTTGCTGCTCCTCGCCCTTGGCCTCGGTAAGCCTCGCCACCAGCGCCTTGCCCTCGCGCAGGGCGAGCTGGGGCTCCTCGGCAACCGCGGCCAAGGCGGCGGGCAGTGCCTGGGCAGAGGCATCGCTGTCATCGAGGTCAACGAGCGCGAAGCGCCCGGGGTGCTCGGAGGCCGCCGAGCGCAAGAGGCCGGCCAGGGTGGCGGCGGGGAGGTCGGGGGACTCCTCCTCGCCTGGGGAGAGGGCGCCTTCGGTGAGGAAGGCGAGGCGGGTCTCGGCCAGGCGCTCTTGGGCGAGCAGGGCCTGGATTGCCTCCAGGCCCCTGGCGGCGAGCTGGTGGGAGGCGAGGACGGGGTCCTCGCCCTCGCTCGTCCAGGGGCGGGTGTCGAGGAGGATGGTCTGGGGGGGCTCCTCCTCGGAGAGGGCTTCCAGCAGAGACTCGAGGTCGGGGTGGGGCTGGGCGTCAAGGCCGCCGATCTCCTCGCTGCCGAGAATCGCCAGGGAGTCGAGCGTCTCTTGTCCCTCTGGCAATTGAGCCTCGACCCAGCTGAGCTCGAAGAGATCGCGCCTGGTGGCGAGGGCGCCCTGCAGCTGGGCGGCGGCGATCGGGCGGGTGCGCAGGGCGCCGACCTGGGCCAGGGGCAGGTTGTCGTGGTCGGCGAGCTGCAGGGAGAGCTGTTCCTCGCCGAGGCGAAGGCGGGCCCGCAGGGAGGAGGCACCGGCGATCGCGACCGAGACCCCGTTCCAGGAGAAGGGAAGCCCGCCCCCCTCCTGCTCGCCCGCCAGGGCGCCGAGCAGGGCTCCATGCAGGGCCGAGTCCAGCAGCGCCGGGTGCAGCGCAAAGCCACCGGCTTCAGAGCGCTGGGCCTCGGCCAGGGAGACCTCCGCGTAGATCTCCTCGCCCTCCTGCCAGGCGGCACCGACCCCCTGGAAGGCCGGGCCGTATTGGAAGCCGATCTCGCCCAGGCGCTCGTAGAGGTCGGAGGTGTCGATCGGCTCGGCTCCCTCGGGCGGCCAGCTCCCGAAGGGCTCGGGGGTTGGCGGTGCCTCGGCGCCGAGGGTGCCGGTGGCGTGCAGGGCCCACTCCCCCGCCCCGTCTTCTGCTTGGGCCTCGGAGCGGGAGTGGATCGAGATCTCGCGGCGGCCCTCCTCGTCGGGGACGCCGACCGCCACCTGCAGGGAGACGGCTCCCAGCTCGGTCAGGATCAGCGGCGCCTGCAGGGTCAGCTCCTCGATCGCCTCGGCTCCCACCTGCACACCGGCGCTGAGCGCCAGCTCGACGAAGGCGGTGCCGGGCAAGATCACGGTGTCGAGCACGGCGTGATCGGCCAGCCAGGGGTGGGTGGAGAGGGAGAGGCGGCCGGTCAGGGTGAGGCGCTCGGTGGCGGGGTCCTCGAGGGCGGCGGAGAGCAAGGGGTGATCGATCTCCCTCTGGCCGATCGAGGCGGCGTCGGTGGGGCCCGAGCTCGATGAGAGCCAGAAGCGCTCTCTTTGGAAGGGATAGGTGGGAAGTGCGACTCGCTGGGCGCCGGGGTAGAGCTTTGCCCAGTCGGGAGTGGCGCCACTGACGTGGGCGGAGGCAAGAGCGCCCCCGATCGCCTCGGCCTCCCCACGGCCGGAGCGCAGGGTCGGGGCCAGGGTCGCCTCGGAGCCCTCCTCGAGGCAGGAGGTCGCCATCGCCGTCAACACCGGGTCGGGGCCGAGCTCCAGGTAGGTGGTGGTGCCCTGGGAGGCGAGGGTCGCGACCGAGTCGGCGAAGCGCACCGCCCCGCGCACCTGGGCGACCCAGTAGGCGGGGTCTTGGGCCTGCTCGGGGGAGAGGGCCTCGCCCGTGAGGTTGGAGAGGATCGGGATCTGGGGCTCGAAGTACTCGAGGCCCTCGGCCACTTGCTTGAACTCCCGAAGCATCGGCTCGATCAGGGGCGAGTGGAAGGCGTGGGAGACGACCAGGCGTTTGGTTCTGTTGCCTTGGGCTTCGAAGTGGGCCTGGACCTCGAGGGCCGCCTGCTCGACGCCGGAGATGACGATCGAGGCGGGGCCGTTGACCGCCGCGATCGAGAGCTCTGCCTCTTTGCCCGCGATCGCCTTGGCCACCTCTGCCTCTGAGGCCTCGATCGCGACCATCGCCCCGCCCCCGGGCAGGGCGCCCATCAGGGCACCGCGGGCGCAGATCAGCTTCGCGGCGTCTTCGAGGGAGAGGACGCCGGCGAGGTGGGCGGCGGCGAGCTCGCCGATCGAGTGGCCGCAGAGGTAGTCGGGCTTTGGGCCGACTACCTCCAGCAGGCGGTAGAGGGCCACCTCGATCGCGAAAAGGGCCGGTTGGGTGAACTCGGTGCGGTTTAGGAGCTCTGCCTCCTTTGATCCCTCGGTGGCGAAGAGGAGCTCTTTGAGGGGACGATCGAGATGGGGGTCGAGGGCCTCGCAGGCCTGGTCGAGGGCTTGGGCGAAGAGCGGCGAGGCCTTATAGAGCTCCTTGCCCATGCCAGGGCGCTGGGCGCCCTGGCCGGTGAAGAGGTAGGCGAGCTTGCCCGAGCGGGCAGTGCCGGTGGTGGCGTTTGCGGCTGGCTCGCCACGACCGAAGGTCGAAAGGGCGGCCACCAGCTCTTCGCGGCTCTCGCCGCTCACCACCGCGCGCTGCTCGAAGAGGGCGCGGGTGGTGGCGAGGGAGAAGGCGACGTCCCTGGGGTCGAGGTCGGGGTTGTCGGTGAGGTGGGCGGCGAGGTTGGCGGCGGCCTCGCGCAGGGCCGGCTCGGACTTGGCCGAGAGGGGTAGGGCGAGGGTGTTGGGCAGGGGTGGCGCGGCAGGAGCCTCGGGGGAATCGGCTCCTTCGGGTCCCTCCGCGCCCTCGCTCACCGCAGGCGCCGGCGCTTCCTCCAAGATCACGTGGGCGTTGGTGCCGCTTGCGCCGAAGGAACTGACGCCGGCACGACGGGGTCTCCCGTTCGCCTCCCACTCTTGAGGCTCGGTCAAGAGCTCTATTTCCCCCGCCTCCCAGTCGACATGGGTGTTGGGGACATCGACGTGCAGGGTCCTCGGCAGCACCCCGTGGCGCATCGCTTCTACCATCTTGATCACGCTCGCGACCCCAGCCGCCGCCAGGGTGTGGCCGATGTTGGACTTGATCGAGCCGAGGCGCAGGGGCTCCTCGCGCTCTTGGCCGTAGGTGGCGAGGAGGGCGCCGGCCTCGATCGGGTCCCCGAGGCTAGTGCCGGTGCCGTGGGCCTCGACGGCGTCGACGTCCCTTGCCTCGAGGCGGGCGTTGGCGAGGGCCTGGCGAATCACCCGCTCCTGGGAGGGGCCGTTGGGGGCGGTGAGGCCGTTCGAGGCGCCGTCTTGGTTGACGGCGCTCCCCTTCAGGATCGCGAGGATCTCGCGGCCGTTGCGTCGGGCATCGGAAAGCCGTTCCAGGGCGAGGATCCCAGCCCCCTCGGCGAGGCCCGTCCCGTCGGCCAGATCGGAGAAGGACTTGCTGCGGCCGTCGGGGGCGAGGGCGCGCTGGCGGGAGAAGTGGATGAGCATCCCGGGCGAGGAGAGAACGGTCACCCCACCCGCCAGCGCCAGCGAGCACTCGCTCCGGCGCAGCGCCTGCGCGGCCAGGTGCATCGCCACCATCGAGGAGGAGCAGGCGGTGTCGACGGTCATCGCCGGGCCCTGGAGGCCAAGGACATAGGCAACCCGGCCGGGGACGACGCTGGCCTGCATGCCAGGAAGGTCTCCGTAGTCCTGATACATCACCCCCGTGAAGACACCGGTCTGGGTCTTGGCCAAGGTCTGGGGGTCGATGCCGGCGTCCTCCAGCGCCTGCCAGGAGGTTTCCAGCAGGAGCCGTTGCTGGGGGTCCATCCCCAATGCCTCACGGGGGCTGATCCCGAAGAAGCCGGGGTCGAAATCGGTAGCGGCCTCCATGAATCCCGCGCGGTGCGCGGAGCAGGTCGTGAGGTCGTCGGGGGTGGTCGGGTCATAGAGATGCCCGAGGTCCCAGCCGCGGTCGGACGGAAAGCTCCCGATCGCATCGCGACCCTCGGCGACCAACTCCCAGAGCTCCGCCGGAGAGGAAGCACCGCCCGGGTACCGGCAGGCCATTCCGACGATCGCGATCGGCTCAGTCGCGCCGGTCAGCAGACGTCGGTTCTCTCGCAGGAGATGGTCTCGCTCCTTGACGGCAGAGCGGAGCGCATCGACGACTTCGGCGTTGGACGGGCTCATTGCCCCTCCCCTCCCGAGTCGAGCGACACGCCTTCGGCGCCCCTCCGAACCAGCTCCGCGACGTCCATGGTGTCGATGAGGTCGTCGTCGACCGGCGCTTCGATCCCGAGCCCGGCCTCGTCGTCGAGGTGAGCCAGTCGCATCAATTGATCGATGAGCCCCGCTTCACGCAAGAGGGGGAGCGGAATCGATGCAATCGCCTGGCGGATCTCGCGCTCGCGTGGATCCATCACGGCCTGATCGCCTTCCGCCGGCGCGACTCTTTGGAGCAGATGTGGGCCCAGCGCCGCCGCGGAGGGATAGTCGAAGGCCATGCTCGCCGGCAGCTGCACCCCGGTGGCCTCGACCAGGCGGTTGCGCAGCTCCACCGCCGCCAGCGAGTCGAAGCCGAGGTCCTTGAAGGCGCGCTCGGGATCGATCGCGGCGGCCGAGTCGTGGCCCAGCACCGCGGCGACGTGGCCGCGGACGAAGTCCAAGACGAAGGCCTCGCGCTCCGCGACGGGGACGGTGGCGAGGCGGGTCGAGAGGGACTCCCCTGCGCGCTCTGCTCCCCTGGGCACCCGCACCAGGGCGCGCATCAAGGCCGGCAGGGTGCCGGCCTTGGCCTGGGCGCGCAGGGCGGGACGGTCGAAGGCCACCGGGGCGAGCAGCGAGTCGTCGAGGTGGAAAGAGTCCTCGAAGAGGGCCAGGCCCTGCTCGGGGGGAATCGGCTCGAAGCCGAGCAGCATCCTCGTCTGGCGCAGGACCCTCTCGCGCTCGGCCTCGCTCATCGCCTCGGCCAGGTTGCTCTCCTGCGCCCAAAGGCCCCAGGCCAGAGAGGTCGCCGCCAGGCCCTGGGCCCGGCGCTTTGCCGCCAGGGCGTCGAGGAAGGAGTTGGCGGCGGCGTAGTTGCCCTGGCCGGGACCGCCGAGCAGGCCCGCCGCGGAGGAGAAGAGGAGGAAGTGGGAGAGGTCGAGATCGGCGCTCAGCTCGTGCAGGTGGTGGGCGGCGTCGGCCTTGGGGGCCATCACCTTGTCGAGGGACTCGGGCTGGAGGTCTGTGATCAAGGCGTTGTCGAAGACCCCGGCGGCGTGGATCACGGCGCCGAGGGGGTGTTCGGTGGGAATCGAGGCCAAGAGCTCTTGCAGCTGGTCGCGATCGGCGACGTCGCAGGCGGCGATCCTGACCTCGGCTCCGAGCTCCTCGAGTTCCTCTTGCAGCTCGGTTGCGCCCTTTGCCTCCGGGCCCGAGCGGCTGACCAGGAGCAGGTGGCGGGCGCCGTGGCGCTCGGCGAGGTGGCGGGCGAAGAGGGCGCCGAGGCCACCGGTGGCGCCGGTGATGAGGATGGTGCGGTCGGGGTCGAGGGGTTGGGGTTGCCCCTCGGCGGGCTCTGCCCCATCGGCCTGCTCGCCTTCGGATTCCCCCTGATCGCCCTTGGCCTCGGTAAGCCTCGCCACCAGCGCCTTGCCCTCGCGCAGGGCGAGCTGGGGCTCTTCGGCAACCGCGGCCAAGGCGGCGGGCAGTGCCTGGGCAGAGGCATCGCTGTCATCGAGGTCAACGAGCGCGAAGCGCCCGGGGTGCTCGGAGGCCGCCGAGCGCAAGAGGCCGGCCAGGGTGGCGGCGGGGAGGTCGGGGGACTCCTCCTCGCCTGGGGAGAGGGCGCCTTCGGTGAGGAAGGCGAGGCGGGTCTCGGCCAGGCGCTCTTGGGCGAGCAGGGCCTGGATCGCCTCCAGGCCTTTGGCGGTTGCGGTGTGGGAGGCGAGGACGGGGTCCTCGCCTTCGGTAGTCCAGGCGCGGGTGTCGAGGAGGATGGTCTGGGGGGGCTCCTCCTCGGGGTGGGCTTCGATGAGTTCCTCGATAGTGGCGTAGCGCTCTGCTCCCAGCTCGCCGATCTCCTCGCTGCCGAGGATCGCCAGCTCGGTGGGCGTCTCTTGCTCCTCGAGCTCCAACTCCTCCCAGCCGAGCCGGTAAAGGCGCCCGGCGCCCCTGGCGGCCAGCTGGGCCTGCTCGACCGGGCGGCCGAAGAGGGAGGCGATCTCAAAGACCGCGGCGCCGGTGGAGTCGGTGGCGTTCAGGCTCAGGCGCCCCTCTGCGATCGAGACCCGTACCCGCAGCGAGGCGGCTCCGGGGTCAAGGGCCCTGACCCCGTGCCAATCGAAGGGCAGGGTGGGCTTTGCCTCCTCGCCTGCCTCGGCCTGGGCGAGGGCGACGCCGAGGCCGGCGTGGAAGGCCGAGTCGAGGAGCGCCGGGTGCAGCGCGAAGCCAGCGGCTTCCTCACGCTGCTCCTCGGCAAGACTGACCTCGGCGTAGATCTCCTCGCCGTCTTGCCAGGCGGCGCTGACCCCCTGGAAGGCGGGGCCGTACTGGAAGCCGATCTCGCCCAGGCGCTCGTAGAGGTCGGAGGTGTCGATCGGCTCTGCTCCCGCGGGCGGCCAGCTCCCGAAGGGCTCGGGGGCCTGGGGTGCCGCGGAGCTGAGGGCACCGGTGGCGTGCAGGGTCCACTCCCCCGCTCCGTCCTCTGCCTGGGCCTCAGAGCGGGAGTGGATCGAGATCTCCCGTTGGCCCTCCTCGTCGGGGACGCCGACCGTTACCTGCAGGGAGACCGCGGCGGACTCGCTCAAGATCAAAGGCGCCTGCAGGGTCAGCTCCTCGATCGCCTCCGCGCCGACCTCCTGGCCTGCCTTCAGCGCCAGCTCGACGAAGGCGGTGCCGGGCAAGATCACGGTGTCGAGGACGGCGTGATCGGCCAACCAGGGGTGGGTTGCAAGGGAGAGGCGGCCGGTCAGGGTGAGGCGCTCGGTGGCGGGGTCCTCGAGGGCGGCGGAGAGCAAGGGGTGGTCGATCTCCCTCTGGCCGATCGAGCTGGCGTCGGTGGGGCCCGAGCTGGCCGAGAGCCAGAAGCGCTCTCTTTGGAAGGGATAGGTGGGAAGGGCGACTCGCTGGGCGCCGGGGTAGAGCCCCGCCCAGTCGAGCTTGGCGCCGTTGACGTGGGCGGAGGAAAGAGCGCCCCCGATCGCCTCGGCCTCCCCCCGGCCCGAGCGCAAGGTCGGGGACAGGGTCGCCTCGGAGTCATCCTCGAGGCAGGAGGTCGCCATCGCCGTCAGCACCGGGTCGGGGCCCAGCTCAAGGTAGGTGCTCACCCCTTGGGATTGCAGGGTGGCGACCGAGTCGGCAAAGCGCACCGCCCCGCGCACCTGGGCGACCCAGTAGGCGGGGTCTTGGGCCTGCTCGGGGGAGAGGGCCTCGCCCGTGAGGTTGGAGAGGATCGGGATCTGGGGCTGGTGGTAGTCGAGGCTCTTCGCGACCTCGGCGAAGTCATCGAGCATCGGCTCGATCAGGGGCGAGTGGAAGGCGTGGGAGACGGTGAGGCGCTTGGTTCTGTTGCCTTTGGCTTCGAAGTGGGATTGGACCTCCAGGGCCGCCTGCTCGACGCCGGAGATCACGATCGAGCTGGGGCCGTTGACCGCCGCGATCGAGAGCTCTTGCTCCTTGCCTGCGATCGCCTTCTCCACTTCCTCCTCGCTGGCCTCGATCGCGACCATCGCCCCGCCCTCGGGCAGGGCGCCCATCAGGGCGCCGCGGGCGCAGATCAGCTTCGCTGCGTCCTTAAGGGAGAGGACGCCGGCGAGGTGGGCGGCGGCGAGCTCGCCGATCGAGTGGCCGCAGAGGTAGTCGGGCCTTGGGCCCAGGGGCTCCAGCAGCCTGAAGAGGGCGAGCTCGATCGCGAAGAGAGCGGGTTGGGTGAACTCGGTGCGGTTTAGGAGCTCGGCCTCCTTTGATCCCTCGGGGGCGAAGAGAAGCTCTTTGAGGGGGCGATCGAGGTGGGGGTCGAGGGCCTCGCAGGCCTCCTCGAGAGCTTGGGCGAAGAGCGGTGAGGACTCATAGAGCTCAGAGCCCATGCCAGGGCGCTGGGCGCCCTGGCCGGTGAAGAGGTAGGCGAGCTTGCCCGAGCGGGCAGTGCCGGTGGTGGCGTTTGCGGTTGGCTCGCCACGACCGAAGGCCGAAAGGGTGGCTACCAGATGCTCGCGGCTCTCGCCGCTCACTACCGCGCGCTGCTCGAAGAGGGCACGGGTGGTGGCGAGGGAGAAGGCGACGTCCCTGGGGTCGAGGTCGGGGTTGCTCTGCAGGTGGGCGGCGAGGTTGGCGGCGGCCTCGCGCAAGGCGGGCTCGGACTTGGCCGAGAGCGGTAGGGCGAGGGTGTTGGGCAGGGGTGGCGCGGCGGGGGCCTCGGGGGAGTCGGCTCCTTCGGGGCCCTTCCCGCTCTCGGCTCCTGCTCCACCCTCGGCAGGCACAGCGCCGTCTGTGCCCTGAACCGCCGCGGGCGCGGGCGCTTCCTCCAAGATCACGTGCGCGTTGGTGCCGCTGATGCCAAAGGAGCTGACGCCAGCGCGGCGGGGCTTGCCGTTGGGCTCCCACTCGCGGGGCTCGGTCAGCAGCTCGACCTCGCCGGCCTCCCAGTCGACTTTGGAGGAGGGGCTGTCCACATGCAGGGTCCTCGGCAGCACCCCGTGGCGCATCGCTTCGACCATCTTGATCACGCCGGCCACCCCGGCGGCGGCCTGGGTGTGGCCGATGTTGGACTTGATCGAGCCCAGGCGTAGGGGATCCTCTCTGTCTTGGCCGTAGGTGGCGAGCAGGGCTCCGGCCTCGATCGGGTCACCGAGGGTGGTGCCGGTGCCGTGGGCCTCGACGGCGTCGACGTCGGATGCCTGCAGGCGGGCGTTGGCCAGGGCCTGGCGGATCACCCGCTCCTGGGAGGGGCCGTTGGGGGCGGTCAGGCCGTTTGACGCTCCGTCCTGATTGGTCGCCGAGCCGCGGATCACAGCGAGAATCCGGTGGCCTGCCCTTTCGGCCTCCGATAGGCGCTCCAGGGCGAGGACGCCGACGCCCTCCGCCCAGGCGACCCCGTCGGCCCCATCGGCAAAGGACTTCGAGCGCCCGTCGGGGGCGAGGCCGCCCTGGCGCGAGAACTCGACGAAGACATATGGGGTGGCAAGGACGGTCACCCCTCCCGCCAACGCCAGCGAACACTCCCTACTGCGCAGCGCCTGGGCGGCGAGATGCATGGCGACGAGCGAGGAGGAGCAGGCGGTGTCGACGGTGACCGCCGGGCCCTCGAGATCGAGGAAGTAGGCGACGCGACCGGAGACCAGGCTCTGGGACATTCCCGGTGCCTCCCCGTAGTCCTGGTACATCACCCCGGCAAAGACGCCGGTCTGGGTCTGAGCCAGCGCGCGGGGGTCGATGCCGGCGTCCTCGAGGGCCTGCCAGCTCGCTTCCAAGAGCAATCTCTGCTGGGGATCCATCGCCAGGGCCTCGCGGGGGCTGATCCCGAAGAAGCTCGGGTCGAAGTCGGCGCAGTCGTGCAGGAAGCCGCCCTCGCGGGTGTAGCTGGTGGTGCGCTCGGCGCCGGCCTCGGGGTCCGGGTCATAGAGGCGCCCCAGGTCCCAGCCGCGGTTAGTCGGGAAGGAGGAGATGCCGTCACGACCTTCGGCGACCAACTCCCAGAGCTCAGCGGGGGAGTCGACGTTGCCGGGGTAGCGACAGGACATGCCGACGATCGCGATCGGCTCCTCCCTCTGCAGCTGGAGATCGTCGATCCGGCGACGCGCCTTGCGCAGGTCGAGCGTCACCCGCTCCAGGTATTCGCGAAGCTTGGCGGGATTCTCCATCAGGCCCCCTCCTCCACCGGCGCCTGCCCTGCCTGGGACGTGTCCTCGCCGAGCTCCTCGTCGATCAGCTCGAAGATCTCGTCGTTGGAGAGGGATCCGAGGTCCTCTTCAGCGTCGTCGCTCGCTACAGCCGAGTCCGCCAGGCTCGTCAGCAACGCTCGCAGACGCGCATCGACGCTCACGCGCAGGGGGTCGTCCTGCTCGACTCCGCGGAGGCTCGCGTCCAGCTGGGCAAGCGCGTCCCGGATCGCCTCCTCCTTGAGCTTGGTCCCGGCGCCACCGTCCAGGTCGACTTCGGCCAGAAGATGCTTCGTCAATTTCTCGGCGCTGGGGTAATCGAAGACGGCGGTGGCCCTCAGGGCGACCGCGCCGGCGGCGTTGAGCCGATTGCGCAGCTCGACAGCCGCGAGCGAGTCGAAGCCAAGATCCTTGAAGGCCCGCTCGGGTTCGATGGCGGCGCCGGAGTCGAGCCCCAGCACCGCGGCGACCTCGGTTTTGACGAGATCGAGAACCGCTGCTCTACGTTCTGCCTCCGACAGAGTGGCGAGCCGTGCGGCAAGCAGACCGGGGCTGGCCTGCCGACGGGGGCTCGTGCCTCGCACCAGCCCAGCGAAGATCGTCGGCAACGTCCCGGCCGCGGCCTGGGAACGCAGGCCGGCGCGGTTCAGCTCAACCGCGAGCACCTGCCCAGAGGCGGCCCGAATCGCGGCATCGAAGAGCGCCAGGCCCTGCTCGTCGGAGATCGTGGCAATGCCCGAGCGCCGCATCCGGGCCAAGCCGGTCCTGCCGAGGCCGGCCGTCATCGCACTCTCGCGCTCCCACAGGCCCCAGGCGATAGCCGCGGCAGGAAGGCCCTCCGCCCGTCGCTTGGCGGCAAGGGCATCGAGGAATGAGTTGGCGGCGGCGTAGTTGCCCTGGGCAGCGCCCCCGAGCACTCCCGAGAAGGCGGAGAACAAGACGAAGGCGGAGAGGTCGGCGCCGGCGGTCAGCTCGTGCAGGTTCCAGGCGGCATCCGCCTTTGGCGCCAGGACGCGGTCGAGGCGCTCGCGATCGAGGGCCTCGATCAAGCCGTCGTCGAGGACCCCGGCGGCGTGGATCACGGCGCCGAGGGGGTGGGCGGTGGGGATCGAGCCCAAGAGCTCTTGCAGCTGGTCGCGATCGGCGACGTCGCAGGCGGCGATCGTGACCTCGGCTCCGAGCTCCTCGAGTTCCTCTTGCAGCTCTGCTGCGCCCTTTGCCTCGATGCCCGAGCGGCTGACCAGGAGCAGATGGCGGGCGCCGTGGGCCTCGGCGAGATGACGGGCAAAGAGGGTGCCGAGGCCACCGGTGGCGCCGGTGATCAGGACGGTGCGGTCGGGGTCGAAGTACTGGGCCGGCTCGTCGCCCTCCGCGGGAGGCTGCGCCTGGACCACCCGCGGCACCAGGACCTCGCCTTCGCGCAGCGCGATCTGAGACTCCTCGGCCCCTGTTGCAAGCGCCCTCGCGATCGCCCGTGCCGATGCGTCGCTGGCGTCGGTGTCGATCAGCGCAAAACGCCCGGGGTGCTCGGAGCCGGCGGAGCGAAGCAGGCCCCAGAGAGGCGCCGAAGCCAGATCCGGGTCGTCGCCGTCCTTCACGGCGATCGCCGCCTCGGTGAGGACGACCAGGCGCGATCCGGAGAGAGGCTCGGCGGCGAGGAACTCCTGCAGTAGAGAGAGGACCGCCTCGGTGGCCTCGTGGGAAGCCTCGGGAAGACGACCCGACGCCGTCCTTGCCCGAGCGTCGAAGAGGACGGTCAGCGGAGACCGGCCCTCCACGGCCGTCTCGAGAATGGCCGGAAGGTCTGGGTAGCGCTCTCCGCGCAGATCTACGAAATCGACCTCGCCGAGGACCGCCAGGCGATCGGGTGCGGCCTTGGCGACCGGCGGAGGAGCCGGATGCCAGGAGAGATCGAAGAGACCCTGCCCGCTGGCAGGAGCGCCTCGCAGTTGGTCGATGGCGACGGGACGAGTGCGCAGCGATACGACTCGGGCGAGTGGCGCGTTGTCGAGATCGGCGAGATCGAGGGAGACCTGACCCTCTCCACGCCGAAAGCGAACTCGCAGCATCTCGGCACCGGCGGAGAAAGCCGAGACCCCGAGCCAGTCAAAGGGCAGGGCCGGAGCGGACGCCTCTCCTTCCTCAAGGGCAACGCCCAGGCCGGCGTGGAAGGCCGAGTCCAAGAGCGCCGGGTGCAGCACGAAGCTCCCGGCTTCAGAGCGCTGCTCCTCGGCCAATGAGACCTCCGCGTAGATCTCCTCGCCCTGCTGCCAGGCGGCGCTCACCCCCTGGAAGGCCGGGCCGTATTGGAAGCCGATCTCACTGAGGCGCTCATAGAGGTCTGAGACCTCGATCGGCTCGGCACCCTGGGGCGGCCAGGCACCGAAGGGCTCGGGGGCCTGGGGTGCCGCGGAGCTGAGGGCACCGGTGGCGTGCAGGGCCCACTCCCCCGCCCCGTCCTCTGCCTGGGCCTCCGAGCGGGAATGGATCGAGATCTCGCGGCGGCCCTCCTCGTCGGGGACGCCGATCGCTACCTGCAGGGAGACCGAGGTGGACTCGCTCAAGATCAAGGGTGCCTGCAGGGTCAGCTCCTCGATCGTCTCGGCTCCCACCTGCGCGCCGGCGCTGAGGGCCAGCTCGACGAAGGCGGTGCCGGGCAAGATCACGGTGTCGAGGACGGCGTGATCGGCCAGCCAGGGGTGGGTGGAGAGGGAGAGGCGGCCGGTCAGGGTGAGGCGCTCGGTGGCGGGGTCCTCCAGGGCCGCGGAGAGCAGGGGGTGGTCGATCTCGCGCAGGCCCGCGGCACCGAGGTCTCCTACTCCGTTGGAGCTGGCCGAGAGCCAGAAGCGCTCTCTTTGGAAGGGATAGGTGGGAAGGGCGACCCGCTTTGCGCCGGGGTAGAGCTTTGCCCACTCGAGCTTGACGCCAGCGACGTGGGCGGAGGAAAGAGCGCCCCCGATCGCCTCGGCCTCCCCACGCCCGGAGCGCAGGGTCGGAGCCAGGGTCGCCTCAGAGCCCTCCTCGAGGCAGGAGCTGGCCATCGCAGTGAGGACCGGGTCTGGTCCCAGCTCCAGGTAGGTGGTGGTGCCTTGGGAGGCGAGGGTCGCGACCGAGTCGGCGAAGCGCACCGCCCCGCGCACCTGGGCGACCCAGTAGGCGGGGTCTTGGGCCTGCTCGGGGGAGAGAACCTCGCCCGTGAGGTTGGAGAGGATCGGGATCTGGGGCTCGGAGTACTCGAGGCCCTCGGCCACTTGCTTGAACTCCGCCAGCATCGGCTCGATCAGGGGCGAGTGGAAGGCGTGGGAGACGACCAGGCGTTTGGTTCTGTTGCCTTGGGCTTCGAAGTGGGATTGGACCTCCAGGGCGGCTTTCTCCTCGCCGGAGATCACGATCGAGGCGGGGCCGTTGACCGCCGCGATCGAGAGCTCTTGCTCCTTGCCCTCGATCGCCTTGGCCACCTCTGCCTCGCTGGCCTCGATCGCGACCATCGCCCCGCCCTCGGGCAGGGCGCCCATCAGGGCGCCGCGGGCGCAGATCAGCTTCGCGGCGTCCTTAAGGGAGAGGACGCCGGCGAGGTGGGCTGCGGCGAGCTCGCCGATCGAGTGGCCGCAGAGGTAGTCGGGGCGAAGGCCCGTTGCCTGCAGCAGGCGGTAGAGGGCTACCTCGATCCCAAACAGGGCCGGTTGGGTGAACTCGGTGCGGTTTAGGAGCTCTGCCTCCTTTGATCCCTCGGGGGCGAAGAGGAGCTCTTTGAGGGGGCGACCCAGGTGGGGGTCGAGGGCCTCGCAGGCCTCCTCGAGGGCTTCCGCGAAGAGCGGTGAGGACGCATAGAGCTCAGAGCCCATGCCAGGGCGCTGGGCGCCCTGGCCGGTGAAGAGGTAGGCGAGCTTGCCGGTTTGGGCTTTGCCCTCGGTTACTCCTTGTGTCGGCTCGCCGTGGGCGAGCGAGGCCAGGCGCTCGAGCAGCTGCTCGCGGCTCTCGCCGCTCACCACCGCGCGCTGCTCGAAGAGGGCACGGGTGGTGGCGAGGGAGAAGCCGACGTCGGCGGGGTCGAGGTCGGGGTTGGCGATGAGGTGGGTGGCGAGGTTGGCAGCCGCCTGGCGCAGGGCGGGCTCGGACTTGGCCGAGAGCGGCAGGGCGAGCGTGTTGGGCAGGGGTGGCGCGGCGGGGGCCTCGGGGGAGTCGGCTCCTTCGGGGCCCTTCCCGCTCTCGGCTCCTGCTCCACCCTCGACGGGCACAGCACCGTCTGTGCCCTGAACCGCCGCGGGCGCGGGCGCTTCCTCCAAGATCACGTGCGCGTTGGTGCCGCTGATGCCAAAGGAGCTGACGCCGGCGCGGCGGGGCTTGCCGTTGGGCTGCCACTCGCGGGGCTCGGTCAGCAGCTCGACCTCGCCCGCCTCCCAGTCGACTTTGGAGGAGGGGCTGTCCACGTGCAGGGTCCTTGGCAAGACCCCGTGGCGCATCGCTTCGACCATCTTGATCACGCCGGCGACTCCGGCTGCGGCCTGGGTGTGGCCGATGTTGGACTTGATCGAGCCGAGGCGCAGGGGCTCCTCGCGCTCTTGGCCGTAGGTGGCGAGCAGGGCGCCGGCCTCGATCGGGTCCCCGAGGGTGGTGCCGGTGCCGTGGGCCTCGACGGCGTCGACGTCGGATGCCTGCAGGCGGGCGTTGGCCAGGGCCTGGCGGATCACCCGCTCCTGGGAGGGGCCGTTGGGGGCGCTCAGCCCGTTCGACGCGCCGTCCTGGTTGACGGCCGAGCCCTTCAGGACCGCGAGGATCGCGTGACCTTCCCTTTCGGCATCCGATAGGCGCTCCAGGGCCAGCACTCCGACGCCCTCGGAAAGCCCAACCCCGTCGGCTGCATCCGCAAAGGCCTTGCTGCGCCCGTCGGGGGCGGCACCGCGCTGGCGGGAGAACTCGATGAGGACGCTGGGGCTGGCGATGACGGTGACGCCCCCGGCCAGCGCCAGCGAGCACTCGCCGCTGCGCAGCGCCTGCGCGGCGAGGTGCATGGCGACGAGCGAGGCGGAACAGGCGGTGTCGACGGTGAGAGCCGGGCCCTCGAGGCCGAGGGTGTAGGCGACGCGCCCGGAGATGACGCTGGCCGCACTGCCCGTCAATCGATAGCCCTCGAGCTCGGCGGCCTGTCCCTCGAGACCGGGCTGGTAATCCTGGAAGCTGATCCCCGCGAAGACTCCGGCCGAGCTCCCCTGCAACGAGGAGGGATCGATCGCCGCATCCTCCAGCGCCTCCCAGGCAGCTTCCAGCAGCAGCCTCTGCTGGGGGTCCATCCCCAGCGCCTCGCGGGGACCGATGCCGAAGAACTTCGCGTTGAAGTCGGCAGCGTCGACGAGGAAGCCGCCCTCGCGCGTGTAGCTGGTGCCGGAAACGTCGGGGTCCGGGTCGTAGAGGCGCTTGACGTCCCAGCCGCGATCGGCGGGCAGCTCGGAGATGCCGTCGCGGCCGTCGGCCACCAGCTCCCAAAGCCCGGCTGGCGAATCGACCCCGCCCGGATAGCGGCAGGACATGCCGACGATCGCGATCGGCTCCTCGGAGGCCCGCGCCCTGACGGCCGTCCCGCCGACCGCGCCGGTGGCACTCACCCGCTCCAGCAGGTGGCCGGCGAGCCTGGCCGAGGTCGGGTAGTCGAAGACCAGGGTGGTGGGTAGGCGCAGCCCAGTTGCAAGCGCCAGCCGGTTGCGCAGCTCGACCGCGCCGAGGGAGTCGAAGCCGAGCTCCTTGAAGGCCCGCTCGGGATCGATCGCCTCGAGCGAGTCGTGTCCCAGCACCGTCGCCACCTCGGTGCGGACCAACCCCAGCGCGACCGTACGGCGCTCCTCCTCCGGCGCCCCGGCGAGCCTCGCCGCGAACGCCCCGGTCTCCCGCTCGCGCCGCATCGGCGTCCGCACCAGCCCGCGCAGGACCGCCGCCAGAGACCCGGCCGAGGCCTTGGCGCGCAGGCCGGCCTTGTCGAGCGCCACGGGAGCGAGCAGCGGCTCGTCGACGGCGAGAGCAGCGTCGAAGAGATCCACGACCTCCGCGGAGGACATGCCGATGTAGCCGACTCGCGCCAGGCGTGCCCGATCGACCGCGGTCAGGTCGCCGGTCAATCCGCTCGCCTCACCCCACCCGCCCCAGGCCAGCGAGGCGGCGGGCAGTCCGCTGGCGCGGCGATGAGCCGCGAGCGCGTCGACGAAGACGTTGGCGGCGGCATAGTTGGCCTGACCGGAAACCCCGAGCAGCCCCGCCGCCGAGGAGAAGAGGACGAAGGCGGAGAGGTCGGCGCCGGCGGTCAGCTCGTGCAGGTTCCAGGCGGCGTCGACCTTGGGCGCGAAGACACGCTCCAGCTGCCCGGCGTCCAACGACTCGATCGTGGCGTCATCGAGAACCCCCGCCGCGTTGATCACGGCACCGAGGGGGTGCCGGTCCGACACCGAGGCGAGCAGCTGCTCGAGCTGCTCGCGATCGGAGACGTCACAGGCGGCGACGGTTGCCTCGGCTCCCAGCTCGGCGAGCTCCTCCTGGAGCTCAGCCGCCCCCTCGGCCTGGGCACCGCGGCGGCTGACCAGGAGCAGGTGGCGGGCGCCGTATCGGCTTGCCAGGTGGCGGGCGAAGAGAGCGCCGAGGCCGCTGAGGCCACCGACGATGAGGACGGTGCGGTCGGGATCGAACGACGGCGCCGGCACCCGGTCGAGCTCGGCGGGTTCGACGGGAGCCAACCGCGGAGTCGAGGCCCTGCCGTCGCGCAGGGCCAGCTGGGGCTCGTCGGCCTGGCTCAACGCCGCCGGGAGAGCGGCGAGGGACGCCTCGCTGCCGTCGACGTCGATCAAGGCGAAGCGGTCGGGGTGCTCGGCCTGGGCAGAGCGCAGCAGTCCCCAGAGAGGGGCGGCGACCAGGTTTGGAGCCTCCTCCGCGGCGGCCGCGACCGCCATCTCGGTGAGGAAGACGAGGCGGGAGTCGGAGAGAGGCTCAGCGGCAAGCCAATCCTGCAGCAGGGAGAGCGCCGCCTCGGTCGTCCTGCGGGAGGCTTCGGCGGTATCTCCGCCTCCGGCGCTGCCGCGCGCGTCGAACAGGATCACCCTGGGAGCCTCGGCCGCCGCGATTCCCTCCAGCAGGGCAGCCAGGTCCGAATGATGCGCCGCCTCCAGCTCGCCGATCGCGTCCTCGCCGAGGATCGCGAGGCCCGGAACGCCAGCCGCGCCATCGAGCTCGAGCTCAGGCCAGGTGAGACGGTAGAGCGGTCGCGACCCGGCGGCGGCCTGCAGCTGGGAGGGATCGAGGTCGCGCTCGACCAGGGACTCGACCTGGAGCGTCGCCGCGCCGGTCTCGTCCACCCCGAGCAGGGCGAGACCCTCGCCTGCGGAGGTGAGCCGCAAGCGCAGCGTGGCGGCCCCGGCGGCATGGAGGGCGACCCCTCGCCAGGAGGCAGGGAGGGAGGGGCCGCTCGCCCCGGCCCCTTGCCGGGCCTGGAAGAACGCGGTGCCGAGCAGCGCCGGGTGGATCCCGAAGCGGCCGGCTTCGCTGCGCTGCGGCTCGCTCAGGGAGACCTCGGCGTAGACCTCCTCGCCTCTCTGCCAGGCGGCGTCGAGGCCCTGGAAGGCGGGGCCGTAGTCGAAGCCGAGCTCGGCCATGCGGGCGTAGAGGTCTGCGATCGGGAGCGGTTCGGCCCCCTCTGGCGGCCAGGCGGCGAGGGGCTTGGGGGCGGTCGGGGCCCGGGAGCCGAGCAAGCCGGTGGCGCGCAGCGTCCACCCCCCCTCCTCTCCCTCGCTCAGCTCGCTGCGGGAGTGGATGGAGATCTGGCGCCCCTGCCCCTCGCCCGCCCCGGACACCGTCACCTGAATCTGGACGGCGCCGTCCTGGGGAAGCGCCAGAGGCGCCTGTAGGTCGAGCTCCTCGACGGCGTCGCAACCCGCCTGCTCGGCCGCTCGCAGGGCCATCTCGAGGAAGGCGGCGCCCGGCACCAGGACGGTGTCGAGAACGGCGTGATCGGCGATCCAGGGGTGGGTGGCGAGGGAGATGCGGCCGGTCAGGGTGAGGCGTTCGCCGTCGGGGTCCGCGATCGCGGCCGCCAGCAGCGGGTGCTCGAGCGCCGCCTGCCCGGCCGCCCGTAGATCTCCGGCCCTCCCGCCCGAGTCGAGCCAATACCGCTGCCGCTGGAACGGGTAGGTCGGCAGCGCCACCCGCTTGGCCCCGGCGCCCTTGAAGTAGGCCTCCCAGTCGAGCCCGATCCCGGCGGCGTGGGCGGCGGCAAGGGACAGGGCGAAGCGCTCGGGCCCGCCTTCCTCGCGGCGCAGGCTGGCGAGCACGCTGGCCTGCTCGGGATCGGGCAGGACGGCCTCGACCGTCTCGTTGACGGCAAAACCCAGCACCGGGTGGGGACCGACCTCGAGGAAATGACGATGGCCGGCCTCGAGGAGGGAGCGCAAAACCGGTTCCAGGCGCACGGTCTGGCGCAGGTTGCGATACCAGTAGGCACCGTCCTGCTCGGCGGTGTCGATCGGCTCACCGGTCACCGTGGAATAAAGGGGGATCTCGCCGCTGCGGGGGGAGATCGGCGCAAAGGCCTCCAGCAGCTCAGGCTCCAGGGCGTCGATCTGGGTCGAGTGGGCGGCGTAGTCGACGGCGATCGGCTGGGCGCGGACCTCCGCCTGCTCGCAGGCGCTCTGCAACTCGGCCAGAGCCTCGCGCTCGCCGGAGAGGACCAGCGAGGCGGGTCCGTTGATCGCCGCCAGGGAGAGGCGATCGCCGTAGGGCTCGAGGCGCGGGGCGAGCTCGGCGACCGTGAGGGAGACCGAGAGCATCCCCCCCTGACCGGCGATCTTGGCCATCGCCTTGCCGCGCTGGGCGATGACCAGGGCGGCGTCCTCGAGGGAGAGGCCGCCGGCGACGTGGGCGGCAGCGATCTCCCCTTGGGAGTGACCGACCAGCGCCGCCGGCTCGACACCGCACTGGCGCCAGAGCTTGGCGAGGGAGACCATCACCGCGAAGAGGGCGGGCTGGACGACGTCCAGGCGCTCCAGCCAATCACCCCGGGGGTCGCGCAGGACCTCCCGCAAGGACCAGTTCACATGTGGCTCCAGGGCCTCCTCGCAGGCGTCGATGTAGCGAGCGAAGGAGGCCGAGGATTCCAGCAAGCCGAGGGCCATCTGGGCCGACTGGGCACCCTGGCCGGGGAAAAGGAAGACCGGTGCCCGCTCGGTGCCGGCGAGCCCGCGGGCGAGGTTCGGGGTCTCCTCGGCGGCGCCTATGGCCGCCAGGGCCTCCAGGAGCTCTTGGCGATCGCGGCCCAAAGCGACGGCGCGGTGGGCGAAGTGGGACCTGGTGGTGGCCAGCGAGTAGGCGAGGTCGGTGGGGCCCAGCTCGGGGTGCTCGCCGAGGTGGATGGCGAGGCGCTCGGCTGCCTGGCGCAGGGCTGGCTCGCTCTTGGCCGAGAGGGGGAGCAGCGGGATTCCCAGCGGGGCGGCGGGGAGGTCGGCCTTCCCTGCATCGCCAGTCCGCTCAGGAGCCGGCGCCTCCTCCAGGATCAGGTGAGCATTGGTGCCGCTGTAACCGAAGGAGGAGACGCCGGCGCGACGGGGCTTGCCGTTGGGTTGCCACTCGCGGGGCTCGGTCAGCAGCTCGACCTCGCCGGTCTCCCAGTCGACTTTGCTTGAGGGGGCATCGACGTGCAGGGTGCGGGGCAAGACCCCGTGGCGCATCGCTTCGACCATCTTGATCACGCCGGCGACTCCCGCTGCGGCCTGGGTGTGGCCGATGTTGGACTTGATCGAGCCGAGGCGCAGGGGCTCCTCGCGCTCTTGGCCGTAGGTGGCGAGCAGGGCGCCGGCCTCGATCGGGTCCCCGAGGGTGGTGCCGGTGCCGTGGGCCTCGACGGCGTCGACGTCTGCGGGCTCCAGGCGGGCGTTGGCGAGGGCCTGGCGGATCACCCGCTCCTGGGAGGGGCCGTTGGGGGCGCTCAGCCCGTTCGACGCGCCGTCCTGGTTGGTCGCCGAGCCGCGGATCACGGCCAGGACCGGGTGGCCGTTGCGCTGGGCGTCGGAGAGGCGCTCCAGGGTGAGCATCCCGACCCCCTCCGACCAGCCCGCCCCGTCGGCCGCCTCGGCGAAGGGCTTGCTGCGCCCGTCGGGAGCGAGGCCGCGCTGATGGGCGAAGAAGACGAGCATGGCCGGTGTCGAGAGCACCGTCACTCCCCCTGCCAGCGCCAGCGAGCACTCGCCGCTGCGCAGCGACTGGGTGGCGAGGTGCATCGCCACCAGCGACGAGGAGCAGGCGGTGTCGACGGTGACGGCCGGCCCCTGCAGGCCGAGCGAATACGAAACGCGACCGGAGACGACGCTGGACGACATCCCGGGGTCCTCCCCATAGTCCTGGTACATGACGCCCGCGAATACGCCGGTCGGCGTCTCGTGCAGGCTGCGCGGATCGATCAGCCCGTTTTCGAGGCTCTCCCAGGAGGCTTCGAGCAACAGCCTCTGCTGCGGGTCGGTGGTCAGCGCCTCGCGCGGGGAGATGCCGAAGAACCCGGCGTCGAAATCGGCGGCATCGTGCATGAAGCCCCCCTGACGGGCGTAACAGGTGCCGGGATCGTCCGGATCCGGGCTGTAGAGGCGCTCCAGGTCCCAACCGCGGTCGCCGGGGAAGGCACCGACGGCGTCGCGGCTCGCGGCCACCAGCTCCCAGAGGCCGGCCGGGGATTCGACCCCGCCCGGATAGCGGCAGGACATGCCGACGATCGCGATCGGCTCCTCGGAGGCCTGGGCCCTGACGATCGTCTCGCGGGCGGCACCCCCCACGCTGACCGCGGTCAGCAGGTGCTGCCCCAGCGCAACCACAGACGGGTAGTCGAAGACCACGGTCGCCGGCAGCTGCACTCCGCTCGCGGCGACGAGTCGGTTGCGCAGCTCGACCGCCGCCAGGGAGTCGAAGCCGAGGTCCTTGAAGGCGCGTTCGGGATCGACCGCCGCCGCCGAATCATGGCCCAGAACCGCGGCGACCTCGGCGCGGACCAGGTTCGACACGGCTGCCTCGCGCTCGGCCTCCGGCACCCCGGCCAGCTTCGTCGCGAGCGAGCCGCCCGCCGCGGCCCTCTGCCGAACCGGGGACCGCACCAGACCGCGCAGAACCACGGCCAACGTCCCCGCCGCAGCCTTGGCGGCCAGGGCGGCGGCATCGAAGGCCACGGGGGCCAGCAACGGCTCTCCCGTGGCGAGCGCGGCATCGAAGAGGTTCGCTCCAAGGTCTGATCCGATCGGGGAAAAGCCCAGGCGAATGCGAATCTGCTGCGCCACTTGCGCCAGCTCCTCGTCATTCAGCTGGGCGCCGAGCGTGCTTTTCTGCTCCCAAAGCCCCCAGGCCAGCGAAGTGGCTGGCAGACCCTTCGCCTGCCGCTGCGCAGCCAGCGCGTCGAGGAATGAGTTGGCGGCGGCGTAGTTGGCCTGGCCGGCGCCGCCGAGCAACCCCGCTGCCGAGGAGAACATGACGAAGGCGGAGAGGTCGAGCCCCTCGGTCAGCTCGTGCAGGTGCCAGGCGGCGTCGACCTTGGGGCGCATCACCCGCTGCAGACGCTCGGCGTCGAGCGCGTCCAGCACGCCGTCGTCAAGGAAGCCGGCCGAGTGGATCACGGCGCCGAGCGGGTGCCGGGCGGGGACCGCGGCGATCAGCCGCTCGAGCTGGTCGCGCTCGGCGACGTCGCAGGCGGCGAGGGTCACCTCCGCCCCCAGCTCCTCGAGCTCGCCTTGGAGCTCCGCCGCGCCCTCGGCCTCGGGTCCACTGCGGCTGACCAAGAGCAGATGCCGAGCGCCATGGCGGCCGGCGAGGTGCCGGGCGAAGAGGGCGCCGAGGCCGCTGAGGCCGCCGGTGATGAGCACAGTCTTGTCGGGATCGAGGGCCACGGCGAGCGTCTCGCCGGAGTCGCTGGGGCGACTGGCGAGCCTCGGCACGAGCGCCGTTCCCTGCCGCAAGGCCAGCTGGGGCTCCTCGGCAACGGCGCCGAGGGCGCTCGCCAGCACCTGCGTCGATTGCTCGGATCCGTCGCAGTCGACCACGGCGAAGCGACCGGGGTACTCGGACTGGGCGGAGCGAAGCAGGCCCCAGAGGGGAGCGGTGCTCAGGTCGGGAGCCTCTCCCTCCGCGGCGGCGATCGCCCGCTCGGTGAGAACGATCAGGCGGGTCGCGGCGAGAGGCTCCGCGGCGAGGAACTCCTGCAGCAGGGAGAGGGCCGCCTGTGTGGTCGCGCGGGAGGCGTCGGGGAGCCTTTGGGGCTCAGCCGGGGTGCGAGCGTCGAAGAGGATCGCCCCGGGCGCCGGCTCGCCGGCCTCGATCGCCTCCAGCAAGGCGGGAAGGCCGGGGTAGCGCTCATCGCCCAGACCCAGCCCGTCGACCGCCACGTCAGCCAGAACCGCCAGGCCGGGAAGGGGGCCGGCGACCGGCTCGAGGTCGAGCTCGGCCCAGTTCAGGCGATAGAGCGATCGCTGGCCGGTCGCTGCTCGCAGCTGGGATCGATCGAGGCGACGCCCGGTCAGAGACTCGATCTGAATCACCGGCGCACCCTCCGGATCGGTGCCGAGAAGGACGAGACGCTCACCGTCGCGGGCGATACGCATCCGCAACGACGAGGCCTCGGCGGCGTGGAGGAAGACGCCGGCCCAGTGGAAGGGCACGACAGGAGCGCCGGGATCCTCGCTGCCCGCCCGAGCAGGGTCCAAAGTCGGGTGGAAGCTTGAGTCGAGGAGCGCCGGGTGGATCGCAAAGCCCCCGGCTTCGGGACGCTGCTCCTCGGCCAGACTGACCTCCGCATAGATCTCCTCGCCGTCTTGCCAGGCAGCGCTGACCCCCTGGAAGGCCGGGCCGTACTGGAAGCCGATCTCGCCCAGGCGCTCATAGAGGTCGGAGACCTCTATGAGGTCTGCTCCCTGGGGCGGCCAGGAGGAGAGGGGCTCGGGGGCTGGCGGTGCCGCGGCGCTGAGGGCACCGGTGGCGTGCAGGGCCCACTCCCCCGCCCCGTCCTCTGCCTGGGCCTCCGAGCGGGAATGGATCGAGATCTCGCGGCGGCCCTCCTCGTCGGGGACGCCGATCGCTACCTGCAGGGAGACCGAGGTGGACTCGCTCAAGATCAAGGGTGCCTGCAGGGTCAGCTCCTCGATCGTCTCGGCTCCCACCTGCGCGCCGGCGCTGAGGGCCAGCTCGACGAAGGCGGTGCCGGGCAAGATCACGGTGTCGAGGACGGCGTGATCGGCCAGCCAGGGGTGGGTGGAGAGGGAGAGGCGGCCGGTCAGGGTGAGGCGCTCGGTGGCGGGGTCCTCCAGGGCCGCGGAGAGCAGGGGGTGGTCGATCTCGCGCAGGCCCGCGGCACCGAGGTCTCCTACTCCGTTGGAGCTGGCCGAGAGCCAGAAGCGCTCTCTTTGGAAGGGATAGGTGGGAAGGGCGACCCGCTTTGCGCCGGGGTAGAGCTTTGCCCACTCGAGCTTGACGCCAGCGACGTGGGCGGAGGAAAGAGCGCCCCCGATCGCCTCGGCCTCCCCACGCCCGGAGCGCAGGGTCGGAGCCAGGGTCGCCTCAGAGCCCTCCTCGAGGCAGGAGCTGGCCATCGCAGTGAGGACCGGGTCTGGTCCCAGCTCCAGGTAGGTGGTGGTGCCTTGGGAGGCGAGGGTCGCGACCGAGTCGGCGAAGCGCACCGCCCCGCGCACCTGGGCGACCCAGTAGGCGGGGTCTTGGGCCTGCTCGGGGGAGAGAACCTCGCCCGTGAGGTTGGAGAGGATCGGGATCTGGGGCTCGGAGTACTCGAGGCCCTCGGCCACTTGCTTGAACTCCGCCAGCATCGGCTCGATCAGGGGCGAGTGGAAGGCGTGGGAGACGACCAGGCGTTTGGTTCTGTTGCCTTGGGCTTCGAAGTGGGATTGGACCTCCAGGGCGGCTTTCTCCTCGCCGGAGATCACGATCGAGGCGGGGCCGTTGACCGCCGCGATCGAGAGCTCTTGCTCCTTGCCCTCGATCGCCTTGGCCACCTCTGCCTCGCTGGCCTCGATCGCGACCATCGCCCCGCCCTCGGGCAGGGCGCCCATCAGGGCGCCGCGGGCGCAGATCAGCTTCGCGGCGTCCTTAAGGGAGAGGACGCCGGCGAGGTGGGCTGCGGCGAGCTCGCCGATCGAGTGGCCGCAGAGGTAGTCGGGGCGAAGGCCCGTTGCCTGCAGCAGGCGGTAGAGGGCTACCTCGATCCCAAACAGGGCAGGCTGGGTGAACTCGGTGCGGTTTAGGAGCTCTGCCTCCTTTGATCCCTCGGGGGCGAAGAGGAGCTCTTTGAGGGGGCGACCCAGGTGGGGGTCGAGGGCCTCGCAGGCCTCCTCGAGGGCTTCCGCGAAGAGCGGTGAGGACGCATAGAGCTCAGAGCCCATGCCAGGGCGCTGGGCGCCCTGGCCGGTGAAGAGGTAGGCGAGCTTGCCGGTTTGGGCTTTGCCCTCGGTTACTCCTTGTGTCGGCTCGCCGTGGGCGAGCGAGGCCAGGCGCTCGAGCAGCTGCTCGCGGCTCTCGCCGCTCACCACCGCGCGCTGCTCGAAGAGGGCACGGGTGGTGGCGAGGGAGAAGCCGACGTCGGCGGGGTCGAGGTCGGGGTTGGCGATGAGGTGGGTGGCGAGGTTGGCAGCCGCCTGGCGCAGGGCGGGCTCGGACTTGGCCGAGAGCGGCAGGGCGAGCGTGTTGGGCAGGGGTGGCGCGGCGGGGGCCTCGGGGGAGTCGGCTCCTTCGGGGCCCTTCCCGCTCTCGGCTCCTGCTCCACCCTCGGCAGGCACAGCGCCGTCTGTGCCCTGAACCGCCGCGGGCGCGGGCGCTTCCTCCAAGATCACGTGCGCGTTGGTGCCGCTGATGCCAAAGGAGCTGACGCCAGCGCGGCGGGGCTTGCCGTTGGGCTGCCACTCGCGGGGCTCGGTCAGCAGCTCGACCTCGCCCGCCTCCCAGTCGACTTTGGAGGAGGGGCTGTCCACGTGCAGGGTCCTTGGCAAGACCCCGTGGCGCATCGCTTCGACCATCTTGATCACGCCGGCGACTCCGGCTGCGGCCTGGGTGTGGCCGATGTTGGACTTGATCGAGCCCAGGCGCAGGGGCTCCTCGCGCTCTTGGCCGTAGGTGGCGAGCAGGGCGCCGGCCTCGATCGGGTCCCCGAGGGTGGTGCCGGTGCCGTGGGCCTCGACGGCGTCGACGTCTGCGGGCTCCAAGCGAGCGTTGGCGAGGGCCTGGCGAATCACCCGCTCCTGGGAGGGGCCGTTGGGGGCGCTGAAGCCGTTGGAGGCGCCGTCTTGGTTGACGGCCGAGCCCTTGAGGATCGCCAGCACCGGGTGGCCGTTGCGCTCGGCGTCCGACAGGCGCTCGAGGGCGAGCACTCCCACTCCCTCTGACCAGCCGACGCCGTCGGCAGCCTCGGCGAAGGACTTGGAGCGCCCGTCGGGGGCAAGGCCGCGCTGGCGGGAGAACTCGACGAAGACGCTGGGGGTGGCGAGCACGGTGACCCCGCCGGCCAGGGCCAGGGAGCACTCGCCCGATGAAAGCGCCTGGGTTGCCCAGTGCATCGCCACCAGCGAGGAGGAGCAGGCGGTGTCGACGGTGACCGCCGGGCCCTCGAGGCCGAGGGAGTAGGCGACGCGCCCGGAGACCAGGCTCTGGGACATGCCCGGTGCCTCCCCGTAGTCCTGGTACATCACCCCGGCAAAGACCCCGGTCTGGCTCTCCTGGAGGGAGCGGGGGTCGATGCCGGCCTCCTCCAGGGCCTGCCAGGAGGCTTCCAAGAGCAATCTCTGCTGGGGGTCCATGACCATCGCCTCGCGCGGGGAGATGCCAAAGAAGGCGGGGTCGAAGTCGGCGCAGTCGGCGAGGAAGCCGCCCTCGCGGGTATAGCTGGTGAGGCGCTCGGCGCCGGCCTCGGGGTCTGGGTCATAGAGGCGCCCCAGCTCCCAGCCGCGGTCTGCCGGGAACCCGGAGATGGCGTCCCTGCCTTCGGCGACCAGCTGCCAAAGCTCGGCGGGAGAGCCGACCTTGCCGGGGTAGCGACAGGCCATGCCGACGATCGCGATCGGCTCCTCGGAGGCCTGGGCCCTGAGCGCGCTCTTGATCGCGGCGCCCGAGCCCATCCGCTCCAACAGGTGCGCGGCCAGCTTGGCCGCGCTGGGGTAATCGAAGACGGCGGTGGCCTGCAGGGAGGCGCCGGTGAGGGCGGCGAGGCGGTTGCGCAGCTCGACCGCGGCGAGGGAGTCGAAGCCGAGGTCCTTGAAGGCGCGCTCGGGATCGATCGCGGCGCCAGAGTCATGGCCCAAGACGGCGGCGACCTCGGCGCGGAGCGCCTCAAGGAGCGCCTCTTGGCGCTCGGGCTCGGGCAGGGAGGCCAGTTGGGTGGCGAGCTGGCCTTGGGGGCCCTGGCGGCGGGCGCTGGCCTTGACCAGGGCGCTGAAGATCGGTGGCAAGGTGCCGGCGGTGGCCTGGGAGCGCAGGGCGGCGCGGCTTAGGGGCAGGGCCAGGGGTTGGGGGGAGGCACTGCTAATCGCGGCGTCGAAGAGATCGAGGCCCTGCGCGTCTGCGATCGGGGTTATCCCCGAGCGCTGCAGCCGCGCCAGGTCGGCCTTGCCGAGCTTGGCGGTCATCGCGCTCTCGCGCTCCCACAGGCCCCAGGCGATCGAGGTGGCGGGCAGGCCCTGGGCCCGGCGCTTGGCGGCCAGGGCGTCGAGGAAGGAGTTGGCGGCGGCGTAGTTGGCCTGGCCGGCGCCGCCGAGCGGGCCGGCGATCGAGGAGAAGAGGACGAAGGCCGAGAGACCAGAGTCCTTGCTCAGCTCGTGCAGGTGGTGGGCGGCGTCGGCCTTGGGGGCAAAGACGCGGTCCAGGCTCTCTGAGCCCATCGACTCGATCAGGGCGTCGTCGAGGACCCCGGCGGCGTGGATCACGGCGCCGAGGGGGTGCGCGGTGGGGATCGAGGCCAAGAGCTCTTGCAGCTGGTCGCGCTCGGCGACATCACAGGCGGCGATCCTGACCTCGGCGCCGAGCTCCTGGAGTTCTGCCCGCAGCTCGGTCGCGCCCTTTGCCTCGGGGCCCGAGCGGCTGACCAAGAGCAGGTGGCGGGCGCCGTGGCGCTCGGCGAGGTGGCGGGCGAAGAGGGCGCCGAGGCCACCGGTGGCGCCGGTGATGAGGACGGTGCGGTCGGGGTCGAGGGGTTGGGGTTGCCCCTCGGCGGGCTCTGCCCCATCGGCCTGCTCGTCTTCGGATCCCCTCGGGTCGCCCTTGGCCTCGGTGAGACGGGCGACCAATGCCCTGCCCTCACGCAGGGCGAGCTGGGGCTCTTCGGCGACTGCGAGCAAGGCGGCAGGCAGTGCCTGGGCCGAGGCCTCGCTGTCATCGAGGTCAACGAGGGCGAAGCGCCCGGGGTGCTCGGAGGCCGCCGAGCGCAAAAGGCCGGCCAGGGTGGCGGCGGGGAGGTTGGGGGACTCCTCCTCGCCTGGGGAGAGGGCGCCTTCGGTGAGGAAGGCGAGGCGGGTCTCGGCGAGGGGCTCTGCGGCGAGCAGGGCCTGGATTGCCTCCAGGCCCCTGGCGGTTGCGGTGTGGGAGGCGAGGACGGGGTCCTCGCCCTCGCTCGTCCAGGGGCGGGTGTCGAGGAGGATGGTCTGGGGGGGCTCCTCGTCGGAGAGGGCTTCCAGCAGGGACTCGAGGTCGGGGTGGGGCTGAACGTCAAGGCCGCTGATCTCGGTCTCGCCGAGGATCGCCAGCTCGGCGGGCGAGCCCTCGGCCTCCTCTGGCAATGGCGCCTCGACCCAGCTGAGCTCGAAGAGATCGCGCCTGGTGGCGAGGGCGCCCTGCAGCTGGGCGGCGGCGATCGGGCGGGTGCGCAGGGCGCCGACCTGGGCCAGGGGCAGGTTGTCTTGGTCGGCGAGCTGCAGGGAGAGCTGCTCCTCGGTGGCGCGCAGACGTACCCGCAGGGAGGAGGCACCCGTGATCGCGACCGAGACCCCGTTCCAGGAGAAGGGCAGGCCCGAGCCGCCCTCTGAGTCGGCGTCGAGGGCGCCGAGCAGGGCTCCGTGCAGGGCCGAGTCGAGGAGCGCAGGATGGATCGAGAAGCCACCGGCTTCAGAGCGCTGGGCCTCGGCAAGACTGACCTCGGCGTAGATCTCCTCACCCTCTTGCCAAGCGGCACTCACTCCCTGGAAGGCCGGGCCGTATTGGAAGCCGATCTCGCTCAGGCGCTCATAGAGGTCGGAGACCTCGATCGGATCTGCTCCCTGCGGTGGCCAGGCCCCGAAGGGCTCGGGGGCCTGGGGGGCCGCGGCGCTGAGGCTGCCGGTGGCGTGCAGGGTCCACTCCCCCGCCCCGTCTTCTGCGCCATCGGCGCGGGAGTGGATCGAGATCTCGCGGCGGCCCTCCTCGTCGGGGACGCCAACCGCCACCTGCAGGGAGACGGCTCCCTGCTCGCTCAAGATCAAAGGCGCCTGCAGAGTCAGCTCCTCGATCGTCTCGGCTCCCACCTGCGCGCCGGCGCTGAGCGCCAGCTCGACGAAGGCGGTGCCCGGCAAGATCACCGTGTCGAGCACGGCGTGGTCGGCCAGCCAGGGGTGGGTGGAGAGGGAGAGGCGGCCGGTCAGGGTGAGGCGCTCTGAGCCGGGGTCCTCGATCGCGGCGGAGAGCAGGGGGTGGTCGATCTCCCTCTGACCGATCGAGGCGGCGTCGGTGGGGCCCGAGCTGGCCGAGAGCCAGAAGCGCTCGCGCTGGAAGGGATAGGTGGGCAGTGAGACCCGCTGGGAGCCGGGGTAGAGCCCTGCCCAGTCGGGAGTGGCGCCGTTGACGTGGGCGGAGGCAAGGGCGCCCCCGATCGCCTCGGCCTCCCCGCGCCCGGAGCGCAGGGTCGGGGCCAGGGTCGCCTCGGAGCCCGCGGGCAGGCAGGAGGTCGCCATCGCCGTCAGCACCGGGTCGGGGCCGAGCTCCAGGTAGGTGGTGGTGCCTTGGGATTGCAGGGTCGCGACCGAGTCGGCAAAGCGCACCGCCCCGCGCACCTGGGCGACCCAGTAGTCGGGGTCTTGGGCCTGCTCGGGGGAGAGGGCCTCGCCCGTGAGGTTGGAGAGGATCGGGATCTGGGGCTGGTGGTAGTCGAGGCCCTCGGCCACTTGCTTGAACTCCCGAAGCATCGGCTCGATCAGGGGCGAGTGGAAGGCGTGGGAGACGACCAGGCGTTTGGTTCTGTTGCCTTGGGCTTCGAAGTGGGATTGGACCTCGAGGGCCGCCTGCTCGACGCCGGAGATGACGATCGAGGCGGGGCCGTTGACCGCCGCGATCGAGAGCTCTGCCTCTTTGCCCGCGATCGCCTTGGCCACCTCTGCCTCTGAGGCCTCGATCGCGACCATCGCCCCGCCCCCGGGCAGGGCGCCCATCAGGGCACCGCGGGCGCAGATCAGCTTCGCGGCGTCTTCGAGGGAGAGGACGCCGGCGAGGTGGGCGGCGGCGAGCTCGCCGATCGAGTGGCCGCAGAGGTAGTCGGGCTTTGGGCCGACTACCTCCAGCAGGCGGTAGAGGGCCACCTCGATCGCGAAAAGGGCCGGTTGGGTGAACTCGGTGCGGTTTAGGAGCTCTGCCTCCTTTGATCCCTCGGTGGAGAAGAGGAGCTCTTTGAGGGGACGATCGAGATGGGGGTCGAGGGCCTCGCAGGCCTCGTCGAGGGCTTGGGCGAAGAGCGGCGAGGACTCATAGAGCTCAGAGCCCATGCCAGGGCGCTGGGCGCCCTGGCCGGTGAAGAGGTAGGCGAGCTTGCCGGTTTGGGCTTTGCCCTCGGTGATGCCGGGGGACTGCTCGTTGCGGGCCAGTGCCCCGAGGCGCTCGAGCAGCTGCTCGCGGCTCTCGCCGCTCACCACCGCGCGCTGCTCGAAGAGGGCGCGGGTGGTGGCGAGGGAGAAGGCGACGTCCCTGGGGTCGAGCTCGGGGTTGTCGGTGAGGTGGGATGCGAGGTTGGCGGCGGCCTCGCGCAGGGCCGGCTCGGACTTGGCCGAGAGGGGTAGGGCGAGGGTGTTGGGCAGGGGTGGCGCGGCAGGGGCCTCGGGGGAGTCGGCTCCTTCGGGTCCCTCCCCACCCTCTGCTCCTGCTCCACCCTCGACGGGCACAGCACTATCTGTGTCCTGAACCGCCGCAGGCGCGGGCGCCTCCTCCAAGATCACGTGGGCGTTGGTGCCGCTGATGCCAAAGGAGGAGACCCCGGCGCGGCGGGGCTTGCCGTTGGGCTGCCACTCGCGGGGCTCGGTGAGGAGCTCGACCTCGCCGGCCTCCCAGTCGACTTTGGAGGAGGGGCTGTCCACGTGCAGGGTCTGCGGCAAGACCCCGTGGCGCATCGCTTCGACCATCTTGATCACGCCGGCGACCCCGGCGGCGGCCTGGGTGTGGCCGATGTTGGACTTGATCGAGCCCAGCTTCAGCGGCTCTTCCCTGTCTTGGCCGTAGGTGGCGAGCAGGGCGCCGGCCTCGATCGGGTCCCCAAGCGTGGTGCCGGTGCCGTGGGCCTCGACGGCGTCGACGTCTGCGGGCTCCAGGCGGGCGTTGGCGAGGGCCTGGCGGATCACCCGCTCCTGGGAGGGGCCGTTGGGGGCGGTGAGGCCGTTCGACGCGCCGTCTTGGTTGACGGCGCTTCCCTTCAGGACCGCGAGGACCGGGTGGCCGTTGCGCTCGGCGTCCGACAGGCGCTCGAGGGCGAGCACTCCCACTCCCTCTGACCAGCCGGTGCCGTCAGCCGCCTCTGAGAAGGACTTGCAGCGCCCGTCCGAAGACAACCCACCTTGACGGGAGAACTCGACGAAGACATATGGGGTGGCAAGGACGGTCACCCCGCCCGCCAGCGCCAGCGAGCACTCGCCGCTGCGCAGCGCCTGCGCGGCGAGATGCATGGCGACGAGCGAAGAGGAGCAGGCGGTGTCGATCGACATCGCCGGACCCTCGAGGCCGAGGGTATAGGCGATGCGGCCGGAGGCGACGCTGGTCGAGCTGCCGGTCAACCGGTAACCCTCGAGCTCTCCCTCCGACGCCCGCAGGCCGGCGGCGTAGTCCTGACCGCTGATGCCGGCGAAAACGCCGGTTTGGGTGCCGCGCAGCGAGGAGGGGTCTACCCCCGCGTCCTCCAGCGCCTGCCAGCTGGCTTCCAGCAGGAGGCGCTGCTGGGGATCCATCGCCAGCGCCTCGCGGGGAGCAAGTCCAAAGAATTCTGCATCGAAATCCCCGGGATCGTGGACAAAGCCCCCCTCCCGGGTACTGCTCGTCCCAGAGGTCTCCCCATCGAAGCCATAGAGGCGCTCGAGGTCCCAGCCGCGGTCGGCGGGGAAATCTGCGATGGCGTCACGGCTCTCGGCGGCCAGCCTCCATAGCTCCTGCGGTGAACCGGCTCCACCCGGATAACGACAGGCCATGCCGACGATCGCGATCGGCTCCTCGAGGCCCACGACCGCAGCGGTCGGAGTCCGATCTCGCTCGGCAAGTTCACCTGCCTGCCGCAGCAGGAACTCGGCAAGCCCCGACGATGTCGGGTGGTTGAAGACGACCGTCGACGGAAGCGGCAAACCGGTGGCTTTGTGGAGCCGGTTGCGCAGCTCCACCGCCGCCAGGGAGTCGAAGCCGAGGTCCTTGAAGGCGCGCTCGGGATCGATCGCCGCAGCGGAGTCATGGCCCAAGACCGCGGCGACGTGGCCGCGGACGAAGTCCAAGACGAAAGCCTCGCGCTCCTCGACGGGGACGGTGGCGAGGCGGGTCGAGAGGGACTCCCCTGCGCGCTCTGCTCCCCTGGGCACCCGCACCAGGGCCCGCATCGGCGCCGGCAGGGTGCCGGCCTTGGCCTGGGCGCGCAGGGCGGGACGGTCGAAGGCCACCGGGGCGAGCAGTGCCTCGGGGAAGGCGAGACCGCTCTCAAAGAGCTCGAGGCCCTCCTCGGGGGAAATCGGCTTGAAGCCGAGCAGCGTCCTCGTCTGATGTAGGAACCGCTCGCGCTCGGCATCGTTCAACTCCCCCACCAGGTTGCTCTCCTGCGCCCAAAGGCCCCAGGCCAAGGAGGTCGCCGCCAGGCCCTGGGCCCGGCGCTTTGCCGCCAGGGCGTCGAGGAAGGAGTTGGCGGCGGCGTAGTTGCCCTGGCCGGGACCGCCGAGCAGTCCGGCCGCCGAGGAGAAGAGGAGGAAGTGGGAGAGGTCGAGATCGGCGCTCAGCTCGTGCAGGTGGTGGGCGGCGTCGGCCTTGGGGGCCATCACCTTGTCGAGGGACTCGGGCTGGAGGTCAGTGATCAGGGCGTTGTCGAAGACCCCGGCGGCGTGGATCACAGCGCCGAGGGGGTGCTCGGTGGGGATCGAGGCCAAGAGCTCTTGCAGCTGGGAGCGATCGGCGACGTCGCAGGCGGCGATCCTGACCTCGGCGCCGAGCTCCTCGAGTTCCTCTTGCAGCTCGCTTGCGCCCTTTGCCTCCGGGCCCGAGCGGCTGACCAGGAGCAGGTGGCGGGCGCCGTGGCGCTCGGCGAGGTGGCGGGCGAAGAGGGCGCCGAGGCCGCCGGTGGCGCCGGTGATGAGGACGGTGCGGTCGGGGTCGAGGGGTTGGGGTTGCCCCTCGGCGGGCTCTGCCCCATCGGCCTGCTCGTCTTCGGATTCCCCCTGATCGCCCTTGGCCTCGGTAAGCCTCCCCACCAGCGCCCTGCCCTCGCGCAGGGCGAGCTGGGGCTCTTCGGTGCTGGCAACCAAGGCGGCAGGTAGCGCCTGAGCCGAGGCTTCGCTGGCGTCGGCATCGATCAAGGCAAAGCGCCCGGGGTGCTCGGAGGCCGCCGAGCGCAAGAGGCCGGCCAGGGTGGCGGCGGGGAGGTCGGGGGACTCCTCCTCGCCTGGGGAGAGGGCGCCTTCGGTGAGGAAGGCGAGGCGGGTCTCGACCAGGCGCTCTGCGGCGAGCAGGGCCTGGATTGCCTCCAGGCCCCTGGCGGTTGCGGTGTGGGAGGCGAGGACGGGGTCCTCGCCCTCTGTCGTCCAGGGGCGGGTGTCGAGGAGGATGGCCTGGGGGGGCTCCTCCTCGGGGAGGGCTTCCAGCAGAGACTCGAGGTCGGGGTAGCGCTGAACGTCAAGGCCGGCGATCTCCTCGGTGCCGAGGATCGCCAGAGAGTCGGGCGTCTCTTGCTCCTCGAGCTCCAGCGCCTCCCAGCCGAGGCGGTAAAGGCGCCCGGCGCCCCTGGCGGCAAGCTGGGCCTGCTCGACCGGGCGGCCGAAGAGGGAGGCGATCTCAAAGACCGCGACGCCGGTGGAGTCGGTGGCGTTCAGGCTCAGGCGTCCCTGCGCGATCGAGACCCTTACCCGCAGCGAGGCGGCGCCGGGGCCAAGGGCCCTGACCCCGTGCCAGTCGAAGGGCAGGGTGGGCTTTGCCTCCTCGCCTGCCTCGGCCTGGGCGAGGGCGACGCCGAGGCCGGCGTGGAAGGCCGAGTCGAGGAGCGCCGGGTGCAGCGCGAAGCCCCCGGCTTCAGAGCGCTGGGCCTCGGCCAGGGAAACCTCGGCGTAGATCTCCTCGCCGTCTCGCCAGGCGGCGCTGACCCCCTGGAAGGCCGGGCCGTACTGGAAGCCGATCTCGCCCAGGCGCTCGTATAGGTCGGAGGTGTCGATCGGCTCTGCTCCCTCGGGCGGCCAGCTCCCGAAGGGCTCGGGGGCCTGGGGGGCCTCGGAGCTGAGGGCACCGGTGGCGTGCAGGATCCACTCCCCCGCCCCGTCTTCTGCCTGGGCCTCCGAGCGGGAGTGGATCGAGATCTCGCGGCGGCCCTCCTCGTCGGGGACGCCAACCGCTACCTGCAGGGAGACAGAAGCGGACTCGCTCAAGATCAAAGGCGCCTGCAGGGTCAGCTCCTCGATCCTCTCGGCTCCCACCTCAGCGCCGGCGCTGAGGGCCAGCTCGACGAAGGCGGTGCCGGGCAAGATCACCGTGTCGAGGACGGCGTGATCGGCCAGCCAGGGGTGGGTGGAGAGGGAGAGGCGGCCGGTCAGGGTGAGGCGCTCGGTGGCGGGGTCCTCCAGGGCGGCGGAGAGCAGGGGGTGATCGATCTCCCTCTGGCCGATCGAGCTGGCGTCGGTGGGGCCCGAGCTGGCCGAGAGCCAGAAGCGCTCGCGCTGGAAGGGATAGGTGGGAAGGGCGACTCGCTTTGCGCCTGGGTAGAGCTTTGCCCACTCGAGCTTTACGCCAGCGACGTGGGCGGAGGAAAGAGCGCCCCCGATCGCCTCGGCCTCCCCGCGCCCGGAGCGCAGGGTTGGGGTCAGGGTCGCCTCGGAGCCCTCCTCGAGGCAGGAGGTCGCCATCGCCGTCAGCACCGGGTCGGGGCCGAGCTCCAGGTAGGTGCTCACCCCTTGGGATTGCAGGGTGGCGACCGAGTCGGCGAAGCGCACCGCCCCGCGCACCTGGGCGACCCAGTAAGCGGGGTCTTGGGCTTGCTCGGTAGAGAGGACCTCGCCGGTGAGGTTGGAGAGGATCGGGATCTGGGGCTCGAAGTACTCGAGGCTCTCGGCCACTTCCTTGAACTCCCCGAGCATCGGCTCGATCAGGGGCGAGTGGAAGGCGTGGGAGACGGTGAGGCGTTTGGTTCTGTTGCCTTGCTCCTCGAAGTGGGATTGGATCTCCAGGGCTGCCTGCTCGACGCCGGAGATGACGATCGAGGCGGGGCCGTTTACCGCCGCGATCGAGAGCTCTGCCTCCTTGCCCTCGATCGTCTCGCTCACTTCCTCCTCTGAGGCCTCGATCGCGACCATCGCCCCGCCCTCGGGCAGGGCGCCCATCAGGGCGCCGCGGGCGCAGATCAGCTTCGCCGCGTCTTCGAGGGAGAGGACGCCGGCGAGGTGGGCGGCGCTGAGCTCGCCGATCGAGTGGCCGCAGAGGTAGTCGGGCTTTGGGCCCAGGGGCTCCAGCAGCCTGAAGAGGGCTACCTCGATCGCAAAGAGGGCGGGTTGGGTGAACTCGGTGCGGTTTAGGAGCTCTGCCTCCTTTGATCCCTCTTGGGCGAAGAGGAGCTCTTTGAGGGGGCGAGCGAGGTGGGGGTCGAGGGCCTCGCAGGCCTGCTCGAGGGCTTGGGCGAAGAGCGGCGAGGACTCATAGAGCTCGGCTCCCATGCCAGGGCGCTGGGCGCCCTGGCCGGTGAAGAGGTAGGCGAGCTTGCCGGTTTGGGCCTTGCCCTCGGTGATGCCCGGGGACTGCTCGTTGCGGGCCAGTGCCCCGAGGCGCTCGAGCAGCTGCTCGCGGCTCTCGCCGCTCACCACCGCGCGCTGCTCGAAGAGGGCGCGGGTGGTGGCGAGGGAGAAGGCGACGTCCCTGGGGTCGAGCTCGGGGTTGTCGGTGAGGTGGGATGCGAGGTTGGCGGCGGCCTCGCGCAGGGCGGGCTCGGACTTGGCCGAGAGCGGCAGGGCGAGGGTGTTGGGCAGGGGCGTTGGGGCTTCGGTTGCCTCGGGTCCCTCCCCGCCCTCGCTTGCCTCTGCGTCCTCGCTCACCGCGGGCGCAGGCGCTTCCTCCAAGATCACGTGCGCGTTGGTGCCACTGATGCCGAAGGAGCTGACGCCGGCGCGGCGGGGCTTGTCGTTGGGCTGCCACTCGCGGGGCTCGGTCAGCAGCTCGACCTCGCCCGCCTCCCAGTCGACTTTGCTTGAGGGGGCATCGACGTGCAGGGTGCGCGGCAGGACCCCGTGGCGCATCGCTTCGACCATCTTGATCACGCCGGCGACCCCGGCGGCGGCCTGGGTGTGGCCGATGTTGGACTTGATCGAGCCCAGCTTCAGCGGCTCTTCCCTGTCTTGGCCGTAGGTGGCGAGCAGGGCGCCGGCCTCGATCGGGTCCCCGAGGGTGGTGCCGGTGCCGTGGGCCTCGACGGCGTCGACGTCGGATGCCTGCAGGCGGGCGTTGGCCAGGGCCTGGCGGATCACCCGCTCCTGGGAGGGGCCGTTGGGGGCGGTGAGGCCGTTTGACGCTCCGTCCTGATTGACGGCGCTTCCCTTCAGGACCGCCAGGACCGGATGGCCGTTGCGTTCGGCGTCGGAGAGACGCTCGAGGGCGAGCACACCGACCCCCTCTGACCAGCCGACACCGTCCGCCGCCTCTGAGAAGGACTTCGAGCGCCCGTCCGGAGCCAGCCCCCGCTGGCGGGAGAACTCGACGAAGATACCCGGGCTGGAAAGGACGGTCGCCCCCCCAGCGACGGCCAGCGAGCACTCCCCAGTACGCAGTGCCTGTGCCGCCAGATGCATCGCCACCAGCGAGGAGGAACAGGCGGTGTCGATCGACATCGCCGGACCCTCGAGGCCGAGGGTATAGGCGATGCGGCCGGAGGCGACGCTGGTCGAGCTGCCGGTCAACCGGTAACCCTCGAGCTCTCCCTCCGACGCCCGCAGGCCGGCGGTGTAGTCCTGGCCGCTGACCCCGGCGAAGACGCCGGTTTGGGTGCCGCGCAGCGAGGAGGGGTCGATCCCCGCGTCCTCCAGCGCCTGCCAGCTGGCTTCCAGCAGGAGACGCTGCTGGGGGTCCATCGCCAGAGCCTCGCGGGGAGCGATGCCGAAGAACTCGGCATCGAAGCTCCCGGCCGCGGTGAGGAAACCGCCGTCGCGGGCGTAGCTGGCTCCGGAGGTCTTGGGGTCCGGGTCGTAGAGGCGCTGGAGGTCCCAACCACGGTCGACCGGGAAGCCGCCGATTACGTCGCGATTCTCGGCAACCAGCTCCCACAACGCCAGTGGGGAGTGGGCCCCACCTGGGTACCTACAGGACATGCCGACGATCGCAATCGGCTCCTCGCTGCCGATGTTCGCGACAGTCGCGCCGCCGTCGTCCCGCTCGTCAAGGCCGCTGGCACGCCGAAGCAGTACGGCGGCCAACCGCGACGAGGTCGGCTGATTGAAGACGACCGTCGAGGACAGGCGCAGGCCGGTGGTTCTGTGCAGGCGATCGCGCAGCTCGATGGCGGCAATTGAGTCGAAGCCAAGGTCTTTGAAGGCGCGGTCGGGCGCCACCGCGGCTCCGGAGTCATGGCCGAGCACAGCTGCGACCTCGACCCGGACCAACTCGAGCACGAAGGTCTCGCGCTCCTCCTCAGCCACAGCGGCCAGCTCGGCGGCGAGGCCGGTGGCACTCCGGTTTGGCACCTCGGTATCCGAGTCCTCCCGGCCGGCCTCTTCCCAGTCCTCAGCTTTCTCTGGCGCCCTGACCCCCTCCCCGCGGGTGCCGCCATCGCCCGAAATCCAATACCGCTGCCGCTGAAACGGATAGGTCGGTAACCCGACCCGGGCCGGGCCGCAGCCCTCAAAGTAGGCCTCCCACTCGACCCTCACCCCGGCGACGTGGGCCTCGGCCAGGGAGAGGGCAAAGCGCTCGCGGCCACCCTCCTCGCGTCGCAAGGTTACGAGCACACTGGCCTGCTCGGGGTCGGCCAAGGTGTCCTCGATCGTCTCGTTCAATCCAAAGCCCAAGACCGGGTGGGGGCCGATCTCTAAGAAGTGGCGCTGGCCGCCCTCGAGCAGGGAGCGCAGGACCGCCTCCAAGCGCACGGTGTGGCGCAGGTTGGCAAACCAGTAGGCGCCGTCTTGGCTGGCGGTGTCGATCGGCTCGCCGCTCAGCGTGGAGTGCAACGGAACCTCCGCGCTTTGCGGGGAGATCGGCGCAAAGGCGGCTTTCAGCCCTGGCTCCAGGGCATCGATCTGGGCGGAGTGGGCGGCGTAGTCCACAGCAATGCGCTGAGCCCAGATCTCCTCTTGCTCACATTGGCCCTGCAGTTCCGTGAGGGCCTTGGGTTCGCCGGAGATGACCAGCGAGGCGGGCCCGTTGATCGCCGCCAAGGAGAGGCGATCGCCAAAGCTCTCCAGGCGCGAGGAGAGCTCTTGGGGAGTGAGGGAGACAGAGAGCATCCCCCCCTGGCCGGCGATCGTTGCAATCGCCTTGGCGCGCTCGGCGACGACCCGGGCAGCGTCATCAAGGGAAAGGCCGCCGGCGATGTGGGCAGCGGCGATCTCCCCCTGGGAGTGGCCCACCACCGCAGCGGGCTCCACCCCACACCTACGCCAGAGCTTGGCCAGGGAGACCATCACCGCGAAAAGAGCCGGCTGGACGATGTCCAGGCGATCGAGCCAGCTGCCCTGGGGGTCGCGCAGGACCTCCTGCAGAGACCACTGCACGTGGGGTGCCAAGGCCTCCTCGCAAGCGGCGATGCTCCCGGCAAAGGCGGGCGAGGAGTCCAACAGGCCGAGGGCCATCTGGGTCGACTGGGCACCCTGACCAGGGAATAGGAAGACCGGGTCCTGCTCGGTTTGGGCAAGGCCGCGAGTCAGGTTGGGGGCCTCCTTGCCAGCGGCCAGGGCATGCAGGGCCGCCAAGAGCTCGGAGCGATCGTCCCCCAGGGCGACGGCGCGGTGGGCGAAGTGGGTTCTGGTCGTGGCGAGGGAGTAGGCAAGGTCGGTGGGGTCGAGCCCGGGCGTCTCGGCGAGGTGGGCGGCGAGGCGGACGGCCGCCTCGCGCAGAGCGGGCTCGCTTTTGGCCGAGAGGGGCAGGAGGAGCGGCAGGCGCTCGACAGGCAGAGTGGCCACGGCTGTGGGGGAGGCGTTTGGGGCGGGGGGCTCCTCGAGAACTAGATGGCAGTTGGTCCCCCCCATGCCAAACGAGCTGACGCCCGCCACCAGCGGGCGGCCTTCGTGCGGCCAGGGCCCGCGGTCGTCCTGCACGCGGAGACGCAGGGCGTCGAGGGGGATCTCCGGGTTTGGTCGCTCGAAGTTGAGGCTGGCAGGGAGCTCCCTGTGCTCGATCGCGAGCGCCGCCTTGATCACGCCGACGATGCCAGCCGCGCCCTCTAGATGGCCCACGTTGGTCTTCGCCGAGCCGACTGATAGCGGATCGTCGCCGGGCCGAGCCGCACCAAGTGCAGCGCCCAGCGCGGCCGCCTCGATCGGGTCGCCAACGGCGGTGCCGGTGCCGTGAAGCTCGACGTACTGGACGCTGGACCGTTTCCGCCCCGCCCGTCGATAGGCCTGCCGCATGGCCTTCTCTTGAGCCGCCTGGTTGGGCACGGTCAGGCCCTCGCTGGGCCCGTCGTTGTTGACGGCACCGCCGCTGACCAGGCAGTAGACGCGGTCGCCGGCCGCTTCCGCCGCCGCCAGCGGTTTCAGGGCCACGATGCCGCCGCCCTCGCCCCTGACGTACCCGTTGGCGCGGGCGTCGAAGGTGAAGCAGCGCCCGTCCGGCGAGAGCCCGCCGAAGCGAGCGGCCGCGAGGGCGGCGCCGGGGTCGAGGTTGAGGTGCACGCCACCGGCCAGGGCGAGGTCCGTCTCGCCCTTGCGCAGGCTCTCGCAGGCCAGGTGCACGGCGACCAGCGACGAGGACTGGGCGGCATCGACGGTCAGGCTGGGACCGGCGAGGCCGAGGGTGTAGGAGATCCGGTTGGCGATGATGCTGCGATTCAGCCCGGTCATCGTGTGGCGGCCGATCGCGGCCGCGCCACCGCGAAAGGTCAGGTTCGAGTAGTCGCCGGCGATGGCGCCGAGAAACACCCCCACCTCCTCGCCGCGAATCGAGCTGGGCACGGTGCCGGCGTCCTCCAGGGCCTCCCAGGCGAGCTCCAGGGCGAGGCGCTGCTGCGGGTCCATGGCAGCGGCCTCGCGAGGCGAGATCTCGTAGAAATCCGAGTCGAAGCGGTCGATCCCCTCGAGGAAGGCGCCGAAGCGAGCTCCCTCCTCGCCCGCCGGCCCGCCCTCGGAGGGCTGCCGAGAGGTCGCCAGGCGCTCGGGAGGAGCCTCGGCGATCGCGTGTCGCCCGTCGGCCAGCAGCTTCCAGAACGCGTCGGGATCGGAGGCCCCCGGAAGGCGACAGGAGATACCGACGATCGCGACCGGCGAGCGAGTGGACACGACCTCACCCACGAAGCCCACCCGTTCCGAGCCCGCGGCCGCCGTCGGTCTCTGCCGGCAGCGCCCGCAGCCGACCGCTTACCGGCGTAAATGGAGCAGTTCGCAAATGAACGCAGTCTCCCCGGGGATATCGCTCGCTCCTCATGCGGCCTAAGCCCTTTCAGCTCTCGGCAGGGCGATCGCGGCGAGGACCAGGCCGTCGCCGACGAGCCACCGCCCGCGGATGCCGGTCAGCTCGGAGCCTTCGACGGCGGGACCCATCACCAGGAAGCGGGCCGAGAAAGTCCGCTCTCGTGGGTCGATCTCGACCGATGCGTCCTCGAATCCGAGCCAGCGGCCGGCGAGGGGAAACCACGCCTTGTAGATGGACTCCTTGATGCTGAAGAGGAGGCGGTCCCAGCGCACCTCGGGCGCTTCGCGGACGAGCCCTTCCAGGCGCTCGCGCTCGTGCGGGAGTGCGATCTGGTCCAGAACCCCGTCCGGCAGCGGCAGGTGCGGCTCGGCGTCGATCCCGATCGCGGCGAGGTCGCCGGCGGATGCCACGGCGGATGCCCGGCAACCGTCGCAATGGGTGATGCTGCCGACGACCCCCTCGGGCCATTGCGGCTCTCCCCGCGGGCCGGTCAGGATCGGCGCGGCGGGCAGCCCCAGCCTGGCCAGTGCCTCGCGGGCGCAGGCGCGACCGCTGGCGAACTCCCGGCGGCGCTTCTCGACCGCACGCTCGACCAGAGACTCCTCCTCCGGGAATAGCGACGCCCCGTCGATGTCGTCGCGGACCGCCACGGTCTCGACGTCAGGGGGAAGGATCGGCTCAAACACGGGCCACCTCACCGTGGATCCGGCGCGGCGCGAACCGCCAGCCCTGGCGCGATCGCCACTCGCGCGGATAACCCAGCGAGACCTCCTCGAAGGGGACCCCGTCATGCCAGGTGGTGCGGGGGATGTGCAGGTGTCCGTAGACGACCGCGGCCGCCCGAAAACGACGGTGCCAGTCGGCCGTCCTGACCGTCCCGCACCACTGCGCGAACTCGGGATGGCGCAGGGCCCTGGTCGGCTCGACGACCAGCGGGAAGTGGTTGACCAGGACCGTCGGCAGGTCTGGATCGCACGCTTGCAGGCGCCTCTCGGTCTCTTCCACGCGAGCGGTGCACCACGCCTCACGACTCGGATAGGGATCGGGATGAAGCAGGAACTCGTCGACGCAGACCACCCCCGCGTCGTAGGCGCGCTTGAGCGCCTGCTCCGGAGTCGAGCCGACGTTGCGCCCGAAGCTGTAGTCGTAGAGCAGGAACAGGGGGGCGACCAGGACAGGCCCTCCCTCGCCGTCCCAGACCGGATACGGATCCTCCGGGGTGATCACGTCGAGCCGCCGGCAGAGCATGACCAAGTCGAGGTACCGCCCCTCGCCGCGCGGCTGCATCGGGTCGTCGGCGTCGCAGAGCAGCTCGTGGTTGCCGGGCACCCAGATCACCTTCTCGAAACGCTCGCGCAGGGTGCGCAGCGCCGACTCGACGTCGGCGATCGAATCGGCGACGTCGCCACAGACGATCAGCCAGTCGGCCGCGGACTGCGGCCGCAGCTGCTCGACGATCCGCCGGTTCTCGGCGTGGTTGACGTGCAGGTCGCCGATTGCGTACAGGCCTGCCGGCATCAGCGCTCGACCCGGGATGTCAACTGTCGCAACCCTCCAGTACCTCGAGCGCCCCGGCGAGGCGGGCGCGCGTCTCGCGCGGCTCGATCACCTGGTCGACGAAGCCACCCGCCGCGGCAACCTGGGCGCCCAGGTGCTCCTGCGCGTAGGCGGAGGCAAGCTCGGCTCGCGCCGCGATCGGGTTCGGAGCAGCTGCCAGCTCGCGGCGGTGGATGATCCCAGTCGCGCCATGAGCGCCCATCACACCGATCTCGGCATCCGGCCAGGCAAAGACGAAGTCGGCGCCGAGCCCTTTCGAGTTCATGGCGATGAAGGCGCCGCCGTAGGCCTTGCGCAGGATCACCGTCAGACGGGGCACGCGAGCCGCTGCGAACGCCTGCAGCAGCCTCGAGCCGAAGCGGATCACGCCAGCTCCCTCCTGGCTGCGACCGGGCATGAATCCCGGCGTATCGACGAGCACGACGAGCGGCACTCCAAAGGTGTCGCACACCTCGACGAAGCGGGCACCCTTCTGCGAAGCCTCGACGTCGAGAACGCCACCCAGGTAGCGCGGCTGATTGGCGATCACCCCGACCGGCCGCCCTTCGATCCGCGCGAAGGCAGTGAGGATGCTGCGGCCCCATCGCGGCGAGATCTCCAGCAGGGAGCCGGCATCGACGATCCCAGCGCTGGCCGCGCGCATGTCGTACACGCAGCGCGGAGAACGTGGAACCTCGGTGCCCGGATCGTCGATCGCGGGTCCGGACGCCACCGCCTGGGGCAGGTGGCCCCCTGTGCGCTGGGGCAGATAGCCGAGCAGCCTCTGGGCGAGAGCGACAGCCGCGCGATCGCTCGACGCGACCAGGTGACAGACACCGTTGCGCTCATGGACCTTGTGGCCGCCGAGCTCCTCGGTGGTGACGTCTTCCCCGGTCACCTCACCCACCACCTGGGGACCGGTGAGGAACATCTTCGCATCTTCGGTCATCACCACGAAGTCGGTCAGAGCCGGTGAGTAACAGCCGCCTCCCGCGGCCAGACCGCCGATGATCGAGATCTGGGGAACGAGGCTGGAGAGCAGCACGTTGTGGCGAAAGATCCGCCCGTAGCCGTAGAGCGCCGCCGTCCCCTCCTGCAGGCGAGCGCCGCCGGACTCGATGAAGCTGACGACCGGCACGCGGGCGTGACCGGCGGTGGTGAGCACACGGTCGATCGTCTCCGCCTGCGCGCTGCCGAGCGAACCGCCCATGAAGCTGGCGTCCTGCGCATAGCACGCGACCCTGCGCCCGTCCACACGTCCGAAGCCGGCGACCACTCCGTCGCCAGGCTGAGCGCCGTCGCCGAGCCGCGTCGAGACCACCGCCGAGCGAATCGGTTCGAGCGAGCCGGAGTCGCACAACGACTCGAGCCTCGCCAGGGAACGGTGGACCTCACTTCGCGGAGTCGCGGATTCCCCCAAGACGGCTGTCAGATCGATGACTCCTCCCCCACTTGATGCCTCCTGTTTCACCGGTAGGACGCCTTCCCCTCGGAGGGCCTCCCGACAGTGATCATCTGCCCTACCTCTTCGTCAGAGCCGGGCTGTGACCGCGTGCAGGGTAAAAGACTGCCGTCGAGCGCACAGGTCGAGCGCTATCGCCCCAACCCAGCTCGTCATTACGTAGTGACAATTCGGCGCCCTTTCCCCAACCTCGAAATCCTGACAAACATGGAACGCAAAAAATCTAGATACCGGAGCCGCACATTTCCCTGGTGCGGCCGCCCATTGATACCAGATTTTTAATTTGGCACCAAAGGTATTGCTCGGTGCTCCCATTTTATTGAGACGGCGTAGAGCGGTTCACACAGATGTGACTGCGGGCTTCAAATAGGGGATCGATTAGTACGGATAATTCTCAAACGCAATGATGGTGCGGTTCTCTCCCCAGGGTGTCACCATTCCCTGTCAGGGTCTGGGCAGCAGGGTGTCACCATTCCCTGTCAGGGTCTGGTGCGATTCCACACCCACTTCCCCGGGAGCGTCTAGATGAAGTACATGCCGGAGCCGGCCTCTTCGGCCTCGCGCCGCGCCACTTCCCCGATCGTCGTCTGGCCGAAGACCTTGCGCAGGGCGGTCACGCCCTCGGCCCAGATGCCGCCGGCCTCGTCGGCCTCTTGGCCGATCTTGCCGTCGAGCGCCTGCACGACCTCGAGCACGGTGATCTCTTCCGGCGGGCGCGAGAGGGTGTAGCCACCGCGCATGCCGCGGTGGCTGGTCAACAGGCCGGCCCGGCGCAGGGTCGAGAAGAGCTGCTCGAGGAACTGCTCGGGGATGTCGCGGCGCTCGGCCAGCTCCTTGATCGGCACCGGGCGATCGCCGGAGCGGGCAAGCTCGGCCAGGGCGACAACGGCGTAGCGGGACTTGGAGGTGATTGAGATCAAGAAACCCTTTCTATAAGGCCGTCCGAGCTGGTTTAGGATCGGAGCGATGGGTGACGGGGAACAGACCTCGTCCCAACCGTAAACGAGTGATCGGAAGCAGTCCTGAGCGAGCGTCCCCACTGTCTTGTGATCGACGATCACCCGCTCGTCCGGATCGGCGTACGTCAAGTGCTCGGAAGCGACTTCGAGGTTCACGAGTCGGCCAGCCGCGAGGAGGGCCTCGACCTGGTTCGCGACATCGGCGACTTCGAGGTCGCGATCGTCGACATGCGCTGGCGCCAGAACGGGCTGGTCGCCTCGATCAGCGGCCAGGAGACGATCCGGGAGCTGCGACGCTCCGCCCCCGTGCTCGGGATCGTCGCCTACGGCGAGCGGCCCGAGCGCCACATCGCCAGCGCCGCGATGCAGGCCGGGGCCAGCGCTTACGTGGCGCGAACCACCGACCCGGCCGCCCTGCGCAAAGCGGTCGATGCCGCCGCCGCCCAGGAGAGCTTCGTCGACCCGGCGGTGCCGCCGAAAGGCAGCCGCGGCAAACTGACCCGGCGCCATCGCCAGATCCTGCAGCTGCTCGCCAACGGCGAGTCGACGACCGTCGCCGCGCGCGAGCTCGACCTCAGCGAAGAGACGGTCAAGACCCACATGAAGAACGCCATGGCCCGCCTCGGCGCCAAGAACCGCACCCATGCGGTCGCGATCGCGCTGCGCGAGTGCCTGATCGACTAGCCGCGGCCCTTAGATCCAGCCGCAGTCGCGGGCGGTGAGAACTGCCTGGGCGCGGTCGACGGCGCCGATCTTGCCGTAGACGTTGTGGAGGTGGGTGCGGATGGTCGAGACCGAAAGCTGCATCTCGCCGGCGATCTGCTTGTAGACCATGCCCTCGGAGAGGTGGCGGAGGACGTCGAGCTCGCGCGCCGAGAGCGGGCAGGGCTCGTTGACACGGCTCGAGTCCTGTCCCGTCAGCGGCAGCTCGTAGAGGAGGTCGCGGAGCACGTCCGGCCCGAGGCCGCAGCGCTCGGCGCTGGCCCGCAGGCGTTCCGGCGAGACCGCCTCGCCCTGGGAATAGTGGGCGACCATGTCGGCGGTGGCGACCATCGCCGCCAGGCCGTCGGCGTCCTCGGCGTGATGGCGCTCGATCGAGACGGCGATGCGCTGGGGCAGGTTCCAGCGCCGGGCGAGCACTCCGCCGACCAGGGTATGGTCGATGCCGAGCTGCTCGCGTTCGTCGCGCAGCCGTTGCTCGGGGGTGCGGACGCCCGCGTCGAAGTAGACCTTGTAGCCGGGATGGAGACGGGAGATCACCAGGCGGCCGACGTCGTGGAGCAGCGCCGCCACCGCCAGCTCGTCGCGTTCGACCCAGCCGACCACGCGACCGATCTCGTTGGCGGCGCGCTGGGCGGCTAGGGCGTGGACGCGGAAGCGCTCCGGCTTCAGCTCCCAGCCGCCGTTGGACTCGAAGAAATCAAAGCTGGGCGCGGTCCCGGCGATCGCCAGCACGCCCGAGGGCTTCAGCACCTCGACGGCCTCGGGGATGCCGCCGACCCCACCGGAGGCGACGCCGTTGCGGTTGGCGAAGCGCAGCACCGAGATCGCCAGGGCGACGTCGGCCTCGACCGCTTCCACCAGGTCGCCGATGCGCGCGGGTTCGGCGGTCGCCGCCGCGATCACCCGCTCGCGCGACTCGATCAGCACCGGGAAGCGCTCTACGGCCTCGAAGGCTTCGGCGAGGCGGCTGCCGGGAGCGGTCGCGGCACGCGAGCCGTTCGCCCCGTTGGGAGCGTCGTGCGCGGCGACCTTGCCGTTGGCCTGGGTGGTGGTGGCGCCCATTGGCCTCCACATCGGCAGCGGAAGACGTTTGGTTTAGCCGAACGTACCTATAAAACCGCGCGTGGCCCTACGTCATCCGTCCAGCCGTGCGGCCGCCAGTCGCCGCACCGCCGCCTCCAGCCTCTCCACTGCCGCCTCGCGCCCGAGCGCGGCCAGGGACTCGAAGATGCCCGGGGAGACGGAGCTGCCGGTGATCGCGACGCGGATCGGCTGGTAGAGCTTGCCCGGCTTGACGTCGAAGCGCTCCAGCAGCGGCGCCAGAGCGGCCTCGATCGCCTCGGGCTCGAAGGGCCCGACCGTCCTGAGAGCCTCGGCCGCGGCCGTCAGCATCGCCCCGGAGTCCTCCTTCATCACCTTCGCCCAGGCCTTGGGGTCGTCAACCGGCGGCTCGAAGAGGAAGCGGATCAGCGGCCAGATCTCGTCCAGCGTCTGCGCTTTCTCCTGCGCGATCGCGCAGGCGGCGCGCAGCCGCTCGTCGGGCTCACGCCCGAGATGGCGAGCGACGGCCGCCGTGTACTCCTCCAGCGGCAGCTCGCGCATGAAGCGCCCGTTCAGCCAGCGCAGCTTCCTCTCGTCGAAGATCGCCGCCGACCGGCCCACGTCCACCACCCGGAAGCGGCGCACCAGCTCCTCCGTCGACATCAGGGTCGTGTCGTCGTCGGTGCCCCAGCCGAGCAGGGCCAGGTAGTTGCGGACGGCCGCCGGCAGGTAGCCGGCCTCGCGCAACTCCTGGACCGAGGCGGCGCCGTGGCGCTTGGAGAGCTTCTTGCCGTCGGGCCCGTGCAGCAGCGGCAGGTGCGCGTAGCGCGGCGGCTCGTGGCCGAGCGCGGCGAGGACGAGCAGCTGCTTCGGCGTGTTCGAGAGATGGTCGTCGCCGCGCACCACCGTCCCGATCTCCATCTCGGCGTCGTCGACGGCGACCGCGAAGTTGTAGAGGACGGAGCCGTCGCCGCGGGCGATCACGAAGTCGTCGTAGCTGGCGTTGGGAAAGGCGACCGGGCCGCGGATCAGGTCCTTGACCACGGTCTCCCCCGCCTCCGGCACCCGCAGCCGGATCGCCGCCCCGGGCGCCTCCGTCGGCGTGCCGCGGTAGCCGCGACCGGCGCCGTGCTCTGCCTTCCAGGCCTCGACGTCCTTGGCGGTGGCGGCGTCGCGGTAGGCGGCGCCCGACTCCAGCAGCCGCGCCAGCGCCGCCGCGTGGCTCTCGGCCCGCTCGGCCTGGGAGATCGGGCCCTCGTCCCAGTCCAGCTCCAGCCAGCGCAGCGCGTCGATGATCTGCTCGACGTTCTCCGCCGTCGAGCGCTCGCGGTCGGTGTCCTCGATCCGCAGTACCAGGGCACCGCCGTCGTGGCGGGCGGCGAGCCAGTTGTAGAGTGCCGTCCTCGCTCCGCCGATGTGCAGCGCACCGGTCGGCGAGGGGGCAAATCTCAGACGGGAGTTATCGCTTGACATGTTCGTAGGAGCGCATGTATCCACCGCCGGTGGACTCGTCAACGCGGTCGAGCGCGGCGAGGAGCGCGGTTGCGAATCTATCCAGATCTTCAACCAGAGCCCGCGCATGTGGCGGCCGACCAAATACGGCGAGGATGACTTCGCCGCCTTCCGCGAGGCGATGAAGGCCTCCGGCGTGGAAGCGGTGATCATCCACGCCGTCTACCTGATCAACTGCGCCAGTCGCGATAAAGAGCTTCGTAAGAAGTCGCGGGACTCGCTTACCCATGCCCTGCGCATCGGCGACGCGATCGGCGCGGCGGGGGTTGTCCTCCATCCCGGCTCCCAGAAAGACGAGCCGCTGGCGCCCTCGATCAAGCGCGCCGCCAAAACGATCGCCGGCGCCCTCGAGGACACCGACTCCTGCCGACTCCTGCTCGAGCAGACCGCCGGCCACAAAGGGCTGCTGGCCCGCGACTTCGACCAGATCGCCGACCTCATCGACGGCGCCGGCGGCGACAAGCGCCTCGGCCTCTGCCTCGACTCCTGCCACATGTTCGTCCAGGGCTACGACATCACCGACGAGGCCCACCTCGCCAAGGTCCTCGACGAAGCCGACGCCAAGGTCGGCATCGACCGCCTCGGCGCCGTTCACGTCAACGACGCCGCCGCCCCCCTCGGCTCCTGCCGCGACCGCCACGCCAACATCGGCAAGGGCGAGATGGGCAAACGCGGCCTCGCCGCCTTCCTCTCCGAGCCCCGCTTCGAGGGCCTTCCCGCCACCCTCGAGACCCCCGGCCCCGCGAAGAAAGGCTCCGACAAGAAAGAAGTCACCCTGGCGAAGAAACTCCGCCGCGAAGGCCTCAAACGCCGCAACACCTGAGTGCTGTCGTCTTTTGTGTCGCATAGCGCTACAAAAGACGACAGCAACCGGTTTCAAGCAGGCGACAAGGACCGGACTAGCCGGCCCTTGCTCTCCCGCCGTAAATTCTCTATTTGACGTGGACGCCGGAGATCGCGCGGGAGATGACCAGGCGCTGGATCTCGGAGGTGCCCTCGAAGATCGTGTAGATCTTCGAGTCGCGGTGCATCCGCTCGACCGGGTACTCGCGGGTGTAGCCGTTGCCGCCGAGGATCTGGATCGCCCGCTCGGTCGCCCAGACCGCGACCTCGCCGGCCTTCAGCTTCGACATCGAGCCCTCGGCGTTCTCGAATTTCTGGCCGCTGCGGCCCATCCAGGCGGCGCGCCAGACCAGCAGGCGGGCCGCGTCGATCTCCAGCTTCATGTTCGCCAGGTCGAAGGCGATCGACTGGTTCTCGACGATCGCCTTGCCGAACTGGCGGCGCTCTTTGGCGTACTCGAGCGCGTACTCGTAGGCGGCCCGGGCGATGCCCAGGGCCTGGGCGCCGACGGTCGGCCGGCTCGCCTCGAAGGTCTGCATCGCCGCCTGCGACTTCGATTTCTTGCCTTCGCGGACCCGGGCCAGGCGTTCGTCGAGCTTCTCCTTACCGCCCAGCAGGCAGGCCCCGGGGACGCGGCAGTCGTCGAGGTGAACGTCGGCGGTGTGCGAGGCGCGGAGGCCGTGCTTCTTGACCTTGGCGCCCTGCTCGCAGCCCTTGGTCCCGGGTGGGATTACGAAGGCGGCATGGCCGCGCGAGCCGAGCTCGCGGTCGACCGAGGCGATGACGACGTGAACGTTGGCGATGCCGCCGTTGGTCGCCCAGGCCTTCTGGCCGTTGATCACCCACTCGTCCTTGGCCTCGTCGTACTTGGCGGTGGTGCGGATCGCCGAGACGTCCGAACCGGCGTCCGGCTCGGAGGCGCAGAACGCCCCGAGCTTGACGTCGTCCGGCGTGCCGAAGCACCGGGGGATCCACTCCCCCATCTGCTCCGGCGTCCCTTGCCCGAAGATCGCGGCGACGGCCAGTGAAGTTCCCATGATCGCCATGCCGATGCCGGCGTCGCCCCAGAACAGCTCCTCGTTGGCGATCGGCAAGGTCAGGCCGGTCTCGTCGGCCCAGAACTGGCCCAGCGCTTCGAAGCTGTAGAGGCCGATGTTGGCGGCCTCCTGGATCACCGGCCAGGGCGTTTCCTCGCGCTCGTCCCACTCCTCGGCGGCCGGGCGGACGACACCCTCGGCGAAGCCGTGGACCCACTCGCGAATGTCCTTCTGGTCTTGGTTGAGCTCGAGCGTGAACTTGGGACCGCTGGAATCGGCGTCGCCGCCGCCACCAGTCGCCACCGCCGGGGCCTCGTTCGGGTCGATCTCCGCCACTGCGGCCGTCTCGGACATGACCCCTGATTCTACATGAAACCGTGTCGCCGATTACACGGAACGGTGTCCGATCAGATGTCGCGCAGGTCGAAGGCGCGCAGCCCCTCGACGCCCTTGTCGCTGCAGTCGAAGAAGCGGCGATTGACGCACTCGTAGGACTCGCCAGAGCCCTCGTAGGCCTGCTCGACCGAGAACTGGCAGTGCGGCAGCGGCTCGCCGGTCATCTTGACGCCGCCGAAGCCGCCGGGCTCGAGCACGGCGGAAAGCTCCACCTCGGCGGCGAAGACTTCCTGCATGCAGCCGACGTACTGCTGGCCGTTGAGGCGGTCGATGTAGCTGTAGAGATAGCGGCAGCCGAGCTCGATGCAGCCGCGTGGCTCGACCATCTTGTCGCAGAAGGAGCGGCACTGGCGGCACTCGCCGACCTGCGTGCGCGTAGCGGTCATTGACAGAGCTTAAAGACGCCGGACCCCGTAAGGCCTAAGCGGCCAGGGCCTCAGAGCCGAGCACGTGACCGATCTCGGCTCGAAGGCTGCTGGAGGGGCGCACGCGGAAGCCATCACCGGCTTTGAGGCGGACGGTGCGGGAGCCGGCCTCTAGCAGCAGGTGCACGGCGGCCTCGCCCTTGTGATGCTCGAAAACGGACTTCAACTCGTCGAAGAGTCCGTCGTTCCAGCGCGCCGCGTCGATCGTCAGCTCGAAGGGGCCCGACGGCACCGCCGCGACCTTGTTGCCGCGGGCGATCTCGTCGCCGTCGGGTTCGAAGCGCTGCGCCTCCTGGACCACCAGCTTGGTCTCGCCGCGGTCCTTGTGGTCGAGGCGGCCGCGGACGAGGACGATCGCGTCGGGGGCGATCACCTGCGCGTTCTCGGACTCGTCGGCCTTGAAGACCAGCATCTCGACCTGACCTTCGACGTCGTCAAGGGTGGCGAACATCATCTGGCTGCCGCTCTTGGTGCGGATCTTCTTGCACTCGACGACGATGCCACCGACCGTGACCCAGGCGCCGTCGGGCTTGCCGCCGAGCTGAGCCAGGCTGCAGTCGACCCGCGCCCGCAGGGCGCCGCGCACCTCAGCCAGCGGGTGCGAGGAGAGGTAGGTGCCGAGCGTCTCCTTCTCCAGCGCCAGCAGCTCGGCCCGGTCGAACTCGACCGCGGGGATCGGCGGCCGGTGGTGCGCCTGGGAGGCCGCGGACGCGCCGGCCGCGGAGTCGTCGCCGAAGTCGAAGATCGAACCCTGGCCAAGCTGCGCGTCCTCCTGCGCCTTGGCGCCCGCCGACTGCGCCGACGGCAGCACTTCCAGCATCCCTTTGCGGGTCGCCTCGGTCGAGTCGAGGGCGCCGCACTTGATCAGGCATTCGATCGCCCGTTTGTTGACAGCGCGGCAGTCCACCCGCTCGCAGAAGTCCCAGATCGAGGCGATCTCGCCGTCCTCGCGGGCGCGCAGGATCGCCTCCACCGCCGCGTGGCCGACGTTCTTGACCGCGTCGAGGCCGAAGCGGATCGCCTTCTCGTTGACGACGAAGCCGTGGTCGGAGGAATTGACGTCGGGCGGCAGCACCTCGATCCCCATCTCCTCGCAGCGGTTGACGAAGAAGGGGACCTTGTCTTTGGTGCTCATCACCGAGGAGATCACCGCCGCCATGTACTCGGCCGGGTAGTTGGCCTTGAGGTAGGCGGTGCGGTAGGAGATCAGCCCGTAGCAGGCGGCGTGGGACTTGTTGAAGGAGTAGTCGGCGGCGGCTTCGTTCAGCTTCCAGAGGTCCTTGGCGACGTTGGGCGCGGTGCTCGATTCCGCCAGCCCCTGCATGAACTTGTCTTTCATCGTCGCCATCAACTCGCGCTTCTTCTTGCCGATCGCCTTGCGCAGATCGTCTGCCTCGGCACCGCTGAAGCCGGCCATCGAGCGGGAGATCTCCATCAGCTGCTCCTGGTAGATGACGCAGCCGTGGGTCTCCTCGGTGATCGCCCGCAGGCGCGGGTCGGGGTAGCGGACCGTCGAGGGATCCTTCTTGCCCTTCGCGTAAGCGGGGATGTAGGCCATCGCGCCGGGCCGGTAGAGGGCGCCGAGCGCGACCAGGTCGGCGAACTCGGTCGGCCCGACCTTGCGCAGCGCGTCGCGCATCCCCTCCGACTCGAACTGGAAGACCCCGGTCGAGTCGCCCCCGGCAAGCATCGCGTAGGTCTTGGCATCGTCGATCGGGATCTCCTCCATATCGATCGTCTCGCCGCGCGAGCGCTGGATGATCTCGATCGCATCCTCGATCACGTCGAGGTTGCGGAGCCCGAGGAAGTCCATCTTCAGCAGGCCGATCTCCTCGATCGGCCCCATCGAGTACTGGGTCACGATCTTGTACTGGCGCTCGCCTTTGCCAACTCCGTTGGCCGCGGCGGGAGCGGTCTTGTCCTCGGCCAGCTGCAGCGGCACCACCTCCTGCAGCGGCCGGTCCGCGATCACCACCGCGGCGGCGTGGATCGAGTTGTTGCGGATGATCCCCTCGAGCCCCTGGGCGACGTCGATGACCTTCTTCGCGTCCGGCTCGGCGTCGTAGGTTCGTTTCAGCTCCTGGCCCTGCTTCAGGCATTCCGCGAAGGACGGGCTGCGACCCATGATCGGCTCCGGGATCTGCTTCGCCAGGCGGTCGCCGGTGGCGTAGTCGTAGCCGAGCACGCGGGCGGCGTCGCGGGTCGCGGCGCGCGGCGCCATCTTGCCGAAGGTGATGATCTGGGCGACCGACTCGCGGCCGTATTTCTCGCCGACGTAGCGGATCATCCGCTCGCGCCCCCGCACCGAGAAGTCGATGTCGATGTCCGGCATCGATTTGCGGCCGGGGTTGAGGAAGCGCTCGAAGATCAGCCCCTCCGAGAGTGGGTCGAGGTCGGTGATCCTGAGCGCGTAGGAGACGATCGAGCCGGCGGCGGAGCCGCGCCCGGGGCCGACGGCGACGCCGTTCTCCTTGGCGTAGCGGACGAAGTCCCAGACGATCAGGAAGTAGGAGGAAAAGCCCATCTCCTCGATCACCCCGAGCTCGAACTCCATCCGCTCGACCGCCTCGGCCGGAGCCGGCTCGCCGTAGCGGGCGCGCAGGCCCTCGCCGGCGATCCGGCGCAGCATCTCCTCCGGCTCGGAGCCGTCCTCGGTCGGGTAGCGCGGCAGCAGCAGGCTGCCCAGCTCGATCTCCAGCGAGCAGCGCTCGGCGATCTCCAGCGAGGTCGGCACCGCCTCCGGCCACTCGGCGAAGGACTCGTGCATTTCCTCCGAGCTCTTGATGTAGAACTCGTTGGTGTCGAAGCTCATCTTCGGCAGCGCCAGGGTCGACTTGGTCTGTACGCAGAGCAGCGCCGCGTGGTGTTCGAAGTCCTCGCGCCGCAGGTAGTGGACGTCGGCGGTGCCGACCAGCGGCCGCTTCAGCTCGCGGGCGTAGCGGACGATCCCCTCGTTCGCCTTGTCCTGCTCCTCGATCCCGTTCTTCTGCACCTCGAAATAGACCTGGTCGGCGCCGAAGGCCTGGATCAGGTCGTCGAGATGGGCGCGGGCATCATCGTCCCGCTCTTCGACCAGGCGCCGGCAGAAGCGCGACTGCAGGCAGCCGGTGAGGACGATCACTCCCTCAGAGTGCCGCGCCAGCAGCTCCATGTCGACGTTGGCCTTGCCGCGCGAGAAGCCCTCGAGGAACCCGGCCGAGGTGAGCTGGACCAGGTTGGCGTAGCCGCGATCGCTTGCGGCCAGCAGGGTGATGTGGTTGCGCTCGTACCGGGTCTGCTCCTTGATCGCCCGGCGATCCTCGACGAAGTAGGCCTCGAGCCCGACGATCGGCTTGATCCCGTGCTTGTTGCAGGCCTTGTAGAGGTCGACCGCCCCGTTCATGACGCCGTGGTCGGTCAGCCCTAGCGCCGGCTGCCCGAGCTCCGCCGCCCGCGCCGCCATCGCGTCGATCTTGCAGGCGCCGTCCAGCAGCGAATACTCGCTGTGGGCGTGCAGATGGACGGCTGAAGCGGTGCTCACGAGGTGCTGGCGATCATGCCAACTGAGGCGGATAGCACCGGCGGGTTTCGTGCGTCTTTCGCGCTACTTCCGAGGTAACTGTTGCGGGAAGGGCCGGAGGTGTCGGGTGGGGGTTTCGCTTAACTTTTTTGTGGGTCGTCGGGCGCCATCCGAGATTCTCGCCTACAAAAAAGTACAAGATGCTCCACCCCCACCCGACACCTCCGGCCGAGCTCGTTAGGCCTTCTCGACCCCGCAAATCTCCAAGCGTCAGCGAGCCTTCGGATCGCTACGGATCACCCTCGCTTCGAAACCATCGCTCCGCGGAAGATGCTCGGCCCAGCTCGCGGAGAGAGGGCTGTACCTCGGTCGGCCGCGGCGATTCCGGAGGTAGCCGGGGGTCCGGGGTAGGGGTGGAGCGTCTTGTACTTTTTTGTAGCTGCGAATTTAGGATTGCGCCCGACGATCCACAAAAAAGTTAAGCGAAACCCCTACCCCGGACCCCCGGCTCAGGCACAAACCCACGCCCCACCCCCCGAGTCCGCCCAGATTTCGCCGGCGATCCGGTCCTGTTCTTCCTTGGGGGCGTTCTGCGGCTCCCCTTGGCCGCCGTAGAGCTCCCAGGTAGAGGGGAGGATCTGGTAGGCGCCGCCGGCGCCGGAGGAGGGGTTGACGGCGCCGTAGTCGCCGCCGGACTCGCACATCACGATGTAGGCGGGGATCGCGTAGGGGCCGCCGAGCCAGCGGCCCACTTCTTCTTCGGCTTCGGCTTCGCTGGCCGCCCGCGCTTCGGCGGCGCGGGCTTCCTGGACCTCGTCGATCCACTTGGCGATGCTGGATTTGAGGCCCGTCAGGGCGGCCTCGCGTTCGGCGGCGATCGAGTGCTGATGCGCGGCGGCGGCCTCGGCCGCTGCGTGGACGGCGGCGATTTCCGAGCGGGCGGCGGCGAGGCGCTCGTTGTAGGCGACGGCGCGAGCCTCCAGCTCGGCGACCAGCTTCGCCTCGCGGCGAACCTCGTCGCGGACCTGCTCGACGCGGTCGGCCAGAGCGCCGTCGGATTCCTCTATCGCCCGCAGGTAGTTGGCGCGGGTGGCCAGTTCCTCGTAGTCGCCGGAGCCGAAGACGAAGTCGGCGGTACTCGGGATGCCGCTCTCGTAGATCGCCACCAGGCGGGTGGCAAGCGCCTGGCGCGAACGGCGCAGGCGGGCCTTCTCGACCGCCAGCTCCTCGCGGGTGGCGGTCAGCTTGCGGTTGAGCTCGGCGGCGCGCTCCTGGCCTTCGGCCAGCAACCCCGAGAGCCGCTCCTCCTTGGCCACCGCGGCGGCGGCTTCGCCTTCGGCGACCGCGAGCCGTTCGTGGCTGGCGCGCAGACCGGTGGCGATCGAGCCGGCTTCGTCGCGTGCGCTGGCAAGCTTCGCTTCCAGCGCATCGGCATCGGTGGCGCCGGCCCGCGGAGCCACCGCCAAGACCGCCGCGAGCAGGGCGCAGAGCAGCGCCGCGGCGGCGCCGAGAGCAAGCAGGTCCTTTCTGGCGCTGACCGGCACCACGAGCGGCCGAGGCTAGCGAGGGTGTGAGCGAGTCCTCACGAGTTGCCGATAACCGGCAAGGAATGTTGCGCGTCAACCCAATCCCAGGCCCGTGGTTCCTTTTTCACGAGATGGGTGAATAAAGAACCACGGAATGTCAGCCCTCGGGAACGTTGCGGCTCGCCAGGTAGGCGCCGATGCCGACGACGACAGCCGTGACGCCGATCCCGATCCGCAGCTCGCGCCGGTAGCGGCGGCGCAGATAGCCGAAGGCGAAGCGAACGGCGGCCTTGCCGAGCTTGTCGTACATCACCCCTCTCCCTCCTCCCCGCGCTCGCGGATCCGGTGCGCCATCCGCGACTGCAGCGACCAGAGCTCGATGAACCCGGGCGAGGCGGTCTGCGAGAAGAGGCCGCCCGACTCGGCGAAGCCCGCCAGGTCGGCGTCGTAGACGGCGTTGGGCGAAGAACGGGTGACGACGCGGACGCTGCCCTTGTAGAGGCGCAGGCCGATCTCGCCCGTCACCTGGGCGTTGACCGCGTCCATGTAGGCGTCGAGGTCCGCCCGCAGCGGCTCCCACCACAATCCTGCGTAGACGAGGTAGCCCCACTTCTGGTCGAGCGCCGGCTTGAACTGGTTCTGGTGGATCGTCCCGACCAGCCGCTCCAGCTCCTCGTGGGCGGTGAGGACGATCGCGGCCGCCGGCACCTCGTAGATGTCGCGCACCTTGAGCCCGACGATGCGGTCCTCGATGTGGTCGACGATCCCTACCCCGTGGCGGCAGCCGATCGCCGCCACCCGTTCGAGCAGCTCGACCAGGCCGAGGCGCTCGCCGTTCAGCGAGACCGGCAGGCCGGCCTCGAAGCCGATCGTCACCGTCTCGGCCTCGTCGGGGGCGTCCTCGGGGCGGGCGACGAGCTGGAAGACGTCGTCCTCAGGCGCCCGCGAGAGGTCCTCGATCCAGCGGCCCTCCGAGGAGCGGCCCCAGAGGTTGTCGTCGATCGAGTAGGGGGTCACCTCGGTGCCGCCCTTGACCGGGATCCCGTGCTCGCGGGCGTAGGCGATCTCCTCGTCGCGCCCCATCTCCCAGGTCCGCACCGGGGCGATCGTGCGCAGCTCCGGCGCCAGGGTCGCGACCGTGGCCTCGATCCGCACCTGGTCGTTGCCCTTGCCGGTGCAGCCGTGGGCGACGGTGTCGCAGCCCGATTCGCGCGCCTGTTCCACCGCCAGCTGGGCGATCAGCGGCCGGCCGAGGGCGGTGAAGAGCGGATAGCCGCTGCCGTAGACGGCGTTAGCCTTGATCGCCGGCGCCAGGAACTCGGCCGCGAATCGCTCGCGGGCGTCGACCACGTGGCACTCGACGGCACCGAGTCGCAGCGCCTTCTCCTCGATCACCCCGTAGTCCTCGCCGGGCTGGCCGAGATTGACCGTGAGGCAGACGACCTCGGCCTCGTAGGAGTCCTGGATCCACTTCAGCATCACGCTGGTGTCGAGCCCGCCCGAGTAGAGCAGGAGGACGCGCTCGACCGCGGCCGGATCGGCCTCGTAGCTGGCGGTGCGGGTCGCGATCGGTGACTCGGAGCTCATGGGAGGCGCAAGTCTCGCAGGATGAGGCTAAGACAGCCTCAGGGGGCTGGGATGCCGCCGCTGCCGTTTTCTTCTTCGGGCGCGGTGGTGGTCGGCGTCGTCGGAGCCGTGGTGGTGGTCGGTTCCGTCGTTTCCGTCGTCGTCGATTCGGTCGTCGTCGGCTCCGTCGTCGTGGTCGTCGTGCTCTCGGTGGTTTCGGTCGTGCTCGGCGACGTCGTCGCCGATTCCGAGCTGGAGGCGGTCGAGCCGCCGGATTCGTCGTTGCCGGCGATCACAACCACCGCCACTACGAGCCCGACGATCACGGCGATCAGGCAGGCGACGAGGAGACGCATGTTGCCGTGCGGTCGCTCACCGTGGGGCCCCTCGCCTTCGGGGCCCATCAGGCGGGTCGGGTCCTCGTGCACCGGCCTCTAGTCCTCCGGCCCGAGGATCGCGTCGAGGATCGCCCCGGTGTCCTCGATCTCGAAGCCGTTGCGCAGTCTCGTTTCGATCTCCTCGCGGCTGTTGCCAGAGACGGCCATCTGGGTCGCCAGCAAGCGCGCCCCGGCCGGAGTGGCGCGTTCGCCCAGGCTCGGCGCCGGCGCCGCGACGGGCTCGACGACGGTGTCGACCGCGGTCAGGTGCGAGGGCCGCGAGCGCGGCTGCGGCGCCTCCCGACCCGCCTCGCCGTCGAGACGGCGCTTGGCTTCTTCCAGCGCTGAGGCCAGCCGCTCCGAGCGGACACGGATCTCCTCCGCCTCGACGATCAGGGAGTCGGTCAGGTCGGCGATCGCGTTGAGGCGCTCGGCGACGATACGGTCGGCCTCCGCCTGCGCCTCCTCGAGCCGTTGCCGCGCCTGCTCTTCGGCGTCGTCGATCACGGTCACCGCGGCGCGCTCGGCGGCCTCGACGATCGCGGCGAGGCGCTCGGCGGTGCCGTCGGCGGGCGACGGGGTCGGGCTGGAGCGGTCCTTGCGTCTCATCGGGCCGACAAGCCTAGAAGCGATTCGCCGATCAGTCCAACCGCGCGCTCGAGGTGAGAGGACTCGACCAGCAGCGGTGGCAGCAGCCGCAGCGTCGACGGCGCCGGCACGTTGACGACGAGGCCGCGGCGCAGGAGATCGGCTCCCAGCGCCTGCGCGTCGATCCCCGGCGCCAGCCCGACGCCGACCATCAGGCCGCGCCCGCGGGTCTCGACCACCCCGTCGAGGGCGGCCAACCCGGCGCGCAGCTCCTCGCCCAGCTCCCGCACCCGCCGCAGCAGGGCCGGGTCGTCGACGATCTCCAGCACCGCCAGCGCCGCCGCGGTGGCGACGGGGCCGCCGGCGAAGGTGGAGCCATGGTCGCCGGGCTCGAGCGCGTCGGCCGCGGCCGGGCCGGCGATGCAGGCCCCGATCGGGACGCCGCCACCGAGTGCCTTGGCGCTAGTGATCACGTCCGGCCGGACCGGGGTCTGCTGGTAGGCCCAGAGCGAGCCGGTCCGGCCCACCCCGGTCTGGATCTCGTCGAGGATCAGCAGGGCGCCGACCTCGTCGCAGGCCTGGCGGGCGGCAAGCAGGGCCGCGTCGCTGATCGGGTGCACCCCGGCCTCGCCCTGAATCGGCTCGATCAGGACCGCCGCGGTGCGCTCGCCGACGGCCTCACGCAGGGCGGCGACATCGTTGCGCGGCACGGCACGGAAGCCGGGCAGCATCGGCCCCAGCGCCTCGTTCGCGGCCATCGCCGGGGTCGCCGCCAGCGCGCCGTAGCTGCGGCCGTGGAAGTCGCCCTCGAAGCTGACGATCTCCGGCTCGGCGACGCCGCGGCCGTGGGCGTGCTTGCGGGCGACCTTGATCGCGCACTCGTTGGCCTCGGTGCCGGAGTTGGCGAAGAAGACCCGGCCGCCGATGCTCGACTCGGCGAGGCGCTCGGCGAGGCGTGCCATCGGCTCCGTGTAGAAGAGGTTGGAGACGTGCATCAGCTGCCCGGCCTGCTCCCGCACCGCCGCGACCACGGCCGGATGGCAGTGGCCCAGCGAGCAGACCGAGATCCCGGTCAGGAAGTCGAGGTACTCGTTGCCCTCGGCGTCCCAGAGCAGCGGGCCCTCGCCGCGGACGAAGTCGACCGCCCCGCGCCGGTAGGTCCGCATCAGGTAGCGCTCATCCAGCGCCTGTACCTCGGCCAGGCTCACGGGGTCACCATCGTGCCGATGCCGGCGTCGGTGAACAGCTCCAGCAGCAGGCTGTGTGGCCTACGGCCGTCGATGATGTGGGCCGACTGGGCGCCACCGCTGATCGCGTCGACGCAGGCCTGCAGCTTCGGCCGCATCCCCCCCGCGATTCCCTCCAATGCGTCCTCGACCTCCCTCACTGAGGTACGGGAGACGAGCGAGGACTGGTCCGCCGGGTCGCCGAGCCAGCCCTCGACGTCGGTGAGGAAGATCGCCTTGTGGGCGCCCAGCGCGGCGGCGACCTTGCCGGCCGCCTCGTCGGCGTTGACGTTGTAGGACTGGCCCTCGCGATCGGAGGCCGAGGAGGCGATCACCGGGATGTAGTCGGCGGCGATGTGGTTGAGGACGTCGACGTCGACCCGCTCGATCGAGCCGACGAAGCCGACCTGCTCGGCGTTGGCGACCGGCGCGACCTCGAACAGGGTGCCGTCCTCGCCAGCCAGCCCGACCGCCGGCTGGCCGTGGCGGTTGAGGCGCTGGACTATTTCCGAGTTGAGCTTGCCGACCAGGACCATCTTCGCCACCTCGACCGTCTCCGCGTCGGAGACGCGCAGGCCCTCGTGGAAGCGGACCTCGAGCCCGAGCCGCTCCATGTAGCGGCTGATCTCCGGGCCGCCGCCGTGGACGACGACCGGGTTGAGACCGACGTACTTGAGCAGGACGACGTCGGTGGCGAACGCCTCGCGCAGGTCCTGCTCGAGCATCGCCGCGCCGCCGTACTTGATCACCACCGTGCGGCCATGGAACTCGCGGATGTAGGGCAGCGCCTCGAGCAGGACCGCGACGTTCGAGTCGGACAGTTGGTTCATGGCTTCCTCCGGTGGCTTCGTCACGTCGTGTACTCCGCGTTGATCCTGATGTACTCGTAGCCGAGATCGGAGAACCAGACGTGGGCGCGGTGCTCGCCGCGGCCGAGCCGCAACCCGATCTCGGCCTCCGCCGTCGCGGCACCCAGCTCGGCGGCATCGATCGAGTCGGCGCCGATCTCCTCCAGGTCCTCGCCGACCAGCGCCGCGCCAGCGGCCTGGGCGATCCGGCCCCAATTCGGGTCGCGGCCGAACAGCGCCGTCTTGACCAGGGGCGAGTTGGCGATCGCGCGGGCGACCCGCTCGGCCTCTGCGGCCGAGGCTGCCTCGCCGACCTCGACCCGGGCGACCCGGGCCGCTCCCTCGCCGTCGCGGACGATCTCGATCGCCAGCTGCGTCAGCACCGCCTCCAGCAAACCGGCGGGCAGCGGCTTGCCACTGGTCCCCGTGGCCTGCAGCAGGACGCAGTCGTTGGTGCTCATCTGCCCGTCGACGGTGATCCGGTTGAAGCTGGCGTCGGTGGCGGCGCGCAGGGCCGCGTCAGCGTCAGCGACGACGGCATCGGTCTGCACGAAGCAGAGCATCGTCGCCATCTTCGGCTCGATCATCCCGGCGCCCTTGGCCTGGGCGGAGAGGGTGACGCCGCCGACCCGCAGGGTGCAGCGCTTCGGCCAGCGGTCGGTGGTCGTGATCGCGTCCGAGAAGGTCCCGCCGCCGTCCGCGGAGAGGCCAGCGGCGGCCTCGTCGATGCCGGGAAGCACCGCCTCGATCGGCAGCGGCACCCCGATCGTGCCGGTCTCGGCCACCGCGACGCTCGCCGTATCCAGGCCCAGCGCCCTCGCCGCCCGCTCGCACATCCCCAGCGCGTCGGCGTACCCCTGAGCGCCGGTCTCTGCATTGGCGTTGCCGCTGTTGACGACGGCGGCGCGGACGCGGTCGCGCGCGGTCAGCTCGCGGCAGACCCGGATCGGCGCCGCGGCGGAGGCGTTGCGGGTCAGCAGCAGCGCCGAGTTGACCGACTCCTCGTCGCAGACGATCAGGCCGACGTCGGTCTTGCCGCCGCCCTTGAGGCCGCAGTGGGCGCCGCCGGCGCGGAAGCCGGGCGCGAGCCGGGTCGGGTCGAGCTCCTCGACCCCCGCCGGGGCCTCGACCCAGCGCGACCTGAAGAAACGGTCGCCCGCCCTGCTTTGCTGGGCGTCCGCGGGCTGGGCGCTCACAGCAGCCCCTCCGTCTCGTCCAGCCCCAGCATCAGGTTGAGGTTCTGCACGCCCTGGCCCGAGGCGCCCTTCCAGATGTTGTCGATCGCCGCGAAGGCGAGCACGCGGCCGTGCTCCTCGACGGTCACGTAGACGTGGCACTCGTTGCTGTCGCGCACCGCCCGCAGGTTGGGCGGGCCGTCGAGGACCTTGACGAAGGGCTCGCCGGCGTAGCGCTCGCGGTAGAGCGCCTGCACCTCCTCCTTGGCGATCGGCGCGGTGGTGCGCGCGAAGCAGCTCGCCAGCTCGCCCTGGTCGAGCGGCAGCAGGTGCGGGACGAAGGTGACCGGTGCCGCGCTTCCCAGCGCCGCCAGCTCCTGTTCGATCTCGGGCCGGTGGCGGTGGCCCTCGGTCTTATAGGGGAAGGCGTTCTCGGTCATCGCCGTGAAGTGGACGTCGTCGTCGCTGCTGCGCCCGTAGCCGGAGGTGCCCTGCATCGCGTTGACGACGACGTCGGCGACGAGGCCCTTCTCGGCCAGCGGTGCCAGCGCCAGCACGCTGGCGGTCGGGTAGCAGCCGGGCGTCGCCACCAGCTCGGCGCCGCGCAGCTGCTCGCGATATAGCTCGCTGAGGCCGTAGACGCCGGTGCCGAACAGCTCCGGCGCCCCGTGCTCGCCGTACCAGCGCTCGTAGGTCTCCATGTCGCGCAGGCGGAAGTCGGCGGAGAGGTCGACGACCAGCACGCCCGCCTCGCGCAGCGCCGCCACGGTCGGCGCCGCAGCCCCGTGCGGATAGGCGATGATCGCCGCGTCGATGCCGTCGAGATCCTCGAGGTCGAGCTCGGTCAGCGCCAGCGGCACCCGGTAGCGCGGGTAGAGGCGGTCGAGCCTGGTGCCGGCATCGCTGCGCGAGGTGACGGCGACCAGCCGCAGCCGCGGGTGGCGCCAGACGATCTGCGCCGCCAGGGCGCCGGTGAAGCCGGAGGCACCGGCGACAAGGACCCGTGCCGCGGGCTCGCCGACCAGCGGTTGTTGCGGCGACTCATTCACGCAGGCTGCCCCCGATCTGCTCCAGCTTCGCCTCGATCTCGCCGCGCAGGGCGGCGACCTCATCGTCGGTAAGGGTGCGGTCGGCGGCGCGGAACTCGAGCCGCAGCGCCAGGCTCACTCGCCCCGCACCGACCTGGTCGCCCGCGTAGCGGTCGAAGACCGTGGCCGCGCGCAGCAGCTCGCCGCCACCCTCGAGGACGGCATCGCGGACCGCGACCGCGGTGACCGCGGCCGGGACGACCACGGCGAGGTCCTGGTGGACGGCCGGGAAGGCGGTGACGTCCTCGTAGATCTCCTCGCCGATGCTGGCGGCGCCGACCAGCGCCGCGGTGGCGATTTCGAAGCCGACCGCCCCCTCGATCCCCCACTCGCGGCAGACCAGCGGGTGAATCTCGCCGATCCAGCCGACCGGGGCTTCGAGGATCTCCACCGCGGCCGCCCGCCCCGGGTGCAGGAACGGCTCGGGTGCGGCCGCGAAGGCCAGCTCGACGCCGAGCTGGCCGGCGAGCGCCTCCAGCGAGCCCTTGAGGGCGAAGAAGTCGACGACCTCGCCGCCGCCGCGCCAGGACTTGGCGGTCGGCCCCGCTGCCAGAGCGGCGAGCCGGTGCGGCTCGGCAAAGGGCGCCGGCTGCTCGCCCGGGAAGACGCCGGCCAGGGGGCCGTCGCCGACCGCCTCCAGCCGCAGGTAGACCTGCCCGGACTCGAAGAGGGCGACCGAGTCGGCGTCGCGGGCGAGGTTACGGGAGGCGACGTCGAGCAGCGAGCCCAGCAGCGCCGTCCGCATCGCCGACTGGTCCTCGGAGAGCGGGTTGGCGAGCAGCACCGGCTGCGCCCGCGGGTCGCCCTCGGGAATCCGCAGTCGCCCGCTCGCGCCGGGGTCGGTGAAGCTCCAGCCGACGACCTGGTCAAAGCCGAGATCGCGCAGGGAGTCCTCGGCCCGGCGCCGCAGCCGCTGCTCGCGGCTGAGCCCGCCGACCCGCTCCGCGACCGCCGGCAGCGTCGTCGGCAGGTGCTCGTCAAAGCCGTGGACCCGGCCCACCTCCTCGATCAGGTCGACCTCGCGGGTGACGTCGTAGTGGCGCTCGGCCGGCACCTCGACCTCGAGGTCCTCGCCGGCGGCATCGACCCCGAAGCCGAGCCGCTCCAGGTAGGCGATCTGGTCGGCCTGCGGGATCGACATCCCCAGCAGGCCCTCGACCCGCGTCGCCCGCAGCCGGATCCGCGGCGGCGCCGGCGGCTCGGCGCCGACGTCGATCGTCCCCGGCACCAGCCTGGCGCCACAGAGCTCGACCAGCAGCCGCGAGGCGAACCGCTGCGCCCGCATGCAGAGCTCCGGGTGCAGCTGCTTCTCGAAGCGCGAGGAGGCCTCCGAGCGCAGCCCCAGCAGCCGCGAGGTGCGGAGGATGTTGGTGCCGTTCCAGTTGGCAACCTCGAGCAGGACCCGGGTCGTCGCCTGCGAGACCTCGGAGACCTGGCCGCCCATGATCCCGGCGATGCCGGTCGGTCCGTTCTCGTCGCAGACCAGCACGGTCTCGGCGTCGAGGCTGCGCTCGACCCCGTCGAGGGTGGTCATCTTCTCGCCCTCGCGGGCGGCGCGCACGGTCAGTGCCCCACCCGGGACCTTGTCGAGGTCGAAGGCGTGCAGCGGCTGCGCGGTCAGCAGCATCACGTAGTTGGTGATGTCGACGACGTTGTTGATCGGTCGCTGCCCGGCGGCGATCAGCCGCGCCTGCAGCCACAGCGGCGAGAGGCCGACGCTGACGTCGGTGAAGGCGCGGGCGGTGAAGCGCGGGCAGAGCTCCGGTACCTCGACCGCGACCGCGGCGAGGTCGCCGGCCTCTCCCTCCCCCGTCGCCTCGGCGTCCTCGCTCCAGGGCTCGGCCGCCAGCGGCGCGCCAGAGATCGCGTGCACCTCGCGGGCGACGCCCCAGATGCCGAGGCAGTCGACCCGGTTCGGCGTCACCTCCAGCTCCAGCACTGACTCGGCCAGCGGCAGGACCTCGCCCAGCGGCGTTCCCGGCGCCGGCTCCTCCTCGAGCACGAGGATCCCGTCGGCGTCGGCGCCGATCTCCAGCTCGGAGACGGAGAGGATCATCCCCTCCGAGGCGACCCCGCGCAGCTTCGCCTTGCGCAGCTTCTCGCCGCCCGGCATTCGCGCTCCCGGCAGCGCCACCGCCACCGCCTGGCCAGCGGCGACGTTGGGGGCGCCGCAGACGATCGTGCGCTCGCCCTCGGAGCCGCCGGTGTCGACCCTGCAGACGCGCAGCCGGTCGGCGTCGGGATGCTGCTCGGCCCCCAGCACCCGGCCGACGACGAAGCCCTCCGCGGAGGGGGGGCCGACGGCACCGATCCGCTCGACCTCGGTGCCGGTCATCACCAGCCGCTCGGCCAGCTCCGCCACCCCGAGGCCGGGATCGCAGTACTCGCGCAGCCATGAGTAAGGAATTCTCATCAGTTGCCCTTCACCCGAACTGCTCCAGCATCCGCACGTCGTTGTCGAAGAAGCGCCGCAGGTCCGGCACACCGTGGCGCAGCATCGCCACCCGCTCGATCCCGAGGCCGAAGGCGAAGCCCTGCACGCGCTCGGAGTCGTAGCCGTGCTGCTCGACGAAGCCGAGCACGTTGGGATCGACCATGCCGGCGCCGAGGATCTCGATCCAGCCCTGGCCCTTGCAGAGGTTGCAGCGCTCTCCGGAAGACAACGCGCCGCTGCCCTCGCACTGGAAGCAGGAGACGTCGACCTCGACGCTGGGCTCGGTGAAGGGGAAGAAGTGAGGACGCAGGCGCACCTCGCGCTCGTCGCCGAAGATCGCCCGGCAGAGGGCCAGCAGCGTGCCCTTGAGGTCGGCCAGGGTCAGCCCCTCGGCGATCGCCAGTCCCTCCATCTGGTGGAACATCGGGCTGTGGGTGGCGTCGGAGTCGCGCCGGTAGACCTTGCCGGGGACGACGATGAAGATCGGCGGCTCCTGCGCCTCCATCGAGCGCACCTGGACCGGCGAGGTGTGGGTGCGCAGCAGCAGGTCGGGGTGCGACGCGATGTAGAAGGTGTCCTGGAGCATCCGCGCCGGGTGCCCGGGCGGGTGGTTGAGGGCGGTGAAGTTGTAGTAGTCGTGCTCGATCTCCGGCCCCTCCGCCACCCGGTAGCCGAGGCCGACCATGGTGTCCTCGATCAGGCGAGTGGTGCGGGCGATCAGGTGCGCGTGGCCGACCGGCCGCGGCGGCGCCCCCGGCAGGGTGACGTCGATCCGGTCGGCGGCCAGCCGGCCCTCCAGCTCGCCCGCCTCGAGCCGAGCGGCGCTCGTCTCCAGCAGCGACTCCAGCTCCTTACGCGCTTTGTTGGCGGCGCCGCCGACCTCGCCCCGTTGCTCTGGCGGCAGCTCGGCGATCCCGCGCAGGATCGCCGTCAGCTCGGCTTTGCGGCCGAGGTAGCGGACCCGCAGCTCCTCCAGCGCGGCGCTGTCGCCGGCGGCCGCGATCGCCGTCGCCGCCTCGCCCCTGATCTCCTCGATCCGCTCAAGCATCGGGATGCGCCTCCTCCGGCATGGCGGCCGACGATATCCGCTTGGACATCACAGCTCCCGCTCGCTCGCTTGCGCAGAATCAGATATGGACGCGGCGCTCGCTACGCGCTCGCAAGCTATCGCCGCCGCGGCGGCGACGTTAAGGGACTCGGCCCCGCCCGGCAGCGGGATCGTCGCCGTGGCCTCGCAGTCGGCGAGCACCTCGGCGGGGAGCCCGTCCCGCTCGGAGCCGAGGCAGAGCGTCGCGGCGCCGTCCAGCGTCGCCAGGTCGGCGCCACCGTGGGCGACCAGCGCCGCCCGCGGCGCCGGCGTCTCCCCTACCTCGGCCCGCGCCGGCGGCCGGGCGAAGATCGAGCCCATGCTGGCCCGCACCGCCTTCGGCGAGAAGGGGTCGGCACAGCCGGGGCCGAGCGCCAGCGCGCCGTCGAGCAGCGCGTGCGCGGTGCGGACGATGGCGCCGACGTTGCCGGGGTCGCCCACCCCGTGCAGGTAGACGCAGGGCGCCCCCACTCCCTCCGCCCACTGCAGCGGCCAGACCGCGATCGCGCGGGTGCCGGAGCCGAGCGAGGACGTCGCCGCCAGCAGCTCCGGCTCGACCTCCTCGCCCCCCCAGTTAAGCGACAGCTCACAACCGGCGGCGGTGAGCAGGAAGCGCGGCTTGGCGCCGGCCGCCAGGCCCGCCTCGAGCAGGTCCTCGCCCTCGCTCGCGAACAGGCCCTCGCGCTCGCGGTGCTTGCGATCGCGCAGCTTGCGGACCAGCTTCAGCTTCTCGTTCTGGGGGCTGGAGATCATCTCTGTCGGTTCCTGCTGGTTGTCACTTTCTGGTCTGCGGTTTCTTCTCCTGGAACGAAAAAGCGGGCCGTTCTCACGGCCCGCCCGGGAAAGTGGAGTGTCGGCCTGCCGCTAGGCGGCCGCACCCTCCCGGGCCAGCTCCACAAATCGGCGAAAGGCCTCGCGATCGCTGACGGCGATCTCGGCCAGCATCTTGCGGTTGACCTCGACTTCGGCCTTGCCGAGGCCGTGGATCAGTTCCGAGTAGCTCATGCCCTCGAGCCGCGCGGCGGCGTTGATGCGGGTGATCCAGAGGCGGCGAAAAGTCCGCTTTTTGTTGCGCCGGTCGCGGTAGGCGTACATGCCCGACCGCTGCACCTGCTCTTTGGCGAAGCGATAAGAGGAGTGCTTGCGGCCGAAGTAGCCCTTCGCTTCCTTCAGCACCTTGCGGCGCTTCTTGCGCGCGTGGACGGAGCGCTTGACGCGGGCCATCTACTTGCCCCCCAACAGCTTCCGCACCGTCGGCGCGTCGTGCGGGGAGATCTCGACCGGCCGCGCCATCCGCCGCTTGCGCTTCGGCGACTTCTTCTCCAGGATGTGGCTGGAGTAGGCGCGCCGGCCACGCAGCTTGCCGGTGGCGGTCTTGCGGAAGCGCTTCTTGGCGCCGGAATGGCTTTTCATCTTCGGCATCGGGCTCGCTATTGAAGCAGACCGCGACGCCTGCGCGGAGTCGCGGCCTCCGCCGTGGGTACGCTGGCGCCGCGATGCGGATTGTCTACGTGGTCGGGACCCGGCCCAACTTCGTCAAGACCGCCCCGGTGATCGGGGCCCTGCGCGAGCGCCTGCCCAGTGGCAGGCACGCGATCGTCCACACCGGCCAGCACTACGACCGGCTGATGTCGGAGGTCTTCCTCGAGGAGCTGGGCGTCCCCGCTCCCGACCACATGCTTGCGGTCGGCTCCGGCAGCCACGCGGCGATGACGGCGCGCACGATGGAACGGCTGGAGCCGGTCCTGGAGACCGAGAAACCGGACCTGGTGATGGTTCCCGGCGACGTCAACTCGACCCTGGCCGCGGTGCTGACGGCGGTCAAGATGGGCATCCCGGTCGCCCACATCGAGTCCGGGCTGCGCAGCTTCGACCGCACGATGCCGGAGGAGATCAACCGGATCGTCGCCGACGAGTTCTCCGAGCTGCTCTTCCTCCACTCCGAGGAGGCGGTCGTCAACCTGCGCGGCGAGGGGATCGCCGAAGAGCGCATGCACTTCGTCGGCAACACGATGATCGACACCCTGGTCGCCCTCGAGGACCGCTTCCGGGCCGCGAACGCCGCGGCCACGGTGGGGGTGACGCCCGGCGAGTTCGCGCTCGTCACCCTGCACCGGCCGGCCCTGGTCGACGGCCCGCTCCTGCCCGAGACCGTGGCCCAGCTCGGCGCCCTCTCCGAGCGGATGCCGGTCGTCTTCCCGGTCCACCCGCGGACCCGCAAGATGATGGAGGCGGCCGGTGCCGAGCACCCCGGCCTGCTCCTCTCCGAGCCACTCGGCTACCTCGACTTCCTCTCCCTGCTCGCCGACGCCGGCGCCGTCCTCACCGACTCCGGCGGGATCCAGGAGGAGACGACCTACCTCGGCGTCCCTTGCTTCACCCTGCGCGACAACACCGAGCGTCCGGTAACGGTCCGCGCCGGCACCAACACCCTGCTCGGCCTCGACCCCGCTGCGATCGCCGGCATCCCGGCGGCGCTGGAATCCCGCGGCAACGCCCCCTCGGAGCCACCGCCTCTCTGGGACGGCCACGCGGCAGAGCGCATCGCCGACATAGTCGCCGCCCGGGCCTAAGACTCGGCAGGAGCCTCCGCCGAACCATCCCCCTCCGGCACCGCCCCGTCGACCCTGTCCACCTCTTTGCTCGGCGCCAGCAGCATGCTCATGTTGCGCCCTTCCTGCAGCGGTGCCGACTCGATCACCGCGATGCCGCCGAGGTCCTCGAAGAGCTTCTGCAGCAACGCCCGGCCGCGCTCAGGGTGGGCCTGCTCGCGGCCGCGGAACATGATCGTGACCTTGACCTTGTCGTGATGCTTGAGGAAGCGCTCGACGTGGCCCTTCTTGGTCTCGTAGTCGTGGGTCGCGATCTTCGGCCGCAGCTTGATTTCGCGGATGTTGACCTGCTGCTGGTGCTTGCGCGCCTGCTTCTGCTTCTGCTCCTGCTCGTACTTGTACTTCGAGTAGTCGAGCAGGCGGGTCACCGGCGGCTTCGAGCCGGGCGCCACCTCGACCAGATCGAGGTCAGCGTCCTGGGCGCGTTTGAGCGCCTCGGTGATCTCGACGATGCCGAGCTGCTCACCGTCGGCGCCAATCAAGCGCACCTGCGGCACCCGGATCCGCTCGTTTATCCGAGTCGTGTCGCGCTCTGGTGGGCGCCGATCGAACCTACGCGGGACCGGCACTATCGAGAAGAGCGGTGGAGCTTCAAGAGGACGAGAGGTCGGGACGCAGGCACGTGGCGCTCAGCGGCGGCGATGATTTGAGGTGCCTGCAGTCAAGTCGGCCGGAGTATAGAGGGCCGGTACTAGTTGGCAAGCTTGCCGCCCCTTGCATTCGGATTTCGATGACGTTTACGGCGCCCCGACTCGGAGCCAATTCTCGTCACGAAATCTTCGATCGTCATTTCCCCCAGCTCGCCGTCACCCTGAGAGCGGACAGACACCCCGTGATTTTCCTGCTCACGGTCCCCGACCACCAGCATGTACGGGTAGCTCTGAAGAGCGGCGTCGCGAACCTTCCTTCCGATCGACTCGGAGCGATCGTCGATCGTGATCCGCACTCCCGCTTCCCGAAGCTCGACCATCGCTTTTTGGGCGTAGTCGTTGTGTCGGTCGGAGATCGGCAGCACGATCGCCTGCACCGGCGCCAGCCAAGTCGGGAAACGGCCACCGTAGTGCTCGATCAAGATCCCGGCGAAACGCTCCATCGAGCCAAGCAGTGCGCGGTGGATCATCACCGGCCGTTTCGGCTGGTCCTCGTTGTCGGTGAAGTAAAGCTCGAAGCGCTCGGGCATCTGGAAGTCGAGCTGGCAGGTCCCGCACTGCCAGGAGCGGCCAAGCGCATCGGTGATGTGGAAGTCGATCTTGGGGCCGTAGAAGGCACCGTCACCGGGGCTGAGCTCGTACTCGCGGCCTTGGCTCTCCAACGCGGCAGCCAGTGCCGCCTCCGCTTTTTGCCACTGCTCCTCGCTGCCCATCGACTTGTCCGGCCGGGTCGAGAGCTCGACTTTGACGTCCTCGAAGCCGAAGCGCGAGTAGAGCTCGTCGATCGCCTCGCAGATGCTCGCCACCTCGTCGGTGATCTGGTCCTCGGTGCAGTAGACGTGGGCGTCGTCCTGAGTGAAGGCGCGGACCCGCAGCAGGCCGTGCAGGACGCCCTCGCGCTCGTTGCGGGAGACGCGGCCGAACTCGGCCAGGCGCAGCGGCAGCTCGCGGTAGGAGTGGCGGTCGGCGGCGTAGACGAGACAGGCGCCCGGACAGTTCATCGGCCGCAGCGCGAAGCTGCGGACGCCGTCGTCCATGAAGTACATGTCGTCCTTGTAATTGTCCCAGTGCCCGGAGCGGTGCCAGAGCTGCTCGTCGAGCACCTGCGGCGTGGCGATCTCCTGGTAGCCGCGCTTGCGCAGCTGCTCCTGGACCTCGTGCTCGATCAGGTGCAGCAGGGTCGTCCCGTTGGGCAGCCAGAAGGGCATCCCCGGCGCCTCGTCGCGCAGCATGAAGATGCCGAGCTGAGGCCCGAGGCGGCGGTGGTCGCGGGCTTTTGCCTCCTCGATCCGCTCCAGGTGCCGCTCGAGGTCCTTCTTCGAGAAGAAGGCGGTGCCGTAGATCCGGGTCAGCTGCTCGCGGTTCTCGTCCCCCCGCCAGTAGGCGCCGGCGACCGAGCTCAGCTTGATCGCCTCGATCCGCCCGGTCGAGGGCCCGTGCGGGCCGCGGCAGAGATCCTCGAAGGGACCGTTCTTATAGAGGGAGACGGTCTCCACGCCTTCGTCGCGCACGAGGTCTTCGATCAGCTCGACCTTGAAGCCCTGGTCCTGGGCCTTGAAGATCTCGATCGCCTCGGCGACCGGGACGTCGCGGCGGCCGAACTCCTCGTCGGCGGCGATGTGCTCGCGCATCGCCGCCTCGATCTTCGGCAGGTCCTCTTCGCTGATCTTTGTATCGGCGGGGAACTCGAAGTCGTAGTAGAAGCCGGACTCGATCGGCGGGCCAATCGTCACCTTCGTCCCCGGGTAGAGATCGACCACTGCCTCCGCCATCACGTGGGCGGCGTCGTGGCGGATCAGCTCCAGCGCCTCGGGGTCGCGGTCGGTGAGTATCGCGATCTCAGCACCGCCCTCGGGCAGCGGCGCCGCCAGGTCGCGCAGCTCGCCGTCGACGCGGATCGCCAGCGCCGCCTTGGCCAGCCCCGGACCGATCGCCGCCGCGGCATCGGCCCCGCTCGCCCCCGCGGCAAGCTCCAGCGCCTTGCCGTCGGGCAGGGTGACAGTCAGCTTCTCCGTCGCGGCCTCCATCGGGGCCATCGTACGCAAGATCCCACGCCCCATCCTGCGTGGGATTGTGCGTGCTCTGCACGAGGAGTGCATCCACCACCCATAGGACGGTGGATGCACTCCTCGTGGCGCTGGCAGTCAGCGCGCCGGGCCCTGACGGGCCTGGCGCACGGCGATCAGCGGACAAGGGCTCTGGCCCTTGACCGGGCGGGTCGATTCCCAGAGGACATAAGGAGAGGCGACGCGGCGCACACGCAGAGCCGGGAAGGGCGGCTCGGCCGGGGCGCCGCGGGTGACGACGAAGCGCACGCCGGGCGGTGGCGCGTTGCCGGCTTCGCTCTCGGCGGCGATGCAGACGCGCCCCCCGCGCAGTTCCCAGGAGACGAAGGGGCCGCCGTGCTGATCGGCGAGCAGCTCCTCGGAGGTGAGGACAAGGGTCGAGTCGGCGGCGATCAGCGGGCGGATGTCGTGCAGCGCCGGAGAGAAGGAGGGCGGCCCCACCGGCGCGTTGGCGAGCGCGAGCAGTGAGCAGACCCCGGCAGCGAGGGCGAAGAGCGCGAAGGCGAGCCGGCCGCTCTTGCACCATCCCAAAGGGAGCAGAATCGTCAGGGCGACGAGAGGCGCGGCGACCTCAATCGCCTTGGCGGCGGTGTAGGGGGTGCCGCCGACCCGGGCGGCCGCGTAGGCGAGCAGTGCCGCAGCGAGCCCGGCCAGAATCGCCGCCTCGCGGCGGCGCCAGCAGCGGAGGATCCCGTAGAGCAGCAGCACGAGGGCAAAAGCAACGCCGAGGTAATAGCCGAAGGCGGGCACCGCGCCATCGCCGGGAGCGAGGCGGAAGTCGCCCGAGGGCCAGATCCCGAGCGCCTCGAAGGGCGAGACCTGACCAAAGAGATTGCCGAGACCCGGGCCGTTGGGGTCGAAGGTCTCGAAGCTGTGGAAGTCGAGCATGCGCCCGATCTCGGGCGCGACGAGGACCGCGAACGCCAACAGCGCCAGCAAAACCGGCCGTAGTGGCGGCACCTCCCGCTTCATCGCGTATTCCAGAACCAGCCAGATCGCGGCGGTACCGATCAGCCAGATCAGGCCGGGGAAGCTGTAGACGTAGACGGCGCCTACGGCGAGGAGGGCGGCCGGGACGAAGCGCAATGGCAAGTCGCGCCAAGTGCGGGTCGACTCTCTGAGGGCGAGGGCGAAGGCGAGGACGAGGAGGGCCTCAATCGTCTCCTTGAAGGCGCCCTGGGCGAAGTAGGAGGCGACCACGTAGGCAAGGCCGACGAGGAGGGCGCCGGCGGTGCGGGGAATCGGCCTGAGGTCGGCGAAGGCAGCGAGAGCGGTCAGCGGGGCCAGGATCGCGACGGCGACGGAGAGGCCACTGAAGCCCTGGACCAGGCCGACGCCGAGTCCCTTGTTGAGAGCGACGACGATCGCGTGCGGTCCCAGCGGGTAGCCCTGGTGGAGCAGCTGACTGCCCTGGCCGTGGGCGAGCCGGTCCGCGGCGAGGAGGTGCTGGGACATGTCGGGGTTGAAGCTGGTGCCGAGGATCCCGAAGTGGCCTTCGACCGCGAACGGCAGCGAGGCGGCAACCAGGGCGATCAGCGCCACCGGCCAGCCTGTCCGCAGTACCTCTCCCGCTCCCTCCAGCCTTCCCCACAGATAAACGATCGCCGCCACCGTCAACACCAGCACGGCAAGGGCCGAGCCGACTCCGTCCCCGGCCAGGCGCACCGTCCCCCAACAGATCGCGCAGAGCAGCGCCAGGCCCACCGCGGGCGAGAGCCACGACCAGCGTCGGGCTCCGCAGAGACAGATCGCCGCCTGGCCGATCGCCAGGGAGGCTCCACACACCGCCAAGACCGCTGCGTAGGTACCGATATGGGCGTTACTGGGCTCGAACCAGTGACCTCTACCTTGTCGAGGTAGCGCTCTCCCAACTGAGCTAAACGCCCGGGAGATCGGAATCTAGCAGCGGCAAAGCGCAGGCCGGGCGGCGGTGCCGGGCGGCTCAAGATCTCCCGCCCTGGCGCCGATGCAACCGGTGCAACTTTTCAGCCCCGCCCGTGTTTATTGGGAAGTCGCGCAAGCCGCGGCAGCTACAACTTCAAAGCTCGAGGACCGACGAGCCAGCGACTTCAACCTCTCTGGTGGCACGTCCTTCGGAAAACAAGGGGCCCCTGACGGGGCCCTTTTCCGTTCTTCTCGCTGCCTTGCCGGATATCTTTGATCGATGCGAACACGACTGATCAGAGCCTGGATGTTCGTCCTCGTCGCGGCCAGCGTGGCGTCGGCAGTGCTCGCTGGCAGCGCCGCTGCTGCGGCCGGCCCAGTAGACCGCCCCTTTGCCGGCGGTGCAATCAGCCAACTGGCAATCAACGACGGGCCGACCCAGGGCTCCTTCAGCGACGTCAACTACCGATTCGACCAGTGCGGCACGGTTGCCGGCGAAACGGCGTGCAGCTGGCAGGTCGACGTCGGCCTCGCCCCCGAAGGCTTCGAGCTCTGCCCCTCGACCCTGGAAGCGGCAAAGACGGCCTGGAGCAGCGCCGGGCAAACCGCCAATGGCACTGTCGCGAGCGGCCCCAAGACCTTCGCTCTCAGGGGAACCCCCGGACAGGTGCTCTGCGTAATCCTCAGTCAGACCTCCTCCGGCGAAGTCGACGGTGAGGAGTTCGAGAAGAGCAGCTCGACGGTCCTGAAATCAATCGTGATGGACCAGGACCTCGTCAGCCCGATCGAAGCCATCGAATTGAGGATCATCAGAGCCAGCCCACCGGCACAGCCCGCGCCTCCGCCCGCCCCCACTCCCTTCGTCCTCAGCTCGGACTGCCGCTGGCTGACCATCGGCGCCACGCGGTACACCTTCCTCTACCGTCAGATGGGCTGCCGCAAAGCGGGAAACTTGGCGCAGGTCGCCTACCGAAGCGCCAGCGCTCCCAGTGGCTATCACTGCAGGGCGAAGACGACCGGCGACAAGCGCTGCTGGCGGCAGGGCCGACCACAGCGCTATCTCGAATGGCACCTTCCAGGGATCACCTTGCAGGATGGGAAGGCGCGAACCGCCTAGACGTGATCGCTGGGCAGGTGCCAGCGGCGTGGGGCGATCAGCCGGTCGATCGCCTCCGGCCCCCAGGAGCCGGGCTCATACAGCTGCGTCGGCGGCGGGTTCGCCAGCACCGGCTCGGAGATCTCCCAGAGGCGCTCGATCGCGTCGGAGCTGGTGAAGAAGGTGCGGTCGCCGACCATCACGTCATGGATTAGCCGCTCGTAGGCGTCGAGTGCCCGCTCGGGGCCGCCGAAGGTGTCGGCGTAGCTGAAGCGCATGTGCGCCTCGCCCAGCTCGATCGTCGGGCCGGGGACCTTGGCCAGGAAGGAGGCGGAGATGCTGCCGGGATCGCCGAGCTCGAAGGTGAGGTGGTCGTGGCCGAAGGACTCGACAATCTGGTCGCAGTCGAGCGGGAACATCCGTCGCGGCGGCTGCGCGTAGGCGACCGTCAGCAGGTGCCGGCTCTCGGCCAGGCGCTTGCCCGAGCGCAGGTAGAACGGCACCCCCTCCCAACGCCAGTTGTCGACGAAGGCCTTGACCGCGACGAAGGTCTCGGTGTTCGAGTCGGGGGCGACCCCGTCCTCCTCGCGGTAGCCGACGTACTGGCCGCGGACCACGTTCTCCGGCCGCAGCGGCGACATCGAGTCGAAGACCTTCTCGCGCTCGATCCCCAGCGCCTTCGGCTCCAGCGAGGTCGGCGGCTCCATGGCGACGAAGCCGAGCACCTGGAAGAGGTGGGTGACGACCATGTCGCGGAAGGCCCCCGTCTGCTCGTAGAAACTGCCGCGCATCTCGATCGAGAGCGTCTCCGGGATGTCGATCTGCACGTGGTCGATGTGGTTGCGATTCCAGACTGGCTCGAACATGCCGTTGGCGAAGCGCAGGGCCAGCAGGTTCTGCACCGCCTCGCGACCGAGGTAATGGTCGATGCGGTAGATGCAGCGCTCGGCGAAGACCGAGTGCAGCAGCGCGTTCAGCTCGCGGGCGGAGGCGAGGTCGGTTCCGAACGGCTTCTCGGTGATCACCCGGGCGCCCTCCCCCAGGCCCGCCGCCGCGAGCGCTTCGATCGTGCCGGAGGTCGCCTGCGGCGGCAGCGAGAGGTAGTAGAGAACGCCGGCCTCGCCGCCCAGCTCCTGCCGCGCGGTCGCGACCGCCTCCGCCAGCGCGTCGAACCCGTCCCCCACTCCCACGAACTCGAGCGAGTCGGCAAAGGGATCCCAGGTCGCCGGCGACATGTCCTCGCGGCCGGAGGCCTCGATCGCCTGGCGGGCGACCTCGCGGAACTCCTCCACCTCGATCGGGTGCCGCGCCGCGCCGATGATGCGGAAGCCCCGCGGCATCAGCCCTACCTGCGCGAGGTGGAACATCCCCGGCAGCAGCTTGCGCTTGGCCAGGTCCCCGGTTGCCCCGAACAGCACGATCACCTGGTTCTCGGGGATCCGCCGATCGTCGCCCTGCTCCGCCCCTGCGCTTGCGGTCGCGACGCTCACGCCCTCAGGCTGACAGATGCGCGGTGCCGACTCGGGGCGTTCGCCGACCTATGCTGGCGAGTATCGATGGCGCCTGAGGCGACAGACGGCGGAGTGGAGTACCACCGCGCCAAGCTGGACCTGGCCGAGCGCCGCTTCTGGCGCGACATCTGGGACTCGGTCCCGGCCGAGGTCGCCGCCGAGCACCGCATCGAGGTGCGCGACTTCGGCCCCGTGCAGGCATCGGCGGTCGGCTCGCTGGCCGGGGTGGGGATGATGAACCTGGTGCTGGGGGCGACCGCGCCCGGCGCCGTCGCGGATGGGCACCTTGCCGCGGCCGGCGAGTGGATGAGCGTGCGTGGCATCGACAGCTACGTCCCGGTCACGCCCGGCCTGCCGGAGACGGACGTCGCCGCGGCCTGGCTGGACGAGCACGGCTTTACCCCCGGGTACGCCTGGATGAAGTTCGTCCGCGACCCGCACCCGCCGCGTTTCGCCGCCCCGCAGGGAGTCGAGGTCCTCGAGCTGTCGGATCCGGAGCAGGAGCCGTTCGGGATGATCGCGGCGACCGGCTTCGGCCTCCCCGCCTGGGGGTCGGCCTTCTTCGCCGACCTGCCCGGCCGCGACGGCTGGCGCTGCTACGTCGGCCGGGTCGACGGCGAGGCCCAGGCCTGCGCTGCTATGCACATCCACGACGGCATCGCCGAGTTCGGCATCGCGGCGACGCTGGAGCCGGCCCGCGGCCGCGGCTGCCAGCTTGCCCTCCTGCACCGGCGCATCCTCGACGCCGCCGACGCCGGCTGCCACACCCTCTTCGTCGAGACCGGCGAGCGCGTCCCCGACCGTCCCTCAGCCAGCTACAGGAACATCCTCAGAGCGGGGTTCAAGGAGGCGTACCTGCGGCCGAACTGGCAGCGCCAGAAGACGCAATAGGGATTGAGCTATGCCGCTACGTGCTCGCCGGCCGGCACGTAGTGCTCCAGCTTGGTCTCCTGCCCAAAGGGCATGTCCTCCTCGGCCAGCAATTTGCCACTCGGCAGACTCGGACTCCCTATTGAAGCTGGGCGTCGGCCCACTCGCCGACTTCATCGACCAAGCGAACTACCGCCTGGCGGTCAAGTGGCTCGGTGTCCAGCATTTCGTCGTAGCGCAACGGCACCGCGTGCTCGGTTAGTGCGACCACCTCGGGGGTGTCGAAGGGAAACTCCCCCACGGCTGCCGCAACCCCTCCGATCAGGCGGCGCAAATCGTGCGTGTACTCGAAGTCGATTCCCCTCGATCCGAGCACAGCCTTGAGCCACTTCTCGACGGCCTGCTGAGCGTGAAAACCTATTATCTCGTCGCTGATCTCTGGATTCGGGGCGAGCAACTGCATCGCCTTCGCGTCGTCCTCTGCCTTTCGAGCAAGGACTGCCGCTTCAGCCTTCGGATCACGCTCCGGCAAGAACTCGGCCCCCGCGCAACGCCTCGTTGACCATGCTCCCGCGAACCTGAGCCCTCTGGTCCGCGTACTCGGCGCTGAGGACAATGAGGTCGATCGGAACGCCGAGATCACCGAGTGCTTCGCGGAGTCGCACAAACTCCGCTCGGCGGCTCTTCAACTCAGGCTCGATCACCAACAGGTCAAGATCGCTGTCCGACCGGCCCTCGCCTCGGGCGCGGGAGCCGAACAGGATCACCTTGGCATCGGGAGCGGCTGCGGCCAGTCGGCCCGCAGCCTCTGCGATTAGGGCCTCGTCAGTCATGGGCGCTCACAATCCGAAGCGTAGCTGCCGCTCGCGACAACTCGCGACTATTCAGCCAAGCGCCATAAGGTCTCGGCGTTCTCTCCATCGGCCAGTCATGGGCCGGTCAAGCCACGAAATAACCGGTTACAACCGGAATCAACCGGATTTGGAAGCGGTCGAAAAACGCCTTTCAAACGACCTAGCAAGCCACAAACCGCATGCCAGAGCCAGAGGCGCCCACCGGAATCGAACCGGTGTAAACGGCTTTGCAGGCCGCTGCGTAACCACTCCGCCAGGGCGCCGGGGAGCGATCAAGACTAGCGGCGCTTTCGAGACGTAGCGGCCTGGCCGACGCGTGCGAGTGGGTCGAGGCAGGGTCGATCAGGAGGACGAGGCGAGGGCCTGGGTCGCGGCCTCGAACTGAGAGCGCGGCGCCGGGCCGGAGAAGCTCATCGTGCCGTCCTCGACCGGGCCGCGGCGCAGCATCCTCAGGTCGACCGGGTAGTTCTGGCGCAGTCTCCAGGGCTCCTTGGAGCCCTGCTTGGGCAGTTGCTCGATCGAGCGCAGGACGTAGCCGGAGTTGAAGTCGAGCAGCGGCTCCTCGGTGATCGACGGGTCGCTGACCCTGGGAACGCAGATGCGGTGGCCACCGGCATCCATGTGGTTGAGCAGGCGGCAGATGTATTCCGCGGTGAGATCCGCCTTCAGGGTCCAGGAGGCGTTGGTGTAGCCGAGCGTGTAGGCGAAGTTGGGGAAGTCGCTCAGCATCATCCCCTTGTAGGTCAGCGCCCGCGCCAGGTCCGGCTCCTCGCCGTCGATCGAGATCCGCATGCCGCCGAGGAAGAGGAGGTTGAGGCCGGTGGCGGTGACGATCACGTCGGCCTCCAGCTCGCGTCCGGACTCGAGCTCGATCCCCCGCTCGGTGAAGTTGGCGACGCGATCGGTGACGATCTCCGCCTTGCCACTGCCGAGGGCGCGGAAGAGGTCGGCGTCGGGGACGAGGCAGACGCGCTGGTCCCAGGGGTTGTAGCGGGGCTTGAAGTGAGTGTCGACGTCGTAGCCCGGCGGCAGCCTCCGCACCGCTCCTCGCCGCAGCAGTCGCTTGATCAGCTCCGGCCGCCGGCGACTGAGCCGGTAGAAGACGCCCTGGAGGATCACGTTCTTCCAGCGCACGAGCGGATAGACGACCCGGTCGGGCAGGACGGCCCGCAGGCGGTTGGCGATGCCGTCTTCGCCCGGCATCGAGATCACATAGGTGGGCGAGCGCTGCAGCATGGTCACGTGCGCGGCCTCCCGCGCCAGCGCCGGCACCAGCGTCATCGCCGTGGCGCCGCTGCCGATCACGACCACCCGCTTACCGGCGTAATCGAGGTCCTCCGGCCAGTGCTGCGGGTGGACGACCTTCCCCTGGAAGCGCTCCCGTCCGGGGAACTCCGGCGTATAGCCCTCGTCGTAGCGGTAGTAGCCGCTGTTCCCGAAGAGGAAGTCGCAGGTCAGGGAGACGCTCTCGCCGCTGTCGGCGCGCTCCGCCTCGACGGTCCAGCGCGCGTCGGCGCTCGACCACTCGGCGGCGACGACCCGGTGGCGGAAGCGGACGTGGCGCTCGATGTCGCCCTCGCGAGCGGTGTCGCGGACGTAGCGCAGGATCGAGTCGCCGTCGGCGATCGACTTCGCCTCGGTCCAGGGGCGGAAGCGATAGCCGAGCGTGTGCATGTCGGAGTCGGAGCGGATTCCCGGGTAGCGGAAGAGGTCCCAGGTGCCGCCGATGCGCTCGCGCGCCTCGAGGACCGCGTAGCTCTTGCCGGGGCAACGCTGCTGCAGGTGGTGGGCGGCGCCGATCCCCGAGAGGCCAGCGCCGACGATCAGGACGTCGACGTGCTCGACAGGAGCCTCGACGCCACCGGCGATCCTCTGCTCGCTCATCGGCCGAGAGGCTACCGAGCGGGCTCGAGCGTCTCGAAAACGATCCCGGCCCGTCGCAGCCGGGCGAGGAGGGCGTCGCCCATCGCCTGCGCGGTGGTCACCTGGCCTGCCGTCTCCGGCAGCCCATCGTCGAAGGCGAGGCATAAGGCTGACTCGGCCAGCATCTTCGAGGTCTCGCCATAGCCGGGGTCGCCGCCCGAAACCTGAGTGACCACGCGCTCGCCGCCGCCTTCGCCGACGAACGTGACTTTGAACCAGCTCTTCGCGCGCTCGGCCTCGCCCGGACCCTCGCCGGGGGATTTCAGCTTCAGCAGCAGCTTCCGGGTCGGCGGCAGCGGCGCCATCACGGCGACCGCCCCCACCCCGGCCCCCAGCGCGGCGAGCGTCGCCAGTCGCTTGGCGACCAGGTGGTGGCCGTAGGTGAAGTCCGGGCCGTAGCGATCGAGGGCGGCAGCGGAGCGGCGCACGATCGCGCCGTCGATCGTCGGCAGCGGCGCCACCCAGCCGCCCAGCTCGGCGTCGCGCCGCAGACCGAGCGAGGTCGAGTGGATCGCGCGGCCCGGCGGGCGCGGCTCGCCGCGGCGGCGCTCCTTGGCGGCGCCGAGGGTCTGGCGGGCGCGGGCGAAGCCGTTGATCGCCGAGTGATAGGTCCCGCCCGAGTAGCTGGCGTTGGAGCGAACGTAGCCGTCGACCTTCAACGGCACGCCCTGCGGCAGCTGCTGGACCGTGAAGTAGGCGCCAAGGTCGTGGGGGATCGAGTCGAAGCCGCAGCAGTGGACCAGCCGGGCGCCGCTGCGCTGCGCCACCGCGTGGTTCTCGACCCACATCCGGTCGACGAACTCGGGCTCGCCGGTGAGGTCGACGTAGTCGCTCCCGGCGGCGGCGCAGGCGGCGACCAGCGGCCCGCCGTAGAGGGCGTAGGGCCCGACGGTCGAGATCACCACGCGGGCGGACTCGGCGACCTTCGCCAGCGCCACGGGGTCCGCCGCGTCCGCCTCGAGCAGATCCGGCGCCGGGGCCTCGGGGGACGCCTGAGCGAGCCGGGAACGCACCGCCTCGAGCTTGGCGCGGTTGCGCCCGACCAGAGCCCAGCGCAGCCCCGCGGGCGCGTTGGCCGCGAGGTAGTCGGCGGTGAGGCCGCCGGTGAACCCGGTCGCGCCGAACAGCGCCAGGTCGTATTGCCGCGCGGTCGTCACGGGGCGCATTCTGGCAGGGGCTTCCCGCAACATCGGGGCGGGGTCGTGTTAGGGGCTCAAGATCCCGGCGCGCGGCCAGGGCGCGACGGGGAAAACGACTATGCCGGGGAGGCATTTACGAAATGAAGTCTCGACAGAAGCAAGAACCGAACGCGAGCGTCGGCGGGGGCCAAAGCGCACGCGGCTCGAAGCGAGTTGGCGTCATCGCCGCCGTCACGGCCTGCGTCTGCGCCCTGTTCGCGGCAGCTGGCGCGCAGGCGTCGACGGTCACCGTCGGCAGCGTCCTGCCGCCGGCCTCCACCCCCAAACCGTTCGAGGAAGTGCAGACCTTCTTCAACACGGCCCTACCGGAGAAAGGCGCCAACCTCGTCTCGCCCGTCAACGGCGCGATCGTGCGCTGGCGGGTGGTGGGCGCCAAAGGCGGCCCCTTCTACCTGCGGGTGCTGCGACCGAATGGCTCCGGTGCCTACATGGCGGCCGGGACCAGCGGCGGGGTCATCCCGAGCGGGTCCGGGCTGCAGACGTTCACGGCGAACATCCCGATCCACGCCGGCGACCTGATCGGCATCGACCCGACCAACCCGACCGACGAGATCGGCGTCGCCGAAGTTCCCGGTGCCAGCTTCGCCTCGATCTTCCCGACGCCCTTCGACGGTGCCACCGTGCCGCCGCGGCCGAACAGAGCGGGCCAAGAGATCGAGCTCAGCGCTGAAATCCAGCCGGTTCCCGCGATCACCGCGATCGCGCCGAGCTCGGGCTCGATCGCCGGCGGCACCACGGTGACGATCACCGGCACCGACTTCGGCACCGCCAGCGCGGTCAAATTCGGCTCGACGCCGGCGACCGGTTACACGGTTGACTCGGAAACCCAGATCACCGCGTTCGCGCCGCCGAGCCTGGTCACCGGCAAGGTCGACGTCGCCGTCACCACCACCGCCGGCAGCAGCGCGATCGTCAAGGCCGACAGCTTCACCTACACGGGATGCGTCGTCCCCAAGCTCAAGGGCAAGAAGCTGAAGCAGGCCAAGCGGGCCCTGCGAAGCGCCGGCTGCAAGCCGGGCAAAGTCAGGGGGCAGAAGGGCAAATCCGCCAAGGTGGTCAAACAGAACCCGCCGCGCGGAAAGACGCTGGTCCCGGGCGCCGCGGTGAACATCAAGGTGAACGGGTAGAGGAAAGGACAGAGCAGTTCACTGCCGCAAAAAAGCCCCGCCTGACGGCGGGGCTTTTTTGGAGCGGCCGACAGGGCCCGCCGCCACCCGCGACATCGCGCGAGCGCTAGCGAATCCGCTGAAAGAGATAGATCGCGAGCAGCACCAGGATGACGATGATGAGGATGGTGACGATGGACAATTTGGTCCTCCCATTGGTTTGCGATCCCTAGGTGGTCCCCGAAGTGGGCGCGCTCGAAACCCTGCGGCGGGATCGCTCTCCGAAAGCAGAAAGCGGCTGATCAGATTCGAACCGACGACCTTCTACATGGCAATTAGGCAGGTCTCCGAGACCAGTGGGCCGTGAAATGTGCCGCTTGCAGGCTTGCAGGGGTTTCATAGAGAGCGACAGACGAGCGCGATCAACAACACGCGTGGATATGCGGTTGCTCCTATGTCAAGTGGCCACCGCAAACCGTGAGGCTGGAGTGCCTCTCTGAGAATCGGCGGTGGTCGGGGATATCTCACTTTCAGAGTCGATCAACAGCTTCCAGACCCGGCGGGCCAGGTGGCATTTGAGGCAGCGCAGTGCTTCGCGCCTGGACTTCCCCTCGGCCTGCTTTCGTTCGAGGAACTCCCGTGCCGGCGGGTGGACGCGGCCTTGGCAGACGGCGATCCTGTGCAGGGCGCAGTTGAGCTGGCGGTTGCCGCCGCGGTCGAGGCGATGGCGAACGCGCTTGCCCGAGGAAGCGGGAACGGGAGCGACTCCGGCCAAGCGGGCGAACTTGGCGTTGCTTGCAAAGCGCGCCGCGCCCGCGGTCTCAGCCACGAGCTTGGCGGCGATCAGCGTGCCGCAGCCTTTGAGCTCCAGTAGCTCGGGTGCCCGCTGGGAGACCAGGGTTGCGATCTCGCCTTCGAGCTCTTTGGCCTGGCGAGCGCGGCGGCGGATCTCGACCACCAGCTCGCGGGCGACCCTCACACGCGCGCTCTGCTCGGCGCGAGCCAGCTTGCGAGCAAGGCGATCGAGCCAGGTGAACCGGTCAAGGCAGCCCGCCGGTAACTCCAGCTCGGGCCAGAGGTCATGCAGGTGCCAGCGCAGTCGTTGCTGGTCTGCGGAGCGGGCCTTGACGATGTCCTCCCGATGATCGAGCAGGAGCTTCAGCTCCAATGCGGCTTCGTCGAGGTGTGCGGCCGGCAAGGTCTCGGGACCCTCGCGCAGAGCGGCCCTGGCGACTGCGAGCGCGTCGATCGGATCCGACTTGCCGGCGCTGCGCCCGCCACGGCGGCTTTGGCCCATCAACTTCGGGGGGACACGCACCACCCGCTCTCCCGCGGCGACTAGGAACCGCTCCAGCGCTCCGGAGACATGGCGGCAGTCCTCGATCGCCCAGACCCGCTCGGAGTCGAGCTTCCGTCCCCAGGCAAGCAACTCGATGAAGCCCGGCTTCCTCGCTGCCACGGTCAGCTCGCCGGCGAGCTGACCGGTTGCGCCGGCCACCCCGGCGCAGGTGTGGGTGGCCTTGTGGGTATCCGCTCCGATCACGATCATCTGGTCTGTCCCTTCGATTGGTCGTTGCCTTCGAACGGACCTCCGGCTGACGAACCTCACTTGGGGCGGTGCCACGCTCCTATCAGGTCAAGCCGGGGTCCTCGGATGGCGGCGAGCGACACAACCGCATCAGGTCAGACGAGGCCGACAGCGATATGCAGAGTCAGCTCGCCGCCGATCCGGGACCAAACCGACTGGGCCGGACGTCGCCGCCGACCTCAGCTCACGTTGACAGTGAGCGATACGCAGCGATTTGGGAACTTCGGCGCAGAAGTGCCCGAACTTCGACGTGCCGGTTTCATTCTCCCGGCGTACGAGGTCGTGCTGACGCCCGAAGCCGATGGTGGGGTTCAGCCTGGCCGTCCCACCCTCCCCGGCTGCACGAGCCAGGGGCGATACCCGCGAAGAGGCCCTGTCGATAATCCGCGAGGCGATCGAGGTCTACATCGAATCGCTCGCGCACGGCGACCCATTCCTGCTTGACGCCGCCCACGCGCCAGGGGAGCCTTCCGACCGCGACTCCTTGGACCCAGAGCGCGAACGATCCCGAATGAACAGGTATTCTTACTCAATGGGGTGGAGGAAAGGGAGGTAGTCGCTGTGTCTCTCACGGACGTTCTCGCGATCGTCGGAGCCGTGACCGGGATGACCGGTTCGGCCCTCGGGGTGATGGCCTATCGCCGCGACCGGGCGAAGGTCCGGCTGGCCCTCGAAGCGGGGCAGAGCGTCTTGCTCAAGACCGCGGGGCGTGATCTCTTCCTGCTGAAGATCGAGTTGCACAACGCCGGGCGCCAGCCGACGACGCTGCAAAGGGTCTCGATGGTTCGGAGTCGGCATCGGGGTCTGGTCCGGGTCCTGCCGCTGGCGAGATACCGGTGGGTCAGGTGGATCATCGAGCGGCTCTGGCGCGTGACCCAAACGGGCGACGCCTTCAGCGACCGCCTGAGTCTGGCGGCGAACGAGACTGTCGACCACACCGTCAAGGCCGAAGAATTCGCCGACGAAGCGGAAAGGAAGGGGCATGGATACGTCTATGCGATCGGCACCTCGGGCGCCTTCGTCGGAAAGAGGATCGACACGCAGCGTGATGTCACCAAGTGGGGAGATTGGGACGCGGCATGAGACGTGGTTTCCGTTTAGGCGTGGTTTGACTCCACGCACCCGGTCTCGTTCAAGTCGTTATGAGATTCGGCGCACGTTCCTTTTCGCTTCTTTGCCGGGAAGCACCCAGGAGCCCAAGGTCCCCAATGTGGAAGCGTCGTGCCCAGCCTCTTTGAGGTGTCTTGCGGCCTCGGGCGAAAGGTTCGCATCGAGGAGGAGGGGGGCTGGCTCGATCCGCACCTCCTCCCGAGCAGCCCTCGCGATCCCGCCATACCCCGACCGCATTGAGGGCTGGATCGGCGGCGGCCGGCGACGCCGCCTACGATGCGCCGGCGCCCTTCGCCGTCACCGTCAGGACCTGGATTCAGGTCCTCAGCAACTAGGGCATCAACGCCGTGCCTCCAGAGTTCGCCGAACGGTGGCGGCTCGGCTCTCCAAGTACTCGCCGCGGCCCATTTGATTGCGTCGAAGAACGTAGGCCGTAGCAAAATAGGGACTCCCGAGCGGAGCATCTCTCTCGCCCATAAATTTGTCCGCGGCTTCGGGGAACTCGGCCGCGAGCAGTTCGAACGTCGCCTTCGCCCACAGAAAGACGTGATCCTCATCCAGCGGCAAGCGACCGTCAGGATCATCGCGGAGGCTGAGCCACACCCGAACGCTGTCTACAGGCGCGAGTTGACCCGTCAGATCATCCACTGGATCGTCGGCATCGGAGGCCTGCTCGCCGCGGCGCCAAGTGGCCCCCGCGACGATCAGCAGAGCCAACCCGAGAACGAGCAAGGCAATCCAGACGCCACGCGGAAGGAACGCAAGAACCGCCACTGCCGTGGTCGCAACGGTCAGCCCCATGCCCGCCCACCCGAGCGCAAGAGCCGAGGAATGCCGCATCTGGCGACCCTACATGTGGCTGGCTATCGGGCAGAATCGCACCGGTCCCGCAGAATGGAATTCCGGACTAGGTACGCCTTGAGGTCTTACGATGCTCGTCCGAAGCAGTGTGGACCAGCCGCGCGATCGCCCGGCGAGAGATTTGGTCGCCCAAGCACCGGCGGATGGCAGAAAGGCGGGGGATGGAGGTAGGTCAATCCAGGTATCGGCTGCGCAGGGTCTCGGTGGTCAACTTGCGCGGCTTCGCGGAAACCAGCATCGAGTTCAGGGAGGGACTCACCTTGGTCGTCGGGCCGAACAACTCCGGCGATCAAACGCCTCACACGCGAGAGGTCGCTGATTCGAACCCAGCCGCCCATCCACCGGAATACGTACAAGAATATGTACATAATTTTGGTAGGGACCCATCACGAGCCGTACGAGTTGGCTGACTGAGGTTCTTGACGAGCTGATCACTTCCGAGGAGGCCCGCGAAACCCAGGCATCTCGGCGGCGCCACAAAGTCCCCTTCTTACTCCAGTAGGTTCTTGCAATCCCGATGCTCACGGAAGCGCAGAGTGCCCTGGGGAATTTGACGGCGGTCGAGGAATCGATCATCCGCTGCTTCGCCGCCGGAAAACCCGCTGAGTTCGAGCCAAGTGAGGATGGGGAGCCGGCGCAGGCTCGTGCCAAGGTGCTGCGCTGGCTGCTAGCCAACGCCGAGGAAGGCGAAGGATCGCGGGTCGGGGGGCTTCGCGTCAGCGGACTGCAGGTGCCGGATGACGTACTCGACCTCGACGGGCTCTCGGTCGGTTTCCCGGTCATCCTCGAGCGCTGTCAGCTCGGCAGGTTGTTACTCCGCGATGCGCGCCTGACCACCCTCAAGCTCACTGGCACGCATTGCAGGGGGATCTCCGGCGACCGGCTCCGCCTTGAGCACGGGCTGCTCCTCGATCGCGGCTTCACGGCGTATGAGGCCACCCGGCTGCCCGCAGTTCGTGTTGGCGACGATCTCAACTGCCTGGGGGGTCGCTTTGCCGCCGGCAGGGCGGGCAAATCCGCGTTACTGCTCGACGGCGCTCACGTCGAGGGTCGTCTCTACCTCACCGGTGCGAGCGCCGTTCCCGCCCTGGAGGAGCCCGAGGGGGGGCAGGACGCAGACACTCCTCCTATCCGAGCCGGGGGGGTCAGTGCTCAGGGCACGCGCATCGGGGGAAACCTGCTCTGCGTAGAGAGCACCTTTACGTCGAGCTCGCGGGAGAAATCCGCCCTGAATCTCGAGTCCTCGATGGTGGACGGAGACGGCGTCTTCGTGCGAATGGCGGCGGGTGGTGACGTGAAGATGCGGCAGGCTCGCTTCAGCGGGACGCTGACCTTCCGCAGCGCGAGCTTCGATGGCGTCTGCGACCTCAGGCGGTCCTCGGTGGGCGGAAGCGTCGATTTCGGCAAGTCGAAGAAGGTGCCTGCGAAACTGACCTCCAGGCTGAACCTCGCCGGGGCCGAGGTGGGCGGACGCCTGCAGTTGGGGAGCGCCGACCTCACAGGTGTCTCCATCGTCGATCTCTCTCGAACCCAGCTCGGATATCTCGACGATAGCCGGGTGGACTGGCCTCCCTGCGCGACGGTGCGACTGGAGGGATTCAAGCTCGGCGGGATCGCCGTGGACCGTGCCACCGACGGTTGGATAGACAAGCGGCTGGCTTGGCTGAAAGCCCAGAACGACAACTGGAGCCCGCAGCCATACGGCCAGATCGTCGCGGCGCTGCGGCTGGCCGGCGAAGACGATCCCGCCCGCCGGGTAGCGATCGGCCTCGAGCAGGAGCGCCGCAGCAAGGGTGGGCTGCGGTGGATCTCCCAGTTTTGGAACTGGGTGCTCGACAATACGATCGCCTACGGCTACCGGCCATACCGGGCATTTATCTGGGCAATCGTCGTCATCGGCGTCTGCGCGGCCGTTTTCGCCGGATGCCTCGGAGCCGTCGAGTTCGTACACAGCGACAAGCACTCACACCTCTACGCGATCGTCTACTCGATCGACGCCTTCCTACCGATCGTGGATCTCGGCCAAGCCGACAATCACACCCCCAAGGAGCTGGCGCCTCACATCGTGCTCTGGGCCGAGATCTGCCTCGGCTGGCTGCTCACCACGCTAGGCGTCCTCGGCGTCACCGGAATCGTTCGCAAGGAATAGGCGGATCACACCGTGCGGGTGAGAGAGCGCTTTCTTGGGTCAATCGCCGTCAGAAGTTGGTCGCAGGTTTCGTGCCCCTGTTTGAAGCGCCGCATCGTTTCGGCGTCCTCGCGGCGTTCCTGCGTGTCGCCGAGAACCAGACCGGCTTCGCCGCGCAGGCGCTCAAGCACTTCCATCAGGTCGTGCGGCTGCATCGTCAACTCAACCCTCGCGCCCCTCGTCCTCGCCCCAGCCAAGATCCTGCATCAGGCGGAGGTCTTCGATGAACTCAAGGCCGAGCCGCTCGGCCTTCGCAAAGTCTTTCTCCCGCTCCAGCGCATCGAAGAGGTCGCTTACCGACCCAGGTGATTGCGGACCAGCTCGTAGAGCCCCTCGCGCTGGTCGCTGTCGACGGTGGTCGTGGTGACGGGCACAGGCGCCCCTCCTCTCGGGTAGGGGATTCGATGCGAAGCGGCTGATCGGATTCGAACCGACGACCTTCTGCATGGCAAGCAGACGCTCTAGCCAGCTGAGCTACAGCCGCATCGAAGCGGGATTCTAGCCGCGTGCGGCTATCCCTGGTTTTCCGCGCTAGCCTGACCGGCGGGACGGAACTCAGCGACCATGCTCTTTCGCCAGATAATCCACGAGGACCTCGGCTGCGCCTCCTATTTGGTCGCCGATCGCGAAGCGGGGGTGGCCGCGGTGGTCGACCCGCAGTGGGACGTGGCGCCCTACCGGCGCCTGGCGCGGCTGCACGGGGTGCGGATCGGACACGTGCTGGAGACCCACAACCACGCTGATCACGTCTCCGGCCACGGACGGCTGGCGCGGTCGACCGGGGCGACGATCCACATCCACGAGCTGGCCGGCGCCGAGTACGAGCACGAGCCCTTCGCCGACGGCTGGGTGCTGGAGCTGGGCGAGCTGACGATCGAGGCCGTGCACACGCCCGGGCACCGACCCGAGCACACCTCCTTCCTGCTGCGCGACGCCGGCCGCGACGGCGCCCCCTGGGCGCTGCTCGGCGGCGACTCGCTGTTCATCGGCGATGTCGCCCGCCCGGACCTGGCGGTGGAGCCGCGCGAGGGCGCCGCCGACATGTTCCGCTCCCTGCACGAGCGCCTGCTGACGCTCGGCGACGAGGTCGAGATCTGGCCCGGCCACCTCGGCGGCTCGCTCTGCGGCGGCTCGGCGATCGACCTCAAGACCTCCTCGACGATCGGCTTCGAGCGCCGCCACAATCCGGCGCTGCGCAGCATCGATGAGGCCGAGTTCGTCGCCGACGCGGTCGCCTCGCTCGGCGACCGGCCGCCCAACGTCGCGCAGATTGTCGCGATCAACCGGGGACCGCTGATCGAGAGCTTCAGCACGCCGGCGCCGCTGACGCCGCACGAGGTCGAGGCGGCGGTCGCCGGCGGCGCCGTCGTCATCGACGGCCGTACCAACGAGCAGTTCGACGAGTCCCACATCGCCGGCGCCCTCAGCACCTCCGCCTACGACACCGGCTTCGCCACCAAGGTCTCCCGGGTCGCGCCCGACGGGGCCGAGATCATCGTCGTCGCCGCCTCCGACGGCGACGAGCGCGAGGCGGCCGAGCTGCTGGCCGCGGTGGGGTTGCGCGTGCGCGGCTTCCTCGCCGGCGGCATGACCGCCTGGCGCACGGAGGAGCGAGCGGTCCGCCGGATCGAGCTGATCGACCCGGACGAGCTGGCCCGGCGGACCGAGTCGCCGCAGGCGCCGCTGATCCTCGACGTCCGCAACGCCGCCGAGTACGCCGGCGAGCACATCCCCGGCTCGCTGCACATCCCCTACGGCGACCTGGCCGGACGCTTCGACGAGCTGCCGCGCGACCGCCCGATCGCGACGATCTGCCGCGGCGGCAAGCGCAGTGGCCTCGCCGCCTCGATCCTCCAGCGCGCGGGCTTCGACGACGTCGTCCACGTCGGCAAGGGAGTCGGCGCCTGGCGCCAGGGTGGCCACCCGGTCGAGGGCACGACCGCCGCCGCCAGCCCCGCTTAAACCCCATTCCAGACTTTGAGCCCCTATAGGGGCCTCAACCCTGTGGTCTCGCGGCTCCTCCAGCTCAGCCAGGAGGCCGGAGACGTCGAGGGGGCGCACGAACATCTCCACCCTCTGGCCGGGTTGCGGCGACGGCCAGTCCTCCCTGGGACGGTCCCAGTAGAGCTCGACGCCGTTGCCGTCGGGGTCGTCCAAGTAAAGAGCCTCGCTGACGCCATGGTCAGAAGCGCCGGTGAGCTGGATCCCGGCCTCGCCCAGCCGGCGCAGGGCGTCAGCCAGAGAACGACGGCTCGGGTAGCGGATCGCCGTGTGGTAGAGCCCGGTGGTGCCGGGCGGCGGTGACGAACCGCCCTTCGACTCCCATGAGTTGAGGCCGATGTGGTGGTGGTAGCCGCCGGCCGCGACGAAGGCGGCGTCATCGCCGTAGCGCTGCATCAGCTCGAAGCCGAGCACGCCGCAGTAGAAGTCGAGAGCGCGGTCGACGTCGGCCACCTTGAGGTGGACGTGGCCGATGTCGACGCCGGGGTCGATCGGCTCAGCCATCGAGAACCTCGTTGACGAGGCGGTCGGCCTCGGCGTTCTGCTCGCGGCGCACGTGGCGGATCGACCAGCTCGAGAACGGCGTCAGCGCCGCCTTCACCTCCGCGTGCAGCTGCTTCATCGTCGCGTCCTTGACTTTGTACCTGCCTTCGACCTGACGCACGATCAGCTCCGAGTCGCCGACCAGCTCCAGCTCGCCGGCGCCGTGGGCCGCCGCCAGCTCGATGCCCAGCAACAGCGCCCTGTACTCGGCGACGTTGTTGGTGGCGCGGCCGATCTTCTCGCCGCGCTCCTCGAGGATCTCCCCGCTCGCGTCGCGGACGACGACGCCGATCGCCGCCGGGCCGGGGTTACCGCGGGCGCCGCCATCGACGTTGACGGTCAGCTTCGACACGCTCAGCGGCGGGCGGGGGCGCCGGCGGGCCGGCGGCGCCCGGCGGGGGCGGCGAGGACGATGCGGCCACCCGCGGCGACGGAGGCGTTCCACTGCCGGGCGGCGGAGTCGAGCTGCTCGATCTCGCGGCCTTTGTCGAGCAGGGAGACCGGGCGCAGCCCGTCGCCGAGGTCGACGCCCCACTGGTACCAGGAGAGCTCCCAGGCGACGGTGACCCGCACCTCCTCGCATGTCCCGGCGGCGGCGCCGATCGAGACCGAAGGCTCGCCGAGGGTGCGCACCAGGCGGGAGACGGTGCGCCCGGCCTCGCTGGCGTTGAAGCGGAAGGCGGCGCGCTCGAACGGGCTCAGTGTCGCCGGCTCGACCTCGCGCGTGTGCCGCAGGCGCCAGCGCACGCCGGCTAGTCCTGCTGGAGGTTGGACTTCAGCCGCATCACGGCCTTGGTGTGCAGCTGCGAGACGCGCGACTCGGTGACGCCGAGGACCTCGCCGATCTCGCGCAGGGTGAGGTTCTCGTAGTAGTAGAGGGCGACGACGAGCTGCTCGCGCTCGGGCAGCGAGCCGATCGCCTCGGTGAGGCGGTCCTTGACCTCGCTGGTGGTGAGGGCTTCCTGCGGATCGGCGGCGCCGTCGTCGGCGATCGTGTCCAGCAGCGAGACCTGGTCGCCGGAGGAGTCGGAGACGGTCCAAAGCTCGTCGAGCGCGTAGACGGAGGAGTTGGCGATCTCCAGCAGCGCGCCCTGCAGTTCCTCCTCGGACATGTTCAGCTTGGCCGCCAGCTCGGCCTCGGTCGGCGCCCGCTGCAGCTCGTGCTCCAGTTTGGCCTGGGCGGCTTCGATCTCGCGCGCCCGCGAGCGCACCGAGCGCGGCACCCAGTCCAGGGAGCGCAGTTCGTCGATGATGGCGCCCCGGATGCGGGTCATCGCGAAGGTCTCGAATTTGATCCCGCGCTCCGGCTCGAAGCGCTCGATCGCGCCGATCAGCCCGACCAGGCCGTAGGAGATGAGGTCGGCGTCCTCGACGTGCGAGGGCAGCCCGGCGCCGAGCCGGCCGGCGACGAACTTGACCATCGGCGAGTAGGCGACCACCAGGCGCTCGCGCGCGGTGCCGTCGCCGTCGTCCTTATAGCGGCGCCACAGATCGCGCAGCTCCACCTCTTTTACGCCGGTCTCCATACCTTTAGGCGATTCTACGTTTGTCAGGGGTCATTGGCTCAGGCGCGGGGGTGGCTGGCGGCATAGGTGTCACGCAGGCGTGCGGCGTCGACTCGGGTGTAGACCTGGGTGGTCGAGATCGACGCGTGGCCCAATAACTCCTGGATGGTACGCAGATCCGCGCCTCCCTCCAGCAGATGCGTCGCAAAAGAATGTCTAAGTGAATGCGGCGAGACCCCGGCGGCGAGCGCCGCCTCGCGCGTCCAGAGGCCGAGACGGCGGGTGACATCGGAGTTGGAGAGGCGGCGACCGCTCTTGGAGAGGAACAGCGCCCGCTCGCGCGGATCGGCGGTCAGGGCCCGCCGGCCGCGCTCGATGTAGCGCTCCAGCGCCCGCTGCGCGGGCTCGCCGACCGGCAGGATCCGCTCCTTGGAGCCCTTGCCGAGCACCCGCAGCTGCTCGGTCTCGAAGTCCAGCGCGCCCTGGTCGAGGTTGACGATCTCCTCGCAGCGCAGGCCGCAAGAGTAGGCCAGCTCCAGCATCGCCCGGTCGCGCAGCTCCAGCGGGGTGCGAGCCGGGATCCGCTCCAGCAGCGTCCGCATCTGCTCGCTGCTCAGGACCTTCGGCAGCTTCTCGGCGCGTTTCGGGCTAGAGACCAGCTCGGCCGGGTTCTGCCCGACCCGCTCGGTGCGGACGAGGAAGCCGTAGAAGCCGCGGATCGCGGCGAGCTTGCGGGCGACCGTCGCCGGCGCGGCGTCCGCCTCGGAAAGGCCGGCCGCGTAGCGCCGCACGTCCCGGTAGCGGACGTCGCCGGGGCCGAGGCCCTGCGGCGAGACCCACTCGACGAATCCCGCCAGATCTACCGAGTAGGCTCGCCGCGTCCGCTCGGCGGAGCTGCGGGCACGCAGGTCCCGGTCGTACTCGCCTAGAGCATCCGTCCAGTTCACAAACCATGAATTCGCCCTGTTCGCCGTACGTCCTGCGAAAGGGCGCGAAAACCAAGCAGGTCAAGGACGAGAGAGGGAGTGTGCTCTGCACATGACCGAACGAGGACGCCGAGATGCGCCGGTTTGCAGCGGCCGCTATCCGATGTAAATGGGCGTACCTACTTCGACGCGGTCGTAGAGTTCTTCCACATCGGGGATCGCCATCCGCACGCAGCCGTGGGAGGCGGCGCTGCCCAGCGAGTAGGTCTCTTCGGTGCCGTGGATCCCGGCCCCTTCGAAGATCCCCATCCAGCGGGCCTTGATCGGGTTGGACGGTCCCGGCGGGATGTCCTGCCCGGCGAGCGACCCGGCCCAGGAGGATTCCGGCACGTGCCAGGTCGGGTTTTCTTCCTTTTCCTGGATCGCGTAGAGCCCTTCCGGCGTTTCCAGGCCTTCCATCCCGACCGCGACGGTGTAGGTCTTGGCCAGCTTCAGGTCTTCCCAGAGGCGCAGGGTAAAGCTGGCGCGGTCGAGGGTCAGGTACGAGGGGTACTCGGCAGCGACTTCCCGCTTGGTCACTTCCGGCTTGACCGGGTGGACGTCGGCGACGATCGTGTGCGGGGCGTTGGCGTTGAGGACCGCGGCGTTGAGATCCTCGGTCAGTTTGTTGTCGCGCAGCTTGCGGCCGTCCTCGCCGGCCACGACTTCGAGCGAGTCCCCGCTCGCTTCGACGTCGGCGTTGCGCGGTTCGCGGTTGATCTCCGCGGCGACGTGCCGGACGAACCGGTTGACGGCGCGGTCGGAGTAGGTCACCTGCGGCGTGATGCTCTCGCTGACCTCGTTGCCGGTCACGTAGCGGACAAGGCGCCCGGGGAAGCCGCCGTCCCGACTGTCGGCGACCGCTTCTTCCACCGCCTCGTCGACGTCGGCCCGAACCTTCAGCTTGGCGCCGGAAAGCTCCCAGCTCTCGCCGTCGAAGCTGACCCGCAGCGAGTGGCGCAGCGGCGCCAGCAGTCGCCGCTGGACCACTGCGGCGGCTTCGTCTTCGGTCATGCCGCCGACATCGACGCCGGCGATCTGAACGCCGTCGGCGATCTTGTCCTTCTGCGAGCTGTCGTAGGCGTAGGCGCCGGCGGCGCCGAGGACCACGACCACGGCAGCGACGATCAGCGCTATCGAAGTCTTGCGTCCCATTCGCTCTCTCGACTAACCCTCTCTCGACTTTTCCTCAGACCCGGTTGCGAAAAGTTTAGGCATTCGGATCATTCGGCCTGGACGTCTGTCTTCCCTGCAATTTCGCATTTGCATCGGTCTTATCGGCAACGGGCGGGATATCTTTCACCGGTGCGCACCAAGGACGAGGTTCGGGCGGAGGTCTGGAAGGCGATGGAACGCGAGGGCGTCTCCCGCTTCCCGGGCGCCGAGGGCCGCATCCCCAACTTCGCCGGCGCCAAGCTGGCGGCCGAGAAGCTCGCCGCCCACCGCGTCTGGAAGCGCGCCCGGGTGATCAAGGCCAACCCGGACTCGCCGCAAACCCATGCGCGGCGGATCGCCCTGGAAGAGGGCAAGACGGTGATCATGGCGGTGCCGCGCCTGCGCGACCCCCACCCCTTCCGCGTCCTCGACCCGAAGAAGCTCTCCAAGGGGGCGGTGAAGGAGGCGGCGACGATCAAGGGGGCACTGAAGCACGGCCGCGTCGTCGCCCTCGACGAGCTGCCGGAGATCGACTTCGTCCTCTGCGGCTCGGTCGCGGTGAACCTGAGCGGGGCCCGGGTCGGCAAAGGCGGTGGCTACCACGACCTCGAGTACGGGATCCTCGCCGACGCCGGCAAGATCGACGACCACACCGCCGTCGCCACCACGGTCCACCCGATGCAGATCCTGCGCCAGCACCTGATGGTCACCTCGCACGACCTGCCGGTCGACCTGATCGCGACCCCCCGCGCCGTGATCGACGTCGAGCGCCAGTACGAGCGGCCCCGCGGCATCCTCTGGGATCACCTGCAGCCGCCTCAGATCCGCGAGATCCCGGTGCTCGAACGGATGGGCTACGCTTGATGCCGACCTACATCCGCTTCAGCGAGGACCACTCCGTCGTCGTCCTCGAGAGCTTCGAGGAGATCGAGCAGCGGATCCGCGCGGCCGCAGCGGAGAGGATCCCGCTCTTCGCGGTGACCCGGGCCGACGGGCCGAAGCTGCTGGTCAACGCGAGCACGATCCGGACCGTCTCGGAGGGGAAGAAGAAGGATGGCGAGTGAAAGGGCCGAGGCTCCGCCCGCTCTGAAATGGGATCCGCGCATCGTCGCCGGCTCCGACTACGGCAACCCCGACCCGGAGTGGCAGGCGATCGACTGGCGCCGGCACCGGCGCCGGGTCGAGCTGCCCGGTGCCGAGGTCAACTACGTCGAGATCGGCGAGGGCAAGCCGATCCTCTTCGTCCACGGGATCTCCGGCTGCTGGCAGAACTGGCTCGAGAACCTGCCGCACTGCGGCCGCGAGCGGCGGGTGATTGCGCTCGACCTGCCGGGGTTCGGGGCCAGCCCGATGCCCTCCTGGGAGATCGACATGCCCGCCTACGGCCGCCTCGTCCACGACTTCTGCGAGAAGCTCGGAATCGAGGGGGCGACGCTCGTCGGTAACTCGATGGGCGGCTTCATCGCCGTCGAGGCGGCGACCTCCGGGGCGGCGCGCTTCGAGCGCCTCGTGCTCGTCTCTGCCGCCGGCATCCTCAACACCTGGAACCCGGAGGAGCGGGCGGTCGCCACCGCCTGGGCCTGGAAGACCTTCGGCCCTCACTTCGCCGATCGCGGCCGCTTCATCGTTTCCCGCCGGCGCGCCCGCGAGATCGTCTTCAGGCCCTTCCTCCGCTACCCGGGACGGCTGCGCGAAGACCTGCTGCTGGAGCAGATCGAAGGCGGCCTGCGCCGTGCCGAGGGCTTCGGCGACGCCCTCCACGCCGCGATCCGCCACGACATCCGCGAGCGCCTGGCCGAGATCGAGATGCCGACGATGATCGTCTGGGGCCAGTCCGACCGCGTGATTCCGATGGCGGCGGCGCTCAGCTACCACCGGCGCATCCCCCACTCCCGCCTCGAGATCTTCGAGCGCACCGGGCACGTGCCGCAGCTGGAGCGGCCGCTGCGCTTCAACGCCTTGCTCGATGATTTTCTGACGAGCTAGGCGGCGCGGCGCCTAGCTCGTGACCGCGCCCAGCGAGGCGGAAGACACAGTGGCCATGTACTTGGCCATGACGCCGCGGGCGAACGGCGCGGGCGGCGACTCGTAGGCGGCGACGCGGGTGGCGATCTCCTCGTCGGAGAGGGCGACGTCGAGGCGGCGGGCGTCGATGTCGACGGTGATCTCGTCGCCCTCGCGGATCGCCGCGATCGGGCCGCCCTTGGCGGCCTCGGGGGCGACGTGGCCGATCATCAGGCCGCGGGTGGCGCCGGAGAAGCGTCCGTCGGTGACCATCGCGACGCTCTCGCCGAGGCCCTCGCCGACGATCGCCGCCGTCACCTGCAGCATCTCCCGCATGCCGGGCCCGCCGACCGGGCCCTCGTTGCGGATCACGACGATGTCGCCGGCCTCGATCCGCTGCTCCTTGACGGCGCGGAAGCAGTCCTCTTCGGACTCGAAGACCCGGGCCGGGCCGGTCTGCTGGCGCCGCTCGGTGCCGGCGACCTTGACCACGGCGCCTTCGGGCGCGAGGTTGCCCTTGAGGATCGCCAACCCGCCTTCGCTCTTGAGCGGTTTCTCGACCGGCAGCACGACCTCCTGACCGGGGGCCTCGGTCGCCTCGGCGGCGACCTCGCCGATCGTCTTGCCGGTGACGGTGATCGCGTCGGAGTGCAGGAGCCCGGCTTTGGCGAGGCGCTCGAGGATCAGCGGCACGCCGCCGGCCGCGTAGAGGTCAGTGGCGACGAAGCGACCGCCCGGCTTGAGGTCGGCGAAGAGCGGCGTCCGGCGGGAGATCCGCTCGCAGTCGTCGATCGTCAGCTCGATCCCGAGCTCGTGCGCAAGCGCGATCAGGTGCAGGACGCCGTTGGTCGAGCCGCCGGAGGCGCAGACGCAGGCGACGGCGTTTTCCAGCGAGTCGCGGGTGATCACCTTGCTGGGCGTGATGTCGTCGACCAGGACGCTGATCACCAGCTCGCCGATCTTCTCGGCGACGGTCGCCTTGTCCTCGTCTTCGGCCGGGACCATCGCCGAGCCGCCGGCGCTGATCCCGAGCGCCTCGAAGGCGCAGGCCATCGTGTTGGCGGTGAACTGTCCGCCGCAGGCGCCGGCGCCGGGGCTGACGATGCCCTCCATCTCGTTCAGTTCCTCGTCGCTCATCTCGCCGGCGTTGTGGGCGCCGATCGCCTCGAAGATGTCGAGGATGGTGACGTCGCGGCCATGCCAGTGACCGGGGGCGATCGAGCCGCCGTAGAGCAGCACCGAGGGCACGTCGAGCCGGGCCAGCGCCATCGCGCAGCCAGGGATCGTCTTGTCGCAGGCGCAGAGGGCGACGATCGCGTCGAACTGGTAGCCGCGGGCCATCAGCTCGATCGAGTCGGCGATCACCTCGCGGCTGATCAGCGAGGCCTTCATCCCCTGGGTGCCCATCGTCACCCCATCGGAGACGGCGATGGTGTTGAACTCCAGCGGCGTACCGCCGGCGGCGCGCACCCCCTCCTTGACGTGCTCGGCCAGCCCCCTCAGGTTGAAGTTGCAGGGCATCGCTTCGGTCCAGGTATTGGCGATCCCGACCGTCGGCCGACTGAGGGCGTCGTCGTCGAAGCCGATCCCCTTCATGTAGGCACGCGCGTGGGCGCGATCGGGTCCGTCGAAGACGGTGGCGGAGCGGGGACGCGGGAGCGCGGTCTTGACGCCGTTCGAGCTCATGCGAGAAATCTACTGGGCGCGCCTTCGCGACAAGAGTGAGCAGTTGACGTCGCCATAGGCATGACAAGCGCTCAGGAAACGTCAGAGGCCGAGGGCGTTGACCGGGCCGGGGCCGGCCCCGATACCGCGCAGGCCGGCGCCGACAGCGTCTGAGGCCACGATCCGCGCCTGGCGAGCGGCTTCGAGCGGATCCTCGCCACGGGCGAGGAAGGCGGCGAGGGCCGAGGAATGCGTGCAGCCCGAACCGTGCGCCGCGCCGTCTACGTGCCACTCGCCCGGGATCTCCACCAGCCGCTCGCCGTCGCAGAAGAGGTCGACGAGCTCCTCACTGTGGCCGCCGGTGACCACGGCGGCTGCGGGGCCGAGGGCAACAACTCCTCTCACGAGCTCCTCCTGACTCGCCCCCTCCCCCGCTCCGGTCAGCACTCGCGCCTCGGGGATGTTCGGAGTCGCCACCGCGGCCAGCGGCAGCAGCCGCTCGACCAGCGCCCGCCGGGCCCCGTCGTCGAGCAGGATCGCGCCGCTCTCGGCCACCATCACCGGATCGATCACCACCGGCGCCTCACCCACGTGGCCGAGCGCCTCGACCACCGCCTCGACGGTCGCCACCGTGCCCAACATCCCGATCTTCACCGCGTCGACGCCGATGTCCTCGGCCACCGCTCGCACCTGAGCCACGATCGTCGCCGCCGGCACCGCCTCGACCGCCTGCACGCCGACGGTGTTCTGGGCCGTAATCGCCGTGATCGCGGTCATCCCGTGCACGCCGCAGCGGGCGAACGCCTTCAGGTCGGCCTGGATCCCCGCACCGCCGCCGGAGTCGGAACCGGCGATCGACAAAACGGCTGGAATGCGTCGGTTTCTCACTCCATCAGCCTAAATGGCCTCGCGACCGGGCGACCCCAGCAGCGTGCGAGAGTAGCCGCCGAGCGGAGAGCAGGTCACGTAGCCGAGCAGCTCCAGCCGGGCCAGGGCCGCGGCGGCGTCGGAGCCGGAGAGGCCGAGGGCGGCGGCGACGCCGTCGCAGCTGCCTTCCCCCACCTCGACCGCCATCAAGACCTTGGCGAGGCGCCGGTCCAGGGCCGGGCCGGTGCGTTCGAGCCGCTTCGCTCCGGGTCCCAGCATCGCGTCGAGGACGTCCTGGGCGTCGCGGACGACGCAGGCGCCGCCGGCGAGGAGATTGTTAGGGCCGGCCGAGGCACGCGAGGAGATCGGCCCGGGGACGGCGCCGAGATCGCGACCGAGATCCGCCGCCAGATCGGCGGTGATCAGCGAGCCGGAACGGGTGGCGGCCTCGACCACGACAGTCATCCCCGCCAGCGCGGCCATGATCCGGTTGCGGGCGGGGAAGGTCCAGCGCCAGGGGGCGGCGCCGGGAGGCAGCTCGGAGATGACCAGCCCCTCCTCGCAGATCCGCCGCCAGAGCGTGCGGTGGGCGGCCGGGTAAGCGGTGTCGGGGCCGCAGCCGAGCACCGCGACCGTGCGGCCGGCGTCGATCGCCCCCCGGTGCGCGCAGGCGTCGATCCCGAAGGCGAGGCCGCTGACCACGACCATCCCGGCGGCAGCCAGCTCGCGCCCGAGCTCACGGGCCACCTCGCGGCCGTAGGAGGTGGCGCGGCGGGCGCCGACGATCGTCACCGCGCCGAACGGCTCGAGGCCGTCCAGCAGGCCCGGGTCGCCACGGCCGATCAGCGCCCAGGGCGCATCGCCGGCGTCGCGCAGCCCGACCGGGTAGAGGTCGCCGTGGCGACAGCAGGCCCAGCACCCGGCCGCCGCCAGCTCCTCGGCCAGTTGCCGCTCGGAGAGCGCCTCGACCCGGGCGAGGAGCTGGGCGCCGACGCTCGGCGCCGCCACCTCGAGCAGGTCCCCGTTGTCGAGGCGCAGCAGTTCCGGCGAGCGCGAGCCCGGCGAGCCGGTGGCGATGCGCTCGATGTAAGGGCCGAGCAGGGCCAGCAGCCAAGAGCGACGGAGGCATTCCAGGCAGGCGTGAGGTTCGCTAGCCACGATCACGCCTCCGCAGCTGCAGCGCCTGCGCCATCTGGTCCTCGCCGATCGCCGCGGCGCCCTCGAGGTCGGCGATCGTCTGCGCCAGGCGCAGCGCCCGATCGTGAGCCCGCCCGCTGAGGCGCCGGCGCGAGTAGAGCTCGGCCAGCAGGGCGCCCGCCTCGTCGCTGAGCGCGCACTCGCGCGCCTCGCCCGGCGTCATCTCGGCGTTGCAGCGACCGGGGCCGAGCCGGCGCTCCTGGCGCTCGCGTGCCGTGGCCACCCGCTGCCTGACGTCCGCCGAGGGCTCTCCGGGACCGCCGCCGATCTCCTCGGCGCTGGGCTGGCGTATGGCGGCGAGGATGTCGATGCGATCGGCGAGGGCTCCGCTCAGCCTGCCCTGGTAGCGCTGCACCGCAACCGGTGCGCAACTGCAGTCCGGGTCGGCTTCGCCGCGCCCGCAGGGGCAGGGGTTGGCCGCGGCGACCAGCATGAAGCGACAGGGCAGGTTGCGGCGAGCGCCGGCGCGGGCGATCGAGACCTCCCCCGCCTCCAGCGGCGCCCGCAGCGCCTCCAACGCGTCGCGGCGGAACTCGCAGAGCTCGTCGAGGAAGAGGACGCCGCGGTGGGCCCGGGTCGCCTCGCCGGCGCACGGCGGGGTGCCGCCGCCGATCAGCCCGGCCGGGCTGATCGTGTGATGCGGCGCGCGGAAGGGGCGGCCCGCCGGCAGCGATCCGTGCATCCGCCCGCAGGCGCTGGCGATGCGGGCGACCTCGAGCGCCTCGACCGCGGCCAGGGGCGGCAGGATAGAGGGCAACCGGCTGGCGGCGAGCGACTTGCCGGCGCCCGGCGGACCGATCATCAGCAGGCTGTGCCCGCCGGCGGCGGCGACCTCCAGCGCATGCCGTAGGTGAGGCTGGCCACGCAGGTCGGCGAGGTCGGGTGCGCCTGGCGCGCCACCGAGCTGCAACGGCAGGGCACGTGGCCGTGGCGGCTCCCACTCCCCCGCGGCCAGGGCCGGCAGGCGCCTGAGGCCGTCGAGCGGAATCACGTCGATCCCCTGCGCCAGGGCCGCCTCCGGACCGTTCTCCGCAGGCAGCACGATCGCCTCGGCGCCGCCCTCCCGTGCCGCCTCGGCGATCGCCAGGGCGCCGGGGATCGAGCGCATCGAGCCGTCCAGCGCCAGCTCCCCCGCCATCGCCACCCGCGTCAGGTCCCGCCAGTCGAGCTGGCCCGAGGCGCTGAGCAGCGCCGAGGCGATCGCCAGGTCCATTCCCGGCCCCGCCTTGCGCAGGCTGGCCGGAGCCAGGTTGACGACGATCCGCTGCAGCGGGAACTCGAAGCCGCAGTTGACCAGCGCCGCCCGCACCCGCTCGCGGGCCTCCCTCACCGCGGCGTCCGGCAGGCCGACGATCGCGAAGCCGGGCAGGCCACGGTGGACGTCGACCTCGACCCGGACCGGGCGGGCGGAGATGCCGTCGAGGGTGAATGTCTGCGCCGTGGCAAGCACGGCAACGACGCTACGCAGGGACCTCCGACGCGTTACCGGCAGATCGCAAGAACTTTGGAACACGGGTGGGGAGACTTCCTCGCCGCCACGACCTTGGACGGGGAGCGATGACCGCCGCCCGCCAGAGAACCGGTGCCCGCGCCGAGGAGCTGGTCGCCCGCCGCCTCGCCGCCGCCGGCTGGGAGATAGTCGCGCGCAACGCCCGCACCCGTTACGGCGAGCTCGACCTCGTCGCCCGCGACGGCCGCACCCTCGTCTTCCTCGAGGTCAAGGCCGGGCGCGAGGGCGCGGTCTTCGGGCCCGAGCGCCCGATCCTCGCCGTCGACGCCCGCAAGCAACGCCGCGTCCGCAAACTGGCCACCGCCTGGATGGCCGAACGCCGCGACCTCCCTCCCTATTCCGACATCCGCTTCGACGCCGTCGGCGTCACCTTCGACCGCCGCGGCCGCGTGCTCGACGTCGAGCACATCCGCGCTGCGTTCTAGCCGGTGAGGCCCATCTGGGTATAGGCCACGGATTGAAACGAGCGCCGGTGCAGGGGTGAGATGCCGTTCTGTTCGATCGCGGCGCGGTGCTCCGGAGTCGAGTAGCCGACGTGCTCGTCGAAGCCCCAGCCGGGATGCCGCCGCGCGGCGTCGCGCATGTAGCGGTCGCGGCTGACCTTGGCGATCACCGAGGCGGCGGCGATCGCGGCGCTGGTGCCGTCGCCTTCGACCACGGCGCGGTGGGGGACGGCGCAGCGGGGCAGCGAGAAGCCATCGGAGAGGCAGGCGGCCTCGACGGGCGGGTCGAGCCGCTCGAGCGCGACCGAGAGCGCTTCGATGTTGGTCACGTGCAGGCCGCGCCGGTCGATCCCCGCGGCCGAGCGGATGACGACGCTGACCCGGGTCGCCGCCCGCAGCACGCAGGGGAACATCTCCAGGCGCCGCTCCTCGGTCATCTGCTTGGAGTCGTGCAGGCCGCCGAGCGCGCGGCGGTCGGCGCGGGAGAGGCTCTCGTAGTCGAGCAGGACGGCGGCGGCGACCAGCGGCCCCGCCAGGCAGCCGCGCCCGGCCTCGTCGGTGCCGGCGACGAAGCGACTCTGCAGACCGCGATCGAAGGCGAACAGGCGGCGGCTGCGGGCCAGCCGGCGGCGGCCGCTGCGGGACCTAGAGGGGGCCGATGCGGTCGAGTGGCCAGTAGGTGGCAAAGGCCTCACCGATGATCCAGCTGCGCGGGATCGGTCCCCAGAAACGGCTGTCGTCGCTTGCCCCACGGTTGTCGCCCATCATGAAGTAGTGGTCGGGTGGAATCGTGATCGTCCTCGGCATGTTGCAGGCGGCGGCGGTCCCGCAGGGGATGATGTAGGACTCGTCCTTCTTCTCCACCCCGTTGACGACCGGGTGCCCGTTCTTGACCGAGAGGGTGTCCCCCGGTTCGGCGACGATCCGCTTGATGAAGTTCTGGCTCGACTCGGCCTTGGTCGGCTGCGGGCACGGTTCGCCGGGCTTGGGCTGAACCCCGCATTCGGTGCCGTTGTCGGCTCCGGCCGGCGGGTGGAAGACGATGATGTCGCCGATCGAGGGGTCGTTGAGGTGGTAGATGAAGCGGTTGACCAGCACCCGCTGGCCGACGTCGAGCGTCGGCTCCATCGATTCCGAGGGGATCTGGTACGGCTTGATCAGCCAGGCCTGGATCGCCAGCGCCAGCCCGAGGGCGAGCGCGACGATGACGACCAACTCGATCAGCCCGCCGCCTTTGCCCTTCGGCTTCGGGATGAGGGGTTTCAGGCTGCCGGATCCTCGTCGGAGTCGCTGGCCTCGGCCGGCTTCTCGTCCTCGGCATCCTCTGACGCTGCGCTGTCCTCGGTCTCCCCGGCCGCGGGCGCCTCTGCATCCGTGTCCGCCGCTGCCTCAGTCTCAACCTCCGCCGCCGCCTCGGGCTCCTGCGCGTCCGTCTGCGCGTCCCCCTCAGACGCCTCAGCCTCACTCTCAGCCTCCGCCGCCTCGGCCTCGGTCGGCACCACCTCGTCCTGGCCGACGCCCTCGGCGTCGGTTGCGACCGCTGCCGCCGCGCTGGGCGCGGAGACGACGTCGTCGTCGATCCCCCAGCGCCGCTCGGCGACCCGGGCGGCCTTGCCGATGCGGCCGCGCAGGTAGTAGAGCTTGGCCCGGCGCACGTCGCCGCGTGCCGCCACCTCAAGCTTCTCGATCTTCGGCGAGTGCAGCGGGAACGTCCGCTCGACGCCGACTCCGAAGGACTGCTTGCGGACCGTGAAGGTCTCGCGGGCGCCCGAGCCCTGGCGCTTGAGGACGACGCCCTCGAAGACCTGGGTGCGTTTGCGGCTGCCCTCGACCACCTGGAAGTGGACGCGCACGCGATCGCTCGGGGCGAAGGACGGCAGTCCCTCCCTCAGCTGGGCGCGCTCGATGCTGTCGATTACGGAGCTCATGTCTTGGCGAGAAAAAACCGCCGGACCCGGGTGCGGGAACCGCGCGGCTGGCGGAATGGTAGCTACTCGGCGTCCGACTCGAACTGCTCGGCTCTCAGCCGGCTCTGTTCGAGGCGCCACTGCCGCACTTTCTCGTGATCGCCGGAGAGCAGGATCTCCGGCACCTCCCAGCCCCGGTGCCGCGGCGGGCGCGTGTAGTGCGGGTACTCCGGCATCCCCTCCAGCAGCTGGCTGAACGACTCCTCGGCGGCCGAGTCCGCGTGCCCGAGCGCACCGGGCAGCTTCCGCATCAGCACGTCCGCGACCACCATCGCCGGCAGCTCACCGCCGGCCAGCACGTAGCGCCCGATCGAGAGCTCGTCGTCGGCCAGATGCCGGTGGACGCGATCGTCGAACCCCTCGTAGCGCCCGCACAGCAGCGCCACGTGCGGCTCGGCGACCAGCTCGTCGGCGATCGCGTCGTCGAGCAGCGGCCCGGTCGGCGAGAGCAGCACCACCCGCGGCTTCTCGGTTTCCCCGTAGGCGGCCCGCAGCGCCGCGTCGACGACGTCGACCCGCAGCACCATCCCGGCCCCGCCCCCGTACGGCGAGTCGTCCACCTGCCCGGCGGTCAGCGGCGTCGTGTCGCGGTAGTTGAAGAACCGCAGCTCGTTTCCTTCGGCGATCGCGTTCGAGACTGATCTCTGTCCGCGAAACCACTCGAACGCCTCCGGAAACAGCGTGAAAATGTCGAGCTTCACTCAGTCAAGGATGTCGACGATGACCCGGCGGTCGATGCGTACAGCGGCCGCCTTGGCGATCGTCCTGATCGCGTTCGCGACCCGGCCGCCTTTGCCGATCACCCGCCCGAGGTCCCCCTCGGCCACCGTCACCTCGTAGATCAGGTCGCCGTCCTCTTCCAGCTCCTCGACGACGACGGCAGCGGGATCCTCGACCAGAGCCTTGACGAGGAACTCGATCAGCTCGGTCATCGCGGCGGCCCGGCCTAGCTGCCGGAGGCGGCGATGCCCTTGGTGCGCAGCAGGCCGGCGACGGTCTCCGAAGGCTGGGCGCCGTGCTCGAGCCAGTGGCGGGCCCGCTCCTCGTCGAACTCGATCAGCGACGGGTTCGTCTGCGGGTTGTACTGGCCGATCGTCTCGATCGTGCGACCGTCGCGCGGGGAGCGTTTGTCGGCGACGACGATCCGCCAGATCGGGTTCTTCTTCGACCCGACCCTTCTGAGTCTGATTCTGACTGCCATAGGAGGCGGCAGGTTACAGAATCGCGTGCCCTCGCCGCTAGCGACGGCGGATCTTGGGCTTCGGGGCCCCGCCCGCGGCCATCTGCGCGAGCTGCTGCTGGTCGGGCATCTTGCCGCCGACCATCGAGCGCATCATCTTGCGCATCTGGTCGAACTGCTTGACCAGGGCGTTGACGTTCTGGACCTTCGTCCCGGAGCCGTTGGCGATGCGTTTGCGGCGCGAGCCGTTGATCAGCCCCGGGTTGGCGCGCTCGGCCGGGGTCATCGAGAGGATGATCGCCTCGACCCGGTCTAGCTCGCCCTCGTCGATATCGGCGTTCTTCAGCTGCTTCATCGCCCCCATCCCCGGCAGCATGCCGATGATCCCGCTCAGCGGCCCCATTTTGCGCACCTGCCGCATCTGCTGCAGGAAGTCCTCGAGCGTGAACTGGTCCTTTTCGAGCTTCTTCTGCATGTCGACCGCCTGCTTCTCGTCGACCTGCTGCTCGGCTTTCTCGATCAGGCTGAGGACGTCGCCCATGCCGAGGATGCGCTGGGCCATGCGATCGGGGTGGAACTTGTCGAAGCTCTCCAGCTTCTCGCCGGTCGAGGCGAAGAGGATCGGCTTGCCGGTGACGGCGTTGACCGAGAGCGCGGCGCCGCCGCGGGCGTCGCCGTCGAGCTTGGTCATGACGACGCCGTCGAACTCGGCCGCCTCGGCAAAGGACTCGGCGACGCCGACGGCGTCCTGTCCGGTCATCGCGTCGACGACGAGGAGGACGTCGTGCGGCTGCGTCTTCTTGCGGATCTTGGCCAGCTCGGACATCAGGTCCTGGTCGATGTGGAGGCGGCCGGCGGTGTCGACGATCAGCACGTCGCGGCGCTCGGTGCGGGCCTGCTGCAGCGCCCACTCGGCGATCTCGACCGGGTCGCGGTCGGTCCCCTGCTGGTAGACGTGGGCGCCGGCGCGCTCGCCGACCGTGACCAGCTGATCGACCGCGGCGGGCCGGTAGACGTCGCAGGCGGCGATCGCCACGTCCTTGCCGTCCTTCTTCAGGTGCAGCGCGAGCTTGGCGCAGGCGGTGGTCTTGCCGGAGCCCTGCAGGCCGGCCATCAGGATCACGGTCGGACCGCTGTTCGCCATCGCCAGCTCGCGACCGGTCCCGCCCATCAGCGTCGCCAGCTCCTCGTTGACGATCTTGACCACGTGCTGGCCGGGGTCGAGGCTCTGCAGCACCTCGTCGCCGAGGCAGCGCTCCTTGACGGTCTTGGTAAACGATTTGACGACCTTGAAGTTGACGTCGGCCTCGAGCAGGGCGAGGCGGATCTCGCGCATCGCCGCGTCGACGTCGGACTCGCTCAGCTTGCCGCGCGAGCGGACGTCGGAGAGGGTCGCCTGGAGGCGGTCTGAGAGCTGGTCGAACACGCGCGATCAGCTTAGCCGTATGGAGTTTGTAACCCAGTGGGTTACAAAAGGCATGGGGTCACTCGGCCAGCAGGGCGGCGGCGTACTCGGCGGGGTCGAAGGGGCGCAGGTCGTCGAGCGTCTCGCCGACGCCGATCAGCTTCACGGGGATGCCGAGGTCGGCGGCGATCGCCAGGGCGATCCCGCCCTTGGCGGTGCCGTCGAGCTTGGTCAGGACCACGCCGTCGACGTCGACCGCTTCGGAGAAGACCTTGGCCTGGCGCAGCCCGTTCTGGCCGGTGGTGGCGTCGATCGAGATCAGCGTCTCGTGCGGGGCGCCGGGCATCTGCTTGTCGATCACCCGCCGCACCTTGGCCAGCTCCTCCATCAGGTTGTCCTGGGTGTGGAGACGACCGGCGGTGTCGACGATGACGACGTCGGCGCCGCGGGCGCGGGCGGCGGCGATCGCGTCGAAGGCGACGGAGCCGGGGTCAGCGCCTTCCTCGCCGCGGACCAGGTCGGCGCCGGCCCGCTGCGCCCACTCGGCGAGCTGCTGGGAGGCGGCGGCGCGGTAGGTGTCCCCGGCGGCGAGAACGACGGAGAGGCCCATCTCCTTGCTTAGGTGCCAGGCGATCTTGCCGATCGTCGTCGTCTTGCCGGTTCCGTTGACGCCGACCATCATCAACACTGCCGGCTCGGCGCTGAGGTCGATCGGGGCGCGGCCGCCGGCGGCGACCTCGGCGAGGATCTCGATCAGGCGGTCGCGCACGGCAGCGCCGTCGGCCGGGACGGCCCCGGCCTCGACCTCGTGCTCAAGCCGCTCGACCACGGCGGCGGTGGTCGGGGCGCCGGCGTCGGCGAGGATCAGCGCCTCCTCCAGCCGCTCCCAGGTCTCGTCGTCGATGCGGTCGAAGAGGCTGGCCGAGATCTCCTCGGTCAGCGCCTGGCGGCTTTTCGAGAGGCTCTCGCGCAGGCGCTTGAAGACGCCGCGGCGCTCGGGCTCGGACTCAGTCGCCGCCGAGGCGTTCGCGCTCACGCGCGAACCGAGGTCGATCATCTCCTGCCAGGTCGTTGCCATTGCCGACAGGAGAGGCTATCTGCGCGACGCCGGTCAGCTCCGCGACGGACGCCGCCAGGTGGCCGACGATCCGCTCGGCGTCGGGGACCGCGTCGGGGTCGGACAGCAGCCCGAAGCCGACCTTGCCGTTGTAGCTGAGGATCGCGATCGCCAGGCCGTGGTTCTTGGCGAGGAAGCCGATCGGGTAGACGGCGGTCAGCTCGCGGCCGAGCACGTAGAACGGGACCTGCGGCCCGGGGAAGTTGGTCACCAGCAGGTTGAAGAGACGGGTGGAGAAGTTGATCGCCGCGGTCGGAGCGAGCAGGAGCGGCGGCGCGAAGTCCCGGAACCAGTCGTTGAGGCCCCAGATCGCCTCCGCCCCCAGCGGCTGCCTGGAGGCCTTGAGCACGTCCATCGCGGCGGAGACGGCGCCCAGGCGCTCGACCGGGTCGGCGACACCGACCGGCAGCGGGCCGCGCATCGCGGTGAGTTTGTTACCGAGCTCGCCGTGCTCGTTTTCGGTCCGGACCGAGACCGGCACCAGCGCCTTCAGCTCGAGCCCGTCGACGGCGACGTCGCGTTCCCGCAGCCAGCGCCGCAGCGCGCCCGCCACGACGGCCAGGGTGACGTCGTTGACGGTGCCGCCGAGGGCGTTCTTGACCTGCTTGAACTCGGCCAGGTCGAAGTTCGCCCAGCACATCCCGCGCCGCGGCCCGATCGCAGTGTTGAAGGGGACCGGCGGGGCTGGGCGGGCGAGGTTCCAGGTCACCTCCCAGAGTCCGGCAAAGCCGTCGGCGGCACGCTTGCGAGCGCGCCGTGGCTCCTGCAGCGCCCGGCGCAGCCAGCGTCCGAGCCGGGCCACGGTGGCGGCAATGCCGGAACCGGCGCGCCCGATCAGAGCCGCACGCGTCGGGGTCCGGGCCGGCTCCCAGGGCGCCACTTCGCGGGCCGGCTCCCGTTTGGCCTCGACGTCGAAGAGGAGCATGCCGATGTCGACCGCGGAGATGCCGTCGGCCATCGCGTGGTGGGTCTTGTAGACGATGCCGAAGCGGTCGTCCTCGAAGCCCTCGACCAGGATCAGCTCCCAGAGCGGTTTCGAGCGGTCGAGAGGGGGCGCCAGCAGGCGGCCGACCAGCTCCTGGAACTGGGCCTCGGTCCCGGGCGCCGGCAGCACGATCCGGCGCAGGTGCTGGTGAATGTCGAACTGCGGACAGTCGACCCAGAACGGGGTGCCGAGGCCGAGCGGCGGGTAGAGCAGCCGCTGGCGCAGCCGCGGCAGGTGATGGACGCGGCTGCGGATGTGGACGAGGAAGTCCTCCTCCGAAGGGGCGTCGCCCTCGCACATCAGCAGGGCGCCGATCGCCATGTGCCCGTTCGCTTTCTCGTTGGCCAGGAACGACGTGTCGAACGACGTCAGCCTGTCCATGTGGCGTTGGGCCATGCTCCTAGGCTACGGCGGAAAGGGTGCTGCCCTCGTCCTCGTCGTCCTCGTCCGCCTCGATGTCGCGGGGCAGGCGGCGCGAGACGACCTTGGTCACGCCGTCGCCGCCCATCGTCACCCCGTAGAGCACATCGGCGGCGTCCATCGTCCGTTTCTGGTGGGTGACGATGACGAACTGGGCGCGGTCGGAGAAGCGGCGGATCAGCTGCAAGAAGCGGTCGATGTTGGCGTCGTCGAGGGCGGCCTCGACCTCGTCGAGGATGTAGAAGGGACAGGGCCGGGCGAGGAAGACGGCGAAGACGAAGGCCAGCGCCACCAGCGACTTCTCGCCGCCGGAGAGCAGCGAGAGCTTGCGGGTCGACTTGCCAGCCGGGGTGACCTCGATCTCGACCCCGAGCTCCTCGCGCGCCTCATCCTCCTCCTCGACCTCGGGGTCCGGCTCGGCGTCGTCGCTGGGCGCCTCTTGCTCGCCGCTGGGCCGCTCCTCGTCGCGAACCGGGCGCAGCGCGACGCGGCGCAGGACGCCGCGGCCACCCGGGAAGAGGTGCTCGACCATCTCCTCGAAGTTCCTCGCGGTGGCGTCGAAGGTCTCCTCGAAGGCGCGCTCGATCTCGTTGTCGATGTCGCGGATCAGCGACTCCAGCTCGCGCATCCCCCGCTCGGTGTCCTCGCGCTGGGCCTGCAGGGACTCGACGTGCTCGCGGGCCTCGTCGTACTCGCGCTCGGCCAGCGGGTTGACCGGGCCGATCTGGGAGCGGCGGCGCTCGAGGCGCTCGAGGCGGCGGTCGATCTCCGCCCGCTCCTCCTCGCTCATCGCCTGCTCGGCCGCGGGCACCTCCTCGCCGAGGCGCTCGGCGATCGCCGCCAGCTCGCGCTCGGCCTCGGCCCGGCGGTCGCCGAGGTGGGCAGCCTCGACCTCGGCCCTGGTCAGCTCGTCGGCAACCGACTTCATCTCTCCCTGCAGCTCGAACTCCTGCTGGGAGCAGACCCGCAGCTCCTCGGCGATCTCGTCGCCGTCACCCTCGCCGCCGATCACCTTGCCCTCGGTGCGCTCGACGCGGGCGCGGATAGCGGCGCCGACCGCCTCGACCGCCGCCAGGGCGGCGCGGGTGTCGTCGAGCAGCGCCTCGCCATCGGCCACGCGCTTGCGCATCGCCTCGCGGTGGCGCTCGCCCAGCAGGCCCTCGGCCCGGCGCGCGTGGCGCGCGGCCCGCTCGGCACCGCTGTGGACGTCGCCGAGAGCGGCCTCGCGGGCCGACTCCGCGGCGGCGTCGGAGCGGGCGACGGCGAGCCCCGCGGCCGCGGCGTCGAGCCCGGTGCCGATCTCGCCCAGCTCCTCCTCCAGCTTGCGCGCGCGCTCGGCGGGGGCACTGCCGGGGCCGACGTCCAAGGTCAGTGGGCCCAGTTCGGAGCGCAGTGACTCGAGCCTGGCGTCGAGCTCGGTCTCGCGGCTGGAGAGGCCGGCGGCGCGCACGGCGACCCGCTCCTGCTCGCCGCGCAGCTTCGTCACCAGGCCCCAGGCCTGGGTGCGCTCGCGGTCGCGGGCGGCGAAGCGCTCCTCGGCCTCGCGCCGGCGCTTGCCGACCGCGGTCAGCCTCTCCTCGATCCGGGCCCGGGTCGCCCGCGCCTGCGCCGCCGCTTTCTCGGCCGCGGCGGCGCGGTCGGCGCCGAAGCGCAGCTCCTCGGAGACAATCTGGCCGCGCAGGCCGAGCTCCTCGCGTTCGATCCGGGCGCCGATCTCGGCCGCCTGCGCCTGGCGCTTGAGCGGTCGCAGCCGGGCCCGGGCCTCGCGCTCGACGTCGAGGGCGCGATCGAGGTTGTCGCGGGCGGCGCGCAGCTTCAGCTCGGCGCGGCGGCGGCGCTTGCGGTGCTTGCCGAGGCCGGCGGCCTCCTCGACCAGGAGGCGGCGCTCGCGCGGTTTGGAGTGGACGATCGTCTCGACCCGGCCCTGGCTGATCACCGAGTGCATCTCGCGCCCGAGGTTGGTGTCGGAGAGGACGTCGGTGACGTCGGCGAGCCGGCAGCGGGCACCGTTGAGGCGGTAGACGCCGTCGCCAGAGCGGTCGAGCCGGCGCTGCACGGCGATCTCGGCGAACTCGCTGGCGGCGCGACCGTCGGCGTTGTCGATCACGACCTCGACCTCGGCGGCGCGGCGCTGGCCGATCCCCTTGCCGCCGGCGGAGATCACGTCCTGCATCGAGGCACCGCGGATCGCCCCCGGGCTCTGCTCGCCGAGGGCCCAGAGGACGGCGTCGGTGATGTTCGACTTGCCGGAGCCGTTGGGACCGACGATCACGCTGACGCCGGGCGAGAACTCGAGGCTCACCCGCTCGGGGAACGACTTGAACCCCTTCATCGTGATCGATCTCAGATACATGTCTCGCTCCTCGCTCCTGCGACGCCTAGGCTCGCGGTTGAGTCGGACGCGAAGGCCGCAATCGCCCTCAGCCGCCGAGCTCCTTCAGGGCCTGCTCGGCGGCGACCTGCTCCGCCGCCTTCTTGCTCCGCCCCACTCCCTTCCCGACCGGCTTCGAGTCGACCATCGCGGCGACCTCGAAGGTGCGCCGGTGAGCCGGGCCCGTGGCGGCGACGACCTCGTAGCTTACGCGCGCCCCGCGGCGCGCCAGAAGCTCCTGCAAAGCGGACTTGAAATCGATCCTGGTCTCGGAGGCGTGCTCGATCCGCGGCTCGAAGGCGGCCGCCACCGCCGCCGCCGTGCGCTCGAAGCCGAAGGCCAGGTAGCAGGCACCGATCAGCGCCTCGGTCGCCTCCGGCAGCGGCCGCTCACCCTCGAGCAGGATCTCGGCGGGGATCGCCCCTGTGACCCCATCGGGCTCGACCCCCCGCAGCATCGCCGGCACCCCCAGCCGGCGGCCGACCTCAGCGCAGGAGACCCCGCTCACCGCCTGGTTGTGGACCTTGGTCAGGCCGCCCGAGGCGAGCCCCTCGAAGCGCTCGAAGAGGTCCGTCGCGACCGCGAGGCCGAGCACACTGTCGCCGAGGAAGGCGAGGCGCTCGAAGGAGTCGATCCGATGCTCGGTCCAGGAGGAGTGTGTCAACGCCTGCTCGCGCAGCTCGACGGGAAGCTCGTCGATCAGCGCCGAGAGGGCCGCGACCGCCGGCTCGGAGCTCGCCGCCACCCGCTCAGGCCGGTGCGTGCTCGACCACGAAGCCGACCGCGTCGCCGACGGTCGCGATCCGCGACGCCTGCTCCTCGGAGACGCTGATCCCGTAGCGGTCCTCGAGCTCCATCACCAGCTCGTAGAGATCGAGCGAGTCGGCGTCGAGATCCTCCTTGAAGCGGGTCCCCTCGTCGATCTTCTCGACGTCGACCTCGAGCTCCTCGGCGAGGTGCTCGCGGACGAGGGTGAAGACTTCGTCGCGCTTCATCCCCACCTTCCTATCACGCGTCCTCCGCGGCCGCGAGCGCGCCGCGGCCGGCCCCGCCCTCGCGCAGCAGGGCGGCGGTGCGGCCGACGGCGTCGACCTCGGCGCAGCGCGCCGCCAGGCGCACGGCGTTGGCGATTCCCTTGGCGCCGGAGCTGCCGTGGCCGACGACGGCGATGCCACGCAGCCCGAGCAGGATCGCGCCGCCGGTCGAGTCGGGGTGCAGCTCGCGGCGCAGACCTCCCAGCGAGGGGCGCATCAGCAGACCGCCGACCAGCGAGATCGGATTGGAGCGGGCGGCGTCGCCGACCGCGGTGGCGACCGTCTTGGCGGTCCCCTCCATCAGCTTCAGGGCGACGTTGCCGGTGAAGCCGTCGGTGACGACGACGTCTACCGTCGCCGCCGGCAGGTCGCGGCCCTCGACGTTGCCGGCGAAGGAGATCCCGGGCGCCGCGGAGAGGATCCGGTGAGCCTCGACGACCTCCTCGCGTCCCTTGCCGGCCTCCTCGCCGACCGTGAGCAGGCCGACGCTGGGGTCCTCGACCTCGAGCACGGCGTCGCTGAAGGCGGCGCCGAGGAAGGCGAACTGGACCAGGTGCTGAGCGCGAACCTCGACGTTGGCGCCGACGTCGAGAAAGAGCACCGGTTTGCCGGGGATCGGCACCTGCACGGCCAGCGCCGGCCGCTGCACGCCCTTGAGGCGGCGCAGGCCGAAGGTCGCGGCCGCCATCGCCGCGCCGGTGGAGCCGAGGCTGACCATCGCGTCGGCGGCGTCGGCGGCAACGTCGGCGGCAGCGAGCACGACCGAGGCCTCGGGCTTGGCGCGGACCGCGGGCACCGGGTCCTCGTCGTTGCCGATCCACTCCTGCGTCGGCACCACCTCGACTCCCTCGGCGCCGTCGAGGCCGAGCTCGGCGGGCGGGCCGAAGACACGCACCCCGATCCCGTCCTCGGCGGCCAGGCGGGCGCCCTCCGCGAGAACGTCGAATCCCTGCTCAGCGCCGTACCCGTCGAGGGCAACGGTGACGCCGCGCCCCCGCGCCACGACTACTGGGCGTCGGTGGAGGTCGCCGGGGCCTCGGCGACTTTGTGAGAGACGACCTCACGCCCGGCGTAGGTGCCGCAGGTCGGACAGACCCGGTGCGGCAGGCGCGGGCTATGGCAGCGCGGGCAGCTGTTCAGCCGCGGCGTGGCGGCGGTGTGGTTCGCACGCCTCTTATCGCGACGCGCGCTGGAAGTTCTCTTCTTCGGGACTGCCATCGGACGCAGGATAGTAGCGGCCGGATGCCAAGCGGTCGTTGAGGGGAGTCGGGTGCCCCTCGCGCTTGCTGGGATTTTCGCCTTTAACGCTTCGTCTCTCGCCGAGTAGGCATTGCGAAAATCAGGACGCCGCGCGCGCGAGGGGCACCCGACTCCCCTAATAGGTCGCGTGGATTACGGCCAAGTCGCCGGACTGCCAGGTGACCTCGCCTCCGGACCAGCCCAAGACGTTCTCAAGCTGGTTCGAGACGAAGACGTCGCCGACTACCAGGGAGCGAGCGTGGTCCTTGACCCGGCGGAAGAGGGCCTGCTTTTTCTCATCGTCGAGCTGGTTGATCGAGAGGACGGAGATGACCAGGTCCCAGGGGCCGTCGGGGAGCGGGTCCTCGATGCGGGCGAGCTGGACGTCGTCGTAGGTCTGGCGGGCGCGGAAGACCATGTCGGGACTGGCGTCGAGGCCGACGACCCAGGCCTCGGGATGGGCCTCGATCAGCCGCCGCGTCGTCTCTCCGGTGCCCATCCCCAGCTCCAAGACCCGCTCAGGCGGGAAGGGGATCGCCGCCACCGCCTCGGCCTGCAGATCGTCGTAGCCGGGGATCTCGGCGCGGATCCGCTCCAGGTAAACCTCGGGTGTCCAGTCGAATTGATCCATTCCGTACTCTCGTCGAGAGAGGCATCGTAAGCCCGTACCCAGCGGAGGTTCGCTCAATGCCCGCAGCGCGCACCACGATCATCGACCTGGCGCGCCTCTCGCTGTCCCACGGCGAGGGGAGGCGCGTCGAGCTGCCGGTCGAGCTCGAGCCCTTCGAGCTCGGCGGCCAGACCTACGTCGCCGACCCGCCGGCACCGACCGTGCGGCTCGAGGTCTCCCGGCCCAGCGGCGGCTACGCCTTCCGCCTCCAGTTCCCGGTCCACGTCGAGGGCCCCTGCGTGCGCTGCCTCGAGGAGGCGGCGCTCGACCTCGACGTCGAATCCCGCGAGGTCGACGCGGCGAACACGGACGACGAGGAGCTGCGCAGCCCCTACGTCGTCGACGACGAGCTCGACATCGGCCGCTGGGCCCACGACGCCACTCTCCTCGCCCTCCCCACCCGCCTCCTCTGCCGCCCCGACTGCGCCGGCCTCTGCCCCGTCTGCGGCGTCTCCCTCAACGATGCGGATCCGGCAGACCACGAACACGAGCAGCCCACCGACCCGCGCTGGGCAGCCCTCAGGGACCTGAAGCTCGACTGACCTGGCGTTCCGCGGTTCCTTTTTCACGGTATGGGCGAATAAGGAACCACGGAACCCACGCGTGCTCCGTCCCTCAGGCAGTTCACCTACCCGCAGCGCGTACGAGCGTGGTCCGGGTACCCCTCCGAACGTTTTGCGCCGCTGGCCAAAAAGCCATCTCGGACGGCCCTAAGCGATCCCGCCAGTCAGGCGAGTGAGGAGGGGTACCCGGACCCCGCCCTCCGCGACCTAGGGCTGCTCGAGCTCCGCCGCCGGCTCTTCGTCGCGCCCGGCGAGGCGGTCGCGGCCGCGCTGCACGGCGGCGAGGAACTTCTGCAGGTTGACTTCGAGCGTGTTGAGGATCTCGTCGGCGTAGTCCTCGGCACCGAGGCGGATTTCACGCTCGCGGGTGCGGGCGTCCTCGACGATCTCGTCGGCGGCACGCTCGGCCTGCTTGGTGACCTCCTCGTCGGAGATCAGGCGGGCCTGCTGCTCGCGGGCCTCGCGGACGATCCGCTCCGCCTCGCGTTTGGCCTCGGCCAGCATCTCCTGGCGCTCCTTGACGATCCAGCGGGCCTGCTTGATCTCCTCGGGGATCGTCGCCCGCATCTGGTCGAGGAGGTCGTAGATCTCCTCGCGGTCCACACGCACCTGATCCGTCAGCGGGACGGGTCGGGCGTTGTGGACGACGTCGTCCAGCTTGTCTATGAGAACGAGTACGTCCATTTGCAGGTCGTAAGCCTACGTGTATGCGGGGGATTTGGTGAAGATGCCGTTATCCAGGCAGTTTTTTGCAAGCCGTCGCCCACGAGGCGGACCGTTGGCGGAAGCCTACCTGTCGTCCAGGCGGTCAGCGAGCGCGACCGCGACCGGCGCCGGGACGAGGTCGGAGACGTCGCCCCCGAAGGTGGCCATCTCCTTGACCCCGGTCGAGGAAAGGAAGCTGTAATGCGGGGAGGCGATCACGTAGATGCTCTCGATCCCCGGGTCGAGCTTGCGGTTGAGCTGCGCCATCTCGAACTCGTACTCGAAGTCGGAGATCGCCCGCAGGCCCTTGACGATCGCCTTGGCGCCGTTGTCGCGGGCGAACTCGACCAAGAGGGTGGCGAAGATCTGGACCTCGACGTTGGGCAGGTCGGCGGTGGCGGCGGCGATGAAATCGCGCCGCTCCTCGGCGTTGAAGAGCGTCTTCTGCTTGCGAACCGGGTTGTTGACGACGCCGACGACGACGCGTTCGAAGACCTGTGCGGTGCGGGTGATGATGTCGACGTGGCCATTGGTGACCGGGTCGTAGCTGCCCGGACAGACGACGGTGCCGTTGCGCTCGCTCACTCTGCGTGCTCCGCGTAGATGGAGACGTCGGCGGCGCCGTAGCGGCGCTGCCGCAGGCGCGCCAGCGAGTCGAGGTGGAGCGGGCGGCCGGCGCCGCTCTCGACGATCGCCCGCCCGCCCGCTACGAGCAGGCGGGGCAGATGGGTGTTCAGATCCTGCGCCACGCGGTCGGCGAGTCTATAGGGGGCGTCGATGAAGACGAGGTCGAAACGGGGACGCTCGGAGTCCTCGGGAACCGCCGCCAGCCAGCGTCCGACCTCGGCCCGGACCAGCTCCGCCCGCTGTTCGAGCCCGAGCCGCTGGACGTTGCCGAGCGCCGGCCGCGTGTCGCGGTCGACCATCACGGCGCCGGCGGCGCCGCGCGAGAGCGCCTCGATCGCCAGGGCGCCGGTGCCGCAGTAGAGGTCGAGCACTCCGGCCCCGACGACGCGCTCGCCCAGAGCCGAGAAGATCGCCTCGCGGACGCGGTCGGAGGTCGGGCGGACCTTCCAGCCCCGCGGCGCGACCAGGCGCTGCCCCTTCAGCTCGCCGGCGATCACCCTCATAGCGGAATCGGGTCGGCGGCGCCGGCGCCGAAGCGCCGGCGGGCGGCGTCGAGCAGCGGGCCCAGCGCCGGATCGGCGAGCGAGCCGTGACTCCCGAGCAGCGCCAGCACCTCATCGCGGGCCGCGAGGAGGGTGGCCCCATCCTCGGGCAGGCTGGCAACCGCGAAGCGCGGCAGGCCACTCTGGCGGGTGCCGAGGATCTCGCCCTCGCCGCGCAGGCTGAGGTCGATCTCGGCGAGCTTGAAGCCATCGCGCTCCTTCGCCACCGCCTTCAACCGGCGCCTTCCCAGCCCCCCGGCCTCGGCCGCGAACAGCAAGCACTGCGAAGGATGCTCGCCGCGCCCGACCCGGCCGCGCAGCTGGTGCAGCTGCGAGACGCCGAAGCGCTCGGCTCCCTCGATCACCATCACGGTCGCGTTGGGAACGTCGATCCCGACCTCGATCACGGTCGTCGCCACGAGGACGTCGGTCTCCCCCGCCGCGAAGGCGCGCATCGCCTCGGCCTTGTCGGCGGAGGCCATCTGGCCGTGCAGGACGCCGACCTCGAAATCGCGCAGCTCGCCCGCCCGCAGCCGCTCGGCCTCGAGCGTCGCCGCCTTGCCGGCGATTTTGTCCGACTCCTCGACCAGCGGGCAGACGACGAAGGCCTGGCGCCCCTCGCGCAACCGCTCGCGCAGGAAGTCGTAGGCGCCGGCGCGACGGTCCTCTCCGACCAGCCAGGTCTCGACCGGCTGCCGCCCGGCCGGCAACTCGTGCAGGGCGGTGGTATCGAGGTCTCCGTAAGCGGTCAGGGAAAGGGTGCGCGGGATCGGCGTTGCGGTCATGTGGAGGATGTGGGGCGCCATCCCCGCCACCCCCTTGGCGTCGAGGGCGCGACGCTGCTCGACCCCGAAGCGGTGCTGCTCGTCGACCACGCAGAGGCCGAGGCGGGCGAACTCGACGGTCGGCTCGATCAGCGCGTGGGTGCCCAGGATGAGTCCCAGCTCGCCGCTGGCGAGCTGGTTCAGGGCCTGCTTGCGGATCGGAGCGGGCGTTGAGCCAGTCAGCAACGAGAAGGGGATCGCCTCCGCGGCGAGCAGCCGCCCCAAGGTAATCGCATGCTGCTCGGCGAGGGTCTCGGTCGGCGCCATCAGCACCGCCTGATAGCCGGCTTCGAGCGCGCGCAGCATCGCGTAGACGGCGACCACGGTCTTACCCGACCCCACCTCTCCCATCAGCAGCCGCTGCATCGGCTCGCCGGAATCGATGTCGGCGTCGATCTCGTCGAACGCCGCCAGCTGGCCCCCGGTCGGCTCGAAGGGCAGCGAGTCGACCCAGCGGCCAACCGGCTGCCCGGGCCGGCCGAGACGTGGTGCCGGCCGGGCGGTGCGATGGGTCCGTTTGCGCGTGGCGAGAATCGCCTGGTAGAGGAACAGCTCTTCGAAGCCGATCCGCTTCAGGGCCGTTTCCGCTTCCTCGGGGTTCTCCGGGAAGTGCGCGGCGCGAATCGCGTCGCCGACGCCGGGGAGGCCGCGGCGGGCCCGCAGCTCCGCCGGCAGGCCCTCGATCGAGTTTGGGGCCCAGCGGCAAGCCTGCTTCGCCCAGTCCCTGATCTTTTGAGCCTTCAGCGCCTCGGTCGCGGGATGGACGGGCATGAGCGCCCCTCCCGCGGGTGGCACAGGGGGAGGGGGGGCGAGGACGCCCTCGCCCGCAGCGCCCCCCTCCCCCTGTGACAGGACCCGCGGGCCGGGTGCCCCCTCCCCTCCGCCACCCGCATCCGGGAGCACCTCGTACTCGTTCACTCCGAAGCCGCGTTTGGTGACCTTGCCAGTGAGCAGGAGGCGGGTGCCAGGGTTCAGCTTGTCGGCCACCCAGGGTTGGTTGAACCAAGTGGCCTTGATGTGGCCGCTGTCGTCGCCGACTTTGACCGAGGTGATCGAGAGGCCGGGGCGGCGGAAAGGGCGCGGCTTGGAGCCGAGGACCTCGACCAGGACGGTGCCCGTCTGGCCATCCTCGAGGTCCGCCAGCGGTTGGATGGTGCGGTCGCGGTGGCTGTGGGGGAAGCGGTAAAGGACGTCGCCGACCGAGTGGATGCCGGCCTCCGCCGCCGCCTCGGCGAGCTTCGGGCCGACTCCGTCGAGGGCCTGGATCGAGGTTCCGAGGACGCTGGGATGGGGCCAGTGGACAGGGGCATCACGCAGCTCGGCGCGGCTCAGCTTGCGGGCGTCGCCGAACGACCGCACCGGGAGCCCGTCGGGCGGATCCACCGGACCGGCTACTGGGCGGCGAGCAGCCACCACCAGCTCGATTGCCCCCCCTCATGGGTCTCGATCTCGACGCCGTCGGGCACGTGGGTGTCGATCTCCGCGAGGGCGATCGGCGCCCCCTCGCCGCCGATCACGGTGACGATCTCCGCCCCCTCGGCGAGGTGCTGGACCGTCCTCGAAAGGGTCGAGCCGGCGCCGCCCCAGGCGACGATCTCGCCGTCGGCGAAGCCGACAGCGTCGCCCTGCTTGAAGCGGCCCTGGGCATCGGCGCGGGCCGCTGGCGCGACGCCGCCGGTGGCGACCCCGGCCAGCGCCCCTTCCAGCCGCTCGGCGTTCTCGGCCGCGCCGGCGGCCGGGTCGAGCTCGACCAGCGCCAGCAGGCTCGCCTGCTGGGACAGCGCCGGCACCACCCGGGCCGGCTTCTCGGAGAGCTCGCAGGCGCGCTCGGCGGCCATCACCACGTTCGAGGAGCTTGGCAGGACCAGCACCTCGGCCGCCGGCACCCCGTGGATCCCGGCCAGCAGCTCGTAGGTCGAGGGGTTGAGCGTCTCGCCGCCGGGCACGACGTGGGCGCCGAGCTCGACGAAGAGTCGCTCCAGGCCCTCTCCGGCGGCGACTGCGACGACGCCGGTGCGGCCGGCCGCGGGGCCGGCGGCAAGGCGGGCATCGCGCTCGGCCATCTGCTCGCGCATGTCGGCGACGTCGAGGTTGGTGACTTCGCCGGCGCCCTCGAACAGGGCCACCGCCGCCTCCGGCTCGTCGGTGTGGACGTGGACCTTGAGCGTCGCCTCGTCGCCGACGACGAGGACCGAGTCCCCCAGCCCCTCCAGCCGCGGTAGGAAGTCGCGCGAGGAGAGACCGCTGCCGGAGACGATGAAGTTGGTGCAGTAGCGGAAGCGGCTGTCCTCATGGTGGGGCAGGCTGCGCCGCGGCGGCTCGTAGTGGGAGATCTCCGGCAGCTTGTCGTCACCGCGCAGCGCCGCCACGACTCCCGCCAAGATCAACACGAGCCCGTGCCCGCCGGCGTCGACGACGCCGGATTCGCGCAGAACCTCGAGCTGCTCGGGGGTGCGGGCGACGGCCCGCTCGCCGTCCTCGATCGCCCGCTCTAGGACCTCGGCCAGGATCGCGTCCTGCTGCTCGTCGCTGACGTCGCGACCGAGCCGCTGCTTGTCGGCCTCGAGGTGGGCCAGCTGGCGGGTCAGGGAGTGGGCCATCTCGCGGAAGACGGTCAGCATCGTCCCCTCGGCCGGCTCGCGCACCGATTCGTAAGCGGCATCGGCGGCGCGGGCGAAGGAGGCGGCGACCAGCACCGGGTCGACCAGCTCGCCGGGGCGGCTGGCCAGCTCCTCGGCGGCGCCGCGGACGATCTGGCTGAGGATCACGCCCGAGTTGCCGCGCGCGCCCATCAGCGCCGCCCGGGCCAGGGCCTGGACGAGCTGGGTGCGGCCGACCTCATCGACCTCGAGCCCGTCGAGGCGGTCGAGCTCCTCCATCACCGCCCGCATCGTCATCGCCATGTTGTCGCCGGTGTCGCCGTCGGCGACAGGGAAGACGTTGAGGTCGTTGACCTCCTGGCGCCGCGCCTCCAGCGAGGCATAGGCAGAGCTGATGACCCGTCGGAACCGGGCGATCGAGGGATCGGACATCTGCTGGGGAATCTAGCCGCCGCCGGAGATGTTGCGAGACGGCCGCCGATGGCCGTTGCTAGCGTGCCGCCCGATGCGAGGCTTCGCCACCTGGACCACCGGCCACCGCAAGACGGTGATCATCAGCTGGATCGTGGCCCTGATCGGGTTCGGGATGCTCTCCAGCTCGGTCGGATCCGACTTCAGCGAAGAATTCAAGCTGCCTTCCTCGGACTCCCAGGAAGCCTTCGACCTGCTGGAGACGAAATTCCCCGCGCAATCGGGAGAAACGGCGACGATCGTCTTCGCGGCCGAGGGCGGCGTCGAGGCCCCCGCCGTGAAACAGAGGATGGAGGGCGTCTTTGCCGAGGCGGAAAAGTTGCCGCACGTGGCCGAAGTCGTCAGCCCCTACGGGGCCGAGGGTGCCGCCGACGTCAGCGACGACGGCAAGATCGCCTATGCGACCGTCCAGTACGACGTCACCCAGGAGAAGCTCGAAACCGACGACATCGAAAAGCTCGTTTCCGACGCCCAGAGCGCCGCCGGCGACGGCCTCAAGGTGGAGCTCGGCGGCCAACCGATCGAGTTAGTGCGCGAACAGGAAGAAGGCGGCGACTCGACCTTTGCGATCGGGCTGCTGGCGGCAATCGTCGTCCTGCTGCTGACCTTCGGCTCGGTCGTCGCGATGGGTCTGCCGATCGTGACCGCGCTCTTCGCGCTCGGAGTCGGACTCAGCCTGGTGACGGTCGGGACCCACGTCTTCGACACCGCCGAGTTCGCGCCGCAGCTGGCCGGCATGATCGGGCTCGGCGTCGGCATCGACTACGCGCTCTTCATCCTCACCCGCTTCCGCAACGGCCTCGACGAGGGAATGGAGCCGCGCCCGGCGGCGATCGCCGCTGTCGACACGGCTGGCCGGGCGGTCCTCTTCGCCGGCATCACCGTGATCATCTCGCTGATGGGGATGCTGCTGCTCGGCATCTCCTTCCTCTACGGCGTGGCCGTGGCGGCGGCGCTGGCGGTGCTATTCACGATGATCGCGGCGCTGACGTTGCTGCCGGCGCTGCTGACGATCGTCGGCCGTCGGGTCGACCGGCTGCGGATTCCCGGCATGGGCAAGCGCTCGCCCGAAGCCGAAGGCAGCCGCTGGTTCCGCTGGAGCCGTGAGATCCAGCGCCGTCCCGTACTGGCGGCAGTGCTATCCGGCGGCCTCCTGATCGTGCTCTGCATCCCGACCCTCTCGCTGCGGCTCGGCTCCAACGACGCTGGTACCGATCCCGCCGGTTCGACCACGAAGGAGGCCTACGACCTGCTCGCCGCCGGCTTCGGCCCCGGCTTCAACGGCCCCTTCGTCTTCGCCGCCGAACTGCCCAGCAAGGGCGAAGACCAGGGCTTGGTGGCGCTGCGCAAGCAGCTCGAGAACGAGGCCGGCGTCGCCAAAACCACTCCAGTCGTGCTCAATCCGGCGCAGAACACCGGCATCTTCCAGATCTACCCGACCACCTCGCCACAGAGCGTCGACACCACCGAGCTGCTCGACCACATTCGCAGCGACGTGATCCCGCCGATCGAGCAGCAGACGAACACCCGCGTCCACGTCGGCGGCATCACCGCGATCTTCGAGGACTTCGGCGACGCGATCACCGAAAAGCTGCCGCTCTTCATCGGCGTCGTCATCCTGCTCTCGGCGCTGCTGCTGATGGTCGTCTTCCGCTCGCTGCTGGTGCCGCTGAAGGCGGTCGTGATGAACCTGCTCTCGATCGGCGCCGCCTTCGGCCTGATCGTCGCCGTCTTCCAGTGGGGCTGGGGGGCGAGCCTGATCGGGGTCGACGGCACCGGCCCGATCATCTCCTTCTTCCCGATCTTCCTCTTCGCGATCGTCTTCGGCCTCTCGATGGACTACGAGGTCTTCCTGATGTCACGAATCCATGAGGAGTGGGAAAAGCGCAAGGACGCGACCGAGGCAGTCACCCACGGCCTCGCTCTGACCGGCCGCGTGATCACCGCGGCGGCGGCGATCATGGTCACGGTCTTCGCCTCCTTCATGATCGGCGACGACCGCATCATCAAACTCTTCGGCCTCGGCCTCGCCTCCGCCGTCTTCATCGACGCCGTGATCATCCGCTCGGTCCTCGTCCCCGCCGTGATGCAGCTCTTCGGAGCCCGCGCCTGGTACTTCCCCAACTGGCTCGATCGCTCCTGCCCCAAGCTCCACGTCGAGCCGGCCGAGGGCGATCCGTCCCCCACTGGCGAGCACGCGGTCGTCGCCTCAACTGATTCTTAGCCAGCGCTCCTGAGGTCGTAGGACCAAGCGAGAGCGCGACGGCGGCGAAGCGGCAGTGCTCCGCACGACGCGAAGCCGACGGTGCGCTCTCGCGCAGCGTCCTACGACCTCAGGCGGCCTTAATGACCTTGTTCGACTTCAAACAACGCGTGCAGACGTAAGCGCGCAGCGGCCGCCCGTTCTCCTGGATCCGCACCTTCTGCAGGTTCGGCTCGAAGCGGCGCTTGGTGGCGACCATCGAGTGGCTGCGGGACTGGCCGAACGCCGGTCCCTTGCCGCAGCTGTGACATACCTTGGCCATCGGGTCGTGGATGGTACCCAGTCAGGCGAGTTGGCGCTTGAGCAGGGCCATGCGGGCGACGGTGAGGGCGGCGTTGCGGCCCTGGTCGCGCTTGCCGCCGCCGGCGCGGGCCAGCGCCTGCTCCATGTTGTCGCAAGTGATCACGCCGAAGGCGCAGGGGACGCCGGTCTCCAGCTGCACGTCCTGGATGCCGCGGGCGGCCTCGGCGCAGACGAAGTCGTAGTGGTCGGTCTCGCCGCGGATGACGACGCCGAGGCAGGCGACGCCGGCGAAGCGCGACACTTCCATCCCTTCCTGCGCGAAGCGGCGCTGCATGGCGAATTCCTTGGCCGCGAAGGGGAGCTCGTACGCGCCCGGCACCGAGAGCTGGACGACGGACGAGGCCGGCACCCCGGCGAGCTCGAAGCCTTCGCGAGCGCCGTTCAGCAGTCGTTCGGCCAGATCCTCGTAGAAGCGGCCGACGCAAACGCCGAACTCGAAGCCCGAGAGAACGGCCCGCTCCTCGTCGCCGAAACCTTCCAGAAAGGCGGTCGACTCAGCCATCCGCCCTCTCATCGGCGCCCCTGGCGTCGCGCTCTTCCTCGTCGTGGATCATCTCCTCGTCGAGGGCCAGGCCCTGGTGATGCAGCGAGTGACCCATCTTGTCGCGCTTGGCCCGCAGGTAGGCCTCGTTGTGGGTGTTGGGGTCAGACTCGATCGGGACCTGCTCGGAGACGGAGAGGCCGTAGCCCTCGAGGCCGACGATCTTTTTCGGGTTGTTGGTGAGGATGCGGATGCTGGTCAGGCCAAGGTCGCCGAGGATCTGGGCGCCGATCCCGTAATCGCGCAGGTCCGCCGGCAGGCCGAGCTTGAGGTTGGCCTCGACCGTGTCGGCACCCTCCTCCTGCAGCTTGTAGGCGCGCAGCTTGTTGAGCAGACCGATCCCGCGCCCCTCCTGGGAGAGGTAGAGGAGGACGCCGCGTCCCTCCTCCTCGATCATCGCCAGAGCCGAGGCGAGCTGCTCGCCGCAGTCGCAGCGCATGCTGTGGAAGACGTCGCCGGTGAGGCACTCACTGTGGACGCGGACGAGCACGTCCTCGACCCCGTCGACCTCGCCCTTGACCATCGCCACGTGGTGTTTGTCGTCGACCAGCGAGCGGTAGCCGACGGCGGTGAAGTCGCCGAAGGAGGTCGGCAGCGCCGTCGCCACCACCCGCTCGACCAGTTTCTCGGTGCGGCGGCGGTAGGCGATCAGCTCCGCGACGGTGACCATTTTCAGCCCGTGCTTCTGGCAGTAGGGGACGAGGTCGGGGACGCGGGCCATGGTGCCGTCGTCGTTCATCACCTCGCAGATCACCCCGGCCGGGGTGAGGCCGGCGAGGCGAGCGAGGTCGACGCTGGCCTCCGTGTGGCCGGTGCGCTCCAGGACACCGCCCTCTTTGGCCCGCAGCGGGAACATGTGGCCGGGGACGACGATGTCGCGCGGGCCCGACTCGGGGTCGATCGCGACCTGGATCGTGTGCGCGCGGTCGTGGGCGGAGATGCCGGTGCTGACGCCGCCGGCCGCCTCGATCGTGACCGTGAAGGCGGTCTGCAGCGGCGCCTCGTTCTTGGCCGCCATCAGGTTGAGCCCGAGTCGTTCGCAGCGCTGCGCGGTCAACGCCAGGCAGATCAGGCCGCGTGCCTCTTTCGCCATGAAGTTGACCGCCTCGGGGGTGGCGAACTGCGCCGCCATCACCAGGTCGCCCTCGTTCTCGCGGTCCTCGCCGTCGCAGACGACGACCATGCGGCCGCGGCGGATCTCCTCGATCGCCTCCTCGATCGTCGAGAACGGGCTCTCCCCGGTCTCGGTCACCACGCTGTCCTTCTTCTCGGTCTCGGTCATGTCGCTCACGCTCGTTCCTTTCCCGCGAATGGTGCCAGCAACCGCTCCACGTACTTCGCCACGATGTCGCACTCGACGTTCAAGTTGTCTCCCGGCGTCAGATCGCCGAGGTTGGTGCGCTCCAGGGTCTCCGGGATCAGCGAGACCTCCACCCCGTCCTCGACCAGCGCCGCGACGGTCAGACTGACCCCGCCGAGCGTGATCGAGCCCTTGTCGACGGCGTAGCGCAGCAGCTCGGAGGGCAAGGCGACGCGAAGGCGGCGCGCGAAGCCGTCGGCCTCAAGCGAGACGACCGTGCCGACGCCGTCGGCGTGCCCCTGGACGATGTGACCGCCGAGCCGGTCCGATGCCCGCATCGCCAGCTCCAGGTTGACGCGGGCGCCGGCATCGATGCCACCCAGGGCCGTCACCTCCAGCGTCTGATTCATCGCCTCGGTCGCGAAGCCGTCGCTGTCGCTCGCGGTCGCGGTCAGGCAGACGCCGTCGACGGCGACCGAGTCGCCCAGGGCGATTTCGGAGCCGAGCGAGGTGTCGATGCGCAGGCGGGCGCCGTCGGAACCTGACTCAAGAGCCTCGACCATGCCGACGTCTTGAATCAGACCCGTGAACACGTCACCACTCCCTGAAGCGGGCCGTGATCAACGTGTCGTCGCCGACGGGCTCGGTTGACGACTCAAGGGCGGCTAGGCGCGCGGGTCCTGTCGCGGCGGGCACCCCCACGGTGCTCGGCGGCAGAGCCGCCTCCGCGCCGCGGGGGTCCCCCCCCGCCGCGCCACCCGCGCGAGACGCCGTAGTCGAGTCACCTAAAAGCATCGGCGCGATGAAGGTACGGGATTCGTCGAGCTGGTCGGCTGCCGCAAACGCTGCCGCCAGGGTTCGGCCGCCCTCGAGAAAAAGGCTGGTGATCTGGCGGCGGCCGAGATCGGTGAGGGTGGCGATGATGCGGGCGGCTGAGGTAACCCCACCGGCGACGAGGATCTCGGCGCCGGCGTCGCGGAGGGCGGTGACGCGGTCGGGGTCCGCGTCGGGGGCGGTGACGACGAGGACCGGGGACTGGTCGAGGGTCGCGAGGAGTTTGGAGTCGAGCGGGAGGCGGGCTTGGGAATCGAAGATGACGCGAAGCGGCTGGCGCGTGATGCCCGCGGCAGTCCTTTGGTCCGCTATGCGGGCGAAAGGGCTGCCGCTCCCCGAATCCGTGGGCCGGGCGGTGAGCAGGGGGTCGTCGGCGAGGACGGTGCCGATGCCGACGGCGATCGCGTCCGATTCGGCGCGCCAGCGGTGGACCAGGGCGCGGCTGAGCTCGCCGGAGATCCAGGGCGAGTCGCCGGGGGAGCTGCTCGTGTGGCCGTCGAGCGACATCGCCAGCTTCAGGGTGACCAGCGGCAGACCGGTGCGGGCGTGCTTGCGGAACGACTGGTTGAGCAACCGCGCCGCCGCCGCCTCCGCCCCAGCGGCAAACACGACGTCCACCCCACTGTCTCGCAAAATCCCTGGCCCGCGGCCCGCGGCCTTCTCGCTCGGGTCCTCGGAGGCGACCACGACCCGCGCGATTCCGGCCTCCAGCACCGCCTCCACGCACGGCGGTTGCCGCCCCTGATGCGCGCACGGCTCCAGCGTCACGTACATCGTCCCCCCCGCCGGCTCCTCCCCCCGCTCCCGGCAGTCCGCCAAAGCCGCCCGCTCCGCGTGCAGCCCACCCAGCTCAGCATGAAACCCCTCACCGATCACCCGGCCCTCACGCACGATGACCGCGCCGACCAACGGATTCGGACTCACCCTCCCCCGTCCGCGCTCAGCCAACTCCAACGCCCGCCGCAAATGGGCTTGATCCATGGCTGTGACCTGGCTGTTCATCGGACTGATTGACTGGTCAGTCAACCAATCCTACCGCGCCCGGTTCGCTGGCCCGACCGTTCCTCGCGCGGGTGGCGCCGGGGTGGGGTGGTCTTCGCCGCGCGGAGGCTGCGCAGGGCAAGGCCAGAGCCCTAGGAGCGCGTTATCCCGGCGCCCGGAGCAGCGCGCAGCGCAAGAAGGCCACCCCACCCCGGCGACAGGCCCCGCGCGCCGGGACCGCGGATACCCTGACCGCCCGCCCTTGAAGCTGATAATCCAGATCCCCTGCTTGAACGAGGAATCGACGCTCCCCACGACGATCGCCGACCTCCCGCGCCAGATCAACGGCATCGACACCATCGAGCTGCTGGTGATCGACGACGGTTCCAGCGACCGCACCGTCGAGGTCGCCCGCGCCAGCGGGGTCGAGCACATCGTCCGCCTGACCAACAACAAGGGCCTGGCGGCGGGGTTCCAGGCCGGGCTCGACGCCTGCCTCAAGCTCGGCGCCGACGTCGTCGTCAACACCGACGCCGACAACCAGTACAAGGGCGCCGACGTGGTCAAGCTGGTGGCGCCGATCCTCGCCGGCGAGGCCGACATGGTCGTCGGCGACCGCCAGGTCGCCCAGATCGACCACTTCTCCGGCTCGAAAAAGGGGCTGCAGCGGCTCGGCAGCTGGGTGGTGCGGCGGCTCTCGGGGACCGAGATCACCGACACCACCTCCGGCTTCCGCGCCTACAACCGCGAGGCGGCGCTGCAGCTCTCGGTCGTCGACAACTTCACCTACACGCTGGAGAGCCTGATCCAGGCGGGCAAGATGCTGGTCGCCGTCGACCAGGTCGAGATCGGCACCAACCCGCAGACGCGCGAGTCGCGGCTGTTCGACTCGACCGGCGCCTACGTGCGCCGCAACGGGCCGGCGATCCTGCGGATCTACGCCCGCTACGAGCCGCTGCGCGCCTTCGCCACGGCCGGCGCCGTGGTCCTGGCGCTGGCGCTCCTGGCCTGGCTGCCCTTCCTGATCGACTGGATCTTCCACGGCGACAGCAGCGGCCACGTGCAGTCGCTGATCCTCGGCGCCGTCCTCTTCATCGCCGCCGTGCAGCTGTTCGCGCTCGGCGTCATCGGCGATCTGCTCGCCGGACAGCGGGTGATGACCCAGCGGGTCTTCGAGCGGGTGCGGCGGGTCGAGCTGGCGCTCGGCGTCGAGCCCTCGCACTACGAGCCCGGCAGCCGCCCGGACTGATGGAGGCCGGCAAAGGGCGCTCGGCCTCGGCCGAGTACGGCAAGACCGCGAGCTTCCTCGCCGTCGGGGTCGGCCTCACCGGCCTGATCACCTATGCCTACTTCCTGATCGCCTCGCACGTCCTCTCCAAGCCCGACTATGGGCAGATCACGGTGCTCTGGTCGGCCGTCTTCATCACCATCTCGACCCTCTACCGCCCGGTCGAACAGCTGCTCTCGCGCCACATCTCCGAACGGCTGGAGAAGCACGAGCCGATCGGCCAGGAGATGCGGGTCGCCTCGACGATCCAGCTTGGGCTGGCGCTCTCGTTCGCGGTCGTGGCCCTGGTGCTACGCGGACCGATTCAAGACGGACTGCTGGAAGGCAACGAAAGCCTCTACTGGGTCTTCTTCGGCGCCGTCCTCTTCTACGCCGCCAGCTACTTCGCCCGCGGCTTCCTCGCCGGCCAGCGCCGCTTCGGGCCGTTCACGGCGCTGATCCTCTCGGAGTCGGTCTTCCGCACCTCGTTCGCCGTGCTGGTCGCGGTCGGCCTACTCAGCGGCCAGTCGGCGGTGGCGATCGGCATCGTCGCCGCACCCAGCCTCTCGCTGCTGGTGGTGCCGTTGGCCTTCCTGCGTCGTGCCAACAAGGAAAAGCGTCAGCCGCCCGGCATGCCCGGACGCGAAGCGGAGGACATGCCGCTTGATCGGTCCTCATCCGGCGCCGATCGCAATCTGACTCCTTCGGCGGCGGATGAGGACCAGGATTTCTCCATGAGAAAAGGCGGCGGCTTCGCCGCCGCCGTCTTGGTGATCATGTTCAGCGAACAGGCCTTCCTCAACGCCGGCCCGCTGATCGCCCGCAGCCTGCAGGGGGCCGCGGCGGCGGGGTTCATCTTCAACGTGCTGATGATCGCCAGAGCGCCGCTGCAGCTGTTCCAGGCGGTCTCGACCAGCATCCTCCCCCACCTGACCAGCCTCCACACCTCGAGCGACTCCGACAGCGAGCGCGAGTTCCACCGCACCGTGCGCATGGTCCTGCTCGGGCTCGCCGCGTTCACGGCGATCTCCTTCCTCGTCATGGGCATCGCCGGGCCGAAGCTGATGCAGATCGCCTTCAGCGACAAGTTCACCTACGACCGTGCCGGGCTGCTGCTGGTGGTGGTGGGAATGGGCCTCTATCTCGGCTCGGTGACGCTGAACCAGGCCTGCCTGGCCCAGGGGCAGGTGCGCCGGGCGGCCGTCCGCTGGATCGGCTGCGCCGCCTTCTTCATCGGCTGGAACTTCGTGCCGCTGGTCAGCAACGAGTTCCGCCGGGTCGAGATCGGGTTCACCCTCACCGCCGGCGTCCTCTTCGCTCTGCTCTACCTGGTCTACCGCCGCCCCCACGAACGGGCCGAGGACGTGCCGACCGAGGGCTCGCCGGAGGAGCTCGAGGCGCGCCTGGCGGCGATCGACGAGAACGTCTGACTATGCCGATCGGCTCTGGACAGGACCCTGCCGACCGGTTGACTAGGGTCCGTCGATGGGAGAGCACGACGCCCAACTGATCCTGATCGCCGGTGGCCTGCTGGCCGCGGGCATCCTCGGGGCGCTACTCGCCGACCGCGTGCGCGTGCCGGGGTTGCTGCTGTTCCTCGGCCTGGGAATGCTGGCCGGGTCGCAGGGAATCGGCGGCATCGACTTCGACGACGCGGAGCTGGCCCGGACCCTGGGCACGATCGCGCTGATCCTGATCCTCTTCGAGGGTGGGCTGACCGCAGGCTGGTCAGAGATCCGGCCGGTGCTCGGCACCGCCGCCTCGCTGGCGACCCTGGGTACGGTCGCCACGGCGCTGATCGCCGGCCTCGCGGCGAAGCTGATCTTCGACCTCAGCACCCTCGAAGGGATGATCGTCGGCGCCGCCATCGCCGCCACCGACTCAGCCGCGATCTTCGCGGTGCTGCGCCGATCCACCCTCGAGAAGCGGCTGGCGCGCTCGCTCGAGGGCGAGTCGGGGATGAACGACCCGGTGGCGCTGCTGCTGGTGATCGGCTTCATCGAATGGATCCAGGAGCCGGGCTTCGGCCTCGCCGACATGGCCGGTCTGCTGGCGCTGAAACTGGCGGTCGGGATCATCGTCGGGGTGGCGATCGGGCGACTCGCCGTCCTTGCCCTCAACGCAACCCGGCTTCCCACCGACGGGATCTACCCGGTGGCGACGATCGCGATCGCCGGCCTCGCCTACGGGCTGGCCGAGGTCGCCCACGGCTCCGGCCTGCTTGCCACCTACCTGGCGGCGCTGGCCCTGGGCAGCGCCAGCATCCCCGCCCGCCGCACCGTCGTCGCCTTTCACGAGGGTCTCGGCTGGGTCGCCCAGCTCGCCCTCTTCATCCTCCTCGGCCTGCTCGTCTTCCCCAGCCAGCTCGACGACGTGGCGCTGGAGGGCCTGGCGCTCTCGGCGGTGCTGATCCTCGTCGCCAGGCCGGTCGCGACCTTCGCCGCCACCGCCTTCGCGCCGCTCAACGTGCGCGAGAAGGCGATGCTCGGCTGGGCCGGGCTGCGCGGGGCGACGCCGATCTGGCTCGCCACCTTCCCCGTGGTGGCGGGGGTCGGCGCCGGCGAGGAGCTGTTCGCGATCGTCTTCTTCGTCGTCGTCACCTCGACCCTGGTCCAGGGGGCCTCGTTCGAGCCGATCGCCAAACGGCTGGGGCTGACCACCGACGAGCCGGCGCTGCCGCGGCGCCTGCTCGAGTCGGGGCGGATCCGCCGCATGGGCAGCGACGTCATCGCCTACCGGCTGCCGCCGGGCGCGGCCGCCGCGGGGCACCCGGTGCGGGACTTGGAGCTGCCGCGCGAGGCGCTGGTCAACGTGATCGTCCGCGACGGCCACGCGATCCCGCCCCGCGGCTCGACCGAGCTGCGCGAGGGCGACGAGCTGCACGTCCTCGTCCGCAGCGAGCTGCGGGAGGAGGTCGAGGCGCTCACCGGGCTCTGGGCGAAAGGGCCGATCGGCCGGCCTCGGCCGCCGGCGCTGCCGCGGCGAGGCGCATCGCAGGTCTTCTCGGTGCGCCCGGTGCGGGCGGACGACGACCCGGATCTGAACCAGGTCGACGGCGTCCCGGTGCTGGCGGTGATGCGCAGCCGCGGCGACGGCGGCGCCGCGATGCTGGCCCTCGCCGACGGGCGCTACGCGGTGACCGGCGAGACCGTGATCGCCGTCGGCGGGAGGCGGGCGCTCGCCGACTGGTGCGAGCGCCGGGCCGAGCGGGCCGGGGTCGACCCGGTGGAGCGTGCCTGGTGGCAGGAGGTCACCGGCGCGCTGATCGCTCGCGGCCGCGAGATGTGAGTCAGACGGCGCCGGCGGCGGCGGCGATCTCGGTGTAGGCGGCGGCGGGGTCGTCGGCGCCGAAGACGGCGGAGCCGGCCACGAAGAGGAAGGCGCCGGCGGTGGCGACGGGGCCGGCGGTGGCGGTGTCGATGCCGCCGTCGACCTCGATCCGGGCGCCGCCGACGAGCTCGCGCAGGCGCTCGACCTTGGCCGGCGAGGACTCGATGAAGGCCTGGCCCCCCCAGCCCGGATTGACGGTCATGCAGAGGACGATGTCGGCGTAGCCGCGCAGCTCAGCGACGGCCGCGGCCGGGGTGCCGGGGTTGATCGCGACGCCGGCCAGGCAGCCGAGCTCGCGGATCGCGTGCAGGGTGCGGTTGGCGTGCGCGGTCGCCTCGGCGTGGAAGCTGATCGAGTCGGCGCCGGCCCGGGCGAACTCGTCGATCTGGCGCTCGGGCGCCTCGATCATCAGGTGCACGTCAACGGCGCCACCGGCGGCGTGGATTTGGTCGGCGATGCCGCTGAGGACAAGGGGCCCGATCGTGATCGGCGGCACGAAATGGCCGTCCATCACGTCGAAGTGGATCACCCGCGCGCCGGCGTCCATCACCTCTTCGACCTGCGCGCCTAGGCGCGCGAAGTCGGCCGAGAGGATCGACGGCGCGACCCGCGGCTCCTCGATCAACTCGCGCATTCGCTCGCTCATCGGCGCAACCTATTCGATGGACGCGACGGCGCTCACGCTGCTCTAAGCATGGACGAGCCGCAGGACTGGCACTGCATGTCCTCGGTGTGGCTCATCCGGGCGATCGTCTGGTGCTCGCCGCAGTTGGGGCACTGGGAGACGAGTTCGAAGCGGCTGAGGCAGTTGACGCAGCGCAGCCGCCCGGGCAGCTGGGTCGGGCGCAGCCAGGGCTCGCCGCAGCTCGGGCAGGGTGCCCGCCCGAGCGTGGTCCCTTCACCCGAACCGACGTCTGCGGACTCGCTCATACGTCTAATCATGCCGTTTCAGGCGGGCGACGAAGAACCCGGTGGTGCGATCACGGTCCGGGCGCAGCTGCAGGCAGCGCGGCTCCAGCGGCGAGGCGAGGCCGGGAGCGCGGGCGCCCAGGTCCTCCAGCTCCAGCGCCGGCGCCTCGCCGGCCGCCACGGCGGCGAGCAGGGCCGCGACCCGGTCCTCGTTCTCGCGCCGGGAGATCGTGCAGGTGGCGTAGACCAGGGTGCCGCCGGGTCGCAGCAGCCGGGCGGCGCCGAGCAGAGCGCGGGCCTGGATCTCGACCAGCCGCTCGATCGTCTTCGGCGATTTGCGCCAGCGCGCGTCCGGGCGCGAGGCTAGGGCGCCGAGGTCCGAGCAGGGCGCGTCGAGGAGGACGCGATCGAACTCCGGCGCCAGCTCCAGGGCCGTCGCGTCGGCCTCGATCACGGTGACGCCGCGCAGCCCCAGCCGCTCCGCCTGGGCCGCCACTTCGGCCGCCCGGCTCGGGTCGAGCTCGACCGAGATCACCTCGCCGCGGTCGCCCATGCGGGCGGCGATCTGGCCGGTCTTGATGCCGGGGCCGGCACAGAGATCCAGCACCTGCTCGCCCGGGGCCGGGTCGAGCACCTCGACCACGGCGGCGGAGCCCTGGCTCTGCGGCGTCAGCTCCCCGGCCGCGACCATCGCCGGCACGGTCCCTCCCATCTGCCCCGTCAGGACCAGCATCTCCGGGGCGTCGAGCGGCCAGCCGCCGCCCGCGGGCCTCACCTCCACTCCGGCGACATTCAGCCTCTCCCCAGTCGCCCTGCGCGCGGCTGGCAAGGACGCAGGGAGCGTGGCGTGCTCCGCACGCGAGCGACCGAGGACACCGCCAGACGCGCGCAGGGCGACTGGGGACGGCTCGTTGCAGGCGGCGAGCAGAGAGCGGGCGGCGTCCGGGCCCTGCTCGCGCCACCACATCTCGGCCAGCCAGAGCGGCGCCGAGTGGGCGATCGCGGCGGCGGCCGGGGTCGAGTCGTCCGCCAGCAGCGCCGCCGTCAGCTGGGCGCGCTCACGCGTGGCGCGGCGCAGGACCGCGTTGACGAGGCCGGAGGCGTGGGCGGCGCCGGCGCCCTTGACCAGCTCGACCGCCTGGTCGACGGCGGCGTGGTCGGGGGTGCCGTCGGCGAAGAGCAGCTCGTAGAGGCCGAGCCGCAGCGCCGCCAGCACGGGCGGGTCGAGCAGCCGGGTCGAGCGCCCGGCCAGGCGTTCGATCGCGGCGTCGGCGGTGCCGCGGCGCTGCACGGCGCCGAAGGCGAGGCGCTGCGCCTGGGCGCGCTCGCGCCCCTCGATCCCGAGCCGGTCGGCGCCGGCGCGGAAGGCGCGCTCGGTGTAGGCGCCGTCCTCGAAGGTCTCCCGGATCGTCGCGAAGGCGAGCGCACGAGCGGGCGCGATCACGACAGCTTCGGCAGCGAGTGGCCGCGCAGGTAGGCGTCCACCGGCATCGGCTTGCCGCCGGGCGGCTGCACGACCTCGAGCCGTAGGGCACCGCGGCAGCAGCCGACCAGCAGCGCCCCCCACTCGGACTTGACGCCGCCGGTCCTGACGCTGACGTCGACCGCGCGGGCGCGGCGCACCCCGAGGCGCTCCCCGTCCGCCGTCTCCAGGTAGGCGCCGACGTGCGGGGTCAGCGCCCGCACCGCCGCGGCCAGCTCGCCGGCCGGGCGCGAGGGGTCGAGCCGGCGCTCGGCCGGGTCGATCTTCTCCGCGTAGGTGGCCTGCTCCTCGTCCTGCTCCTCGAACCCGAGCTCGCCGCCGGCCTCGAGGTCGAGCGCCCGCACCAGCAGATCGCCGCCGAGCCCGGCCAGCTTGCCGGAGACGACCTCGAAGTCCTCGTCCTGGCCCAGCGGCACCTCCGTCCGCAGGGCGACCGGGCCGGAGTCGAGGCCAGCGGTCAGGCGCATCACGCAGACGCCGGTCCGTGCGTCGCGGGCCATGATCGCCCGCTCGATCGGCGCCGCCCCACGCCAGCGCGGCAGCAGCGATGGGTGCACGTTGAGGATCGGGAGCTCGGAGAGCAGCGGCTCGCGGATCAGCTGGCCGAAGGCGCAGACCACGACCGCCGCGGGCTCGGCGGCACGAATCCGCTCCAACGCCGCCCCGTCGTTGACGTTCTCGGCCTGCAGGAGGTCGATTTCGAGCTCGGCCGCGGCCGCGGCCGCCGGTGGCGGCTGCAGCTGACGACCGCGCCCGCGTGGGCGGTCGGGTGGGGTAACCACCAGGGAGGGCTTGTGCGGCGAGTCGGCCAACCGCCGCAGGACGGTGGCGGCGAAGTCGGAGGTGCCGAGGTAAGCGGTCTTCACAGGCCGGATCGTGAGCGCGTCAATCGGCGCGGTGACAGCCGAGTATTCGAATCCGTGGCGATTGACGCGCTCACGCTGTGTGCCTCGGCTCGCGGAGTTCGCCCTCGTCCGCGTCTTCGTGCTCGGGCGGCGGATGGTAGCTGCCACCCTCGCGCAGCGCCCGCAGGGCGCCCTTGCGCTGGTCGCGGCTGGTGCGGTCGAGGATCAGGACCCCGTCGAGGTGGTCGATCTCGTGCTGGAGCACCCGCGCCTCGAGGCCGGAGGCCTCGATCTCGATCGCCTCCCCCTCGGCGTCGCGGCCGCCGATCCGCGCGTGCAAGGGACGTTCGACGTCCATCGTCACCCGCGGCAGGCTGAGGCAGCCCTCCTCGGCGATCGAGCCCTCCTCGGAGAGCCACTCGACGACCGGGTTGACCAGCGCCGTCGCCTCGCCGTCGGGGCCGGCCTGGAAGACCAGCAGCCGCCGCAGCACGCCGACCTGGGTGGCGGCGAGGCCGACGCCCATCCCGTCGCGCATGATCGCGACCATGCGCTCGACCTCGGCCCGCAGCTCGGGCCCGAAGTTGGTCACCGGTGAGGCCTTGCTTTTCAGCACCGGGTCGCCGAACTTGACCACCCGCGCCAGCGCCTCCTCGCGGCGCTGCAGCAGCTCCGTTTCGAGCCGCTCGTCCGCGTCCGTGCCGATCGCCTGTTCGTCGCTCACCGCACCGATTGTATGTACCTACTGCGGGTCGACGTCGACGCTGATCGCGACGTCCTTCAGCGAGCGGTCGGCGGCGCGGCGCTCGACCACCTCGCGGACCGCGGCGACCGTCCCCTCGCGATCCTCGGCCTTGATCAGGACACGGCGGCGGTGGCGGTTGCGGACGCGGAACATCGGCGCCGGACCGAGCAGCTCGGAGCCGCCCGGCAGCGTCGGGCGCAGCTCGGCGGCGATCGTGGTCGCGGCGGCTTCGACCCGCGCCTCCCGCTCGGAGGCGAAGCCGATCCGGGCCAGGTGCGAGAAGGGCGGGTAGCGCAGCAGCCGCCGGCGCTCGAGCTCGCCGGCGAGGAAGCCGGCGGAGTCGTGGCGGGCGGCGTGCTCGATGCTGGCGGCCTCCGGCGCTAGCGTCTGGACGATGACGTCGCCGCCGGCCTCGCCGCGGCCGCTGCGCCCGGCCAGCTGGGCGACCATCGCGAAGGTCCGCTCCTCGGCCCGGAAGTCGGGGAAGCGCAGGGTGGCGTCGGCATCGAGGATCGCGCTCAGGGTGACCTCGGGGAAGTCGTGGCCCTTGGCGACCATCTGGGTGCCGACGAGGACGCCGCTGGGGGCCTCGCCGAAGGCGGCGAGGATGCGGGCGTGGGCGCCGCGCGCGGCGGCGGTGTCGGAATCGAGGCGGAAGACCGGCATCGGCGCCAGGCGCTCGGCCAGCAGGCCCTCGATCCGCTCGGTGCCGGCGCCGGCCCGCGAGAGCGTGGTCGAGGCGCAGTCCGGACAGGCGCGCGGCGCCGCTTCGGCGTGGGCGCAGTGGTGGCAGACGAGGCGGCCGCTGTGGCGGTGGACGATCAGCGAGACGTCGCAGTTCGGGCAGCTCCAGTGGTGCCCGCAGGAGCGACAGGTGAGCCAGGGGGCGAAGCCGCGGCGGTTGATCATCACGATCGCCTTGGCGCCGGCGCCGCGGACCCCCTCGAGCGCCTCCCAGGTGTCGGCGTGCAGCGGGCCCGAGCGCGGGTCGACCTCGCGCATGTCGACCAGCCGCACCGGCGGCATCCGCAGGCCGTCGACCCGGCGCGACAGCTGCAGTCGCGGCAGCTCCAGCCAGGACTCCGGGCGCGGCGTCGCGGTGCCGGCGACGAGCACGGCGCCGCAGTCCTCGGCCCGTTTGCGGGCCACCGTGCGGGCGTCGTAACAGGGGTCACCCTCCTGCTTGTAGGAGGCGTCATGCTCCTCGTCGACGACGATCAAGCCGAGGTCGCGCACGGGGGCGAAGACGGCGGAGCGGGGGCCGACGCAGACGCTTGCCTCGCCGCTGCGCAGCCGCCGCCACTCGTCGTAGCGCTCGCCGGCCGAGAGGGCGGAGTGGAGGACCGCGAAGCGGTCGCCGAGCCGGGCCCGGAAGCGCGCCACCGCCTGCGGGGCGAGGCCGATCTCGGGGACGAGGACGATCGCGCCGCGGCCGCGCGCCAGCGCCGCCTCGACCGCGGCCAGGTAGACCTCGGTCTTGCCGGAGCCGGTGACGCCGTGCAGCAGCAGCTTGCGCTCGGCGCCCGCGTCGCCATCGAGGGCGGCGATGATCGAGTCCACCGCCCGGCGCTGTTCGGGCAGCAGCTCGGGGCGCCGGACGGGTGCCTTGAGACCGGAGTGAGCGGGGGCGCGGCGCAGGCGTGAGCTGCGGGTCGCGACCAGGCCGCGGGTCTCCAGCCGCCGCAGCGTCTGACGGTCGGAGCCGACGGCCCGGGCCAGCTCCCCGCTCGACATCTCGCCGGCGCTGAGCGCCTCCAGCACCGCCCGCTGCTTCACCCCGAGCCGCTCGCCACCGCTCAGCGCCGCCTCCCCGGCGGGGGCGATCTCAGCCCGCAGCTCGACCTTGGAGCGCACGACGCGCCCGCCGGCGCCGGCGCCCGTGCCGGGCGGCAGCACCAGCTGCAGCCCTCGCGACGGGGTCGAGCAATACTCGTGGGCGACCCAGAGGCCGAGCCGAACCAGCTCCGCGGGGGCGCCGGACTCGAGCGCCTCGATCGGCTCGGCCAGCCGCTCCGGCGGCAACTCGGAGGAGTCGGCGAACTCGACGACGACGCCGAGCAGCTTGCGCGGGCCGAAGGGGATGCGAACGACGCTGCCGACCTCGAGGCCGTCCATCGCCGCCGGCCGGCGGTAGTCGAACGGGCCCCGCAGAGCGCGGGCGGTGGTCAGCGGCTCGACCCTGAGGATGGACACCCGGCGAGGTTATGCGCGACCGGGGACGACCCGTCCCCAGCCTTGGCGAGCCCGCCGCCGAAGCCGTATGCTGCCCGCCGTGAGCCTCAATCTCAGCGCTGGGGAGCAGGTGATCTTCCAGGGCCACCCCTCCTGGCGGGCGATCCTCGGCTTCTACCTGAAGGGGATCGTCGTCGCAATCGTGCTCGGCGTGATCGCGAAGCTGATCGACGGCAACGGCACCGCCTTCCTGGTGATCCTGGTGGTGATTGCGGTGACCGTGGTGATCGGCTTCGTCAAGCGGGTGGCGACGACCTACACGATCACCAACCGCCGCCTCAACATCAAGCGCGGGATCGTCTCGCGCGAGATCCAGGAGACCCGCCTGGAGCGCGTCCAGAACGTCAACTACCGCCAGTCCGTCTATCAGCGCCTGATGCAGATCGGCGACGTCGACTTCGACACCGCCGCCACCGACGACTACAACTTCGTCTTCGTCGGCGTCGCCGACCCCGCCGACGTCGTCCACAGCGTCGACCAGGCGACCGGCACGCACACGGCCGGGACGCACGGGTTGGGCGAGGCGCAGCCGCCGGGTGGGCCGGCGGCACCGCCCGGCACCTGAGGACAGGGCTTCCCGGCCCAGTTGATTTGCACCCCCAGTCAGGTGTGGGTGCAAATCAACTTGGCCGTAGGTTGGCGGCAGTGCGGGTGAGGATTCGGCCGACGTAGTGAGGTTCGTGTGCGACTTGGTAGTGGGAGAACCGCAGCGGGGTTAGGCCGGCGGCAGTGTGAGTCTGGTCGCGGCGGGCGTCCCGGGTCTGGGCTGATGGCGTGCGGTGGTAGCGCCAGCCGTCGGTCTCGACCACCAGGCCGAGGTCCGGCCAGTAGAAGTCCACCTCGAAGCCGTTGACCATCTCTTTGGTGAGTGGCGTCTGAAGTCCAGCCTTCGCGGCGATCGGGCGAAAGAGGACTTCGAGTTCGGTATCGGAGAGGCGAAAGGTAAGGCGGTCGAGCAAGGTCCGGAGCGGCTTTACCCCGCGCTCGCCCGCGTAGTCGTCGAGCGCCATCCGCAATGCCTCGGGGTCGATCACGTCGTGCTTGTCCGCCTCGTTCACCATCCGCTCAAGCCGGTTCGGCGTGAGTTCGGTCGCCTGGTCGATCAGAGTCCGAACGGGAGTGGTGACCGGGATGTTGTGCTGCTCGGCAATATCCCGGTCCGACAAGCGCGGTCGAACCCTGGCCCTTATCCCCGGTCGCGAGATGTCGCAATGGCGGCGGATGCTGACGTCGACCGGCCCTTCACCTTCAGGACCGATCCCCCAGAGGGCGGCGGCGCTCCCATGGCTGAGCAAGGCGCCCTCCCCGCAGATCAGAACAGCCGCCATCCAACCCTGCTTGCGGTCGGTGAGCGGCCACCCCACGGTGTAGACGCCACGAGCCACCGGGCGCAGATGGCCCGTAGCGAGTCGGTGCCGGATCGCCTTGGGACTAAACCCGAGTCCGAGCAGATCCCGGCGGGTGACGACCCCGTGCTGCCGACGAGCCAGCGCCCATGCCTCTCGATTCCGCGTAACCAACTTTGAGGCCCCCATAGGGGCTCAAAGTCTGGATACGGATGGAGTTCTCCCCCTTCTGGCGAGGGAATTGCCTCTGAGGGCGCTAGGCGGCTGCGGCTTCGAGGCCGGCGGCGGCGCGGAGGGCGTCGGCGCGGTCGGTGCGCTCCCAGGTGAAGTCGGCGTCCTCGCGGCCGAAGTGGCCGTAGGCCGCGGTCTTCTGGAAGATCGGACGATGCAGGTCGAGGTAGCGGCGGAAGGCGCCGGGGCGCATGTCGAACTCGGCCTCGACCAGCTGCGAGATGCGGGAGTCGGGGAGCGCGCCGGTGCCGAAGGTCTCGACCATCAGCGAGACCGGGTGGGCGACGCCGATCGCGTAGGCGACCTGAACCTCGCAGCGCTCGGCGAGGCCGGCGGCGACGACGTTCTTGGCCACGTAGCGGGTCGCGTAGGCGGCGGAGCGGTCGACCTTGGACGGGTCCTTGCCGGAGAAGGCACCGCCGCCGTGGCGGGCCATGCCGCCGTAGGTGTCGACGATGATCTTGCGGCCGGTGAGGCCGGCGTCGCCGACCGGGCCGCCGATCACGAACTTGCCGGTCGGGTTGACGAGGAAGCTCTCGCGCAGCTCGCCCGCGTCGTACATCCCCGGGACCTCGGCCTCCAGCACCGGCAGCACCACGTGCTCCCAGAGGTCGGGCTTGATCGTCGCCTCGGACTCGACGCCCTCGGCGTGCTGGGTGGAGATCAGCAGCTTCTCGATCCCGACCGGGCGGCCGTCGCGGTAGCGGACGCTGACCTGGGTCTTGCCGTCGGGGCCGAGGTAGGCCAGGGTCTCGTCCTTGCGGACCGCGGCGAGGCGCTCAGCGAGCCGGTGGGCGATGTGGATCGGCATCGGCATCAGCGCCTCGGTCTCGACGCTGGCGTAGCCGAACATCATTCCCTGGTCGCCGGCCCCGGCGATGTCGTACTCGTCGTCGTCGGTGGGGTCCTCGCGGGACTCGAGCGCGACGTCGACGCCCTGGGCGATGTCGGCGGACTGCTTGTCCAGCGAGACGAGGATCGAGATGTGGTCGCAGTCGTAGCCGAGCTCGCCGCGGTCGTAGCCGATCCCACGGACCGTCTCGCGGACGATCTTGGGGATGTCGAGCTGGGCCTTGGTCGTGATCTCTCCCGAGACCACCGCCATCCCGGTGTTGACGAGCGTCTCGCAGGCGACGCGGCCCTCGGGATCCTCCGCCATGATCGCGTCCAGAATCGCGTCGGAGATCTGGTCGCTGACCTTGTCGGGATGGCCCTCGGTCACGGACTCGGAAGTGAAGAGGTGCTCGTTCTCGGCGAGCGGCTTGGTCGTAGGCATGGCCGGGAAGCCTAGAGGAATCGGCGCGGAGATCGCCGCCCTAGTTCGGGCGGCCGCGGCGACCCGTGTGGGGCACGAAGTCGATCACTAAGGGGACGCCCTCGAGCCCGTAGGTCTCGCGCATGCGGTTCTCCAGGTGGTAGGCCCAGTCGCGGGCGATCAGCTTGCGGTCGTTGACCTGGATCGCGATCCGCGGCGGGCGCTCCCCCACCTGCGCCGCGTAGTACAGCCGCAGGCGGCGGCCGCGTTTGGAGGGCGGCGGGTGCTTGGCGACGACGTCGGCCACGAAGCGGTTCAGCTCCGGGGTGGGGATGCGCTCGCCGGCGCGGTCAGCCAGCTGCAGCGCCCGTGGCAGCAGTGCCGGCACGTTGCGCCCGCGGGCCGCGGAGCAGGTGATTACCGCCGGCCGCAGCCGCAGCTTGCGCTCGACCCGGGCGCGGGCGTCGTCGATGTCGGTCGCGGTGACGTCCCACTTGTTGAGGACCAGCAGCGTCGCGCAGCCGGCCTTCATCGCCAACTCGGCGGCGCGCAGGTCCTCGGCGGTGACCCCCTCAGAGGCGTCGCAGACGACGATCGCGACGTCGGCCCGCTCGACCGCGCGTTCGGAGCGCAGCTGGGCGTAGAAGTCGACGCTGCCGGCGACCTTGGCGCGGCGGCGCAGCCCGGCGGTGTCGACCAGGATCGCCCGCCGCCCGTCGACCTCGAGCTCGGTGTCGATCGCGTCGCGGGTGGTGCCGGCGACGTCGGAGACGATCACACGGTCGGAGCCGAGAAAGGCGTTGACCAGCGAGGACTTGCCGACGTTGGGGCGGCCGATCACGGCGACGCGCACGGCGTCGTCCTCCTCGAGCCGCGGCGGCAGCTCGCCGAGCGCCGCCATGATCGCGTCGAGCAGATCGCCGCTGCCGAGCCCGTGGGTAGCGGAGATCGGCAGCGGCTCGCCGAGCCCGAGCGCGTGGAACTCGGCGGTGGCGCTGAAGTCGTTGGGGCGATCGGCTTTGTTGACCGCGACCAGGACCGGCACGTCGCCGCCGCGCAGGGTCTTCGCCAGCTCGGCGTCGCCGGCCCGCAGCCCGGCGCGGGCGTCGACGACCATCAGTACCGCGTCGGCCTCGGCGATCGCCAGGCGGGCCTGGCTCTGCACGTCACGGGCCAGCTCCGCCTCGTCCTCGAGGTCGATGCCGCCGGTGTCCACCAGCTCGAACTCGACCCCGTTCCACTCGCAGGCAAGCCGCTTGCGGTCGCGGGTCACCCCCGGCTCGGCCGCGGTGACGGCCTCGTTGCCGCCGGCCAGGCGGTTGACCAGCGTGCTCTTGCCGACGTTGGGGAAGCCGACGACGGCGACCTGGGGCAGGCGGCTCATCGCCCTGACCCTGGCGGGTTGGTCGCCCAGAGCGAGACTAAGCCGTCACGCCTCACGCCAGGCCTCTTTCGCGTACCAGCGCGACGACGCGGCCGACGACCTCTTCCAGGCCGAGGCCCGTGGTGTCGAGCTCGACCGCATCCGCGGCGGCGCGCAGAGCACCGTGCTCGCGCTCCCGGTCGCGGGCGTCGCGGCGGCGCTGGGCATCGAGGACGGACTCGAAGTCCTCGCCGGTCTGGGCGGCGCGGCGGCGGGCGCGCTCCTCGTCGGAGGCGGTGAGGAAGACCTTCAGCGGCGCCTCGGGACTGACCACGGTGCCGATGTCGCGGCCCTCGGCGACGTAGTCGGCGGCGGCGATCAGCCGGCGCTGGCGCTCGACCATCGCCTCGCGCACCCGCGGGTGGACCGAGACCCGGGAGGCGGCGGCGGTGGTGCCGGGCTCGCGGATCGCGGCGCTAACGTCGCGCTCGCCGAGCAAGACCCGATGCCCGTCGAGGACGATCTCCAGGCCGCCGGCCAGGCGGCCCAGCGCCTCGCCGTCGTCGGGATCGACCGCGCCCTCTAGCGCGGCCAGTGCCAGGGCGCGGTACATCGCCCCGGAGTCGAGGTAGGTGAAGCCGAGCTCCTCCGCCACGGCGCGAGCGACGGAGGACTTGCCGGCCCCGGCAGGACCGTCGATCGCGATAACCATCAGCGGGGCAGCGTAGAGACTCAGTCGCTGCCCGCGCGCAGGAGCGACGCTAGATCGACCTCGAAGCTGGGATAGCTGACGGCGGCAGCGTCCATGCCGCGGACCTCCACGCCCTCGCGGGAGGCGAGGCCGGCGACAGCTCCGAGCATCGCGATGCGGTGGTCGCCATGGGAGTCGATCGCGCCGCCGCGCAGGCCACCGCTGCCCTCGACGACGATGCCGTCCTCGGTCGCCTCGACCTCGCCTCCGAGCGCGGTCAATGCGGCGGTCACGGTGGCAATCCGATCCGACTCCTTGCGCCGCAGCTCCGCCGCGTCGCGGATCGTCGTCGTGCCCTCGGCGAAGCAGCCGGCGAGGGCGACCAGCGGCAGCTCGTCGATCGCCAGCGGGATCTCGGCGCCACCGACATCGGTGGCGCGCAGATCGGAAGCGCGCACCCGCAGGTCGCCGATCGGCTCGCCCCCCTCTTCGGCGCCGGCGGCTATCTCGATCTCGGCCCCCATCCGCTCGAGGATCGTCAGCAGCCCGGTCCGGGTCGGGTTGAGGCCGACACCCTGGATCGAGACCTCACTGGCGCCGACCAGCAGGCCGGCGACGACGAAGAAGGCGGCCGAGGAGAGGTCGGCGGGGACGACGATCGTGCCGGGTTCCAGTCCCTCCGCCGGGTGGACCGTGACCACGTTGCCCTGCCGCTCGATCGCGGCTCCGGCGGCAGCCAGCATCCGCTCGCTGTGGTCACGACTGGGCAGCGGCTCGACGATCGCGGTCGGGCCGTCGGCCAGCAGGCCGGCGAAGAGCAGGCAGGACTTGACCTGGGCGCTGGCGACCGGCAGCTCGTACTCGATCCCCCGCAGCGGGGCCCCAGAGATCTGCAGCGGCGGCAGGCGCTCCTCGCGGGCGCTGAGGTCGGCGCCCATCTGGCGCAGCGGCTCCGCGACGCGGTCGACCGGGCGCCGGCGGATCGAGTCGTCGCCGTCGAGGGTCCACTCGCCGCCGTCCTGCCCGGCGAGCCAGCCCGGCAGCAACCGCAGCAGGGTGCCGGCATTGCCGACGTCGATCTCAGCCGGGCGCGGCCCGCGCAGGCCGACGCCGCGAATCCGGATCTCCGGCCCGACCTTGGCGAGCGAGGCCCCAAGCGCGATCATTGCCAACAGCGTCGACTGCGTGTCGGCGGCGGCGAGGTAGCCCTTTATCGCCACCTCCCAATCCCCCATTCCCCCGATCAGCGCCGCCCGATGGGAGATCGACTTGTCCGAGGGCGGGCGCAGGGAGCCGCGCAGCGGGCCCGAGGGGTCGAAGCGGGTCATCGCGGCGGAGGCTATTCCCCGGGGCCGAGCACGGTGACCGTGTGGCCGAGCTCGCGCACCAGCGCCGCCGCCCGGCCGGCCTGCTCGTCGCCGGCGACCCAGAGGGTGACCGCTCCGGAGGTCATGTCAGGCGCCGGGTAGAGGGCCATGTCCTCGATGTTCACGCCGGCCTCGCCCAGCGCCAGCGCCAGCGCCGCGATCGTGCCCGGCCGGTTGGCGACGACGATCCGCAGCTCGCGCAGCGGCCCCGCCTCGAGCTCGGACTCCAGCAGCCGACGGCGGTCCTCGCCGGCGGCCGCGTGCCAGGCGGCGACGGCGTCGCGGTCGCCGCCGCGGATCAGCTCGGCAGCCTCGCCCAGGCGCCGCGCCACCGCCTCGACCGAGTCGGCGACCGCCTCCCGGTTGCTGGCGAAGATGTCGGCCCAGATCGCCGGGTTGGAGCCGGCGACGCGGGTGGTGTCGCGGAAGCTGGGACCGACCTCGGGCATCCGCTCGGAGTCCCGTGTCAGCTCGGCGGCGGCCTCGGCGACGAGAGCGTTGGCGACCACGTGCGGCAGGTGGCTGATCGTCGCCAGCAGGCGGTCGTGGGCGCCGGCGTCGATCGCCTGCGGCCGGGCGCCGAGCTCGGAGACGGTCCGCTGCAGGCGGTCGTAGAGCAGGCCGCTGGAGCGATCTGTCGGGGTCAGGTACCAGCGGGCGCCCTCGAAGAGGTCGGCGCGGGCGTTGTCGACCCCCGCCGTCTCCGCCCCCGCCAGCGGGTGGCCGCCGATGAAGCGCTCGTCATTCCCGAGGACCGCGACCAGCTCACCCTTGGTCGAGCCGACGTCGGTGACCACGGTATCGGTGGCGCAGGCGTCCAGCGCCGCCCGCGCCTGGCCCGGCAGCACCGCCACCGGGCCCGCGCAGAAGACCAGGTCGGCGCCGTCGCAGGCCTCGGCGATCGAGGCGGCGGCGCGATCGATGGCGCCGATCTCGACCGCGCGCGCCAGCGTCTCCGGGGTGCGCCCGTGGCCGACCACCTCGGCCCCCAGCCGCCGCCGCGCCGCGAGCCCGATCGAGCCGCCGATCAGGCCGACGCCGAGGACGGCTATGCGGCTCAACTGCGTCGGGCCTCGATGGCCGAGGCGGTGCGCTCGAGCACGCCGACCGTGTCCTCCCAGTCGATGCAGGGGTCGGTGATCGACTGTCCGTAGGTGAGTTTCTCGCCCGGGACCAGGTCCTGGCGGCCGGCGACCAGGAAGGACTCCAGCATCACCCCGACGATCGCCTTATTGCCGTCGGCGATCTGGTCGGCGATTTCGCCGGCGGCGAAGAACTGCTTTTCCGGGTCCTTGCCGCTGTTGTCGTGCGAGGCGTCGATGACAAGGCGCTCGGGCAGGCCGGAGACCCCCAGCGTGACCAGCGCGTCCTCGACGTCGGGCACGTGGTAGTTCGGCATCCCATGGCCGCCGCGAAGGATGATGTGGCAGTCGGGGTTGCCGGTGGTGTGCAGGATCGCCGGGGCGCCGGCGTCGTCAATGCCGGCGAAGGCGTGCGGCGCCGCGGCGGCGCGGACGGCATCGACCGCGACCTGGATGTTCCCGTCGGTGCGGTTCTTGAAGCCGATCGGCATCGAGAGCCCGGAGCCGAGCTGGCGATGCGTCTGGCTCTCGGAGGTGCGGGCCCCGATCGCCCCCCAGGCGACCGTGTCGGAGATGTACTGCGGCGTGATCGGGTCGAGGAACTCGCAGCCCACCGGCAGCCCCAGGTCGACCACCTCGAGCAGCAGCTTGCGGGCGATCCGCAGGCCGGCGTTGACGTCGCCGGAGCCGTCCAGGTGCGGGTCGTTGATCAGGCCCTTCCAGCCGGTCGTCGTCCGCGGCTTCTCGAAGTAGACGCGCATCACGATCAGCAGCCGGTCGTTCAGCTCCTTCGCCGTCGCCGCCAGGCGGCGGGCGTAGTCCAGCGCCGCCTTCGGGTCGTGGACGCTGCAGGGACCGACCACGACCAGCAGCCGCGAGTCCTTGCCGTGCAGCACGTCGACTACTTCCTGGCGTGCTTTCACCACCGCCTGCGCTCGCTCTTTGCCGAGCGGCAGCTCCTCCAACAGCTTCTCGGGCGGCGACAGCTCGACCACTTTCGCGATCCGCTGGTCACGTACCCCGTCTCGTTTGGCGCCCTCCCGCATCCCGATGATCATTTTGTCGTTGCCTTTCTCCATACCGTCGAAATCGTACTTTCTGGTTGCTCGCTGCCAAACCGCGGCAGGGGCAACCACCGCGAACACTCGAGTCGGCGCCCAGCCGGATCGGTCTTGGAGTGGCGGGAGCGCCGCCAGGCCGGACGCCTAGCTAAATCGCCACCGATAGGAAAAGCGACCAGGGGCGACGGCGGCACCGGGGGCGCGCTGGCCGCTCGCTGGTTTGACCCACTGCTTCACCTTGCAGAGCTTTGTAGCACGCTCCGCAACTTTAGTCGAGCATTTCCGACAGGTTGCCGAGGAAGCGCTCGTTCTCGGCCGTGGTGCCGTAGCTGACGCGGATGTGACCGGGGGCGCCTAGGGGGGTTCCGGGGCGCACCGCGACCTGCCGCTCGGCCAAGCCGGCGACGACCGCCGCCTCGTCGGCATCGCCGAGGTCGATCCAGGAGAAGTTGGCCTGCGTCTCGGTGCTCGCCAGGCCGAGCTCGCCCAGCCCCTCCTCGACCCGCAGGCGCTCGACGATCGTGCTCTCGACCCGGCGCAGGACGTCGTCCTGGTGCAGGATCGCCTCCGCCCCGGCCGCCTGGGCCAGAGCGTTGACGCTGAAGGGCTGGCGCACGGCGTCAACCGCGGCGCGGAAGCCCGCGGAGCCGATCGCGTAGCCGACCCGCAGGCCGGCCAGCCCGTAGCACTTGCTGAAGGTGCGGAGGACGACCAGGTTGGGGAAGTCGGCCAGCAGGTCGAGCGTCGCGTCGGGGTCGTCGTCGGTCTGGAACTCGACGTAGGCCTCGTCGAGGACGATCGTGACGTGCGGCGGGATCCGCTCGCAGAAGGTGGCGATCTCGGCGGCCGGGATGTGGGTCGCGGTCGGGTTGTTGGGGTTGCAGACGATCAGCAGCTGGGTCGCCGCGGTAACGTCGGCCGCCATCGTGTCGAGATCGTGGACGTCGCCCGCGGCCAGCGGCACGCGGATCTCGCGGGCGCCGGTCAGCGCCGCCAGGTACGGGTACATCGAGAAGGCCGGCCAGGCGAAGAGGATCTCGGCCCCGGGCTCGCAGAGCGCATCGGCGGCAGCCAGCAGGATCTCGCAGGAGCCATTGCCGACGGCGATCCGGCCGGGCTCCGTCTCGTAGCGCTCGGCGAGGCGGCGGCGCAGCAGCGTCGCGTCGGGGTCGGGGTAGCGGTTCATCGCCGCCGCCGTCTCCGCAATTGCCTCGACCACCCGCGGGTGCGGCGGGAAGGGCGACTCGTTGGAGGCGAGCTGGGCGATGGCGCCGGCGGCGATCTGCTCGGGCGCCTGCCCGGTCGGCACGCCGGCCTGGTAGCCCGGCATCCGGGCCAGCTTCTCCGCGAAGGTGACGGTCATGGCGTCGATTCTGACGGACGGCCCGTCTACTGGGCGGCTTCGAGATCGGTGCGCAGCTTCTGTGCCTCGCCGATGTAGGCGTGGGCCGGGGTGTGGCCGGCGGCGGCGTAGAAGTGGAGCATCACCCGGATCATCCGCGGCATCGAGCCGGGGACCGGGATCTCACGACAGCAGAGCAGCGGCACCGACTCGAGGCCGAGGTCGCGGGCTGCAACCGCCGGGAACTCGGCGTCGAGGTCGTCGGTGACGGTGAAGAGGCAGCTGACCATCGCCTCGGGCTCGAGTTCGTTGCGCTCGATCAGCTCCTGCATCAGCGCCTCGGTCGCGGCGACGATCGCCCCGGCCTCGTTGGCCTCGGCCTGTGTCGCCCCGCGCACGGCGAAGAGGCGCTGCTGCGGTCCCTCGTCGGCGCCGACGTTGATCTCCTCACTCACGACCCGCATCTTTCCAGAGCCGGGCTATCTCCTGGCGAGTGAGGCGGCGAGCGCCCCCCATCGCGAGGCGACCGAGCGAGAGCGAGCCGAAGCGGATCCGCCGTAGCGACACCACCCGGTTACCGACCGCCTCGACCATGCGGCGGACCTGGCGGTTGCGCCCCTCGCACAGGACGATCTCGATTTCCTGCCTGGCGACCCGCTTCACCTCAGCCGGGGCCGTCGGCCCATCCTCCAGCTCCACCCCGCGCCGCAGCCGGTCCAGGTCTCGGTCCGCCGGCGGCCGCCCGAGCCGGGCCAGGTAGGTCTTGGCGACGCCGTAGCGGGGATGGGTGAGGCGGTTGGCCAGCTCGCCGTCGTTGGTCAGCAGCAGCAGGCCGGTCGAGTCGACATCGAGGCGCCCGACGGGATACAGGCGGGCGGACGAGTCGACCAGCTCCACCACCGCCGGCCGCTCCCCCGGCTCGCGCGCCGTCGAGACCACCCCAGCCGGCTTGTTCACCGCCCAGACCTCGTGCGCCTCGGTGCCGACCGGACTGCCGTCGACACGAACGTCGTCCCCCTCCCCAACGTCCCGGGCGGGATCGATCACCACCTCCCCGCCAACCGTCACCCGCCCCGAAGCCACGATCTTCTCGGCCATGCGCCGAGAGGCCACTCCTCCATGAGCGAGGAACTTGGCGAGCCTCACGCGAGGAGGGCCGGGGGAGGTCCCGGCGGAGCCTCCCCGCTGTTGCTCCGACGGGACCTCCCCCGGCCCTCCCCCCACCTGGTCACTCGGCCCTCTGTTCCCCAGCCTTGAGCAGCCGCTCACGCAGCTCCCGCTCGTCCTCCGGACTCGGATCGAAGCGCGACGGATCCGGCAGCTGCTCGATCCCGGACAGCCCGAAAAGCCGCTCGAACAGCTCCGAGGTCTTGAAGATCGCGGCGCCGAACTGGGAGCGCCCCGACTCTTCGATCAGGCCGCGCTCGGCCAGGCTCTGCACCGCCGACTCGGAGGAGACGCCGCGGATGCGGGCGACCTCGGGTCGGGTGACCGGCTGCAGGTAGGCGACGATCGCCAGCGTCTCCGCTTGGGCCTGGGTCAGCGGCGGCGTCCGCGGCTTCGCCAGCAGCCGCCGCGCCGCCTCCTCGCTGCCCGGGTCGCTGGCCAGCGAGAAGCCGCCGGCGACCTCGCGCAGGACGACGCCGCGCCGGCCCTCGGCGAGGTCCTCGCGCAGCAGCTCGAGCGCCTCGGCGACCTGGCCCTCGGTCGCCTCGGTGGCCTGCGCCAGGTCGGCGACCGCGACCGGCTGCGGGGAGAGGAAGAGCAGCGCCTCGACGGTGCGGGCGAGGTCGCTCATGTCCGGCGCACCGCGATCGGGCCGAACGGCCGCGGCTGCTCCCAGTCGATCTCGCCGCGGCGGTAGAGCTCGAGCAGGCCGAAGACGGTGACCGCCTGGGTCAGCCGGTCCTCGCCGCCGAACTCCTCGTCGAAGTCGAAGCTGGTGCGGCGACGGAGGACGTCGCGCAGGGCGCGCAGGCGGCGCTCGAGGGAGACGGTCGGGCGGATGTGGCTGACGTCGACGTCGGGCGGCTCGGTCAGCAGGTCGCCGAGCGCGTAGCCGAGGGCGTCGGGGTCGTAAACGGCAGTGGCGGCCTCGACCGCGACCCGCCGCAGCTCCCGCGGCAGCGGCGCCGAGCGGTAGAGGTAGCCGCGCTCGGCCTCGAAAAGGCCCGCCAGCTCGGCGGCGGCGTCGCGGTAGCGGCGGTACTCGAGCATCCGCGCCAGCAGCTCCTCGACCGCCTCCTCGGGCCCGAGCTCGTCGAGCTCGTCCTCGGGGCCGGGCAGCATCAGGCGGGACTTCAGCTCCAGCAGCGAGGCGATCAGGACGAGGAACTCGGTCGCCACCTCCAGCTCCAGCTCGCCTTCGCGCTCGAGGTGCTCGACGTAGGCGACGACGACCTCGCCCAGCTGCAGCTCCAGCAGGCTCACCTCCTCGCGCAGCACGACCGCCAGCAGCAGGTCGAACGGCCCGGCGAAGATGTCGAGGTCGAGGTCTAGCTCGGCGATCGCCATCCCGGGCAGACTAGCCCCGGGGCGGGACGAAGCGGGGCGGCGTCCTCTCTATTTGGGGGACGGGCCGTAGCCCATGCGGCCGCGCACATCGGCGAGCGTCGGCGCGGCGAGGGCGCTCGCCTTCTCGGCACCGGCGGCCAGGACGGCCTCCAGTGCCGCCTCGTCGGGGCGCAGCTCGGCGTAGCGCTCGCGGACCGGGGCGAGCAGCTCGACCACGGCCTCGGCGACCGCCTGCTTGAAGTCGCCGTAGCCGCTGCCCTCGAACTCGCGCTCGACGGCGTCGGGGCCGATCCCGCGGGCGACCGCGAGGATGTCGATCAGGTTGGCGATCCCGGCCTTGCCCTCGCCGCGCCGCACCTCGCGGCCGGAGTCGGTGACGGCGCTGCCGAGCTTCTTGCGGATCGCCTCGGGCTCGTCGAGCACGAGCACCGTGCCGGCCTCGGTGCCGCCGGTAGTCGACATCTTCCGCTCCGGCTCCTGCAGGTCCATGATCCGCGCTCCGACCTCGGGGATGCGGAGCTCGGGCACGACCAGGGTCTCACCGAAGCGCTCGTTGAAGCGGCGGGCGATCTCCCGCATCAGCTCGACGTGCTGGCGCTGGTCGTCACCGACCGGGACCTCGGTGGCGCGGTAGGCGAGCACGTCGGCGGCCATCAGCACCGGGTAGAAGAAGAGCGCCGCCGAGACCAGCTCGCGCTGGCACGCCGACTTGTCCTTGAACTGGTGCATGCGGTTGAGGTCGCCGTGGGCGGTGACGGCGGAGAGCAGCCAGGTCAGCTCGGTGTGCTCGCGCACGTCGGACTGGCGGAAGAAGATGCAGCGCTCGGGGTCGAGCCCCGCGGCGAGCAGGATCGCGGCGGTGTCGTAGAGGCGCTCGCGCAGCTCGGCCGGGTCGTAGGCGACGGAGATCGCGTGCAGGTCGACGATGCAGAAGATCGCCGGCTCGCCCCGGTCCTGGCCCTCGACGTACTGCCGGATCGCGCCGATGAAGTTGCCGAGGTGCTTGCGACCGGTCGGCTGGATGCCGGAGAAGATAATTGGGGCGGGCATGAATGGCAGCCTAATCGGGGCCGGGACGGGGGTGCCCCTCACCCTCACGAACTGCGGGGAGGTTCGGTTGAGGGGCACCCCCGTCCCGGCTCAGGCGGGCTGTCTTGATGCCTGCTTTTCCGAGAGGGGGTCGACCTTGCGGCGTGGGTCCTGAATGCCGAAGCCGGAGGCGATGCCGCCGAGGATCATCAGCACGGCGGCGATCAGGACTCCGAGATGGAAGGCGGAGGTCGAGGCGTCGGCGGACGCGCTGCGGATCCGGGTCGCTTCGGCTGGCGGCAGCGTCTTCGTTCCGGGGACGGCCAACGGCTGCGCCTTGGCGTCGCTGATCGTCCTCGCTGCAGCCGGGCTCAGCGGCGCCTGGCCGAGGTTGTCCTCCAGGACGGTGCCGAAGTGGGCCGAGATCACGGCGCCGAGGACGGCGATCGCCAGCAGCCCGGCGACCCGCGAGACGCCGTTGTTGACGCCGGAGGCGATGCCGACACGGCGTTCCTCGACCGAGTCGAGCACGGTCGCGGTCAGCGGCGCCACCGTCGCCGCCAGGCCGATGCCAAAGACGAGGACCGCCGGCAACACGTCGGTGAGGTAGTCGGCATCGCTGCCGACCCGCAGCATCAGCAGCAGCCCGATCCCGCCGACGATCGGGCCGGCGGTCATCGGCAATCGCGGCCCGGTGCCGGAGGCAAGCCGGCCGAAGCGGGGCGAGAGCAGGAACAGCAGGACCGAGATCGGCGTCGTCGCCAGCCCCGCCTCCAGCGGCGTATAGCCGACGACCTGCTGCAGATAGAGACTGACGAAGAAGAAGCCGCCGATCAGCCCCGCGTAGGCGGCCAGCGTGGTCAGGTTGGCGACCGCGAAGTTGCGGATGCGGAAGAGGCCGAGGTCCAGCATCGGGTGGCGGGCGCGGGCCTCGTAGAGCAGGAAGAGTGCGAAGCAGGCGACGCCGCCGACCAGCGGCACCCAGACCATAGGGTCGTCCCAGCCGTGTGTCGGCTGCTCGATCAGGGCGAAGACGGGGCCGCCGAGGCCGGCGGCCGAGAGCACGATCCCGACCCAATCGATGCCGCGAAAGGCCTCCGGGTCGCGGCTCTCCTCGACCGCCCGCAGGGTGACCACGATCGTCGCCGCGATCAGCGGCAGGTTGATCCAGAAGATCGCCCGCCAGGAGAGCAGTCCGATCAGAGCTCCGCCGCCCGCCGGCCCGATCACCGTGGCGATCCCGGTCCAGGCGGTCCAGGTGCCCACCGCCTTGCCACGCTCCTCGCCCTCGAAGGTGGCGGCGACGATCGCCAGCGAGCCCGGCACCAGCAGCGCCCCGGCGATCCCCTGCAGGGCGCGGGCGCCGACCAGGAACTCGTCGGAGGGGGCGATCGCGCAGAGGGCAGAGGTCAAGCCGAAGGCGACGAGGCCGGCGACGAACATGCGCCGGCGCCCGAACTGGTCGCCGAGCGAGCCGCCGACAAGCAGCAGCGAGACCATCGTCAGCATGTAGGCCTCGACCACCCACTGCTGCCCGGCCAGGCCGGCCTCGAGGTCGTCGCTGATCGCCGGCAGGGCGACGTTGATCACGGTCGCGTCGAGGAAGACGACCGTGGAGCCGAGGATCGTCGCGACGAGGGTCAGGCGCTGCCGACGGGACACGGATCGAGTCTAAGGACGCTCGTGCGACGGCCAGGGCCGCGCAAGATGACTCCCGCGCCTCCCGACCGGGGTTGCGCGGTGGGAATCGACTGGAACAATCCGGGTAGGTGAGCGACCATGGCTAGAGCGATCTGGAGCGGCTCGATCAGTTTCGGGCTGCTCAACGTGCCCGTGAAGCTCTACAGCGCCGTCGCCCGGCGCAACATCGCCCTGCGCGAGATCCGCGACTCCGACAGCGCCCGGATCAAACACCGGCGGGTCGCCGAGGGGACCGAGGAGGAGGTTCCCTACGAGAGCATCGTCAAGGCCTACGAGATCACGCCCGGCCAGTACGTGCCGCTGAGCAAAGACGAGATGTCGGCGTTGGCGCCGGAGAAGACGCGCGCGATCGACGTCCAGGACTTCGTCGACATCGAGGAAATCGACCCGATGTACTTCGACAGCCCCTACTACCTCGGCCCCGCCGACGGCGCCGAGAAGGCCTACTCGCTGCTGGCGGCGGCGATGGAAGCCTCAGGCAAGGCGGCGATCGCCCGCTTCGTCTTCCGCAACAAGGAGCACCTGGCCGCGATCCGTGCCGCCGACGGCGTCCTCACCCTGACCACGATGCGCTTTGCCGACGAGGTGGTGCCCGGCTCCGAGCTCGACGACGCCCTGCCGGACAAGAAGCCCAAGGTCAACAAGCGCGAGCAGGAGATGGCCGAGCAGCTGATCGAGTCGCTCAGCACCGACTTCGAGCCGACCGCCTACCGCGACGAGTACCGCGAGCAGCTGCTGTCCCTGATCGAACGCAAGGCCGAAGGCAAGGAGATCGTCGCGTCGGAGGCCGAGGAGCCGAAGGCGACCAAGGCGCCCGACCTGATGGCGGCGCTGGAGGACAGCATCGCCGCCGTCAAAGGCAAGAAGGGCGCCAAGCCCAAAGCGGTGGCGACGAAACGCAAAGCGCCCGCCAAAAAAGCGAAAGCGACGAAAGTGAAGAAAAGCTCTTCGTCGCGCTCCAAAGCGAAGTCCTCGAAGTAGGCCGTGGCCTCGAGCCAGGTGGTCGAGGTCGACGGGCGTGAGCTGAAGCTCACCAACCTCGACAAGGTCCTCTACCCGCAGGCCGGCTTCGCCAAGGGCGAGATGGTCGACTACTACGCGCGGGTGGCGGCGGCGATGGTGCCCCACCTGAAGGGCCGCGCGGTGACCCTGCGCCGCTTTCCCGAAGGCGTCGACGACCTCGACTCCGCCTTCTTCGAGAAGCGCTGCCCCAAGCACCGGCCGCAATGGGTGAAGACGACCAGCGTGCGCGCCGGCCCGAACGCCGGCAAGATCGACTTCTGCGTCTGCGACGGACGGCCGACGCTGATCTGGATGGCGCAGCTGGCGGCGATCGAGCTACACCCCTCGCTCTCGCTGGGCAGGGCGCCGACGCGGCCGACCGTGCTCGCCTTCGACCTCGACCCCGGCCCGCCGGCCGACATCGTCGACTGCTGCCGGGTGGCGCTGCGCCTGCGCGAGATGTTCGGCCACTTCGGGGTCCAGTGCTTCCCGAAGACGTCGGGCTCGAAGGGGATGCAGGTCTACGTCCCGCTCAACTCCAAGAAAGTCAACTACGACACAACCAAACCCTTCGCCAAAGCGATCGCGCAGCTGCTGGAAAAGCAGACCCCGGACCTGGTCGTATCGAAGATGAAAAAGGTCGAACGCGGCGGCAAGGTCTTCGTCGACTGGTCCCAGAACCACCGCAGCAAAACGACGATCGCCGTCTACTCGCTGCGGGCGCGGGAGCGACCGACCGCCTCAACGCCCGTCAGCTGGGACGAGGTCGAGGCCGCTGCAGACAGCGGCGACGGCTCAGGCCTGGTCTTCGAAGCCGGCGCCGTGCTGGAGCGGATCGAGCAGCACGGCGACCTCTTCGCCCCGGTCCTGGAGCTCGAACAGGAGCTGCCGGAGTTGTAGCCCCCAGTTGGGTTGATCGCGCCCGGGCGATGTGAGAGCGTCGGCCGCTTGATGCTCATTTCGACTTTGTCACTGCATCAGTGGTCGGAGGTCGCGGCGATCGTCACCGTTGCGGGTGTCGGTCTCGTCCTGCTCCAGATCCACCAGGGAGCACGAGTCGCCCGTGTCGAACTAATTACGGGGCTGACCACACTGATAGTCGCGATCGACCAGATGTTCATCGAGCACCCGGGGATGTGGCGGTACTTCAACGAGAATGTCCCTCTGCCAGAGGAGGACACGACAGAGCGGGAGCGAGCGAACGCGATCGCCCTGGCGATGGCCAACACCCTCGATCACATCGTCGAGCACTTGACGCACATGAAGTGCCGCACCAGGTACTCCTGGTGTGCCTACATCGAGGAGGTGTACGAAAAGAGCCCGGTATTCAGGGATCTGCTCGACGAGCATCGAACCTGGTGGCCGGGCCTACAGGAGCAGGTTCGCGACCTTGCCCTCAAGCCGTAGTGGGCGCAGCCGAAGGCGGGGTTAGAGCGGCTGGCGCACGACCGGTTGCCGCGTCGCCTTGACCTCGTCGAGGCGGCGCACGGGGGTCGTGTAAGGCGCGCTCTTAGCGACCTCGGGGTCGGACTCGGCCTCCGCGAGGATCTGCTCGACCGCGTCGGCGAAGGCGTCGAGGCTCTCCCTGGTCTCGGTCTCGGTCGGCTCGATCATCAGCGCCTCCTCGACCAGGAGCGGGAAGTAGACGGTCGGCGGGTGGAAGCCGAAGTCGAGCAGGCGCTTGGCGAGGTCGAGGGTGGCCAGACCCAGGTCCCGCTTCATCGGCTTGCCGGAGAGGACGAACTCGTGCATGCAGTGGCGGTCGAAGGCGATCGGGAGGCGCTCGCCCCCGCGGCCGGCGGCCAGGCGCGCCTTCAGATAGTTCGCGTTGAGGACGGCGGTCTCCGAGGCCTCGGCGAGGCCGTCGGCGCCGAGGCTGAGGATGTAGGCGTAGGAGCGGACGAAGACGCCGAAGTTGCCCTGGAAGCCGCGCAGGCGACCGATCGACTTGGGGCGCTCGAAGTCGAGGTCGAATGTCGGACCGCCGCCGTTGTCGCTCTCGCGCCGCACCACCTGCGGGCGCGGCAGGAAGGGCTCGATGCGGTCGGAGACGGCGATCGGGCCGGCGCCGGGGCCGCCGCCGCCGTGCGGCTGGCTGAAGGACTTGTGGAGGTTGACGTGGACGATGTCGAAGCCCATATCGCCCGGGCGCGAGTGACCCATCACCGCGTTGAGGTTGGCGCCGTCGTAGTAGAGCGTTCCCCCCGCCGCGTGGATCAGACCGGCGATCTCGGCGATGTTCTCGTCGAAGAGGCCGAGCGTGTTGGGATTGGTCAGCATCAGACAGGCGACCTGATCGGGGTCCGCGTCGATCTTCGCCCGCAGGTCATCCATCTCGACCCCGCCGCGCTCGTTGGTCGCGACTTTCACGACCTCGTACCCGGCCATCGTCACCGAGGCCGGGTTGGTGCCGTGGGAGGTGTCGGGAGCCAGGACCTTGGTCCGGGTTTCGCCGCGGTCGGCGTGGTAGGCGCGGGTGAGGAGTAGGCCGGCGAGCTCGCCGTGGGAACCGGCGGAAGGCTGCAGGCTGACGTGCGGCAGCCCGCAGATCTCGCTCAGCGACCGCTGCAGCAGCCACATCAGCTCCAGCGCCCCCTGGGCCCGGCGCGGGTCCTGGGCCGGGTGGAGCCGGGCATGGCCGGGCAGCGCCGCGACCCGCTCGTTCAGGCGCGGGTTGTGCTTCATCGTGCAGGAGCCGAGCGGGTAGAAGCCGCTGTCGAGGTCGAAGTTGCGGCGCGAGAGCTTGTTGTAGTGGCGGACGATCTCCGGCTCGGCGATCTCCGGCAGCCGCGGCGGCTCGGCGCGCAGCAGGTTGGCGGGGATCAGCTCGTCGAGCGGCGTCTCGGGGACGCCGGCATCCGGCAGCACCGCGGCGCGGCGCCCGGCCTTCGACTTCTCGTAGATCGTCTGGGCGCGTTCGGCCTGCATCGGGGTCTCGGTCAGGCTCATGCGATTCCCTCCGGATGGGGCGACCTTCTGTCGCTATCCGACAGAAAGTCGCCCCGCTCGGCGGCGATCGCGGCTCCCAGCGCCTCCGCGAGCTCGTCGATCTGCTCGCGGCTGCGGCGCTCGGTGATCGCGACGAGGAGGCCGTCCTCATGCTCGGAGTACTCGCGACCGAGCGCGTACCCGGCGGCGATGCCGCGCTCGGCGCAGCGATCGAGAACCGCGGCGACCGGGACGTCGAGGCGGACGGCGAACTCGCGCACGACCGGGGCCTCGTGCAGCAACTCGACCCCCTCGACCGCGGCCAGGCGCTCGCGGGCGTAGGCGGTGCGCCGCGCCAGCAGCTCGCCGAGCTCGCGGAAGCCATGGCGGCCGAGCCAGGCGAGGTGGACCATCGCCCCCAGCGCGTTCAGCGCCTGGGCGGTGCAGATGTTGTTGGTCGCCTTCTCGCGGCGGATGTGCTGCTCGCGCGTCTGCAGGGCGAGGACGAAGCCGCGGCGGCCGTCGACGTCCTCGGTCTCGCCGGCGATCCGGCCCGGCATGCGGCGGATCTGAGCCTCGGTCGCGCAGAAGAAGCCGAACGAGGGGCCGCCGAAGTCGAGCCGGTTGCCGAGCGGCTGGCCCTCGCCGAGGGCGATGTCGGCCCCGCACTCGCCGGGCGGCTTGAGAATGCCCAGCGTCATCGGGTCGCAGGCGACCACCAGCAGCGCCCCGTGCTCCTTCGCGGCGGCGCCGAGCGCCTCCACGTCCTCGACCGCGCCGAGGAAGTTGGGGCTCTGCAGGATCACCGCCGCGGTCTCGCCGTCGACCGCCGCGGCCAGCGCGGCGGCGTCGGTCAGCCCGCCCTCGAGCCCGACCTCGACCAGCTCGGCGCCGTAGCCCTCCGAGTAGGTGGCGAGGGTCTCGCGGCTGTGCGGGTGGACGCCGCGGGAGACGACGAAGCGGCGGCGCCCGGTCGCGCCCATCGCCAGGTAGCCGGCGGAGGCGACCGAGGAGGGACCCTCGTAGAGGCCGGCGTTGGAGACCGGCAGCCCGGTCAGCTCCGACATCGCCGTCTGGAACTCGAACATCACCTGCAGCCCGCCCTGGGAGATCTCCGGCTGGTAGGGCGTGTACGGGGTGAGGAACTCCGACCGCGAGGTGATCGCGTCGACGATCGCCGGCACGTAGTGGTCGTACATCCCCGCCCCGACGAAGCAGACCTGACCTTCGGCGTCGGCATTGCGCCCGGCCAGGCCGGCGAGGCGCTCGTAGACCTCGGCCTCGCTGAGCCCGTCCGGCAGCGCCAGCCGGCGGCCGAGGCGCAGCGGCTCGGGGATCTGGGCGAACAGCTCGTCGACCGAGTCGACGCCGATCGCGGCAAGCATCTCGGCCCGGTCGTCGGCGGTGGCTGACGTATAGCGGGTCACGTGGTCAAGGCTACGGAAGCGGGTGGCCGGTCCTGCGGCTAGCCCTCGAGCAGCTTGCGGTACTCGGAGGCGGAGAGCAGCCCTTCGCCCTCCTGTGGCGAAGTCAACCGTACCTTGACCAGCCAGCCCTCTCCGTAGGGGTCCTCGTTGATCTTCTCCGGCGCATCCTCGAGCCCGTCGTTGACCGCGACGATCTCTCCCGACATCGGCGCGATCACGTCGGAGACGGCCTTGACCGACTCGACCTCGGCGTAGGAGGAGTCTTTCTGGATCGTCGCGCCGACCTCCGGCGGGTCGTAGAAGACGACCTCGCCGAGCGAGTCCTGGGCGTACCAGGTGATCCCGAAGATGGCGTGCTCGTCGCCCTCCAGCCGCACCCAGTCGTGCTGGTCGTGGTAGCGGAGGTCGTCGGGGTAGTTCGCTTCTGACAAAGCTCAGCTCGCTTTCCGGTAGAGGGGCTTGGAAGCTACCCGGGCGGCGCGACGCTTGCCACGCACGTCGATCTCCAGCTCGGTGCCGGGCGCGGCCAGGTCGGCGCGGACGTAGGCCATGCCGGCGCCACGCTCGAGCGAGGGCGAGAAGGTGCCGCTGCTCACGGTGCCGACCCGCTCCTCGCCGGCCAGGACCGGGTTGCCGTCGCGGGGGATGCCGGCGCCCTCGATCAGGAACGGGGCCAGCTTCTCGGCGGTTCCCTCGGCGCGGGCGCGGGCGACCGCCGCGGAGCCGAGGAAGCTGGTCGCCTCCGTGCAGCACCAGCCGAGCCCCGCCTCGATCGGGTTGCGCTCGCCGCTGAGCTCGTGGCCGTGCAGCGGGAAGGAGACCTCGAGCCGCAGCGTGTCGCGGGCGCCGAGCCCGCAGGGGACGACGCCAGCGTCGAGCAGCTCGGCCCAGATCGGGGTCGCCACCTCGGGGTCGAGCAGCAGCTCGACCCCGTCCTCGCCGGTGTAGCCGGTGCCGCAGACGAGCGCTGGCCGCCGGCCGACCCGGACGTGGGCGACCCGCATCCGCGGCGGCAGCTCGATGCCGAGCGCGCGGGCGAGGATCGCGCGGGCGTGCGGCCCCTGCACCGCGAGCATCGCGTAGCGGTCGGCGACGTCGCGGACGATGACGTCGAAGTCGCGGCTCCAGCGGCCGAGCCAGGCCAGATCGGCGCCGTGGTTGGCAGCATTGGTGACGATCAGGTAGCGGTCGCCCCCGAGCCGGTAGGCGAAGAGGTCGTCGAGCACGCCGCCGTCCTCGGCGCAGAGGCACGAGTATTGGGCGCCGCCGACCCCCAGCTTGGCGACGTCGTTGGAGAGGACCAGCTGCAGGAACGCCAGCGCGCCGGGGCCCTCGACCTCGACCTCGCCCATGTGCGAGACGTCGAACATCCCCGCGTGCGTCCGCACCGCCGAGTGCTCCTCCCGGATCCCCTCGTACGTAACCGGCATCTCCCAACCGGCAAAAGGAACAATCTTCGCCCCCAGCTCGACGTGCTGCTCGTAGAGGGGGGTGCGCCGGAGGTCAGTCACGACGCGCAAGGCTATTCGCCGCGAGGGCGCTCAGTCTTTGAGGAAGCCCGGGACGTCGATGTCGTCGTCCGACACCCGCAGTTTCCGGATGTCGGTGTCGTCGGCGGCGATCCGCGGCTTCGCCTCGTAGCGGCGCCGCACCCGCTGCGGCGAGCGGGCGAGCAGCTCGAATCCCTCGAAGCCGGTGGCGATCACGGTGACCCGGACCTCGTCCTTCATCGACTGGTCGACGACGGAGCCGAAGATGATGTTGGCGTTGTCGTCGGCCTCGGCCTGGACCAGCTGCGCCGCCTCGTTGACCTCGAACAGGCCGAGGTCCTCGGGGCCGGTGATGTTCAGCAGCATCCCGGTCGCGCCCTTGATCGACTCCTCGATCAGCGGCGAGGTGATCGCCGCCTTGGCGGCGTCGAGCGCCCGCGCCTCGCCGGAGGCGGAGCCGACGCCCATCAGGGCCGAGCCGGCGTCGCGCATGATCGTGCGCACATCGGCGAAGTCGAGGTTGATCAGGCCGGGGATCGTGATCAGGTCGGTGATCCCCTGCACGCCCTGGCGCAAGATGTCGTCGGCCTGGCGGAACGCCTCCAGCACGCTGGTGCGCCGCTCGACCGCCTGCAGCAGCTTCTCGTTGGGGACGATGATCAGGGTGTCGACGTTGTTGCGCAGTTTCTCGATGCCCTCGAGCGCCTGCTGCATGCGCCGTTTGCCCTCGAACTCGAAGGGCTTGGTGACCGCGCCCACCGTGAGCGCGCCGATCTCTTCCTTGGCGATCTCAGCGATTACCGGCGCCGAGCCGGTGCCGGTGCCGCCGCCCTCGCCGGCGGTGACGAAGACCATGTCGGCGCCCTTCAGCGCCTCCTTGATCTCGTCGCGGCTCTCAGCCGCGGCGCCCGCGCCGACCTCGGGGTTGCCGCCGGCACCGAGGCCGCGGGTCAGCTCCTGGCCGATCGAGAGCTTGATGTCGGCGTCGCAGGCCTGCAGGGCCTGGGCGTCGGTGTTGACCGCGACGAACTCGACGCCGCGAATGCCGGCATCGATCATGCGACTGACCGCGTTGGTACCGCCGCCGCCAGCTCCGACGACCTTTATGACCGCGAGGTAAGTGGATTCCATCTCCCGATTTCTTCCTTCGCCGACCCTGACCGACCCTGAAGGCCTGGCGAGACAGCTGTTGTTTGAGTTGAGCCCAGTTCCGTCCGAGCCTTCAGCGAGGCTCAAGGGTTCGAGCCTCCGCCTCAAGAGCGGAATTTGCGCTGAACGTAGGGCATTTTCGCGCCTCTGTCAAACGCGCGGCACGTATCCTGCAAGGGACAACTCTCGATGCTGAGTCGAGGGTTTGATGTGTCTCACCCTGTGGTCGAGGGTTCAGGGAACGGGCGGAAGCGTATGCCCAGAGCCACCCAGCGCCGGTCGGCCCGGCGCGTGCAGGTCTACATAATCGAGCGCGGTGATTTCCGGATCGGCCAGCACCGCGACTGCCGCCCGCCACTTCCGCGCCGCCTGCGAGGCGTCGCCGAAGCGGAGTTCGATCCCGGAAGTGGTTTCGACGTCGACGCCGCTTTCGCCGTAACGGCTGGAAGCGAGGTAGGGACGGAGGGCGGCCGGGGCGGCGCCGAGGATCCGCACCTGCTGCAGCATCGGGCCGGCGAGGCGGCCGCTCGCCGGCGGTTCGCCGAGCGGCAATTGGGGCAGCCCTGGTTCCGCCGGCAATGAGAGCCAGGGGATGATCGCGCCGTCTGCGCCGACGGCGACAGCCTCTTCGCCGCTGCCGATCGTCGCCACCGGCCGCGACGTCCGCAGCGAGCCGCTGACCACCTCATCGCCGAACAGGCGCTGAGCGACGAAGGCAACCACGATCACGACCAGGATGGTCCCGACCGAGCTCCGCAGCAGCCGGCTCACAGCTCCCAGCCGCCGGGCCAGCGCACCTCGCCCAGCAGCTGGACCTCCGGCTCCAGCTCGACGCCGAAGCGCTCGTGGACCCGCCGCCGCCCCTCGGCCATCAGCTCGAGGACGTCGGCGGTGGTGGCGTCGCCACCGTTCTCGACAAAGTTGGCGTGCTTCTCGGAGAAGCGAGCGTCGCCCCGCCGCAGGCCGCGGCAGCCGGCCGCCTCGAGCAGCTGGCCGGCCGAGCGGCCCTGCGCACGGGCGTCGTCGGGGTTCTTGAAGGTCGAGCCGAAGGTCTTGATCCCGGCCGGCTGGGCGTCGCGGCGACGCTCGCGCAGGGAGGCCAGCGTCTCCCGGATCTGCTCCGGGTGGCCCGGGTGCAGCCGGAAGCAGGCGCGCGAGACGACTTCCCCCGGCCGCAGGTTCGAGTGGCGATAGGAGAAGCCGAGCCGGTCCGGCGTGCGGCGCTCGGCCCCGGCGGCGCCGCAGATCTCGACCCACTCGAGCACCTCGGCCAGCTCGCCCCCATAGGCGTTGGCGTTCATCCGCACCGCACCGCCGGCGGTGCCGGGGATATTGATCCCGAACTCGAGCCCGGACAGCCCCCAGGCGGCGGTCTTGGCCGCGACCGACGGCAGGCGGGCGCCGCCGCCGCAGAGGACCCGATCGCCTTCGCGCTCGAACGCCGCCAGGGCGCCGTCCAGCTTGATTGCCAGTCCATGAAAACCATCGTCGGCTACCAGCAGGTTCGAGCCAGAGCCGATCAGTCCTACCGCCAGGCCCTCCGCCTCGGCCCAGCCCAGCGCCGCGATCAGCTCCTCGCGATCCTCGGGGCGCGCGAACCAGTCGGCGGCACCGCCGGTCCGCACGGTCGTCAGCCGCGCCAGCGGGAAGTCCGGGATCACGCCCGCCGGCGGAGCGCTCACGTCTCCCCCTCCAGCAGCGACTCGCCGAGCCTGAAGACGTCGCCGGCGCCAATCGTCACCAGCACCTGGCCGCCGTCGCGGGAGGGCCGGGAGCGGTCGAGCCGGTCGACGAGCGCGCGGCGGGCCGTCGCCGCCTCGGGCAGCCACCAGACCGGCCTCCCCCCCATCCGCTCGGCCGCCGCCTGGGCGACCCGCAGGCCGCTGACGCCGGCCAGCTCCCCGACCGGCTGCTCGCGAGCCGGGTAGACGTCGAGCACGGCGACCTCGTCGGCCAGGGCCAGGGCCGCGCCGAGCTCGACCGCGAGCGCCTTGGTGCGCGAGTAGAGGTGGGGCTGGAAGACGGCGATCAGGCGCTCGGGCTCGAGCTCGCGCAGGGCCGAGAGCGCGGCGCGGACCTCGGTCGGGTGGTGGGCGTAGTCGTCGTAGACGCGGGTGCCGCCGCGGGAGCCCTTCAGCTCGAGGCGGCGGCGGACGCCGGGGAAGTCCGCCAGCGCGGCGGCGGCCGCGTCGACGTCGAACCCGGCCAACTCGAGCGCCGCCAGCGCGGCGCGGGCATTGGCACGGTTGTGGCGGCCGGGCACCGCGAGCCGCAGCTCGGGCGAGCCGGCAGCCTCGTCGGTGAAGCGCTCGGCGCGCTTGCCCGAGCCGATCCGCTCGTAGAGCGAATCGGCGGCGGTCCCGCCCCCAGACCCAACCGCCGCGGCAGCCGGCAGCACCACACCCGCGGCCGGCTCGGCAAAGCGCTCGAAGGCGGCGTACAGCTCGGCCAGCGACCCCCAGCGGCTGTGGTGGTCCATCTCGACGTTGGTGACGACGGCGATCTGGGGACGCAGGTCGAGGAAGCTGGCGTCGCTCTCGTCGGCCTCGGCGACGACCCACTCGCCCTCGCCCCAGCCGGCGTTGGCGGCGGCGCCCCCCTCGCCCAGCCCAGGGACCTCACCGCCGACGAAGAAGGCGGGATCGGCGCCGAGCGCCCGCAGCGCCCAGACCGCCATCGCAGTCGTGGTCGTCTTGCCGTGGGTGCCGGCGACGGCGATCAGCCGCTTCTCGGCGCAGAGCTCGGCCAGCAGGGCGCCGCGGTGGATCGGCTCGAGGCCGCGCTCGCGGGCCAGCGCCAGCTCCGGGTTCTCCGCCCCGATCGCGGTCGAGACGACGACCTCGGCCCCCGCGGGCAGGTTGGCGGCGTCGTGACCGACGAGGGGTACGAGGCCGGCCTCGCGCAGGCGCTCCATATAAGAGGAGTCGGCGCGGTCGCTGCCGCTGACGCTGGCACCGAGCCGCGCGCAGACCAGCGCCAGCCCGCTCATCCCGGCGCCGCCGATGCCGATGAAGTGGAGGCGGCGCCCGGCCCAGTCGTGCTTCGGAACGACCAAAGTTGGAGGCGTCATCGCGCCGCCGCCAGGACCTCGTCGGCGATCTGGCGGGCGGCATCGGGCCTGGCCAGCGTGCGGGATGCCGCCGCCATCCGCTGCAGTCGCGACTCATCCTCGATCAGCGCCGTGACCTCGGCCCCGAGCCGCTCGACGCCGAGCTCCTCGTCGCGAAGGACCGTCGCCGCTCCCGCCCGCTCCATCCAGGCGGCGTTGGCGCTCTGGTGATCGCCGGTCGCGTGCGGGTAGGGGATGAGGATCGCCGGCCGCCCCGCCGCGGCCAGCTCGAAGATCGAGCCGCCGGCGCGCCCGAGGACGAGATCGGAGGCGGCAAGCACGTCGCCCAGGTCAGGCTCGTAGGCGAGCAGGGTGTAGCGATCGCCGCGAGGGGCGCCGGCGAGGCGCCGCTGCAGCTCCTCGAAGTCGCGCTTGCCGGCGAGCTGGAGCACGTGGAAGTCGCGGCCGTCGCGCTCGGCGAAGGCGGCGATCGCGGCGAAGTTGACCGAGCGGGCGCCCTGGCTGCCGCCGACGACCAGCAGGCAGCGGGCGTCCGGCGCGATCCCGAAGCGCTCGCGGGCGGCTGCGCGATCGGCTTGCAGGATCACCGCCGGGACCGGCCGCCCGGTGACGAGATAGGGCTCACTATCCCGCCCCGCGATCGGGAAGGCGAGGCAGATGCGGCGCGACCGCCGCGCCAGCAGCCGGTTGGCGAGCCCGAGGTGGCTGTCGGCCTCGGTCAGGACCAACGGCGTCCCGGTCAGAATCGCCGCCAGCCCGGCTGGACCGGCGACGAAGCCGCCGCCGCCCATCACCACCTCGGCGCCACGACGGCGCAGTGCCCGCCGCGCCGCGCCGATCGCGCCGAGCGCCTCGAAGCCGGCCCGCGCCGCGCGTAGGGGATTGCGGCGGTCGATGCCGCGCACCTCGACGAAGTCGATCTCGTAGCCGGCGGCCGGGACCAGCTCGGCCTCGATCCGCTGCCGCGTCCCCAGGAAGGAGACCTCGGCGCCGCTAGCGCGAAGCTCGGCGGCGACCGCCATGGCCGGCACGACGTGACCCGCCGTTCCCCCGGCCGCCACCACCACTCTTGGCTTTCCTGGCACCGCTCGATCGACTCCTTTCGCGGGCGGGTTCGCGCCCGCCCTGGACGACGCGCAGTTTGCCAGCGCGGGAGGGCGTCGAACCGGCAGCCGCCTTAGCGGTGCCGCCGCGGGCGACGTTGAGGATCAGCCCGACCGCGAACAGGGTCGCCATCAGGCTGCTGTTGCCGTAGGAGACGAAGGGCAGCGGCACCCCGGTCAGCGGTGCCAGCCCCATCACCGCGAAGAGGTTGATCGTCGCCTGCACGAGGATCAACGAGGTGAGCCCGGCGACCAGCAGCTTGCCGTAGACGTCCTTCGCCTTCTGGGCGACTTTGAGACCGGCGTAGCCGAACATCGCGAAGAGGCCGACGACGCCGGCGATCCCGACCAGGCCGAGCTCCTCGCCGATCACCGCCGAGATCATGTCGGTGTGGGCCTCCGGCAGGTAGAAGGCCTTCTGCACGCCGTTGCCGATGCCGACGCCGAAGAGGCCGCCGGAGCCGAGCGCGATCTTCGCCTGCGCCGCCTGGAACCCGGCCCCGGCGGCGTCGGCGCCGGGATTGAGGAAGCCGGTGAGGCGGGCCATCCGGTAGGGCTCGACGATCGTCATCAGCAGCGCCGCGCCGCCGATCGCCAGCGCGATCAGGCCGAGGTCGCGGGGGCGGGCGCCGGCGGCAACCAGGGTGGCGGCGACGGCGAAGGCGATCACCATCGTCGTCCCCATGTCGGGCTCGAGCATGATCAGCACGCAGGCGGCGCCGACGACCAGCAGGAACGGCATGAACCCCTCCAGCGAGCGCACCCGTTTCGGTTTGCGGGCGAGCAGGTCGGCGCCGTAGAGGACGAGCGCGACCTTGGCCAGCTCCGAGGGCTGGATCTGCAGGAAGCCGGAGCCGATCCAGCGGCTGGCGCCGTTGACGGTCGAGCCGACCACGAGGACGGCGACCAGCAGGAAGAGCGAGACGCCGAGGATCAGCGGCGTCAGGTTGCGCACCAGCTGCAGCCCGTGGCGTGCCGTCAGGTGCATCAGGACCAGCCCGGCGGCGCCGAACATCAGCGTCCGCTTCAGGTAGAAGGCGCTGTCGGAGAGGCCGCCGTCCTGGAGGATGCGGGTGGTCGAGCTGGCCGAGAAGACCATCACCGCGCCCAGCGCCAGCAGGCAGAGGGTCGCGGTCAGCAGCATGTTGTACTCGGTCGAGGCGGCGGCGGCGCGCGAGCGGCGTTTGGCTTTCTTCTTCGCTTTTCCCTTCCCCTTGGCGGGCTTGGCGAGACGCCCGAGCGAGACCGGGAAGGCGCTCACCGCAGATCTCCGACGACGGCGCGGAAGCGCTCGCCGCGGCGCTCGAAGTTCTCGAAGGCGTCGAAGCTGGCGCAGGCGGGCGAGAGCAGGACGACCTCGCCCGGGTGGGCCGCGGCGGCGGCGCGGCGGACGGCGTCGTCGAGGTCGTCGCAGCGATGCAGGGCGACACCGGCCGCGAGCGCCGGCGCCAGCTCCTCGGCCAGCCGCGCCGCCGTAGCGCCGGTCAGGTAGCAGGCGGCGCAGCGCTCGCGGATCGGCTCGAGCAGAGGTGCGAACGGTTCGCCCTTCTCGCTGCCGCCGAGGATCAGGTGCACGCCCCCCGCGAAGGCCTGGATTCCGACCACGGCCGAGGCGACGTTGGTCGCCTTCGAGTCGTTGACGAAGCGGGCCCCGTCGAGCTCGGCGACCTGCTCGAGCCGGTGTGGGACGCCGGCGAAGCCGCGCAGCCCTTCGCGGACGGCATCGCGATCGAGTCCCATCGAGAGCGCCGCGGCCGCGGCGGCCATCGCGTTGGCGACGTTGTGCTCGCCGAAAAGACCAAGGTCCTCGACTTGGAGCAGCGGCTCGCCGTCGTAGAAGATCGTCCCCTCCGCCAGGGCGACCTCGCAGTCGGGCCCGGCGCCGGTGCAGAAGGCCAGCCGCCGCGCGCAGCCGCCGAGGTCGACATCGCTCAGCGCCGGGTCGTCGCCGTTGTAGACGGCGAGGTCGTCGTTGCCCTGGTTGGCGAAGATACGCAGCTTCGCCCCGAGGTAGGACTCGAGGTCGCGGTGGCGGTCGAGGTGATCGGGCGCGAGGTTGAGGAAGACCGCGCACTCCGGCGCGAAGAAGCTCGTGTCTTCGAGCTGGAAGCTGGAGGCCTCGCAGATCACGGTCGCGTCAGGCTCGACCGTCCCGACCAGCTCCGAGAGCGGGGTGCCGACGTTCCCGGCCACCGCCACCGGCTCGCCGGCACCGCGATAGACATGCCCGAGCAGCTCCACCGTCGTCGTCTTGCCATTCGTGCCGGTGACGGCGACGAACCTGTTCGGCAGCGCCCGCCAGGCCAGCTCCAGCTCCCCCACGACCTCGATCCCACGCTCCAGAGCCGCCATGATCACCGGCGCCTCCCGCGGAACCCCCGGGCTCTTGACCACCGTCCGCGTCCCCTCGAGCAAAGCAATTCCATCCGTATCCAAAAACACTTCGACGCCGAGCTCGGGAAGCCTTCCCGCCGAATCCGGGTGCCCCGAATCCACCCCCCGCACCGTCTCCCCCCGCTCGGCCAACAAGCGAGCCGCAGCGACACCGGACCGAGCAAGTCCCACCACCAGAAACGGGCCCTCAGGCAGCTCCGGGCGAAGTCTTTTGGTCGGAGGCGCACTCATCTAGAACAGCTTCGCGCTCCAGCCCAAGGACCCTGTGCACTGGATGGAGGGATGGGGTGCCCCTCCCCTACCGCTCAGCGACCGATGCTCTGCTGATAAAGCGTGAACCCAATCCCCGAGCAGACCGCGGCGATGATCCAGAAGCGCAGCATGATCTTCGTCTCCGACCAAGCCATCATCTCGAAGTGGTGGTGCAGCGGCGCCATCAGCAGGACCCGGCGGCGGAAGGTTTTGAAGGAGAAGACCTGGAGCAGGACGGAGAGCGCCTCGATCACGAAGATGCCGCCGATGATGATCAGCAGTACCTCGGTCTGGGTCATCACCGCCAGGGCCCCGATCGCCCCACCTAAGCCAAGCGAGCCGGTGTCTCCCATGAAGATCGAGGCCGGGAAGGCGTTGTACCAGAGGAAGCCGATGCAGGCACCGACCAGGCAGGCCGAGAGCAGGGCCAGGTTCTGCTGCTCGTTGGCGACGAAGGCGATCGCCGTGTAGGCGAGCAGGACGATCGCGCAGGAGCCGGCGGCGAGGCCGTCGAGGCCGTCGGTGAGGTTGACCCCGTTCGAGGTGCCGGCGATGACGAGGAAGACGAGGACGAAGTAGAGGACCGGACCGAGGTCGATGCTGGCGCCGCCGATGCGGAAGTAGAGGATCGGCTCGAGGCCGACCTCGTGGCGCGCCACCCACCACAGGCCGAGCGCCAGGATCAGCTGCCCGAGCAGCTTCCAGCGGCCGGAGAGGCCGAGGGAGCGGCGTTTGACGATCTTGATGTAGTCGTCGGCGAAGCCCAGGACCGCGCAGCCGAGGGCGACGCCGAAGACGGCCAGGCTCTGCGGGTCGCGGTCGGAGAGGACGAGGAAGGGCACGCAGATCGCGGCGAAGATGATCAGCCCACCCATCGTCGGCGTGCCCGCCTTGGCGTGGTGCTCCTGCGGCCCGTCCTCGCGGATGTGCTGCCCGAACTCACGGACCCGCAGATACTCGATGAATTTGGGCCCGACGAAGATGCAGATCAGCATCGCCGCCATCCCCGCGATCAGGACTTCTCCCATCAGATCAGCTCCGGAAGCAGTTCGGCGACCTGCTCGAGTCCGGCCGAGCGCGAGCCCTTGACGAGGACGGCGTCGCCGGGCTGCAGGCGCGCCGCCAGCAGCTCGGCTGCCTCGGCCGGGTCGGCGACCAGCTCGTCGGGGGCGTAGTCGCGGGCCGGTAGGCCGATGCCGAGCAGCAGATCGACCCCGGCACCGCGGGCGTGCTCGCCGACCGCGCGGTGGAAGTCGGCGGCGCCGGGGCCGAGCTCGCCCATCTCGCCGAGCACGGCGACCGTGCGCGGCGCCCCGAGGGTCGCGAGGTGGTCGAGCGCCGCGCGCATCGACACCGGGTTGGCGTTGTAGCAGTCGTTCACGAGGACGATCCCGTCGCCGAGCTCCAGGCGCTCGCCACGGAAGCGGGAGAATCCTATGCCCGCCGCGCGGTCGGCCATCGCGCCGAGCGGCGCGCCGAGCGCCACCCCGGCGGCGATCGCCGCCAGCGCGTTGCTCAGGTTGTGGGCCTCGGCAAAGGGGAAATGGAAGCGCCGGCTCCCGGCTGGAGTGGAGATCAGCGCCTCGGTCACGCCCTCGACCACCCGCACCTCGGTCGCGGCGACGTCGCCGCCGGGCCCGAAGCGCAGCACCCGCGGCGCCCGCTCCAGGTGCGGCTCCAGCTCCCCCGCCTCGACCGGGACGATGGCGACGCCGTCGGGAGGGAGGCGGTCGAGCACCTCCGCCTTGGCGGCCGCGATCGCCGCCACCGAGCCGAGCAGCTCGACGTGGACCGGGCCGACGTTGGTGATCACCGCCACCTCGGGCTCGGCGATCGCCGCCAGCTCGTCGATCTGTCCACGGCCGCGCATCGCCATCTCGAGGACCAGGAGATCGGTGTCGTCGGGAGCCTCGAGCACGGTCAGCGGCAGCCCGATCTCGGTGTTGAGGTTCTCGCGGTTGGCGTGGACCCGTCCCGGCAGCAGCGCCCGCGAGATGTCCTTGACCGAGGTCTTGCCGACCGAGCCGGTGACGCCGACGACGCGGGCGCCGAGGGCACGCCGGTTGACCTGGGCCAGCGCCTGCAGCGCTGCCAGTGGGTCGGGAACGGCAAAGACCCACACCCCCCCTCCACCGCTGTCGTCCTTTGGTGCGGATAGCGCTCCAAAGGACGACAGCACCTCGTCCCGGACGACCACACCCCACACCCCGACCTCGATCGCGGCTGGCGCGAACTCGCCACCATCGCGGTTGGCTCCGCGCAAGCCGAAGAAGAGGTCGCCGGCACCGCTGGCCGCCGAGTCGATCGTGGCCCGGATCGGCGCCACCGGACTGCCCTCGGAGACGACCCTTGCGCCCAGCGCCGCGGCGATCTCCTCAGCGCTCAGGTTCACGCCGGGCTGCCCAGCTTGCGCAGCTCCTCGCGGGCGACCTCGCGGTCGTCGAATGGGACCTTGCGCCCGCCCTCGAACTCCTGGCCCTGCTCGTGCCCCTTGCCGGCGATGACGACGGTGTCCCCCGGCTCGGCCCGCTCCAGCGCCAGCGCGATCGCGGCGCGGCGGTCGACCTCGACCTCGACCCCGTCGCCATCCGCGCCCGCCGCCACTTCGGCGACGATCGCCGCCGGGTCCTCCGAGCGCGGGTTGTCGGAGGTGATCAGCGCCAGGTCCGCGAGCTCCGCCCCCGCCCGGCCCATCTTCGGCCGCTTGTCGCGGTCGCGGTCGCCGCCGGCGCCGAAGACCGCGATCAGCCGGCCCGCGGTGAGTCGCCGCGCCGCCCGCAGCACGTTCTCCAGCGAGTCCGGCGTGTGCGCGTAGTCGACCAGCACCGCAAACCCCTGCCCCTCGTCGATCGGCTCGAAGCGCCCCGGCACCCGCGCCGCCCGCTCCAGCCCCGCCGCCGCGTCCGCGACCCCGACCCCCAACCCCACCGCCGCCGCGAACGCCCCCAACGCGTTCGCCACGTTGAAGTGCCCCGGCATCCCCATCCGCACCCTCACCTCCCCGCCGACGGGCCGATTTGTCGAGTCAGCCTCGACTTTTCGGCCCATCGGCCCGTGGACGATCGTGAACTCGGCGCCGCCGGCGTCGAAGCTGACATCGCGGGCCGTGTAGTCGGCGTCGGCGCCTTCGGCGGAGAAGGTGACGCACTCGAATTCCGCGGCAAGGCGGCGGCCGTAGAGGTCGTCGACGTTGACGATCGCCGCGCCCGGCCCGGCCGCGAACAGCCTGCGCTTGGCGAGAAAGTAATCCTCCATGTCCTCGTGGAAATCGAGGTGGTCCTGCGTCAGGTTGGTGAACAGCGCCAGCTCGAAGTGGATCGCGTCGGCCCGGTGCAGCGACATCGCGTGCGAGGAGACCTCCATCGCGCAGGCCCGGTCCCCCGCCTCGAGCATGCGCCGGAAGGTCGCCTGCAGCTCGATCGCCTCCGGCGTCGTCCGCACCACCTCCTCCTCGTCCCCCCCGACCACCTGCTTCACCGTTCCCAGCAACCCACAGGAGATGCCCGCACCCTCGAGGATCTCCCGGACCAGGAAGGCGGTAGTCGTCTTCCCGTTCGTCCCCGTCACCCCCACCACCCGCAAGGCAGAGGTCGGATCCCCCCAGAACCGGGCCGCCACCCCCGCCATCGCCGCCCGCGCATCCTTCACAACCACCTGTGGAACCCACACCTCCAACTCCCGCTCGACCACCAGCGCCACGGCCCCCGCCTCCACTACCTGCACAGCGAACTCGTGACCATCCGCTCTCTCCCCAGGCACACAGAAAAAGAGCGCGCCCGCTCCAGCTTTCCGGCTGTCATAAGCCAAACCAGCAATCCGAACGGAGCCATCCCCCACGATCCGGGCCCCATCAATTCCCGCCACGAGCGCCTCAAGCCTCATCAGATGAACCCGATTCTAGGCCGGGAGTCGGGTGCCCCTCCGGCGCAGCGGCGCTCCCTTTTTCGCACAGACCACTCAACGAGCAACGCCCACTCGGCGGCGAAAAAGACAGCAAGCCGGAGGGGCACCCGACTCCCGGCCCCTATTCGGGGGCAACCCCGAGATAAGGCAACGAGAACCCAGCGATCTGCCCAAAGGCCGGAGCCGCCACCGACCCGCCGTAGATGTCCCCCTGCGGCTGATCCACGATTACCGCCGCCAGGAACTTAGGATCCTGCGCCGGCGCAAACCCGATGAACGAAGCTACGTATTTCGTCTCCGAGTAGGTCCCGTTTTCAGCCACCTCAGCGGTACCGGTCTTCCCCGCGAGCGTGTACCCCGGAACGCTCACCTCCGACGCCGTACCGCCGGCCGCCAGCACCCCCTCGAGCATTTCCCGCACCTGCGCCGCCACGCCCGCGTCGATCACCCGGCGCCCCTCCGGCTCCGGCACCGGTTCGTCGCCGACCCGCTTGATCAGCCGCGGCTGCCTGAGGATGCCGCCGTCGGCGATCGCCGCGTAGCCGGCCATCATCTGCATCGGCGTCACCGCCAGGCCCTGGCCGATCGGCAGGTTGCCCATCGTCGAGCCGGAGTACTCGTCGAGCTCGGGCACGATCCCCTGCTCCTCGGCCGGGAACTGGACCCCGGTCGGGCGGCCGAAGCCGAAGCGGTTGATCCAGCGACTGAATTTCTCGGCGCCGACCTCGAGCCCGATCGTCACCGCGCCCACGTTGGAGGAGTGGGCGAGGATTTCGGCGACGCTCATCGTCTCGGTCGGCCGCCCCTCGGCGTCTTCGATCGTGCGGTCGGCGACCTGGATGCTCGGTGGCAGCACGAACGAGGAGGTCGGCGTCACCAGCTTTTCCTCCAGCGCCGCCGAGACGGTGAAGGCCTTGAAGGTCGAGCCGGGCTCATAGGTGAAGCCGGTGGCCCGGTTGATCAGGTCCTCGTTGCCGGCGCTGGAGAGGTCGCTGGGGTCGACCGGCGGCCAGTTCGCCATCGCCAGGACCTGCGAGCTGCGCGGGTCCATGACGATCGCCGTCGCCCCCTTCGGCGCGTAGGCTTCGCCGACTTCGGCCAGCACCCGTTCGGTCTTCTCCTGGATCAGCGGGTCGAGGGTCAGCTGAATGTCTTCGCCGTCGCTCGCTTCGCTGACGGTTTCCAGCCGGATCGGGTCGCCGAGCGCGTCCCTGACGATGCGCCGCTCGCCGTCGCTGCCGCCCAGCACAGATTCCTCGCCGGCCTCGAGCCCGATCAGCCCTTGGTTTTCGGTGCCAACCGCGCCGATTACCTGGCCGGCCATTTCTCCCTGCGGGTAGGTGCGGCGGCTGTCGGGCAGCATGCCGATCCCTTCCAGCTCCAGCCGTTCGACTCGCCCGGCGGCTTCGAGGCTGACTTTGTGGGCCAGATAGGAGAAGCCGGATTCGGCGGTGAGGCTCTTCAGCACCTCGCCCTTGTCGAGTTCGAGGATCGGCGCCAGCTTCTCCGCCGCCCGCACCGGGTTCTTCACCTGGTAGGGCGTGGCGAAGATCGTCGCCGCGTCCTCGGAGGCGGCGAGCGCGTGGCCGCGGCGGTCGAGCAGGGCGCCGCGCAGGCCCGGCACCGTCACCGTCTCGGTCTGCTGGGAGAGCGCCTCGGAGGCGAGCGCCCCGCCCTGCACCCCCTGCAGCCAGAAGGCACGCCCGACGATAACCAGGAAGCAGAGCAGGAAGGCGGCGAAGAGAAGCCCGATCCGGCGCTCGATCAAGCGCATCGGCGGCGGCTCCTACCCGCCGGCGGCGGCGAGGCGTTGGGCCGCGGTCGCCACGTCGTCGGGCCCGGCGTCGGTGAAGTGGATGTCTTCGCTGGACGGCATCGCCAGGCCGATCGCGCCGGCGGCGTCGCGGGTCCTGCCGATCCCGGAGAGCCGCGCGTCGCGGCCGCCGAGGATCGAGTTCTCCTCTTCCAGGGTGGTGATCTGTTCGTCGATCCGGCCCGAGGAGGCGGCGAAGCTGAGGGTGATCACGTTGAGGCTGACGATCCCCGCCAGCAGCACGCCGAGCACCGCGATCCAGGCGCGGCCGCGGGTCATCCGCACCATCAGCCCGGAGTCGGGGAGCTGGCCGACGGCGACCGCGGTGCGACCGGCGAACGGGATCAGCTGACCGCCGACGGCCGCCGCGCGGCTCGCCGGTCGGGCCCACCGCGGGGCACGAGCGGGTGCTTTGCGTGCGGGGGACTTGCGAGCCGGCGCCTTACGGGCGGGGGCGGCAACGGCGCGGCCTTTGGGAGTCGGGCGGGTGCGCGGACGGCGCGCCGGTGCCGGCGCGGTCTTGCGGGCGGGGGCGGCGACGGCCATCAGATCGCCTCCCCAGCGGAGCCCTCGGCAACCTTGAGCGCGACCCGCAGGTGGGCCGAGCGCGAGCGCGGGTTGGCCTCGATCTCGGCCGGGCCGGGCGAGACGGCGCGCCGGGTCAGCAGCTCGGCCTCGGGCTCGTGACCGCAAACGCAAACCGGCAGCTCGGGCGGGCAGACGCAGCCGCGCGCCTTGCCGGCGAGGAACTGCTTCACCGGCCGGTCCTCGAGCGAGTGGAAGGCGATCGCGCCGAAGCGCCCGCCGACCGGCAGCATCTCCCAGGCCAGCGGCAGCGCCCGCTCGAGCGAGTCGAGCTCGCCGTTGACGGCGATCCGGATCGCCTGGAAGCTGCGCTTGGCCGGATGGCCGGCGCCGAACCGCGCCGCGGTCGGCATCCCGGCCTTGATCGCGGCGACCAGCTCCCCGGTGGTGCTGAGCGGACGACGGCGGACGATCTCGCGGGCGATGCCGCCGGCATAGCGCTCCTCGCCGAACTCGCGCAGCGTCTGCGCGATCCGCGCCTCCGGCCACTCGTTGACGAGCCGGGCGGCGTCGAAGTCCTGGCGCGTGTCCATGCGCATGTCGAGCGGCGCGTCGTAGGCATAGGAGAAACCGCGCTCCCACGCGTCAACCTGCATCGACGACATTCCGAGGTCTACATAAACCATCTCTGGGCATATGCCTTCGCCGTGCAGGGTGCGCAGACCTTCCGCGAAGTCGGTGCTGATGAAACGGGTGCGACAGGGCACCTCGACCGCGAACTCGCGGAAGCGGGCCTCGGCGGCGGGATCGCGGTCGATCGCGATCAGGGTCCCGGCGGGGCCGAGCTGGGCGGCGATCGCGCGGGCGTGGCCGCCGGCGCCGAAGGTGCAGTCGACCGCCGTCTGGCCCGGCTCGGGGGCGAGCAGCGAGGTCAGCTCCGCCGCCAGGACGGGCTCGTGGGTCATCGCCTCGAGGTCGATGGGCCGGCTTCCCACGGCATGCGTGGGATATCGGCCCGTCGGCGGGTGGTTGTGGTGGGCTGGGTTGCGGGCGGCATGAAGTCTCATGATCACGCGGCGCCGGCGCTGGCGAGGCCCTCGGCGATCTCGGGAGCGGCGGCGTCGAGCTCCTCCTCCTGCTTGGCCCAAGCGTCGGCGTTCCAGATCTCGAGGTACTCGCCGGCGCCGATCACGACGCAGTTGCCGTCGAGGCCGGCGTGCTCGATCAGCGGCTTGGGCACGCGGATGCGCCCCGCCGAGTCGAGCTTCTCGTCGAAGGAGCCGCCGTGGAAACGGCGGCGCAGCTGGCGGGCGTCGCTCCCGAAGGGGCTATGCGGCGAGAGGAAGCGATCGGAGAGCTGCTCGAACTCAGGCGTGGTGTGCACCCAGACGCAGGGATCGAAGCCCTTGGAGAGAACGATGCCGTCGGAGAGCGAGGCGCGAAACCGCGAGGGAACCGTCAGCCGATCCTTCGAATCGAGACTGTGCTCGTAGAGACCCCGAAATGCCACCGCGGCGAGTCCTTTCTGAGCGGGAGGGCCGGAAAGAGTTGGGACCGGAGTGATGAGGTGGGAGGAACCTCACCACCCCGGTCCTGGGCTTCAACTCGAGCGCCACAATAGCCCACACTCTCCCACTTTGCAACACAACCCCCTTCTGCAAGCCCATTTGCATCCGCTCCCGCACATAGGTTCAGCCCCGTGACCCAGCCCGACGACGCCAACGACCTGCGCGGCTTCCATTTCAAGCGGCTGCTGGGCAAGGCGCTGACGCTGGTCCTGATCGCCGCCTTCACGATCGCCGCCGGCGTCGCCGGTGCGGTGCTGGTCGGCCCGGCGATCGGTGGCGCCGCCGCGCTGGCGGCGTTCCTGCTCTCGCTGCTGATCGTCTTCGGCATCGCCGACTCCCGCGCCGAGGAGGCCTTCTTCCAGGCCTACGCCCAGCAGCACGGGCTCGAACTCGGCGGCCGCTCGCCGCTGCCGGCAACGACCCCGCTACTGCGCAAGGGCGACGACCGCTACGCCGAGCGCAGCCTCGCGGGCACCCTGGCCGACGGGATCGAAGGCATCCTCGCTCTCTATACGTACGAGGAAGAGACGACCGACAGCGAGGGCAACCGCGACACCAGCTACTACCGCTACACGGTCGGCCTGGTCCCGGTCCCCGAGTGCGTCGCCCACCTGCCCGAGCTCTACTGCCAACGCAAGTTCGGCCTGCGAGCGCTGGAGGGCTTCGAGGACGCCTTCCGCGGCTCCAAAGAGCGGGTCAAGCTGGAGAGCGAGGCGCTCGACGGGAAGTACGAGATCTTCGCCCGCGAGGGCCAGGACGCGAACTGGCTGCGACAGCTCTTCGCCCCCACCTTCATCGTCTGGCTGACCGACTCCGCCCCGGAGAAGTTCGCCTTCGAGCTGGTCGACGGCACCCTCTGCTGCTACGTCAGCGGCCACAAGAAGAGGGCGGCGGAGCTGGACGAGGTCTCGGCCGCGACCGCCGCCGTGGCCAAGCGCCTGCGCGAGGAGTCGCTGGAGTAAAGCGCCTCAGAACCCCGCGAGTAGCGAACCGGAGTTGGCGATCAGACCAGCGGCGATCATCAGCAGCACCGAGGGGACGAGGACCAGTGCGACGACGAGCTGGATCTTCGGCGCGGCGCGGGCCGCCCGCTCCTCGACGGACCGGCGGCTGTCGCGACGCAGGGCGCCGGCCTGGCGGCGCAGCTGCTCGGCGAGCGGCGACCCGAACTGCCGCGAGCGCTCGATCGAGGCGACCAGCGTCGCCAGCTCGCCACCCGGGACGCGGGCGCGCAGCGAGCGCAGGGCGCTGCTGAGCGGAACACCGCAGGAGAGCTCGGCGACAGCCAGCCGCAGCTCTTCGGCCAGGGGCCCCTCCCCGGCCCGCGCCAGCTGCTCCAGCCCGGCCGCCGGGCCGCGACCGGAGCCGGCGCTGACCGCGAGCAGGTCGAGGGCATCCGGGAGGGTGGCGAGAAGGCGGCGCCGGCGCCGGCGCGCCTCACGCTCCAGCAGCGCGTCGGGGACGACGAAGCCGGCCGCCGGCAGGCCGATCGCCACCAGCAAGGTGGTCCGGCCTGGCGCCGCCGGCGCCGCGGCGAAGGCCGCAAACCCGCCGACGGCGGCGCCGGCGAGCTTGGCCGCGAGCACGGCGGCGAGCGGCAGCCGCGCCTCCAGCCCGGAGCGCCGCAGCCGCTCGGGCAGCCCCAGCCGCAGCGCCGCCCCGGCCGAGCGTCCGCGCAGGCCGAACGGCAGCGGCGGCAGGGCGGCGCCGGAACGGCCGCCGAGCAGCTCGCGGGCCGCGGCGCAGCCGAGCAGCACGGCGAGCGCCGCCAGGAACCCGGCGGCGCTCACTCCGCCACCCGGGAGAGCCGCCGGATCGCGACGAAGCCGGCGAGCTGGAAGGCCGCCGCCAAGGCCAGCAGCACCGCCGCGGGAGGCGAGCCGAGCAGTCCGGCGACGAAGCCGGGCTGGATCAGCTCGGCGAAGAGGGCACCGCCGCTCGGCATCGCCACCACCAGCAGCCCGGTAAAGCGGGCCTGGGCGGTGGCCGAGCGCGCGTCCTCGGCGGCCCGGTCTCGCTCCGCGGCGCCGGCGGCGAAGCGGCGCAGCAACCCGGCCAGGTCGCCGCCGGCGAGCCGCTGGCTGAGCAGGGTGGCGGCGAAGGCGTCGACCCGCTCCGAGCGCATCCGGCGACGCCAGGCCTCGATCGCCGCGGCGGTCGCCGCACCGAGGTCGAGCTCGGCGCCGAGCCGGGCCAGCTCGACGGCCGGGACGCCGTCGAGCGAGCTCGCCGCCGCCGGCAGCGAGGCCCGCAGCGAACGACCGGCGCCGAGCGAGTCGGCGATCGCGGTCGCCACTTCCGGCAGCGAGCGCTCAACCGCCGTGCGGTGGCGCCGGCGGCGGCTGGAGATCGCCCAGCCGGCCAGCGCCGGCCCGGCCACCGACAGCGGCAGCGCCAGGGCCACCCCACCAAGCAGCCAGCCGGCCAGCACCGCGGCGCCGGCGCCGACCGCGGCAAGTCGGCGCCGCTCCAGCGTCGACGGCGCGTAGCCCTCGCGCCCGGCCCGCCGCAGCGGCTCCAGCGCCAGCCGCAACCAGCGCGCCGCCGCCGGGCTGGCGAGCAGGGCCTCGCGCGCCGCCAGCGCCAGCAGGCCGCCAGCCGCGGCTCCGGCCAGCGCCAGCAACAGGCCGGCGGGCTCGCCGGTCATAGCGTGGCGACCGCATCCAGGGTGCGCACCGCGGTGGTCCCGGCCGCCCGCACGACCTCGGCGATCTCGGTCACGACCCGGGCGCCCTCGGGACGCCGCTCGATATGGACGACGAGATCGATCCCGCGCTGGACCTGTTCGGCGATCGCCGCGTGCGGCAGGCCGACCCCCGCCATCAGGGCCAGCGTCTCGAGCCGGCTCAGCGCGTCCGCCGGCGAGTTCGCGTGGACGGTAGAGAGGGCGCCGTCGTGACCGGTGTTGAGAGCGGTGAGGAGGTCGAGCGCCTCCGCTCCCCGCACCTCGCCGATCACGATCCGGTCGGGTCGCATCCGCAGGGCGTTGCGCAGCAGGTCGCGGACCGTCACCTCGCCCCTGCCCTCGACGCCGGCCGGCCGGCTCTCCATCCGCACCACGTGCGGCTGCTGCAGGCGCAGCTCCGCCGCGTCCTCGATCGTCACCACCCGCTCGGCCGGCGCGATGAAGGCGGAGAGCGCGTTCAGCAGCGTCGTCTTGCCGGAGCCGGTGCCGCCGCTGACGAGGATGCTGCGGCGCGCCGCCACAGCCGCCGCCAGGGCCTGCCGCTGCGCCGCGCTCAGCGTGCCGAGCTCGACCAGCTCGTCGGGACCCGGCCGGCGGGCGCCGAAGCGGCGGATCGAGATCAGCGGGCCGTCGATCGCCAGCGGCGGGATCACGACGTTGACGCGCGAACCGTCGGCGAGGCGGGCGTCGACCATCGGGCTGAGCTCGTCGACCCGCCGCCCCAGCGGCGCCAGGATCCGCTCGATCGCGTTGCGCAGCTCCTCCTCGTCGGCGAAGGCGACATCGGTCGCCTCGATCCGGCCGCCGCGCTCGACGTAGACGGTGTCGGGACCGTTGACCATCACCTCCTCGACGGCGGGATCGGCCAGCAGCACCTCCAGCGGGCCGAGGCCGACGCTGTCGCGGAGGATCCGCGCCGCGATCTCCTCGCGGTCGGCGGCACCCAGCAGCACCGCCTGCTCGTCGACCAGCCCGCGCACCGCCGTCTGCAGATCGGCGGCGCCGGCACCGCCGGCGGCCGCCTCGGCGCGGCGGCGCTCGACCAGCCGCGCCCGCAGGGCAGCCGCCAGCTCCGCCACATTCCGCTCGCGCGCCACCACGGCTCAGTCCCGAGCCAGGAGGGTCAGCTTGCGGGCGAAGCTCTCGGCCGCGATCAGGCGCAGGGCCTGCTGCCGGGTCAGCCCCAGGGTCGCGGCGGCCATGCCTGCGGCCGCGCTCCCATCCATCCCGGGCCCGAGCGCCAGCAGCGGAACCGCGGCGGCGGCGACATAGGTTCGGCCCGTTCCCGCAGCGGTCGGTTCCGTCGTCACCACCACGTCCACCTCGTGCCCCTCGGGCCGCGATCCGGCCAGCAGCAGCGCCTCGGCACCGCTGACCGCGATCTCGACCGGGCGCCGCCCCCGTGCCAGACCGAGGGCGCCGGCGCCGCGGGCCCGCGGCGGCCGCAGTTGCGAAGCGACCAGGTAGGACCCGGCGGGAATCCGAGCCGCGGGAGCCAGGCCGATCGCGGCGGCCGGATCCTCGAGCGCTCCAGGCGGCGCGAACCGGGCCGGGACCCGGCGCAGCTCCAGCGTGGCCGCCGTGCGCGGGTCGATCGCCTCCCCGGCCTCGAGCGGGGCAGCGGCGACGACGACCGGGCGCAGCTCGCCGTAGCCGCGGGCGACGCGGGCTCCGTAGCTGTCGGCGATCGCGGCGGCGGCTACCGCCGCCACCAGCGCCGCGAGCACAAAGGCGAGCGCCCGCCCGCGCCGGCTCATCCGCTCGCCTCGACTTCGCCCAGCAGGGGCAGCTCGAGCAGCGCCTCGGTCGCGTCGGCCGCGCGCCGCAGATGGAAGTCGCCGCCGTGAGCGGCCGCCGTCCGCCGCACAACCCGCAATCCGTGCCCGTGCCGCCGCCGTCCAGAGAGCCGGCCGGCCCACTCGGCGCGGTGGCGCCGCGGCAGGGCGCGCGAATCGCGACCGCGATCGACGACGGCGATCCGCAGCCTGCCGAGGCGGGCCCGCGCCTCGACGACGATCTCGGGCCCACCGTGCTCGATCGCATTCACCAGCAGGTTGTCGAGCGCCTGCGCGAGCTCGCAGCGGTCGCCCTCGACCATCGCCTCCGCCGCCAGCCAGCGCAGGCTCAGCGAGGCGCCGGCAAGGGCGGCGCGCTGCCGCCAACGCTCGATCGTGGCCCCGAGCAGCGGCCGCACGAACAGCGGCGCCTTCAGTGGCGCGATCGCCTCGCCGTTGATCTCCCGCTCGAGTCGCGCCAGCGCGGTCGCGGCCATCTGCACCGACGACTCGATCTGGGCTCCCCCCTGCCGGCTCCCTCCCGGCGCCGCCAGGGCCAGCACCTGCAGGGGACGGCGCAGCTCGTGCAGCGCCTCGTTGAGGCTGCTGCGCCGACGCCCGGCCCAGAGGCCCTGCGCGGCCATCGTCGCCGCCAGCGAGGCGCCGAGCGGCCAGGCCCCGGCGAGCTCAGCCAACTCCAGCGTCATCTCGCCGCCGCCTCGATGGTCCGCGTCCCCATGGCCCCTTTAGGGCCAGGAGACGCCGTTCTCTCCCCCCTTGTCGCTCACCTCGGAGCGCGGTCGCGCACCCGCCATCCCAAAGCGGTCTCGGCCAGGCACCTCGGGCCGGCGGGTGCGCATGGATAAGACCGATTGAACGTTAAAAGAGATTCACCTGTTTTCCAATTACTCCCGACTGGTGATCAAAACCTGACCTTTTTCGCTCTAATAAAGGGTTACGAGCAAGGAAACGACGGAGCGTTTTGGAATACTTGATCTACAAACCGGGATGGAAAGTCATTCCGGAGCCACTCGACTGGCCCCCCAAACGATCGGAGATCCACCCCGTGGCCCAGACCCGAACCTCTCCCGAGGGAATCACCCAGCAGCTCGCCAAGGCGCTCGCCCACCCGCTGCGCGTGAGGATCCTCACCTCTCTGCACAAAGGCGTCTCCAGCCCCAACCAGCTTTCGCAGGAACTCGGCGAGCCGCTCGGCAACGTCAGCTACCACGTCAAAACGCTGCTCGAGTTCGAGTGCGTCGAACTGGTCAAAACCGAGCCGCGCCGCGGCGCCGTCGAGCACTTCTACCGTGCCACCGAGCGGACCTTCTTCAGCGACAGCGACTGGGAGAAGATCCCCGCCTCGGCTCGCAAAGGCATCTGCGGCAGCGTCATCGAGACGGTCGGCCAGGACGCCACCGAAGCCCTGATCGCCGGCACGATCGACGCCCGTACCGACTCGCACGTGAGTCGCACCCCCTTCACCCTCGACGACAAGGGCTGGTCCGACGTCACCGCGCTGCTGGCCGAGACCCTGAACAAGGCGATCGAGATCCAGGAGGAAGCGGCCGCCCGTCTCAGCGACGACAAGTCGGAGTCGATCACGACCAAGCTGGCGATCCTTCACTTCGAGACCCCCCAGGGCGAGGGCGACTCCAAGTAGGGACGGGAACGAGGGAGGCCGTCGTCAGCCGTCGATCAGGCGGTAGCCGATTCCCCAGCAGTTGACGACGTAACGGCTGTGCTCCGGATCGAGTTTGCGCCTGAGCCGGCTCGCATGCGAATCCAGCGTGCGAGTCCGGCCAGGGTCGCGGTAGCCCCAGACCTCGCGCAGCAGGTCTTCCTTCGTGAAGACGCGGGTCGGGTCGCCGGCCAGCACCCGCAGCAGCGCGAACTCCTTCTTCGCCAGCGCGACTCGCCGCTCGCCCACCGTCACCCGGCGGCGCCGGGGGTCGATCGCGAGGTCGCCGACCCGGCACGGCCCGTCGCGGTGGCTGCCGCGACGGCGCAGCACGGCCGCGATCCGCGCCCGCAGCTCTTCCGGGTTGAACGGCTTCGTCAGGTAGTCGTCAGCACCCGCGTTGAGGCCGCGCACACGATCGACCTGGGCGCCGCGGCCGGTGAGGACGATCACCGGCAGGCCCGGGTCGAAGCGCGAGTCGACGCCGTCGGCCTCGCGGATCTCCCGCAGCACGTCGAGGCCGGAGGCGTCGGGAAGCGAGAGATCGAGCAGCAGCAGGTCGGGGTGGTTGAAGCGGCAGAGGCGCAGCGCGTCCGACGCGCTCGGCGCCGGCAGCACGCCGAAGCGGTCGGCGGCGAGGTGATCGCAGAGCAGCTCCAAGGTGACGGCGTCGTCCTCGCAGACGACGACGCTGGCGATCTCCTCTCTCTGCGGCAACATGCCTGCTCTAAGTCCCGGCGCCGGCGAATTCTCCCCCCGGCGCGGGAATCTCGACGACAGCGCTTGCCCCGCGGCACCCGACCAGGCGCAGGGGCGGCACCCCACGGTGGACGGCCAGCGGCTCGCCGCGCCGATCGAGGAAGACCAGATCCAGGCGAAACCGCATCCCGAACGTGTGGACGCTGGCGCAACCGGGGATCAGCAGGCCGGCACCGGCCTGCTCCAGCCTCAGCCCGGCGAGGCCGAGCAGGCGGCTGCGAAAGCCGTCGGCGACGGGGACCACGAGCCCGCAGACACGGCGCTCGGGAAGTCCTTGGAGGCGGCTGGCGGCCATGCCCCACCAAGGCCACGACGCCGCCGTCTCTGCCCCTGCAAGTGCAAACAGTCGTTCAGCGCCTGCTCCGGGCAGGCACCGGCGTACGATGATCGGCAAGATCATGACCTGCTCCCGCTGGGCTTGCGCGAGCAGTTGGGCTTCAACTCAAATGGACAAGAAAACGACCCGTCGAGGGAATTACGAGTCTGGCTCCGACTACGTGCTCGAGTACGGGGAGCTCCGCTTCGCCTTCAACGAGGGCGACTTCGGACAGCGCGTCGAGCAGGCCGCGGTCAAGCTCGGCTTCGTCCACCAGGGACTCAGCCAGGAGGAGCTGGACGATCTGCTCGACCTCGCCGTCAGCGGCGAGATCGCCGAGCCCAGCTCGCGCCTCGGCGAGCACATCAACGAGAACTGGGAGGACCTGGTCGGCCCGGCCAACCGCAGTCTCGTCCACTGGATCCGCCGCCTCGTCTTCCGCGGCGCCTGGCTCGACCAGCGCGTCAAGGAGGGCGAGCTCGACGTCGTCTTCGACGAGCGCACCCAGACCTTCGGCTACGTGCAGCCGGACCGCTCCTCCGAGCTGATCGAGCTCTCGAAGGAGCCGAGTTGGCGCCGCATCGCTTACCGGCCCTAAGGGCCTCTTTAGACCGAGGACGCTCAGCCCTGAGCGGGGCGCTCTAGGGCGGCTACAACGGTTAGCGTGCCGCCGCCGGCACCGGCCTGGACGCGGCCGGCGTCGAAGAACTCCTTGGCGGCGTCGGCGTCCTCGTAGGCCTCGCCGAGCCGGGTCAGGGAGTCGACCAAGAGGATCACGTCGTCGCCGGCGGCGGCGCGGCTGGCGGCCTGGGCGAGAGCGTCGCTGGCGTGGCGCGGCTGACCGGCGGCGACGATCTCCGCCTGCGGGGCCTCGCGGCGCCAGTCGGCCAGCTCCTCGGGTGTTGGGTCGATCAGCAACGCGACCGGGTCGGGGCCCTTGGGGTCGCCGGAGAGATCGGCGGCGATGCCGCGCAGCAGCGCCGTGCAGCCGGCGCGGGTCTCGGCGCAGACCAGCGCCTGGCGGCCGGCGACGGGCGGCAGCAGCAGATCCTGGAGGGTCACGCCCTGCTTGCCGCGGCGGCCGAAGCGGCGGCGCCGGCGGCGGCGCGGACGGGACGACGGGGAGGAGATCTCGCCGGAGCTCGGCGTGGGTGGGGTCGCCGCCGGCCGACTCGGCTCGGGGGGTGCCGGCTCGCGGGGCGGCTCGGAGGCGCGCTCGGGCTGGCGTGGGCCCCTCGGCTCGCGGCCGGATCCCTGCTGACGACCCTCGCCGCCGGAGTCGGGTTTCGTGCCGGAGCGACGGCGCCGCCGCGGCGGCCGCTCGCGCTGCTCCGCGCCGGAGCCGGAGCCGGAGGACGGCTGACGGCCCGAGGAAGGCTGGCGGCTCTGGGAGGGCCGATCGCCGGACGCCGACTCGCCGTCGGCGAGCTTCGCGATCAGCTCCGCCCGCGGCAGCATCCGGTAGCGCTCGACGCCGGCCGCGGCAGCCAGCGAGTGCAGCTCGGCGATGTGCTTGTTCTCCAACTCTGCCTTGGTCATCGAAGCGGCAGGTTATTCAACCGGCGATGGCAGGGTCGATGCCCTCCCGCGCCGCTGCCTCCGACCAGGCCTCGGCCTCGCGCTTGACCTGGCGTCGCGACCAGCCCAGCTCGGCGCCGAGCACCTCGGCGACGGGACGGACGCAGGCCGCGTCGCGCAGCTGCGGCGCCGCCAGGATCCCCAGGCGGGTGCGGCGCAGCAGCACGTCGGCGACGGACCGGGCCTGCTCGTGGCGGGCGGCGACCGCGACCTCGGCCAGCAGGTCGGGACGGCCGGGAACGATCGGGCCGGCCAGCTTCGGGTCCTTCCGGGCGAGGTCGAGGACGGTTCTGGCGGCGTGCCCGTAGCGGAAGGCGAGCTGGGAGATCGCCTCCTCCCCCACCCCCTCCGGGCCCTCCAGGTCCTCGGCCCGGGCCTCCATGCCGAGCGGGATCTCCGCCGTGTGGCAGGGAGCTTCGCGCCCCTCGCGCTCGACCAGGCGGTCGACGGTCTGCTTCGCCATCCGCCGCCAGGTGGTCAGCTTGCCGCCGGTGATCGTCAGCATCCCCGAGGATGTCTCGTAGAGCTCCGCCTTGCGCGAGATGTCGACCGACTTGCGCGGGTCGCCAGTGGAGATCAGTGGCCGCACACCGGCGTAGGCGCCGACCAGGTCAGACTGGGTCAGCGCGATGCCGAAGAAATCGTTGACGGCTTCCAGCAGGTAACCGACGTCGTCGGAGGCCGGCCGCGGGTGGGCGATGTCGCCGTCGAAGTCGTTGTCGGTGGTGCCGATCAGGGTGCGCCCGTACCAGGGCAGCGAGAAGATCATCCGGCCCGCGCCCGCCGGGACGATGCAGGCGGCGCGGCCCATCGGCAGGTCGGCCTGGTCGAGGATCAGGTGGGTGCCGCGGCTGGGCGAGATCCGCGGCACGTCCTCCTCCTCGACCACCTCCTCGGGCCGCAGCTGGTCGGCCCAGACGCCGGTGGCGTTGACGACGTGGTCGGCGCCGACCTCCAGCCGCTCGCCCGACCCCGCCTCCTCGAAGGCGACGCCGGTGGCGCGACCGTCGGCGGAGAGCAGCTCGGTGACGTCGGCCCCGTTCAGCATCACCGCACCGAAGCGCTCCGCCTCGCCGAGGATGGTCAAGACCAGCCGCACGTCGTCGGTCTGGCAGTCGTAGAACATGTAGGCGTCCTTCGGTTCGCGCGCCCTCAGCGCCGGGACCAGCTCCAGCACCTCGTCGCGGCCGATCGTGCGGTGGCGATCGGGGGACCAGTAGAAGTCCTCGTCCTCCTCCTTGGAGGCGCGCAGCTCGCGGCGGCTGCGGCCGACCCGCGTGGTCGCCATCACGTCGTACATGTTGAGGCCGAGGCCGAGCTTGCGGTCGCGGCGCTCCTCGCCCAGGGCGGCGACCAGGAACGGGGTCGGGTAGACGAGGTGGGGTGCCAGCTGGACCATCAGCTGGCGCTCCAGCAGCGCCTCGCGGACCAGGCCGAGGTCGAAGTTCTGCAGGTAGCGGAGGCCGCCATGGACCATCTTCGAGGAGCGGCTGGAGGTGCCGACGGCGTAGTCGCCGCGCTCCAGCAGCGCCACCGAGTAGCCGCGCGAGGCGGCATCGAGGGCGACGCCGGCGCCGGTGATGCCGCCGCCGATGACGACGACCTCGAAGTGCCGGCCGGCGATCGCCTCGATCGCGGCGGCGCGGGTCAGCATCGGCGGGGGGACACGGTCGCGGTCGGCATCAGTCGAGGAAGACGGTGGTCTCGGTGACGGCGGGGCGCGGCGGCGCCGGGCGCTCCTGGCGCGGGTGGCCGAGGTGGAGCAACCCGACGAAGCGCTCGTCGGCGGGCAGGCCGACCGCAGCGCGCCCCTCCTCCCCCCGCAGCAGCCCGGGGGTGCGCCAGTAGCCGGCGAGGCCGCGGGCGTGGGCGGCGAGCAGGACGATGTAGGAGGCGACCGCGGTCGCGTGCAGATCCTCCTCGTCCTGGACCGAGTCGCCGGCGAGGACGGAGGAGACGACGACCATGGTCGGGGCGCGGTCGAGCTTGGCGGCGCCCTCCGGCCCGGCGGCCCGCTTCAGCCGCTCCAGCGCGGCCGGGCCGACGACGCGGAAGCGCCAGGGCACGGTGAGGTTGTGGTTCGGCGCCCAGCTCGCCAGCTCCAGCAGCTCCTCGATCTGCCGGCGCGACAGTGGCTCCGGCAGGAAGGCCTTGTGGGTGCGGCGGCTGCGTATCGCCGTCTCGACGTCCATCGACACAGTCTCGCGGGTTCGCCCGGCGTGCAGGGGTCGAGTCGCTCTAGAAGCCGTAGCGCCGGCGCATCCAGAGGCGGCGGGCGCCGAGGGTGGCGGCGAAGAGGAGGCCTCCCGCCAGAAGCCCGAGGGCGATGGCGCCCCAGGCGCTGGTGTCGGAGCGCTCCTCCGGTTCCGACGCGGACGGTTCGGTGGCGGGGGTGGCGGTATCCCCCCTCTCTCGCCCCCCGGGTGGAAGGGCACCGGCTGACGCCCCGGGGGCGGACTGGCCCGGGGGTCGCAAAACGTTCGGGGGGACACCGCCACCCCTATCGGGAGCGGCCGGAGAGGCGGATGAGACTCCGGGCGGCGTCGAGGGGACCTGCGAGGGACCAACCGATGGGGGAAGCTCGCCGGGGGTGAGGCCGCCGGTATCGGCTTTAGCTATAGCTGGCTGGGGTTCGCGCGGGGGTGGGGGGATCGGGAGGTATTGGTTGGAGGTGGCGACGAGGACTTGGCCGGTGACCCAGACCGGGGTCTGGTCGCTGGACTTGGAGTAGCGGTAGTGGCCGTCGCCGGCCTGGCGGGCGGCGAGGTAGTCGGGGGCGCTGGCGCCGCCACGGCGGAAGGAGCCGGGGTCGCCGCCGAGGGTGAGGATGCCCTGGATCGCCCAGGCCGTCGACTGCGAGTTGGGGGCGCCGTTGCCGCCGAGCGGGAAGCCGCCGCCGGGGACCTGGGCCTGGCGCAGGTAGGAGAGCCCCCGGCGCGCCGCCTTGGAATCGCTCGAGAGCGCCTGCATGACGGCGCCGGTGCCGTCGGCGGTGCTCGGTGAGCCCGGCACGTCGCCCCAGCCGCCGTCCTCGTTCTGGACCTCGCGCAGCCAGGAGAGCGTGCGGTCGAGGGCGCTGACGCCGGCGGCCCTGAGCGCGATCGCGGCGAAGGCGGTCGAGCCCGGCCAGCCTTCGTAGGAGCCGTTGTCGCGGCGCTTGGCCAGCAGCCGGGAGACCAGGTTGGCGCCGCCGAACTCGCGCGGGTCGACGCCGGCACCCTCGAGCGCGAGGATCGTGCGGGCGAGGTCGCCGGGGCTCTTCAGCTCGCCGAGGTGGCCGCGCAGGAAGTCGACCGGCGTGCGGCCGCGGAGAGCGACGTCGAGGGGGTTGCGGCCGGAGGCCTCGAGGCCGAGCATCGCCCAGGCGGTCATCTCGGCGCCGGAGCCCTCGTCGGGCGCGGAGCCGAAGCCGCCGTCGGGGTTCTGCACCGACACCAGCCACTCGGCCGCGCGCCCGGCGTCCGCCGCCTCGGCGCGGGCGGGCGCCAGCGTCGCCAGCGCCAGCACGACCAGCAACAGGGCGGCGAGGCTGCCACCGCGGCTCAGCCCAGGTGTCGGCCCGGGACCCGGCGGCGACGGCGTCACGGCCCCCTCTCCCCTGCCCCACTCGAAGCGCTCGCGGAAGCGGATCAGCATCCGCACCAGCGCCGGGCCGGCGAGCAGGGCGAAGGCGACGTTGCCGGCGGCGTGGGCGAGGTCGAACGGCACCGCCCGCGCCTGCAGCACGCCGAAGCGCTCCAGCGAAAGATCCCCCCCGTAGGTCGCCATCAGGGAGAAGTTGAGCAGAGCGCCGTAGGCGATGCCGGCGAAGCCGCAGGTCGCCGCCAGCCCGAGCCGACCGACGTTGCGGCCGCCCAGGGCCAGCGCCGCGCCGAGGATGCCGCAGAGACCCCAGCCGGCCATCTGCCACGGCGTCCAGGGGCCCTGGCCGAACCAGAAGTTGGAGACCAGCGCCGCCAGGGCGCCGACCGCGAAGCCGGCGGCCGGGCCCAACGCGTAGCCGGCGAAGATGACGATGTCGGTCGTCGGCTTGACGTTGGGGAAGGCGGCGAAGGCGATCCGCCCGGCGATCGCCAGCGCCGCCAGGGCGGCGACCAGGGCGACCACCTGCGAGGGCGGCCGCGAGCGCTCGTACCAGGCGAAGCCGGCCAGGAGGACGGTCCCGAGGATGAGGAAGCTGGCCAGCTCCCAGCTCACTCCGTCCCCTCCCCCGCTTCGTGCAGCGCCGCGGCCCCCTGCTCGGGGGTGACGACGCCGGGCAGGTCGAGCACGCGGGCGACCTCGGTGGCGAAGTACCAGCCACCGGAGAGCACCTCGCCGGCCGGGCCGTCAGCGATGACGACACCGGCGCCGAGCAGCACCACCCGCTCGGCGAACTCCGAGGCGAACTCGACGTCGTGGGTGGCGACGACGACGCCGGCGCCGCGCTGGGCGAGATCGCCGATCAACCCGACCAGCTCGTCCTTGCGGTTGCGATCCATCCCCCGCGTCGGCTCGTCCAGCGCCACCAGGCCCGGCAGCTCCTCGCCTTCCATCTGCCCCGCCAGCGCGATCGCCAGCGCCAGCCGCTGCCGCTCCCCCCCGGAGAGGTCGCGCGGATCGGCGTCGATCGCGTGCTCGAGGCCCACGACTCTCAGCGCGGACGCCCCCACCTCCCCCGGCAGTTCGTCCCCGACCCGCTCTCTAACCAGGTAGTCGCTTGGGTTCTGGGTCAGCAGCGCCATCCCCGCCGTTTCGATCCTGCCGCGCACGGGCTCGATCAGCCCCGCCGCGGTCTTCAACAGCGTGCTCTTACCGGCGCCATTTCGCCCCATCAGCGCGACTCGGTCGCCGCGCTCCAGCACCAAATCCATCCCGCGCAACACATCTCTCGCCTCATCGCCGCGGGACAGCTCGACCCACAACCCTCCTGCAGCGAGGGCCGGCTCGCCGCGAGAGGGGCCGGGCCCCCTCCGAACGGCTTGTACTTCTCGGGCATTACCTTCTCTGCCAGCCGACCCCTCTCCACCCGAGCAAGTTGAGTGAGGAGGGGGTCCGGCCCCTCTCGCGTCCCGCTCGCTCTCCGCCAGGGTTCGGCGGGCCTGACGGACGCCCGTGGGGAGAGGGTCGATGCCGGCGAGCGAGAAGAGGCGCGCGGCGGGGGTGGTCAGGGCCGGGTCGGAGTCGTGGGACCAGGCCAGGAAGTCTGTCGGAGGGCCGTCGAAGGTGACACGGCCCGCATCCATGGCGATGACCCGGTCGGCGGCAGCGAGACAGCGCTCCAAGCGGTGTTCGGCGAGGAGGACGGCGACGCCCCACTCCTCGTTGAGACGGCGCAGGAGCCAGATCAGCTCGTCGCCGGCAACCGGGTCCAGTTGGGAGGTCGGCTCGTCCAAGAGGACGAGACTGGGACGGGTCACAAGGGCGGCGGCCAGTGCGACGCGCTGGAGCTCGCCGCCGGAGAGGGTGTCGACGGTGCGGTCGAGCAGGTGAGGGATCGCCAGCGCGAGGGCAACCTCCTCGACCGCGCGGGCGCGGGAGGCAGCCGGGTCGCCGCGCATCTCCAGCGGCAGCTCGATCTCGGCGGCGACGGTAGTCGAGACGACTTGCGTCTCGGGGTCCTGGGCGACGTAGCCGACAGCGGCCGCGAGCTCGCCCGGACCGGCCTCGATTGCGTCGAGGCCGGCCACGGTCACGGCGCCTTCGATCTCGCCGCCGTGGAAGTGCGGGATCAGGCCGCAGGCGGCCTTGAGCAGGCTTGACTTGCCGGAGGCCGAGCGGCCGGCGAGGAGGACGAACTCGCCGGGGGCGACCCGCAGGGAGATGTCCACGAGCGCGCGCCGCGGCGAGCGCGGGTAGCTGTAGGTCAGGGCGTCGACCGCGAGGGCGGGAGCGGCGCCGCGACGGATCGCCAGCTCAGACACCGGGCCCCTCCAATGCGGCGGTAGAAGGCGCCGCCCCCGATCGATACGACGGCACGGCCGGCGCTTCCGGTCGACGCGACCTGACGGCTGGAGCGGCGCTGGGCCCGCGGGGCGGAGACGAGCGGGCGACGGGCGCAGGCGTCGTGGCACGGCGTCGTGGCCTGGGACGCAGCGGGGCAAAGCCGGCGAGGACGAGCAGGGCGGAGAGCGCCACGATGGCGCCGCCGAGGCCGACGTGGACCGTCGGGTAGGCGTGGAAGTCGTCGGCGCCGGCCAGCTTGGCGGCGATCGCGGCGCCGAGAACCAGGGCACCGACGAGGTAGAAGCGACGGTCGTACCGGGAGCCGCCGACTTTGAGCACTTGATGCCCCTGGGACAACGTCAAGCGCTCAATCTTCCGCCGCCGCGGCCGGTCGAGGCTGTAGCCGCGCAGCTCCAGGGTGGCGGCGACGTCGACCGCGCGGTCGAGCGAGCCGGCGAGCAGGCGACGCGCGAGCGGGGCGCGGCCCGCCGCGGCAGCGGCCGGCCCGCGCAGGCGGGCGGCGTCGCGCAGGCGACCGGCATCGGCGGCGGCGACCGGGACCAGGCGCGAGACGAGGGTCGCGGTCAGGGCCGAGCGGGCGGCTAGCGGTCGCAGCGCCCGCAGCACCCGGTCGGGATCGACGCAGGCCGAGTAGACGGCGAAGGCGATCATCACCGCGACCGCGCGCAGGCCGAAGATCGCGCCATCGGCGATCGCCTCGGCGGTGACGTCGACCTGGCCCAGCAGCGGCCAGTCGCCGAGCCGCGCCAGCACGGTCTCGCCGCGGTTGACGACCAGGGCGTTGACGACGACAATCGGCAGCGCGATCGCGAGGCCGAGCCGGATCGCCGCCCTGACCGCCTGCCCCGCCCCGGCCAGCCGCCCTGCCAGCGCCACGCCAAGGGCGACGGCGACGAGCACCAGCGGGTTGGAGTAGAGAAAGGCGACCGTGACCAGGGCGCCGAGATAGGCCACCGCGGCGGCCGGCGAGGCGGCCTGGAGCGGCCCGGGCCTCGGCATATAGGCGAACGGCGATCTCATGGCACCAGCGGCAGCGGCCTCTCCTTCCCGTCCTCGATCGCCACCGCGTAATGGTCGCGCAGAGAAGCCGCATCGAGCAGACCGGCGGCGGCGCGCACGGCGGCTGGCGTGCCCCCGGTCACCACCCAGACCGGCGGCCCTTCGTAGCGGCGGGTGGCGCCGACCAGGCCGGCGCCGGGACCGAGCTCGCGGCGTGGCGCGCCGGTCTGGTCGAGGGCGATCAGCGAGTACCCCGCCCGCCGCCGCTCGAAGTCGGCGAAGACGCCGCTGTCGGCGGGGCCCGCCTCGATCGAGGCCGCCGCCGGGTCGCGGCGCAGGCGGGCCCAGGGACCGACCAGGACCCGGATCGCGCCGGCGACGCCGCCGGCGACCGGCGGGACGCCTTCACCTTCCAGCGCCTCCCGGGTCAGCGCGCAGGCCCCTCCCCCGCCCTCGCACTCGACCGTGACCGGGCGCTTCCTGCCGCCATAGCCGTCGACGAACGGCGCCGGCCAGGAGCCGACCACGGCGGGGACGTGGTTGGTCGCCGCCCAGTCGCGGAAGTCCCACCAGACCCGCTCGCCGCCCCGCAGCGCGTAGTCGGCGGCGCCGATCGGCGACTCGATGCCGTCGACGTAGAAGAACCAGTCGTAGGGATCGCCGTCGCGCTGGTCTTCGGCGACGCCGTCGATCGACTGCACGTAGCCGCCCCCGTAGCGGGTGGAGATCTCGGCGCTGCCTTCCAGCACCCGCATCACCGTGTCGGACTCGTTCGCCTCGACCGCGCGCCGCAGCATCGGCGCCGAGCCGTATTCCCGCGTCACCGTCAGCTCGACCGTGCCGACGCCGGCGCCGGGACCGAGGCCGCAGCCGGCGGTCGCGAGCGCTGCCAGGAGCAGCGCCGTCGCGACCGCCGGGCCGCGGCCTCGGGTCATCTCGTCGTCTGGATGCAGGACCCGGCGACGCAGAGGTAAACCGGCTCCGCGGGCGAGGGGATTTCCTTGCCGTGGGTCGCCTGCAGGGTTTCGTACTGCGGCACGGTGGCGGTAAGCGTGACCGTGGCACTGCCCGAGGCATCGGTCACGGCATTGCCGGCGCCGCTGGCGCCGGCAACCTTCGCCCCGGCGACCGGCTTGCGCTTGCCTTTTTCGTCGTAGGAGAAGACGCGGACCTTGAACGGGACCCCGGTCTCGACCCGTTCCGGCGCCACCAGCGCCAACTCGTTCGGGTAGGGGTAGGACGGGGCCAGGTCCCAGAGCACTTCGTCGCCCGGCTTCAGCTTGACCGCGTCGCCGCCGACCGTCGCGCCCTTGTGGTTGACCTTGAGGTACCAGGAGGCCTTGCCGCTGACCTTGCTGGCGCCGATGCCGCAGATGCCGAGGCCGAAGTCGAAGGCGTCGGTGACCAGCAGCGGCCGCAGCGCGGCGGTCGACTTCGATGCCTGGCCGAGCAGGCCGAGCGCGGTCGCGCCTTTGATCGTGACCGATTTGCCGCTGCCGGCGCTGCCGGCGCCGAAGCAGTTGGCCTGGGGGCTGGTCTTGATCGCGGTGGTGCCGGTGCTGAGCGTCTGTTCGGTCAGGACCTTGCCGCCCTTGCCGACCACGCGCAGATCGGCGCTGACGCCCTTGGCGGCCGCGACGGTGGCGATGGACAGGGACAGGACTAGAGCCAGCGCGCACGCGGCGGCCAGCCGGAATGAGACGGGTCTTGGCATTGAAGCCACCCTTTCCTCGAGGGTTGAATTGGCTGGCCGGGGACAGGTCTCCTGGCTTCCGGGGCGCTCGGTCGCACCTTCCCGGGGAATCCGTGTCCTCCCCAGTGGCTGACGCACGTGGCGCCCGCGACTTCCTTGACCCGGTCACAGTGGCGGGACCGCGCCGGTTTCGCACCGGACTTCCCTTGACCACCGACCGTTTACGCAGGCGAGTCTATCCGCCGTTGACGCGCCCGGATTTTCGTCCAAGCCCGCCTTTGCCGAATTACCCTCTTCCGCCTTGGAGAACCTGACCGTTTCCAGGTTCTCGTCCGACCGATCGACAAGGGGAGAGAGCATGGGCAGGGGACTGCGCCGGCAGGCGCCGGCACTGGTGGTTGCGTGCGTGGCGCTGGTGGCCGCGCTGGGCGGCAGCGTCTACGCGGCGAGCAAGGGCAAGATCAACGGCAGGGCGGTCAAGGTGAAGTCGCTGCCAGGGAACCGGCTGGCGCTGGCCTCGGTGCCGGGGAACCGGCTGCAGCGCGGCACGATCGGCGCCGACCGGCTGGCGCCGGGTGCGTTCAGCGCCGATCGCCTGGCGCCGGGGTCGATCACCGGCATCCAGATCGACACCGCGACGCTCGGCCAGGTGCCGACCGCTGTCCACGCCGACACGGCCGACAGCGCCCGCGACGCCCAGACCGCGCTCAATGCCGTCAACGCGATCGACGCGGAGCGGGTCAACGGCCACACCGCCGGCTGCAAGCCGCCGGCGCGCTACTTCGCCGGCGCCTGCTGGCAGACCGTCGGCAGCGACGCGGCGGTCTCGGCGCCGGCAGCGGCGCTGGCCTGCGCGACCCAGGGCGGCGAGCTGCCCGACGCACTCTCGCTGGTCGCCTTCTCGCAGCAGCCGGGGGTCGCGCTGGCGCCGGGGGACGAGTGGACTGGGGATATCCCGGTCGTGTCCGGCCCAGGCCTATATGCCGTCGTGACGGTTTCTGCGTCTGGGACCGTCAGCACGGAACTCTCCACTTCGACCAAGAAATACCGCTGCGTGATCCCGCTGGTCAGCTGACACGGCGCCCACCGCGGCGTCATTGCCGCCAGCTGCGGTTCCCCTCCCTCTATCCTTCCTGGCGATGCAGCGGCGCTCGCACCGTGCCCACCCACGCGTCGCGGTCCCGCTCGCGGCGCTGGTCGCGCTGCTCGCGACGGCCGTCGCCGGCCCCGGCGCAGCGCTGGCCGCCCAGCGCACCCACCCCGGAGGCGCCGGCGCGAGCGCCAGCCAGGTGCGGGCCGAAGCGGACCGGGTCGCCCGCTACTGGACCCCGGAGCGGATGCGCAGCGCCCGCCCGCTCGACTACGTCGTCGACGCTCGCGGCCGGGGCAAGCTTCGTGTCGGCACCGCCACCGCGCCGACGGCCGGCGCCAGCTTCCTCGCGATCTCGACCCCCGACCTCCCTCCCTACTCGGTCAATGGCCGCATCTTCATCCGCCGCGGCAAACTGGCGGGCTACTGCTCGGGGACCGCGATCAATAGCCCCACCCGGCAGCTGGTGCTGACCGCGGGACACTGCGTCAACAGCGGCCGCGAAGAAGGCGAGCCCAGCGTCTGGTCCGACTACCTCCAGTTCGTCCCCGCCTACAACGGCGGCCTCGCCCCCTTCGGTGCCTTCGTCGCCCGGCGCAAGGCGATCTTCGCCCCGAAGCAGTGGACCAAGCAGGGCAATCCGGACTTCGACATGGGCGCCTTCCTCACCCTGCCCAACTCCGAAGGCGTCAACGTCGCCGACGCGGTCGGCGGCGGCGCCACGATCGTCGCCGACCTGACCCGCCACCAGACCTTCCAGACCTTCGGCTATCCCGGCGAGAGCAAGTACATGCAGGGTTGCAAATCGCCCTACATCGGCGACGATCTGCTCTCCAACCCGCTTCCCGGACCGCCCACCCTCGGCATCCGCTGCCACTGGGCGCCCGGCGCCAGCGGCGGCGGCTGGCTGATCGGCGACGGCACCCAGATCAACGGCATCAACACCTACCTCCACCTCGACAACAAGTCGCACACCTTCGGCCCCTATTTCTCGGCCGAAACCGTCGGCAAGCTGGTCCGCGGCCTCTGAGATCGCTGGACCGGCGCGGGGCGGCGTCCTCAGCTGTCGAGTAGGCGGCGGTAGAAGCGGTAGTCGCCACGGTCGGGGCGCAGGTTGGCGGCGAGGGCGAGGTGGTGGCGGGCACGGTCGACCTGCCCCGTCTTGCTGAGGGCGCGGCCGAGGCAGAAGTGGGCGAAGTCGTTGACCGGGTGGGTCGCGACGACGGCCTCGAACTCGGTCGCGGCGCGGGAGAAACGCCCCGCCCGGTAGTAGGCACGGCCCAGCGCCTCGCGCACCGAGGACTTCTCCGGCGCCCGCCGGGCCGCCTCGGCGAGAGGCTCGGCGGCATCGACGAAGTCGCCGTCTTCGAGCAGCTCGATCCCGCGCCTGTACAGCGTGTAGGTGGGCTCGATCTCGGCCGCCGAGGACATCGCTGAAGTGTAGGAGGCGGGGTCGCCGGGCCGCCGCCGAAACAGCCGTTGCGACCGTCAAAAAGTGCCTGAAAGCAGGCTAAAAGTGGTCGCCTGCTACGGTGTGTGAGTCGGGTTTGGCCCAATCGCCACCCGAGAGGTTCCGTTTCCTCTGTGCCTTTGTGGCGTTTGGGGCTGCTGGATCTCCCTGAATCGCCCATATAAGGAGCACATCTAACTTGAAGTCTTTTGCCGATCTCGGCATCTCTAACCCTGTGGTCAGCGCGCTTGCCGCGCGCGGCATCGATAAGCCTTTCCCCGTCCAGCAGCTGGTCGTCAGCGACGCGCTGGCCGGCCACGACCTGCTAGTCCAGTCCCCGACCGGCTCCGGCAAGACCCTCGCCTTCGGGATCCCGATGGTCGACCTGATCGAGCCCGGCGAGGGCCTCTCCGCCCTGGTCCTGGCGCCGACCCGCGAGCTGGCGAGCCAGATCGTCGACGAGCTCGACTCGATCGCCGGCGCCCGCCAGCTGCGCATCGCCGCCGTCTACGGCGGCGTCGGCTTCGGCCCGCAGAGCAACGCCGCCCGCCGCGCCGACATCGTCGTCGCCACCCCCGGCCGGCTCGAGGACCTGCTCTCCCGCAACACGATCTCGCTCGACCGGGTCAGCCTGCTCGTCCTCGACGAGGCCGACCGCATGCTCGACATGGGCTTCAAGCCGGCGGTCAGCCGGATCGTCGCCCAGACCCCCGACGATCGCCAGACCCTCTTCTTCTCCGCCACGCTGGAGGGCGCGACCGGCAAGCTCGCCGCCGCCTACACCCGCCAGGCCCGGCGCCACACCCAGGAGCCGACCGAGCACCGCGAGCGCGACATCGAGCACAGCTTCGTCCATGTCGAGTCCCAGAGCGCCAAGCTCGACCACCTCACCGTGCAGCTGCAGGACGCCGAGCGCGGCCGCACCCTCGTCTTCGTCCGCACCAAGCGCGGCGCCGACCGGTTGGTCAAGCGGCTGCGCAGCCGTGAGCTCGAGGCGGTCGCGATGCACGGCGACAAGACCCAGGGCCAGCGCGAACGGGCCCTGGCGCGCTTCGAGAAGGGCGAGATCGACACCCTGATCGCCACCGACGTCGCCGCCCGCGGCATCGACGTCGCCGACGTCACCCACGTGATCAACTTCGACGCCCCCGGCGACCAGGACGCCTACACCCACCGGATCGGCCGCACCGGCCGTGCCGGCAACCGCGGTGCCGGGATCAGCTTCGTGCTCGAGGACCAGTTCGGGGACATGCGGCAGATCGCCCGCGACCTCGGGCTGAGTCGCGAGTTCGACCTCAACCGACCGGCCGGCTCCAGCTCCGGTCAGACCTCCAGCGCCCCGGCCCGCGTCGCCAGCTCCGCCAACGGCGGCTCCAACGGAGGCGGCAGCACCTCGGCCGCGCAGAAGCGGCGACGCCGGCGTCGCCGCAGCCGGGCGAAGGCGGCGGCATGAGCGCCGCCACCGCCAAGAAGTGGACCTGCGACCACTGCGGCGTCTCCGTCAGCCGCATGAACGGCGAGCGCGTGGCGCTGCCCGACACCTGGGAAGACTCCGCCGCCGGTACCTACTGCCTGCTCTGCCGCCGCGAGCGCGCGGCGGAGGCGGCACTGCTGGCCGCGCCCAGCGACTGCCCGGTGGAACAGCGGGCGAAACTGCGCCGCGCCGCCCTGATCGAGTTCGAGGTCAGCCGCCGACCGGACCACGGCGACGGCGCCATCGCCAAAGCCTGCCGCTCCTCGGTCTCGGCCGTCGCCGCCGCCCGCCAGCGCCTGAAACTCCCCGCACCCAGCCGCGACTAGCCCGGCGCGTTCGCCCGTCAGGCGAGCGCGCAGCCTCTGTGGGGTGAGCCTGTCCATCTGCGGCGATCCCGTTCGTCTTAGATAGGACCACTCACTCCAAGGAGGCACCGATGCAATACATGCTCCTGATCTACTCAGGCGAGGCGACCAACGGATTCGAGAATCTCTCCGAGGCCGAGCAGCAGGCGGTCATGGGCGAGTACTTCGCCATCTCCGAGGCGCCCGGCGTCAGCGGCGGCAACCAGCTGCAGCCGGCGGAGACCGCGACGACGGTACGGGTCGAGGACGGCCAGGCCCTGACCACCGACGGCCCCTTCGCGACGACCAAGGAGGTCCTCGGCGGCTACTACCTGCTCGAGGCCGACGACCTCGATGCGGCACTCGAGATCGCGGCCCGGATCCCCGCCGCCAGGCTGGGCGGGGCGATCGAGGTGCGACCGGTGGTGGAGCGCTGATCGAGCGCGCCTTCCGCGACGAGTGGGGGCGGGTCCTCGCCACCCTCGTCGGCTTCCTCGGCGACATCGACCTCGCCGAGGAAGCCACCCAGTCGGCCTTCGCGATCGCCGCCGAGCGCTGGCCGCGCGAGGGGGCGCCGGCCAATCCGCGTGCCTGGCTGATCGCGACCGCCCGCAACCAGGCGATCGACCGCATCCGCCGCGACCGCACGCTCGCGGCCAAGACCCGCCTGCTCGATGCACCCACGACCGTGACCGAAGAGATCCCCGACACGACCTTTCCCGACGAACGGCTCGAGCTGCTCTTCACCTGCTGCCACCCGGCGCTGGGGACCGAGGCCCAGGTGGCGCTGGCGCTGCGCACCCTCGGCGGCCTCGACACGGCGGAGATCGCCCGCGCCTTCCTCGTCCCCGAGCCGACCATGGCGAAGCGGCTGGTCCGGGCGAAGAAGAAGATCAAGGCCGCCGGCATCCCCTTCCGGGTGCCGCCCGACCACCTCCTCCCCGACCGGCTGAGCGTCGTTCTCGCCGTCGTCTACCTGATCTTCAACGAGGGCTACAGCGGCCGCAACGAGCTCGCGGCCGAGGCGATCCGCCTCGGCCGGGCCCTGGCCGAGCTGATGCCCGACGAGCCCGAGGCGCATGCCCTGCTGGCCCTGATGCTGCTGCACGACGCCCGCCGCGAGGCCCGTTTCGCCGACGGCACGCTGGTCCCGCTCGGTGACCAGGACCGCTCGCTGTGGGACCGGGGGCGGATCGCGGCGGGACGGACGGCGCTGGATCGGGCCCTCGCGCTCGGCGGGCGTGGCCAGTACGCGCTGCAGGCAGCGATCGCCTCCCTCCACCTCGAGCAGCCGCAGGACTGGCCGCAGATCGCCGCCCTCTACGGCGAGCTCGGCCGCCTCACCGGCTCGCCGGTGGTCGAGCTGAACCGGGCGGTGGCGATCGCCGAGGCCGGCGAGGTCGAGTCGGCGCTGGCGCTGATCGAAGGGCTTGAGCTGGAGCGCTACCACCACCTGCACGCCGCGCGAGCGGAGCTGCTGCACCGGCTCGGCCGCGACCGGGACGCCCGCCTCGCCTACGGGCGGGCGCTGGAGCTCGTCCACTCGGACGCCGAGCGGAGCTTCCTGGAACGCCGCCGCGACGAAGTCACCGGCGAGCGCGGCGGCCCTCGTTAGGCTGAAGCGGTGACGGGATGGCCCGCGATCGCCGAGCCGGAGCTGCTCGAGCGCCTGGCGATGGACGACCGCGAATTCGAGGAGCTCGTCCGCACCCTCGCCGCCGAGCTCCCTCCCCGCGCCTACGACGCGGCGCTGCTGGCGCGGGCGGTGGGGTATCCCTGGGAGCGGCCGTCGGGCTCCTATCTGCTGGCCGGCGCCGAGGTCGAGCTGCTCGGGGACGTGGGGGCGGCGGAGCGCGATCGCCTGCTCGACTGCTTCGCCGGCGGCGGCAGCGGCCGTCTGCCGGTGCTGGCGATCGGGTCGAATGCCGCCCCCGAGGCGCTGGAGCGCAAGTTCGCCCACTTCACCGACGAGCGGGACCGCACGGTGCTGGCGCTGAGCGGGCGGCTGCGCGAGTTCGACGTCGGCGCCGCGGCGCAGCCGACGCTCTACGGGGCGATGCCGGCGACGCTCTTCCCCAGCCCCGGCACCACCGTGGCGACCGCGGTGCTGTGGGTCACCCCGACTCAGTTCACCCAGCTCGCCTGGACCGAGCTCAGCTACCGACTCGGCAGGCTGCGGACCCACTTTGAGATCGAGGAGACGGGGACCGGCTTCGACGAGGTGCTCGTCTTCGTCTCCCGCTTTGGCGCCTTCTGCGTCGACGGCGAGCCGGTCGCCCTCGCCGCGGTTCCGGCCGGCGGCCGCACCGCGGCGAGCCTCACCCAGGAGCAGCTGCTCGACGCGGTCGCCGCGCTGGCGCTCGGCCCCGAGGCGAGCGCGGAGACCCTGGTGCGGGCGATCTTCGAGGACACCGCCGGCGTCCTGCCGAAGATCGCCGCGACCGTCCACCGCGAATCGCGCGCCTTCAGCTCGGAGCGCTGGGCTCCGTTTCCCGGCGGCTACTCCGCCAGCAGCTCGTCGAGCCGTTCGTAGGTTTCGTTCAAGCCGCGCTCCATGCCGGACTCGAGCATCCCGTCGCGCTCCTCCGGCGTGTGGAAGACGGAGGTGCTGACGACCTTGGTCCGTTCGCCAAGATCCTCGAACGTCGCCGTGTCGACCGAGACATGGCCCGGCATCCCCTCCCATTCGAAGGTCTGCACGATCCGCTCCGGGGCGACGACCTCGCGGAAAACCCCGCGAAAGCCGGTTTCGCTGCCATCTGAGTCGCGCATCACGAACCGCCACCTGCCACCCGTCGTGGCGTCCATCTCGTCGACGGTCGTCGTCGTGCCCCGCGGCCCCCACCACTGCGGGATCAGCGCCGGGTCCGTGTAGGCCGCGAAGACCCGGTCCCGCGGTGCATCGAAGATGCGCTCGACGTGGATCTCGCGGTCGCTCGGCATCGTCACCTCCGCCTTCCGTGCTGCCTCCTGCTCGCTCATGATGCGTCTCCTTTCGTCCGCTCGAGCAGCTCCTCGAGCCGATCGAACCGCTCCTCGACCATCGTCCGGTAGGAGTCGATCCACGCCTGCACGTCCTCGAGCCGCTTCGGCCCGAGGCTGCAGAGGCGCGTCCTCCCCACCTTTTCGGTGCTCACCAACCCAGCCTCCTCGAGCACCCGCAGGTGCTTCTTCATCCCCGTCAGGGAGATTCCGATCGGCTCGGCGAGCTCAGTGACGCTGGTCCCGCCCCCGCGCCCGAGTCGCTCGAGGACGCCTCGGCGAGTCGGATCCGCAAGCGCGGCAAGGGTTCGATCGATATCTTGATACTGAACCATATAGTTCAGTGTAGCATCGAGAAGGTAACACCGGGGTTTTGGAGTGGTCGATACGCTTCGCGCGGTCAAGCGTGAGATGTCCGTCCCCAGATCCGGGTCTCCTCAGCACATGAGCTATGCCGATGAGGCGCTGAGGCAGCTCACCGAGCCATCATGGTTCGAAGTCGGCCGGGGCAGTGCCGACGCCTACGCCTGTAACCATGACTGGCTGTTCCGTCGCGTCGAAGCGATCGAGTTCATCGGCCCGCGCTCGGTCAGGCGGAGCGTCAGTGTCGACTTCGAGGTTCCCAAGGGGCTTCCTAACCTGCGAAAGCGAGCAGCGAAGGGGACCACGCTGGTCCCCATCTCGGTCTTGCAAAAGTGGCCGCCGTTGATGGATTTCCATCTCGTCGACCCGAGCGGCCGGCCGGCCTCGCGGTATCTCCGCACTACGAACAGGATGCTCGACTTCGGACTTCTGGTCGGCATGGCCGACCGGACACTTGCCCTTGGAGACGGGAGGACCAAGCGCGTGCCCCAGAAGCTGCGCAGGAGATTCCCCCGTATCGGCCGAGCCGAACCCGCGCGGCTTGCGCCGCCGCTGCTGCGAGAACTCGCCGCGATGGTGCAGAACTCCAACCCGTCGCAGGCAGACGTGGCACATGCGGTGAACGAGCTCGGCACCGAACTGGAGGGAAGGCTCAGCGAGGCCCTCGACCGAGAGCGACTTCGCGATGACGAGACGATCGCCACACAGATTGCCGCCACCGTCGACCTCGCGGCGCGACTCGCTGACAACTCGATCCTTTGGGTAGCGGTACAGGGCACGCCCGGCACCGATCGAATCGTCAGGTTCTCCTACCTAGGTGCCTACGGCGCGAAGCTGCCGCAATTCACCCAAGGAGGCAATAAGCAGGGCGAGCGCGGACCGCGACGCGCGGTCAGGTTCTGGAAACGACTCGCGACAAGGTGCTCCTGGCGCCGGCGCACGCTCCACATCCCGTTGCCACACGCGGGGCGCCATGTGCGCTATCACCTCGACGTTCATGCTCCCGAGGGGAGCGTCGAGTTCGTGGAAGCCAAGGCGATGGCGTTCCCACCGGCCACGGCAGATCAGGGAAGTGCAGCGGTGAGGTCGGTGCCCAGCCTGGCCAGGCTGTACCCGGGGCTCGACGTCCCGGACGAGTGGGTAGGGCCGGAAAGCGGTGGCTTCTACATGGATTACGGCAAGCCGATCCCACTGGCACGCACCCCATCGACCCGGGGTCACAACGGCAAGGCACCGGCGGAAGTAGACACGGAAGCTTCAGCGGAAATCGTCGATCGGCGAGCGCACGTCTATTTGGGGACGAGCGGCGCTCCGTCACACCGCGTGTTCCTGCAGGTCAAGCTCGCGGCTCCGCGCAATGGCTTCATCCAGGGTTGCATGATGGCCGCCGTGGCGATCGCTCTCCTGATGTGGTTCGCATACGCCAACCTCTCCTCGGCGGCGCTGCATGTCGAGCCGACCGTCGTCCTGCTTTCGGTCGTGCCCGTAGTCCTCGGATACGTTCTGGCGAGACCCGATGAGCAGACCCTTGAGCGCTACCACGTCACCGGCGTAAGAACGATGGCATTGCTCTCCGGCGCCACGCCAATCATCGGTGCGCTTACCCTGGTCTTGACCGACAAGGGCGGCGCCGACGATCCAATGCCAGATCTCTCCGTGGCCGAACCGATCTGGCTGGGACTGGCGATTTTCAGCGTGGTGATGGCCCTCGGCTTGATTGGAAGCGTCTTCTTCGCCGCACCCTCGAAGGAGTCAAGCGAGGGTGCTAGCGATCCCGATCTCTCACCGCTGACGTGACTGTGCAAAAGAAGACGGAAGACGGGCCGCAACTCAACAATCGTCGCCTCCTCTCCACGGCGGCCATACCGCCATGGGATTCGAACCCGGTTTCCGGACTGAGAATTGCCTTTAGCAAGCCGTTTGCGGTCGATTTGTGCCCGAGGAGTCCAAGGCGTTCAGCTGAGTTCGGTGGAGGTCGGTGGAGTCGGGGACAAACTTCGGGACAAATTAGTTCCGTCTAGCCGACAACGATCCGCTCATTTGGAAGCGCAGGGAGATACTGAGGAAAGCTCGGACCATCAACGTGGCGAAAAAGCTGCGTCCACATGGTCTTGATCGTGCCTTTGTTGATCTTCTCCGCCTCAACGATCGGAAGCTTGCGGACGGTCTGCTCACCGGAACTGCCCGCTCGGATCACTGCCAAGCAAAGAGATGACGAAAGTGGGATATAGAGGCTATCGGCCGAGGCCGGACCGACACCGAGGAACTCGTTCTCCGGTCGAGGTCGGCGCTGGAGAATGATCGGCTCATCACTGGTGAAGAGGATCTTCTCCTCGAAATTGAGCAGATGCCACTCAGCTTCCAGAAAAGGCATTGCGGCCGGCGACATCGTTTGAAGCATCTGAAGCAGCAACATCCCACGGGGCATCTCGAAGCGATAGGCGTCCAAGTCGGCAGCCAGCTCATCTTGTTCCTCTTTGCTGAGATCGCTGAAGTCGGGGATCTTGACCCCCGGCCCCCTCACTCCGGGTGGAAGCTCTGGCACAGTTTCGCTCTCACCACCAGCCATCGGGTCGACATCCGACTCGATTTCTGCGTTCTGAAGGCCAAACCTGATGATCATCTTCTGGAGCTTGTCTGCAAGCTCCTGGCCATTTGCGCGACTGGAACGACCCCGCAGCCATTGGAGGCCTAGCCACTCGGCAAAAGCGACCTTTTGCTCTGGCTCTAAGGGAAACTCAAATTCGAGAAGTGCCCTGTGGGCTGCCGCCCCTTGTGCATCCACTTCAGCTAGCGCCTTCTCGACTGAGGCATCCTTCTCTCCATCCGGAAGCTCCAGGGTGTAAAAGTCATTCTCGACGGCAAGCGCCTTACTTCCGGTCCGAACCTCGTCCCCGGCACGACCTCTCATTGCAATTAGCCCCTCCTCGTTCCCCCAGTTCTTCAAGTAGAACTGCGGGAGGACGTGATGAGCCTTTGCACGCTTTGACTTGCTCGCCGTTCTCATCCCATTACCTAGCTTTCGTCCCGGTCTTCCCGCTGGCGTTCGCGCTCTTCCAGTCGCCCTCGACGCTGTTTGCCCTCTTCTCGTGATTCCTCCAGGCTTAGAGCGAGAACGCCGCTGCCTATCCCTGAGGTCCACTTCCTGAAGATGTCCCGAATCTCCTTAAGGCGTTCGTGGATCTCGTGCTCCCCATAACGAGTCACTTCGGTCATGTCCATGTACAGGTCTAGGTCAAGACTCATCGTCTCTTTGAAGGGACGCTTGCCCTTCTCGTCGGTGTAGGTCACCGTGGCGACATAGCTCATTGGCAAGTCGGAGTTGTTACGCGGGGGGCCTTGATCGAAAAACGACCTGTATTTCTTGCCCGGCGCGAGCGTGGCGATTCCCTCGCTGAGCATTTTCAGCTTGCCCACAGGAATGTCGATAGCGCTCTCCAAAGGAGGGTCGATCTCGATCCGCACATCCCTAGCAAGCGAGGTGCCCATGTTCACGACCTCCAGATACACCAGCGAACCAGGGTCTGACTGAATATCCACGACGACGAAGGGTCGGCTTTGCTCTTCCCGAAGCACTCGCGCCTCCCTGACCTGCCGCCAAGCGAAAATCACTGCGACGATCAGGACAACAAGCTGTGCAGCCACCAGATAAACCTGGGCTTCGTCCGTCCACGTGGCCGGGTTGTCCATACGCCCACGGTGCCAACTGGACCGGATGGGCTTAGGAAGCGCCGAGATGGCTGCCGCAAGACCTTGCTCTCACAGCAATTGTTCGACCCGATCCTCCTGGGCCGTGCCGAGTCCGACGGCAAGTAAACCGCGATGATCCCGACACCGACCTGGCGGCACCCGTAGTGCTTTGAGGCTGCCTAGCGGTAGTACCGGCCAGCCTGCAGATTCGCTACAGAACTTACAGGGGCACACAATTTCCCAGTCTCAATGATCTCGCGAGGACGAGGTTAGGGACATACACCGCCGCTCCGATTAGAGATGGCCTGCGTGCCACTGATCACCGGTTCGACAACTTCGCTGCTATTAAATCTGGCGACACCGACGGCGATTAAGCAGTTCCCCTCGACGAAAAGTCCTTTCGCAACGCCGGATTCAAGCCCGGCCCTCTCGGCCGCCCTGTTAGACACGAATGCAAAGGCGACGGCTTTCGGAACCCCTGGAACCTTGAAATGCCTTAGATCGAGATAGTCCAAGATCCCTTCTTTACGCAGAGCAGCCGGATCGATCTCTTCTTTCAGCTCGGCCTTCATCTCCGCTCTCGCGTCTATTGGGGTTTCGAACTCGAAGACGCTTGAGATACCTCTTGCCCCCGGTTCGGCATTGCTGTGCATCCGGGCGGTCGCGGCTTCTACAAAGCCCTCCGCTTCGTAGCGCTTGGTTTTCAACTCGGTGGGCTTCTCCCCAGATGCCGTCTCGATCGCTGCGACCGTCCGGAATACCCGAGGCTTGCCGGGAGTGAAACCGGTCATCTCCCTCGGCTTCAACAGGAAATCAACGAGCGGGGAGGCATCCACGGCGTTCGCCGACACCGGCGCTGCGAAGACCACCAACACCAACATAGCCGCGAAGGTCACGACGACCTGCCGGGGCGGTTGGCGGATACGTCCAGCCGGCTTCACCTTCGCCTACTCACCCGCCGGGAGGTGATTTCGTCGTCTGTCTCAATCGCCAACCCCAATTCAACAAAAGCAAGACTCCCAAGCCAAGGCCAAAGATGGCGTCGTGAGTTTCTCCCTGAATCAACGACCAGCCAGCCAGGACCACACACACGATGCCAGCCAAAAGCAATATTTTCGCGAGTAAGGTCATAGACCGCAACTACTGACCGTCAGCTTGGCCTCAGCATCTGAACTAGCATACTCCAAGCTTCGAAGCGCCATAAAAACCTGCGGCAGAGATGCCAGCGTATGCTGCAAAGTTTAAGAGCATACCGCTAACTACGCCGGCCACGGGGCCTCCGGATGCTAATAAAAATCCCGCGCCCGTTGCGGCGCCCCCGGCATAAGCAAGGTCAGTCGCCGTCTCGCCGCATGACTGCCTAAATAGGCCCTGGACAGCACCTTCCATCTTACCCAGCGCCGATTCGGCCTCCTTTTCCCATGGAAGCGTGACTGGAACCGGCCCGAAAGGCATAGCGCTACTAGCACCCGCTGTCGCCCGGTTTTCCCGAGCTTTCTGCATCCTGGCCCTAATGTGAGTTACGGCCTTGCGCACATTGGCCTTTGCCTCCTTGCGCGCCGCCGCACACTTCTTCTTCGTAGAGCAGGTTCCTTCCAGGTCGAATTCGTTAATCGGATCTTGGTTGGCATAGTCGTAGGCATTGGCTGAGCCGCCAGGAATCGGATCCGGCGTGAGAAAGCGACCAAGCGCCGGGACATAGCTCCGCACCCCCATCTGGATCACCCCCGAAGGAAGTTCCACACGACGCTGCTTACCGCCCAACCAGCCGAAGCGGGGCGGTCCGGATTGCTTGGGATTGCCGAACTCGTCCGACTCAAAGGTAGCCAGCAATTTGGTTGCCGATTGGCTGAGGCTTGCGGTAGCCACCACATCGCCGTGCAGGTTGGTCAATTGCAGCGTCGTGCCTGAGCCACTGTCCTGAATGGCTGTAAGTTCACCGCCGATCCCGACGATGTTCCGATTCCAGGCCGAGCCCCGAATCGTCCACGCCGGAGCGTCTGAGGTATCTGCGTAGTGGAAGACTTCCGTGCCTTCCAGGCCCCCTCCACCCTGCAGTCTTTGCCGCTGACGGCCCGAAGCGTCGAGCTGGAAGCTGTTCGTCACCCCGTTCTGGGTCTGGGTGGCGACCATGTCGTTGCTGAAGTAGCTGGTCGACAGTGCACCACTACCGCCGGCATACGCGACTGGAAGACTCGTGACGCGGCTGAAGTCGTCGTAGTTGACGCCCGAGCCGAGCAAACGATCCGCGGTGTCGTAGCTGTAGTTCTGGCTCGTCCCGGCGGAGCTGGTGTCGCATGCACCGCCAAGTCCCGGCGCTCGGGTGATGAGTTTGGTTCGATTTGAGTTTGCGTCGAAGCTATAGGAGCGGGTCACACAGGAGCCCCCCTGAGGGGTGTCCAGCACTTGCTTCAGCCGCCCCGCCCTGTCATAGGAATATTGCTGGGCGGAAAGCGTGCTCGTCTGCGCAAGGACTTGGCCGTGGACCGACTCTTCGGCGTCGAAGTCCAGCCAGGTGCAGTTGACCGAGCACATCGTCGTCTTGACATACGACAGGTGCGTCGCTGCCCCGGTCTCGTCGTAGGTCGTTTTGCTGACGAGCCCGTTGGGGAGACCCTGTTCGGTGATCGCGCCATCGGCGTTATAGCTCGCCGTGAAGTTGCCTGCGGCGGAGTCCTGCAATTCGACCAGGAGCCCGGTGATCGGGTCATAGACCCTGGTCTGGGCCCCTTTGCCATCACTCGTGGTTACCGGCCTACCAAGAAGGTCATAGGTAGTCGTCGAGGTAACGCCGTCGGCGTCCTGGTATGCAGTTGGGCGACCGAGCGAATCATAAGTTGTCGTGGTCGCCTGATCGTCAAACCCCGAGCAGCCGCTCTCGCAGTGGAAGCGCTGCGTAATCGGGCGGCCCGTCGCTTCGTTGTAGAGGAACAGGACTTTTGGAATTGCGCTCCCGCCGCCGATCTGCTGCAAGGTCAGACGGCGGCCTGCCGTGTCATAGGTGGTGATCGTCCGCCGGGTTAAGTCGCCTCCGCTTTCCCCGCCGGGGCTTTCAAGCACTTCGGTCGGCTGCCCTAGCGGTGAGTAAGCCGCGTACTTAGTGACCAAGAGCTGCGGGGGTCCAACCGGCGTTGACTGCGCGGCCGGCAGGGTCTTGCAAGGCAGGTTGGCCCAGGCCGGCTTGCTACCGCAGTAGCTATCGGATGGATGCGTGCCCGCCGTGTAGTAGAGGGTCTTGGTCGTGCGGGCATCTCCGCCGTTGGGATTGGCGGGCAGTCGCCGTTCGGTCGGCAGGCCGCTGACTGCGTCGTACTCGGTATGGGTGCGGAGGTTGAGCCCTTGGGGATCGACGATCGTGTCCGTCGGCTTGCGCAGGGTCCAGTCGTATTTGGTGTCGGTGATGCGCTGGTCGGCATCCACGGGCTGGCCGGGAATATTGGCGCCGACGGTTACTCGGGTGGGCAGGTGGAAGGAGGGCGTGCCGGGCGGCGGGGTCGGCGCCCCGAGGTCGTACTGATAGGCCGAATGCAGACGAGCCTGAACTACTGATCCCGATTCAAGGCGGACCTCATGCAGGGACCCCCATTCCTGCACCAGCAGGGCCCCCTCGGGCGAGTATTCCCGTTTGCTCTCAAGCTCGTGCGATCGGGCTGCTGGGTTCGGCGCAGCCAAGGCGCGTAGGCGATTCTGGGCGCTGAGCTCGCGGGTCACGTTGCCGTGCTCGTCGTTTTCCGCAGTCGTTATCGAAGGTGCCGTCGTGCCTGCGCCCGAGGGGGTCGCCGTGTTGACCAGCTGGCCTTCGGCGTCCATGTAGTAGACGGTTGCGCGGGAGTAGCTGGTTGGAGGGTTAGCTGGTATCTGGTCGGGCGGAAAGATTGCGGTCGCGTCGGTGGGAATATCCTGCTGGCCCCATTGGGCAACCGTCGCTGCGCTCATGTCATAGGCGGCGCCACTGCCACTGATCGGCACCCCGTAGGCGATCGTCGTCTGGGCAATTGAGGGGCTGCTCAACAGGCTCTCTCGCTTGACGTTAATCAGCCGACGCGCATTCGGGAACTCAACCTGCGCCGATTCGTATTCGAGCGTCCAGGGTTTCTCCCCCGGGGGCGTGATCGTGCGGATCTGCCCGCCTTCATAGGTGTAGATGGTCCTGATGGGCGGCGGGGTCGCACATAGCGCTCCTGCTGGCCCCAGTCGCGGGTCCCACTCGGCGGTTAGGCGTCCGCTGGTGTCATAGCAATACTTGGCGACTTCCCAGCTTCCCACTGAGGAGGCGTTGGCTGGCCCGTAGTAGGTGATGGTGGAGAGGCGGTCGCCCAGATTGGCGGGCGCCCCCCAGGCGGTTGCTGGCTGGTAGGAGAGGACGAGCGTGCGACAGCCCAGCGAAGTCGGAGGCGTGGTTGGCCCTCCCTCGGTGCAAGTCACGCCGGAGGCTGACGGCGCGATGATCATGCTGAGCCGTCGTTTGCCACCGGTGAGCTGGTAGACCATCCGCGTGGAATTGGCGCCGCTGCCGGTCTGAGAGACGGACGCGGGAAGGTAGTCGTTGCCGCTGGCGCTGTTATCGAAGATCGTGCGATTGCCAGCGGGATCGGTCAGGGCGAAGTGCGTAGCGTCTTGGCGAACCAGCTTCCAGTCCACGGCCTCGGGTGGGGAGACGTAGTTTCCGCCACTGAGTTCGAAGGCGTATTCATAGCCTTCCAGGTCGGTCAAAAGCGCGTAGTCGCCGTAGCCTTCTTCTTTTTCTTCTTCGCTGGCGACCACCTCTCTTACCTTCTGCCATTGCGCTCCTCCGGCCGCTTCCACAGTTACCCCCGGCTTCCAGCCCCGCCCGAGAACCCCGGTGCCGTTCGCGGTGCCCCCATCGCGGGAGTTGTGGGCACGGGAGAATTCGAGGGCGGAACCAAAGCCGGGGACCGATACATCAGTTCGGCTGACCGTGATATTGCCGGTCAGCAGGTTGAGAGTTCCGGGTCCTACTGCGGCGGTGGCGTCGCGGGTGCCGCCGATGTTCGGGTCCACGGTGGCATTGGTCGGAACGCTGTAGCCGACCCTGGAGGACCCATCGAACAGCGCGCGAACCTGGATCGGCCCGCCGGAGATTTCCAGGCTCGGAGAGGCGTGCGCTGCATCGAAAAAGACCGGCGGGCTCTGGTTGCCAGAAACCGCCATCGGCCAGGAGACCTGCTGGCCCTGGGCGTCGCGAACAAGGGCCGGTGGGATCGTTGTGAACATCCCGCTGGGGCCCTGTCTGAATTGAAAGGTCACGCCGCTCACGCCCGAGCCGAAGCCGGCTATGAGCTTGAGCCGACGGGCCGTTTTGGTTCCTTCGCTGGGGACAACGATGTTGTCGCCGCTTTTTGCGGGTGGGTAGTAGGAGACGGAAAGATATGGTCGGAGGCTGGAGTTGGGAGTGGCGCTGGAGTTGAATTCAACCCGCCGATCGGTGCAGGAGGTCGGCCCACAGACTCTGGTTCCCTCGTCTTTCAGCTTGACCAAAACTCCGTAGTTTGGGAATGCTTTGGAAATCCAGCCGCTGACGATGCCGGTCAGGTCCTGGCTGCTGGCGCTGGTCGAGAAATTCCACCAGCCCGCCTGGCTTCCGCGCTGTTCGGTCAAGACGGTGGCATTTTCATCGGCCAGGTAGTCGCCCCCTTTTTTGGTCCAGGCGGAGCTGCCGTTGTAGGTGCCCCAATTGAGCCCGCCGGTCCATTCTTTGGTGGCGCGCAGCGCTTGAACCCCGCTCGTGTTCAGCGCCGCGCTGGGCGAGTAGAGGCCCATGGTCGCGTTGGTGATGTAGGCGTTCGGCGGAATCGTATCCACCTCAAAGCGAAGGGCCGAGCGAGCGAGTTCGTCCTCCGCTTCGCCCGCGATTTTCGGCCAGAGCGCGCTGAGCAGTTCCTGTTTGCCCGTAAAGCCACAGGCGCCCCAACCGGTCTGTCCCCTACGGGCGCCATAGGTGCAGTCCAAGTTGGCGCTTTGGACGAGCAGGCTTGGGTCGATCCGGGTCGGCCAGACGCGCTCTGGCTGGGAGAGCCATTCGCGGTCGGCGTCAACCGTTAAGAGCCATCTGCCTTCGCCCTGAGGTTCGAGGTTGTAGTCGACGGCATAGGAGACCTGCGGTTCCGGAGCGCTGTCGCTCATCATCGGGGCCGGGAGGGTGACGACCTCATGGCCGCTTTCGTCGCGGAAAGCGATCGAGCCGTCTTCGGCTTCGGTCGGGGCCAAGCCCTCGGAAGCCTTGAGTTCGAAGCGGAAGCTGGTGGGCTGGGAGGAATCCGCGATCTCGATGTCCTCCTTGAGGCCATTCGCGAGACTGGTGAAGTCAAAGCTCGTGCCGGGATCGACCGTCTCATAGCTGGCGGTATTGCCTTCGGCCTGCACTGCTTTAGTCTCGGCTCCAAGGAGCTGCTGGGAGACCCATTCATCCCCGTCCGATATGAGCACCGGCTCCGATCCGATCTGGGGCGGAAGGGTCAGGTCAAAGCTGTTGTCGCCGTTGCTGAGACCCGCTCCGGTCTGTTCAAGCTCTTCCTCGATCGGCACCCAATCGCCATCGCCGTCGCGATAGTTGATCGGCGTCTCGAAGATCCGGGTTTCGTGGGTCCCATCCGACAGGCGATACGTCTCGGAGGTTGCGGTGCGCTTTCCCTCAAGCTCGACACCGGCGGGCTCCGATGGGGGTGCACTAAGAGTCGCTTCGTCTGGCTCAGCGCTTGGTGAATCGTCGGCGTAGGCAAAGGCGATGCTCGATCCGATCAGTGCGAACGCCACAAGAATGGCGGCGCTCACCTTGCTGGTTGCGGTACGAAGCATCTCTCCCCCTGCTTTTGGAATGTGGATGAAATGAAACTCTGTTGGCCCCGATTGGGGCACTTAGCTAGACCTATATGAGGCGAAGCAAGTTTGTCAACACTTCACTCGGGTCATCTCCCACTTCGACAATGTCTCCTTAACACAGTGACTCTCACTAGTTAAAGACTTTCCATTGCTGTCGCTCGTCGCTCCGGCTATACGAACTCTTCCGGAACCCAGACCATTCCCTCGATTAGCTCACTGGGTGGAATCGAAAGACCGGCGGCTAGCTTGAGGATGGTGTCCAGATAAGGCATTCGCGATCCACGCTCTAGCTCGCCCACTACGTTCCTGTGTAGGGAAGCGCGAAGCCCCAGCTCTTCCTGAGATATCTCGGCTTCTTCGCGCAGACGGCGAAGCTGCTCGCCGAAGCGGCGCTTGAGTGAGGCGCTCATGCAGGGCGCTCGTCGCGGGGTGCGGCTTGATCGGGTGGTGGTCCCGAGTGAAGTTCGGTGGCGATGACCCCACCGCCGCCGCTGAGCTGACCGGTGAGGAAGATCGAGTCCCCTGCGCGCAGGAGACCACCGTGCTTGCGCGAGACCTCGGCGGGTACTTCTGCCTCACAGCTCGCCGTTTCCACTCGCTCCTGCGTCTCCCTGGCGTCAGGCGCGGGAAAGGCGATCAAAAGAAGGGCGACTGGCTCGCCGTCGCGACCTTTGTCCTCGATTGGGTCGGCGGCAAGGACTCCGCTGAGATGGACGAGGTTGAGTGCCAAGCGGGAGTCCTGGGCTCGCAGAGCACTCGCCGCCCCTGTGAACGGCGAGTGCCCGCAGAGCGTGTTGTCCGGCACGCTCGGCCCCTGCCGCATGGGGAAGCGCTTGGAGGCATTCGCGGACCCCCGGCGATTCCTGCAGCAAGCTTGGCGAAGACGAGGAAGGAAGCTCATCGCAGCGTTACGGGCCTATCAGCTGGCCGTCTCCACGCGATTCGCGACCGGCCAAGTCGTAGGCCTTCTCGAACAATGGCCCTCCGATCCGCCGGCCAACGTCGACCACTGTTCCCTCCCCGACCATTACGATCACGTGGTAGGAGACGTGAGCCAGGCGGCAGTTGGAATCGCCGAGCACTCCCTTGAGGTCGGCCACCGACAGCGGCCCGATCCAGCGCAGCGCTTCCACGATGCACTCCCTGGTCGGGTGGTCGATGTGGGGAGCGAGGCCGTCCCAGTCGACGAACGGCTCGCTCCCCACCATCGCCATGCCTCCCGACCTCGGCCTGAGGGGAGACAACTCTGTGGGGTGGCGTTGGAGGAAGGTAGGCTCATGGTGTGTCGTCAGCCGACCCCGGCCACCAGGAGGCAATGTCAATATGAAAAAGCATCGCCCTGGTGGCACTTACTTCGGGAACGTCCCACCCAGTCTCGGGGGGCAATTGAGGTCGGCTGACTAGTGAACCGTTTCAGACTTGACCGTGGAGGTCCATACCTATTTCTCGAAAGGGGATTTCCTGTCAGTCAGTCTTCCCCTCTGGTGGCTGGTGGTGTCAGTGAGGTTCGACTTCGCTCGAAACCCAGGGAAGAGACCACTATCGACACCGCTTGCTCCCCAGAGTCGACGCGGCGGTTGGTTGACTCGGCCTCGATCTCTTGCATCCGATCCCAAAATCGCTGCTGTTCGTCCGCTATGTTCTGGCGCCCCCGTTGATCTACGTTGAACCATCGCCACGACAACCAAAGGCGTGGATCGGTGGTCATCTTCCCCGCGTACATCGCGTTTAACGACTCAGCCATCACAGCTTGGATAATTAACGCGCAGGTCGCTTCCTTTTCCTCGTCTGACTGAGCGGCGTGTTCGGCATCGCTGTGAAACGGCATCTTGGCCGCACGGTAGTAGTGCTGAGCAACATTCCCAACCATCTTGATATCGGCTATCTCGATGGAATCGGATTTGAGTAGTTCTTTGAGGTGGTGAGTCAGGGTGCTAAGCGGCTGGCCGACGATCCGGGCAAGTTCGTCGGCGCTACGAGTGCCTTCGTTGAGAACGGCTAAGACTTCAACGCGGATGCGATGGCCGACCGCATAGCTGACCGCTTCAACCACCCCCCGCCTGCTGTCTTCCCCCAAGGTCGCTTTCATCACGATCAACCTCCGCTCGATTTGACTTCGATACTCAATTGCGGTCGAGCATAAGTCTTTACGGAGCGAGGTGATTCCCTCTTGCCAGGGAATTAGCTAACGCTAAATTGCGCCTTAGCATTGCCCTTCCTCCTGGCGAGCCGCGCTGGGCTAAGACAGGGGAAGGGGGTGAGAGCCGATGAGGATCGCTCAAGTAACGCGCGTCATGTCGACGGTGCACGTAACGAAGCACGCCTAGAAGGCGCGGGGGCCGGTCTCGGCTCGCTCGCAGCGTTTGGAGGTATCGGGATCGGCCCCTCTTTGTCTTTGCGCAGGGCGCCCCGCAAGAAAACGTGATCGACTTCCTTTTGACCTCGTCACTCCAGCAGTCGCAGTAAGGAGGACTGGCCGAAACAAGCGTGATCTACCCGATCCACAGGTCTCAACCATGGAAAGATCGCCGCCGTCGAGGGCCGCCAGGTCGGCTGCTCGACTAGCTCGCGACTACTACCGCACATCCCCCTAGCCGCCGTCAGCGGCCGACACCGAAGAACCGGCCCTCCATACTGCGCTGGCGGACCGGCTCGGTGCGTTCCATCGCCTTGCGCTGGCGTGCCTTGGCCGGCCCCGCCTTGATGCACATCAGATTCTTACTCTTGACCGTTGACGAGGTTGACGCTAGGTTTTGTAGCCCATGGCAGCCAACCCAGCCCTCCTAGATCGCACCGTTGAAGAGTTCCGGCGCACGCTCACCGAGATCGGTGGGCAGCCGAGTTCGGCTGACGATGCCGAGGTTCTTGGCCGGCGTGCGGCGATGGTGGTGCTTGCCGGTGGGGCTTGGGAACGGGCGCTTGGGGATCTGCTGACCAGCGCGGAAGCACGCATCCTGCTCGGTGGGGTCAGCCGCGAGGCGCTGCGCAAGCGGGTTCTCAGTGGCTCGGTGCTTGCCCTGCGCGATGACGCCGACCTGATCCGCTACCCGCGTTGGCAGTTCGATGCCGGTAACAGCGCTCCCTTTAGGACGATCAAGGAGCTCAATGAGATCTTCGGTGAAGCCGGACTCGATGCCTGGACGCTCGCCTCGTTTGCCACTACCCCCCAGCCGGAGCTGGGCAACCGGACGCCGGTTGATGCCTTCGGCGATACGGACCTCGAGCCGCTGCTTCTCTCGGCCCACCGCACCGTGGCCGACCTGAAGCGTTGAGTCCGCGCGGCCTGCCCGCTCCTCCGGACGACCTGCCCGAGCTTCCCAGCACGAAGCTCGGGGCGAAACCGCTATGGCGAATCCATGCCGCCGATGTCACCCCCTGGTTCTTCGACGTGGGCCCCGATGGCAGGTTCAACCTCGCTGAGTCAGGCACTTGCTACCTCGCCGAGGAGCCGATTGGCGCCTTCGTCGAGAAGTTCGGGCGCCTACTGCGGCCAGGCGGGGTAGTCCCGGAGCCACTGGTTGACGCGCAACGTCTTTCCAGGCTGCGCCCACCCAAAGCAGAGGTCGTTGACTTGACCGACCCAACAGTCCTCGGACTCCTCGGCCTCACCGCCGAGATCCACTCGACGACCAACTACAACCTGACCCAGGGCTGGGCGCTCGCCTTTCAAGAGGCCGGCTACGCCGGCATCCGCTACAAGGCCCGCCACGACCCACGCGGGCAGCTGGCCTCCATCGCCCTCTTCGGCTCAGACAAACCGCCACGGAGCGCTGCCAAGACGACGACCATCCTTGTCGACCTGATCCATGAGGCCTCCACCACTTTCGCGATCACGGTCCTGCCCCGTCGCCACTCGCGGCGTCGTTAGGCAACACGACGGCGGCCTCGCGGCCGTTGCCCTAAAGCTCGTTCCCGAGGCTGGCGGCTGCGTGCGGACCTCACCTTGCCACCCCCTTGCCGCCCTTCGGCAGACAACGCGACCGGTCCTGCGATACGGCCTATTGTCCGGGAATGGAGTTGAGTAAACAGACTGAAGCAGTGGGAGCCAACACCGTCCTGGCGCCGGAGCCGCCCGTCATACCCGAACCGCCGACGGCTGAGGAGCTGGATAAACAGCGCAAGCGGTCGCAACTCAAGAAGCTGGCGGGCTCCTTGTTCCACTCGCCATTCTGGTCACCAAGGGCAAGGGCCTTCTCTTGGCACTGATCAAGATCAAGGCCGTGTCGACGCTAGGGACGATGTTCATCTCAATCGCCGCCTATGCCCTGGCCTTCGGCTGGCCCTTTGCCGTCGGCTTCGTCCTTCTGCTCTTCATTCACGAGATGGGCCACGTCATCCAGTTGCGCCGCGAGGGAGTCGAGGCTTCGGCTCCAATCTTCATCCCATTCGTCGGCGCCGTGATTGCGGCCAAGTCTCTGGGCGAGGACGCCGCAGCAGAGGCCCGTGTCGGTCTGGCTGGCCCGATCCTCGGCACCGCAGGGACTCTGGTCCCGCTCAGCATCTGGCTGGCGACCGGCAACGACCTCTGGCGTGCGCTGGCCTACATCGGTTTCTTCATCAACTTGATCAACCTACTGCCGGTACTGCCGCTCGACGGTGGACGGGCGATGGCTGTCCTCGGCCCCAAGGTCTGGATTGCTGGGATCCTCGTAGCCGTCGCCGCCGCCGCCATCTTCCTTGGCCCGTTCAATGCTTCTATTCGTCCTCTTGCTCGGCGGGCCCGAGCTCTACTACCGCTTCAAAAATCGGCACTCGGAGCAAAGCCGCGAGTATCACTCGGTTACGACGAGGACCAAGGTCGCCGTTGCCGCCGTCTATCTGAGCTTCGCCACCCTGCTTGTCGTCGGCGCCGCCGAAACCTACGTTCCGCGCACCTTCTAGCCGGCAGAGAAGGTTCCCGGCCCTGGGCTACGCGTCCTCTGGCGGCTGACCCCAGATCCCCTGCACGAGGCTAATCAGGCACAGAGCGGTACTGGGAACTGCGAGCCACAACGTCCCCTTGAAAAACCACATCACGGCCAGCAGCCCGTACAACACGAAGATTGCCCATGCCATCGAGGGTCGGTCAGGGCGTGGAATAAGGAGCTTCCAGCTCCACCCGTCCCCCTCTGCTCGGCGGGCCCAGGCCGCGCGGACTTCCTTCTGCCTAAACACGAGGTAGGCCGCGAGGTAAAGCAGCCCTAGCAGTACCCACGCCATAACAGCCACGCCGCCGTTCATTCACCGAAGTATGCCTTCGCATTGCCTTCGATGCTGGCTTCCGGATCACGAAAGAAGAGTGACCGGCAGGCTCCGTCTCGGTCCAGCAAGAGCCAAAGCCTCCCAGGAAATCTCCGACCAGCAAAAGGCGGCAACCGCTGACGCGCCTTCGAGCCATCCGCTGTACTCGGCTCGGAGCTCGACCCTTGCCACCCGGGCACAAAAAAGCCGCCTCCCGGGCGGCCATTTGGCTTTGCTGCTGGAGTACCGCTACGGGGATTCGAACCCCGGTTTCCGGACTGAGAATCCGGCGTCCTAGTCCCCTAGACGATAGCGGCGAGGAGGGGGACTTTAACAGCGCGGCGGCGTCGGGTTCTTCCGGGCGAGCTGTCGGCTCGATCGCCTAGACTCGAACATATGTTCGATGCCACTCCAAGGGGCCGTGCGAGCCTGTCAGCCGCTACATTTGTGGCCCCACGCGGCTGTGGTGGAACTGGCAGACACGATACGTTCAGGTCGTATTGCTCGAAAGGGCGTGGAGGTTCGAATCCTCTCAGCCGCATGACGAAACGTCTCGATGCATAGTCGGGCGACCGTGGCAGAGGCGCTGCGCCTCAGGTCCGCGGGCCTCAACAATTGCGAGATCTCGCGTCGTCTAGGGATTCCCCGCTCGACCGTCCGGGAATGGTCGGCCGGAAGGCCGCCGTGCTTCCGAGGCGATGTCTCCCGCGTCATCCCAGACTCGCGCGCCTACGTCTACCTGCTCGGTCTCTATCTCGGCGATGGCTGCATCTCTGCTCACCCACGCGGCGTATACCGCCTTCGAATCACGCTGGACGTGCGCTACCCGGCAATCGTCCAGGAGTGCGAAGCCGCACTGCAGGCCGTCCTCCCCATGAACCGCGTGCATCGTCACCTGAGACAGTGCAATTGCTACGAGGTCTCCGCCTACTCGAAAAGCTGGCCCCGCCTCTTCCCCCAGCACGGGAGCGGAAAGAAGCATGAGCGGAGGATCGTGCTTGCCGACTGGCAACAGGAGCTCGTCGACCTCAACCCCGAGCTTCTCCTGCGCGGACTCATCCATTCGGACGGTTGCCGCTTCATCAACACGGGACAGGGCAATTGGCGCTGTCCCCGCTACTCGTTCAGCAACCTCTCGGCCCACATCAAGCAGATCTTCTGCGACACCTGCGACCGCCTCGACGTCCACTGGACCGCGGCGCCGCCGAAGACGATCTACGTCTCTCGCAAAGCCGACGTAGCGCGGCTCGACGAGTTCATTGGGCCGAAGCGGTAGGTCAGGCCGCCTGCTTCGCCGGCTCGCCCCTGCCGGCGCGCGCCGCGGTGGCGGCGATCTCCTCGGCGAAGACCGGCCAGAGCTGGCGGGGGAGGTCGTGGCCCATGCCGTCGATCATCTTCAGGCGGGCGTTGGGGATGGCGCGGGCGGTGGCGCGACCGCCGGCCGGGCGGACCAGGGGGTCGCGGTTGCCGTGGATGATCGTGGCCGGGACGCGGACGCCGCGCAGGGCCTGGGTGCGATCGCCGGAGGCGGTGACCGCATGCAGCTGGCGGATGATTCCGGCGGTGCTGTGGCCGCGGTCGTAGGAGCGGCCGGCGATCCGCCGCACCCGCTCTTCCTCGAAGGGGTAGCCCGGGGAACCGATCACGCTGAAGGTCTTGACCCCGCGCTCGATCGCCGCGTCGCGGCCCTGGGGCCGCCGCCCCAGCAGCACCGCCATCGCTTTGCGGCTGGGCAGCCCGGTCCAACGGCTGCCGGTGTTGGACATGATCGAAACCAGCGAGCGCACCCGCTCCGGGTATTCGATCGCCATCGTCTGGGCGATCATCCCGCCCATCGAGGCGCCGACGACGTCGGCGGCGTCGATGCCGAGATGGTCCATCAGGCCGACGGTGTCGGCGGCCATGTCGCGCAGCAGGTAGGCGGCGCTGCCGCGACGGCCGAGCATCATGTCCAGCCGCGGCGGCACTCCCGCCGACTCGATCCGGGTCGAGCGGCCGATGTCGCGGTTGTCGAAGCGGACGACGCGAAAGCCGCGCTCCGCCAGCAATCCGCAGAAGGTCTCGTCCCAGGCGATCATCTGCGTCGCCAGGCCCATCACCAGCAACAGCGGCTCGCCGTCCGGGTCGCCCATCTCCTGGTAGCAGAGCTCGATTCCGTTGGTGGGGGCGATCAGTTCGTCGCCGAAAGTGTGCATCCGGGAAGTCTAACTTCCCGCTTGGCTGCCCAGCCAGACGGTAAAAGGTGTGGATGCGGACGGCGATCCTCTCCGACCTCCACCTCGGCGTGACCAGCGGCGAGGACGTCCTGCGTCAGCCCGAAGTCCGCCGGCTGCTGTTCGAGCAGATCGGCGGCGCCGATCGCGTCGTCCTGCTCGGCGACGTCGTCGAGCTGCGCGACCTCGCCCTCGGCGCCGCGCTCGACTCGGCCCGCCCCTTCTTCGAAGAGCTCGGCGAGGCGCTGGGCGCGCGCGAGGTGACGATCGTCCCCGGCAACCACGACCACCGCCTCGCCGAGCCGCTGCTCGACCGGCTCTCGCTGGCGGGCGCGACCGAGCTCGGCCTCGAGCAGCACGACGACCCGGGCCCAAGCGGCGCCGGAGCCGCGATCGCCGCCTGGCTCGGGCCAGCGCGGCTGCGGATCGCCTACCCGGGCGTCTGGCTGCGCGAGGACGTCTACGCGACCCACGGCCATTACATGGACGCGCACCTGACTCTGCCGCGGGCCGAGTGCGTGGCGGTCGCGGCCCTGATCCGCGCCGGCGGCCCCCTCCCCGATCCGGCCTCGCCGACGCACTACGAGCGGGTCCTGCGGCCGATCTACGGCTTCAGCTTCGGCGTCGCCCAGGCACGGGCGCGGGTGACGCGATCGCGCCAACCCTCGGTTGCCGCCTGGCGGGTGCTTTCCGGCAGTCGCAACGGCACCGAGTCCCGCCGCGATCGCCTCAGGGCGGGCGCCGTCCGCGCCGCCTTCCCGACCGGCGTGCGGGCGCTCAACCGCCTGCTGCGCTCCGAGTTCGGCAGCGACATCTCAGCCGGCGCGATCTTCCACGCCGGCGTCGCGGCGGCGACCGAGATGGCGGCGCGACTGCAAGTCGACGGCGTCCACGTGATCACCGGCCACACCCACCGCGGCGGCCCCGGCGACGGCGAGGCCGGCTGGCCCCTGCGCGGCGGCGGCAGCCTCCACAACACCGGCAGCTGGGTCTTCGCCTCAGCCTTCCACAGCCCCGGCGTCCCGCCCAACGCCTACTGGCCCGGAACCGTCACCTGGCTGGAGGACGAGGCCCCACCACGACGCGTGCAGCTATTGCTCGACCGCTCTCACGCTGACATGACCGAGCTGATTCGGCGCGTGAAGCAGGTCCGGGGGTGACTCGTCGGAGCCTCCCCGCTGTTGCTCCGACGAGTCACCCCCGGACCTGCCACTCCCCGCTGTTGCTCCGACGAGCCCGACCCCCGACCCCCGCTCAGCCCAGCCACTCCGCGACGATCGCCCCGATCTCCGGCCCCGCGTCCTCCTGGAGGAAGTGCGCCGCATTCTCGATCGGCCGCGGCGGCGTCAGGTTGAGCTGGCTGGAGACGCGCTCGCCGACCGAGAAGGGCAGCACCGGGTCGGAGTCGGCCCAGAGGACCAGCGAAGGGCGGTCGTCCTCGCGCAGTGCGTCGGCGACGCGTTTCCCCTCGACGGCGCCGACCGCCTCGGGGGTCGTCGGCAGGATCAGCGGGAAGGCGCGGGCGCCGGCCTTCGAGGCCGCGTCTATATAAGGAGCGTCGTAGGCGGCGATCACGTCGTCGCCGGGGTCGTTCTTGCAGCCGCCGCGGATCAGCACCCCGATCGGCACGTCCTCGTTGTCGCGGACAAAGTCGCGGAAGGCGAACCAGGCGTCGCTCATGCGCTGATGGCCGGTGAAGGACCCGGTCTCCATGATCACGATCCGCGAGAAGCGGTCCGGGTGCTCGACCGCCAGCCGCAGCCCGATCGGCCCGCCCCAGTCGTGGACGACCGCGGTCGCGTCGCGCAGATCGAGCTCCTCGATCAGCTGCGCCATCAACTCGACGTGGCGGTCGTAGCTGTACCAGCCGAGGTCGGTGGGCTTGTCGGAGCGGCCGAAGCCGGCGTAGTCGGGGGCGATGCAGCGGTAGCCGGCATCGCGGACCGGCGGGATCACCTTGCGCCAGAGATACGACCAGGTCGGCTCGCCATGAAAGAAGACCACCGGCTTGCCCTCGCCCTCGTCGAGGTGGGCGAGTCGGAGGCCGTCGACCTCCCTGTAGCGCGACTCGAAGGGATAGTCCGGCAATCCTTCGAGCAGCTGGTCCGGCGTGCGAATCGCCTCCACTCCCATGGCGCAAGCCTAAACGGGCTAATCCGGATAGGTATTCCCTACTTTGTTTATCGACTTTATGCTACGGTGCCGAACTGCTATTTAGCAGTAAGTCAGTCGAAATAGGAAGGAACATCGATGCGGAACGCTCGCAATTCCCGGCGGCGCAGCGTGAAGATCGGCCTCCCGGCCGCGCTTCTCGCCCTGCTCATCGCCGTCTTCGCCGCCGGATGCGGCAGCAGTGACGACAGCACCAGCTCGACCTCCGGCGGGGGATCCTCGTCCGGCGGCAAGCTCGACGTGGTCGGTTACTCCACCCCTGAATCCGTCTACGCCGAATTCCTCGAGCCTGCCTTCGAGGACACCCCCGAGGGTGCTGACGTCTCGTTCAGCAACTCCTTCGGCGCCTCCGGCGACCAGAGTCGCGCGGTGGTGGCAGGCCAGCCCGCATCGGTGGTCCACTTCGCCCAGGCGGGCGACATGGAAAGGCTCGTCGAAGAAGGCGGCCTCGTCGCCAAAGACTGGACCGACAACAAGTACAAAGGCATCGCCCAGAACTCGGTCGTGGTGATCTCGGTCCGCAGTGGCAACCCCGAGGGGATCAAGTCCCTCGACGACGTGCTCAGCAAGGACGTCGACGTGGTCACCCCGAACCCGTTCAGCTCCGGCGCCGCGCGCTGGAACATCATGGCCGTCTACGGGACCCTGATCAACGAGGGCAAGTCCCCCGCCGAGGCCCTGGCCGGCGTCAAGACCCTGCTGGAAAAGACCGTCGCGCAGCCGGGCAGCGCCCGTGACGCGCTGGCGACGTTCACGCAAGGCGAGGGCGACGTCCTCCTCGGCTACGAGAACGAGGCGATCAAGGCGATCGACGAGGGCGAGGACATCGAATACGTCGTCCCGCCGTCGACGATCCAGATCGAAACCCCGATCGCCGTCACCACCGACGCCCCGGAGCCCGCGGCGGAGGATTTCCTCAACTTCATCTGGTCCGATGAAGGTCAGAGCATCTGGGCCGAGAACGGCTACCGGCCGGTCAACCCGAAGCTGGTCGACGAGAAACAGTTCCCGACCCCGCCCGAGCTGTTCAAGATCGACCAGTTCGGCGGCTGGAGCAAAGTCAACGACGAGTTCTTCGACGACGAAACCGGTTCCGTCGCCAAGATCGAGACCGAACTAGGCGTTTCCACCAGCGGCTGAACCATGGAGGCTAGCCCGGCAGCCCTCCCCAACTCAGCACCCCCCCGGGCAGGCATCCGCCTGCCCGGGGTCGGCGTCGGCCTCGGTCGCGGCTACGTCGTCCTCTACCTCAGCCTGATCGTCCTGATACCGCTGGCGGCGCTGGTCGACGAATCGCTCAGCTCCGGCCTCGGCCACTTCTGGGACCAGGTCACCTCTCCCCAGGCGATCCGCTCGCTCAAACTGACCCTGATCGCCTCGCTGATCGTGGTCGCGATCAACGCCGTCTTCGGCACGATCATCGCCTGGATCCTGGTCCGCGACGAGTTTCCCGGCAAGGGAGCGGTGAACGCGATCATCGACCTCCCCTTCGCGCTGCCGACGATCGTCGCCAGCCTCACCCTGCTCGCCCTCTACGGCGCCGAGAGCCCCTTCGGCATCGACATCGCCTTCAGCCGCGCCGCCGTCGTCGTCGCCCTCCTCTTCGTCACCCTCCCCTTCGTGGTGCGCGCGGTTCAGCCACTGCTGATCGAGATGGACCGCGAGATGGAGGAGGCCGCCGCCTCGCTCGGCGCCGGCGGCTTCACCATCTTCCGCCGCATCATCTTCCCCAACCTCCTCCCCGGCCTCGCCGCCGGCGTGGCGCTGGCCTTCGCCCGCGCCCTCGGCGAGTTCGGCTCGGTCCTGATCTTCGCCGGCGGCCTTCCCGACACCCAGGTCTCCTCGGTCTTCATCAGGACCCAGGTCGAGTCGGGCAACCTGCCTGGAGCGGCAGCGGTCTCGATGGTGCTGCTGCTCGCCTCGCTGCTCTGCCTGGCGGCGATCTCGCTGATCCAGCGCTGGGGCGGCCGCCACGAACGCTCCACCGGCGGCGGGCTGGTGATGCCGATGGCTGGCGAGATGCCCAGCGAGGCCGATGAGCAAGGGGGCGACGATGAGCTCCGCTAGCGCCCGCGGTCACGTCGGCAGCGGCACCGTCAGTCGCTGGAGCCTGCGCATCCTCGGCCTCGGGTTCTTGGCCCTGCTGCTGGTGGCGCCGCTGGTGATCATCTTCTTCGAAACCTTCAAAGACGGGATCGCGGCGCCGCTTGACGCGATCACCTCCGAGAACGGCCTGCACGCGCTGAAGCTGAGCCTGCTCATGGTCGTTATCGCGGTGCCGCTCAACACCGTCTTCGGCATCGCCTGCGCGCTGCTGCTGGTCCGGCACAAGTGGAAGGGCAACGCGGTGATCGACGCCGTGATCAACCTCCCCTTCGCGCTCTCCCCGATCGTCATCGGCCTCGCCCTCTACCTGCTCTACAGCACCAACGGCGGCTGGTTCGGGCCGGCCCTGGCGGAAGCCGGGTTCGAAGTCCTGTTCTCGGTCCCGGGCATGGTCTTGGCGAGCATCTTCGTCTCGCTGCCCTTCGTGGTGCGGGAGACGGTGCCGGTGCTGCAGGAGATCGGGACCGAGCAGGAGCAGGCGGCGTCGACGCTGGGTGCCAACGCCTGGCAGACCTTCCGCCGCATCACCCTGCCGGCGATCCGTTGGGGAGTCGCCTATGGCGTCGTCCTCACCACCGCCCGCGTGCTGGGCGAGTTCGGTGCGGTGACGATCGTCTCCGGGTCGATCTCGGGCGAGACCGAAACCCTGCCGATCTTCGTCCAGAAGCAGTTCGACGCCTTCAACGAGCCAGGCGCCTACGGCGCCTCTCTGCTCCTCGCCCTGCTCGCTCTGATGACTTTGCTGGCAATGAACCTGCTCAAACGAAAGGAGGACGCCTGATGGGTATCTCAGTCGAGGGAGCCAACAAGAGCTTCGGGGACTTTCAGGCGCTTGACGACGTATCGATCGAGGTCCCGGACGGGTCCCTCACCGCCCTGCTCGGGCCCAGCGGATCCGGCAAGTCGACGCTGCTGCGGGCGATCGCGGGGCTCGAGGACCTCGACTCCGGCCAGGTCCTGATCGACGGCGAAGACGTCTCCAGGAAGCCGACCCAGAAACGCGAAGTCGGGTTCGTCTTCCAGCACTACGCCGCCTTCAAGCACATGACCGTGTTCGAGAACGTCGGCTTCGGGCTGAAGATCCGCAAGTGGGACAAGGCGAAGATCGCCGACCGCGTGCACGAGCTGCTCAACCTGGTCCAGCTGCCGGGCCTGGCCGATCGCTATCCCTCCCAGCTCTCCGGCGGCCAGCGTCAGCGCATGGCTTTGGCCCGGGCCTTGGCGGTGGAGCCGCAGGTGCTGCTGCTCGACGAGCCCTTCGGCGCCCTCGACGCCAAGGTCCGCAAGGACCTGCGCACCTGGCTGCGGCGCCTGCACGAGGAGATGCACGTGACGACGATCTTCGTCACCCACGACCAGGAGGAGGCGATGGACGTCGCCGGCCAGCTGGTGGTGATGAACGAGGGTCGCGTCGAGCAGTCGGGCAGCGCCGACCAGCTCTACGAGCAGCCCGCCAACGAGTTCGTGATGAGCTTCGTCGGCGAGGTCAACCGGCTCGGAGACGCGTTCGTGCGACCGCACGACATGGAGGTCGTGCTGGACGCCGACGAGCGCACCGAGCAGGGCATGGTGCAGCGGATCGTCGCCCTCGGCTTCGAGATCCGGGTCGAGTTCGTGCTCGCCGACGGCACCGAGGTCTGGGCCCAGCTGACCCGCAACGAGCTGCAGCGGCTGGAGCTGCAGGAGGGCCAGATCGCCTACCTGCGCCCGGCCCAGGCAAAGAGCTTCAACGGTTCGCCCCCGTCCCAGGACCATGGGGCCTCGACTCCCCTCGGACTCGAGGACGAGGGCGACGCGGAGAAACCCGCAGCCGTCTGAAGAGGCGAAGGGGCGGGGCGCGCTTTTTGCCGGGTAGCGTCCCGCCCCACCTCGCCGCCCTGCAGTTCTCCGCATGACCTTTGTAACCCTGTGGGTGACAAAGGTCATGCGGACTCGAGCCGAGGGCCTTTGTCTCGTCCGAATTTCGTTCTTCTGCTATTGTTGAGTTAGATGCTCAACAAACTAGACAAAGGAGCGGGAGATGAGTAAGCGGGTGAACAACACGACCTTCGTCTCGAGGGGCAGGATCACCGGCCTGGTCCGGGACGAGGCCCCGGCCGGGATCGGCCAGAACCGCACCAGCCGCACCGCCAACCGCGACTCGGTTCCGTCCGCGGCCGACGAGGCGCTCTTCTACCGAGCCCGCCTGATCCTCGGCGACGCCCTCCCCCGCCCCAACCGCTGAGCGGCGCGGGAAAACGCGCCCGCCCCGGTCCGCGCCAACAGACGGCGCGGACCGGGGCCGGTGGTCGACCGCTAGCTGCCGACCGCTAGCTGCCTTTGGTCGTCTCCGTGGGCAGAGCTTCTTCGGGCTGCGGGTAGGCCTGAACCGCCAGGTTCCAGCCTTTCAGCGTGAAGCTCACGTCTTTGGCGCCCGCGTACTGGACCGCGACGGTGTGACCGCCCTTGCCGAGCACCGTGGTCGACGTGACCGACGCGGAAAGCACGGCCGGGGTCGGCGAGGCGGCGACCGCAGGGGCGATGTTGACTTTGCCCTGGGACTGACCGTCGACCAGAATCTGTATCGGGCAGGCCAGGGCGGCGGTCGGTTTCGGCGCCGTGCAGCTGACGTTGCCGGAGAACGTGATCACGGCCGAGCTCGCCTGGGCCGGGGTCGCGAACGAGGTGAACGCGGTCGGGATGTAACCGGGGAGGGGCGCAACGACCGGCCCGAACTGCGCCGTGCCGGCGGCGACCCCGACAACCGGCGGCTTCGGTGCCGTCGCTTTGGCGACGTACAGGTTCGAGGCCGCCTTTTTCTTCAGGTAGAGGGTCGCCGCCTTTTTGTTGGTGACGTAGGTCGCCGCCGCCTTCTTCGGCGTCAGCACCGACTGCGCTTTCATCGCCACTGATGGCGCTACCGCCACCGCCAGGGCGACCACGGCCGCGACCGCGACCACGGTCGCCGCGCGGGGGGACGAAATCCTTCTCTTCAGCAATTGAACCTCCATTTCAGGGCCTTGCCGGAGGTCCTTCTACTCCTGCCGGGTGGCCTTTCTTTACTAAGTAAGTCAATAAGCTACAGAAACTGCTAGCTTAAGGCCATCAAGTTGGTCAACAAACTCTGGTTAACCCCTAGAGAAAGGAAGCGCATCTGATGAGAATCAAGAGCCTCGCCATTGCGGTCATCGCCCTTGCCGGGCTTGCCGCTCCGGCGTCGGCCGGAGCCGTAACCCTGATCGGGTCGGGATCCGTTGCCGCCCAGCCCGTGCTGCAGGCCCTCTTCGCCACCTACACGAAGCAGGTCAACCCCAAGGTCCACTTCGTCTACACCGCCAACGGCGGCAACGCCGGCGTCAAAGACGTCCAGAACGGGACCAGCCAGTTTGCCGGCAACGCCCGCACGCCCCTTCCCAGCGACGCCGGGACGACCTACATCAAGATGTTCATGGACGGGCTCTGCCTCGACGTCAACAAAAAGAACCCGCTCAGCAACATCAGCATCCAGCAGACCCACGACATCTACCGCGGGCTGATCACCAACTGGAGCCAGGTCGCCCCCGGGGGTCTGACCACGACGATCGACCCGGTCGGCCGCGACACCAACGGAGGGACCTACAACTTCTTCCTCCAGGCCGTCCTCAACAACGAGCCGCCGGCCTCCAACGTCAACGCCCTGACCGCCGACGGCCTCGTCGTCAACGCCGTCAAGCAGGACGAGAACGCGATCGGCTACGCCGGCCTTGCCTGGCAGGGCAGCAAGAAGCTGAAGCCCCTCAAGATCAACGGCATCCCCTGCACCCCGAGCAAGATCAGCGTCGAGCCGCTCAAGTACCCGCTCTCGCGCTACCTGTTCATGGTGCTCCCGGGCGACGGCAGCCAGAGCCCCCCAGCGCTGACCAAATTCATCGACTGGATGCGGCTCAGCCCGCTGGCCGGTGAAGTGATCTCCAAGGCCGGTGGCGTCCCAGCGTTCAACAAGAAGAGCTAGCGGTTCCTCAGTTGAGCGACGAGTACTCCCCCGAGTACGGCCCGAAGTGGTCGGACCAGCGCGTCGAGCGAATGCTCGGCGCGCTGGTCTGTGCCGTCGTCGGCTTGCTGCTGGCGATGATCGCCACCGTCCTGGTGCGGGGCTGGCCCTCCTTCGCCCACAACGGCCTCGCCTGGTTCGGCGCCGGCGGCAACGTCGACGACCAGCTCAACGCGATCTTCCTCTCCGGCCAGGCGGGAGCCGAATACGTCTACACCTTCCACGCCTGGCCGCTGATCTGGAGCACGCTGCTGATCACCGGCGGCTCCGTCCTCATCGCCCTCTTCTCTGCCCTCTTCGTCGCCGTCTTCATCGTCGAGTTCGCGCCCGAGTGGATGAGCAACATCCTGCAGCCGGTGGTCCGCTTCCTGGCCAGCGTGCCCTCGGTCATCTACGGCCTGATCGGGGTCGTGGTCCTGGTCCCGTTCATCGGCAACCACCTCGTCACCGAGGGGCAGAAGGCCTCGGTCGCCGGCGTCATCTCGCTGACCGGTTACAGCCTGCTGGCCGCGATCGCCGTGCTGACGGTGATGATCGCGCCGCTGATGGTCTCGATCTTCAGCGACGGGCTGCGCTCGGTCAAACCGGGCTGGATCGAGGGCTCGCTGGCGCTCGGCGTCAACCGCTGGCGCACGACCTGGAAGATCGTCGTCCGCACCGCCCGTCCGGCGATCGTCGCCGGCACCGTGCTGGCGGTGGCGCGAGCGATCGGCGAGGCGGTGATGCTGGCAATGATCTCCGGCTCGGTCGGCTTCTCGCCCAACCCCGCCGACGGCCTGATCTTCATCTACGAGCCCTCGCGGCCGCTGGCGCCGACGATCGTCAAGAACATCGACCAGCTCAGCTCGCCGCCGGCCAACTCGACCCTGTTCGCGATCGCCACGGTGCTGCTCTTCTCGGCCGCCTTCCTCTCCTTGACCGGCTGGGTGGCGCGGCGCTCGATGCGCAAATACGGGTCAGCCTGATGAGCTCCCCGGTCGCCCCGCCGCCGGTTCTGCCGCCGCCGGCGACTAACCCGCCCCGCCCCGCCAAGGACGCCGTCGAGGGCAGCGCCACCTGGCGCCCGATCGACCGCCTCGGCCTGGCGATCTGCTGGGCGCTGGGCCTGCTCTTCTGCGCGATCGCGGTCGCGGTCGTCGTCTATCTCTTCATCCAGGGAGTCACCTACCTGAAGCCCTCGATGCTGGTGACCCCGGCCGCCGCCGGCTTCACCCAGGGCGAAAGCGGCGGCTTCTCCGACGCCCTCTTCGGGACCCTGATCGTCGCCGTGATGGGGATCTCAATCGCGCTCCCGGCCGGTGTCGCGATCGCGGTCTGGCTGGTCGAGTACGGCCGCCCGACGGCGCTGGCGCGGATCACCGAATCGACGATCGAGGCGATCGCCGGAATCCCCTCGATCGTGCTCGCCCTGTTCGGCACGGTGATCTTCTCCTCGACCGCGCTCGGCTTCCTCAGCCGCAGCTCCGAAGGCGTCGTCTTCGGCCGCTCCTTCTTCGCCGCCTCGGCGATGCTCTCGCTGGTGGCGCTGCCGTTGATCGTCGCCAGCACCCGCGAGGGGCTGAACTCGATTCCCCGCCACGTGCGCGAGGCCTCCTATGCGGTCGGCAAGACCAAGGCGGCGACGACGCGACGGATCCTGCTGCCCTCGGCCCGGCCCCAGGTCGCCACCGGCGCGATGCTCGGCCTCGGCCGAATCATCGGCGACACCGCGATCATCGTCGTCCTGCTCGGCGCCACCCAGAACTTCGCCCCGGTCGAAGGCGTCGGCTTCCCGCTCGACTACCTGCGCGGGGCGGGCACGACCCTGACCAACTTCGTCTACGAGGCCTCCCCCACCGGGAACCTCAACCAGCCGGAGAAAGCCTATGCGGCGGCTTTCGTCCTGCTGCTGATGGTGCTGGCCCTAAACGGGGCCGTCGACGTCGTCCATCGCCGCGCCCGAAAGGTTGGAACGTGGAGCAGTTGACCCCCGATGTGTCTGAGCTTACCCGCCGTATAGAGGGGGTAAGCTCAGACACCCCCTTCCCGCCGCCGATCCGCCGCCTCGAACTGGAGGAGCCGGCTGCCGCGAAGCAGGTCGCGCCTCCCGCGCAACCGACAAACGGCAACGGTGCCGCGGCGCCGGGCGGCTTTACGGGAGCCCGGCGCTCGATCGGCGCCCCCCAGTTCTCGATCCGGCGCATGGAGATCGACGACGTCTCCGTCTCCTACTCCAACCGCGACGCGGTGAAAGGCGTTTCGCTGCCGGTGCGACAGGGCGAGGTGCTGTCGCTGATCGGCCCCTCCGGCTGCGGCAAGACGACGCTCCTGAGATCGCTCAACCGGCTCACCGAGCTGACCAGCACGGCGAAACTGCGGGGCCGGATCCTGCTCGACGACGTCGACATCAAGCTGATCGAGCCGACCCTGCTGCGTCGCCGGGTGACGATGGTCTTCCAGCAGCCCAACCCGTTCCCGATGAGCGTCTTCGACAACATCGCCTACGTGCTGCGCGAGCAGGGCTCGCGGCGGGCGCGCAAGAAGGCGCTGGAGCCGAAAGTGCACAGCGCCCTCGACCGGGCCGGCCTCTTCGAGGAGGTCAAGGACAACCTCGACCACCCGGCCCTGAAGCTCTCTGGCGGCCAGCAGCAGCGACTCTGCATCGCCCGCGCCCTGGCGGCCGAACCCGAGGTGCTGCTGCTCGACGAGCCCTGCTCGGCGCTGGACCCACAGTCGACCCAGGTGATCGAGGACCTGATCGTGAAGCTGCGCGACGACGTCGCCATCGTCATCGTCACTCACAACCTGCAGCAGGCCTACCGGGTCGCCGACCACGTCGCCTTCATGTATCTCGGCGACCTGGTCGAGTACAGCAGCGCCACAGCGCTGTTCGGCTCGCCGCGCGAGAAACGGACCCGGGAGTACGTCAGCGGTGCCTTCGGTTAGCCGCCAGATCATCCGCCTCGGCGTTCTCGGCACCTGTGCCTCGCTGCTCGCTGGCGCGGCTGCCGGCTGCTCGACGACCCAGGAAAAGGCCGAGATCCAGCAGGCCCAGGCCAAGCACATCCTCGAGGCCCGGGCCAAGCGCCAGCAGCAGCGCAAGCACGACAAGGGCAAGCCCGGCAAGCAGGACGAGAAGGGGAGCTAGAGATGAGCGACGAGAAAGCGACGATCTCGGTGGTCCAGGGGACCTACGAGCCCTGCGAGGAGTGCGGCGCCCCGCTCGACCCGCAGCAGCGCTACTGCGTCAACTGCGCCGCCCGGCGCGGCAACGGCGCCAACCCGGCCTCGCGCTACTTCGCCGGGATGAGCAAAAAGGCGCGGCGCCCGCTGACCCGCCCCCCGGCGAAAACCGGCTCGGGAAGCCGCGCCGCGGCGGTGGGCTTCTTCGCCCTGCTGCCGATCGCGGTCGCGCTCGGCGTCGTCGTCGGCCGCAGCGACTCAGGCGGCAGCGACAACGAGGCGCTGCTGCAGGCCCTGCGCCAGCAGAAAGCCGCCACTGCCACCGCCGGCCCCGCCGCGACGACGGCCTCGGCGACGAACGCGAAAGCGAAAAAAGCCGGCAAGGGCGGCAAAGCCCCGGCCAAGGGCGAGGGCAAGGTGGTCGCGCAGACCAAGAACGGCACGGTGCACTCGGTGACGAACTTCAAAGCGAGCACGGAGAAGACCGAAGAAGACACCCAGGTCGTCGCCGAAAACCCCGAACAGACCGGCGACAACTACATCAAGGCCCAGCAGAACCTCCCGGACGTGACCGTGATCGGCGGCGATCCAGGCTCGGCGCCGGCGCCGAGCAGCGGGGTGGAACCGTGAGCCGCCTCAGCCCTCCGCCGAAGCCGGAGGAGAGCGCCGAGCTGGTCGCCCAGCGCGATCGCCTGCTGGAGAAGTTCACGGTGATGCAGGCCGACCTCGGCGGCGCCTTCTACGAGATGGCGATCCGCGATCACGTCCGCCTCGACGTGCTGACCCGCAAAGCGGCGGAGCTGCAGCGGGTCGACGCCGAGCTGCTCGCGGTGGAGCGGATGCTGGAGCTGGAGCGGGCCGACGCCGCCGGGCTCTGTCCCGGCTGCGGCGCGCCCTACGGGCACGCGGTGAGATTCTGCGCCCAGTGCGGGCACGCCCTGGTGCCGACCGAGGCGGGCGGATGAAGAAGGACGTCTCACGCCTGTACCGGCACGCGGTCGAGGCCGCGGCGAGCCTGACCGGCAAGCGCTTCAGCCTGCTCGTCGCCTCCTCCCTGGTCGCGACCGCGGCGATCGTCGCGGCGGCGACGACCAGCTCCAGCGACAGCGGGCCCCTGGCGGCGCTGCTCGGTCGCAGCCTCGCCGCCAACACGACGCCGGCCCCGGCCGCGCCGGCCCCCAGCGTGGCGGCGGCACCCAGCGCCGGCGGATCCGCCCAGCCCGCTCCCGAACCGGCCTCGTCGTCGTCGCTGCCGCTGTCCGCACCGGAACCTGCCCCGGCACCGGAACCCGCCCCCGGCGAGGAACCGGAACCGACCCCGACCACGCCGGAAACGCCGGCGCCCGAAGCCGGCCCGATCAAGCACGTCTTCGTCGTCTCCCTGGCCAGCTCCGGCTACGACGCCTCGTTCGGCCCGACCCCGCAGATGCCCTACCTGGCAACGACGCTGCGGCCGCAGGGGGTCCTGCTCAGCGGCTACTCGCTGCTGGGCACCGCCTCCCTGCCCAACTCGATCGCCGCCGTCAGCGGCCAGCCACCGAACCCGCAGACCGAGGCGGACTGCCCGACCTGGACCGAATTCCCGGCCGGGTCGAAGGCCAACGGCAGGGGCGTCGTCGCCGGCAGCGGCTGCGTCTACCCGGTCGAGACCCTGAGCTTCGCCGACCAGCTGGTCGGTGCCCGCCTCAGATGGCACGCCTACATGGAGAGCATGGTCGACGAGACCGGCCAGCCCGACACCTGCGTCCACCCGGAACCCGACAGCGCCGAGGTGCCGGTGCCGGGCGGCTACTCGGCCCGGCTCAACCCATTCGTCTCCTTTCACTCCCTGCTCGACCTCGGCGACTGCGCGGAAAACGACGTGCCCCTGACCGAGCTCGAGCAGGACCTGCGCAAGGTCGAGACGACGCCGAACTACTCCTACATCTCGCCCAACCTCTGCAACGCCGGAGTCAGCGGGCAGTGCCCGGCCGGTGCCCCCGACGGCGCCGCCGCGGCCGACGCCTTCCTCGCCACCCTGGTGCCGAAGATCCTCTCCTCCCCCGCTTACAAGCAGGACGGCCTGCTGGTCGTCACCTTCAGCCAGGCCAATCCGGCGCCGATCGACCCGGCCACCGGCCTCCCCGTTCCCCCGGCCGCCGACCCGCTGAAAGTCGGCGCCCTGCTGATCTCCCGGCTCGCCGTGCCGGGCGGGACGGATGGCGTCGCCTATGACCCCTACTCGCTGCTGGCCTCGAGCGAGGACCTCTTCGGCCTCTCCCGCCTCGGCAACGCCGGTGGGGCCAAGGTGAAGTCGTTCGCACCGGCGCTGGTCGGCGCGAACGGCGGCGATTAGACGAGCGCCGGCCGTTTCTGGCAGTCTGGCCCCATGACCGGACCGGACTCAGGCGGGGAGCCGATCACCGCCCAGGGGATCGAGGACCTCAAAGCCGAGCTCGAGCAGCTGGAAGGGCCGGCGCGGATCGAGATGGCGGCGCGGATCAAGGTCGCGCGCGAGGAGGGCGACCTCAAGGAGAACGCCGAGTATCACGTCGCCAAAGAGGACCAGGCCCACCTCGAGACGCGGATCAAGCGCCTGCAGGAACGGCTCCACAACGCCGTCGTCGTCGAGGTCGACGGCAAGGCGGATTCCTTCGCCTTCGGCCGCAGCGCCGAGGTGCTCGACGAAGGGAGCGGAAAGGCGAGCGTCTGGACCCTGGTCGGCTCGACCGAGGCCGACCTCTCCCAGGGCCGCCTCTCCGCCGAGTCGCCGATCGGACGCGCCCTGATGGACGCCAAGGTCGGGGCGACGGTCAATGTTGAGACTCCGCGAGGAGTCAAAGCCTTCAAGGTTCTCAAGCTCGTCCCCTGAGTCGCCTATCTTCGTTGCGTTTGGATCCTTGTCCAACGCACGAAAGGGTTACTCATGAATGCGGAATTGACGCTCAGCGGTTGGTGGGTGTTCGCCGGTGTGCTCCTGCTCGTCGCCGGCATCCTCAACATCATCTGGGGCATCGCGGCGATCGGCGACTCGAAGTTCTTCACCGAGAACGCTACCTACATCCTCAGCGGCCTCCACACCTGGGGCTGGATCATCCTGATCCTCGGCGTGCTCGAGCTGGTCGCGGCCTTCTCGCTCTGGTCGGGCGGTGAGTTCGGACGCTGGTTCGGCATCTTCATCGCCTCGCTCAACGCAATCGGGTCGCTGCTCTCGATCGGCGCCTACCCGTTCTGGTCGCTGGCCGTCTTCGCGCTCGCGATCATCATCGTCTACAAGCTGTCCGAGGGTCCCGAAGGCACCCCGTGACCCTCGCCGACTAGAGAAGAAGCGGCCGGCGCCGGCACGACGACCTCCGCGGCCGGCTCGGCCACGGACCAGGGCGCCGGCTCCGGCCGGCGCTCGTCGTAGAGGACATCGGTGCCGCTGAAGCGGTCTTCCCAGGCCCGGCGCTGCTCCCGGAAGACGATCCCGAGGAAGCCGATGCCGAAGGTAACGACGGATAGGCCGAGCCCAATAAGGCGCTTGAGCGCACGCCCCGGCGGCAGCCGCCCGACGCTCAGCCTGATCCCGACGAAGCGCATCCCCGGCGTCTGTCCGGCCAGCGACCAGAAGGCGACCAGGTAGAGCGAGCCGAGGGCGAGCCAAGCAGTGGAGCCGACCGCGATCGCGAAGTTGGAGGCGCCGTCGCCACCACCGCCGAAGGCGTTGTCGACGAGGCTGGCGATGGCGACGATCGCGGTGAAGCCGAGGTTGACGAAGATGCCGTCGATCAGGTAGGCGAGCGCACGGCTGACCGCGCCGGCGTGGTCGCTGGCCACCGCCCGGCGGCGGCGGAAGAGGAGCCGGCGGGCGAGGCGCTCGAAGCTGTCGTCGAGGCGCCGCGCCAGCTTGCCGACCTGGCGGCCGATGTCCTCGAGCAGGCCGGCCCCCTGGGCGCTGATCGCCGCCCGCACCTCCGGTGCCTCGGCGATCCGCTCGACCAGCTGCTGGGCCTCCTCGCTGGCCAGCAGCCGCCGCCAGACCTCGTCGACCAGCTCGCTGTCCATCGCCTCCAGCAGCGCCTTCTTCACCGCGTCGCTCTCGAGTGCCCCCTGCACGGCCTCCTCGACCACCGGCCCCTGCAGTACTCGCGCCATCGCCCGCTCGACCGCCTCGCTCTCGACCGCGGCGACGATCGCCTCCTCGGCGGCGACTTCGACGGCACGATCGATCCCGGTCGCTTTGCCGACCGTCCGCGCACCCCGCACACCGACTCCGATCAGCCGGGCGGAGAGTGGCAGGTGGCCGTTCCGATCGGCTTCGCCGGCAGCTGCAGACGGCGAAGTAGAGCCGTTTTCCATTCCCTGCCGAGTATACGTTCCGATTTGCGGTCACCAAAGGACGATCTCCCCATAGAGCGGCTCTCGGATATTCGTCGAGGCCCCGCGATCGCTAAGGTTGTGGCGCAATTCGGGCTCGGACCGGGGGGGTCGAGTCGTTTTGACGACACGAGCTCGTTGCAGATGCCGCAAGTGTGGGACAAGGGTTAGGGGGTAGAGACCGACCGTGAAGTCCAACCGAGACGATCGAGCCAAACCGCCGTGCGACCGGTATCGCCATGGCTCCCGCCGAGGGTGGGTATGGGCGATTCCGGCACTGCTCCTCCTGATCTTCCTGGTCACGCCCACCGCCGGCATGGCCGCCTCCACCTACTACCTCTCCCCCTCGGGCTCGGATGGTGACGCCGGCACCCTGGAACAGCCCTGGCGCACGATCGACCACGCCAACGAAGTCGTCGCCCCCGGCGACACGGTCTACCTGCGCGCCGGCGCCTACGGAGAGCGGGGAGCGCGGACGACCATCGACAACGGCGGCACCGCCGCGGCGCCGGTCTCCTGGCTCGCCTATCCGGGCGACGCCGAACCGATCTTCCTCGGACAGCTGCACGTGACCGGCTCCCACAACCGCATATCCGGGCTGCTCTTCGACGGCCCCACCGGCCCGATCGGCGAAGGCGAGGACGTGATCGTCTGGCTCAACGCGGATGGCCTCAAGCTCGACCACAACGAGATCCGCGACGCGGCGGGGCACGCGGGGGTCTTCGCCTCCGAAGCCGACGAATTCTCGATCGATCACAACTACATCCACGACAACGGGGTGGTCTTCAACCTCGACCACGGGATCTACGTCAGCTCCGGCTCAGGGCGGATCGAAAACAACCTGATCACCGACAACTACGCCTGGGGAGTGCAGCTCTACCCGGGCGGCGAAGACGTGACCATCGCCCAGAACACGATCGTCGGCAACGGTCGCGGCGGCGTGATCGTCAGCATCGAAGCCACCGACACGACTGTCGTCAAGAACATCGTCGCGGAAAACGGCGAATATGGGATCCGCGCCTACGAACTCGTCGGCGACGGCAACGTCGCCAAAGAAAACGTGGTCTGGGATCAGGAGCACAACATTGCCGGCGAGGAAATCGGCTTGGTCCGCAACACCGTGGCGGATCCGCTGTTCATCGGCGAAGGCGAAACCGACTTCCGCCTCGAACAGGGCAGTCCCGCTGTCGGCCGGGGTCTGAACCCGGCGGTCGCTGCCGAACTCGCCGGGATCGATGACACGCCGCCGGTGGAACCGCCGCCACCTCCGCCTCCTCCGCCCCCGCCTCCTCCGCCCCCGCCTCCTCCGCCTCCGCCTCCTCCGCCCCCGCCTCCTCCACCTCCCCCGCCACCACCTCCACCGGCGGAAGAAGAAGTCGTGCCTCCGCCCGTGGAAGAAGAAGTGGAGCCACCGGCGCCGCCGGTGGAACCGCCCGCGCCTCCAGTCGAAGAGGAAGTGGTCGTGCTACCGCCACCGCCACCGCCGCCGCCACCACCACTTCCCGCCGAGGAAAAAGCGCCGCCCCCACCCCCGGCGGAGAAAGGCGAGAGGCCACGAGGAGGCGACGACCCGCGAGCGCCTGCGGCCGATAACCCCGAGGCGACTCCGCAGCGCACCTGGGACTGGCCCCGCTATCGCCACTTCGGTCGCTGGCGCTGGCGCGCCTGGTGGGGGAGCTCTAGCTGGTAGGGCCCTGCCCCAGGTGCTGCAGGAGCCGATCGATCAGCTCTGCCTGCGCCGGGAGGATCTGCCGCCGCGCTGAGGCCGGGTCGAACCACTCGGCGCGATCGACCTCGGGGAACTCGCGCTCGCTGCCGCTACGCGGCGGCCACTCGATCGCGAACGAGTTGCTGCTGAGCTGAGCCGGGTCGAAGTCCCCCTCCGCGGCCCAGGCCTCGACCACCTTGCCGGCTTTCTGGCGAATCGCGCCGAGGTCGATCAGCCGCTCGGCGTCGAGTCGCGGAGCCGAGCCCAGCTCCTCGCGCAGCTCCCGCAGAGCGCACTCCTGCGCTGTCTCCCCGGGCTCGAGTTCGCCCTTGGGGATCGTCCAGGAGCCAAGATCGCGCTTCGCCCAGTAGGGCCCGCCGGGATGGACGAGGAGCAGCTCTGGCGCCCCCGCCACAAGGCGGAAGAGGAGGATGCCGGCGCTGCGCTTCGCGCTCACCGCCTGGACCGTACAACCAGCCGACCTCAGACCGACTTCGTGATTGAACGCCCCGGCACGATGCTCTCCGTCGTCGTGATCTTCATCCTCATCCCCTCCCCCCTTTGCGAGCCTCCATGCTTGCAGACCGCTTGAGCGATTGATCGCGTTCCACCAAGTTCTCCCACTACGATGCCCTTCAGCAATCGAGAGAGGGAATCATGGCGTCGAAAACGCGACAGCAGAGCACCGTAGACCAGTCGCTCGTCAAGGTGGTCGCCCACCCCGTGCGCGTGCAGGCGCTCTCGATCCTCACGGAGCGACCGGCCAGCCCCAAGGAGGTCGCGGCTGAGCTGAATGCCCCGGTCGGCAACGTCAGCTACCACATGCGGGAGCTGGAGCAGGTCGGGCTGATCGAGCTGATCGACGAAAAAAAGCGCCGCGGCGCCGTCGAGCATTTCTACCGAGCGATCATCCGGCCGATGCTCGACGACAGCCAGTGGGAGAAACTGAACCCCGAGGAACGCCAGAGCTTCTCTTCCTGGATCATCCAGCTGATCCTCGCCGACGCCAGCCAGGCGCTCCGCGCCGGCACCTTCGACGCCCGCGACAACCGCCACCTGACCCGAGTCCCGCTGCAAGTGGACGAGGAGGGCTGGCGCGAACTGGTCGCGATCCAGGCCGAGGCACTGCAGGCGACCTTCGAGGTGCAGGCGGCAAGCGCCGAGCGCCTCAGCGCAGCCGAAGACGCGGAGAGCTTCCCCGCCACCGCCTCGATGATGTGCTTTGAGATGCCGGCCAAGCGCCGCTCGACCGGCGCCGATCAGCCACCGAGCCGGTAGGCGACGATTTCGGCTTTCTTACCTTCGGCAGCGGGTAGCCCGGCCGGGGCGATCACGGTGTCCCCCGAGATCGAGACGCCGGTGTTGATGCCGGCCGGCAGCGTCGCGGCCCACACTTCGCCGCCGCTCTTCGCGTCGAAGGCGTGGAGGTTCCCTTCAAAGGAGGTGACGAAGACGAGGTCGTTGACGACGGTCGGAGCGCCGAAGGCGGCCGCGCCGAGTTCCTGGCTCCACTCGATCTTGCCCGTCGCCGCGTCGATCGCGACGATCTCCCCGGTCAGTTCTCCCGCTTCGCCGAGTTCGCCGCCGGCCGAGATCGTCAACGGGTGGTTGACGACCGGCACGAAGACGGTCGAGCCGTCACTCGCCATCGGGGCGATCACGCCGCCGAGGGTCCCTGGAAAGACCATCCCCGGCTTGATCCTCGAGGTTTCTCCCCGCATCGCGTAGAGGTTGTCCCGGTCGTGGCCGTTGTGGGTGCCGACGGGGCGCTTCCAGACCGGCTTGCCGGTGTCGGCGTCCAGGGCCACGACCACGCCGGACTTGCCGGCCCCGATCGCCAGCCCCCTGCCTCCCGCGTCGAGCAGGATCGGCGGATCCTGGAAATCCCAGTCGTAGAGGTCGTGCGGGGTCTGCTGGTAATGCCACTGCATCTTGCCGGTCCTGGCGTCGAGCTTGACCATCGAGTTGGTGTAGAGGTTGGCGCCCGGCCGGCTCGCGCCCCACGGCTCCTGCGGGGTGCCGGGGTACGGCGCCGGGTTGCCGGTGCCGAAGTAGACGAAGCCCTCGTCGTCGAACGACGGTGGCTGCCAGAGGCCGCCGCCGGAGTTGACCCGGGTGTCTCCCCAGAGGCTCTCGGGGACGGTCGCGAAGCGCCACTTCTTCGCGCCGGTCTTCGCGTCCAGCGCCCAGAGCGTGCCCACGCCGCCGCCCGGGTAGGCGGCGGTGACGGTCGTCGGCACGGTCGAGACGTAGACCAAGCCCTCGCGGTAGCCGGGCGCCATGTCGATCGCTTCGCCCGGGTTGCGCACCAGCGGCGTCGACCAGACCTCCCTGCCGGTCTCCTGGTCGAGGGCGAAGGCTGCGCTCGCGGTGGCGCCCATCACCAGGCCGTCGCCGACGACGACGCCGTTCGGCCCCTCGTCCGGGTCTTCGTACTTCTTCGTCCACAGCACTTCGCCGGACTCCAGGGCGATCGCCTGCACATTCGACTCCAGGTCCTGGGAGTAGACGACCCCGTTGACGATGACGGGAGAGGAGGAATGCGCGCCGTAGGCACTTTCCGCCGTCAACGGCAACGTCCAGGCGACCTCGAGCTGGTCGACGTTGGAGCTGTCGATCGTGCCCTGCGCCTGGCGCGTGTTCGCGGTATCCACCCCCGGGTAGCCGTTGCCGGTCAGTTCGAGGTCTTCCCCCGACGAGGAGGACTGCGACAGCAGCAGGACCAGCGCGGCGATCGCCAGCAGGGCGACCGCCGCCGCCGCGATCCAGGCGGCCTTTGGCACTCTTTCCAAGCTCACGTCAACTCCCCCCGTCGGATTCCCAATGCCACATAATTACTCAACCGATAAAGATTTGTCTTGCATACGCTCGTCCGCGCCGTTCTCGCTCCGCCCGGCTCTCTCGGCGAAGAGCGGCTGCAGCACCCGGTTGGAGAGCAGGCCGAGAGCGCCGAGGTTGGCGAAGCCGGGGCCCTGGCTGAGACCGCCGAGGCCGGGGATGTGCAGCCGCGGCGACATCCCTTCGAGCTCGAGCGCGCGGCCGATCCGGATCTCGCTTCCCGGCGGCCGCTCCCAGAGCGGCCCGGCCTGGGCCTCGACCTCTGCCCGCACGGCGGCCGGGAAGAGCCCGCGCAGCTGGGCGAGGAGGTCGAAGCCGGTGCAGTTGACGACGTACTCGTGACGGGATCCGACCCGGCCCCCCGGCGACTCGTACTCGAGCCGCACCCCCTCGCCGTCCGCGGGCGAGCCGACGTCGGTGACCCGGCCGGTGACGAAGCGGCAGCGGCCGTCGTAGGCGATCGCCGCCAGGCTCGGCGGGTCGAAGACGCCGCGGTCCGAATGCTTGACGAAATCGCGCCGGGTCTGCAGGTCCAGCGCCCCCCATTCGACCTCGTCGGGATTGGAGAAGACGCGGTTCTCGAGGAAGCTCTCGCCACGGCTCATCGGCAGCATCGGGGTGTAGACGGTGAAGCGGGAGCGGGGCCGGAAGCCGCGCAGGAACATCACGCAGCTGAGCGCGCTCTCCCCTCCCCCGACGACGGCGATGTCGCAGGCGCGGTCCTCGGGCAGGCGGGCGAACTCGCCGCGCCTGCTGTCGCAGTGGAAGAGCCGGCCGGCGACGCTCGGCTCGTGCGGGAAGGCGCGGTGGGTGCCGGGGCCGGTCAGGACGAGGGCGCGAGAGGCGTGCCGCGAGGCTCCCGACGCCTCCTCCACCTCGACCAGCCAGCGCCCCTCCCCCCGATCCAGCGAGACCGTGGTGACGCGACCGGCCAGGTGCTCGACCCCCCGCGTCGCCCGCGACATCACCCAGGTCAGGTATTCGCCGTAGTCGCGGTGGCGGACCGAGGGCGAGCCGGCGTCGATCCAGCGGGCGTACTCGCGCTTGCCGATCAGGTACTGCTGCCAGGAGAACCCCATCGCCGCCGCGTCGATCGCCTCCCCCGCCTCGCCGAACTCGTAGTGGCTCTGGTACGGGAAGCCGATGTCCTTGATCGGGGTCACCGCCAGCGGCTCCTCGCCCGAGGTCATGCCGTTGCGTCCCAGCCAGGAGGCGGCGGGCTCGGTCCCCTCGACGACCTTGAGGCTGATCGGCCCGAGGCCGAGGCCGTTGAGGACGTGGACCTTGGTCGCGATCCCGGCCGCCTTGGCGCCGGCGCCGACGATGAGCAGATCGGTCGCGGCTAGCACGGCTGCGCGATCACCAGCCCGCTGCGGTCGGGGCTGAAGGAGATCGCGCTTTTGCGCATCCGCTCGGCGCGGCTGTCTGCGGGGCGCAGCTCGACCTCGGAGAAGACCGTGCGCAGCACCCGCTTCATCTCCATTTCGGCGTAGCTGGCGGCGAGGCAGCGGCGGGTCCCGCCACCGAAGGGGATCCAGGTGTAGGTGCCGGGCTGGCGGTCGAGGAAGCGCTCGGGGAGGAAGCTGCCGGCATTCGGGTAGATCGCCTCGCTGCGGTGGATCAGGTGGATGCAGGGGGCGACCGTCGTCCCCGCCGGCAGGTCGTAGCCGCCGAGCCGCAGCGGCGCCAGCAGCCGCCGTACCACCACCGGCACCGGCGGGCGCACCCGCAGCGTCTCCTTGATCACCGCGTCGAGGTAGCTGTCGTCGCCCCCCTCGCGCACCTCCGCCTGGACGCGGGCGAGTTTCTCCGGGTTGCGCAGCAGCCGCTCGAAGGCCCAGGCCAGCGAGGTCGAGGTCGGGCCGTCGGTGAGCAGGGTGAGGAGTTCGTCGCGCAGGTCGCGCTCGCTCATCGGCGAGCCGTCCTCGTAGCGCGCCTGAACCAGCATCGAGACCACGTCCTCGCGCCCCTCGCCCTCGGTCCGGCGCCGCCGCACCTCCTCCAGCAGCGCCTCCTCCACCGGGCCCATCGCCCGCCGGAAGTGGCGGCTGCGGACGACCCAGCGCGGGCCGAAGGTGGCCAGCAGGGCGAGATTGCGGGGGTCGTTCATCCACACCGTCAGCCTCCGCAGCAGCTCGCGTAGGCGGCCCAGCCGCTCCTCCTCGGCGGCGCCGAAGACAGCGCGCATCACCACCTCCTGCGTGATCGCCTGCATCCGCGGCCAGAGCTCGAAGGGCTCGCCGAGCGGCCAGCGGCCGACTTCCTGGCGCGCCACCGCCGCCATCATCTCGGCGTCGTTCTCGATGCTCTTGCCGTGGAAGCTCGGCAGCATCAGCTTGCGGCGGGTCATGTGCTGCGGTTCTTCCAGCAGCATCACCGAGTGCGGTCCGAGGATCGGCCCCAGCAGAGGGTTGGCGAGGGCGACCCCGACCGCGTCTCCCGCCGTGAAGACCTTTTTGACGTCGTCGGGGTCGGCGAGGATGACCCAATCGCCCCAGTACAGGATGCGCAAGGTGAAGGTGTCGCCGTAGCGCCGCTGGCAGCGCTCGAGGAAGGGCAGCGGGCGCTGGGTCCAGCCGATCGCCTGCAGCGCCCGCGGCATCCGCGGGCCGGGGGGCAGGCCCGCCGCGCGGGCGCCGGCCACAGCACCGTTGCCAACGCTCATCCAGCTCTCCGCAGTTCCGGCACGGCGACCGCCTCGGCCTCCATCAGCTCGTCCTCGGCCTTACAGGTGGCGGCGATCAGGAGGTCGAAGAGGTCGCCGGTGAACTCCGCCGGCAGGTCGACCTGGGCGCCGCGGGCGAGATAGCGGGCGCGCACCTCTTCGACCCGGTTCGGCTGCATCACCGGGATCCCGTGGGCGCGCTTGTAGAGCGCCACTTCGCGGCAGATGTCGAAGCGCTCGCCGAGCAGGCGGGCGATCTCGTCGTCGATGCCGTCGAGGCGGCGGCGGAAGGGCTCCAGCCCGCTCATGCCGGGCTCCCCTCGAGCAGACCGCCGGCGAAGGCGCCGGCGCACTCGGCCAGAACCGGCAACGAGTAGCCGCCCTCCTGGATCACGCAGACGGGCAGCCCGCAGGCGGCCAGCAGCCGGCCGACGTCGGCGAAGATCTCGGGCGCGAAGCGCCAGGACCCGTGCGGATCCTCGGCCACGGTGTCGTAGCCGAGCGAGACGACCAGCGCGGCGGCGCTCGCCGACAGCTCCGCGACCGAGGCGGCGACCTCGTCCAGGTAGGTCTCGGCATCGGGGCTGGAGCCGAAGGCGACGACCCGTTCGCGCTCGCTGCGCGGCAGCACCGTGCCGGCGGCGACGTTGGTGACCGGCGAGGCGTGCAGCGAGTGCAGGGTCGCCTGCTCCAGCCGCTCGACCAGGGCCGCGGTCCCGTTCGGGTAGTGGAGGTCGAGGTCGAGGATCCCCACCGGCCTCACTCCCCCCTCGTAGAGCGTCCGCACTGCCGCCGCGGCGTTGTTGAGGTAGCAGTAGCCGCCGAGGAAGTCGGGGCCGGCATGGTGGCCGGGCGGGCGGCAGACGGCGTAGGTGAAATGCGCCCCGCAGGCGAGTCGCTCGGCCGCGGTGATCGCCGTCCGCACCCCCTCGCGGGCGGCGGCGACGAGGCCGGCGTCGACCGGGATGTCGGGCTCGAGCCCCGGCGGGGCGAAGTCCGCCATCACCACCGGCTCGCCGTCGACGCCGCGCAGGGCGTCCAGATAGGCGCGCTCGTGCATCGCGCCCAGGGTTCGCTCCAGATCGCTGTCGTCGGCGTCGGCGGCGATCGCCCGCACCCGCTCGTGGCGGAGCAGCCCGGCGCGCAGCTCGTCGAGGCGGCGGTTGCTGTCCTGGCCGGGGACGGTGCGGCCGCCTTCGCGGATCCAGTGCGCGGCGTCGTCGTGCCCGCGCCGCTGTTCGACCATCAGCAGCTCGCTCACGAGAGCAGCCTCCGCATCCGCGGGCCGAGCTGCTCGAAGCCGTTGTCGAGATAGAAGGCCTCGGTGGCGCGGATCGCGTCGAAGCTCTCCCGTGGCAGGCCGACCTCGATCCGCGTCACCCCCTGTGCCTGACACAGGTCCGCAAGCTCGTCGACCAGGCCGGCGCCGACGCCGCGGCCGCGCCATTCCGGATCCGTCCAGAGGTCCTGGATCGTCGCGTAGCGCCCCGGCACGTGCAGGGCCCGCTGCCAGCTGGCGCTGAGCACGCCGACGATCCGGCCCTCGGCCGCGGCGACGAGCAGGGCGCCGACGCCCGGGTCCGCGAGGACGGCCCGGATCTCGGCCTCGAGCTCGGCTCGCGGCGGTCGCCTGCCCCCGAGCTCGACCAGCAGCGCCTCGACCGCGATGGCGACCGCCGCGACGTCGGGGTCTCCGGCCGAACGGATCGTCGCGGGCACGGTCCCAGCCGGGTCGCTCACGCCGCCCCCGCCGCCTGCGCCCAGGGCTCCCTTTGACTTTTTTCGCCCTCTGGGCGAACAAAGTCAAGCGGCGCCGGCTCCAGCTCGACGCTCCAGGCGTCGTCGCGGCCGGTGGCGACCCGCGCGACCGCCGCCATCGGCGCCCGCGCCTTGAGCAGGATCTCCTCGAACTCGTCCTCCGGGTCCGACTGCATGACGATCGCGCCGCCGGCGCCGATCGTGGTCCGGCCGGGGCGCATCACGATCGTGCGGATGACGATGCTGAGGTCGGTGCTGCCGTCGAGGCCGAAGTAGCCGATCGCGCCGGAGTAGACGCCCCGGGCCTCGCGCTCGAGGTTGTCGATGATCTCCATCGTCCGCAACTTCGGCGCCCCCGTCATCGAGCCGCCCGGGAAGCAGGCGTGCACGCACTCGACCGGCGTGCGCCCGGGCTCGAGATAGCCCTGGATCGTCGAAACCATCTGGTGCACGGTCATGTAGGGCTCGATCGCCATCAGCTCCGGGACGCTGACGCTGTCGACGTCGCAGACGCGGCCGACGTCGTTGCGGAGCAGGTCGACGATCATCAGGTGCTCGGCCTGGGTCTTTTCGTCCTCGGCCAGCTCGGCGCGGCGGCCGGCGTCGACCACCGGATCGTCGCTGCGCGAGATCGTCCCCTTGATCGGCCGCGCCTCGACCCGGCGGTCGCGCCCGACCGAGAGGAAGCGCTCCGGCGAGGAGCTGACCACGGCGCGGTCGCCGAACTTGAGGTAGGCGGCGAACGGGGCCGGGTTGCTGTGGCGCAGGTGGCGGTAGAGGACGAAGGGATCGGGACCGACTGCGGTCGAGAACTGGTCGGTGAGGCAGACCTCGTAGGACTCGCCGGCCGCCAGCTCCTCCTGGCTGGCGACGATGTCGGCCAGGTACTGCTCGCGGCCGCGGCCGGACTGGAAGCTGACGTGGTCCTCGGGCTCCGCGGGCTCGGGAGTCGGCACCGGGGCCGGCGGGTCGGCCATCGCCGCGGCGACGATCCGCTCGGCCTCGTCGAGCCACTCCTCGGCTTCGGCGTCCTCCTCGGCAGCGACCGCGAGCAGGTAGGTCCGGCGCCTGACGTGGTCGACCGCGACGACCCGGTTGGCGAGCATCAGCGCCGCGTCGGGCAGGTCGGAGCTGTGCACGTTGGCGGAGCCGCAGTCGGCCTTGCACTCATAGCCGAGATAGCCGACGTAGCCGCCGACCAGGCCGCGGGCCAGCTGCGCCGGCGGCTCGATCGCGAGCCTGGCCATCTCGGTGCCGAGCAGGTCGAAGATCGACCTGGGCTCGACGCCGGCGACGCCGCCCCGCTGCACCGTCACCTCTCCGGCATCGACGTCGTACTCGAGCAGGCAACGATCCGGCCCGGCGCTGGTGCCGAGGTAGGAGCACTGCGCCAGCCGCGTCGGCGCGTCGGCGCTGTCGAGCCAGAAGGCGTTCTCGGCCGCCGCGAAGAGCCGTTCGAAGACGCACTCGGTCGGTGCCTCTCCCTCCAGCTCCCGCACCCGCAACCGCCACCCGGCCTCCCCAGCCCCACTCGAGGGGGTCGAGGGGCCTGAAGCGTCCGCCATTTGGACGTCTTCGGCCCGTCGGCCCGCGGTTGACGGGGGGGCTTGCGCTTGCGGGGGCTTGCGGCGGTGGCGGCTGGCCTCGGCGTAGAAGTTTTCGGCGATCGCGCGGCCGTGCTCGGTGGCGATCGACTCGGGGTGGAACTGCACCCCCCAGATCGGCCTGCTGTCGTGTTCAACCCCCATCACCACGCCGTCGTCCGCCCAGGCCGTCTCGTGGCCCTCCGGTCCGACCGGGCCGGTGATCGCCAGCGAGTGGTAGCGAACGACCGAGAATTCCTGCGGGATCCCCGCAAAGATGCCGCTGTCGGAGTGGCGGACGTGGCTGAGCCGGCCGTGCATCGCCATCGGCGCCGTGCTGACGTCGCCCTCGAGGAGGTTGCCGATCCCCTGGTGGCCGAGGCAGATCCCCAGCACCGGGATCTCGCTGTAGCGGAGGATGTCGCGGCAGACGCCGAAGTCGTGCCAGCGTTCCGGGCGACCCGGGCCCGGCGAGAGCACGATCGCGTCGAAGTCCGAGCGCGAGAGGACCCGCCAGGAGACGGCGTCGTTGTTGACGACCACCGGCTCTTCGCCGGAGGCGGCGGCGAGCAGGTGGAAGACGTTGTAGGTGTAGGAGTCGTGGTTGTCGACCAGCAGGGTCCGCATCACGCCCCCTCCAACCCGAGGCCGCGAACGCCGTGGTCGAGAACCGCCTGCGCCACCCGATCGACCTCAGGGGCCCGTTCGTCCTCGCGGTACCAGCGGGCGAAGTGGGAGAGGTAGCGCGCCAGCGGCACCACGTCGAGGTTCTGCACCGAGCTGCGCAGGTGGCGCCGGTAGAGCTCGGCCTGGACGACGGCGAAGCGATACTCGGGGTCGGCGGCCGCGCCATGGCCGAGTGACGGCGCCGCGCCGCGGTGCGCCTGCGCCCGGGCCAGGTCCCAGCCGAGGCTCCCCTTCTCCTCCTCCAGCAGCTTCTCGGGCTCGAAGTCGACGCGCTTGGTGGTCGGCTGCATCAGGAAGTAGCCGAGCGCGACCTGGGACGGGACCCGGTCGGGATGGGGATGGTCGCGGTGGACCGCCGCCCGCGCGGGATCGGCGGCGATCTCGCCCTCGAGCCACTCCGCCAGGTCGTCGATCAGCAGCGCCCCTTCCTTGCTCGAGGTGATCGAGCGCTTCTCGCGGGCGACCATGCCGTGGAAGACGTCATGCGTCGGCGGACCGCCTCCGTTGGCGCTGCCATTGCCATTGCCATTGCCGGTCTCAAGCTCGTCGATCAACTTGCGACGGCAGGTGACGTGGGCGACCCACTCGGTGCCGCAGACCTGCAGCGAGGTGACGTCGTCGAGCTCCGGCGCCGCCGACCAGTAGGCGAGCGCGCGCATGTGCTGGGTGGGCAGGCCGTCGGCGCGGACCAGCGGCATCTCTTCCAGCTCCTCGCGCTCGGTCTTGTACATCACCATCGCGTCGCCGTCGCGGCGGGTCAGCCTGCCTTCGCTCAGCCCCTGGTTGGTCAGCTCCGCCACCTCGGGCAGGAAGTCGGACTCGAAGATCACCTTGTCGAAGGCGATGCCGAGCCGGCCCAGCGTCTTGCGCTGCCCGGAGATCACCCAGGCCCGCGTCTTCGACCACAGTTCGAGCGCGCCCTGGTCGCCGTGAAGCACGCGCACCATCAGCTCGTCGGCCTTGTCGTTGTAGAGCGCCGACTCGCGGGCGACCGAGTCCTCGGCACCGTCCTCGTCGCCGTTGCTCGCCCGGCCGGCCTTGACGTAGTCGGCGTAGCAGGCGCCGACGAAGTGGTCGCTCTTCTCTTCGCCGTCGGGCCAGACCTGCTGGTCGCGGCCGCTCTGAACGACCCCCGCCATCGCCTCGCCCATGCTGCGGCCGACGTCGCAGATCAGGCTGCGACGCTCGACCCGGGCCCCCGCCTGCTCCAGCGTGGCCCCGATCGCGTGGCCGATCGCGAGGTTGCGGAGGTGGCCGATGTGCAGCGCCTTGGTCGTGTTGGCGCCCCAGAAGTAGACGGCGTAGCGCTTGCCCGCGGCGAGGTCGGAGTTGGCCGAGCCGGGGCCCCTGCCGACCTCCAGCGCGGCGCCGGCCCGCTCGACCCAGGCGTCGTCGAGGCGCAGCATCACCTGGCTCCCCTCCTCGGCGACGCGGTCCGCCCACGGCTCGGCGGCGATCTGCTCCAGCGCCGCCCGCGAGCCCTCGTGGTCGCGCCAGCCCGAGACCCGCGGCACCAGCATCAGGTCGAAGTCCGCGCGGGGCCGGAAGGGCGAGCGCAGCGACCAGTGGACCAGCCCGTCCCCCTGCGCCGCCATATCCTCGAAGTAGTCGAAAAGGTGGTGCATTCCCATAGCCCGTTCCCAGTTGCCTGTTTACGAGTGCACCAGCCGGGACTCGAACCCGGATCAACGGCTTACAACGCCGTCCCTTTAACCGATTAAGGCACTGGTGCTGGCTATGGACCGATCGAATCGACTTCCTTGATTGATCAATCGGGCGCGAGCATAACAGCATTCCTATTCGGTAACAAACATCTTGATCAAACGTCGGCCCGCGACTGCCGGGGCGTGGAAACGCCCTCGATCAGGCGATTCGGCGCTCGAAAACACAGTCCAGCCGGCGCTCGTCCTCGTCACCGGGGACGGTCTTGTCCAGCTGCATCCGCGCTTCGCGGCCGTCGAGGCGGAGCGTCGCCACCTGGTTGTCGAAGAAGGGCCCCTCGGCCAGGCGCCAGCGCATTCCCGGGTCGGCCACCCCCGCCGCTCCGCCCAGCGCCCGCATCGCGCCGATGAACGGACGCGAGAAGCCGACCTCGATCGCCAGCCTCTCCTTGCGCTCCAGCGGGTTGCGGTAGGGCGAGCAGACCGCCTGGTAGACCGCGCTCTCGATCTCTGCGTCGGGGCCGAACGCGGTCTCGGCCAGGTAGGCGTGGTGGACGTCGCCGGAGAGCACGACGATCGAGGCCGGAGCCCTCCCCCGCTTGCCGGCTCCGACCTCTTCGAGCAGGCTCCGCAATCCCTGGAAGGACTTATCGAAGGAGGCCCAGTGGTCGAAGTCGACGGCCCGGCGCAGCTTCTCCGCCCCCTTTGCGGCGAGCTTCCCCCAGGCGCCGTCGCAGACGCGCTCGCTCCAGGCCTCGAGGTGGTGGAAGCCGGGCGAGAGCAGCCACGGCACCGTCGTCGCCAGCAGCAGGTGGTCGAAGTCGCCGCCGGCATGCTCGACGATCCAGTCCCACTCGTCATCGTCGACGATCGCCCGCTCGCCCTCCTCGAGCACCCGGCCGGCGCGGGAGTCCATGAAGATCACCCGGGTCGTGCCGAGGTCGCGGCAGAAGCTCCAGCGGGTGCCGCTGCCGGTGGTGTGCGCGTCGGCGGCGAACTCGCGCAACACCGTGGTGGCATGGACGTTGCCGCGGACGCGCCCGTAGAGATCGTCTTCGTCGAGCGCCCGCGGCGAGAGGTTGCCGAGGTGCTGGTAGATCCAGTAGCTCATGATCCCGGCGGTCGCCCGGCCGTGCCACCAGGACTTGCGCCGCATCTCCTGCAGCCAGGAGCGGGAGATGTTCCAGTCGTCGCTCATGTCGTGGTCGTCCCACTGCATCGAGATCGAGACGGTCGAGAACAGCCAGCGGATCAGCGGGTCGCTCCAGGCCTCCTCGTAGAGCCAGGAGTACTCCTCGAAGTCGGTCACCTCCTCGCCCGGCGGGGTGTCGGTGCCGCGCCGGCGGCGGATCTTCTCGCGCGTGCGCGGCGAGCCCTCGTCGACGTAGACCTGGTCGCCGAGCAGGAACAGGAACTCGGGCCAGCGGTCGCGCTCGGTCCGAGTCATTTCCCGCGCCAGCACCCGCAGCGCGTCGAACTCCTTGCCGTCTTCGTGGCGGTCTTTGGTGTGGGTGTAGGGCTCCTCGTGCGGCAGCGCCACCCGGCAGGAGCCGAAGCAGACGTCGATCGGCTTCTCGCCGCCGAGGGTGCGGATCGCGCTCGGGGGCAGCTCGGAGCCGGGCGGCGGCCAGCGCCGCTCGCCGTCGAGGCCGACCTCGTACTCGTTGAAGCTGTCCGGCTCCAGCCCCTCGATCCGGACCAGCGCGTAGTGGTGCTCCTCGACCGTGAAGGTGGGCTCGCGCCGGCCCAGCACCTCGACCTCACAGGGGGCGTCGGTCTCGACCCAGACGGTCGCCTCGGTCTCGCCGACGTAGCGCAGCAGCGGGCCGAGCAGGAGCCTTGCCATGCCTAGGCCCTGCCGGCCTCGAGCAGGCGGCTGAGGAAGCGCTTGGTCTCGGGACGCTCGGGCGCGCCGAGGACGCGCTCGGGCGCCCCCGACTCGACGATGCGGCCGTCGTGGAGGAAGGCCACCTCGTCGGCGACCTCGCGGGCGAAGCTCATCTCGTGCGTGGCGATGACCATCGTCATACCCGCGGCCTTGAGATCTCGAACCGCGGCCAGGACCTCGCCGACCAGCTCCGGGTCCAGAGCGCTGGTCACCTCGTCGAGCAGCAGCGCCCGCGGCCGGCCGGAGAAGGCGCGGGCGATCGCCACCCGCTGCTGCTGGCCGCCGGAGAGCTGGTCGGGGCGGTCGTCCTCGCGGCCGGCGAGACCGAAGCGGGCGAGCAGCGCCCGGCCGCGGTCCTCGGCCTCGGCCCGGCCGATGCCGTGCGCCCGCGTCTCTCCCAGGACCACGTTCTGCAGCGCCGTCAGGTGCGGGAAGAGGTTGTAGGCCTGGAAGACGAGCCCGAGCCGGCGCCGCACCGCGACCGGCTCGACCGCCGGGTCGGTGATCGCCTCGCCGTCGAGGAAGACGTCGCCGTCGTCGATCTCCTCCAGCAGGTCGATGCAGCGCAGCAGGGTCGACTTGCCCGATCCGGAGGCGCCGATCAGGGCGACCGCCCGGTGCTCGGCGACGGTGAGGTCGACGCCGCGCAGGACCTGGCGCTCGCCGAAGGCCTTGGTGACGCCGCGGACCTCGAGCACCGGCGGGCTCACCTCAGCGCACCTCCCCGCCGCCGCCCATGCGGTCGACCACCCGGGCCAGCGGCACCGTGATCGCCAGGTAGAGCAGGGCGGCGGCGATCAGCGGCGTGTAGTTGAAGTTCTCGCCCTGGATGATCTGGGCGATCCGGAAGGCCTCCTGCGGCCCGAGGATCGAGATCAGGGCGACGTCCTTCTGCAGCGAGACGAAGTCGTTGAGCAGCGGCTGCGCGACCCGGCGCACCGCCTGCGGCAGGATCACGTGCCGCATCGCCTGGGCGTCGGTGAGGCCGACCGCCAGCGCCGCGTCGTGCTGGCCGCGGTGGATCGAGCGGATGCCCGAGCGGTAGACCTCGGCGACGTAGGCGCTGTAGGAGAGCCCGAGGGCGATCCCGCCGAGCACGACCGGGTCGGTCGGCAGGCCGGTCAGCTGCAGGGCGGGGATGCCGAAGCCGACCAGGTAGACGAGCAGGATCGTCGGGATACCGCGAAAGAGGTCGACGAAGGCGACGCTGAGCAGCCGCAGCGGGAAGAGCGTCGGCCCATGGCTGGTCCGCACCAGGGCGATCGCGAGGCCGACCAGCAGGACCGCGATCTCGACGATCACGAAGATCTTCACGTCGAGCCAGAAGCCGCTGAGGACATCGGGGAAGGAGTCCTTGAAGACGCTCCAGGAGAAGAAGGTCTCCCGCACCGCCGGCCAGCCGGGACTGGTCAGGACCCAGGCGGCGAGGCCGCCGAGGACGACGACGCTGGAGACCGTGGCGATCGCCTGCCCGCGCCTGGCCTGGCGGCGTTTCGCCGCCTCCCGCTCCAGGCGGCGGTCGTTGATGACGGCGGATTCGGACAAGCGCGGCCGATTCTGACCTCGGGCGGGGACGGCCCCGCGACCGCTGGAAACGGCGCCGCCGAGCTGAGAGGATCGCCGCATGTCCCAGCGCGGCGAGGTCGTCGAGAACCCGGTCACCGGCGAGCGCGTAATCGTCCTCACCGACCCCTTCGAGCACCCCGAGCAGGTGCTGGTCGGCCATCTCATCGTCGCGCCCGGCGGGCGGGTGGCGACCGCGCATCTGCATCCGAACCTGCGCGAGCGCTTCCACGTGCTCGGCGGCCGGGTCGGCTTCCGCCTCGGCGACGAAGAGCGCGAGCTCGGGCCCGGCGAGGTGGCGGAGGTGCCACCGAACACGATCCACGACTGGTGGCAGGTCGGCGATGAGCCGGCCTCGGTCGTGGCCGAAGTCGACCCGGGGATCCGCTTCGCGCAGATGATCGGGACGCTGTTCGGCCTCGCCCGCGACGGCGAATCGACCAAGGACGGCCTGCCGAAGCCGTTGCAGCTGGCAGTCACGATGCGCGAGTTCAGCGACATCATGGTGATCGCCTCCCCGCCGCCCTGGGTGCAGCGGATCGCCTTCGGCCTGCTGGCCCCGATCGGCAGAGCGCGCGGCCTGGAGCCCTTCTACCAGCGCTACGTCGACTCCGACGTCACGGTCGAGCCCGAGCCGGCGGCGCTGGCGCTGCTGGACGCCGACGGGCGGCTGCGCCGCGAGAGCTAGTCGAGTTCGGGCGCGCCGGCGGCCTGGCTCATCCAGCGCTTGGTCAGCTTCGCCAGCTCGCCGGAGTCGCGCAGCTCGTCGACCGCTTCGGAGACGCAGGCGGTGAGCGCCGACCCTTTGGCCAGCAGGGCACCCCACTGGTCGCCGCCGGGGGCGGCGAACTGGCCGACCACGGTCGCGGTCGGGACCTGGGCGGCGGTGATGTAGAGCGCCGTCGGCAGGTCGACCACGACGGCGTCGATCTGTTCGTTCTTCAGCGCCGTGACGACGTCGTTGGAGCTGTTGAAGACTTGCGGCTGCTCACTCGGATCGATCGTGTCTTCGACCGCGCTGAGGCTGGTGGTGCCGATCTGAACTCCGATCTTGGTGTTCTCGAGGTCGGCGATCGAGGTGGCTCCGGCGGCGTCGGAGTCCTTCAGCGCCACCACCGCCTGGTTGGCGGTGTAGTAGGGCGAGGAGAAGTCGACGACCTTGGCCCGCGGCGGCGTGATCGAGATCTCGTTGACGTCGAAGTCGAAGTCCTTGGGACCGGGCGCGTAGGAGGAGTTGAACGGCTCGACCGTCCACTTGATCTTGGCCGGGGCATAGCCGAGCTGCTTGCCGATCGCGTAAGCGACGGCGCTCTCGAAGCCTTCGCCGTTGGCCGGTTCGTCGTCTTCGAAGTAGGGCGGGTAGGCCGGCTTGTCGGTGGCGACCGTGAGCGTGCCCTTGCTGTGCGTCGGCAGCTTGTCCGGGGTGCAGGCCGTCGCGGTCGCGCTGGTCTCGTCCTTACTCTCGCCGCAGCCGGCGAGCAGAAGCAGGACCGGAACGAGGGCGAGGGTGGCTGAGAGCTTCTTCATCGTGATCCCGCGGCGCGGGGCCGCCGATCCTAGTTCAATACGACGCGGCGCAGGGACCCGATCAGGCCTGGCGCTGGGCGCGCTCGCGCGCTTCGGACTTCTGCTCGAGGGTCATCGCCCCCGGATGGCCGTCGCCTGGCCATGGCGAGAGGATCAGCAGCAGACGGGCATCCGTCTTGGCGGCGATCGTGTGGCGCTCCCCGGGATCGAACTCGAAGAGGTACCCGGCACTGGCCGCGACACTCTCGCCGCCGGGAATGGCGACGTCCAGGTCCCCGTCGACGACCACGATCCGCGCCCGCTCGTGCACCTCGTGCTCCTGCAGCTCCTCTCCCGCCGGCAGCTGCAGGACGATCGTCCGCGCGTCCTCGGCCGAAGCGAGGATCTGCGGCTGGTGCGGCTCCGCCGCGACCGTCTTCAAGTTCCAGCTCTGCATCGCTCCTTTCTACCAGGGCCAAGCCCGATGGACCACCCCTCCCGACCCCGTAAGTTCTCTATATGGAGCGCGACGAGCTGCGATCGATCCAGGCCCCGCTGAAGGAGCGCTACGAGGACAAGCCCGAGGCCGCCGTGGTCACGCTCGCCGCCGTGGGCAACCTGGGCGAGGGGATCTCCTGCTCGGTTGGCACCGGTCGCGCCATCTCTGCGGCGGGCCTGCACCCCGCCTCCGGCGGCGACGGCTCGCTGCTCTGTTCCGGCGACATGCTGCTCGAGGCACTCGCCGCCTGCGCCGGGGTGACCCTGCAGGCCGTGTCGACTTCCCTGGGCATCCCGGTGGAGTCCGGGACCGTGCATGCCGAGGGCGACCTCGATTTCCGCGGCACCCTCGCCGTCGACCGCGATGCCCCGGTCGGCTTCCGCGCGATTCGCCTCAGCTTCGAGCTCGAGACCGCGGCGAGCGAGGAGGAGCTGGCGACGCTCCTGAAGCTGACCGAGCGCTACTGCGTCGTCCTCCAGACTCTGGCCAGCGCCCCGGAGCTGTCGGCCACCGTCACGAGCTCCGGCTAGGGAGTTCAGGGCGCCAACGGACCCGGGCGCAGGACGTCCGTGTCGTGGCCGGGCATGACGCGGGCACCCCTGTCGCGCAGGGCACGTAGGCGTTCGGCGGAGCGGCGCTGCGCCGCGTGGTCGTCGGCGAAGGCAGGAAAGCGGTGGTCGTCGAGGGTGGACGCGAGGTGGGCGACGTCGGCGCCGATGACCAGCTCTTCGCCAATGCGGACGGACTGGTGGCCCGGGGTGTGGCCGGGCGTCAGCAGCAGCTCGATCGAGCCGTCGCCGAGGAGGTCGTGATCGCCGTCGACGAGAACGACCTCGCGCTCCTCGTCGCGGTAGTCGCGGGGGAGGAAGAAGTTGCGCTCGATAGCGCCGGCGTCGCCGCCCGCCTCCCACTCGCGGCGCTGGACGACGATCGGGATGCTCGTGGGCAGGAGCGAGAGGCCGCCCGCGTGGTCGAAGTGCAGGTGGGTGAGGACGATCCGGTCGATCGTCGCCGGGTCGACCTGCTCGTGCACCGGCTGGTCCTGCTCGAGCGAGAAGAGGTCCATCGCGGCCGCGCCGTCGTAGTGCGCGGCGGCATCGGCGCAGGCGCCGGGATGGAGGCCGGTGTCGATTAGGATCCGCTCGTCGTCGGTATCGACGACGTAGGCGGGGACCGGCGAGCGCATGCGCTTCTCGGGATCCTCGTCGCGGCGCCAGATCGCCGCCGAGGCGGTCATCCAGCCGACGTTCAGCATCTCGACCTTCACGCCGACCGCCTCAATCCGGCAGCTCGTGCCGTCTCAGGCGCGATCCAGCACGACGACCGGGATCTCGCGCTCGGTCCGCTGCTGGTATTCGTCGTAGCTGGGCCACTCGGCGACCATCCGCCGCCAGAGCTCGGGCTTCTCCTCGGCGCTCGCGGTGCGGGCCCGGGCCTTGAACCGGTCGCCTTTGAGCTGGACCTCGACCTCCGGATTCTCGGAGAGGTTCAGATACCAAGCGGGCGGCTCGTCGGTGCCGCCTCTCGAGGCCACGATCGTGAAGGAGTCGCCATAGGGGGCGTAGATCAGCGGCGACGTGCGCTGCTCTCCTGACCTGCGTCCCGTCGTCGTCAGCAGCAGGGTCTGGGTTCCCTGCCACTCGTGGCCCTCGGCGCCATCGGTGGCCCGGTAGCGGTCGACGTGCTCTTGGCCGAACAGCATGGAGCGCATGGTAGTCGAGCCTCCGGGCCGGCGACCACGGTTTGCCCTCCAGCCAGGCACGGCGTAGGCTCGAAACACATCAGCGACGAAGGAGGATCGGATGTACGCACGAGTAGCGCGCTGGGAAGGCGCCGACGCCGCCTCGCTGGAAGAGAGCGCCGCCGCGATCCGGGAACGGGCGGCGACCGAGGGAGGCCCACCGCCCGGAGTGCCGGCGAAGGAGTTCCTGCTCCTCCACGACACCGATGCCGGCACCGCCATCGCGATCACCCTGTTCGAGAGCGAGGACGACTACCGCCAGGGCGACGAGACGCTGAACTCGATGAGCCCTCCGGGAGCGGGGATGGGAGAGCGGCGCTCGGTCGAGAAGTTCGAGCTCGCCGTTCGCGTCCAGGCGTAAGACAGGCGACCGGGCGGGCGCCGATCGGGGTGTCAGACCCGGTCGCGCGGGTGGAGCTGCTCGGTCGCGAAGAGGTCGTGGACGAGCCTGATCGCGATCGAGCCCTCGCCGACCGCGGAGGCGACGCGGTTCATCGACCCGTGGCGAACGTCTCCCGCGGCGAAGACGCCGGGCATGCTGGTCTCGAGGGAGAGCGGGTCGCGCTCTTCCAGCGGCCAGCTGCCATCGCCCTTCAGGTCCGTGCCGGTGCGAATGAACCCACCGTCCCCACGGGCGAGCCCCGGCAACCAGTCGGTGTTCGGGTGGGCGCCGATCATCAGGAAGAGCTCGTCGGCCGCAACCGTCTCCGTCGGCCCGCCGGCGCGGGAACGCAGGACCAGGCGCTCCAGCCAGCCGTCGCCGCCTCCGCCCCCGCCGACGACCTCGGTTCCGAGGCGCACATCGATGTTGGGCGTGCCCTCGACCTGCCTCACCAGGTAATGCGACATTCCCCCGTCGAGCGACTCGGCCCGCACCACGAGCGTCACCCGGCGGGCATATTCGGCCAGATGCAGCGCCGCCTGCCCGGCCGAGTTCGCGCCGCCGACGACGTACACCTCCTCATCGACCGTCGTGGGGGCCTCCGAGGCGGGGCCGCCGTAGAAGACCCCGGCCCCAACCAGAGCGTCAAGCTCGGGGACGCCGAGCCGGCGATAGGTGGCGCCGGTGGCGAGGATGACCGCTTGGGCGCTGACCTCGCCACCGTCGGAGAGGGCGACATGAAGACGGTCATCCTCGCGGCGGATCGCGGTCGCATTGTGCATGAAGGCAAACTTGGCGCCGAAGACCCAAGCCTGCTCGTAGGCGCTCTCCGCCAGCCGGCGGCCGCTGACTCCACGTGGAAAGCCCAGGTAGTTGCGGATCAGCGAGCTCGAGGTCGCCTGCCCTCCGATGCCGCCATTGTCGACGACCAGCGTCCGGAAGCCCTCCGAGGCACCGTAGACGGCCGCCGAGAGGCCGGCCGGCCCGCCACCGACGATGACGACGTCATATTCGCGCCGATCGGGGTCGATGGTGGCACCAGCGGCACTTGCCAACTCCAGGTCGGTCGGGTTCGCGAGCACGTTCCCGGTCGGGAAGACCACCAGGGGAAGCGGCTCTCCCTTGCCCGATTCCGCAACCAGCGCGCGGCCGTCCGGCGAATCGGCGAGCAGAAACGCGTGCGGCACTGCGCAGCGGCCGAGGACCTCTTTCAACTCGTGGGCCCGGCCCGTCCACGACTCGCTGATTATGCGGACGGTGTGCGGCGAGATCCGTCGCGCGTGGGCCCACTCGAGCAGAAAGGTCGAGACCGACTGGTGGAAGAGCTCATCGGGCGACTGCGACGGCCTGATCACGTAGTACTCGATCTGCCGCCGCGCCATCGCCTGGAAGATCTTCTCGGCGGTCTGGCCGTCGCCCCAGCTGCCCCAGTCGATCACCAGCCCGCGCTGGGCATGCGCGTGGAGGTCGCGCACCTTGCCCAGCAGCTCGCTTCCGGTCGTCTCCCCGAGGTCCGGCGCGGCGAGAACGAGGGCAACGTCTTCCTCCGCGGCCGCAAGCGCCTCGAGCTCCGCCATCGCCTCCGCCGCCGAAGCCACGCAGACGACGCGGTAGCTCCGCGCGTAACGGTCGACCAGCTCCCGTTCGACGTCGCGCAGCGAACGCTCGTCTTCGTCGATGGCGAGAAGGACGGGGTCTGACACAACCACGAAAAAATACCGCTCCGGCGGCGATTCGTCGCCAGCGAGACCGGCTTCGCGCAGTAGGCTCGGGCCGTGATTACCCCGGAGGAGATCGGCGAGGTCGCGGTGTTCTCATCGCTCGGTCCGGCCGAACGGGAGCAGCTCTCGCGCGCGGCGGCCGACCTCAGGCTTGCTGGCGGCGAGTTCGCGGCTCAGGAGGGCGACGCGCAGGCGATCTTCGCGGTTCTCGACGGGCGCATCGAGGCCGTGAAGACGACCGACGGTATCGAGCGGGTGGTCGGCGAGCGAATCGTCGGCGACGTCTTCGGGGAGGTGCCGATCGTTCTTGGAACCGTCTTCCCGGTGGGATTTCGCGCCGCCGAGCCGACCCGGGCGATGCGGATCGACCCACACGCTTACCACTCTCTGGCGGCTGTCGCCCCCGCCGTCGGCCGGGAGATCGGGCGGCTCGCGGCGAACCGGATGGGCGGCTCGCAGGGTCTCCAGGGGCTCGCCGCCGATCCGCCGCCGCCGCGCGCGATCGTGGTCGGCCACCGCTGGGACCCCGCCTGCGCCGAGCTGCGCCGCTTCCTCGACCGCAACCAGATCACCTTCCGCTGGATCACCGGCGAGACGCCGGACGATGCGGCGCTGTGGGAAGGCCCGCTGCCGGATCCCGACGACTGGCCGACGGTCCGCGTCGTCGACGGCAAGACCGCGGTGCGGCCCAGCCTCCGGCGCGTCGCGGAGTTGCTGGGAGTGAATACCGAGCCGAGCGCCGCGATCTACGACACGGTCATCGTCGGCGCCGGCCCCGCCGGTCTCGCGGCAGCCGTCTACGGAGCCTCGGAGGGACTGCAGACGATCGTCATCGAGCGCGAGGCCCCCGGCGGCCAGGCTGGGACCTCTTCCCGGATCGAGAACTACCTAGGCTTCCCCTCGGGCGTCTCCGGCGACGAGCTGGCCAGCCGCGCCCTGCAGCAGGCGCGCCGGCTCGGCGCCGAGATCCTCGTCACCCGCTCGATCACCAGGATCGACGCGGCGAGCCGCGAGCTTCACCTCGACGGCGGCGACGTGCTGCGCGCCCGCACGATCATCGTTGCCTGCGGGGTCACCTGGCGCCAGCTCGCGATCGAGGGATTCGACCGCCTCGTCGGCAAGGGCATCTCCTATGGCGCCGCCCGCAGCGAAGCGCCGAACACCTACGGGCTCGACGTCCACGTAATCGGCGCCGGCAACTCGGCCGGGCAGGCGGCGCTCTTCTTCGCCACCCACGCCCGCAGCGTCACCATCCTCTGCCGGGGCGACCGGCTCGAGAAGAGCATGTCCCGCTACCTCATCGACCAGCTCACGACCCGGGCCAACATCGAGGTGGCCTTCGGCGTCGAAGTGGCGGCCGTCCACGGCGACGGATCGCTGGCCGAGATCGACCTAAGGGAGATCGCCTCCGGGCAGACGAACCGTGTCGGCTCCTCCGGCCTCTTCATCTTCATCGGCGCCGACGCCGAGACCGAGTGGCTGCCCCCCGAGATCGCCCTCGACCGCCGCGGCTACGTGCTGACCGGCCCCGACATGCGCGCCACCTCCGACTGGAGCCTCGACCGCGACCCGTTCCTGCTGGAGACGAGCGTGCCCGGCATCTTCGCCTGCGGCGACGTCCGCTTCGCCCCGGTCAAGCGAGTGGCCGCCGCGGTCGGCGAAGGCAGCATGTCGATCGCCTTCGTCCACCAGTACCTGCGCGAGCTGGATCTGGTCGCACAAGGCCGATGATCTCTTCTCGAGCCGTTCAGCCACGCCTGCCAAGCAGCAGATAGGTCGTCATCGATCCCTTCCCCTTTACCTCGATCGTCCCTCGCCGGCGCAGCTCGTAGCGCTCGCGAAGCCGTTCGCGAGCGCGCTCGGTGACCTGGATCGCGCCGGGAACGCCATGGGACTCCATCCGGCTCGCCGTGTTCACGGTGTCGCCCCAGAGGTCGTAGGAGAACTTGGCGCGGCCGATCACGCCGGCGACCACGGGGCCGGTGTCGATGCCGATCCGGACCTCGAGCGGCAGGCCGCTCTCCCCCGCGCAGCGCTCGACCTCGCCCCCCATCTCCAGCGCCATGTCGGCGATCGCCTCAACGTGGTCCTCGCGCGGGTTGGGCAGGCCGGCGGCCACCATGTAGGCATCCCCGATCGTCTTGATCTTCTCCACGCCGTAGCGGGCGGCGAGGCCGTCCCAGCCGGCGAACACCCGGTCGAGCAGGACGACGACCTCCGCCGGCGCCCGCTCCTGCGCGAGCGGGGTGAAGCCGACGATGTCCGCGAATAGAACCGTCGCCGCGTCGAAGCCGTCGGCGATCACCTCGTCGGACTCCTTCAGCCGGCTCGCCACCGAAGCCGGCAGGACGTTCAGCAGCAGGCGCTCGGATTTGGCCCGCTCGACCTCGAGTTCGGCCAGTGCGCGCTCGCGAGCCCGGACGAAGTACTGGAGCAGCACGTAGACGGTGGCGAGGACGCCGAGGACGTTCAGCACGAAGAACGAGACGGCGACGCCCGCGGGGATCGCGGGCGCGCCATCCGCCAGGGCGGGATCAATCAGGCCGGAGAGCACCACCAGCGCGGCGAAGGCGAGGAACCAGGGCACCGCCTGGCGGGTGCCGACGAACAGCAGGGCGCCGACGGGACAGGCGAAGGCCCAGAGCGCTACCGCCGAGGAGGCGGCGAATCCCCCCAGGCTCCACTGCAGGGCGAAGGGCAGCAGCAGGCTCATCAGCAGCTGGCTCACCCGGAACAGGTGAAAGCGGTGCGTGCGCGCGAAGGTGTAGATGCTCGCAACCGAGGCGAGCTGGTAGACGAACGGGATCGCGGCCGAGAGCCAGAGCCCGAGCACCGCGTAGGTCCCCACCCAGATGCAGGCGAGGGTGGCCATCAGGCTCGACGACAGCACCAGCACCGACTTGCGAAGCCGAAGCTCTTCGCTGTCGGTCGGCAGGCCGCCGAGATCGGTCAGCCGGCGCAGCCAATCGGGCAAGCGGTCCCAGCCCGGACGGGGCCGAAGGGCGAGCACGTCTAGCCGGGATTCGTCGCCGCCACCAGCCACACGGACCCGCGGCCGACTATCGATCCATCGGCTCGCTGCCAGGCGGCGTAGTGGTCGGCGAGGGCATCGGCTATCTCCGCACGACGGCTCTCGCCGTGCTCGCCGTTGAGGCGGATCAGCTCCGCTCCGGGGCCGATCGCGAGCAGGGAGTCGACCGCTTCGTCCATGTCCCTGCCCATGAAGTAGTCGAAGTCGCGCTGGTGCAGCTCGACGTCCGCAAACCCGGCGGCCTCGAGAATGCCCCGCAGAGTTTCGGGATTTCCGAGCGAGAAAGGTCCAGGGCCGCAGGTGTCGGCGTCGTACTCGTCCGGGCGCGCGAGGAAGCGTTCGACCACCTGCTCGGTCTCCGCCCAGAAAGGGCTGTCGGCCTTGCGCCGCCAGCAGATCTTGCGCAGCCCGGCGCCGGGTTTCAAGGCTCCCCGAATCGCGCGCATCGCGGGAACGGGAGCGGCGAAGAACTGCGTCCCCATCCGTGAGAAGGCGTAGTCGTAGGCGCGATGCCACTCGGCCGCCTGCGCGTCGACGGTTTCGAACTCGACGTTCCCTGCGCCCGCTTCGAGCGCCTCCCGACGGGCGTCCTCGATGAAGCGAGGGGAGGAGTCGGTGCCGAGCGCGAAGCCCTCGGGGCCGACGAGCCCAGCCAGTTGCCGCGTCGTCTCGCCGAAGCCGCAGCCGATGTCGATGCAGCTCCCGCCCCGCGGTGGCGGAAAACGGTCGAACAGCTCCCCGGTCACCTCGTCCAGGGCGCCGACGAACACCTCGCGATTCATCTTCCAGCGCTCGTAGAGCACGGTGTCCCAGGCCCTTACCGCCTCCTCGTTGCCCGGCGCGGCCGGGGCTGACCCTCGCGATTGAGTCATTGCGCACAGGCTAGCTCCTCCTTCGCGGAGCGGCGAGCGCCAGGCAAGCGTCGATCTCGCAGGTAGGCTTTTCCCCGGTGAAGGAACTGGACGCCTTGATCGTCGGCGCCCGCTGTGCGGGGTCGACCTTGGCGCTCGCTCTGGCCCGCTCCGGCCTGGACGTGATGGTGGTCGACCGCGACAGGTTTCCGAGCGAAACGGTGTCGACGCACCTGATCTTCCCGAACACGCTCGCGCGCCTTCAGCAGCTCGGCATTCTCGAGACTCTGCGAGACGCGCACGAGGTCCCGCTGCTCGGCTTCCGAATCGTCGCCCTCGGCCACGACATCGCCGGCTACTTCACGCCGGTCGAAGGATTCGACAGGGCGGCCGCCCCGCGGCGCTCGGCACTGGATAAGGCGATGGTCGATACGGCGCTCGCGGCCGGCGTCGAGGGGCGCTTCGGGGAGCGGGTCGTCGATCTGATCGGCGGCGGGACCGAGGACGACCCCGTTACCGGAGTCGTCCTCCAGAGCGGCGAGCAGATACGGGCCAGGTGGGTCTTCGGCGCCGACGGACGGGGGTCGACGGTGGCCGGTCGGCTCGGCCTCGAGAAAACCCGCACCCTGGCCGGAGAGGTGTCGTATCTGATGGCCTACTGGAACGGACTGTCCAACGACGGCTTTGCGACCTCCAATATCCGCCGGGACGAGATCCTCAGCCGCTGGGCGGGCGAGGACGGTGTGCATCTGCTGGTTGCCTGGGGGGACGCGGGTTTCACCCGCGGGTCGAACCAGCAGCGACTCGAGCGGTACCTCGCGCTGCTGCGACGGTTCCCGGAAACGGTCGAGCCGGATGCGCTCGAGCGAGCCGAGATGGTCAGCGACCTGATCGTCGCACCGGAGTCGCTCATGCGCGGCTACTTCCGCACCCCGAGCGGCCCCGGCTGGGCCCTCGTCGGCGACGCCTGCCACTTCAAGCATCCCGGCACCGCCCAGGGAATCGCGGATGCGGTCGAGCAGGCCCACTACATAGCCGAGGGCATCCGCGGCAGCGACCCGCTGCTGGAGGGCTATGAGGCCTGGCGAGACCAACGCGCCTCCGAGCATTTCGACTGGTCCTACGCCTGGGGCCGGTTCCCCAGTGACAGCTCAGAAGCCGTCTTCAAGGGCTGGGCAGCCGAGGCCGAGGCCGGCCAGGACCTGCGCGATTCCTTCAGCCGCCAGGTGCGACCGTCGCAGGCGATGAGCGAGGAGAGGCTCACGCGCTGGTTCGGCGATGGCGCCTGAGGTCTAGTCGGCGTCTCCTTGGCGAACCCTGAACCCACCGGGCGCTTCGCCCGGGGCGGCGGCGCGATCAACTGCCGCAGCGCCTCGAAGATCTGGCGAAGCTGCTCGTCGTGCTCGCTGAGCCGCGCACCGATGTCCAGTTCCATCTGGTCGAGCCGCTTCTGCAACTCCCGAAAGGAGCCAGCGACCCGGCGCAACTCGACGAATGCCCGCATGATCTCGATGTTCACGGTGATCGCTCGGTCGCTGCGCAGCACGCCCGACAGCATCGCAACGCCTTGCTCCGTAAAGACGTAGGGCACGTAGCGGCGACCGCCCCGACCCTCGTTTGAGGTTGCAATTTGTGACCTCAAAGCCTCCGCCTCAGCTTCGGTCAGCTGAAACATGAAGTCCCCGGGGAAGCGTTTCAGATTGCGTTTGACCTGCTGGATCAAGCGCTTGGTTTCGACGCCGTAGAGGTCGGCGAGGTCTTCGTCGAGCATGACCTGGCGCTCGCGGACAACAAAGATCCGCTTCTCAATCGCAGGCGCCGCGATCAACTCAAGCGAGGTCTCCTGTTCACGATCTGCCATCTCCAGGAGGATGGCAAACGTATCGGAACTTATTGTCTGAGATCGGGGAGACAGGATTTGAACCTGCGACCGCTCGGCCCCCAGCCGAGTGCGCTACCAGACTGCGCCACTCCCCGTGGGGTTCTGCATTTTGCCTTATCGGCCGCCCGGGGGCCTCACGGCAGGCAGGAACGAGGTTTGAGCCGCAGACAAAACAGCGAGACGAACGTCCGTTCGCCTGGCTAGGCTGGATCCTCATGCGGAGATGCGGGCGCTGTCAAGAGGAGAAGTCGCTTGAGGAATTTGCCTGGCGCCGGAAAGCGCGCGGGCAGCGCGACAACTACTGCCGCCCATGCCGAGCCGCATACAAGCAGGAGCACTACAAGGCTCATCGCCGGCGATACATCGATCAGGCCCAGGTGAGGAAGAGGGCCGTTGCCGCCGAGCGCATCGCTTACCTCGTCGCGTATCTACGTGAGCATCCCTGTGCCGATTGCGGCGAGACAGATCCGGTCGTCCTCGAGTTCGACCATCTCAGGGACAAGAAATTCAATATCTCCAAGGGCATCCGAGATCGCAACTGGCAGTGCGTCCTCGACGAGATTGCAAAGTGCGAGGTCGTTTGTGCAAACTGTCATCGACGCCGCACCGCTCGTCGGGGTGGCTTCGCTCGCGCGGTGGTAGCTCAACGGTAGAGCCTCGCCCTTCCAAGGCGATGATGCGGGTTCAATTCCCGTCCGCCGCTTTCGTCGATCGAATCGTCGTCCGGTACGGCTGCGGGTTCGGGCGCGGATGCCGATACCTCCTCTCGATGTCCCTGAGCTCAAGCCGACGAGGTTCCGCCTGCCTGGCGCTGGTCCTGGCTGCCCTCGCCCTCGCCGGCTGCGGTGGCTCGGGCGACGCGACCGAAGGCGAGGACGTCACGGTCGGCTCCGGCAACGCCGGGCTGGTCGACTGGCCGTTCTTCGGGCGGGTGCCGGAGCGGACTCACTATCTGCCGGCGAAGGCAGGGCTGCTGGATCCGCCGCTGAAGCGGGACTGGCAGATCAATACGCACGCGCTGATCGAGTTCCCGCCGGCGATCCACGGCGGCGTCGCCTACGTGATCAACAAGTACGGCAACGCCAAGGCCGTGCGGCTGCGGGATCGCAAGGTGCTCTGGGAGGTGGAGAACCGGCCGAGCGACAAGGGGGTGCCCAACTTCGTCACCGCGCCGGTCTATTACGAGGGGCGCATCTACGGCGCCTTCCTCGGCGGCGAAGTGGTGGCCGGCGACGCTGCCGACGGGCACACCGTCTGGCGCCGCAAGCTGCCGGGGCACCTCGAATCCTCGCCGATGGCCGCCGCGGAGACGATCTTCCTCGGCACCGACAGCAGCGGCCTCGTCGCCCTCCGCGCCACCGACGGCGCGCCGCGCTGGCGCACCGACCTGCCGGCCGCGATCAAAGCCAGCCCCAGCTTCCACGACGGCCGCCTCTACGTCGCCGACTACGAGAGCTCGATGTACGGGTTGAACGCGGACACGGGTCAGGTGATCTGGCGAACCAACACCAGCAAGGCGCCCCCGTACGGCAGGGGCGGCTTCTTCTCCTCCCCCGCGGTCGGCTTCGGCCACGTCTATGCCGCCCGCGACGACGGCACCGTCTTCGCCCTCGACGAAAGGACCGGCAAGGTCGCCTGGTCCTTCGACACCGGCGGACCGGTCTACGGCTCCCCCACCCTGGCCCAGGTCCCCGGCACCCCGGCGACCGTCTACATCGGTGCCGAAAACGGCCGCTTCTACGCGCTCGACGCCGGCACCGGCAAGGTCGAGTGGAGCTACGACGTCGGCGGCCCCGTGCCCGGCACGGCGACCGTGATCGGCCGCACCGCCTATACCTCCAGCTTCAAGACCGGGCGGACGACCGGGCTCGACGTCATCACCCACAGGAAGGTCTTCGAGTTGAAGCAGGCCGGCTACACGCCCGTCGTCTCCGACGGCAGACGGCTCTACCTGGTCGGCTACTACGTCCTCATCGCGCTGCAGCCGACCGGTCGCTGAGCGCACCCGGCTAGGCTGCCTCGCCATGGGCGAGCTGACCTACGAGGGCCACCGGATCGAGTACGACAGCTACGGCAGCGGCGAGCGCACGATCGTCCTCGTCCACGGGCTGCTGATGAACCGCCGCATGTTCGACCGGCTGGGCCCAGCGCTGGCCAAGCGCGGCAACCGGGCGATCTGCGTCGACCTGCTCGGCCACGGCCGCTCCGACCGCCCCGAGGACCTGCGCCTCTACTCGATGCCGCTCTTCGCCCGTCAAGTCGTCGCCCTGCTCGATCACCTCGAGCTCGACTCCGCGATCGTCGGCGGCACCTCGCTCGGCGCCAACGTCGCCCTCGAGCTGGCCACCCGCGACCCCGAGCGGACGCGGGGCCTGTTCCTGGAGATGCCGGTGCTGGACAACGCGCTCTCCGCCGTAGCCGGCACCTTCACCCCGGTGATGCTGGGCCTGCGCCTCGGCCGACCGCTGTTCGAGGTCGTCTCCCACCTCACCTCGGCTGTCCCCCGCAGCAATTACCTGGTCGACATCGGTCTCGACTGGGTCCGCCAGCGCCCCGGCCCCTCGCTCGCCGTACTGGAGGGCCTGCTGCTCGGCGAGACCGCGCCGCACCGCGAGCAGCGCCGGACGATCTCCCAGCCCGCCCTGATCGTCGGCCACCCGCGCGACCCCCTCCACCCCTTCAGCGACTCCGGCATGCTCGCCGAAGAGCTCCCCAACGCGCGCCTGGTCGAGGCCAACTCGCTGCTCGAGTGGCGCGTCTCGCCGCGGCGGCTGGACGACGAGCTGGCCGCCTTCATCGACGAAGCCTGGGACTGAGCGGGGCAGGACTCGGGCCCTACAGCCAGCCGACGCGCTTGAAGCGCCGGTAGAGCAGCAGGCAGACGACGAGGATCAGGACCAGGACGAACGGATATCCGAAGCGCCAGTGCAGCTCTGGCATCTCGTCGAAGTTCATCCCGTAGATGCCGGCGATCATCGTCGGCACGGCGAGGATCGCGACCCAGGCCGAGATCTTGCGCATGTCTTCGTTCTGGCGCACCGAGACCTGGGTGAGGTTGGCGTGGAGCGCACTCCCCAGCAGCTCGCGGAAGCCGGCGATCCGGCCGCCGGCCCGCCGCAGGTGGTCGTGGACGTCGCGGAAGTACTCGCGCAGATCGTCGGGGACGACCTCGAAGTGGCCGCGGGCGATCTCGTCGACTGCGTCCGACAGCGGTGCGACCGCTGCGTTGAAGTCGAGCACCTCGCGCTCGAGCTTGTAGATCCGCTCGGCGGGGTTAGTGCCGTCGTCGGAGAAGACCTGGCGCTCGACCTCCTGGATGTCGACGTCGACGCCCTGGGCGGCGATCTCGTAGCCGTCGACGACATGGTCGAGGATCGCGTAGAGGGCCATGCCAGGTCCGTGGCGGAGCAGCTCGGGCCGGCGCTCGATCCTCTCCCTGACCGCGCTCAGGTCGCCCTCGCCGTGGCGCACGGTGATGATGAAGCGAGGGTTGACGAAGAGCATCAGCTCCCCGACCTCGATCACCTCCTCGGAGTCGACGTAGCGAGCGGTCTTGACGACGACGAAAAGGGTGTCGCCGTAGAGCTCGACCTTGGGCCGCTGGTGGGCCTTGATCGCGTCCTCCACCGCAAGCTCGTGCAGGTCGAACTCGCGGGCGATCGACTCGAACTCCTCGGCCGACGGTTCGAGCACCCCCAGCCAGACGAAGGCCCCCTCACCTTTCGCGGCGACGCCGGCCGCGTCGAGGGCGAGATCGTCGCCACAGCGAAGCCCTTCTTCATACGCGGAGCACTTGACGATCATGCGCGCAGTATCGCCAACGCTCGGTCCTCGGGACCAGGACCGAGGATCAGGACCTCCGCATTTGCCTCCTCGAGAAGCCATACGTAGTCCTCGCCCGAGAACCAGGGCCCGGCCCCCGCGCCGGCCGGCACCACAACGCGATCGAAACGCTCTCCCTCTAGAAGCTGATCGAGAGCGTGGCGGTAGGACCGCCCTCGTGCAATGCGCGAATCGACCTGCACGTTCTGTGCGGCCGCTCGCTGTTCGATCGCCTCCAGCATCGGCATCGCCTTCGCCGCCTCGGCCGGGATCGAGCAGTCGAGAGGAAGTCGCTTCGGCACGATTGCAAGGTAGGCGGGCATCAACACCGCTTCCTCAGCTCGGGCCAGGCGCAGCGCCGCGTCCACGGCGCGGCGGGAGATCGCGGTGCCGGTGAAGGGCAGGAGGATGTGGTGGACCGCGTCGGGGCGCTCGGAACGACGTCCACGTAAGCGAGATCGAGCGAGCAGATAGCCACCGCCAAGCCCGCCGATCAGCGCGATGGCGACGAGCGCGTGGTCGATCATCTCTCGCCATCCTTGAGGCCGCGATGGGCGACGATCCGCACGTCGACTCCGGGCGGGGTCGCGCGCATCAGTCGCTGCGGCAGCGGCTCGCGCAGGCGGGCGAAGCCGCGGGGCGGATCGGCCTCGCCGACCATGATGTAGGTGGAGCCACGCTCGCGGACGACCCGCGCCACCGCCGCCACCACGTCGTCGTGCTCCTCGATCAGCAGGGTCGCGCCGAGCACTGAGGCGAGCTGGCGCAGGGCCGTGACCTGGCGCTCCTGCTCGCCCTCGATCGGCTTGCCCGGTTGCTTCACCCAGAGCAAGTCGAGGTCGGTTCCGAGCCGCTGCGCCGAGCGCCAGGCGCGGCGGACCAGGCGCTGGGAGCTGGGCTGGGGCCGGACCAGAGCAAGCAGGCGCTCGCCGACCGCCTTGCGGGTGTCGGCCAATACCCGCTCCTCCCCGCGAGTGCCGAGCGGTTCGACCTCACCGTGAACGAGGCGCTTGGACTCGACGTCCTCGGCGACCTGGCGCAGGCTGACCTCGCGCAGAGCGGCGAGGTTCTCAATCCGGAAGAAGTTGTTGAGGGCGGCGTCGATGTTCTCGCCCGGGTAGATCTTCCCCGCGCGCAGTCGGGCGATCAGCGCCTCGGGGGTGAGGTCGATGAGAAAAACCTCGTCGGCGGAGCCGAGCACCGAATCTGGCACGGTCTCTCGCACCCGCACCCCGGTCAGCTCGGCAACCTGGTCGTTGAGGGACTCCAGATGCTGGACGTTGACCGTGGAGAAGACGTCGATTCCGGCCGCGAGCACGTCGGCGATGTCTTCGTAGCGCTTCTCGTGGGTGAGGCCCGCAGCGTTGGTGTGGGCGAGCTCGTCGATCAGCGCCAGGTCGGGATCGCGAGCGAGCAGCGCCGGCAGGTCCATCTCTTCCACCGCCACATCACGCACCGAAACCCGGCGTCGCGGCAGCGCCTCCAGCCCACGCGCCTGCTCGCTGGTCTCCTCTCGGTCATGCGGCTCGAGATAGCCGATTACCACGTCGCGTCCGGCGGCAGCCTCGGCGTGACCCTCGCGGAGCATCCGGTAGGTCTTGCCGACCCCGGCTGCCATCCCCAGGAAGATCTTGTAGCGGCCGGCTGCCATCGGCCCTCCGGCTCAGGCTCCCAGCAGGTTGTGGACGACCAGGTCGATCGCCTTGATCCCGATGAAGGGGACGAGCAGACCACCCAGCCCGTAGATCAGCATGTTGCGGCGCAGGAGGCCGGTGGCACCGATCGGCCGGTAGCGGACGCCGCGCAGGGAGAGCGGGATCAGCAACGGGATGATCAGGGCGTTGAAGATCACTGCTGAGAGGATCGCCGATTCCGGCGTGCCCAAAGACATCACGTTGAGGGCGTCGAGCGGCCCGCTGCCACTGCCGAGCGCGTAGGTGGCGGCAAACATCGCCGGCAGGATCGCGAAGTACTTGGCGACGTCGTTGGCAATCGAGAAGGTGGTGAGGGCGCCGCGGGTGATCAGCAGCTGCTTGCCGACCTCGACGATCTCGATCAGCTTCGTCGGATTGGAGTCGAGGTCGACCATGTTGCCGGCCTCGCGGGCGGCCTGGGTGCCGGTGTTCATGGCGACGCCGACATCGGCCTGCGCGAGGGCGGGCGCATCGTTGGTGCCGTCGCCGGTCATCGCGATCAGGCGGCCGTCGGCCTGCTGCTCCTTGATCAGCTCCAGCTTGCGCTCCGGGGTCGCTTCGGCGAGGAAGTCGTCGACGCCGGCCTCCTCGGCGATCTTCGCCGCCGTCAGCTTGTTGTCGCCGGTGACCATGATCGTGCGGATGCCCATCGCCCGCAGCTGGTCGAAGCGGGCGCGCATTCCCTCCTTGACCACGTCCTTGAGGTAGATCACGCCGAGCATCCGCTCGTTGCGGGCGACGGCCAACGGCGTGCCGCCCTCGCGGCCGATCCGGTCCAGCGCTGCTTTCAGCTCGGTGGGAGCCCGGCCGCCCTCCTCGGCAACCCAGGCTTCGATCGAGTCGCCCGCGCCCTTGCGCAGGCGGGTGCCGTTGTAGTCGACGCCGCTCATCCGCGTCTGGGCCGTGAAGGGGATGAAGGTCGGCTCGTGGCCGGCGAAGTCGTGCTCGCGCACCCCGAAGCCCTTGGCGAGGACGACGATCGAGCGCCCCTCGGGGGTCTCGTCGGCGAGGGAGGACATCTGCGCCGCCTCGGCCAGCTCCGCCTCGGTGACGCCAGGCATCGGCACGAACTCGGTCGCCTCGCGGTTGCCGAGCGTAATCGTTCCGGTCTTGTCGAGCAGCAGCACATCGCAGTCGCCGGAGGCCTCGACGGCCCGGCCCGAGAGCGCCAGCACGTTGCGGCGCACGAGCCGGTCCATGCCGGCGATCCCGATCGCCGAGAGCAGGGCGCCGATCGTGGTCGGGATCAGCGCCACCAATAGGGCGATGAGGGTCGTCTCCGAGAGTTCGGTGCCGGCGAAGAGCGCGAAGGGCCGCAGCGAGACGACGACGACCACGAAGACCAGGGACAGCGCCGAGAGCAGGATGCCGAGGGCGATCTCGTTCGGCGTCTTGCGCCGCGACGCCCCCTCGACCAGGGCGATCATGCGGTCGAGGAAGGACTTCCCCGGCTCCTGGGTGATCTCGACGACGATGCGGTCGGAGAGGACCTTGGTACCGCCGGTGACGGCGCTGCGGTCACCGCCGGCCTCGCGGATCACCGGCGCCGACTCGCCGGTGATCGCCGACTCGTCGACCGAGGCGATGCCCTCGATCACGGTGCCGTCGCCGGGGATCGCCTCACCCGCCTCGACCACGACGACGTCACCGCGGGTCAGCTCCACGGCCGATTTCTCCCCGCCGTCACGCAGCCGCGCGGTGGTCTCGGTCCGCATCGCCCGCAGGCTCGCCGCCTGAGCACGGCCGCGCCCCTCCGCCAGCGCCTCGGCCAGATTGGCGAAGACGACGGTGAGCCAGAGCCAGACGGTGACGCTGAAGGTGAACCAGGAAGGCTCGTTGCCGCCGCCGAGCGGGCCGCCGCCGAAGAGCTGGATCAGCCAGCCGGCCGTGGTGATCAGGGCGCCGACCTCGACCACGAACATGACCGGGTTGCGGACCTGCACACGCGGGTCGAGCTTTCGCACCGACTCCCACAGCGCCGGCTGCAGGATCGCCGGGTCGAAGAGGGAGCGGGCCTGGGTCTCGGAGGTCATTTGAGCGGCGCCTCCTTGTCGAGGGCGATGTTGAGCTGAAGGACGTTGACGCCGGGCTCACCGAGCAGGCCGAGGAAGCGCCCGTCGGTGTGGTCGGAGATCAGGTCTTCGACCCGCGCCGGCGCCAGCCGGCGGACCGCCGCGATGCGGCGCGCCTGAATCCGCGCGTTGGCCTCGGAGATGTGGGGGTCGACTCCGGAAGCCGAGTTGGTGACCGCGTCGACCGGGACTCGATCCTTGGCCAGCGAGCGGTCATAGGGCTTCTCCAGAGCGACGTAGGCGGCGAGGGCTTCGCGGACTTCTTCGCGCCCTTCGGAGCTGTTGGGGCCGACGTTGGCGAAGAAAGTGACGTTGCCGCTGTATTCGGTCGCCGAGGGGCGCGAATGAAAGTAAGCCTTACCCGTGAATTTCTGGCCGATCAGGCTCGACCCCACCACTTCGCCGTCGACCTTGACCAGCGAGCCGTCGGCCTTGCCGGGGAAGACAACCTGGGCGACGCCGGTAACCGCCAGCGGGTAGAGGACGCCGAGGACGAGCGTCAACACGATCACGGCAAGCAGCCCGGATATGAGGTCCCTGCGCATCAGAACAACCTCGTGGTCAGGCTCTGGACGATCGGCCCGAGCAGCAGGGCCGGGAAGAAGGTGAGGGCGCCGACCAGGATCACGATCCCGACCAGGAGGAAAACGAAGGTCGGGTTGTCGGTGCGCATCGTGCCGAGGCCCGCCGGGGAGACTTTCTTACCGGCGAGTGCCCCGGCTAGGGCGAGGACGAAGAGGATCGGCAAGAAGCGGGAGCCGATCAGGACGAGGCCGCCGAGCAGGTCGGCAAAGGTGATCCCGTAGGCGCCGACATTCCCCGGCGGGTTGGGTTGGATGAAGCCGGTGTAGCCGGCGAAGGCGGAACCGTTGTTGTTGGCCTGGGAGAGGTAGGCGTAGAGGGTCTCGGAAAATCCCTGTGGATTGATCCCGGCATAGATCGAGCGTTTGCCGAGATCGGTCGCCGAGGCAAGTGCCGAGGAGAGCAGCGCCATCAACGGCGTCACCAGGACCCCGAGCGAGACCAACTTGATCTCCCGGGCGCCGATCTTCTTGCCTAGGTACTCGGGGGTGCGGCCGACCATCAAGCCGCCAATGAAGACGGCGAGGATGACGTAGAGCAGCATTGAGTAGAGGCCGGAGCCGACGCCGCCGAAGATCACCTCGCTGAAGGCCAGGTTGGCGAACGGCACCGCCCCTCCCAACCCGGTCAGCGACTCGAAGGCCGAGTTCACCGCGCCAGTCGAGGTCGCCGTCGTCACCGCCGAGAAGAGCGAGGAGTCGGCGATCCCGAAGCGCTGCTCCTTGCCCTCGAGGTTGCCTCCGGTTGAGCCGTCAAAGGCGTGGGTATGCAGGCCGGCGAGGTGTTGGGCCGGCGTGCCGTGCTGCTCGGCCGCGTAGACGATGGCGACGCCGGCGATGAAAAGCACCGCCATCGCCGCGAAGATCGCCCAGCCTTGGCGTTGGCTGCCGACCGTGCGCCCGTAGGTGTAGGTGAGGCCGGCGGGGATGACCAGGATCAGCAGCAGCTCGACGAAGTTGGAGAGCCCGCTCGGGTTCTCAAACGGAAAGGCCGAGTTGACGTTGAAGAAGCCGCCGCCATTGGTCCCCAGCAGCTTGATCGCCTCCTGCGAGGCGACGGGGCCTTGGCCGAGGGTCTGGGTGGCGCCGGTGAGGGTGTGGACCACGGTCGAGCCGCCGAGGTTCTGGACCACGCCCTGGGAGACGAGGACGAGGGCGCCGACGATCGAGATCGGCACCAGCACGTAGAGGAGGATGCGGACCAGGTCCTGCCAGAAGTTGCCGATCGCCTGGGCGCTGCGGGCGGCGAGGCCGCGGATCAGCGCCGCGAGGACGGCGATCCCGACCGCGGCGGAGACGAAGTTCTGCACCGCCAGGCCGGCCATCTGCGAGAAGTAGGAGAGCGTCGTTTCGCCGCCGTAGTACTGCCAGTTGGTGTTGGTCAGGAACGAGGAGGTGGTGTTGAAGCTGAGGTCCCAGGGGCCGGAGTGGAAGCCCTCTGGATTGAAGGGGTGGATGCCCTGGGTGCGGAGGATCAGGTAGAGCGCGATCCAGAACAGGAGCGAGAAGACGACGAGGCTGCGGGCATAGGCCTTCCAGTCCTGGCTGTCGTCGGGCCGCACGCGCAGGACCCTGTAGGCAAGGCGCTCGATTGGCTCGACGACGGGGCCCAGGAAGACCCGCTGGTTGAAAAAAACTCGCGCCATGTAGATCCCGACCGGCTTGATCAGCGCCACCACCACGGCGGTGAAGACGACGATCTGCAGCCAGCCCTGCGCCATCAGAGGTTCTCTCCCCGCAGAAGCGCGTAGACCAGGTAGACGCAGACCAGCGCCGCGACGACCACGCCGAAGAGGTCGGCGCCGCCTAGGGTGGCGAGCGTCAGGGTCATACCCGGTCGATCAGGTCAATCGCCCAGTAGAGAAGGGCGAAGAGGACGAGGGCGATCGCTATCGCGAAGGCGTCGGCAAAGGGACTGCCGCCACCGGGGAAAAGATCTGCGAGGAGGAGCATGGATCGATCATGCGCCCGGCCCCATCAAGACCGCATGAAGTTCCGGGCTCCCCGTATACAGATTTTGTGAAGGTGCTAAACGGCGAAGCGATAGCCGACGCCGGAGTCGGTCTTGATGTACTTCAGACCGTCGGGTGGCTCGATCTTGCGCCGCAGGTTGGCGATATGCGCACGCAGGATCTGGAAGTCGTCTTCGTACTCAACGCCCCAGACCTCGACCAGGAGGGCACGGTGGGTCATCAGCTTGCCACGGTTGCGGGCCAACTCTCGCAGCAGCCCGAACTCGGTCGGCGTTAGGTGGACCTCCTCGCCGTCGCGACGGACGCTGCGGGCGGCCAAGTCGATCTCGATCCCCTCGGCGACGATCGCCGGCTCACTGTCGTCGGGAACGGCGCGCCGCAGCGCCGCTTCGAGGCGAGCGACCAGCTCGCGCGGGCCGAAGGGCTTGGTCACGTAATCGTCGGCGCCGGCAGCTAGGGCTTCGACCTTGCGGTCCTCCTCGCCGACCGCGGAGAGGACGACGATCGGCATCTGGGTCCACTCGCGAAGCTGCCGGGTCACCTCCACCCCATCGAGGTCGGGCAGCATCAGGTCGAGGATCGCTGCTTCGGGCGCTGCCACGGCGGCCCGGTCCAGCGCCTCCTCCCCTGTGCGCGCGGTCACCGCCTCGTAGCCGGCGTCGCGCAGGATCACCTTCAGCGCCCGCAGGATCTGCGGCTCGTCGTCGCAGATGAGGATGCGGCGGGGCTCCTTCATCGCGCCTCCCCTCCTGGCGCGGGAAAGCTGACGACGAAGCTGCTGCCCTGACCCTGCAACGACTCGACCTCGATCTCGCCGTCGTTGGCCTCGACGAAGCCCCGCGCGATGGCCAGGCCGAGGCCGGAGCCGCTGCCGGTTCTTGCACCTCCGGCCCGGTAGAAGGGCTCGAAGATCCGCTCGCGCTCTGCCTCGGGGATACCCGGGCCTCGATCGACGACGCGAACGACGATCCGCGGCCCGACCAGGCGGGAGCGGACTAAGACCGGCTGACCTCCCCCATGGAGGACAGCGTTGTCGAGCAGGTTCGCGAAGGCGCGCTCCAGCTGGCTTGGGTCAGCTTGCACCGGCGGCAGGTCCGCCTCCAAAGCCAGCCTCACCGCTTCTCCGCGTCCGCCGATCGACTCCCGAGCGGCCTCCAATAGCCCCGGTAGATCGACCGCCTCCCTCCTGGGCTCGGCATGGCCGGTCTGCAGACGGGATACGTCGAGCAGGTTCTCGACCAGGCGCGAGAGCCGCTGTCCCTGCTCGACCACGGCCTCGCTGAGCTGGTGGCGCTCCTCCAGCGTGACGCTGGGCGAGTCGAGCGCCGCTCCGGCGGCGATGATCGAGGTCAGCGGGGTACGCAGGTCGTGGGAGACCGAGCGCAGAAGAGACGTCTTCAACTCATCGCTGCGCCGCAGCGCCGCCGCCTCGATCGCCTCGGCCTGCATCTGGTCGCGCTCGCGGGCCAGTGCCGCCGCCTCCTCCAGTGCCCGGGCCGCTTCTTCGCGCCGCCGCTCCGACTCGGCAGCGCGAGCGCGGGCCAGCTCGGCCAGGGCCCCGCTCGCGGCAGCGACGATCGCGAACACCGCGAGGGCGACGAGATCGTGGTCAGCGGAGATGTCGAGTGCGCCCACCGGCGGCAGGTGGAACCAATTGAAGGCGGCGGCGCTGAACAGCGCCGTGAGCACTCCAAGCCGGAATCCCCAGACAGTCGAGATCAGCAGGACGCCGGGGATATAGACGACACCGAGCGAGACGACCGGCGCAACCGACTTGAGCGGATAGACGAGCAGGGTTCCCGCGACGACGGCAGCGAGGGCGGCGAGGAACCCGAGCCAGGTCGCAGGCACCTCCCTGCCAAGCCCGATCGGGACATGCCGCCATCTCATCGGCTCAGCGTATGTCCCAAGCCGATCGCGAGCACCCCCTGCTTAAGGTCGAAACAGCCAAGAGGGTCGAACGGGGCAGCCAGGACTCGAACCTGGAATTGCCGGTTTTGGAGACCGGTGCCTTAGCCAGTTGGGCCACTGCCCCAGAGGGAGCCGGATCGTAACGAGCGGCAGGCGCTCGGGTCAGGCAGTGCGGGCGGAGGGACTTGAACCCCCACGAGCCGAAGCTCACCAGGACCTAAACCTGGCGCGTCTGCCAAATTCCGCCACGCCCGCGTGGCGCCCCGGATCGGGGCTTAACGCGCGACCAATGCCGCATCGTCGCTGACAGATTCTATGATCGACGGCATGGCGGTCGGAGAGGTCAGGCCTGGCTACGAACTGTGGCGGCCGAATCGGGAGAAAGCTGGGTCGGTTACGACCAAGTTCGTGATCGTCCTGCTGCTGCTGGCGACGGCGGTGCTGGCGGCGGTGATCACGATCGGCGGCTGGCCGCTGCTGAAGGGCGGCAGCGGCATGGGGCTGGTCTGCGCGATCTACGCGATCCTCTACGCCTTCTTCGCCTTCCTCGTCGCCCGCTGGAGCCGCGGCATCCTCCCCCTCGCCGCCGCGCTCTCGATGATCCTCGCGATCTTCTGCGCGGTCGGCGCCGACAGCTGGTTCGCCCGCGACAAGGCCGGCTTCGACGAAGCGGCGCTCTCCTCCTGGCTGGTCGGTCTGCTGGTCGTGATCCTCGGCGTGCTGCAGATCATCCTCATCGCCTTCGCCCTCTACGGCTTCAACCAGGAGTGGCACGTCGAGGAGGAGCGCCCGATCGGCTCGGGCGAGGACTACGGTGCCGGCGCCGCGCCCGACGACGGCACCCCACAGCCCGCCTGAGGCGCGGCTGCCATCGACGCTCTCGCCTTCGATGCCGGAGGAGGGACTCGAACCCTCAAGCCCGCAAGGGCAATCGATTTTGAGTCGATCGCGTATGCCAATTCCGCCACTCCGGCGCCGGGGGAACGATAGACCGAACTAGTGGGCGACTCGCTCGCCGTCCCCTTCGGCGAGCCGCAGCGCCGCCAGGACCGCGAATCCCCAGCCACTGGCGACGAGGATTCCGCCCAGAACGTCGCTGGGGAAATGCCACTCGAGCGTGAGGATGGCGCTGCAGACGACCGCTACCAGGCCGGCTCCCGCCGCGGCGACGGCCGGACGCCGGTCGGGCGGGGCGACGATCGTGAAGGCGATCGCGATCGAGGCGATCGCGGTGGCGTGACCGCTGGGGAAGGCGACCGCGCCGATCTGGTTCTCACCGAGGATCGGCTGGAAGCGAGGGTGCGCCAGCATGACCTTGAGGATCTGCGTGGTGAGGTTGGCACCGGCGACCACGGTCACCGCCGCGATGGCGTCGAGCGGCGCCCGGCGCCAGACGGCATACGCGCAGGCCAGCGCCAGCATCAGCAACAGCGGCAGCGGGCCGCCGAGGTGGACGATGGCGTTGGCGAGGATCGCGGTGGCGGAGCGTTCGGGGACGACGATCCTGGCGAGGACGTGCGCGTCGAGGCGCTGCGCCGAGTCGACTCCATTGACCAGAAATGCCAGCACGACCAGCGCGACGATGCAGGCGAGCCAGGCGGCAACGGGGGCTTTGACGCTCTTGGCCACCGCGAAACGGTAGCGAGAGCGGCTTAAAGAAGGCTCAGGCGGGCGTGATCGGGTTGCGGCGCTCGGCGAAGGAGCGGTCCTTGCCCGCGGCGTTGGCGAAGCGGCGGATCAGGTCGGCCCGCAGGTCCTCGGGCTCGACGACGGCGTCGACGACCAGCTCCGAGGCGAGGTGGAGGATGTCGATGTCCGCGGCGTACTCCTCGCGCTTGGCGGCGACGAAGCGCTCGCGCTCGGTCTCGTCCTCGATCGCCTGGATCTGGTTGTAGAAGACGGCGTTGACGGCGGCCTGCGGGCCCATCACCGCGATCGAGGCGCTGGGCAGAGCGATGCAGCAGTCGGGCTCGAAGGCCGGTCCCGCCATCGCGTAGAGCCCTGCCCCGTAGGCCTTGCGGACGATCACCGAGATCTTCGGCACCGTCGCTTCCGAGACGGCGCTGATCATCTTTGCCCCGTGGCGGATGATCCCGTGCCGCTCGACCGCGGTGCCGATCATGAAGCCGGGCACGTCGGCGAGGAAGAGCAGCGGCACGTTGAAGGCGTTGCAGGTCTGGATGAAGCGCGCCGCCTTGTCGGCCGAGTCGACGAAGAGCACGCCGCCCTTCTGCTTCGGCTGGTTGGCGACGATGCCGACGACGCGCCCGTCAAGCCGCCCGTAGCCGACGATCAGCTCTTTCGCCCAGCGCTTGTGGACCTCGAGGAAGGAGTTGGCGTCGAGCAGCACGTCGAGCACCTCGCGCATGTCGAAGGGCTGGTTCTCGTCGGCGGGAACGATCGCGGCGATCGCTGCGTCGGAGGCCGGGGCGGTGGGAGGCGCCACGGGGGGCTCCTGGCGCCAGCTCTCCGGCATGTAGGAGAGGTAGCGCTGGGCGAGGTCGATCGCCTCCTCGTCGCTCTTGACCAGGAAGTGGCCACAGCCGGAGACGCCGGTGTGCATCTTCGCCCCGCCCATCTCCTCCAGCGTCACCTTCTCGCCGATCACCATCTCCGCCATCCGCGGCGAGCCCAGGTACATCGAGGCGTTGCCCTCGCGCATGACGACGACGTCGCAGAAGGCGGGGATGTAGGCGCCGCCGGCGGCGCTGGGACCGAACAGGAGGCAGATCTGCGGCACCTGACCGGAGAGCCGCACCTCGTTGTGGAAGATCCGCCCGGCGCCGCGGCGGCCGGGGAACATCTGCACCTGGTCGGTGATGCGGGCTCCGGCCGAGTCGACCAGGTAGACCAGCGGCACCCGCAGGCTCAGCGCCCGCTCCTGGATGCGGAGGATCTTCTCGACCGTCTTCGGCCCCCAGGAGCCGGCCTTGACCGTCGGGTCGTTGGCCATCAGGGCGATGCGGCGGCCGTCGATCGTGGCCAGGCCGGTGACGACCCCGTCGGCGCCTAGACCCTCCTGTTCCCAGTTCGCCAGCGCCCCCTCCTCGGCAAAGGAGCCGGAGTCGACCAGCCGCTCGACCCGCTCGCGGACCGGCAGCTTGCCCTGCTCGGCCGTCTTCTCGTGGTGGCGCTGCGGCCCACCGGAGAGCGCGGCCTCGAGTGCCTGGGCGAAGTCGGTCACGGGCCGCAGCCTAATCGGACTGGCTGCTATGCCAGCCGACGGGTCGTCCCGGCAAGCCGCCCGGGAGTGTCTAGCGCGGCACGTTCTCCTGCCAGTCGACCGGCCCGGCACGGAGGACGTGCGCTCCCAGGGGGCGGCCCAGGACCTCCTGGGCGGCCCGCGAAGCCACGATCAGACGCGGCAGGTCAATCCCGGTCTCGATCCCCATCTCGTGCAGCATCGAGACCACGTCCTCGCTGCCGACGTTGCCGGTCGATCCGGGCGGAACCGGGCAGCCGCCGAGCTCGCCGAAGCTCGACTCGAAGGACTCGATCCCCTGCTCCAGCGCCGCCAGCAGGTTGGCGAGCCCCTGGCCGCGGGTGTTGTGGAAGTGGGCGGTCAGCTCGACCCCGGTCAGGCGCTCGCGGGCGGCGGCGAAGAACTCGTGGACCTGGCGCGGGTTGGCCATCCCGGTGGTGTCGCCGAAGCCGACCTCCTCACAGCCGGCGGCGGCGAGGCGCTCGGCGATCTCGAACACGCGCTTCGACGCCACGTGACCCTCGTAGGGACAGCCGAAGGAGGTGGCGATAACGCCCTCGCGGCGCAGCCCGGCCTCACCGGCGCTCGCCAGCGTCGCCTCCAGGCCCCGCAGCGACTCCTCGACCGAGCGGTTGACGTTGCGCCGGTTATGGGTCTCCGAAGCGGAGAGGAAGACGCTGATCTCGTCGAAGCGATCGCGCATCCCCAGCGCCCGCTCCAGCCCGCGCTCGTTCGGGATCAGCACCGAGAAGGAGACCCCGGGTCGCCGCTGGACCGCCATCAGCACCTCGGCGGCGTCGGCCAGCTGCGGGATCACGTCCGGCCGCACGAAGGAGGTGATCTCCATCCGCCCCACCCCGGTCGCCGAGAGCAGGTCGATCAGCCGCACCTTCTCGGCCGTGTCGATCGTCTCCGGCTCGTTCTGGAACCCGTCGCGGGGACCGACCTCGCGAATGCGGGCAATTTTCGGCAGCTCGACCATCTGGAAGGAAGCTTATGGGGAGGGAAGACACCTCTCGTTGACTCCAAGCCGCCGCGCGACGTCGCCCAGGACGGCACGCACATGTTCTGGCTCGTAGCGCACCTGCTCGTGGGTGAAACGCAGAGGTGTGAACCCGGCGGCGGCGTGCGCCTGATCCCTCAGGCGGTCGCGAACCTGCTGGGCCGGAGTGCGGTGGTGGCGCAGGCTGTCGGTCTCGACAACCAGACACCGATCCCGCCAGAGGAAGTCGACCTCGAAGCCGTTGACCCAGACTTTGGTCGCCGCGGCGCTGCCGTGGCTGAGATATGCGCCTCCATCAGAGCCGGCGCCACATCCTGGCCGACTGTCGTCACAAACCAGAACGGCGGCCATCCAGCGTCCCTCGCGGCTCAGCGCCGGGCGGCCCACCGCGTAGACCCCTCGCCTGACCGGATGCAATCGCCCGATCTTGAGCCGGTGCTCGATCGCTCCGCGCTCGAATCCGAGCGCGCGAAGCTGCTCACGGGTGATCACATCGTGCTGACGTCGCGCGAGACTCCAAGCATCCCTGCCTGGCCTCGCGGTCGAGTGCTGACTTAACCTCGCCACAGGGCGGTTAAGTCAGCACTCGATTGAAATTCGCCCCCTGGCCGCGGTTGGGGTCAGACCATGCCGAGGCCGCCACTGACGCCCAGGGTCTCGCCCGTGACGTAGGTGGCGTCGTCGGAGGCGAGGAAGGCGGCCGCGGCGGCGACCTCGTCGGGCTGGCCGAGGCGACCCAGCTGGGTCGAGGACTTCATCGTCTCGATCACCTTCTCGCCAATCTCGCCGAACTCCTTGGCGCCCATCAGCAGCGGGGTCTCGATCGGGCCCGGGGCGATCGCGTTGGCGGTGATCTCGTAGCGGGCGTTCTCGCGGGCGATCGCCTTGGTGAAGCCGACGATGCCGGCCTTCGCGGCCGAGTAGACGGCCGAGCCCTTGGAGCCGACGCGCCCGGCCTCGGAGGAGATGCTGACGATGCGGCCGTACTTCGCCCCCTGCATCCCGGGTAATGCTGCGTAGGTGCAGTTGAGGACGCCGACGAGGTTGATCGCCAGCACCTTCTGCCACTGCTCCGGCGTGGTGTAGGTGAAGAAGCCGAACTCGTCGGTGCCGGCGTTGTTGACGAGGACGTCGAGCGTCCCGGCCGCGGCGACGGCGGCCTGGGCGGACTCGAGGTCGGTGACGTCGAGCTCGATCGCGTGGCCGTTGACCTCGCCGGCCACCCTGGTGGCGCCGTCGGTGTCGATGTCGCCGACCCAGACCTCGGCGCCCTCGGCGGCGAGGCGGGCGGCGATCGCGGCGCCGATGCCGCTGGCGCCGCCGGTGACCAACGCTTTGCGTCCCTCCAGCCTCATGCGGGGATGAGCATAGACTGGCCCGCTCGTGACCGAGCCCGAACCGATACCGATCGTCGGCGGCACCGGTGCCCTCGGCGCCGGCCTGGCGACCCGCTGGGCCCAGGCCGGGGTCCCGGTCGTGCTGGGCTCGCGCTCGGCCGAGCGGGCCGAGGAGGCTGCCGCGAAGGTGCGGGCGGCGGTTCCGGACGCCGACGTGACCGGGCTCGAGAACGGCGAGGCGGCGCAGCGGGGCGAGATCGTCTTCCTCACCGTCCCCTTCCGCGCCCAGTCGGAGAACCTCAACAACCTGCGCGAGGCGCTGCGCCCGGGCCAGATCCTGGTCGACTGCACGGTGCCGCTGGCGGCCGCGGTCAGCGGCAAAGCGACCCGCTCGCTCGGCGTCTGGCAGGGCTCGGCCGCCCAGCAGGCGCAGGAGATGGTGCCCGACGGCGTCACCGTCGTCGCCGCCCTGCACACGGTCGGCGCCCCGACCCTGGCGGACACCGGCGCCGAGCTCGGCGAGGACGTGCTCGTCTGCGGTGACCGCAAAGCTGACAAGGCGCGGGTGGCACGGCTAATCGAGCTGATCCCCGGCCTGCGCCCGGTCAACGCCGGCGCGCTCGAGATGGCCCGCATCGTCGAGCAGCTGACGCCGATGCTGATCTCGGTCAACACGCGCTACAAGGCCCACGCCGGCATCCGCCTCACCGGTTTGCCCGACGCCGACCACTGGGCATAGGGCACGCATGCGGCGCCTCCGGTCGACGGCCACGGGCATCACATGCGCGTAGCCCTGCTCGCCGGCGGCACCGGCGGCGCCAAGCTCGCCGCCGGGATGCAGGAGGAGCTCGGCTCCGAGCTGAGCGTGATCGCCAACACCGGCGACGACATCGAGGCGCTCGGCGTCCATGTCTCCCCCGACCCCGACCTCGTCACCTACTGGCTCAGCGGCGAGATCGACGAGGAGCGCGGCTGGGGCATCCGCGAAGACACCTTCACCGTCTTCGAGCGCCTGCAACGGCTCGGTGCTCCCAGCTGGTTCGGGCTCTCCGACCGCGACCTCGCCGCCTGCCTCTACCGGCGCCAGTTCGTCGAGGAGGGCGGGCGCCCCACCGACGCACAGGCGCAGATCGCCCGCGGCCTCGGCGTCGAGGCGAGGGTGCTGCCGATGTCGGACTCGCCGGTGCGGACCAAAGTCCTCACCGCGGCCGGCCGCCGCGACCTGCAGGAGTACCTGATCGTCGACCGCGGCGAGCCCGACGTGGTCGGCGTCGAGCTGGAGGGAATCGAGCACGCCGAGCCGAGTCGCGAGGTCCTGGACGCGCTGCGCAGCGCCGACGCGATCGTGATCGGCCCCTCCAACCCGGTGATCAGTATCGGCCCGATCCTCGCCGTGCCCGGCATGCGCGACGCGATCGCCGCCTCCCCCGCCCCGGTCGTCGCGGTCAGCCCCTACGTCGCCGGCGAGGTGGTCAAGGGACCGACCGACCGCTTCATGCGGGCGCTCAACCGCCCGACCACGGCGGCCGGCGTCGCCTCGCTCTACGCGGGGCTGATCGACGGCATGGTCGTCGACGAGGGCGACCCCGACCCGCCGCCGGTCGAGGTCGCGACCCTCGCCGCCGCGACCCTGATGAAGGGCGCCGGCGGCCGTGCCCGCCTGGCCCGGATAGTGCTCGACTACGCCGACGGCCTCGCGGCCTGAACCCGCGCCGCCGCTAACCTCGCCTCGAGTTGAAGTCGACCGCCGTCCTCCCCGTCAAGCGCTTCCACGCGGCCAAGCAGCGCCTCGCCGCCGGGCTCGACGGCGAGCAGCGGCGGACCCTGGCGGCGGCGATGGTCGCCGACGTGCTCGAGGCGATCGGCGCGGCCCGCACGATCGAGCGGATCGTCGTCGTCAGCGGTGACCCGGTGGCGCAGGAGCTGGCCGCCGGCGCTGGAGCCGAGGTGGTGCCGGACCCCGAGGACGTCGGCCACGTCGAGGCAGCGCTCGCCGGGATCGCCCGAGCCGAAGCCGAGGGCGCCAGCCGCGTCGTCCTGCTCGCAGGCGACTGCCCGCTGCTCGACCCGCGCGAGCTGGACCGGCTGCTGACCGGCATCCCCGAGCGCTACGTCGGGATCGTCCCCGACCGCCACGGCAGCGGCACCAACGCGCTCGTCCTCAGCCCGCCGGACGCGATCGTCCCCGCCTTCGGAGAGGGCAGCCGCGCGCGCCACGTCGCCGCCGCCCGCGCGGCCGGCATCGCCTTCGGCATCGAGGAGCTCCCCTCGCTGCAGCTCGACCTCGACACGCCGGCCGACGTGATCGCACTGACCCGCGCCCTGGAGGCCGGCAGCGGAGGCGCCAGGCGAACCGCCAAGGCGCTGGGGATATGAGCTCGCTTCGCCGTTCGCGGTTCCTTATTCGCCAGGTATGTGAAAAAGGAACCACGGGATGAGTGGGGACGGCCTGCGGGTCCTGCCGATCGCCGGGCTGCCGGATTTCGAGCAGGGGATGAAGGTCGGGGAGGAGATTGCCGCCCGCACCGAGCTCGAGCTCGGCGACGTCATCGTCATCTCCCAGAAGATCGTCTCCAAGGCGGAGGGACAGGTTCGCAAGCTCTCGTCGGTCCTGCCCGGTGCCGAAGCCCGCAAGCTGGCAGCCGTTCTGGGCAAAGAGCCGGCGCTGGTCGAGCTGATCCTCGAGGAGAGCAAGGAGGTACTCCGCGCCGAGCGCGGCGTCCTCATCGTCGAGACCCGGCACGGCTTCGTCTGCGCCAACGCCGGTATCGACTCTTCCAACCTGCCGGAACAGGACACCGTCTGCCTACTGCCGGAGGATCCTGACGCGTCGGCACGACGGATCCGAGCGGAAATCGCTACGGCATTGGGGGGAGAGTCGGGGGAGGACTCGTCGGAGCAACAGCGGGGAGGCTCCGTCGAGCCCTCCCCCGACTCTCCCGCAATCGCTGTGCTGATCTCCGACAGTTTTGGCCGTGCCTGGCGGCTGGGCCAAGCCGAGGTAGCGATCGGTTGCGCCGGCCTCGCTCCTCTGGACGACTGGCGTGGGCGCCGGGACGCCGGTGGGCGCCAGCTGGAGGCCACCCTGATCGCGATCGCCGACGAGGCAGCCGCGGCCGCCGACCTGGTCCGCGACAAGTCCAGCGGCATACCTGCCGCGATCGTCCGCGGCCTCCAGCGCCACGTCGGGAGCGGGGACGGCCCGGGCGCCGCGGCCCTGCGCCGCCCCCGCGACGAGGATCTCTTCCGCTAGTCCCGGTCCCTGCCGAGGGCGTCCTTGACCTTGTCAGACACCTTCTCGACGCCCTCCTTGACCTTGCCGGCGCCCTGGTCGACCTTGCCCTCGCGCTTGAGCTCGTCGTCGCCGGTGAGGCTGCCCGCGGCCTCCTTGACCCGGCCCTTGGCGTCGTCCTTGTTGCGGATCTCGTCGCTCATCTGGTCCCTTTCCTGGCTGTAGTCCTTGTCGACTTCAGCTACCCGATCGGGGCCGGTTCAAGCCTGTACGACCTCGCCGTAGGTCTCGATAATCTCGTAGAGGGTGGTGCGCTGGGCCGGCTCGCGGCCGGCGGCGCGAGCCGCCTCGATCAGCTGCTCCGGCTCCAGCCTGACTCCGTGCTGGGAGCCCGCCATGCGCGAGATGTTCTCCTCCATCAGAGTGCCACCGAGATCGTTGACCCCCCAGCGCAGCGACTCGGTCGCCCCCTCCAGGCCCATCTTCACCCAGCTCGCCTGCAGGTTGGGGATCGTCCGCCCGAGGGCGAGGCGAAAGGCGGCGGTGTGCTTGAGGTTGTCGGCCATCGAGATCTCCTCGATCCCGTGGGTGCGGCCCAACATCGTGTTGAAGGGGATGAAGCTGAGCGGGACGAACTCGGTGATGCCGCCGGTCCGCTCCTGCAGAGCGCGCACCACTCGCATGTGGCGGGCCAGCTCGCGCGGCTCCTCGATGTGGCCGAACATCACCGTCGAGGTCGAGCGCAGGCCCGCACGGTGTGAGGCTTCGATGATCTCGACCCAGCGGTCGGCGGGCAGCTTGTTGGGCGAGATCCGCTGCCGCACGCCGTCGTCGAGCACCTCGGCCGCGGTCCCCGGCGTCGAGCCGAGGCCGCACTCGAGCAGGTACTCGAAAACCTCGCCGGGCTGCTTGCCCGAACGCTCGCACATGTAGTGGACCTCCATCGGCGAGTAGGCGTGCAGATGCAGCTGCGGCGCCACCTGCTTGGCCAGGCGCAGCCACTTGCCGTACTCCTCCAGGGTCAGGTCGGGATGGATTCCACCCTGCATGCAGAGCTCCGTCGCCCCGAACTCGACCGCCTCCTCGATCCGGCTGGCGAAGTCCTCCTCGGACACCTCATAAGCATCCGGCGACCGCTTCCCCTGCCCGAACCCACAGAAAGCGCAGCCGACGACGCAGATATTGGTGAAGTTGATGTTCCTGTTGACCACGAACGTCGCCCGCTCCCCGTGCAGCTCCGCCCGTAGCTCGTCGGCCGCAACCCGCATCTCCTCCACCACCTCCGGCCGGTTCTCGACAAACAGCGCCGTCAACTCGTCCTCGCTCAGCTCCAGCCCCTCGCGTCCCTTCTCAATCGCCCGCTCGCTCAGCCCGGCTTCCAGCGCCTCTTCGCTCCTGCGCCCGGACCCCCGCCGCGGAATGAAGCTCCAGTACTTCAACTTGACCACATCGAGCACCCCCTGCTCCATCCACTCCGGATCCATGTACTGGGGATAGACGCAAAGCCGCTCCGTCAGTGCGTATCCCTTTGGAGCGAGCTCTTTACGAACCTGATGAGGACTCGGGAACGGCTCCTCGGGCGAGATGTGATCTCCATTGGCCGACAGCCCACCCAGATCAGTCGCCCCCGCCTCGACCAACTCCGGCCACCAGTCCGAGAGGTTCGGCGGAATCTGCACCCCCACATCCGGCATCAGCCGCTGGCACTCCCCGATCAGCCGCTTGATCTCGTCGATCGAGACGGGCTCCGCCCACGGGGGGAGGGGCGGGGCACCCTCCGAACGTTTTGCGGAACTTTGCCCCGACGGCAGCACGGACGACCCATCCCGCTCCTCAAAGGATCCGAGTGAGGAGGGTGCCCCGCCCCTCCCCCAGCGCTCGCGCGCCGCCTCGTCCGCAATGTCAGCCACTTCGGCCCCGTAGTACCGCGGATGCGGAACGAAGTTCTGGAGGATCACCTCCTGTAGATGGCCGTGGCGTTCGTGGACCGACGCCAGCGCTTCGAGCGCCTCGACCCGCTCCTCCTCGGTCTCGCCGATGCCAACCAGGATTCCGCTCGTGAAAGGAATCTTGAGTTCGCCGGCAGCCTCGATGGTGGCGAGACGCTGTGCCGGATGCTTGGTTGGGGAACCGGCGTGAACCGTCTCCATCAACCGCTCCGCAGTCGACTCCAGCATTAGGCCCTGGGAGGCCGTGACCTCGCGGAGACGGGCTAGGTCGTCCTTGCTCAAGACGCCTAGGTTGGTGTGCGGAAGCATCCCTCGCTCCAGCGCCCGCTCGCACGCCCAGACGACGTAGGAGGTGAAGTCCTCGTGCCCCCACTCGGCCAGGCGTGCCGCCACGACGGGGTTGACCTCGGGCCGCTCGCCCGTGAGGACCAGGAGCTCCTTGGCGTTTCGTTTAAGCGCCTCGTCCAGCAGCGCCTCGACCTTCTCGGGCGCGTGGACATGCGCTTGATGCGTCGCGAAGGCGCAGTACTTGCAGTAGCACTGGCAGGTCCGGGAGAGGGAGAGGGTGAAGTTCCGCGAGAAGGTGACCCGGCGCACGCAGCCACGGTACTGCAACCGCCGGGCCGGCCAGGCCCGGCGGTTCAAGTCCGATTCAGGGAGCGGGCGTGGTGGGGTTGTCCGGCTCGGCGCGTTTCTTGAGCGGCGGGCGGATCTTCTCTGGCGCTTCGGTCGGCGGCAGCCCACCCGGCTCGAGCACAAAGCGGTAGACGGCGGCGGCAAGCAGGGCGCCGACGATCGGGCCGGCAAGGTAAGGCCAGACACCGCTGAAGCCGCCGAAGTCGTTGCCGACCAGGGCGGGGCCGAACCAGCGGGCCGGGTTGAAGGCGCCTCCGGTCAGCGGGCCGCCGACCATGACGATGAAGCCAAGCGTGGTGCCGATCGCCAGCGGGGCCCACTCCTTGACGCTCTTCTCGGAATAGACCGCGGTGAGGATCACCAGGACCAGGCAGAAGGTCCCGATCCCCTCGACGATGGAGCCCGGAAAGGCGCCGCTGAGGAGGCCGCTCACTTCGGCGGCCCCGTAGTGGGTGGCCCGACCCTCGTCGAGCAGCAGGCCCTTGGTCAGCAGCGCCCCGAGAACCGCTCCGGAGAGTTGCGCCAGCATGTAGATCGCGCCGTCGAGCGGCCTGATCCGTCTGATCGCGAGCGCCGCCAGCGTCACCGCCGGGTTGAAGTGGCCGCCGCTGACGACGCCGAACATGACGATCAAGCCAAACAGCAGGAAGGCGTGGACGAGCCCGATTACCGCGAAGTCCGAGCCGAACTGAGCCTGACTTCCCGTCGATACGAACAGCACGACGACGCTGGTGATGAAGAAGACCAGCAAAAGCGTGCCGATCAACTCAGCAAGATATGCGGCTAGACCTCGTTCCTGCACTCTTTTCTCCTCCTCGATCCCGTGATCAGGTAAGCGGCGGCAGTCTACTCACATTTGCTCAATGAAATAGCTTCAGGGCAGATGAGTCGAGCTGTCGCGCTGCTGGCGGCCGCCCTCCTGCTGGCCGGAGTTGCCGGGTGCGATGAGGGCGGTGCGGAACCGGGCGTGCCGAAAGGCGCGACGCTGATGCTCGATTTCACTCCCAACGCCGTCCACAGCGGCATCTACGGGGCCCGGGGGGAGGGCTTCTACCGCCAGGCCGGCGTCGACCTGGAAGTCCTCCAGCCCGGCGAATCGACCGATGCGCCGAAGCTGCTGGCCGCCGGCCGCGCCGACTTCGCGATCCTCGACATCCACGATCTCGGCATCGCCCGCGAGCGCGGCCTCGACCTCGTCGGCACGATGCCGATCGTGCAGCGCCCGCTGGCGGCCGTGCTCGCCCGCGGCGACGGCGACGTGCGCCGGCCCCGCGAGCTCGAGGGGCACACGGTCGGGGTCACCGGCCTGCCCTCCGACGAAGCCGTGGTCGACTCCGAGGTCAGCGCCGACGGCGGCGACCCAACACTTGTTGACGAGGTGACGATCGGCTTCAACGCCGTCACCTCGCTGGCGGCCGGCCGGGTCGATGCCGCAACCGGATTCTGGAACGCCGAGGGGGTCGCCCTGCGGCGCCAGGGCGTACCGGTCCGGATCTTCAAGGTGGATCGCTACGGCGCCCCGCCCTACCCCGAGCTGATCCTCACCACCTCCCGCCAGACACTCGACCGTGATCCCGACCTCGTCGACGCGGTCGTCGACGCGACCCGCCGCGGCTACTCCTACGTCACTGGGAACCCGGACAGAGGCCTGGACGACCTGCTCGCCGCCGACCCCGCCCTTGACCGCGCCGAACAGCAGGCCCAGCTCCACGTCCTGCTCCCCGACCTCCACCCCACCCCCTTCGACCCAGCCATCCTCCGCGCCTGGTCGAACTGGGACGTGACCCACGGCCTCCTCCAGCACCCGGTCCAGCTCGACGAAGCCTTCGACCTGGGCTGACCCCAAAAAGGGAACGAGCGCTGTCGTCTTTTGTAGCGCTATGCGGCCCAAAAGACGACAGCACCCGCGCTCGCGCCGGGTCCCGGGTGGGACTCGCCAAGCCTCCCCGCAGTTCGCGCAGGTGAGTCCCACCCGGGACCCGCCCAGCCTCTGGTGTGCCCAGCTCAGCCCTGAAGCAGACGCTCTACCAGCTGCGGCAATTCCCGCGCCATCCGCGACCGCGGCACGACCAAGTCAACCCCAACCGCCACGGCCGCCTCACGCGTCTCCACCTGAACATGGGAGTAGTAGCCCAGCACCGGCACCCCGAGCCCGACCAGCGCCTCCGGATTCTCGGCGTCGAGGTCGGCGACCAGCAGCTGCGCCGCGTCGAGCGGCGCCTCCTGCAGCGACGGCGAGAGCGTCACCTCGTGGCCGGCGGCGCCGAGCGTCGCCTCGACCTTGCTGCCGAGCATCAGGTCGGCGGCGATCGCCACGACCCGCGCCACTAGAGCGAGCGGCGCTGGCGGAACTCTTCGCGGACGCTCTCGGGGCGGCCCCACATCTGCACGACCTCGGAGCGGCCCTCGCGCACCTCGGCGACCCGCATCTCGCCGTTCACGCCCTCGCCGTCGAGCTTCTCCAGCACGCCCAGGACCGACTCCGGCGCCGCCGCGTGGCCGAAGCTGTGGGCGACCAGCAGGCGCCAGTGCCACTCCGCCCTCGAGTAGGGCTGGGCGTTGACCTGGCTGAGGGCGACGGCGGTGTCGACGTACTGGCTCTCGTCGTCGATCCGCAGGTCGACCTCGAGATCGGTCCAGTCGGGCGGCAGCGCGTCGAGAACGCGCTGGAAGTCGTCTGCGAGGGGCACGGCGGAAGCCTAGCGCGGCGCTCGCGCGGCGCCGAAATGGCGCTGCAGCTGCCGGTGCCGGTGCTTGAAGAGGGCGGCGACGAGCGGGCGAAACAACCCGCCGGGCAGCGGCAGGCGCGACTCCCAGGCGAGGCGGTCGACGATCCTCGTCCCCGCGCCCGCCCGCTCGATCGTGCGCTCGTGCTCCCAAAGCCGCAGCGAGAGCATCGTCGAGCGCTCGCGGAAGCCCCGCCCCGGCTCGATCCGCTCCAACCCGATCTCGTCGTAGTCGACCGGGATCAGGCCGAAGAGCAGCAGCCAGCTGCGCCCCAGCGGCCCCGGCTCGAGCGCGTGCAGGTCGAGGCTGTCGAGCCCGCGCGGCACCGTCATCCGCAGCAGCGGCCGCAGCTCGGCGTTGATCCCGTCGGCGCTCATCGCCCGCTCCCAGACGGCGGCCGGCTCAGCCGGCAGCGTCGAGGCGATCTGGAACTCCCCCCGTCGCTCCATCAGCCGAGGAACACCTCATAGAGGAGGAAGACGTTGAGCGCGATGATCAGGCCGGCGAGGACTCCGGCGAGCGCCGACAGCCAGCCCGGGTTGACCAGGTCTCCCATCACCTCGCGCTTGCCGGCGATGATCAGCAGCGGCACCAGGGCGAAGGGGATGCCGAAGGAGAGGACGACCTGGCTGCCGACCAGGGCGTCGGTCGGGTCGATGCCGATCGCCAGCACCGCCAGCGCCGGCGCCAGCGTGATCGCCCGCCGCATGAAGATCGGGATGCGGCGGCGAATGAAGCCCTGCATCACCACCTGCCCGGCCATCGTCCCAACCGAGGAGGAAGCGAAGCCGGAGGCCAGCAGGGCGATCCCGAAGATCGCCGCGGCGCGCTCGGAGACGAGCTGCTGGAAGCCCGCGTAGGCGCCTTCGATCGAGTCGACGCCGGTCAGCCCGCTCTCGTTGAAGAGAGCGGCGGCGACGATCATCATCGAGAGGTTGACCAGGCCGGCCAGCGAGAGGGCGATCACCACATCGACCTTCTCGAAGCCGAGGATGCGCTTTTTCTCGGCGTCGTCGCGGCCGACGATCCGCCGCTGGGTCAGAGCCGAGTGCAGGTAGACGACGTGCGGCATCACCGTCGCGCCGATGATCCCGGTGGCGAGCAGGATGCTCTCGGTGCCAGCGAAGCCCGGCACGAAGAGGTGCTTGGCGACTTCGCCGCCGTCGGGGCTGGAGTCGATCAGCTCGAAGACGAAGGAGGCGACGACGACGCCGACGAGGACCGTGATCCCGGCCTCCAGCCGCCGGTAGCCCAGTTGCTGCAGGGCGAGGATCGCGAAGGCCCCGGCGCCGGCGATGATCCCGGCCGGGAACAACGGGATCCCGAAGAGCAGGTAGAGACCGAGCGCGGCGCCGACCACCTCGGCGATGTCGGTCGCCATCGCCACCAGCTCGGCCTGCAGCCAGAGCCCGATCGAGGTGCGGCGGGAGAAGCGCTCGCGGCAGAGCTCGGCGAGGTTCTTGCCGGTGGCGATGCCGAGCTTGGCCGACTGCGTCTGCACCAGCATCGCGATCAGGTTGGCCGCGAGCACGACCCAGAGCAGCAGGTAGCCGAACTTGGCGCCGCCGGCGATGTTGGTGGCGAAGTTGCCGGGGTCGATGTAGGCGACGGCGGCGATGAAGGCGGGGCCGAGGAAGGGCCAGACCCGGCCGAGGCCGCGGTTGTGGCCGTCGAGCGAACGGCGGGCCGCCTCGGCGACGCGCGCCTCGCCAGGAAGGACGTCCTCGACGGTGGCTTCGCCGCGCCGCGCCAGCTTCACCCGGGGCTGTCCTCCCCCGCCGGGGGAAGCAGGTCCGGCCCGGGGATCGGGGTGCCGTGCGGGTCGTGGCTCGGTTCGCCGAGCTTGGCGGCGATCAGCAGCTCCAGGTCCTCGGAGATGTAGTGCTCGAGCACCTCCGCCTCCTCGTGGACGCGGTCGGCCGGCATCCCCAGCGCCTCGGAGAGGTAGGCCTCGATCAGCCGGTGGTGGCGGATCACCTCCAGCGCCACCTTCTCGCCGGCCGGAGTCAGGCTGACGCCCTTGTAAGGCATGTAGTCGACCAGCCCCAGCCCCGCCAGGCGTTTCAGCATCGAGGTCGCCGTCGCCGGCGTCACCCCCAGCCGCTGCGCGACCTCGCCGTTGAGGACGAGCCCGTCGCGCTCGCGCGAGATCGCGTAGATCGCCTTCGCGTAGTCCTCGATCGCTTCGGTGCTGGGCGCGCGCTTCGCCCGGGCGGCGTCCTTCGAGGCCATCAGACGGACACCAGCAGGCCGGTGAGGTAGAGGACGGCGATGCCGCCGAGCATCCCGGCGACGGTAGACGGATAGAGCAGCCGCCCCTCGTCGTCGCGCAGCGCCGGCGCCAGCTGCACGATCACCCTGACGATCGCGCCGACGCCGACGCCGAAGAGCAGCGCCGCCAGGCTCGGGTTGAAAGCCGAGGCGCCGATCCAGGCGCCGAGGATCGCCGGGGCGCCGGCGATCAGGCCGAGGCCGAGCAGGCGACCGAGCCCGGGCGGGCCGGTGGCGGTCCCATTCCCACCCCGCAACGGCGCCACGATCGCCAGCCCCTCGGTGGTGTTGTGGATCGCGAAGCCGACGACCAGGAAGGCGCCCAGGGCCAGCGCCCCGCTCGCGTAGGAGGAGCCGATCGCCAGACCCTCGCCGAGGTTGTGGAGGCCGATCCCGATCGCCACCAGCAGGGCCAGGTAGGCGCCCCCGGTCGCGCTTGCGGCGCCGCCGCGCCGGCCCCGCTGCGAGAGGTAGGCGTCGACTCCGGCCAGCGCGAGATAGGCGCCGAGGGCGCCGACGAAGACGAGGCTGGCGCCACCGAAGGCAGCCGGCGCCTCAGCCGCGATCTCCAACCCCTCCAGCCCCGCGTCGATCGCCAGGAATCCAAGTAGCCCGACGGTGAAGGCGATCAGGGTGCTCATCCAGCGCCGGCCGAGCCGGCCGAGGAAGGGCAGCCAGAGCATCCCCAGGCTGACCGGGATCACGCCGACGTAGATCCCCAGCAGCGCCATCAGGCCGTAGAAGCCGGCGTCGGCCTCGGGCGTCTCGGCGGCAACGGGGATCGAGACGGGGATCGTGCCGCCCGTCGAGGTGAGGACGAAGATCTCGTAGGCCTCGCCCTCGATCCAGGGGTAGGAGACCGTCAGCGTGGTCGAGCCGAGCCGCTCGATCTCGTTGCCGGCGCTGGCGACGAAGGGCGCGTAAGCGTCGTTGACCGCGACCTGGGCGACCGCGACCGGGTCCGGCCCGTCGTTGCGCAGGGTCAGCTCGATCTCCCCCGGGTGCAGCACCGTGCGCTCGACCGCGACCTCCTCCACCGGCGGCCCGCTGCGCTCGCCGAGCCCGGGCCCGCCGAGCAGCGCGAAGGCGCCGATCGCGACGGCGACCAGCGCCAGCGGGATCGCCCCCAGCGCCCAGGTCGGCAGGCCGCCGCCGGGAGCGCGCTCGACCTCGGTCCCCGCCTCCATCAGGCCCTCCCCCGCCCGCCCCAGGGCAGCTCGCAGTAGGCCGCAGCCGCCGCCGCGGCGGTCAGCCGCGAGGGATCGCCGACGCGGAAGAACCCGGTCCAGCCCAGCTCGGCGAACTCGCTGACGTGGGCATGGAACATGTAGTCGCCATCGAAGGGGAACTCGAGCTCGAGGATGCCGCGCTGGCCCTGGCCCTGGATCACCGTGTCGGTGTACTCACTCGGGGTCAGCGAGGTCCCGGTCGGGTAGAGCTGGAAGAAGTTGCCGTGGACGTGGAAGGAGTTGACCGGGTCGTACTCGAGCGCGTTGACGAGGTAGACGCGGACCAGCTCCCCACGCTTGACCTGGATCGGCTCGTTGACGTAATGGAAGCCGACGGTGTTGACCGCGTAGACCTCGTTGGCGAGGTCGAAGTTGGTGTCGAAGCCGTTCATCACCATCACCATCTCGTCGGCTTCCGGGCGTCCCTGCTTGGGATCGATGACGAAGGCGCCGTAGAGGCCGCGGGCAATATGGCCGGCGAGCGGAGCGACGTGACAGTGGTAGAGATGAAGGCCGAAGGGCGAGGCGTCGAACTCGTAGGTGAAGCTCTCCCCGGGTTCGACCTGGCCGCCACCGCCGATCTCGCCGATCCCCGGCATCCCGTCCATCGCCGCCCGGTGGATGCCGTGGAAGTGCATCGTGTGCGGGTGCTGGGAGGCGTTGACGAAGCGCACCCGCAGCAGCTCGCCCTCGCGGGCCCGCAGGGTCGGCCCGGGGACGCGGCCGTTGTAGGTCCAGGCCTCGTACTTGACCCCCGGGGCGACTTCGATCTCCTTGTCGTGGGCGACGATCTCCCACTCGCGCAATACCCGTCCGCTGGCCAGGCGACGAGTGGTCCCGTAGTCGAAGTCGCGCAGGATCTCGGTCGGGTCGAAGCCGTTGGCGCGGTGGTCGACCGTGGCGCCGGCGGCGAAGGTGGCATGGGGGAACTCGCCGTGGCCGGCGTGGCCGCTTGCCGGTGGGGCGCTGGCGACCGCGCTCTCAGCGCCCGGGCCCTGTCCCTTGAGCAGGCCGCTGAGCCCGATCGCGACCGGCGCCGCTGCCGCGGCGGCGCCGCCGAGCAGACGGCGGCGGCTGATGCCGTTCCCGTTCGTCGAAGAATTCACGACGGAGATTTTGACATATCTAAACCTATTTTTCGATTCATCTAAAAGAGGACGTGGCGGACGGGCGAGGAGGAGGACCCTCTCTCGCAACAGCAGGGAGGGGCGTGAGGGCGGTATGGGTGACCCCTCTCTCGCAGCAGCCGGAGGCTCGTTCGGGGTCACCCATACCGCCCATCTCGAGCGCTTTCTAGAATCGGGTTATGAGCGAGGCCGTGACCGTTGAGCTGGATGCGCAGTATCGACAGCTGCGCGAGGAGTGTGGGCTGGTCGATCGCTCGGATCGGGGGGTGCTGCTGGTCAGTGGGCCCGATGCGGCGGAGTATCTGCAGGGGCAGCTGACCAACGACGTCGAGGCGCTGGAGCCGGGAGACGGGCAGTACGCGGCGTTGCTGGATCGCAAGGGGCACATGCAGGCCGATATGCGGGTACTGCGCCCCAGCCCCGGGGAGATCTGGCTCGATGTCGAGCCGGAGGCGCTCGCCGCGGCCCGCCGCCACCTGGAGATGTACTCGGTCGGTCGCGAGGTCGAGGTCAGCGACGTCAGCGGCGAGCGGGCGATCCTCTCGCTGCTCGGCCCCCGCAGCGTCGAGGTCGCCGGCACCGCGGCGCTGCCGGAGAACGCCTGCGAGGCGAGCCGCGTCGGCGGCGTCGACTGCCTCGCGGCGGGAACGCGCGACGGCATCGACCTGATCGTCGCCGCGGCTGATGCGGAGCGGCTGCGCGAGGCGCTGCTGGAGGCGGGCGCCGTCGAGGTCTCCGCCGCCGCTGCCGAGATCCTCCGGGTCGAGTCGGGCACCCCCCGCTTCGGGGCCGAGATGGGCACGGCGACGATGCCGGCCGAGGCGGGCATCGTCGAGGAGGCCGTCAGCTTCACCAAGGGCTGCTACATCGGCCAGGAGACCGTCGCCCGCCTGCACTACAAGGGCAGGCCGAACCGCCACCTCCGCGGCCTGCGGCTGAGCGCTCCGGCCGAGCCCGGCGCGAGCCTGCACCTGGGCGAGAAGGAGGTGGGGCGGCTCGGCGGCAGCGTCGTCTCCCCCGCCCTCGGCCCGATCGGGCTGGCGGTCCTGCGTCGCGAGGCCGAGCCCGGGACCGAGCTCGCCGTAGGTGAAGATGGGGTTACGGCTCGCGTGGTCGACTTGCCCTTCGGTTAGATTCCGCCTCGATGGGTCGTGGGAGAGCCAAAGGGACGGTGGCCTTTGCGATCGCCGTGCTGGCGCTCGCGGCGGTCGGCTGCGGAGCCCAGACCCACCCCAACGAGCCGCGACCGCAGGTCGCCCTCCACGTCAGCGTCACGATCACCGACAAGGCGATCACGGTGCAGCCGGGGCGGATCGGGGTCGGCCCGGCCCGCACCCAGCAGATCCCCCAGAACCAGAACCACGCCCAGCCGCCGATCGACACCGACCGTCCGATCCCGGTCGCGATCGTCACCGCCAACCAGACCGACTCCGACTCGCGCCTGGTGCTGCGCGGCCCCCGCGACGCCAGCTCGGGGCCGATCCCGGCCACCAGCCCCGGCACCCTGCAGACCGAGCTGCCGACCGGCACCTACGTGATCGCCGCCGCCAACGTCCCCGGCGCCCGCCCCGGCAAGCTCGTGGTCGGCCCCTATCGCGCCTCATCCCAGAACGACGTCCTCTTGCCGTAAGCCGCTGCAAGCGGCTTTTCAGGACGCGGTTCCCGTCTGGAGGCCCCGTCACCATCGGTGGCCGTGACTATCGTGCTCGCAATCGCCGTCGTCCTGCTCGCCGCGGGACTCGTCTACCTGCTTGTCTCCCGCCGCGAGGAACCGGCCCAGCAGCCCGATTTTGCCCTCGCCGTGCAGGAGGCCGCCTCGCGCGCCGTCGCCGACTCGCTCCCGGGCCTGCTCCAGGCCAACGACGAGGCGCGCAAAGTCGACGCCAAGACCTCCGAGGCGGCGCTGGACCGGCGCCAGTCGGAGATCGACAAGCGCCAGGCGGAGATCAAGGCGCTGGCCGAGCGCATCGCCAAAGGGCAGGAGAAGATCGAGGCCGAGGTGCGCCGGCGCGGCGAGACCGACCTGCAGACCCGCACCCTGATCGAGCAGATGGGCCAAACGGTCGGCAACCTCAACTCCGAGACGGCCGGGCTGAAGAAGGCGCTGCGCCAGCCGCAGACGCGCGGGCAGTGGGGCGAGCTGCAGCTGCGCCGCTGCGTCGAGATCGCCGGCATGACCGAGCACGTCGACTTCGAGCTGCAGGAGACGCTGCGGACCGAAGACGGTCGCCTGCGCCCGGACGCGCTCTTCCTCCTGCCCGAAGGCCGCAGCTTCGTCGCCGACTCGAAGGTGCCGCTCGACGCCTTCCTCGACGCTCAGGAGGCCGAGGTCGAATCCGAGCGCCGAGCCCACCTCGAGCGTCACTCGCGCCAGGCCCGCGAGCACATCCGCGCGCTCAGCTCGAAGGACTACCAGGGGCAGTTCAAGGCCGGCGAGATGCCGGACCTGGTGATCTGCTTCATCCCCAACGAGCCCGCCCTGCACGCCGCCCTCGGCGCCGACCCGAGTCTGTTCGAATACGCCCTCGAGCACAAGGTGCTGCTGGTCAGCCCGACCTCGCTGATCGGGCTGCTGCGGACGATGGAGCTGGGCTGGCGCCAGGAGCGGATGGTCGCCGAGGCGGCCGAGATCGCCGACGCCGCGAACACCCTGCACACCCGCTTCGGCAAGTTCATCGCCGACTTCGACAACGTCGGCCGGCGGCTCGAGTCGGCGACCAAGTCCTACAACTCCGCGGTCGGCTCGATGGAGGGCAGGCTGCTGCCGCAGCTGCGCAAGGTCGAGGACCTCGGCGTCGCCCCCGGTAAGGCGATCGAGCCTCCCGAACCGGTCGAGATCACGGTGCGCGAGATCACCGCGCCGGAGCTGCGCGACACCTCCGAAGCCGCGTAGCGCCGAGACTGAGGGCTCTTAACTAGGATTCGCGGCCCGTCACCGACGAACCGTGGAGGACCTCTTGGCAGTCGATAGCAGCACGATCTCGAAGCTTGACGTAGAGCCCGGAACGCTGCCGGAGACGATGGCGGCCTGGGTGATCCGCGAGGAGCGCCAGGGCGAGCCTAAAGACGCCTTCCAGCTCGAGCAGATCGAGGTCCCCGAGCCCGGCGCCTTCGAGGTGATCGTCCGCGTGATGGCGGCCGGCGTCAACTTCAACAACGTCTGGGCGGCGCTGGGCAAGCCGGTTTCGGTCTTCCCCTACGGCGACCACCCCGAGTACGGCCACCACATCGGCGGCTCCGACGCCTCCGGGATCGTCTGGAAGGTCGGCGAGGGCGTCACCCGCTGGAAGCCCGGCGACGAGGTCGTCGTCCACTGCAACCAGGCCTCCTACGAGGACGTCGAGGTCCACGGCCTCGACCCGCTCGCCGCGCCTAGCCAGAAGATCTGGGGTTACGAGACGACCTGGGGCTCCTTCGCCCAGTTCACCAAAGTGCAGGCGCAGCAGCTGCTGCCCCGCCCCCAGAACCTGAGCTGGGCCGAGGCTTCCTCTTATGGGCTCACCTACTTCACCGCCTACCGGATGCTGATCGACCAGTGCAAGCTGCAGCCCGGCCACAACGTGCTGATCTGGGGCGCCGCCGGCGGCCTCGGCGTCTTCGCCGTGCAGCTCTGCAAGGCGGCCGGCGCCAACGCGATCGGCGTCGTCTCCTCCGACGAGAAGGGCGAGCTGGTCAAGCAGCTCGGCGCCGTCGACTACATCAACCGCGGCGAGTTCGGCGAGATGATGCGGACGCCCGAGAACCTCGCCGACAAGGCTCTCGACAAGGAGCGTTTCAAGGCCTCGCGCGGCTTCGCCAAGCGGGTCAAAGAGCTGCTCGGCGACGCCCCCGACATCGTCTTCGAGCACGTCGGCCAGGCGACCTTCCCGACCTCGGTCTACACCGTCAAGCCGTTCGGCAAGGTCGTCATCTGCGGCGCCACCTCGGGCTTCCAGCTCGACTTCGACGTGCGCTACCTGTGGATGCGCCAGAAGCAGATCATCGGCTCCCACTTCGCCAACGCGTATGAGTGCATGCGGGCCAACCAACTGATGGCCGAGGGCAAGGTCCGCCCCGTGCTCTGGCAGACGATGGACTTCGACGGCGTCCCCGGCGCCCACCAGCTGCTGCACGAAAACAAGCACCTCGGCAAGATCTCGATCCTGGTCGGGGCCGAGTCCGAGGACGAGGGCAAGGCCGAGGACGGCCCCGGCGCGATCCGGGCCGAGGTCGGAGCATGAGGCAACTGCAAGCGGAGAGGGGCATCTGATGGGGGAGGTCTGCAGGCTCGACTGGCACATCGCGCCGTTCCGGGCCGACCGCTGGCTCGACCGCTGGGAACCGGCGGCGGCGATGATGCCGGCCTACGGGGCGAAGAGCTGGTCGCTGACCCGGGCGATCGACGACCCGCTGTCCTTCCAGCAGACGTCGGTCTGGGAGCGGCGCTCGGACTTCGAGCGCTACTGGTTCTCGGAGGAGATCGAGAAGGCCCGGGCCAGCGTCCTCGACCTCTACGACATCCCTCTGCTGCCGACCTGGCACACGCTGGTCCTGGCCGAGTAACTCTGGTTTCGCCGGGTGTCTTCCGGGCGCCCGCCCACTCTCCCCAGCTCCCGAGTGCCTAATCGTCCGCAGGTAGCGGCATAGCCCTCAAGTAGGCGCTCTTCGCGTCCGATACATCGGTTACATATGTGTCGAATTGGTCGAAAGGGAGGTTCGCGGTGCTCGGTTCGACGACGTTCATAGTCGCGGCTGCCCTAGGGCTGGCTTGGATCTTCCTCACCGTCCTCGTCGTCGCCGCCTGCCGCATGGCCGGCCGCAGCGACGCCGAGATCGATCCGGTCGCCGAGCGGCCGAAGCCGACCGCCGCAACGCAGCCGGTCAAAGCCCCCGTCGCCCGACCACGTGCGGCACGGTTCGCAGCAAGATCTTGAAGTCTCCCCAGAGCGACCAGTTGGCGACGTACGCGTAGTCCATCGCGCCCATCTCCTGCAACGGCACGCGGGCCGGGCCGAGGATCTGCCACGGGCCGGTCATCCCCGGCATCAGCTCGAGGCGGCGGCGATACCAGCCCTTGACGTTCTCGTCCTCGTCGACGACCAGCGGCCGCGGCCCCACCAGGCTCATCTCGCCGCGGATGACGTTGAGCAGCTGCGGCAGCTCGTCGAGGGCGCTGCTGCGGAGGAACCCCCCCACCCGGGTGACCCGCGGGTCGTCGGCGATCTTGAAGAGCCCGACCTGGGCCTCGTTGCGGTCGCGCAGAGAGTCCTTGAGCTCGTCGGCGTTGGGGACCATGGTGCGGAACTTGAAGAGGTCGAAGTGCTGGCCGTGGCGGCCGACACGGCACTGGCGAAAGAACACCGGGCCCCGGCCATCGAGCTTGATCGCGATCGCGATCGCGATCATCAGCGGCGAGATCGCGAGCATTCCCAGCGAGGCCGCGATGAGATCGAAGGAGCGCTTGACGAACAGCGAGGAGCGGGTCAGCGCGTAGCGGCGCACCCCCATCACGGTGACCCCGTGCAGGTCGTCGAACTCGACCGTGGAGCCGACGACCTCGAGCAGGCGCGGCAGGACGCTGACCCTGACACCGACCGAGTCGAGTGAGCTGACCAGGCTGAGCATCTGATAGGGCTCGAGGCTGTCCGGGGCGATGATCGCCCGCTGGACGTTGAGCGAGGTGGCGAGGTTGCGGATCTCCGAGAGCCGCGACGCCGAGTGCGAATCGGTCGACCAGGTCGAGACATTGGCCGGATCGATCCGGGCCACCAGCTCGGCCTTGAGCCCATGGTGGTCGCCCAACTTCGCCTCGATCGTCTCCCCCGCCTCGAAGTCGCCGACGAAGAGGCATCGCTCCGCCGGGCCGAGGCGCAGCGCGAAGGCCCGGGCGACGCCGCGGGTCAGCGGCAGCAGCACCGCCAGCGTTGCCCAGAGCGTGAGCACTTCGCTGCGATCGAGATTGCCGCCCTTGAAGATCGTGTCGCCGGCCAGCCACACCGCGAGCACACCCAGCGTGGCGACGAGGAACAGCTTCGGCGCCTCGTCGAGGGTGGTCTTGTGAAGGAGCATTTCGTCGCGGTCGTAGAGGCCGATCACCTTGCAGACGAGGAAGAGGCCGAGCAGACCGGCGAGGCTGGCCCAGGTGAGCACCAGCGTCCGCGGCGAGAGCTGGTCGAGGAAGACCAGGGCGGCGAGGAAGGCAACCACGTCGGCGACCAGCAGCGAGTGCCGGACGAGTCCATCGCGCTGGAGGCTGATTCGCCGTCCGGGGCCGCTGTCCAGAGTCGCCGAACGGCTGTTCCAGCCAGCACCGACACGGCGCACGCTGATGTCAGTCGGGTGGGACGCGACGGCGGCTCGATCCGAGCGAGTCGGAGCCTCGGGCTCACGACGTCCGCTCATCGACCCCACCAATTTGCGGTTCGGTTAGCCATCTGACCCTCCCACTGCCCAAAAAAACTGATTGACCGAGACTCGCCGGTGGTGAGCCCTTCCCGGAACCCGAGCGAATGCAGCCCGGCGGGCTTTGCATGGCGACGCCGTGGCGTTGGACGAGAGCCCTGTACAAACGCTCTCGTTTCCATCCTGCACGACTAACGCTCGATACCCCCAACCACTTGTGCCATCTGTGGATGCTAGCGGGCCGCGCTAGCAAGGGGAAATCAGGATTTGGTGTGGGATTTTGCACCGGGCAGGCGAATTTTGCCCGCTCCGGTGCGGCACTTCGTGTACTTCTTGTTTCCCCTGAGGCGCTCGTTCAGCACCGTCGTCGCGACGATGCTGACCTTGAAGGTGCCCTCGGGCAGATTCTTGAGGATGATCGGCTTCTTCAGCTTCTCGGTGCCGACGAGGGTGCTGACCTTCTTCCCGTTGACCTTGACCACTACTTCCTTCAGCGGGTCGTATTTCGGGTTCCTCAGCCTGATCTTCAGCGAGTTGCGCTTCAGGCAGGAGGCGTTGCCGGGCAGCAGGACGATCTTCTCGAAGACAACCGTCCCCCCGTTCGGGCCCGAGCCCGGCAGCCCGCCCAGCGGGTTCGATTCGATCGCCGGGCCGAAGGTGCCGCCGGTGCATTTACCTGCCGCGTCTATCTTCGGCTGCGAGGCGTCGCCGGGGGTGCTGAAGCAGACGAGCAGGTGGCGGGCGCCATCGGCGCCGATGAGAACGCGCCAGGCGGTTTCCCCCCGCAGCGGGTTTTCCTCGCATTTTTCGCCGCCCTTGAACCAGCTGTGCAGGCCCCAGAAGGAGCCATCCGACTGTTCCCTCATCCCCGTCCACATCACCTGACCGGCCGGGTGGGTGCAGAGCGCGAACTTGGTCGGGCTGACCACGATCCCCTGGTAGGTGCCGTCGGAGAGGCCTTCGATCGCGACAGCGCCGCCGCTGAACGCCCACACGCCTTCGATCGGGTTGCCGGTGCGGCTCCCACTGTCCGAGGTAGCCGCAGAGGCCTGCGCGGGAATCGCGGCGAGCGCGAGGAGCGCGAGGACCAGAAGGCGACTGAACGGCTTGTGGGATTTCATCGGGCTGTCTCTTTCCGAGTTCAAATGCAGGGCATATGGGCACTGAGCCAGTACGACGCTAACGCAAAGCGGATCACAAAAGCTGCGGCCTTGCCGGGGCCGAGCTCGATCTCGCGATTCTCTCGACCTCGGCTCGCAACCGCTTCTGAAACGCCTCGACGGAGAATCGCTGAGCGTTCTTCCGCGCTCGGTCTGGGTCGAGGCTGAGGGAGTCGATCCTTGCGATCGCCTCGGCGAAGGAGTCGGGGTCGTCGAAGGTGGGCAGCAAGCCGGTCTCGCCCTCGATCACGGTCTCCAGCGCTCCTCCCACGTTGGCGGCGATCACCGGGCGACCTGCCGCCTGACCCTCGACCGCGGTGATCCCGAACTCCTCGCGGCTCGGAACCACGACGGCGCGGGCGCCGGCGTAGAGCTCGACCAGGTCCTCGTCGGAAGCGCGGCCGAGGAAATCGGCCTCGGGATAGGCGAGGCGCATCTCCTCGAAGTCGGGCCCGCTGCCGACGACCTTGATCGGCGCCCCGGCGCGGCGAGCCGCCTCGAGCGCGACCTGGATGCGCTTGTGGCGGACGATCTCCGAGACGACCAGCAGGTAGTCGGCGGGCTCGCCGATGCGGAAGCGACCGGTCTCCACCGGTGGATGAACAACCACCGACTCGCGCCCATAGCACTGCCGCAGGCGCTCCTGGGTGAGGCGGGAGTTGGCGATGTAGGCATGGATACGCCTGCTCGCCGCCAGGTCCCAGCGCCGCGTTCGCCTCAGCTGCAGGCGCAGCAGCGGCCGCAGGGCCGGTGCGATCTCGCGCAGCGCCCGGGCTTCCTCGTACCAGGCGTAGCGAAATGGGGTGTGGCTGTAACAGATGTGGATCGCGCCCCTGGGAGCCTCGATCCCCTGGGCAAAGGCGCTGCTGCTGCTGAGCAGCACGTCGCAGCCGTCGGGCCGCAGACGCCCGGTCGCCCAGGGGTACAGCGGCAACAGCCGGCGAAAGGATGCCTGGCCGACCCCGAGCCGCTGCAGCGGCGAGGTGTGCACCTGGCGCCCCCTGAGGCGCCCTCCGGTGCCCCGTTCGTCGTAGAGCAGGGTGTGGATCGGCGCCCGCGGATAGAGGTCGGCCATCGCCGCGAAGGTGCGCTCGGCGCCGCGCATGACCAGCAGGTAGTCGTGGGCGAGGGCGACGCCGGGGGCGGGGTCGGTGGGCGGATTCGCGCCGCTCACGGCAATCGCACCGTCTGCGCCTTGGTCCCGTAGAGCCCGCTGTCGGCGGTCACGTAGAGGACGACCGAGTGCGGGCCGGGGCGCCCGTAGCGAACCGAGGTCGTGCGCCCGCTGCGGGGCCGAGCGCGGTCTTCGAGCCGCCATTCGAAGTCGACCAGCCGACCGCCCATCGGGTCGTAGGAACGCGAGCCGCTCCAGGTGACTAGCCAGCCGTCGCCGTCGCGCGAGACCCGCCTGAGGATCACCGGCTGTGGCCGCGGGCAGTTGCGGTTGAGCTGGTAGTGGCCGGTGCGACCGGGGCCGGCGTAGGACCTGGGCAGGCAGCCGGGAGCGTCGAAGACCTGCTGGCCGTTGCCGGGGGCGTGGCCGGCGTCGGAGGCCGCGGCGACGGCGATGACCCCGGCGACGCCCAGGGCGACGACCACGAAGCTGAGCAGGACGGGGATCGAAGGCCTCAAGGCGATCGAATCCTGACGCAAGGCGGGGCGACGTGCCGGTAGCCTGCCGCGAGATGAGCCGGGCGAGCGATCGCGGTGGGGCGAACGCGCGACGGGCCGGCCTGGCGGCACTGCTGGCGCTGCCGGCCGGGTTGACCGTCTTCCTCGCCTTCAACTCGGGCGGGATGTTCGAGGTCACGACCGCGTTCGCCGCGCTCGTCGTGCTGGTCGTGGCGGCAGTCGCCGTCGCCCTGGCGCCACAGCCGTTGGCGGGCCTCTCGCGCCTCGGCGCCCTCGCCTGCGGCCTGCTCGCCCTGTTCGCGCTCTGGACCCTGCTCTCAGCCCAGTGGTCGGACGCCACCGGCCGGGCGCTGGTCAGCTTCGACCGGGTCCTGCTCTACCTCGCGATCCTCGCCCTCTTCGCCTGCATCCCGCGCTCGGAGCAGCGCTTTCGCTGGCTGCTGCGCGGGCTGCTCCTCGCCACCGCGGCGGTTGCGTTGGCGGGACTGACAAGCCGGCTGCTGCCGGATGTCTGGCCGACGACGACGGGACTGGTCGACGACCGCCTCAGCTACCCGATCACCTACTGGAACACGTTCGCCCTGCTGGTCGGCATGGCCTGCATCCTCGCCGCGCACCACACCTGCGACGAGCGCGAGCCGGCGGCGATCCGGGTCGGGGCCGCGGCGCTGCTGCCGGCCCTAGGCGCGACTCTGCTGCTGACCTTCTCCCGCGGAGCGATCGCGGTGACCGTGCTGGGGATCGTCGCCTACCTGGCGATCGCGCGGCCGCGGGGCACGCTGGGTGGGCTGCTGGCCGTTGCCTTGCCGGTGACGATCGCCCTCACCCAGGCCTACTCGGCGCAGCTGATCCACGCAGGGCTGCCGCTGACGCCGGTCGCGATCGCCGAGGGCGAGCAGCTGGCGCTGGCGCTGGCGCTCTGCGCGGCCGGCGCGGCCGTCCTCCGCGCCCTCGCCCTGGCGCTGGACGTGCGGATGGCTGGGCTGTCGCCCCTTTCACCGAGCCGGCGGCGCGGCGGGCGGATCGCGGCGGCGGGCGGCGCGGCGCTGGTGCTGGTCGCCTTCGTCGCCGCCGGCGGCCCCTCGGAGGCGCAGCGTCAGTACGACAAGCTCGTCGCGGACAGTCACGCGGCCGCCGCGAGCGAGGGACAGCGAGGGAGGCTGCTCGAGCTCGGCGACGACGGGCGGCGGCCGCTGTGGGAAGTCGCCCGCGACAGCTATCGCCAAGAGCCGTTGCGGGGTACCGGGGCCGGCACCTACCAGCTCCAGTGGGAGCGCAATCGCGGCAAGAGCCCCGAGCGGCTCTACGCCTACTCGCTCTACCTCGAAACCCTGGCCGAGCTGGGGCTGGCGGGAGTCGTGCTGCTGGCCGCTGGCCTGCTGGCGATCCTCGTCGGCATCGGCCTCGCGATCCGCGGCCCCGGCCGTCCCGCGTACGCGGCGGCCTTCGCCCTGGTCCTGGCCTGGACGCTGCACGCGGGGGTGGACATCGACTGGCAGACCCCGGCGCTCGGCGTTCCCGTCTTCGCGCTCGCCGGCCTGGCGCTGGCCCGTCCCCGAGAGCGGCTCAAATACGACTCCTCGCGCCGGGATCCCGCCGCCACCCTCCTCCGCGCCAGCTCCCGAGCCGCCAGGCCGGCGCTGGCGCTGGCCTGCGTGGCGATCGCGATCGTCCCCGCTCGGATGGCCCTGGCGCAGGCCCACCTGCGCGACGCGATCGACGCTCTCGATGCGGGCTCATGCACCAACGCCCGGGGGGAGGCGCGCTCGGCGATCTCCGCCTTCGACACCGGCCCGCGGCCCTACGAGGTGCTGGCGATGTGCGCCGCGCGGGCGGGAGCGGCACCAGCCTCGATCAGGTGGGCTCGAGAGGCGGTCGCGCACGACCCCGAGAGCTGGGAGCCGCACTACGTGCTGGCGCTGGCGCTGGGCACGGCGGGCGCGGATCCGCGACGGCAGGTCGAGATCGCCAGGGAGTCGAGCCCGGAGCGGCGGCTGCTCGGGGAAGCGACCGCGGCGGTCCGAGGGGGAGACCCGGACCGCTGGCGCCGGGCAGCGCTGTCGCTGCCCTTCGCGATCGAATGAGAGTTGCCTGGCGCGCCGGCGGCTAGGGTTGGCCCCCGGCGGTGGCTATCCTGCCTTCCCGCCCGGCGGCTTCCATGCGCATAGCGATGTACCACTTCAGCCTGCCGCAGCCGGGGCACAAGCCCGGAGGCGTCGAGGTATACGTCGACCGGTTGGCCGACGCGATGGTCCAGCGCGGACACGAGGTCGAGGTACTCACCTACTCGCCCGCTCCCGCAGGCGCGCGCTATCGCACCAGACGGCTGCGCCCCCACGCCACCATGCACCGTCGCCTCCTGCGCCAGTACGGCTCGCCATGGCTGCTCAACTTCCAGTCCTTCGAGGGCTTCGACGTCGCCCACTTCCATGGCGACGACTGGTTCTTCTTCAGGCGCCGCCTGCCGGTGGTCCGCACCTTCCACGGATCGGCGCTGCTCGAGGCGACCAACGCGACGTCCCTGAAGCGCCGCTTGGACAAGGCGCTGATCTTCCCGTTGGAGCTTCTCGCCGCTCGGCTCGCGACCGCCAAATACGGGGTCGGTGTGGACTCGGAGGCGATCTATCAGACGACCGGCCGGCTCAATCTCGGCATCGATCCTCCGGCACGCCCGCACGCGCCGGCAGCGAATCCGTCGATTCTGTTCATCGGCACCTGGGAGGGCCGCAAGCGCGGTGCGCTCCTACACGAGGTCTTCCGGCACCAGATCCGCCCTGTCTTCCCCCAAGCCGAGCTGTGGATGGTCTCCGATGCTTGCGAGCCGGCGCCGGGAGTGCACTGGATCCAGGCCCCGAGCGATGCTGAGATCGGCGAGCTGCTGAGGCGCGCCTGGGCCTTCTGCCTGCCGAGCAGCTACGAGGGTTTCGGGATCCCCTACCTCGAGGCGATGGCCCACGGCGTACCGGTCATCGCCTCGCCGAACCCGGGCTCGCGGATGCTGCTCGGCGACGGCTGCGGCATCCTCGCCGAGGATGCCGACCTGGGGCAGCGCCTGATCGAGGTGCTCGGGGACGAGACGTTACGAAGATCGCTCGCCGCGAGGGGCACCGCGCGGGCAGGGGAATACTCGTGGGAGCGCATGGCGGAGCGCCATGAGAAAGCCTATGCCGACGCGATCGCGCGCTGGGGCTCGCGCAGCCGTAGCTCAGCGCGTACCTGAGAGAACCGCCGCGAAGCGTGACCGCATGGCGCCGGCGTCGAAGTCGCGAGCGGCGATTTCGAGGGCCGTCTCCCGCCTGCGTGCCTGCCCGGGCGGATCGAGCCGCCAGGCTTCGATCGCCGCCGCCAGGCGGGCGGGATAGCTCGGGTCGACGACGCCCGTGTATTCGAGCGTCCAGCCATGCGGCCCCAGCAGCGCCGAGGCTTCGCCGACGTCGGTCGCCAGGACCGGGCAGCCGCAGGCGAGGTAGAGCGGCAGCTTGCCGGTGGTGCGAACCTGCCCGACGAGGTCATTGGTCTGAGTTGAGATTGCCGCGTCCATCAGGCTCACGTAGGCATTGACCTCTTCGACCGGAACCCGCCCGACAAAACGGCAGCGATCGCCGACGCCGAGGCTCTCCGCGCGTTGGCGCAGCGGCTCGAGGCCGCTGCCATCGCCGACGATCAACGCCACCACCGAGGGATCCGTCCGGGGCAGCGCCTCGATCAGGTCCCAGCCGTAGGAGACGCGGTGGCGTCGCGAGAAGATCAGGCTTCCCACCAAGCCGACCACGAAAGCGCCATCCAGTCGCAGCTCCTGGCCCAGCTCCGGGGCCCGCACGGGCGCGGCCCCCGGAGGGGGAAGATCGGGAATGTGCGTCGCCCGGCCCGGAACGTGCTCGGCATGTGATCGGCCACGGACCACGACCTCTTCGGCGCACCGCAAGGCGAGCTGCTCGCCGGCCCCGACGAGGCCCTGGCCGAGAAGGCTTCGGTCCCCGAGCGAGCGAGCGAGGGCATAGCCGGCGTCGCCGGTATCGACGATGACCCGGCGCCGGCGCAATCGGCCGAGCACGGCGGCGAACGTCGTCGCCTTGCCCACGTCGACCAGGTAGAGCACCCCTGCACGTGTGGACAGGACCGCGCGGGACGAGCCCAGGATGCCTCGCGCTCCCGGTCTCGGAACAAGCACCTCTGCGTCCGCGACGCCGTTCAGCAGCTGCTCGGCTCGTTCAGCTGCGCCCCGCGTCTGGCAGACGCTCAGCACATGGGCATGGGCGGCCGGACCGCCTCGCGTGAAGGGCGTCGGCCCGTCCTCCGAGCGAGTCCGCAGATAAGTTCCGACCGCCTGCGCCCGGCCCACGAGGTTCCCGCGCAGAAGGGCCAGCCAACCCCCTTCACGGCCGATCAGCCTCCGAGCCGAGGACACGAAGCCCGGCACTGCTCTCGTTCCTACCGCTGTGGCCCAGGCGAGGTGCAGCGCCCGGCCGGTCGGCGGCAGGTGCTCCAGCATCGCCAGCGTCTCGTTGTGGGCGGCGTCGCGGACGTCGCGCTCCCCGCGCTCGCGGTCTTCGGCGACCCGGGGCTGCGGGCGGTGATCGACCGCGATCGCCGGGTCATAGACGATCCGCCAGCCCATCCGCAGCAGCTTCAGGCAGAGAGTCAGCTCCCAGTGGTGCTCGGTGGCGACCGCCCGCAGGCGGGTGTCGAAACCGACCGCCCGGGCCAGCTCGCCGCGAATGCTGAGGTTGACTCCCTTCAGCACCTCGACGTCCCGGGGCGGGCCCGCCCCGAGATGGTGATTGCCCGTGGTGCGCCCGAACCAGCTGATCGTGCCCACCCTCGACTCCTCTCCGTCCTCCAGCCGCCCGTCGTGGCAGACCCAATCGCGGCCTCCCACAGCACCGATGCGGGGGTCCCGCGCGAAGGTCTCGTGTATCCGCGCGATCCAGTCCTGGCGTGGCTCGGCGTCGTCGTCGGTAAGGCAGACGATCTCCCCCGAGGAGGCTGCGACACCGGCGTTGAGGGCCCTCACGACCCCGGGAGAGCCGGCGGGGACGTCGATCGGGGCGAGGCGGGCAAACCCGTTGCGCTCGCGAACGACGCGAGCGCTGGCCTCATCCTCGTGGCGGACGACGACGATCACCTCGTCCGGCGCTCTATCCTGCCGTGCGAGAGCATCCAAGCAGCGGCTCAAGACCTGCGGCCGGCGGTAGGTGGGGACAACGACAGAGACGCGCACCGGGACATCGTTGCATCGGCATGATCGAAAGCGATCAGACGCCCGCCGAGAAGCTAACGTCCGCCTGCAACGTTTGTTTGACGGTAATTGCGACGATTGATGAACTCCGACCAGATGAAAGAGACCCCCGACGCCACCGAGATCTTTGCGCCGCTGTGGAAGCGCAAGTGGCTGATCCTGCTCGTCGGCATCCTGGTCGCCGCCGCGACTTACGTCTACTACGACCGTCAGTCGTCGGTCTACGGCGCCGCGACCGGAATCTACCTGGGCAGCGGCTCGGAAATCCAGACCCTGCTCGGCAACGGTCAGGCCAACTCCACCGAAAACGACCGCAGCATCACCAACCAGGTGCTGCTGATCAACTCCAGCGTCGTCGGCAGCGCCGTCCAGCGCCGCCTGGCCAGGGAAGGCAATCTAGCCGCGGCGAGCGGCAGCGCCGAAGCGGTTCCGGCCAAAGGCAGCGACTTCATCTCGATCGCGACCCGGGCCGGTAGCGGCCAGGCGGCCGCGGACCTCGCCAACGCCTATGTCCAGGTCTACCTGCGGCTGCGCGAAGCCAGCTATCGCCGGAACATCGAAATAGCTCTCGACAGCACCAACGAGCAGCTGCGCGCAACCGAAGAAGCCGCCATCCCGAGCGCTGCGGAAGCGCTGCAGATCCAGAACCTCGTCGACCGGGTCAACCAGCTTCGCTCGCAGCTCTCGCTCGGCGACGCCGGCAATCGACAGGTCAACCCCGCCGTCGCCAGCGCCGTGCCGCTCTCCCCCAAGCCGATGAGGAACGCGATCTTCGGCTTCGTCCTCGGCGTCGTCCTGGCTGCCGTCGGCGCTTACGGGCTGAGTCGCTTCGACCGGCGCCTGCGCTCGCTGGCCGACATCGAGGAAGTATTCGAGGCGCCGGTGCTGGCCGCCGTGCCGGCGATCCGACGGCCGATCGTCTACCCGCAGGGGCAGCCGGTGCCCGCCGCGGCGCTGCGCGAGCCGCTGCGGCGACTGCACACGACGTTGCAGCTGCGCGGCATGCCGGACGACCTCGAGCAACGACCAGCCCCCCGCTCAGTCCTCTTCGTCAGCGCCGATGCCGGCGACGGCAAGTCGACCCTGCTCGCCGGGCTGGCGCTGGTCCAGAGGGAGGCGGGCGAACGGGTGATGATTGTGGAGTCCGACCTGCGCCGGCCGATCCAGGCGGAGCTGCTCGGGATCGACGGCTCGCAGGGTCTGGCGGAGGTGCTGGCCGGCACGATCTCCGTGCAGGACGCGACGCAGGCCGTACCGCTGGCCCCGAGCACCGTCAACGGAGGTCCGCCGGCGGCCGGCGAGGGCGTCGCCACCGCGATCGAGCCTCGCGTCGCCGGCTCCGTCTCAGTCCTTCCCAGCGGTGGCACCGTCGCCAACCCTCCGGCGCTGCTGGCCGGACGGGCGATGCCGATGCTGCTGCACTCGGCGGCGGAGGCCTACGACTACGTTCTGATCGACGCACCGCCTCCGCTCGAGGTCAGCGACGTCCTGCCGCTGATGGCGATGGTCGATGCGATCGTGATCGTCGCGCGGGTCGGACACACCGACGAGACCTCGGCGCGTCGGCTCGCCGACCTGCTCTCCCGCGCCTCCCACGCGCCTGTGATCGGCACCATCGCAAACGACGCCTCGGAGGCGGACATGGAGGCCTTCGGTCTCTCGCTGACGAGCTACGACGAGCAGAGCGCCGCGCCTCGGTGAGGCCTGGAGCCTCACTCGCCGGCATCCTGCGCGCGCCGGGGAGCCGTCACTCGCGCCCCTTCGATCTCGGCCCACGGGAGCTGGTCGGCACCGGCCTCGCCGCCGGGGTTCCCCTGCTCCTCGCGCTGGCGATCGCGATCGAGGTGCCCGATCCCAACTTCTTCCTGGCCGCGGGGATCCTCTTCGGGATGCTGGGCTTGGTCGCCTTCGCGATCAGTACCCGCTACGAGGTCTCGTTGATGGTCCTGGTCCTCTACTTCGGGCTCCTCGACGGCGTGATCAAGCTGCAGACGGCCAACCAGCTGGTCTCCAGCCTGCGCGACCTGATGATCGCGGCGATCTGCATCGGGGTGCTGGCGCGGCTGGTCGTGCGCCGGGAGCGGGTGCGGCTACCGCCGCTCTCGGGCTGGGTGCTCGCTTTCGTCGCCCTCGTCCTGATCGAGGCCGCCAACCCCCACACCCTGGGGATCCTCAAGGTAATCGGCGGCTTCCGGCAGCACCTCGAGTGGATTCCGTTCTTCTTCGCCGGCTATTACTTAATGCGCTCCAAGGACCGCTTTCGCAAGCTGTTCCTCCTGCTCGGGGTGATCGCCCTGGCCAACGGCATCGTCAGCACCGTCCAGACCCAGCTGACCCCGGAGCAGCTCTCGTCCTGGGGACCCGGTTACGCGGAAAGGATCAGCGGCACCGGCGACGTCTCGGGGCGCGTCTACACCGACAACGAAGGCACCGAGCGGGTGCGGCCTCCGGCGCTGGGATCGGACCTCGGCTTCGGCGGCTTCGTCGGCGTCCTCGCCCTGCCGGGCCTCCTCGCCCTCCTGGGAGCACGGCGCCTGCGTCAGCAGTGGCTCACGGTCCTGCTTTGCTGCGGGGCGCTGCTGGCGGTCGCCACCTCGCTGCAGAGGCTGGCGGTGCTGGGCGCGGTGATCGCGGCGATCGCCCTGGCGGCGCTGTCGGCGAGCGCCGGGCGGCGCGCCACCAACGTCCTCGCCGGGCTCCTGGTCATCGCCGCCCTGACCTTCGCCCTCGCCTCGGCGCTCGCCCCCAGCGCCGGCAAAGGGGTCTTCTCGCGGTACGAAGACATCACCCCCGACAAGGCCGCCCAGACCTCGGTCGACTACCGCAAGGCGACCATCGTGCAGATCCCCACCGTGATCGAGAAATACCCCTTCGGTGCCGGTCTCGCGATCGCCGGTGCCGGCAAAAGCTTCGGTGGCGAAAGCCCCGCGATCATCGACGGGCACACCGCCAGCGCCGAGTCCCAGTACAACTACGTGACGCTCGAACTCGGGCTGGCCGGGCTGGCTCTCTGGGTGGCGCTCTCGGCGACCGTGATCGCCCTCGCGGTGCGGGGGCTGAGGCGCATCGGCGACGTCGAGCTGCGTCTCTACCTGGCCGGCGTCTTCGCCACCGTGATCGCCTTCACGATCATGGGGTTCGTCGGGCCGACGATGTCGAGCCTCCCCTTCGGCCCCTACTTCTGGTTCGCGATCGGAGTCGCCGCCTACTGGTTCAAGTCGAACCCGGAGCAGGGGCGCCGGCAGCGGCGGCAGGCGACGCCGTGAGCACGACCGTGTCGCGCCCGGCCACCATCGCGGCCACGATCTGCATCTGCACCCGCGATCGACCGCAGGAGCTGCGCCGGGCGCTCGACAGCGTCGCCGCGTCCACCCTCGCCCCGGTTCAGGTCGTCGTCTCCGACGACGGCGACGGTGCGGAGGCGATCGCCACCGCTCACCCGCTCGAGATCGTCTACACGCGCGGTCCTCACTCCGGTCTCGGGGCCAATCGCAACCACGCGATCTCGGTGGCGACGGGTGATTACCTGCTGTTCCTCGATGACGACGGGACCTTGGGGAAACGCTTCCTGGAGCAAGTCGACGGCGCCCTGACCGGGCTCGACCCCGACATCCGCCGACAGGTCATCGTTACCGGTGCCGACATCGAGGCCGGCCGTCTGGTCACTCCCAACGACCAGGGCCTGCTGGGGTTCCAATCGCGTCCCTACCGCATGGGTGAGCCGCTGCAGACCGTCGTCATCAACGCGGCCCTTTTCCCCCGTCGCGTCTTCGATCACGTCCGCTTCGACACCAATCTCAGGTACGGCTTCGACGAGGTCGACATCACCACCCAGGCGGTAGCCCTGGGCTACACGATCCTGCCCTGCTTCGATGCCGTCAACTACCACTTCCCCTCGACCGACGGGCGCGAGGAGTACCAGGCCCTCGCCAGCGCGTCGCGTCTGTACGTGACCCTGAAGCGACGGCGCTGGACCGAAGGCGCCAAGCTGCGCGGCTGGCTCGGCTTCGCCCTCGCCGTCGCCCACCTCTACGCCGCCTCGGCGAAGCGCAGCGGCCGCGCCGGCCTCCGCGAGGCCCGAACGACGGTCGCGCAGGCCAAGCGCTACTACTCGGCCTTCCTCGCCGCCGGCGGCGAAACCGGAGCCCGCCGGTGACCGGCCGGGGCAGGCGGGGCGACGGCGACTCGGCGCGCTCGATGACATGGACCCGTCTGCGACCCCTGGTCGGCGGTCGGCGCCGCCCGATCGCGGGGCTGGCGGCGATCTCGGCCCTCTCGGGGCTGACCGAAGCGGTGATCCTCGCCGCGGTCGCCCAGGTCGCCGCCAGCCTCGTCAGCGGCCAGAGCGAGGTAAGCCTCAGCATCGGCGCCGTCAGCGTCCAGATCTCGGTCGGCGCCCTGCTGGGCGTCGCCGCGGGCCTGGCGATCGTGCGGCTGCTACTGCAGCTCCCGATCGCCTGGCTGCCGGCGCGGATCGCCGCCGACGTGCAGGCTTCGCTACGCCGAGACCTGTTCGATGCCTTCACCCGCGCCTCGTGGACGGTGCAATCCGACGATCGCGAGGGCCACCTGCAGGAGATGATGACCAGCCAGGTGGTGCAGGCGACGCAGGGCGCCCAGCAGCTGACGATCCTCATCACCGCCCTCTTCTCGTTCCTGGTCCTGATCGTCTCCGCCCTCGCCCTCAACGTCGGCGCCGCTCTCGTCGTCCTCGCCGCCGCGGTGGCGCTGTTCGCGCTGCTGCGGCCGATGAACACGCTCGGGCACCGGCACTCCCGGTCGCTCTCGCAGGCCCAGATGGAGTACGCGGGCGGGGTCGGCGAGGCGGTCCGGGTCGCCGAAGAGACGCACGTGTTCGGCGTCGCCGAAGCGCAGCGGCGGCGGATCGGGTCACTCGTCTCCTCCGCGAGGGACCTCTTTCTCCGCACTCAGTTCGTCGGCCGGCTGGTCCCCGGCCTCTACCAGAGCCTGATCTTCCTGGTGATCGTGCTCGGCCTGGCCGGCCTGTATGCCACCGACGCCGGCAACGTCGCCTCGCTCGGCGCCGTCGTCCTGCTGCTCGTGCGCGCCGGTACCTACGGGCAGCAGCTGCAGAGCTCCTACCAGCTGACCCGCCAGGCGCTGCCGTTCGTCGAGCGGCTGCAGGAAGCGGAGCGGCGCTATGCCGAGAGCATTCAGCCGTCGGGAAGCCGTCCCCTGCCGGCGGTTCGCACGATCGGCTTCGAGCGGGTCTCCTTCTCCTACCAACCGGGGCTGCCGGTGCTCTCCGACGTCAGCTTCGAGGTGCGCGGGGGCGAGGCGGTCGGGATCGTGGGACCCTCCGGCGCCGGCAAGTCGACGCTGGTCCAGATACTGCTGCAGCTGCGCGAGCCCCGCAGCGGTCGCTACCTCCTCAACGACCTGCCGGCCGCAGAGTTCTCCGCCGAGGACTGGCACCGGCGCGTTGCCTATGTCCCCCAGGAACCACGGCTCCTGCATGCCTCGGCGGCGGACAACATCCGCTACTTCCGCCCAATCGACCAGGACGCGATCGAACGCGCCGCCCACCTGGCCCGCATCCACGACGACATCGCCGCTTGGGCGAACGGCTACGAGACGGTGGTCGGCCCCCGCGCCAATGCCGTCTCGGGCGGCCAGCAGCAGCGCATCTGCCTCGCCCGGGCGCTCGCCGCGAGGCCCGAAGTGCTGATCCTCGACGAGCCGACCAGCGCTCTCGACCCCCGCTCGGAGGCGCTGATCCAGGACTCGCTGCTAGGGCTCAAGGAGGAGGTGACGATCTTCGCCATCGCCCACCGGATCTCGACCCTCGACATGTGCGACCGGGTGATGGTCATCGTCGACGGCCGCCTCGACGCCTTCGACACGACCGCCGCGCTGCTCGGCAGCAATCCCTACTACCGCTCCGCATCTGGCCATGGCGCCGCCGGGAAGGCCGCGCCTTGAGCGCCCCGACCCCTCCCGTCAGCGGTCGCGGCGCCGGGAGCGAGCTCATCGCCGTGCGACGGGTCGCGAGGGCGGCCCGGCGGCGAGCGCGCAGATTGCGGACGGCGGCGAGACGGCGGCTGCCCTTCGGGGATCGCTTCCGCCTGGCGCTCGAAGACCCGACGGCGAGGCAGGCTTGGTATCACCGTGGCGTGCGCCGCCACGGCGCGACGATCCCGCAGGTTGCCGAGCATCTCGAAGGTCTGATCGCGGGCCACCAGATCGACCGGCTCGTGGTGGTCGGCACCTCGGCGGGCGGGTACGCGGCTTTGATCTTCGGCTCTCTGCTCGGGGCGGATCGAGTGCTTTGCTTCGGGCCCCAGACCACCCTCGACCTCGACGTGCTGGGCGGGATGGATGACCATCGCTGGGACGACAGGATCGCCGCCCTGAGGTCCAGTCGTGATCTGGACGCTGACTGGGCCGACTTGCGCCTTGCCCTGCCCGGCGCTCGTAGGGCTCCGACGCAGTACGAGCTCTTCTTCGATAGCTCCTACCGGCTGGATCGTCTGCACGCAGAGCGCATCGGCGAGGTCGACGGGGTGCGGCTGCGGGCGGTCGCCGGCGGGGAGCATGAGGTCGCCCGCCAGATGCGCAAGACGGGGGAGCTGGAGCTGGAGCTTCGGAGTGCGCTCGGTGTCTAGCGGAAAGCTCCGCGCCGCGAGGGTCCCGGACTTCTTCGTCGTCGGCCACCCAAAGTGCGGCACCACCGCGCTCTTCGAGATGCTGAGTGTCCACCCGCAGATCTTCATGCCCGACTGCAAGGAGACCCAGTTCTTCGCCACCGAGCTCGGCAGTCGGCCGGGGACGCAGGGTCGGACGCTAGAGCAGTTCCTGGAGCTGTTCGCGGCGGCAGGGGCGGACCAGCGGATCGGCGAGGCGTCGGTCTCGCATCTCTGGTCTCGCAGCGCCGCAGCCGGCATCGCCGAGCTCAGGCCCGACGCCAAGATCATCGCGATCCTGCGCGAGCCGGCCGACTTCCTGCGCTCCTTGCACCTCCAGCTCGTGCAGACCCGGGTCGAGTCGGAGGGAGACTTCCGTAAGGCGTTGGCCCTGGAGGAGGCCAGGCGCGAAGGGAGGTCGTTGCCGGCGTCCTCGGCGCACTGGCCGCTGAAACTCCTCTACTCCGACTACGTCCGTTACGTCGAGCAGTTGCGCCGTTACGAGGAGCGGTTCCCGGCCGAGAGCATCCTGGTGCTTATCTACGACGACTTTCGCGATGACAACGAGGCGACGGTGCGTCGCGTGCTCGAGTTCCTCGAGGTCGACGACACCGTCCAGGTGGCCGCGACCGACGCCAACCCTTCGGTGCGGGTGCGCTCGACACGTGTCAACGACGCGCTACAGGCGACGATGATGGGTCGGGGGCCGGTCACGGGAGCGCTCAAGGCAGCGGTCAAGGCGGTAACGCCCAGGAAGCTGCGCCACCGCGCCTTCGAGACCTTCCGCGAGCGTTTCGTCTACGCCAAGCCGGTGCCGGCAGACGACGAGCTGACGATCGAGTTGCGGCGGCGCTTCAGGCCCGAGGTGGTCGCGGCCGCGGCGCACCTCGATCGCGACCTGGTCGGCCTCTGGGGGTACGAGGGCGTTGGCTGAGGAATCCGCAGCGGTGGGGCGAGTGCCCGATTTCTTCATCGTCGGCCACGCGAAGTGCGGCACCACGGCTTTGTACGAAGCGCTGAGGCCGCATCCGGAGATCTTCATGCCGGGGCTCAAGGAGCCCTACTTCTTCATTCCCGAAGTGCGCGCCGCGGAGCCTACGCGGACGCTGTTCGACGCTCCCCGGACGCTCGAGGAGTATCGGGCCCTCTTTGCCGCCGCCGACGCGAACCAGCGTGTCGGCGAGGCCTCCCCCCACTACATCTGGTCCGAGACGGCCGCGCCCGGCATCGCCGCGGCCCAGCCCGAGGCCCGGATCGTCGCGATATTGCGCGAGCCGGCAAGCTTCCTGCGCTCCCTGCACACGCATCTGCTCAAATCCCACATCGAGACCGAGAAGAGCCTGCGCCGGGCCCTCGCCCTGGAGCCGGAGCGCCGCCAGGGCCGCTCGATCCCGCGCTCCTCGCGCTGGCCGCGCCTCCTCCTCTATTCCGAGCATGCCCGTTATGCGACCCAGTTGCGGCGCTTCTACGAGCGCTTCCCCCGCGAGCGGGTGCTCGTCCTCACCTACGAGGACTTCCGCCGCGACAACCAGGCGACGCTGGAGACCGTGCTCGGCTTCCTGGAGGTGGACAGGGAGGCCGCGGTGGCGGTCCCGGAGTCGAACACGACCCGTCAGCACGTCCGTCGGCCCGGCCTCTACAGCGCCCTGCACCGGCTCTCGATGGGAGACGGTGCGACCGCCGCGGCGCTGCGGACGGGGATCAAGGCGGTGACCCCGCAGCGGCTGCGCCGACAAACGCTGGAGGCCACCCGTCACCGCCTCGCCATGGGCGAGCCCGAAGGTCTAGACGAAGAGCTGATGGCCGAGCTGCGGCGCCGGTACAAGCCGGAGGTGGTAGCTGTCAGCGAGCTGCTCGATCGCGATCTCGTCGCCAAGTGGGGATACGACGCGGTCTGCTGAACAGGCACCGTCAGCCGCGATGGACGAGCCCAGTGGCGGCCGCGAGCAGATCCTTGGCCAGTGCCCGTCGTCCCAGCGAGCCGGCGGTGACGTCGGAGTAGGCCCCGACCCGGGCCAATCGCAGGAAACTCCGCAGCCGGTATGTCAGCCCTCGGGTGGGGTCGTAGATCCGCGCTCGCCCGGCCAGCAGGCGGGCAAAGCGACGGTGTGTCTCCTCCAGCCTCCGCAACGACTCAACCCGACTGGAGGAAGCCTCCTGTCCTGCGCCGAGCCAAGCCAGGACCAGAGCCCGGTCTTCGACGGCGTCCCTGGTCTCCAGCAGCCGCTCGGGGTCGGATCGACCGCGGCGACGCAGTAGCGGAGACCTGACGGCCGTCTCGAGACCGGTGACGTTACCGCCGTGGCGACGGTACAGCGCGAGCGGCTCCTCGAGCAGGAAAAGCCCGTTGTCCGCCCCGGCCAAGAGGACCAGCAGGGTGTCGTGCCCGTAGAGGAGCTTGGCAGCAGCCGGCAGCGGCGGCTCCCGCAAGTAGGCCAGAAGGCTGCGCTCGAAGCACATGGCGAAGCCCGGGCCGCCGACGAACGTCGGATAGTCCCGCGGCCGCAACCTCTGAGGGCGGCGGATATCGGGGTGCTGGGCCCCGGTCGGGACCAGCCCCCGATCGACCACCCTGGCCGCGTGCATGACCAGGCTGGGTCGATCCGCGCGGTCGAGGATCGCCTCACAGCGGGCGAGTTTCGCCGGCAGCCAGACGTCGTCCTGGTCGCAGAACGCGATCAGATCGCACTCGCACTCGCGGCTCGCCTGGAGGAAATTCTCAAACCAGCCAAGCTGCGAGCGGTTGCGGGAGACCCGTACCGGGAACGGCGCCGCCTCAGCGAACTCGGCGAGGATCTCCGGCGTGCGATCGCTCGAGCAGTCATCGCGGACCACCAGCTCGTCAGGCAGCCTTGTCTGGGCCAGGATCGAGTCGAGCTGCTCGGGGAGAAAGCGCGCGCCGTTGAACGTGCCCATCGCTATCGAGATCGATCTGGTCATCGAGGCGGCGGCCGCAGTCTATGCGGCGCGCACCGCCCGGCCTGCTCCTCAGTCGCCGTAGTCGATCTGCAGCAGGCGCGGGTAGTTGGTCGCGGCGACTTCGAAGACGGCGCGGTCGTCCTCGCGGGAGACGAGCCGGGCGGGGGTGCTCGCGTCGCGCATCGGGTCGTAGGCCGCGACGGTGGGCGGGGTCGTCGTCTCCGGCAGGCCGCCGAGCGTGACCCGGAAGTTCTCGTCGGGGAGATCGAAGCGGTTGGCGGAGTCGGAGTAGACCGTGGTCAGGTTCGGGGTCATCACATAGACCGGGATCACGAAGCGGGTCGGCGAGGACTGGAAGGGGAAGACCGCGAGCAGCTCGCGGTCGTAGAGGTCCGGGTGGGCGGCGCTGCCGTCGCCCGCGAACTGGGCGTGGTCGCCTTCCTGGGCGATCGAGCGCAGCTCGAGCTGGCGTGCTGCGCCGCCCGGTCCCGGGCCCTGGAAGCGGGTGACCAAGCGCCGTAGTGCGTCCATCGTCGGGCCGCCGAGCTGGCCGCCTGGATAAGTGCCGCCCGCCGCGCTCAGCGCGTTCATGAACCTGTCGCTGACGAGGCTGTAGCCCTCGGCGTGGGCTGCCGCGTAGAAGTAGATCCGCGCCATGCCCTTGCTCGCCATCGAGACCAGGCTGCGCAGCACGACCACCGCCTGCAGACGTTCCTTCTCCGCCGCGGAAGCGGTGCCGATGTACTGGTCCGGGTTGCCGGCGGCAAGCGGGAAGAGCGTGTTGGTGTTGAGGTTGTACTCGGTCATCCAGGTCGCCGGAGGGTCGCCACCGGCGGGGCCGACGTTGCGCCCGTGCGGCACGCCATAGACGTCGTTCCGGAACGGCGCCAGATCCCGCACCTCGGTCTCGGTCTGGGTTGCGGTGAGGAAGTACTCCGGCAGCGCCGAGGTGAAGCTCGGGGTGAAGCGTGGCCTGTACGGGGCATTTTTCGTCGTCGCGTCGAGGGCGCCGAGCGCGTCGAGCGGCATGATCGAGTTGACGACGGCGTTGCGCGGGAAGTATCGCGGGCCTTGGTAGAGGTGCTTGCTGAGGGCGCTGGTGCCGACCGGGACCGTGCCTCCGGAGACGAAAGGCGTCTGACCGGCAAAGCCGTCGCTGACGCCGACGGCGGTGGAGATCCCGTGCGCCGGATTGCGCACGTAGGCGACGGTTCTCTCCAGCAATGCCTGGGTCACCGAGCCGGAGCCGTCCTCTCGTGCCGGGGAGTAGTACTTGCCTTGGTCGAGAAACTCCGAGCCGAAGCTGAGCTCGTTCCAGACCTCGAGGTCGTAGCCGCCGGGACCAAAGATGTCCTCTGCCTCGTCGGCCACCGTCGCCACGTACCGCAGCCAGCCGTCCAGCGTCTCCTCGAAGGCCGGGTTCGGTGCCCCTGTCGACAGTTGTGGTTGCCCGAAGGGCGCATAGCGAAGGGTGGTTCCGGGGTGGGGGCCGGCGGCGAGCGCGGACGGCAGCGGCTCCGACAGGGTCGCGACGCCGTCCCCGTCCACCGACTCGATCAGGAGATCGGGACGACCACCGAAGGAGAGGCCGTTGAAGCCGGTCTTGCCCGGGACGACCGCGGCCGCGCTGGCGGCGCTCAGCTCGACCGTTCGGGCGCCGGCAGCGGCCGCGGCGACGGTGTCGAGGCTGATCGCGCGAGCCGGCGCCGGGTTGCCGCTGTTGGCATTGAGCAGGATCAGCGGTCGCAGGCCATGGTCGCGCATGGCGAGGAGGCGGCGGCGCACGCCGGTCGGGTCGACGAACCGGGTCGGGTCGTCATAGGAGAGGGCGTTCCAGGAGAGCTCGATCCGACCCAGCCTGAAGCCGCTGTCTTGCAGCAGCTCAGCGGTTCCGTTCGCCTCGCCGGCATTGACGTTGAAGTTGATCCCGACCGCGTTCAGGAGCCGCGAGGCGGGCCAGGTGTCGAGGTAGGAGCGCCAGGGCTGGATCCAGAAGGAGCGGCGGCCGAAGGGGACTCCGGTCAGGTACTCCGGGTCGATCGGGTCGGCGACCACCCCGCCCGGCGCCGGCGCCGCGGCGGTGACCGTGAAGAGGCGGGTGCCGCCCGCCACCGGACAGCGCACGGTGGCCGGCATCGCCCCCTCCGGCACCAGCTCGAGCCGGATCGTCCCCGCTGCCGGGCCGGGATCGACGCCGCCGAAGGCGAGCGCTTCGCCCGAGCCGCTCTGGCCGACGCAGCGGGAGGCGGCGGCGAGGCCGACGCCGGCATCGGACCCGAGCAGCACGTCGGCGGGCCGTCCGGCGAAGCTCTCCGCCCGTGCGGTGCCGGGCTCGGGGGGTTCCGGCGCGGGCGGTTCAGGTCCAGGCGGTTCGGGATCCGGCGGTTCCGGCGCAGGCGGTTCGGGAGCGGGCGGTTCCGGCGCAGGCGGTTCCGTCGGGGGCTCGGGCCCAGGTGGTTCCGGCGCCGGCGGCTCGGGACTGGGTGGTTCGGGCGCAGGCGGTTCAGGCGCAGGCGGTTCAGGCCCCGGCGGCTCGGGAGCGGGCGGACTCGGGACGGGGGGCAGCGCCGGCTCAGAGCCGTTGGTGGTGACCGGAACCCCCGCCACGGGCGAGCCGCGGTCCACGGCCGGCTCGCCGCCTGCCGACGACGGCGGTGCCTTCGGGCACTTCGTCGGCGCCCGACTTCCCCACGCGAGGTGGCCCCAGCCCACCACCCGCACCCCTCCCCGCAAGGCACGATCGCGGGCCGTGGAGCCGCGAGCGGTGCTGCCGCCGCGATCGACGGCCACGCACCTGCCCTGCCCGACCTGCTTCTGGAGGTCTGCTCGGCGCGGCTTCGCAGCCGCCTGGCCGACCACAAGCGCCAGCGCGCAAGCGACGAGGATGAGGAAGAAAGCCGGCGGCGGCCGGCGCAGGTTGTCGGGCATCGTGGTCACGGGCTCGGTGGTGCTTGTGCCTGCAGTTGGCAACCCGCAGCCATCGACCCATCCCGGCGGCCACTTGACGACTGGGTCAACCCTGGCCATATGGTCGAGGCCAGAAAGAGCCGGCTCGCAAGCGCCGGTCGACTACCGTTCCGCCGATGTGCGGGATAGCCGGCAGTACCAAAGACCCGGATGGGCTCGCCGCCGCGACGATGTCAGCGGCGTTGCGGCACCGCGGGCCCGATGACTCCGGCCTTCACACCGACGCTCGAGCCGGGGTCTCGATCGCTGCGCGCCGGCTGGCGATCATGGACGTCGAGGGCGGGCATCAGCCGCTCAGCAACGAGGACGGGACGGTCTGGGTCGCCTTCAACGGCGAGATCTACAACACGGCGGAGCTGCGCCGGCGGCTCTCGGCGCGCGGGCACCGCTTCGCCACCGACTGCGACACCGAGGTGCTGGTGCATCTCTACGAGGACTTCGGCGACGCGATGGTGCACGCGCTCGAGGGCATGTTCGCCTTCGCCATCTGGGACGAGAAGCGGGCTCGCCTGCTGCTCGCCCGCGACCGCTTCGGCGAGAAGCCGCTGTTCCTACACGAGTACGGGGGCGAGCTTCTCTTCGCCTCCGAGCTGACGGCGCTGCTGCAGGCCAAGCCCTCGCTACGCCGCCTCTCCCCCACTGGCGTCGATGCCTTCTTCGTGTTCGGCTACGTCCCCGGGCCGGGGACGATCGTCCCCGGCGTCCGCCAGCTCCCCCCCGGCACCCTGCTGAGCTGGGACCACGAGCGCCACCGCCACCAGGAGCGGCGCTGGTGGTCGCCGCCGGAGGCGCCATCCGGGCGCCTGCACGAGCCGTTCCCGGTCCTCGCCGCCGAGGCCGAGCGGCTGTTCAGGGACTCGGTGCGGACGCGGATGATCGCCGACGTGCCGGTCGGCGTCTTCCTCAGCGGCGGGATCGACTCGACCCTGGTGACCAGCGCCGCGACCCGCGAGTCCTCCAAGCGGGTGAAGACCTTCACGATCGGCTACGACACCGGCTCCTTCGACGAGACCCGCCAGGCCCGCCGGGTCGCCGACGCGCTGGGCACCGAGCACCACGAGGTGATCCTCAGCCAAGCCGAGGTCGCCGAGCGGGCCCCGGCCCTGTTCGCCAGTATGGATCAGCCCCTCGCCGACCAGGCGCTGGTCTCCCTGCACGCCCTCTCCGAGTTCGCCCGCCCCCTGGTGACCGTCGCCCTCGGCGGCGAGGGGGCCGACGAGATCTTCGGCGGCTATCCCCGCTATCGCTGGATCGAGCGCGCCAGCCGCATCGAGGCCAGCCTGCCGAAGACCACGCGCGGTCTGGCCGGGCTGCTGCTCGCCTCTCGCATCAGCGCCGCCGAACGCCTGGTCGAGCGGGCCGGGCCGGCGCCGGTCCTGGAGCGCCATCTCGACTGGGTGACGGCCGGGCGGCGACACCATCGCCATGAGCTCTACGGCCCCCGGCTCGCCGGCATCGGCGGCGGCGGCGTCCTCGCCGGTCTCGTTGACCGCGCCGGCGCGGTCAACGGCAGCTCGGTGGGGCGGCGGCTGATGCGCCTCGACCAGGTCGACTACCTGCCGGACGACGTCCTGGTCAAGACGGACCGGGCGGGGATGCTGGTCTCGCTGGAGATCCGCACCGTCTACCTGCACCGTCGCCTGGCCGAGTTCGCCGCTTCCGTCGACACCAGCCTGCACCTCGGCGCCGGGGGCAAGACCCTGCTGCATGCGATGCTGCCTCCCGGCATGGACACTCCTCGGCGACCGGGCCGCTTCCGCAAGGTCGCCTTCAGGGCGCCGACCGCTGAGTGGCTGCGCGGGCCCCTCGCCCCGGTCCTGCGGCGGCAGCTGCAGAGCGGCACGATCTACGAGGACGGCTGGTTCGACCGCGATGCCGCCCACGCCCTCGTCGGCGAGCACCTCGTCGGCGACCGCGACAACAGCGACCTGCTCTGGCCCCTGCTGACTTTCGGGATCTGGGCCGATCGCCTGTTCGGAACCGATGCCGGCTAAGCCGCGGCTGCTCGTCTTGACCCCGGACTTCCCGCCGGCACGGGGGGGGATCCAGGTGCTCTCCCACCGGGTCGCCACCGGGATGCCCGGCTTCGAGACGCGGATCGTGGCCACCACCTCCGCGGGCGCTGAGAGCTTCGACGCCGGCAACGGGCTGGCGGTCCGGCGGGTCAAGGCCGACCGCCGGCTCGGCGGCGGGCGCAACATTCCGCTCAACGGCGTCGCCCTGGTCGAGGCGGCGCGCTTCCGTCCGCAGGTGACGCTGAGCGTCCACATCGTCACCAGTCCCGCCGCGGCGGTGATCAACCGCACGACGGGAGTGCCGACCGTTCAGTACTTCCACGCCAAGGAGGTCGGGGCGAAGCCGCGACTGGCCAAGTTCGCGGCGAGCCGCGCCCAGGCGGCGATCGCCGTCAGCGCCTACACGGCCGAGTTGATCGCGGCTACGGGGGCCACTCCCGCGATCAGCTTGATCCCCCCTGGCGTCGACCTCCCCACCGAGACGGCGCCGATCGCGGAGGAGCGGCCCACCCTGCTGACGGTCGCCCGCTTGGAGGACCGCTACAAGGGCCACGACGTGATCCTCAGGTCGCTGCCCCTGGTGCGGGCCGCGATCCCCGACGTGCAGTGGGTCGTGATCGGCGACGGCCCGCTGCGCTCCGGCCTCGAACGCCTCGCGATCGCCAACGGCGTCGCCGACGCCGTCCGCTTCCTCGGTGCCGTCTCCGACGGAGAGCGCAACTCCTGGCTGCGGCGCGCCCACGCGCTGGCGATGCCCAGCCGCCTCCCGGACGGCGACTTCGCCGGCGAGGGCTTCGGGATCGTCTACCTGGAGGCCGGCGCCTACGGCAAGCCGGTCCTCGCCGGCAACGTCGCCGGTGCCCTCGACGCGGTAGTCGACGGCGAGAGCGGTCTGCTCGTCGACCCCACAGACCACCTCGCCGTGGCCGAGGGCGCGACGAGGCTGCTGCGCGACCGCGGGCTGGCCCGGCGGCTCGGCGCCACCGGCAGGGCGCGGGCCCAGGGCTTTGCCTGGCCTCGGATCAGCGAGCGGGTGGAAGCGCTGCTGCTCTCCCAACTCGCCCCAAGCGCATGAGGATTCTCTTCGTCAACCACACCGCCGAGGTAAGTGGCGCCGAGCACTCGCTGCTGGGGCTGATCGAGGGCCTGCCGGACTTCGCGGAACCGCTGCTGGCGGCGCCGGAAGGGAGGCTGACAGAAGAGGCCCGGCGACGGGGCATCGCCACCACGAAGATCTCCGGGACCGCCGGCAGCCTCAAGCTGCATCCGGCGCGGACCCCGCGAGCGCTGGCCGAGATCGGAGTCGCGGCTGGAGAGATAAGGCTGGCAGCCCAGCGCCACCGCGCGGTTCTGATCCACGCCAACTCGGTCCGGGCCGGGATCGCGCTCGGCCTCACCCACAGCGCCGCGGCAACGGTCGCCCACGTCCGCGACTGCCTGCCGGCCGGCCGGGTCAGCGCCACCACGATGCGTCTCGTCGCCTCCACGGCGACAACCGTCGTCGCCAACTCCGCGTACACGGCCGGCTCGGTGCGGCAGCTGGCGCCGAAAGCCGAGGTGGAGGTCGTCCACAACCCGGTCGACCTCGCGCACTGGGACCCGGCCCGGATCGACAGCGTCCACGCCCGCGCCCGGCTCCGGGAAGTGCGGCCGCGGGCGCTGCTGCTCGGCGTCGTCGCCCAGCTGACGCCGTGGAAGGGGCAGGACACGGCGATCGCGGCGCTGGAGCTGCTGCGTCGCCAGGGCGTCGACGCGCACCTGCTGCTGATCGGCTCGGCCAAGTTCCTCTCCCCCTCGACCCGCTACGACAACGAGGCCTACGTGGCGGAGCTGCACCGGCAGGTCGCCGCGGCGAAGCTCGAGGACCGGGTCTCCTGGCTGGGCGAGCGCGAGGACGTACCGGAGCTGGTCAGCGCCCTCGACGCGCTGCTGCTGCCCTCCTGGGAGGAGCCCTTCGGGCGCGCCCTGATCGAGGCGATGGCGCTGCGGGTGCCGGTGGTGGCGACCAACGTCGGCGGCCCACCCGAGATCCTCACCGACGGGTGCGAGGGATTCCTGGTAGATCCGCGCGATCCCGAGGCCTGGGCGGCGGCGATCCGGCGCTTCGCCGAGAACCCGGCGCTCGGCCGCGAGATGGGCCGGGCCGGCCGCCTGCGGGTCGAGCGGGCGTTCAGCCTCGATCGCCACGTCAACTCGATGCTCGACGTCTACGAGCGGGCACTGGGGCGTGCGCAGCGATGAGGCACGCCGACCCCGATCCCATCTTCCGGCTCCTGGCCGTTCGCAACCTCGCGATCGACCGCCTCGCGGCCGAGATCGCCGGCGCCTTCGCGGCGGCGGGGATCGAGACGCTCATCCTCAAGGGGCCGGTGCTCGCCGCCTGGCTGTACCCCGGCGAGGTACGCCCCTACGGGGACGCCGACGTGATGGTCGCCCCCGCCAACTGGGACGCCGCGGTCGCCCTGCTCACCGGGCTGGGCTTCGCCGACCACCTTGGCCCGATGGCCCATCCCCGCATGGAGTCCTTCGCCTCGACCGCCTACCTGCGCGGCGAGGACAACCTCGATCTGCACTGCACCCTGCACGGCCTCGATGCCGGCCCCGAGCGAACCTGGGAAGCCTTCTCCGCAGACGCCGACGTCCTCGCGATCGGCGGCGCCGAGCTGCGGGTTCCCGGCCGCCCGGCGCTGCTGTTGCACATCGGGCTGCACGCGGCGCACCACGCGGAAGGCAAGGCGCTGGAGGATCTGCGCCGGGGGATCGCCAAGGCCGAGGCGGCGGACTGGGAGCGGGCGTGGGCCCTGGCCCAGCGCCTCGACGGTGCCCCCACCTTCGCCAGCGGCCTGCGACTGATCCGCGAGGGGACCGAGCTGGCCCAGCGCCTGGGAATCCCCGAGGACGTGCGCTCCACCCGGCACGAGATCCGCTTCGAGCAGGTCCCCACCGCCGAGGGCATCGAGGCGCTGTTGCGGCCGGAGGTGGGGATCGGGCAGCGCCTGCTGACCGTGGTTGGGGAGTTCTTCCCGCGGCCGGAGTTCATGCGCTGGTGGACGCCGCTGGCGCGGCGCGGCCGGCTGGGCCTGGTCCTCAGCTACCCGTGGCGTTGGATCCGGCTGCTCTCGCAGGCGCCCCGGGGACTGCTCGCGGTCCGGCGCGCGCGCCGGGGCTCCCGCCGCTGAGCCCGCTCAGCCGATCTCAGGCAGCGCCTCCTCCGGCGAGATCCGCAGGATCCCGGGGCCGAGACCGCTCTCGCCGTCGAGGATCAGCTCGGCGGCGGCGCTGCGTGACTTGACGCCGAGCTTCTGGAAGGCCGAGGAGAGGTGATTCTTGACGTTGCTTTCGCTGACGAAGAGCTTCTCGGCGATCTCGGCGTTGGAGAAGTCCATCACGACCATCGCCAGGATCTGCCGCTCCCGCGGCGAGAGCGGCGGCCGGTCGACGATCTGCCGGATCGAGCGCGGCACCACGCACTGGCCCACCGCGACCGCCTCCAACGTCGGCGGCAGCGCCCGCTCGATCTCCGCGGCCAGGACGGCGCCCTCGAGACGAGCGGCGATTGCTCGCGCCCCCCGGGCGCCAGGCAACTCCGCCAGCACGGCGACCAGCGGTCCCCGGTGTGCCGCGCGCAGGTCGGGAAGACGGGCGATCTCCTCCCTGGTGGCACAGGTCCAGCCGACCAGGCCGATCTCGCAACCATCGCTCGCCGCCGACCCTTCGGGCAGCAGGGATTCGATCTCAGCCAAGACCGAACCCCTGTCTTCGAGTAGGGAGACGGTGTAGGTGAGAGAGGTCGCCATCTGGGCACGATTCGTCGCGATACGCCCATCTCGCTGAGCGGATGGGCGTATCGCGATGACTGAGAATCGCTCAGCTTACGGCGTGGTGAAGGTGAGTTGCCCTTTGGGCGTGTTCACCGGGAATTCCGCGTCGGTGAATTCACCCGTGTGCGTACCCGCGGTGAGCTCGGCGAGATCGCCGTGGTCCTGAATGCTGGGTGCCTCGTACTGCGTGATCTTCTTCTCCATTTCAGCCTCCTTTCAGTGGAGAGGCTGCATATTCGGTGCATTGGGCACCGCATACAAGCCCTGAAAAAGTACTCCGGGCGTCAACTGGACTTTTCCAGGACTTCGGTCGGGTACTGCGGCCGCTCGATGCCGCGTAACCAGGCGTCGGCCATGCCCACCTGCCAGAGCTGGAACGTGTCGCGCTTGGGTCTAGCGCCCGCCTCCCCGCGAAGCAGGCGATCGAGTGCGCCGTCGCGCAGGAACTCGCGCACAGGCGCGTCGGGGCTGGACAGCGCCGCTTCGAGCAGGATGCCGTCGCGCCCGGCGAGCGCGGCCACCAGGAGCGGGGTGAAGTCGGACTTCGAGTAGTTCCCGCGGACCTGCTCCGGGATGCGACCGGCCAACGCCTCGCGCAGGAGGACGCGGTCGCGGATCGGGTCGAACTGCAGCTGCGGCGGAGTGGTCAGGGCGACCTCGACCAGATCGCGGTCGAATAGAAACGGGTGGCGACGATCTACCCCATCTGTCACTTCCCCCCGTCGCAGATGAGCGGACACGCCCAGGGCCTCGCGGCCGCTGGTCAGATCGTGGGCCAGCGAGCGCCACCAGAGTGGACCGCCCAGACCACTCGCCGAGGATTGGTCTGGAAGCTCGGCGAGCATCTTCAAGTCGCGCGATGGCACCAACGAGGTCGGGTCCGACTCGCCATGCCGGTGCCGTCGCCAGCGCCTGACCCGATCCGGAACCAGGCCGCCGGCGCCGAAGATGCGCAGCGCCCGCAACCTCACCTTCGGGCTCGGGCGCACCCCGACCCCGGGTATCCGCCCGGTCAGGGCCCAGGCACTGAACCACCTGCCGACGCGCAGCCTGTCCGCGATCAAATACGGCGCCAGTCCGAAAAGCTCGTCTCCTCCCTCCCCGTCGAGCATTGCGTCGATACCGAGCGAACGAGCTCGCGCCATCACCGGCTCCCAGACGAAGAGGTTCTGGGTCGCCGGCGGTAGGTGCCAGCGCTCGATGTGCCGCAATCCGGGGGCGAGCAGCGAGTCGCTGCCGTCGAGCGGAAGCCGCTCGAGCGCAAGGCCGGTCGCGGCCGCGGTCGCCGCGATCAACTCGCTCTCGTCGGTTTCCGGGTTGTTCGGGAAGACGGCCGAGAGCGCTACCGAAGACGCTCGGTGACTCACCCGCGCTCTCAGCCCGGCGGCCACACAGGCGGAGTCGAGGCCCCCGCTCAACCGAATCGCAGGCTGCCGCGACCCCTCCGTGGCGCGCTCGACAGCGTCGAAAGCCCGCTCCCGCAGCCGCTCGGAAACCTCCTGTCGCGAGCCGGACACGTGCCCTTCGTAGCTGGGGGCCCAGTAACGCTCGACCGCGATTCCGTTCTTGATCGCGAGCCGGTGGGCCGCGGGCAGCTGGCTTACTCCCTCATACAGCGTGCGCCCGGGGGGCACGCCCATGCGTTCGAGCCACTGGGCGACGGCGAGGCGATCGGGACGGGGTGCGCTTGGCAGCGCGTCGACGATTTCGCGCTCGTGTTCGGCGAACAGGGCACCGTCGCCGATCCGGGCGTAAACGAGCGGCCGACCGCCGAGGTGATCGCGCGCCACGAGCACCTCGTCGCGTCCGAGATCCGCGCTGACCAGGACGAAGGTCCCGCGCAGGAGATCGCAGGCCGCGCGGCCGACCCGAGCGTGGACCCGTGCAACCAGTCCATTGAGATCCTGCTCATCTCCTCCCGGAAAACGCGCGGACAGCTCGGCGGCGTTGGTGATGCGTCCCGAGACCCAGCAGCGCCAACCTCCTGCGGTCGCACCCGTAACTCCCAGGATCGCGGTCGATCCAGTGCGCTCGAGCGGAGTTCCGGTGCGCTCGGCTTCCCGGCCGAGCAACTCGAGCGCGCGGTCGCCCCAGCCGCCGAGGAGCACCCCTCTCAGAGCTCCAGCAAGCGCTCGTAGCCGGGGTCGGGGCCCGGCAGCACCGTCTCGCCTTCGACCTCGACCCAGGCGTGGGCGGCGAACGGCTGCGGACGCACCGCGATTACCAGCAGCTGAGCGATGCCGCGCCGCTCCAGCATGTAGGTCAGCGTCAGCGATTTGAATAGGCAGCGCGAGTCGCCGGGGATCCGCTCGAGGACCTTGCGCACCGCGCGCGAGAGGCGCCACGCGGCGACGAATTCGGAATCGCCGCATTCGAAGCGCTGGCCGGCGGCGGCGGCGTGTGCACGGAGCTCTTGAACGGCGCGCTCGGCGTCCTCCCGGCGCATCGACCAGCGCACCCGCAGATAGGTTGCGATCACCTCCACGACCAGGCCGGCGCGGGCGGACGGCGAGAGCCGGTCGAGGTTGGTCGGGGTGACCACGTTCACCGCCCCACCTCGGCCAGGTAGCGCTCGACGCTCTGTGCCAGCTGCGTGGCGTCGATCCCCGGCAGGACCCGCAAGCGGTGGACCCGGCCGGAGGAGACGAGCTCGCCGACCACGTCCAGCTGCCGGGTCAGTCGCTCCGGGGTGCGCACCGAGAGATTGAAGGTGGCCGCCAGGAGCTCGAAGGGGTCGACCTCCTCGATGTGCTCCAGGGCCGGACCGCCCTCGGCCCGCTCCAACAGCAACAGCGCTCCCAGCGGCGCCGGCTCGGCGACGGGAGCGGGGGCGTAGCGATTCTTGCCAGCAAAAAGAGATGCGGAGCCGAGCGCAGCACGCTCGTCCGCGGAGAGGCGGTCGTGCTCGGAGTGGCGCAGGTAGAGAAGCCCGGCGCCGGGGTGGGCGATCAACCCTCCGTCAGCGCGCTCGAGGGCAACGCAGTCGTCGCTGAGCAGCCCGGCCCCCCGCCTCATCAGTGCCGCCGCCAGGGAGGACTTGCCCGCCCCGGGCTCGCCGGCGAGCAGCACAGCGCCGCCGTCGAGGACGAGGCCGGCGGCATGAAGGACCTCCAGCCCGTTCAGCGTCGCGGCAAGCGGCAAGACCTGGGCCGGCAGGATGAATGCCCAGTCCGGGCGGGTAGGAAGCGGGTCGCAGCGGATCTCCCCTCCATCGGAGCTGACGAGGACCCGTCCCACGCCCTCCGCCCAGAGGCGATAGCCGGCGGGCTCGGCGAGATCGACCGTGAAGACCACGGCGCCGGCTTCGCGCAGCTCGCGCATCCGCACTGCGTTCGAGCCGGCGGCATCCCAGCGCCGGGCAAGGCCCTGCGGGTCGAGGCGGACCTTGGCCAGTGGCCGCTCTCCGAGCGCCAACCCTTGCCCCAGCCCGAGACCGTTCGCGTCGATGCGTGGGTCGATCTCCAGGTGCAGACCAAATCCGGTGTATGGCGCCGCGTCGCCAGTGGAGATCTTCAGCGCGGGGTCAGGCAGGGTCAGCATCCGAGATCTCGATCAGACCACGATCGACAAGCCCCCGGCAGAGCGTGATCAGGTCTGCCTCGATCGCCGCCTCCTCGATTCCGTACTCGGCAGCAAGCCCAGGCACGGCGGCGCCAACCGTAGGTGAGGCTTCAAGCGTTTCGAGCATCTTTCCCGCCGTCGGGTTGAGGCCGTGGTACTTGCCGGTACGGAGGTTCAGGATCACCGTCTCCGCCACGAAGCTGCGGTGCACGACGTGCTGGGGGAGCCGAGCCCGGGCGGCGAGCAGCTCCTGGTCAGAGGGGGATGCCATTTGCGTGGAGCTCCTTCGTCGGGACCATTAGTACTCGGCGATCGTGCCGGTGCGCTGACCGTAGCGAATAGCTTTGCGCAGGAAGTAAAAGGCGATTGGAAATAGCACCAGCGCAAAGGCAACGAGCTTCAACAGCTCGACCTCGAGCGGATGGACGAGCGGCGTGCCGACCAAGAGGTGGCGCATGAGATCGGTTGCGGGGGTGAACGGCTGCACGTCCGAGGCCCAACGGATCCAACTGGGAAGCAGCGCGATCGGAAAGTAGAGGCCGCCGACGATCGCGATCGCGGTGACGAGAAAGCCCGATGCGCTGGACACCTGCTTGAAGGCCATCACCATCGCGACGAGCAGGATCGCGAAGGGCATGAAGGCCAGGGTGCCCAGCAGGGCCACCGGAATCGCCAGCGCCGCGGTGCTGGCCAGCGGCAGCCCGAAGATCAACGCCGCCAGGACCAGCATCAGGATTCCACTCAGCAAGGCGTTGATCAGTGGAAAGAGCATCGAGCCGAGGATGCCGTTGACGGGCCCATGAGCACTGACCAGGGAGCGCTCGATCGTCCCGGAGACGAGTTCCTGACGCACCGTGACCGGCATCACCCCAAGTGAGATGGTGAGGATCTGGACTATCACCAGGCCGACGACGACGAAGCCGAAGTAGCCGCCGGGGGACTGGATCGAGGTCGAGGTCAACACCTGGCTGATGTAGTAGAAGACCGTCAGGGTGAAGAGCGGGGTCAGCACCTGCGAGACGAACTGCGCCCGGTAGCTCAAGAAGAGGATCGCGTCGCGTCGCATGATCGCCGCCATCGCGTCGAGCCAGAGCCTCATTCCACCCGCTCCAGACGGCCTTCGCTGAGCGAGTAGCTGGCGTCGCACTCGATCACGCGGTCCTCGCCGCGCGGCGAGCACCAGAGCGTGGTCGCGCCGCGCTCGCTGGCCCAGCGCGTCTGCACGTTCAGCAGCTCATAGCCCTCGTCGTCGAGCGAGTTGCGCGGCTCGTCGAGGAGGATCACGCTCGGCTCGTGCAGGAACGCCATCGCCAGGCGGATGCGCTGGCGCTGACCCATCGACATCCGGTCGACCCGGCGATCGGCGAACTCGACCAGGCCGAAGCGCTCGAGGCTGACCTCGACCCGCTCGCGCCGCAGCTCGCGCGGGACGTAGGCCAGCCGGGCCCAGTAGTCGAGCTGCTGGGTGACCCGCATCCGCGCCTGCAGGCTGCGGTCGCCGGCGGAGAGGAAGCCGATCTGGCGCTGATAGCGGTTGCCCCGCGCTTCCGAGTTGAGCTCGCCGATGTCGACCCGGCCCCGCTGCGGCAGCAGAATGCCCGCCGCCAGGCGCAGCAGCGTGGTCTTGCCGACGCCGTTGCGACCGCCGATCCAGGTCACCTCTCCGGCCCGCAGGTCGAGGCTGACCTCGTCGAGGACGGGCTGCTTCTGGCCCTTCCAGCGGTGGTAGATCCCCTTCATCTCCAGCAGTGGCTGCCCCGCAGGCGCAAGCCCGCTGGCGGTGGAGGTGGCTTTGGACGTGGAGCTCATCGCTGGTTCGCGGCTAAAGGAGGTTGACCCTAGTAACGATTGGATCCTCGCGTTCTCATCAGAGCACTCGTTCCCGCAGCAGAGCGGCCAGCTCGCCGGGCGTCACCCCGGGGTCGGCGGTGAGCCGCCAGACCGGGACCCGCGAGGCGATCGCGGCGGCGATCTCGAAGCGGGAGCGCTCGCGCTCGGCCGTCCGCGGAAAGCGCAGCAGCGATCCCAGCAGCACCGCGAGCGGGCCCTCCACCGCGTCCAGGGCGGTGACCGAGCCCGGACGGCGCTCGAGCACGACCAGGCCGGCGAGCGGCAGCGGCTCCGGCGCCACCGGTACCGCGACCCAGCGCTCGTCGCCGAGCGGGGCGATCGGCTCGCCGGGCGGAGGATCGACCCGCTCCGGCACCGTCATCAACGGTGGGCCGGGATGGGCCAGCGGCGAGGAGTCGCCGCGTGCCTCGAGCACAACCACGTCGTCGGCGAGGAGCGAGCAGTCGCCGCGGAGGAGCTCCGCGAGGAGAGTGCTCTTGCCGCCGCCGGCTCCTGCCGTAATCGCGAAAGCACCGGCCTCGGTCGCGATCGCTCCGGCGTGCAGCGCCTCATAGCCACAGAGCAGCGCGACGCTGAAGAGGACCGAGTCGAGGACCACCCGCCATCCCATGGGCTCGGCCTCGCCGGCCCAGGCGCAAAGCAGGAGCTCGCGGTCGGCGGCGAGCAGCTGGACGGAACGGCCGCGGTGGGAGAAGCGGTGCGCGCCGTCCCGCCCCCGCTCCACCGTGAAGAGGGCACCATCGATCGCCGCCTCCCAGCCAAGGGCCCCCCGGCCCGACCAGGCCGCGTCGATCTCCTCGCGGTCGACGGCGCGCAGCCGCAGGCCCGGCGCGGTCGCCGGACGTGCCTCCCAGGCCCCGGGCGGCGCCGTCTCGAAGTCGAGGCTGAGTCCAAAAGCGCGCGAGAGCACAGGTTCGGAGTCTCCCCGATCCGGACCCAAAGGCCCGCTCAGCCGCCCCTCAGGCCCGCTCCAGCGGCGCCATCGTCAGCCCCGCCAGCTCGAGCTGCTCCCAGTAGTGCTCGGCCGGCTCACGCGGTCCGCTCCAGACGATCGCCTGGCCGCTGTTGTGAATGCGATCGGCGAGCCGGTGCCCCTGCCCCAGGCTCACCCCCGGCAGCACGCTGGCCAGCGTCGCTGCCACGTGTTCGAAGGTGTTGTGGCTGTCGTTGCGCACGATCACCCGCCAGTCTCCGCCCAGCCCGGAGCCGGGGCCGGCGCTGCGCGGTCGCTCGATCGTGCCGGTAGGCATCGCCAGGATTATGCGACTTGCGGTTCAGCGCCGGTGCGACGGCCCCCTACTGACGATGACCTTGACCGGCGCCGCCACCCCACGCCGGGTCCCGGGACGGGGCCATTGGCGCATGATCCGACCCGCGGCGACACCACCGGATCGCCTGTGCAGGACCTTGCCGACACCGCAACCGGAACGACGAATGGCGCGCTTGGCCGCTTTCAGCTCCCTCCCCTTCAAAACAGGCACGACGCATTCGCTCCGCGAGGAACCACCGGGAAGCGGCGCGGACGCCGTGGCCCGAAAGGTGACCACACCGGTATCGCAGTGATAGCCAAGAAGTAGACCGCTGGTGACTTCCCACGGAAAGCGCATGCTTCCCGTGACGACTCGATCGGACGTGAAGCTGCCGTGCACTTCCCCATTTCCGTGCCCAACCGACTGCGATCCGCTGCCGAACGAGAATTCACCGGAGAAGCTGAACTCGCCGGCGACGATCGAGATGCTCGGCGCCGGGGACAGTTTGACGGCGCCGACCGCGGTGGGCGCGCCCGCTTTTTCGCAGGTCGCCAACAGCCTCGCCTCGAAATCGAGCACCTCACTGCCGCGGGCGGGCACGGTGAACGTGACGGCTCCTCCAGACTGCGACGTGCCCCCCGAGAAGGCTCCCGGCTGAGGGCTGGCAGCCAGGGCGGGCAAGCCCCACACCAGAAAGATGACCGACCCCACCACGGCCATCGCAAGTCTCTTCGCCTTCACCCAGTCCCCCCTCTTTCGGTCTCATAGAAACAGCAAGCCTGACAACTCTAATTTTTTTCGGCGCTCAGTCAAGCAGACGGCCGGTCGGGCGCCCGTGCGATTACCCGCGCTGCCAGACTTAGCGACGTGAGGCGCTTCGGCCACATCCTCTCGATTGCCTTGATCACCGCCGGCCTGGTCGTCCTCGCCGACGCCGGGATCACCGTCGCCTACAAGGAGCCGATCTCCTCGATCTACGGCTCGATCAAGCAGGGCGAAGCGGCGAACCAGCTCGACGACCTCGAAGCCAGCTACCCGAAGCCCGCCGACCGGCGCGCGGTCGCGCGGGTGAAGGAGCCCAAGGTGCGCCTCTCCATTCTGGCTCGGCGCTTCAGCCGGCAGGTCGGCACCGGCGACGCGATCGGCCGGATCGTCGCCCCCGACATGGACGGCCTCAACGCGGTCTTCGTCGAGGGGACCGACAGCGCCAGCCTCGAGAAGGGGCCCGGCCACTATCCCGAAACCCCGATGCCGGGCGAGCGCGGGACGGTCGGCATCGCCGGCCACCGCACCACCTACCTGGCCCCCTTCCGCCACATCGACTCGATGGAGGTCGGCGATCCGATCGCCTTGGAGATGCCCTACGGAACGATCCGCTACCGGGTCGAGAAGACGGCGATCGTCGAACCCACGGACGTCGGCGTGGTCCGCGAGGTCGGCTACAACCGCCTCGTGCTGAGTGCCTGCAACCCCCTCTACAGCGCCGCCGAGCGCTACATCGTCTTCGCCCGCCAGGTGGGCGCGACGACGGCGACGGGAGACTGAGCAAGGTGCCTGTCCCCTCTGCTACCGAGACGCCGTCACCGGCCCCGACCGCCGCCCCGAACCGGCGCCGCTTCGACCTCGCGCTCGGGATCGCGCTGGGGATCGTGCTCGGCCTCTGCATCGTCTCCGCCTTCGTCTTCCTCGGCAGCGAAGGGTCGATCGACGCGCCGCGGATCAAGGGCGTGGACACCGGCAAGCCCGCGGCAGCCAGCAACGCCAACGCGCCGGCGGCGCGCAGCGCCGAAGCGCGGCAGCCGCAACCCTGAGCTAGAAGGGACTGGGGACGCGGACGACGACGTCGTCGACGCTGCCGACGACCCCGTTGGCGTTCTTGAGGGCGCCGATCGCGACCGCCGTCGCCTGGCCGCTGAGCTCGCCCGCCACTTCGTCGGTCGCTTCGGCGACGAGCGTGCCGCCGACGTAGGCGAAGAGTTTGGCCTGGCCGCGTTCGGGCCCGCTGCGGCCGTTGATCGCCCGCAGTCGCAGCGCGTTGGCTTTGTTGACCCCCATCACGGTTTTGACGTCCTTCTCGATCGCCAGGTATTCGGTCCCGGCTTCGGTGACCTTGACCAGCTGCGCCTTGCGCTGCAGCGGGAAGACCAGCAGCTGGTACTTGGCGCCGCCTCCGGCCCGCAGCTCCAGGCCCAGGTAGGCCTTGTGCTGCGCCGCCGGCGGGGTGCCACTGAGCAACCGCTCGGTGGCGGAGATCTCGAGGTCGCGGCCGAGCACGGGGGTGCGGTAGGAACAGGCGTCGGTGGCTTTGCCGATCGCGACCCTCAGCGCCCCCTCGGAGCCGCCCCGGGTACAGCTCCCACCGGCCAGCTTGATCAGCTGCGCCCGCTGCGCCGTCGTTTCCATCCCGTTGCGGTAGATCCCAATCATCGCCGCGCCAACCGAAGCGGCAACGAGCAGGCAGACAAGTAGCGCGGCGGCAAAGATGGCTGCAAATCGAGTCCTCATGCTCGCAACCTAAACACAGGCTCGGGAGAAAGATGCGGACGGCTGGGGGCTGAACGGGGTATTTCGGGGCGGGGGGCGGGATGTGGGTGCCTCTCTCTGCGCTGGGTTTTTCGCCTGAGACGCCAGGGGTCGTCCGTCTGCGGGCGAGGTGCGAAAAACAGGACGCCGCTTGAGAGAGGCACCCACATCCCGCCTTCTCGGCACGAACTCCACGCCAGCTCGCAACTTACGACCAGCTGCTCCTCCGGGGAGGGAAAGGTGGGAACTCGCTGCAGCAAGCGCGTTGACCTCGTGCCTGAGAGGAGGGATGGGGTGCCCCTCCCGCGAGCGGCGCTCTCTTTTTCGCCCCGGCGACATCCTCGGACGGCACCCCAGTCCCCAGCGAAAAAGTCAGCGAAGCGGGAGGGGCACCCCATCCCTCCCCCACGCCCGAAGCACCAGCAAATACCATGTGCCACATGAGCGACCACCGACTCCCCGAGCCCGACCGCCCCTGGGTCATGCGCACCTACGCCGGCCACTCCGACGCCAAGCGCTCCAACGAGCTCTACCGCGGCAACCTCGCCAAGGGCCAGACCGGGCTCTCCGTCGCCTTCGACCTCCCCACCCAGACCGGCTACGACCCCGACCACGTGCTCGCCCGCGGCGAGGTCGGCAAGGTCGGCGTCTCGATCGCCCACAAGGGCGACATGCACCAGCTCTTCGACGGGATCCCGCTCGACGCGATGAACACCTCGATGACGATCAACGCCACCGCCGCCTGGCTGCTGGGGCTGTACGTCACCGTCGCCGAGGAGAACGGGGTCGACCGCGCCAAGCTCACCGGCACGACCCAGAACGACATCATCAAGGAGTACCTCTCGCGCGGCACCTACGCCTTCCCGCCCGAGCCCTCGATGCGGCTGATCGCCGACATGGTCGCCTTCAGCGTCAACGAGGTGCCGAGCTGGAACCCGACCAACATCTGCAGCTACCACCTGCAGGAGGCGGGAGCTACGCCGGTGCAGGAGATCGCCTACGCGCTCTCGACCGGGATCGCCGTGCTCGACGAAGTCAAGGCCCGCGGCCAGGTCGCCGAGGCCGACTTCCCCAAGGTCTTCGGCCGCATCTCCTTCTTCGTCAACGCCGGCATCCGCCTGGTCGAGGAGATCGCCAAGCTGCGGACGATGGGGGCGCTTTGGAACGAGATCGGCCGCGAGCGCTACGGGGTGACCGACGCGAAGATGCTGCGCTTCCGCTACGGCGTCCAGGTCAACAGCCTCGGCCTGACCGAGGCCCAGCCGGAGAACAACATCCAGCGGATCGTGCTGGAGGCGCTCGCCGTCACCCTCAGCCGCGACGCCCGCGCCCGCGCCCTGCAGCTGCCCGCCTGGAACGAGGCGATGGGCCTGCCGCGACCCTGGGACCAGCAGTGGAGCCTGCGCATCCAGCAGGTGCTGGCCAACGAGACCGACCTGCTCGAGTACCCCGACATCTTCGAGGGCTCCGTCGTCATGGACGGCCTGGTCGAGGAGCTGACCGCCGGCGCCCGGGCCGAGATGGCCGTGGTCGAGGAGCACGGCGGCGCCGTCAGCGCCGTTCCTTATATGAAGGCCCGCCTGGTCGAGTCCCACCGCGAGCGGGTCGCCAGGATCGAGAGCGGGGAGCAGAAGGTGGTCGGCCAGAACAGCTTCACCGCGACCGAGGACTCGCCACTGACCGCCGGCGCCGACGGCGGCATCCTCACCCCCGACCCCGAGGTCGAGCGCGAACGCGTCGAGGCGCTCGAGCGCTGGAAGGCCGAGCGCGACGGCGAGGCGGTCGCCGCCGCCCTCGCGGAGCTCGCCGCGGTCGCCGCCGACGAGGACCAGAACATCATGCCGGCGACGATCGCCGCCGCCAAGGCCGGCGCCACCACCGGCGAGTGGGCCGAGGTCCTGCGCGAGGCGTTCGGCGCTTACCGCGGCCCGACCGGCGTCAGCGGCGCCGCCCCGGCGGCCGGCCGCGACCAGCTCGACGCGATCCGCGCCAAGGTCGAGGAGACCTCGGAGCGGATCGGCCACCGGATCAAGATCCTGGTCGGCAAGCCCGGCCTCGACGGCCACTCCAACGGCTCCGAGCAGATCGCCCTGCGCGCCCGCGACGTCGGCATGGAGGTCATCTACCAGGGCATTCGCCTGACCCCGGCCGAGATCGCCGAGTCGGCGCTGCAGGAGGACGTCGACGTGGTCGGGCTCTCGATCCTCTCCGGCTCCCACCTGGAGCTGATCCCCGAGGTGGTACGGCTGCTTCACTCCGAGGGAGTCGACGTACCGGTCGTCGTCGGCGGCATCATCCCCGTGGCCGACGCCGAGCGCCTGCGCGAGGCCGGCGTGGCCGGCGTCTACACGCCCAAGGACTTCGACATCAACCGGATCATGGGTGAGATCGTCGAGCTGGTCGCCCAGCGCACCGGCACCGGCGCCGCTGCCTGAACAGATCCCAGAGGGGAGAAGTGAAGAGGCCTGCGGACTTGACCGCAGGTGCTCGCACACACCTTCGACCCACAGGGTCGCCTGGTCATCTTCGACATCAGTTGCTTCCTGCACCTTGGTGACCGGCGACCCGAGCTGCTTGAGCAACTCGACGCCATCATGGCGACGATCTCAGAGCCGGACGTCCTGCGATCCGACCCGACCCCGGGGCGAGAGCGGTTCTACAAATTGCACCTCGATGGGATGCGCTGGCTTAGAGTGGTCGTAGACTTCGAGCCGGAACCTGCCACGGTCGTCACGGCGTTCATCCAACGCACTGATCCGAGGAGATAGCCATGGCCATCACCATTGCCGGCACCCGCTTCGATTACATCGACTATGACGAGCGCGGCGACACGCTCTTTCTCAGCGTCGCAGCGCCCAACCCCGAAATTCCCGAGGAGGGATACGAGACCCCCGAGGGACATTCGGTGGTCTTCGATGACAACGGGGCCCTCGTTTCGATCGAGTTCATCAGCCCGCGTTGGCTGCTCGAGCGCGATGGGGAGTTGCGACTGACCCTGCCGGCTCACTCGACCGTGGCGAGTGCCAATGATCTGGCGCCGGCCCTGACCTGACGTTTGCCGCCGCCGGACGCCGAACCACCTGGCGCGCGACAATAGGAAGATGAGCGAGTTGAACGGGGACCGGCCGGCCTGGCTGCGCTGCTATCGCTGCTGGTCGGAAAGCCTCGAGATCCAGATCCACTACGACGCGATCCGCCGCGTCGACCCCGATTCCGGCGTGCTCGCCGAAGGCATCGATGAGGTGCAGGAATCGGTCGTCCAGTGCCTCGACTGCATGCACGACCAGCCGCACCTGACCTTCCAGGACGATCGTGTGGTGCCGATCGAAGACCGCTGGCAGCGGATGGTCGCCGGCACCCCCTGGGTCGCCTCCTGCACCGTCACCGTCGACCAGGACCGGGTCGAGACCTGCTCCGGGCCGGAGGCGATCGAGTTCCTCACCTACGGCGCCTTCGGCGACGCCGGCGTGCGCGAGTTCTTCACCCACGTCCGCTTCCACAAGCACGAGGACGAGCAGATCGTCGTCCACCTGCTGGTCGAGCTCTACGCGCGCTCGGCGCAGGAGGCGACCGAGGTGCTCGAGGAAGCTGCCCAGGGCCAGCTCGAGATCACCTCGCTGGCGGAGGAGTCGCGCCCCCCGGCGCACGCCTCCGACGAGGCGCACTGACGGCGGCGCCTCAGCCGCGCAGCTTGCCGAGCAGGCGGCGGGACGGGCCCCAGGAGGAGGCCGAGCGGGCGAGGCGGATCGACACCCTCCCCAGGGCGCCGCGCGAGGTCGCGATCGTCACCACCGGCTCGTCGCCGCTGGCGAAGCGGTCCTTGTAGGACTCACCTCCGCGCAGCAGGCGGTAGCAGGAGACCCCGTCCTCAGCGGCGGCGCGAATCGTCTGGGCGAGCAGGACCAAGCCGATCGAGGAGCGGTCCCACTCGGGGTCGCGGCCGGACTGGTAGTAGAGCTCCTCGCCGGCGAAGCGGAAGCCGTACCAGGCCGCGATTGGGCGGTCGCCCTCGACCTCGGCGACCCAGAGCCGCAGCCAGCCGCGCTCGAGGGCGCTGCGGGCGAAATCGAGGTGGAAGGGGGCACGGGCGCCGGCGAACGCGCCCGAGCCCTCGCTGCCCCAGCGCGCCTCGTGCAGGCGCACCAGCGTCGCCATGTCCGCCTCGAGAGTGGCGGCGCTCGCCAGCCGGTACTCGAGCCCACTCTCGCGCTGCAGCTTGCGCTCTTTGCGCTTGACCTGGGAGCGGAAGTTCGAGCTGCGCGACTTCAGGTAGGCGTCCCAACCGTCGGCGATGTCGATCGTCGGGCTCTGCTCGCGCTGCAGCTCGACAAAACCGTGCGGGAGCTCACCCGCCAGGGGGACGCGCTCGGCCAGCAGGTGGGCGGGCGCCCGCAGGCTTCCCGCCAGCGCCTCCAGGGACGGTCGCGCCAGCGCCGGCCCGCAGACCGGGCCACTGGCGTCGGCCGGCCCGTGGCCGGCAAAGCGCAGGACCCGCACGGGACCGACCCGGCCGACCGCCAGCGGCAGCACCGCGACCGGCTCGGCGTCGCAGTCGAAGAGGGCGAGCGTCCGCGGCTCCTCCTCGCCGCCGAGGTGCCGCCACCAGGACGCCATCCACTCCGGCGTCGAGAAGAGGCGGCCGGCGTCCTCGGCCAGCCGGCGCCAGTGCGGCTCGAGCGCAGCGATGTCCTCAACCGCCTCCAGTCGCAGGCCCGTGGAGCTGTTAGAGGCGCCAACGGTGCCGCTCGCCACCTCTCCCGGGGCGCCTATGATTCGCCGATCGTCGATAAGAGGCCCCCAGCTTACGGCGCGCCGGCGGGGTGGCGTCGCCGGATCCTGACTCTCGCCGCCGTCCTGCTGCCGATTGTCCTTGCCCTTTCCCTGGTCCTCGTGGCGTCGGGCCCGGCGGGTGCCTCTACCTATTACCTCTCCGGCTCAGGTTCCGATCGCAATCCCGGCACCGTGTGCCGGCCCTGGCGGACGATCCAGCGAGCAGATCGAACCATCAGCGCCGGGGACACCGTCTACATTCGCGGCGGCACCTATGGCGTCCGTGGGGTCAGGACCACGATCGCGAGCGCGGGCACTGCGGAGAGGCCGATTTCATGGATTCGCGAACCGGACGGTGCCCGTCCCGTCTTTCACGGCCAGCTGCGGATCACCGGGGACTACAACCGCATCTCCGGAATCCTTTTTCAGGGACCGACCGGATCGATCCACGGAGCAGGCGAGGACATCATCGTCTGGCTCAACGCCGACGGCGTCGATCTCGAGCGCAGCGAGGTCCGCGACGGCGCCGGGCATGCCGGCGTCTACATCTCCAGCGCCCGCAACTTCACGATCCGCAACGACTACATCCACCGCAACGGGTCCAGCCTCAACCTCGACCACGGCATCTACGTCTACTCGGGCTCCGGGCGAATCCAAAACAACGTGATCGCGAGCAACCGCGCCTGGGGCGTACAGCTCTACCCGCGATCCGCAGGCGTCACGGTCAACCACAACACGATCGCCGGCAACGGACGGGGCGGCGTGATCGTCGCCACCGACGCCACCCGGAGCCTGATCTCGAACAACGTCGTGGCGAGCAACGGCGAGTACGGCATCTACGCCTTCGACCTCAGCGGCGCACACAACGTAGCGACCAACAACCTGCTCTGGGATCAGCCGCTGAACACCTCCGGAACCGGCATGAGGTTCGGGGCCGCCGTCGTCGCCGACCCGCGCTTCGTCGCTGGCTCGACCTTCCAGATCGACGCCGCCAGCCCAGCAGTCGACGCCGGCGTGACGCCGGCGGTCGCCGACGATTTCGCCGGGGCGCGCCGGGTCGACAGCGCCGACCTCGGCGCCTACGAGTACGGCAGCCCGGTGCCGCCGCCCACGGCGCCTGGCCAGACCTCGGGATCGGCCGGCCGCTGCCCCGTTCCATAGCCCGGCCGGGCAGATGCCGGCGCCCGGACCCGTGAGCCCGCGCCACCCCGGCGCAGACCGGAGCGGCGCATACTATGCCGCGATGGACTCCACCGCGCGAGCGCGACCGAGGCCCGGTTCCGAACGAGCGCAGGCGCCGCCGGAGGGCACCGACAGTCGCTTCACCGGCAGCGCCGAGATCGCCGCCGACATCCTCGCGATCGTGCCCGCCGCGGCGGTCGCAGCCTTCTGGGTGCTCTCCACCCTCTTCGACGGCGCCTACTTCCCCTCGGCCTGGTACCCGGCGGCGATCGTCACCGCGATCCTCTGTCCGCTGCTGCTGGCGGCGGGCTGGCGGCTGCCGATCGGGGGTGGCCGCCTTTCGTTCGGACTGCTGGCGGCCTTCGTGGCCTGGACCGCCCTCTCGATCCTTTGGGCCGATGCCGCCGGGCACGCGCTGGAGGCGACCAACAAGCTCGTCTTCGTCCTCGCCTCCGCCTTCGTCTTCGCGGTCACGCCCTGGACCGAGCGCTGCGCCCTCTGGCTGCTCGGCGGCTTCGTCTGCGGCGTCACCACGGCCTCGGTGGCGACCCTGCTCTCTGCCGCCTTCGCCGGCGACCCGACCGCCAGCTTCATCGAGTCCAGGTTCGCCGACCCGATGGGCTACGCCGGTGCCAGCGCCGCTTTCGCGGCGCTGGCCGTCGGCCCTGCTCTGGCCCTCTCGGCCCGGCTCTCCTCGCCGCTCTGGGTACGAGCGGCGATGTTCGCGATCGCCGTGGTCCAGATCGAGCTGGCGCTGCTGCCGCAGTCTCGCGGCGTCCTGATCGGCCTCACCTTCGCCCTGCTCTTCCTGATCGGCTTCTCGCCGACGCGCGGCTGGACGACGCTGCGCGTCCTCGCCGCGGCGGCAGTAGCGGTGTTCACCATCGGACCGATCCTCGACGTCTTCCAGGCGGCCAACGACGGCATGCCGATCGGGCCGGCGCTCGACTCGGCGGTCGGCGGCCTGGCGATCGCCGCCGTCGTCGCGCTCGCGGTCGGGCTCGCCTTCGCCTACCTGGAAGCGCGCCGGCCGCGGCTACTGCCCGGGCTCGACCTGCGGCGGGCCGCCCTGCCCCTGATCGGCTTCCTGGTGATCGTGGTCGCGCTCGCCCTGGTCGTCTTCGGCGGCCGCATCTCCGACGAGGTGAGCCAGCACTGGGACTCCTTCAAGGCCGGCGACGACGCCGCCGACACCAGCTCACACCTCTCCTCGACCGGCGATCCCCAGCGCTACGACTACTGGCGCGTCGCCGTCGACGCCACCGGCGGATCGCCTCTGACCGGAATCGGGGCCGGCAACTTCCAGGACGAATACACGCTCAAACGCGACGTCGAGAAGCACTCGCGCTACGCGCACAGCTTCTGGTTGCGGGTCCTGAGCGAGACCGGCATCGTCGGCCTGCTGCTGATCGCCGGCGCCCTGATCGTCGGCTTCGTCACGGTCGCGCGCGCCGGCCGCTCGGCGCCGGCCGCGGTGCGGCTGCTGGCGGCGGGGGCGCTCGCCGCCACGGCGGGGGTCTTCGCCCACGCCTCAGTCGACTGGATCGACGAGTTCCCGGCCGTCCTCGGTCCCGCCCTGGCCTTCCTCTACGTCACCTGCAGGCTGGTCTCGCCGCCGCCATCGGCCCCTCCTCGCAGACAGGGTGCCAGCCTGCTCGTCGGCGCTGCCGTCGCCGGGGTGGCACTCGTCGGCCTGGTTCCCGCCTACCTCGCCGTCCGCTTCACCGAGCGCGCCGAATCGAGCTGGCCAACCGATCCGGTGGCGGCCTACAAGGACCTCGACCGCGCCGCCTGGCTCGCGCCGCTCTCCTCGCAGCCGTACCTGACCAGGGGCGAGATCGCGCTCGGCCTCGAACAGGAGGCGGAGGCCGAATCCGCCTTCCAGCACGCGATCGAGATTGAAGACAACTGGTACCCGCACCTGGAGCTGGCCCTGATCGCCTCCAAGGCGGGCCGGCAGGCGACCGCCCTGCACCAGATCGCGATCGCCCGCAAGCTCGACGCCGCCGATCTTTTCGTGCAGGAAACCGCGCAGCGGCTGAGTCGAGGCGCCAGGCTCGATCCGCTGCGGATCGGCAGCGAAGTTCGTCGCGAAACGAACGAACGCTTCAACCGGCTCAGATAAGCCCAGGAACGGCAGGTCCAACACCTGTCCACGCGTAGCGCATCGGCTTGCGGGCGGCTGACCATGGGTCGATGCGCTGCGTGTCATGGGCTTCCGACACAACAGCGACCGAGCCCTGGTTCTCTGCACAATCGCCTCCCTGCTGGCCTTTCTCGCCTTCCCCGCAGTCGGGGCAGCACAGGGAGCAAAGACCGACGCTGCGGGAGCGAAGGGGAAGGGGCACCGGGGCCACGCGCACAGGCGCAACAAGAAGCGGTCCAAGCACCGTGCCGAGGGGACCGTTCGGGTGGCTGCGCCGGCCATCCACCGGGCGACCGCGGCGGCCTCAGCGCCGACCTCGACTCCGGCCAAGCCCACGCCAAAGCTGCCCTCGACCCCGCGCACGCCCCCCGCCGGCGGCGGCATCGCGATCCCGGCCGACGCGCGCTACGTCTCCGCGACGACCGGCAGCGACTCCAACCCCGGCACCTCGGCAAGTCCCTGGCGTAGCCTCGCCAAGGCCGCCGCGAGCGCCGTCCCGGGCGACGTCGTCGTGCTCATGCCCGGCACCTACGGCGCACCGGGGACGACGACCTCGATCTCCAAGAGCGGCACGGCGAGCGCGCCGATCGCCTTCACCTCGATGCCGGGCACCGAGCGCGCGGTGGTTACAGGCTACGTACGCATCGGCGGCAGCCATATCCTGATCGACTCGCTCGTCTTCGACGGCCCGACCGGCCCGGTCCTCTCGCGCACCTCCGCCAACCCGGGCGGCGAGGAGGTGCAGGTCTCGATCATGAACGGCTCGGACGTCGAACTGACCCACAATGAGATCCGCGACAACGCCTGGCACGCCGGCGTGTTCGTCTACGCGGGCAGCGAAATCCGCATCGACTCCAGCTACATCCACGACAACGGCGACGCCGCCACCGGCCCCAACTTCGACCACGGCATCTACTGGTGCGCCGGCAGCGGCAGCGTCACCAACAACCTGGTCGAAGGCAACGTCGCCTATGGCGTTCACCTCTACCCCGAAGCCCGCGAAGTCATCGTCGCCAACAACACGATCGCCGACAACGGGCGCGGCGGCATCATCGTCGCCAATACCTCCAGCCAAAATCAGCTCCTCAACAACGTCGTCACCGACAACGCCATGTACGGAATCCGCGGCTACGACCTCAGTGGCGGGGGCAACGTGGCCCGCAACAACCTCCTGTGGAACAACGGGGAAAACATCTCCGGCTCGGGGATCGCCTACTCCGGAACGCTGGTCCAGGCTCCGTCGTCCTAGGCCGGGGACGGACTCGGCAGCGGCTCGGCGTCCGGCTCCGGAGCCGGCGACCTATCCGGGGAGAGCCTCTCGAGTTCGGCGACCGCGAGCAGCGCCGGCCCCAGCGCCAACAGCATCCACCAGCGCTTGTCCACCCCGGCGGAGACGAAGAAGGCGGCGGCCGACATGCCGATCGTCCCCACCAGCACGCAGCGCGCGAGCAGCTCCATTGCCGGGTCGCCGTTGCGTTCGAAGCGCTTCGCCCCTTGCCAGGCGGCGTAGCAGGACCCCCCGATCACGAGCAGGAGCAGCGAAAGGCCGACGATTCCAGTCTCGACGAGCGCCTCCAGATAGGTGTTGTGGACGACCTGCGGCTTCTCGGCGATCTTGCGCACGTCGCTGAGCGGGCCGGCGTCGCGCGTGTAGTCCTTCGCCACGTGCTCGAAGTTCTGCAGGCCGATGCCGACAACCGGTTGGGCTTCGGCGGCCTTCAGAGCGACCTTCCAGAGATCGTTGCGGCCGCTGCCGCTGCTGTCGCTCATCGTCACCCGTTCCCAGGCGCTCGGCGTGACCGTGAAGTAGGCGGCTCCGAAGCCGATCACCCCGAGACAGAGCAGGACGACGTAGATCCGCCGGCCGCGGAATACCACCAGCGCCGCCAGCAGCGTGACCAGGAGGGCGACGAGGCCGCCGCGCGACTGACTGGCGGCGATGCCGAAGGCGCAGACGAAGATCGCGCTGACACACCCGAGTCGGGCCAACGGCAGCTTCAGGACCGAGATCAGGCCGACGGCGATGACGATTGCCGGGACCAGTCCGGCGGCGAGGAAGTTGGGGTCGCCGGCCCCGCCTTCCAGTCGGGCTTCGGCCGCACCGGCGGCGCCGCTTCCGACCGCCCCACCGACTATCCCGACCCCAACCGCCAACACCGCCCCGACCACGACGGCGACGCAGAACCAGACCAGGACCCTGCGATCGGCGACCCAGGTGGCGACAATCAAGTACAGCAATGCAACCAGGATCCAGCGCCACACGGCCCCGAACACCGCGCCCGAGTCGGTCGCCCAGAGCGCGGTCAGGCAGAGCCAGATCAGCAGCGCCGCGAGCAGCTCCAGCAGCCGCCGGTGGCGGTCGACGACGCGACTGATGTCGAGCTCGCCGGACCTGACGGAGCCGACCCAGGCGACCGCGATCAACAGTCCCGCCGCCTTGCCCGCCAGGTTCAGGGCCGGGACGGCTTCGAGGAAGACCAGGGGGACGAAGCCGATCACCGCCCAGACCGGACGGTAGACCAGCACCAAAGCGAAGCCGAGCCCAAAGACCAGGGCTACGCCGAGGGTGGGATTGGCCGCCAGCACCGAGCCGACGACCAGCGCCAGGAAGACCGCCCCGCCGGTGATCGCCAGCGAACGATTCCCCACGGGGCGCCCGAGAGATGCGGCCAGAGACGACAAGGATCGAATTGTAGGAGCAGACACTCGCAAGTCCGCCTGCGGGATCCGGATGCAGGGAATCGGCTGGGAGGGCCGTGTCTATAGTTGCGGACTTCCGGCTCCCAACCGGTCGACCGCTCCGCCTCACCATGGCCCCCTCCGCACAGCCCAGAATCGCCGTCATCGTCCCCTGCTTCAACGACGGGGCAACCCTCGAGGCAACCGTCCAAAGCGTGATGGAACAGGAGCCGTGCGAGCTGGTGATGGTCGACGACGGCTCCTCCGACGCCGCCACCCGCGAGGCGCTGGAACGGCTCAGCGCCCGCGGCCACCGGGTGATCTACCAGGAGAACCGGGGTGTCTCGGCCGCCCGCATGGCGGGCGTCGCCGCGACCAGTGCCCGCTACATCTACCCCCTCGACTCCGACGACCGCATCGTTCCGGGCTCGTTGGCTCAACTCGCGGACGCCCTCGACGCCCGCCCCGAGGACGCCGTCTGCTGGGGAGACGCCCGGACCTTCGGCGACATCGAGGCTCCACGACGATCCGCCGAGACCCTCGACCCCTGGCTGATCTCCTACGTCAACCCGATGAGCTACTCGGCGCTGTTTCGCCGCGAGGCGATCGAGGCGAGCGGAGGCTGGCAGCTGCAGGGCGGCTTCGAGGACTGGGACCTCTGGATGAGCATCGCCGAACACGGCTTCACCGGGTTCAGGGTGCCCGTCCCCTCGTTCCTCTACCGGATCCACGGCAAGCGCTTCTGGGCAGAAGCCGTCCAGCGCCACGACGCGATCTACGCGACCCTTGCCGAGCGCCATCGCGTTCTCTTCGCGGCGCGACGGGCCAACCGCAAGCGCTCCGACGCGCCGCTCCGGGTCCGCCTCGGGCTGCCGATCGCCGAGAGCCTGCCGCTGCTGTCGAGCCATGCCAAGCGCCGGCTCTCTTACACGCTGCGCGAGCCGGGGCTTTCGCTCGGCTTCGCCGCCGACCGCTTCGACAAAGCCCTGCGATGGCGCCGGCCCAAGGCCGGCGCCGACACCCTGATCCTCTGCTACCACGCGGTCAGCGAGACCTGGCCCGCCTCCTTCTCGACCACCCCTTCCGCCTTCGAGGAGCAGATCGCCGGCCTGTTGGGCCGTGGCTATCGAGGGGTGACCCTCTCCGAGAGTCGCCAGGAGCCGCGCAAGGCGGAGAAGCTGCTGGTCGTGACGTTTGACGACGGCTATATCTCGACGCTGACCAAGGCGGCACCGATCCTCGATCGGCTCGGCGTTCCGGGGACCCTGTTCGTGCCGAGCGATTACATCGGCCGCCCGGAGCCGATGTGCTGGAAGGGGATCGACCACTGGAGCGACGGACCCCACCGTGACGAGCTCGAGCCGCTGACCTGGGACCAGGTCCGTGAGCTGGCCGCCGCGGGCTGGGAGATCGGCGCACACAGCGTCAGCCATCCGCACCTGACCCAGATCGGCGACGAGGAGCTGAGTCGCGAGCTGACCGCCTCGAAGGAAAAAATCGAGGCGGAGCTCGGACGGCCATGCACGACCGTCGCCTACCCCTACGGCGACGTCGACGACCGTGTCGTGGCGGCGACGCGGGCCGCCGACTACGAGCTCGGAGTCGATCTGCCGGCCCACTGGCGCAGGGAGGGCGAGGACCCCCTCTTGATCCCTCGGGTCGGCGTCTACAACGGCCAGCCCAGCGCCAAGCTCGCGCTCAAGTTCTCACCCCGGGTCCGCCGTCTCAGGGTCGCGATCGGCCGTTGACGGATCCTGTCGTCGCCCGCAAGGAACTGGCGGCCGAGGAAGAAGCCGCCGGCCGGCCGTCCCTGCTCTCCTCCTCGATCCTCACCTACGGAACCCTCGTCCTTGCCGCCGGCCTCTCTCTGGTCAACGTCTTCGTCGTCGCCCGCTCGCTGGGACCGACCGGCCGCGGCGACGTCGCCTTCCTGACCACGATCGGCTTCCTCGTCACCCAGGCGGGGTCGATCGGGATCGACCAGGCGAACGTCAACTTCGCCAGCAAGGACCCGCGGCGGATCCCGGCCCTCGGCACCAACTCCTTCCTGCTCGCGTTCGCCCTCGGGATCGCCTCCAGCCTGATCGTGCTCGCCCTAACGGCGGTCTTCCCGGTGGTCGGGGGCGACGTCTCCGGCAGCCTGCGGCTGCTGATCCTGGCGACGATCCCGTTCCTGATGACCAGCTTCTTCCTTACCCACCTGATCGAGTCGGCCTACGGCTTCGTCACTCTCAACCTCGCCTACCTGCTGCCGCCGGTCATCAACGTGCTCGGCAACGGCATCCTGGCGCTGGCGGGGGTGCTTTCGGTTGGCCTCGCCCTCGGCACCTGGATCTTCGGCCAGTTCCTGGCCCTGATCGTCATCGCCGCCTATGTTCAGCTCAAGCTCGGCGGCTTCGGACGCCCCGATTCCGGCCTCGCCAAGCGCCAGGTCCGCTTTGGCATCAAGGCCCAGGGAGGGCGGTTGATGCTGCTCGGCAACTATCGGCTCGACCAGTGGATCCTCGGCGCCATCTCCGGGACCCGGGAGCTCGGCCTCTACAGCGTCGCCGTCGCCTGGGCCGAGGCGACTTTCTTCGTCCCGGCGGCCCTGACCACCGCCCAGCGCCCCGATCTCGCGCGGGCGACCGGGGCCGAGGCTGCCAGGGACGCGGCCGCCGCCTTCCGCATCGCGCTGCTCCTCTCACTTGCTTGCGTGGTCGGCCTGATCGTGCTGGCGCCGTTTCTCTGCGAGACGCTGTTCGGCCCCGAATTCTCCGAGTCGACCAGCTATCTGCGGATCCTCGCCCTCGGCGCCTTCGGGATCGCGGCGTTGAAGATGCTCGGCAGCGCCCTCACCGCCCAGCGCCGGCCGCTGCTGGAGACGGGGGCGATCAGCATCTCCTTCGTGATCATCGTCGTGCTCGACTTCGTCCTGATTCCAGCCTACGGCGGCACCGGCGCCTCGATCGCCTCGACGATCTCCTACTCGATCGGGGGCGTGGCGATCTCGATCGTCTTCGCCCGGGCGCTGGGGGCGAAGATGATCGACCTCGTCCCCCGACCCGGGGACGCCAAGTGGTTCCTGGTCAGAATGCGGGCGGCCGTCGCAGAGCTCAGGTCAAGCAGATAGGAAGCGCGCGGTGGCGCCCGCCTCCGCCTCCAGCGTGTGCTCCCGCGCGCGCTGGGCGCCGGCCTCGGTCAGGCGCAACCGCAGCTCAGCATCCGCGACGACCCGTTCCACGGCGGCCCGCGCAGATTCCGCGTCGCCAGGGGGGATCAGAACCGCGGCATCCTCCCCGACCACCGCCGCAACACCCCCGACATCGGTGGCGACGACCGGCAGCCGCGCCGCGAAGGCCTCGAACAGCACCTGCGGGACCCCCTCGGTCCAGGAGACGTGGAGGAAGACGTGGGAACCGCGGTACAGCTCCCGCAGTCCGGCATCGATCGGAACGTAGCCGCGCAGCTCGGCCGCATCAGCAACCCCGAGGCCGGCGAGCCGCTCGGCCAGCTGCGTCTCCAGCGAACCGGTCCCGCAGACGATCAGGTGCCAGTCGCGGCCGCCCTGGCGCAGTCCGGCGAGCACGTCGGCCAGCAGCAGTGGGTTCTTCTCTTCGTCGAGCCGGCCGACGCTGAGGATCCTCAGCTCGCCCGCGTAGTCCCGCTCCCGCTCCAGCTCCGGCGCGGCGAGATCGGCGGCGCGCATCATCGAGACGTGCATCTCGTGCAGGCGGCCGGCATGGCGGTACTGGCGCTTCAGCTCTGGGCCGACGACGACCGCGGCGCTGATCCGAGCCAGCCCCCGCCAGGTCGCCTCGAGCAGATCGGCGACGAGATGGAGGCGACGGCTCCGCGGGTGGCGGCGGCGGACGTAGGAGCGCATCTCCTGCCGCACGCCGAGAACGAGCCGCCGGCGCCGGGCCAGGGTGAGCAGGGCGAACAGCACCCCGAGTGGATGCGGGCCGAGCACCCAGGCCCCGTCGGCCTGGCCGAGGTTCTTCCAGAAGGCGCGAATCGAGGCGACGGCGGTGCGCAGGAAGCCGCCCGGGCTGGCCAGCGACTCGTAGTAGGGCAGGGCGACGAAGTCGATGCCGTCGGGGAGGCGGAAGTTACGGGAGCCGTCGGCCGGCCGCGAGCGCCCGAGCAGGACGAGGTGGTCCAGGTCCTCGCCGACCTGGGCGATGAAGAGCGGAAAGGTCCTTTCGCTCCAGAGCTCCCCCCCGGCCTGTTCGTAGACCTGGTCGTCGTAGACGACGAACCGCATGCCTACCGCCGCAGCGACGCCAGCGCCGCAACCGGGGGGCCGAAGCGGACGCAGCCGGCGAGGAACCCGAACCCCGCCGCGAGATGCATGCAGGCGAAGACCAGAGGCAGGCTCGGCGCGTCGCGCCCGTGCTTGGGGACCGCCACCTCGATCGTCGCGTAGCCGACCGCCAACGCGTAGATCCCGAGCCCGAGCCGCGAGAGGGTTCGCAGCGGCCGCGGCGCGATCAAGCTGAAGGTCGTCGCCAGGGCGAGTCCCGGCGGCAGCACATGGGAGCGGCGCATGCTGCGGGGATGGGCGATGCTGGTCTTGACCCGGTAGTAGCCGTAGGTCCAGTACTGCTTGAAGAGCCGCTTGAGGCTGTTGCGGGGGATGTATTCGGCGGCCATCTCGGGGATGCAGACGATCCTGCGACCGTCTGCTCGCATCCGCGCCGCCAGCTCGTAGTCCTGGTCCACCGGCCAGCGCTCGTCCCAGCCGCCGTACTCGTCGAGGCACTCTCGTCGCCAGAGACCGGTGAAGCCGCTGTCGACCTCGACCTCTTCGGCCATGCGCCGCCGGAAGGCGGCGCCGCCGGTACCGAGCGGCGAGCTCAGCGCCAGGGCGACGCGCCGGGACCAGGTGTCGACCCCGGCCGCGAGCTGGGGACCGCTGACCCAGTCGACGTCGCCCTTGGCCAGGCGCTTCGCGCCCGCCGAGAGGTAGCACGACGGGTAGTAGGAGTGGGCATCCATTCTCGCCACCAGCGACCCCCGCGCCTCCCGCAGGCCGATGTTCAGCGCTTGGGGGGTGCGGCGTTCCGGGTTGTCGAAGACCCGGATGCGCGGATCCTCCTGCGCCAGCTCTTCGAGGATCTCGCGGGTCCGGTCGCTGGAACGACCGTCGAGGAAGATCAGCTCGAAGCCGTCCTCGAAATCCTGGCTCTGCATGCGGGCGACGGCCTCGCGTATATGCAGCTCCTCGTTGAGGACCGGGACGAGGACGCTGACCGCGATCGGGCCTGCGGCCCGATCGCTCGCGGTCACCAAGCGCCACTCAGAACACTAGAGCCCGCGACCGGCAACGGTCGCGGGCTCGAAATGCCTACGTCATGCACTGCGGCGCTCTGTTTCTGAATCGACTAGAGCTGCGGCTCGGTGCGACGGCTCATCCGGTAAAGGACGACTCCGCCACCGAGAAGCACTACACCGATCAGCGCGATCGCTCCAACTTCGAACCCGGTAAACGGGAGGGTGCCGCTGGAGCTGGGGCTGGTGGTGGTTTCAGCAACAGGAACCGCCGCTACGTCATTGCTGACCGTGCTGGTCGGGTTCGTGGTGGTCGTGGTCGTGGGATTCGAGCCACCGCCACCCTGCTGCTGCTGACCGGCCAGGCCGCTGTACGCGTCGGCAGTCGGACTCTGCGCAAACGCTGCGCCGGGCAGAACGAGCATCAGGCAGGTAACTGCGGCGACTATGCCGGTTTTAAGCTTCATCTCTTGCATTCTCCTTAGCTTCCTAAAGTGCATCACCCGAGCAGGATACGCAAATTCATGCGCAATTGACAACCATATAACCGGCCAGAGGCGGAACGGTTCGACAAATCGTTAAAGGCCAGGCGTCTGGAGAGCCGATACGCGATGGCAGGACCGCCGCCGAACGGGCGGAATACTATTGCCGCGACGCCCCGATCAAGCCCTCCGCCTGCCCAAAGACCCCATTGCCATCCCCCCCTTCCACCGCCGCCTCCCGCCCCCAATCGGGAGAGGGTGCCCTCGCGCCCTATCTACGGGCTATCCAGAGCCACAAGGTCGTCTTCTTCTTGGTCGTGATCGCGACCGTGGCTGCGGCCGGGATCTGGGTCTCAACCGCCACCAAGGAATACGAGGCCACCGCGCAGGTTCTGATCAACCCCCTGCCGCAGGACAACCAGAGCTTCCTCGGCCTCGACCTGCTGCGCGACTCCGGCGACCCGACCAGGACCGCGCAGACCGCCGCCGCCCTGCTTGAAACCAAGGAAGTCGCCGACGCCGCGGCGAAACGTCTGAACGAAACCCGCCTCGGCTCCGAAATCCTCGACGCGACGAAAGTCAGCGCGGAGGGCGAAAGCAACGTCCTCGACGTCACCGCGACCGGCGAAAGCCCCGCCGCAGCCGCCCGCACCGCGAACGCCTTCGCGCGATCGGCGCTGGCGATCCGCCAGCGGGTCCTGCAGAACCAGATCGAGGAAGAAATCGAGCAGTTGGAAAGCGGGCCTCAGACCTCCACCACCCCGAACAGGATCAGCCAGCTGGAAGCGCTCGAACAGCGTGGCGACCCGACCCTCTCGCTGGCTTCGCCGGCCGAGCCGTCGGACTCCCCGATCGGGCCCAGCGCCCCGCTGGTCCTGATCCTGGCGCTACTCGCCGGCCTCGCGATCGGCACCGCCACCGTGGTCCTGCTGGAGATGGCCGCGCGCAAGGTCCGCGACGAGGACGAGGCGACTCAGCTCTACCCGCTGCCGATCCTGGTTCGGGTGCCATTGCTGCCCCGCAGCTCGCGCCGTCATCAGGAGCGCGGCTGGGACATGCCGCCGAACATCCGCGAGCCGTTCCGGACCCTGCTCACCCAGTTCCAGCGCGACGAGGGCGGCAAGGTGGTGATGTTCACCAGCGGCTCGACCGGAGACGGCAAGACCACGGCCTCGGTCAACCTGGCGATGGCGATGGCCCTGGCCGGGCACTCGACGATCCTGATCGACATGGACTTGCGCAAGCCCGGGATCGACGAGGTCCTGGAACTGGACTCCCGCGAGAGCATGCAGACGCTGATCGACGACTCGACTCCGCTCGAGCAGAGCCTCACCCCCTTCCCCGGCATGGAGAACCTCAAGGTCCTCTCCCCCAGCAACTTCGGCGCCCAAGACGAACTGCTGGTCGAGCGGCTGATGGGCCACTTCACCCAGCTGCTTGCCGAGGCCACAGAGCTGGCCGAGTACGTGGTGATCGACACCGCTCCGCTGGGTGAGGTCAGCGACGCCCTGCGGATCGCCCGCTACGTCGACGAGACGATCGTCGTCGTCCGCCCCGGCAGCACCAACAGGGCCAACTTCGAAGTCATGCGCGACCTGCTCGAGCGCACCGGCGACCGGCCCACCGGGATCCTGGTCGTCGGCGACCGCAGCGGCGCCTCCTCGACCTACTACACCTACGGCCTGGCGCAGCAGCGCAAAGTCTCTCCCCCTGGGAACCCACGATGAGCGACCTCGCCGGCAAGACCACCCTCGTCACCGGGGCCGGCGGCTTCATCGCCAGCCATCTCTGCGAAGAGCTGGTCAGGCAGGGAGCCTCCGTACGCGGCTTCGTCCGCTACAACTCGCGCAACGACCGCGGCATGCTCGACCTGCTGGACCCCGAGATCCAGTCGGAGATCGACGTCGTGGCCGGCGACCTACGCGACAGCGAGTCCGTCGACGCCGCCTGCGAGGGAGTGAGCGCCGTGCTCCACCTCGGCGCCCAGATCGCGATCCCCTACTCCTACATCAATCCCCGCGACTTCTCGGAGACCAACGTCCTCGGCACGCTGAACGTCGCCCAGGCGGCCCTCAAGCACTCGGTCGACCGCCTCGTGCACGTCTCGACCAGCGAGGTCTACGGGACCGCGCAGACGATCCCGATCGAGGAGACCCACCCGCTCGAGGCCCAGTCTCCCTATGCGGCCAGCAAGATCGGGGCGGACAAGCTCGTCGAGAGCTTCCACCGCTCCTTCGAGCTTCCGGCCACGATCATCCGGCCTTTCAACACCTATGGGCCGCGCCAGTCCGCGCGAGCCGTGATCCCGACGATCATCTCCCAGGCCCTCACCTCCGATCGCCTGCACCTTGGCTCGCTGCACCCGCGCCGCGACCTCACCTACGCAAGCGACACCGCCGCCGCCTTCGTCGCGGCGGTGGGCAGCCCGGCGGCGGTCGGTCGCACGATCCAGCTCGGAACCGGCCATGACGTCTCGATCGGCGACATCGTCGAGATGGTCGGAGAGCTGCTCGGCAGGACCCTCGAGGTGGAGCTCGACGACCGGCGCGTGCGCCCCGCCGCGAGCGAGGTCGAGCGCCTGATCTCGAATCCTGCCCTCGCCCGCGAGACCCTGGGGTGGGAGCCGAGCGTCGACCTGACCGAGGGCCTGCGACGTACGATCGCCTGGGTCGAGGCCAGCCCTCACCTCTATCGCGCCGACGAATACGTGCGCTGAGAAGCGGTTTCAAAGTTCCGGCTGCGGTACGTGCCGATGCCCCGTATCATCAACCGCTGACCTAACTCCCCCACTTAACGAATTTCCCCGACTGGACTCAAGCCTGCGGGGGCTTTTGCCGAAAGAGATGTCGTGTCCTCTCAAAGTCCCGCGTCCGAACCTCCGATGCAAGTTCCGGCAGATGCCAGCTATCGCCTGAACGGGCGCGCCGCACCGACCGTGCGGTCCGGTCCTCGGGCCCTCCGCTCGCAGCGGGCGGCAAGCACGCACAGGGGACTGGATGCGCTGGCCCGCCGCACGCTCGACATCGTCGTCAGCGCGACTCTCCTGATCCTCCTGCTGCCGGCGATCGTGGTCGCGATGATCATGGTCAAGCTGGACTCCCCCGGCCCCGTCTTCTACCGGGCCCGCCGAGTCGGCTACAAGGGCGAGGAGCTGCGGATGCTCAAGTTCCGCAAGATGAACGACGGCGCCAAGGGCGCGAAGCTGACCGCCGGCCAGGACCACCGGCTGACCCGGGTGGGCGTCTGGCTGACCCGCCTCAAGCTCGACGAGATCCCCCAGCTCTGGCACGTCCTCAAGGGCGAAATGAGCCTGATCGGCCCCCGGCCCGAGGACCCCGAGTTCGTCGCGATGATGGCCCACGACTACGAGGAGATCCTCCAGGTCAGGCCCGGGATCTCCGGCTACTCGCAGCTTGCCTTCGCGGAAGAGAGCAACATCCTCGACTCCGACGACCCCCTTTCGCACTACATAGACCGCCTCTTTCCCCAGAAGCTGGGCCTCGACAAGATGTACGCACGGGAACAGTCGCTGTGGCTGAACATACGCATCCTCTGCTGGACGGTGACCGCGGTCCTGCTGCGGCGGGCGGTGGCGGTTCACCGCGAGACCGGCAAGATGAACCTGCGGATCAGGACCCGCTGAGGATGGCGGTCGAGCTCGGCAAATCGACCCCCGGGCGCCCCTCGAACGGCAAGCTGAGCGCCAGAAAGGCCGTGATCCTCGCCGGCGGCAAGGGCGAACGGCTTGGCCCCTACACGACGGTCCTGCCGAAGCCCCTGCTGCCGATCGGCGACCGCGCCATCCTCGAGGTGGTCGTCCGCCAGCTGCAGTCCTACGGCTTCTCCGATCTGACCTTCGCGGTCGGCTACCTGGCCCACCTGATCCAGGCCGTGTTCAACGACGGCTCCGAGTTCGACGTCTCGATCACCTACCACCAGGAGGACGAACCGCGCGGCACCGCCGGGGCCCTGGCGACCATCGACCGCCTCGACGAGAGCTTCTTAGTCATGAACGGCGACGTCCTCACCACCCTCGACTACAACGCCCTGATCGAGGCCCATAAGGCCTCCGGGAATGCGATGACGATCGCCTCACATCGCCGCGTCGTCAAGACCGAATACGGAGTCCTCCATACGACGGACTCCGCGGTGACGAACAAGGTAGTCGGCTACGAGGAGAAGCCGGAGATCCCCTACGTGGTCAGCATCGGCGTCTACGTGCTCGAGCCGTACGTGATCGACTTCGTCCCCAAGGACCGCCACTTCGACATGCCGGACATCGTCACCGCCCTGATCGCGGCCGGGGAGCAAGTCGGCACCTACCTGTTCGACGGCTTCTGGCTCGACATCGGGCGCCACGAAGACTACGAGCAGGCAATCGCCGAATTCGACAAGATCGAGCCGCTGCTGCGCAACCTCGACGCTTCCAGCCCGGCGCTCTGAGCGCCGCGGGAGGCGCCGCTTAGGCGCCGGCGTCGACCTTGGCCAGGCCCTGACGCAGGGCCTCGAGCACGGTTCGCTGCTGCTCCTCTGTCATATGGGGGAACAGGGGCAGCGTCAGCTGCGTCTGTGCGATCCAATCGCTCCTCGGCAACGGCAGCGGTCCGGAATCGCTGTCAGCGAAGGCTGTGAAGCCGGCGATCGACGGGTAGAGGACGCTGGTCTGGACCCCGAAGTCCTCCTGCATGATCATCCGCAGCCTGTCCCTGGTCCCGGTCGCCTCGAGCGAGATCGGCATGATGTAGCAGGAGCTGCACGCGACCTCGGCGTCGGTATAGGGGACGACGACGCCGCGCACGTCCCCCAGCTCCCGGCGATAGGTGGAGACGAGCTCGCGCCGCCGCGCGATGTCGGCCTCCAGGCCCTGCAGGCGCCTGGTCAGCAGCGCCGACCTGATCTCGTCGATCCGGTAGTTGTAGCCGAGGCCGACCACGTCGTAGCTCTGGGCGTGGCCGCGGTGGCGGTCCCAGGTGCCGGAGGTCATCGCGTGCGATCTGCGGCTACGGGCGAGGGCGGCGACGTCGTCGTCGTCGGTGGCCAGCAGCCCACCCTCTCCACAGGAGAGGACCTTGTTGGAGAAGAAGCTGAAGGCCCCCGCCAGGCCCCAGGATCCGAGCTTGCGCTCCGAGCCCTCGACCGTGGCGCTGGGGCTGTGCGCCGCATCCTCGATCAGGGCCAGGCCCCGGCTGGCGCAGAGCTGGCGCAGCTGCTCGACCGGGGCGGCATAGCCCGCGTAGTGGACGGGGCAGACCGCTTTGGTGCGCGGGGTTATCCGCCGCTCCACGTCGGCGATGTCGATGCCGAGATCATGCGGGCCCTGGATGTCGGCCAGGACCGGCGTGCCGCCGCAGTACCTGACCGCGTTGGCGGTCGCCACGAAGGTGATCGCCGGCACGATCACCTCGTCGCCGGGCCCGATCCCGGCGCCCAGCATCGCCAGGTGCAGAGCCGCGGTCCCGCTGGAGACGGCGACGCCGTGGCGCACGCCTAGGCTCGCCGCGAACCTGGCCTCGAACTCCTCCGTTCGCGGCCCCATCGTCAGCCAGCCCGACCGCAGCACCTCGTCGACGACCTCGCGGTCGTCCCGATCGAGCTGGATGTCGAACAACGGAACCGTCATCTACGCCACGGGTCGCCGTGCGAATCTAGCCCTGAGTCTTGCGCGGGACCAGGACGAGACGCTTGAACTCGGCCACCAGCACCCCGTCCTGGTTGAGGACCCGGGTGTGGACCTTGACCACGCCGCGGTCGGGCTTCGACTTCGACGGCTTGACGTCGAGCACCTCGGTCTCGCAGAAGAGGGTGTCGCCGTGGAAGACGGGATTCGGATGGCTCAGTTCTTCGGTCGCCAGGTTGGCGATCGCCTTACCGGAGACATCGGAGACAGACATCCCCAGGGCCAGCGAGTAGACCAGCGGGCCGACGACGACGTTGCGGCCCTGCTGGGACTGCTTCGCGTAGACGTCGTTGAGATGCAACGGATGGTGGTTCATCGTGATCAGACAGAAGAGGTGGTCGTCGGACTCGGTCACCGTCTTGGCCGGCCAGTGCTTGTAGACGGCGCCGACCTCGAACTCCTCGAGGTAGCGGCCATAGCTGTGCGCGCCGGATGCCTCGCGCTCGGCCTGGTCGGTGGTCAGCTCGTACGTCTCGCTCATGCTTTGTCTCGTCTCCTCGTCGGTTTCGCGGCGCGGGACTCTATCTGCCGCCTCCCATCCGACGTAGATATCTAGACTCGCCGCGTGGAGATCGGGGTCATCGGACTCGGCTACGTCGGACTGCCCCTGGCGGTCGCCTTCGCCGAGGCCGGGCAGCGGGTGACCGGGCTCGATCTCGACCCGGCCAAGGTCGAGGCGCTGAACGCCGGCCACAGCTACGTCGAGGACGTTTCCGACAGTGCCCTGGCGCCGCTCGGCGAGCGCCTGCGGGCGAGCGCAGACTACGCCGACCTGGCTGACTGCGAGGCGGCGATCGTCTGCGTGCCGACGCCGCTGAGCGGCTCCCGCGAGCCCGACCTGACCTATCTCGTCGATTCCGCCACCGCCCTGGCCGAGGTGCTGCGGCCCGGGCAGCTGGTCGTGCTCGAGTCGACCACCTACCCGGGCACCACCCGCGAGCGCCTGCTGCCGATCCTCGAGGAGTCCGGCCTTGCCGCCGGGCGCGACTTCCACCTCGCCTTCTCGCCGGAGCGGATCGACCCCGGCCGCACCGACTTCACGATCCGCACCACGCCGAAGCTGGTCGGCGGCTTGACCGCGGCCTGCGCCGAGCGCGCAAGCCGGCTCTACGAGCTGATCTGCGACGAGGTGATCGTCCTCACCACCCCCGAGGCGGCGGAGCTGGCGAAGCTGCTGGAGAACATCTTCCGCTCCGTCAACATCGCCCTCGTCAACGAGCTGGCCCAGCTCTGCGATCGGCTCGGCATCGACGTCTGGGAGGTGGTCGAGGCGGCGTCCAGTAAGCCCTTCGGCTTCATGCGCTTCGATCCCGGGCCGGGGATGGGCGGCCACTGCCTGCCGGTCGACCCCTTCTACCTCGCCTTCAAGGCCCGCCAGCACGACTTCTACCCCGAGTTCATCGAGCTTGCCGGCAAGATCAACCAGGCGCAGCCCGCCTTCTGCGTCGAACGCATCGAGCGCGCCCTCAACGAGGCCGGCAAGCCGGTCAAGGGCTCGCGCGTCCTCGTCCTCGGCGCCAGCTACAAGGGCGGCATCGGCGACACCCGCGAATCGCCGGCGCTGAAGATCGTCGGCCGCCTCCAGGAGCTCGGCGGCGAGGTCTCCTACCACGACCCCTTCGTCGCCGAGCTGCCCAGCTTCGGCCTCGCCTCGGTCAGCCTGGAGGAGGGTCTGGCAACGGCGGACCTGGCCGCGATCGTCACCGCCCATCCCGGCATCGACTACGAGCGCGTCGTCGCCACGGCGGCGCGGGTGCTCGACTTCAGGGGCGTCACCCGCAATATCGAGGCCGACAACCTCGAGCGGCTCTAGCCACTCAGTGCACTTTCCGCAGCTTCGCCCGTTCCTCCTGGCGTTCGACCACCTGGGCGATCAGCTTCAGCACGTTGGAGTCGCCGCTGGCTTTGATGTGGCCGGTCTCGACCGCCTTGCGGTAACTCTTGATCGTGCCTTTCTCGGCCAGCTCGTTGAACTGGGGCCGGTCGATTTCGACCAGGACCCGCTCGTCTTGGGAGAGGTCCTTCTTGATCTTGGGGCCGGGCAGCTCGACCCGGTAGAGCTGGATGTCGTGGTGGGCTTTGAGCTGCAGGCCGAAGACCAGTTTCAGTTTCGCCAGCGCCGGGACTTCGGCCTGAAAGCGCTCGACGGCGATGCGGATCAGGTCGGCGGTGGACGCCATCTGACTAGGAACGCCCCATCTAGATCTTGTGCCTCTGCAAGAGCTTCTTGCCGATCACCATGCGCTGGATCTCCGAAGTTCCCTCGCCGATCAGCAGCAGCGGCGCGTCGCGGTAGAGGCGCTCGATCTCGTACTCCTTCGAGTAGCCGTAGCCGCCGTGGATGCGGAAGCACTCCTCGACGCACTCCTTGCCGGTCTCTGAAGCCAGGAGCTTCGCCATCCCCGCCTCGAGATCGGAGCGGATGCCGGCATCCTTCATCTGCGCCGCTTTGCGAGTGACGAGCCGCGCAGCCTCGATCTTGGTCGCCATGTCGGCGAGCTTGAACTGGATCGCCTGGTGTTGGGCGATCGGCTTGCCGAAGGTCTTACGCTCCTGGCTGTAGCGCAGGGCCAGCTCCAAGGCGCGCTGGGCGATGCCGACGCCGCGGGCGGCGACGTTGACGCGGCCGACCTCGAGCGCGTCCATCATCTGCACGAAGCCCTCGCCGACACCGGCCTCCTCGCCGCCGAGCACCCGCTCGGGCGGGCATTTGTAGCCGTCGTAGACGAGCTCGGTCGACTCGACGCCCTTGTAGCCCATCTTCTTGATCTTCGGCGGCACGATCAGGCCCGCGAAGTTGCCCTCGTTGGTTTCCTTCCAAGGCTCCTTCTCGGTGATGAAACAGGTCATGCCCTTGTAGGCCGGTTCCGCCTTCGGGTCGGTCTTCATCAGCACGAAAACGACGCTGGAGCCGAGCCCGTTGGTGACCCACATCTTCTGGCCGTTGAGCTCCCAGTTGCCGTCCTCGCCCTTCTTGGCGCTGGACTTGATCCCCTGGACGTCGGAGCCGACCTCGGGCTCCGAGAGCGAGAAGGCGGCGCGGATCTCTCCGGTCGCCATCTTCGGCAGGAAGTACTGCTTCTGCTCCTCGGTGCCGAACTTCATCAAGAGGTAGGAGCCGATGAAGTGGGTGTTGACGACGCCAGAGATCGAGATCCAGCCACGCGAGAGCTCTTCGACGATCATCGCGTAGGTGGTCAGGTCGAGCCCCATGCCGCCGTACTCCTCGGGGATCGTCACCCCGAACAGGCCGAGCTCTTTCATTTCCTCGACGATCTGCTCCGGGAAGATGTCCTCGTGGTCGAAGTGCTCGGCGTTGGGGATGATCTTCTCGTCGGCGAACTGGCGGACCATCTCGGTGATGTCGCGCTGAAGGTCGGTCTGCTCGCTGTAGGCGGCGGTATCTACGGCCATGGCTCCTAGCTCGTCGGGTCGTGGGCGGGAATCGCGGCGGGCGAGAGCCTCGGGCCGCGGGAACGACCAAGGTTATCGACGCGAGGAGCCCGGAGCGCTGGCGGGAACGGCCTCGGGCGCGTTCTCGAAGACCGCCTGCGGATCGACCCTGGGGTCGATCGCCGCCATCGGCGCCCGCGCCTTGAGGAGGATCTCCTGGTACTCGTCCTCGGCGTCGGACTGCATCACGATCGCGCCGCCGACCCCAAGGGTCGCCTGCTCCTCCTCGACGACGATCGTCCTGATCACGATGTTGAGGTCGCAGCCGCCGCTAAGGCCGAGGTAGCCGATCGCCCCGGAGTAGACCCCGCGCGCCTCGCCCTCGAGCTCGTCGATGATCTCCATCGTCCGCTTCTTCGGCGCCCCGGTCATCGAGCCGCCGGGAAAGCAGGCGCGGATGCAGTCGGGCGGCTCGACGTCTTCGCGCAGCAGCCCGCGCACGGTCGAGACCAGCTGGTGCACGGTCTCGTAGGACTCGATGTGCATCAGGTTGGGCACGTGGACGGTGCCGACTTCGCAGACGACCCCGAGGTCGTTGCGCAGCAGGTCGGCGATCATCAGGTTCTCGGCGCGGTTCTTCTCGCCGGTGCGCAGCTCCTCGGCCAGGCGCACGTCTTCGGCCGGGGTCTTGCCGCGCGGGCAGGTGCCCTTGATCGGCTTCGCCTCGACCCAGCGGTCGCGGCCGACGCTGAGAAAGCGCTCCGGCGAGGAGCTCAGGACCGCCCGCTCGCCGAGACGCAGGTAGGCGGAGAACGGCGCCGGGTTGACGCGGCGCAGGGTGCGGTAGAGCGGCAGCGGCTCGGCGGCGACGTCAGCGGTGATCTTGTTGGTCAGGCAGATCTCGTAGGTCTCGCCTTCGATCAGGCGCTGCTTGCAGGTTGCGATGTCCTCGATGTACTGCCGGTGCGAGCGGCTGAGGCGGAAGTCGACCGGCTCGCGGTCGCCCGCCGCTCCGTCCCAGGCCGGCTCCGCCAGCGGCGGCAGCGAGGCCAGGCGCAGGCCGGTCTCGGCGATCCAGCGCTCCCCCTCCTCCACCCCGTCGGGCTCGGTTACGCAGAGGACATAGGTGCACTGCTCGAGGTGGTCGAAGACGATCAGGCGGTCGGCGAAGACGAAGGCCGCGTCGGGCATCGTCGAGCTGTGGGCGTCATTGCCTTCGCAGTCGGCCTTCAGCTCGTAGCCGAAGTAGCCGACGAAGCCGCAGTTGAAATCGAAGGGAAGATCGTCGGAGAGGTAGCGCATGCGCCGCATCTCGCGGCTCAGGTAGTCGAAGATCGACTCCTTCAGCACCTCGGTCCCGTCGCGGCGCGCGATCTCCAGCTCGCCGCTGCCGACGTTGTAGGAGATCGCGGCTCCGAGCGGGCCGGCGGCGTCCCCCATGAAGGAGAAGCGGGCGCGCTCGTCGATTTTGCTGCTGTCCAGCCAGAAGGCGGTTTCGCTGTCGCCGTAGAGGCTGACGAAGGCCTGCTCGCTGTCGTGCAGCCGGTCCAGCCGCTTGACCTTCAGGGACAGCTTGGCCCGTCCGGCTACCTCGCGCCGCGGCGAGGACGGCTGGGCCGGCGTCGCCCGGGACCCGGCCGCGCCGGTCCCGGCGCCGAACTCCGCGGTCAGGTCGCCGAAGTTGGACAGCAGGCGCCGCCCGTACTCGGTGCAGATCGACTCCGGGTGGAACTGCACCCCCCACTGGGGGCGGGTGCGGTGGGCCACCGCCATCAGCACGCCGTCGCTTGTTCGCGCGATCGGCTCCAAGTCCGCCGGCAACGGCTGCTCGACGCAGAGCGAGTGGTAGCGGACCGCCTGGAACTCGCGGGGGATGCCGGCGAACAGCGGCGAGCCTTCGTGGAGGACGGCGCTGAGCCTTCCGTGCATGACCTCCGGCGCCGCCACGACCTTGCCGCCATGGGCCCAGCTGAGTCCCTGATGGCCGAGGCAGACGCCGAGCAGGGGCACCTCGGCCTTCTCGATCGCCTCGGCGCAGACGCCGAAGTCGCCGTCGTGGTCGGGGCTGCCGGGCCCCGGGGAGATGACGATGTTGTCGAACTGCAGCCGCTCCAGCGTCGCCCAGTCGGCGGCGTCGTTGCGGACGACGATCGGCTCGTCGCCGTTGGCCTCGGCGAGCAGCTGGAAGAGGTTGTAGGTAAAGGAGTCGTAGTTGTCGATCAGCAGCGTCTTCACACCAGATACTTCCTCAGAACCTTGCCGAGCGGGCTCTTGGGGATCTCGTCGCGGAACTCGATCTCCCGCGGCACCTTGTAGTTGGCCAGGCGCTCGCGGCAGAAGGCCGCCAGCTCCGCCTCCTCGCAGTCCTCGCCGGGGACGACCACGGCCTTGACGGTTTCCTCGCCCTCAGCCTCACCGGCGACGCCGACGACGATCGCCTCGCTGACCCCGGGATGGGCGAGGATCACGTCCTGGACCTCGATCGGGTCGACCTTGTAGCCGCCGACCTCGATCAACAGCTTCTTGCGGCCCTCGATGTAGAGCAGCCCGTCCTCGTCGAGGCGGCCGAGGTCGCCGGTCAGGAAGCGGCCGTCGCGGAACGCCTCGCGGTTGACCTCCTCCAGATCGGAGTAGCCGGCGGTGGCGGCCGAGCTCCTGACCACGACCTCGCCGAGCTCGCCGGTCGGCACCGCCTCGCCCTCGTCGTCGAGGATCTCGATCGCGACGTCGCCGACCGGCGCGCCGACGGACTCGAAGGTGGAAACCGGGTCGTCGCTCGTATTGGCGGTCATCATCCCCATCTCGGTGCTGCCGTAGAGCTGGCGGACGAGCACGCCGAAGCGCTCGCCGAAGGCCTCGAAGCTCGCTCGTGGCAGCGCCGTGCCGGCGGAGTAGCAGAGCCGCAAGGAGGAGAGGTCGGCATCCGCCGGGGCTTCCGCCATCAGCCGGAAGTTGAAGGGGACGCCGGGGAAGAAGGTCGCGCGCTCGCGCTCGATCAGCTCGAGCGCGCGGTGGCGCTGCAGCAGGAAGGGATGGGGATCCTCGAGGATCACGATCGTCGCCCCCGAGGCAGCGGCCCCGAACAGGCTGGCCCCCATCCCGTAGGTGTGGAAGAGCGGGATCGCGCTGAAGATCCGGTCCTCGTGGGTCAGCCCCAGCGACTTGTAGAACCCCGCCTCGGCGACGCACTGCCCGTGGGTCCGCGGCACCTGCTTCGGCCGGCCGGTCGAGCCCGACGAGAACTGGTAGACGAAGGTCTCCTCCGGCGCTCGCTCGGGCAGGCGCTCGGCGGTCCCTTCCTCGACCAGGGCGTCGAGTGTCGGCGCCTTGCCGTGGGCGGCGCCGCTGCCGATCACCTCGACCTGGCGGTCGAGGCCGGCGGCGATCCGCTCGCAGACGCCGACGGTGCGCTCGTCGCTGATCACGGCGGCGACGTCGGCGCTGCGGAAGCAGAACTCGAGCTCGGCCTGCTTGAAGGATGGGTTGACCGGGACCACGATCGCCCCCAGGGCGGTGATCGCGTGGAAGCTGGCGATGAACCAAGGATTGTCGCGGAGGACCAGCCCGACCGCGTCGCCGGGACCGATCCCGCGGCCGGCGAGGCCGTTTGCCAGCCGCTCGATCCGCTCCACCAGGTCCGCCAGGGAGATGCGTTCGTCGCGGTAGACGATCGCCGTGTGATCAGGCCGAACCCGGGCCTGCTCGTAGATGAGCTGCATCGGCATCTCGGGCTAGCCCCGCTTCTCTTCGACGAAGGCGACGATGCTGTCGACCGAGCGGAAGTTCTCGGGAGCGAGGTCGTCGTCGTCGACCTTGACGCCGTACTTCGCCTCCATGAACGAGATCAGCTCGACGATCCCCAGGGAGTCGATCACCTCATCCGCGAGCAGGTCGCGATCGTGGGCGACCGAGTCGATGCCCCGACCGAGCGCAATGTCCTTGACTATGAATTCTTCTACCTCCGTCGCCATGCTCATGGCGCCACCTCCAGCTTCACGGGGACTCGCGGGTCGTCCTCTGGATCAGCAGGACTTTTCTCCTATGGACGATCCACATCGGCTGATATCCCCGCGTACTGTAGATCCATCGTGCAGGACGGTTGTCACTGACCACATAGCCCCAGAGCCTGGTGTAGCCGCGATCGCGCAGCGAGCTCTCGACCTCGAACAGGAAGTCGGCGGCGATCCCGTTCCCGCGGTGCTCCTCGAGCATGAAGAAATCGGAGCCGTAGACGTCGCCCGCGCCAAGCTCGATCCCCAACCCGAGCTTGCGCAGGTCCGGGTAGAGCACCGGTACGTCGCGGTCGACCCACCAGTAATAACCGACCAGCTCGTCGCCGCTGAAGGCGACGAAGCCGTGGAAGCCGTGCTCGACGTTGGCGGCGAAGCGCTGGTCGACGTGCGGGCGGCCGCGCTTGCGGTTCAGCTCCGCGAGCTGGGGAAGGTGCCGGGCCTCGAGATTCTCGAACCTGAGGTCGCCGTGGCGCCAGGGCTCGACGACGGTGTCGAGGTCCTTGACGATCACGATCAAACGTTCGTCCAGATGGAGGAAGCGGCGCAGGCGTCGCCCTATCGCCACCGCCGTCCCGCGTACGCCCTGCGCCTGCAAATAGCGGTGGAATCTCGATAGCACCGCGGCAGAATGTCACAATGTCGCCGTGCCCGATCTCCTCTGGCCCGACCGAGCGATTGGAGTCCTGGAGACGCTGCTGGTGGTCGACGGCCTGCCGGTCGAGCTGGAGGCCCATCTGGAGCGCCTGCGCTGGAGCGTGCAGGACCTCTTCGAGGACGAGGTGCCGGACGGCACGCGCGAGCTGGTGCTCGACCGCGCCGCCCCCCTTGCCCTCGGCCGCCTGCGCCTGACAGTCTCGCCCCAACCCGGAGGCGGCCTCGCCCCCGAGGTGATCACCGCGGTCGTCGACCCCGAGGACGTGTTCCCCGGCTGGGAGCGCGCGATCGGACTGCGCCCGTTCGTCGTCCAGGGCGGCCTCGGCGCTCACAAGTGGGCCGACCGGGCGGGACTGGCGTGGACCGAATCGGGGGAGTCCGACGGCTTCCTGCCGCTGGTCCTGGATTCCGACGGCGAGGTGCTCGAGGCTTCGCGCGCCAACGTCTTCGCGATCGAGGCGGGCGCGCTGGTGACCCCGGCGGCCGACGGTCGCATCCTGCCCGGGGTGGCGCGAGCACGGGCGATCGAGGCGGCCCACACGCTCGGGATCGAGCTGCGCGAGGAAACCCTGACCGTGGACCGCCTGATCGCGGCGGGCGAGGCGTTTCTGACCGGCTCGGTGCGCGGCGTCGAGCCGGTTCGCTCGGTGGGCGAGGTCGAGCTCGGCGCGCCCGGTGAGACGATGGCCGAGATCGGCGCCGAGATGAAGCGGGTCTGGCTCGGCAAGGGCGTCGCTCAGTGGGCCAGGGCCACCTGAGCGCAAGTCTCGGGAGCCGACTTATCCACGTCCGAGCGAGAGCGGCCGCTCGAGTGCGCGCAGACGCGCCATCACCCGGTCGGCACGCTCGCTGAAGCTGCGCAGGGCCTCGTCCTCGGTGGGAGGTTCGGGCGGCGGCGGGGTGGCGCTCAGCGCCACCGCCGCGGCCCGCTCCGCGCAGTCGGCCGCCCGCCGCGCCTGCTCGGCGGCATCAAGCGCCGCGTCCCCCACCGCCATCACCGCCGTTTCCGACGCCTTGGCGATCACGAGAGCGTCATCGATGCGCCGCTCCAGCTCGCTCAGCAGGGGCGGCGCCGCACCCTCGGGCAGCAGCCAGTCCTGCGTACGGTCGCGCTCGGAACCCTCCATTTCACGCAATTTACGGACACGGCAGGCGGCAAAACGAGCGGGCATACTGTGGGCGTGAGCGCCGAGCTGATCGCAGCCGCCGCACTCTCGGAGAGCGATCTGGCGCGGTGGCGCGAGCTCGCGGCCAGGGCGGTCGAGCCAAATCCGTACTTCGAGCCCGAGTACGTGCTGCCGCTGGCCCGGGGCCTCGGCGACCTCGACGAGGTCAGCCTGCTGGTGGTCGCGGAGGCGGGCGAGTGGAGGGCCTGCCTGCCGGTCCACAGCGCCCCCCGCTGGCACCGGATCCCCCTCCGCTCCCTCTCGACCTGGCGCGGACATCTCCTCTACGGGCTGCTCGGCACGCCGCTGGTGGCGCCGGAGCGGCCGGGCGAGGCCCTGTCAGCACTGATCGAGGGCCTGCCGGCAGCCGCTTCGGGGGCGGTCTTCGCCGGCCTGGAGTGGGTGGACACCGCCGGCCCACTGGGGGATGCGCTGGCCGAGATCCTCGCCGGGCGGGGAGCCGGATCAATCCGCTTCGAACGGTTCGAGCGCGCGATCGTGCGGCGGCGGCCGCAGCCGACCTACGTCGAGGAGACGCTCAGCTCCAAGCACCGCCGCGAGCTGCGGCGGCAGCGGCGCAAGCTGGGTGAGGCGCTCGAGGCGGAAGCGGAGCTGGTCGACCGGGCCGGGCAGGACTCGGCCTACGACGACTTCATCGCCCTGGAGGCCTCCGGCCGACGGGCCGCCGAGCAGACGGTTCTCGCCGCGGACCCGGGGCACGCCGCCTTCTTCAAGGAGATGTGTCGCGGCTTCGCCGAGCAGGGCCGCCTCCAGCTCTTCGAGCTGCAGGCAGGCGACCAGACGGTCGCCGCCAAGTGCAATCTCCTGGCTGGAAACGGGCTCTTCTGCCTAAAGATCGCCTACGACCATCGCTGGTCGTCGATGTCCCCCGGCATCCTGCTCGAGCTCGACACCCTCAAGGTTTTCCACGAGGCAACCGAAGCGGAGTTCATCGATTCGTGCGCGGACCCCAACAATGCGATGATCAACAGGCTTTGGCCCGACCGGCGGGAATTGGCGACGTACGCGCTGCCGGCCGGCGACCTGAGGGGACGAGCGGCTCGCCCGGCGCTCTCCGCGGCACGCTCGATCCGAGATCGCAAAAACGCGAGAGGAGAGACGCATGACCCAGCTACTTGAGATCGACTCGCGAGAGCTCAACTCGAACTTCGCGGCGAAGCCGTTCGGCGTCCATCACAACCTCGCCCAACACCAGTTGCTGAGCGTCGAGTCGGTTGCCCAGCTCGCCGACCAGCTGCCGGCGGAGAGCATCGAGCACAACCAGGGCGCGGCCGTCGACATCGTCTCCGACGGCAACGTGCCGGTGGTCGAAGACACCCCCGGCGCGATCGCCCGCAACATCGACAGCAACGGCTGCTGGATGGTGCTGAAGAACGTCGAGCAGGTCGCCGCGTACAACGAGCTGCTGAACGTGCTGCTGAACGAGGTCGACCCGCTGGTCGAGGGACGCGAGGGTGGGATGAACCTGCGCGAGGGCTTCATCTTCCTCTCCGCCCCGAACTCGAAGACGCCGGCGCACACCGACCACGAGCACAACTTCCTGCTGCAGGTGCGCGGCTCCAAGCAGATGAACATCGGCCGCTTCCGGAACGTCGAAGACGAACAGCTGCAGGTCGAGAAGATGTTCGCCGGCGATCGCAACATGGATCGCCTCCCCGACGACCCGACCGCCTACGAGCTGCGGCCCGGCGACGGTGTCTACGTGCCCCCCAACGCGCCGCACTGGGTGGTCAACGGCCCCGAAGTCTCGGTTTCCCTCTCGATCACCTTCCGCACCCCGGTGACCGAGCGCGGCGCGATCGTCCACTCGATCAACCGCCACCTGCGGAAGCTCAAGGTCTCCCCGCGCGCCCCAGGCGAGCATCTCGCCACCGACAAAGCAAAGTTCGCCGCTCACCGGGCGCTCAAATCCCTGCAGCGAAGTTGAGCGTTGCCGGCACGATCGATCCCCCTCTCTGAGCTCACCGAAAGCGAGATCGGCGCCTGGCGTGAGCTGGCCGATCGGGCGGCCTCGCCGAATCCGTTCTTCGACCCCGACTACGTCCTGCCGGCCGCGCGCGGGCTCGGCTGCTTCGATCGCGTCGGCGTCGGCGTCGTCGAGGAAGGCGGCGAGTGGACGGCCTGCATGCCGGTCCGGCGCTTCGCTCGCTGGCACCGCCTGCCCTTACCCTGCGTCGGCACCTGGCGCCACCGCTACTGCCTGCTCGGTACCCCGCTGTTCTCGCCCGATGCCGAGGACGGCATCCTGACGATCGCCGATTCGATGCGCGAAGCGAGGGGCTCGGCCTTTGCGGCGCTGGAGTGGGTGCCGGCCGAAGGCCCGGTCGCGGCGGGCATGGACGACGCCAGCCCGGAGCCGATCCCCTTCGAGGAGATCAGCCGGGCGACGATCGTGCGGCGACCCCGCAACGACTATCTCGACGGCAAGGTGAAGGGCAAGCACCGGCGCGAGTTCCGCCGCCTCTCTAAGGCGCTGGAGGAAGAGCTCGGGGGGCCGCTGGATCTCGTCGACCGCGCCGGCGACCCCGCGGCGGTAAAGGACTTCCTCGCCCTCGAGGCATCGGGGTGGAAGGGCCGCACCGGAACCGCCCTCGCCTCCGACACCGACCACGCCGATTTCTTTTGCGAGATGACGGCGCGGATGGCCGCGCGCGGCGCTCTCGACCTGACCTTCCTCGAAGGCGGCGGCAGGATCGCGGCGGCTCGCTGCAGCCTCGTCTCGGGCGACGGCAGCTTCTGCTTCAAGGTCGCCTTCGACGAAGAGCTGAAGCGCTTCTCGCCCGGTCGCGAGCTCGAGCTGCGCCTGATCGATCGCTTCCACGACAGCGGCCGCCTGCAGTGGATGGACTCGTGCGCGGACCCCGGCAACCAGCTCTTCAACCGCCTCTGGCCGGACCGGCGCAAGCTCCGCACCGTCGCCTACCGCTCCCGGGGGCCCCTCGGCGCCTCTGTGCCGCCGGCGCTGCGAGCCGTGGCGGCGTTGAGAAACCGACGTCGCCGCGACGACGTTGACTAGATTTGCTGCTGTCGCGTGCGACAGCACGAAAGCGATCTGAACCAAGGAGCAGCTTGAGAAACCCCAGAGACTTCTTCCAGCCCCAGGCCATCGGCGCGCCGGAGCCGCTGCGCGAGATCCCGGTGACCCCCTCGCGGATGATCCACTTCCTCGACTTCTCGAACGAGAAGATGGTCGCCAAGGCGGGGGCGATCGCCGAGAAGACCGACATCCTCCTCGGCAACCTCGAGGACGCGATCCCGGTCGACCGCAAGGAGGCCGCGCGCCAGGGGCTGATCAAAGCCGCCAAGGAGTCCGACTTCGGGAGCACGGCGCTGTGGACCCGGGTCAACTCGCTGGAGAGCCCCTGGGTGCTCGACGATCTCACCACCCTGGTGTCCGAGATCGGCGACAAGCTCGAGGTCGTGATGGTGCCGAAGGTCGAGGGCGCCTGGGACATCCACTACGTGGACCGCCTACTGGCCCAGCTCGAGGCGAAGGCGGGGCTCGAGCGGCCGATCCTGATCCACGCGATCCTCGAGACCGCCCAGGGCGTCGTCAACCTGGAGGAGATCGCGGCCGCCAGCCCGCGCATGCAGGGCATGAGCTTCGGCCCCGCCGACCTCGCCGCCTCGCGGCGGATGAAGACCACCCGCGTCGGCGGCGGCCACCCCGGCTACCGGGTGATGGAGGACCCGGCCGACCCCGAGAACCCCGAGGCCGACCGGGTCAGCGCCCAGCAGGACCTCTGGCACTACTCGATCGCCCGCATGGTCGACGCCTGCGCCGCGACTGGGATCCTGCCCTTCTACGGCCCCTTCGGCGACATCAAGGACACCGCCGGCTGCGAGACCCAGTTCCGCGCCGCCTTCCTGATGGGCTGCGTCGGCGCCTGGTCGCTGCACCCGGTTCAAATAGATATCGCCAAGGTGGTCTTCAGCCCGCCGCCGGACGAGGTCAAGTTCGCGAAGAAAGTCCTCGAGGCGATCCCCGACGGCCGCGGCGTCCACATGATCGACGGCAAGATGCAGGACGACGCCACCTGGAAGCAGTGCAAGGTGATGGTCGAGCTGGCGGAGATGCTGGCCACGAAGGACCCGGAGCTGGCCGAGTCATACGGGCTGTAGCGGCGCCCGAGCGCCTGGGCGGCTAGCCCAGGCGCTGCTGCAGGGCTTCGAGCTGGGCGGTGATCTCGGCTGGGAGTTTGTCGCCGAATTTGGCGAGGTGCTCTTGGACTTGGGGGAGCTGGGCTTTGACTAGGTCGGTGTCGACGCTGAGCAGCTCCTTCATCGCCTCCGCGGAGACGTTGAGGCCGTCGGTGTTGATCGCGCCCTCCGCCGGGAGCAGGCCGATCGGGGTCTCGACCGCATCGGCCTTGCCCTCGCAGCGGCGGAAGACCCACTCCAGGACGCGGCTGTTCTCGCCGAAGCCGGGCCAGAGGAACTTCCCGTCGGCGTCTTTGCGGAACCAGTTGACGTAGAAGACGCGCGGCAGCTCGGCCCCCTCGCGCTTGGCGACCGCCAGCCAGTGGGCGAAGTAGTCGGCCATGTTGTAGCCGCAGAAGGGCAGCATCGCCATCGGGTCGAAGCGCAGCTGGCCGACAGCGCCGGCCGCGGCGGCGGTCGTCTCCGAGGACATCGTCGCCCCCATGAAGACCGCGTGCTCCCAGTCGAAGGCTTCCTGGACCAGCGGCACCACGGTCGCGCGGCGGCCGCCGAAGAGGAAGGCGTCGATCGGCACGCCGGCGGGGTCCTCCCACTCCGGCGCGATCGAGGGGCACTGCGAGGCCGGCGTGGTGAAGCGCGCGTTGGGGTGCGCGGCCGGGGTCTCGGAGTCGGGGGTCCAGTCGTTGCCGTGCCAGTCGATCGCGTGCGCCGGCGCCTCGCCGGTCATCCCCTCCCACCAGATGTCGCCGTCGTCGGTCTTGGCGCAGTTGGTGAAGATCGAGTTGCGCTCGATCGTGTCCATCGCGTTGGGGTTGGTCTTGTGGCTGGTGTTCGGCGCGACACCGAAGAAGCCGGCCTCGGGGTTGACCGCGTAGAGGCGGCCGTCCTCACCGAACTTCATCCAGGCGATGTCGTCGCCGACCGTCTCGACCTTCCAGTCGGGCAGGGTCGGGACCAGCATCGCCAGGTTGGTCTTGCCGCAGGCCGAAGGGAAGGCGCCGGTGATGTACTTCACCGCTCCCTCGGGCGAGGTCAGTTTGAGGATCAGCATGTGCTCGGCCAGCCAGCCCTCGTCGCGCGCCATCGCCGAGGCGATCCGCAGCGCGAAGCACTTCTTGCCGAGCAGCGCGTTGCCGCCGTAGCCGGAGCCGTAGGACCAGATCTCGCGGCTCTCCGGGTAGTGGACGATGTACTTGTTGTCCTCGTTGCAGGGCCAGGAGACGTCTTCGACGCCTTCGGTAAGGGGCATCCCGACCGAGTGCACGCAGGGGACGAACTCACCGTCGGCGCCGAGCACGTCGAGGGCGGGTTTGCCCATCCGGGTCATGATCCGCATGTTCGTCGCGACGTAGGCCGAGTCGGTCAGCTGCACGCCGATTTCGGAGATGTCGGAGCCGATCGGGCCCATCGAGAAGGGAACGACGTACATCGTGCGGCCGACCATCGAGCCCTTGAAGAACCCGTTCAGCTCCTCCCGCATCGCGGCCGGGTCGCGCCAGTTGTTGGTCGGGCCGGCGTCGGCCTCGTTCTCGGAGCAGATGAAGGTGCGGTCTTCGACCCGGGCCACGTCGGCGGGGTCGGAGAGGGCGAGGTAGGAGTTCGGGCGCTTGGCGTCGGAGAGGCGCTCGAAGGTGCCGGCGTCGATCAGGGTCTGGGCCAGCGAGTCGTACTCCTCGGCCGAGCCGTCGCACCAGTGGACGGCGTCGGGCTGCGTCAGGGCCGCGATCTCGCCAACCCAGGCGAGCAGTTTGGCGTGGGTGGTCAGTGCTGCGGGCGCCGTAGTCAGGTCGCTCATTCGCCTCTCTCTTGTTTCTGGGGCCGGTAGTCGACGATGTCGAAGTTCGCGTCCGTGTCGCGGATCTTCACCGTCACGATCATTTTCTTGCCGCCGTCGAGGACGACGGCGCAATCGAACCGATTGTTTGCCTCGACCGGCTCGCCCGAGGGGCAGTCGATCGACTTCACGTTTTCGTGCAAATCCGTTTCCAGATACTGCTGAATCGTATCCTCCATCTTCACGTCGTCGATCGCGGTGCCCCCGCAACCTGCCGAGCAGAGGGCCACAGCCAGCAACGAGATGGCTGCGAAACAACGGATGGAGACGCTCAAACTTCCTCCCTGGGGGACGGGGCCGGTCCGGGAGTATCCCAATCGGGGACGACAACCCGGACGGATGAGCCGTTGGATAGGGTTCCGCGCCGCATGAGGTTCTACGAGTTCGAGGCGCGGAAGATCGTCGAGCTGGCCGGCATCCCGGTCACCAAATACGGCTTCTGCACGACCGCCGACGAGGCCCGCGAGGCCGCCGAGGAGATCGGCGGTCCGGTCGTGATCAAGTCCCAGGTGCTCTCCGGCGGCCGAATGAAGGCCGGCGGCGTCAAGTTCGCCGACACCCCCGAGGAGGCCGCAGCGCATGCGGCGGACATCCTCGAGCTCGAAATCAACGGCCACATGCCCAAGGGCGTCCTCGTCGACCCCAAAGCCGAGGTCAAGCAGGAGTACTACGCCAGCGTCGTCTGGGATGGCACCGCGAAGAAGCCGCTGATGCTGTTCAGCGACATGGGCGGGATCGACATCGAGGAGGTCGCCGAGACCCACCCCGACCATGTCGGCAAAGGCCACGTCACCAACCTGATGCCGATTCCCGACTTCGAGGCCAAGCAGGTCATCGCCGCCACCGGCGTCACCGGCTCGCAGCTGAACCGGGCGACTCCGATCCTCGCCAAGCTCGCCCGCCTTTTCCGCGACTACGACATGACCCTGGCCGAGATCAACCCGCTGGCCGAGCTCACCGACGGCAGCTTCGTCGCCCTCGACGCCCACATGGAGATGGAGGCCGAGGCGGTCGGGCGCCAGAAGGGCCTGCTGCGCAAGCAGCTGCAGATCGCCGAGGACGACACCCGCGAGACCTACGAGCCCTCCGCCTTCGAGCGCAACGTCGCCGCGATCGACGCCGCCGACCACCGCGGCGTGATCCAGGGCAAGGACCACGGCTTCGAGGGCAACCTCGGGCTCGTAATCGGCGCCGGCGGCGGCTCCCTCACCCTCACCGACGCCGTCCGCAGCCAGGGCGGCAAGCCGGCCAACTACTCCGAGATCGGCGGCAACCCCTCCGTCGCCAAGGCCTGCGGCCTGGCCAAGGAGGTGCTCGAAAAGGACGGCGTCGAGAAGATCGCGGTGATGATGTCGATCGTCTCCAACACCCGCGTCGACATCGTCGCCCGCGGCGTCATCAAGGCCTGCCTCGAGCTCGACAAGGACCCGGGCGAGACGATCGCGATCTTCCGCATCCCCGGTGCCTGGGAGGACGAGGGCTTCAAGATCCTCGAGCGCTACGGGGTCGAGACCTGCGACCGCTCGGTCTCGCTCTGGGAAGCGGCCGGCCGCGCCGTCGCCAAGATCCAGGGAGCGCCCGCATGAGCATCCTGCTGAACCGCGACACCACCTTCATCGTTCAGGGGATCACCGGCCGCGAGGCGGTCAACCTGACCCGCGAGTGCCTCGACTACGGCTCCAAGGTCGTCGGCGGCGTCACCCCCGGCCGCAAGGGCCGCGAGGTCCATGGGGTGCCGGTCTTCGACACCGTCGCCCAGGCGGTCGAGCACCACGGCAGCCCAATCGACGGCTCCGTCGTCACCGTCCCCCCCGCCTTCACCAAGGACGCCGTCTTCGAGGCGATTCTCAACGGGATCAAGCTGATCGTGATCGTCACCGAGCGGATCCCGCGCCGCGACGTCGCCCAGATGGTCGAGCTGGCGAACATCGAGGGGGCGCGGATCATCGGCCCCAACTGCCTCGGCCTGATCGTCCCCGAAGTCTGCAAGATGGGCGGCATCGGCGGCCCGGCCAAAGACGCCGCCAAGGCCTACGCGCCCGGCCCGGTCGGCGTGATGAGCCGCTCCGGCGGGATGACGACCGAGATCTCCTCTTCCCTCACCCAGGCCGGCCTCGGCGTCTCCACCGCCGTCTCGATCGGCGGCGACGCGATCATCGGCTCCGCCTACGCCGAGCTGATGCCCTACTTCGAGGCCGACGAGGAGACCAAGGCGATCGTCATCTACACCGAGCCGGGCGGCCGCATGGAGGCCCAGCTCTCCGAGTGGGTCGCCGACAACGATTCGCGACTGCCGATCGTCGCCTTCATGGCCGGCAAGTTCATGGACGACGAGGAGATGAAGGGGATGAGCTTCGGGCACGCGGGCACGATCGTGGAGGGCAAAGAGGACACGGCGACCGAGAAGATCGCCCGCCTCGAAGCCGCCGGGATCCGCGTCGTCGAGCGCATCGACGAGATCCCCGACGCGGTCAAGCAGAAGCTCGAGGTTGCCGTCTGATGGCCGAGAAGCTGAACAAGGTCTTCATCGACGTCGAGGTCGACGAGGCGGTCGCCGGCGACGCCGCCCTCGCCGCCAAGCTCGAGGAAGTCTGCCCCGTCGACATCTTCAAGGGCACCGACTCCGGTGTGCAGGTAGTCGAGGAGAACCTCGACGAGTGCGTCCTCTGCAAGCTCTGCATCGAAGCGGCGCCAGCCGGCACCGTGCACGTGAAGAAGCTCTACGACGGCACCGAGCTGAGCTAGCAGCGCCCATGTTTGGTCGGATCGCCGATCTGACCTGGAAGCACCCAAAAGCGGTTCTCACCGCCGTCGGCCTCTTCACCGTCCTCGCCTTCGCCCTCAGCAAGGATGTCCAGCAGCACCTGAAGGCGTCTGGCTTCAGCGACCCTGCCACCGAGAGCGCCCAGGCCCAGAAGCTGCTGATCGAGAAGACCGGCAGCGACGCGATGCCGGGGATCGTCGTGCGGGTCACGCCGCCAGCCGGCGAGGACATCCTGCCGCTGCGCTCATCGGCCCTGCGCAGGGAAACGAAGCTGCTCACGGCAGAGCTGCTGGCGCTCGCAGGGGTGACCCGGGTCGAAGACCCCCTGGCCGGCGGCTCGCCCCAGCTGATCGCGCCCGATCGAAGCTCCCTCCTGCTCAATGCCTACTTCTCCAGCAGCGACGCCGAGGTCCTGACCAACGCCGCTAAGGAAGCGTCCGCGCAGCTGACCTCCGGGAAGTTCACGGTCACCGTCGGCGGCATCGCCACCGGCTACAACGAGGCAAGCGAAACGATCGAGCACGACCTCGTCCGAGCCGAGCTGATCGCCTTCCCCCTGCTGGCACTGCTGCTGCTGATCGTCTTCCGCGGCTTCGTCGCGGCGTCGATCCCACTGCTGCTGGGGATGGTCTCGGTCGGCGGCACCTTCCTCGCCCTGCGGGTGATGTCGGAGTTCGTCGACACCTCCGTCTTCGCCCTCAACATCACCACCGCGATGGGACTCGGCCTGGCGGTCGACTACGGGCTGTTGATGGTCACCCGCTACCGCGAGGAGCTGGAGCGCGATGGCCCCAGCCGCGAGTCGCACCGACGCCTTGTCGAGTCCTCCGGGCGGACTGTGATCTTCTCCGGCCTCACCGTCGCGGCAGCGCTGGCGGCGCTGACCCTCCTCCCGCAGCGCTTCCTCTACTCGCTCGGCGCCGGCGGCGCGATTGTCGCCGTGTTCGCCGCGCTCGCCGCGCTGTTCGTCGTGCCCGCCCTGCTGGCGCTGTTGGGTGAGCGGGTCAACTCCCTCTCGCTGCGACGCGGGTCCGCCGTCGCGGACGAATCGGGCGGCTGGTACCGCCTGGCTCGGGGCGTGATGCGCCGCCCGGTCGCGGTCGCGCTGTCGACTTCGGCGCTGCTGCTGGTCCTCGCCATACCGGTGCTCGGAGTCAAGCTGACCTTCCCCGGCACCGACAACGTCCCCAAGGGCGAACCGTCGCGCGAAGTCGTGGTGACGATCAACCGCGACTACCCGACCACCCTCGGCACGCCGATCCCGGTCATCGTCGACGGACCAGCGAACCAGGCACAGCTGCGACGCCTCTCGCGTCGAATCGGCGCTATCGAAGGAATCGCACTCCCGGTACCGTTCCGGCGCGTCGCCCCCGATCTCGCACTGGCCAACTTCGGCCTGCGCGTCAACGCCGACCACTCGCTCAGCGACGAATCGCAGGACACCGTCCGCGCGATCCGCGCGCTGAACGGCCCGGCGCCGATGCTGGTCTCCGGCTATACGGCGGAATTCCTCGACCTGAAGGCGAGCCTGGGCGAGAACCTGCCGCTCGTCATCGCGATCATCACCCTCACCACGCTGATCCTGCTCTTCATGCTGACCGGCTCGGTGGTGCTGCCGCTGAAGACGCTGCTGATGAACCTGCTCACCCTGGCCGGGACGCTGGGCGTGATCGTCGCCGCCTTCCAGTGGGGGCTGCTCGACGGAGTGCTCGGCTACGACGGGCCGGAGGGTATGGAGACCGCGACCCTCGTCGTCATGTTCGCCGTCATCTTCGGCCTCTCGACCGACTACGCCGTCCTCGTCTTGGGCCGGATCAAGGAGTTGCACGACTCCGGCCTGCCCAACGAAGAGGCGGTCGCCCGCGGGATCGCCCGCACCGGCAGGGTGATCTCGGCGGCGGGGCTCTGCCTCGCCGCGGTCTTCCTCGCCTTCACCACCAGCTCGATCTTCTTCATGAAGGAGGCCGGCCTCGGCTACGCGGCGGCGGTGCTGATCGACACGACGCTGGTCCGAGCGCTGCTGGTGCCGGCGCTGATGCGCCTCTTCGGCGACTGGAACTGGTGGGCGCCGGCGCCACTGCGCCGCTTCCAGCGGCGCTACGGGTTCTCCGAGGTCGGTTGAGGCGGTTTCAGCCGACCGCGGTGGCTGACTCGGCGGCCGCGATCAGCAGCCCCCCGGACTCGACCAGCATCTGCGCTTCCTCGCGCAGGCGCTCCGGCACCACGACCATCGTGCCCAGCTCGTCGAACAGCCCCTCGTCGCCCTCGATCTCGACCCCGGGGACGCTGGCGCGACCGGCGACAACCGCGGCCAGGACCTCGATCGGCGACCCGGCCAGGGTCAGGTCGGACTCGCCGATAGAGCCACGCGAAGCCTCGATCCAGCCCTCGCGGGCGCGCAGGGAGAAGCCCTGGCCGAGGCTGCGCAGGCCGAGGTCGAAGCTGGCGTCGGCAGGTGGCTGCAGCAGGACGCGCAGCGCGTTGGGAAGTGAGGAGGGCGCCAGGCCGACCACGTCCTCGGCTTTCTGCAGCTCCATCCCCCAGCGCGCCAGCTCGATCATCGGCCGCTCCAGGCCGCGGCCGAGCTCGGTCAGCTCGTAGACCACCGTCGACGCCGGTGCTGGAAGCCCGTGACGGGCAACGATCCCGTCCCTTTCGAGGTCGCGCAGGCGCTTGGTGAGGACATCGGTGGGCGCCCCGCCGACATCGCGGGCGAGGTCGGAGAAGCGCAGCGGCCCGAGCGAGAGCTCGCGCACGATCAGCAGCGACCAGCGCCCGCCGACGCTGTCGAGCGCGCAGGCGAGACTGCACTCCTGGCCGTATTCCCGTTGCGGCATTTCCGCATTCTAACAGCGATACTTTGGAATTCAAAGCACTTACTTTGAATTCTGGTACGGTTGCGCCGCGCCATGAACCGGATCGCCGATCTGACCTGGAAGCACCCGAAGCTCGTCCTCGCTGCGGTCGGCCTCTTCGCCCTCCTCGCGATCGTGGTCGGCCGCGACGTCGAGCAGCACCTGAAGGCGGCGGGGTTCACCGACAGCGCCTCGGAGAGCGAGCGCGCCGGCGCCCTCCTGCGCGGCTCGCTCGGCTACGACCCCAACCCCGGCCTGGTCGTGGTCGTGCGCTCGCCCGACGGCGGCCTGCTGAACCTGGCCGATCCGGTCCTGCGGCGTGACGTCGCCCAGCTCAGCCGCGAGATGCGCCGGGTCGAATACATCGGCCGCGTAGTCAACCCCCTGCGCGACCGCCGCGCCGCCACCACCCTCATCGCCCGCGACGGCGAGTCGCTGACGATCGCCGCCAACCTCTCCACCGACGACATCCAGGACGCCGGCGGCTTCGCGGCGGAAGACGTCTCGGCCCTGCTCGCCAAGAGCCCGCTCGACACCGCGATGGGCGGCTACGCCGCCGGCTTCAACGAGACCAACGACCAGACCCGCGAAGACCTGACCAAGGCCGAGCTGATCGCCTTCCCGATCCTGGCGCTGCTGCTGCTGTTCGTCTTCCGTGGGGTGGTCGCGGCCGCGATCCCACTGCTGCTGGGGGTGATCTCGATCGTCGGCACCCTGTTCGTGCTGCGGGTGATGGCGAGCTTCGCCGACACCTCGCTGTTCGCGCTCAACATCGCCACCGGGCTCAGCCTCGGCCTCGCGGTCGACTACGCGCTGCTGCTGGTCTCCCGCTATCGCGAGGAGATCGGCATGGGTGGGGCGACACGCGAGGCGCACCGCCGCACCGTCCAGACCGCCGGCCGCACCGCCGTCTTCTCCGGCCTCACCGTCGCCGCCGCGATGGCGGCGCTGGTGCTGATGCCGCAGCGCTTCCTCTACTCGATGGCGGTGGCGGGCGCCTCGGTCGCGGTGCTCTCGGCGCTGATGGCGATCCTCGTCGTTCCCTCGCTGCTGTCGCTGCTGGGAACCCGCATCGACATGCTCTCGATCCGCCGTGGCCCGGCCGTGTCCGACACCTCCGACGGCTGGTACCGGCTCGCCCGCGGGGTGATGCGGCGACCGGTCGCGGTCGCCCTGGGCAGCACGGCACTGCTGCTGGCTTGCGCGGCGCCGCTGCTATGGACGACGCTGACCGGGCCGAGTGCCGAAGCGGTGCCGCCGGGCAAACCCTCCTACGACGCCTACCGCTACCTCGATGCGCACTATCCGCGCGACGTCACCGAGGCGGTCACCGTCGCGGTCGACGGCGCCGCCGGCCCCGCCCGGATGGCCGCCTTCCAGCGCCGGGTCGAAGCGGTCCCCGGCGTCGTCCGCGGTACCCCCTTCATCCCCGCCTCGAGCACGGTCGCCTACGCCAACTTCGCCCTCGCCGGGCCTGCCCTCAGCGGCGCTTCACAGGACTCTGTGCACACGATCCGCGACCTCAGCCCGCCGGCGGCCACGACCACTCTGGTCTCCGGCAACACCGCCGGCTTCATCGACCAGAAGCAGAGCCTGATCGAGCACGCGCCGCTGGTCGTCGCGATCATCTGCCTCACCACCCTGGTCCTGCTCTTCCTGCTGACCGGCTCGGTGCTGCTGCCGCTGAAGACGCTGCTGATGAACACGCTCACCCTGGGCGCCACCCTCGGCATCCTCGTGCTTGCCTTCCAGGAGGGCTGGCTCGACACCCCGCTCGACTACACCGGCCCGGCGGCGATCGAGGTGACCAGCATCGTCTTCCTCTTCGCCATCCTCTTCGGCCTCGCCACCGACTACGCGGTGCTGGTCATGGCCCGGATCAAGGAGTACCACGACAACGGCGACGGCAACGAGGAGGCGGTCGCCAAGGGGATCGGCCGCACCGGCCGCGTAATCACCGCCGCCGCCCTGGCAATCGCCGTCGTCTTCCTCGCCTTCGGCGTCAGCTCCGTCTTCTTCGTCAAGCAGATCGCGATCGGCATGGCCGTGGGAGTGATGATCGACGCCACCATCGTCCGCGCCCTCCTCGTCCCCGCCCTGATGCGCCTGCTCGGCGCCTGGAACTGGTGGGCACCGCCCCCCCTGCGCCGCCTCCAGCTCCGTTTCGGCTTCTCCGAGGCCTGACTTCTCCCAAAGCAGCGCCTAACGGGTCGGGCGTGCCGCAAGGCACGTTCCCGGCCCGTGGCGCTTTCGGGCTTCGCGCCCCTCAAGCCAGGCTGCAGTGCGGATCTCCGTAATTTTTCAGCTTCATGTATCCGGCGTGATCGACGCCCCAATGAAGGACTATGTCGCACTCGGCTTTGTCTCCAGGTTCATAGAGCCCCTTGTAGAAAAGGCCGATAGTGCAATCGAAGCGACTGCTCGACGCGCGGTAGCACTGTCCCACCCCCCAGCCGGAGCATTCTCTGTCTTCGCGGCAGACCTGTTCGGCGAACTGCCTGCTCGCGTGTTTAGCCTGGCCATAGCGCAAGTGCCACTGAAAGGCCTGAGCGGTACCCGCCAACGCGACGAACGCAAGCACCAAGCCGAGAGTCACTTTGATCTTCATTACGCCTCCCCTTCGTACCAATAGAAGTACGGCAGATACTCAAGAAGGGATATACGTGAGGTCGATCACATTACTGGTATATAAATTTATATCTGGGTAACGTGTGCATCGATGAATGCATCGATCACTCCCAGCCGGACCCGGCTTGCCCGGGCCGATCGGATGGAGCAGACGCTGGTCGCGGCGCATGCGCTGTTTGCCGAGCGCGGCTACGCGGCGGTGAAGATGGATGAGATCGCGGCTGCGGTCGGGGTCACCAAGCCGCTGCTCTACAACTATTTCGGCAACAAGGAGCAGCTCTACATCACCTGCATGGAGCGGGCGGGCGACTCGCTGACGGCGACGGTCGCCGAGGCGGTCGCCGACAGCGCCAACCCCGGCGAGGCGCTCGGGGCCGGCGTCCGCGCCTTCTTCTCCTTCCTCGACAGCGACCGGGCCGCCTGGGCGGTGCTCTTCGACGAGACGCTGCCGCAGGGTGGCGAGGTCGCCGACCGCGTGGCCGACTACCGCCGCTCGATCATCGACCTCGTCTCCGGCTCGATGCTGGCGCAGCTGCCGCAATCCAAACGCGACGCCGCCCGGATCGAGATCGAGGCCCTCTCCACCGCCCTGCTCGGCGCCGCCGAGGCGCTCGCCCGCTGGTGGCTGCGGACCGAGGAGATCGCCGCCGACGAGGCCGCCGAGCTGCTGATCTCGACGATCGAGCCCGGCCTGCGCGCCCGTTCGGGCTCCCCCACTTCCAACGCACCCGACCAAGGAAACAACAACTCATGACCAGCAAAACCCGCCGGGTTGCCGTCGTCGGCGGCAACCGGATCCCGTTCGCGCGCTCCAACAGCGTCTACTCACACGCGTCCAACCAGGACATGCTCACCGCGGCCCTCGACGGGCTGATCGACCGCTTCAACCTCGACGGCGAGACCCTCGGCGAGGTCGCCGGCGGCGCCGTGCTCAAGCACTCCCGCGACCGCGACCTCGCCCGCGAGAGCGTGCTCAGCACCCGCCTCGCCCCCGAGACCCCCGCCTACGACGTCCAGCAGGCCTGCGGCACCGGCCTCGAGACGACGATCCTGGTTGCCAACAGGATCGCTCTCGGACAGATCGACTCCGGCATCGCCTGTGGCGCCGACACCACCTCCGACGCCCCGATCGCTCTCAACGAGCAGCTGCGCGAGACCCTGCTCGACGCCAACCGCCAGCGCTCGACGCTGGGCAAGCTACGCACGCTGGCGAACGTCCGCCCCGGCCACATCGTGCCGGCCATCCCCCGCAACGAGGAGCCGCGCACCGGCCTCTCGATGGGCGAGCACTGCGCGATCATGGCGACCGAATGGGATATCGGCCGGACCGAGCAGGACGAACTGACGCTCGCCAGCCACGAGAACCTCGCCGCCGCATATGAGCGCGGCTTCCTCGACGACCTGATCACCCCGTACCTGGGCCTCGAGCGCGACCAGAACCTGCGTCCGGGGTCCAGCCTCGACAAACTCTCGAAGCTGGTGCCGGTCTTCGGCGGCCCCGAGGGGACGATGACCGCGGCCAACTCGACCCCGCTCAGCGACGGCGCCTCGGCGGTGCTGCTGGCTTCCGAGGAGTGGGCGAAGGAGCGCGGCCTGCCGATCCTCGCCTACATCTCCGAGGGCCAGACGGCGGCGATCGATCACGTCCACAAGCGCGAAGGGCTGCTGATGGCGCCCGCCTACGCGATGCCGACGATGCTCGACCGCGCCGGCCTGAAACTGCAGGACTTCGACTACTACGAGATCCACGAGGCCTTCGCCGCGCAGGTGCTCTGCACGCTGAAGGCCTGGGAAGACGCGGAGTTCTGCAAGGAGAAGCTCGGGCGGGACAAATCGCTGGGCAAGATCGACCGCAAGAAGCTCAACGTCAACGGCGGCTCGCTGGCCGCCGCCCACCCGTTCGCGGCGACCGGCGGCCGCATCGTCGCCGGCCTCGCCAAGCAGCTGCACGAAGACGGCAAGGGCCGCGGCGTGATCAGCATCTGTGCCGCCGGCGGCCAGGGCGTCGTCGCCATCCTCGAAGGACCAGAGGGATGAGGGGGCCAATCGACACGGTGACTTCCGGTTATTCGAATCCGGGGCGATTGGCCCCCGAATGGAGGGTTTCATGAGCGACCGTTACTCGCAGGTGGTCAATGCGCCCGTCGTCTCGACGATCGCCAGGCAGCTGGGGCTGCCGCAGCCGGTCAGCCTCGACCGCTATAAGGAGGGCGCCCCCGTCGTGTCCGGGCCGGTCCTCAGCGGCGCCGCCCCCGGCGGCCGCCTGGAGAGGTACCTGCCGGCCTTCCTCGACTCGATCAAAGCCGAACGGGCCGGGACCGAGGGCAAGGCGAAGGCGCTGGTCTTCGACGCCACCGGGATCGCCGACTCGACCGAGCTGGTCGAGCTGCAGCGCTTCTTCTACCCGGCCGTGGGCCGGTTGCAGCGCAGCGGCCGCGTCGTCGTCATCGGCACCCCCCCGGCCGCGGCCGGCTCCGCCCGCGCCCACACCGCCCAGCGGGCGCTGGAGGGCTTCACCCGCTCGCTGGCCAAGGAGATCGGCGGCAGGGGCGCGACCGCACAGCTCGTCTACGTCGAGCAGGGCGCCGAGGCCGAGCTCGACTCGACCCTGCGCTTCCTGCTCTCGCCGCGCTCGGCCTACGTCTCCGGCCAGGTCGTCCGGATCGGCAAAGGCGTGGCCCCCGTTCCGGAGATCGACTGGGAGCGCCCGCTCGCGGGCAAGGTGGCGCTGGTCACCGGCGCCTCGCGCGGCATCGGCGCCGCGATCGCGGCGACCCTGGCCCGCGACGGCGCCAAGGTCGTCGGCCTCGACATCCCGCAGGCTGCCGACGACCTGCGCGCGGTGACCGGCGCCATCGACGGCGAGGCTCTAGGCATCGACATCACCGCCGAGGACGCCCCCGAGCGGATCGCCTCGCACTTCGCCAAGGGGGGCGTCGACATCGTCGTCCACAACGCCGGCGTGACCAAAGACCGCACGATCGCGAAGATGCCGGAAGAGCGCTGGGCGCAGCTGATGGAGATCAACCTCTCCTCCGAGGAGCGGATCAACGACGCCCTGCTCGACGGCAAACGCCTGAACGCCAACGGGCGCATCGTCGGCGTCTCCTCGATGGCGGGGATCGCCGGCAACAACGGCCAGACCAACTACGCCGCCTCCAAGGCCGGCGTGATCGGGATGGTCGAGTCGATGGCGCCCGAGCTGGCGAAACGGAAGGCGACGATCAACGCCGTCGCCCCCGGCTTCATCGAGACGAAGATGACCGCGGCGATGCCGATCGGCCCGCGCGAAGCAGGCCGCCGGCTCAGCAGCCTCAGCCAGGGCGGTCTGCCGGTCGACGTCGCCGAGACGATCGCCTGGTTCGCCAGCCCCGCCTCGACCGGCGTCAACGGCAACACGGTCCGTGTCTGCGGCCAGAGCCTGCTGGGAGCCTGACGTGGCGGGCCGAACCCTCGAGCGCTCCCCCAGCATCCTGCCGCTCTACGCCCGCGCCGCGGCGCCGATGATCCCCGGCGCCTCGCTGCTGCCCTTCGTCCCCGGCGGCGGCGGTGAGATCCCCGACCTCGACCTGAGGCTGGAGGGCGTCACGGCCGATCCGGCCGCGGTCGCCGCCTATGCCAGGGTCTGCAACTTCGCCCTGCGCGACAACCTCCCCGTCACCTACCCCCACGTGCTCGCCTTCCCGCTGCACATGGCGGTGATGGCGGATGGCGGCTTCCCGTTCGGCGCGGTCGGCCTGGTCCACGTCGAGAACCGGATCGAGCAGCGGCGCCGGATCGGGATCGGCGAGGAGCTGACGATCCGGGTCCGCCCGACCAAGCTGGCTCCGCACCCCAAGGGCCAGACCTTCTCGCTGCTGACCGAGGTCTCAGCCGGCGGCGAGCTGGCCTGGGAGAGCACCAGCACGATGCTGCGCCGCGGCAAGGGCGACGAGAAGGCGAAGGCCGACAAGAGCTTCGCCCCACTGCCCGCCGATACCTCGGCCGGCGCCGAGTGGAAGCTCGGCGGCGACCTCGGCCGCCGCTACGCCGCCGTCTCCGGCGACCGCAACCCGATCCACATGCACTCGCTGACCGCGAAGCCGCTCGGCTTCCCGGGGGCGATCGCGCACGGGATGTGGACCAAGGCCCGCTGCCTGGCGGCGCTCGACAGCCGCCTGCCCGACGCCTTCGCCGTCGCCGTCCGCTTCCGCAAGCCGATCCTGCTGCCGGCCCGCGTCGAGTTCGCCAGTGCGACGGAGGGCGATGAGATCGCCTTCGCCGTGCGCGACGCCAAGAAGCAGACCCCTCATCTCGACGGCCGCGTGTCGCAGCTCGACGAATCAAATTCCAACGCCAAGACCGGGAGGACGAAGTGACGACCACCACCGACAGCGAGAAGAGCGCCAGCGTTGCCGAGCGCGGCATGGGCTTCGGCCTGCGCCAGCTCAACCGCCTCGCCGGCTCCGATCTGCTCGACCGCATCCGCATCCGCAAGCAGGTCGAGCGCGCCCTCTTCCAGGGCACCAAGAACGGCTTCCGCTCGGCGACCGCCGCCGGTCGCACCTTCAAGTCGGCGCAGCAGCTGGGCAAACCGGCGCGCTTGAAAAAAAGCAAGTCGGTGGGCCTGTTCGACCTCGGCCCCGATGACGAGCAGCAGATGTTCCAGGAGGGCGGCCGCGCCTTCGCCGAGGCCAAGGTCCGCCCCGCCGCCCACGACGCGGATGACGCCTGCGAGACGCCCAAGGGGCTGCTGGCCGAAGCCACCGAGCTCGGCGTTAACATGCTCGGCGTCCCCGAGGAGCTCGGCGGCGTCATGCACGAGCAGTCGGCGGTCACCAGCGTGCTGATCGGCGAGGCGCTCGCCCACGGCGACATGGGCATCGCCTACGCGGCCCTCGCTCCCGGCGCCGTCGCCACCGCGATCGGCCTCTGGGGCAGCGCCGAGCAGGAGGCCACCTACCTGCCGGCCTTCACCGGCGAGGACGTTCCCGCCGCGGCGCTGGCGATCCTCGAGCCGCGGCCGCTGTTCGACCCGCTGAAGCTGGAGACGACCGCCAAGAAGAAAGGCGACGAGTGGGTCCTTAAGGGCGCCAAGTCGCTATTGGCCCGGGCCAAGGACTGCGAGCTGTTCGTGATCGCCGCCGACGCCGAGGGCATCGGCCCGGCCCTCTTCGTGGTCGAGTCCGCCGCCAAGGGACTCTCGGTCGAAGCCGAGCCGGCGATGGGCCTGCGGCCCGCCGCCACCGGCCGCCTGCTGATCGAGAACGTCAAAGTCCCGGCGAGCGCCCTGCTCGGCGAGGAGGGCTTCAAGGCCAAGGACTACGTCGAGTGCATCGACCGCGCCCGGATCGCCTGGTGCGGGCTTGCCGTCGGCACCTCCCAGGCCGTCCTCGACTACGTCATCCCCTACGTCAACGACCGCCAGGCCTTCGGCGAACCGATCTCCAACCGCCAGGGCGTCGCCTTCGTGGTCTCCGACATCGGCATCGAGAGCGACGGCATGCGGCTCGCCACCTACCGCGCGGCCAGCCGCGCCGACCGCGGCGAGAGGTTCGCCCGCGAGGCAGCGATCGCCCGCCGGCTCTGCGCCGTCAAGGGCATGGAGATCGGCTCCCAGGGAGTGCAGCTGCTCGGTGGCCACGGCTTCGTCAAGGAGCACCCGGTCGAGCGCTGGTACCGAGACCTGCGAGCAGCGGGCGTGATGGAGGGCGCCCTGCTCGTCTAGGCGACCGCCGAGACTCGAAGCGAAAGGCAAAGATGATCAATCTCGAGATACCCAAGAAGTTCAAGCCGCTGGTCAGCCAGGGCAACCAGGTCGCGAAGGAGGTCTTCCGGCCGATCTCGCGCAAGTACGACGAGGCCGAGCACTCCTACCCGAAAGAGCTCGACATGCTGGCGTCGCTGATCGACGGCATGAACGAGGGCTCCGACATGGGCGGCGCCGGCGCCGCGGGGGTGCGCCGCGAGAAGAGCGACGACGGCGAGAACCGCAACGGCTCCAACCTCTCCACCGTGCTCGGCATCATCGAGCTCTGCTGGGGCGACGTCGGCCTGCTGCTCTCGATGCCGCGCCAGGGACTCGGCAACTCGGCAATCGCCTCGGTGGCGACCGAGGACCAGTTGAAGCAGTACGGCGGCAAGTGGGCGGCGATGGCGATCACCGAGCCGGAAGCGGGCTCGGACTCGGCCGCGATCCGCACCACGGCGGAGCTCGACGGCGACGAGTACGTCCTCAACGGCGAGAAGATCTTCGTCACCTCGGGCGACCGCGCCGACCTGATCGTGGTCTGGGCGTCGCTGGACCGCTCGAAGGGGCGGGCGGCGATCAAGTCGTTCATCGTCGAGCGCGACAACCCCGGCCTGAAGCTGGACCGGCTCGAGCACAAGCTCGGGATCCGCGCCTCCGACACCGCCAACTTCACCCTGCAGGACTGCCGGGTGCCGAAAGAGGCGCTGCTGGGCGACCCCGAAGTGAAGGAGAAGGGCTTCGCCGGGGTGATGGAAACGTTCGACAACACGCGGCCGCTGGTCGCGGCGATGGCGGTCGGCGTCGCCAGGGCGGCGCTGGAGGAGACCCGCAAGCGGCTGAAGCAGGCCGGCGTCGAGGTCGACTACTCGGTCCCCGCCCTCTCCCAGCACGCCGCCGCGGCGCGCTTCCTCGAAATGGAGGCCGACTACGAGTCCGCCTGGCTGCTGACCCTGCAGGCCGCCTGGATGGCCGACAACAGCAAGCCCAACTCGCTGCAGGCCTCGATGGCCAAGGCCAAGGCCGGGCGCGCCTGCGTCGACATCACGCTCGGCTGCGTCGAGCTCTGCGGCGTCGTCGGCTACAGCGAGAACGAGTTGCTCGAGAAGTGGGCGCGGGACGCGAAGATCCTCGACCTGTTCGAGGGGACGCAGCAGATTCAGCTGCTGATCGTGGCGCGGCAGCTGCTCGGTAAGAGCTCCTCGGAACTGCGGTAACGCGGCCGGGGGACGGGAGTCCCTCTCCAGACACAGCTCGCTATGGCTCGCTGTTGAGTGTCTGGCGAGGGACTCCCGTCCCCCGGCCTGGCGTTCCGGCAGTCCTTTCGGTCGCATAGCGGACCAAAGGACTGCCGCGACTCTTGTTGAGGCAGACTCCTTTGCCGTGAATCTGATCGAGGATCTGATGGAGCGGTCGCCCGCGTCGCGGCTGGGGATCGTGGCTGTCGATGGGGAGGCGAATCGGCGGGATTGGTACTTCGGGGAACTGATTGCCTGCTCGGCGGGTCTCTCCGGGGCGTTTGCTGCGCGGGGGGTCAAGCGTGGGGATGTGGTGATGACGCTGGTTGGGAATCGGGTCGAGTGGGTGTTGACGCTGCTTGCCTGCTGGCGGATGGGGGCGGTGGCGCTGCCCTGCAACACCCAGCTGCGGCGCCATGACCTAGAGCATCGGGTGGCGGCGGCGAATCCGCGGCTGTGCGTCGGCGAGGAGGAGCTGCTGGGCGAGCTGCCGGGTGGGGTGGCGACGATGACGATGGCCGAGGTCGCCACCGTGCTCGACGAGGACCTGCCGCAGGAGACGCCGGCTCCGGTCGAAGCGATGGAGCCGGAGGACCCGGCGCTGATCGTCTTCACCTCCGGCACCACCGGCGAGCCGCGGGGGGTCGTGCACGCCTATCGCTACCTGCTCGGCCAGCGGACGCAGGCCGAGCACTGGTTCGGCTCGCGCAAGGGCGAGCTCGCCTGGTGCACGACGGCGACGGGCTGGTCGAAGTCGGCTCGCAACGTCTTCCTGGCGCCCTGGCTGACCGGCGCCGCCGCGGTCATCCACGACGGCCGCTTCGACCCGGCCGAGCGGCTCGACTTCGCCGAGGCGCTCGGCGTCAACGTCCTCTGCCAGGCGCCAACCGAGTATCGGCTGCTGGCCAAGCGCACCGCCCTCCGCCCCCTCCCGAAGCTGCGGCGAATGGTCTCGGCCGGCGAGCCGTTGGACCCGGAGACGATCGCCGCCTTCCGGGAGGCGACCGGCCTCGAGCCGGCCGACGGCTACGGCCAGACCGAGACCGGCCAGGTGACCGCCAATCTGGCCGGCGAGCCGGTCCGCCAGGGCTCGATGGGCAGGCCGCTGCCGGGGTTCGAGACGCGCATCGACGCTGCCGATGCCGAGACGGGCGTCGGCGAGCTGCAGCTGCGCGCCGCCTCCTCCCCCACCTTCTTCTCGCGCTATCTCGATGGCGAGCGCTTCGAGGGCGAGTGGTGGCCGACCGGCGACCTGGTCCGCGCCGACGCCGACGGCTACCTCTTCTTCGAGGGCCGCGACGACGACATCATCCTCTCTTCCGGCTACCGGATCGGTCCCTTCGAGGTCGAGTCGGCGCTGCAGTCCCACCCGGCGGTTGCCGAGGCCGCCGCGGTCGCCGCCCCGGACCCCGAGCGCGGTTTCGTCGTCCGCGCCATCGTCGTCCCCCGCGATCGCAAGCCCGGCGAGGAGCTGGCCCGCGAGCTGCAGGAGCACTGCAAACGCGTCGCTGCCCCCTACAAGTTCCCCCGTCAAGTCGAGTTCGTCGCCGAGCTGCCGAAGACGAGCAGCGGCAAGATCAAGCGGGCACAGCTGCGCCGGGAGTAACCTGCCCCCGTGGCCATCAACGCCGAGGCAACCGACGCCGGGACCGTCGCCCGCGCCTACTTCGAAGCAGTCGGCAGGCGTGACCTCGACGCGATGACCGAGTTCTACGTCCCCGGCGGCGTCGGCGAGATCTACGGCCTCGTCCGCCTCGAGGTCCCCGCCAGCTACCGGGCCTGGTTCGGCGCCCTCTTCCGCGCCTTCCCCGACTTCGAGATGGAGATCGTCGAGATCGTCGCCGACGGCGAGAAAGCGGCGGTGCGCTGGCGCGCCACCGGAACCTTCGACGGCGAGGGCGACTTCGAAGGCCTAGAGCCCAACGGCGCCAACGTCGCGGTCCAGGGCTGCGACGTGCTGACCGTCCGCGACGGCCGCATCCACCACAACGACGCCTACATGAACGGCACCGAAATGCTGCGCCAGCTCGGCGCCCTGCCGCCGGTGGGCTCCGCGCCCGAGAAGGCGCTCACCGCCGCCCTCAACCTGAAGACGCGTCTGATTCGGCAACTCCACAGCCGCCGCGGCTAGAGCGCACGGCCCCCCGTCCGGCGGGGCTAGGCGCTCTCCGGCAACAGGCCCTCGGCCGAGTCGACCGGACGGCCAAGGTGGTATCCCTGGGCCATGTCGACGCCGTACTCGCGCAGCATCCGCGTCGTGTCGTCGTCCTGGACGAACTCGGCGATCGTCGTCTTGCCGAGGCCGCGGGCGATCTGGACGATCGCCTTCACGGTCAGCTGATCGGCGTCGTTGCGCGGCATGTCGCGAACGAAGGCGCCGTCGATCTTGATCAGGTCGAAGGGCATCCGCTTCAGGTACTGAAAGGGACCGAAGCCGGCACCGTAGTCGTCGATCGCCACCTCGCAGCCGAACTCGGTGAGGCGGTCGGCGAAGCCGGCGGCGGCCTCGTAGTCGGTGACGCGCGCGGTCTGGGTGATCTCGAAGGTGCAGCGGGTCGGGTCGGCCTCGCCCTCGTCGAGGCGGCGTTCGATGTACTCGAGCACGGAGAGATCGGTCAGCGAGGCGCCGGAGAGATTGACGTGCAGGGAGACCGGGGCGCCGGCGCGCTCGCGCTCGGCCAGCAGCTCCAGTGCCCGTCCCACCACCCAGCGGTCGAGCTCCTGCACCATGCCGGAGCGCTCGGCCGCCCTGATGAAGGAGGCGGCCGGCAGCAGCTCGCCGTCCTCGCCGGTCATCCGCAGCAGCAGCTCGTAGCGCTCGATGCCGCCGTCGGCGAGGCTGCGGATCGGCTGGGTCGCGAGGCTGAGGCGGTTCTGGGTCAGGGCGTCGCGGATGCGGGCGCTGGTCGTCTGGCGGGGCTGGGCGTGGCGCTCGCCCTCGCTGGGATCGTGGAATAGGGCGATCCGGTTGCGCCCGTCCTCCTTGGCCCGGTACATCGCCTGGTCGGCGGCAACCAGGACCGCCTCGGCTCCTGTGTCCCGTCCGCCGCCGAACATCGTGATGCCGACGCTGATCGTGCCCGCCCCGCGCTCGGAATCGGACCTGCCCTCGGCGACCTGGCCCCGCAGGTCCTCGCCGAGCTGGAGCGCACCGGCGGTGTCGGTCTGCGGCACCAGCACCGCGAACTCGTCGCCGGAGAGGCGGGCGACGATGTCCGTGGCCCTAACCCGTTCGCGCAGGACCGCCGAGACGCGCCGGATCAGGTCGTCGCCGAACTGGTGGCCGAGCCGATCGTTGACCTCCTTGAGGCCGTCGATGTCGATGATCATCACCGCGCCGAGGCCACCGTAGCGGGCGCTGAAGGAGACGTACTGGTCGAGCTCGGCGCGGAACCGGCGGCGGTTCAGCAGCCCGGTCAGCGAGTCGTGGTCGGCCAGGTAGCGCAGCTCGCCCTCCGTCTTCTCCGCCTTCGCCAGCGCTCCCTCGACGATCCGGCGGTCATCCTCGGCGAGCTTCTGGAGCACGCCGTCCAGCGCCGGATCGTGCTGCTCTGAACTCTTCTCGACCGCCACCGACAGAAGGTATGGGCTGTGGCACGGCCGCGCCTGTCAAACCAGCTCGTTTCCACCAGGGGACTCGAATTTAGGCGATCCCGCCGACCTAATAGTTGGCCTGCGGGTGCTCCTGGGTAGGCTCATTCGCGATGCCGAATCGACTCGCCGGGGAGACCAGTCCCTACCTGCTTCAGCACCGCGACAACCCGGTCGACTGGTACCCCTGGGGCGCCGAGGCGAGCGCGCGCGCCGCCGCCGAGGACCGGCCGATCCTGCTCTCGGTCGGCTACTCGGCCTGCCACTGGTGCCACGTGATGGAGCGCGAGTCCTTCGAGGACGCCGGGACCGCCGCCTACATGAACGAGCACTTCGTCTGCGTCAAGGTCGACCGCGAGGAGCGCCCCGACGTCGACGCCATCTACATGGAGGCGGTGCAGTCGATGACCGGCCACGGCGGCTGGCCGATGACCGTCTTCCTCGACCCCGACGGGGTGCCGTTCTACGGCGGCACCTACTTCCCGCCTGACGAGAGCCGCGGCATGCCGAGCTTCCGGATGGTGATGGAAGCCGTGGTCGACGCCTTCGAGCGCAAACGCGAGGAGATCCGCGAGCGCGCGGCCGGAACCCGGGCCCACCTCGGAGCGGTCGGCCTGGTCGAGCCCGACGCCGAGCCTCCCGAGGCCGAGGAGCTGGAGGGAGCGGTGGCGCGACTGCGCGCGAGCGCCGACCTGGAGCGAGGAGGCTTCGGCGGCGCCCCCAAGTTCCCGCCGGCCTCGGCGCTGGAGCTGCTCATGGCCCGCGGCGAGGGCGAGGTGGTCGAGCGCACGCTCGACGCGATGGCGGCCGGCGGCATCTACGACCAGATCGGCGGCGGCTTCGCCCGCTACTCGGTCGACGCGGTCTGGCTTGTCCCCCACTTCGAGAAGATGCTCTACGACAACGCCCTGCTGGCCCGCGCCTACCTGCACGGCTGGCAGGCGCTGGGCCACGAGCGCTACCGCCGCGTCTGCGAGGAGACCCTGGACTGGATGCTGCGGGAGATGCGCGGGCCCGAGGGCGGCTTCTACTCCGCTCTCGACGCCGACTCCGAGGGCGAGGAGGGCCGCTTCTACGTCTGGACTCCCGAGCAGATCCGGGAGGTGCTCGGGGACAGCGCCGAGGCGGTGATCGAGCATTACGGCGTCACCGAAGAGGGCAACTTCGAGGGCAGGAACATCCTCCACCTGCCGGGGGGCCCGGGGCGGTTTTCTGTCGCATACCGACAGGAAGTCGACCCGCCGAACCTCGACGCGGCCCGACGCGCCCTCTACGAGGCTCGCGCCGAGCGCGTCTGGCCGGGCCTCGACGACAAGCGCCTCGCCTCCTGGAACGCGCTGGCGATCGCTGCCCTGGCCGAGGCCGGCGCCGTGCTCGACCGCACGGACTATCTCGACGCCGCCCGCGCCGGCGCCGAGTTCGTCCTCGAGCAGATGCACGACGGCGAGGGGCACCTGCTGCGCACCTATAAGGACGGCGACGCCCGCCTCAACGCCTACCTCGAGGACCACGCCTTCCTGCTCGAAGCGCTGCTGACGCTCTACGAAGCCAGCTTCGAGCCGCGCTGGTTCGAGCGCGCCCGCGCCCTCGCCGACGAGACGATCGCCCGCTTCGGCGACCCCGAGCGCGGCGGTTTCTTCTCCACCTCCGCCGACCACGAGGCGCTGATTGCCCGCCGCAAGGAGATCGGCGACCACCCGATCCCCTCCGGCAACAGCTCGGCGGCGATGGGCATGCTGCGGCTGGCGGCCCTGACCGGCGAGCGCGGGTACGAGCGCCAAGCGGAAGGCGTCTTCGCCCTCTTCGCCAAGTCCGCCTTCCAGCATCCGCAGTCCCTCGCCCATCTGCTGCGAGCGCTCGACTTCCACCTCGCCGCGACCAAGGAGGTGGCCCTGATCGGCGACGACGTCGATGAGCTGGCAGCCGTCGTCCGCTCCGCCTTCCGCCCCCACCTGGTGCTCGCCGCCGGCCCCGAGGGAAGCGAGGAACCGCCCCTGCTGCGGGAGCGGCCCGCGGTCGCTGGACGATCCGGCGCATACGTCTGCGAGCGCTTTGCCTGCCTGGCACCTGTGACCGATCCGGAAGAACTCGCGCGCGTTCTCTGATAGAGATGCCGCCAGTGCGCGGCTCTCTCTTCACCTTCCCAGCTGGCCGCCGAGCCAAGTGGATCGTCTTCGCCGTCTGGTTTCTGGCGATCTTCATCGCCGCCGGCCCCGCCAACCTGCCCGGCAAGTTCGAAGACGCCGAAAGCAACGAGGCGACCTCCTACCTGCCCGGAGACGCCGAGTCGACCCATGCCCTTGACGCGACCGAGCAGCTGCAGAACGGGGAAATCGCCCCCGCCGTAATCGTCTACCGCAACGACTCGGGGTTGACCCCGGCGGACTTCAGGACGATCGAAGAGAACGTCGGCGCCATGACCGAGGAGAAGTTCGAAGGCGTGATCGCGGACGGGGCCACGGCCGCGTCGGGCGGCAAGGTCCAGGCCGCGGAGCGTCAGGAAGCGGAGCGATTCGAAAAAGCCGCGGGCGGCGAGACCGGCTGCGGCACGCCGACCAGCACCGTCCCCGGCCAGCCGGCCGACTACGCCCCGTTCGTCGGCCCGGTCTGTTCGCCGGACGGCAAGTCGGCGATCCTCACCGCCTACATCAATGCCGAAGGCGAGGGCGAACGGATCGTCGACCCAGTCAAGGCCTGGCGCGAGGTGATCGAGGACCCCGGTGGCGGGTTGGAAGTGAAGATCACCGGCGGCGCCGGGTTCTCCGCCGATGCGATCGAAGTCTTCGAAGGGATCAACGGAACGCTGCTGCTGGCCGCGCTCAGCCTGGTGATCTTCCTGCTGATCGTGATCTACCGCTCGCCGATGTTCTTCTTGATCCCGTTGATCGCGGTCATCTTTGCGGAGTTCCTCTCGCGCTCGATCGGCTACGGCGTCTCGGAGCTGGGCGTGACGATCAACGGCCAGTCGAGCTCGATCATGTCGGTCCTGGTCCTCGGCGCCGGCACCGACTACGCGCTGCTGCTGGTCGCCCGCTACCGCGAGGAGCTGCACCACACCACCGACAAGCACGAGGCGATGCAAACCGCGCTGGAATCGGCGGGACCGGCGATCTTCGCCTCGGCATTGACCGTCGTCGCCGCCCTGCTCTGCCTGCTGATCGCCAAGGTCAACGGCACCTCGGGCCTCGGCCCGATCGCCGCGATCGGCATCGCCTGCGCGGCGCTCTCGATGCTGACCCTGCTGCCGGCGCTGCTGACGATCTTCGGCCGCCGCGCCTTCTGGCCCTTCGTCCCGCACACGCCCGAGACGGCTCTCTCGGCGGAGGCGATCCCCAAGTGGTCGCGACGCCACATCGTCGAGGGCAGCGGATTCAAAGCAATCGCGATCGTGGTTCTCGCCTGCCTGGTCGTGGTCTTCCCCCCGATCCTGATCTTCATCTTGCTCAACTGGCTACTGCGGATCCTCAGCGGCAGGCGGATCCCCTCCCTGTTCGCCTGGGCGCTCGACCGCACGATCTTCACTCCCTACGAGGTACGCCGCCACCGGCTCGAGCACGCTGCTGACGCCACCCATGGCGCCTGGGCGCGACTCGGCGACCGGATCGCGATTTCGCCGCGCCGGATCATGCTCGGCTCGCTCGGGGTGCTGCTGATCCTCTGCGCCGGCTTCGCCTTCTTCTCGACCGAACTGACTAGCGAAGACACTTACCGCGAGGAAGTCGAATCGGTCGAAGGCCAGACGCTGCTGAACAAGAGCTTTCCCTCGGGTAAGACGGCTTTGACCGACATTGTCGTCACCGATCCGGAAGAGGTCGGGGCGGTGAAGAGCGCGGTCGAAGGCATCGGCGGAGTCGAGGAAGTCTCGGGACCGGTCGCCAGCGGCCCGCCGGGAACCCTGATCCAGGCGACGCTCGAACCTAACCCCTACTCGACTGAGGCGTTCGACCTGATCGAACCGATCCGCGACGCCGCCCAGAACGCCGAACCGGAAGCCCTGGTCGGCGGGCCAAGCGCGGTCGAATTCGACGTCCGCGACGCCGCCAGCTGGGACTCGATCGTGATCCCGCCGATCATCCTCCTCGTCGTCTTCCTGATCCTGATCGGCCTACTGCGGGCGGTGATGGCGCCACTGGTCCTGATCGGGACCGTGATCCTCAGCTTCCTCGCCGCCCTCGGCGTCGGCTACTTCTTCTTCGACGTCGTCTTCGGCTTCCCGGGCTCGGACCCGTCATTGCCGCTCTTCGCTTTCGTCTTCCTCGTCGCCCTGGGCGTCGACTACAACATCTTCCTCATCGCCCGAGCCCGTGAGGAGACTGAAAAACACGGCTCCGAACAGGGGGTCCTGCGCGCCCTCGCGGTCACCGGCGGCGTCATCACCAGCGCCGGGATCGTCCTCGCCGGCACCTTCTCGGTGCTCGCCGTCCTCCCCCTCACCTTCCTCACCGAGCTCGGCTTCGTGGTCGCCTTCGGCGTCCTGCTCGACACCTTCCTCGTCCGCAGCATCCTGGTCCCGGCGATCGCCCTCAGTCTCGGCGACAAGTTCTGGTGGCCCTCGGCGCTCTCGCGGCCACGGGACGAACACGCGGGCGACGCTCCGGTCTCCTCGCACATCGATGGCTGAGTTAACCGGGCTATAGGACGGTTAACTCAGCAGTCGTCGAACTCGCGCACCTCGTCGAGGACGACACGACCGCCGACCTCGGCCCGTCCCTCGCCCAGCGGGCGGGGGTAGAGAAGCGAGCCCTCGCCTTGGTGGATCGTCAGTGACCGCTCGAGAGCGGCGGCGAGCATGATCGCCGCCGAACCGGTGGCCTCATCCTCGCCGACTCCGTCGGCAAGCGAAAAGCAGCGCGAGCGCACCCGGCCGGCTTCCTCGTCGGCCCAGGCCCAGAGGTAGATTTCGTCCTCGCGCCCGCCGGGCGGCCCGTCGAGAGCCTCGACCTCGGCCGGCGATCCGAGCTCGATCAGCTCCCAAGAGGGTGACCACTCGGCCCGGGCGACGACGTAGGTCAGCTCGCCCTGTCCCCGCACCCCCACCTCGCCCGCCGGCGGGCGCAGCGCCTCGACCGCCCCGCCCTCGGTCGCCAATAGCCAAGCGGTGCCGACGGTCGGGTGCCCGGCAAAAGGCAGCTCCAACCCCGGGGTGAAGATGCGGATCTCTCCTCGCACGCGGTCGTCGACGAAGACCGTCTCCGAGAAGCCGAGCTCGTGGGCGACGCGCTGGCGCTCGGCGGTCGGCACCTCGGCGCCGTCGAGGAAGACGCCAAGCGGGTTCCCCCACTCCCCGCTCTCGTCGCAGAAGACGCGGAGGATGTGGAGTGTCGCCACTAGCTCCCTCCGCGGCCTGTCGCCCCGCCGACTTAGAGGATCGGCAGGAAGTTTTCGATCTCGAAGGGGGTGACCTGGACCCGGTAGTCGTCCCATTCCTGCCGCTTGATCTCGACGAAGCGGCGGAAGGTGTGCTCGCCCAGCGTCCGCAGCACCAGCTCGGAGTCGGCGGCGAGCTCGATCGCCTCGCCCAGGGTCGCCGGCAGCTGCTCGATGCCCTGGTGGGCGAGCTCCTCCTGGGAGAGGTGGTAGAGGTTCTGCTCCATCGGCTCCGGCAGCTCGTAGCCCTTCTCGATCCCTTCCAGACCGGCCTGCAGCATGGCGGCGAAGCAGAGGTAGGGATTGGCGGCGGGGTCGGGGCAGCGCAGCTCGGCCCGGGTCGCGTTCTCCTTGCCGGGGTGGTAGAGCGGCACCCGGATCAGCGCCGAGCGGTTGCGGCGTGACCAGGCCAGGTAGACCGGCGCCTCATAGCCGGGGACCAGGCGCTTGTAGGAGTTGACCCACTGGGCGAAGAGCGGCGAGATCTCCCGCGCGTGCTTGAGCTGGCCGGCGATGAACGACTTCGCCAGCGGCGAGAGGTAGTACGGATCGTCGCCGTCGTAGAAGGCGTTGCTGCCGTCTTTGGCGAGCGACTGGTGGACGTGCATCCCGGAGCCGTTCTCGCCGAACAGAGGCTTCGGCATGAAGCTCGCGTGCCAGCCGTATTTCATCGCGTACTCCTTGACGACGATCCGGTAGGTCATGCAGTCGTCGGCCATCTCCAGCGCGTTCTTGTAGCGCATATCGACCTCATGCTGGGAGGGCCCGACCTCGTGGTGGGTGTACTCGACGTGGATGCCCATCTTCTCCAGCGCCAGCACGGTGTCGCGGCGCACGTCGGAGCCGGCGTCGAGCGTGGTCAGGTCGAAGTAGCCGCCCTCGTCGAGCACCTCTGGCACGCCGCCCTCCGGCTTGGCGGAGCGGAAGTAATAGAACTCCAGCTCGGGGCCGATGTTGTAGGCCTCGAAGCCCATCTCCTCCGCCCGCTTCATCGCCCGCCGCAGGATCCAGCGTGGGTCGCCCTCGTAGGGGCCGCCACCGGGGACGCGGACGTCGCAGAACATGCGGGCGACCGCGTTCTCGTCCTCCGGGCGCCAGGGGATCAGCGCGAAGGTGGACGGGTCGGGCATAGCGATCATGTCCGACTCCTCGATCGGGTTGAAGCCGGTGATGGAGGAGCCGTCGAAGCCCATGCCGCCGTCGAAGGCGTCGTCGAGCTCGGCGGCGTTGATCGAGAAGCTCTTCAGTTGCCCGAGCACGTCGGTGAACCAGAGGCGGACGAAACGGACGTCGTTCTGCTTGACGATCTCGATGACGTCCGCGGCGCTACGGGGTTGCTCTGCCATTCCGTCCTCCTGGGCTTGTCCGCAAGAAGGGGGCAACGATAGGCGAATGAACCAACGAGGTGCATAACGACGTAGAACGGGTATGGAACGAGAACTTCGAGCGCCTTGCACGCGCACCCAAAAAGCGGTATAACTTACTCCTCGTAAGTAAGAGGCTCAAAGTAAAGTAAAGGCCACGTAAAGGCTCTGTAAAGCGGAATACGCCCTCAGCAGAGCCAGAGATGAGAAGCCAGTGACGGTCAAAACCGATGTTTCCAGATTCCAGATCCACGACGAGCTGACCGCTCCCGACGAGAGCGCTCCGCTGATCAAGACCATCCAGGCGGCAGGCGGCGCGGTGACCAAGTTCGTTGGCGTGCTGGCCGGCTCTCCCGCGGTTCTCCGCGCTTACACCCGGATGCGCTCCGAGCTGCGCGGCGGCGTCCTGCCGCAGGCGACCCGCGAGCGGATCGCCCTGGCGGTGGCCGAGCATCGCGAGGACAACTACAGCATCGCCCAGCATGCGAAGTCGGCCCGGCGGGCCGGCCTCGGCCTCGACGAGGTCTCGCGGGCGCGCAGCTTCACCTCGGCCGACGAGAAGGAGGCGGCGCTGCTGGCCTTCCTCAAGGACACCCTCGACGCCGACGGCCCTCCCCCGCTCCATCTGCACGAGGAGGCGCGGGAGATCGGCTGGACCGACGAGGAGATCCTCGAGGCGGTCGGGCACCTGGCGCTGAACGAGTTCCAGAGCTTGATTGCTAGCGCTGCGGCGCTGCCGAAAGATCAGGCTACGCCGAGGGTTCTCCCCTCAGTCGCGTAGGCGCGCGGACGTGCCGCGGTGAGGGGGTCCTGCGGGCGGGGCAAACTGGCTCCGTTCTCGGACCCCCTCACCACATCGCGTCCGCGCGAGAAACGTCCGGGAGGACCCCGCGACCCCTTTCCGTAGGTGCTAGGGACCCTCTACGAGAGTTGCCGTGTAGAGGAGGCGGGCAGTGGAGTACTTGCAGCCGTAGGTGGCGCGGGAGTTGAGCTTTTCCTGGGGCTCGCCCTGGCGGATGTCGGTGGAGTTGGTGCAGGTGCCGGGGGCGCGGCTGGCGCGCCAGACCTCTTTGGAATCCAGTTCCTGCGCGAAGGCGGGGGCCCAGGTCGGAACGGTGATGGCGACGATGTCGCCCTTTTCGACCTTCAGCGAAGAGCCGAATTTGACCGTCTGGCCGAAGTACGGGCTGAGGACCTTGACCGAGCCCTGGCTACGCAGGGTGTAGCGGGGCGGGTTGGTGCTGGGGACGCGGCGCAGAATCGCCAGCCGTGCCTCCGGCGGGGTGCCGAAGAAGCCGTTGAAGAAGGAGCGCTGCTTGTTGGTCGGCTGCGCCAGGGTCAGGGACCAGGCCTTGATCGTGCCGTCATGGGGAACGATGAACGGCGAGCGGGTCTGGCCGTTGCTGACCTGGAAGCCGGTGACGCTCCCCACCGCCTGACAGGGGAGCCCGGGACAGGACGGATCCGGCACGGTCGAGGTCTGCCCCAGGATCACCGTGGTGCTCGGCACCTTGGCGGCGCCGGCGCCGACAGCGAGGGCGGTCAAGGACGCAAAAACGCAGGTGGCCGCCACCAATGCGAGCGTCGGGCGGCTGCCCCTTCGGGGCGCGACGGCGGCAAAAGCTCCCTGCGAGAACCTCGACATTCAGCTGCTCCTCTCGTTATCCGGCACTGACTGAACACGGCAGCCTAGCCCTCGGAGCGGCTGGAGAGGCGGAAATTGCGGGATCGGAGCGGGTCAGCGTGGGGCGCCAGCGCGGGCGTAGCTCACCGCGATCGCGTAGCGCACCAAGCCCGCCCCTTCGAACTCGAGAGCTTCGCTGGCGGCCGCCGTCAGGTCCCAGGCGCGGCCATCGACGTAGGGGCCGCGATCGATCACCGGGGCGATCACAGCGTTGCCGCGGTAGGTGAACTTGACCATCGTCCCGCAGGGCAGGTTGCGATGGGCGACGCCGATCGTGCCGGCCCGCAGAGTCTGGCCGCAGGCCGTGCTGCGGCCGTAGAGGCCGGGGCCATACCAGCTGGCGCCAGCGCTTCGGAAGGGGCTGAAGACGAGGTCCTGCCCTACCGGCGCGGCGCCGTCGTAGGCAGTCGAGGCACCGCCGGTCGCCGCCTGAGCCGAGCCCGGCCCGATGACGAGAACGGCAAGAAGCGCCAGCGAGGCTGCCCGGCGCAGGGGCCTGGGAAGGCGCCGCTCGGCTCGGGGCGCACGTCTCGGATCGTCTTTCCGCGCAAGGCGGTCTCTGCTCGGCTGCATGTCTCTTTCCGGGCGCTTGCGGGGTTAGCTGTCGGGCTCGCGCTGAAAGAGCTGCGCTACGCGGCTGATGCCGGCGATTCGCCCCCACTAATTGGGTCCCCCGCTCCCCGCGGTATGTAGGCGGAGATTCAGCGGAAGTTGGCAGCAGGTTAGCAAAGGCTAAGACAGAAAAACGTGCATAGGTCCACCTCGCCCTTGGAATGGGAGAGGCCCCCTTGCGGGAGCCTCTCCTTTAGCGGGCCTGTAAGCCGGATCCTGTCTCGAGCGGCCATCTATCTATGCGGCCCACCTGGACCTCGCCGAGCCGGGTCGACGGTCCTGCTTGGCCTTGCACCGGGCGGGGTTTGCCTGGCCGCCGCGTCACCGCGGCGCCGGTGCGCTCTTACCGCACCATTTCACCGTTGCCTGTACGCGACTCACGTGTGGCCGCGCCATCGGCTGTGTATTTCTGTGGCACTTTCCCGCGGGTTTCCCCGGGTGGGCGTTACCCACCGCCCTGCCCTGTGGTGTCCGGACTTTCCTCGAGGGGTTTTCTCTCCCCCCGCGGTCCGCTCGGCCCGCCCCTCGATGGTAGCTCTCGGACCCGCAAACGACCAGCGGTTGCGGGATATGGTGGCGAGGATGCGGACCGCGGTCGTAACCGGCGCTGGTGGAGGTCTCGGTCGCGCGATCGCGATCGAGCTGGCGGGGCGCGGCTACGCCGTCTGGGCGACCGACGTCGACGCCGGGGCGGCCGCTCGCACCGCGGATGAGATCGCCGGCGCCGCCGACAACCAGGCGCCCGGCGGTGGCCCCAGAGCCTCGACTCTCGACGTGCGTAACGGGGGAGCCTGCCGCGCGATTGCCGCGACCGTCGTCGAAGAGGCCGGCTCGCTCGACCTCTGGGTCAACAACGCCGGCGTCCTCGCCACCGGGCTCGCCTGGGAGCAGGACGAGGGCACGCGCGAGGCGATGCTCTCGATCAACGCCGCCGGGACGATGAACGGCACCGTCGCGGCGCTGGAGCGGATGCTGCCGGTCGGCCACGGCCATGTGATCAACGTGATCTCGCTCGCCGGGATCGTCGCCGCCCCCGGCGAGGTCGCCTACTCGGCCAGCAAGCACGCAGCGATGGCCTTCACCCTCGGCACCCTCTTCGACCTGCGCCGCGCCGGCCACCAGGGAATCGAGCTCTCGGCCGTCTGCCCCGACGGCATCTGGACGCCGATGCTCGAGGACAAGCTCGACGACCCCGATGCCGCCGGCTCCTTCTCCGGCCACCTGCTGACGCCGAGTCAGGTCGCGGCCGAGGTCGGCAAGCTGACCGAGCGCCCGCGCCCGATCCTCGTCCTCCCCCGCTGGCGCGGCCCGCTGCTGCGGACCTTCGACCTCTTCCCTCGCCTCGGCCTCAGGCTGCTGTCGATGGTCATGTGGGACGCTCGCCGCCGTCAGCGGCACTACAAACGCCTGATCGAGTCCGGTCGCTGGCCCTGACGGCCCCAGGCGCCGTTAGGCAAGGACGCAGGAAGCCCGAATAGCAGCGCTATTCGGGCGACCGAGGACGCCGCATAACGGCGCCTGGGCCTCGTCAAACGCTTCTGAAAACGCCGATCACGCGGCCGATGACAACGGCCTCGGTGGTGATGATCGGCTCCAGCTCCTCGTTCTCCGGCTGCAGCCGGATGTGGTCCTTCTCGCGATAGAAGCGCTTGACGGTGGCGTCCTCGCCGATCAGGGCGACGACAATTTCGCCGTTGACCGCGTCTTCGCTGGGCCGCACGATCACGTAGTCGCTTTCGAGGATGCCGGCGTCCTTCATGCTTTCGCCGCGGATCTGGAGGATGTAGTCGCCGTCCTCGCCGCCGATCACGTCGGGGATCTCGATGTAGTCCTCGATGTTCTCTTCGGCCAGGATCGGCTCGCCGGCGGCCACCTGGCCGACCAGCGGCAGGCCGCTGCCGGGCCGGATCGTCCGCTTCGCCTTCTCGTAAAGCAGCTCGATCGCCCGTGGCTTTGAGGGATCGCGCCGCAGCAGGCCAATCTTCTCCAGGTTCGCGAGGTGCGCATGCACGGTCGAGGACGAGTGCAGCCCCACCGCTTTGCCGATCTCCCGCACGGTCGGCGGGTACCCCGTCTTCGCCGCGTATTTGCGGATGAAGTCGAAGATCTCTTTCTGCCTTTTCGTCAGGTCAAGATCAACCATGGTCTCCCCCATTCTCTCCCACTCGCCGGGTCCACGCACGTTCGAACACTTGTTCGCAGGCTACCGCCCAGCGCGGATGCTCGCAAGGAACCGGCTCGCCGCAGCCCCAAACATCTAGAATCGACCGCCCTCGAGCGGCTGTGGCGGAACTGGTAGACGCGCAAGGTTGAGGGCCTTGTGGGTGGAAACACCCGTGATGGTTCGACTCCATTCAGCCGCATGAGAAAGCCTCCGCTAGTCGGGGGCTTTCTGTTTGACGGGTCGCTCAGCGCCGCGCCGAGATCGGATCGGTGGCGCTGCTGATCTGCCAGCGCACTCCGGGACCGAACTCCAGCAACACCCCGCCTGGAGTAATCAGCTCCCAACTTGGAGGGTCGTCACTCGCATCTTGCGCGGCAGGCTTCACGTCGAGCAGTGAGCTGCCCGAGAGCCGGCAGCGCAGCTCGCCAGTCTCCTCGTCGATCTCGGCGTCCTCGATCGACTTGCCGACCAGCTCGGCCGGATCGGTCGGCGACCAATCGGCGTCCTGGGTCGCCAGCCGCCACAGCTCCCCGGCGAAATCCCGGACCTCGATATGGAGGACATCCGGATAGGCGGTACGGGCATCGACAATCGGACCGCGCATCGAGCGCAGGACGTTTGCGGGCGATGAATCCAGGGCTACGACAGTTGCCATCAGCGTTGCCTCCATTGTCGCAGCCAAGCCAGCAGCTCCTCATAGCTCTTGTTAGCCTGCACGCCCGCTGACTCCTTCTCCGCGTGAAGCGCCTGGCTGGCTTCGTAACGTTCCCGCACGGTCAGCCCCACCTCCCGACAGGCCTGTCGGAACTGTTTGATGTCGCGCTTCCGAGTCATCGCTGGCGATGATCTGAGGAGCTGGGGCCTTCGATCTCGCCCCCCTCGCTTCTGATCGGCGTCACGCCGACGGCCGACTGACTCGCGGCGAGGTCGGGTCAGGGCGCCAGCAGAGTCGTCGTCCAGCCGTCGCCGTCGCGCTCGAACAAGCGGCGCTCGTGGATGCGGTCCGGAGCTTCGCTCCAGAGCTCGATCGTCTCGGGGCGGACCCGCAGGGCGCCCCAGTCCTCCGGGCAGAGTGGTGCGGTCTCCTGGACCTCGGCCAGGTGGGCCAGGCGGTCGCGGAGCTCGGCGAGGTCTTCGATCGGCTCGCCCTGACGGGAGACGACGGTCTGCAGCTGGTGCATCGGATCGCGTTCGGCAAAGAGCTCATCGGCGAGAGCGCGCTCGGCCAGGCACGCCTCGCCGGTCACATGAACCTGACGACCCAGCGCCGGCCAGTGGAAGAGCAGCGCCACCCGCGGGTTGGCCTCGATCTCCCGCGCCTTACGAGTCCAGAGCGCCGAGGTGAAGAGGAGGGCATCGTCCTCGATCCGCTTCAGAGTCACGGTGCGAGCCGAGGGCTGTCCTCCCTCCCCCACCGTCACGAACGCGACCGAGGCCGGCTGCGGGACCCCCTCTTCGCGCGCCTCCTCGATCCAGGCTTCAAGCTCTCGCAAGGGATGCTCGCCGTCCACGGCCCCAGCGTAATCGAAGGATTATGGTCGCCCTGGCAGCAGTAATCCTTCGAGAAAAGAGGCTGGCCAGCGAGCCAGCGCGGAGTAGGCTCTGAACGAGCGTGCCGAGTGGGATCGGCCCAACCGAGGAGGAGGTCCGATGTACGACTACGTGATCGTCGGGGCGGGATCGGCCGGATGCGTGCTGGCGGCGCGGCTTTCGGAGGACCCGGACGTCAGCGTGCTGCTGCTGGAGGCGGGACCGCCGGACGTCAACGAGAACATCCACGTCCCGCTCGGCTACCTGCAGCTGGCTCGGACCGAGGTCGACTGGGACTACGACAGCGCGCCCGAGCCGGGCTGCGGCGGACGCCGCCTGGCCCTCCCCCGCGGCAAGGTCTTCGGCGGCTCCTCCTCCACCAACGCGATGGTCTACATCCGCGGCAACCGCGCCGATTACGACGGCTGGGGCGAGGCCGGCTGGGAATGGGACGACCTCTTCCCCTACTTCCTCAAGGCCGAGGACAACGAGCGCGGTGCCTCCGAGTGGCACGGCGTCGGCGGGCCGCTACCGGTCTCTGACCAGCGCTCGGGCAACGCCATCACCCCCGCCTTCGTCGAGGCCGGCGTCGAGGCCGGCCTGGCCCGCAACGAGGACTTCAACGGCGCCGAGCAGGACGGGGTCGGGATGTACCAGGTGACGCAGCGGGGCGGGATGCGCGCCAGTGCCGCGGTCTCCTATCTCCACCCGGCGATGGAGCGACCGAACCTGACCGCGATGCCCTACATGCACGTCAACCGCGTGCTCTTCGAGGGCACCCGCGCGGTGGGTGTCGAGGCCAGCCAGCTCGGTCAGGCGCAGGAGCTGCGGGCCGAGCGCGAGGTGATTCTCTGCGGCGGCACCTACAACTCGCCGCAGCTGCTGATGCTCTCCGGCGTCGGCCCGGCCGAGCACCTGGCGATGCGCGAGATCGAGCTGCTGCTCGACCAGCCCGCGGTCGGCGAGAACCTCAGCGACCACGCCTCCCACTACGAAGTCTGGACCACGCCCGAGCCGGAGAGCCTGCTGGCCGCGCTCGAGCCCACCGCCCTGGAGGAGTTCACGGCTTCGCAGACCGGGCCGTTCGCCTCCAACCTGGCCGAGGCCGGCGGCTTCGCCAGGGTCGAGGCCGGCGCCGAGGCGCCCGACACCCAGTTCCACGTCGCCCCGATCCACATCGTCGAAGAGGGGATGGGCGACCCGCAGGCGCACGGGGTCTGGATCTCCCCCTGCCTGCTGACCCCGCGCGCCCGCGGCTCGGTCCGGCTCGCCTCCAAGGACCCGACCGCGAAGCCGATCGTCCGCAACGGCTTCTACGCCGACGAGGAGGACATGGCGCGGGCGACCGCGGCGGTGAGGCTGGCCCAGGAGATCTGCGCCCAGCCGGCGATGCGCCGTTTCTGCGCCGAGCCGTTCACGGTCCCGGCCGGCGATTCCGAGGAGGATCTGCGCGCCCACGTCGCCGCCACCACCTTCCCGATCTACCACCCGGTCGGCACCTGCGCGATCGGCTCGGTGGTCGACGCCGACCTGCGGGTGCAGGGACTGGAAGGCCTCCGCGTCGTCGATGCCTCGGTGATGCCGGTCGTCCCTCGCGGCAACACCAACGCGCCGACGATCGCGATTGCCGAGCGCGCCGCCGACCTGATCAAGGGTGCGGCGCCACTGCGCGCGGCGAATGCCGAGCAGGTCGCCTAGCGCGATTCTCTGGCCACGACCCCACAGGGGAACGGATGGTCAGGCCTACTGGTTAGAGCCCAGCGCCGTGTCGATGAAGGGCCCAAGCAGACGGGCGACCGAGGTCGCGGTGGTCTCCGGCGCCTCGCTGGGGCCGGTGATGTAGCTGATCGCCAACCGCACTAGCGATTCGGAGAGGAGCGCGACGTCCGCCTTGGGCGCCTGCGTCCAGCCCTCCTCGATCACAGCGCCGAGGCGGGCGGTGGCCCACTGCACGACGGGCAGGCCCTGAGTGGTGACGAAGGGCAGCATGCCGCCGGTGCCGTCGTCGCTGAGCAGGGTGCGGATCAGCGGGTCCTCGCCGGCGGTGCGGAGGAAGAGCTCGAGGGCGGCGCCGACGGCGGCGCGGGGATCGTCGCGGTGCTCCAGAACCGCGACCTCGACGTCGTCGAGGAAGCGCTCGCCCTCGTGGATCACGAAGGCGAGGCCGAACTCGTTGCGGTTGCCGAACTCCTTGTAGAGGGTCTGGCGGCTGACGCCGGCGCTGGCGGCGATGTCGGACATCGTGATCTCCGACCAGGCCCGCCGCTCGAGCTGATCGCGGGCGGCGCCGAAGAGGGTCTGCCGCAGCAGCTCCCGAGCCGCCTCCGGATAGGGGGTTCGCGTGCTCGCCATCCCCCCTATCGTCGCAGCGGTGGCGGTCAGGGGGCGCCGTCCTCAGGCTCGAAGTCGACCTTCTCGCGGACGCCGCAGTCGGGGCAGGCCCAGTCGTCGGGCACCTCGGACCAGGGCGTCCCCGGCGGGAAGCCCTCGCGCGGATGCCCGGCCTCCTCGTCGTAGACGTAGCCGCAGCCGTTACAGCGCCAGCGGCTCATGCGGCCGCCCCGTAGCGGGCGAGGATCCTCTCGCGCTTGCGCGGCTGGATGTTGGCGCGGGTGACGTCGCCCTCGAAGTGGTCGAGCAGGCGCGGGTCCATCACCCGCCGCCAGAGCGGCGGGAACCAGGCGAGGACGATCATCCCGGCGTAGCCGGTGGGCAGCTGCGGCGCCTCGTCGACGTGGCGCAGGGCCTGGTAGCGGCGAGTCGGGTTGGCGTGGTGGTCGCTGTGGCGCTGCAGGTGGTAGAGCAGCACGTTGGAGGCGACGTTGTTGCTGTTCCAGCTGTGCTCGGGCAGGCAGCGCTCGTAGCGGCCGTCCTCGCGCCTGTTGCGGCGCAGGCCGTAGTGCTCGAGGTAGTTGACGACCTCCAGCAGCGAGAAGCCGAGCACGGCCTGGATCAGCAGGTAGGGCAGGACGACCGGGCCGAAGACGATTGCCAGCACGGCGAAGAGACCGACCGTCATCGCCCAGGCGCCGAGGATGTCGTTGTGGATGCTCCAGTGCGACTTGCCGAGGCGGTCGAGGCGGGCGGCCTCGATCTCCCAGGCGGAGCGCAGGCTGCCGGCGACGGTGCGCGGCAGGAAGGCCCAGAAGCTCTCCCCCAGCCGTGAGCTGGCCGGGTCCTCGGGGGTGGCGACGCGAACGTGGTGGCCGCGGTTGTGCTCGATGAAGAAGTGGCCGTAGCCGGTCTGGGCGAGGGCGACGCGGCTGAGCCAGCGCTCCGAGCTGGCCCGCTTGTGGCCGAGCTCGTGGGCGGTGTTGATCGCAATCCCGCCGACGACGCCGACGGTGAAGGCGAGCCCGAGGCTGTCGACGACCGAGAGGTCGCCGCTGGACCAGAGGTAGCAGGCAAGCACGAGGCCGGCGTACTGGATCGGGATGAAGACGTAGGTGCACCAGCGGTAGTAGCGGTCCTGCTCCAGCCACTTGAGGACGCTGTCGGGCGGATTGGTGGCATCCATGCCGACGGCGATGTCGAGGATCGGGAAGGCGACGAAGACGAGCAGAGGGCCGAGCAGCCAGAAGCCGGAGAAGCCGGTCAGCGCGACCGAGCCCCAGGCCATGAAGGGCGCCAGCGGGACGATGATGCCCAGCAGCCATGCGTAGCGCTTGGGATCGGTCCAGGTCGCCGGATTGACCTCCACCTCGTCGTGATGGTGGTGATGGTGATGCGAATTCGCGGCGGTGGCCTCCATGGGCCTCCTCCTTGTCAGAGTTTCAAAGAACGTCTAGAACCTAGACAAAAGAAGACTATTTGTCAACAAGCCTTACAAGCAGATGCAATCTGCCACAAGCGTGTCTGAGTTTGACGCCTGTATATGGCGGGCAAACTCAGACACGCCGGATCGGCGCGCGGCTGAACACCCCCGACATGCACCGGGGTGAGGCGGCCTCCTCTAGATCTTCAGGAGGACGAAGGTGTTGAGGGCCCAGATCAGGGCGATGAAGATCGTGGCACGGGTGAGGTTGCGCTCGACCATCGAGCCGCCGCCGAGCGAGCTGCCGCCACCGCCGACGCCGAAAGCACCGGAGAGGCCCGCGTCTTTGCCCGAGTGGAGCAGGATCAGGAAGATCAGGACGACGGAGAGGAGCACCTGGATGACACTGAGAAACGTGTACACGGTGAGGAAGTCTAGCCCTGCGACACCTTTTCGCGCGTCTCCCCCGCCCCGTCGCCGTTCGCCGCCGCCCGGTCGCCGTTCGCCCCCGGCTTGACCGCGCCGTCGCCGTTCTCGATCCGGTCGAGCATCTCCACGGCTTCGCGGCGCAGCTCGGCGTCGAGCAGGGCGAAGTCCTCGTCGGAGAGCTTGCCGGCGGCGTGGTCGAGCTCGGCGTCGCGGATCTCGCGGTACTTGGCTTCCTTCAGGGCGTCGGTCTCGGTGTGGACGAGGGCGCCGCGGCGACGGCCGCGGGCGGGCCAGAGCGCGATCGCGGCGCCCAGCAGCGCGATCAGGCCGCCGATCCACATCCAGGTGACCAGCGGGTCGACGATCACCTTGAAGGTGGCGGGCGAGGCATCGGCGAGATAGCTCCTGGCGATCTTGGCGGCGGTCGCCGCCTGGATGCCGGCGATCCCCGCCAGCGCCGCCGGGCGCAGCGCCGGGTTCTCCGCCGCCGCCCGCATGCTCGCCGCCAGGGAGGCGCACTGGGGCGGCGTGCCGGGGGCGGCGCGGACGCAGGCCGCGAACCCCTTGTCCGCCGCCCGCACCCGCCGCTGCACAGCGGCGATGTCGGGCTGCACCGCGGTCCAGAGATCGCTGCCGAGTCCCGCCTTCAGGCCGACCTCGCTGGTCGCCTCGCCGGCGAAGAAGCTGCCGATCGTCCCCCCTTCCTGCCCGGTCGGGCGGAAGTAGCGACGGCTCGGGTGCAGAGTCGCGACGACCTTGCCGCTCTCTTCAACCCGCAGGACCCCGCCGAAGGTGAACTTCTCGTCGTCGGCGGCGACGGTCGGCTTCACGTAGGTGATCGTGCGGCCGTCGACGACGGCGCTCTCGCCCGGCCGCAGGACGACTTCGCGGTTGGTCTGAAAGCTGGAGGAGGCGGCGATGCCGATCAGCAGCACGGCGACGCCGATGTGGACGATGTAGCCGCCGTAGCGGCGGCGGTTGCGGGAGACGACCGCGACCAGGGCAGCCGGCATCGAGCCGCCGGAGGTCCGGCGCCGCGCCGTAGCGCCGTTCCAGAACTCCTGGCCGAGGCCGGTCAGGGCGAAGGCGGCGAAGACGAAGAGGGCGAGGGCCCAGGGCTTGTGGGTCGCGTCGGTGAACAGGGCGAGCCCGAGCGCCGCCACGGCGGCGGCGATCAGCGGCACCAGGAAGACGCGCTTGGCCGAGGCCCAGGTGACCCGGCGCCAGGCGAGCAGCGGCCCGATCCCGGTGAAGAGGACGAGCCCGATCGCCAGCGGCGTCGTGTAGCGGTCGAACCAGGGGGCCGCCAGCGAGGCCTTGTCGCCGGTGAAGAGCTCGGAGATCAGCGGGAAGAAGGTGCCCCAGAAGATCACCGCGGTGAGCGCGACCAGCAGCAGGTTGTTGACGAGGAAGACGGACTCGCGCGAGACCAGCGAGTCGATCTGCTTCTCCGAGCGCAGGTCGTCGAGGCGGGAGACGATCAGCGCCGTCGAGCCGATCAGGACGACGCCGATCAGGCCCAGCACGTAGGGGCCGACGGTGTTGTCGCCGAAGGCGTGGATCGACTGCAGCACCCCGGAGCGGACCAGGAAGGTGCCCAGCAGCGCCAACGAGAAGGTGGCGACGACGAGGCAGGCGTTCCAGACTTTGAGCATGCCGCGCTTCTCCTGGACCATGATCGAGTGCAGGAAGGCGGTGCCGATCAGCCACGGCATCAGCGCCGCGTTCTCGACCGGGTCCCAGGCCCAGTAGCCGCCCCAGCCGAGCTCGGTGTAGGACCAGCGGGCGCCGAGCAGCAGCCCGAAGCCGAGGAAGGCCCAGGCGATCAGCGCGAAGCGGCGGGTGGCGCGGATCCATTCGGCGTCGACGCGGCGGGTGACGAGGGCGCCGATCGCGAAGGCGAAGGGGATCGTGAAGGCGACGTACCCCGAGTAGAGCATCGGCGGGTGGATCATCATGCTCGGGTGCTGCAGCAGCGGGGTGAGGCCGATGCCGTCCGCCGGCGCCGGGCTCAGCGTCGCGAAGGGGTCGACGTCGGGCGCGAACAGCATCAGGCCGGTGAAGAAGGCGGCGACGCCCATCATCACCGCGGTCGCCCAGGGGACGATCTCGCGCAGCTTGCTGCGGGTTGCGTAGAGGGCGGCGCTGGAGGCGATCGAGAGGACCCAGGCCCAGAGCAGCAGCGAGCCTTCCTGGCTCGACCACATCGCCGCCAGCTTGTAGAAGGGCGGCGTCTCGATCGAGGAGTGCTGCTGGACGATCTGGAAGGAAAAGTCGTTGCCGGCGAAGGCGATCTCGATGATCGCGACACAGGCGGTGATCAGCCCGCAGAAGGCGTAGACGACGCGGCGACTGAGGTCGATCCGGCGGCGGTTGCCGTGACGCCCGGCAAGGGCGAGGACGGCGGCGGAGACGGCGGCGAGGAAGGCCAGCGCCAGCAGGGCGCTGCCGAGGCTAGCCATCACTCTTGGTCGTGAACTTCGACGGGCACTTCGTGATCAGGGTCTCCGGCTCGCCAACGAAGGTGCCCTGCTCGACCGCCCCGGTGAGGACGATCTCGCGGCCGCCGCGGAAGGGGTCGGGGACGGTGCCCGTGTAGGTCACCGGCAGGCTGCGGCCGCCGCCGTCGCGATCGACGACGCGGAAGGCGATGCCGCTGCCCTGCTCCCGGATCGAGCCCTTGACGACCCTCCCGGTCATCTCGTAGCTGGTCCCGGGCGCGGCGCTGAGCAGCTGCGAGGGCTCTTTGGCCTCGGTCGAGGCCGAGAACGAGGTGTAGATCAGCGCCACCGAGAGCAGCACGGCAACGCTGAGCGCCACCACGAGGCGGATCGTGCGCTTGCGCTGGGGGTCCACGAGCTCGGGATTATCGCAAGTGGGAGAATGCGGCAATGGTCGACCCCGTGCTCTTGATCACCGGCGCCAGCAGCGGCATCGGCGCCGCGACCGCCCGCGCGGCGGCGGGCAAGTACCGGCTGGTGCTGGCGGCGCGACGGCTGGAGGAGCTGGAAGCGCTGGCAGAGGAGCTCGGCGGTGGGGAGCGGGCGCTGGCCGTGCGCTGCGACGTCACCGAGTGGGATCAGGTCGAGGCGCTGGCCGCCGCGGCGCTGGAGCGCTTCGGCCGCATCGACGCCGTCTTCGCCAACGCCGGCTTCGGCGCCAGCCGCGGCTTCCTCGAGGAGTCACCCGAGCACTGGCGCTCGATGATCCTGACCAACGTCTACGGGGTGGCGCTGACGATCCGCGCCACCCTCCCCCACCTGCTCGAGCGCGGCGACGGCCACTTCCTCGTCACCAGCTCGATCGCCGGCCGCGTCGCCCTGCCGGGATCGCTCTACTCCGCCACCAAGTGGGCGGCGACGGCGATCGGAGAGTCGCTGCGGGCGGAGCTGCGCCAGATGCATGAGAACAGGGGCATCAAGGTAACCCTGATCGAGCCGGGCATGGTCGACACCGACTTCTTCGACAACCGCCCCGGCAAATGGGCGCTGCAGGACGACGACATCGCCAGGGCGGTGATGTACGCGCTGGAGCAGGGGCCGGGCGTCGACGTCAACGAGATCCTGATCCGTCCGACCAGCCAGCCGATCTAGGCGTACAAGACGCTTCACCCCTACCGGGACCAGGCGCCGAGCAGCAGGCGGGTCGCTCGCCAGTAGCTGCGGAGAAAGAGGCGGGCCGGTAGGGAGCTAGCCAGCGGGGAGATGAAGGGGGAGTCGAGGTCGGGGGTGAGCCAGGAGGCGAACTCGGCGGCGCTGACGGTGCGGGTCGCCTGGACCTGGCGGCGCTCGCGCAGCAGGCGCGGGAGCCAGCGCAGGACTTCCCAGTTGGCGGCCAGCTTCTGTCGGCCCCAGCCGCCTGAAACGGAGACGGCGACCAATGCCAGCTCGGTGGCCAGCAGGGCCGGGGCCAGCAGGATCAGCAGCGAGGTCGGGTAGGTGCGGACGAGGAAGGCGAGGCGGTTGCGCTCGAGCCAGCGCCACTTGTGCTCGCGGGCGCCGAACTCGTAGTCGTGGTCGACGATGGCGGCGGGCTCGATCCCGAGCGTGCCGCCGCGCAGCCGCAGCCGCAGCGAGAGGTCGACGTCCTCGTGGTAGAGGAAGAAGCGCTCGGGGAAGCCACCGACCTCGCGCCAGGTCCGCAGCGGGATCGCCAGGCAGGCGCCCGACAGGGCCGTCACCTCGCCGGCGGCGGGCGCCGCGGCGATCGGGCGGCCGTGGCCGCCCGCCCAGACGATGCCGGTGAAATGGATCGGGTTGCCGGCGGAGTTGATCTCGGTCCCCCCGGCATCGGCGACCAGCGCCTGCCAGGCGGCCCAGCCGCGGTCTTGCAGCAAGGGGCGGCGGATCGCCTCGCCCCAGCCGGGCAGCGGCGCCGCGTCGGGATTGAGGACGACCAGGAGATCGCCGGTGGCCTCTCGCGCGCCCGCGTTGCAGCCAGCGGCGAAGCCGAGGTTGGCGCCAGTGCGCACGACGTGCGCCAGTGGAGCCAGCCCCAGGACCGCCTCGGGGGTGCCGTCGGCCGAATCGTTGTCGGCGACGATCAACTCGTCGCCCTCGCCGAGCTCGGGCAGCAGCGCCGGCAGGGTCCTGGCCAGCTCCTCGCGGCTGTTCCAGGCGACGATGAGGACGGAGAGCGTCGGGCGCACCGGCGCGGAGGCTATTCGGCCATCCGCGCCGGTGCCGGCGACGCTCCTACGGAGCCTGGTGCGGCTCTACTTCTTCTTCGACTTCTTGCAGGAGCTGATATTCAGCCTGTGCCTGTTGTTCTTGACCTTCTTGCCGTTCTGGCCCTTGAGGTTCAGCACCGCCGTCTGCTTCTTCTGGCAGGTGTTTTCCGAGTTGACCAAGAGGCTCTTCTTGCCGCCCTGCATGTTGAGGATGAACTTCTTCACCGGCAGGTCCGGCGCCGTCGGGAAGACGGTCTTCAGCCCGCCGTTCTTGGAGCTGATCACGCCGCGGAGCTGGATGTTCACCTGACCGCGGAGGTCGGCCACCAGATTCGGCAGCTTGTCGTTGGAGGAGACCAGGTAGACCGGCCCCTTCAACTTGCCGTCGAGCAGCGGCGACTTCGCTTCCGACTGTCCGTAGACCGAGGCCTTCGGACATGCCTTCGCCGCCAGCTGCACCCTCGTGCACACCGTCTTGATGTGGCTCTGGTCGAGGAACAGCGAGTGCGGCAACGTCAGCGCGGCACGGCTGAGGTTGGCGTCGCCTGCGCGTGCTTCCAGGATCGCCCGAATGCGCGGGTTCTTAGCCCGCTTGGTCGGGCCGTACAACCGGGTGAACAGCTTCGGCTTGAAGCCGAGCTTGTTGCATTCGGTCGCCTGGTAGGCGGCGCTAACCGCATAGGAGCTGAACGCAGCTGGGTCGGCCGGGTTGGCTCCGCCCCCGTTGAGCACACCGCTCGTCGCCTGAGCGGCGCAGTTCGTCGGGTTGAGCATGAACTGGGCCCGGTTGACGTCGACGTCGATCGAGCGCACATCCAGCTTGACCCCGCCGAACACGTTCGGGATCGAGTCGGAGACAGCGTTGATCTGGCCCGTTTCCGGGTTCACGTTGAGCGCGACCCGGACGACCACAGTGCCGATGTCATATGGACCGGCGACGCCGGGGGTAATCGCGGCCATCGACAGCGGCGCGCCCTTATAGGGACCCGCCAGGAATGCCTTGCCATCGATCTTGTACGGAGCCGAACCGGAGCCGACCTCGGTCGAAGTCGCGGCGATTAGGCTCGCCGCCGGACAGCTCGCTGCCGCCGCCTCGGCTTTGCCGCTGTTCGCTTTCGCCGCCGCCAGCTCCGCCTCGGAGCAGTAGGGGATGCCGGCGAGCTTGCCGGTCAGACCCTTCGGCAGGGTCACGTTGACGACCTTCAGCTCCTGCTGGCCGTCGGGACGCCCGATGTGCACCTTGAACGGGCTGTAGGCGCCAGCTTTGCTGCTGTCGGATTTAGCCGTGTAGCCGGGCGCGAACGGCCGCTCGGCCAGCGTTTTCGGACAGGCGCCGCCACCCGGGTAGGTGGTCAGGTTGAACGAGCTCGACGGCGTGTTCTGATCCGGGTTGCCCGACCACGGGGTCATTTCCGTGGTCGTTTTGTTCGGACCACAGGTCGGCGGCGAGGTCAGCGTGCCTTTCGACCCACCATTGAGGTGGAGTCGGAAGTTGCTGAAGGTCGCCTGCGGGTTGTCTTCGACGACGGCCGTGAGCTGGCCCGTCAGCAGGTTGGGGAACACACTTCCAACCAGGCGCACGTTGACCCCGTAGCGGGTCGAGGTGGCGTGGATGAAGATGCGGAACTGTTGCCCGGTGCTCGACGCTCCCGGTCCGTTCTCGAGCGGTTCGCCGACGTAGACGGTACCGCCGAGCGAGTCCGGCGGCAACGACGGCGTCTGCACCTCGACGGTGCCGATCACCGAGGCCGCGGGACAGGCGATCGGGTCGTTGGTCCCTTTGGCGAACTGCGCGTTGGTGCAGGGGACGAGGCCGGTGGCGGAGGCGGGGTTGAGGCCCATTCCTTCCGGCAGCTTGACCCTGGCCGTTTTCAGATACGAGTTGGCGATCGGTTCCGACGCATCAAACGGGATGCCCACGTCGACCGTGGTCGGTTCCGGCGTATCGACCGCGCCGCCCTGGGTGCTGACGTCGATCGTCGGTTTGAACGGGATGTTCTCGCAGCCTTCACCCACGAATGGCGTGACGAATTTGGCTTCGTCGGTTGCGCCTTCATGCGAATCGACATGGAGTTCAGCCGCTTGAGGCACTCCACAGACGCTCGGATTCGTCAGGTAGGTGCCGTTGCCGGATTTCCCATTGAAGACGAGTCGAGAACCAATGATCGGTGGCCCCGCCGGCGGTTTGTGAATGTCGCTGATCGTGAAGGTCACGTGCTGATCGACGGGATCAAGTGAACCGACGATGAAGGTCGGGTCGCCTGGGGTGCTGGTCGGGAAGCCCACCATGGACGGCACTCCCTCAAAAGGCACCAGGTTGTAGACCGGCAGTTTGACCCGGGCATTTGGGCAGATGTCAGGTATCGGGGTGGGGTTGTCGCACGGAGGGGCCGCGGCAGCCACCGTGAGATAGTTGAAGCCGACAAGAGATTCCGGCGGACACGTCGGGGCGGGAGTCGTTTTCAGCTGTTCTACCGTGCACTTGACGGGTTCCCCAGCGAGATTGACGGTGGCCTCAGGATTGACACTCAGTCCTTCCGGCGTGTCAACGACGATGTCTTTGACGAAACCATCGGGAAAGCCTTCGACCATAGGCCCCGACAACGTGTTCAGCGTAAAGTCGGTAATCGCGACGTTCGGATGACCGGCAGCCTGTTTGAACCATTTGGTTTCCGAGGTTGCGGGATTTTTCGTGCACTGACCCGGATCCTGTGGCAGAGGGAAAAGGCCGGTGACGGCATTGGGGAGGCCTACCCCTGCTGGCGTGTCGACATTTTCTTTGCACGTCAGTGCTTCCCAATTCGCGATGCCAAATGCACCCTGGGCCGAGGGCGCCGCGAAAACGGCACCGAGAGCCATCACTGCAGCTAAAACGATCAAGCGCCTAGCCATTCAATCCCTCCTCACAACCTGTTGAGCGATAACGCTTCCCCTGCGTAGCGCTCGAGCACTTCTCCCGTCAAAGACATTACAGAGTGGTGCGGCCGAATCAAGTGCGATTTGCGACAAATGGATTGAGATCTTCAATCCGGTCGGGGCCACTCAGCGTTTGCCCTGCCCTTTGCCGTGGGCCTTCTTGCCGTGCCCCTTCTTGCCGCAGGGCGTGCGCAGCTTCGTCCGTTTGTTTGCTTTCTTGCCGTTCTGGCCTTTGAGCTGGACGATCGCCTTGACCTTGCCTTTGCAGAGGTCCCTCGACGCCACCAGCAGACCGCGCTTGCCGCCGCGCAGCTTCATCACGAACTTCGAGACGGGCACGTCGGGAACACGGTCGAAGGTGGTGCGGATGCCGCCCTTGAAGCTGTCGATCCGCCCGACGAGGTCGATGTCGACCTGGCCTTCGAGGTGGGCGACGAGGTCCGGCAGCTTGTTGTTCGACGAGCGCAGGTAGACCGGCCCTTCGAGCGGCTGGCCGAGCAGTGGCGTGAACGCCCGGGCGCGGCCGTAGATCGATTTCTTCGGGCAGTCGCCGGCCACGAACTGGACCCTGGTGCAGATTTTGCCGAGGCTCGCCTGGTCGAGGAAGAGGGCGTGCGGCAGGGCGACCGAGGCGCGGGCGATGTTGGCGTCGCCCGACCGCGCTTTCAGGATCGCCCGCAGGCGCGGGTGCTTGGCGCGCTTGGTGGCGCCGAACAGGCGCAGGTTCAGCTTGGGCCGGAATTTCAGCGCCGGGCAGTTGTCCAGCTGCACCGGGTCGGAGACCGGGAAGGACGAGAACGTCGCCGGGTTGGTCGGGTCGGCGCCGCCGCCCTTGAGGGCGCCGGCGGTGGCGAATTTCGAGCAGTTGGTCCCGTTCAGGGTGAAGTCGTTCTTGTTGACGTTGACCAGGACCGAGCGGATGTCCAGCTTGGCGCCGCCGAAGACGTCCGGGATCGCGTTGGTGGCGGCGCGGATCTGCGCCGTCTCCGGATCGACGAAGAGCGGGACCCTGACCACCACCGTGCCGAGGTCGAAGGGACCGGCGAGCGCCGGCGTGACCACGACAAGCGAGAGCGGAGCGCCCTGGAAGCGACCGGCGAGGAAGACCTTGCCGCCGATGCTCAGGGGCGAAGGACCGCTGCCGGCGGCAACCGTGGCGATCCCGATCTGGCTTTTGTCGGGACAGCTCGCGTTGGCGCGCTCGGCGGCTCCCGCACTCGCCGCGGCGGCGGCGATCTGGGCCGGTGGGCAGTAGGGCGTGCCCGCCAGCTTCGCGGTCGCCCCCGGCGGCAGGGTGATGTCGACGCCCTTCAGCTCCTGCTGGCCGTCGGTGCGAGTGATGCGCGCCTGGAAAGGCGTGAAGGTGGCGGCGTTGTTGCTGTTCGGTTTCGCCACGAAGCCGGGTGCGAACGGGCGCGCTGCCATGGTTTTCGCGCAGGGCCCGCCCCCCGGGGCGTTGGTCAGGGTGAAACCTTTGTCCGCGGCGCCGCTGTCCGGGGTCCCGGACCAGGCGGTCATCGCGTGCGCGGTCGGGTTCGGACCGCAGGTGGGTGGGCTGGTCAGGGTCGCCGTTGGCCCGCCGTTCAGTTTCACCTGGACGGAGTCGAAGGGCACTTGCGGCGCTTCGTTGACGACGGCCGTGAGCTGGCCGGTCTGGCGATTGGCGATCACGTTGCCGACCAGGCGGACCGAGAGTCCGCGGGCGGCCGACTCAGCGGCGAGCAGGATCCTGTACGTATCGCCGGATTCGGGATCGCGGCTCTTCTGCTGGCCGAGGTAGACGTTGCCGGTCAGGGTGCCGTCGGGGAGCGGCGGCGTGTCGATCGCCACCGTGCCGATTTTCGAGTTGGCCGGACAGGCGATGGCGTTCCTGTTCCCCTTGTTGAACTGAGCGTCCGTGCAGACGTGCAGGCCGGGAGCGGCCGACGGGTTCACTCCCATGCCCTTGGGCAGGGTTACCCGCGCCACCCTGACGTTCGAGTTATAGATGGCGGCGGCGGGGGCGAACGGGACTTTGACGTTCACCGTCGCGCCGCTGGGCGAGTCGGTCAGGTTGGTGCCGGGGTCGGCCGAGGTGGTCGGAGCGAACGGGACTTTGCCGCAGCCTTCGGGGCCGGCGCCTTTCGGCAGCGGCGCGGCGACCGCCTGGGAGCCGTTGACGAAGGCGGGGTTGGGTGGCGCCGGGGCGGCGACGTCGTAACCGTTGCCCGGCGCTTCTTCCTCGTAGGAATCGGCGTGGAGGAAGGTCGTGTACTGGCCCTTGAACGGTTCCACTTCGGCGTTCTGGCAGGTGCTGGGGGTGGTCAGGAAGGCGCCCCCCGCCCCACTCTGCCCGGTGGTTCCCTCGAAGACGAGCCGATTTTCGAGGATCCGCGCAAGTTCGAAGCCGGCGCCGAGTTTGAGCGCGGTCGCATGGATCGTGAAGTACTCGTGGTAGTCGCTCTCCCAGGCGACGCCGGCGTTGAGGAAGATGTCGTTGCCGACCACGCTGAAGCCGAAGCGGGCAGGTTCGCCCTGGCGGGGGGCGATGTTGAAGACCGGCGCGGAGAGCGGCAGCCCGGCGCTGGTCAGGGGGTTGACCGCGGTCAAGGTGCTAGTGCCCACCTGGGTGGTGAGCGGGCAGGTGGCCGGGCTGGCGCCGGGAGCGAGCTGGCACTGAGGGGTCGCCTGCGGGTTGACGCTGAGACCGGCCGGTAGGTCGACCAGGACGGTCTTCAGATTCCCGACCGGGACTTTGCTGCCGGGCAGCAGGCCCGGTTCGTGCCTGACGATGATCTGGGTGAACCCTTTCGGCGGGTGCCCGGCGGCCTGCTTGAAGAAGAGCCCCGGCGTTTCCGCCGAGCAGGGATCGACGGTGCAGGTGCCCGCCTGCCAGCCGGCGTCTTTGCTTTCGGCTTTGCCGCCGGGCGCCTGGCTTTCGATGATGTTGACCGCGCGGGCCGGCAGCGCGAAGACGAGCGCAAGAGCCGTCACGGCGAAGAGGATGGCGCTCAGATTCCCTGCCCGGCTGTTCATCGGTTCTCCTTTTGCATCGTTCCCTTACCCGGCCCGGTCCCGCGGGGGCCCTGCCGAGGGCCATACCCGCTCGGCGCGGCCGCCAATCAGCCCTTCTGGCGCTTGCCGCCCTTGCCCCGGCAGGCCGGCACCCGCAGCGGCAGCCGCTTCTTCTTCAGCTGCTTGCCGTTCTGCGCTTTCAGGTTCATGAAGGAGAAGGACCGCTTGACGCAGAGGTCGCGCGAGTTGATCAACAGGCCGCGCTTGCCGCCCTTCATCGTCAGCACGAACTTGCTCACCGGGACGTCGGGCACGGGGTAGAAGACGTTCTTGATTCGGCCGCTCTTGAGCGAGCTGATGACGCCGTGCAAGCGCACATCAACCTGGCCCCTGAGATCGACGAGCAGGTCCGGCAGCGGGTTGTTCGAGGAGACGAGGTACACCGGGCCGGCCAGTTCGTCGTCGAGCAGCGGCGTCTGGGCGCGCGCGTAGCCGTAGACGGCCCCCTGCGGGCAGTCGTTGGCAGCGAGCTGGACCCGGGTGCAGATGGTGCGGATATGTGCCTGGTCGAGGAACAGGGAGTGGGGCAGGGTGACGGCGGCGCGCCCGATGTTGGCGTCCCCCGCGCGAGCGACGAGGACGGCGCGGAATTTCGGGTGCTGGGCGCGCCTGGCCGACTTGCGACCGCCGTAGAGCCGGGTGAACAGTTTCGGCCTGAAGTCGAGCGCATCGCAGTCGCTGGTCTGGAAGGGGGTGCTAACCGGGAAGGACGAGAACGTCGCCGGGTTGGTCGGGTCGGCGCCGCCGCCGTTGAGCGCTCCCGCCGAAGTCAGCCGGCCGCAGCTGGTCGGGTTGAGCGTGAAGTCTTTGCGATCGATCTCGACATCGATCGCCCGGAGGCTGAGCTGGGCCCCGCCGAAGACGTGGGGAATCGGATCGGAGAGGGCGCGGATCTGCGCCGTGTCCGGATCCACGAACAGCGCCACCCTCACCACGACCGTGCCCAGATCGAAGGGCCCGGCCGTGGCGGGGGTGATCACTGCCAGGGAGAGAGGAGCCCCGTGGTAGGGGCCTGAGAGGAAGACCTTGCCATCGTCGATGCGCAGGGGCGAGGGGCCGCTGCCGGCGCTGATCGTGGCAGAGCCGACGAGGCTCCTGGCGGGGCAGCTCGAGCTCGCCCGCTGCTGGGCGCCGCCGCTGGCGGCGGCCGCCACGAGCGCTGCCGGCCGGCAGTAGGGGATGCCGGCGAGCTTGCCGGTCATGCCCGGGGCCAGGGTGAGGTCAAGGCCTTTCAGCTCCTGCTGGCCGTCGCTGCGGGCGATATGAACCGAGAACGGTTTGTAGGCGCCGGCTTTGGTGCCTTTTGGCCGGGCCGTGAAAGCCGGGGAGAAGGGGCGCTCGGCCGGCGTCTTCGCGCAGGGACGGCCGCCGGGAGCGCTGCTGAGGACGATCGGGGCCGAGGGGCTTGCCGCCGCGTTGCCGGACCAGGGCGTCATCTGGGCGTCGGCTCTGGAGCTGCAGATCGGCGGGCTGGTCAGCACCGCCCTGGCGCCACCGTCGAAGGCGAGCTCGAAGGAGGTGAACGGCACCTGCGGGTTGTCGCTGAAGGTCGTGGTCAGCTGACCGGTCCGGGGATCGGCTCTGACGTGGCCGAGCAGGCGGACCGAGATCCCGTAGCGGGGGGACTCGGCATCGACGAAGATCCGATAGAGGTTGCCGGAGGTCGGGTCGCGGCCGATCTGGCTGCCGACGTAGACGTTCCCGGTCAGCGCGCCTTCCGGCAGCGGTGGCGATTCGATCGTCGCCGTGCCGATCTTCGAGGCGGGCGGGCAATCGGTGCCGGGGCTGGCGCTGTGCGGACGGAACTGCGCGTCGCTGCAGGTCTGCAGGCCAGGGGCGGCGGAGGGGTTAAGCCCCATCCCCACCGGCAGCGAGACGCTCGCCGTCCTGGTGTTGGAGCTGTCCTGTTTCTCGCCGCCGAGGATGTGCGGGACGTCGACGTCGACCGCGGCCCCCGAGGGCGAGTCGGCGAGGGCGGTGCGTGGGTCGACCCGGAGCGAGGGGTTGTAGGGAATCGTGTTGCAGCTTTTCGGCGAGGTGCCGGGCGGGATCGGCGACTCGAAGGCAGCGGCGGCGTCGCGCGGGAACTGGTAGGCGCCGTTTGCCTCCTCCGCGTAGGAGCTGGCGAGCAGGTAGGTCGAGTAGACGTGGCCGGACGGCCCCGGCGCCGATTCCCCGAGACAGGTGCTGGGGGTGGTGATGAAGGTGCCGTCGCCGGCGCGACCGTTGAAGACCAGGCGATTGGAGAGGATGGCGCCTTCGATCAGAGGGGCCAGGTCGACCGGCACCGCTTTCGGGACGGCGATCGTGAAGCCCTCGTGGAAGTCGCTGCTCCAGGCGAGGTTGGCGCGCAGGAAGACTTCGTTGCCGGCGAGCTTGAGGCCGAACAGCGCCGGTTCCCCCGCGGCCGGCACGACGTTGTACACGGGGACCTGCGTCAGCGGCGGCGCCGGCTCCGTCCGCACGCCGCCGACCGAGGCGGTGACGAAGCTTTCGCCGACTTTCGTTTCGAGCGGGCAGATGTCCGCTTTGAACTGGGCCAGCTGACAGCGCACTTTGGTCGCGCCCGGGTTGACGCTGAGGCCAACCGGCAGGTCGACGCGGACGCTTTTGACTTCGCCGACCGGTTTTTCGAGTTTCACGCCCGGCAGGGGTTCTTCAGTCGTGTGCTTGACGATGAACTGGGTGAAGCCCCAGTTCGGGTGCGCGGCCGCCGTTTCGAAAAACTGGTTTTTGGTCGCGACCGAGCAGAGGGCGGGGCTTTCCGGCGGTTCCTGCTTGCAGGTCCCGGCCTGCCAGCCGGAGTCGACCTGGGGGTTCTGAGGATTGCTGGGGGCGATGATGTCGCCGGTGCTCCCGCCGGCCGGCGCCGCCGGCAGTGCCAGCGCCAGAGCGGCAAGAGCGAGTGCGGCAATCGGCGCCCCGCGACCCGTCAATTTTTCTCTTCCTCGAATCATTCAAGAATGACCGTACCCGATTTTGATGACCCACGTCAATATTTTTTGGTATTGTTCGCTCATGAAAAGTCGTGATGGTCACTCAGCCAACGGTCAGGACGGGCACCACGCAAACGGAAACGGATCCTTGAACGAGGGCGCCTCGGTGCCGCTCGATTGGGAGCATCTGGCGCGGGCGACCGCGCATCCGCTGCGGATCTCGATCCTGGAAATCCTCGGAATGGACGGCGGTCGCGTCCTCTCCCCCAGCGACCTCTGCCAGGAGCTGCAGATCCCCCTCAGCAACACCAACTACCACGTCACCGAGCTGGCCAAAGCCGGCCTGATCGAACTCGTCCGCCAGCGTCAGGTACGCGGCGCGACCGAGCACTTCTACCGGATTCCAGGGGACGCGAAGGCCTCCGGGGGGATCGGAAAGCGGACGACGGGGGTCGAACCCGCGACCTCGAGCTTGGGAAGCTCGCGCTCTACCAACTGAGCTACGTCCGCATCGCGGCTGATTCTACGGCCGGCGGGCGATTGCCGAAGGCGGGCGGGTTCTAACCTTGGGCGCTCTGTGAGCGCTCGCTCCACCATCGCCGTCCTCGCCGTGCTGGCCGTCGTCGGCCTGCTCACCTTTGGCCTGCTCAGCAAGGGCTCCTCCGGCCTCGCCCTGGGCGAGGCCGCTCCCGCCTCTCCCCTGCCCCGGCTCGAAGGCGCGGGCGACGGCTCGCTGGCCGACTACCGCGGCCGCTGGGTGCTGGTCAACTTCTGGGCCTCCTGGTGCATCCCCTGCCGCGAGGAGGCGCCGGCGCTGGAGAGCTTCCAGCGCCGCCACGGCGACCGCGACTTCACCGTCCTCGGCATCGACAGCCGCGACCTCAGCGGCGACGGCCGCGCCTTCGTCCGTCGCTTCGGCCTCAGCTACCCGCAGCTGCGCGACGGCGACGGCACCGCCGCCCACGACTTCGGCACCACCGGAGTGCCGGAGAACTTCCTCGTCGACCCGCGCGGGAAGGTGCGGCTGCTGCTGGCCGGCCCGGTCACCGAGGAGTACCTCGCCGACCAGGTGGCGCCGTTGCTGCCCGGAAGCTCCTCATGAAGAGGGCGGCACGCCTTCTGGCGACGCTCGCCCTGGCCGCGATGCTGACCCCGGCGGCGCCGGCCGCGGCGGCGCCAGCCCCGCAGACGTCGCTCTCGGAGATCTCCTCGGAAGTGATGTGCCCCGTCTGCGGCACCCTGCTGGAGCTGGCCGAATCGCCGCAGGCACAGCGCCAGAAAGCCTTCGTCTCGCGACTGGTCGCCGAAGGCCGCGGCAAGGAGGAGATCAAGGACCGGCTGGTGGCCGAGTACGGCACCGAGGTGCTGGCGCTGCCGCAGGGGTCCGGCTTCGACCTCTCCGCCTACCTGGTCCCGGTGATCGCCTTCGTCGTCGCGGCGATCGCCCTCGCCCTCGGCGTTCTGCGCTGGCGGCGGGCGGGCGACCGCAGTGGCCCCGGGGACGGCTCGCCTCCCGCCGGGCCCAGCGCCGCCGACAGCGAGCGTCTCGAGGCCGATCTGGCCCGCTACGACCTCTGAGTTCCCGCTAACCCCGGCCGACGACGATCGCGCCGCGCGCTTCGACCGGCAGCTTGCGCAGGCGGGCGCGCAGCGCCCGTCCGGGCCGGCCGGAGACCGCCTCCGCCGAGACGGCGGCAAGGGCGACGTCGGCCTCGGCGGCGATCGCCCTGAGGTCGCCGTGGCTGGAGTCGAGTACGGGGCCGATCAAGACGACGCGATCGTAGGCGCCGCGCAGCTTGGCGATCGCGTGCCGGAAGCTCTCCAACTCGATCAGCGCGGACGGCGCCCGGGCCGGCGCGCCGGCGACGATGCAGACCAGCGGTTGCGGCGCCCCGCCGGCGGCGGGCCCGGCCAGGCCCAGTGGCTGCAGGATCTCCGGGGCCGTCGCCTCCCAACGCAGGTACTCGTGCAGGCCCGGCCTGGCCGCCAGGCCCAGGCGAGACGCCAGCCGCGGCAGCAGCAGGTTGCACTCGAGCAGCACGGTGCGGCGGCCGCCGGCGCTGGCGGCACCGGCGAGCGCGATCGCCGCGGCCAGCTCGGCGCCGCCGCCGACCAGCACGACCCTTGCATCCCCCAATTCCGCTTCCAGCTCGGCCAGCGCCTCGAGGTCGGCGCGGCCCAGCGAGCAGACCCGGGCGTCGCCGGCAACGGGGCCGGAGATCGTAGCCAGGACGGGCAGCCCCCCGCGCCGGCCGAGCATCACATGCGCTCGGGCGCCGAGATCCCGAGCAGGCCGAGCGCCACCGCGATCGTCCGCTTCGCGCAGAGGCAGAGCGCCAGGCGCGAGCGCTCCACCCCCTCCCCCTCGGCGCCGATCACCTGACAGTCGCGGTAGAAGGCGTGGAAGTCGGCGGCGACGGCGGTCGAGTAGGCACAGATCCGGTGCGGCGCCCGCCGTGCGGCCGCCTCGCGCACCTCCTCGGGGAACTCCAGCAGGCGCTTGATCAGGGCCCGCTCGCTGGGCTCCATCGCCGCGGCGGGGACCTCGAGGTCGAGCCCGGTGGCGGCCTGCTCGGCCGCGGCGCCGGCCTTGCGGAGGATGCTGGCGATCCGGGCGTGCGCGTACTGGACGTAGTAGACGGGGTTCTCGCTCGACTGGCTGCGGGCCAGCTCGAGGTCGAGGTCGACGGTGGTCTCGTGGCTGCGCCAGAGCATGAACCAGCGGGTCGCGTCGACGCCGATGTCGTCGAGCAGCTCGTCGAGGGAGACGAAGTCGCCGCTGCGCTTCGACATCTGCGCCCGCTCACCCTGTTCGACGATGTGGACGAGGCGCATGATCGGCACCTCGAAGGCCTCGGGGTCGGCGCCGAGCGCCGCGATCGCAGCGCGGATCCGCGCCACGTAGCCGTGGTGGTCGGCGCCGAGCACGTCGATCAGCAGGTCGAAACCGCGCTGCAGCTTGTCCCAGTGGTAAGCGACGTCGGCGGCGAGGTAGGTGGGCTCGCCGTTGGAGCGGATCAGGACCCGGTCCTTGTCGTCGCCGAAGGAGGTGGTGCGCAGCCAGAGGGCGTCGTCGCTGCGGTAGGTGTGCCCGCGCTGCTCGAGGTCGGCGAGGGCCGAGTCGACCTCGCCCCGGCGGTAGATGTCCCGCTCGGAGAACCAGGTGTCGAAACGGACCCCGAAGCGCTCCAGCGTGGCCCGCACCGCGGCCAGCTCGAGCTCCACCCCGCGCCGCCCGACCGCGGCCAGATCGGCCGGGTCGACGCCCTCGTCGGTGAGTCGCCGCGCCAGCTCGGTGACGTACTCGCCTTCGTAGCCGCCCTCCGGGATCTCGGCGCCGGTCATCCGTGCCGCGATCGATTCGGCGAAGCGCTCGATCTGGCCGCCGCCGTCGTTGACGTAGTACTCGCGCTCGACCTCGTGGCCACTCGCCTCGAGCAGCCGCACCAGGGCGTCACCGTAGGCGGCGTGGCGACCGCCGCCGACGTGCAGCGGGCCGGTCGGGTTGGCGGAGACGAACTCGACCAGGATCCGCCGCGGGCTCGCGGTCGGCGCCGGCCCGCGGGCGTCGCCGGCCGCCACCAGGGCGGCCAGGGCACGCCGGTACCAGGCGTCGGAGAGGAAGAGGTTGACGAAGCCGGGGCCGGCGACCTCGACCCGGTCGAGGTCGCCGACTGCGCCGAGCTCGCGCTCCAGCTCCGCCCGCAGGCGCTCGGCGACGGCGCGCGGGCTGTCGCGCAGCGGCGCCGCCAGCAGCATCGCCGCGTTGGAGCTGTAGTCGCCCAGCTCCGGCTTCGGCGGCCGCTCGAGGCTGGGCGCGGGCTCGGTGGGCTCGCCGTCCCGCAGCGCCCTTGCCGCCTGGTCGACGGCACCACGCAGCTCGGCGATCGAATCTGTGGCGCTCACCGTTCAATCGTATGGACCGCGGCTGCCCCAGGGTACGCTGGCCGCTTGCGCGCAGCCGTGATCAGCGACGTCCATTCCAACCAGCCCGCTCTCGAGAGCGTCCTCGCCGCGATCGACGAGGCCGGCGTCGAGCAGGTCTGGTGCCTCGGCGACGTGGTCGGATACGGCGCCCAGCCGGACGCCTGCGCGGAGCTGATCCGCGAGCGCTGCGACATCTGCCTGGTCGGCAACCACGACCTGGCGGTGCTCGGCGGGCTCGATATCTCCTCCTTCTCCGAGACCGCCGCGGCCGCCGTCGAGTGGACCCGGGAAAACGCCAGCGCCGGCACGACCGAGTTCCTGCGCGGCCTCGAGCCGGCCGGCAGCCGCGCCGGCGTCGGCCTCTTCCACGGCTCCCCCCGCGACCCGATCTGGGAGTACGTGCTCTCGATCGAGCAGGCCGAAGAAGGGCTGGACGCCCAGGAGGAGCGGATCGGCCTGATCGGTCACTCGCACATCTCCCTTTTCTTCACCCGACCCGACGGGGGCAGGCACGGCGACACCCAGGGCGCCCAGGCCGGCGGCGGGGCGCTGCTCAGTCTCGAGAGCGGCGCCTGGCTGGTCAATCCGGGCAGCGTCGGCCAACCCCGCGACGGCGATGCCCGGGCCGCCTGGCTGGAGCTGGACACGGACGCCTGGACGGCCCGCTTCCACCGCGTCCCCTACGACGTCGCCACGGCCGCCGAGACGATCCTCGCGGCCGGCCTGCCGAGCCAGCTGGCAGAACGCCTGGAAGTCGGCCGCTGATGCAGAAATGCAGGGAAAATACGGCCGTCCCGCCGTTGTCTAGACTCGATTCGTGGCCCGTTTGAACGCAGCTTTCCTCGCCCTCCTCCTCGCCGCCGGCGCGGCGATGGGCCTGATCGCCTGCGGCGACGGCGGCGCCGACCTGTTGCCCGGCAGCACCGCCAGCGAAATCAACGCCAACCTCGACAAGGTGCGGGAACTCGTCGACGAAGGCGAATGCGTCGGCGCCGAAGACGCGGCCCAGGAGGTCAGCTCCGAGGTGGACGCGCTCGGTGGCGTCGACGCGCAGCTGAAGCAGGCGCTGCGCGAAGGCGCGACCCGGCTCAACGAAGTGGTCGCGAGCTGCGAGGAAGCGCCAGTCGAAGAAGCAACGGAAGCGGCGATAGAACCGGCGGAAGAACTGGAAGAAGTGGAGAAGGAAAAGCCGGACAAGGCCGACAAGGGAAAGAAGGAAGCCGAAGGGGAAGCGGAGGAAACGGAAACCGCTCCGACCCTGCCGCCCCAGGCGGAAGGCAAAGCCAAAGGGCACGAAGCGCAGGAAGAAGAAGCGCCGCCGGTCGAAACCGGCAGCGGCGGCGGCACGCCGGCCGGTGGCGTCGGGCCCGGCGAAGCGGCGGCGGGCGAATGATGGAGGCGGGGACCCTCTCCGGCCGCTACCAGACGGGCGAGCGGCTCGGCTCCGGCGGGATGTCGAATGTCTACAAGGCGACCGACCTGATCCTCGAGCGCACGGTCGCCGTGAAGATCCTCGCCGAGCACCTCTCCGACGACGAGCGCTTCGTCGCCCGCTTCCGCCGCGAGGCGCTGGCGGTGGCGAAGCTGATCCACCCCAACATCGTCCAGGTCTACGACACCGGCGTCGACGAAGACCGGCACTACATCGTCATGGAGTACGTCGAGGGCCGCTCGGGGGCGCAGATCCTGCAGCGCCACGGCCCGGTGGGACCGGAGATCGCCGCCGAGATCGGCGTCCAGGCGTGCGCCGGGCTCGACTACGCGCACCGGCGCGGGATCATCCACCGCGACGTCAAGCCGGGCAACCTGATGGTCTTCGGCGGGCCGGTCGGGGGCGGCGAGATGACGGTCAAGCTGACCGACTTCGGAATCGCTCGGGCGATCGAGCAGACCCGCATCACCCAGGTCGGCTCGGTGGTCGGGACCGCGGCCTACCTCGCCCCCGAGCAGGTGCGGGGCGAGGAGGCGACGCCGGCGACCGACGTCTACGCCCTCGGCGTCGTCCTCTACCAGTTCCTCACCGGCCGCCTGCCCTACGAGGGGTCATCGCTGGCCGAGCTGGCGGTGCGCCAGCAGAACGAGACGCCGCTGCCGCCCAGCACCTACAACGCCGAGGTCCCGGAGACGCTCGGCGGCGCCGTCCTGCGAGCTCTGGAGGGCGACCCGAACCGGCGCTACGCGAGTGCCGACGAGCTCGCTCGCGGGCTCCACCTCGGCCTGCAGGGAGAGGACGTGACCCTGCCCATGCAGGAGGGCGCCACCCCGACCCGGGTGCTCGGCGGCGACACCGCGGCGACGCGGCACCTCGACCGCACCACCGCCCAGACCGAGTACCGCCCGGCGCAATCGCAGACCCGCCGCCCCGAACCGCGCGTCTCCCCGCCACCGCCGCCGGCCGCGCCCGCGCGCCCCGCGGCGAAGGCGCCGCGCCAGCGCTCCGCTTTCTCCCGCTTCGTCCGCTTCGTCCTGGCGCTGGTGGCGCTCGTCCTCGTCGCGGCGGCGGTCGCGGCGGCGGTGATCATCACGACGGATAAGGCGGCCGGGGTGAAGGTTTCCAAGGTCGCCGGCGACTCCGTAGACAAGGTCGTCGAAGAAGTGAAGGACCTGGTCAAGAAGAACACCGAATAGCGGTTTGCGGGGAGAGGGTCGAGTACCCCTCGCCCTCACAACAGCGGGAGGTTCGGTTGAGGGGTACTCGACCCTCTCCCCCGAGCCAGTCCGTGCTACTCCGTCTCCCAGGGAGCTGAGCCGCGGAGCACGGCGGCGCGGTAGGACTCGAAGCTGCCCGCCTCAATCGCGGCGCGGGCGTGGGTCGTGAGCTCGCGCATGTAGGTGAGGTTGTGGAGGACGATCAGGCGCACGGCGGTCAGCTCCTCGGCGCGGGACAGGTAGCTGACGTAGTCGCGGTCGTGGCGCCGGCAGGCCGGGCAGGGGCAGCCCTCGACGAGGGGCGCGCGATCGCCGACCCAGCCCCCCTTGCGCATGTCGAGGCGGAAGCGGTTCTCGGGACCGGGGGCCAAGGCGACGCCGTGGCGGGCGAGGCGGGTGGGCACGGCGCAGTCGAAGACGTCGAGCCCGAGGGCGATGCCGCCGAGCAGGTCGTCGACCTCGCCGATCCCGAGCAGGTGCTTGGGCGCCTCCTCCGGCAGCAACGGCGCCGTCATCGCCAGCACGCCGTGCATCTCCTCCTTGTCGCGACCGAGGGTGCCGCCGATCGCGATGCCGTCGACGGCGGCGGCGGAGACGGCGGCAGCGGATTCGCGGCGCAGGTCCTCGTGGACGCCGCCCTGGACGATCCCGAAGACGGCCTGGCGCCGCGGCCCCTCGCGATCGTGCCACTCGAGGCAGCGGTCGAGCCAGCGGTGGGTGCGCTCGGTCGAGCGGGCGGTGTAGTCGCGATCGGCGTGGAAAGGCGTGCACTCGTCGAAGGCGAGGGCGATGTCGGAGCCGAGCGCGGCCTGGACCTGCATCGAGACCTCGGGCGAGATGAACAGCTCGGCGCCGTCGCGGTACGAGCGAAAGCGCGCGCCCTCCTCCGTGATCTCGACCTTCGAGCCGAGCTCGCCGCCGGAGCGGCCGCTGCCCTTGACCTCGTTGGCGACGCCGCCGTGGGCGAGCGAGAAGACCTGGAAGCCGCCCGAGTCGGTGATCAGCGCCCGCTCCCAGCCCATGAACCCGTGCAGGCCCCCGGCCGCGGCGACCCGCTCCGGTCCCGGCGAGACGAAGAGGTGGTAGGTGTTGCCGAGGATCAGCTGGTAGCCAAGCTCCGCGACCTCGTGCGATTCGAGTCCGCGCACCGTCCCCTTGGTCGCCAGCGGGATGAAGGCCGGCGTCTCGATCGGCCCGTGGGCCGTGTGGATAACACCCGCGCGTGCGGCCCCATCCCTGGCCCCAATCTCGAACCGCAGCCTGTTCGGATCGCTCCTCATGCCATCGAGTGCTGAGTTAACCGCCCTATAGCGGGGTTAACTCAGCACTCGCCGATCAGGGAGCGGCCGGTCATCGGCTCCGGCCGGAGGATGCCGAGGAGGTCGAGGGCGGTGGGGGCGACGTCGGCGAGGATGCCGCCGTCGCGCAGCGTCAGGCCCTCGGCGGTGACGATCAGCGGCACCGGGTTGAGCGAGTGGGCGGTGTTGGGCGAGCCGTCGGGCTCGAGCATGTGATCGCAGTTGCCGTGGTCGGCGGTGACGATGCAGGCGCCGCCCCGGGCCTCGACCGCGGCGACGACATCGCCGAGGCAGGCATCGACGGCTTCGACCGCGGCGACCGCGGCCGGGATCACGCCCGTGTGGCCGACCATGTCGGGGTTGGCGAAGTTGATGATCCCGAAGCGGTACTCGCCGACCCCCCAGCGCTCGACGAAGGTGTCGGCGGCGGCGCGGGCGCTCATCTCCGGCTTGTGGTCATAGGTCGGGACGTCGCGCGGGGATTCGACCAGGCAGTGCTCCTCCCCCTCCAGCTCCTTCTCCTGGCCGCCGTTGAAGAAGTAGGTGACATGGGCGTACTTCTCGGTCTCGGCGACGTGCAGCTGGCGGCCGCCGGACTTGGCGATCGTCTCGGCCAGGGTCGTCTGCGGCCGCTCCTCCGGGAAGGCGACCGGGTAGGGCCAGCCCTTGCGGTAGGAGGTCATCGTGGTCAGCTCGAGGCTGGGGCCGCCGCTGCGCGAGAACTCGTCGAAGCTCGGCTCGGCGAGGGCCCGGGTCAGCTCGCGAGCGCGGTCGGGGCGGAAGTTGATGAAGATCGCGACGTCGCCGGCGGCTGCCCCGTCGTAGTCGCCGATCACGGTCGGCATCGCGAACTCGTCGGTCTGCCCAGCCTCGTAGGAAGCCTCGATCGCCGCGGCGGTGCCGGCAGCATGCTGGCCGCGAGCGTGGACGACCGCGTCGTAGGCAAGCTTGACCCGCTCCCAACGGGTGTCGCGATCCATCGCGTAGTAGCGGCCGCTGACCGTGCCGACCCGGCCGGCCTGCTGCAGCCAGCGCTCCAGCTCGGCCAGGTAGGTGCGGCCGCCGTGGGGCAGGGTGTCGCGTCCGTCGGTGAAGGCGTGGAAGACGACATCGGGCACGCCCTCCTGCGAGGCCAGCTCGATGCAGGCCTCGATGTGCTCCCAGCCGGAGTGGACGCCGCCGTCGGAGACCAGGCCGAGCAGGTGCAGGCGCCCGCGCGGGCTGTTGCGGGCGCGCTCGCAGGCGGCCAGCAGCGCCTCGTTCTCGAAGAAGCTGCCGTCGGCGACGGCGTCGTCGATCCGGGCCAGGTCCTGCTTGACGATGGCGCCGGCGCCGAGGTTGAGGTGGCCGACCTCGGAGTTGCCCATCTGCCCGTCGGGGAGACCGACGTCGCGGCCCTGGGCGGAGAGCTGGGTATGCGGGTAGCGGGCCCAGAGGGAGTCGAAGACGGGCGTTCGGGCCAGGGAGATCGCGTTGCCGGGACCGGGCTCGGCCAGCCCCCAGCCGTCGAGGATGACCAGGGCCAGCGAGGGGATCAGTGGGGACATGACGGAACCCAGAGGTTGCCAGGCAAGGCCGCAGGGAAGGCCGACGAGGGGAGCGCACTAGCTAGTGCGTGACCCGAGGAGGTCGACCGAGGACGCCGCATGGCGACCTCTGGGCCCGTCATGCGGCCTCGACGATCGCGGCGAAGTCGACCGGGTCGAGGCTGGCGCCGCCGACCAGACCGCCGTCGACGTCGGGTAGGGCGAGCAGCTCGGCCGCGTTGGCCGGCTTCATCGAGCCGCCGTAGAGGATCCGCAGCTCGTCGGCAGCGGCGCCGCGCATGCGCAGGACATCGCGGATGAAGGCGCAGACCTCCTGGGCCTGCTCGGGCGTGGCGGTGCGGCCGGTGCCGATCGCCCAGATCGGCTCGTAGGCGATGACGACGCGGGCCAGGTCGCCGGACTCGACCCCGGCCAGGTCGGCCTGGAGCTGGCGCTCCAGCACTTCCCCGGTCTCGCCGCCGTCGCGCGCCTGCTCGCTCTCACCGACGCAGAGAATCGGCTCGAGGCCGGCGGCGAGAGCCGCCGGCACCTTGCGGGCCAGCGCCGCGTCGGTCTCGCCGCAGAGCTGGCGGCGCTCGGAGTGGCCGAGGATCACGGCCTCCACGTCGAGCTCGACCAGCATCGGCGCCGAGATCTCGCCGGTGAAGGCGCCCGCCTCCTCCTCGTGCATGTTTTGGGCGGCCACTTTGACGGCGGTGCCGTAGCGGCGCTCGACGACCGCCGTGAGCGCGGTGAACGGCGGGCAGACGACGACGTCGCACTGGGTCGCGGCGATCCGCGGCAGCAGCGCGTCGACGAACTCGGCCGCCTCGGCGACGGTCTTGTTCATCTTCCAGTTGGCGGCGATGTACGGCGTGCGCTCAGGCATTGGTGCGCTCCTCGATCGGGGTCGTCTTGTCGAGCAGGGCCTCGACCCCGGGCAGCTTCTTTCCCTCCAGCAGCTCCAGGGACGCTCCTCCCCCGGTCGAGAGCCAGTCGACCTGGTCGTCGAGGCCGAACTTGCGCAGCGCCGCGACCGAGTCGCCGCCGCCGATCACGGTCGTCCCGGGCGCCGCCGCGACCGCCTCGGCGACGGTGCGGGTGCCGGCCGCGAAGGGCTCCATCTCGAAGGCGCCCATCGGCCCGTTCCAGAGCACCGTGCCGGCGGCGGCGACCGCCTGCGAGTAGCGCTCAGCCGTGCGCGGGCCGATGTCAAGCCCCATCCAGCCGTCCGGGACCTCGACGCATTCGCTCTCGCGGCGCTCGGTCGCGGCGTCGAAGCTCTCCCCCAGCACCAGGTCGACCGGCAGCGCCAGCTCGCAATCGGAGTCCTTGGCCCGCTCCAGGGCTTCGGCGGCGAGCTCCACCCCCACCTCCTCGACGAGAGAATCTCCGGTGCCGATCCCCTGGGAGCGGAAGAAGCTGAAGCACATCGCACCGCCGATCAGGATCCGGTCGGCCAGCTCGAGGAAGCGGTCGATGACGCCGATCTTGTCGGAGACCTTGGAGCCGCCGAGGACCACGACCAGGGGGCGCTTGGGCGACTCCACCACCGCCGTCAGCTCGGTCATCTCCTTCTCCAGCAGCAGCCCCGCGTAGCCGGGAAGGTGATGGGCGACGCCCTCGGTGCTGGCGTGGGCGCGGTGGGCGGCACCGAAGGCGTCGTTGACGTAGAGGTCGGCCAGCTGGGCCAGCGATTCGGCCAGCTTCGGGTCGTTCTCGGTCTCCCCCGGCTCGAAGCGGGTGTTCTCCAGCAGCAGCACGTCACCCGGCCCGAGGGCACCGCACCTGAGGTCGATGTCGCCCTCGATCACACCCGCGGCCTGCTTGACCTCGATCCCCAGCAGCTCGCCGAGGCGCTTGCCGACCGGCGCCATCGAGAGCGCCGGGTCGGGCTTGCCTCCGGGCCGCCCCAGGTGCGAGGCGAGGATCAGTGCCGCGCCGCGCTCGCGCAGCAGCTCGATCGTCGGCAGCGCCGCCCGGATCCGCATGTCATCAGCGACCTCGCCCGCTTCCAGTGGCACGTTGAAGTCGACCCGGACCAGCACCCGCCGGCCCGCCACCTGGGCTTCGCGGACGCTTGCCTTGGAGAAGCTCACGGCCGCCGTCCCGCGCGGGCTCAGGAGCCCGCCAGGACCTTGCCGGCGAGCTCGACGCAGCGGTTCGAGTAGCCCCACTCGTTGTCGTACCAGCTGACCGCCTTGATCATGCGGCCGTCACCGATCGCCATCGTCAGCGAGGCGTCGAAGATCGAGGAGTGGGGGTCGCCGACGATGTCGGTGGAGACGATCGGGTCCTCGGTGTAGGAGAGGATTCCCCGCAGCGGGCCCTCGGCGGCGGCCTTCACCGCGGCGTTGACCGCGTCCGGGTCGACCGGCTCGGCGGTGCTGAAGACGAGGTCGACGACCGAGCCGGTCGCCACCGGCGCCCGCATCGCGAAGCCGTTGAGCTTGCCGTTCAGCTCCGGCAGGACCAGGCCGACGGCCTTGGCGGCGCCGGTCGTGGTCGGGATCAGGTTCAGCGCCGCGGCCCGCGCCCGGCGCAGGTCGGAGTGCGGCATGTCCTGCAGGCGCTGGTCGGCGGTGTAGGCGTGGATCGTGGTCATCAGCCCCTGCTCGATCCCGAACGAGTCGTTCAGCACCTTGGCCAGCGGCGCCAGGCAGTTGGTCGTGCAGGAGGCGTTGGAGATGATGTCGTGGCCGGCCGGGTCGTAGTCGCTGTCGAAGTTGACGCCGAGCGCCACGGTCACGTCCGGCTCCTTGGCCGGGGCCGAGATGATCACCTTCTTGGCGCCGGCCTCGAGGTGCTTGGCGGCGTCGGCGCGGGCGGTGAAGAAGCCGGTCGACTCGATCACCACTTCGACCCCGAGGTCGCCCCAGGGCAGCGCCGCCGGATCGCGCTCGGAGAGCACCTTCAGCGGCGTGCCGCCGACCGCGATCGTCTCGCCGTCGACCTCGACCTCAGCCGGGAAGCGGCCGAGGATCGAGTCGTACTTGAGCAGATGGGCAAGCGTGCCGGGGTCCGTGAGGTCGTTGACGGCGACGAACTCGATATCCGCCCCCGCCGCGTGCGCGGCGCGAAAGACGTTGCGCCCGATCCGCCCGAAACCGTTGATGCCGACCTTCACAGCCATGCAGTCATGCCTCCTGAATTCGTTTTGTGGAGCCGAATCCTACGGAGTCGGCCTAGTCGGACCCGATCGTGATCTCGATCTCGTACCCGTCGGGGTCCTTGAGGAACGCCGAGTAGGAGCCCGACCCGTGCGAGCGCTGCTCGCCGGGGTCGCTGACGTTGACACCGCCGGCCCGCATGCCGCCTTCCCAGGCCGCCTTGACGGCGACGATGCCGAGGGCGGAGAAGCTGAGCAGGCCGAAACCGGGCTTGGGATCGTGGTGGGCGGCGATGAAGAAGACCGGCTTGGCGATGCCCCAGCCGACGGTCTTGTCCTCCTCGAAATGGCGTCGCCAGCCGAGCGGGGCCAGCATCGAGTCGTAGAACGCGGCGGCGCGCTCGAGGTCGGAAACCTCCAGGAGGACGTGGTGCAGCATCGCCGGGAGGCTATAGACGGGTCTCCCGGAAAGTCGTCCGACCTATGGCTCAACCGGAGCGCGGGGTCCAGCGGAAGAAGCGGATCGCCAGCAGCAGGCCGGCGACGCCCCAGATCGCGACCACGATCAGCTCGTGCCAGGCGATCGCGCCGCCGGCGCCGGGGACGAAGGCGCTGAAGAAGGCCTCGAAGAACGGCCGCACCGGGAAGTGGTTGGCGAAGTCGATGACGCCGTCGGGGAGCTCGTCTTCGGGAATGAAGATGCCGGAGAGGAAGTAGAGCGGCAGCAGCAGGGCGTTGACGATCGGCGCCGCCGCGTCCTGGGAGGGGATCGCCGCCGTCAGCGCGATCCCCAGGCAGCAGAAGGAGGCGGCGCCGATCGCCAGCGTCAGCAGCAGCTCCGGCAGCCGCTCCCACGGGAACGGGACCGAGTAGAGGAGGCCGCCGATCGCCGCCAGCAGGGCCAGCATCATCACCGCGACGACGATCGAGTTGCCGATCCGGCCGGCGATGAAGACCCAGGCGGGCATCGGCGTGCCGCGGCCGCGCTTGAGGCGGCCGTCTTCGCGGGCGATCACCAAGGTCATCGCCAGCGTTTGCATCGTCGCCGAGATCACCGAGAGCGCCATGATCGCCGGCACGTAGTAGGTCGTCGCCTCGATGCCGCCCTTGACCGCGACGGTCGAGCCGTCGAAGACGATGGCGAGGATGAGGAAGACGACGACCGGAAACATCACCGTGAAGAAGACGGCGGCCGGGTTGCGCCAGAACGCCTTCTGGTCGTAGCGGAACTGGTGGGCGACGAGGGCCGGCGCGCTCACGCGGATCCCCCCTCCGGCGGCGCGGTCAGCTCCAGGTAGACGTCCTCGAGCGAGGGCCGGGTGACTTCGAGGCCCTCGAGCCGCTCGCCGCGCTCGAGCGCCGCCCCGGTCAGCTCGTGCAGGGTCGCCACCGGCGTCATCGTCTCCACCGCGACCTCACGACCGCCGGCGCGGTAGCGGATCGTCGCCGGCTGGCTCTCGCGGTCGCCGAGGTCCGCGGGGGTGCCACGGGCGACGATCTCGCCGGCGGCGATGATCGTCACCCGGTCGGCGAGGCGCTGGGCCTCGTCCATGTAGTGGGTGGTGAGGAAGACGGTCTTGCCGAGGTCGCGCAGGCCGGCGATCACGTCCCAGGCCTGGCGCCGCGCGGTCGGGTCGAAGCCGGTGGTGGGCTCGTCGAGGAAGAGCAGGTCGGGATCGCCGACCAGCGCCAAGCCGACGTCGAGGCGGCGCTGCTGGCCGCCCGAGAGCTTGCCGGCGCGGGCGTCGGCCTTCTCCTCCAGCCCGACCAGCTCGACGACCTCGTCGACCGGCCGCGGAGCGCGGAAGTAGCCGGCGTAGAGGCCGAGCGACTCGCGCACGGTCAGATACGGATCGAGGCGGCCGCTCTGGAGGACGATCCCGATCCGCTCGCGCCACTCGCGGCCGGCGCGCTGCGGATCCTCGCCGAGCACGCTCACCTCTCCCCCGCTGCGCCTGCGGTAGCCCTCGAGGATCTCCACCGTCGTCGTCTTCCCGGCGCCATTGGGCCCGAGGAAGGCGAAGACCTCCCCGGCGTTCACCTCGAGGTCGATGCCGCGCACGGCGTCGACCTCGCCGTAGCTCTTGCGCAGACCACTGATGGAGATGACAGGTTCGGGCAAGGCTCGCCGATTCTATGGAGCTTGACTGACGAGGCTCAGGCGCCGCCAGACAAGGACGCAGGGAGCCCGAATAGCAGCGCTATTTGGGCGACCGAGGACGCCGTATGGTGGTGATCTGAGTCCGTCAGTCAAGCTCCACGTCGCGGTGCTTGACACGCACGATGACGTCCTCGCGCGTCGCCAGATCCCGGCGGATCCGGTCGGCGACGGTGACCGAGCGGTGGCGCCCGCCGGTGCAGCCGACGGCGATCGTCAGGTGGCTCTTGCCCTCGGCCACGTAGGCGGGGACGAGGAACTCCAGCAGCGGCAGCAGGCGGCCGTAGAACTCGCCGGCCTGGGTCCCCGACTCGACATAGGCGCGGACCTGTTCGTCCATGCCGGTCAGCGGCCGCAGCTCGTCGACGTAGTGGGGATTGGGCAAAAAGCGGACGTCGAGGGTAAGGTCGGCGTCGCGCGGCGGCCCGTTCTTGAAGCCGAAGGTGAGCAGGGTCAGGGCCAGCTCCCCCCCGTCCTCGCCGCCCAGCATCTCCTCGGCGATCCGCCGCCGCAGCTCCGAGCCGGTCAGGTCGCTGGTGTCCATGACCACGTCGGCGCGCTCGCGCAGTGGCGCCAGCAGCTCGCGCTCGGCCCGGATCCCATCGACGATCCTCCCTTCCGGCGCCAGCGGGTGACGGCGGCGGGTCTCCTTGTAGCGGTCGAGCAGGGTCTCCTCGTCGGCCTCGAGGAAGAGGACCTGGGGGCGGAGGCCGTCGCCCTGCAGATCCTCGAGCACTTGCAGCAGGCCCTCGAAGTACTCGCCGCCGCGCACGTCGGAGACGACCGCGGCGCGCTCGACGCCGCTGCCCTCGTGGCGGAAGAGCTCGCCGAGGCTGTCGATCATCCGCGGCGGCAGGTTGTCGACGCAGAAGTAGCCGCCGTCCTCGAAGGCGGCGATCGCCTCCGACTTGCCGGCCCCGGAGTGGCCGGTGATGACGACCAGGTTGACGCTCCCGTTCGCCACCGCCCTAGCTCGTTCTGTTCAGTTGCTCGTGGATCTCGCGCCCCACTTTGCCAGGCAGGCCGGGCACCGCCTCGAGCTCCTCCCGCGTCGCCGCCAGGAACCGCTCCGGAGAGCCGAAATGCTGGAGCAGGGCGCGCTTGCGAGCGGGGCCGATCCCCTTCAGCTCGTCCAGCACCGAGCCAGTCATCGCGCGGTCGCGGCGGCCGCGGTGGTGGTCGATCGCGAAGCGGTGGGCCTCGTCGCGGACCCGCTGCAGCAGCTTCGAGGCCTCGGAGTCGGCGGCCAGGTCGAGCGGGGCCGAGCGGCCGGGCACGTAGACCTCCTCCTGCTTCTTGGCCAGGCTGACGACGGTGACGCCGCGCTCGACGAACGGCCGCAGGACCTTCATCCCCGCTCCCAGCTGCCCCTTGCCGCCGTCGATCATCAGCAGCGACGGCAGCGAGGCGAAGCTCTCGTCGCGCTTGCCGTCATGCGGCGAGAGGTCGACCTGTTCGAAGTAGCGGGCGACCCGGCGCTCCAGCACCTCCTCCATCGAGGCGAAGTCGTCGGGCCCACCGTTGCCGCCGGCGTCGCGGGTCTCGCCGCGCACTTTGAAGCGCCGGTAGTCCGCCTTCTTGGTCGCGCCGCCCTCGAACACCACCATCGAGGCGACCGTGTGCTCGCCGCCGATGTTGGAGATGTCGAAGCCCTCGATCCGCACCGGCAGCTCCTCCATCCCCAGCACCTCGCGCAGCGAGGCCAGCGACTCGACCCGGCGCGCCCGCCGGTGCTCGCGCCGCAGGCGGTCCTGGTCGAGGGCGAGGCGGGCGTTGCGCTCGGCCAGCTCGCGCAGGCGGCGCTTGTCGCCGCGCGCGGCCGCGCGCACCTCCACCGGCGAGCCGCGCCGCTCGCTCAGCGCTTCCGCGAGGACGGCGACGCGGTCGCGCAGGTAAGGGCCGACGACGATCATCGACGGCATCGCCGGCGAGGCCGAGTAGTACTGGCCGATGAACTCCTCGGCGACCTCGGCCGGGTCGCGCTCGCCCTCGTTCTCGAGGTAGAAGCTCTGGCGCTCGGCGAGGATGCCGTCGCGGACCTGGAAGACCTGGGCGTTGGCGTCGGCGCCCTCGACCGCGACCCCGATCAGGTCGGCGGTGCCGACCGAGCCGCCGGCGACGCGCTGGCGCTCGAACAGCGAGCGGATCGCCTTGAGACGGTCGCGGTGGAGGGCGGCGCGCTCGAATTCCTCGGCCCCGGCGGCGGTCTCCATCTTCGCCTGCTCCTCGCGCTCGACCTGGCGGTAGCGGCCGGAGAGGAAGTCGACGATGGCGTCGATGTTATGGCGGTACTCCTCGCGGCTGACGTGACCGACGCAGGGCGCCCCACAGCGCTTGATGTAGTAGTCGAGGCAGGGGCTGCCGGAGCGGCGGCCCGGCTCCGCCCCCTCGCAGGTGCGGAACTGGAACAGCCTGCCGAGCAGGTCGAGCGTCTCCCGCACTCGCTTGGCGCTGGAGAAGGGGCCGAAGTAGGCGCGGTGGGCGCGGTGCTTCTCGCGCGTGAAGTAGACCCGCGGGTACTCCTCGTCGAGGCTGACGCAGACGTAGGGATAGGACTTGTCGTCGCGCAGGCGGATGTTGAAGTGCGGCCGGTGGCGCTTGATGAAGCTCTGCTCGGCCAGCAGCGCCTCCGCCTCGGTGGCGGTGACCAGGGTGTCGATGCGGTCGACCTGCCGGGTCATGCGGTTGCCGCCGCCGGAGAAGTGGCCGCCGACCCGTTTGCGAATCGAGCGGGCCTTGCCGACGTAGAGCAGCTGCCCGCCGGCGGAGTAGAAGAGGTAGACGCCGGGCGCGTCGGGCAGCGTGCGACGCTGCTCGGCGATCCGCTCGGCCCGCGAAGGGCCGCCGTTGTCCCCTGCTCTGCTCATCGCCCTAAGGGTAGGCTGCTGGCCACCCGGCCAAAATGCGTTCCGTGGTTCCTTATTCACGCATATCGCCCAAAAGGAACCACGCGATGCGGAGTCAAGCCCAAACGGAGAGAGCGAGATGACCAGCCAGACCTTGAACCCACCCGAGCTGAACACGCTGAAACTGGAGATCGACGGGGACGTCGGCACCCTCACCCTCGACCGCCCGGACTCCTTCAACGCGATGAGCCCGGAGATGATCGGCGAGATGCTGGTCGCCTTCGCCTGGCTCGCCGACCAGGCGCCGCTGCGGGCGCTGATCTTGACCGGCGCCGGCAAGGCCTTCTGCTCCGGCGGCGACATCAACACCTTCCGCCAAGGCGTCGAATCGGACGAGATCGACCTCCCCTCGGAGGTGCGACGGGGAGCCGAGGCGCTGCACACGGCGATCGTCGACCTGCGCCGGATCCCCTACCCGGTGATCGCCGCCGTCAACGGGGCCGCGGCCGGAGCCGGCTTCTCGCTGGCGCTCGCCTGCGACTTCCGGATCGCCTCCGAGCACGCCTTTCTGGCCTGCGCCTACGGCCGCATCGGCGCCTCGCCCGACGGCGGCATGACCTACTTCTTGCCGCGAATCGTCGGGCCCAGCCGAGCCCTGGAACTACTGCTCGAAGACCCGAACCTGACGGCGGCGCAGGCGCTCGAGGAGGGACTGGTGCGCGAGGTCGTGGCGCCCGATGCCCTGATGGAGGCCGCGTGCGCGAAGGCATCGGAGCTGGCCACCAAGGCCCCCTACTACGTGCGGATGGCAAAACGCCTCGGCGGCGTCAGCATCGAGAACGGCCTCACCGAGCACCTGCAGCTGGAGCGTCACGGGATCGCCGACAGCATGGCGACGGAGGATCTCCGCAACGGGGTCGAGGCCTTCTTCGGCGGCGGCACGCCCGAGTTCCACGGTCGCTGAACCAGGGCTGCGGCCAAGCCGTATCCGGGTTACAGTCAGACGCAGTCCAGCCAGTCCTCGACGGGAAGGTTTCGCCATGAAGAAGCTCGCAGTCGCATTTGCCTTGATCCTCGCCTCGCTCGCGCTCGCCGCCTGTGGGGGCTCCTCGGACGACTCGAGCAGCACCGGCGCGGAAACCACCACGGAAAGCCAGGCGGAAACCGGCGGGGGCAAGGCGAACGAAGCCGAAGGCAAGTCCGCCGGCAGCGCCTCCAGCGTCGACTTCGAAACCGGCGAAGGCCTCAGCTACACCAGCGACAGCGCCACCGCCAAGGCCGGCCAGGTCACCGTCGACTTCACCAACACCCAGCCCCTCACCCACGACGTCGCGATCGAAGACTCCAGCGGCAAGACCGTAGGCAAGACCGAGCTGATCGCCGAAGGCTCCGAGTCCACCGTGGTCAATCTGAAGCCCGGCGCCTACACCTTCTTCTGCACGGTCCCGGGCCACCGCGAAGCGGGGATGGAAGGGACCCTCACCGTCAAGTAGTCCGCAGCTCGAAGGGCGCCCGTCAGCCGGTGGGCGCCACAGGTCCCGGGAGCTTCACGGCGATGACTAGGGTCAACTCCAGCCACTTGAAGTGGCATTCCACCTCGGCAAAGCCGACTTCCCGTAACCAGGTCATCTGCGCCGAGAGGTCCGCCAGGCGGTCCGTCGGATCGTCCTCAACCCGTCCGATCTCGTGTCGAAAACGCTCATGCAAGCGCGTTGATGCCGAGGCCACGAGATCGAGATTGGCGAAGACGCCACCTGGCCCGAGCAGCGCATGAATCTCTCCGAAAAGCTCCCGCTTGCGTTCGTCCTCAAGATGATGGATCGCCAATCCGGAGACCGCGGCGTCAAGTGATCCCAAGCCGGCGAGGGGGAGCTCCAGGTCGTGCTTGCGGAGCTCCACCAGCGGCTCGCCATCGAATCGTTCAGCGGCGCGGGCAAGCATCGGCTCAGAGGTGTCGATCCCAACTGCTGCCGCATCGGGGTACTGACTGCGAATCGCGGCGAGGAGACGGCCGTCCCCGGTGCCGAGGTCAGCGACTCGCTCTACTCGTGAGGGAAGCGCGTCGAGCAACATTCCCTCCGCAATGGACCTGTGTGGGATCTCGCGCGCGAGGTACTCAGCGACGCGCCCCGGGTCGCCCCACTCATCGGGCATAGCTACGACGCCTATCCGGCCGGCGCCATCACACGGGTGACGGAGTCGCCGACGAAGCAGGGCTTCTCGCCGCCCTCGACCTCGATCGTGAAGCGGGTGACGACCTGGTACCAGCCGCCGCCCTTCTCCTCGACGGAGACGACCTCGGCGCGGGCGCGGACCTTGGAGTCGACCGGCACCGGGGCGGGGAAGCGGATCTTGTCCCAGCCGTAGTTGACGCCGAGAGCGAAGCCGGTGGCGTCGATCAGTTCGCCGCGGAAGCCGTCGACGAGGGAGAGGGTGAGGTTGCCGTGGGCGATCGTCGTGCCGAAGGGGCTCTCGGACTTGGCCCGCTCGACGTCGACGTGGATCCACTGGTGATCGCCGGAGAGCTCGGCGAAGGCGTCGATGTCCGCCTGGGTGACGATGCGCCACTCGCTCGGGCCGATCTCCTGCCCCAGCAACGACTGCATTCCCGCGACTCCCTGGATCTCGACAGATGCCATCGGCGGGCAGTCTACGCTCTGGGCATGCCATCGCGGGCCTTTCGTTTAGAGGCGGAGGAGGATGCCGGCGCCGGGCTGCGCCGCATCGCCCTGGGGCGGACCGGCAAAGCCCTGGAGCGCCTCGAAGGGATCGAAAGCAGCGAGATCGCCGTCGCAATCCACGGTGCCCGCAAAGACCTCAAGAAGTTGCGGAGCCTGCTGCGGCTCGTGCGCGGCGAGCTGGGCAAGAAGGCCTTCGAGGCGGAAAACCGCCGCTACCGGGATGCTGGGCGAGCGCTCTCCGGCAGCCGCGACGCCGAGGTGAAGCTGGAGACGCTGCTGGCACTGCGACAGCGGTTCGAGGACCTTCCTGGCGAGACCGCTGAGCGCTGGGAGGGTCTGCTCGAGGCGGAGCGAGACGAGATCGCGGCCACCGTGCGCGAGGACGCCGAGGGCCGGATCGGCGCGGCGATCGGCGCAATCGAGGCCGGTCAGGAGGCGATCGGCAGCTGGTCGCTGGGCACCGACTCCTGGGCGCTGGTGGGGCCGGGCCTCCAGAGTGGCTACCGGGATGGGCGGCGGACGATGAAACTGGCGCTGGATGAACCCTCCGCCGAGAACCTCCATGCCTGGCGCAGGCGCGCCAAGGATCTCTGGTACCAGCTGCGGATCCTCCACGACGCCTGGCCGCCGTTACTGGGCGCGACGGTGGACCAGGCCCACGAGCTCACCGAGCTGCTCGGCCGGCACCACGACCTCGCGGTGCTGGTCGATGACCTGCGCACCCGCAAGGACCTGAGCGATCGCGACACCTTCGAGGCGGCGATCGCGAGGCGCCAGGACGTGCTCCTCGAAGCGGCGTCCGGAATCGGCCGGCGCCTCTACGCCGAGAATCCGAAGGCGTTCAGACGACGGGTCGAGCGCTACTGGCGCGCCTGGCGCGAGGGCTGAGCATGCCGGAGCGGGAGCGCCGGTGTCAGTCGCTCCACCAGCCCGGGACGACCTCGCCGTCGCCGTCGTGGCGGGCGCCGACTGCGAGCACCTCGATGCCGTCGTCGCCGGCCTCGAAGGCGCGGATGACCTCGGGCGAGACGCGGATCGCGTCGAGCGTCTCGACCTCGACGATCTCGTCGTCGAGCTTCATCCGGCCGGAACCGGCGATTACGACGTAGACCTCCTCGGCGGCCTCGTGCTTGTGCCCGAAGGGGTTGCGCTGGCCGGGCTTCAGCTTCTGATGGCTGACCCCGGTCCTCTCGGCATCGAGATCGTCCTTGGCGAAGCGCGCCTCCTGCACGTCCCCGAACCCGAATTCCGGGGCGGAGTCCTTGACGTCGGTGAGCTTCATATGGGTGAACGGCGCTGGCATGCGGCCTCCTCGGCTTGGTGACGGGCTCACCGCGAAGCTACCCGGAATGCGTCAGAGGAACTCATCCCGGTCCCTGACACCGTGGCGGCTCAGGCGACCAGGCGGACTTCGAAGCTCGGCATCGCCAGCGCCCCCACGCCGCCGAGCAGGGCGAGAATGCGGGTGACGTAGGCCTGGGTCTCGGGGTAGGGCGGGATGCAGTGGCAGCCTTCGACCGCGCCGGGACCGGCGTTATAGCCGGCGAGGGCGAGTTCGGGGGAACCGAGCTGGCGGATCAGGTCGGACATCAGGTGGGCCTGGGCATCGATCGCGGCGACCGGGTCGAAGGGATCGGTGAGGCCGTAGGCGGCCGCGGTAGCGGGGATGAACTGGGCGATGCCCTGCGCCCCTGCCGGCGAGACAGCGAACGGATTGAAGTTCGACTCGGCCAGCAGCTGGGCGGCGAGCAGCGCGGCGGAGACACTCCAGCGGGTGGCGGCGGCGAGCAGGGGGTCACGGAAGCGAGCGGGGACGAAGCTCGGCATGACGGGCGAGCCCGCAGCGGCCACCCCTCTGTCGTCTGCGCTCAGCGAATTGCCGGCCTCCGAGCACGGCGGCGGGCTCCCGTCGAAGCCGTAATGCCAGGCCTCCCACGAGTAGCGCTGGACGAAGCCGAAGCGGCTGGCGTTGGCGGCGAGCCAGCCGTAGGCGGTTTCGGGGCCGAGGTCGAGCTCGGTCGCGCAGCGGTGCAGCGAGTGGCCCGGCGGCGCCACCCAGGTGGGGTCGGGATGGGCGGCGAACAGCGCCGCCTGCTCGGCGTCGGAGCGGAATCCGGAAACCACCAGCAGCGAGATGCCGGCGGCGCGGGCCGCTGCTGCCATGCGGTCGAAGGCGGCGGCGACGTCGGGGCGCATCCCCTCACCCGTGCGGTAGACGAGCGGGCCGCTGTAGCCGCCGCCGCCGGCCATGGTGGAAGTGCCGCTGGCGGCGCCCATCGGCGCAGCTGCTTCTGCGACCGCCGACGCCTCGATCTCGGTGTTCTCCGCGCCGACCTCGAGTCGCGCGACAACGCTCGCTTTCACCCGCACTGGCGCGAAAGAGCTCGAGTCGGGAAAATCAAGTCGGAGTCGATCCGGATCGACGCCATTCGCCCTGCCCGCCGCGAGCGCCGCCAGCCTGGCCCGCGCCAGGTACGAGGGCTTGTCGATGTGCGCCGGGTTCGGCAGACCGTTGGGAAGCGACGACGGCGCCAGCAGCCTGGGCAGGTCGTCGCGCATCGAGCGGGCGGCCGAGATCGCCGCCAGATCGGCGGCCCGCTGCACCCTGCCCTTGCCGGTGACCGCGCCGGCGATCGCGACCAGGGCCAGAGCACCGGCGAGCAGGACGAAGGTGCCGCCCAGCGCCAGGATCAGCGCCTGCCCGGACTCGGCTCGAGATCGCATCTGACCGACCCTGTCGGTCGGACGCGCACGCCTGGTGCGCTGGAACAGCCAGTTCACACCCGACGGCGTGACAAATCGGGGACGAGCGGCGAACCTTTCCACGTTCGACTCCGTAAGACGTCTGGACCAAGTCGACTGAAGGAGCCCTTCCAATGCGGCGTTTCGCGATGCTCAACCCACTGCATTCCTCGATCCGGATCGCCCTCCTGGCAACGGCCCTGGCCGCCTTGCTCGGCCTCGGCACCGCGAGCGCCAAGCAGGCGACCAAGGTCGTCGCCAAGCAGGCGGCGAACGCGACCCTTGGGAAGACGGTCCTCACCACCGCCAAGGGCCGCACCCTCTACAGCCTCAGCGCCGAGACCGGCGGCAGGTTCATCTGCACCGGAGCCTGCCTCTCCACCTGGCGCCCACTGCTCGTACCCGCCGGCGTCAAGCCGAAGGGCCCGGTGAAACTGGGCACGATCGAGCGACCGGACGGCAGGACCCAGGTCACCTACAAGGGCCGTCCGCTCTACAGCTTCGCCGGCGACTCACGGGCGGGGGACGTCAGCGGCGAGGGCATCAAGGACGTCGGCACCTGGCACGCCGCGGTCACCCCGAAGGCGGCCCCCCAGCCCGAACCAGCGCCGCAGCCGGAACCGCCCTATCCGTACTAGGCCAGGTCGACGATCTCGATCAGATCTTCGAGGCCATGGAGGTCCGAGGCATTGAGCGTGTAGAGAGGCATCTTGTGCGCGAGGGCTGTCGCCGCGATCATCAGATCCACCGATCGCGCCCGCCCAGGTTTACGTCCGGCGGCTACCACTCCCGCGCAGATCCGGCCATAGGCCCGACCGCACACCGCGTCAAAGGAGATCGTCTCGAAGGTCGATTCCACACGCGCGACTCGCTCCCGCCGTTGGGCGCGAATCAGAGCGTTGGAAGCGGTGACCGGCCCACTGGCGAGCTCCGCGAGAGTCAGTGCCGAGATGGCCATATCGACAGGAAGGCGATCCATCTCGACGGACCTGAGCGCGATTACAACGGAGGTGTCAATCAGACCGCGTTCGGAAAGGCCATTCGCGAGGAGTGGGGTCGACGTAAGCGTCGACGTCCTCGCGGAAGCGCTTGTGATCGATCTCACCGGTGCCGGCAAGGGCTTTCTGCAGAGCAGCGGTGGAGACGAAATAGCGACTGTCGAGGGGTCGCTCTTCGTCCGCGACTTTCTCTTCCTCGGGAGTGACACGAAGGTCTTTACCACGACTCTGATCCCGCACGATCTCTCCGCTCTGGTCGCGAAACTCTCGTTTGCTGGTTCTCTCCATCCTGAGGGCCAGAATAGCAATTTGCAGACAAAAGATTTCGACAAAGCTTGCTTGGTAGCTCCCCGGTTCCGCCTGGCGGGAGCAAGCCGAAAAGAGCCCGGCGCTCGGCCACCCAGCCCAGCCGCTGCTTGAGGACTCCGACGGCGAGGTCGCGATCCAACAGGTCGCGCACGACCAGTGCCAGCAGCGGCCGGTCGTCGGCGAGGTCGGCTCGCAGCAGGACGCCGGACGGCCGCGGACCGAGCCGCCGGTCCAGGAACGAACGCAGCAGCGCCGGCGGCAGATGGAGAGCCACCAGAGCCCCACGACCGACGGTGACCGCCGCGGCGGCGGCGGTCAGTCCCTCCGGGTCGGCCGCCACCGCCAGATGGCAAACCTGCCCCCGGGCCGCCACCCGCGCCTGCGGCAGATGCGCGACCAGTCGCTCCTCCAGCCGCTGCGCCGCGGTGGAGGCGAGCAGAGTCGGGCGCGGCGGCCTACCCCCGACGTCGACGAGCAGGGTCGCGCGATCGACGTCGGCGCCGGCGCAGGCGAGAGCGGCGGCGGCTCCGCGCGAACCCTCGGCAGCGCCCACCGCGGTGACCAGAACGGTCGGCGCGTCGGCAGTCGGATCTGCGCTCACGGCGCCGGCCTCGCGCTGGCCGAGCTGGTGACGGCGAGGCGACGGGCGATCGAGGAAAGCGGCGCGGGCGGCAGCAGGCGCACGCTCACCGTCCCGCCCTCGACCGCGACGACGACATCGTCGCGCGCCCAGCCCGGCAGGGCGCGGCGAGCCGCGTCCGCGGCCGATCCCCCGGACGCCAGCGCCAACGCACCGGCCTCGGCGGCCCCGTCGGCGAGCGTGAGCGCGTAGCCGGCGGCGAGTATCTGCAGGGCAACCAGCGCCGCCAGCAGCAGCGTCGGCAATGCGGCGACAAGCTCGACCGACGCTTGGCCGCGCGAGTCAGCCATCTCCCGGCTCCAGGCTCGACCCCGCTCCCACCATCACCCGCGGCAGCCCCGGGAAGAGACGCGGCACCGGCACTCGCACGGAAACCTCGTTTGAGCCCTCGACCTCGGCGCCCTCCCGCAGCGGCGGCGGCAGCGTCCGTCGCGCCGCCGCCGCCGCGTCGCCCCCGACCAGAGCCGCCCGTGCCCCAGCGCGAGCGGCAACGCTCGCCGACCAGAGAGCCTGGCCGGCGAGGGCGATCTGGACGGCCACCAGGACCGCCAGCAGCAGGAAGGGAACCACGGCGACCAGCTCGACCGACGCGGTCCCCTCCTCCCTGTGGCCTGCGCTGCTGACGGTCCTCGACGGCACCGGCCCACGGTCCCAGGCAAGCGCGCACGCGTTACGCGCAGGAACTCACGACTCCGTCAGAGCTGCACTACCGAGGAGGGACCTCTAGTTAGTAGGTGTTGGCCTCGATCCAGATCCGCCAGATCGCCGCCACCGAGGCGCCGAGCAGGAGGATCCAGAGCAGGGTGCCGCCGCCGCTGGCGAAGAGCTTGTCGGTGCCGGCGATGAGCAGGGCGATCATGCCGAAGGCGGCGTAAAAGATCGCCCGGCGGCGGTCGCTGAGGGTCGCCAGGGTCAGCTGGTTCTGGCGGCTCAGCGTGTAGAGCATCCAGGCGATCCCGGCCAGGAAGCCCATCGTCAGCGCCGTGAAGACGGCGTCGACGAAGTTGCCGCCGCCAGGGGCGAAGGCGACGCCGAGCGCCAGCAGCATGACGATCGCGACGTTGCGAGCGGTGCGCACGGATCCAAGTGTACGCCGGACTACTTGCTGGTCATCGCGATGATGCCGACGACGACCGCGGCCGCGGTGGCCAGCAGGGCGAGGGCGGCCGTGAACGCGGCAGCGGCGGCGGCCAGGGGGCGCTCGCCGCGGCTGAGGTCGACAAAGCGGGCCGCGCCCCAGATCGCGATCGAGAAGACGAAGGTCACCCCCACCCCGGCGACGACCGAGGCAACGACGGCCTCCAGCAGCTCCTTGCCTTCGACCAGGGTCGCGATCATCCGCTCGAGGCAGGGACCGGCGCGCCGCGCTCGGCCCGGCGCGCGAAGAGGACGACTATCAGCGACAGCGAGGCCAGGGTGACGACGACCGGCCCCAGGGCGCCGGTACCGAAGATCCGGGTCACGCCGTAGGTGAGCGCGCCGATCGCCGCCGCCGCCGGCAGGGTCAGCAGCCAGGCGGTGACGATGTTGCCCGCCACCCCCCAGCGCACGGCCGAGAAGCGCTTGGCGGCGCCGGCGCCCATGATGCCGCCGTTGATCACGTGGGTGGTCGAGAGCGGGAAGCCGAAGTGGGTCGAGGCGAGGATCACCGCCGAGCCGGCTCCCTGGGAGGAGAAGCCCTGGGCGGCGTCCATCTTGATGATCCGGGTGCCGGTGGTTTTGATGATCCGCCAGCCGCCGCTGTAGGTGCCGGCCGCGATCGCGGCCGCCGCCGAGGCGATCACCCAGAACGGTGGGTTGGCCCCGGCGGCGAGGGTGCCGTTGGCGATCAGGGCCAAGGTGATGATGCCCATCGTCTTCTGGGCGTCGTTGGTGCCGTGGGCCAGCGCCAGCAGGCCGCCGGAGACGACCTGCCCGTATTTGAAGCCGCGGGTCACGGTGCCGGGCCGCTGCTTTCCCACCACCCGGTAGATCAGCCCGATCGAGAGCCCGGCGACGGTGAAGGCGAGCACCGGCGCGATCAGCGCCGGGATCAGGACCTTGCCGACCAGGCCTTCGGCGATCACCGCGTCGAACCCGACGGCGGCGACGGCGGAGCCGACGACGCCGCCGATCAGCGCGTGGGAGGAGCTCGACGGCAGGCCTACGGACCAGGTGATCAGGTTCCAGGCGATCGCCCCGATCAGCCCGGCGAAGACGATCGTCGGCGTAATCACGTCGGCGTTGACGACGTCGTTGGCGACGGTGGCGGCAACCGAGATCGAGATGAAGGCGCCGGCGAAGTTGAGCAGCGACGCCATCGCGATCGCCACCTGCGGCCGCGCCGCCCCGGTCGAGATCGAGGTGGCGACGACGTTGGCGGTGTCGTGGAAGCCGTTGGTGAAGTCGAATGCCAGCGCCGTGCCGACGACGATGACGAGGATGACGTCAGAAGACATTGATGACGGGCATCACGAGTTCTTGATGACGATTCCCTCAAGTATCTGGGCAGCGGTCTCGGTCGCGTCGATCGCGTTCTCCAGCACCGCGAACATGTCCTTCCAGCGGATCACGATCATCGGGTCGATCCCGTTGGAGAAGAGCGAGGCGACGGCGTCGCGGGAGATCCGGTCGCCCTCGTTCTCGAGCCGGTGGATCTCGATCCAGTATTTGTCGAGATCCTTGAAGTCGCGCAGATGCTCGAGCCCCATCGCCAGCTGCTCGCAGGAGGCGACCAAAACCTTGGTCAGCGCTGTCGCCTGCTCCATCGGCGCCTCGATCTTGTAGAGGCCGAGGAAGTCGGCGGCCTCCTCGGCGAAGTCGACGATGTCGTCCATCTGCGTCGCCAGGCCGTAGATGTCCTCGCGGTCGATCGGCGTCACAAAGGTCGTATTGAGCCGTTTGATGATGTCGTGGGTGATCCGGTCCCCCTCCTGCTCGGCCTTGAGGATCTCGCGTGAGATCCCGGCCTCCTCCGGCCACTTGCGCATCATCCGGTCCAGCAGCGTCGCCGCGTGCACGCTGTTCTGTCCGGCCTCGATAAAGAGGTCGAAGAAGGTGCGATCGCGAGGGAGGAGCGAGAAGCGAGCCAAGGGCCGCATCCTAGTGGCGCCGGGGGCGCCTTGGAGGTGCGTCAGCCGGTGGCGGCGGCGAGCTGCTCGGCGGCGCGGGCGGCGTAGCGTTCGCGCAGCTCCTCCTGGACGCCGCGGCGGCCCTCCGCGGGCGTCTCGATCCGGGTCCAGCGCCCGTCGGCATCGAGCTCCCAGGCGTTGACGTCGTCGGCGAAGCAGCGCTCGAGGACGTCGAGCAGCTCCGCCCGCAGCTCCGGATCCTCGACCGGCGCGACCAGCTCGACGCGGCTGTCGAGGTTGCGCGGCATCAGGTCGGCGGAGCCGGTCAGCACCCTGGTCTCGTCGCCGCGCTGGAAGCTGTAGACGCGCGAGTGCTCGAGGAAGCGGCCGACGACCGAGACGACCCGGATGTTCTCCGAGACCCCCGCCACCCCCGGCCGCAGACAGCAGATGCCGCGCACGTTGAGGTCGACGCGCACCCCCGCCTGCGAGGCCTCGTAGAGGGCCTTGATGCAGCCGGCGTCGACCAGCGAGTTCATCTTCAGCGCGATCCGCGCCTCTTCGCCGGCCTTCTGGGCGGCGGCGGTGAGCTCGATCTCCTCGACGATCCGGTCGCGCATCGTCGTCGGCGAGACCAGCACCTTGCGGTACTCGGCGGGCCGGCCGTAGCCGGTGAGGAAGTTAAACATCTCGGCGACGTCGGCACCGATGTCGGGGTCGGCGGTAAAGAGGCCGAAGTCGGTGTAGAGACGGGCCGTCTTCGGGTGGTAGTTGCCGGTGCCGATGTGGACGTACTCGCGCACCCGCTCGCCCTCGCGGCGGGCGACCATGATCGCCTTGACGTGGGTCTTGAGGCCGGGGATGCCGTAGACGACGTGGACGCCGGCCTCCTCCAGCGACTTCGCCCAGTGGATGTTGGCCTCCTCGTCGAAGCGGGCTTTCAGCTCGACCATGCAGACCGCCTGCTTGCCGCGTTCGGAGGCGCGGATCAACGACGGCACCAGCGGCGAGTCGTCGCTGGTGCGGTAGACGGTGTGCTTGATCGCCAGCACGTCGGGGTCTTCGACCGCCTGCTCGACGAAGCGCTCGACCGAGCTGGCGAACGAGTCATATGGATGGTGGACGAGCAGGTCGCGGCGGCGGATCTCGGCGAACATGTCAACCGGCTCGCCGTCTTCGCCCTGCAGCCGCGGCTGCGTCACCGGCGACCAAGGCGCGTAGCGCAGCTCGGCGTGGCCGGGGACGTCGGCGATGTCGTTGAGGTCGCCGAGATCGATCAGCCCATCGACGTCGTAGACCTCGCGGTCTTCGAGCCGCAGCGCGTCGATCAGCTGCTCGCGCAGCTTGGCGTTCATGCCGGCGGCGACCTCCAGCCGCACGACCTCGCCGAAACGGCGCCGGCGCAGCTCGTCCTGGACCGCCTGCAGCAGGTCGTCGGCCTCGTCGGAGACGGTGAAGTCAGCGTCGCGGGTGACCCGGAAGTAGCCGTGGTCGATCACCTCGATGCCGGGAAAGAGCAGGTCGAGGTTGGCGGCGATCGCCTCCTCCAGCGGCACGAAGGACTTGCCGTCCTTGCCCAGTGGCAGGAAGCGCCCCAGCAGCTCCTTCGGGACCTTGACGCGGGCGATGATCTCGGAGCCGCTCTCGGGGTCGCGCAGCAGCACGCCGAGGCTGAGTGAGAGGTTGGAGATGTAGGGGAAGGGCCGGCCGAGGCCGATCACCAGTGGCGTCAGCGCCGGGAAGACCTGCTCGTGGAAGCGGGCGTCGATCTCCCGCCGCTCCTCCTCGTCGGCGCTGGCGAGGGTGACGATCCTGATCCCCTCCCGCTCCAGCGCCGGGCGCAGGACGCCGCCGAAGCAGGAGTGCAGGCGGCGGTCCAGCTCCAGGGTGCGGGCCTGGATCGCGTCGATCAGCTCGCCGGGCGCGAGACCGTCGGGCCCGCGGGCGTCGATCCCGGCGTCGAGCTGGTCGAAGATGCCGGCGACCCGGACCATGAAGAACTCGTCGAGGTTGGAGGCGTAGATACCGCAGAAGCGGAGGCGCTCCAGCAGCGGCACCTCGGGATCCTCGGCCAGTTCGAGCACCCGCTGGTTGAAGTCGAGCCAGGAGAGCTCGCGGTTGAAGTAGAGAGCGGGATCGTCGATCGATCCATCGTACTGAGGCGTCACCGACTCGACCCATGACTCCATATGGAGTTTGTAACCCCCTGGGTGACAAGCTCCATAGGCGTGGTCAGGCGACTTTGGTGAGTGTCCGGGGAACCGCCGCCGGCTGGGCATCCAGCGCCCGCCGGTAGCCGGCGGCGAGCTGGCCCATCGCGCGCTCCCAGGAACGCTCGCGGGCGGCTTGGGCGCCGGCGGCGCCGAGCTGGCGGCGCAGCGGCGGCGAGGAGGCGAGCTGGAGCAGGGCGCCCGCCAGGTGGTCGGGGTCGGGCCGGCAGAGCAGGCCGGTGTGGCGGTTCTCGACGAGGGCGGCCGGACCCCCCTCGGCAACCGCGACCACCGGCAGGCCGCTGGCCGCCGCCTCGAGGATCACCTGGCCGTAGGTGTCGGTGCTGCTGGCGAAGAGGAAGACGTCGGCGCTGGCGTAGGCGCAGGCCAGCTCCTCGCCGCCGAGCCAGCCGAGGAAGGTGGCGTGCTCGCCGAGCCGCTCCCGCAGCTCCGCCTCCTCGGGCCCGCCGCCGGCCAACAGCAGGTGCAGGCGGGGGTCGGCACGATGGGCGCGCAGGAAGCTCTCGGCCAGCAGCTCGACACCCTTCTCGCGGGTCATGCGGCCGGCGTAGAGGACCTTCAGCTCGCCCGGGTAGCCGTCGCGATCGGCCTTCGCCGGGTCGAAGCGATCGGTGTCCACTCCCCGCTCCCAGCGCCCGATCCGGGCCGTCTCGGTGCCGAGCCCGGCCAGCGAGCGATCGGCGGCGGGACTCGGCGAGAGGACGACGTCGGCGGCGCCGTAGAAGGCGCCGAGGGCGGCCCGGGCGATCGCCTCGATGCCGCCGTCGCCGCTGCGCATGCCGGCGTAGGCGGCCAGCTCGGTGTGGTAACTGGCGAGCAGCGGCACGCCGGTGATCTGGCCCAGCAGCGTCGCCGCGACCCCCGCCGGCCCTGGAGCAGTGACGTGGACGAGGTCGTAGCCGCCGTCGGCCAGCGCCTCGACCAGGTCCGGCAGGCCCGGCACCCCGAGCGTCATCCCCGCGTAGAAGGGCAGCTCCAGCCCCGCCGCGGCCGGGAGCCGGCGGTCGACGCCGGGGTCGGTGCCGATCACGTCGACGTCGAAGCCGGGGACGCCGCGCTCGCGGATCTGCTCGATCGTGTGGGTGACGCCGTGCATCGAGCCGATCCCGTCGACGATCAGGGCCACCCGTCCCCTGCCCTCGCGACTGGAGAGCTTGGCCTTCTCGGCGCCGAGGAAGACCGTGGAGGGCGCGTAGGGAACCGCCGGGACCAGCGCCTCGAAGACCCCGTTGACGGCGCTCGGCAGATCGCCGGCGGCGACCGCCGCGGTCCCCCGCTCGACCGCGGTCCGCAGACGGCGGTCGTGGCAGCGGCGGGCGCGCCGGTAGAGGTCGGCATGGGAGAAGTCGTCGGCCTGCAGGTAGGCGAGCAGCTCGCGCCCGCGCAGGTCGAGGCTGATCCCGCTCAGCCAGGCCTCGAGCAGGCAACGGGCGTCGTCGGGACCGATGTCGGCGGCGATCTTGCCCTCGCGGGCGGCGCCCTCGCGGATCACCCGTTCGGCCATCTTCAGGACCGCGGCGGGGCTCGGCTCGGCAACGTCCTGAACCTTGCGGTCGCATTTCTCTCCGCTATCCGGAGAGAAATGCGACAGCGAAGGTCCGCCGAGGACCAGCGCCCGCGTCGCCAGCGCCATCGCGGCGTGCGTCCACTTGGCGGCGCTGCCCTGCTCGCCGCCGGCTTCGGCGTCGCCGCGGCGCAGATAGGCGAGAAACTCTTCCGGCGATCGAGCACCGGCGGGCACCTCGGTGTAGGTGCGGCCGATGTCGACGCCGGCGTGGTCGTCGGAGCCGCCGATGCCGATGCCGCCGTGGGTGTCGACGTAGACGGCAGCCGGCATGTTCAGCTCCGCGGCCCGCGACCCGTTGCGGACCTCCCAGATCGGGAACAGCTCCGAGAGCCGGCGACGGTGGCGCCGGGTCAGCGGCGCGGCGACGTTGAAGAAGGGGTGCGCGAGCGCGCAGGCGATCCCGTTCTCGTGCAGGTAGGCGGCGCAGGCCTCGAGGTCGCCGGAATGTGCCTGCAGCCACTCGTGGTCTCCGGGGGTGATCCCGTAACAGAGGACGTGAACCGCCTGGGGCTCGCCGGCGAAGCGGGCGGTCAGCTCCTCGGAGACGAAGCAATCGGGCCGGTCCTCAAGCTCCAGGCAGCCCGCGATCGTGTCGTGATCGGTGATCGTCACGAAGTCCATCCCCCGCCGCTTCGCCAACTCGTAGACCTCCTCGGGAGGAGTCGCGCACTCGGGCAGGCCGAGCGAGCGCTGGACCCCCAGCCGGGAAAGCTGCGAAGCGGTGGAATGGCAGTGCAGGTCAACTCGGGAAGTCATCGGTGTCTCCCTCTCCTAGATCCTCTGTCCCGCACAGAATTCGCCATTAGCAGGGAAAACTTGTGAAGAGACGGCTACCGCCGTGTGAACTTCCCGTGACCTGGCGGCTACGCCGCGAGGCGAGCCGGCGAAGAGCCGTTGGCGCTGCCGTTGAGGAGGTCGAGGATGACCCCCTCGCGCAGCCCGCCCTTGCCGATCTGCAGCGGCTGGCCGAGCAGCTCGGAGACCTTCTCCAGCAGCAGCACCCCGGTGGCGAGGATGCGGACCCGGACCGGGTCCAGCTCGAAGCGGCGGGCCACGTCGGCGGATGGTTCGCCGCAGAGGACGCGGATCCCGCGCTCCAGAGTCTCGTACTCGAGCACGGTGCCGACCAGCCGTCGCAGCGAGGTGGCGCTGCCGCCGACGGCGACGGCCTGGGCCGGGTGCTCCACTTCGACCCCGGCGAAGATGTCGTCGATGCGGTCGCGAACCTTGCGGATCTCCGCCGCCGAAGGCGGGTCGGAGGCGATCAGCTCGTCGGCGAGGACGCCGGAGCCGACCCGCCAGGAGCGCACCTCCTCGACCCCGCCGGCGGCGGTGCCGACGATGATCTCGGTCGAACCGCCGCCGACGTCGACGACGCCGATCTTGCCCTCGACCGGGTGGCCCAGGCCCTTGGTGGCGCCGATGAACGAAAGTCGCCCCTCCTCCTCATCGCTGAGCACGTCGACTGGAACCCCGGCGGCCGCGGCGATCGCCGTGGCGACCCGCTCGCCGTTGGACGCCTCGCGCACGGCGGCGGTGGCAACCGCGCGGATCTCCTCGGCGCCCAACTCCTGCGCCAGCCGTACCTGGGTCGCGACCACCTCGCAGACCTCCTCGACCTTCTCAGGCAGGATCTCCCCCTTCTTGCCCAGGGCTTTGTTGATCCGCGTATAAGCCCGCTGCTCCATCACCTTCTTCAACTGCCCATCGACGGGCTCCGCCACAAGGACGCGAGTCGTGTTCGAACCGATATCTATGGCGGCGCAGAGCATGCGGGGTCAGCCTGAATGTTCCCAGAACCCCCGGATCTCACACGCCGCCGAGCGAATCTGCCATGCGCTTCGTGGGCGCCCCGGGGAGGTAGGCCGAGAACGAATACCTCGCCCGCAGGCCTACCTCCCCGGGGCGTTCGCCAAGCCGCGGCGTTCGCTACGCCGTCGGGTGCGAGGCGTCCTCGAACTCCCGAAACAACCCCGTAACCACGAACGCCACCTGCTCGCCGATGTCCACCGCGTTGTCGCCGATCCGCTCGATCGCCCGCGCCGCCAGCAGCATCGTCATCGCCCACTCGCGCTTGTCGGCATCGTCGCCGATCTCGAGGGCGAGGCGGAAGCACTCGCGATTAAGGTCGTCGACGACGTCGTCCTGGCGAACGAGATCCTGGGCCATCTCGGTGCTGCGCTCTTCGAAGGCTCGCCCGGCCTGGAGGATCAGCGTCTTGCACTGCCGCCCCATCGTCAGGATCATCTGCACCATCTCCTGATCCGCCGGCGGCTCGTTGCCGGTCAGCGGGATCATCTTGCAGATATTCACGCACTGATCGCCCATCCGCTCGATGTTCTTCAGCACGTGGAGCAGGGCCGAGATCAGTCGCAGGTCGGTCGCCACCGGCGACTGCGTCGCCAGCAGCGTGATCAGGCTCTGATGCACCTCGAGGTAGCGCCCGTCGATGCGATCGTCGTCGGCGACGACGATCTGGGCCAGCTCGACGTCCTGGTGCTCGACCGCCTCCAGGGTCCGGTCGAGGGCGGCGGTAACGAGGTTGAGGCCGTCGAGGGCGCTCGCCTCGAGCCGCTCCAGCTCCTCCTGGTACTGGACCCGCACGCCTTCCGGCATCAGCCGACCTTCCCCGACACGTAATCCTCGGTCCGCTTGTCGGCCGGGTTGGTGAAGATCTGCTCGGTCTCGTCGTACTCGACCAGACGCCCCCAGCGGCTCTGCTCGGTCGCATCCAGCTCGACCATCAGGAAGGCGGTGCGGTCGGATACGCGCGCCGCCTGCTGCATGTTGTGGGTGACGATGACGATCGAGAACTCGTCCTTGAGCTCGATCATCAGGTCCTCGATCTTCCCGGTCGAGATCGGATCGAGGGCCGAACAGGGCTCGTCCATCAGGATCACGTCGGGAGAGACGGCGATGCAGCGGGCGATGCAGAGGCGCTGCTGCTGACCGCCGGAGAGGCCGAAGGCGTTGTCCTGGAGCCGGTCCTTGACCTCGTCCCAGAGCGCCGCCCCGCGCAGCGCCTTCTCCACCTTCCCGTCGAGCCCGTCCTTTTCGCCGAGGATGCGCGGCCCGAAGGCGACGTTGTCGTAGATCGACTTCGGGAAGGGGTTCGGTTTCTGGAAGACCATCCCGATCAGCTTGCGAACCTGAACCGGGTCGACGCTCGGCCCGTAGAGATCCTCGCCGTGGTAGAGCAGCTCACCCTCAACTTCCGCCGTGGGAATCAGGTCGTTCATGCGGTTGAGACAGCGCAGCAGCGTGCTCTTGCCACAGCCCGACGGGCCGATCAGCGCGGTGACCTCGTTGCGGTGGATGTCCATCGAGACCCCTTTGACGGCGGTGACGCCGCTGTAGAGGACGTCGACGCCCTTCAGCTCGAAGACCTTCTCGCGCCGGCCGCTATCGCGTCTCTGAAACTCGTCCGGGCGCACGGCGATGCCCGCCCGCGCCGCCGCCGCCTCACGCGCGTCCCTACCGGTCTGGGCCATATCGTCCTGCGTCATCTCGCTCCTCACAGTAGTTCACCTACCACCTTTGCTCGTAACGATTTCGTAGCCAGATCGCAAAGGAGTTCATTGCGAGCAGGACGACCAGCATCACGATGATTCCCGCCGCCGCGAGCGCCTGGAACTCCTCCTGGGGACGCAGGGCGTAGTTGAAGATCTGCACCGGCATCGCCGAGTAACCGTCGGAGCCGAACGGGGTCGGGTCGAAGGTGACGAAGACCGTCGCCCCGACCAGCAGCAGCGGCGCGGTCTCGCCGAGCGCGCGGGAGACGGCGAGGATGACGCCGGTCGCGATCCCCGGGATCGAGGCGGGCAGAACCTGGGTACGAATCGTCTGCCACTTGGTCGCGCCAAGCGCCAGCGACCCTTGGCGGATCGAGTCGGGGACGGCGCGGATCGCCTCGCGGGCGGCGATGATCACCATCGGCAGCACCAGCAGCGCCAGGGTCAGCGAGCCGGCGGCGAGGATGAAGCCGAGGTCGAGCGGGCCACGGACGATGAAGGCGAGCCCGAGGATGCCGTAGATGATCGAGGGCACGGCGGCGAGGTTCTGGATGTTGACCTCGATCAGCGTGTTCCACCAGCGCGACTTGTCGGCGTACTCCTCGAGGTAGAGGGCGGCGCCGATGCCGACTGGGATGACGAAGAGGATGACGCCGGCGATCAGTTGCAGCGAGCCGACGATCGCCGGCCGGTAGCCGGCTTTGTCGGGGAAGGCGGTCGAGGGCGGATTCGTGAAGAGGTCGGTGCTGAGCGCCGAGGAGCCTTTGGCGAATGCCTGGATCAAGAGGGCGATCAGGCCGGCGAGCGCAATCGCGACCGCCGCCAACAGGAGGCCGGCGAAGACGGCGTTGCGGATCACGTCGCCGCGGGGCTGGTTGCGCAGCATCGCCGCGGTCGTCGCCCGGGCGCCGGCAACCGCGAGACGGTTGCGGGGGGCGCCAACGTCGCCGACGGGCGTCACTCGTAGACCTCGCGGTAACGACGGACCAGGCGGATGCTGATCACGTTCATGACCAGCGTCATCGCGAAGAGCACGGTGCCGACGGCGAAGACCGATTTGTAGTCGACCGACCCGGTCGAGATGTCGCCGGTTGCGGTCGTCGCGATGTAGGCGGTCATCGCCTGGATCGACTCGACCGGGTTCAAGGTGAAGTTCGGAGTCGAACCGGCGGCGAGGACGACGATCATCGTCTCCCCCACCGCGCGCGAGATCGCCAGCACGATCGAGGCGACGATGCCCGACAGCGCCGCCGGGAAGATCACCCGGATCGCGACCTTGGCTTTGGTAGCCCCCAGCGCGTAGGCGCCCTCGTGCAGGCCACGGGGAACGGCCGACATTGCGTCCTCGGAGATCGAGGCGATGATCGGCACCACCATCAGGCCGATGCCGAGCGCCGCCGCCAGCGCGATGAATGGCTTGCCGACGGCGCCGCCGAGAAAGTCACCGGGCCAGAGCGGCACGATGATCTCCGGCAGGATGAAGCTGACCGCGAAGAAACCGATCGCCACGGTGGGGATTCCGGCGAGCACCTCGAGAGCCGGCTTCACCGTCTTGCGCACTCGCGGCGAGGCGTACTCGCTGAGGTAGATCGCCGACCCGAGCCCGATCGGGATCGCAAACAGCATCGCCCAGAGAGCCACGTTGACGGTTCCGGCGACAACCCCGAGGACGCCGAAGCTGGGTGGCTCGAACTGGGGGGTCCAGTCGACCGTGAAGAAGAATTCGTCGGCGGGGACGATTTCGAAGAAGCCGATCGTCGGGCCGATCAGCGAGACCACGATCGCCGTCGTGGTGACGACGGAGAGGATGCCGCAGAAGGCGAGGGCGACGTGGATCGCCTTCTCGCCGTAGCGCTTGCTCGGCGCCTGGAGCCGACGGGGTGGTCCCCCCGCCGGCTCCGTCGTAGTGGCGCTTCCTGAGCTCATCGAGAGCTGGTGAAACCCCTAGGCGCCGATTTTTTCGGCGGCGGCTTCAGACTCTTCGAGCTGTTCTTCGGTCAGCGGTACGAAGCCGAGCGATTCGGCGACCGAGCCGACGTTTTCGAGGTAGTAGGCGATGAACGCTTTGACCTCGGGCTTCTTCAGCGCCTGCTCGCTCGGGTACATGAACAGCGGCCGGCTCAGCGGAGCGTAGGAGCCGTCCTGGGCGGTTTCGACCGACGGTGGCACGCAGCCTTTGCCGTTGTCGACTTCCAGCGCTTTCAGGTTGCCTTCGTTCTCGGTGTAGAAGGAGAAGCCGGCGTAGCCCATGCCGCCAGGCGAGCCCTCGACGCCTTTGACCGTGGCGTTGTCGTCCTCGCCGACGTTGTTGTAGTCCTTGCGGGTGACGCCCTCTTCGCCGTTGATCGATTCGGTGAAGTAGTCGAAGGTGCCCGAGTCGGTGCCGGGACCGAACAGGGCCAGCTCCTCGTCGAAGTCCTCTTTCAGGCCGGGGATTTCATTCCAGTTGGAGATCTTCGAGTCGGGCCCCCAGACGTCGGCCAGCTGGTCGACGGTGAGACAGGCGACCGGGTTCTCGTTGTTGATCATCACGGTCAGGGCGTCGGTGGCGACGTGGACGTCCTGGTAGCCGACCCCGTCCTTCTTGCACGCTTCTTCCTCTTCGGGCTCGATCGCTCGCGAAGCGTCGCTGATGTCGGTCTCACCGGCACAGAATTTTTCGAAGCCGCCGCCGGTGCCCGAGGTTCCGACGGTCACGCGGACGCCGGAGTTCTCGGCCATGAACTGCTCCGCGACCGCTTCGGTCAGAGGAGCCACGGTGCTGGATCCGTCAATGCGGATCGAGCCGGAGAGATCTCCGCCACCGCTGCCACTGGTCGAGCTGGAATCGTCGGACGAGCTGCCACAGGCAGCCACCGCAAAGGTGAGAGCCAGCGCCGTCAGTAGGGCGCCGAGGGGTCTCTTAGACACGCAAATCTCCTTCAGTTGGTGACGGTTCATCTGCGGCCACACTCCCAGCGGCTCCCAGGCAGCTTGTTACCTGGCTGTATCGAGGATGTGAAAAAGATGTAAAAGGCCGATCGGGGAGGGCGATCCGCTCAGCCGTCGGGCGAGAAGCGGTAGCCGATGCCGTTGTGGGTGTGGATCAGATGCAGGCCCGGAAGCGCCTGGCCGAGCTTGGCGCGCAGGCGGCTGACGTAGACGTCGACGGAGCGGTCGTCACGCCGCGGCCGGCTGCCCCAGACCGCCGTGAAGAGCTCCTCGCGGGTCATGATCCGCTGCGGGTGCGAGGCGAGGCTGACGAGCAGCTGCAGCTCCCGCATCGTCAGGCTCAGGGGGCGGCCGTCGACCAGGGCGGCGTGCTCGTCCGGGCGGATCTGCAGTCGCCCGGCGGCGAGCTGCGGCGCGCCGATCTCGGTTCCCGTAGCCATGCTCGCTGAGCGTGGCGGGAACCATCGCCGCGCCGGTTATCCCGCCGTAAAGCTCTTGTGAACGACCTGTGAAGGCGAGACAGGTGGAAGCTCGGCGGCGACCTCGGCGGGGCGCAGCTCCTCCTTGACGATGCCGGCCGGTTCGGGGTCGAGCCGGTATCCGATCCCGAAGTGGGTGTGGATGTAGGCCCAGCTCGGCGAGTGCTTCTCGAGCTTCTGGCGCAGCTTGCGGATGAAGACGTCGACCGAGCGGTCGCCGTGGGCCATCGCGTAGCCCCAGACCCGCTGGTAGATGGTCTCGCGCTCGAGCACCTGGCCGCGCTCCTCGGCCAGCAGGTGGAGGAGCTCGAACTCGCGCCGGGTGAGGTCGAGGGCGCTTTCGCCGACGAAAGCCTGGAAGCGGTCGGGCCGGATCTCCAGCTCGCCGACGGCGATCGGCGTTCCCTCTACCTCGCGGCCACCCTGACGGCGGCGGCGGGTGACGGCTTCGACCCTGGCGATCGCCTCCTCCGGGTGGCAAGGCTTGGAGATCCAGTCGTCCACGCCCAGCCGCAGGCCCCGTACCCGCTGGGCCACGGTCGACTGTCCCGTGCAGACCACGAGGCCGAGATCGGGCAGTACCGAGGCGACGCGATCGAGGTAGTCCCAGCTTTCCTCGCCCAGCAGCGCCGGATCGATCAGCAGGGCGTTGAGCTTCATCGTCACCAGGTCGCGCGGCGGCACGGCCCCGGTGCTCTGCCGCAACTGCCAGCCGGCCGCGTCGGCGCGCTTGGCGAGCACGGTGACGAAACCGCTGTCGTTGTCGATGACGGCGAGGCGGACGATGGGACGATTGTATGCAGCCGCGACGGCGCAATTACCTGCGTTCACAGGATTTTCACAGGCAGATCGCCGCCAATTTGCGGCAATCTCGTTGCAGCGGGCGGCGTCACCCGGCCACTAGCTGATCGCGCCGGTCGCCGTCAGGGCCAGCACCAGCACGCCCAAGGCGATCCGGTAGACGACGAAGATCCCCAGCGTGTGGGAGCCGAGGTAGCGGATCAGCCAGGCGATCGCGGCGTAGCCGCTGACGAAGGCGACCAGCGTCGCGACCGCGGTCGCCGCAGCGGAGGGGCTGCCGTTTTCGCCGACCTTGCGCAGCTCGAAGAGGCCGCTGAGGACCACCGCCGGCACCGAGAGCAGGAACGAGTAGCGGGCGGCGGCGACCCGGTCGAAGTTGCGGAAGAGACCGGCGGAGATCGTTGCCCCCGAGCGCGAGACGCCGGGGATCAGCGCCAGCGCCTGGGCCATGCCGACGAACAGCCCGTCGCGGCCGTTCATCTCGGTCAGAGCGCGCTGGTGGCTGCCGACCCGCTCGGCGAGCAGCATCACGAAGGAGAAGAGGATCAGCGCCGAGCCGATCAGGTAGAGGCTGCGGGCGCCCGACTCGATCTGGTCCTTGAAGACGAAGCCGAAGATCGCGATCGGGATCGTGCCGAGGACGATGAACCAGCCCAGCCTCGCCTCCTGGCTGGCCTGGCGGATCGGCACCCGCAGCTCGCGCAGCCAGGCGGCGGCGATGCGCCAGAGGTCGGCGCGGAAGTAGATCAGGACCGCCGCCATCGTCCCCAGCTGGATCACGGCGGTGAAGCCGGCGCCGGGATCCTCCCAGCCCAGCAGTGCCGGCACGATCCGCAGATGCCCGCTGGAGGAGATCGGCAGGAACTCGGTCAGCCCCTGCACCAGGCCGAGGACGAGGGCTTCCAGGGTGCTCATCGGCGCATCCTATGGTCGCCCCCCGGTGCGCTAGATTCCCGCCCGTGAAGCGCACCTTCACAGCCCTCGCTTCGGCCCTGGCCCTACTGCTGGTCCTGGCGCCCGCGGCGATGGCCGAGAACGGCGTCGGCCTGGCCGGCCCGACCACCGACAAGACGGTCACCTTCTTCTGCTTCGGCGTGATCGCTTTCTTCGCGCTGATCCCGATTGTGATGTCGCTGATCCAGGGCAGGCTGGAGAAGCGCAAGGAACGCCGCCGAACGGATTTGCAGCGCTTCAGCTGAGTCGGAACCCGCTTAAGAGCCGTTTCTCGCTCTCGCCCTCGATCTTCGCCACGACTTCGACCCGCCCCTCCAGCGGGGTGCCGCGGATCTTCGTCGCCAGCAGGTCGTCGACCTGGAAGATGCCGGCCGAGTTGTTGAGCTCGATCTCGATCCGCACCGGCCGCTCCTCCCCCGCCTCGATCCGCACCTCGTCGATCGCGGCGGCGGAGATCGAGTGGATCCCCTCGTGCCCCGCCTCGAGCGGGATCCGGGTGCGGCCCTGGGCCATGTCGAGGGCGTCGGCGACGCGGACGACGCCGGCCTCGACCGTGTAGGGCTCGCCGCGCCGGCGGTGGCCGATGATCGCGTGGAGAATCTCCGCGGCGACGATCGTGCGCTCCGGCTCGCGGTAGGACCCGGCCAGCAGCCGCTCGAGGGCGTCGCTGGCGAGGAACAGCGAGTACTCCTCGTGGTCGGCGCGGTGGATCGACATGCCGACGTCGTGCAGCAGGGCGCCACCGGCGACGACGACCTCGGCGTCGCGATCGCGCATCCCGTGGTCGGCGACCATCGCCGGCTCGACCCCGGCCTTGACCAGCAGGCGCAGCAGCCGCAGGGCGATGTTGAGGACGATCTGCATGTGGACCCAGGAGTGGTCGGACATGCCGAGGCGCTCGGCGTGGACCTGGGCCATGTACCACCAGGCGCGCACCTGGTCGTCGCCGTTGACGGCCTCGAGGAAGCCCTCGAGCTTGCGGTTGCCGCGGCTGGGGGCGCGGACCTTGGCTTCGGCGATTGCCTCTTTGGGGGGTTTGCGGGTCGGTCCCTTTGGGTCGGGCGTGGGGACTGGGTCCGTCATTGGGGCGATCGTAGGGGAGGGATCGGGTGCCCCTCTCTACTGTGAGCGCAGGGAGGGGTCGGGTGCCCCTCCCACGGCGCTGGGTTTTTCGCCTTTAAGTGGGCGTCTCTCGCTGAGGGATCTGTGCGAAAAAGAAGACGCCGCTTGTGGGAGGGGCACCCGACCCCTCCGTCCCGGCTCAGCCGCAGATGGGCCAGGGGCTGGAGCCGGACTGGGAGTACAACAGCGCCGCTCGGTAGTCCTGCTCGGGCTCGGGGGCTGAGGCTGGGTCGCCGGAGCCGCCCATGGATTCCCAGGTGCCGTAGTCGAATTGGTATTTGCCGCGATAGCTGCCGTCGGAGGAGACGGCGGTGGGATCGCTGCCGGACTCGCAGGCGGCGATCGATTCCAGGGTCTCGATGCTGACGCCGCCGGGGAGGGAGGCGAAGAGTTCTTGGCGCTGCTCGCGGATCGCGGCGCGGTGTTCGGTGCGGATCTGCTTGACGGTCGAGTGGAGCAGGTGCTGGAAGCGGTCGATTGGGCGCTGGAGGGGGGCGATCTGGGCGACCTTGGCGTTGCCGACGCTCGGCCCGGTGGAGTCGCCGGAGCCGGAGGCGGCAAGGGCGGCCGCGGGGGTGGCGAGGGTGAGGAGGAGGACAGGGGCTATATGTGTGCGTTTTATGAGCAAGCGCGGGACCGTTGCGGTATTTGCGGCGCTCATGTGTGATCGCGAGCACACAATGTCCTTGCTTAGAGGCAGTTCGCACAAGCTCAGGCACGAACGGCAGCAGTCCCCTCCCCCGCGTTGAGGAAGATCTTGCGCGATGATCGGCGGATCGCCACGCCCGCGACCTCACGTCTGCTGCTCGCCTGCCCGGACCGTCCGGGGCTGATCGCGACCGTCAGCGGCTTCCTCGCCGCCGCCGGGCTCAACATCGTCGACGCCGACCAGCACTCGACCGCCGAGGGCCGGTTCTTCATGCGGATGGTCTTCGACCCGGTGCCACCGGAGCAGCGCGACGAGGTGCATCGGCTCTTCGAGCAGGAGATCGCCCGGCCCCACGAGATGGACTACCGCTTCGCCGAGTCGAGCCGGCGCAAGCGGGTGGCGATCATGGTCTCGCGCGAAGACCACTGCCTCTCCGACCTGCTCTGGCGCTGGCGCAACAACGAGCTCGGGGGCGAGCTGGTCGCGGTCCTCTCCAACCACCCCGACCACGCCGAGCAGGTGGCCGCGGTCGGGGTGCCCTTCCACCACGTGCCGATCGAGACGGGCTCGCGCGAGGCGGCGGAGCGGCGGACGCTGGAGCTACTCGGCGAGGTCGACCTGCTGGTCCTCGCCCGCTACATGCAGATCCTCTCGGCGGACTTCCTCGCCGCCCTGGAAGCGCCGGCGATCAACATCCACCACAGCTTCCTGCCCGCCTTCGTCGGCGCCGATCCCTACCTCAGGGCGCACGAGCGCGGGGTCAAGCTGATCGGCGCCACCGCCCACTACGTCACGCCCGAGCTCGATGCCGGCCCGATCATCGACCAGGACGTGACCAGGGTCAGCCACCGCGACGAGGTCGGGGATCTGGTCCGAATCGGCCGCGACATCGAGCGCCTGGTCCTCGCCCGGGCCGTGGTCGCCCACCTCGACGACCGCGTCCTGCTCGACGGCGAGCGCACGGTCGTCTTCTGATGATCCCGGGCTCACGCGCCCCCGCGACCGTGCAGTTGGTGAACTACGCGCGCGACCCGCTCGGCTTCCTCGGCGCACAGCAGCGCCGCTTCGGGGACCTCTACAGCGTCCGCTTCCCCTACTTCGGGCGCATCGTCTACGTCGCCGCGCCGGAGCTGGTGAAAGCGCTCTTCACCGGCGACCCCGCCGTCTTTCACGCCGGCGAGGCGAACGCCACCGTGCTCGAGCCGGCCCTGGGCCCGAACTCGGTGCTGACTCTCGACGACGCCCCGCACCTGCGCCAGCGCAAGCTGCTGCTGCCGCCCTTTCACGGCGAGCGGGTGCGGCGCTACGGCGAGCTGATCCTCGAGATCACCCGCCGCGAGATGGGGAGCTGGCCGGTCGGCGTGCCCTTCGCGATCCGTCCCCACACGCAGCGGATCACCCTGGCGGTGATCATGCGCGCCGTCTTCGGTGTCCACGACGAGGACAGGCTGGCGCGCTTCGAGGGACTGATCGACGAGTTCGCCCGCCGGGTCGGCCTGGTCGCCTCCGTCCCTCCCCTGCGGCGCGACCTCGGCCGGCTCAGCCCCTGGGGCCGTTTCCTGCGCTCGCGCCAGGCCCTCGACGCCTTCATCTACGAGGAGATCGCCCTGCGCCGGGCCGAGACGGAGAGCGAGGAGCGCGACGACGTCCTCTCGCTGCTGCTCGGCGCCCGCGACGAGGAGGGCAGGCCGATGAGCGACCGCGAACTGCGCGACGAGCTGGTGACGGTGCTCGGCGCCGGCCACGAGACCACCGCTACCGGGCTTGCCTGGGCGGTCGAGCGCCTCACCCACAACCCCGACGTACTGGCCGGCCTGCGCGCCTCGCTCGCCGCCGGTGAGGAGGACTACCTCGACGCCACGGTCAAAGAGACGCTGCGCTCGCGCCCGGTGCTCGTCGACGTCGGCCGCAAGCTGACGGCGCCGGCGACGATCGGCGGCCACACGCTGCCGGCGGGGACCTTCGTGCTGGCGGCGATCGCCGCCCTCCACTACCGCGAGGACGCCTTCCCCGAGCCGGAGACCTTCCGCCCCGAGCGCTTCCTCGAGACCAAGGTCGACAACTACGCCTGGATCCCCTTCGGCGGCGGCGTCCGCCGCTGCATCGGTGCCGCCTTCGCCGAATACGAGATGCGGACGATCCTGCGCGAGTTCGTCGAGCGAGCCGACCTGCGCGCCGCCGATCCGACGCCGGAAAAGGTGAAGATCCGAAATATCACCCTGGTCCCTGCGAAGGGCGCCCGAGTGGTCCTAAAGCATCCGCTGAGTCCGTCTGACCAAGCAGGCCAAGGAGGCAGGGAGCGGAGCATGCTCCGCACGTGAGCGACTGAGGACGCCGGCATGCGCCGTGTCAGACGGACTCGGCGGCTTTCTCCCACTTCTCTAGCAGCTCCTCAACGTTGCGCTTGGCCTCCGCGTGGCGCGCTTGGGCCTCGCTGCTGCGGCCGGGGCTGGACCAGGCAGCGGGATCGGCGAGCTCCTCCTCGACCGCGCGCAGCTCAACTTCGGCGCGCTCGATCCGCTGCTCCAGCTTCGCCGCCTTCTTCGCCGCCTTCTCGGCCGGCTTGGTGGCGCTGTACTTCCTGCCTCCGTTCGCGGCTGCCGGCTTCGCCGCCGCGGTCGCCTTCGCTTCGCGCTCGTCGCGACGGCGCTGGTACTCGGCCCAGCCGCTGTCGTGGCTGGTCAGCGCGCCGTCCTCGCAGACGACCGTGCGCGTGCCCACCGCCTCGAGCAGAGCGCGATCGTGGGAGATCAGGACGACGGCCCCCTCGAACTCCGTCAGCGCGTCCTCCAGCGCCTCGCGGCTCTCGATGTCGAGGTGGTTGGTGGGCTCGTCGAGGATCAGGACGTTGGCGCCGGAGGCGACCAGGATCGCCAGCGAGAGCCGACGCTGCTCGCCGCCGGAGATGTCGCCGAGCTGCTTCTCGGCATCGGCGCCGGAGAAGAGGAAGCCACCCAGCAGCGCCCGCGCCTTGGGGCCGGTGAGGCCGGTCTCGCGCTGGGCCGCGTCGAGCACGGTTCCCTCCCCCGCCGCCGTATCGGCGTGCTGAGAGAGGTAGCCGAGCCGGACGTTGTGGCCGTTGCGGACACTGCCCGAAGCCGGCTCGCGGCGGCCCGCCAGGGTTTCGATCAAGGTCGTCTTGCCGCTGCCGTTGGCGCCGACCAGGACCACGTGCTCGCCGCGTTCGACTTCGAGCTGGGCATCGTCGAGGAGCGTCCGGCCCGGGACCTCGATCTTCCCGTTGACGAGTTTCAGCACCACCCGCCCGGGTCGCTCCGGCGGTTTGAAGGAGAAGCGCAGCTTGCGCGTGTCGCGGCGTTCGGCCCGCGGTCCGCCTTTCTTCACCTTGTCGATTTGCTTTAGTCGCGACTGCGCCTGTTTGGCCTTGGTCGCCTTGTAGCGGAAACGCTCGACGAAGCGCTCCATCCGCTCGATCTCGGCCTGCTGGCGGTCTATCGCCTTGCCGAGGGCGATCTGGCGCGCCGCCTGCTCCTGGCGCCAGGCGTGCCAGGGCCCGGCGAAGAAGCGGGCGCGCTGAGCCTCAAGCTCCAGCACCGAAGTCCCTACCGCCTCCAGGAACCAGCGGTCGTGGGCGACGAGGACGACGGCGGCGTCGAGCTCGACCAGGTAGCCCTCCAGCCACTCCAGCGAGGGAATGTCGAGATGGTTGGTGGGCTCGTCGAGCAGCAGCAGGTCCGGCTTGGTCGCCAGCGCCCGGGCCAGCGAAGCCCTGGTCAGCTCGCCGCCGGAGAAGGTCGAGAGCTGGCGCTCGCCCTGCGCGGCGTCGAAGCCGAGCCCGCGCAGCACTTCCAGCACCCGGTCGCGCCAGCGGTAGCCGCCGCCTGCTTCGAGCCGGTGCTGAGCCGCCGCGTAGGCGGCCATCGTCTCCTCGTCGGTCCCGCCCGACATCTGCCCCTCCAAGCGCTCCAGCTCGGCCTCGGTCTCGAGCATGTCGGTGCGGCCGGAGAAGACGTAGTCGCCGAGGGTGGCGGTCGAGTCGCGCGGGGGCCGCTGGTCGTGCAGAGCGACCCGGGCACCGCGGTGAATCGCCAGCGAGCCGGAGTCGGGCGCGAGCTCGCCGGAGAGGACCCGCAGCAGGGTCGACTTGCCCGCGCCGTTGCGGCCGGAGAGGGTCATCCGCTCGCGCGGCTCTAGCTTGAAGGAGACGTCCTCGAAAAGCAGCTTGCCGCCAACGTGGACGTCGAGCGAGGTTGCGGTCGCGATCGCCATGGTCAAACCAACTTAGAGAACCGCCGATCCCGCGTAACCTCTCCCCATGGCAGGGCCGCTGCGACACCTCGGCGAGCTGGCGAAGGCACGGGCGACGCGGCGCGCCTCCGAGCGCGCCGATACCCAGGCGCTGGCCGAGCTCGAGGCACGGCCGCTCGAGCTCCCGGCTGGGCTCGAGGTCGAGTGGCTCGGCGTCTCCGGCTACCGGCTCAGCTACGAGGGCAGGACGCTCTTCGTTGATCCTTACCTCTCGCGGGTCCCCTTCCGGGACCTGCTGCGCAGGCGACCGACGCTGCCAGATCCGGCGGCACTCGACCGCTTCGTCAGCGCCCCCGGCGAGACCGTCGGCGTGCTCGTCGGCCACACCCACTTCGACCACGCCGTCGACGCGCCGGCGATCGCCAGGCGGTTCGACTGCAAGGCCTACGGCTCGGAGTCGCTGCTCAACCTGATGGCGCTGCACGGCCTCGCCGCGCGGGCGGTCGAGGTCGAGCCCTACCGAACCTACGAGCTGGGTCCGTTCGAGGTCTCCTTCACCCCCAGCGCCCACTCCAAGCTGCTGCTCGGCCTCGCCGTCCCCTACGACGGCGAACTGACCTGCGAGCACCTCGACTCGCTCTCTCCCGGCGCCTACCGCTGCGGCCAGGTCTGGGGAATCTCGATCGCGGTGGCGGGTATCCGCTTCTACCACCAGGGCAGCGCCAACCTCGTCGACGAGGCGGTCCGCGAGCGTGGCGTCGACGTCTTCCTCGCCGGGGTCGCCGGCCGTGGCTTCACCGCCGACTACTGGCAGCGGATCCTGCCGCGACTCGAACCGCGGGCGGTCGTGCCCACCCACTACGACAACTTCTTCCGGCCGCTCGGTCAGCGGCTGGAGTTCGTCGCCAACGTCCAGCTGGCCGAGCTTCCCGACGAGATCGGCGCCGTCAGCCGCGACATCGAGCTCGCCGCTCTGCCGCGCTCCGACAAGTTGTCGCCCGATCGAACTTGAGCAGTTGTGGTGGCTATGGCGACTACAACTGCTCAACCTTGGCGGCGATCTGCTCGATCGTGCCCATGGTTCGCTGCGTGCCCTTGCCCAGGGCCCGATCGATCGCCTCGAGGTCGAGCTCAGACTCGAGGGTGCCGCCGCTGGGCAGCCAAAACAGCTCCCGTGCGACGATCGCCAGGCTGTCCTCGTCGGTCGCCAACGCCAGCACCTTCTTGCTCGCCGCCGCAGCGGGTTTCTTCGCCAGCATGGTGACCTGGAGCTTGCCCTTCGAGGCGGCGACGGCCTTGGCGTCGAAAGGCTCCTGCGCGGCGATCGCCGCGACCTCCGCGCAGCTGCGGAGGAAAACCGGCACTTCGTAGCCGAGCGCGTCGCCCAGGCCCGCTTCGATCATCTTCGTCAGCGCGCTCTCGCTCTGCTTCGGCGCGCCGAAGATCACGTTGCCGCTGGCGCGGAAGGTGGCGACCTCCTCGAAGCCCAGGGCCTCGAACTCCGCCCGCAGCTCCTCGTTCTTGATCCGCCGCTTGCCGAGGTTCATCCCGCGCAGAAAGGCGACGTAGCGCTCCATGCCGGGGACGATAGCCGCGCCGGGAACGAACCCACCGCAGGCGTGCCTGAGGTTAACCCCCGTATAGGGCGGGTAAGCTCAGACACGCCTGATGAGCGCCGATTTCATGGCCCTGCCGCCGAACCTTCCCGTTCCCGAAGACGACGGCGCGGCCGACCATCTCGATGGCCTGGCGGTCCCCTCCCTGGACCTGCCGTCGAACGCCGGCGGCAGCGCCGACCTGGCGGAGCTCGCCGCGGGCCGTCTGGTCGCCTACATCTATCCCCGCACCGGCACCCCTGGCGAGCCTTCCCCTGCCGGCTGGGACGATATCCCCGGCGCCCGCGGCTGCACGCCACAGAGCTGCGCCTACCGCGACAGCCTGGCCGAGTTCGAGCGGCTCGGGGCCGCCATCGCCGGCGTCAGCGCCCAGAGCCCGGCCGAGCAGCTCGAGTTCTCCCGGCGCGAGCACATCCCCTTCCCCCTGCTCAGCGATTCCGGCCTCCAGCTCGCCGCGGCGCTGGGCCTACCGACCTTCGAGGCGGGCGGGATGAAGCTCTACCGGCGACTGACGTTGGTCGCCGAGGCGGGAATGATCGTCAAGGCTTTCTATCCCGTCTTCCCTCCCGACCGCGACGCCGCCGCGGTGCTGTCCTGGCTCGCCGCTCGCCCGGCCCCGGAGGGCTAGGCGAGCGGTTTCCATGGAGGCGCCGAGATTCGAACTCGGATCCGCGGAAGCGGTGCGAGGGTGTCTACAGGTTTAGCCGGCGCTTGGTTCTCGTCTCCCGGGGTCCGCGCCGGCGGGCACTACGGGAGACACAGCCCTCTGAAATTTCCCCTGGCGGACGGGGCGATCCGCCTGGGTGAGCCCGCATTTTGAAGCCGGCTGCCCTCCCGGCGGGCGCGGGAGGACCGACTCTCACAGCGCTTAGTTTCTAGCTAAGCGGCGAGGGCGAACTCATGGTCCGCACGTATTGGTTTTTGCCGGTGTTTAACGAGGCCTCCGACAACCTCGACCTGCAACCTTTCGCACGAGTCGACCACGTCGAAGCCTGTCGCCCCCGTGCTGACTGCGCTTAAAATTGTACTGGCCCAGGGTACGGTGTCGGGGATGGTGACCCCGTGAGTGAGCGTGCATACGACGCGATCGTGCTCGGAGCCGGTCCCGCGGGCGAGGTTTGCGCCGGTCGCCTCGCCGACGGCGGCATGAAGGTGGCGATCGTCGAGCGGCACCTGATCGGCGGCGAATGCTCCTATTACGCCTGCATGCCCTCGAAGGCGCTGCTGCGGCCGGCCGACGTGCTGGCGGAGACGCGGCGTATCCCCGGCGTCGCCCAGGCGGTGACCGGCGAGCTCGACGCCCAGGCCGTCCTCGACCGTCGCGACGAGGTGATCCACGACCTCGACGACTCGGTTCAACTGCCCTGGCTCGAAGAACGGGAGATCGACCTCTTCCGCGGCGAGGCGCGCTTCGCGGGCGAGCGCCGGCTCGCGGTCGGCGACGACGTCCTCAGCGCCGGCAAGGCGATCGTCGTCGCCACCGGCAGCGGCGCGTCGATGCCGCCGATCGACGGCCTCGACGCCGTCGAGGCCTGGAACAACCGCCAGGGGACGACCGCCAAGCGGGTCCCGGAGAGCATGATCGTGCTCGGCGGCGGGCCGGTCGGCAGCGAGCTCTCGCAGGCCTGGTCCTCGCTCGGCACCCGGGTCGCCCTGGTCGAGGGCAACGGGCACCTGCTCTCCCGCGAGGAGGCGTTCGCCGGCGAAGAAGTGGCCGACTCCCTTCGCGACAACTTCGGGGTCGCGGTCCACACCGGCGTCCAGGCCGAGCGGATCGAGGCCGGCGGGCCCGGCGTCCTCGCCACGCTCAGCGACGGCGGCCGGGTCGAGGGAGCCGAGATCCTGATCGCGGTCGGGCGCGTCCCCAACACTCGTGGCCTCGACCTCGACTCGGCCGGCGTCGAGCCCGACGAACACGGCTTCCTGGCGACCGACGACCGGCTCCGGGTCGGCGGCCGCGAGTGGCTCTACGCGATCGGCGACGTCAACGGCCGCGCCCTCTTCACCCACATGGGCAAGTACCAGGCCTGGGTCGCGGCGGAGAACCTGCTGGGGCGCGAGGTCGAGGCGATCGCCGAGGGAATCGGCTCGCCGCGGGTCACCTTCACCGATCCCCAGGTCGCCGCGGTCGGCCAGACCCTCGCGCAGGCGCGCGAGGCGGGGATCGACGCGGTCGCCGTCGACGCCCCCACCGACGGATCCGCCGGCGCCAGCTTCCAGGGCAAGAACACCGGTGGCACCTCGCGGCTGGTCGTCGACCAGGCCCGCCAGACGATCGTCGGCGCCACCTTCACCGGCTTCGAGACCGCCGACTTCCTCCAGGCCGCGACCGTGGCGATCGTCGGCGAGGTCCCGCTGACGCGCCTGCGCCACGCGATCGCGGCCTATCCCACCCGCAGCGAGGTCTGGCTCAAGCTCCTAGAGGAGTGGGACCGTCTGCAATGACGAGGTCCAGGCGCCGCTAGGCAAGGACGAGGAGCGAGCGTGCTCCGCACGTGAGCGATCGAGGACGCCGCATAGCGGCGCCTGGGGCCGTCATTCAGACGGTCGAGCGACGCTTCAAGTCGTCGAGAAGGTCACCCGGGAAGCCGGCGACCTGGTCGAGGTCGTCGACCGACTGGAAGCCGCCGAGCCGCTCGCGATGGGCAAGCAGCCGGGTCGCCTGGGTGACCGAGAGGTTCTGGGCTCGCAGCTGCTCGAAGGTGACGGTGTTGAGGTCGATTGCGCCAGCGCCGGCAGGGATCGCCGCCGCATCGGCGGCGACCGGCGACTCCGGGGCGGGGGGCTGCGGCGCCACGGGCGGCTGCGACGGCGCGGGCGGAGGCGGCGTCGGGGCCGGAGTGGCGAACGGAGCCTGCGGCTGCTCCGATGGGATTGCCTGGGCGGGCGGAGGTGGTGGAGGCGGCGGAGGCGGCGGGAACGCTTCCGGCGCCGGCGGCTGAGGAGCCGGCTCCGGCGGTTGGGCAATGGGCTCGGGCGGCTGAGCGACGGGCGGCGGCGGTTGGGGAGAAGGTGACTGGGACTGGGACTGGAAAGCCGGCTCGGGCGGGCTCTGTACAGAGCGGATCACGGCCTGCTCCGCCTCGGCCGCCCGGCGCTCCGCCTCGCGCGCGCGCTCCTCGGCCGCGGCGACGCTCTGCTGCATCTCGTGCAGACGCCGCTGGCGCTCCTCCTCGTCGGAGCGGAGCTGTTTCAAGCGCTCTGCCTCCGCGGCCCGCTCTTCCGCCGCCTTGGTCCGCTCCTCGATCTGGCGCAGGCGCTCCTCGGCCTCGGCCATCGAGCGCTCCCTGGCTTCGCTGTCTTCCCGCAGCTTCTGCTCGGCGCCGCGGAGGTCGGGGACCGGCGGCGGCACGGCGGAGACGACATCAGCCGGCTGCGGCTCTTGCCGCTGCGCCTCTGCCCCCCCGAGTCGACGATCCGCCTCGTCCCGTATGCGCTGCTCCTCGCGACGGACTTCCTCGACCTTTTCGCGCACCCGCTGCTCGGCCGCCACGGAGTCGTACGCGGTCGCTCCGGGCTGATCCGTCGCGCCGATTGGTGGCGGCAGCGGCGCCTGCTGAGCGGCGGGCGGCGGCGACTCGGCCGGGCCGACAGCGCTCGGTGCGGGCGGGGACGCCGGCACCTGGCCGCCGGCGTGTGCCAATTCCCGTTCGCGGGCGGCACGCGCGGCGGCCAGTCGCTGCTCCGCCATCGCCGCTTCCTGCTTCTGCTTGCCGCCCCCGTACTTGATCCCGAAGAAGCTCTTCTGCTTGGCCGCGGGCTCCGGAGCCTGATTGGAAGGCGACGATGCGGCAGAGACGTCGGGGGCGGCAGGCGTGGGAGGGACAGAGGCTGGGGCACCGCGACCGCGCTGAGCCGCCCGCTCTTCCTTGCGGCGCTTGATCTCCTCGCGACGCTGCTGGCGCTGCCGGTTACGCTGGACGCGCTGCTCCTCGCGAACGCGGCGCCGGCGCTGGGCGGCGGTCTCGGACTGGGCCGGCGGAGGCGAGGCGGCGATCGGTCCCGATGGCTGTGGCGGCGCCGGTGGCGGCACGGCGGACATTTCGGCGGTGGGCGGTGCCTGTCGCGCGCCCTCCGGTTGGCCGCCCTGCTTCGCCTTGCTGCGGCGCTGGCTGATCGCGACCACCAGTAGGAGCAGCAGGATCGCCGCCAGCAGCGCCCCGACGAAGTAGCCGGTGTGGTCGCTGACGTAGTCGCTGGCCTTGTCCGGGAAGGAATCGGCGCTTGCCGTCGCGGGCACGACCGCGGCCAGGGAGAGCAGCACGACGAAGCACGACGAAAGGAGCAAACGAGTCCGCATTCCCCTGCATCCTTGCATGTGAGGCGGCCGATGCAAGCTCATCGCATCCGCCCCTTGAACTCGCGTTCGACCTCGCGGCGGACATCGCGATCGGCGATCTCGCGGCGCCGGTCGCGGCCCTCCTTGCCCCTGGCAAGCGCCAGCTCCACCTTCGCCCGCGAGCCTTTGAAGTAGATGCGGGTGGGGACCAGGGTCAGGCCTTTCTGCGCCGTCTTGCCGATCAGGCGCTCGATCTCGTCTCGGTGCAGAAGCAGCTTGCGGGGGCGCTCGGCCTCGTGCGCGTCGACGCTGGAGAACTCGTAGGGCGGGATGTGGAGCTTGCGCAGCCAGACCTCGCCGTCGTCGACGACGGCATAGGCGTCGGTCATCTGCGCTTTGCCGCCGCGCAGCGCCTTCACCTCCGAGCCGCGCAGCACGATCCCCGCCTCCATCTTCTCCACCCATTCGAATTTGTGGCGGGCGCGGCGGTTGGTGACGACGTCGCCGGAGGCGGGCAGGCGCGGCTGCTTCGACTTCTTAGCCATCGACGGGCTCCAGTTCGGCCCTGCCGCGAGGAGGGTCGACGCCGGCGATGCGGACCTTGACCGGGGCCCCCAGTCGCAGAGTCGACTTCTCTCGATTGACCAGCGCCACCTCGGCCCGGTTGAGCTCGTAGCGGCCGCCCGGCAGGCGACGGGCCGGCAGCATCCCCTCGTAGACGTCGCCCAGCTCGCCGCCGAAGGTGACGAAGGCGCCGGCCCGAATCACCCCGGAGACCTCACCCTCGAACTCGGCGTCGAGCCCGCGCTCGCCGAGCTCGCGTTCGAGCAGGTAGGCGGCGCAGACGTCGTCGGCGCCACGCTCGATCTTCGCCGACTCGCGCTCGCGGGCGGAGCAGTCGGCGGCCACCTCGCGCACCTCGGCCGGCCGCGGCGCCTCCTCCCCCTCCCCCAGCGCCGCCAGCAGCGCCCGGTGGACGACGAGGTCCGGGTAGCGGCGGATCGGCGAGGTGAAGTGCGTGTAGGCGGCGCTGCCGAGGCCGGCGTGGCCGCTGTTGCGCTCGCTGTAGGCGGCTTGCTTGAGGGAGCGGAGCACGAGCGATGTATACGCCTCGCGGCCGTGCCCGCGCCGGGCGGCCTCGCGGCGGGCGAGGCGGCTGGCCGCGGCGGCGACCGCGGCCGCCTGCTGGGCCGAGAGCCCCTGGCCGAGCGGCGGGGTCGGCACGCCGAGCGCGGCCAGCTGCTCGATCAGGCGCTCGATCCGGGTCGGGTCGGGCTGGGCGTGGACGCGGTAGATCGCCGGCACCCGCTCGCGCTCGAGGCGCTCGGCGACCTGCTCGTTGGTGAGGATCATCAGCCGCTCGATCAGCCGGTGGGCCTCGGTCTGGGGCACCCGCTGGGCGGCGACGACGTTGCCGGCGGCGTCGAAGCGGAACTCCGGCTCTGCCGATTCGATCTCGAGGCTGGTCGCGCCGCGGTGCTCGCCCAGGGCCGTGGCCACGTCACGGGCGGCGGCGAGCGGTTCCGCCACCTCCCCCGGGGCTGCGGCGCGGCCGGCGAAGATCGCGTCGAGCTGGTCGTAGTCGAGGCGGGCGTCGGAGCGGATGCGGCTGCGGTAGAAGCGCGTCGCCCGCGGCGTCGCGCCCGGGCCGAGCTCGATCTCCGCCGTCACCGCCAGGCGCTCGACGTCGGGAGCGAGGCTGCAGGCGTCGCTGCTGAGCGCGAACGGCAGCATCGGCTCGACCGCGCCGGGGACGTAGGTGCTGTTGGCGCGGCGCCGCGCCTCGACGTCGAGCGGCGACCCCGGCCGCACGTGGGCGGCGACGTCGGCGATGTGAATCCAGACCCTGGCGCCGTCGCCCTCGCGCTGGGCGGAGACGGCGTCGTCGAAGTCGCGCGCGGTCGCCGGGTCGACGGTGAAGGTCGAGAGGGCGGTGAGGTCGCGGCGAGGACCGGACCGGCTCTCCGCCGAGGCCGCGACCGCGGCCGCTTCGCTCTCCAGCGCGGCCCGGAAGCCGCGGAAGCCGAGCTGCTCGCGCAGCAGCGCCTCGACCGCCTCGCGCGCGCTCGGGAGTCGGTCACGGCCGCGTGCGCCCCGGTTGCCCTGCGAGGGCCTACCCGGGGATGCGGCGCGGTCGCGCTCCCGCTGCGCGCGCCCCGGTCGCGCCTGTCGGCGCCTGCTCATTCCCCGACCCGACTGGCGAGGACGTCGAGTGCCCGCTCTTTCCCCTCGTCCAGCCGCGTTTGCGGATCGTCGCTGACCCTGACGTCTGGATGGATGCCGTGGCTACGGGCCAGGTTGACGCCGTCGGGGGTGAAGTACTCGCCCACGGTCAGCTTCAGGGCGCCGCCGTTGGAGAGTCCCTTCTCCTCCTGGAAGACCCCCTTGCCGAAGGAGCGGGTGCCGACCACCGGCGCGCCGGCGTCGTCGGCCAGCGCCGCGGTGAGGATCTCCGCCGCCGAGGCGGTGCCGCGATCGATCAGCACCGCCAGCGGGAGTCGGGTCAGGTTGCCGCCGACCGTCTTGTGGACGCTGTGCCCCTGGGTACGGGAGTCGGTCGAGACGACGACCTCGTCCGCGGGCAGGAAGACGCTGGCGCTCAGCACCGCCTCGTCGAGCAGGCCGCCGGGGTTGCCGCGCAGGTCGAGGACGATCCCCTCGGCTCCTTCGCGCTCGACCTTGCGGACAGCCTCGGCGAGGCCGGCGTGGGCGCCTTCGCTGAAGCTGAGCATGCGCACATAGCCGAGCTTGCGCCCCTCGACGGTCTCGATCCGGCTGCTGACGTTGGGCAGCGCCACCTCGGCCCGGGTCAGCCGCAGCTGCCGCACCTCGCCGCTCCCGGCGTCGCGCACGCCGATCGTGACCTCGGTCCCTTCCGGGCCCTTGATCCGGCTCGTCGCCTCGCTGCTGCTCTCGCCCGCGATCGAGTCGCCGTCGACGGATACGATCGTGTCGCCGGGCGCGATTCCGGCTCGGTCGGCGGGCGAGCCCTGGAAGACCTGGACCGCCCGCAGCCCGCGCTTGACCGGGACGACGCTGATTCCGACCCCCGAGAAGCGGCCTTCGATCGCCTGGTTGAAGCTCTCCAGGCTCTGCGGCGAGAAGTATTCGGTGAAGCGGTCGCGATGGCGCTGGCGCAGCTCCCTGACCATGCCCTGCAACGAGGCGTTGCTCAGCTCCTCGCTTCCCACCGGGCGGTAGTAGTTGTCCTCGAGCAGTTCCGAGGCTTCGGCGGTCAGCCCGGCGGGGGAGCCGACGAAGGCGTCGCGGAGGAAGTCCGGCAGCTTGGCGGGGTGGCCGCCGAGCCAGAGGCCGGCGCAGAGGCAGGCGACCAGCGCCACGGCGAAAGCCACGGCCCTGCGTGCCCTCACGCCGCCGGCCTCAGACCTTGAGGAAGCGGCGCAGGGTGATGCCGGAGCCGATCGTCGAGACGATCACCGCAGCGGCGAAGAGGATCGCGACCAAGGCCGGGAACGAGAGCGTGCTGTCGTTCTGCGCCGCCAGGAAGGAGAAATCGCTGCTGAGGGGGTCGACGACGGTGAGCTTGCCCAGCCACAGGATCAGTATGGCCACCAGGCCGCCGACGAAGCCGACCACCACTCCCTCGATCATGAACGGCCAGCGGATGAACCAGCGGGTCGCCCCGACCAGCCGCATCACCTCGACCTCGCGGCGGCGGGTGTAGATCGAGAGCCGGATCGTGTTGCCGACCAGCATCAGCGAGGCGGCGATCAGCAACGCCGTCATCACCGTCAGCACGATCTTCAGGGCGCTGGTGACCTGCTCGATCTGCTGCGAGGCCTCCTGGCGGTCGAAGGGTTTGCTGATGATCGGCGAGAGCGGCTGCGGCTCGCCGCCGCCTTCGGTGCCCATCACCGTCGCCTTGATCCCAGGCAGGTTGGCGGCGTCGTCGGCCTTGACCTCGAGGCTGGCCGGCAGTGGGTTGCTGTTGAGCTGCTCGACGATCGATTTGTCCTTGAGTTCGCTGCGCAGGGTCTGCAGCGCCTCGGCCTTGCTGATGAAGGTGACCTGATCGACGTGGGGCACTGCCTCGATCTTCGCTTTCGTGGCGGCGATTTCCGCCGGGGTCGCGTCGTCGTAGAGCTCGAACTGGACGTTGAGCTCGCTGCGGATCTGCTCGCTCTTGGCCTGGGTGGTCTGGAAGATCGGGATCAGGACGCCGAGCAGGATCACGGTCACGACCGTGGTCACGACGGCAGCGAGGGTCGGGGCGCCGTTACGGCGCAGGGCCCGCAGCGCCTCCTGCAGGAAGAAGACGAGACGCGACATCAGAGCAGCGATCCCTGGTCGTGGCCGTTGGTCTGCCCCTCGCCCTCCGGCCCGACGCCCATCTCGGCCCGCATCCGCAGGCCGAACTCGGTCGTCGACTCCTCGGTGTAGCCGCCGCTGACCTCGTCGCGGACGACGCGCCCCTCGTAGAGCTCGACGACCCGGCGCTGCATGCTGTCGACCATCTCGCGGTCGTGGGTGACGACGAGAACCGTGGTCCCGGCCTTGTTGATCCGGTAGAGCAGCTGCATGATCCCGATCGAGGTGACCGGGTCGAGATTGCCACTGGGCTCGTCGGCGAGCAGCAGCGGCGGGTGGTTGACGAAGGCGCGGGCGACGGAGACACGCTGCTGCTCGCCGCCGGAGAGCTGGTCGGGGTAGCTGTTGAGCTTGGTCGAGAGCCCGACCAGGCGCAGCGTCTGCGGCACCTGCTCGCGGATTTCGGCGCGGCTGGCGCCGATCACCTGCAGCGCGTAGGCGACGTTGTCGTAGACGGTGCGGTCGGGCAGCAGCTTGAAGTCCTGGAAGACGGTGCCGATGTTGCGCCGCAGCTGCGGGATCTTCTTCTCCGGCAGGGCGCCGATGTCGCGGCCGGCGATCTTGACCGCGCCCTCGGTGGCCGCGAGCTCGCGGATCAGCATCTTGATCAGGGTCGACTTGCCGCAGCCGGTGGGGCCGACGAGGAAGACGAACTCGCCGCGGCCGATCGCCAGCGAGACCCGGTCGAGCGCCATGTGGCCGCCCGGGTAGACCTTGGTCACGTCGCTGAGCTCGATGATCGGCGCCCGGCGACCGCGCGGTCGCCGCGACTGCTCGTCGCTGGGTTGTCTCTTCTTGGATCTGGCCATACGGGGTGGGGCTTCTGGGGACACAGGGTGACTCCTGCGGCCCCCCGGCCCCGCAAGACCGCGCCCAAGCAAGGGTTCGCCCAGGGGGAGCCGGGCGCTGGCGCTAGCCGATCGCGACCATGCGCTCGATCGGGATCCGCGCCCGCTCGGCGACCTCGGCCGGGACGCTGACCTCGTACTTCAGCTCGCGCAGCGAGTCGCGCAGCTTCGGCAGCGTGATCATCTTCATGTACTTGCAGAAGGCCATCCGGTTGGCCTCGATCAGGTTGGCCCGCGGCGCCGCCTGCTGCAGCGGGTAGAGCATCCCGTTCTCGGTGGCGACGATGAAGCTGCCGTCGGGGTGGGCTTCGACGTGCTGCTGCATGCCCGAGGTCGAGAGCATGTGGACACCCTCGGGCTCGATGTCGCCGGCGGCGACGTACTCCATCGCCTGGGTCGAGCAGCCGCACTCGGGGTGGATCAGGAACTCCGCCTCTGGGTGTTCGGCCCGGCTGCGGGCGATGTCGTCGGGGCGGATGCCAGCGTGGACGTGGCACTCGCCGTCCCAGATGTGGAAGCGGGCGCGGCGCTCCGGGTCCTCGCGCAGCCCGGTCTCGCGCTCGACGAAGGCGCCCAACCACATGTCGGGGCCGAAGAGGATCTCGGTCTCGGCGCCGTGCTCGGCCCAGATCTGTTCGACGACCTTCACCGCGTTGGAGGAGGTGCAGCAGTAGTCGGTCTCGGCCTTGACCGCGGCCGAGGTGTTGACGTACATGACCACCAGGGCCCCGGGGTGCTCGGCCTTCCAGGCGCGCAGCTGGTCGGCGTCGATCGAGTCGGCCAGCGAGCAGCCGGCGTCGAGGTCGGGGATCAGCACCCGCTTGTCGGGCGAGAGGATCGAGGCCGTCTCGGCCATGAAGTGGACGCCGCAGAAGGCGATCGTCTCGGCATCAGTGGCCGCGGCCTGGCGCGAAAGGCCGAGCGAGTCGCCGAGGTAGTTGGCGACGTCCTGGACCTCGGGCAGCTGGTAGTTGTGGGCGAGGATGACCGCGTCGCGCTCGGCCGCGAGCGCACGGATCTCGTCGCCGAGCTCGGCGATCTGCTCCGGGGTCGGCTCCGGGGCAAAACCGGGTTGGATCGTCGGGAGCTCCTGCATGAGCCCTCTCTTTCCTGATGTTCGCTGGTTGGGCGTCGCGCCTCAAGTCCAGGCGAATGAACGTGGGAGTAAGTCTACTGCCATGGGTCCCCGGGCCGGCGTGGGGAGGGTCCTGCGGGCGGGGCAAACAGGCTCCGTTCTCGGACCCTCCCCACGCCGGCCTAACCGAGGCGGCAGACTTTGTCCATGCCCGAGTTGCCGGAGGTTGAGATCGTGGCGCGGCGCCTCAATGCCTCTCTAGCTGGGGCTGTCGTCGAATCGGCGCTGGCGCCGGGGATGAATGTGATGAAGACCTTCGATCCTCCGCTCGACGCGCTGGTGGGGCACGAGGTGACGGGGGTGCGGCGGGTGGGGAAGATGCCGGTGGTCGAGTTTGGGGATCTGGCGCTGTTGATCCATTTGATGTCGGCGGGGCGGTTGCGGGTGTTCGACAAACGGGCCTCGGCGAAAGACCGGGCTTCGCGGATGCTGGTGCGGCTGGACGACGGGCGGGAGCTGCGGCTGCGGGAGTTCGGGACCAAGCAGCGGGCCTGGGCGAAGCTGCTGGCGACCGACGCTATCGCCGAGGACGAGATGGTGAGCACGCTCGGCCCGGAAGCCTGGCCCCCTCCCCCGCTCGCAGAGTTCGCTGCGGCGATCGACCACCCGCGGCACTTACACCCGCTCCTGCGCCACCAGCGCGACATCGCCGGCATCGGCCGCTCCTGGGTCGACGAGATCCTCTGGGAGGCCCGGCTCTCGCCCTTTAAGAAAGGCTCGGAACTGGACACCGAGGAGGTCGAGCGGCTACATGCCGCCCTCCACGTCCTCGGCGACGCCATCGACCACTACGAAGAGACGCTCGGCCCCGAAGTCCCCGACAAAGTGCCGATGCCTCTCCAAGTCCACAAGCGCGAGGGCGAACCCTGCCCCCGCTGCGGCACCACGATCGAGGCCGTCTTCTTCTCCGAGCACCAGACCAACTACTGCCCGAAGGAGCAGACTGGCGGCCGCGTCCTCAAGGACCGGAGGCTGTCGAAACTGCTCAAGTAGGGCCGGCTGGGGCAGGCGGGGGAGGACTCGTCTGAGCAACAGCGGGGAGGCTCCGCCGAGTCCTCCCCCGCCTGCCCCCCCGCGAGCGCCTCAGTCAGGCTCCCAAAAGGCACGAGGCGCGTCACGCGGGTTCCAGGAGAAGGCTGAAGTCCAGTGAGGGGGCGGAGTGGGTCAGGGCACCGATGGAGATGAAGTCGACGCCGGTCTCGGCGATGGCGCGGACCGTGTCGAGGTCGACGCCGCCGGAGGCCTCGAGGGCGGGGCCGGCACCTTCCCCGGAGTTCTCGTCACGCAGTTTCACTGCGCCGCGCAACGTCTCCAGGTCCATGTTGTCGAGCAGCAGGCGCTCGGCGCCGACGCCGAGCGCGTAGGCGGTCTCGTCGAGGTTGCGGACCTCGACCTCGACGGCGAGGTCGGGGTGGGCGCTGCGGGCGCCGTGAACCGCCTTGGCGAGGCTGCCGGCGAGGGCGATGTGGTTCTCCTTGATCAGGATCGCGTCGTACAGGCCCAGGCGGTGGTTGACCCCACCGCCGGCGGCCACCGCCGCCTTCTCCAGCCCCCGCAGACCCGGCGTCGTCTTGCGGGTGTCGAGGATGCGGGCCCCGGTTCCGCCGACCGCCTCGACGAAGCGAGCGGTCAGGGTCGCGATCCCGGAGAGGTGGCCGAGGAAGTTGAGCGCGGTGCGCTCGGCGGCCAGCAACGCCGCCGCCGTCCCGCTCGCCGACAGCACCTCGGTCGGGACCCCGTCGCGCCACTGGCCCTCGACCACGAGCCTGTCGACGTGCTCCACCCCGCACTGGCGCATCGCCTCCTCGACCATGTCGAGGCCGAAGCAAACGCCCGCCTCTTTTTGCACGATCCGCGCCCGCGCCCGCGTTGCGGCCGGCACCGTCGCCGCGGTGGTCACGTCACCAGGGCCAACGTCCTCGGCAAGGGCGCGACGGACGATCTCCTTGAGCGGCTCACCGGTCTCAGCCATCGGCGCCACCCTAGATCAACGACGAGGAGTGCATCCACCGCCTATACAAGGGGAAATGCACTCCTCGTCGCCGACGAACGATGCCGTTGTCCGTCCCAGGGATGGCAAAACGCATCGCTCGTGCCTCGACCTCACGTCCGACCCGGCCGCAGCGTTTAATCCACGAGGTGACTGAGCTGCCCCCGTTCCAGACCCTGATCGACGAGCACGCCGGCGACGTGATGGCGGTCTGCCGTGGGGCGGTCGGGCGCGGAGACGCGGACGACTGTTTCCAGGAGACGTTCATCTCCGCCCTGCGCGCCTACCCGAAGCTGAAGGACGGCGGCAACCTGCGGGGCTGGCTGATCACGATCGCGCACCGCAAGGCAATCGACCACCACCGGGCCAAGGGGCGGCGGCCGGTTCCGGTGGCGGAGGTGCGGGAGGTCGCGGTCGAAGACCCGCTGCCGGACGACGGCGTCTGGGAGCTGGTCGGCGCCCTGCCGCCGAAGCAGCGGGCGGCGGTGACGCTGCGCTATGCCAGCGACCTCCCCCACGCCGAGATCGCCGCCGCGCTCGGCTGCTCGCCGGAGGCCGCGCGCCGCAGCCTGCACGAGGGAATCAAGCGACTGAGGAAGGAGCTGGCATGAAGGACTCGCTGAACCGGCTCGCCGAGCGCGCCTCCGCGGAGGGCCTGCTCGACGTCGCCTACACGACCACCGACTCCCCCTTCGGCACCCTGCTGCTGGCGACGACGCCGAAGGGCCTGGTCCGCATCGGCCTCCCCAATCAGGACTCCGAGGAACTGCTGCTCGACCTCGCCGCCCGGGTCTCGCCCCGCGTGCTCGAGGCGCCGGCCCAGCTCGACGAGGCCCGCCGCGAGCTCGACCTCTACTTCGCGGGCGAGCTGACCGAGTTCGACCTGCCGCTCGACTGGCGGCTCAGCAAGGACTTCCGCCGTCGCGTGCTGCGGGCGATCGCCCGCATCCCCTACGGCCAGACCCGCAGCTACACCCAGATGGCGACCAAGGCCGGCAACGAGCGCGCCGTCCGCGCCGCCGGCACCGCCTGCGGCTCCAACCCCCTGCCCCTGGTCGTCCCCTGCCACCGCGTGCTGCGCTCCGGCGGCGCCCTCGGCGGCTACGGAGGGGGCCTGCCGATGAAGGAGGGGCTGCTGCGCCTCGAGGGCGTCCTCGACGGTTGATCGGCATGGCTAAAGGGTTTGCCGCCGGGGTCCGATCAAAGCTGGCATGCGACGCAAGCCCGGCCTCGCCAGTCCCGACGCGCACGCCGCCAGGATCGCCTGGTGGGCCGCCTTCCTCGCCACCGTCGTCCTGATCGCGCTCCTCAGCCTGGTCCGCTCGGCCCAGGCGCTGACGCCTGCCGGCGGCGGCGAGGCCGGAGCCCACGCCGGGGCGGCCGCCGCGCCTCCCATCTGGGAAGACGAGGAGGAAGCCGAAGCCAGTGAAGAGGAAGAACTCGAATGGGAAGAGTGCGAAGCCGAGGACGAGGCGGAAGCTGTGGAGTGCGAAGCGGAAGACGCGGCCGAGGCACCCGGGGAGTGTCTGCTCAGCAGCGCCGACGCGACCGTCTCCGCCTCCAGGGACAAAGTGCGGCTGCGCCTGCGAGTCACCACCACGCTCCCGACTGCGGTCGCGGTCGACTACGGGCTGCACGGCGCCAAGGGCTCCCTCTTCCTGGGCAGCGAGAAGAAACGGGTTGTGGCGGCGAGTGTCATGCACCTGACCAAACGGCTCAGCGATGCCCAGATGACCAAGGTGCTGGCGGCCAAGAACTTCACCGTCAGGTTCCGGATTCCGGCGGCGCCGGCCTACTGCCGTGCCTTCTTCGATCGCCAGCTCGACGTCCGCCGGGCGACCCCGAGCGGGCTCTCCTGGTCGCAGTCCGAGTAAAACGCTCAGCCGGGCAGCGTCTCCGTCAGCCAAGCGCTCGCGTCCGCCAGGTGCGAGGGGTCGATCTGGTGGCCGAGCTCGGACTCGCGGTACTCGACCGCCAGCCCGCCCTCCTCAAGCAGCCGCCGCGCCCGGCGGCCGAACTCGACGTTGATATTCGGGTCGCGGCTGCCGTGGGCGATGAAGGCTCGCGTGCCTTGGCGGTCCGCGAACGCGGGCTCCCAGCCGTCGACCGTCGGGACGAAGCCGCTGAAGGCGAGGATGCCCGCGACCGCCGGACGGTCGCCGCCGAGGCCCATCGCGTAGCTCATCACCGCGCCCATCGAGAAGCCGCCGAGGACGGTGCGATCGGGCCCGACGCCAGTCTCCTCCCAGAGCCGGTCGTGGAGCTCGGCGAGGGCGGCGCGCGCGGCGTGGAAGCTGTCGTGATCCGGGTAGCCGACCCGCGGCACCAGGTACCAGTGGTAGCCGGGGGAGCCGGGCAGTCGCAGCGGCGCCCGCGGGGTGAGGACCCGCAGCCGCCGCTCGGGATCGAGCAGATCGGCCAGGCCGAGCAGGTCGCTCTCCTCGGTGCCACGACCGTGGTGCAGCACCAGCAGCCCCGCGGGCGCCGCTGCGGCCGGGCGTTCGAGGTGGATCAGCGAGGCCACCGGCTAGGAGGCCGAGGCGGCGGCGGTCTTGTTCAGGTAGTCGCGCACGAACTCGTCGAGGTCGCCGTCGAGCACCCGCTGCACGTCGCCGACCTCGTGCTCGGTGCGGTGATCCTTGACCATCGTGTACGGGTGGAGGACGTAGCTGCGGATCTGCGAGCCCCAGGCGACGTCTTTGACCTCCCCCCTCGCCTTCGCCATCTCCTCGGCCCGTTTGCGCTCCTCCAGCTCGATCAGCTTCGAGCGCAGGAACTGCATCGCCACCGCCTTGTTCTGGGTCTGGGAGCGCTCGTTCTGACACTGCACGACGACGCCGGTCGGCAGGTGGGTGATCCGCACCGCGGAGTCGGTCTTGTTGACGTGCTGGCCGCCGGCACCGGAGGCCCGGTAGGTGTCGATGCGGAGCTCGGTCTCGTCGATCTCGACCTCGGGCCCGGCGTCGACCAGCGGCCCGACGTCGACCTGGGCGAAGCTGGTGTGGCGGCGGGCGGAGGAGTCGAAGGGCGAGATCCGCACCAGCCGGTGGACACCGCGCTCGGCGGCGAAGAGCCCGTAGGCGTTCTCGCCGCGGGCGATGAAGGTAGCCGACTTCAGCCCCGCCTCCTCCCCCGGCGAGGCCTCCTTCATCTCCACCTCGAAGCCGCGCCGCTCCGACCAGCGCAGGTACATGCGGAGGAGGATCTCGGCCCAATCCTGGGAGTCGGTGCCGCCGGCGCCGGCGTGGACGGTGACGACGGCGTCGCCGGCGTCGTACTCGCCGCTGAACAGCCGCGCCTCTTCGAGCTCTTCGAGGCGGCGCTCGACCGTCGCCAGCTGCGTCGCCAGCTCAGCGGCGATCTCCTCGTCCTCGGCCGCCATCTCGGCCAGGTCGCCGAGGTCGGCGACGTCGGACTCGAGTCCGCGAAACGTCTGCAGCCGGCGCTGGGCGCGGGCGTGGGCGGCGGAGACGCGTGCGGCCCCCTCCTGCTCGTCCCAGAAGCCGGGTTGCCCCATCTCGGCCTCGAGCCGCTCGACGTCCGCCTCTAGCGCAGCCGGGTCAAAGGTAGTCCGAGAGCAGGGACAGCTGCTCGCGGACGGCGGCCAGGCGCGGGGCGATCGATTCGGTTGATGCGGCGTCGGCCATGCCCGCAGGTTATCCGGCCGCGCCCGCCTCGTTCTCGAAGCCCCCCGCCCGCAGCGCCTCGGCGCGGTCCTCGAAGGGCCGCCAGCTCCGCACCCGGCGCTGGCGCAGCTCGAAGACCCAGGCCATCTCGTCCTCGCCGGCGGGCTCGCCACTCCCGGCCCAGTGCCAACTGCGGCGGATCAACGCCACAGCGGTGCCACCCCCGCCCTCCAGCCCTTCCTCATAGAGCTGCTCGAGCTCGATCGTCTGCTGCACGCCCCCCGGCTCCCGGGTCGCCCACAGCCGCGCCGCCTCGGCCCCCTTGCGCAGCCCCCGCCCCGAGTGCAGCTCAACCTCAGGATCAAGCACCTCGACAAACGCATCAAGGTCCCGCTCATTGAAGGCCCGGATGAACGCCCTGACCGGGTCGTGGCTCACGTAGGCCCGATCCCGGCAGGGGTGGAACGTCTTGTACTTTTTGCGCGCCTCCCTCCGGGCGCCAGCCGTTCCACGCTTCTTCGCAAAAAGTTAAGTGGAACCCCTGCCGGGATCGGGCCTACGCCCCATGGCACTTCTTGAACTTCTTCCCTGATCCACACCAGCAAGGATCGTTGCGGCCGAGTTTGTCGTGCTCGTCTTTGACCACGGTCTCGACCACGTCGCCGCCGACCGCTCCCGATGCGGCGGCATCGACGGCCGCCGCGCCGCCACCGGCCACCGCAACCTGTTCGAGCGCCGAGGGCTGCGCCTCCAGGGTGCCACCCGAGTAGTCCAGCGCCGTCGGGCGGTTGGCCCCGTTGCCGCCACCGTTGCCGCTTCTGCTGGGGTCGATTTCGATCTCGGCGCGGAAGACGAGTTTGCTGAACTCGTCCCAGATCGAGTGCATCAGCTCGGAGAACATGGTGTAGCCCTCGTTCTTGTAGGCGACGAGGGGGTCGATCTGGGCGAAGCCGCGGAGGTGGATGCCTTCGCGCAGATAGTCCATGTCGAAGAGGTGTTCGCGCCAGCGGTTGTCGATCACCTGCAGCAGGATCGAGCGCTCGAGGTGGCGCATCAGCTCCTCGCCGAGCTGCTCCTCGCGCTCGTCGTAGGCGCTCATCGCGTCGTCGTCGAGGGCGTCTTTGAGCTGCTCACGGTCGACGGTCTCCGGCGCCAGCGTGCCGACCTCGATCCCGACCGGCCAGATCAGCCGCAGCTGCGTCTCCAGCTCGCCGAGGTCCCAGTCCTCGAGCAGGTCGGCGGAGGTGTACTCGTCGACCAGCCGCTCGATCACGCCCTCGGTCTCGTCGCGCGCGGTCTCGGAGATGTCGCGCCCTTCGAGGATCTCGCGCCGGTAGCGGTAGATGACGCGGCGCTGCTCGTTCATCACGTCGTCGTACTCGAGCACCCGTTTGCGGATCAGGAAGTTCTGCTCCTCGACCTTCTTCTGGGCGTTCTCGACGGTTTTGGTCAGCATCTTCGCCTCGAGCGGCATTTCGGTGCCGTCGTCGTCGACGGGGCCCAGGCGATCGAGGATTTTGTAGATGCGGTCGCCGGCGAAGAGGCGGATCACGTCGTCTTCGGCGGAAAGGTAGAAGCGCGACTCGCCGGGGTCGCCCTGGCGGCCGGAGCGGCCGCGCAGCTGGTTGTCGATGCGGCGCGACTCGTGCCGCTCGGTGCCGCAGATGAAGAGGCCGCCGAGCTCACGGACCTCCTCGGCCTCAGCCTTGCAGTGCGGCTCCAGCTCCACCGTCTTCGCCGCCAACGCCTCCTCGTAGCCCTCGCTCTCGGGCGTGACCCCCTGCTTCTTCAACTCGTGGATGGCGAGGTGCTCGGGGTCGCCGCCGAGCTTGATGTCGACGCCGCGGCCGGCCATGTTGGTGGCGATCATCACCTCGCCCTTGCGGCCCGCCTGAGCGATCAGCTCGCCCTCTCGTTCGGCGTGCTCGGGCTTGGCGTTCAGCACCGCATGTTTGATCCCGTCGCGCTTGAGCGCCTCGGAGATCATCTCCGAGACCTCGACCGAGACCGTCCCGACCAGGATCGGCTGGCCTTTCTCGTGGCGGGCGACGATCTCGTCGAGGACCGCTTTCCACTTGCCGTCTTTGGTTTTGAAGATCTGGTCGTTGTGGTCGGCCCGCACCATCGGCTGGTTGGTAGGCACCTCGACGACCGGGATTTTGTAGATCTTCATGAACTCGGTCGCCTCGGTCAGGGCGGTTCCGGTCATCCCCGAGAGCTTGTCGTAGAGGCGGAAGTAGTTCTGCAGGGTGATCGTCGCCAGGGTCTGGTTCTCCTCGCGGATCGCCACGCCCTCCTTCGCCTCGACCGCCTGGTGCAGGCCCTCGGACCAGCGCCGGCCCTCGAGGATGCGGCCGGTGAACTCGTCGATGATCATCACCTCGCCGTCGATCACCGCGTAGTCCTTGTCCTTCTTGTAGAGGGACTCGGCCTTCAGCGACTGGACCAGGTGGTTGACGAGGCTGCCGTGCTCGCCGAGGTAGAGGTTGTCGACGCCGATGAACTGCTCGGCGTTCTTCACCCCGCGCTCGGTCGGCGCCACGGTCTTGTGTTTCTCGTCGAACTCGTAGTCGTAGTCGACCTCGGAGGTGTCCTTCGACTCTCCGAGAGATTTCAGTTTCTGTTTGGCCTGCACGCCAACCAGCTGCTTGACCAGGCGGGCGAAGGTGTAATAGGTCTGGGCGGCCTGTTCGGGCTGGCCGGAGATGATCAGCGGCGTCCGCGCCTCGTCGATGAGGATGTTGTCGACCTCGTCCACGATCGCGAAGTGGTGGCCGCGCTGCACGCAGTGCTCGAGCGCGTCGGCCATGTTGTCGCGCAGGTAGTCGAAGCCGAACTCGGAGTTGGTCCCGTAGGTGACGTCACCGGCGTACTTGCGCTGTCGGGTGGCGTGGTCGTCGGCGTCCTGAACCGCGGCGACGCTGACCCCGAGGGCGTCGTAGATCGGCTTCATCCATTCGGCGTCGCGGCGGGCCAGGTAATCGTTGACGGTGACGACATGGACGCTGTCGCCCGCCAGGGTGTTGAGGAAGACCGGCAGGGTCGCGGTCAGGGTCTTGCCCTCGCCGGTGCGCATCTCGGAGATCGCGCCGTCGTGGAGGACCATGCCGCCGATCAGCTGCACGTCGTAGTGGCGCTGACCAGTCGTGCGGCGCGAGGCCTCGCGGGTCAGCGCGAAAGCCTCGGGCAGCAGCTGGTCGAGCGACTCGCCGTTGCGGGCGCGCTCGCGCAGGGAGTCGGCCTCCTCGCGAATCTCCGCGTCGGAGAGCGCTTCCATCTCCGGCTCGAAGCGGTTAATCGCGTCCGCGCGCTTCTGGTAGGCCTTGAACTTGCGCCCCTCCCCCGCGCGCAGGGCCTTGGTAACCAGGTCCATTGCGGGCATTGCTCAAGAGTAGCGGTAGCCCCTTGCCCCGGGCGGGTAGCAGGCGTAGCATCGAAGCGAAACCACAAGGAGGCGCTCATGCGGATTGAGATTCGGGGCCGGAACGTCGAGATGACGGATGACCTGCGTGAGATGGTGCGGAAACGGTTCCAGCGCCTGGGCCGGCAGGTCTCGGCTCTGGCCACGCTGGAGGTGGTGCTCTCGGAGGAGCGCAACCCCTCGATTGCCGACAGCCAGGTCGCCGAGGCGACCTTCTACCTCAAGGGGGTGACCCTGCATGCCCGCGAGTGCGCGCCGGAGATGACGCACGCCGTGCGCGAGCTGGCCGAGGACGTGCGGCGGCAGGTCAAGAAGCACCGCGAGCTGCGCCGCAAGCGCAGCAAGACGCGGCACCTCGTCGACCAGATGCGGGGCCGGCCCGCGGAGCTGCACCCGTAGTGGCCAGCGCCTAGAGGCGCCTGGCAAACGTAATGGCGACTACGCGGGCGGCTCCGGCCGCCCGCAGCGCCTGTGCGCAGGCGCTCAGCGTCGCCCCCGTGGTCAACACGTCGTCAACCAGCAGGACGCTGCGGGGGGCGGTTCCGGCGACTTGGATGCGAGGCGGCTGGCCGAGGCGCTCGGCGCGACGACGGCCGACCTGGCGCCGTCCTCCGCGCCGCGCCAGACAGGGCTCCAGCGGCGCGTCGAGGCGCTCGGCCAGAGCCGCCGCGAGCTCACCGGCGGGATCGAAGCCGCGGCGGCGCAGCCGCGCGGGGGCCGGCGGCACCGGCACCACCGCCCCGCTCAGCACGTAGGCCGGGGCCAGCCACTGGATCCGGTCCGCCATCAGGTCGGCGACCGGGAGCAGGTGACGGAACTTCAGCGCTGCGACCAGGCTGCGGGCGACGCCCTCGTGTGACGCCGAGGACCAGGCGCGGTCGAGCCCCGGCGGGCCCTTCCCGAGCAGCGGCTCGGCGTCCGCCAGACGCCGCCCGCAGCGCGTGCAGACGACGGCCTCGGGGCGGCAGGAGCGGCCGCAGGCGGCGCACAGCGGCGGGACGAGCACGGCGCTGACAGCATGCAGAATCTCCATCCGCTGATCCTCGGTTCCAAAGGCGCACGTGTGGCTTGCTCTGTGTCACGTCTTTGAAGAGGGATCCGGTCGCCCTCTGGGCGAATTCAGTCGCGTCCGCTTCGCGGACTGCTCCCGATGATGCTGCCCGCCATAGGCGGGCAGCATGTTCGGGAGCCGCACGCGAAGCGTGCGCGACTGAATTCCCGGGAAGGGGTATCGGCACCCTCTTCCATTCCGCCCAACTAAGGACGAAGACCGGCAATGGCGCCGATCAGCACCGACTTCGCCGGAATCTCCGCCCCTGGCAGGGCGATCACTTCGCGCAGCCTGCTGCCGGCGCCGATGCGGGCACCCTCGCCGATCACCGAGGGACCGTCGATGCGGACATCGTCGCCGATCTCGCAGCCCGCGCCGAGCAGGACCGGGCCGGCCAGGGCACCCTCGTCGCCCGCGGGCGTGCCGCTGCGGAACCCGTCCACCAGCTCGCCCTCGCGCTCGACCTCGACCGCCCCGCTGAGCGCGTCCAGGGTGCTCTGGCGCAGCTCCTCGAGGTTGCCGATGTCGTTCCAGTAGGCGTCGATCTCGTGCGAGTAGAACGGCACGTCGCTCTCCAGCAGGCGCGGGAAGACGTCCATCGCCCAGTCGGCGAAGCCGGGGGGGTCGTCGGGACCGGCGGCCTTGCTGCTGCCGGGCGCGGGAAAGAAGTCGAAGATCTCGGAGCGGAACATGTAGATGCCGCAGTTGGCGAGGTCGGAGAGGGCTTCGGCCGGGTCGGGCTTCTCCTGGAAGCCCTGGATGCGACCGTCGGCGCCGGTGATCGCCACCCCGAACTGACTGGTGTCGGTGACCCGCTTGGTCGCCAGCGTGGCGACGCCGTCGTGCGATTCGTGGAACTCGCGCATCGCCGTCAGGTCGAGGTCGGTGAGCGCGTCGCCGGAGATGATCAGGAAGGAGTCGCCGAGGAAGCCGGCGGCGTTGCGAACGCCGCCCGAGGTCCCCAGCAGCTGCTCCTCGGGGCTGTAGGTGAGCTCGACGCCGAGCTCGCTGCCATCGCCGAAGTGGGCTTCGATCAGGTCCGGGAACCAGTGCAGGTTGGCGATCGTCCGCTCGAACCCGTGGCGGGCGAGCAGACGCAGGATGTGCTCCATCACCGGCCGGTTGAGGACCGGCACCATCGGCTTCGGCATGTCGTAGGTGATCGGCCGCAACCGCGTGCCGAGCCCGGCCGCCAGCACCATCGCCCGCATCTCCGTCATGGCTGCCCCATCGCCTCCTTGAAACTCTCGATCGCCGCGACCGAGAGCGGGTCCACCCCGCGCGCCCGGGCCAGCTCCAGGGAGAGGAGATCGCCCAGCATCGTCGCCCAGAGCAGGCGCGCGACCCGGGTCTCGCCCGCGGTCTCGATCGCCACCGCCGGTGCCCCGGTCTCGGCGACCGCGGCGGCGGTCAACTCGAAGCGACGGCGCTCGCGCGGGTGCTGGTCGCGGTCTTCGAGGAAGACCGCGGCGAGGGAGTGCTCGGCGGACCAGGCGCAGAGCTCGTTGTGGTCGGCCTCGGGCAGCTCCGAGTAGAAGCAGGCGAGCTTGGCGTTCTCGTTCGCCTGCGTCTTCCAGCGCCGCGCCACCGGCACGGTCAGGTCGCTCCCGTAGACGACCGGCAGGGCGCCGTCGAGGTGGGCGGCGATCTCGGTGGCGCGGGATTGGAGAGCCCCGGCCTCCTCCTGGAGAAAGGCGGCGGCGGCGTCGATCTCGGTGTGCACGCGGGGCGCGATGCCGGCCAGCGCCGCGACCTCCATGGCCACCGCGAACATGTAGGCGACGGCGGCGCGGGGCTGGAATATGCCGGGCAGCCCGACCACCGGCACACCGGCCTCGCGCGCCCCGTCGACCAGCGCACCGCCGGTGCTGGCGACGATCCGCCGGGTGCCCAGCGCCTCGGCGGCGGCGAAGCAGGCGAGCGTCTCCTCGGTTGCGCCGGAGTAGCTCGAGCAGAGCACGGTCCACTCCGGCGTCGCCCAGCTCGGCAGCTCGTAGCCGCGGACGACGTGCAGAGGCCTGGTCAGGCGGTTGCCGAGAGCGCCGGCGGCGAGGTCGCCGCCGATCGCCGAGCCCCCCATGCCGCAGACGATCAGCCCCGCCGCCTCGGCCGGCTCCAGGCGCGCGGACTCGATCCGCCAGAGGGCGTCGCGAAGCTGATCGGGGATGCCGAGGACGTCGTCGATCATGGGACCTCGACGGGGACTCTTTCATCCCGGCCGACGACGGCGTCGACCAGGCCGGCGCCGGCTTCGACGACGACGCCCGGGGCGAGGGCCGAGCCGCTGACCCGGGCGCCCGCCTCGACCGTGCAGCCGTCGAGCAGGACCGACTCGCGCACCTCGGCCCCGGCGGCGATGCGACAGCCGCGCGAGACGACGGCGCGGGGGCCGACCCTGGCGCCGAGAGCGACCTCGGCGCCGGCGCCGACGAAGAGGCCGGGAGCCGTGGGGCGCACTCGCGTCGCGACCCTGCCCTCGAGGATGTCCCAGCTGGCCTGCAGGTAGCTGGCCGGGGTGCCGATGTCCGTCCAGTAGCCGTCGAGGCAGAGGCCGTGGAGACCGTCGCCGACCAGGCGCGGGAAGACCTCCCGCTCGATCGAGACCTCGCGCCCGGGGGGGATCAGGTCCAGCACTGAGCGCTCGAGGAAGTAGGCGCCGGCGTTGATCTCGCCGGGCGCGTGCTCGCCGGTCTTCTCGACGAACTCGAGCACCCGGCCCTCGGCGTCGAGGCTGACCAGCCCGTAGGCGGCGGAGTCCTCGACCGGGTGCAGGGCGATGGTCGCCCGCGCGTCGCGCCGGCGGTGGGCCTGGATCAGCGCGGTCAGGTCGAGGTCGGTGAGGACGTCGCCGTTGAGGGCGAGGAAGGCATCGTCGAGGTCGTCGCCGAGCGCTTCGGCGGCGAAGCGGATCGCTCCGGCGGTCCCGCGCCGCTCCGGCTCGGTGACGTACCTGAGCCGCACGCCGGCATGCTCGCCGTCGTCGAGGGCCTCCCGCAGGGCGTCGGGGAGGAAGCCACAGGCGAGCACCGCCTCGGTCACGCCATGAGCGGCCAGCCACTCGACCATGTAGGCGAGGAAGGGCCGGTCGACCAGGGTCAGCACCGGCTTCGGGATCGTCTCGGTGAGCGGGCGGAGCCGGGTCCCCTCACCCCCGACGAGAACTATCGCCTGCACTGGCCCACTATGACGGGGCTCCGATTTCCTGCTTCTTGCCGATCCCCTCGTACTCGAAGCCGGCGGCACGGAGCTTGTGGGGGTCGAGGAAGTTGCGGCCGTCGACGAGCAGGGGGCGGGCCATGCGCGCGGCCGCCGCCTCCCAGTCCAGCTCGGCGAACTCGCTCCACTCGGTGACCAGCACCGCGGCGTCGGCGCCCTCCAGCGCGGCCGACGCGGAGTCGGCCATCTCGACCGTGCCGAGCAGCTCGCCGGCACGCTCGCCGGCCACCGGGTCGTAGGCGACCACCTCGGCGCCCTCGCCCTGCAGCCGCGCCGCCAGCACCAGGCTGGACGCCTCGCGCATGTCGTCGGTGTCGGGCTTGAAGGCCAGGCCCAGCAGCGCGATCCGCTTGCCCAGCAGCGACCCGAGATGGGCTCCGAGCTTGCCGACCACGCGCCGCTTCTGCAGCTCGTTGACCTCGATCACCGCCGTCAGCAGCTGGAAGTGGTAGCCGGTATTGCCGGCCAGCATCTTCAGGGCGCTGACGTCCTTGGGGAAGCAGGAGCCGCCGTAGCCGATGCCGGCACGCAGGAAGGAGGAGCCGATCCGCTGGTCGAGGCCCATTCCGCGCGCGACCTGGCCGACGTCGGCGCCGACCTCCTCGCAGACGTTGGCGATCTCGTTGATGAAGGAGATCTTGGTCGCCAGGAAGGCGTTGGAGGCGAGCTTGATCATCTCGGCGCTGGCGACGTCGGTGTGGAGGATCTCGCCTGCGAGCGGCTCGTAGAGGCCGGCCACCGCCGCGGCCGCGGCCTCGTCGCCGGGGTCGGAGCCGATCACCACCCGGTCCGGGTTCATGAAGTCCGTCACCGCGGTGCCCTCCTTGAGGAACTCCGGGCAGGAGACGTAGGCGAGCCCCGGCAGGTCGCGGCGGATCGACTCGCCGGTGCCGGCCGGGACCGTGCTCTTCATGATCAGCACGTGCTTGCCGCCCTCCGGCAGCTCGTCGACCACGGCGCGGACGCGGGAGAGGTCGGCGTCGCCGGAGTAGGTCGGGGGCGTGTCGACGCAGACGAAGAGCAGGCGGGCCACGCCGAGCAGCTCCGACATATCGGTGGTGAAGGTGAGGCGCTCGGCGTTGCGGCGGACCAGGTCGGCGAGCTCGGGCTCGTGGATGGTCACCTCGCCGCGCGAGAGCGAATCGACCTTCTCCTGGAGGATGTCGCGAGCGACGACCGGGTGGCCGAGCTCCGCGAAGCAGGCGGCGGTCACCAGCCCCACCCAGCCGACTCCGATCACCCCTACCGGCTCTCGCTGTGCGCTCGTCACTTCTTCCTCCCCTGCCGTGGCTTTTTATTGGGCACGATCACGTCCGCGGAGCGGGCGATCCCGACCATCTGATCGTTGGTCAGGGTCTGCAGCAGGTCGTTGGAGACCCAGTAGCTGTTGTCGCCGCGGTGCCAGGCAATCAGTTTGACCCGATCGCCATCGACATAGATGTCGTATTCGCGACCGTGAATGGTCTTGGTCAGGCTCGGATTGCTGAGGATCGGCGGGTCTGACCAGCCCTGGATGCCCTGGACCCCGAAGTAGTGGACGCCGTCGTCGAGTTCCAGGACCCCGACCATCCGGTAGGCGGCGTGGCGCTCCCCGTCGGTGTCCTTGAGGTGGTAGACGCGCGGGTCCTGGACGTGTTCGAAGCTGTTGCTTTCGGCGTAGTAGGCGCCGGACGGCAGGCGGCTCGGGTAGAAGACCGGAAACCCTGAGCTGACCTTGCGGGCCGCCGACTTGGCCTCGAGTTCGCCCGCTTCCCGCGCCGGCACCAGGCCGTCGCTGCCCGGCGGCTTCGGCTTGGCGATGTGAGGCTTCTCCGGCTTCGCCCTCGCCTTCCCCTTCTTGCCGTTCTTCTTCCCGCCCTTGCCACCGCTTTCTTCTTCGCCGTCTTCGAGCGAGCCGCGCGAGCCGCCGCTGGCTTCGATCCCGAGGAAGAGGTTGACCGCTTCGTTGACCGCTTCCGGCGTCGTGTAGACGAAGCTGGGGCCGAGTTCGGCCGGGAAGTGGACCTCCTTGATTGCGGCGTTGCGCGAGGCGAGGAACAGTTTCATCACCTGCAGCATCGTTTCCTTGTCGTTGATGTCGGAGGTGGTGTATTTGGTGAAGATGTCGATCAGGCCGCTCTGGTCGAAGACCAGGTCCTGGACCGAGATCCGCTGGCGGGCCGCGCTGATGAAGTCCTGCTGCCGGGCCGAGCGAACCAGATCCGTGTCGGTATGGCGGTAACGCACGTACTGCAGCCCTTTTTTCCCGCAGAGCAGCTGGTAGCCCGGTTGGACATTGATTTCCGCGTACTGCTCCGAGGCCGAGAGGCCGACGTTGGAGTGGTAGTAACGGCGATCGACGTCGACGTAGACGCAGCCGATCGCGTAGACGGCGCGGACGAAGCCGAGGAAATCAACGTTGACGACGTGGTTGATCGGCAACCCGGTCAGCTGCTTGACCGTCTGCAGGGTCAGCTTGGGGCCACCGTAGGCGTAGGCTTCGTTGAACTTGCCGGTGCCGTAGCCGGGGATTTCGGTCTTGAGATCGCGCGGGATCGACATCACCGCGATCGCGTTGCGGTCGGGATCCAGGCGCAGCAGCATCGTCGTGTCCGAGCGCCCCGGGTCTTCCTTGAAGTTGGCGCGCTTGTCGGACCCGAGGATGAGGATGTTCTGCGGCTCGCCGCCGTCGACGGTCGCCAGGTAGCCCCGCAGCTTGTTGCTGTAGACGTTGTTGTGCGAGAGCGCGTGGGCGATGCTGTCGAGGTAGAGCAGGACGCTGGTCGCGGTCGCTGCGGCGGAGACGGCGACGATCAGGAACGAGGCCAGGGTGAAGCGCAGCCAGTAGCGCTTCGGCTTCGGCGGCGGCTCGGCGTCGCCGGACGGTGGCGGCTTCTTCGGGGCCCAGCCCGGACCCTGAACATCAGTCATCGAGGTGGCCCGAGATCGCCCGCAGGAACGAGTCCAGCGCCTGCCGGTAGGTCTCCAGCGAGGAGACCGAGACCCACTCCTCGGGGCCGTGGTGACCGGCGCCGACCGGTCCGAACTCGACCGCCGGCACCCCGACCCGCAGGAAGGAGACCGCGTCGGAGGCGCCGTCGCGCCCGACGCTCATCGGCTCGCCGTCGTGGTGGGCCGCCGCCGAGTCGCGCAGCCCGCGCACGAACGGCGAGTCGCGGTCCACCGTCGCCGGCGGCCGTGTGAACAGCGAGCTCGCCTCGATCCCGGGCAGGGCGCGGACTTCCGCCAGCACGGCGGCCGGGTCCTGTTCGGGCAGGTAGCGGATGTCGACGTCGATCACGCATCGGTCGGGCACCTTGTTCAGCGCGTCGCCGCCCCAGATCCGGCCCAGGTTGATCGAGGGGCGATCGAACAGCTCCGAGCTGTGCCGGGCAAACGGTAGCGACTCGATGCTGCGGAAAACGTCGATCGCGTTGAGCACGGCGTTGTCGCCGAGCCAGGGGGTGGCGCCATGGGCGGCGGTCCCCCCCACCTCCAGGCGCAGCGCCAGCACCCCCTTGGCCTCGATCCCGATGTGCAGATCGGTCGGCTCGCCGGTGATCGCGAAGTCGCCGATGAAGCCGCTGTCGACCAGGTGATCGGAGCCGCGCTCGGCCTCCTCCTCGGACTCCTCGTCGCCGACGATCCCGATCCGCACGCGGACCCCGTCCTGGTCGCGCAGCGCCGCCGCGACGACCAGCATCGCCGCCAGCGCGCCCTTCATGTCGTAGGCACCGCGCCCGTAGAGCCGATCGCCCTCGATCCGGGGGTCGAACTGGCCCGGCAGCCCGGGGACGACGTCGAGGTGCCCGTGGAGGACGACGGTCGGCGCCCGCTCCGGCCCGACTTCGGCCTTGAGCACCGGCAGCCCTCGCACCTCGTCCCGCTCCGCCTCGATCCCCCGCGCCTCCAACCATCCCTGCACAAACCCCGCGCACTCCGAAATCGACTCCGGATCGACGGTCTCAAACCCAATCAACTGCTCGGCTAGGGCAACCAGCTCCCTGCTCATGAGCGCCTTTGACTTTGGTCGCCCACAGGGCGACTAAGGACAAGCGCACTCCTCGGACGAACCGGCCTGAGCGGGGGGAGTTGGGGTGCCCTCGGAGGAATGTGGCCGCAGGCCGCGATATGCAATCTGTCATTTGCCCGCCATAGGCGGGCAGCATGTTGCGGAGCTGCGCCCTTTAGGGCGCGCGACTGAATTCCGGAGAGGGCACCCCAACTCCCCCCGCCCACGCTCGCGTCCAGAGCGACTCGGCTGCCCCGCGTCATCCCTCGGCAATAGCCAGAAACGCCTCGGCCCGGGCACGGTCTTTCTGCGCCCGCGCATAGTCGGCGCTGTCCTCGTCGTGCTCGGAGCAGCGCTGCTCGGCGTCGGCCAGCTGCTCTTTCAGCGTCCCCGCGTCGAGGTCCTCCGGCGCGATCGCCTCCTCGACCAGCAGTCGCGCCCGGTTGCCGAACATCTGCAGCCAGCCGTGGGCCTGGGCGTAGCGCTTAATCTCGGAGTCGGAGACGTGCAGGCGCAGCTCGGTCGGCTGCAGCGCCGCCAGCAGCGGCGCGTGGTTGGCGAGGATGCCGATCTCGCCGACCTCGGTCCGGGTCGATACCTGCTGCACCTCGCCCTCGAAGACCTCCCCCTCCGGGGTCAGGACCTCGACGTCGAGCTTGTGGTCGGCCGCCATCGGCGAGTCCTAGACGGCGGCTGCCGACTTGGCGTTCTCGGTTACCTGGTCGATCGAGCCCTGCATGTAGAAGGCGCCCTCGGAGAGGTCGTCGTGCTCGCCGTCGAGGATCTCACGGAAGCCGCGGACCGTCTCCGCCACCGGCACGTACTCGCCGGTGCGGCCGGTGAACTGTTCGGCGACGAAGAAAGGCTGCGAGAGGAAGCGCTCGATCTTGCGGGCGCGGGAGACCGTCTGACGGTCCTCGTCGGAGAGCTCGTCGATGCCGAGGATGGCGATGATGTCCTGCAGCTCCTTGTAGCGCTGCAGCACCTCCTGGACGTCGGTCGCGGTGCGGTAGTGCTCCTCGCCGACGACGTCCGGCTTGAGGATCGTCGAGGTCGAGTCGAGCGGGTCGACCGCCGGGTAGATCCCTTTCTCGGAGATCGCCCGCGAGAGCGCGGTGGTCGCGTTGAGGTGGGCGAACACCGAGGCCGGGGCCGGGTCGGTGTAGTCGTCGGCGGGGACGTAGACCGCCTGGATCGAGGTCACCGAGCCGCGATCGGTCGAGGTGATCCGCTCCTGCAGACCGCCCATCTCGGTCTCCAGGGTCGGCTGGTAGCCGACCGCCGAGGGCATCCGCCCGAGCAGGGCCGAGACCTCGGAGCCCGCCTGGACGAAGCGGAAGATGTTGTCGATGAACAGGAGCACGTCCTGGCCGCCCTGCTCGCGGTAGTACTCGGCCATCGTCAGCCCGGAGAGGGCGACGCGCAGGCGCGCGCCCGGGGGCTCGTTCATCTGGCCGAAGACGAGCATCGTCTTCTCCAGCACGCCCGACTCTTTCATCTCGAGCCAGAGGTCGTTGCCCTCGCGCGAGCGCTCGCCGACGCCGACGAAGGCGGAGAGGCCCGAGTGCTCCTCGGCGATGTTGCGGATCAGCTCCTGGATCAGCACGGTCTTGCCGACGCCGGCGCCGCCGAAGAGCCCGACCTTGCCGCCTTTGGCGTAGGGCGCGAGCAGGTCGATGACCTTGATCCCGGTCTCGAGCATCTCCTGGGTCGGGGTCAGGTCGGAGGCCTTGGGCGCGGGACGGTGGATCGGCCAGCGCTCGGTGTCGGCGGCGATCTCCTCGCCGTTGTCGATCGGGTCGCCGAGCAGGTTGAAGATGCGGCCGAGGGTCCTGTCGCCGACCGGGACCGTGATCGGCCCGCCGGTATCGGTGACGGCGGCACCGCGCTGGATGCCGTCGGTCGCGTCCATCGCGACCGCACGCACGCGATCGTCGCCGAGGTGCTGCTGCACCTCGCAGACGAGCAGCGCCGTTTCGCCGTCGCCGTCGCCGCTGCCGGTCTCGATCGTCACCGCCGAGTAGATCGCCGGCAGCTTGTCGGGGAAGACGGCGTCGATGACCACACCGGTCACCTGCTCGACTCGACCTACATTCGTTCCGTTGCTTCCGTTGCTCTCAGCCATTGGTTCCTTTTCTCGTCTGCAAGCTGTGTCGCCGCCTAACCGAGGGCCTCGGCCCCGGCGACGACCTCCAAGATCTGCTGCGTGATCTCCGACTGACGGACCCGGTTCATTTCCAGCGTCAGGTCGTCCATGATCGTTTCCGCGTTCTCGGCGGCGTTGCGCATCGCGGTCATCCGCGCTCCCAGCTCGGAGGCGGCGGACTCGAGCAACGCCCGGTAGACGGAGATCGTCACGTACTCCGGGATCAGCCGAGCGAGGAGATCCTCGGGCTCGGGCTCGAATTCCCACTGCGCACGGGCCTGGCCATCTCCGGTCCCGGCCTCCTCCTCGGCGTCGGCCTCCTGCTCTGCCCCCTCGCCGGTCACCTCCGCCTGCTGCAGCGGCAGCAGGGTCTGACGCCAGACGTGCTGGGTCAACGGCGAGACGAAGCGGTTGTAGATCAGTTCGACCCGGTCGAGGTCCTCCTCGACGTAGCGGGCGGTCATCTCCTCGCCGATTTCACGGGCGTTGGCGAAGGCGGGGCGGTCGGTGAAGCCGATGTAGGAGCCGGCGATCTCCTGCTTGCGGAAGGTCAGCGCCGAGACGCCCTTGCGGCCGACCACGGAGAAGGAGGGCTCGGCCCCCTCGTCGCGCACCCTGGCCGCGGTCCGCATCCCCTCGCGAATGATGTTGGAGTTGAAGGCGCCGGCGAGGCCGCGGTCGCCGGTGACGAGGACGATCCCGACCCGCTTGACGTTCTCGCGCTCGACCATCACCGGCACCCGGGGGATGCCCCCGGCGCGCTCGGACGCCTGGCGGGTCAGCTTGCGCATCCCCTCCGCGTAGGGCCGCAGGTGGTCGATCCGCTGTTCGGCCCGGCGCAGCCGGGCCGCGGCGACCATCTCCATCGCCCGCGTGATCTTGTTGATGTTCTTGATCGACGCGATGCGATTCTTGACTTCCTTCTGGCTGGCCATGGCGGAACCGGGACCTGACTAGGCCGCGGCGGCCTCCTCGGTACGGGAAGGTGCCTCGCGCTCCTCAGATGATTTGACTCGGTCGGACTCGCCGGCCTCGAGCGGGTCGCCGTGCTCGTCGAAGTCGGGGCCGAAGTCGTCGACGAAGTCGGCGATCGCCTTGCCCAGCTCCTCCTCGTCGGCCTCCTCGAGCTTGCCGCTGTCTTCGATCCGCTTCAGCAGCTCCGCCTTCTCGGAGTGCAGGCGCACCCGCAGGTCGGCGAGGAACTCGCCGACGCGGTCGACCTTGATCCGGTCGAGGTAGCCGCCGGTGCCCGAGTAGATCGAGGCGACCTGGTCGCCGACGCTGAGCGGTTCGCGCTCCTTCTGCTTGAGCAGCTCGACCAGCCGTTCGCCGCGGGTCAGCGCTTTCTGCGTCTCCGCGTCGAGCTCGGAGCCGAACTGGGCGAAGGCCTCGAGGTCGCGGTACTGGGAGAGATCGAGGCGTAGCTTGCCGGCGACCTTCTTCATCGCCTTGGTCTGCGCGTTGCCGCCCACCCGCGAGACCGAGATGCCGACGTTGATCGCCGGTCGCACGCCGGAGAAGAAGAGATCGGACTCGAGGAAGATCTGACCGTCGGTGATCGAGATCACGTTGGTCGGGATGTAGGCGGAGACGTCGGAGGCCTGGGTCTCGATGATCGGCAGCGCCGTCAGCGAGCCGCCGCCGAGGTCGTCGTTGAGCTTGACCGCGCGCTCCAGCAGGCGCGAGTGCAGGTAGAAGACGTCGCCCGGATAGGCCTCGCGACCCGGCGGGCGCCGCAGCAGCAGGGACATCTGGCGGTACGCCGCGGCGTGTTTGGTGAGGTCGTCGTAGACGCAGAGGGCGGCTTTGCCGTTGTAGAGGAAGTGCTCGCCCATCGCGCAGCCGGCGTAGGGGGCGATGTACTTGATCGGCGCCGCCTCGTCGGCGGGGGCGGCGACGATGATCGTGTTCTCCATCGCCCCGTTCTCCTCCAGCGTCTCTTTGAGCTGGACGACGGTGGACATCCGCTGCCCGATCGCGACGTAGATGCAGATCAGGTCCTTGTCCTTGTTGTTGATGATCGTGTCGATCGCGATCGCCGTCTTGCCGGTCTGACGGTCGCCGATGATCAGCTCGCGCTGGCCGCGGCCGATCGGGATCATCCCGTCGATCGACATCAGGCCGGTCTGGACAGGTTCCTCGACCGGCTGGCGCTCGACCACGCCGGGCGCTTTGAACTCGGCCGGGCGGGTCTCGGTGGTGGCGACCTCGCCGCGGTTGTCGAGCGGGCGGCCGAGCGGATCGACCATGCGGCCGAGCAGCTCGGGGCCGACTGGGATCTCGAGCAGGTGGCCGGTGCGCTTGACCGTGTCGCCCTCGACGATCTTTTCCCACTCGCCGAACAGCACGGCGCCGACGTTGTCGGCCTCGAGGTTGAGGGCCAGCCCGGTGACGCCGTGCGGCAGGTCGAGCATCTCCAACGCCATCACGTTGTCGAGGCCATGGATGCGGGCGATCCCGTCCGCCACCGAGAGGACGGTGCCCACCTCGGTGAGGTCGGCGGAGTCGGTCTCCAACCCCTCGATGCGCTCTCTCAGGATGCTTGCGATCTCGTCCGGCTTGATCTCCATCGGGTGCTCAGCTCCTCCTTACGCCGCGGTCGCGACGGTCTTTCGAAGTTTCTCCAGGCGACTGCGGATGCTCGCGTCCAGAACCATGTTGCCGACCTGCAAGACGATGCCGCCGAGGATCTCGTCGTCGACGCGGCTCGAGAGCTCGACCTGCTCGCCGGTCTGGCGTTCCACCTCTTCGCCGATCCTCTGGACGACGGCCTCGTCGAGGTCGACGGCGCTGACCACGGTGACGTCGAGGCGGCGGTTCTCCTTCTTCCAGAGCTCGTCGAACTCACGCCGGATGCGGAAGACTTCCGGCATCCGGTGTTTCTCGACCAGCAGCTCGAGGAAATTCGTCAGCTCCGGCTCGGCGCCGGAGATCGCCCGTCCCAGCCCCTCCCGCTTGTCGGCGGATGAGAGGTAGGGGCTGAACAGGAACACCTGCAGCTCCTGGTTGCGGTCGACCGCGTCGGCGAACTGGCCCAGCTGCGACTGCAGCGAGTCGAGCTTGCCCCTGTCCTTGCCGGCCTCGAACAGGGCGTCGGCGTATACGCGGGCGGCCTCGGGCATCTAGCTCTTCTCCGCCCCTGAGAGCGAAGAGAAGTCGACCTCGGCGAGGGCCTCCTCGACGAGCCGCTTCTGGTCCTCGCCGGAGAGGCTTTTGCGGGTGACCTTCTCGGTCGCCAGCACGGTCAGGTCGGCGACCTCGCCGCGGATCTGCTCCAGCGAGCGCCTGGTCTCGGCCTCGATGTCCCGCTTCGCCTGGGCGACGAGCTCCTCGCGTTTCACACGACCGGCGGTGGTCGCCTCGGCCTCGGCGGTCTCGGCCGCTTTGCGGGCGCGGGCCATGATGTCGTCGGCCTGCTCCCGGGCCTCGGCGAGCCGGGCGCGGTACTCGGCCAGCAGCTCGTCGGATTCGCGCCGCTGGCGCTCGGCGGCATCGAGCGACTCGGCGATCGTTTTCGCCCGCCGGTCCAGGGCCTCCTGGATTTTCGGGAAGGCGAGCTTGCTGAGCACCCACATCGTGAACAGGAAGAGGACCAGGGTCCAGATCATCAGACCAAGGCCGGGCGAGACCAGGAAGCTGCCACCGCCTTCCTCGCCTGCCGCCTCCGTCGCCAGCGGGAGCGCGCCTATGTAGCCGAGCAGCTCCATATGCCTAGAGGAAGAATGCGATCAGGCCGAAGATGAACGTGTAGAAGGCCACGGCCTCGGTCAGCGCGAAGCCGAGCCAGCGGATGCTCTGCAGCTCGTCTTTCATCTCGGGCTGGCGGGCGACCGACTCGATCTCCTTACCGAAGATGAAGCCGATGCCGATGCCGGCGCCGATCGAGCCGAGGCCCGCACCGACACCCAGTGCGATTGCCTTGCCGGCAGCTTCCACGCCTTCGTCGGAGACGGCGGCGACGACAGGGGACAGGTCCATGGAAAAAGTGCTCCTTTTCTAGTGACTGGCGGAGGTGGCTCCGCCGAGGTAGATGGCAGTCAGGGTCGAGAAGATAAATGCCTGCAGCGTTGCGATCAGCCCGACCTCGAGGATGAAGAAGAAGAAGGCGAGCGGGAAGGTGAGGGCGCCGAGCGCGGCGATGCCGAGCAGGACCGCCAGCCCGCCGCCCATGAAGAGCAGCAGCAGGTGGCCGGCGAGGATGTTGGCGAAGAGCCGGACGGAGAGCGAGATCAGGCGGGCGAAGTGGGAGATCGCCTCGATGATGAAGATGAAGCCCTTGGCGGCGGGGTTCATGTCCTCGAGCCCGGGGGGCAGCCAGCTGGCCAGGTACTTGAAGAGCCCCTTGGCCCGGATCCCTTCGACGTGGTAGGAGACCCAGACGACCAGGGTCAGGACCAGCGGGATCGAGAGGTTGGCGGTGGCGGCATAGATCGCGAAGGAGGGGATTTCGGCGCCGAAGACGTTGACGGTGTGCTCGGTGTTGGTCGGCAGCGGGATGAAGCCGATCATGTTCGAGAACCAGATCCAGAAGAAGAGCGCGGCCAGGAACGGGAACCAGCGGCTGGCCATCTTCGGCTCCAGGTTGCCGCCGGTGATCGTGTTCTTGGTCATGTCGTAGGCGACCTCCATCGCGGTCTGCACCCGGTTCGGCTTCTGGTGCAGGCGACGGGAGATCCAGACCATCGTGCCGATCGTCAGGGCGCTGGCGAGGACGAGGTACAGCACCGCCTTGTTGATGCTCATGTCGACGCCGGCGATGTGGATCGAGATCCACGGTTCGAGCTTGAACTCGTTCTGGGGCTGGAAGTGTTCGTTTTTGCCGGAGCTGCCGAAGATCAGCACCATCAGGATCGCGATGGCGAAGTAGACGCCGAGGCCGATGAAGACCTTCGCTTTGGTGCTGAGCCCGGACTTGGCCGGGGCCTCGGTGGTCGCCGTCTCGTCGCTCATGCCGCTCGCTGCCCCTCGGGCTCTTCGCCGAAGAGGTGGGCGAAGCCCTGGGCGGCGAAGGAGACGGTGAAGAGGACGAGGACCAGGACCGCGGCGGCGAGGCCCGCTTCGCGCTCGGCCAGGCCGACCAGCAGGACTGCCGTCGCCATCAGCCAGACGCGGCCGAGCGTGGTCGCGGCGACGATCCCCATCGCCTTCTGGCGGTTGCCGGCCTTGAGCTCCGCCTGGGAGCGCCTGACGGCGACCGCCTGGACGCCGCGCTGGGCGAGCCAGGCGACGGCCCCCACCGCGTAGCCGAGCATGGGCAGCCCGGCCAGCAGAAAGACTGCGAGAGCGGCGGCCAGCACGAGTAGGTCGACGTACTTGGGAGGAGACATAAAATCCGCCCTCCTCAGGAGGATCGGCGGATAAGCGACTATATCCGAAGGCCGGATAATTGGCTTTCTGATGCGGATTCGTGAGGTTTGTCACAACCTGTTACTAGCGTCATCCAGCTCGATTGCCTCGAACTCTCCGGTCTCCGGATTTATCCGCCCGCGGCGCAGCTTGAGGATCTCCAGCACATAGATCAGATAGACGCTGGCGGCGAGGGCGAGGAGAATCAGCGTTCCCATAACTGCGGTCCAGAAGGCGTCGAAGTGGCCGTGGTTGTCGCTGTAGGGAACGAAGCGCAGGGCCAGCGCCAACCCTGCCATGACCAAGGTCCAGGCGTAGAGATAGGCGACCGTGCGGCGCTGGGAGAAGCCGATGTTGGCCATGCGGTGGTGGAAGTGCCAGCTGTCGGCCTGGTAGATCGGCTGCCGGTATTTGAGCCGCTTGGCGACGACGAAGCCGGTGTCGAGGATCGGCACCGCGAGCACGATCAGCGGGAAGGCGAGGGCGATCACCGCGTTCGTCTTCAGCGCCCCCTGCACGGAGGCGGTGGCGAGCAGGAAGCCGAGCAGATTGGAGCCGGTGTCCCCCATGAAGCTGGAGGCGGGCGGGAAGCCGTGGCGGAGGAAGCCGAGCGCGGCGCCCGCGGTGATCGCTGCGAGGACCCCGGCGGCGTTGCGTTCGAGCGAGAGCGCGATCGCGGCGAGGGCGATCGCGGCGATCGTGCAGACGCCGGCGGCGAGCCCGTCGACGCCGTCGAGGAAGTTGATCACGTTGACCACGGCGACGATGCCGAGCACGGTCAGCGGGTAGGCGAGCCAGCCGAGCTCGAAGCCGCCGAAGAAGGGCAGGGTGAGGTTGTCGACCCGGACCCCGGCGAGGACCGGGATCATCGCCGCCGCGACCTGGCCGACCAGCTTCGGGAAGGCAGGCAGGCCGCGGACGTCGTCGACCACGCCGACCGCGGCGATCGCCACCGCGCCGAGCAGGATCGAGCGGCTCTCGCCTTCGCCGGGGAGCCAGATCCAGCCGGCGGCCTCGACCGCGACCAGGATCGCCAGACCGGAGAGGCGTGGCATCGGCCTGTCGTGCAGCCCACGCGGCTTCGGCAGGTCGATGGCGCCGACCCTGAAGGCGAGCCGCTCGGCATAGGGAACCAGCAGCCAGGCGATGGCCGCGGCGGCGGCGAAAGCTAGGACTGCGTCTGTCGTCGTGGCCACTCGCGGGCTATCCCGGTAGGGGTTTCACTTAACTTTTTCCGAAGACAGGTTGCGGCTGTCCACGGTCCTCTGCGCGGAAAAAGTACAAGACGTTCCACCCCTACCGGGATAGCCCGTTAACGGCGGCGAGGGCAGCCTCGACAAGAACCTCAGGGTCGCGGGGGTGGCGGACGCCAACTGGGGAGTCGCGCTTGCGCAGGTCCAGGGTCGCCGGGTCGGCGAGTACCTGCAGGCGGCCTGCGGCGATTAGTTGCTCGTCGACGCCGCCCATCTCGCCGCTGAAGGTGGTGAAGACGGGCGTGCCGAGCGCCACCGCCTCGCGGTTCATCGTGCCGCCGGCGCTGACCACGAGGTCGGCGTGGGCGATCAGGCTCTGGGCGTCGATCGCCCGCGCCGGCACGATCAGGTTGGCGGCGCCGCGGGCCCGCACCGCCGCCCCCTGGGCCTCGGTGCGGGGGATCACCACCGCCTGCGCCTCGGGGGCCGCCGCGAGGCGCTCGATCGTCGCCGCGTAGAGGTCGTTGCGGGCGTGGTACTCGGAGGTCTCCGGCGGCGGCCGCACGACCACCAGCACCTTCTCGCGGTCGAGGCCGAGCTCGTCGAGCACCGCCGGGTCGGGCTCGAACCCGGCCAGGTAGTACTCCTCCTTGAGGCCGGGGTAGCGGACCAGCTTCTCTCCCTTCACCCCGAGCTTGGCCAGGCGCTCGAGCGGGATCGCCTCCGGCACCAGCACCCGGCGCGCCTGGCGGAAGGCGATCTGCCGCTGCAGCTGGGCGAACTCGTAGTCCTGCATCTGCACCGAGGGGAAGCGGAAGAGCGCCGACACCAGCGCCAGGTCAACCGACCCGTGGGCGATCGCCAGCTGCGGCCGCCGCTCCCAGACGACCCGCGCCAGCCGCGCCGAACGCCCCCCGAGCGCCCGCGCCTTGCCCAGCCGCGAGCCCCCACCGTGCTCGCCGACGACCGTGTGCTCCATCCCCAGCCGGTCGAGGATCCCCAGCGTCTGCCCGTACTCCCGGGCAGTGATGAAGACCTCGTGACCCTGCGCTTCGAACCGCTCGATCAGCGGCCGCAGCACCAACGGATGCGCGGCAGCGGTGCAGTCGACCCATACCCTCATCGCCGATGTATACATGAGGTCTTCGCCGAGTCTTTGCGACGAACCCGGAGCGGCCGGTTTGCTATAGGTCGAAGCAATGACCTTGATCGTCACGGGCATAGCGCTGGGGCTGATCGTGTCCGTGCCACCTGGCCCGAACTCGGCCCTCTGCGTCAATCTGGCCTGCGGGGGCATGCGCCGCGCGGTCCCCCTGATCACCGGTGCGGCGCTGACCGATGCCGCCTACTCGCTGCTGGCAGCCTCGGGAGTGCTGATCGCGAGCCAGGCCGACGTCGGCATCCTCGTCTATCTGACCCCCTGTTTCATGCTTGTCACGGCACTGCTCGCCTGGTACCCCTCCTCGCTGCCCGCCAAGGTTGGGATCGGCGTCGCCCTCTTCAACCCCGCCACCGCGGCCATCTGGATGAGCCTGTCGTCCATGTCGGCCCTGCGAGCGCTTTCGCTGACCGATCTCTTATTGCGGCCGATTCCGGTGGCGCTGGGGACCGCAGCCTGGTTCACCCTGCTCGCTGCCGCGGCGGCCAAGGCCGGGGCTCGTCTCACTCCCGAGCGCACCGCCTGGATGCAGAAGCTGCTGGCCTCGCTGCTGGCCGGCGCCGGCCTCATCGGCCTCACCGCCGCCCTCCTTTGAGCGGGGCGCGGCTTCGCAATGTGGCGTGGTGACGACCTTGACGTCTTTGAGATCGGGGAAGAGGCGCCGCATCTCGAGGTAGGCGTCGCTGGCCTTGACCCGCCCATCCTCGGTATTCGGGAACAGCAGGCCGCAGACGGTCCCCGTGTGCCCCACGTTTATCCCCAGGGCCCCGAACTCCTCCAGGCGGTCGCTGAGGGTGCGGCTGAAAGGGTTGAGCAGGAACCGGTTGTTCATGATCGCGGAGCTGGTCGACTCTTTCGCGAAATCCGCGATCGACCGCTCGGCGATCGCCCGACTCATGCTCTCCAGCAGACCCTGGTACTCCTCCCCCAGCGCCTCTTGGCCGGTGAAGGAGATCGAGGGAGTGTTGACGATGTCCTCGGGAACGAGCATCACGATCACGAACTCGGGGTACCAGTCCCAGGCCTTGACCAGCTCGCAGGTCTTGTGGTTGACGGCGGCGATGCCTGGATACATGGACCCGTCCGACGACTCGACCCTCGCCGCCAGCTTCCCCTGCGTGACGACGTCCAGCTCCTCACCCGCGGCGGCAGCGATCGCGCGAATGCCGGAGAGCACGTCCGCGGTGCTCGAGCCCATGCCCTTGGCAATGTCGAGGTCGCTCCAGTGGCGAATGACCACTTCCACCGTTCCCAGGTCGAGCAGCTCGATCGTGTGGTCGATCGCCAGGCCCAACTTGCGATGGTGCTCGCTGAGCCCGAGCACCAAGGGCTTCTCGGCCGGCCTCAGCTTGGCCACGACCGTCGCGCTCTTGTTGATCGGGCAGGTCACGTGAAAGGGCGTTCCATCCACCAGCACCCCTTGCGCGAACTCTCCGCAGGTTCCCGGCGCCGTCCCTCGACCTTCGCTGGCAGCAGACAGGCGCGAGCGGCGAGGAGCCTTGCTCGGTGGCTTGGCGGGCGCCGCAGTCACGTCGGGAACGCGCATATGCATCACCGGCGGTAGGCCGTTGCGCAGGTCCCAGAAGAGCCCTCGTATCGACCAGCCATCGACCGCGGAAAGGATGTAGGACGACGCGGTCGTCGCCCGCCAATGCTCGGCGGTCCAGCGGTCGGTGACCGGCATCTCGGTGACGATCTCCTTCTCGAACCATTCGCCTCGCTCCTCGCCACACATCCAGTTGGCGAAACCACCGGAGTCGTGCTGCTCGATCAGCGTGACGCTGGCAACCGGATGGGCGAGGATCCCCTCCGCAACAGCCGGCTGAGTCAATAGATCGACCAGAGCGTCGTGGAGCAGAGGGCCCATGACCTCTCCATACCCCTCGTTGTGAACCGGCCAGTTATTGGCACCGGCGTGAAAAACCTGATTTCGATACCACACCAGGCGCTCCCATCCGCCCCACCAATCCAGGCTCGCAGCCTCCCCCGTAAGCCCCCGCTGGACGTGAACCGCGACATCGATCGCCGAGGATGGAGTTCCCGGGCTGAGACCGGCGACCGCGGCCTGCAGGGCATCGAGGGTCGCCCCGAAGCGCCACAGGCTCTCCATCTGAGTCCCGGGCGAGCGCTCTGGTGATGGGATCAAGGGATCGGGGATTGCCGTGACGCTGATCCGAAGCAGCTCCAAGTAGCGACCGAAGGTGAGATTCCTGCTGCCCAGCCTCTCGAGCATGCCCTCGACCTTGTGGCTGGGAACCCGACAGCGACTCCGGTAATCCGAGAGCGACAGCGAGGTCAAATATCGAAGGGCCGTCTCGGCGAAGTGGAGCAGGCGCATATGCCTGCCGCTCCAGTCCTGGATCTGGACGAGGCCCTGATACGGAAGTCTTATCTCGACCGGAAAGTCGCGATAGAGCGATCGATTCTGCTGCATCGTTGCCGCAGAGTATGGGAGCGGGGGCTAGACGACTTCGTTGCTGGTGGTTCTGCACCCCGGGGCGGGATAACGCCTCATCAGATCGTGGACTTCCGCCCGAACCTTGTCGGCCAGCGAGTCGTCGTTCGGGGCCGAGATCACTTCGTCCATCCAATCCGCCACCTGGGCCATGTGATCTCGGTCGAGGCCCCGACTGGTCGCAGCCGGGGTTCCGATCCGCACCCCGGAAGGATCGAAGGGCTTGCGTGGATCGAAGGGGATGGAGTTGGCGTTCGAGACGATCCCTGCCCGCGACAGCGCGGTCGCAGCCTCCTTGCCGCTGAGATTCTTCGATGCCATGTCGAGCAGGATCAGATGGTTGTCCGTCCCGCCCGACACGAGGTTGAATCCCCGCTCTATCAGCGCCGTTGCCAGCGTCTTTGCGTTGTCGACCACGGCGTGGGCGTAGTCGCGAAACTCCGGCGCCAGCGCCTCGCCCAGCGTCGCCGCGATCGCCGCGGTCTGGTGCTGGTGGGGACCGCCCTGCAGACCCGGGAACACCGCTCGGTCGATAGCGCTCGCATGCTCCTCGCGACACAGCAGCATCGCTCCCCGGGGGCCGCGCAGCGTCTTGTGGGTCGTGGTCATGACGATGTCGGCATGCGGAATCGGCGAAGGATGAGCGCCTCCCGCAATCAGGCCCGCGGGATGCGAGATGTCCGCGACCATCAGGGCCCCGACCTCCCTGGCGATCTCGGCGAAGCCCGCGAAGTCGATCGTCCGCGGCACCGCCGTGCCGCCGCAGAAGAGGATTTTCGGCCGGCTCTTCAAGGCAAGGTCGCGGACTGCGTCCATGTCGACCCGACCGCTGCTTCGATCCACCCCGTAGTGGACGGCGTTGAACCAGATCCCGGTAGCCGAAACCTGCCAGCCGTGGGTGAGGTGCCCGCCCGCGGGCAGGGACAGCCCCATGACGGTGTCGCCGGGCTTGAGGAAGGCAAGGTAGATGGCGAGGTTCGCCGGCGAGCCGGAGTAGGGCTGAACGTTCGCGTGCTCGGCGCCGAAGAGCTCTTGTGCGCGGGCTATCGCAAGGCGCTCGACCTCGTCGATCACCTCGTTGCCCTCGTAGTAGCGACGCCCCGGATAGCCCTCGGAGTACTTGTTCACCAGCACCGATCCATTGGCCTCGAGAACCGCCGTGGAGCAGTAGTTCTCGGAGGGGATCAGACAGAGCGATTGCGCCTGTCGCTCGTCCTCTCTCAGCAGCAGAGCCGCGAGATCCGGGTCGGTGACGTCGATGGAGTAGCTCATCCAGCGATGCTACCAGCGCCGCTCGGGCACAAAACCGAGGCTAGTCTGGGCCGATGAGGAAATGGCTTCCTGCTCTTGCCGCGGTCGTTCTCGCCGCCGCGCTGCCGCTCTCGGCCGACGCCAAGACCGACAATCCCTGCCTCGGGCCCGAAGCCGCCGGCCTGCTCTGCCCCAACCTGCGGATCGGGCCGCCGGCCGACCTCTACCTCCAGCACTCGGGCGGCCGCACCCTGCTGCGGGCGACGAGCGACGTCCGCAGTCGCGGCCGCGGCCCGATCGAGGTGCGCGGCCGGCGCAACGGCTGGCACACGATGCGCACCACGCAGCGGATCTACCGCGTCGGCGGCGGCCACATCACGGTCCGCGGCGGCGCCACCCTGCGCTTCACCGACGTCAGCGAGTACTTCGGCGGCTCCTACTGGAAGGTCCACCAGCTCGCCCGCTTCGAGCTGCGGCGGGCCACTCCGGACGGCACCCTCGGCCCGGTCGTGCGGGTCGGGCCGAAGCTCAACTACTGCCTGCGGGACCTCGAGCGCACCCGCGCCGGCCGCCGCTCTCCCGACAACCGCCACTACCCGGGCTGCAACCAGAACCCCTTCCGCAAGCGGGTCACCCTGGGGACCTCGGTCGGTTGGTCCGACATCTACCCGGCCGACTACGACAGGCAGTGGATCGCGGTCGACGGCCTGCGCGGCTGCTTCGCCTTCACGATGACCGTCGACCCCCAGCAGCTGCTCTACGAGTCGAACGAGAACGACAACACCTCCCAGCGCCTCGTCCGCCTCCCCTTCCGCGGCGACAGCGGCTGCTAGCCGAGGCCGACCGAGGCGAGGGCGCTGGCGAGATCGCCGGAGGAGAGCGCGCCCTGGCGCAGGACCGTCCAGGTCCCGTCCTCGTCGATCGAGGCGACGTCGACGACGGTCGAAGGCAGGCCGGTCAGCGCCCCGCCGTCGATCGCCAGGTCGGCGCCCGCGACGATCGCCCCGGGCACGTCCTCGAAGCGCGCCGGCGGCGGCTCGCCGCTGAGGTTCGCCGAGGTCTGGAAGAGCGGGCACATGACGCCGCCGAGCGGGCCGGCGAGCAGGCGGATCCCGAGCCGCTCGCGGTCCTCGCGGCAGGCGAGCGGATAGCGGTGCCCGGGGTTGGCGACAACGAGCGTGACCGGCCCGGGCAGCAGGGCGCTGACCGCGGCGGCGGTGCGCGGACCGAGCCCGGCGACCAGCTCCCGCATCGCCAGCGGCGAGAAGTACATGACCGCCGAGGATTTGCCCTCGTCGCGGCCCTTGAGGCGGTGGATGCGGGCGATCGCGCCGGCATCGAGGGGATCGCAGGCGAGCCCGTAGAGCCCGTCGGCCGGGAACACCGCGACGCCGCCGCCGGCGATGCAGCGTTGGAGGGCAGCACGGGGCCCAGCCGCCGCACCCGGCTCGATCCTCACCACCTCGACCGCGCTCACCGCACCGCCCCGACGCCGTTCATCGCTCGGCCTCGGCACCCGGACGCAGCTCCCCTACCACGACTCGCTCGATCCCGGCCAGATCGCGACGCCGCGCGATCGCCCCGAACCCGGCCGCCCGCATCAGCTTCTCCACCGCCTCGGCCTGCCCCTCTCCCACCTCGACCGCGAGCGTGGCTGTCATTTCTCCCGCCATGCGGAGGAAATGACAGCCACGCCCGGAGAGCAGGGCGCGGTAGGCGTCGAGGCCGTCGGCGCCGGCGATCAGCGCCTCGCGCGGCTCCCACCGCGTCACCTCGGGCTGCAGCGAGGCCCAATCGGACTCGGCCACATAGGGCAGGTTGGCGAGGACGAGGTCGAACCCCTCCCCCTCCGGGACCGAGCCGGCGAGAAAGCGGACACGATCGGCGAGACCGAGTCGCTCCGCGTTGGCGCGCGCCACCTCCAGCGCAGCGGGCGAGGTGTCGGTGGCGGTCACCTCGCAGCCGGGGAGCTCGGCGGCCACCGCCAGGGCGATCGCGCCGGAGCCGGTGCCGACGTCGAGCAGCGTCGCCGGCGCCCGTTCCAGCGCCACCTCCACCAGCAGCTCGGTCTCCGGGCGCGGGACCAGCACCCGCCGGTCGACCGCCAGCTCGATCTTGCGAAAGCCCTTACGCCCGACGATGTAGGCGACCGGCTCCCGCCGCAGCCGCCGCCGCACCATCTCCCCGAACAGCCGCGCCGCCGCGGCCGGCACCTCGGCATCGGGTTCCGCGACCAGCGCCGCTCGCTCGAACCCCGTCGCCTCGACCAGCATCACTTCGGCGTCAAGGCGGGGGTCTTCCACTCCAGCCGCTTGCAGAGCATCTAAAGCCGCCGTCAGCGCTTCGCGAACGACTGCCAAGTCAGTGCCGCGTCATCCGACCGCTGCCGCCTCAAGGCGTTGTCTCTTCTCCTCCGCCGCAAGGGCATCGGTGAATTCGGATAGATCCCCGGCCAGCACCCCGTCGAGATTGTGCGAGGTCAGCTTGATCCGGTGGTCGGTGACCCGGCCCTGGGGGAAGTTGTAGGTGCGGACCTTCTCGGAGCGCTCGCCGCTGCCGACCTGGGCCTTGCGCTCGGAGGCGATCTTCGCCTGCTGTTCGGCCAGCTCACGCTCGTACAGCCGCGCCCGCAGCACCCGCATCGCCCGCTCCTTGTTCTGCAGCTGGGACTTCTCGTCCTGCATCGAGACGACGATCCCGGTCGGCTTATGGGTGATGCGAACGGCCGAGTCGGTGGTGTTGACCGACTGCCCACCTGGCCCGGAGGAGCGGTAGACGTCGATCTGCAGGTCGTTCTGGTCGACCGCCACCTCGACCTCCTCGGCCTCCGGCAGCACCGCGACCGTCGCGGTGGAGGTGTGGATCCGGCCCTGGGACTCGGTCTCCGGCACCCGCTGCACGCGGTGGGTGCCACCCTCGAACTTGAACACGGAGTAGGCCCCGTCGCCCTTGACCGCGAAGGTCACGTCCTTGAAGCCGCCCACCTCCGAGGCCGACTGCGAGAGCACCTCGGTCGAGAAGCCCCGCTCCTCGGCGTAGCGGCTCAGCATTTTGTAGAGGTCGCCGGCGAACAGCGCCGCCTCGTCGCCGCCGGTGCCGCCGCGGATCTCGACGATCACGTTCTTGTCGTCGTTGGGGTCGCGCTCGACCATCGCCAGCCGGATCTCCTCTTCCAGCTCCTCCAGCCGCACCGGCGCCTGCTCGACGACCTTGCGCATGTCCGCGTCCTCGCCCTCCTCCAGCAGCTCGCGGGCCCCTTCGAGGTCGTCTTTGAGGGTCGCGTACGCCACTGCCAGGTCCTGGGCCGGCTGCAGTTCCCGGTACTCCCGTCCCACCTCCGCGTAGCGCTCACGATCCGCAATCACCTGCGGATCCGACATCTGCCCCTCCAGCTCCGCGAAGCGGCTTTTCAACTGTTCGACGAGCTGCTCGATCATCGGGACAACCCTAGACGGAGGACGCGGGACCTAGGCGACGATCTCGATGTGCTGCTGCTTAGCTGCCTCCTCGGGATTCTCCCGGGCCAGGACCGCGTTCAGCGAGGCGATCGCCACCGCCAGCTGCTCTTCGTCGGGCTCGCGGGTGGTCAGGTTCTGCAGCATCAGGCCCGGCCACATCACCACCCGCACCCAGCGTTTGCGGCGGTTCTTGCCGGCCCACTTGATCACCTCGTAGGAGAGGCCGGCGATCAGCGGGATGCCGAGGATCCGCGAGGCCACCAGCCAGTACCAGGCGGGCAGGCCGATCGGGGCGAAGACGAAGATCGCCAGCACCATCACGATCAGCAGGAAGCTGGTGCCGCAGCGCGGGTGTAGCCGCGAGTAGAGCTTGGCCCGCGAGGGGATCAGCTCGTCTTCGGCCTCGTAGCAGGAGATCGTCTTGTGCTCGGCGCCGTGGTACTCGAAGACCCGGCGCAGATCGGGCAGTTTGCTGATCGCGACGATGTAGCCGATGAAGATCGCGGTCCGCAAGACGCCCTCGATCAGCCAGAAGAGCAGAGCCGAGCCGAGCTGGTCTTTGATCAGGCTGGTCAAGCCGACCGGGACGACGAAGAAGAGGCCGATCGAGAGCAGCAGCGAGAAGGCAATCGTCAGGCCCCAGACCCAGCCGCCGATCTCCTCCTTCTCGCCCTCCTCGTCCTCGTCCAGCTGCGCGTTGGCGGAGATCGCCAGCGCCTTGAAGCCGATCTTCATCGACTCGCCGAGGGCGACGACGCCACGGATCACCGGCAGGCGCCAGATCCGGTGCCGCTGGGCCCAGGGGATCAGGGGCTCCGACTCGATTTCGATCTGGCCCTCGGGGGTGCGCACCGCCACCGCCCAGACCGAGACGCCGCGCATCATCACCCCCTCCAGGACCGCCTGGCCGCCGACCGGCGCGTCGCGCTTGGCGACGAGAGCGCCATCGGGCATGCGCAACGGGTCCCCCCCGTTGGTCGAGGAGGAGGTTGGAGATGCCTGTGCCGAGCCCACCGGCGGGCTCACGAGTTACTTCCCGGCCCTGTGCTTGGCGGCGCGGCGCTGGAAGCGCTCGACGCGGCCGCCGGTGTCGACCAGCTTCTGCTTGCCGGTGTAGAAGGGGTGGCACTCGGAGCAGAGCTCGACATGCAGGTCGTCCTTGGTCGACCGCGTGAAGAACTGGTTGCCGCACGAGCAATGCACGTTGGCAAGCGTGTAATCGGGGTGTATCCCTGCCTTCATTCTCCTCTCAGTCTAGAGAACTGGTCAAGCCGTGCCGATACCTCTCCCAGTGGAAACTCCGAGCTCGGCACGCGAAGGCCGCCCAGGGGCGGTTTCGGGCACCGCCATTGGGCTGGTGCTGTTCGGCGGCGCCCTGCTGGTGGCACTGCACGACTGGCTCGGGATCGGAGGGTCCGGCCTCGACGACTTCGTCAATGGACCTCTGTACGACGCCGTGGTCATCAGCGCCGGCCTCGCCTGCCTGCTGAAAGCCCGCAACGCCGGGATCGAGCGCAGCGCCTGGCTGGCGATCGCCGCCGCCGTGCTCTGCTGGGGAGCCTCCGAGGTCTACTGGACCGCCTTCCTCGCCCACGACCCCTCGCCCCCCTACCCGTCCCCGGCCGACATCGGCTACCTCGCCTTCTATCCTCTGGCGGCGGCGGGCGTCTACCTGCTGGTCCGGGCTCGTACCCAGGAGCTCGACTGGCGGCTGTGGATGGACGGGCTGATCGCCGCCCTCGGCACCGCCGCCTTCGGCGCCGCGCTGGTCTTCGAGTTCGTCGCCGACCGCACCAGCGGCACCACGATCCAGGTCGCGACCACCCTCGCCTACCCGCTCGGCGACATCCTCATGCTGGCCCTGGTCGTCGGCGTCGTCGCCTTAACCCGCTGGCGGCCGGGACGGACCTGGCTGCTGCTACTGCTCGGCCTCGCGGCGCTGGTGGCGGCGGATGTCGCCTACACCCTGAAGGAAGCCGCCGTCGGCCTGCCGGAGGGCAACTGGATCGAACCGATCTACCTGCTCGCGGCCGTCTGCCTCGGCGCCGAGGCCTGGCAGACCCGCGCCGACACGATTCAGTCGAAGGCCCGTTTCGACGGCTGGCGCGAGCTGATGGTCCCGGCCCTCTTCGCGACGGTGATGATCGGCCTCTTCGCGATGCAGTACTTCAGCCGCGCCAGCAGCCTGACCACGGTGCTCTGGGCGGCGACGATGATCGCCGTCATCGTTCGCCTGGGCTTGAGCGTGCGCGAGAACAAGCGACTGCTGGAGCAGGTGAAGACAGATCAGCTGACCGGGCTCGGCAACCAGGGACGGCTGCAGGTCGACCTGGCGGAGCGCTGCCTGCGCGCCGCCGAGGAGCCGCTGACCCTGCTGCTGCTCGATCTCAACGGCTTCAAGCGCTACAACGACACCTTCGGGCATCCCGCGGGCGACGAGATCCTGGCCCGGATGGGCACCCGGCTGCGCGAGGGGGTAGGAGCGGACGGCTCCGCCTACCGGATCGGCGGCGACGAGTTCGCGGTGCTGACCGCGGGTGCCGACGGCCGCAACGGGCCGGTGGCCAAGCGCGCGGCCGAAGCGCTGACCCTGAGCGGCAAGGGCTTCGAGCTCAGCGCCGCCTGGGGCTCGGTGACGATCCCCGAGGAAGCCGACGCCCCGGCCCCCGCGATGCAGCTCGCCGACGTGCGGATGTACGCGCAGAAGGAGTCGCGCCGCCTCGCCCACGACGACGCCCTCGACATCGACGGCGCCGCAGTCTCGGTGCAGCTAGAGCCGACCCGGAGCGGCGAAGCTCTCGAGCAGGGTCACTAGGACGGCCGTCACCTCGGCCCGGCTCGACGGGTCGTCGGAGCGGGCGACCAGCATCGCCGCCTCATCGAGGGCTCCGAGCAGCAGGTGGGCCATCGGCTTGACCGGCAGCTCGCGGATCTCCCCCGCCTCGATCGCCGCCGCCAGGCTCGCCTCGATCAATCCCAGACCGTTGGCGGCGCCGATCTCGCGCCAGCGATCCCAGCCCAACACCGCGGGCGCGTCGTGCAGGGCGATCTGCCGCAGCTCCGGCTCGGCGCACTCGTCGAGGAAGGCGACGATGCCGGCCTTCATCGCGTCCAGGGGACTGTGCAGGTCGGAGCCGAGAACGATGCGGGCGACCCGCTCGGTCGATTCCGCCTCGAGCTGCTCGTAGGCCGCGTCGAGCAGCCCCGACTTGCCGCCGAAGTGGTGGTAGAGGGCACCGCGGGTGACCCCCGCCGCACGCACGATGTCCTCGGTGCCGACGCCGTCGTAGCCGCGCTCGGTGAAGAGGCGGCGGGCGGCGGCGATCAGCGCGGCGCGGGTGGACTCGGCTCGAGCCGATTGAGTGCGGCGGCCTGGATTTACATTCATACAGTGTGTATGTTAACTCCCATGACCGATATCGCGCAGCGCAAAGAGATCCAGCTCCCCGCGGGGAGAATCCGCTACCGAGAGGCCGGCTCGGGGAAACCGGTGGTCTTCGTCCACGGCTACCTCGTCGACGGGCGGCTCTGGGACGGCGTCGTCGATCGTCTCTCCGACCGCTACCGCTGCCTCGCCCCCGACTGGCCGATCGGGTCGCAGCAGATCGCGATGAACCCCGACGCCGACCTCTCCCCTCCCGGCATCGCGACGACGATCGCCTCCTTCCTCGACGCGCTCGAGCTCGAGGACGTGACGATCGTCGGCAACGACTCCGGCGGCGCGATGTCGCAGGTCCTGGTCACCCGCCACCCGGAGCGGATCGGCCGGCTGGTCCTGACCAACTGCGACACCCACGAGAACTTCCCGCCGGGGATCTTCAAGGCGATGCCGCCGCTGGCGAAGCTGCCCGGCGGGATGACGCTGCTCGCGCTCCCCTTCCGCTCTGGGGCGATCGCGCGGGCCGCCTTCAAGCCGTTCACCCGTAAGCCGATCCCGCCGGAGCTGATCGCCTCCTGGATGGAGCCGGGGATGAACGACAGCGGCGTCCGCCGCGACCTCAAGAAGGTGACCGTCGGCATGAACAAGCGCTACACCCTGGAGGCCGCCGAGAAGCTGCGCGGATCGCAGCTGCCGCTGCTCTTCGCCTGGGCGCCCGGCGACAAGCTCTTCCCGCTCTCCTACGCGGAACGGCTCGCCGGCGAAGCCGGCAACGCCCGGATCGTCGAGATCGCGGACGCGAACACGTTCGTGCCGCTGGACCAGCCACAGCGGCTGAGCGACGAGATCGCCGGGTTCGTCGCCGAGGGCTGAGCGAACAGGCGTTCCCAAAAGATGCAAAGTGCAGGTTTTTCGTCCGACTGGCCAGGGAATCTTCTTCAACCCCTACCAGGAGACGGAGAGCTAGTGGCCAAGCAGATCTTCGACCAGGCACGACCGAAGAGCACCATGGCGCAGCAACTCGACGAAGCCTTCGCCGGCTGCGATCAGTGGACGGTCGTCGCCGCGCCACGCCGCAGCAGCATCGACTTCAGCCCCCGCGCCTCGAGCTCCTCGAGGACGATCGGCAGGGCGGCGGCGGTGCGAGCCCAGGAGCCCGGCGCGCTGTAGTAGTCGGCGTCGTGCAACAGCAGGATGTCCCCGGCCCGCACGGTCGCGGTCGCCTTGCGCGCGATCGAGGCGACGGTCGCGCGTCGCGTCCAGTCGCGCCCCCACTGCGACCAGAGAACCGGGCGCCAGCCACGGGCGCGCACCGCCCGTAGTCCGACGGCGCTGAAGATGCCGTAGGGAGGACGGTAGTCCAGCACCTCCTGGCCGCTCGCCTCCTCGATCGCCGCCTTGGCCCGCTCACCGTCCTCGAGCAGCGCTCGCGCCGAGAGCCGGAGCTGGTTGCGATGCCGGTGGCAGTGCAGCTCGACCCGATGCCCGGCGGCGACGATCTCCGCCGCCAGCGCCGGTCGCCGCAGGACCTGCTCGCCGGCGAGGAAGAAGGTTGCCCGAGCGCCGGCCTCGCGCAGAGCCTCCAGCACCGCCGGGGTGCCCTGCGGGTGCGGCCCGTCGTCGAAGGTGAGAGCGACTCCTTCGACACCGGCCTGGTCCAGCACGACCGGTAGCGCCGTGCCGATCGCCGGCACTACCGGCGCCAGAGCCGGAGTCGCGTAGGCGACCCCTGCTGCGGCGAGGCCGGCGCCGGCGAGCCCCGCGATCAAGGGGCAGCGGCCGCCGCCGGTTCCTGCGAGACGGGTGCGGTGGCGGCCGCCTGGACGCCGCTGGAGGTCTGCGCCGCCGGCTTCGCCGTCGCGCTGGGCTCGCTCTCTTTGCCGATGTGGATCCGGCTGGTGACCGGCTTGGCGACGCTCCAGGGGCTCTCGCGCTGGACCAGCGCGACCGTCAACACAACCGCGACGATGGCGAACGCGACCGCGGCCGCTACCCGCTCAGTGCGCAGGCGCCAGACCGGCTGCGGGCGCACCTGCGGCCGCACCGAGAGGGCGCGGGAGGCAATCGAGGGCAGCGAGGCGAAGGAGGAGTCGGGCGACTGGCGCTCGCGGGTGACGTGGCGCAGGACCGACTCCAGCTCGTGATCGGAGCGGGCGACCTCGGCCAGGCCGAAGCGCTCGAAGGCGGCGTTGTTGGCCCGCAGGTGACCGGCGGAGAAGCCGTAGGAGACGACCGGACAGCCGCGGATGTGGGCCTCCAGCACGGTCAGGCCGGCAGTCGCGTGGATCATCGCGTCGGCCGCCGCCATCCAGTCGCTCATCTGCTCGGTGAAACCGAGGATGCGGACCTGCTCGTTGTCGCCGAAGCTTCGCTCCAGCTTCTCGCGGGCGACGTCGTTACGACCGGTGATACAGACGACGAGGGTGTCCTCGCCGGAGAGCGCTGAGCGGATCGCGCCCTCGAGGTCGCCGATTCCCCAGCCGCCGCCGGATACGAGCACGATTCGGGCGTGAGCGGGAACGTCGAGTGCCTCGCGGGCGTCGCGGCGGGTGCGGGGCATCAGGAAGTCGCGCGAGATCGGCGGCCGCACCCACTCGACAGTGCCGGGACCGACCAGCTTCTCGACCTCCTCGATCGACTCCGGGTGGGTGACGTAGTGCAGATCGACGCCGGGATGGGCCCAGTAGCGCAGCCCCGCCAGGTCGGTGATCGCCGACTGCACCGGGATCTCAAGGCGCCGGTTCTCGCGCAGCATCCCCAGCACCGCGGTGACGCCCGGGTAGGTCGAGATGACCGCGTCCGGGTCGTGCTTGGCGATCAGCTTCATCAGGCCGCGGCCGCCGATCAGGTAGCCGATGTGGTGAAAGAGCCAGCGCGCCGGCGCGAATTTCGTGATCAGCCAGTACTGGACGTCGAACAGCCAGGGCATCCAGCGGAAAGTCACCTTGGATCCGTTGCGGAGGACGGCGGCGCAGATCCTCCCCATCGCGTCGAGGCCGTTGGCGATCTCGACCTCGGCGCTGGGAACCTCCTCTTCGAGGTCGGCCTTGATGATCCGTGCCGGCAGGTCGTGTCCCTCGCCGATGTCGGCGGTCAGGATCAGCACTCGCGGCGGCCGCTCCTCGCTGCGGGCTGCGCCCGCTAGCAGCGCGCCGGCGGCGTGTTCGTTGCCGTTCAGCGAGGGCTGTTTGCCGGGAATCGGGTCGGGCGGACGGACGCTCCCACGGACCCACTCGACGTACTTCCTCACGCCTTCGCGGAAGCTCGTCTCCGCTTTCCAGCCGAGCTCCTCGAGCGCGCGCTCGTTGGAGATCGACTTGCCCGGGAAATCGCCGGGGCGCGGCGGCGTATGGACGATCTCGCAGTTGTCGGTGTTTTCCTGCACCCGCTCGGCGATTTCGAGGATCGTCACGACCTCGTCGCCGGAGAGGTTGTAGGTGCGGCCGGCGGCCTCGGGCGCGAGCGCGGCGACGATGCCGTCGGCGAGATCCTCGACGTAGATGAAGCTGCGGGTCGTGCTGCCGTCGCCGGCGATCGTCAGCGCCTCGCCTTCGAAGGCGAGGTCGGTGAACTTGGCGACGACGCCGGCGGCGCGGGCGCGCGGGCCGTAAGGAATGCCGAAACGCAGAACGGTGCTCTCGAGGTCGTAGAGCTCGGCGTAGCCGGCGCAGTAGGTCTCGCCGGCGAGCTTGGTCGCGGTATAGATGTGGCGCGGCGCCGGGATCGGCGTTTCCTCGTCGACGTCCTGCTCGACGCAGTCGCTGTAGACCCAGATGGTCGAACCGTAGACGACGCGGCCGACCTTGGCCCCGGCGGCCGCCTCGAGCACGTTGAGGGTGCCGCGGGTGTTGACCTCCTCGGCCAGGACCGGGTCAGCGAGGACGTGGCCGACGTCGGCGACGGCAGCGAGGTGGATGACGGCGTCGCAGTCGCGCATCGCCAGGTCGAGGTTGGCCGGGTCGGTGATCGAGCCAGTGAAGGTCTCGACCTCCAGCGGTGAGTGGTACGGCGAGGCGCTGAGGTCGAAGATGCGGGGCGTCATCCCGCGATCGAGCAGGCAGTCGACCACGTGGGAGCCGATGAAGCCCCCGCCGCCGGTTACCAGGACCCTCATGCGGCCTCCTCTTCGGATAGGGCCGCCGCGCGGCTCTCTGGTCGGTAGTAGAGCGGCACGCACCAGTGGTTCTCGGCCACCCAGTCGGTGTTGGGCAGATCGTCGGAGCGGCCCATGATGCGGTGGCAGGGCTGGTCGTAGACACGACCGGTGGACTTCTCGATCTGGTCGAAGACGACGTACTTGTAGTAGCCCGAGGTCATCCCCTCCGGCAGCTCCAGCCGGGCCGGGTGGATGGGGTCGAGGTGATCGCGGGCGTACTCGGTCTTCCAGGCGACGATCTCCTCCATCCGCTCGGCCTGGACCAGGGCGAGGGCAGCGGTGAACTCGCTCATGCGGAAGTTGAGGCCGTCGACCTCGTGCTCGAACTTGCCGTAGTTACGGAACTTGGCGGCGAAATCGATCAGCTCCTGGTTGCCGGAGACGAGCACGCCGCCCTCGCCGCTGGAGACGGTCTTGGTCGCGTAGAGCGAGTAGACGCCGGCGTCGCCGAAGCCGCCCGGCCGCTCGCCGTTCCAGTCGGCGCCATGGGCGTGGGCGCAGTCCTCGAGCAGAAAGATCCCGTTGTCGCGGCAGTAGGCGGCGATCCGCTCCGCGTCGAAGGCGATGTGGCCGCCGATGTGGACGAGGATCGCGGCGCGTGGCTTGTGCCGCTCGGCCTTGGCCTCGAAGTCCTCAAAGGACATGCAGAGATCGTCGCGGCGGCAGTCGACGAACTCGACCTCGGCGCCGGCGCCGATCGCCGCCAGTGGCGTCGCCATGAAGGTGTTGGAGGGACAGAGCACCGTCTCCCCCTTGACGCCGGCGAACTCGAGTGCGGCAAGGGCGCCGCCGGCCCAGCTCGAGAGGCCGAGGCTCGGCAGCTTGTTCCACTCGGCCCAGCGCTGCTCGAAGGCTTTGAGCTTGGCGCCCTCCGACCACTGCTCGGAATCGAGCACCTCGGTCCAGAGCTCGAAAAGCCTGGCGCGGTCACGGTGGTCGAACCCGATCGCGAACTTCTCGGCGATCGCGGAGACTGGGGAATCTAGGGGCGGCAAGGCGGCGTCAGGCTACCAGCGAAGCCGGATTACCAGCGAAGCCGGATCGTTCAGAACCGGACGAAGCTCAGTCGGCCGCGTGCGCGGACTCGATTACCGCGCCCACCACCCGCGATCCGGCCAGCAGCGAGGTCCCGGCGACGGCGACGGCCATGAAGGCGACCAGCGCCACGCCCCCCAGGGGGGTCGTCGACCACTTCTCTTCGAAGATCAGCGGCGCCAGAATCACCGGCACCAACACCTGGACCACGAACATGACCGGGGCGACGTGGGTCGCCGGGCGGCGTTGCAGCGCACTCATCTCGCTGAGCAGGGCCAAACCCTCCGAAGCCAACGCGGTAACCAGCCAGACGGCCGCGGCCAGCAGCGCCCCCGTCGCCAGCTCGTCGGTCAGCAGCTTGCTGGCGATCGCCGTCCAGGCATAGCCGAAGCCGGCGCTGAGAACCGCCAGCAGCCCCAGCCTGGAGGTGCGCCCGTTGAGCAGGTAGGGAGCCGCGACCGGAATCGCCACCAACGCCAGCGCAATGGCGATCGCCACGGTGCCGGCGTGGTCCGTGGTCCGCTCCGGGGCCGCCCAGGCGACACCCGCCACACCGGCGACGATCGCCGCCACCGCCGCGAACTCCCGCCGCCCCGGCGCCTCCCCCAACTTCGTCGCCCCCAGCCAGAGCAGCACGATCAAGCCGCTGACCAAGCAGGGCTGGACCACCGTCAGCGGCGCCAGCAGCAACGCCACGATCTCCAGTGGCCACCCCAGCAGCCCCAGCGCCGTCGCGCCCAGCCACTTGCGGTTGCGCACCAGCTTCCCGATCAGCGAGACCCGCAGCGAGTGCTCGTGCGGCACATCCCGCGCCTCCAGCGCCTGCAGGGCGATCGAGGTGTTATAGAGGACAGAGGCTCCTACAGCGGCGAGTATCCCAAGGGCCAGCACGCAGCGACGATATCCGCCGCGCCCGGAGGCTCAGCTGCGACGCTGACTAGAGCCGCTGTAGTGACTGACCACCATGGCGACGCCCTGCGACACGAAAACCACGTAGACGACCACACCGAGTGCAACTCCGAGCTGTCGGTTCCCGAGCGCAGCGCCGCCCATCAAGCAAGCCGCCCCAAGGAGGGCCGCTCCAGCGAAGACAAGAAGATGTGCACGGAATTCAGTCACACGGCGGTGCCAACGTCAGCTGGAATCGAGCCGATGGCGAGCATCGGCCAAAGCTAAGAAGTCAGAGCTCGCGACTGGCGCGCGAACCGTGCCAGCTGTGTGACGAAGGGCTCAGGTCTCCTGATACAGCGGCCCGTCGCCACCCTCGGGCAGGGTCAGCCGGCCGCCCTTGGCGGTGATCGCGCCGCACTGGACGCAGTTGGAGGCGGTGACGTGGACGTCGACCTCGGCCGCCTGGCTCTCCAACTGCTCCTCGGGGATCTCGTAGACCTGGGCCGGGCACATCGAGACCCAGGTCTGGGCGATCTCCTTCGGCACCTTGGCCTGGATGCGGACGTGGTTGGGAGCGTCGTCGCGAGTCGCGTTGCCGGAGAGGAAGACCGAGTCGAGCTTGTTGAAGGTCAGCTCGTTGTCGGCTTTTACGTAGGTGTCGCCGGCCTTGCCGAGGTCCATCGCGACCTCGGAGTCGTGCTCCTGCTTCCAGTGGCCGCCGGGGAAGTTGCCTTTGGTGATCGTCATCGCCGAGGCGAAGGCGCCGCCGAGGAAGAAGCCTTTGGAGAAAGGCTGCCGCATGTTGCGCGATTCGTAGAGGTCCTTCTCGATCATCGATTTGTGGACCTTCTCGTCGTAGGCCTCGAAGTTGACCGCGTCGATGTCCTGCTTCAGCGACTCGACGATCGTCTCCGCCGCGTACATGCCGGCGTGCATCGCGTAGTGGACACCCTTCAGGGTCGGCACGTTGACCATGCTGGCGGCGTCGCCGGCGACGACCATGCCGGGCACGGCGAGGCGCTTGGGCATCGCGAAGTAGCCACCGGAGGGGATCGTCTTCGCCCCCCAGGCGACCCGCTTGCCGCCGTCCAGCAGCTTCTTGATGAAGGGGTGGGTCTTGAGCAGCTGCAGGGCGTCGTGGACCGAGAAGGTGGCGTCCGTGTAGTCGAGCCCGGCGACCAAACCGATGCAGAGCTTGTCCTCGCCCATCGGGTAGATGAAGCTGCCGCCGAACTCGTTGAAGCGCGGCGATTTGCGCAGCGGCCAGCCCATCGTGTGGATCACGCGGTCGAGCGGCTCCTTGACCTCCCAGACCTCTTTGACCCCGAGCTCCCAGCGCATCGGGTCGGCACCGTGCATGTCGAAGTAGTCGTAGGCCGCGTAGCTGAGGTGGCCGACGGTGCCCTCGGCGAGCACGGTCGCCTTGGCGACGACGTCGGAGCCGGGCTCGAAGTTGCCGAGCTCTTCGCCCTCCTTGCCGCGGCCACGGTCGCCGGAGCGCACGCCCTTGACGACGCGGTCCTCGACCAGGAGCTTGGTCGCGGCGGTCTCGGAGAGGATGTAGACGCCGGCTTCCTCGGCTTTCTCGGCGAGGAAGCGGCCGAGCTTGGCGACCGAGGTGACGTAGTTGCCGTGGTTCTTGAAGTTCGGCGGCATCGGCTTCAGGGGCAGCGCCGCCTTCGAGGTCAGCAGGTAGACCGCGTCCTTGGTCACCTCCTGGTAGACCGGCCACTCCTCCTTCGGCAGGTCGGGGAACAGCTCTTCCATCGCCGAGGGCTTCATGTTGGCCCCCGAGAGCAGGTGGGCGCCGGCGACTTTGCCCTTCTCGATCACCGCCACCGGTACTTCGCCCAGCTTCTCGGTCAGCTCCGGCTCGTTCTCCAGAAGCTGCATGACTTTGTTGGCACAGGCGAGGCCTGCGGGCCCGCCGCCGACGATCGCGACTCCCACCTCGATGCGCTCGTCCGGCGCGTCGGTCGGGGGACCGATCACGTCGTTCGAGTCGAACGGCGGTGGGAACTCGCTGGGGGCGACGGCGGGCACTCGCTCAGCCGCCCTTCTTCGCCTTGATCGCCTCCGTCAGCTTGGGGACGATCTTGTGCAGATCGCCGACCACGCCGAGGTCGGAGAACTCGAAGATCGGCGCGTTCGGATCCTTGTTGATCGCCAGGATGTTCTCCGAGTTCTGCATCCCGACCTTGTGCTGGATCGCGCCGGAGACACCGGCGGCGAGGTACAGCTTCGGCGCCACCGTCTTGCCGGTCTGGCCGATCTGGGCCGCGTAGGGGTACCAGCCGGCGTCGACGACCGCACGGGTCGCGGCGACGGCGCCGCCCATCGACTCGGCCAGTTCCTCGGCGAGCTTGAAGCCCTCGGCAGCACCGAGGCCACGACCGCCGCCGACCAGGATGTCGGCGTCCTCGATGTTGACGTCGGCGCCACGCTGCTCGCCGCGCTGCACCATCGTCGCCTTGGTCGACCAGGCGGAGAGCTCGACGTCGACTTCGACGACCTCGGCCGTGCCACCGCTCTCTTTCGCGTCAAACGCGTTGAGGCGGCTGATGATGATCCCGGGCTCGCTGACGTAGCCGACGTCGGCGATCTCGGAGTCCTGCAGGATCGGGCGCTCGGCGACCAACTTGCCGTCCTGCACCTTGACCTCGGTGACCTCCATGGTGACGCCGGCGTTGAGACGGGCGGTCAGACCGGCACCGATCTCGAAGCCGAGCAGCCCGCCGCCGAACAGGGCGTAGGAGATGCCGTTCTCGGTGATGACCTTGGCCATCGCGTCGACGATCGGCTGGGCCAGGCCCTCGGGCACGCTCTTGGCCCGGTAGACCTTGGCCGCGCCCCAGTTGCCGAGCGAGGCGCAGGCGTCGTCGGCGATGTCGCCGACGACCAGCGCCGCGGCCTCGCCACCGATCTCGCCGGCCAGCTTGGCCGCCTCGGAGATTGCTCCGAGCGAGTTCTTGTTGAAGTTGCCCTCGTCGTCGTGGAGGGCGTAAACCAGGATGCCTGCCATCTAGATCAGCTTCCTCTCGTCGAGCCAGGCGACGATCTTTTCGACCGTCTCGTTGGTGTCCTCGTCCTCGATAATCTCGCCGGCCACCTTGGCGGGCGGCGGGTTGAGCGCGAGGACTTTGGTCTTGGAGCCGGCCTCGCCGGCCATGCCGCCGTCGATGCCGACATCGCCGGTGGCCTTGGTGTCGAGCGGTTTCTTCTTCGCGCCCATGATCGCCTTCAGGCTCGGGTAGCGAGGCTCGTTGATCGCGTCGCCGACGCTGATCACGGCGGGCAGCTCAACCTCGACGGTGTCGTACCCGTACTCGGCCTGACGCTCGCAGCGCAGCTTGCCGTCGCTGACGTCGATCTTGATCACCTGGGTCAGCGAGGGCATCCGCAGGTGGTCGGCGACGACGGCGCCGATCGTGTAGCACTCGCCGTCATCGGACTGCTGGCCCAACAGGACCAGGTCCGGGCTCTCTGACTCGAGCACCTTGGCCAGCGAGTAGCCGGTGGCGCAGACGTCGGAGCCCTGCAGGGCGTCGTCGGAGAGATGCACGGAGCGGTCGGCGCCGAGGGCGACGGCCTTGTGCAGAGCGCGGACGGCGGAGCCGGGGCCCATGGTGACGGCCACAACCTCCTCGACCGGGATCGCTCCACCCTCCTTGATCTGCATCGCCGCCTCGAGGGCGTGCGTATCGAAGGGATTGAGGTTTTTCTCGCCGCCACGGTCCAGTCGCATCGTGTTGGGATCGATGCGCTTCTGTACCGCGGCGTCCGGAACCTCCTTGACCAGGACGCAGATCTTCAAAACGGAGCCTCCTTGGGCTGGTTGATTGACCAGTCAGTCAGTGGGCGCGAAAGTTTATCCAGCTTGCCGAGCCGGTGTTATTCGCCGCGCTCGTGACGCTCGGTCGCGCCGGCGCGGATGAAGTCGACGATCTCGTCGGTTCCGGCCCCGGGGGTGAAGACCTCGGCGACGCCGAGCTTCTTAAGCTCCGGAATGTCGTCGGCCGGAATCGTGCCGCCGACGGTGACGAGGACGTCGTCGACGCCCTGCTCCGCGAGCAGCGCCACCACTTTCGGCACCAGGGTCATGTGGGCGCCGGAGAGGATCGAGAGGCCGACCGCGTCGGCGTCCTCCTGGATCACCGTCTCGGCGATCTGCTCGGGCGTCTGGTGCAGGCCGGTGTAGATCACCTCCATGCCGGCATCGCGCAGGGCGCGGGCGATGATCTTGGCGCCGCGGTCGTGCCCGTCGAGGCCGGGCTTGGCGACGACGACGCGGATCTTGCGGGCGGTGGCGGTGATCATGGGCGGCGGAAGCGTAGCGCCTGCCTAGAAGACGGGCGACTCGGTGTAGGTCCCGAAGACCTCCTGCATCGCCGCGATCATCTCGCCCTCGGTGGCGCGGGCGCGGGCGGCGGCGAGGATCGGTGGCATCAGGTTGCCCTCGCCGGCGGCCGCCTGCTTGAGCTCGGCAAGGGCGCTCTCGACGGCGGCGCCGTCGCGGCGGGCGCGGGTTGCCGCCAGGCGGTCGGTCTGCTTGCGTTCGAGCGCCGGATCGATCTTCAGGATCGGCGTCGGCTCCTCGTCCTCGGAGACGAAGTCGTTGACGCCGACGACGATCCGCTTGCGCTCGTTCAGCTCCTGCTGATAGGTGAAGGAGGCGTCGGCGATCTCGCGCTGGGGGAAGTTGCGGCGGATCGCCTCGACCATCCCCCCCAGCTCGTCGATGCGAGCGAAGTAGCCGTAGGCGGCGGCCTCCATCTCGTCGGTCAGCTTCTCGACGAACCAGGAGCCGCCGAGCGGGTCGGCGGTGGCGGTGACGCCGGACTCGGCGGCGATGATCTGCTGGGTGCGCAGGGCGACCCGCACCGCCTCCTCGGTCGGCAGCGCCAGCGCCTCGTCGTAGGAGTTGGTGTGCAGCGACTGGGTGCCGCCGAGCACCGCCGCCATCGCCTCCAGCGAGGTGCGGACGATGTTGTTGAGCGGCTGCTGCGCGGTCAGCGAGACACCGGCGGTCTGGGTGTGGAAGCGCAACCGCATCGACTCCTCGCGCTTGGCGCCGTAGGTGTCGCGCAGCTCACGAGCCCAGATCCGGCGCGCCGCCCGGTACTTGGCGATCTCCTCGAAGAAATCGACGTGAGCGTTGAAGAAGAAGGAGAGGCGGGGGGCGAAGTCGTCGACGTCGAGGCCACGCTCGAGCGCCCGCTCGACGTAGGTGAAGCCGTCCTTGAGCGTGAAGGCGAGCTCCTGCTGGGCGGTCGACCCGGCCTCGCGGATGTGGTAGCCGGAGATCGAGACCGGGTGCCAGCGCGGCATGTTCTGAGTGCACCACTCGATCATGTCGGTGACCAGCCGCAGCGCCGGCTCGATCGGGAAGCACCACTCTTTCTGGGCGATGTACTCCTTGAGGATGTCGGTCTGGATCGTCCCCCCCAGCTGCTCCGGCGGCACCCCCTGGCTCTCGCCGACCAGCACGTAGTAGGCGAGCAGGATCGCGGCAGGGGCGTTGATCGTCATCGAGGTGGTGACGCCGCCGAGCGGGATCCCGGCGAAGAGCCCTTCCATGTCGTCGAGCGTGTCGACGGCGACGCCCTCGCGACCGACCTCGCCGAGGCTGCGCTCGTGGTCGGAGTCGTAGCCCATCAGGGTCGGCATGTCGAAGGCGGTTGAAAGGCCGGTCTGACCGTGGTCGAGCAGGTAATGGAAGCGCTCGTTGGTCTCCTCGACGGTGCCGAAGCCGGCGAACTGGCGCATCGTCCAGAGCCGCCCCCGGTACATCGAGGGGTAGGGCCCGCGGGTGAACGGGTACTCGCCAGGCTCGCCGACCCGCTCCGCCAAGCCGGGGTCGAGGTGCTCCTCGCCGTAGAGCGGCTCGATCTCCTGACCGGAGATGGTGGAGAAGTTCGCCTCGCGCTGCTTGAACTCGGGCTTCGAACCCGGCTCGGCCGCCATGGGAGAAGTCTAGGGCCGCCCGGCGAAACGGCGGGGCGGCGGCTTGCGGCGGGCAGCGACCCGCGAGGCGCCGAAGCCTGCCACCGTGGCCAGCACGGTGACGACGACGGCAAGGAGGCGGCGGCCGAGGCGCTCGAAGCGCAGGGTCTGCCAACCCTCCTGCCTGGCGATCTCGGCCAGCGGCGGGTCCGGGTTGACGGCGACCGGGTTGCCGACCGCGCGCAGCATCGGCAGGTCCGAGAGCGAGTCCGAGTAGGCGTAGGAGGCGGCGAGGTCGATCTCGTGGCGGACGGCGAACTCCGCCATCGCCTCGACCTTGCCGGGCCCGTAGACGAAGGGCCCGTCGAAGCGGCCGCTGAAGTTGCCCTCGGCGTCGACCTCGTAGCGGGTGCCGATGCCGCCCTCCATCCCCAGCACCCGGGCCAGCGACTCCACGACGTCGTTGCCGGCGGCGCTGACGATGAAGGTCGGGCGGCCGGCGTCCTGGTGGGCGTGGACCTCGGCCAGCATCTGCGGGAAGACCCGCGGCAGGATCGCCGCCATCACCTCCGGCCCCATCCGCTCGATCGTCTTCGCCGGCACGCCGCGGATCAGCTCGCGGGCGGCCCGGAGGACGTCGTTGGTGCGCTCGTCGGTGGTCCCGCGCAGCCGGTAGCGCAGGTGCTCGAGACCCCAGCCGGCGAGCTGGCGGCGGCTGACGATCCCGTGCTGGCTGGCGACGCGGGCGAACTGCATCCCCGAAGACCCCGCCATCAGGGTCTTGTCCAGATCGAAGAAAGCCGCGCCGCGGCTCAAGCTAGCTCCCCGGGACTTCGATCACGATCGCGTCGCCCTGGCCGCCGCCGGAGCAGATCGCGGCGACGCCGAGGCCGCCGCCGCGACGCTGCAGCTCGTGCACTAGGGCGCCGATAATGCGGGCCCCGGAGGCGCCGATCGGGTGGCCGAGGGCGATCGCGCCGCCGTTGACGTTGACCTTGTCCTCGTCGACGCCGAGCATCCGCACCGAGTTGAGGGCGACCGAGGCGAAGGCCTCGTTGATCTCCCAGAGGTCGACCTCGTCGGCGCTCTTGCCGATCTTCTCCAGCGCCTGCTTGGCGGCGTTGGCCGGCGTCTTCGCCAGGTAGGGGAAGTCGTCGGCGACGGTGCCGTAGGAGAGCACGCGGGCCAGCGGGGTCTTGCCCTGGCTCTGCGCCCACTCCTCGGAGGCGACCACGATCGCGCCGGCGCCGTCGTTGACGCCGGGCGCGTTGCCAGCGGTGTGGGTGGCGTCGTCGTCGCCGATCGCCTTCAGCTTGGCCAGGGTCTCCAGGGTGGTGTCGGGGCGGATCGCCTCGTCGACCTCGACCCTGCTCTCGCCCTTGCGCGACCTGACGGTGACGCCGACGATCTCGTCGGCGAGGCGGCCGGCGTCGGTCGCCTCGGCGGCGAGCCGGTGCGAGCGCTCGGCGAAGCGGTCCATGTCGACGCGGGTGATCTCGAGCTCGTTGGAGACCTCGCTGGCCTCGTTGATCATCTGCTTCTCGGTGAAGGGATTGGTGAGGCCGTCGTGGGTCATCGCGTCGATCGCGGTGACGTCGCCCATGCGGAAGCCGAAGCGGGCGCCGGGCAGCAGATAAGGAGCCTGGCTCATCGACTCCATGCCGCCGGTGACGGCGACGTCGGTGTCGCCGGCGCGGATCGCCATGTCGGCGAGGCCGAGCGAGCGCATGCCGGAGGCGCAGACCTTGTTGATCGTCTCCGAGGGGACCTCCTTGGGGATGCCGCCCTTGATCTGGGCCTGGCGCGAGGGGATCTGGCCCTGGCCGGCCTGCAGGACCTGGCCGAAGACGACCTGCTGCACCTGCTCGGGATCGACGCCGGAGCGCTCCAGCGCCGCCTCGATCACGGTGCCGCCGAGGTCGGTTGCGTCGAGCGAGGACAGAGCCCCGCCCATCTTGCCGAAGGGGGTGCGCGCGGTTCCAAGGATCACTGAGCTGGGCATCTACTGCCTTTCTTCTGCGGGTCGTTGGGGTTGGATCGAGTGGGCGCCGGGGCCGGTCGGTGACGATACCGACCGCTCTCCGCTTCCGTGGTTCCTTTGGCGTCGCCCAGGCGAAAAAGGAACCACGAGATGAAGTTGGGGCAATGCATAGACTCGCCTGCGATGAAGGTCGAGATCCGCCAAGGAGAGCTGCGGGAAACCGTGGCCGACCTGCTGGTCGTCGGTCTCTACGAGGGCGCACGGGAACCCGCCGGGATCGGCATCGTGCCCGGCGCGGACAAGGCCAAGGGATCGTTCAAGAGGCTGACGCGGTTTCACCTCGATGACCCCAAGTGGCTGCTGATCGTCGGCCTCGGCAAGCGTGAGGAGGTTGACGTCGAGCGCCTGCGCGTGGCCGCGGCGCTGGCGGCCCGGGAGGCGCGGGAGCTGGACACGGGCTCGATCGCCTGGGCGCTGCCCGAGTCGGGTGACGACGCGGCCGCGGCGGAAGCGCTGGTGACCGGCACGATCCTCGGCTCCTACGGCTTCGATCGCTTCAAGAGCGCCGATCCCGAGGACCCGCCGCCCCCCCGAATCGAGTCGCTGACCCTGCTGGGGCCGGCGAGCGTCGCGGCGGCGGCCGCGACGGCGCGTGTCTATGCCGAGGCGCAGAATCGCGCCCGCGACCTGCAGAGCACCCCCGCCAACGTCGCCACGCCGACCTTCCTGGCGGCGCGGGCGGAGGAGATCGCCCTCGACCACGATGCGGTCAGCGTCGACGTGCTCGGGCCGGAGCAGATCGCCGCCAAGGGGATGGGCGGCCTGGTCGCGGTCAGCCGCGGCGGTGGCGAGCCGGCGAAGCTGATCGTCCTGCGCTACGCCGGCAGCGGCACCAGCCCGACCCTGGGCCTGGTCGGCAAGGGGGTCACCTTCGACAGCGGCGGCATCTCGCTCAAGCCCGGCGCCGGCATGCACGAGATGAAGTACGACATGTCCGGCGCGGCGGCGGTGCTGGAGGCGGTGGCGGCGATCGCCGAGCTCGCCCTGCCGCTCGACCTGTTGGCGGTCGTGCCCTCGACCGAGAACATGCCCTCCGGCTCGGCGGTGAAGCCGGGCGACGTGATCACCCAGTACAACGGCAAGACCGTCGAGGTCAACAACACCGACGCCGAGGGGCGGCTGATCCTCGCCGACGCGCTCGCCTACGCGGTTGAGCTGGGCGCGGAGCGGATCGTCGACCTCGCCACCCTGACCGGCGCCGTCACGATCGCCCTCGGCTCCACCTACGCGGCGGTGATCGCCAACGACGACGAGCTCGCGGCCGCGGTCGCGCGGGCCGGCGAGGAGAGCGGCGAGCTGACCTGGCGCCTTCCCCTCCACCCCGAGTTCAAGGCGCTGATGAAGGGCAAGGTCGCCGATCTCTCCAACCTCGCCTCGAAGCGCAAGGCGGGGACGATCACCGCCGCCTCCTTCCTCGAGGAGTTCGTCGGCGAAACCCCCTGGGCGCACATCGACATCGCCGGCACCGCCTGGGACGTCGGTCGCGAGTACACCGGCAGCGAAGCCAGCGGCTTCGGCGTCCGGCTGCTGGTCGAGCTGGCTCGCCACCAGGCCTCCTAGGGCCCGCCCAGGATCATGCAGGTCGCCGTGCCGGAGGCGAGCAGCTTGCCGCTCGCGGCCGCGGTCAGGGTCGCCTCGGCGGTCGCCTGTTTGCGGCCGCGGTAGAGGACGCTGGCCTCGCAGAGGACGCGGCCGGTGTCGCGGCTGATCGGACGCACGTACTTGGCCTCGAGGCCGAGCGAGGTGTAGGCCACGCCGGCGGGCAGCGTCGTGTGGACGGCGCAGCCGAGCGCCGAGTCGAGCAGGGTCGCGGCGTAGCCACCGTGGACGACGCCGATCGGGTTGTAGTGCTCCTCCCCGGGTTCGCCCTCGAAGACCACCCGCCCCTCCTCCAGCTCGACCGGCCGCAGCCGCATCGTCACCGCGATCGGCGGCGGCGGGACCTTGCCGGTGACGACGGCGGTCATGTACTCCATCCCCGTCATCGTCGCCCCGGCGGCCGCGGTCGGCACCGGGTCCTGCCAGACCAGGCTGCGGCTACGCGAGGTCTCCGGGCTGGAGGCGGCGAAGGCCTCGGCGACGTCGGCGGCGGTCCCGTCGGGAGCGAGGACGATGCCGTCCGGGCCGCTCACCGGCCGCCCCGCCTGATGACGATCGCGCGCTGCACCGGCCGGCTATTGCCCAGCGGGTAGTGCAAGTCAGCGGTGATCTCCGCCTGACTGATCGCGATGCTAGGTACCTTCGAGCGTTGGTGATGCCTATGGCGGTGGATCAGCCTCATTGGTCGGCCTCCGTTCGGCTGGTGGAACTGGGTTTCATCAAGCAACTAACGATGTCGCAAGCCTACCCGAGTCAGTTGCTTGATGCAACCAAGTGTGCGAAGATCACACCCGTGCTCGGTCGCGACTATCCGGATCAGCTCTGCTCGATCGCCAACTCGCTGGAGGTGATCGGCGAGCGCTGGTCGCTGCTGATCGTCCGCGACGTCTTCAACGGCAACCGCCGCTTCGGCGAGATGCAGGCCTCGCTCGGGGTCGCTCGCAACGTGCTCTCGGCCCGCCTGCAGCGCCTGCTCGACGAGGACATCCTCGAGCGCCGGCCCTACCAGGAGAACCCGCTCCGCTACGAGTACTTCCTGACCGAGAAGGGGCTCGATCTCTGGCCCACCCTGATCGCCCTGCTCAACTGGGGCGACCGCTACTCCCCCACCCCCGGCGGCCCGCCGAAACTGATCCGCCACAAGGTCTGCGGCGGCAGCGTCAGCGAGCGCGGCATCTGCGAGGAGTGCGGCCAGGTCCTGACCGCCCGCGACGCGATCCAGGTGGCGGGGCCAGGCCGAGCGGCTGCGCTGGCGGCGACCGGCGCGACGACCGAGTCGGCTTAGCTCTCCCCCTCTTCCTTCTTTTCTCGCGATCGCTGCTTCTGAACGTCGGCGAGAACGATGTACTCCTCGACCATCAGTTTGTCCTTGGTTCGGTTGGCGGCGCGCTTCATCGCGATCAAGTCGTCGAGTGAGGCAACGCGAACTGGAATGCCATGGACCTCCATCTCCCGTGCGGCAGCCGCCAGTTTCTCGTAGGAACGGGCGCCCGCCGCGTCGGCGAGGATGTCGAAGTCCCCATAGGGAGTGATGAAGGTGAAGTTGGCGCCGTTTTCGATCGTCTGCTCGTCGAGCATGAACGGCAGGTCAAGGGGCGCCCCACGCAAGCGGACTCCGATCTCCTGCAGCGCCGCGACGAGGCGCGAGACGTTGGCGCGGCCACGGGCGTACACGATGTCGAGGTCGTAGCTCGGATAAGACGACCCCTGAGCAATTCCGGCCATACCGCCGATCAGGACGAAGTCCACGCCGTGGCGAGAAAGCGGCTCCAGTAACTTCGGAAGTTCAGGAGCCTTTTGCGGCAGCGACCGGTCGATCATGGGGACCACCCGGGTCGCTTCGGATTCGGGCTCATCTCGATCACTTGGTTCGCGAAGGCAACGCCATAGTCGAGGCGGTCGGACGGCGCATGCCTCAACCGCTCCCTGTTGAGCGTCGCATCGATACCGCTGTCACGCTGCTCAGCGGCCAGGGCCAGATCCTCCCCCAGCAGGTAGAGGAGCTCGCGGAGGGTGTCGATCGAAGGGGAAACGCGGTCGCGCTCGATGCGAGAGATGGCAGATTGAGTGGTGCCGGCACGCACCGCCAGGCCGACTTGACTGACGCTATGACGACGGCGGGCGTCGCGTAGAAGTTTACCTGGGGTCATATGTAAAGTATTACATATTTGTACTTATTGCATATCAGCTATATCAGCTGGTATCAGGCGCCCCTCTCAGCATCGCGCTAGCGTTGGCCGTACAGCCAATCGGGTGAGCGAGCGTTGAGGAGGAGTGGGAATGGCGACTGCGGCGGAGCTTCAGGTGCGGGACAGGATCTTCATCGACGGCGAGTGGGTGGAGCCGACGGGGAGCGAGCGGATCGAGGTGGTCAACTCGACCACCGAGGAGGTGATGGGCACGGTCCCAGCCTGCTCTCCGGACGATGCCGATCGCGCCGTCGCCGCCGCCCGCGCTGCCTTCGAATCCTGGTCGCAGACCTCGCGCGAGGAGCGGGCCGGGTACATGTCGGCGATCGCCGCCGGGCTCGGCGAGCGGGCCGAGGAGATCGCGGCGACGATCTCGCAGGAGCTGGGGATGCCGCTGAAACTGAGCCAGATGATCCAGGTCGGGCTGCCGACCGCCCAGTTCGGGGCGATGCCGCAGCTGCTGGAAGAGATCGCCTGGGAGGAGCAGATCGGCAACTCGCGGGTGCTGCGCGAGCCGGTCGGGGTGCTGGGCGCGATCACGCCCTGGAACTACCCGCTGAACCAGATCGCCTGCAAGGTCGCCCCCGCGCTCGCCGTCGGCTGCACCGTCGTCCTCAAGCCCAGCGAGGTGACGCCGCTCAACGCCTTCCTGCTGGCCGAGGTGATCGAGGCGGCCGGCCTGCCCGCCGGCGTCTTCAACCTCGTCACCGGCACCGGCCCGGTGGTCGGCGAGGCGATCGCCGCCCATCCCGGCGTCGACATGGTCTCCTTCACCGGCTCCACCCGCGCCGGCAAACGGGTCAGCGAGCTGGCCTCGGCGACGGTGAAGCCGGTGGCGATGGAGCTCGGCGGTAAGTCGCCGAACCTGATCCTCGACGACGCCGACCTCTCCCGGGCGATCCCCGACGGCGTCGCCAAGTGCTTCCTCAACTCGGGCCAGACCTGCAGCGCCCTGACCCGGATGCTGGTCCCCCGCGACAAGCTCGCCGAGGCGGAGGAGATCGCCGCCGCCAGCGCCGAGGCCTTCACCCCCGGCGACCCGTTCGCCGAGTCGACCCGGCTCGGCCCGCTCGTCTCCGACGTCCAGCGCCAGCGCGTGCGCGGCTACATCGAGAAGGGCGAGGCCGAAGGCGCGAAGCTGGTCACCGGTGGCGCCGAGGCGCCCGAGGGCCTCGACCGTGGTTACTTCGTCCGCCCCACCGTCTTCTCCGCGGTGACCCCGGAGATGACGATCGCCCAAGAGGAGATCTTCGGCCCGGTGCTGGCGATCCAGCCCTACGACGGCGAGGAGGACGGGGTGCGAATCGCCAACGACAGCGAGTACGGGCTCGCCGGCGGCGTCTGGTCCGGCGACCAGGAGCATGCGATCGCGGTTGCCAGGCGCATCCGCAGCGGTCAGATCGAGATCAACGGCGGGGCGTTCAACCCGCTGGCGCCGTTCGGCGGGTACGGGCAGTCGGGGCATGGGCGGGAGAACGGGCGGTATGGGCTTGAGGAGCTCTTGCAGGTGAAGTCCCTTCAGCTTTAGTGAAGGCTGGCGAGGTCGCCGTGGGGAGGGTCCTGCGGGCGGGGCAAACAGGCTCCGTTCTCGGACCCTCCCCACGCCGCCCCCACGAAGCGACATAGGCTGACGGGGTATGAACTTCGACCTTTCAGATGAGCAGAAACTGCTACGGAGCACGGTGCGGGAGTTTGCGCTGCAGGAGGTCAAGCCGGTGGCGGAGGAGTTGGACCGGACCAAGTCGTTCCCCTACGAGATCGTGGAGAAGCTGGGTGGGCTGGGGTTGATGGGGATTCCGTTTCCGCAGGAGTACGGCGGGGGTGGCGCGGACACGCTCTCTTATGTCTTGGCGGTGGAAGAGCTGGCCCGGATCGACTCGTCCGTCTGCATCACGATGGCGGCGCACACCTCGCTGGGGACGATGCCGATCTACCTCTGGGGCAGCGACGAGCAGAAGGCCGACTGGCTGCCGCGGCTGTGCAGCGGCGAGCGCCTCGCCTCCTTCGGGCTGACCGAGCCGGAGGCCGGCTCCGACGCCGGCAACGTCCGCACCACGGCGAAGCTGGAGGACGGCGAGTGGGTCGTCAACGGCGCTAAGCAGTTCATCACCAACGCCGGCACCGAGATCTCCGGCTGCGTCTCGATCACCGCCGTGACCGGCGAGGCGAACGGCCGCAAGGAGGTCTCCAACCTGATCGTCCCGACCGGGACGCCCGGCTACGAGATCGGCGAGGCCTACCGCAAGATGGGCTGGAACGCCTCCGACACGCGCCCGCTCTCCTTCGAGGACTGCCGCCTGCCGGAGGCGAGCCTGCTGGGGAACCGCGGTGACGGCTTCAAGAATTTCCTCCACATCCTCGACGGCGGCCGGATCGGCGTCGCCGCGATGGGCGTCGGCCTCGCCCAGGGCGCCCTCGACGAGGCGATCGCCTACGCCAAGGAGCGCCAAGCCTTCGGCCAGGCGATCTCCAAGTTCCAGTCGATCCAGGCCAAGATCGCCGACCTCTCGGCCCAGATCGAGGCGGCCCGCCTGCTGACCTGGCGGGCGGCATTGGAGAAGGACGCCGGCCAGTCCTTCACCCTCACCGCCGCCCAGGCGAAGCTGATCACCGGCCGCCTCGCCGTCCGCGCCACCGAGGAGGCGGTGCAGATCCACGGCGGCTACGGCTTCATCGAGGAGTACCCCGTCTGCCGCTTCTACCGCGACGCCAAGATCCTCACGATCGGCGAGGGCACCGACGAGGTCCAGCAGATGGTGATCGCGCGGCAGCTCGGCTGCTGAGGGACTCCAGGCGTACCAGCACTAAGCTCAGGTGCATGTTGGCGCGACTGACCACGGCACTGATCGCGACCTGCGCGCTGATCTCGCTCGGCGCCTCCGGAGCGAGCAGCGCGACCCATCCGGTGGAAATCCCGATCCCGCGCTTGCAGATGGCCATCGAGTCGAGCATCACTCCAAAGAGGCTCTCGAGCGTCGAGCCGACACCGATCGCACTCGATATCGGCGGCCGCATCTCGACCGTGGACCACTCCCACCCTCCTGCCTTGAAGGAACTCGTCCTCGACCTCGACAAGGACGTCAGGATCGACGCTCATGGGCTTCCTGCCTGCGAAACGGGTGGACGCGGCCCCCGCTTCCCCAACCTGAAATCGCTGTGCAAAGAATCGGTGGTCGGCAGGGGCAGGGTCGAATTCCAGATCCAGTTCCCGGAACTGCCATCGATCTCGACCGCAACGGAACTGATCGTCGTCAAAGGCGACGACAGGCGAGGCGCTGGGACCACGCTCTACGGAGTCGCTTACCTAACCCAGCCGATTACGACCGCGGTGGTAATGGCCATTTCGATCACCCGCCACCTGGATGCCAACCGACTGACGATCCACGTGCCCGAGGTGGCCAACGGCGCCGGATCGCCGACCTACCTCCGCATCAAGCTGAATAAGCGCTTCACGAGGAATGGCGAGGCGGTTGACCTCTTGACCGGGCGCTGTCGCGGCGGCACGATCCAATCGGGAGTCAAAGCGCTCTTCGCAGACGGGACGGTCCTGGGAGCGGACATCCTGCAGCGGTGCGCTCCCGAGCCCAGCTGAACCAGTCCTTCTTCAGGATGAAGCGTTTCGATCCCGCGGCTAGCCGAAGGTGAAGGCATACCCTTCCACCCCCGCTTCCAGTTCGAGGGTGAGAACGTGGCGGGCGACCCTCGGCAGGTCGACGAGGCTGTAGAGGCGTTGGCCGGTCACGGTCACCGACCCCGCGTGGACGTCGGAGCCGGCGTCGACGGCGGCGATTGGGTGGCCGTCGAGCAGGACCCGAACTCGACGGCTCGGCCCGGGTGAGCCGAGGACGAGATAGACGCGGCGGGCGCCGAAGTTGAGCCTGAGTGATGCGCCAGCCGCCGCCGTCGCCGAGTCGAGCCCGATCCGCCAGCGCCCCCGATAGGCGAATTCGTTCGCCGGCAGTGCGGCGGGGGCAGTGAAGTCGTGGATCCCGGGCGAGAGCATCGCGTTGGTGAAGCGTTCGGCCCGGGCGGCGCCGAGGTAGGTCTCCGGCGTCGTCACCCTGGCCGAGGGCTCGACCGCCCGCACGCGGGTCTCCTCCCCACCCACCTTGCGACCGGCCTCGGCCAGCAGCTCGCGGATCACCCGCTCTTTCTCCTCGTATTCGCCCTCGCCGAAGTGGGCGTAGCGGACCCGGCCCTCGGCGTCGACGAAGTACTCGGCCGGCCAGTACTGGTTGCCGTAGGCGTTCCAGGTCGCCTGTTCGTTGTCCTGGGCGACCGGATAGCGGATCCGGTTTTCCTCGATCGCCGTTTCGACGTTGCCGGCTTCGCGCTCGAAGGGGAACTCGGGCGTGTGGACGCCGACGATCGTCAGGCCGTCCTTGCGATAGCGCTCGTCCCAGGCCTTCAGGTAGGGGAGGGTGCGGATGCAGTTGATGCAGCTGTAGGTCCAGAAGTCGACCAGGACGACGCGGCCGCGCAAGCCCCGCAGCGTCAGCGGACGGTCGCCGGGGGTGTTGAACCAGCGCTCGTTGCCGACGAATTCGGGCGCCTCGCCGAGCACGGGCAGGTCGAGCCCCCCGTGGGCCGTTTCGGGAGCGGCGCCGGTGGCTTCGGCGCCGACCCCATGGCTGGGTCCGCGCAGGTCGGCGAGGGCAGTCTTGGCCGAGGCCGTCTCCTCCAGGCTCTCGCTGGGGTTGACGAGGAAGCTCGGCAGATCACTGGCGATCGTGTTCTGGAAGCGGACGTCGTAGTCGCGCAGCATCGCCAGGGCGACGACGACCATCACCGCCCCCATCGCGATCTGCAGGCCAGCGCCACGGCGAGCTAGCGGGGCGACGACCCTGCGACCGCCAAGCATCAGGAAGTAGAGGACGACGGCGGAGCCGATTCCGTAGCTGAGCGCGACCGCCAGCCGGCCGGCGCTGAAGGACTGTGAGGCGGAGACGGTGATCACCCCGGCCAGGATCGGGCCGGCGCAAGGTGCGTAGACAAGGCCGAGGCTGGCGCCGACCGCGGTTCCCGACCAGAAGCCGTCGCCCTTCCCCTCGGCGACGCCGGCGCGACTCGCGAACTGGCTCATCCAGGCCTCCAGGCGGGCCGCCAGCGGCGGGACCATCAGAACGATCCCAAAGCCGAGCAGAACCACGATCGCCAGCTTGCGCAGGAAGTCGTTCGGCAGGCCCAGGGCGGAGATCACGTAGACCAGCGCCACCGTTGCGAAGGTGAACGAGACCGCCAGGCCGGCGACGATCCCGAGCGGCCGCCGCCGGCCGCCGGTCGCGCCGGCAGAGAGCGCGATCGGCAGCACCGGCAGCACGCAGGGGGAGAGTGCCGTGGCGGCGCCGGCGATAAACCCGAAGAGGATCAGCAATGCCATCTCGTCAACCTTTCCAACAGGTGATTACGAGCGGATGACCGTCGCGGCTCAGAATCCGCGTTGCGACCGGCTCAGCCGCCGGGAGGCGAGGCGGTGACAGAGCCCTCGGCACGTTCCGCGACCTCGGCGGCGCGGCCGACGTCGGCGCCGATGCCGAAGTGGGAGCAGATCGTCAGCTCGTGCTCGCGGCGCAGCGGCCTGGTCGGGTCGACGACCGGCGCCGTGCGCAGCAGGTCGCCCTCCAGGGCAATCCAGACGCCGAAGGCGGCGCCGGCGCAGCTGCGCAGCGGCACCGCCACCAGCCGCGAACCGCGGCGCCGGCCGAGGCGGGCGATCAGCCAGGCCGGGTCGCCGCTGACCTGGTCGACGTAGAAGCCCTCGACCTCACCGGCTGCGGTGCCGTCGATCGTGGTGACGCCGGCGCCGACCCATCTCCTCGCCTGCTCCAGCGAGGGCAGCGCCGCCGTCTCAGCCATCGGTCTGGCGCTCCAGCAGCTCGGCGGCGGCGCTGGCGGGATCGAGCTCGCGGCGCACCACCCGCTCCAGCAGCTCGGCGGTGCGGGGGTCTGCGGCGGCGGTCGTCTCCAGCCGGCGCCGCATCCGCGCCGTGGCGATCCCGAGCACCTCGCTGCGCAGGTTGCGGGCGCGGCGCTCGGACAGCGTTCCCGCCGCCTCGATGAAGGCGCGGTGCTCGTCGATCGCCGCCGCCAGCTCCTCGACGCCCTCGCCGCGCGCCGCCTCGGTACGCAGGATCGGCACCTTCCAGCCGGCGGGGTCCTGGGAGAGGGCGAGGACGCCGCGGACCTCGCGCACCATCGTGTCGGTCATCGGGTGGTCGGCCTTGTTGACGACGATCACGTCGGGGATCTCCATCACCCCCGCCTTCAGCGCCTGGATCGAGTCGCCGGAGCCGGGCATCAACGCCAGCACGATCGTGTCGGCGTGGTCGACGATGTCGATCTCCGCCTGGCCGACGCCGACGGTCTCGATCAGGACGTCGTCCTTGCCGGCCGCGTCCATCACCAGCGCCACCTGCAGGGCGGCCTCGGAGAGCCCGCCCAGGGCTCCGCGCGAGGCCATCGAGCGGATGAAGACGCCGGGATCGAGGAAGTGATCGGAGAGGCGGACGCGGTCGCCGAGCAGGGCGCCGTGGGTGAAGGGGCTCGAGGGGTCGATCGAGAGCACAGCGATCGCGCGGTCGCTTTTGCGCAACTCCGCGGTCAGTGCCCCGATCAGGGTGCTCTTGCCGACTCCCGGAGGACCGGTGAAACCGACGATGCGGGCCTTGCCGGTGCGCGGGTAGACCTCGCGGACCAGCTCCCAGCCGGCGGGGTCGTCGGACTCGATCAGCGTTATCGCCCGCGCCAGAGCGCGCTTGTCGCCGCCGACGAGGCGCTCGGCGAGGGGGGCGGATTTGGCGGCGCCGGGCATTGGCGCGTGAGTCTAAAGTCCCCGCCGCCGTGATCGGATTCCTCGCCCGCAACCGGATGCTCAACCACCGCTACGCGCTGCTGCTGTGGCGCTACTCCTGGCGGCGCCTGCTGACCCGGGCGGGCCGGCGCTGGCGCACCGACGGCTTCGTCTTCTTCGGGCGGCGGCTGGAACTCCAGGTCGGCCGCGAGGCCGAGCTCCGCTTCGGCCGTTTCGTCTGGATCGGCGACGGCTCGAAGATCCGCTGCCACGAGGGCGAGGTCGAGATCGGCGCGAAGACGGTGATGGGACAGGAGTGCACGATCTCCGCCTACCGGCGGGTGCGAATCGGCCAGCAGTGCGTGATCGCCGACCGGGCGATGTTCATCGACTTCGACCACGGCGTCGTCGAGGTCGAGCGGCCGATCCGCGTCCAGGGCATCTACATGCGCGACGTCGAGGTCGGCTCCAACGTCTGGATCGGCTACGGCGCCTGCGTCCTGCGCGGCGTCCGCGTCGGCGACAACGCGATCGTCGGCACCAACTGCGTCGTCACCAAGGATGTGCCCGCGAACGCTGTCGTCGCCGGCATCCCGGCCCGGATCATCCGCATGCGTGACGCGCCTGAGCAACTGCGCTGGCCGCATCCGGTAGAGCCCGATCCCGAGGCGAGCAGCACTCTCTCGCTGCCTGCTTAGGCGCGAGCACCTGATCCTGCGTAAGCGACCTCCTGATTGGGCAGCATGTGGTTGTGACTACTTGACCGCCCTAAAAAGGCCTGAGAGCCTGCGAGCCGCCCGCCATCGCAGGGCGCTTAACCATAGATCGTCCACGACTGAGAGGAAACGTTGAAGGCACTCAGAATCCCGGCATTGATCGCCGCTATAGCGGCACTCCTTCTAACCACGGCTACCGCCGCCCAGGCGCAGGTGACCGTCGGCCAGCTCGCCCCCAACGGCACCCCCGTGGAATGCGAAGAACCCAACGCCTATGACGAAGTGCAGACCTCCGTCGCCTCGGGTAACAGCTACGTCGTCCCGGTCTCCGGCGTACTCACCTCTTGGAGCACCAACGCCGGGCTCGGGGCGAACCAGCAGCTGGGGCTCAAGGTGTTCCGGCGCCTGGGCGACAGCAATCTCTTCCTCGTCGTCGCCAGCGACCTGCGGCCGCTCGCTTCGAATGCGCTCAACACCTTCCCGGTCAACATCCCGGTCCGAGCCGGCGACCTGATCGGGCTACACACCCCGTCAGAAGCAACTGCTCCCACCGCCTGTCTCTTCGAAACGGCGAACGCGGGCGACAGGATCCAGTACAGGGAGGGCGACGTCGGCGTCGGCGGGACGCTCCTGGCCGACCAAAGCATCGAAGAAGTCCGCCTCAACATCTCCGCCACCGTGCTGCCGCCGCCGGTAGCGAGCGGGCTGTCCCTCGTCTCGGGTTCAATCGCGGGCGGAGCCCAGGTGGCGATCGCCGGCGCGAACTTCGCTTCGGTGACCGGCGTCAGCTTCGGGTCCACTCCAGTCGCCTTCACCGTGCCGTCCGAAGGCCAGATCGTGGCCACGGCGCCACCGAGCGAGACGTTGGGAGCCGTGCCCGTGACTGTAACCACGGCAGCGGGCACCGCGACCTCACCGCAGACCTTCACCTACGAAGGCTGCCTAGTGCCGAAACTCGGCGGCAAGAAGCTCAAAGCCAGCAAGAAAAAGCTGCGCAAAGCCGACTGCAAGATCGGCAACGTCAAAAAGCGGGGCGATGCGACCGCCAAAACGGGCAAGGTGGTCAAGCAGAACCCGAAACCGGGCGCGATCCTTGTCCCGGGAACCAAAGTCAAGGTGACGCTGGCCGAGTAGGCAGCGGCGCCTCGGGTCGGTCCTAAGGGGCCGACCCGAGTGCCGCGCCGGCAACCTAAGCGGCACTGGTTCCGGTTCAGCGCCTTTAACGACGCCAAAAGTACACCGAAGTGTGTTGTCTTCCAGACGATACGCTGCCAGCCTAAAGGCTGTAGACCTAGTGTCTGAGGGCGGGAAGAATGGCCCCCGTGGACGTCGCCGCTCACTTTGGCCAGAATCTGATCCGCCAGCGCCGGCGGGCAAATCTCTCCCAGGAAGAGCTCAGCACCCGCGCCTCTTTGCACCGGACCGAGATCGGCCAGCTGGAGCGAGGAACGCGGCTCGCGCGGATCGACACCCTGGTGAAGCTCGCCGGTGCGCTCTCGATCCCACCGGGTGATCTGCTCGACGGGCTCGCCTGGACCCCCGCCGTCTCGACCAGCGGCCAGTTCGGCTCCGCCGAGCCGGAGGGCGACCGGGACCCTTAGGCAGCGCTGGTTTCGCCGACCAGGTCGGCGTATACGGCGGCCGTCCGCTCGGCGACGTCACCCCAGTCGAAGCGGCGGATGTGCTCGTAGGCTTCGGCGACGAGGCGGCGGCCGAGGGCATCGTCGGAGAGGACGCGGATCGCCACCTCGGCGAGGGCGTCGGGGTCGTGGGCGCGGAAGCGCAGGCCGGCCTCCTCGTGGGGGACGACCTCGCGCAGACCGCCGGTGTCGGCGACGATGCAGGGGCAGCCGGAGGCCATCGCCTCCAGGGCGACCAGGCCGAATGGCTCGTAGATCGAGGGGACCACGGTGAGGTCGGCGATCCGGTACAGCGAGTGCAGGGCGTCGTCGCCGATCCAGCCAAGAAACGTGCCGTGCTCCATCAGTCCCAGCTCCTCCGCCTGGCGACGCAGCTCGACCTCGTGGGTGCCGGAGCCGGCGACGAGGAAGCGCGTCCCGGGAACAGCGTCGAGCAGCCGCGGCATCGCCTCCAGGGCCAGCTGGAAGCCCTTCTCGTAGACCAGCCGCCCGATCAGCAGCACCAGCTTCTCGTCCCGGGCCGCGAACTCGGCCCGCAGCCGCGCCAGCTCGGCCGGTTCGGAGGCGGGCAGGTCCTCGGGGTCGATCCCGTTGGGGATGACGCTGATCCGCTTCTCCTGCACGCCGAAGATGTCGGCGATCTGCTCGCGCATGTAGTGGGAGCAGGCGATTACCCGTTGCGAGCGGTTGGTGATCCAGCGCTCGACCCCGTGGATGTAGGTCTGCGGGTGCTTGTCGACCCAGCCCTGGTGGCGGCCGTACTCGGTGGCGTGGATCGTCGTCACCAGCGGCGCTTCGAAGCGCTTGGCGAGATGGTCGCAGGCGTTGGCGACCAGCCAGTCGTGGCCGTGGACGAGGTCGAAGCTGTAGCGGTCGCCCAACTCGACCCCGGCGGCGAGCATGTCGGAGTTCATGCGCTCGACCCAGGCGACGAACTCGCCGAGGTCGGTGGGCCGCTTGGGCTCGCGGATGCGGTGGACGAGGACGCCGCCCGCGAGGTCCTCGGCCGGCGACTCCTCGCCGCCGCGGGTGAGGACGTGGACCTCGACGTCGCGCTCGACCAGGGCCTCGGAGAGCTTGCGGACGTGGCGGGCGAGCCCGCCCTCGATCAGCGGCGGGTACTCCCAGGAGAGGATGAGGACGCGGGTCATCGGCGGGGCTAGGGCTCCAGCAGGGGAGCGAGGCTCAAATCCGGGGCGAGAGAACGCATACGCGGGGTGGCGGAGCCGGAGTCTATGGCCTCCAGGAGGGCCTGGGCGTGGTCGGTGGCCCGCTGGTAGGCGTAGTCGCCCGCCTGGCCGCGCTTGTCGAGGAAGGCCCAGTCGCTCGCCTGGGCGGCGAGCAGCTCCCGCGCGGCACGCACGGCGCCATCGCCGCGCAGCCCCGCCGCGAGCGCCCGCAACAGCCGCAGCTCCAGCCGCCGTGCCCCCCAGGCGAGGTCGGCGACCGCCGGCGAGTCCCAGGTGGCGAAGTCCTTGCCCTCGCCCCAGGTCGAGGCGACCAGCTCGCGCCCGACCGGCTCGTGCACGGCCAGCGCCTGCGGCACGGTCACCGTCCGCACCCCCGCCGCGGCGGCGCCCTCCAGCACCGCCCGCAGCCAGATCGGCCCCTCCGACCACCAGTGGCCGAGCAGCTCGGTGTCGATCGCGAAGACGAGCAGGCCGCGGCGCCCGGCGCCGGCGGCGTACTCGCGCAGGCGCGCCGCGGCGGCGGCGAGGAACTCGCCGGCCTGGCGCCGGGCGGCGGCCGCCGCGGCATCCGGGTCGTAGGCGCCACCGCCGACCTTCCAGAGCCGCACCCCGCGCAGCGATTTTCCCGCGAACTGGGCGTGGACGGGATCGGAGGGGTAGCCGTCGAGCGACCAGAGCCAGCCGATCGCCTCCCAGTCGATCGGCAGCGCGATCGGGCCGGCTTGCGTCCGCACCGGCGCCAGCGCCTGCAGCGGGGCCTCGCCGGCGCTCTGGTCGACGCAGAACCAGCCGACGCCGTGCTCCGCCAGCCGCCACTCCAAGCCCGGCGCGTAGCCGCACTCGGGCAGCCAGAGGCCTCCGTCCCAGCCGAAGCGGCGCCGGTGCGAGCGGATCCCGGCGTCGAGCTGCAGCCCCAGCCCCTGCCGCGTCGCCAACAGCGGCAGCACCGCGTGGGTCGCGGCCGAGGCAGCCAACGCGACCCGCCCCTCCGCGGCCGCCCGCTGGAAGGGCGCCAGCGGGTCCCCCCCGGCCTCGTCGAGCAGCTCCAGCGCCTGCCGGTAGCGGACCAGCTCGGCCTCGCAGGCGGGCCGGCACTCGGCCGGGACCTCCGGGATGTCGGCTTCCGCGGCCCCGATCCGCCACTCGACCAGGAACTTCCGCAGCCGCTCCCGCACCCCCGCGTCCTCGAGCTGGTCCGCCAGCACCGGCGTCACCGTCATCGTCAGCCGGTCGGCGACCTCCAGCACCGGCAGGTAGGAACGGATCACCGCGTCGAACAGCCACTCCTCGCCGAAGGGATAGGTCCCGAAGCCCTCGACGTAGGGCATGTGGGAGTGGAGGACGATCGCCAGGTCGCCGGCGCTCGGCTCAGACATGACAGACGGCGAGGAAGTCCAGCGCCGCGTCGAGGTTCCCTTTCCTGAGAGCGAAGTCGGAGGCGGCGATCGCCGGCGTGAAGCGATCGTAGAAGGGCTTGGTCAGGCCCAGACGTTTGTGGACGCTGTCCCAGCCGAGCTTGATCGCCAGCTCGTGGGCGCGCAGCTTGCGGGCGTGGAAGAGGCCGTGGAGCTCGACCTGGGGGAAGTGGTCCTGGCAGAGGCGGCGGAACTCCTCGGCCCGGTACTCGTGCACGTGCCAGGGGTTGTCGGACTTCTCCGCTCCGGGAGGCGCCAGGGTCAGCAGGTTCGGCGTCGAGACGAAGGCGATGCCGCCGGGCGCCAGCATCGACTTGAAGTGCTCGAGGATCGCCCCCGGGTCCCCCACGTGCTCGATCGTCTGCAGGAAGACGACAGCGTCGCAGGGCTCGGCGAAGCTGTCGACCAGGTCGCGCTCGAAGCGCAGGTTGGGCCGCGTGTAACGGAGCCGGGCGTGCTCGTGCGCCTCCGGGTTGGCGTCGACCCCCACCACGGCTGCCGCGGACCTGGCCAGGACGTTGGAGCCGTAGCCCTCGCCGCAGGCCATGTCGACCACCCGCAGGCCACCGCTGCGCGCCGCGATCCACTCGTAGACGACGAGGTGGCGCCGGTACCAGTAGTTCTCCTCCGGCACGTCGGGCAGCGTCCGCTCCCCCGTCAGCGGCAGCGGCGGCACCCCTGGGGGTTGATTGAGCTGTAGGTACTCCGGCTCCACGTCCACGCACCGTATTGGAGCGATCGCCCTGGGCGCGGCTGTCATTTCCTCCGGATAGCGGACGAAATGACTGCCGCGCCCCTGGAGTCGCCGCGGATTGCGCCGTTCCGCGTAGAGTTCCGCGCCGAATGCCGGCCTCCCCCAGCGCCACGCCCGCGCACATCAAGGACGTCAACACCCGCTACCACGACGCGGCGGCGGACGAATACGACGCCAAGTGGGGGATCGACTTCGGCGCCACCGGCCAGGAGCAGGTGCGGCTGAAGCTGGTCAAGGCGCTCGGTGGCGGCGACCACTCCTTCGGCGATGCCTTGGAGATCGGCTCCGGCACCGGCTACTTCTCGCTCAACCTGGTCCAGCTCGGAGTGATCGAGCGCCTGACTGCGACCGACATCTCGCCCGGGATGCTGAAGCGTCTGCAGGCGACCGCCGACGCGCTCGGGGTCGAGCAGGTGGCCACCGTCGCCACCGAGGCGGAGACGCTGCCCTTCGAGGACGAGAGCTTCGACCTCGTCTTCGGCCACGCCGTCCTCCACCACATCCCCGACCTCGACCGCGCCTTCGCCGAATTCCGCCGGGTGCTGCGACCGGGCGGGGCGATCGCCTTCGCCGGCGAGCCCTCGCGCTACGGCGACCGCCTGGCGGCGCTGCCGAAGCGTGCCGGGATGCTGGTCGCGCCGGCCTGGCGGCGCCTGACCGGGGCGCGGCGCCGCGCCGTCGCCGAGGCCGACCTCTCCAACGGCCACTCGCTGGAGGGCGAGGTCGACGTCCACGCCTTCGCCCCCGCCGACCTGCGCCGCCTGCTGCGCGACGCCGGCTACGAGCGCCGCCACGTCGGCGGCGAGGAGCTCCTCTCCAATGCCTGGGGCTGGGGCCTGCGCACGGTCGAGTCGACCGCCGAGCCGGACTCGGTCTCCTGGGGCTGGCGCAACTTCGCCTTCCGCAGCTACATCGCCCTGCAGAAGGTCGACACCCGCCTGCTCGAGCCGCACCTGCCGGCCGAGCTCTTCTACAACCTGCTGGTCTCCGCGCGTAAGCCGGCGTAGGTCGGCTACCTCGAAGGGGTGGGGGCTGACGTGGCACTGTCCCGCTGGCGAACCTTCCGCGCGGCCTGAGAGGAGGGGTCGGGGTGCCTCTCGTACGAGCGGCGCTAGCTATTCGCCCCTGAGCTCGACCTCGGACGGCCACTAAGTCTTCAGGCGAATAGCCCAGCGAGGGAGAGAGGCACCCCGACCCCTCCCACACACGCCCCCGAAGTTCGCCGTCCCTAGTCCCGTCCGACCCGCGCCCGGAACAGCTTTACCTTCGAGTCGATCCCCTTGAGCCGGCGCTCGCCGATATAGGTGTAGGAGTAGCCGTCCTCCGCCGCCTCCTTGACGGCCGACTCGACGACGACGCTGCCGGGACGGGCGACGCCGGTGATGCGGCTGGAGAGGTTGACGGGCCGGCCGTAGTAGTCGCCTGACTGGGGCAGCACTGAGCCGCAGGCAAGGCCGGCGCGCAGCAGCGGGAACTCGTCGCCTTCGGCTTCGGCGGCGGCGATCAGGGCCAGGCTCGCGCTCAGCATCGGCTCGGCCTCGGTGGAGACGAACATCACCGCGTCGCCGATCGTCTTCACCAGCCGCACCGGCGGCTCGGCGACAGCGCTGGCCATCTCCTCCAGGCGGCCGGCGACCAGGCCCAGCTCCTCGGCGGGGATCTCCTCTCCGAGCCGGGTGAACTCGACCAGGTCGGCGAAGCAGACGGTGAGGTTGGCGGTGCCGCCGAGGCCGCCGGAGGCGAGGTCGGCGGTGGCGATCACGTCACGGCGGATCTGCTCGAGCATGTTCGCCTGCAACGCGTGGACGATGGTCGGGCCGACCAGCGGCATCAGGAACTCGGCGGCGGCGGCGAAGCGCAGGGCGAGGTCGCGCTCGCTGTCGCCGGGTTGGGCCAAGGTTTTGATCACCAGCTCGCGGTTGGCCTCGGCGATCCGCGAGGTGCCCATGCCGATCGTGCGCGCCACCTGGAGCATCCCCTCCTCCGGCAGGCCGGCGTCGCGGAAGGCCTTCATCCGCCGCGCCGCCTCGAGGTCGGCCTCGGTGCCCCGCGGCTCGTCGGGGTCGGTGTAGGGGACGCCGAGGGCGGCGCTGAAGCGCCGCAGCTGCTCGAGGTCGATGCCGACGATCTCGGCGATCTCGCGGGCCGTGTAGCGGCGCCCGTCCCCGGCCAGGGCGCGCTCGACCGGCAGCAGCGCCAGCCGGCCGGCGTTAACCGCATCGCGCAGTTCCTCCAGCGGCACGCCTTCGGCCGCCATCTCCTCCAACAGCCTCAACCGCGCCGTGCGCGCCTCCTCATCGAGATCGTCCAGCAGGCCCTCTGCCTCGAAGTCGATTTCGGGGGCCGCCATCGCGGCATTCTCTCCGGCTCGAAGGATTTGTGCTGCCCTGGCGTCACAAAAAGCTTCGGGAACCCGTCAGGCGTAGGCGACGGCGCCGCCGCGGCGGGGGTCGCCGCCGCCGCTGAGGGCACCGGTGGCGGGATCTCGGGCAACTGCCTGGACGCCGCCGAAAAAGAGGTTGACCTCGGGGCGGCGGGAGACCGCGATCCCGCTCGCCTCGAGCCGGCGCAGCGCCCCCTCGTCGAGGCCGGGCTCGGCCTGCAGCACGCCGGCCTCGAAATGCAGGCGCGGGGCGGCGACGGCGGCGGCGACCGGCATCCCCTGCTCGACCGTGCGCACGACCGTCTGCAGGATCGCCGAGCGGATCCGGTTGGAGCCGGCGCTGCCGACCCCGAGCACGATCTCGCCGTCGCGCAGGACCGCCGTCGGCGCCATCATCGAGGGGACCCGGCGCCCCGGCGCGATGCGGTGGAAGCCGAGCGGGTTGAGGTCCTCCTCGCCGAGCATGTTGTTGAGGATCACGCCGGTCCCGGGAACCAGGACCCCGGAGCCGGAACCGTTGGAGCAGGTGACGCTGGCGCACATGCCGTCGCCGTCGAGGACCGAGATATGGGTGGTCGAGCCGAGCAGGTCGGCGGCAGCGAGGTCCAGCCCCGCCGGCTCGAGAAAGCCGGCCTCCATCCCTTCCTCGTAGAGCGACTCGGCGAACTCGGCGCCGCGGCGGCGGTTGGCGGCGTCCATCGCCGCGACCAACTGCTCGGGGCCGCTGCGCTCGCCGAGGCGCTCCAGCAGGCCGAGGCAGAAGGCGATCAGGATCCCGCCCGAGGAGGGCGGCGGGTTGGTCAGCACCTCGGTGCCGCGGAAGGGAGCGCGGATCGGCTTGCGCTCGATCGCCTCGTAGGCGGCGAAGTCGCTGCGGCCGAGGGTGCCGCCGTGGGCGACGACGAAGTCGCTGAGGGCGTCTGCCACCGCGCCGCGGCAGAACGGCTCCGCGCCCTCGGCGCCAAAGCGCTCCAGCGCGTCCGCCAGCTCCGGAAAACGGAAGACGTCGCCTTCCCGCAGCGGCTTGCCCCCGGGCGCGTAGAGCTCGCGCGTGCCCGGCAGGCGGGCGTGGATCGGAGCGAGGATGTCGAGGATGTAGGCCTGCTGGGCGTTGACCGGCGCCCCCTCCCGCGCCAGGCCGACGCCGGGCCCGACCAGATCGGCGAGCGGCGCCGAGCCGAAGCGCTCCAGCGCCCGCACCAGCCCGGCCGCCGTCCCCGGCACGCCGCAGGAGGCGGGGCCGACGTAGAACGTCTGCACCGTCTCGGCGTCGAAGCGCACCTGCACCGGCACCAGCTCGGCGCCACGCTCGGTCCCGTCCAGGCCCGGGGCCGCGACGAAGAAGTCGAGCAGGGCGGTCTCACCGTCGTGGTGGACGAGCATGTAGCCGCCGGCGCCGAACCCGGTCAGCGGGCTCTCCGCCGCGAAGGAGGCCAGCACGGCGCAGACCGCGGCGTCGACCGCGTTGCCGCCCTCGCGCAGGACGCCGGCGCCGGCCTCGGCGGTGAGCGGGTGGCCGGCGGCGACTACCCCTTTCATCGGGCGCAGCGCTCTAGCCGGGGAGGAACTCGGGCACGTCGATGCCGAGCTCGCCGCGCTGCGGGGCGCGGCCGCGGCCGCTGTCCTTGGTGCGGCGGATGGTCGGCTCGGCGGCGCGCCGGGGCGCGTTGGGGCGACCGTCGAAGCGGGTGGCAACGACGGTGACCCAGATCTGGTCGGAGAGCTCGTCGTCGACGTTGGCGCCGAAGATGATGTTGGCGTCGGGGTGGGCGGCCTCGCCGACCACCTTCGCCGCCTCGCTGACCTCGACCAGCGAGAGGTCGGAGCCGCCGGTGATCGAGAGCAGGATCGAGCGGGCGCCCTCCATCGAGGTCTCCAGCAGCGGCGAGGAGATCGCTTTCTCGGCGGCGAGGATCGCGCGCTCGTTGCCGTGCGCCATGCCGATCCCCAATAGCGCCCGGCCGGCGTCGGACATGATCGTCCGCACGTCGGCGAAGTCGAGGTTGATCACGGCGGGCAGGGTGACGAGGTCGGAGATCCCCTGGACGCCTTGGCGCAGCACGTCGTCGGCGACCTGGAAGGCCTCGACCATCGAGGTCTGCTGGTCGAGCACCTCGAGCAGGCGGTCGTTGGGGACGACGATCAGGGTGTCGACCTCGGCCGCCAGCTCCTCGATCCCCTTGTTGGCCTGATTGCCGCGCCGGTTGCCCTCGAAGGTGAACGGCTTGGTGACGATGCCGACGGTGAGGGCGCCGACCTCGCGGGCGAGGCGGGCGACGACCGGAGCGGCGCCGCTGCCGGTGCCACCGCCAGCGCCGGCGGCGACGAAGACCATGTCCGAACCCTTGAGCAGGCGCTTGATCTTGTCCTGCTCCTCGAAGGCGGAGCGGTGCCCGACCTCCGGGTCGGCGCCGGCGCCGAGGCCGCGCGTCTGCTCGTCGCCGATGTGGACGGTGACGTCGGCAACGCAAAGCTGCAGCGACTGAAGATCGGTGTTGACGGCCATGAACTCGACCCCGGGAATCCGCGCGTCGACCATCCGGTTGACCGCGTTGACGCCGGCCCCCCCGACCCCGACCACTTTGATCACCGGCTGGTGCGGCTCACCGCTCCCCGGCGGCTCATAAGCCGGCTCTTCCCGCCCGTAACGCGGATTGCTCACAGAAGGCTCTTCGCGCTGCTGGCGCCGCGGCTTCGGTTCCTCGGAGAAGACCCGCTTGAGGCGCTCCGGAGGCGTCTCGGCGGGCTGTTCAGCTATCGGCTCGTCGGCCGCCTGATCGAACAGAGCCTGAGAACCCTCGGCCGTAGGCGTCTCTCCCGCGGGTGGCGCGGATGGGCGCTCCTCGCCCGCAGCTTGCGAGGACGAGGAATGCTCGTCCGCGACAGGACCCGCGGGCCGGTCGCCTTCGTCCTGAGCCTTTTTAGCCTCCGCCGGATCCTGCCTCCCGTAACGGGGCGCCTCCGGCGGATCGACCGGCGCGTCTTCCGCGGTCGAGCGAAAGAGATCAGAAAGGGGACCCTCGCGCATGCTTGCGCGCTTATTCCGCCGAGCCATTCGCCAGAACCTCCTTCGCCAGCTCCCGGTAGTAGTTCGCGGCGCTGCTGCCGGAATCGTACTTGAGGACGCTGGCGCCCTTGACCGGGGCCTCGGCGAATTTGACCGCCTTGCGGATCCGGGACTTGAAGACGAGGTCGCCGAAGTTCTCTTCGAGGATCTCCACCGCCTCCTTGGCGTGGACGGTCCGCGCGTCGAACATCGTCGGCAGGATGCCCTCGATCTTGACGTCGGGGTTGAGGTTCTCCTGGATCATCTTCAGCGTGTTCTGGAGCTGGACCAGCCCGCGCATCGACAGATACTCGCACTGGACCGGGACGATGATCTTGTTTGCCGCGGTCAGCGCGTTGATCGTCAACAGCCCGAGACTGGGCGGCGTGTCCATGCAGACGAAGTCGTAGTCGGCAGAGACCTCTTTCAGCGCCTTCTCCAGCGAGCGCTCGCGGCCGATCTTGGTGCTCATCGCGATCTCCGCCCCGGCCAGGTCGATCGAGGCGACGGCGATGTCGATCTCGCGTTTGACGATGATCTCCGAGATCGGCATGTCGTTGACGAGCACGTCGTAGAGGCTCTTTTCGACCTTGTCCGGATCGATCCCCTGGCTCATCGTCAGGTTGCCCTGCGGGTCGAGATCGATGCAGAGCACCCGGTAGCCGGACTCGGCGAAGGCGACGGCGAGGTTGAGCGTGGTGGTCGTCTTGGCCACCCCACCCTTCTGGTTCGCGAAGGCGATCACGTCCGCATGCTTGACCGGCACCTCCGGCTCGGCAGCCTCCCGCACCGCATCCAACCTGCTCGGCGCAATCAAGTCCCGAGGCATCATCCTGGCCGGCTCCTCCGGCTCAGCGACCCGAGTCACTGCAGGCGCGGCCGTCCCAAGCTCCTTCACACGAGATTCGGGCGCCGACTCAGCCGCAGCGGCCGATCCCGGGGCCTCAGACGCTCCTCCCGCGGGTGGCGCGGATGGGCGTTCCTCGCCCGCAGCTTGCGAGGACGAGGAATGCTCGTCCGCGACAGGACCCGCGGGCCGGGGCTCCTTGGTCCCGACATCGTCCCCCTCCCAGGTGTCGTCACCCGACCGCTCGGGTACCGCTTCCTCCATACGCTGCAGCTCTTCCACGATCGGATGCTGCTCGTCCACCTGTATAGGGGCTGGCTTCGGCTTACGGCTTAGAAATCCCATTGCGCGGATATTCGGATGGGGGGCCGCTTTTCCTGCCGGCTCCCGAAATTGCTAGGAATTGCCCGATCCCCGAGCTCCTCGACAAGCGACTGGTAATCGTCACCGGCAAGGGCGGCGTCGGCAAGACCACGGTCGCGGTGGCGCTCGGCATGCGCGCGGCCGCCGAAGGCAAGCGGACGATCGTCTGCGAGGTCTCCTCGCAGGAGAACGCCTCGCGGATGTTCGACCACACCGAGGTCGGCTTCCACGAGGTCGAGATGGAGGAGAACCTCTGGTTCGATCTCGATCGACCCCGACGAGTCGATGCGCGAGTACGTGCTGCTGCAGCTGAAGGTGCGGGCGATGCGCGACATGCTCTTTCGCAGCCGCATCTTCAACTACCTCGCCGCCGCCACCCCCGGGCTCAAGGAGCTGGTCACGATCGGCAAGATCTGGGAGCTGGCCCAGCTCGACCGCAAGGTCAAGAAGGGGCGCAAATACGACCTGGTGATCGTCGACGCTCCCGCCACCGGCCACGGCGTCGGCTTCCTGCAGACGCCGCGCACCTTCGCCAACATCGCCCGCGTCGGGCCGATCCACTCGCAGGCGCAGACCCTGGACCGCTTCATCACCGACCACGAGCACACCGGCGTCGCGATCGTCGCCCTGCCGGAGGAGATGCCGGTCAACGAGTCGGCGGCGCTGGAGGCCGACCTGCGCGACGAGGTCGGCGTCGCCGTCGACCGGGTCTACCTCAACGGCCTCTACCCGGAGCGCTTCTCCAAGGCCGAGGCCGAGCGGCTGGCGGCGCTGGCGGAGGGCGAGAACGGCGCGGTCAGGGCCGCCGCCCGCGCCGCGGTATCCGAGGCCGGGCGCGCCCGCTCGCAGCGAGCGCAGCTGGCCCGCCTGCGGCGCCGGGTCGAAGCCCCGGTCAAGACCCTCCCCTTCCTCTTCGAGCCCGACCTCGGGCCCGAGGCGGCGCGGCGGCTGGCGAAGAGGCTGACCTGATGCCGACGCTCGGCGAGATCCTCGAGGACAAGGAGATCTGCATCTGCGCCGGCTCCGGCGGCGTCGGCAAGACCACTACCTCGGCGGCGATCGCGACCGGCATGGCCGCCCAGGGGCTGAGGGTCTGCGTGCTGACGATCGACCCCGCCAAGCGCCTCGCCGACTCGCTCGGCCTGAAAGAGCTCGGCAACGAGGCGCGCCGGGTCGACCCGAAGCTGTTCGAGAAGCAGGGCGTGGAGATGAAGGGCGAGCTGTGGGCGATGATGCTCGACGCCAAGGCGACCTTCGACGAGCTGATCGCCCGCCAAGCGCCGGACGAGGAGTCGCGCGACCGCGTTCTCGAAAACCGCATTTACCAGCAGATCTCCAGCGCCCTCGCCGGCTCGCAGGAGTACATGGCGATGGAGAAGCTGTTCGAGCTGCACACCGAGGGCCGCTTCGACCTGCTCGTCCTCGACACGCCGCCGAGCCGCAACGCACTCGACTTCCTCGAGGCGCCGAAACGCCTGACCCAGTTCATCGAGGGCAAATCGCTGCGCATGTTCATGAAGCCGACCGGGCTGGCGGCGAGGGTCGCCGGCCGCGGCGCCTCGGTCGCGCTCGGCATCTTCAAGCGCATCGTCGGCTTCGACCTGCTGGCCGACCTGGCCGAGTTCTTCAACGCCTTCAGCGGCATGGTCGACGGCTTCCAGGCCCGTGCCAAGCGCGTCAACAAGCTGCTCGCGGATCCCGGCACCTGCTTCCTCGTCGTCTGCGGGCCGCAGGGGGAGCCAGTCGACGAGGCGGTCTACTTCCACCGCAAGCTGGTCGAGGCGAAGCTGCCCTTCGGCGGCGTCATCGTCAACAAGGTCCACTACCCGGCCGAGAAGCTGCGGGGCGAGTCCGTCGACCTGCCGGCAACGCTGGCCGGGAAGCTCGACGAGGACCTGGGGCGGCGGGTGGCGGCTAACTTCTCCGACTACCAGGCGCTGGCCGAGCGCGACGCCCGCAACATCGAGCGCCTCGCCAAGGAGCTCCGCACCAAAGGCGTGATCCGCGTCCCCTACCTGGACGAGGACGTCCACGACCTCGCCGGCCTGGCCGAGATCAACCGCTACCTGTTCGCGACCGGCGAGGAGCGGGTCGCGATGGCGGCGGGTCGCGCCTAGCGGGCGGTACGGCTGTACTCGAACTCGAGGTGGCTGACCTCCCAGTCGGCGTCCTCGGGGACCGGGAAGAGATGGCGCACGCGGGGGGTGTCGACGCGCTCGCGGTGCTCGATGTCGCGCTCCTCGGCGGCCGGCCATTCAAGCGAGTCGCCGCGGCGGCCGTTCGAGACCTCCTCGAGCCACGGCGTCGCCGTGATCCTGATCTCGTCCTCGGCCGGGATCGGCTCCATGATGCGGGTCTCCTGCTCCATGTCGGTCTCCTCGTTCGGCTCGATTTCGATTGGCTCTGGGGGTAGGGCGGGAGGCGGAAGCTGTTCGATGCGGATCTCGGGCTCGGCGGCGACGGCGATCTCGGCGTCGCCGCCTTCCAGGCCGGTCGCGATCAGGGTCTCGTCGGCGGTGGTGTTGAGGTCGTCGCCGAGCTCGCCGAGGGCGGCCTGCAGCAGCAGCTTGCGGACGCCTTCCTCGGCCCAGCCGGCCAGCTGCACGGCGTTCTCCAGCGAGCGGCCGTTCATCAGGGATCGCTCCAGCTCGAGGGTGTCCTCGACTTTCCCACGCGCCTGGATTCGGTCCAGCGAGTCGTCGCTGATCAGCGCCGCGGCGCGCAGTGGCAGCGAGGCGCCGACCGGGCCGTGGCCCTCGAGCACCGCCCGCAGAGCCAAGAGGTGGTCGCTGAGACCGTCGAGGGCGCTCTCGCGCTCGCAGCCCATCTCGAAGCGGCCGACCGCCCAGGTGAGGGCGCTGTCGGGGTCGGGACGGGCCTCCAGCGTGGCGGCCAGCTCGACCAGCTCGCCGGCCTCCTCCTCGCTGAGGCGGTAGCCGCCGGCGCGGGTCGCGGGGGCGCCGGTGGCGATCCGCCGCCAGCAGTCCTGGCCGGTCGGTGCGAAGGCGTAGGGGCCGAGGCCGATGCCGCCGCCCTTGAAGAGCCGCATCACGCTGATCAACTCGCGCAGCTGGTTGAGGGCGGTCTCCGCCCCCTCCTCCTCGTGCTGGTCGGCGACGGCGAGGTACTGGGGCTCCCAGGCGGCGCGGCCCATGCCCTCGCTGCGCATCGCCTCGATCGGGGCCTCGATCGAGTCGGCGCGCACGATCCGCACCCCGTGCGGCAGCTGCAGCCGGCCCTGCGACATCCGCAGGCCGACGATCGGCACGATCACGATCTCGGCCTCGTCGGCGTCGCGGGCTTCGGCGTCGAGCAGCACCAGGGCGCCGTCGAGCCGGGCGCGGTCGAGCGAGAACTCGGTGCTGCCCTCCCAAAGCGAAGAGATGAAGGCGGTCAGCATCCGTTCCGCGCGCTCTCCCGGATCGGCGGCGACGGGCTCGCCGCGCGCCTCCAGGTACGAAGCGGCAACGCCCGCCTCGACCGCCGCCTCGCGGGCCGGAGCGAAGCTGGGCAGCGTGCGCAGCTCGCCGGCGCGCTCCTCGACGAAGCGCGAGGTCAGCGGCACGTAGCTGTAGAAGGCCGAGTCGTCGGCGCTGTCGGCGGCGACGTCGAAGGGGATCTGGTCGCCGCCGGCGACCATGGTGCTGAAGCGCGTGGCGGCCTCGGTGGCCAGCCGCTTCAGCGCCTCGTTGAGGAGGAAATCACGCACGGCTCAGGCTTCCGCCCCCCAGGCAGCGCTCCTGCGCTTGCACGTTGCCTTGCAAACGCACGGGTTTGGACGTTTGATCTAGACGGTGGCGGGCTCGGCGTCTTCCGCCAGGAGCCAGCGAGTGCCGTAGCTGCGCATGTCGTCGATCAGCGGCACCAGCGCCTTGCCCTTTGTGGTCAGGGCGTACTCGACCCGCGGCGGGACCTCGGGATAGGTGTGCCGCTCGACGATCCCCTCCTCCTCCAGCGCCCGCAGCCGCAGCGACAGCGTGCGCGGGCTAATTCCCTCCAGCGAGCGCTCCAGCTCGCAGAAGCGGCTGCTGCCATCGGCGAGGTCGCGGATCAGCAAGAGGGTCCACTTGCCGCAGACCACCTCGGCGGTGCGGCAGACGGGACAGGTGGAGTTGCTCAGTGCGCTCATCGGGGCGATCGAGGCGGGTTTCCAAAAAGCCTCGCTTCAACAAGTGTAGCCACATGGCTTCACAAACTGAAGCATTGGTCAAAGTCAGGCGCTATCGACGATCAGGCCGCCGGCGAGGCTAAAGCCCGGGCCGGGCGCGACCGATGGGAGAGCATGCGGCGAGGGCATGCGCGAGCGACTCTACGTAACCAGGCGGGCTTCGCCCTGATCGAGGTCGTGGTCAGCGCCCTGATCCTGGCCACGGTCACGGGCGGGGTCGTCCGTCTCGTCAGCGCCAGCGGCCGCACCGGAGCCGAGGAGCGCCACCGCACGCAGGCCTACTCGATCGCCCAGGAAGACCAGGCGCGCCTGCGCTCGACCCGGGTCGCCGACCTGGCGACGGCGATCGCGCCGCGCACCGTAACCCTCAACGGCACGCCCTACGAAGTGACCTCTACCGCAACTTTCGTCAGCGACAAAACGGGTGCGACCAGCTGCGGCAGCGAAGCCCGTGCCGACTACGTCAAGCTCGGGTCCAAAGTCACCTGGCCCAGCATGCGAGCCGGCGCCATCGCAGCGGAAATCGAAAGCATCGTCTCGCCGGTCAGCGGCTCACTCGACCCCACCGCCGGCAACCTCTCGGTCACGATCAAAAACGCCTCTGGCGCCGGCATCTCCGGCGCCGGCATCAATGGCAGCGGGCCGGGCTCCTTCAGCGGCTCGACCGACTCCAACGGCTGCGCTCTCTTCGGCGGCCAGCCAGCCGGCAAATACACCGTTACCCCGAACCTCAGCTCGGAATACGTCGATTTCAACGGGGAAGCGCCATCGGCGACCACCCTCACCATCACCGCCGGCATCACCACCCCGCTGGCCCTTGAGTACGACAAGAAAGGCATGGTGCAGGTCAATTTCACGGTGCGTGACCCCAGTGGCGCGATCGTCCCCTCCTGGGATGACTCGGTTACCGCCACCGCTACCGGCCTGACCAAAACGGGCGGGGCGAAAGTGTTCGGGACTCCCTTCGGCTCGCTGGAAAACCCGGTCCTGGCCACGCCGCTCTACCCGTTCACCTACACCTACAACTTCTACGGCGGCTCCTGCGCCGCCAACAAACCCACCGAAGGCTCGGCCGATGTAAAAGCCGTCGCCGGCAAAACCGAAACGGCGACGGTGCAGCTTCCGGCGCTCTACCTGACGGTCGTCAACAGCAGTGGGACGACGGCCGAAAAAGAAGGGGTCAGCGGCGCCAGGGTCACCGTGACCGACACCAAATGCTCCTCCTACAAGCGCGTGTACACCAGCACTGAAACCAGCACCGGAAAAGGCACGCTGCCGAATCCAGGGCTATCGGCCAGCACCTACGACCTCTGCGCCTCGAAATCGATCTCGGGCACGATACGGCGGGTGAAAATGAGTGGTGTCCCCGTTACCAGCCTCGCAGGCGTCTCGAAAACCTTGAACCTGTCCGGCGCGGAAACGGGACAGGCCTGCCCATGAGCCGGCTCAGAGACATCCGCGGCGACGAGCGCGGCATGACCCTGGTCGAGCTGCTCGTGGCGATGAGCGCCGGCGTGCTCGTGATGGCCGGGCTGACGCTGGCGATGGTCGTGACGATGCGCGAGACCAACCGCGTCGTCAGCCATGTTGACGCCAACCAGCGGGCGCGGCTGACGATGACGAAGATCGTCAACCAGCTGCACTCAGCTTGCGTCGCGCCGCAGATCGCACCGGTGCGCGAAGACAGCACCAGCACCATGCTGAGCTTTCTGCACCAGTCCGGCTCGACGGTGTCCCTCACCCCGGTGCTGAGTCGAATCAGCCTCAGCGGAACCACCCTTACCCAGTCCGATTATCCCGTAGCCAGCGGCGCGGCACCCAGCTGGACCTTTGCCACCTCCCCGTCCTCGACCACTGAGCTGATGACCGGGATCAGCGCGATCGAAAGCACTCCGATCTTCCGCTACTACGCCTATTCCAACGGCAAAGTCTCCTCCACCCCCCTCTCTTCCTCGCCGCTCGGGGCGAACGCAGCCAACACCGTTCAGGTCAACATCGCCTTCAAGGCGGCGCCCGAAAAGACCATCGCCGGCGACGCCAACGCGCAGACGGGTATCCAGAATGCCGCACTGCTGAGGCTGACTCCGCCCGGCTACAACCTGACCACCGCCAACCTGCCATGCCAGTGAATCTGCGCCGAGAGGACGGCTTCACCATGCTCGCGACCGTGACCGCGATGTCAGTCGTGATGCTGCTGGCCGCGGTCGCGGTCGCCGCCGTCAATGGCGACAACCACATCACCCGGCGGGACCTCGACCAGAAGCGGGCGTTCGAGGCTGCCAAAGCGGGGATCGACGACTACTCCTATCACCTCGCGTCCAACACCGGCTACTGGTCCGAATGCACCAACGTGCCGACGCCCAACGCGGTCAACCAGCAGAATTCGACGACGAAGCGGCGCCCGGTTCCGGGCGGAGGCGGGGCCGAATACGCGATTGAACTGATCCCGGCCACGGGGCAGAGCAGCTGCGATCCCGCGACGATCCAGAGCGCGACCACGAGCATGATCGAGACCGGCGAAACCCTGCCGGGTTCGTTCCGCATCCGCTCGAACGGGTTCGCGGGGCCGGCCAAAGCATCGATCGTCGCCACCTTCAAACCGCCGAGCTTCCTCGACTACGTGTACTTCACTCAGCGCGAGACCCTGGACCCGGTTTCCTACGGCTTCGAACCCGGCTCGGCGGACGCGCTCAAAGCAAACACCCAGTGCTGGCTCACCTGGCAGGAAGGGCGCTACGAAACGCCGATCCGCGAATACTACGTAACTAATTCCAAAGGCAAACAGGAACTAATCAAAGAATACTGCTTCAAAATCTCCTTCGCGACGGGCGACAAAATCAAAGGCCCGGTCCACACCAACGACGCGATGGCGATCAATGGCACTCCAACTTTGGGGCGGACCAGCAAAGACATGATCGAAGTCGGCGCCGAATCGCCCGGCTGGTATCCCACCACGGAAGGCAGCAAACCGAACTTCGTCGGCACCTTCGTGATGAAAGCGCCGATCCTGATTCCGCCGGCGAGCAACTCGCAGCTGGGGAACATCGCGCAGCCCGCCTTCCGCTACACGGGGCAGGTGCGGATCTGCCTCAACGGGACCTCGATGACGGTCGGCAACGAAGGCACCTGCACCGGGCTCTACTCGGGGGCGATCCCCGCCAACGGCGTCATCTACGTCTTCAACGGGACCTGCAAAGAGGCCCCCTACTCGCCGTTCACGGCCACCTACCCGGAAACCTCCGGCTGCGGCAACGCCTACATCAAAGGCAACTATTCGGGCCAGCTAACCGTCGCGACGGCGAACGACGTCATCATCAACGGCGATCTGACCCGGGCCAGCGGCAGCGACGGCATGCTGGGGCTGATCGCCACCAACTTCGTCCGCGTCTACCACCCCTTCTGCAAAAAAAACGTGACGAGCTGCACCACCGAAATGGGGCAGACCGGGCCCGAAGCATGTGGCAGCGGCCGCAACAGCTCCGACTCGCTGACCGACCCCGAAATCGATGCGGCGATCCTGGCGATGGAACACTCCTTCATCGTCGATCACTACGACTGCGGGAACCCGCTGGGAACGCTCAACGTCGAAGGGGCTCTGGCGCAGAAATATCGCGGCCCGGTCGCCCTCGGCAGCTCCAGCGGCTACGTCAAGAACTACGTCTATGACGACCGCCTGCACTACCGGGAGCCACCTTTCTTCATCGACCCGAAACCCTCCAACTGGGTGATCGGCCGGGAGACCATCGGCTGATCGATCGGAGAATCTTTGCGCCCAGAGCAAAGGTTTCCTCGTCTCCATGTCGATTTAAGTAGGGAGGACGCGCCTCCCAAGGGCGCATTCGCAGCCGCCAATGCTCCAGCTGACCCGCAAAAAAAGCGACAAGACCCTGGTCGGCCTCGAGATCGAGGCCGACGGGATCGCTGCAGCCGAGGTTCGGACCAACGGCTCGGTCGAACTGACCTCCACCGCGATCGCACCGCTTCCAACCGGCTCTTTCGTCGACGGAGAGGTGGTCGACCCCGAGGCTGTCACCGAAACCCTCCGTTCCGCCTTCGCGGACCACAAGCTCTCCAAGCGCGTTCGTCTCGGCATCGCCAACCAGCGCGTGGTTGTCCGCACCATGCGCCTGCCGGCGATTGAGGACCCCAAGGAGCTCGAGGCAGCTGTCCGCTTCGAGGCCGAGGAGCGGATCCCGATGCCGCTCGACCAGGCGATCCTCGACTATCGGGTGGTCGGCGGCGTCGCCGCCACCGACGACGAGACGCCGAAAATCGACATCGTCGTGGTCGCCGCCCGCCGCGACATGATCACCGCTTCGCTGAATCCTCTGCGGGCCGCCGGCCTGAAGCCGATCGGGGTCGACCTTTCGGCATTCGGAATGATCCGCGCACTCGGCCAGGCCGGCTCATCCGGGACGAGCGAGGCTCAAGCCCCGCCGGCGACGGTGCTTTTCTGCAACGTCGGCGACGGCACCAATCTCGCTGTCGCCAAAGGACGCGCCTGCCTCTTCACCCGCGTCGCTCCGGTCGGACTCGAGGGCATCGCCGGCGAGCTCGCCAGCGGCACCGGCCTGGCTCCGGAGCACGCCCGGCTCTGGCTAGCGCACGTCGGCCTCGCCCAGCCGGTCGAGGAGATCGCCGGCGACCCGAACCTGATCGCGCAGGTGCGCGCCGCGCTCGAGCGCGGCGCCTCGGCCCTCCTCGACGAGGTGCGCCTCTCGCTCGACTTCTACGGCGCCCAGGAGGGCGCCTTCCCGGTCGAGCGAATCGTCCTCAGCGGTCCCGGCGGCGCCGTGCCCGGACTGGCCGAGCGCATGTCACCCGTTCTCGGCCTGCCGATCGACGTCGCATGCCCTCCCGCTCTGGCCGCCCTCGACGCCACCTCGGCCGCTCGCCTGACGCTGTCCTACGGCCTTGCCTTGGAGGAGTAACGCATGCGCCCCGTCAATCTGATCCCGGCCGAGGAACGCAGCGACGCCAAGCGCCCGATGCGTGGGGGCCCACTCGCCTACATCGTCCTCGGCGCCCTCCTCGCGGCCCTGGGCGCGGTCACCCTGCTTGTCGTCACCGACAACCAGATCTCGAGCAGCAAGACGGAGCTGGCCGAACTGCAGGCGCAGACGTCCAGCACCGAAGCCAGGGCCAACCGCCTCGCCGCCTACACCCAGCTGCACACGATCAGCGCCCAACGCAAGGAAACGATCGGCAACCTGGCCGACAGCCGCTTCGACTGGGAGCAGGCGGTCCGCCAGCTCTCCCTCGTCCTCCCCCGTGACGTTTGGCTGACCAACCTCACCGGAAGCGTCCGCCCCGACGTGTCGGTCGACAGCGGCGAAAGCATCGCCCTGCGCGAATCGGTGCTCGGCCCCGCGTTGTCGTTGGTCGGCTGCGCCATCGGGCAGGAAGCCGTCGCGCGGTTCGTGACCGTGCTCAAGGACATCGACGGCGTAACCAGAGTCGGCGTGCTGTCCTCCAAGCTTTCGGAAGAAAGCGAGGGCGCGGAAGAAAACTCAGGCGAATCGGTTTCGGCCAGCGGTGGCTGCCCGAACGTCAGGTTCTTGGCCAAATTCCAGATCGTCGTCGCCTACGACGCGGCTCCCGTGACCGCCGCCGCGACGGGGGAAACCGAAGTGCCCGCAACCCCGGTGGAATCCGCCGGCGCAGCCTCCGAAGAAACGACCGCGAGCTCGCCGGAAGGTGAATGACGTGTCCTCCTCGTCCGCATCGAGCAAGGCGATCGTTGGGATGCTCGTGGTGACCGCCCTGGCCGCAGCCTTCTGGATCCTCGTCCTCAGCCCCAAGCGCGAGGAGGCGAGCAAGCTCGCGACCGGGGTCGAACAGCAGGAAGTCGCCCTGACCGAAGCCCAGAGCCGACTGGCGGAAGCAACCGCGGCGCGCGCGGACTTCTCCAGCGACTACCGCCAGCTGGTGGTGCTCGGCAAGGCCGTCCCAGCCGGCGACGAAACCGCGTCGCTGCTGGTCGAGCTGAACCGCGTCGCGAATCGCGCGGACGTGCGCTTCGAAAGTCTCCAGCTGGACTCGAGCGGCGGGGGTGAAACCGTCGGCCTCGCACCCGAAGCGAGCGCTACGGCGGCGCCCACTGCCACCGTCTCCCCCACCGAGGCAGCGGCGGCGCTGCTGCCGCTGGGGGCCGCGGTCGGCTCGGCCGGGCTGGGCGTGATGCCGTACAAGCTCTCGTTCACGGGAAGCTTCTTCCAGATGGCCGATTTCATCCACGGCATCGATTCCCTGATCGACGCCGGGAAGGACGACATCGCGGTGGATGGGCGCCTGGTCACCCTCGACGGCTTTTCCCTGACCGAAGATACGGATGCGGGCTTCCCCCAACTGAAAGCCAACTTCTCAGTCACGACGTATCTCGTGCCGCCCGACCAGGGCATCACTGCCGGCGCCAGTCCGACCAGCCCCGCAATTCCGACCTCGACCGAATCTGCCACCACGACCGGAACCCCCTCCTCCTACACCGAACCAGCGCAATGAAACGACTACAGGGCCCTGAGATCAAGCTGAAGAAGCCCAAAGTTCCCGACTTCCTCGTCGACCTGTACTACGACCTCGACGAAAGGCACCTGCTGCCCGTCGTGGCGGTTCTGATCATCGGAATCGTCGCCGTCCCGCTGCTGTTGAGCGGCTCCTCGGACTCCGAAGTCGAAGCCGGCGACGAAGCTGGGGCGAGCGCCAGCGTTGCACCCACCGCCAGGGAGAGTGCGCTGACCGTGGCAAAAGCGACTCCGTCTCTGCGCGATTATCACAAGCGACTCGCGCACCTGCATGCGAAGGATCCCTTTGAGCCCCGCTTCAACGGCAACGGCGCCGGCGCCGGCGCCGGCGCCGGCGCGACGAGCTCGACCGAAAGCAGCGGAACGGACGTGACCATCGTGCCGAGTGAAACCGAAACCGCCCCGAGCGAACCCCCATCCGGAAGCGACGAAGGCGACCCGGGCGGCACTTCCACGGGCTCTCAGCACCCTGAACTGACCTACTACAGCTACGCGATCGGCGTTCGCGTGGTCCCGGTCACCAGTGCCGAGGGCAAGCCCAGCAACGCCGAGCCGTCCGTGCGGCACGACCTGCCGCCACTGGTGACCCTGCCGAGCCGCGACACCCCGGCGCTGACCTACCTCGGCCCCAGCCACGACGGTAAGAAGGCGATCATGCTGGTCTCCGAGAACGTCACCTCTCTGTTCGGCGACTCCAAGTGCGTGCAGGGCTCCGAGAGGTGCCAGCTCCTCGCGCTCGAAGAGGGCGCCCCGGAGACCGTCGTCTACGGCGCCCAAGGCCGCAGCTTCCGGATCGAGCTGCTGAAGATCCAGCTCGAGGCCAGCGACCACCTCAACCGCGCTGCGCTCGGCAACCCAAAGGGCTCCGGCAGGACGCGGGCGCCGCACGGGCGCGCGGAGCTCGCCGCCGCCCGCTAGCCAGCCCCAGCGTCGGCAACCCCTCTGCGACCGCTGCCGGTCGACGCCGCTAGCCGAGGTAGAGGTCGAGGAGAGCTTCCCCGGCAAGCATGCCGACGACGCCTCCAAACGCGAGAAAAGGTCCGAAGGGAATCGCCATCTTGCGCGCCGTCTGACCGTGTCGGGCAAGCAGGACCAGCCCGACCGCACTCCCGGCCAGGAGCCCGACGAGGATCGCCGGCGCCACCGCGCGGCCGAGGAACAGGCCCATCGTGGCCGCCAGCTTGACGTCGCCCAGACCCATTCCCCTCGGGTAGGCGAGCGCAACCAGGAAGAAGAGGCCGCCCGCGGCGAGCGCGGCAATGCCCCGCTCCGGCAGACTGCCCGGGTCGGTGGGCACCGCGATCGCAAGGCACAGGATCGCGCCGGCCAGGAGGATCTTGTCGGGGATGATCCGCCGCTCGAGATCGGTGAGCGTGACCGCGGCCAGCATTGTCACGAAGACGAAGTCGATTGCGAGGCGTGCGGGCTCGTCCCACTCGACCAGCGCCGCCGCCGCGAACAGCAGCCCGACGCCCAGCTCGGTCAGCGGATAGCGCCCGGAGATGCGCGTACCACAGCAGCGCGCACGACCGCGCAGCAACAACCAGGAGAAGACCGGGACGTTGTCATAGGCGGCGATCTGCGCCCCGCACGCCGGGCACTGGGAGCGCGGCCCGACGATCGACATCTGCCGGGGCACGCGATGGCCGACCGCGGTCGCAAAGCTGCCGGCGAGCAGCCCAAGAAGGAACGAGAGAAGCGCGACGCCGGCCATCATGAAGCTGGATTTCTATCTGGGCCAGCGGCGGCGTCGAGCCTAATGCTCGCGAATGACCTTGAAGCGGCGACTCGCCATGCCAGCCTCTTCGTTGCCGGCGGCATCGATCCCCTTGACCCGCAGGGTGTGGGCCTTGCGGCGCAGATGGGGCAGCTTCAGCGGCGCCTGGCACTGCTGCCAGCGTCGGCGGTCGAACTTGCAGAGGAAAGTCGTGCCAGGGGCGTCGTCGGCGATGTCGACAAAGCGGAAGACCGCGCTGCGCTTACGCGTCTTCACGCCCGGCCCGAAGGTGATGCGGGTCAGCGGCGGAGTCGAGTCCTCGACGTAGGCGACGGGATCCGAACAGTCGGAAACCCTGCCCGCGGCGTCGATCGCCTCGGCGTAGAACCGCGTCGTCGCGTTCTCGGCAACCTGTACCGGGAAGCCGTCGGCGAGCTGCGCCGGCGATCCCGAGGCGACGGGGTGCCCGCCGCAGGCGCCGTTCCTGAAGATCTGCACGCGGGCGGCACCCGCGGCGGTCCCAACCACCAAGGGAGTCGCGTTGTTGGAGCGACCGCCAGGGATGGTGTGCAGCTCGGGAGGAGTGGGCGGAACGCTCGAGCCGCCCGTCGCTCCAGCGCCAGCGCCACCTCCCTCTCCGCCGGGCCCGCCGCCCCCGCCACCCGGGGCAGGAACGGTTACCTCCTGGTAAGCGACCGTGGTGGACGAGCACGGAGACGGCAGTTCGGCCCAGGAAGCCCGCGCGTAGAAGACGGTGGTGGAGTTGTCGGCAACGGCCACCTGGATGCCACCCGCGGAGAATTGCTGGGCGGTTCCGGTCGCCGCCGGAGCGCCGATACAGCTGGAGTTCGTGTAGAGGGAAACCGTCGATTCCGGATCCGCGACTCCGAGGACGTGCGGCAGGTTGTCGTCGGCGGGCGAGGCAGGATTGACGCCGGTAACCGTCGGCATAGCGGGAGGATTGCTGACCTGGCGGTACTCGATCGGGTTCGAGCAAATCGAGGTGCCGGTCAGGTCTGAGTTGGTGGCGGAGAAAGTCGTGGTCGAGGCCGGTGCCACGCTGACGGGGATGCCCGAGTTTTCGAGTTCCGACGAGGGTCCGCTCGCCACCGGGGCGCCGCTGCAGTCATCGGTGGCGTAGACAGTGATCTGACCCGCTTCTTCCCCTTCCACGTCGCGCGTCACGAGCCCGCGAGAGCCGCCAACACTCGATATGAAGACTTCACGGACCAAGCCGAACAAGCGCGGGGTAGTCGACACCCCGGGGGAGGATGGGTACGTGCCCCCCAGTTTCGGCGCTTTCGGCTGAGCCGAAGCTGGCGCGGCGAGGACCAGCGGAATCGTCAGCGCGGTGAGCAATACCGCCACCGCGGTGTTGCATCGCAGGCCGGAAGTCGAAATTGCAGGCATCGCCTTTGCATCGGATCGGGAGGTCATCGCGTGAGCCTCGCGGTGTGATCTGGACGAACGCACGAGGGGCGGGCCAGAGCCCGCCCCTCGAACCGATCGCTTGAGATCAAACTGCGAACTGATTGCTAGCTACTCCATTTGTTGGTCGTCGGACAACCGCCACGGTCGGTCGCGGCTGCCGGCACGGTGCAGGGGAACGTGGTAACGCCCCCTACCCTTTTCACCGCGAACGTGTTGCCGATACTCGAGGTGATCACGACTTCGTAGGAGGTAGCGGTGGGGCTGGCGGTGACCGAAATGCTTTCGGTGCTTGCCGCCGCCGTTTCGGTCGGCAACGTCGGCTCAATCGCCCTCAGCGCAGCGGCGTTGCAGCCAACGTAGGAACCGGTCGTGCTTTCGCTCGCACAGGTCTCCATAGCAACCTGGGCCGAGTGAGCGTTCTCCTTGGCTTTTGCATCGGTCGCCTTGTTCTTCTGGTTGAAGAACGCGGGCAGCGCGATCGCGGCCAGGATTCCGAGGATGAGCATCACGACGAGAAGCTCGATCAGCGTGAAGCCGCCCTCGCTGTCGCCGTTGAGCCGGGCGCCAATCTTTGCCCGGATGTTCTGGAGCAACATAGGTACCTCCTAGTGGACCTATCGTTTGCGCCATTGCCCGGGCTTTTGGCGTCCGAGACACTGGCAATTACTCCCTCCTCATCGGCTCCTCTGTCGCCACCTTTAGCCTCTGCACGGACAAATTCGGCAAGCCCTAGTTTTGGTTTCCGACAGGCGAAAACTGAGGTGGCAGACCAGGAAAAAGTACCCACGCAAACCTTCCACACTTAGAACTGGTAGACGTGCGCCGAACGAACGTCTAGCAGTCGGCCGCACCAACCAACACGGTACTTATGGTCAGCGGATCTTTTCGTAGATGCTGAACATCGGCAGGTACATCGAGATCACGATGAAGCCAACGATGCCACCGACGAAGACGATCATCAGCGGCTCGATCAAGGCCGTCAGGGCCTTGACCTTGGCGTCGACCTCAGCCTCGTAGAAGTCGGCGATCTTGGTCAGCATGTGCTCGAGCTGGCCGGTTTCCTCCCCAACGGCGACCATGTGGCCGACCATCGGCGGGAAAATGGGGTTGGCCTCGATCGGCGCTGCCAGGGAGCCACCGCGCTTGACCGAGTCGTAGACGTCTTCCATCGCCTGCTCGACGACGACGTTGCCGGCCGTCTGGCCAGTCAGCTGGATCGCCTGCAGCATCGGCACGCCGGCGGAAACCGAGCCGGAGAAGGTGCGCGACCAGCGCGCCAGTGCGACCTTCTGGATCACGTCGCCAATTTTGAACGGGATCCGCAGTTTGAAGCGATCCCAAAGTTCGTGCCCTTTTTTCGTTTTCTTCAGCTTGACGAAGGTGAAGATCATCATCGCGATCACTGGGACGATCACGAACCAGTAGCCGGTGATCGCTTCGGAGGCGCTGATACAGATCTGGGTCGGAATCGGCAGGTCGGATTTTTCCTCCGGGTGTTCGGCCGCGAGTTCTTCGAAGATCGTCACGAAGACGGGGATCACGAATGCGACGATCGCGACCAGAACCACGACCGCAACGGTCAATACAAGCGCCGGGTACATCAGCGCCGATTTGACCTGACGCCTGAGGACGTCGGCTTTCTCCACTTGGAAGGCGATCCGGTCGAGCGCGTCCTCCAAACGCCCTGATTGCTCCCCCGAGCGAACCATTGCGCGAAAGAGGCGGTCGAACACCTTCGGGTGGCGTTCCATCCCCTGCTCGAGCGTGCTGCCGGCCTCGACGTCGGCGCGCACCGATGCCGTCGCGGTCTTGATCTGGTCTTCCTGGGTCTGCTCCTCGAGCGTGTGCAGGGTCCGCAGCATCGGCATGCCCGAGGCGACCAGGGTCGCGAACTGGCGCGAGAAGACGGACAGGGCCCGCATGTCGACTCCCTGCCAGCGCTTGAACGCGTCCTCGATGTTGAAGGGTTCCCTTTTTTCAGTGACGTCGAGGACGATCAGGCCCCGCTGGCGCAGCTGCTCGGTTACCTGCGCCTTGGACTCGGCGTCGAGCTCGCCCACCGACGGCGAGCCGGACAGATCCATGGCTTTGAAGGCGAAGGTGGTGGCGGTAGCGGTGGCGGCCATTGTCGACTATCCCTCCGTGGCGTACGAAGGGGGCGGTGGGGCGGTGGCCCCACCGAGGCTGCCGTTGGGCATCGGCGCTCCAGCGCCGGCCAGAAGCCGTTTCAGCTCCTCCGGAACGGAAGCGCGCTGTTCGGCGAGCTTGCGATCGATCCTCCCGGCGCGGACCAGCCGCGCCAGGTCGGCGTCCATCGTCTGCATCCCGACCGCGCCCGAAGTCTGGACCGCCGCGTAGATCTGGTGGGTCTTGCCCTCGCGGATCAGGTTGCGGACCGCCGGCGTCGGGACCAGGACCTCGCAGGCGACGACGCGGCCACGCCCGTCCGCGGTCGGCAGCAGCTGCTGGGTGACGATCCCCTGCAGCGCGATCGAGAGCTGGGTCCGCACCTGCCCCTGCTGCTCGGGGGGGAAGACGTCGATGATCCGGTCCACGGTCTGGGCCGTCGACTGGGTGTGCAGGGTGGCGAAGACGAGGTGCCCGGTCTCGGCCGCGGTCAGCGCCGTGGAAACCGTCTCCAGGTCGCGCATCTCGCCGACCAGGATCACGTCGGGGTCCTGGCGCAGCGCCGCTCGCAGCCCGAGAGCGAAATCCGGCGCGTCAGAGCCGACCTCGCGCTGGTTGACGATCGACCGTTTGTGCGGGTGCAGAAACTCGATCGGGTCCTCGATCGTGAGGATGTGATCCTCGCGTTCGTCGTTGATCACGTCGATCATCGCCGCCAGCGTCGTGCTCTTGCCCGAGCCGGTGGGGCCGGTGACGAGGACGAAGCCGCGCGGTTTGTTGACCATCTCGCGCAGCACCTGCGGTACCCCGAGCGAGTCCAGCGCCGGGACCTCCTGCGGGACCAGGCGGAAGGCGGCGCTGACCGAGCCCCGCTGGAAATAGCAGTTGACGCGGAAGCGGGCGACGCCGGGGATCGCGTAGGCGAAGTCGAGCTGCTGGTCATTCTCGAAGCGTTTGCGCTGGTCGTCGTTGAGGATGCTGTAGACCACCTCGCGCGTCTGCTGCGGATTCAGCGTCGGGAACCCCTCCATCGGCCGGATCTTGCCCTTGTCGCGGATCGCCGGCGGAAAGCCCGAGGTGAGGTGGACGTCGGAGGCGTTCGCCTCGACCATTTGGCGCAGAACCTCGGAGAAGTCGAATTCATGCGGTGACACGGAGCACCTCCTCGAGGCTGGTTTGACCGCCCCGGACCTTGACCGCCCCGTCCTCGCGCAGGGTCAGCATCCCCTCTTCGCGGGCGACGGTGGCGATCTCGGGCTCGGGCGCGTGGGCGACGGTAAGTTCCTTCAGGCGTTCGCTCAGGCTCATCACCGAGTAGACGCCGACGCGACCGCGGTAGCCGGTCTGGCTGCAGCGGGCGCAGCCAACCGGCTCGTAGGCCTCGATCGGCGCCGCCGCCGACACCCCGGCCTCGGCCAGGGCCTCGGTCGGGATCACGGTCCGGCGCTTGCACTGCGGGCAGAGCCGGCGAGCAAGGCGCTGAGCGACCACGCAGTCAACCGCGGAGGCGGTGAGGAAGGCCTCGATTCCCATCTCGTTGAGACGGGCGATCGCACCCGGCGCATCATTGGTGTGCAGCGTGCTGAGCATCATGTGCCCGGTCAGCGCCGCCTCGATCGCGATCCGCGCAGTCTCCGCATCGCGGATCTCACCGACCATCACGATGTCGGGATCCGCCCGCAGGATCGAGCGCAGACCGGTGGCGAAGTCGAGTCCCGCCTTACGGTTGACGTTGAGCTGGTTGATGCCGCCGATCCGGTACTCGACCGGGTCCTCGATCGTGATGATCTTCTTCTCGATCTCGTTCAGCTCGGCCAGGGCGGCGTAGAGAGTCGTCGACTTGCCGGAGCCGGTCGGGCCGGTGACGAGCACGGCGCCGTAGGCCCGCCTGAACGAGTCCTCGAAGCGGGCGCGGGCCGAGCCGTCCATGCCAAGGTCGTCGAGAGTCCGTTGGGTGTTGCCCTCGTCGAGGATGCGGATCGTCGCCCCCTCGCCGCGCTGGGTCGGCAGGGTGGTGACCCGCAGGTCGATCCGGCGTCCCTCGACGGCGACCCCGACACGACCGTCCTGCGGCACCCGCTTCTCGGCGATGTCGAGCTCACTCATGATCTTGAGACGGGAAATGACGGCGCCGATCATCCGCCGCGGCACATGCGCAGCCTCCTTCAGCACGCCGTCGATGCGGAAGCGGACCCGCAGCTCGTCCTCTTCGGGCTCGAGGTGGATATCCGACGCTCCCTCCCCCACCGCCTGGGCGAGGACGCTGTAGACGAGCTTGACCACGGGTGCGTCCTCGGCGTTCACCTGCATCTCGCTGACGCCCCCGATCAGATCGGGGTCGGTGGCCAGCTCCTGCTCCTCCTCGTCTTCGATGATCGCCTCGGCGGCGGCGTTCTGAAGGGTGCCGAGCCGGGACAGCAGGGCATCCACGTCGTCTTCGGCTGCGACGGCGATCTGGCAGTCGAGCCCGGTGGCGATCTGGATGTCGTCCGCCGCCAGGACATTCGCCGGGTCGGCGGTGGCGACCAGCAGCGTCTCCTTGTCGACGTAGCCGACCGGCACGGCCTTGTAGCGGCGGGCAACGGCCACCGGAAAGAGCGCCGCGGCGCCGAAATCGACCTGGTAGGCGGCGAGATCTACATGGTCGAGCCCGTAGCGCTCAGCCGTGGCGCGGGACAGCTGATCGCAGGTGATCGTCCCGTCGGCGACCAGCAACGACTCAGGAGTGCGGCCGGCGATCCGCGCCGCTTCGATCGCCTTCCTCACCTGCTCCTGGGTCGCGAAACCGAGCTCGACGATCACGTCGGTGGTGAAGCCGTGCGAATGACCCCGCTGAACCGGCGGAGTCAGGCCCGGAGTACCCTCGCCATGGCCATGGTCGAGGATGGGCGCAGCCGAGCCCCCGTGGTCGGGAACCGGGCGAAGATGGCTCTGCTGCTGATCGGGACTCATGGCTAGTTGGGGTGGTAGGTGGCTTCGGGGCCGTTGTAGGTGGCGTCGCGAACCGCCTGCTCGACCGCCTGTGCCGACTGGAACCCGTAGCTGACCGAGGCCTGTGGGCCGCCTTCGCTGAGCCGCTTCGGGCGCATCACGATCAACGCCGGCACCTGGGTGACGTCAACGCCGAGCGTGATCGCGCCATAGCGTGAAATCTGCTTGACCGGAACGACGAAGGTGGCGAGATCGGGGTCGCTCGACAGCGCTTCCACCGAGTCAGCGACCAGCTCGTCGTTGATGCCGCCGTCGCGGACGATCAGCAGGACGACGGTCTTGCCGGCGTCGTAGGCCCTGGTGACCGGGGCCGGCAGAGGCGGCGCCGGAATCGCAGTGGGAACCGAGGCGGAGGCAGCTTCGGCGGTAGCGGCTTCGATCGCGCCTTCAACGGCGCCTTCGACCGCTTCTCCAGGCGTGGCGCCGGTGGCGGTCCCGGTTGCTTCGGTTCCGGCCACCGCAACCGTTGCTTCGGTCGGCGGCGCTTCTTCTTCGCTTTCGCCACCGCCCATGCCACCGCCCAACAGCATGTAGCCGGCAGCAAGGATGAGCACCACGACGATCCCGATCTGGAACTTCGGATCGCTGTTGATCTTCTCCCTCATGACGCCACCGGTGCCTCTCCCAGCTGCTCGATGCCGCTGGCGCGCTGGCCGCCGGCGGCGAGCATCAGCTTGAAGTCATGGGGGCTGGAGGCGTAGTCCATCGCCGTCTCCTCGCTGATCCGGCCCTGCATCGTGTAGGCCAGCAGCGCCTGGTCGAAGGTCCGCATCCCGTAGTACTCGCCCTCGGAGATGACCTCGGTGATCTTGCCGGTTTCCTCGGGGTTGAGGATCAGGTCCTGGACGCGGCCGGTGACCACGAGCACCTCGGAGGCGGGAACCCGCCCCTCGCCGGTGATGTCGGGGACAAGGCGCTGGGCAATCGCCCCTCTCAGGGTCGAGGCCAGCATCACCCGCGCCTGCTGCTGCAGGTGGGGTGGGAAGAAGTCGATGATGCGGTTGATCGTCTCGGTCGCGTCGAGGGTGTGGACGGTGGAGAGGACGAGGTGGCCGGTCTCGGCCGCGGAGAGGGCGGTGCGCACCGTCTCCTCGTCGCGCATCTCGCCGACCAGGATCACGTCGGGGTCCTGGCGCAGAACCCGTTTCATCGCCCGCCCGAAGCCCTTGGTGTCGAAACCGACTTCGCGCTGATTGACGATCGACTGTTTGTCGGGGTGCAGGTACTCGATCGGGTCCTCGAGCGTGATGATGTGCCGCGCCCGGGTCTGGTTGATGTGGTCGATCATCGCCGCCAGCGTCGTGCTCTTGCCCGAGCCGGTGGTGCCGGTGACGAGGACGATGCCGCGCTGCTCTTCGGCCAGGGAGCGAACCACCTCAGGCAGGCCGAGGTCCTCGATCGAGCGGATCTGGAAGGGAATCGCGCGACAGACGATCGAGATCGCACCGCGCTGCTTGAAGCAGTTGACCCGGAAACGGGAAACGCCCTCCAGCGCGTAAGCGAAATCAGCCTCGCCGTCCTGCTCGAACTCGGCCTGCGAGCGCGACTCGGAGATGGCCTTGAAGGCCGCCTCGGTATCCTCGGCGCTGAGCACGCCGAACCCCTCGAGCGGGATCAGCTCGCCGTGCATGCGCGCAACCGGGGGCGCATCGACCTTCAGATGAAGGTCGGACCCCTCCCGCTCGACGAGGGTACGTAGGGCTGAATCGATGTCGAACATCCCGACCTCTATCGGCCGAGATGCTCGAGCACTTAACTACGCAACTAGGCGACCTCGCGGAGTTTTTGGGCCTCGCCGAGCGATTGCAGCTTTTTCAGGCTCTGATTCTCGATCTGGCGGATCCGCTCGCGGGTGACGTTGAAGGTGCGGCCGACCTCGTCGAGGGTGCGCGGGTGCTCGCCGCCGAGGCCGTAGCGCAGCTCGAGCACGCGGCGCTCGCGGTAGGAGAGGTTCTCCAGCGCTTCCTTCAGGGCCTCTTTGGTCAGCAGGTCGGCGGCGCGGTCGAACGGGGACTCGGCCTTCTCGTCGGCGATGAACTGGCCGAACTCGGACTCCTCCTCGTCGCCGACCGGCTTCTCCAGGGAAACCGGGGCCTGGGCGGAGCGCTTGATCGAGTCGACCTCCTCGGGATCGATGCCGGTCACCTCGGCGATCTCCTCCGGGGTCGGCTCGCGGCCCAACTCGGTCACCAGCTTGCGCTCGGCGCGGCCGATCTTGTTCAGCTTCTCGACCACGTGGACCGGGATCCGGATCGTGCGGGCCTTGTCGGCCAGGGCACGGGCGATCGCCTGGCGGATCCACCAGGTCGCGTAGGTCGAGAACTTGAATCCCTTGCGGTAGTCGAACTTCTCCGCCGCCCGGACCAGGCCCAGCGTCCCCTCCTGGATCAGGTCGAGGAAGGGAAGCCCCTGGTTGCGGTAATTTTTCGCGATCGAGACGACCAGTCGCAGGTTGGACTCGACCATTTTCTGCTTCGCGTCGAGGTCGCCCCGCTCGATGCGCTTGGCGAGTTCGACCTCCTCCGCGGCGGTCAGCAAGCGGACTTTGCCGATGTCCTTGAGGAACAGCTGCAGGGAGTCGGTGGTCATGTCCGGTTTCAGGTCGAGCGCCGCTTTCGGGCGGCGACGGCCTTTCTTGCCGGTGTCGGCGGGCATCGCGTCCGCGGCCGCTTTCTGGGCCGGATCCATGTCCTCGACAAGCTCGATCCCCGACTTCTCCAGGTGCCCGTAGAGGTCCTCGACGTCGGACTCGTCCAGATCGACCTCGGACACGGCCGAGGCGATGTCGCCGAAGGTCAGCACCCCGAGCTGCTGCCCGCGATTGATCAGGCCCTTGACCTCCTCCAACTCCTGAAGCTCTGCTACCAGCATCCTGTTCTACTCATTTCCCTAGCGCTTCGTGTTTAGTCCTGGCGATAAAACGTCGTCGCGACCGAGAGTCGCGCCAGACGATGAAAAAGCGGACCCTACATCTGGTCCGCGAATCAAGCGTCAACATCATCGAACATCTGAAAGTGCGGGCTGCCCGAAGGGCGAGCGTCGAAACTTCCTCAAACGCTTGTTCGTATGGTAGTCGCTTCAGTTTGTAAAGTCAATGCCGAACCCGACGCGCCATCCACGCCCCTGGCTCAGCGCCTTCTGGCAACGCGCCTACCGTGAGAACGTCACCGGTCTCTCGGCGATGGTCGCCTACAACCTGATGCTGGCGGTCTTCCCCTTCGCCCTCCTGGTCCTCTTCGTCTTCGGCCAGGTGCTGAAGATCGAAGGGGTCGAGACCAGCGTAGTCAACGACCTCGAGCGGCTCTTCCCCAGCGTCGAGCAGCAGACGCTGACCGACGCCCTCAACCGCATCCAGGACAACTCGGCGACGATCGGAATCGCCGCCTTCATCGGCTCGCTCTGGATCGGCGCTTCCTTCTGGGGGGCGATGGACACCGCCTTCTGCCGCATCTATCACGTCGAGTGCCGCGGCTGGGTCGAGCAAAAGCGCTTCTCCTTCGCGATGCTGGGCGTGGTCCTGCTCTTCATCGCCGCCAGCATCTTCGTGCCGGCAATCGAGAGCGGCCTCGTCTCCAGCACCAACCGGCTGCCGTTCGGGCTCTCTGATATCAAGGCGATCGACACCGTCCTCCTGCTCGCTGCGGCGCTGCTGGTCACCTTCGCGATCTGTTCGGTGATCTTCTGGGCGGTGCCCAAAGGCCACATGCCCTGGCGCGCGGTCTGGCCCGGCGCCGCCTTCGTCACGATCGCCGCCGGCCTCGCCAACTGGCTCTTTCCGATCTACCTCTCGAATGTCTCCAGCCTCTCCCGCTTCGGCTCGACCCTGGGCTTCATCCTGATCGCGCTGCTCTGGTTCTACGTGCTCAGCCTGGCGCTGATGGCGGGCGCGGTGATCAACTCGCTGCGCCACGAGCTCCACGCCACCGGCGAACTCCCCTACCGCACCAAGGAGCCGTGTGGCTGCGAGGAATCGCTCGACGACGCCGAGGCCGGTTCCGCGGCGGCCCAGCGCGGTGCACCGCGTAGTTGAAACAATCGTCTCGTGCAAAAACAGCGGGGTATCGAGCCTGTGGGAGGCGCCCCAGATCCGGCGCACCCGGTAGATGCCGGCCTCCCGCCGCAACGTCGGCGCATCGTCGAGGCGATGGTCGACAGCTGCGCCGAGAAGACCTACGCGGCGACCACCATCGCCGACATCGTCAGCCGCGCCAGCATCTCGCGCACCACTTTCTACAAGCAGTTCGCGGGCAAGCGCGAGTGCTTCGACGCCGCTCTCGACGGGGCGATCGAGGAGCTGCGAGAGGCGGCCGCAAAGTCATGCTCGAGGCACGATTCCCCGCCTGAGGCCGTGCGTAAAGCAGCCGCCGCGGACCTGGCGCTGATGGCGGCCAAACCGGCCCTGGCGCAGCTGGTGATGGGCGAAGCGATCGCCGTCGAACCGAAGGTGGCGGCGCGTTACCGCCGGATCGTGATCCCGGCCCTGGAACGGCTCTGGGAGGCAGCCGAGCAGCCGCGGCGCTCGTCCAACGACCCCTGGCTCTCCCTCGGCCGCGCCCAGGTGCTGATCTACAACCAGATCCTCGCCGGCCGCACCGCCGAGCTCCCGGCCCTGCTTCCCGAAATCGTCTACATCACGCTGCTCCCCTTCGCGGGTCATGAGGAGGCGTTGCGGCAGGCCCGACTGGCCGGCTCCGACCTCGCCGCGGCGGCGTGGTGATGGACCGTGGCGAAGACCTGCGCAGGTGGCGGCTGCCGCGGGGGCGCCACGGCCTGCCGCGCGAGCTGGTCGCCCGCTCCCAGCGCGAACGGCTGCTGGCCGCCGTGGTACGGGTCGCCGCCGCCAGGGGCTATGAGGCGACCTCCGTCGCCGACATCCTCGAGGAGGCCGGGGTCGGCAGGGAGAGCTTCTACGAGCTGTTCGAAGACAAGCGGGACTGCCTGCTGGCGGCGCGGGCGATTCTGGTCGACGAGTTCGAAGCGGCCGTGGCCGCGGCCTATGGCGAGCCGGGGCCATGGGGTGAGCGGGCCAGAAAGGCGCTGGCGGCGATGCTGGACTGGCTCGCGGCCGACCCCGCCGCGGCCAGGGTCCTGGTCGTCGAGCTCGGCGCTGTCGGCCCGGCCTCGCGGGACCTCTTCCAGGCGGACTTCAACCGCTTCACCAAGCTGGTCGACGACGGCCTCGAGGCGGACGAGCCGGTTCCGGGACTTCCGCAGGCGACCGGCCTGGCCGTCGGCGGGGCGATGGCTCGGGTCTACCAGGAGATCGTCGGCGAGCGCACCGCCCAGCTTCCCGCCCTGCTGCCCGAGCTCACCTACGAGCTGCTCGTCCCCTTCGTCGGCGAAGACGCCGCCCGTCGCGAGCGCGAGGCCGCCGAAAGGGTCGCGGTCGCCGAGTAGACCGCGGCTCCCGCCTCACTCCCGTGCGGCGAGATTCGCGGCCGCCTGCTCCAAGGCCCGCGGCAGGGGCGTGAGGCCGACGTCCGGGAGCAGCTCCATGCCCGACGGATCGGTGACCACGGTCTCGGTCGAGAGGCCCTCGATCAAGGGCCGGGCGACGCCGGAGTCGACCGGCGTCACCAGGCCGATCCAGAGCGAGGAGAGGCCCGGGGTGAGAACCGGGACGGTGAGGCGGAGCGGCGGGCGCCGGCCGATCGCCGAGGCCAGTTCGTCGATCATGCCGCCGTAGGTGGTGACGTCAGGGCCGCCGATCTGGATCTCGCGATCGAGCGGCGCCTCGAGGTCGGCGGCAGCCGCCAGGTAGGCGACGGCGTCGTCGACGGCGATCGGCTGGGTGCGGGTGGTGACCCAGCGCGGAGTGACCATCAGCGGCAGCCTGCGGACCAGATAGAAGACGGTGAGAAAGGACTCGCTGCCGGCGCCGATCACGGCGGCGGCGCGAAAGTAGGTGACCGGCACCTCGCAGGCGCGCAGCGCCTCGGCGGTGGCGTGGCGGCTGGCCAGGTGCTCGGACCCCTCCCCCAGCCCGCCCAGATAGACGATCCGCCGCACCCCGGCAGCCCCCGCCGCGGCCGCGAAGTTCTCGGCCCCGGCCTTGTCGCGCGCGGCGAAGTCGCCATCCGAGCCCCGTCCCATCGAGTGCACGAGGTAGTAGGCGACATCGGCGCCCGCCAGCGCCGGCCCGAGCGTGTCCGGCTCGAGCACATCGGCCTCGCGCACCTCGCAACCGATCTCCCGCAGGCCGGAGGCGCGCCGCGGATTGCGAGCCAGCGCCCGCACCTCGAGACCCTGCTCGCGCAGACGTCTACAGAGCTGTCCACCTACGTAGCCGGTAGCCCCAGCAACCGCGATCACCACCTAAACCGTAAAGGCCGCGAAAACCAAGCAGGTCGGGGGACGCAGGGAGGCCGCAAGGGGAGCGCACTTCTGTGCGTGACCCGCAGCGAACGACCGAGGACCCCGAGATGCGCCGGTTTGCAGCGGCCTCAGCCGTATTTCTCGCCGATGATGTTGCGCAGCTTCGAACGGTCGTGGCGGGCGTGGACGCGGCGCACGGTGCCGGAGCGGGAGCGCATCACCAGCGATTCGGTGGTGGCGCCGTTGCCGCGGTAGCGGACGCCCTGGAGGACATCGCCGTCGGTGACGCCGGTGGCCGAGAAGAAGACGTCATCGCCGGAGCAGAGATCGTCGGCGGTGAGCACGCGGTCGAGGTCGTAGCCGGCGTCGAGCGCGGCCTGGCGCTCGCCGTCGTCGCGCGGCCAGAGCCGGCCCAGCAGCTCGCCCCCCATCGACTTCAGGGCGGCGGCGCTGAGCACGCCCTCGGGGGTGCCACCGATCCCCCAGAGCAGATCGACCGGGGAGCGTTCGCTGACCGCGAGCAGGGCGGCGGAGACATCGCCGTCGCTGATCAGGCGGAGGCGGGCGCCCGCCTCGCGCACTTCTGCCATCGCCTCCTCGTGGCGCGGCCGGTCCAACATCACCACGATCACGTCGCCGACGCTGCCGCCCTTGCGCTCGGCGATCAGCCTCAAGGTCTCCGGCAGCGGCCGGTCGAGGTCGAGCAGATCGGCGATCTCCTCGCCACCGGCCATCTTTTCCATGTAGACGCAGGGGCCGGGGTCGAACATCGAGCCGCGCTCGGCCAGGGCGATCACGGCCAGGGCGCTGGGCATGCCGCGGGCGCAGAGCGTGGTCCCCTCGAGCGGGTCGACGGCGATGTCGACCACCGGCGGGCTGCCATCGCCGATCTGCTCGCCGTTGAAGAGCATCGGCGCTTCGTCCTTCTCGCCCTCGCCGATCACGACGACGCCGTCCATCGCCACCGAGTCGAGCACGAAGCGCATCGCGTCGACCGCGGCGCCGTCGGCGGCGAGCTTGTCGCCGCGCCCGACCCAGCGGGCTGCCGCGAGCGCCGCCGCCTCGGTGACGCGGACCAGCTCCAGGGCGAGGTTGCGGTCGGGCTTGGCCGTCGCGGCGACCGACGGGTCCTGAGAAGTCTCTCCCATCGGCGCGGAGGCTAGCCGAAGGCGCTCGGCCGCGACGTGCGCATGAATTGATGCAAACGTCTGCTTTTGGCAAGTAACAGTTAAGTGATGGGGCGCACATACCGATACCGGCGCATTGTGGAACGCCCAGTCGATACCGGCATGCCCGGAAGCGGGGAGACGAACATGGAGGTCCAGCTGACTCGATTGGGAACAGCGCTGAATACGCGCACACCGGACGTCGTCGAGCGAATGATGCTGCGCTCCTCCGACTCCAGCCGGACGCTCGACAAAGTCGTCGAAAAGAGCTTTGAGGAGGTCGGTGCGGTTTCGACAGTCGCGGTCGCCCGCTGGATGGCCGGCGAGGGCGAGGCGGTGGCGCGCGAGGTCGGCCAGGAGTCCTGGCGGATCTTCGCCCAGCTCGCCTCCCAGCGCGAGGCACCCCTCAACGAGGTCACCAAACGCTGTCTGCGCTGGCGCGACTGCGCCGCCGAGGTCGTCTGCGAGAGCGCGGCCGAGCTGGGACTCGAGGAGGCAATCCTCGAGCGGGCGCTGCAGATGCTCCAGCGCAGCCTCGACGTCACCCTCGTGCGCATGTGCCAGTCCTTCGAGGACGAGCGCCAGCGCGCCCACGAGGAGCTGACCAGCCGCCAGAAAGAATTGATCTTCCTCGCCACCCATGATGCCCTCACCGGGCTGCCGAACCGGACGCTGATCCTCGACCGCATCGAGCAGACGCTGACCCGCACCAGGCTCAAGCAGGAACCGGTGGCGGCGCTGTTCATCGACCTCGACAACTTCAAGGCGATCAACGATTCGCTCGGCCACAATGCCGGCGACGAGCTGCTCTGCGCGGTCGCCGCTCGGCTCGACGGCGTCATCCGCGAGACCGACGCCCTCGGCCGGCTCGGCGGCGACGAGTTCGTCGTCGTCGCCGACGGGCTCTCGCTCGCGGCCGGCCCCGAGCTGATCGCCGAGCGCCTGCTCGAAGCCTTCCAGGAGCCGTTCACGCTCAACCACGCCGAGGACACTCGGGTTTTCATCAAAGCGAGCATCGGCATCGCCACCGGCGGTCGCTCCTCGGCCGAGGAGCTGCTGCGCGACGCCGACATCGCCATGTACCGGGCCAAGTGGGGCGGCAAGAGCCGTTACCTCGTCTTCGAGTCCGGCATGGAGGACGAGGTGCAGACGCGGCTGGAGATCGAGATGGACCTCCAGAGCGCGCTCGGCAACGGGGAGTTCTTCCTCGTCTACCAGCCGACCTTCGACCTCGAGACGATGACCCCGACCGGGGTCGAGGCGCTGATCCGCTGGCGCCGGCCCGGGCGCGGCGTCGTCGAGCCCGAGGAATTCATCCCGCTGCTGGAGGAGTCGCGGCTGATCGTCGAGGTGGGCGCCTGGGTTCTTAAGGAGGCCTGCGCCCAGGGTGCCAAATGGCAACAGGCGGGCTATCCCCTCAACCTCGCGGTCAACGTCTCCGCCCTCCAGCTCGATACCGACGACCTCCTCGACCACGTCGAGGAGGCGCTGAGCTCGAGCGGGCTGGACGCCAGGGCGCTGACGATCGAGATCACCGAGACGACGCTGATGAGCAACGCCGAGGAGACCGCGCGCCGGCTAGTCGAGCTCAAACGCCTTGGACTTCGCATCGCCGTGGACGACTTCGGCACCGGCTACTCCTCGCTGGCGCATCTGCGGCAGTTCCCGGTCGACGTGCTCAAGATCGACCGCTCCTTCATCGCCCAGCTGGCGGAGGGAACCGAGGGCGAGATCCTCCTGCACACCCTGGTGGAGCTCGGCAAAGCGCTCTCGATCGAGACCACCGCCGAGGGCATTGAGCGCCCCCAGGACCTGACGCTGATCAAATCAAAGGATTGCGATAACGGCCAGGGGTTCCTCTTCACCAGGCCGCTCAGCGCCCAGGACGCCGACTCGTTCTTCCGCCAGTGGCCCGCGACCCGCCGCTTTGAGGTCCGCCACGACGCCGAGGCCATGATCTGAGCGGACGGTAGGGTTTGGCAGATGGAGCGCTGGGGATTGACGTTGCCGCTGCCGGGCATCTCGCTGGCCGACCACGAGGAGCACGTGAAGCGGGCCGAGGCGGTCGGCTACACCGACCTCTGGAGCGGCGAGACCGCCGGCCCAGACGGCTTCACGCCGCTGGCGCTGAGCGCCGCCTGGACCGAGCGGATGCGGCTCGGGACCGGGATCGTCGGGGTCTTCCAGCGCGGGCCGGCGTTGCTGGCGCAGGAGGCGGCCGCGCTCGCCGGCGCCTCCCGCGGTCGCTTCGTGCTGGGGATCGGCTCCTCCTCGGACCGCATCGTCGAAGGCTGGAACGAGATCCCCTTCGAGAAGCCGCTGAGCAAGGTCCGCGAGACCCTCGACTTCCTCCAGACCGCGCTCGCCGGCGAGCGCACCAGCACCGGCTTCAAGCTGGAAACGCCGCCGCAGGAGCCCGTCCCGATCGTGCTGGCGGCCCTGCGCGGGAAGATGCTGGAACTTGCGATGGAGCGCGCCCAGGGCGCCTTCACCAACTTTCTCCCGCTCGGCGGCCTGCCCAAGGTGACCGCCCAGCTGCAGGGGGCGCCGCCCGACTTCGAGCTGCTCTGCCGCTTCTTCTGCATCCCCGGCGAGCGCGAGCAGGCCGAGCCCCTGGCCCGCTTCATGTTCTCCTCCTACATCACCGTCCCCGTCTACACCGCCTTCTATCGCTGGCTCGGCTACGGCGAGCAGATCGACCCGATGATCGCCGCCTGGGAGGCCGGCGACCGCCAGGCCGCCGCGGCCGCCGCCCCCTGGGAGCTGATCGAGGACATGTTCGTATTCGGCACCCCGGAGGAGATGAAGGAGCGACTCGGCGCCTTCGTCGCCGGCGGCATCACCCTGCCGATCCTGACCCCGATCGTCGCCCCCGACCAGCTCGGCGCCACGATCGAGGCGCTGGCTCCCTAGCTCTCCCCCGCCGTCAGGCGGCCGTAGGCATCGGGACGCCGGGTGGCCAGCAGCGGGAAGAGGTCGAGCCAGTCCCGGCGCTGGTCGAGGTCGAGGTCGGCGACGAGCACCGCCGGCTCGTCGCGGGGAGCCTGGGCGAGGATGCGACCGTAGGGGTCGGAGACGAAGGAGGAGCCGTAGAAGCTCAAGGGCGGCTCCTCGCCGCAGCGGTTGACGGCGACCATGAAGGTGCCGTTGGCGATCCCGTTGGCGACGATCACCTGGCGCCAGAGCGGCTCGGTGTCGAAGCCGGGATGGTCGGGCTCGGAGCCGATCGCGGTCGGGTAGACGAGCACCTCGGCGCCGGCGAGGCCGTAGGCGCGGGCGACCTCGGGGAACCACTGGTCCCAGCAGGTGGGAAGGCCGAGGCGGGCCTCGCCGAGGGCCAGCACCGGGAAGGCGTCGGGACCGGCCGGGCCGGGCCGGAAGTAGCGGTCCTCGTGGTAGCCGGCGGTGACCGGGATGTGGAGCTTGCGCGTGCGCGCGGCCAACTCGCCGTCGGGGGCGACGACGATCGCGGTGTTGAAGCCGAGCCCGTCTCCGCCGTCGGCGCGCTCGTAGAGTGAGGCGTGGACGTGGATGCCGGTCGCCGCCGCCATGCGGGCGGCGAAGCGGTAGGTGCGGCCACCGGGCAGCTCCTCGGGCTCGGCGCCGGCCGCGTCCGGCCCCGCCGGGTCGACGGCGAAGTAGCGGCTCAGGGTCAGCTCCTGCAGACAGACCAGCTGCGCGCCCTCGCGGACGGCGAGCTCGATCCCGATCGCAAGCGCCGCCTCGTGCTCGTCGGGGTCGGGATGCCAGCGCTGCTGGACGGCGGCGATGCGGAACGGCCGGCGCCGCGGTGGCCGGGTGCGCGCCGGGGACTCGGGCGGCTCGGCGGCAACGATCAGCCGAATCTCCTCCATCGTGCATCGACTGTAGCCCGCCAGAGAAGCGCGGTCGCATTTTCCACCGGTATCCGGAGGGAAATGCGACCGCGGGAGGATGATTGGGCGATGGACGGGACGATCGACTCGACCCCGGCCGCCGACGGCTACCGCATGCCCGGCGAGTTCGAGCCGCACGACGGCTGCTGGATGGCCTGGCCCGAGCGGCCGGACAACTGGCGCCTGCGGGCCGAGCCGGCGCAGGAGGCGTTCGCCGCGGTGGCGGCGGCGATCGCCGCCTCGGAGCCGGTGACGATGGCCGTTTCCCCAGCTCAGCTCGAGCGTGCGCGCTCGCTGCTGCCGGCATCGGTCCGCGTCGTCGAGATCGAGAGCGACGACGCCTGGATGCGCGACATCGGTCCGACCTTCGTCGTCGACGGAAGCGGCGGCCGCCGCGGCGTCGACTGGCGCTTCAACGCCTGGGGCGGGCACGAGGGCGGCCTCTACTCCTCCTGGGACCGTGACGACCGGGTCGCCGCCAGGGTCCTCGAGGTCGAGGGCGCCGACCGCTACCGCGCCCCGCTCGTGCTCGAGGGCGGCGCGATCCACAGCGACGGCGAGGGCACGGTGCTGACGACGGAAGAGTGCCTGCTCAACCCCAACCGCAACCCGGAGCTGAGTCGCGAGCGAATCGAGCGGCTGCTGCTCGAGTACCTCGGGGCCGAGAAGGTCGTCTGGCTGGGCGCCGGCGTCTACGCGGACGAGACCGACGGCCACGTCGACAACCTCGCCTGCTTCGCCCGGCCGGGCGTGGTCCTGCTGACCTGGAGCGAGGACGAGTCAGACCCGCAGCATGGGATCTCCCGCGACGCCCTGGCGCGATTGGAGGCCACGACCGACGCCCGCGGACGCCGCTTCGAGGTGATCGAGCTCCCCTCCCCCGGGCCGCTCCTGACCACGGCCGCGGAGGCCGCCGGCATCGAGGCCGCGGCGGGCACCCAGCCGCGCCGCGCCGGCGACCGGCTCGCCGCCTCCTACGTCAACTTCTACCTCGGCAACTCGCGCCTGGTGATGCCGCTGCTCGACGAGCGCCACGACGAGCGGGCGGCGGCGATTCTCCAGGGCTGCTTCCCCGAGCGCGAGGTGGTCGGCGTCCCCACCCGCGAGATCCTGCTCGGCGGCGGCAACGTCCACTGCATCACGCAGCAGATACCCGCCGTGCCAGGCTGAGCGCGTAGTCGCCGGCGGCGTCGGTGAACCAGCCGCACATCTCGAGGCCGGCGCCGGCGTAGACGGATTCCAGCCGCTCGCGGGTGAACTTGGTCGAGATCTCGGTTCGCATCTCCTCGCCGGCGCCGAAGGAGATCTCCAGGTCGAGGTCCGCGATCGCGACCTCCTGGTCGGCGAGCGAGCGCAGGCGGATATCCATCCGCTCGGCCTCGGCGTCGTAGCGGGCGACGTGCTCGAAGGCGTCGAGGTCGAAGTCGGCGCCGAGCTCGCGGTTGAGCACCTCGAGCACGTTCTTGTTGAACTCGGCGGTGATCCCGGCGCTGTCGTCATAGGCGGCCTCCAGCCGCTCCGCGCCCTTGACCAGGTCGGTGCCGAGCAGCAGCTGGTCTTCCGGCCCCAGCAGGGCGGCGATCCGCTCCAGGAAGGCCTGCCGCGGGCGCGGATAGAGGTTGCCGACGGTGCCGCCGAGGAAGGCGATCAACCTGCTCCCGGCGGCCGCCGGGATCCGCTCCAGGTCCTGCTCGAAGTCGCAGACGAGGCCGCGCACGACCAGGCCCGGGTACTCGTCGACCAGGCTGGCCGCGGTCTGGTGGGTGATCTCCTCGGAGATGTCGACCGGGACGTAGGTCTCGAGGCAGTCGGCCGCGCGCATCGCGTCGAGCAGGTGCCGGGTCTTCGCCGCCGAGCCGGAGCCGAGCTCGACCAGGGTGCCCGGCGCGCCGGCGGCGGCGAAAATCTCGGCCGCGCGCTCGGCGAGGATCTCCCGCTCCGCCCGGGTCGGGTAGTACTCGGGCAGCTCGGTGATCTGCTCGAACAGCTGCGAGCCGCGCTCGTCGTAGAAGTATTTCGGCGCCAGCTCCTTCGGGTAGGCGCAGAGCCCGGCGCGGACGTCGCGCGCCATCGTCGCCGCGGCGTCGGCGTCGAGGTGGACGTCGATCGCGATCACAGGTCCCTCGCGCAGCGCAGGCCAGCGAAGATCTGGCTTCGCCGCGGCAGGTCCCAGTTGCGGAAGCTGGGCCGGGCGACCCGCGGGTGCGTCGCCCAGGAGGCCCCGCGCAGGACCTTGTGCTCGTCGCCGAAGAAGACCTCGGAGTACTCGCGATAGGGGAACGCCGCGAAGCCGGGATAGGCGAGGAAGTCCGACGACGTCCACTCCCAGACCTGGCCACGCGAGCGCAGCTCCCCGTGCGCGGCCTCCCACTCGAACTCGCTGGGCAGGCGCTTACCCGCCCAACGGGCAAAGGCGTCGGCCTGCTCCCAGGAGACGTGGACGACGGGGTGGTCGGGCTCGACCGGGGAACGCCCGCCCATCGCCGCGCTCACCCAGCCATCGCCGTCGCGCTCCCAGTACAGCGGCGGCTCAGAGCCGGTCGCCTCCATGAACTCGGTGTACGCGGCGTTGGTGACCGGAGTTCGATCGATCTCGAACGGCCCCAGCTCGACCTCGTGGCGGGGTCGCTCGTTGTCGTAGGCGAACCCGGTGGGGGGAGCGCCGATCGTGTGCGTGCCGGCGTCGACGGCGACCATCCCGGGCTCGTCGCCCGCTGCGACCGGGACGGTGCCGACCTCGCTCAGCGGCTCGTACCCGTCGACCATCTGCAGCAGCTGCAGCATCGTCTCGTTGTGCTGGAGCTCGTGCGCGAGCAGCATCCCGTAGACGAACCCTTCCCGCAGCAGCGGGTCCTCGGCGTCGGGGGAAACGTCGACCGCGTCGAGCACGTCGAGGGTGCGCTCGCGCACGTCCGCCATGTAGGCGCGCAACTCGGCGTCGCGCAGGATCGGCAGCTCGCCCCGCGTCCGGCGCGGGTTCTCGATCGCGTCGTAGAAGCGGCCGAGGTCGCCGTGCATCGGCTCGCGCTCGCCGATCGTCTGCACCAGCCAGAGCTCCTCGAAGTTGGCGATGTGGCCGAGGTCCCAGGCCAGCGGACTGAGAATCGGCGAGTAAACCGTGTTGAGTTGCTCGTCGTCGAGCGGCTCGATCAGCTCCAGAGTGCGTTCGCGCGCCTCGGAGAGGCCTTCCGCAATCGCTGCCTTGGAGTTTGCCGTCACCTCGGTGGCGATGTGAAAACCCTATAGCGGTCGGAATACCGGGGTGTGAATTCGACGAGGAGTGCATCCGACAGCCATAGGGCGGTGGATGCACTCCTCGTCGGTAGGCTGCGCGTCCTATGCGGGTCGAGGGAGCGGGAGCGTTGGTGGCAGGAGGGGCCTCTGGGCTGGGGGCGGCGACGTCGCGGGCCCTGGCGACGGCGGGGGCGAATGTCGTGATCGCCGACCTCAACGCCGAGAAGGGCGAGGCGCTTGCAGCGGAGATCGGCGCCACTTTCCTCACCGCCGACGTCACCGACGCGGACGCGGTTTCCGCCGCTGTCGCACAGGCCGCAAGTGCCGACGGCGGCCTGCGTGTCTCCGTCTGCTGCGCCGGCATCGGCTGGGCCGAGCGGGTCGCCCACAAGCGCGGTCCCCACAACCTCGAATACTTCGCCAACGTCGTCAAGGTCAACCTGATCGGCAGCTTCAACGTGCTGCGCCTTGCGGCGGACTCGATGAGCGGCAACGAGCCCGACGCCGAGGGCGAGCGCGGCGTCTGCGTCAACACCGCCTCGATCGCCGCCTACGACGGGCAGATCGGCCAGATCGCCTACGCCGCCTCCAAGGGCGGCATCGTCGGCATGACCCTGCCGGCGGCGCGCGACATGGCCTCGCGCGGGGTGCGGGTAACGACGATCGCCCCCGGCCTCTTCGACACGCCGCTGCTCGCCGCCCTGCCCGAGGAGGCGCGCACCGCACTCGGCGCCGGCATCCCCTTCCCATCCCGCCTTGGCCGCCCCGAGGAGTACGCCCGCATGGTGCTCGAGATCGTCGCCAACCCGATGCTGAACGGCGAGACGATCCGCCTCGACGGCGCCCTGCGGATGCCGCCGAAGTAGCTAGTCGGTCCCCTTCGCCTCGGGGTCGCGCCAAACTTCCTTCTCCCACGGCGGGCTGACGGCGAAGGTCGAGGTGTCGGCGGCGGCGATCGGCTCGAGCGGGATCAGGTGGACGCGGCCGCCGGGAGTGAAGCGGTCCACGTGGGTGATGCCGCCGGCGTTGCCGGCGTGGCTGCCGCCGGAGACGAGCAGCAGCCCGCGGGCGGGGCCCCAGCCGTTGGCGGCACGGGTGCCAAGCGATTCGGCGGCGTCCCTGAGGAAGCCCAGCCCCGCATCGGATCCCCAGTTCATCGGGTTGAGGGCGTAGTTGTAGCCGTTGTGGGACGAGGCCCGCTCGTCCACCCGGCCGTCGGGACGGATGCGGATCTGCACTCCCTCCCAGTCGTCTTCGTGGAACCCCTGCTCGCCGGCGATCGGGACGTCGCGCAGGGTCGCCGAGTCGGCGTAGTAGGTCCAGTACTGGAGGTAGAGGTTGCCGGCGCGCTCGCCGGAGCAGTCGGCGCCGGCGGCTTCAGACCGCTCCGCCTCGCCCTCACGGCAGTCGACGACGTGGACGAACGCGGTCACCGGCAGCCGCTCGTCGGTCCGGTGCACCAACCCCCGCGCCGAGCCGTCGCCACAGCGCGTTCCGCGGCAGTGCCGGAAGTCGACCGGCAGCGCCCGCGCCCCCTCCTCGAAGGCCAGCATCGGCATCTGCTCGCGAACCAGCTTCCCCACCTCCGTCCCATAGGCGGCGATCAACACCGGCTCGTCCCCACACCCATCCGCCAGCGCGGCCGCGCAGAGCATCCGCGAAGCCACCACCCGCGCCAGCTCCACCCCCGGCACCCGCACCCCCGCCGCAACAAGTCCGACAAGTAACAGCGCCACCACGCCCAGCACCCCAACCCACTCCACAGTCGCCTGCCCCCGCTCGCCCTCCACTGCAAGCCAAGGAGCATGGTCGGAGATTCTCTCCCCCCAGCCCGACGAGGAGGGGTCGGGAGACCCTCAACCGAACCTCCCCGCTGTTGTGAGGGCGAGGGTCTCCCGACCCCTCCTCTACGGCCTAAAGGTTCTGAATCTCAGCCGCGATGTCCGCGGCAGCTTTCTTCGCATCGTCGAACAGCATCGACGTATTCGCTTCGTAGAACAGATCGTTGTCGATCCCCGCAAACCCCGGGCTCAGCGACCGCTTGATCACGATCACCTGCTGCGCCTGATCCACTTCGATGATCGGCATGCCCGCGATCGGACTGTCGGGGTCATTTTTAGCCGCCGGGTTGGTGACGTCGTTGGCGCCGACGATGACGGCGACGTCGGTGCGCGGCATCTCCGGGTTGATCTCCTCCATCTCCTTCAGCTGCTCGTAAGGCACGTCGGCCTCGGCGAGGAGGACGTTCATGTGCCCCGGCATGCGGCCGGCGACGGGGTGGATCGCGTAGTTGACGGTGACGCCGCGACTCTCGAGCTCGTCCCCCACCTCTTTGATCGCGTGCTGAGCCTGGGCGACCGCGAGGCCGTAGCCGGGGACGATCACGACGGTGTCGGCGTAGGCGAGCTTGATCGCCGCGTCCTGGGCGCCGATCGAGACGTGCGGTCGTTCCTCGGTGCTGCCGCCCCCGCCACCGCTGGGGGCGCCGCCGAAGCCGGCGAAGAGGACGTTGGCGACCGAGCGGTTCATCGCCGTCGCCATCTCCATCGTGAGGATGGTTCCGGAGGAGCCGACCAGGGTGCCGGCGACGATCAGCGCCACGTTGTCGAGCGCGAAGCCGGCGGCGGCGGCGGAGAGGCCGGTGAAGGCATTGAGCAGCGAGATCACCACCGGCATGTCGGCACCGCCGATCGGCAGCACCACGAGGTTGCCGAGGATCCCGGCGGCGATCAGGATCGCGATGAAGGTCAGCTGCGAGGGATCGTCGTTGCCGACCGCGATGCTGATGCAGCCGGCGATGATCCCGATCAGCAGCACCGCGTTGATTACCTGCTGCCCGGGCACGGCCAGCGGCCGGGTCGGGATCAGGTCCTGGAGCTTGGCGAAGGCGATGTTCGAGCCCCAGAAGGAGACCGAGCCGACCACCGCGGAGAAGAGGATCGGGATCAGGGTGTCGAGCGGGATCTCCTCGCCGAGCGAGATCCCGTGGCGGATCTCCGACCAGGCGATCAGCGCCACGGCGCCACCGCCGACGCCGTTGTAGAGGGCGACCATCTGCGGCATCTCGGTCATCTGCACGCGGGTCGAGGCGATCACGCCGACCGCGGTGCCGACCCCAAGCCCGAGCGCGATCAGGCCCCAGTTGCCGACCCCGTCGAGCAGCAGGGTGGTGACGACGGCGATCGCCATGCCGACCGCGGCGACCAGGTTGCCCTGCTTCGCCGTGGTCGGGTGGGTGCCGCGTTTGATCCCGATGATGAAGAGGGAGAAGGCGACGATGTAGAGCGCGGTGGCGCCATCGCCACCCGGCTGCAGCACGGCCTGCAGCATCAGCTGCCCTTCCCGTCCGCGTCTGCCTTCGGTTTCGGCTTTTTGGAGAACATGCCGAGCATGCGGTCGGTGACCATGAAGCCGCCGACGATGTTGATCGCGCCGAAGGCGATCGCGATCGTGCCGATGATGTACTCGAGCGGGTCGTCGGCGTAGCCGACGACGATCAGGCCGCCGAGCATGACGATGCCGTGGATCGCGTTGGTCTGCGACATCAGCGGCGTGTGCAGCGTGGTCGGGACCTTGGAGATGACCTCGAAACCGACGAAGGCGGCGAGGACGAAGATCGTGATCTCGGTGAACAGGGTCATTTCGCGGCCCTCTCGTTCTTGATCTCGCCGCCCTGGGTGATGCAGGCGGCGGCGACGATGTCGTCCTCGAAGTCGATCTTGACGGCGCCCTCGTCACTGACGAGCAGGCCGAGCAGGTTCTCGAGGTTCTTGGCGTAGAGCTGGGAAGCCGGAGCGGGCATCTCGGAGGCGAGGTTGCGGGGGCCGATCACTTTGACCCCGTTCTCGACCACCGTCTCCCCCACCTGGGTCAGCTCGCAGTTGCCGCCGGTCTCGGCCGCGAGGTCGATGATCACCGAGCCAGGCGACATGCCGCGGACGGCCTCGGCGGTGATCAGCAGCGGCGCCGGGCGGCCCGGGATCGCGGCGGTGGTGACGACGATGTCCTGTTTCGCCGCGTTGTCGGTGAGGGCGTCGCGGACCTGCGCGTTCTCCTCGTCGGTCAGCGGCCGGGCGTAGCCGCCCTCGCCCTCGGCGTCGGGGATGAAGTCCAGCTCCAGCGGGCGGCCGCCGAGCGAGGCGATCTGCTCCCAGGCGGCGCGACGGATGTCGAAGCCGGTGACGATCGCGCCGAGCCGCTTGGCGGTGGCGACCGCCTGCAGCCCGGCGACGCCGGCGCCGAGGACGAGGACCTTGGCCGGTGGCACGGTGCCGGCGGCGGTGGTCATCATCCCGAAGAAGCGGCCCGACTCGCGGGCGGCGATCAGCGTCGCCGCGTAGCCGGCGGCGGCGGCCTGCGAGGAGAGCGCGTCCATCGCCTGGGCGCGGGTGGTGCGCGGGATCGCCTCCATCGCGAAGCTGGTGACGCCGGCGGCGGCCAGCGCCTGGTTCGACTCGGCGGCGGTCCAGGGCGAGAGGTGGCCGACGAAGACCTGACTGGAGTTGAGCCTGCCGATCTCCTCGGTCGAAGGGGCGGCGACGCGCAGGACCACGTCGGCGCCCCACGTAACCCCGCCCTCGACGACCTCCGCCCCGGCCTCCGCGTACTGGGAGTCGGGATGGCCGGCGGCGTCGCCGGCGCCGCGCTCGACGAGCACCTCGACGTGCTCGTTCTTCTTCAGCGATTTGACGACGTCGGGGACCAGCGCCACGCGGCGCTCCCCAGCAGCGGTCTCTTTCGGCACTCCGATCTTCACGCGGCGCGGAAGGTTATGCGATGAGTCAGGCTCGCGTCTGCACGCCGGAAACGGCGGCCAGACGCTCGAGGGTGTGCAGTTGCTCGCCCCGGTCCATGTGAACCGGGGAGACGATCAGGCGGTCGATGCCGGCGCCGCGAAAGCGCTCGATCCGCTCCGCCACCTCGGCCTCGGTGCCGACCAGCGAGGTCGCCTCGACGATCTCGTCCGGCATCGCCTTGAAGGCGCCGTCGCGGTCGCCGTCCTGGAAGCGCTGCTGCACCTCGTCGGCGACGTCGCCGAAGCCGAAGCGGTGGGCCAGGTCGACGTAGAAGTTGGTCTTGCGGCTGCCCATGCCGCCGAAGTAGAGGACGAGGCCGGCCTTGACGACGCTCTTGGCCGCCTCCAGGTCGCCGTCGATCGCCACCTGCAGCGAGGGCGAGACCTCGAGGTCGGAGCGCTGCCGGCCGCCCTTGGCGAAGCCGGCCTCGAGGTGCTCCCCCCAGGTCGCCTCGAAGGCGTCGACGCTGAAGAAGATCGGAATCCAGCCGTCGCAGATCTCCGCCGCCAGCTCGACCGATTTGCGGCCGATCGCGCCGACGAAGACCGGGATCTCGTTGCGCACAGGATGGAAGTTGAGCTTGAGTGGCTTTCCCTCGCCGCCGGGTAGGGGTAGCTGGTAATGTTCGCCCTCGTGCTCGACCGGCCCCTCGCGGGCGATGATCTCGCGCACGACTTCGATGTACTCGCGGGTGCGGCCCCAGGGCTTCGCGTAGGGAACGCCGTACCAGCCCTCCGAAACCTGCGGGCCCGAGGGGCCGAAGCCGAAGAGGAAGCGGCCGCCGGAGAGTTTGTCGATCGTCGCCCCGGCCATCGCCGCGGCGGCGGGCGGGCGCGCCGGGACCTGCAAGATCGCGGCGCCGAGGTTGATCGTCTCGGTCTTCGCCGCCAGCCAGGCCAGCACGCTGACCACGTCGGAGCCGTAGGACTCGGCTGCCCAGACCGACTCGTAGCCGAGCGTCTCGGCCGCGCTGACGACCTCGAGCGCGTCCTCGCCGGCCGGGCCGATGCCCCAGTAACCGAGGTTCAATCCAAGCTTTAGAGCCATCCGGACCGCACCCTATTGAATAGACGCCATGGCAACGGTCCAGCCAACCACCGAGCAGGGCCTCTCCAGCGCCGAGGCGAGCAAGCGCCTGCGCAAGCTGGGCCCGCCGCCGACCAACTCCTCGCGCTCTACCTCGAGCATCGTCGCCGGCAACGTCTTCACCCTCTTCAACGGCATCATCGGCGCCTTCTTCGTGCTCGATATCGGTCTCGGGCTCTACGCCGACTCGCTGTTCGGCCTGATCGCCGTCGTCAACTCCTACATCGGCATCCGCCAGGAGCTGAAGGCGAAGGCGACCCTGGACGAGCTGGCGGTACTGGTCGCGCCGCGGGCCAAGGTCATGCGCGACGGCGAGGTGACCGAGGTGCTGGCGACCGAGATCGTCCCCGGCGACGTCGTCCGCATCGAGCCCGGCGACCAGCTCGTCGCCGACGGCGAGGTGACCGCCAGCCGCGGCATGACCCTCGACGAGTCGATGCTGACCGGCGAGGCCGAGGGAATCCGCAAGGGCGACGGCGACCGGGTGCTCTCCGGCTCCTTCTGCATCTCCGGCTCCGGCTCCTACCTGGTCGACGCGGTGCGGGACGAGAGCTACGCCGGCAAGCTCGCCGGCGAGGCGCGCGCCTTCCGCCACCCACCCTCGCCGCTGCAGAAAGAGGTCAACCGGGTGATCGTCGCCTCGACCTACGTGATGCTGCCGCTGGCGGCGATCCTCGTCTTCAGCCTCAGCATCCGCAACGTCAGCCTCGAGGAGGCGGCGCAGACGGCGACCGCGGGCCTGGTGACGCTGATCCCCGAGGGCCTGGTGCTGCTGATGAGCGTCACCTTCGCGGTGGCCGCGGTGCGCCTGGCCAAACGCGACACGCTGGTCCAGCAGATGAGCGCCAGCGAGAGCCTGGCCGCAGTGGACACCGTCTGCGTCGACAAGACCGGCACCCTGACCGCCGGCGAGCTGCGCCTGACCGGGGTCGAGTTCGCCGCCGGCGCCGATGCCGCCGCCGCGCAGGCCGCGCTGGGCCGCTTCGCGGCCAGCGCCGGCGACCGCAACCGCACCCTGGAGACGATCGCCGCACGCTTCCCCGGCGAGGCCGGCCGGGTCAGCGCCGAGGTGCCGTTCTCCTCGGAGTGGAAGTGGAGCGGCGTCGCCCTCGACGGCGGCGCCGCCTCGACCTATGTGATGGGGGCGCCGGACGTGCTGGCCGAGGCCGGGGCGCTCGACCTGCCCAACGACCTCGCCACCAAGCTCGAGGAGGAGACCGCCGCCGGGCGCCGCGTCGTCGCCTTCGGCGCGGCGGGCGGGGCGTTGCCGACGGACCCCGCCGCGGCCCCGCCACCGCGGCTGACCCCACTGGCCCTGATCGTGCTCGAGGAGACGCTGCGCCCCGACGCGGCCGAGACGATCGCCTACATGCGCGAGGAGGAAGTCGACCTGAAGCTGATCTCCGGCGACGCCCGCGCCACCGTAACCGCGGTCGCCTACGCGGTCGGGGTCCCGCGCGAGGCCGGCGTCATCGAGGGCTCGGAGCTGCCCGACGACCCCGAGCAGCTAGGCAAGGTGGCGCTGGCCAACACGATCTTCTGCCGGATCAAGCCGGAGCAGAAGAAGGCCCTGGTCGCCGCCCTGGTCGCCGCCGGGCGCTACGTGGCGATGATCGGCGACGGCGTCAACGACGTGCCGGCGCTGAAGCAGGCGCGAATGGCGGTGGCGATGGGCTCCGGCACGCAGGTGACCAAGGGCGTCGCCGACGTCGTCCTGCTCAAGGACCAGTTCTCGCGCCTGCCGGAGGCGATCGGCGAGGGCCGGCGGATCGCCCGCAACATCCACCGCCTCGGCCGCCTCTACCTGACCAAGACCGTCTACGCGGCGGCGCTGATCCTGCTGGTCGCGGTGCCGGGGTTCGCCTTCCCCTTCCTGCCCCGCCACCTCACCCTGGCGGCCTTCCTGACGATCGGCATCCCCTCCTTCGTGCTCGCCCTTGCGCCCTCCGACGGGCCGCTCTACCGCGGCCGCCTACTGCGGGCGCTGGCCGCCTTCGCGGTCCCGGCCGGGCTGGCGACCGCGCTCGGCTCGATCCTCTCCTTCTTCCTCGTCGACACCGTCTTCGGCGGCAGCCTCGAGGCCGGCCGCACCGCGGCGACGACGACCCTGATCGTGCTCGGCCTCTCCTTCGTGCTGCTGCTGGAGCGCGGCCCGGGGCGCGAGCACATCGCGATCCAGAGCTACATGCTGGCTCTGGTCGCTGGCCTCGGCGCCCTCTACGCGCTGATCCTCGCCGCCGCCCCCGTGCGCGACTTCTTCGAAATGGAGCTGCTCAACGCAACCCAGTGGTTCCTGGCCCTGTTCGCGGCGGCGATCGGCCTGACGATCGCCAGCCTGCTCTGGAAGCTGCCGCAGATCGAAGCTCTGGAAGGACCGCCGCCGGAGCCCGAAGCGGCCGTCTGACTGCTGGCGATCGACTTCTCGCCAAGGTTGAGCATTTTTCGCCCCTGTAGAGGGTTCAACTCCTCAATCTCGAGGAGGTAAGACGAACTGGGTGACGACGAGGTTGGCGGCGAGCTTCGTCGTCCCCTCGCGGATGCGCTCGATCCGGACCTCGATCACGACGGTGGTGCGGCCGACGTGCAGGGGCGTCGCCACGGCGACGATCTCGTCGCCCTCGAGGCCGGAGCCGAAGACGTTCAGCTTCAGCTCGATCGTCGTGAAGTCGTGGCCCGGCGGGATGCTGCGGAAGGTGGCCCAGGCAGCGACGGTGTCGCCGAGCGCGGTCCAGGCGCCGCCGTGGACGAAGCCGCCCGGGTGCAGGTGGCGGCGGTCGACGACGACACGGCCGCGGGCGTGCGTGTCCTCGATTTCCAGGGGCTCGATCCCGAGGTCGCCCGGGAAGCTGCCCTGGAGGAACTGCCTGGCGTGCTCGGTCGTGACCTGCGAGAGGTCGGCGCTCGCCCGCTCCATCAGCTCACCCCGAAGCCGTCGAGGCCGTGGTCGCCGAAGGGCTCGTCGCGCTCCCGCACCGCCTCGCGGAAGCCTGCCTCGGCGGCGCGACGGACGAAGGCGTGGCCCTCCTCGGTGTGGCGGGCGATGCCGTCGAAGAAGGTGCCGAGGGTCTGGGTCTGCCGCAGGCCCTGCGCTTCCAGCGTCTGGTTGACCAGCAGCTTCATCATCACCAGCTGGTTGACCGGCATCCGCGCCACCCGCTCCAGCAGCAGCTCGAAGCGCTCGTCCAGGCGCTCCGGCGGCGCCGCCTCGGTCGCCAGGCCCCACTCCGCCGCCTCGGCGCCGGTCAGCGAGTCGCCGGTCAGCAGCAGCCGCTTGGCCCGCATCGCCCCGATCCGCAGAGCCCACATCGCCGTCGTCGGCGAGCCCCAGACCCGCGCCGGCGGGTAGCCGATCTTGGCATCGTCGGCGACGATCAGGAGGTCGGAGCAGAGCGCCATGTCGGTGCCGCCGGCGACGCAGTAGCCGTGGACCTTGCAGAGCACCGGCTTCTCGGAGTGGAAGAGGCTCATGAAGCCGCGCACGTTGCGGGCCATGAACTGGTAGTCGACAACCGGGTCCCAGTTCGACTCCGGCGCATGATTGGCGCCGATCGTCGCCGGATCCAGCGGCGAGCCCGGCGGCACCTCCACCCCACCCAGCCCGCTCATGTCGCCCTCAGCCGAGGCAACCAGGTCATACCCCCCACAGAACCCGCTCCCGTTCCCGGCCAACGCGATCGCGTGCACCTCCGGATCGAGATTCGCCCGCTCCACGCACTCGGCCAACTCCACCGGCATCCGCGGCGTGATCCCGTTGCCGCGGTCCGGCCGATCCAGGGTGATGCGCGCGACTCGATCGCCGACCTCGTAGGTGAGCGTCTCGAGTCGCGCCATACCGACTGCTCCTAGTTCACTCTCTCAACCAACATCGCCTTGCCCTGCCCGCCGGCCACGCACATGGTCTCGAGGCCGACCTGGTGGTCGTCGGTCTCCATCACGTTGAGCAGGGTGCCCATGATGCGGGCGCCGGTCATCCCGAAGGGGTGGCCGAGGGCGATCGCGCCGCCGTGGGTGTTGAGCTTCGATTCCTCGATCCCGCATTCGGCCATGATCGGGATCACCTGGGCGGCGAAGGCCTCGTTGAGCTCGACCGCGCCGACGTCGCCGATCGTCATCCCGGCCCGGTCCAGCACCTTCTTGATCGCGCCGATCGGCGCCACGCCCATCAGCTCCGGCTCGTTGCCATAGGTGGCGGCGGTGACGATGCGGGCGCGCGGGGTCAGGCCCAGCTCCTTGGCCTTGGTGTCGCTCATGATCAGCACCGCGGCGGCGCCGTCGTTGAGCGGGCAGGAGTTGCCGGCGGTGACGCCACCGCCGCCAAAGGCCTCGGGCAGCTGCGAGAGCTTCTCCAGGGTCGAGGAGGCGCGGGGGCCGTCGTCCTTGCTGACCTCGGTGCCGTCCTCGAGCTTGACCGGGACGATTTCGCGATCGAAGAACCCGTCCTCCTGCGATTTCACCGCCAGTTCCTGCGAGCGCTGCGCGAACTTGTCCATGTCGGCGCGGCTGACCTCGTACTTTTCGGCGACGTTGACCGCGGTCAGGCCCATGTCGATGTAGGCGTTGGGCTGGCCGTTCTCGCCGATCAGGTTGGGGTTGCGGTCGTCGGCGCCGGCCGGCTCGGTGCGCTCGTTGAAGCGGCTCACCCACTCGACCCCGACGGCCAGGTAGGCGTCGCCCTCGCCGGCCTTGATCGCGTTGCCGGCATGGCGGATCGCGTCGAGGCTGGAGGAGCAGTAGCGGGAGACGGTGACGCCGTTGACCTCCTGCGGCAGCTTCTCGGAGAGCAGCGAGACGATGCGGCCGATGTTGAAGGCCTCAAGCCCCTGCGGCATGCCGACGCCGCAGAAGACGTCCTCGATCAGGGCCGGGTCGACCCCGGGGTTGCGCTCGAGCAGCCGGTCGACGACGAAGGCGCCCATCTCCTCCGGGCGCAGCTGGGCGAGCGAGCCCTTGAAGGCGCGGCCGATCGGCGTGCGGATGGTGTCGACGATGACTGCTTCGGGCATGCGTGGTCTCCTTGAGCGCTTTGACGAGTGCGAACCGCGGCCGCAGGGTAGTTGACCGCGCCTGTCGCTGTTTGTGCGAAATAGCACATTACGCAGGCAAGCTGTCCCCCACCTGCGTTACATTCGCCTCAATCCACCTCGCGTACAACGCGAGCCTTGCCGCAGAAGCGGCATGAAAGGAGGGCGCGTTATGCCCGAGGGTTACTGCGTCAAAGAGCGGAAGAAGGTCGAGATCCAGGACGCCAAACAGGTGACCATGAAAAATGGTCGCCCGGCGATCCAGGGCGTGTGCCCCGATTGCGGGACCAAGATCTTCAAGATCGGGAAACTCGAGGGATAGAGCTTGAACCCGGGCTGCGTCCGTCCCGTACACGGAGGCGGATGCAGCCCGGGGCATTGAAACGCGAGCGCGACGTGCGCGAGGCCTACGCCGCGCACTCCGGCGAGCTCTACGGGTTCGCGCTGCGCTCGCTCGGCGACGCCGGCCTCGCCGAAGAGGCCGTGCAGGAGACCTTCGTGCGCGCCTGGCGCGCCGGCGACCGCTTCGACCCGCAGATCGGCTCGCTCCGCACCTGGCTGTTCGCGATCCTGCGCAACGTCGTCATCGACCTCGGCCGCGCCCGCGCCTCCCGCCCGCGCGTCGCCGAGGGCGGGATCGAGCCCGCGGTCGAGCCGCTCGAGCAGGCGCTGCTCTCCTGGCAGATCGAGGAGGCGATGCGGCGGATCGGCGAGGACCACCGCCACGTCCTGGTCGAGACCCACTACCGCGGCCGCCCGTACGCGGAGGTGGCGGCGGAGCTCGGCGTGCCCGAGGGCACCGTGAAGAGCCGCGTCTACTACGGGCTGCGGGCGCTGCGCGTCGCGCTGGAGGAGATGGGCTATGAAGACTGAGGGCTGCCGCGACTGGCGCCACCTGCTCGGCGCCTACGCGCTCGGCGATCTGCCAGAGGAGGAACGGGCATCCCTCGAGGCCCACCTCGAGGGATGCCCGGAGTGCCGCGCCGAGGCCGCGTCGCTGGAGACCGTGGCGCGGCTGCTGCCGCTCGCCGACCCGAACCGCTTCGCCTACCCGGCGCCGCAGCCCGCGGCCGACCTCGGCCAGCGGATCGCGGCGACGATCGACGGCGAGCGTCGGGTCGCCGTGCGGCGGCGGCGCTGGCGCTTCGGCCTGGCCCTGAGCGGAGCGGCGGCGGCCGCGGCCGCCGTGCTGGCGATCGCGATCCTGCCAGGCGGTGGCGGCGAGGGCCCCGAGCAGCACGTCGAGTTCGGCCAGCTGCCGGGTGGCGTCAAGATCTACGCGACGCTGGAGCCGCACTCCTACGGGACCGAGATCCACATGTACGTGAAGGGCGTGCGCTCGGGCACGCTCTGCCGCGTCTACCTGCGCGGCCCGCGCGGCGAACGGGTCCCCGCCGGCACCTTCACCTACCGCTGGGGGGACGACTCGAACGCGGTGCTGAGCTCGGCGCTCGACCTCTCCCGCACGCGGGCGATCGGCGTGCGCGCCGGCAACCGAACTTTTGTCGCCCCGGTCGACGTGGCCGGAGCGACGGCATGGGCCAATCCGAACCAGGAGGACTTGACGTGACGAGAACCAAGACCACCTACGCGATGGCGCTGCTGGCGCTGGCCGCGATGCTGGCGATCGCCGGCTGTGGCAGCAGCAGCGACAGCAGCTCCGGCGGGGTCTACGGCGGCAAGGGCAACACCGGCGCCAGTGACACCACGACCGCCAAGTCGCCCCCCGGAGCCGAAAGCGGCGCCGCGGTGCTGACCGTCGCCGGCGCCCCCAAGGTCGGCGCCGTCCTCGTCGACGCCAACGGCCTCACGGTCTACGACTTCCACAAGGACAAGGGCACCGTCTCCTCTTGCTACGGCGCCTGCGAAGGGGTCTGGCCGCCGGTGCTGACCGAAGGCGACCCGACGGCGGGCGAAGGCGCGTCGGCCTCCAAGCTGGGCACGACCAAGCGCAAGGACGGCACCGTCCAGGTGACCTACGCCGGCCACCCGCTCTACACCTACGCCGCCGACAAGAAGCCAGGCGAAGCGAACGGCAACGACATCGACTCCTTCGGCGCCGAGTGGTACGCCCTGCAGGGCAGTGGCGAGGAGGCCGAGGGCTGAACCAGTCCCACCTCGTGGTTCCTTATTGGGCTGCACGGCGCATTTGGAACCGCGCGATCCTCCTGGGGGGAGAGAACGAGGCCCGTGGTTCCTTATTCGCCCGTGGGACGCAAAGGGAACCACGGGTCCGGGGAGGGCGGTCGGGAGGCGCGGATCGGGGACATAGCCACGGCACAGCACGGCGTGGTTTCCCTCGATCAGCTGCGGGACAGCGACCTCACGGCGAGCGGCGCGGCCTCGCGAGCCCGGCGGGGAGCGTTGCATCGCCGGCATCGAGGCGTCTACGCGGTTGGGCACAGGTCGATCGGCCGCATCGGAGAGCTGCAAGCCGCCTTGCTCGCCTGCGGCGAGAGCGCGGTCGTCTCGCATGGGACGGCGGCGGCCCTTTGGGGACTGCAAGACAGGTGGCCGGCCCTGATCGACATCACCGTCAGCTGTCAAACCGGGCGCAAGATCGACGGGGTCCGCTGCCGGCGCTGCCGCTATCCGACCGTGGACGAGATCGCGGTCCGGGAGGGAGTGACCCGCACCACCCCGGCACGGACGCTGGTCGACAATGCTGGCCTGCTCGGCACCCCATCGCTGCGACGCATGGTCGAGCGGGCGGCGGTGTTGAAGCTCCTCGATCTCCACGCACTGCGCATAGCGCTCGCGCGGGCCAAAGGCAGGCGGGGAATCAAGGCGCTGCAGCTCATCCTCGAGGACTGGCTCACCGAGGACGACTCGGTGGCCGACCTCCGCAGCGATTTCGAGGCGCTGGTCCTACCGCGGCTGCTGGCGCGAGGCCTGCCCCGCCCAGTCTGCAACAAGAGGCTGGTGGTCGACGGCCACCGAATCGTCCCCGATTTTTATGGGAGGAACTCCGTGTCGTGATCGAAACCGACGGCGAACAGAGTCACGGGACGCCGGTGGCATTCCAACGCGACCGTCGACGCGATCGGATCCTGGTGGCCGCGGGCTACCGGGTTGCCCGAGCCACCTGGCACCAGATGCACCGGGAACTCGACGATGTCGTTGCCAGCATCAGCAGAACTCTCGAGCTTGCCGCCGCCGATGGCCGCACCCGTCAACGAGATGCTTTCGATTCCGTGGTTCCTTAATTGACTGTCCGGCACAAAAGGAACCACGGAATGACCAAGGGCTAAACGCGCTTGCGGTAGGAGATCGAGGGCGGGACGAGGGCGCGGATCTCGGCCAGGAGCCGCGCCGAGAGCTCGCCCGGGTCCTCGTCGGGCCGCGGCTGGCCGCCGGCCGGATCGAAGAAGCGAACCCGCAGCCGCGGGCGGCGGGGAAAGCCGGTGAGGTCGGAGGTGCCCTCGATCGCGACCAGGGTGATGTGCGCCTCCGGCACCTCCAGCGCCAGGCGGCCGACGCCGCTGCGGGCGCGCAGGACCTCGCCGCGGGAACGGGTCCCTTCCGGAAAGACGCCGATGCAGACCCCTGCCCGCAACGCCTCGATCGCCCGCGCCAGCGCCTGCTTGTCGCCCTTGCCGCGCTCGATCGGGATCTGGCCCATGCCGTTGAGGATCGGCGCCAGGCCACGGACCTTCCAGAGGTCCGATTTCGCCAGGGCGCGGATCTGGCGGCGCTTGCGGGCGGCGATCCCGACCATGATCGGGTCCCAGTGGCTGTCGTGGTTGCCGAGCACCAGCAGCGGCCCGCTCTCGGGGAGGGCATCGAGCCCCTCGACCCGCAGCCGGCCCCAGGCGGCGACCGGCCGGTTCAGGGCCATCGCCACGCCGTAGGTGCGGGTTCGCTCGCGCATCGAAGCGTGAGTTCTACGCGGTCGGGCCGCCCGGAAGTCGGCTGACCGGCACCGAAGGCAAACCGAACCGCTGTCCCAGTCAGTCGGAGCCGGGCTCAGTCGCTCGGCCGAGAATCTCGACCAGGGCGCGACGGTCCGCCTCCGAGAGCCCCACGACCCAAGCCGGCGGCTTCTCCACCGCGCGCTGCAGACGGGCGCGCAGCTTGCGGCCCTCCAGGGTGAGCGCGATCAGCTTCACCCGCCGGTCGGCGGCCGAGGACCGTCGCGTCGCCAGGCCCTTCTCTTCGAGGCCGTCGACGATGCCGGTGACGTTGGAGTTGTCGCAGTGCAGGACGGCGGCGATCTCGCTCATCGTGCGCGGCTGGTCGAGCAGCCGCACGGCGCCGAAGGCCGGCGGGCGCAGGCCGAGCTCGCGGGCGAGCGCCAGAAACGGCGGCGGGTAGACGAGACTGGCCAGCAGGCTCCATGCCTCGCGGGCACTGTCATCCCGGGCCGATGCCTGAGGGCCGGAGGGACGGCCCTCCCCTCGCGCGGCGGTCTTGCTCGTGGTGGTGCTCACGCAACCTAGTGTAGCCCAATATTTGCTAGCCTCAAATATTGAGTTTGTCAGCTAACCGGAAGGGACGATGGCGACAGAGACAGCGGATCGCACCGGCATCGAGGTCGACGGCCTGGTGCGCGAGTTCAAGAACGGGCCGCGGGCGGTCGACGGCATCGACCTCCAGGTCGCCCCGGGCGAGATCTACGGTTTCCTCGGCCCCAACGGCGCCGGCAAGTCGACCACGGTGCTGATGCTGACGACGCTGCTGCCGCCGACCGCCGGGACCGCCCGCGTCGCCGGCTTCGACATCGTCGGCGAAGGACCCCGGGTGCGCTCGGCGATCGGCGCCGCCCTGCAGGAGGCGGCCCTCGACCCGCTGCTGACCGGCCGTGAGCACATGCGCCTGCAGACCGCCCTGCACGGAATCGCCAAGGCCGAGCGCGAAGAGCGCGGGGCCGAGCTGCTGGAGCGGGTCGGCCTCTCCCAGGCCGCCGACCGCAGGGTCGGCGGCTACTCGGGCGGGATGAAGCGCCGGCTCGACCTGGCGCTGGCCCTCGCGCACCGGCCCCGCATCCTCTTCCTCGACGAGCCCACGACCGGGCTCGACATCCAGAGCCGCACCGCGCTCTGGGAGGAGGTCGCGCGCCTGGCCGGCGACGACGGCGTCACCGTCTTCCTCACCACCCAGTACCTGGAGGAGGCCGACGCGCTCGCCGACCGGGTGGGGATCATCGACCACGGCAGGATCGTCGCCGAGGGCACGCCGGCGGCGCTGAAGGCCGAAATCGGCCGTCCCACCGTGGAAGCAGTGCCGCGCGATCCGGCCGAGCAGGAGCGCATGGCCGCGGTCCTGGGCCGCTTCGGCGAGCCCGCCGGGGCCTCGCCGAAAAGCGTCTCCGTCCGCCTCGCCGGCGGCGAGGCGGAGCTGGCCGAGGTGGTCCGGGCCCTCGACGCCGAGGGGATCGCGATCGAGCACCTGCAGTTGCACGCCCCCTCGCTCGACGACGTCTTCCTGACCAAGACCGGGCGTTCGCTGGAGGGCGCCGAGGAGGCCGAGGAGGAGTCCAAGGACGCCGCGGCAGAGGCGGTCGGCTCGGCGTGAACGCCGGCCTACGCACTCAGGTCGGCCAGCTCGCCCACCGCTCGGTCCTGCGCACCCTGCGTCAGCCGGCGCAGATCGTGCCGGCGCTGATCTTCCCGCTGTTCCTGCTGGCGGTGAACTCCGGCGGCCTCAAAGACGCCACCAACCTGCCCGGCTTCCCGACCGACTCCTATCTCACCTTCGCCCTCGCCGTCCCCTTCATGCAGGGGGCGCTGTTCTCGGTGATGAACTCCGGCACCGACCTCGCCCGCGACATCGAGACCGGCTTCCTCAACCGCCTGGCGCTGACTCCCCTGCGTGGGGCGGCGCTGCTCAGCGGCCTGCTGGCCGGCTCTGTGGTCCTCGGGCTGCTGCAGGCCGTGACCTACCTGGTGGTGGGGCTGACCGCCGGCGCCGACCTCGCGGCCGGGTTCGGCGGCGCCCTGACGATCGTCGCGCTATCGGTCACGATCACCGTCGCCTTCGGCACCGTCGGGCTCTTCGCCGCCCTGCGCACCGGCTCCGGCGAGGCCGTGCAGAGCCTCTTCCCGGTCTTCTTCGTCTTTCTCTTCCTCTCCTCGATGGCGCTGCCGCTGAACCTGATCGAGAGCGACTGGTTCCACGCGATCGCCGCCGCCAACCCGGTCTCCTACCTGCTGCAGGCCTTCCGCTCGCTGCTGATCGAAGGCTGGAACCTGGGTGAGCTGGCGCTCGGCTTCGGGATCGCGGTGACGATCCTCGTCGTCGGCATGTACGCGGCGAGCGGCGCCCTGAAGACGAGGCTGGTGCGGACGTGAACGGCACCCGCCCCGCCGGCTTCCGCACGATCGCCCTCGCGGTCGCCTGGCGCAGCATCCACAACTTCCTCAAGAACCCGGCCTTCCTGGTGCCGGCGATCGTCTTCCCGCTCTTCTTCTTCGTCTCCTTCGCCGGCGGCCTCTCGGCGATCGCCAACGTCCCCGGCTTCGACTTCCCCAGCGGCTACACCGCCTTCCAGTTCGTCTTCGTGCTGCTGCAGTCGGCGGCCTTCGGCGGCGTCTTCACCGGCTTCGGGATCGCCCGCGACTTCGAGACCGGCTTCGCCCAGCGCTACCTGCTCGCCGCCAGCAGCCGCGGCGGCATCGTCGCCGGCTACGCCCTCGCCGCCCTCGTCCGCGCCTTCATCACCTGGACCGTGCTGATCGTCATCGCCCTCGTCTTCGGGATGAACGTCGACGGCGGTGGCGTCGAACTGGTCGCCCTCTACTCCCTGGCGATCCTCGTCAACCTGACCGCGACGATGTGGGCGGCCGGGGTGGCGATGCGGGTGCGCTCGATCCAGGGCGGGCCGCTGATGCAGTTCCCGGTCTTCCTGATCCTCTTCCTCGCCCCTGTCTACGTGCCGCTGAGCCTGCTCAGCGGCTGGATCCACGCGGTCGCCGCGGTCAATCCGGTCACCGCCCTGCTCGAGGCCGGGCGCGGCTTCATCGCCGGCGACCCGGCGGTGGTCGGCCTCGCCTTCACCATCGCCGTCGCCCTGCCGGTTCTCTTCGCCCTCTGGGCTCGCGGCGGCCTGCGCCGCGCCGAAGCGGCCGGCTGACCCGCCCGGCGGTGTGACGAATTCCCGACCGGTGTGACGAAAGTCACTCCAGCGGGTACCCCAGCCGAAGAGGCTGCCCACTTCGGCTTTCTGCAGGGCAATTTCGGCCAATGCCTAGCGCTAACCATCCGACAAACTAAAGTGTCATTTGTGACGCAGAGGCCCCTGGAGCTGATCCTCGCCCGCAACCTGATGTCGGCGCTCTCGACCCCGGCCTTCCTGGTTGACGAGGGCGGCGTCCTCGTCTTCTACAACGAGGCGGCGGGGATGATGCTGGGCAAGCGCTTCGAGGAGCTGGGCACGGTCGGCGCCGACGAGTGGGGCGCCCTCTTCGGCCCCTTCGACGAGGCCGGCGAGCCGATCCCCTACGACGACCTGCCGCTGGTATCCGCCGTTCGCGACGGCCGCCCCGCCCATGCCGAGTACGTGATCCACTCCAGCGACGGCGCCAGCCATGCCGTCGAGGTTTCGGCCTTCCCGATCCTCACCGCCCACGGCTCCCAGGGCGGGATCGCGATCTTCTGGCCGACCCAGGCGAACAGCAACGGGGCGGGCCCGGCGTGAAGGTCAAGCTCTGGGGGACGCGCGGCTCGATCCCCGCCCCCGGGCCGGAGACGATCCGCTACGGCGGCAACACCTCCTGCGTCGGCGTCACCCTCTCCGACGGCTCGCTGCTGGCGCTCGACGCCGGCAGCGGCATCCGCAGCCTCGGCCTCGACCTCGGCGACGAGCCGACACGGCTGCACATCCTCCTCACCCACCTCCATCTCGACCACATCCTCGGCCTCGCCTTCTTCGCCCCCGTCTTCCGGCCGCAGACCGAGATCGTGATCTGGGGCCCGGCCTCGCCGGAGGCCTCGCTGCGCGACCGCATCGCCCGCTATATCTCCGCCCCGCTCTCGCCGGTCGAGGTGCGCGAGCTGCCCTGCGACGTCTCCTTCCGACACTGCCCGGAGACCGAGTGGGAGATCGGCTCGGCGCGGATCCGCGCCGCCTCGGTCTCCCACCGCGGCCCGACGCTCGGCTACCGGATCGACGACGGCGACTCCTCGCTCACCTACATCCCCGACCACGAGCCCGGGCTCGGCGCCGACCTCGAGCGGCTCGAGGACGACTGGATCTCCGGCTTCGCGCTGGCGCGGGAGACCTCGCTGCTGATCCACGACGGCCAGTACAGCGACGAGGAGTACCCCTGCCACGTCGGCTGGGGGCACTCGCCGCTGCGCGACGCGCTCGCCTTCGCCCGCCGTACGGGCGCCGAGCGCACGGTCCTCTTCCACCACGACCCGATGCACTCGGACGACTTCCTCGACCGCTTCGGCGCCGAGGCACGGGAGCGCTGGACGGCCCTGGGGTGCGACCCGGCGACGATCGAGCTGGGGGCCGAGCGGGCCGAGTACGAGCTGCCGGTGCGGCCCGCCGAAGTCACCGCCGCCGCCTGAGCCGGCGCCCCTCCCGCGTTAGGCTCCAGGCATGCCGTCTCCCACGATCGAGGCCGCGGCCGCCGAATCGGAGCTGATTCGCGAGGCCCTGGAGATGGCCGAAGCGGCGCACTCCGGTCAGACCCGCAACGGCAGTGGCGGCATGGCCTACATCCATCACCCGGTCGCGGTGGCGGAGCTGCTCGCCGCTAACGGGTTCGGCGAGGAGACAGTGGCCGCGGCGCTGCTGCACGACGTGGTCGAGGACAGCGAGGCCAGCGTCGGCGACGTCACCGACGCCTTCGGGCCGCAAGTCGCGGAGCTGGTGGGAGCGCTGACCGAAGACGATTCGATCGAGCCCTTCGAGCGCCGCAAGGACGAGCACCGGCGCCACGTCGAGGTTGCCGGCCGCGAGGCGCTGGCGATCTACGCCGCCGACAAGCTCTCCAACATCCGCGTCCTGCGGCGCGCTCTGGCCAAGGAAGGCGAGGCCGCCGGGGAAGAGTTCGAGGCGCCGCTCGACGTCAAGGAACGCGTCTGGGAGCAGGACCTGGAGACGCTGCGCCGTCGCGCCCCCGACCTCCCCTTCGTCGACGACCTCGCGGCGGAGCTGGCGCAGCTGCGCGATACGCGCGCTACGACGATTCCCGCGGCGGATCCGGCTCCTCATCGGCGCTGAGCCGACGCTGCAGCGGCAGCGCGTACCAGAACATCACGAAGGTGAGGAGGGCGAGCCCGCCGGTCACGGCCGTCGCCGCGGGGCCGTAGAGGACGTCGGTGATCAGCACGATCGCCCCGGTCATCGCCAGCGCCAGCGCCCCGAGGCCGGCGATCGCGAAGCGGTTGGCGAGGAAGACGAGATGGTCCTTCTGCTGCATGCGGAAGGTGAGGCGGTGATAGGCGGAGGGGGAGATCAGCAGCACCGCCGACAGCGCCGTCAACAGCAGGGTCGCGAAGTAGACCTTCTCCTGGAACGCGGTGATCTTGGTGAAGTTCTGCTGGAACGGCACCGCCAGCAGGAAGGCGAAGAGCACCTGGACGCCGGGCAGGGCCACCCGCAGCTCCTGCAGCAGCTCGCCGAGGTTGCGGTCGAGGCGTTCCTCCTCGGTCTCTTCTCGACCCGACGGTCGTTCGCCCATGGCGTCACCCTACCCTCAGGTCCAGCCCATGAAAACCGCGCTGATTCTCTTCAATCGCGACCTCCGCATCCATGACCACCCCGCCCTGGCGGCGGCGGCGCGGGCCGAGCGCACGGTGCCCCTGTTCGTGCTCGACGAGCGCCTGCTGGGATCGCGCTTCGCGGCGCCCAACCGGGTCGCCTTCATGCGCGAGGCGCTGGCCGACCTTGGCGAGTCGCTGCGGGCGGCGGGCGGCAAGCTCTTCCTGCGGCGCGGCGACCCGGTCGCGGAGGCAATCGCGGTGGCACGCGAATGCGGTGCCGAGGAGCTCCACGTCAGCGCCGACCACAGCGCCTACGCCGGCGCCCGGGAGCGCCGCCTGGCCGCGGCCTGTGCGGAGGAGCGGATCGCCTTCCATTGCCATCCCGGGGTGACGGTCGTGCCGCCGGGCGCGGTGACGCCGGGCGGCGGCGACCACTTCAGGGTCTTCACCCCCTACCACCGGGCCTGGAGCGAGCTGCCGGCGCGCGGGCGGGCGACGACGCCGCGGCGACTGACCGTGCCCGGGCGGCTCGCGGCCGGTCGCCTCCCGGCCCTGGAGAAGCTGATCGCCGGCGCCCGTTCGCCGGGGGCGGTCGGCGTTCTCTCGCCGGGCCGGGCCAAGGGCGGGGAGCGCGGGGGACGGGGGCTGATGCGGGCGTTCCTGCGCGAGCGCCTGGGCGATTACGGCGAGCGTCACGACGACCTGCCCGGCGACGCCACCTCCCGCCTCAGCGCCCACCTGCGCTTCGGATGCCTCTCGCCGCTGGAGCTGCTGGAGGAGACGCGTGGGCGGCGCGGGGGCGAGCCCTTCGTGCGGCAGCTCTGCTGGCGCGACTTCCACCACCAGGTGCTCGCCGCCACCCCCTCTCTCCCCCGCCGCGATTACCGGCCCCGCCGCGACCGCTGGTCGCGCTCGCGGCGCGCGCTCGAGGCCTGGAAGGAAGGCCGCACCGGCTACCCCCTGGTCGACGCGGCGATGCGCCAGCTCGCGGCCGAGGGCTTCATGCACAACCGGGCGCGGATGACCGTCGCCTCCTTCTTGACCAAGGACCTCTACGTGGACTGGCGCCAGGGGGCTTGGCACTTCTGGGACCTGCTCAGCGACGGCGACGTCGCCAACAACGCCGGCAACTGGCAGTGGGTGGCCGGCACCGGCAACGACACCCGCCCCAACCGCGTCCTCAACCCCGTCCGCCAGGCCGAACGCTTCGATCCCGACGGCATCTACGTGCGCCGCTACCTGCCGGAGCTCGAGCAGGTCCGAGGTAAGGCGATCTTCCGCCCCTGGCTGATGGAAGGCTTCGAGCGCCTCGACTATCCGCAGCCGATCGTCGACCACGACGAGGCGGCGGCGGCCTTCCGGGCGCACCGCGAGTGAGTGTCCAGACGAGTGCCGTCGTCTTTTGTAGCGCTATCCGCACCAAAAGACGACAGCGCCCCTAGGATCGGCCGATGGGACGGCTGGCGGTCATCCTCGGCAGCAACGCGCTGGGCCCCGGCGGCGAGGAGATCGCGGCGGCGGCGGCCGAGCACGGGGCAGCGATCGTCCAGCGCCACGGCGACGCCGGCGATGCCTTCGTCCTCCCCCACGAGATCGACCACGCGGCCAACCTGCGGCCGCTGCTCGAGCAGGGCTGCGACCGGGTGCTGGCGATCGGCTCGGTCGGCTCGGTCGACCCCGAGCTGCCGGTCGGCAGCCTGGTCTGCCCCGACGATTTCATCGCCCCGCAGTTCAGCCCCTCAGTCTTCGACGACGCCCGCGCCCACAGCGCTCCCGGCTTCGACCGGCGCTGGCGCGGCGAAGTCCTCGCCGCCTGGAAGGCCGGCGGCCAGGCGCCGCGCGACGGAGGCGTCTACTGGCAGACGCGCGGCCCCCGCTTCGAGACCCCCGCCGAGGTCCGCTTGATCGCCGCCCACGCCGACGTGGTCGGGATGACGATCGCCTCCGAGTGCATCGTCGCCGGCGAGCTCGGGCTCGACTACGCGGCTCTCTGCGTCGTCGACAACCTCGCCAACGGGCTCGGCGACGGCGAGCTCGACGTCGCCGGCCTCGAGGACGACCGCATCGCCAACGCCACCCGGCTGCGCGACGGCCTGGCGGCGGTGCTGCCGCAGCTCGGCGCGGTCGGCCGGTGAGCCTGACCGTAACCGGCGCCGTGCTCGACGGCGAGACCGTCGGCGTTCGCTGCAAGGAGGGACGGATCGCCGCGATCGGCCCCGATGTCACCGCCAAGCCCGACGACGAGACGATCGACGCCGCGGGGGCGCCACTGGTCGCCCCGCTGGTCAACGGCCACACTCACGCGGCGATGACGCTGTTCCGCGGCAGCGGCGGCGACCTGGCGCTGATGCCCTGGCTGCAGGAGAAGATCTGGCCGGTCGAGGCACGGCTCGATGCGGAGGACGTCTACTGGGGGGCGCGGCTGGCCTGCGCCGAGATGATCCGCACCGGCACCACCCGCTTCTGGGACATGTACTGGCACCCCGAGGCGACCGCGCGCGCGGTCGCCGAAGCCGGCCTACGGGCGACGATTGGGGCGCCGCTGTTCGACGCCGACGGCGACGCCGGGCGCATGCGCGAGACGGCGCTGGCCAGCCTCGAGCAGCTCAGCGGGCTGGGGCCGATGGTGGAGCCGGCCCTGGCGCCGCACTCGATCTACATGGTCAGCGAGGACTCGTTGCGCTGGATCGCCGAGCTCAGCGCCGAGCGTGGCCTGCCGGTCCAGATCCACCTCGCCGAGACCGAGCGCGAGATCGAGGACTGCCTCGCCGCCCAGGGCGCCCGGCCCGCCGCCTACCTGGATCGGCTCGGCTTGCTCAACGAGCGCACGGTGCTCGCGCACGGAGTCTGGCTCGACGCCGCCGAGCTGGAGCTGATCGCCGCCCGCGGCAGCACCGTCGTCACCAACCCGGTCGCCAACATGAAGCTGGCGGTCGGCGGCGTCTTCCCCTATCCGGCGGCGCGCAAGGCCGGGGTCGCGGTCGGCCTCGGCAGCGACGGCGCCGGCTCCAACGACTCGCTCGACCTGCTCGCCGACCTCAAGGCCTTCGCGCTGGCGCAGAAGCACGCCGCCGCCGACCCGACCGTGATCGCCGCCGCCGAGGCCTGGGAGATCGCCAGCGGCGCCCGGGCGCCGCTGCTCGGTGCCGGCAAGCCGCTCAGCGTCGGCGCCGCCGCCGACTTCCTGCTGCTGCGCTCAGGCACCGCCGAGCTGGCGATCGGCGACCTCGCCTCCAACCTGGTCTACGCCGCTTCGGGAGCCGCGGTCGCGACCACGGTCGTCGCCGGCCGGGCGCTGATGCACGGCGGCGAGCCGCCCGGAATGGAGGAGATCGTCGCCCGCGCGGCCGAGCGGGCGCGACGGCTCGGGCTTTGACGGATCCCGAGTAATCCCGCTAGGCAGGGGTATAGGCTCGCTCACAGTGCCCGAGGCAGAGGCCACTAGCGAACCGCAGTCCCAGCCCGGAGCCTCCTCCGTCAGCTACCAGGGCGCGACCAAGCGCTACGGCAACTCCGAGGTCGCCGCGGTCGACCGCCTCACCTTCGACGTGCCGGCCGGCGAGATCTGCGTCCTGGTGGGGCCGTCGGGGTGCGGCAAGACGACCGCGATGCGGATGGTCAACCGCACGGTCGAGATCAGCGAGGGCGACATCCTCGTCGGCGACGAGTCGGTGCGCGACAAGGACCCGGCCCGGCTGCGGCGCGAGATCGGCTACGTGATCCAGCAGATCGGCCTCTTCCCGCACCGCACGATCGCCGAGAACATCGGCACGGTGCCACAGCTGCTGGGCTGGAAGAAGGAGCGCACGCGGGCGCGGACGCGGGAGCTGCTGGAGCTGATCGGCCTCGATCCCGAGCTCGGCGACCGCTACCCGGCCCAGCTCTCCGGCGGCCAGCAGCAGCGGGTCGGCGTCGCCCGGGCGCTCGCCGCGGACCCGCTGGTGATGCTGATGGACGAGCCCTTCGGGGCGATCGACCCGATCAGCCGCGAGCGCCTGCAGAACGAATTCCTGCGCCTGCAGGCGCAGGTCCGCAAGACCGTCCTCTTCGTCACCCACGACATCGACGAGGCGATCAAGATGGGGGATCGGATCGCGATCATGCGCGAGGGCGGCAAGCTCGAGCAGTACGCGACCCCGGCCGAGGTGCTGATGGCGCCGGCCACCGAGTTCGTCGAGGACTTCGTCGGCGCCGACCGGGCGCTGAAGCGGCTGGCGCTGATGCGGGTCGCAGACATCGACCTCTGGGAGGCGCCGCTGGCCCACGTCGGCCAGGCGACCGCCGAGGTGCGGGCGAAGCTGGCCCAGCCCGACCTCGAAGTCCCATACCCGCTGCTGGTAGACGGCGAGCGCCGGCCCCTGGGGTGGCTGTCGGAGCGCGACCTCCGCGCCGAGACCGTGCCCAGCCGCCCCGACTCTCCGCTCGGCCCGCTGCTCGACCGCGACGACGTCATGCGCGACGCCCTCGCCGACCTGCTCCAGGGCGAGGCCCAGTACGCGGCGGTGGTCGATCACGAAGGCCGGATCGACGGGGTGCTCTCAGTCGAGATCATCTCCGAGTTCCTCAAATCGCCGCAGGCGAAATCCGAGGAGCACAGCGCCGTGGAGCGCCCCCATGGGTAGCCCGACCGTGCTGGCGGCGGTCGGCGAAGTCGGCAAGGGCTTCATCCAGGAACGCAGCTCCGACACCCTGCCCTGCCAGGCGACCGACAAGCTCTTCTGCTTCGACTGGGCCAGGGAAAACATCGACCGCTACGGGACGCCCACCGTCCAGCACCTCGAACTGGTGGTGATCTCGGTCGTGCTCGGCTTCGCGGTCGCCTTCGCCCTGGCTCTCCTCTCGCGCCGCCGCCGCTGGCTGCAGGCACCGCTGCTCGCCGCCACCGGCGTCCTCTTCACGATCCCCAGCGTCGCCTTCTTCTTCCTGCTGGAACCGCTGACCGGCCGCGGCCGCGACACGGCGATCGTCGCCCTCAGCATCTACACGCTGCAGATCATCTACCGCAACACGATCACCGGCCTCGCCAACGTGCCCGAATCGGTCAAGGACGCGGCCCGGGGAATGGGCATGACCGACCGTCAGATCCTCTGGGGCATCGAGCTGCGACTGGCCCTGCCGGAGATCGTCACCGGCGTGCAGATCGCCACCGTCAGCACCGTCGCGATCGCGACCCTGGCCGTCTTCGTCGGCGGCGGCGGGCTCGGGGTGCCGATGAAGACGGGCATCGACTTCGCGACCAACCTGATCCTCGCGGGCGGCATCGCCTTCCTGATGGCGATCGGGTTCGGCCTGATCCTCTTTCTGCTGCAGCGCCTTCTCACCCCCTGGCGACGGGCGGCGGCGTGATCGCCGGCCTCCCCCATCCGTCGCTCGCCTCGATCGAGGGTGCGATCGAATTCATCTTCGAGCCGCAGAGCTCCAACGTCACCGGCGGCAACAGCGTCGGCGGCATCGACCAGGTCGTCGAACTGATGTTCAACCAGATCGAACTGACCCTGCTGGCGCTGGCGCTCTCGCTGCTGGTCGCGCTGCCGATCGGCCTCTACCTCGGACATCGCGGCACCGGCGAGCTGTTCGCGCTGACGATCGGCAGCGCCGGCCGCGCCGTCCCCGAGCTGGCCCTGATCGCCCTGATGGCGACCGCGATCGGCGTCGGCGTCCTCAACCTGACGATCGCGCTGGCCGTCCTCGGCGTGCCGCCGATCCTCGCCAACACCTTCGTCGGCATCCATCAGGTGGACCGAGCGACCGTCGATGCGGCGCGCAGCATGGGGATGTCGGAGTTCGAAATCCTGCGAAAAGTCGAGATGCCGCTGGCGATCCCGACCATGTTCGCCGGTATTCGCGGCGCCACGATCGCGATCGTGGCGACGGCGACGATCGCCCCCATCGCGGGCGTCCTGACCCTCGGCGACTTCATCCTCAACCAGAACGTCTACGGCACCAACGGAGTGCTGGCGGGCGCGATCCTGGTCGCCCTGCTCGCTCTCCTGCTCGAGTTCTCGCTCGCCGGGCTGCAGCACCGGCTCACTTCGCCGGGCCTGCGGTTGAGGAGCGCTTGATTTGACCACCAGTGACAAAGGAGGCAGTACGTGAGGACCATGAAGACGAGGCTGTGGGCGGTGGCGGCAATGCTGCTCGCGCTGGCGTTGACGCTGGGAGTCGCCGCCTGCGGCAGCAGCGACGACGACAGCAGCTCGACCGAAAGCAGCGGTGGCGGCGGTGCGATCGTCTCCAATCCGGACAACGGGAAGGTCAGCCTGACGATCGGCTCGAAGAACTTCCCCGAACAGGAAATCCTCGGGGAAATCTACGCGCAGGCGCTGGCCGCGGCCGGGTACAAGGTCAAGAGCGACCTCAATCTCGGCTCCGAAACCGTGGCTCTGCGCTCGCTGAAATCCGGGCAGATCTCCGGTTACCCGGAGTACGCCAGCACGGCCCTCACCTCCTTCTTCGGCAAGGAACCGGAGGAAGTACCCGCCGATGCCCAGGGCGCCTACGAACAGGCGAAGGAAGAATTCGAAAAGGAAGGCCTGACGGCGTTCCCGCCGACCCCGTTCGCCAGCGCCAACGCGGTCGGGACGACGACCGAGACGGCTGAAAAATACGACCTCGAAGACGTCTCCGACCTCGAGGGCGTCTCCGAAAAACTGACCCTCTACGGCTCACCCGAGTGCCGCCAGCGGATCGACTGCCTGGCCGGGCTCGAAGAGCTGTACGGACTCAAGTTCAAGTCGTTCAAACCGGTCGACATCGGCCTCCGCTACACGGTCCTCGAAAAGGGCCAGGCCGACCTCTCGATCCTCTTCACCACCGACCCGCAGCTCTCGGCGGAGAAGGACAAGTTCGTGATCCTCGAAGACGACAGGGAAGTCTTCCCGTCCGGCAACGTCCTCTTCCTGACCAAGAAGTCGACGGCCGAAAAAGCCGGGCCCGACTACGAAGAGACCATCGTCCAGGTCCAGGAAGGCCTGACCCTGCCGGTCATGCAGGAGCTCGACGCCCGGGTCGAACTCGAAAAGCAGACGCCGAAGGAAGCGGCGGCAGCTTACCTGAAGAGCGCTGGGTACACGGGCTAGGTCGAAAAGGCCGGCGGGAGGGGGTCTCCGGAGCAACAGCGGGGAGGCTCCGGAGACCCCCTCCCGCCGGCCCCCTCGCGGGCGCGGTGCACGCCTGACTCAGGTTGGCCTGGCCTTGAAGCTCTCAGGGTCGAAGGCTCCGGTCAGCTGATGGCCGCCAGCTCCTCAGCGGAGGAATTTTGGCGGCTGCGGAGACGGGCGAAGGAGACGTGGGCGGCCCAGGCGGCGGAGAGGCCGGTGATGCCGGCTAGGAGGAGGGCGACGCGGGGGTCGTAGGTTTCCGCCAGCCAGCCGGTCAGGGGACCGCCGATCGGGGTCGAGCCGAGGAAGACGACCGAGTAGAGGGCCATCACCCGGCCCCGCATCTTCGGTGCCACCGCCAGCTGCAGGGTGGAGTTGATCGTCGCCGCGAAGGTGACGGCGGCGGCGCCGAGCAGGGCCAGCATCGGGACCTCCAGGGCCAGCGTCGGCATCGAGGCCGAGAGCAGGCCGAGGACGCCGAAGGCGAGGGCGCCGCCGGCGATCAGGCGCGGGCCGGTCTGGCCGTGGGCGCCGTTGACGAGGGCGCCGACGATCGAGCCGACCGCCATCGCCGAGACCATCACCGCGTAGGTGCCGGCGCCGCCGTCAAAGCTGAATTTGGCCAGCAGCGGCAGCACCACCTGGAAGTTGAAGCCGAGCGTCCCGACCAGCGCCATCAGCGCCAGCGGCAGCGCCAGCTCCGGGGTGGCGAGGACGTAGCGCAGCCCGGCCCGGATCGCCCCCGGCTCACGCGGGGCGACCGGCTCGGTGTGCAGGCCGCGCGGGTCCATCCCCCAGAGGGCGACGATCATCGCCGCGAAGGTGAGCGCGTTGAGCGCGAAGCAGGGGACGACGCCGAAGCCGGCGATCAGCAGCCCGGCCAGGGCCGGCCCGACGATCCGCGCCATCTGCACGATCACGCTGTTGAGGCTGACCGCGTTGACGACACGGCCCGGCCCGACCATCTCCATCACGAAGCTCTGGCGGGCCGGGTTGTCGACGGCGTTGACGGAGCCCATCGCGAAGACGGCGAGGAAGACCATCCAGGGGGCGACGACCCCGGTCGCGGTGACCGCAAAGAGGAAGACGGCCGGGATCGCCATCAGCGCCTGGGTCGCGATCAGCAGCTTGCGTTTGGGGATGCGGTCGGCGAGCAGCCCGCCCCAGGCGCCGATCAGCAGCATCGGCAGGAACTGCAGCGCCGTGGTCAGGCCGACGGCGATGCCGCTGTCAGTCAAGGTCAAGATCAGCCAGAGCGCCGCCACCGTCTGCATCCAGGTCCCCGACAGCGAGATCAGCTGGCCGGCGAAGTAGCGCCGATAGTTGGGAACCTCGAGCGAGTCGAACGAGCGGCGCAGGGCGGCGCTCACGGGCGCCCGCGCCGGGCCGGCGCGTCTTCACTCTCCAGCATGCCCTCCAAGATCCCTGCGGCCCGCTCCAGCACCTCGACGTCGGCGGCGGGCATGTCGCGCATGCGGCGCGCCAGGTAGGCGTTCTTGCGCCCGCGCAGGCGACGCAGCCGCTCGCGGCCGGCGGCGTTGACGCTGACCAGGAAGCTGCGCCCGTCGGCGGGGTCGGGCGTGCGCTCGACCAGCCCCTCCCTTTCGAGGCAGCCGAGCGTGCGGGTCACGGTCGGGCGGCGCACCCGCTCCAGCCTCGCCAGCTCGCTCGGGGTCAGGGGGCCGTGGCGCTCGATCGTCGCCAGCGCCGCCGTCGAGGTCGGCGTCAACCCGGTCGCCTCCGCCGCCGCCTCCTGCCGCAGCCGCCGCGCCGTCCGCACGATCCCCATCCGCAGCCGGGCGGCGGCATCGGTGAGCGAGGTGTCGGGAGTCGTCTTCGGAGCCATTGATTAGCCTAGGTAATTAGTTTAGCAAACTACTTCCTCCGTAATAGCCGCAGAACCGTAAATTCACTGTGCCAACTGGCAATCGCCTCGCCGTCACGCCGAATTTCGCGCCTAGGATCGCCGGCAGGAGGGTGAGGGAGACAGGCGTGCTCCGCGCAGTTGACACCTGTTGCGTCCAGCAACCACTGGATCCGGTTCGAGTCCGGCGCCCTCCGCAGTTTGAATTCGCTGGGCGAGGTCGAGATCTGGAGCAGACCACCGTGTAACCTAGGGGTGGGTGTCAGCTGCTCGTGGGGTGGTTCCCCACTTCACCAGACTCGACCCGCTCCGGCGGGTCTTGTCGTTTCTGGAGGTTTGCGCCGACCGAGCTGAGACTTAGGCGGCGAAGCGTTTTTCGGAGCGGGCGCGGGCCTTGGCGGCCTCGACCTCGCGGTCCTTCGGCGGGGCCGAGGTGACCAGGCGGTCGAGTAGCTTCGCCGTGACCTCGGCGATCTCCTCGACGGCCTCGTCGAAGGCCTCCCTGTTGGCCTGCGAGGGCTTGGTGGAGCCACTGATCTTGCGCACGTACTGCAGCGCGGAGGCCTGGATCTCCTCCTCGGTCGCGGCCGGCTCGAAATTGTGGAGGGTGCGGATGTTTCTACACATGGCCCCAGTTTAGGCACGCCGCCGCGCCGCGGCTAGGTCCGGCGGTGCACCTCGGTCGCCCGCGCCTGGTCGCGGGGGCGGACGAGGATCTCGTCGACGTTGACGTGGGCGGGCCGGGTGACCGCCCAACGGATGCACTCTGCGACATCCTCGGCCCGCAGCGGCTCCATGCCCTCGTAGACCCTTGCCGCCGCCGCCTCGTCGCCATCGAAGCGGACCAGGGAGAACTCGGTCTCGACCATGCCGGGGGCGACGTCGGTGACGCTGACCGGCTCGCCCAGCAGCTCCAGCCGCAGGGTCCGCAGCGCCGCCCGCTGGGCGTGCTTGGCGGCGGTGTAGCCGGCGCCGCCACGGTAGGTCTCGAAGGCGGCGATGCTGGTGACGCCGACGACGTGGCCGTTGCCGGACTCGATCAGGCGTGGCAGCAACGCCCGGGTCATCCGCATCGTCCCCAGCACGTTCGACTCGTACATCGTCCGCCACAGCTCCTCGTCGGCCTCACCCAGGGCTTCCAGGCCGAGGGCGCCGCCGGCGTTGTTGACGAGCACCTCACAGGCGGGGACCCGGGCGGCGAACGCCTCGACCGAGGCCGGGTCGGCGACGTCGAGCCCGATCGCCTCGCCGCCAATCTCCGCCGCCAGCTCCCGCAGCCGCTCCAGCCGGCGCGCCCCCAGCACGACCCGGTAGCCGTCCCCCGCCAGCGCCCTGGCGGTGGCGGCACCGATGCCGCTGGATGCTCCGGTCACGACCGCGGTCCCCCTCATCGTCGCCAGACTAGGGAACCGGGGCCGACCGCGTCTATCGTTGCCCGATGACCGCCGAGAGCGCGCCCGACAACCCCCTGCTCGCGTTGGAGAAGGCGACGCTCGAGGGTCACGGCGTCCGCCTCGAACCGCTCGACGCCGAGCGCCACCGCGACGGGCTCGAAGCGGCGATCGCCGACGGCGACCTCGCGGCGCTCTGGGTCACGAGCGTGCCCCGCCCGGAGCAGATGGACGAGTTCTTCGACCGTGCCGCGACCGCCTTCGCGGCCGGGCGCGAGCTCGCCTTCGCCACCGTCGACACCGAAACCGGGACGATCGCCGGCGCTACCCGCTTCATGAACATCGAGGCCGTGCACCGCCGGGTCGAGATCGGCTTCACCTTCCTGGCGGCGAGCTACCAGCGCACCCACGTCAACACCGCGGCCAAGTTGGCGATGCTCGAGCACGCCTTCGACGGCTGGGGCGTCAACCGGGTCGAACTGCTGACCGACGCGCTCAACGAGCGCTCGCGCGCGGCGATCCTCCGCGTCGGCGCCCAGCCGGAGGGGATCCTGCGCGCGCACATGGTGATGCCCGACGGCCGCGTCCGCGACACGGCCATCCACAGCATCTCCCGGCCCGAGTGGCCGGGGGTGCAGGCGGCCCTGAGCGACCGCCTGCGACGCTCCTAGCCCTCTAGTAGCGGTAGTGGTCCGGCTTGTACGGACCCTCGGCGGGGATGCCGAGATAGGCGGCCTGGTCGGGGGTCAGCTCGGTCAGCTTGACCCCGAGCGCCTCCAGGTGCAGCCGCGCCACCTTCTCGTCGAGGTGCTTGGGCAGGACGTAGACCTGCTTGGCCTCGTACTGGACGCTCTTGCCGAAGAGCTCGATCTGGGCGATCACCTGGTTGGTGAACGAGTTCGACATCACGAAGCTCGGGTGCCCGGTGGCGTTGCCGAGGTTGAGCAGCCGGCCCTCGGAGAGGAGCACGATCGAGTGGCCGTCGGAGAAGCGCCACTCGTCGACCTGCGGCTTGATGTTGACCCGCTCCGCCGCGCCCGCTTCGAGCCCGGCGACGTCGATCTCGTTGTCGAAGTGGCCGATGTTGCCGACGATCGCGTTGTGCTTCATCCGCGCCATGTGGTCGGCGGTGATGATGTCCTTGTTGCCGGTCGCGGTGACGAAAATGTCGGCGGTCTCGACGATTTCGTCGAGCGTCCGCACCTCGTAGCCCTCCATCGCCGCCTGCAGGGCGCAGATCGGGTCGATCTCGGTGACGATCACGCGGGCGCCCTGGCCGCGCAGCGAGGAGGCGCAGCCCTTGCCGACGTCGCCGTAGCCGCAGATCACGGCGACCTTGCCGCCGATCATCACGTCGGTGCCGCGGTTGATGCCGTCGACCAGCGAGTGGCGGCAGCCGTAAAGGTTGTCGAACTTCGACTTGGTCACCGAGTCGTTGACGTTGATCGCCGGGAACAGCAACTCGCCGGCCTCGGCCAGCTGGTAGAGCCGGTGCACGCCGGTCGTGGTCTCCTCGGTGACGCCCTGGATCCCCTCCCCCAGTCGCGTCCAGCGCTGCGGGTCCTCGGCGAGCGAGCGCTGCAGGGTTTCGAGGATGATCTTGAACTCGCCCGAATCCGCCGTCTCCGGGTCGGGGACCGCGCCGGCCCGCTCGAACTCGGTGCCCTTGTGGACCAGCAGGGTCGCGTCGCCGCCGTCGTCGAGGATCATGTTCGGGCCCTCGCCGTCCGGCCACAGCAGCGCCTGCTCGGTGCACCACCAGTACTCCTCCAGCGTCTCGCCTTTCCAGGCGTAGACGGGAATCCCGGCCGCGGCGATCGCGGCGGCGGCGTGGTCCTGGGTGGAGAAGATGTTGCAGCTGGCCCAGCGCACCTCGGCCCCGAGCGCCGTCAGCGTCTCGATCAGCACCGCCGTCTGCACCGTCATGTGCAGGGAGCCGGTGATGCGCGCGCCTTTCAGAGGCTGCTCCGCGGCGAACTCCTCGCGGGTCTGCATCAAGCCGGGCATCTCCACCTCGGCGAGTGCGATCTCCTTGCGCCCGAACTCGGCGAGGTCGATGTCGGCGACCTTGTAGTCCTGCGTCGCGGTGCTGGTGGTCATCGGTGTGAGCGTCTCCTGGTCGGTTGGTTGCTCGCTCATGGTACGCGAAGGGGGTCGGTCCACCGGCGTCGAATCAGTCGCGGTGAGCTCCGCAGCCGCAGCGAACCCCGCGCGCTACCCGCCCGGCATGGATGCCCGCAGCACCAGGGTGGCCGAAAAGCTCAACGCGCCGATGCTGATCGCGGCGGCGCTGACCCTACCGACGGTGGCGATCACCGAGTCGCACCCGGGCGGCACCCTGGAGACGGTAGCGATCGTGCTCAACTGGATCACCTGGACCGCGTTCCTGATCGAGTTCGTAGTGATGATGTCCGTCGTGCCCGACCGCTGGGCCTACCTGCGCCGGCACCCACTCGACGCGATCATCGTCTTCCTCACCCCACCGGTTCTGCCCGCCGGCCTCCAGAGCCTGCGCGTGCTGCGCCTGCTCCGCCTGCTGCGCCTCCTCCGCCTGGCCCAGCTCTCGCGCGAGGTCTTCTCACTCGAGGGACTGCGCTACGCGGCGCTGCTGGCGGTCCTGACCGCGGTCGGCGGCGCCGCGCTCTTCGGCGCCTTCGAGGGCCACCAGGGGAACCTCAGCTTCTGGGACGACCTCTACTGGTCGATCACGACGATGACCACGCTTGGCTCCAGCATCACCCCGACCACCACCGGCGGCGAGATCGTCTCCACCGCCGTCCTGATCGTCGGCATCGGCTTCGTCGCCCTGCTCACCGGCAGCTTCGCCCAGCGCTTCCTCGCCCCCGAGATCGCCGAGATCGAGGAGGAGCTCGAGGAAGAGGAGATGTCGGCGGAGGCGGTGGCGCTGCGGGAACTGCGCAGCGTCCAGGAACAGCTGCAGGCGCTCGAGGTGGCGGTCGAGCGGATGGTCGGCCAGCGCCGGCGCTGAGTCAGCCTTCGCTGTCGCGCTCGGCGGCGATCTTCCCCTCCAGCTCCTGCATCACTTCCGGGTCGCGCAGGGTGGTCACGTCGCCCAGGGCGCGGCCCTCGGCGATGTCGCGCAGGAGCCGACGCATGATCTTGCCGGAGCGGGTCTTGGGCAGGTCGTCGGCCCAGACGATCCGCTTCGGGCGGGCGAACTTGCCGATCCGCTCGGCAACGGTGGCGCGGATGCCCTCGATTAGCTCGTCGCTGGGCTCGGTGCCTTCGCGCAGGGTGACGAAGGCGCAGATCGCCTGGCCGGTGTCCTCGTCGGACTGGCCGATCACCGCCGCCTCGGCGACCTTCTCGTGGGCGACGATCGCCGACTCGACCTCGGCGGTCGAGAGCCGGTGGCCGGAGACGTTGACGACATCGTCGATGCGGCCGATCACCCAAAAGTAGCCGTCGGAGTCGCGGCGAGCGGCGTCGCCGACGAGGTAGCGCTCCTTTCCGAAGCGCGCGAAGTAGGTCTCGACGAAGCGCTCGTCCTCCCTGTAGAGGCCGCGCAGCATCGAGGGCCAGGGACGCTCGAGGACCAGCAAGCCCTGGCCTTCCTCGATCGGCTCGCCACTGCTCTCGTCGACCACCGAAGCCTCGACCCCGGGAAACGACAGGGTCGCCGAGCCCGGCTTGGTCGCGGTGATCCCGGGCAGCGGCGTGATCATCATCGCGCCGGTCTCCGTCTGCCACCAGGTGTCGACGATCGGACAGCGCTCGCCGCCGATCACCTTGTGGTACCAGAGCCAGGCCTTGGGATTGATCGGCTCGCCGACCGAGCCCAGCAGCCGCAGCGAGGAGAGGTCGGACTGAGCGGGGATCTCGGCGCCCCACTTGATGAAGGTGCGGATCGCGGTCGGGGCCGCGTAGAGGATCGTCGCCTTGTAGCGCTCGATCAGCTCCCACCAGATGCCCTTGCTCGGGTAGTCCGGCGCTCCCTCCCACATCACGCTGGTGGCGCCGTTGGCGAGCGACCCGTAGACGATGTAGGAGTGGCCGGTGACCCAGCCGACGTCGGCGGCGCACCAGTAGACGTCGGACTCCGGTTTCAGGTCGAAGACGTAGCGGTGGGTGGCGGTAACCCCGGTCAGGTAGCCGCCGGTCGTGTGCAGGATCCCCTTCGGCTTCGCGGTCGAGCCGGAGGTGTAGAGGATGTAGAGCGGGTGCTCGGCCTCCATCGGCTCGGCCGGGCACTCGGGGTCGGCGGCGTCCATCGCCTCGTCGTAGAAGACGTCGCGGCCCGCGGTCATCGGGCACTCGATGCCGGTGTGGCGGACGACGACGATCGTCTCCAGGCTCGCCAGCGCTCCCATCTGCTCGTCGACCGCGGGCTTGATCGGCGCCGTCTTGCCCTTGCGGCGGGCGCCGTCGACGGTGACCAGGGCCTTCGCCGCCGAGAACTCCATGCGCTCCCGCACCGACTCCGCCGAGAAGCCGCCGAAGACGACGTTGTGGATGGCGCCGATCCGGGCGCAGGCGAGCATCGCGATGGCGACCTCGGGGATCATCGGCAGGTAGATCCCGACCACGTCCCCCTTCTCGACGCCGAGGTCCTTGAGCGCGTTGGCGAAGCGCTGGACGTCGCGGTGCAGGTCGGCGTAGGTGACGTCGCGCTCCTCCCCCTCCTCGCCGCGCCAGTGATAGGCGACGCGATCGCCATTCCCGGCCTCGACATGGCGGTCGAGGCAGTTGGCGGAGGCGTTGAGCCGCCCGTCCTCGAACCACTTGTAGAAGGGCGGGTTGGAGTCGTTCAGCGCCTGGGTCGGGACCGTGTCCCAGTCGAGCAGCTCAGTCGCCTGCCGCAGCCACCAGGCCTCCGGGTCAGCGGCCGCCTCCTCATAGACCTGCGGATCGTTCCAGATCGCCTTCTCGCGAAACTCGACAGGAGGCTCGAACTTCTCCACCTCCAGCATCTGCTCAAGCTCCTGCTCCAGCCCCATGGAGCGAAACCTACCCCAGCGCCCGCCGGGCTATGCCGATGGCGGATCAGTAACCGGCGGGATGGCGAGCAATAAATCCTTCTGGTGAATCGACCCAGGGGTCGTGCCAGCGCGGACCCGGGCCGCCGACGGTGTCGAAGGCGATGCCGGCGATCACCATCCAGGCATGGCTGGCGTTGGCGTAGACCGTGATCCACTTGCCGGGACCCGCTTCGCCCCAGGTCTCGAGCCCGGTCGAGTCGAGCGGGCTTTCGAGGAAGCCGCCGCCATGCAGGGCGAAGCTGACCGCGCCGGAGCAGTCGTAGCCGGAGGATTCGAAGGAGCCGTGGCCACCGCCCCAGATGTAGGGGGTGGTGGCGATCGAGTTGGCGGCGGAGATCGCGTCCTTGACCGCCTGCGGCGCCGCCGACGGGGCGCTGGCTTCGCTTTCGCTGATCACCTGGGCGGATTCGCCGGGGTTGAGCGGCGCCGGCACCTGGCCGGTGGTCGCTTCACCACCTTCTTCGGCGATCTGGTTGGAGATCGAGGCGAGGTTGTTGCTGAGCGCTTCTTCCTGGCTTTCCAGCGCCGCCATCGCTTCGCGGCGCTCGGCTTGGGCCGACTTCAGCTCGGCGAAGCGGGACTCGGCTTCGTCCCGGGCGGCGGCGACTTCGCGCTCGATGGCGGCGATCGAGTCGCGCGCGTCCTTGACCTTGGCGCGGTTGTCGGCCAGCTTCGCGACCGCGCCGGTGACCTCGTCGCGCAGGGTCTTGACCCGGTCGACGACCGAGTCGTCGTAGCTCTGGATCCGGTTCAGGTATTCGGTCTGGGCCGCCATCTCGGAGAGGCTCTCCGAGTCGAGGATCGCGTTGATGACGTCGGGCGAGCCCGACTCGTAGATCGCCACCAGGCGCTCGCGCAGCACCCCGAGGGCGCGGCCGAGCTGCTCCCGCACCGCTTCCAGGTGCGCCTTTTCCTTCTCCAGCGCCGCCGTCGCCGCTTCCAGCTCGTCCTGCTTCGCCGCCAGCTCCGCCTCGACCGCGGCCTGCTTCTGGCGCAGCGCCGAGACTTCGCCGATCATCGTGTCGATCGCGGCGTTCTGTTCGGCGATCGTTTCCGCCAGCGAGCTCTGGTCGGCGCGGACGCCTTCGAGCTTGCCCTGGGTCGACTCCAGCTTTTCCCGCGGCGTCTTCGCCGGGGCGCTCGCCTCGGAGACGGCGAGGGCGCAGAGCACCGCCAGCAGCAGCGCCGCGAAGAGCAGGGCGCGCCGCTTGGACGCGCCCGGATGGGTGTGGAGGAAGGAAGCCCGCATCGAGATCCGCGCCGTTCCCGGAAGGGTTCGGCAGCGGGTCGCGCAGGCTAGCGAAGTCGCCTAAAGACTATGAGGAGTTGCTAATAACCTGCAACTTCCCTTGCAAATCGAGCACTTTGCAGGAGTCGGGACGCCCGCCCCGACTCCTGCGAGCCGGTGCTAGGCGAGCAGTTTCGCCTTCGCCTTGTCGAACTCCTCGGCCGAAAGGGCGCCCTTTTCCTTCAGGTCGTTGAGCTTGTGCAGTTCGTCCGCGGGGGTGCTGTGGGCCTGCGTCTGCACGTATTCGTCGAAATGCTTTTTCGCGTCGGCCTGGGCTTTGATCGTGCGGTCGCGCATGCCGCTGCCGCGGGCGATCAGGTAGATCAACGCGGTCAGGAACGGGATGAAGACCAGGAACAGCACCCAGGCGGCCTTCGCCCAGCCCGAGAGCTCGTGATCGCGAAAGAGATCGGAGATGATCGTGATCAGGATCCAGATCCAGATCACGAAGAAGAAGATCTCGAAGGTGATGAGGAGGAGTTCTCCCAGGGAGACGTCTGCGAACGGCAACAAGGTGCTTCCTTTCGGTCGGTAAGCGGCGACGCGGCGTCAGGCGCCGCAAAAATCATCCTATGCGGCTGTAGAGGACTATGGCGACCGAGGTCGCGAGGTTGAGGCTGGAGACGCCGGGGCGCATCGGGATCGAGACGCGGGCATCGGCCCGCTCGAGCAGCTCGCTGCTGATGCCGTGGCGCTCGGTGCCGAAGGCGAGCACCGCCCGCGGCGGCACTCGATCGGGGTGCAGGGCCTCCCCCTCCGGATCGATCGCCAGCAGCGGCCGGTCGCTGGCCGGCAGCGACTCCACCGCGGCGACCGGCAGCGCGAAGTGCAGGCCGGCGGCGCCGCGCACCGCGTCGGGGAACCAGGGGTTGTTCTCGCCGCTGGTCAGCACTGCCGCCGCGTCGGCGCCGGCGGCGACGCGGATGCAGGCGCCGATGTTGCCCATGTTCTTCGGCTGCTCCAGCAGCACCACCGGGGCGGGACGGGGGTCGGCGAGCACGGCGTCGAGGTCGACCGCGGGTCGGCGGGCAATCGCCACCACGCCGGTGTGCGGCACCAGCGGCACCAGGTCAGCCAGCTCGGCGGCGTCGACGCGCTGCACCCGCCGGCTCAGATCGCCGGCCAGGTCGGGGGCCAGCTCGCCCGCCAGCGCCTCCAGCCCTTCCGGATCGACGGCGACCGCCTCGACCAGCTCGGCGTCGAAGCGGAGGGCGTGCTTGAGAGCGTGGAAGCCCTCGACGACGGTCAGCTCGGGGTCGCGCCGGGCCTTGCGGAAGCGGACCGTGCGCTCGTGGTCTCCCATTGCCCCATCATGACTCGATCGACGGAGCCTGGACGAGCCGGTCGCGACCGGCTGCCTTGGCCCGGTAGAGGGCGCTGTCGGCCCTGCCGATCAGGTCCTCCGCGGTCTCGCCCGGATTCCAACAGGCGAGGCCGGCGGAGCAGGTCTGGCGATCCGGCGTCGCCGCCCGCAGGCGCTCGACGATCTCGGCCCCCTGTTCGGGCCGGGTGTCGGGGAGGACGACGAGGAACTCCTCGCCGCCGAAGCGCACGATCGTGTCCTCTCCCCTCAGCTCGGAGTCCCAGGCGAGCGCGCAGCGGCGCAGCATGCGGTCGCCGGCGAGGTGGCCATTGGCGTCGTTGTAGGCCTTGAAGTGGTCGAGATCGACGATCGCCAGGCAGAGCCCGGCGCCGGTGCGGCGGGCGCGGGCCATCTCGCGCGGCAGCTGCTCGTCGAGGGCGCGCCGGTTCGGCAGCCCGGTGAGAGCGTCGCTGCGGGCGAGCGCCGCCACCTCGGTGAGCAGGTTCTCGCGTTCGGACTCGACCCGCTTCAGCTCGGTGACGTCTGTCGCGCGGGCGTAGATCAGGGACTCGTCCGGCGACAGCGTCGAGCTCCAGCGCAGCCAGCGCCAGCTGCCGTCCTTGGCCAGGTAGCGGTTCTCGAATCCGACGGTCTCGTGGCCTTCGAAGAGCCCGGCTGACTCGGCTTCGGTGCGGGCGCGATCCTCGGGATGGACGAATTCGATGAAGGGCGTCGAGCGCAGCTCCTGCTCGTCGTAGCCGAGGCGGTGCCAGGCGGAGTTGAGCTCGACGAAGTAGCCGCTCATGTCGGCGGTGCAGAGCATGTCCTGCGAGAGGTCGAAGAAGCGGCGCGCGCGCAGGTCGGCGCGGGCGCGGCGGGCGACGATGGCGCTGGTCAGGATCATCACCACGACCAGCGAGACGGCACTGAAGAGCCAGCGGGTCAGCGGCGAGTAGCCGGCGGTGCTTTCGACCGCGGCGAGGGTGACCGCGTAGACGGCGAGCAGCCAGGCGAGGTGGGCGAAGGCGGCGCGCCGCGGGAAGAAGTAGGCGGCTATCAGGGTCCCCCAGACGAAGATCGAGCCGTACTGGCCGGCGGCGACGCCGCTCTCGTAGATCAGCAGGCCGGCCAGGCCCGAGGTCAGGGCGAGCAGCAGATGGGTCGCGGCGAGGGGGACGCGGCGAGCCAGGAGCCAGCAGCCGAGGCCGACGGCAGACATCGCCACGGCGATCGTGACCAGTGCCCCCGTGTCACCCCCGCTGGGATGAGGGAGGGCTAACGAGAGCACGACCAGGCCGGCACCCGCCAGCATCAAGGCGCCGACCGCCCGCGCCTCCGAGCGCCCTGAGGCGCTCAGCTCCTCGTGTCTTTGCGGTATCCAGGCCAACGCTCGCTAGGCATCGGCAAGAAACGAGCGGGCGTTTAGAGATGCGAGATTCTCAACGCCGCACGACCTCGAACTGGCTCATCAGACCGTGGTCCTCGTGGTCGAACATGTGGCAGTGGATCACGAACTTGCCGGGATGGTCGGAGAAGCGGCCGGCGATGAGGATGCGTTCGCCCGGGAAGACGAAGAAGGTCTCCTTGAGGCAGTCTTCCCAGGGCGGCGGCGGCTTGCCGTCACGGGCCAGCAGGTACCAGTCGTTGTGGTGGAGGTGCATCACGTGGGCGACCGCGGTGCGGTTGACCAGCTCCCAGACCTCGGTGCTGCCGAGCTTCGGGAAGGCGTCGGCGCGGGCCGGGTTGAAGGTCCTGCCGTTGATCAGCCAGGTGGTCCTGAAGAGGCCGCCGACGGTGACCTCCCAGCTGCGGTCGGGCTTGCCGTGGCGCCGTCTGCGCGCCTTCTGCGCCCAGCCCGGCAGCGGCCGCAGCCGGCGCGGCACCCGGGTGCGGTCGGGCACGCGGCCGCGGTCGACCCGGAACTGCATCAGGGCGCCGACGTAGGCGCGGGCACCGTCCGGGTTGCGACCGCCGTGCGGGCTGCTGCGCAGCTCCACCGCCTCGCCGGCGACAGCGGCGAAGTCGACGATCACCTCGGCCCGCTCGGCCGGCCCGATCAGGATCTGGTTGCGGCGGATCGGCCGCGGCATCAGGCCGCTGTCGCTGCCGATCTGGATCATCGCCCCCCCGTTGGAGAGGTGGAAGTTGTAGGACTGGAACTGGGAGACGTTGAGGACCCGCAGCCGGTAGCGGCAGGGGGCGACCCGGTGGTGGGGCATGAAGGCGCCGTTGACGAGGACGCTCTGGCCGGCGATGCCGTCGGCGGGGGGCTGCAGGCCGCCCACGAAAGGATCAGTGAGTTGATTGTGGCGGTCGAAGCTGCGGTCGGCGATCATCAGCGGGATGTCGCGCTCGCCGCGCGGCAGCGGCAGCCCCGCCTCGAACTCGTCGTCGACGATCCACATCCCGGCCAGGCCGCGCCAGCTGTGCGGGGCGGTGCGGTCGAGGCGATGGTCGTGGTACCACTGGAACGCCGCCCGTTCCGGCCGCCCGTCCTCGGTCAGGTCGTAGACGTAGGTTTTCCGCCCGCCGGGCTCGAGCAGCAGGTCGTTGCCGGACTCGCGCGGCGAGAGGCCGCGCGGGATGCGGCAGAAGGAGGAGATCGGGTGGGACTTGGTCAGGCCTCCCGGCTGGCCGTCGAACTGGGCCCGGTTGTGACCGCCATGGAGATGGACCGAGAGCTCGCCGGCAGCAGCCGGCAGCTCGTGGCGGAAGGTGACCTCGGTTCGCTCGCCGGCGGGCCGGCGGACCGTCGGGCCGGGGAAGGTGCCGCCGTAGGTCCACAGCTTCGTCTTGGGACCGGGGAGGATCTGGGCCTCGGCCTCGCGGATCGGGATCTCGATCCGCGAGCCGGTCAGCTCACGCGGGATCGGCAGCCGTGCCTGGAACGGCACCGCCGCGACCGCGCTCGGCGTCTCGGCGCCGAACGGGAGCTCCCCCAAGCCGCCCCTGAAGGGCAGCAGATAGGCGAGCGCGCCGCCGCCGAGGGCGCCGAGGAAAGCTCGGCGCCCCAGGCGCGGCGTGAATGCGGAATTCCCGGACGTGCCGCTAGCTGCCGGCCGCCAGGACCGTGGTCTTGCCCTGCATCCAGGGATGGATCGCGCAGACGAAGTAGAGCGTCCCCGGTTCGGCCGTCACCTGCTGGCTGAACGAGGTGCCCTTCTTTTCGCCGGTGAACCAGGAGTCGCCCTTCTTGCTGTTGTCGCCCATCGTGCTCCAACCCGCCGCACCGGCCTTGGCCGGGTTGATCGTGATCTGTTCGGTTTTCGGGTTGAACCCGTGCCATTTCGCGATCGACATGCAGATGTGTTTCGGCGTGAAGCAGCTTTTGCGGGCCTTCGGCGTCTTCGGCAGCACGCCCTGGGTGACCAGCGAGAAGGTGTGCGGGCCGACTTTCCTCGGGTCGGTTTCATTGACGATGTTCAAGTCGTCGCCCTGGTGCACGGTCGCCGGAGCGACGAACTTCAGGGCACCTTTCTCTTCCTTCATGTAGATCGTGTCGGTCGTGCCGGTAGGGGTCGTTGCCGCGCCCGCCAGCCCGGTGCCGAAGGCGGCGACGACGATCGCTGCGGTCGCCGCGACCGCAGCGAGGAGGTGCTTTTTCAAGAGGTTCCTTTCAAAGGTTGTGAAGAAGCTGCAACGGTAATGCCCGGCCCGGCGTAGTTCAAGCGCTCCACAGCGCTCCACAGAGCCAATCGGGCTGCGTGTAGCCTTGGCGGCGATGGCCAGCTTTCTGCACACCTGCTATCGGATCGGCGAGATCGAGCGCTCGGTCGCCTTCTACGAGAAGCTCGGCTTCGAGGAGGTGGCGCGGATGCCGATCGGCGACGAGGCGATCAACGTCTTCATGGGGATGCTCGGCGAGGATCCCCGCCTCGAGCTGACCTACAACCACGGCGTCGCCTCCTACGATCTCGGCAGCGGCTACAACCACATCGCCCTCGCCGTCGACGACCTCGACGGCACCCTCGAGCGCCTCTCCGGCGAAGGCATCGAGCCCGAGAAGCCGCCCTACCGCCCCGGCGCCCGCACCGAGGGGCACCGGATCTGCTTCGTCCGCGACCCGGACGGGTACCGGATCGAGCTGATCGGGGAGTAGCTCTATTCGCAGCGCGTGTGCCGGCGGCGCTGGTGGATGTAGCCGCTTCCCTTGACGCGGTTTTCGAGGATGAAAACGCAGTAGCCGTTTCGGTAGACGTTGTCCGCCACGCAGTCGACTCGGTCCGCCAGGATGCGGGCGCAGTGGCCGACCTTCCAACCCGTGCAGGACGGCCCGCTTGCTTCGCAGGCTTCCCGCGCCCAGACCTTGCTGAGCCGGCGCGCCTGCCCGAAGGGCAGAAAGTACGAGGACGCCTCCGCGGCGGCGCTGAACAAAAGTAGTCCAACCAGACACAGCAAGGCAACTCTGACCTTCATGATCCTCCCCAGTCGTCGATGACGCGGGGACTCTACAAGTTCCTATAGAGGACAGGAGACTTACAGCGACAGACGGGGTCGCTCAGCCGGGGCTGATGCCGCCGCCGGGCGGCGGGGCGCTGGGTGCGGGGGTCGGTGCGGGAGTGGCTTCCGGCGTCGGTTCCTTGCCGCCTTCCGTGCCCCCTTCGCCTTCCTTTTCGCCCGAGTCCTCTTCTTCTTCGCTTTCGTAGCTTTCTTCTTCTTCTTCGTAGCCGCTCGAGTAGCCGGATTCCGAGGTGTGTTCGCTGTCCAGGCCGGAGAGCTCGGGCAGGCTCTCGGGCACTTCGAATTCCGGGCACTCGCCTTCCTGGGCGGACGACATGAACGACTGCCAGATCGGGCCCGCGGTCGGGCCACCGTAGCCGGTGTATTCGCGCGACTGCGGGTGCCCGACCCAGACGGCGGTCGAGTACATCGGCGTGTAGCCGACGAACCAGGCATCGGACTCTTCCTCCGAGGTGCCGGTCTTGCCGGCCTCGGCGGCGCAGCCGATCGAGGTGTAGCCGGCGCCGGTGCCGGAGGTGATCACGCCCTCGAGGATCCGCGTCACTTCGTAGGCCTGGCCCTCGGTCAGCACCCGCTCGCCGTCGTCGGCGCCGGATTCGTCGACCTTGCCGTTGGGGAATTCGACTTTGCTGATCGCGGTCGGGTCGTGGTGGATGCCGCCGTTAGCGAGGGTCGCGTAGGCGTCGGCCATCTCCAGCGGCGTGACGCCTTCGGCGAGGCCGCCGATCCCCTCGGCCGGCACCGATTCCAGCGACGACGTGATCCCCATTTCCTCGGCGGTCTGGGTCACGTTCTCGGGCCCGACGTCGAGGTCGAGCTGGGCGAAGATGACGTTGACGGAGTGCACGGTCGCGTTGACCAGGTCCATCGTGCCGCCGCCGTCGCCCTCGGAGTTGTTGACGGTCCAGGTGCCGCCGCCCGGCAGCGAGAGGGTCTTCGGTGAGCTGCCGTCGTAGTAGGTGCTGTCGGGGTCGATCCCCTGCTTGATCGCCGTGGCCAGGACGAAGGTCTTGAAGGAGGAACCGGGCTGGCGGTGGGCCTGCCAGGCGTAGTTGAACTGGGCTTCGCTGGCGTAGCCTTCGGTCGAGGCGAGGGCGACGATCTCGCCGGTCTCCGGGTTGACCGAGGCGAGGCCGGCCGCCGGCCCCCCTTCCGGGTAGCAGACGTAACACGAGTTTTCGACCGCTTCCTCGGCCTTGGCCTGCAGCACCGGGTCGATCGTCGTGTACGCCTTGAGGCCGCCGTTGCGGACGGTGTTGATCCCGTAGCGCTCGATCAGCTGCTGCTGGACCAGGTCGAAGAGGAAGGCGTCGTGGATCACCTGGTACTTGTCGCCGGGGTCGAGGCCGAGCCCCTTGTCGATCGCCTCGCTGTATTCCTCGGTGCTGATGTACCCCTGCTCCTCCATCGACCCCAGCACCTCGTTGCGGCGCTCGGTCGCCGCCGCCGGGTCGAGGAAGGGGTTGTATTCGGACGGAGCCTGCGGCAGGCCGGCGATCAGCGCCGACTCGTTCAGGTTGAGGTCCTTGGCCGGCTTGCTGAAGTAGGTCTGCGCCGCCGCCTCGGCCCCGACCGCGGTCTGCCCTTCGACCGTGCCGTAGGGCGAGGTGTTGAGGTAGGCGGTGAGGATCCAGTCCTTGTCGTGCGCTTCCTCCATCTCCTGGGCGAGATGGGCTTCGATCAGCTTGCGCTTGATCGTGTGGTCGGGGTCCTGGATGTAGAGGTTGCGGACCAGCTGCTGGGTGATCGTCGAGGCGCCCTGGACCGGCTTGCCGCCGGCGAGGATGTCCTTCCAGGCGGCGCGGGCGATGCCTTCGGGGTCGATCGCGCCGTGCTTGTAGAAGTTCTTGTCCTCGATCGCGATCGTCGCCTCCTTCAGCGTCTGCGGCAGCGCCCGTTCTGGGACCGGCTGGCGGATGTTGTCGGAGCGGATGAAGCCGATCAGGCTGCCGTCGGCGGCGTAGATCGCCGAGGAGCGGCCCTTCTGGACCGGCTGCAGGCTCGAGAGCGGCGGCGCCGAGTTGTAGACGCTGAGCGCCCAGGAGGCACCGATGCCGCCGGCGATCGCGATCAGCCCGACGACGACGACGATCGGGATCGCGAACTTGTGCCAGCGGGAGGTCGGCGGCCTGCGCCGCTGCCTGCGAATACGAGTAGCCATCGGGGCCAGCGATTGTAGAGAGGGCCGAATCGCGGCCCGGATGGTTCGGCACCAGCGCAATCCAGCTTGCCGAGGGGATAGGCTCGCGTCGCTGCGGCATTCAAGGGAGCGGTTTGGAGAGAGGAGAGCTGTGAAACTCGTGATCGGCATTGTCCGGCCCGAGCAGGCGAACGAGGTGCTCGAGGCGCTGTACCGGGCCGAGGTCAAGGGCTTCTCGGTCAGTCGCGTGCAGGGGCACGGCGGCGAGCTCGACCGGGTCGAGACCTACCGCGGCACCACCGTCAAGATGGGACTCTCGGAGAAGGTGCGCTTCGAGGTCGCCGTCTCCGACTCCTTCGTCCAGACCACGGTCGAGGCCCTCTGCGAGGGCGCTCGCACCGGTGAAGTCGGCGACGGCAAGATCTTCGTCGTGCCGCTGGAGCAGGCGGTCCGCATCCGCACCGGCGAGCCCGACGAGGCCGCCGTGACCCCGGTGGCGAAATGATCGGGCTCGCCGCGATCGACACCGGCGACACCGCTTGGATGCTCGCCGCGACGGCACTCGTGCTGCTGATGACGCCGGCGCTCGGGCTCTTCTACGCCGGCCTCGTCCGCTCCAAGAACACCCTCAACACCTTCATGATGTGCGTCGCCGCGATCGCGATCGCCGGCGTCACCTGGGCGCTGCTCGGCTACTCGCTCGCCTTCGACGGCGAAGGCGCGCTGATCGGCGGGCTCGGGCATTTTGCCCTCAAGGGCGTCGGCTTCGAGCCACGGGGCGAAGGGACGATCCCCCACCTCCTGTTCATGGCCTTCCAGGGGACCTTCTGCATCATCACCGTGGCGCTGATCTCCGGCGCCGTGGTCGAGCGCATGCGCTTCGGCGCCTTCATGGTCTTTGCCGCGCTCTGGTCGGTCGTCGTCTACGCCGTGCTCGCCCACTGGGCCTTTGGCGGCGGCTGGCTGGCCGCCCAGGGCACGCTCGACTTCGCCGGCGGCGTCCCGGTCGAGATGGGCTCCGGCTTCTCCGCCCTCGCCGCGGCGCTGGTGGTCGGCGCCCGCAAGGACTACGGTCGCCAGGCGCTGCTCCCACACAACGCTGTGTACGTGCTGCTCGGCGCCGGCCTGCTGTGGTTCGGTTGGTTTGGCTTCAACGGCGGCAGCGGCCTCGGGGTCGGCGACGCCAGCATCCTCGCCTTCGTCAACACGCTGCTGACGCCGGCCTGCGCGCTGATCACCTGGTTCGTCCTCGACCTGATTCGCGGTCGCAAAGTGACCGCGATCGGCGCCGCTACCGCGATCATCGTCGGCTGCGTGCTGATCACGCCCGCCGGCGGCTTCATCAGCCCGGGCTGGGCGATGGTTCTCGGGTTCCTCGGCGCCCTGCCCTGCTACGGAATGATCATGTGGCGGCCACGCACCCGCGTCGACGAGACCCTCGATGTGCTCGCCGCCCATGGCCTCGCCGGCTTCACCGGCATCCTCTTCCTCGGCCTGGTCGCCCAGGTCGGCTGGAACGGGGTCGCCGACGGCCTTTTCTACGGCGACGCCGGCCAGTTCGGGTCGCAGGCGCTGGCGGCGGTCGTGACCCCCGCCTATGCCTTCATCGCCACCTTCATCCTGCTGAAGCTGGTCGGTGCGGTGATGCCGCTGCGGGCGACGGAGCGCGACGAGGCGATCGGCATGGACGTCGTTCAGCACGGCGAGGAGGCCTACGTCACCGGCGAGGGCGCGATCCTCGTCCTGCCCGACGGTGACGACCGCCCGATCGAGGCTCCGGTGGCCAATCCGGGGTAGCTGGCTAGGCGCGCAGCTTGTAGCCGCGGGAGAAGAGGCGCAGGTTGACCGTGAAGAGAACTGCGGTGGCCACGAAGAGGGCCAGCAGCGAGAGCGGGATGCTGGCTTCGGTGTAGCCGACGAAGCCGTAGCGGACGAGGTTGATCATGTAGTAGATCGGGTTGAAGTGGGTCAGGGTCTCGAACGGCTGCGGCAGCAGTTCCGCCGAGTAGAAGACGCCGCCGAGGAAGATCAGCGGCTGCAGGACGAAGGTCTGGGCGAAGGAGACGTCGTCGAACTGCTCGGCGCGGACCCCGATCAGGACGCCGAGCTGCGAGAAGAAGAAGCCGACCAGGAACAGGCCGGGGATCAGCACGAGGACGTGGTCGACCGGGAGGTCGACCAGGAACGAGGCGGCGACGAAGGTCAGCACCGCGACGATCAGCCCGCGCACGAAGCCGCCGAGCGAGAAGGCCAGCAGCAGCTCCAGCGGCGAGGCCGGCGAGGAGAGCTGGTCCTGGATCGCCCCCTGGAACTTCTGCTGCAGGATCGAGGAGGAGTTGTTGGTGAAGGCGTTGATCGACCAGGCCATCATGATCAGGCCGGGGATGACGAAGACGACGTAGTCGATCCCGTGCAGCTCGCCCACCCGCGATCCGAGCGCGGCGCCGAAGACGGAGATGTAGAGGAAGGTTTCCAGCAGCGGCGCGCCGATCGTCTGCTTTTTGATCTTCATGAAGCGGCTGACCTCGCGCCGCCAGAGCGTGAAGAGACGGATCTGGGCGGCGCTCACGGAATCGCCTCGGCGTCGACGCGCGAGCGCGAGAGCTCCTTGCGGCCGACCAGGGCCAGGTAGGCGTCCTCGAGGTTGGGCACGCCGTAGCGGTTGGCCAGCTCCTGGCTGCTGCCCTGGGCGACGATTTCGCCGTCGTTGATGAAGGCGATCTTGCTGCAGAGCTGCTCCGCCTCCTCCAGGTAGTGGGTGGTGAGCAGGATCGTCGTCCCCTCCTGGTTGATCCGCTGGACGTAGTGCCAGAGCTCCAGCCGCAGCTCGATGTCGACGCCGGCGGTCGGCTCGTCGAGGATCAGCAGCCGCGGGCGGTGCATCAAGGCGCGGGCGAGGATCAGCCGCCGCTTCATCCCGCCGGAGAGGTTGCGGGTGCGTTCGTCGCGCTTCTCGGTCAGCGAGAAGACCTCGAGCAGCTCGTCGGTGCGCTCGCGGCGCTCGCGCTTGGGCATCCCGAAGTAGCCGGCGTGGTAGTCGAGGGTCTCGTCGACGGTCAGGAACCAGTCGATGTTCAGCTCCTGCGGCGCCAGGCCGACCGCCTGGCGGGCCTGGCCGTAGTTGTCGATCGCGTCGTGACCGAACACCTGGATCGCGCCGGAGGTGACCTGCGCGAGCCCGGTCGTGCAGTGGATCAGGGTCGACTTGCCGGCCCCGTTGGGCCCGAGCAGCCCGAAGAACTCGCCCGGCTCGATGTCCAGCGAGACGCCGCGCAGCGCCTCCACCCCACCCGGGTAGCGTTTGACGAGGTCGGTTATGCGCAGCGCCTTGTCGCTCACGCCGCTCAATCTATTGAGCGCGAGCGCTCGACCCACCCAGGCGTGTCTGAGCTTCCCCGCCACATACGGGGGTCAAACTCAGACACGCCCCGATATAAGTCACCGATGGCCGCTCCTCTGCTCGTTGTCGACACGCCCTCGATGCTCTTCCGCGCCTTCTATGCGCTGCCGAGCAAGATCGTCGGGCCGGACGGGAAGCCGGTGAACGCGCTACTGGGGACGGCGAACCTGATCCTCAAGGAGGTCGAGATTCACCGGCCGCGCGCCGTCGTCCTCTGCTTCGGCCCCGACGCGGCCAGCTACCGGACCGAGCTCTACCCGGCCTACCACGCCGAGCGCGAGGCGGCGATGCCGGATGAGCTGGCGCCGCAGTTCGCCGCCGGCCGCGACTTCTTCGAGGCCTTCGGCTGGACCGTCGCCACCAGCGACGACCTCGAGGCCGACGACCTGCTCGGCACCTACGCCGAGCGCGAGGCGGCGGCCGGCGGCCGGGCCCTGCTGCTGACCGGCGACCGCGACATGTACCAGTGTGCCGGCGACGGGGTGGCCGTGCTCTACGTGCGCACCGGCGGCAAAGGCGCCGAAGAGGTCGGGCCGGAGGAGGTGCGCGAGCGCTACGGAATCGGGCCCGAGCTCGTCCCCGACTTCATCGCCCTGCGTGGCGACCCTTCCGACGGCCTCCCCGGCGCCAAGGGCGTCGGGCCGAAGACGGCAGCGGAGCTGTTGCGCAAGCACGGCTCGCTGGAGGGCGTGCTCGACAGCGCGATCCGCGAGCAGCGCCCGAAACTGCGCGCCGCCCTGATCGAAGGGCGCGAGGACCTGCTCGCCTTCAAGGACATCGCGACGCTGCGCGACGCCGGGGTCGAGCCGCCGCCGGACCGAGCCACCGACTGGGCTGGAGCCGCGGCCGCAGCCCGCGAACACGGCATGAACCGGCTGGCCGACCGGCTCGAGCAGTCGGATCCGTCCCGGTAGGGGTTCCGCTTAACTTTTTCGAGATCGCCAACCGCCGTCCGAGGAGGCGTGCCAGCGAAAAAGTACAAGACGCTCCACCCCTACCGGGACGGATCCGAAGCGCGCAGGGGGGCCAGTAGCCCCCAGCCGGAGACAATTGCCCAGACCCCCTCGAGCAGGACGAAGCCCCACTGCGAGGAGCGCACCGCGAGCACGGCGAGGATCGCCGAGCCGACCAGGTTGAGGGCCAGGTAGAGGCGCGAATCGGGGCGGATGCGCTCGAACTGGGCTGCGGCGAAGGCGGCGAGGATCAGCAGGGCGCCGATGACCTGAATCACCTGGTCCATCCGCCGAGACTAGAGGCGCGCGAGTACGGTGGGAGGATGCCCTCGGCCCAGATCCCCTGGCGCGGGCCGGGCGCCGACCGTCCCGACCTGCCCCTCCCTCCCGGCCCGATGCCGCTGCGCCGCGACGGCCAGTCCCGCAAGCGCTGGCGCTACATCGGGGTCTTCGGCGAGGAGCTGATGCTCTGCGCCGCCCGCGCCGAGATCGGACCGCTCGGCCAGTCGTTCTGGGTGATCTGGGATCGCGAGGGGCGTCGCCACGACGCCCGCACCACCCTGCGGCCCGGCAGTCGCGAGGTGCGCATGGACGGTCCCGAGCTCGAGATCGACTCCCCCGGCCTGCGCGCCAGCCTGCACCTCGGCGAGATCGCCCCGATCGAGTCGATCTGCCCCAGCGGCTCCGGCTGGGGCTGGACCCGCAAGCGCGCCGGCGTCCCGATCGAGGGCACGGTCGAGGTTCCGGGCAAACGCTGGGAGATCGCCGCCTTCGGCGTCGACGACGAGTCCGCCGGCTACCACCAGCGCCACACCAGCTGGCACTGGTCAGCCGGAGTCGGTCAGGCGACCGACGGCCGCGCGCTCGCCTGGAACTTGGTCGAGGGCGTCAACGACCCGCCGCAGAACAGCGAGCGGGCGATCTGGGTCGACGGCGAGCCGAGCGAGCCCGCCCCGGTCTCCTTCCGCGGCATGGAGGGCATCGACCTGGCCGACAACGAGCGCCTCGACTTCGCCACCGAGTCCCGCCATGCCCGCGACGAGAACTTCCTCCTCGTCGGCTCTCGCTACCGCCACCGCTTCGGCACCTTCTCCGGCTCCCTCGACGGAATCGAGCTGGCCGAGGGCTTCGGCGTGATGGAGCAGCACGACGCCGTCTGGTGAGCGCCGTTCCCAACCTTTTAGCCCCTATAGATAGGGGCCACAAACCTGTAGTCGCGGCTCAGCGGTGCTCCGGGTTCGGGAAGTCGAAGCGGCAGCCGGCGTCCCAGGCGGTGCGCTGGTTGCCGTGGGCGGGGATGCCGCCGGCGTCCTTGAGGATCCGCGCCAGGTGGAGCATGTTCCAGGCGGCGAAGGTGGTGTTGCGGTTGGTGAAGTCGTTCTCCGGACCGCCCGAGCCCTCGTCGAGGTAGGACGGGCCCGGCCCGGCCTCGCCGATCCAGCCCGAGTCGGCCTGGGGCGGGATCGTGTAGCCGAGGTGCTGCAGCGAGTAGAGGGTGTTCATCGCACAGTGCTTGACCCCGTCCTCGTTGCCGGTCACCAGGCAGCCGCCGACGCGGCCGTAGTAGGCGTACTGCCCGGCCTCGTTGAGCAGGTGCGAGTTGCCGTAGAGGCGCTCGATGACCTGGGTCGCGACCGAGGACTTCTCGCCCAACCAGATCGACATGCCGAGGACGAGGATGTCGGCCGCCATCACCCGCTCGAAGATCGCCGGCCACTCGTCGACCGCCCAGCCGTGCTCGGTCATGTCGGGCCAGACGCCGGTGGCGATCTCGTGGTCGACGGCGCGGATGCAGTCGACCGCGACATCGTTGCGGCGCATGATCTCCATCGAGATGTCCATCAAACCCTGGGTGTTGGAGACCTCGGGGCTGCGCTTCAGGGTGCAGTTGACGAAGAGCGCGCTCAGGTCCGAGTAGTCGGCCTCGCTCTTCTCACATAGCTCGGCCTGCATCGGGGTCAGCTCGGTCACTTCATCTCCTTGATGTTGGGTTCGGGGGACTTGCCGCAACCAGCGTCCGCGCGATCAGGGCGCGGGTCTCGGCCGGGTCGATCACATCGTCGAGCTCGAACAGGGCGGCGGCGTTGAGTGCCTTGGCGTTCTCCTCGGCGGCGGCGGTGAGGTCGCGGACGCGCTGCTCGCGCTCGGCCTCGTCGGCGATCGCCTCCAGCTCCTTGCGCAGCGCCAGCCGCACCGCCCCCTCGAGGCCCATCGGGCCGAGGTGGGCGCTCGGCCAGGCGACCGTCAGCAGCGGCTCGTGCAGGCTGCCGCCGCTCATCGCCTGGGCGCCGAGGCCGTAGCCACGGCGCAGGATCACCGCGACCAGCGGCACGCTCAGCGAGGCGCCGGCGATGAGCAGCCGCGAGGCGTGGCGGACCAGGCCGGTCGCCTCGGCCTCCGGCCCGACCATGAACCCGGGCGTGTCGATCAGGGAGACGACGGGCAGGCCGAAGGCGTCGCAGAGCTGCAGCAGCCGCGCCGCCTTGTCGGCGGCGTCGCTGGTGATCGCCCCGGCGACGTGACGGGAGTCGTTGGCTATGAACCCGACCGGGCGCCCCTCGATCCGCGCCAGCGCCGTCACCAGCTCCGGCGCGAAGCGCTCGCGCAGGAAGGTGACCGAGCCCTCGTCGGCGAGCGTCTCGACGATCGGCGTCACGGCGTAGGCACGCCGCGCCCGCTCCGGGATCGCCTCGCGCAGACGGGCCTGATCCGGCTCCGGCCCCGGCGGCGTCGCCCCCTGGAAGTAGCCGAGCAGCCGCTTGGTCACGACCGTCGCCTCGGCCTCGTCGGCGGCGACCACGTCGACGACCCCGTTGCCCGCCTGCACGGCGATCGGGCCAACCTCGTCGGGAGCGACGGTGCCGAGGCCGCCGCCCTCGATCATCGCCGGCCCGCCCATCCCCAACGAGGAGCCCTCGGTGGCGACGATCAGGTCCGCGCAGCCGGCGATCACGGCGTTGCCGGCGAAGCAGCGGCCGGCGACGACGGCGATCCGCGGCACCTGGCCGGAGAGCCGCGCCCAGAGCGCGAAGGCGCGGGTGTCGAGCGCCGAGACCACCGGGTAGTCGGTGTCCCCCGGCCGGCCGCCGCCACCCTCGGCGTAGAAGACGGTGGGCAGGCGCATCCGCTCGATCAGCTCGAAGAGCCGGTCCTTCTTGCGGTGCCCGACCGCGCCCTGGGTGCCGGCCAGGACCGTGTAGTCGTAGGAGAGCACCGCGCAGGCGGCCTGCTCGGCGCCGAACAGCTCGCCGTTGACCCGCGCCGTGCCGGCGATGAGCCCGTCGGCTGGGGTCCGCTCGATCAGGTCCTGAACCTCGCGGCGGCCGCGCTGGGCGGCGATCGCGAAGCGCCCGTACTCGACGAAGCTGCCGGGGTCGACCAGGTCGGCGACGTTCTCGCGGGCCGTCCTGCCGCCGGCCGCGTGGCGGCGCTCGACCGCCTCGGGACGAGCCGCGTCCTCGCTCAGCGCCCGCCGCGCGAGCAGCTCGGCGAGATCGTCGCGCTCGGCGTCGCCGCCGGGCATCCCGACCACCTAGCCGCCGAGGCCGCCGAACACCGCGAAGGGATTGGCCGGCCGCTCGGCGTAGGCGACCTTGCCGCTGCCCTCGACCGTCACCTCGCTGCCGCCCGGGGCCTCGCCCTCGAGTCGCTCCGCCAACTTCCGGGCGCTGTCCTCGTCGGCGGCGCCGACGACCAGGTACCTCCAGCGCCGCACCGCCGGCAGGCCCTCCGCCCGCAGCCGCTCGGCGAAGCGCGCCGCCTCAGCGTGGGAAGGCAGGTCGACGCGGACCTCGAACTCGGGCACGCCGCTGCGCTCCACCTGCTCGCGTTCGGCGGCGATCGCCTCCTCGTGCTCGGCCACCCGGGCGGCGTCGTCGGCCGGCAGCGGCAGCTCCGGGTCCTCCCACTCCTCGGCGGTCGGGTGCCAGTGGCGCAGCTCGGTCGCCACGCTCCAGCCGTGCTCCCGCGCCAGCCCGGCGATGAAATCGCCGGCATTCTCGGCCTGCTCTCGGGTTCCGGCATAGACGAAGACGCGGGGCCCGTCGCGGGAGACGATCAGCCGATCGTGGAAGGCTTCGCTGAGCTCGTGCTCGAGTTCGGCCGCGCCGAGCTTGTCGGTCAGCGACTCGCCCTGGCCCTCGTCCTCGACGTCTACCTGCAAGCGCCATTCATCGTTCATGGCAGCAACATAGAGTCTCCTGCCGATGAGCACCCCCGCCGGCGGCGTCGCCGTCGTCACCGACAGCACCACCTACCTGCCGCCGCGGCTGATCGAGCGGTGGGGGATCGAGCAGGTCAGCCTCTACGTCGGCTGGGCGGGGGACCACCGGCGCGAGGACGAGTACGACCTCGACGAGTTCTACGCCCGCCTGCGCGACTCCGACGATCTCCCCTCCACCTCCCAGCCCTCGGTCGGCGACTTCCTCGCCGTCTACGAGCCGTTGACCGAAGCCGGCCGCGACGTCGTCTCCATCCACATCGCCGGCGGCCTCTCCGGGACCTGCGAGAGCGCCCGAGAGGCGGCCCGGACGATCGCCGACAAGGGCCACCGCGGCCAGATCGAGGTCGTCGACGGGGAAACCGGCGCCGGCGGCCTCGGCTGCCTCGTCCTCGCCGCCGCCGAGGCAGCGGCCCAGGGCCAACCGCTGGAGGCGGTCGTCGAGACCGTCCATCGCACCCGCCAGGGGCTCGACATGTGGTTCTGCCTCGACACGCTCGAGTACCTGCGCCGCGGTGGCCGCATCGGCGCCGCCCAAGCCCTGGTCGGCTCGGCGCTGAAGATCAAGCCGATCCTCACCTTCGGCACCGAGATCGCCCCGGTCGGCCGGGTCCGGACCAAGAAGCGGGCGCTGGAGCGGATGATCGCCTACCTGCACGAGCTGCGCGAGCGCGGCGCCGACGGCTGGATCGTCCAGCACGCCCAGTCCGACGACGACGCCGCCACCCTCGTCGCCGAAGGCGAAGCGATCCTCGGCACCGAGCCGCTCTTCTGCACCCAGGTCGGCCCGGTGCTGGGCGCCCACCTCGGCTCGGGGATGCTGGTCGGCGGCGTCGGTTGCGCGCCGGCCGCGAGCGCGAGCTAGTCCTTCTCGACCACTTCGACGCTGCCGTGCATCGTCGGGTGAATCTCGCAGAAGTAGGTGAAGGTGCCGGCCTGCTTGAAGGTCTCGGACTTGAGCTTGCCGCGCTCGAGCGTGCCGGTGTCGAAGCTGCCGTCGTCGGCGGTCGCGGTGTGGGGCGCGGTGTCCTCGTTCTGCCAGATCACCTTGCCGCCGACCTGGACCGTGACCGGGTCGGGCTGGTAGGTGAATTCGACGATCTCGACTTTTTCGGAGCGCTGCGCCTCGCCGCTGGGAGCCGGGGCGCTGCCGCTCGATTCGCCCGATTCGGCCGCGGTGTCGGTCGTCGCCCCTGCGTCGGTCGTGCTGTCGTCGCCGCCCCCGCAGGCGAAGAGGGTGAGGGAGATGGCGAGCAGGGCGGGTGCGAGCAGGGCTTTTGGTCTCATTGCACCGACTCTACCCACGCGGCGAGATCCGAACCATCCGTGGTTAGGCTTTCGCCGGTGTCCGCCGCCCAGCCCAGCCAGCCTTGATCGGGCGGCTCGCCAGCAGCGTCACCGGCCGCCGGGGCCGCTGGCTGACGATCGCCGCCTGGCTCCTGCTCGGGGCCGCCGGGCTCCTGGGCCACTCGCGCATCGACGACGTCACCGCCGCCGGCCAGAGCAGCTTCCTGCCCAAGGACGCGGAATCGACCCGCGCCCTCGACGTCCTCCAGCACAGCCAGAAGAGCGGCGAAGAGGTGCCCGTCGTCATCGTCTTCGAGCGCAACGGCGGCCTGAGCAGGGCCGACCTGGAGGCGATCGGGCGCATCGGGGAGGGGCTCAACCGGCTCGACATCGTCGGCGCCACGCCGATCGTCGATCCCTTCTCCGCCGACGCCACGGCGCCGCTCGGCGAGGTGGCGAGGATCGCCGACGGGATCGGGCCGATCTCCCGCGACGGCGAAGCGGCGCTGGTCGTGCTGGCGCTCGACGCGGGGGACCGCGGCGCGATCGTCAACGGCGTCCACACGATCCGCCACTACCTCGGCACACACGCCAAGCCGGGCCTCCATACCTACGTGACCGGCCCGGGTGGGATCGCCGCCGACCTCGAGCAGGTCGCCGACGACGCCGGCAAGACGCTGCTGATCGCGACCCTGAGCCTGGTCCTGATCCTGCTGCTGGCCGTCTACCGGGCGCCACTGCTGGCGCTGCTGCCGCTGCTGGTAGTCGGCACCGCCTACCTGGTCGCGACCGGAATCGCCTACCTGCTGATCGAGGCCGGCGCGATTACGGTCAACACCGAGGGAACCTTCCTGCTGCTGGTGCTGATCTTCGGCGCCGGCACCGACTACTCGCTGCTGCTGGTCCACCGCTACCGCGAGGAGCTGCGGGGCGGCAGGGCGCCGACGGTCGCGCTGCCCACGGCGCTGCGCGAGAGCGCGCCGGCGATCGCCGCCTCAGGCGGGACCGTGATCGCGGCGATGCTGGTGCTGCTGGTCGCCGACCTCGAGTCCACCCACTGGCTCGGGCCTATCCTGGCGATCGGGATCGCGGTGATGCTCGCCGCCGCCTTCACCCTGCTGCCGGCGCTGCTCTCGCTGCTCGGCGAGAGGGCCTTCTGGCCCAGCGCCGGCTCCCCCCTCCCATCGCGTGGTTCCTTACGTGCCGCTGAGGCGAATAAGGAACCACGCAACGGCTGGGAGCGAATCGCCGGGCTGGTCCGCACGCGCTCGCGCGCGATCGTCCTTGGCGTCTTCGCCCTGCTGATCGTGCTCGCGCTCGGCAATCTCACCGACCACGGGACGATCGGGTTCGGCCAGGGCGAGACCCGCCCGACCAACTCCAGCCGCGGCACCAAGGTGCTCGGCGAACACTTCCCGCCCGGGATCGGCTCACCGCTGACGGCGGTCGTCGAGGCCGAGGACCTGGGCAAGGTCGTCACCGGGATGAAGGCGCTCGACACCGTGAAGCTGGCGCTGCCGGTGCCGCCGACCGCCGACACCGACGAGACCGTGGTCGTCGTCGTCCTTCGCGGCGACCCCTACTCGGGGGAAGCAGCCGACGCGGTCGAGGCGATCCGCGAACGCCTGCACGAGATCGCGCCCAGCGGCCTGCTCGGCGGCATCCCGGCCGAGAACTACGACATCGAGCAGACCAACGCCCGCGACACCAAGCTGATCGTGCCGCTGGTCCTGCTCGTCGTCGGCCTGATCCTCGCCATGGTGCTGCGTGCCCTGGTCGCGCCGGCCTTTCTGATCGCGACCGTGGTCGCCTCCTTCGCGGCCACGCTCGGTCTCTGCACCTTCGCCTTCACCGAGCTCGGCAGCGAGGGGCTTGCCTTCAATCTCGTCCTGCTGTCGTTCCTCTTCCTGGTAGCGCTCGGGGTCGACTACAACATCTTCCTGATGGCCCGGGCGCGCGAGGAGTCCGCCGTCCACGGCACCCGCGAGGGCGTTCTGCGCGCCCTCGTCAGCACCGGCGGCGTCGTCACCGGCGCCGGCCTGATCCTCGCCGGCACCTTCGCCACCCTGACCCTGCTGCCGCTTGAGGAGCTGGTCCAGATCGGGGCGACGGTGGCGATCGGCGTCCTGCTCGACACCTTCGTCGTCCGCGCTCTGCTGATCCCGGCGATTGCCTACCGGCTCGGCGAGCGCACCTGGTGGCCGTCGCGCTCCGGCGCCGCTGAGCGCGGCGCCGAACCTCAGTAACCCGGGCTGACCTTCATCTTCTTGCGCTCGGAGGCGTGGGCGCCGCCCTTCTTCTCCAGCGTCGTGCAGGCCTCGGCGATGTCGTCGGCGAGACGGTCGATCTGCTCGCGGCTGAGCGTCTGCTTGACCAGCGCCCGCAGCACCTTCACGTCTTCGGCGTTGGGCGGCATCGTGTAGGCGGGGAGCATCCAGCCGCGCTCGGCCGAGAGCTGCCAGGAGAGGTCGAACTCGTCGTAGCTCTTCTCTCCGGCGAGCTTGAAGGCGACCAGGGGCAGCTGCTCCTGATCAGCGCCGATCAGCTCGAAGTTGCCGGTCGCCTCGAGCTTCTCGGCCAGCGCCGCGGCGTTCTGCTGCATCGCCTTCATGATGTACGCGTAGCCCTCGCGCCCGTAGCGGACGAAGTTGTAGTACTGGGCCAGCACCATCGAGGCGCCGGTGGAGAAGTTGAGGGTGAAGGTCGCGTCGGTCTTGCCGAGGTAGTTCTCGTAGAAGACGAGGTCCTCGGCGAGGTCGCTCTTCTCGCGGAAGACGAGCCAGCCGATACCGGGATAGACGAGCCCGAACTTGTGGCCGGAGACGTTGATCGAGCGCACCTGCTCGAGCCGGAAGTCCCACTCCGAGTCGGGGTAGAGGAAGGGCCAGACGAAGCCGCCGCTGGCACCGTCGATGTGCAGCGGCACGTCGAGCCCCTGCTCGTTCTTGAGCTCGACCAAGAGCTTGTTGATCCCGACGATGTCGTCGGCGTGGCCGGTGAAGGTGGTGCCGAGCACGGCGGCGACGCCGATCGTGTTCTCGTCGATCAGCGGCTCCACGTCCTCGGCCCCGATCGTGTACTTGCCTTCCTGCAGCGGCACGATCTTCGGCTCGACGTCGAAGTAGCGGCAGAACTTGTCCCAGACCACGTGCACGTCGCCGCCGAAGATCAGGTTCGGCTTGTCGACCGGCTTGCCGGCCGCTTCGCGCCGCTGCTTCCACTTCCACTTCAGCGAGAGGGCGCCGAGCATGATCGCCTCCGAGGAGCCCTGGGTGCGGGCGCCGGTCGTCTCCCCCGGCGCGTGGTAGAGGTCGGCGAGCATGCGGATGCAGCGCTGCTCGATCTCGGCCGAGATCGGGTACTCGGCGTGGTCGATGAAGTTGCGGTAGAGGTTGTCGGCGATCAGCCGCTGCGCCTCCGGCTCCATCCAGGTGGTGACGAAGGTGGCGAGGTTGCGGTTCGGGTCGCCCTCGAGCGCAAGTTCCTCGGCGACCAGGCGCATCCCGTCGAGCGAGGACATGCCGCTGGCCGGGAACGGGCCGTCGGGGGCATCTTCGATGAGGAAGCGGTTGCCGTAGAGCTTTACGGCCTCGTCGGTGCTGAGTGGCTCGGTCATGCGTTCCTCACTCTGGTCGTCGATCGTGGCGCCGGTCGGCGCAACCCGAGCCTATAGGCGCCACACGCGCGCTAGGGTGCGCAGATCGGAGAGTTTGTGCAAATGGAAAGGACTCGGCTTGAACGGCGACGACCTGAATGAGATGGGACCGATCGATTACCTCCTGGTCGAGTGGCCCGGCCGCCAGCCCAACGGCGAGGTGGCGCCGCACCTGATCGACCTGGTCGACCGCGGCCTGATCCGCATCCTCGACCTCGCCTTCATCGCCAAGGGCGAGGACGGCTCCGTCGCCGGCCTGGAGATCGCCGACGTCGGCGGCGCCGTGGCCGAGCTGGCGATCTTCGAGGGCGCCGCCTCGGGCCTGCTCTCCGCCGACGACGTCGCCGAGGCCGGCGCCGCGCTCGAGCCCGGCACCTCCGCCGCTCTGCTGGTCTTCGAAAACACCTGGGCCGGACCCTTCGCCAGCGCGGTCCGCCGCTCCGGCGGCCAGCTGGTCGCCAGCGGCCGCATTCCCGTCCAAGCCATCCTCGCCGCGCTCGACGCGGCCGAGGCTTCCTGAGAAAAGGAGACTTCATGCCAGGACTACTCAGAGGCGTCGCCCGCACCGCGGTGATCGCCGGCACCGCGACCAGCGTCAGCAACCGCGTCTCCCGCCGCCAGGGCCAGCGCTGGGCGCAGCAGGAAGAACAGCAAGCTCCGCAGCAGGCGCCTGCCGCACCCGCGGCAGCCCCGGCCGGCGGCAGCTCGGTGATCGATCAGCTCAAGGAGCTGGGCGAGCTGAAAAGCCAGGGCATCCTCACCGAGGAGGAGTTCGCGGCTCAGAAGGCCAAGCTGCTCGGCGCCTGAGCGCCGCCGCCCGCCGATGAGCGTTCGCCTCACCCACGTCGGCGGCCCGACCGTCCTGATCGAGGTCGGCGGCTGGCGTCTGCTGACCGACCCGACCTTCGACCCCGCGGGCGCCGACTACAAGTTCGGCTGGGGCACCGGCTCGCACAAGCTCGCCGGCCCCGCCATCGCGCCCGCCGAGCTCGGCCAGATCGACGCCGTGCTGCTCAGTCACGACCACCACGACGACAACCTCGACCCGGCCGGGCGGGCGCTGCTGCCGTCGGCCGGCACGGTCTTCACCACCGTCCCCGGCGCCAAGCGGCTCGGCGGCAACGCCCGCGGCCTCGAGCCCTGGGCGACCACCTCGCTCGAGGCGCCCGGCAAGCCCACGATTGAGGTCACGGCCACCCCCTGCCGCCACGGCCCGCCGCTGAGCCGCCCGATCGTCGGCGACGTCGTCGGCTTCGCCCTGCGCTGGGAGGGCCAGGAGTACGGGGTGCTCTGGATCTCCGGCGACACCGTGCTCTACGACGGCGTCCGCGAAGTCGCCGACCGCCTCCAGGTCGGCACGGCGCTAGTGCACCTCGGCGGCGTCCAGTTCCCGATCTCCGGCCCGATCCACTACACGATGACCGCCGCGCAGGCGGTCGAGCTCTGCGGGTCGATCGCCCCGCGCACGGCGATCCCGATCCACTACGAGGGCTGGAAGCACTTCCGCGAGGGCCGCGAGGCGATCGAGCGCGAGTTCGCCGCCGCCCCGCAGGCCTTCCACGACAGCGTCCGCTGGCTGCCGATCGGCACCGCGGTCGACGTCGACGTCTAGGAGCGGATCGCCCCAGCGCCGGCGCGGCGAGCCAGCCCTAGGAGGAGCGGGTGCTGGGGTCCTGCTCGGCGACCGTCAGCTCGGCGGTCGGGTTGGCCTCGAGGCGAGCGTCGGGAATCGGCTCGCCGCTGCGCACCGAGAGGCCGTAGGTGCCGTCGGCGAGGCGCGCCTCGGCGCGCTCGACAGCCTCCAGCCGCTCCTTCAGCTTCTGGGCGCGGCCGGCGTCGAACTCGTCCTGGTAGAGCGCCTCGGAATCCTGGTCGCCCGGTTCGCGGCGGTCGTCGCCCTCCTCGGGACCGTCGCGTTCGGTGGCGGCGATCTCCTGTTCGACCTGCTCGCGCTCGGCGGCAAGCAGCTGGCGTGCGCGGTCGGAGTCCATACGAACACCCTACCCCCCGGCCCGGGCCTGCAAGCCGGGGAACCACGCCCGCTATCCTATTCTGAGACTAACTACGGAAAGTGGACTTGATAATGGCCTATCTCCTCATCCCACTCGACGAGGCAATCGTCTTCCCCACCGTCACCGCCACGCTGCCGATCGACGTCGGCGGCGAGGACCGCGTCTTCCTGCTCCCCCGCAGCGACGGCGAGTTCGCCCGCGTCGGCGTCGTCGCCGAGGTGCTCGAGAGCGGCCACTCGCGCCGCGGCAACCCGGTCGCGACCGTGCTCGGCCTGCACCGCGGTCTGGCCGGAGTCGCCGTCGCCGGCGAGGACGACCCCGAGACCCTCCATATAGAGGTGCAGGAGTTCCACGACGGTCATCCAGATGACGAGCAGGCAAGGGAGCTGGCCCGCGAGTACCGCGCCGTGGTCGAGGAGATCCTCGAGCTGCGCGGCGACGACGGCCGCATCTCCGCCTTCCTGCGCTCCGTGCAGGAGCCGGGCGCGCTGGCCGATACGGCCGGGCTCAGCCCCGAATTCTCCGAGGATCAGAAACTGCGCCTGCTCGACACCCTCGACGTCACCGAGCGGCTGCGGGTCGCGGTCGAGCTGCAGCGCGAGCGACTGGCCGAGCTGCAGGTGCGCAGCAAGATCCGCGACGACGTCGAGTCCGGCGCCCAGAAGCAGCAGCGCGACTACTTCCTGCGCAAACAGATGGAGTCGATCCGCAAGGAGCTGGGCGAGGACGAGGGCAACCTGATCGAGGAGTACGAGCGCAAGATCGCCGAGGCCGGGATGCCGGAGGCGGTCGCCGAGCAGGCCGAGAAGGAGCTGCGCCGGCTCGAGCGCCAGGGCGAGCAGTCGCCCGAGTCCTCGATGATCCGCAGCTACCTCGACTGGCTGATCGCGGTGCCGTGGGCGCAGCGCTCCGAGGAGCGGCTCGACCCGGTCCACACCCGCGAGGTCCTCGACGCCGACCACGCCGGCCTCGACGACGTGAAGCGGCGGATCACCGAGTTCATCGCCGTCCGCAAGCTGCGCGAGACCCGCGGCAAGAGCGAGGAGGACAGCCGCGCCAACGGCGCGATCCTGACCCTGGTCGGACCGCCCGGCACCGGCAAGACCTCGATCGGCGAGTCGATCGCCCGCGCCCTCGGGCGCGAGTTCGTCCGCATCAGCCTCGGCGGCCTCCACGACGAGGCCGAGATCCGCGGCCACCGCCGCACCTACATCGGCGCCCTGCCGGGACGGATCGTCCGCGCCCTGCGCGACGCCAAGACGATGAACCCGGTGATCCTGCTCGACGAGGTCGACAAGGTCGGTGCCGACTGGCGCGGCGACCCTTCGGCGGCGCTGCTCGAGGTGCTGGACCCGGCGCAGAACCACTCGTTCCGCGACCACTACCTCGACGTCGAGGTCGACCTCTCCGAGGTCGTCTTCCTCGCCACCGCCAACCTCACCGACACGATCCCGGCGCCGCTGCTGGACCGGATGGAGGTCATCGCCTTCGACGGCTACACGACCGCCGAGAAGCTGGCGATCGCCCGCGGCTACCTGCTGCCGCGGCAGTTGACGCGCAACGGGCTGGAGCCGGAGGAGGTCGAGATCGGCGAGGAGGTCCTGGGCGCCGTCGTCACCGAGTACACCCGCGAGGCGGGGGTGCGCCAGCTCGAGCGCGAGCTTGGCAAGCTGCTGCGCGGCGCGGCGACCCGGATCGCCTCCGGCGAGGCCGAGCTGCCGATCGCGATCGACGCCGACGCGGTCCGCGACGCCCTCGGGCGCCAACGCTTCTTCCAAGAGTCGGTCGAGCGCACCGCGATCCCCGGCGTCTCCACCGGCCTCGCGGTCACCGGCACCGGCGGCGACGTCCTCTTCATCGAGGCGACCGCGATGGAGGGCGACAAGGGCCTGGTCCTGACCGGCCAGCTCGGCGACGTGATGAAGGAGTCGGCGCGGATCGCCCTCTCCTACGTGCGCTCGCACAGCGAGGAGCTCGGGATCGACCCGGGCCGCTTCGACCGCGAGTTCCACCTGCACGTGCCGGCGGGAGCGATCCCCAAGGACGGCCCCAGCGCTGGCACGGCGATGACGACCGCCCTGGTCTCACTGCTGACCGGGCGGCCGGTGAAGCACACGGTGGGGATGACCGGCGAGGTCACCCTGCAGGGCCGGGTGCTGCCGATCGGCGGGCTGAAGCAGAAGGTGCTGGCCGCCCACGCGGCCGGGCTGACCGAGGTGATCCTGCCCGAGCGCAACCGCGGCGACCTCGACGAGGTCCCCGAGGAGGTGCGGGAGCAGATGACCTTCCACCCGGTGATGAGCGTCGGCGAGGTCCTCCCCGTAGCCCTGGAGCCGGCCGAGAAGGGCGCCGATGTCACCGCGCTGTCGTAGCTGCTCGCCGGTGCCGCCCGAGCTGCGGGCGGCGGCCGGCCTGCTCGAGCGCCGCTGGACGATGGCGACGATCTATGCCTGCTCCAGCGGCGCCGCCCGCTTCAACGAGTTCCGCCAGTCGCTGCCGGGAGTCTCGCCGACGACCCTCTCCGAACGGCTGGAGCAGCTCGAGGCAGCCGGGATCATCGAGCGCACGCTGGTCGCCGGCCGGCCCCCTCACACCGAGTACGCGCTGACCTCGCGCGGCCGACAGTTGGCGCAGGCCGTCGCCGGCCTGCTCGAGCAGCGTTAAAGCCGCTGCACAACACCCCTGCCCGCCGACGCCGGATCTATCCTCACTCTTGTGGAGGCTTCGAGATCGGATGCGGCGGTAGGTATTGCGCTGGCGGAGTTCAATGCCCTGCGCTCCGAGATCGACAGTCACATCGCCGCACAAACGACGGTGGTCGGCTTGGGGATAACCGCGCTCGGCATCATCGTCGGCTTCGTGGCCAAGGAAGGCGCCGACAGTCACCTGCTCCTGATCGTGCCACCACTCTCCATGTTCGTGATCCTTCTCTTTACCGCTGAGAGCTATCGCATGACGATGCTCGGCAATCACATTCGCCAGGATCTCTGGCCATTTCTCGAACACCAGGTTGGGAAACTGCCGTCATGGGAGGTGAAGATCTCTGAATACGAGTCGTCGAAGGGAGTCCTCGCCAAGGCCGCCTTCATCGACTCGCCGGCGATCATCCTCTTCCTCGTCGCGAGCATCGCTGCGCTGAAGTGGGTACAAGACTCCAACGACGCTCTCTGGTGGGCCGGCTGCGCGATGACCGGGGTCGCCGTCCTGGTTCCGTCGATCGTCGCATACCGCAGCCGCCCGAGTACCCGGGCACTCCGGCGGTCACGGCGACGCTCGAACTCGGCTGACTAGGTCGCCGTTGCGACTGCCGGCGACCCTCCCGAAACCCGATACCTGATGTGGGTCGCCTCGGGAGTGTGGACGACCCGGTCCTGCTCCAGCTCGAGATCGGTGCCGACGTTCTCGAAGAGCCGCGCGCCATCCCCCAGCAGCACCGGCACGATGTTCACCTGCAGCTCGTCGATCAGCCCCGCCGCCAAGTACTGCTGAGCCGCTTCGGCGCCGCCGCCGAGCCGCACGTCTTTGCCCCCGGCCGCCTCCTTGGCCTGGCTCAGGGCCGACTCGACTCCATCGGTGACGAAGTGGAACGTCGTCCCACCCGACAGCTCCAGCGGCTCGCGCTCGTGGTGGGTGAGGACGAAGACCGGCACGTGGAAGGGCGGGTCCTCGCCCCACCAGCCGTTCCAGGGATCCTCGCCCCAGGGCCCGGGACCGCCGCCGAACATGTTGCGCCCCATCACTGCGGCGCCGACGTTCTCCATCGCTTCTTCGACGATCTCGCTGCTGGGGTTCACCTCGCCCCCGCTGCGCCCGTGCGCGCTCCGCCAGGCCTCGAGCTTGACTACCCACTCGTGCAGCTGCTCCCCGCCTTCGCCCAGCGGGTTCTCCTCGCTCTGATTGGGCCCGGCGACGAACCCGTCGGCGGAGATCGAGATTTCGAACTTCAGCTTTGACACCCCCCGCACGGTACCTGGAGCCGCCGTTCTCGCCAACTCCAACCGGCCGTCGCCCTCCTGCACAGAGTCAGCCGAGCAGCACGCCTGGCGCCATCGTCCGCAAGCCGGCAAGGCGGGCGGCGGCGGCCTGGCGCTCGTCGTAGGTTACGAATGCCTCGATCGGATACAGATCAATCGCAGATGCGACGTGAATCGCGTCGAGCGCCCGCAGGGCCGGCTCGGAAAACGCCCCGGCCCCAGCCAGGAGGCCACGATCGAGTGGCCGCAGCGCCAGCGCATCGACCAACTCTCCAGCGCGTTCCAGCAGCAGATCGAGGGAGATGGAGGCGTCGTTCGCGGCAGCCCGGCGCAGTGCCCGCGAAATCTCGGTCAAGACCAGCTCGCTACTGACTAGATCAGCGCCCTCGAGATACGCGCGCAAGGCGCTCGACTCGACCTCGTCGCGGACGAGCTTCACCAGCGCGGACGCATCCATGTAGAAGATCGGCACGACTCAGCTATCGCCACGAATCTCATCGAGCGCGCGACTCAGCGCCCGCGGATCGCCGCTTAGCTCCAGTGGCTCCGGCAGACCCGAGCGGAGCGGGCGCGACACCTTTCCTCCTGCGATCAAGCGATCGAGCTCAGCGCCCGTGCTTGGCGGCGGTCCAAGTTCGGCGACAGGGCGATTGCGATCGGTGACCACCAGCCGCTCGCCCCCCCTCACCCGCCCCAAATAGACACTGAGGTTCTGCCGCAGCTCCGCGATCCCCACGGACTCAGTCATGTACATGAAAGTAGCAGGATGAAAATTCACGTCTTCCGCCTTGCCAACTCGACAGCAGCTCGAAGATCGTCGATGACTCTGTCCATGACAGCGCCGATCAGCGCGACCGCCGCCCAGCACTGAGCCTCCCCGGCGGCGTCAACCGCAGGACGGCAGCTGCCGACCACCATCTCCAGCAGCACGGCTGCATTGTCCTCGCCGGGGAAGCGCTGCTCCGGCATGTCTTCGAGCAGCGAGCCCATGACGTCCTGAAGGGAAAAGGCGGTGCGCAGCAGCTCTTCGATCAACGCCTGCCCAGCGTCGGCTCCCGGTCGACCGTGCGAAGTCATCTTTGTATAAGTCCGAGCGACCACAGAATCGCCCCCCTTGAGGACTATTTTCCGGGGCGGCCCTATAGATGTGGCGCGGGAGCCCCCAAACTGGCCAGACAGCCAGTACGATCCACGAAGTGGCCGACGAGACCGAGACGAAAACGCCCCGGCCCGAGGTCGAGCGGGAGATGGTGCTGGAGCGCGAGCACTGGGTCGACGGCCCGCCGCAGGCCCTCTTCAAGGAGATGCGGGCGCAGTGCCCGGTCCACTGGACGCCGGAAGTGACCGAGGTCCCGGCCGCGGCCGGCTTCTGGTCCGTCACCACCGCCGACGACGTGCACGCGGTCAGCCGCGACTGGGAGACCTACTCCTCCGAGCTCGGCGGTGTCGTCGTGATCGACGAGGTCTTCCCGATCGAGCTGGCGCGGGCCATGTTCATCGGTATGGACCCGCCCAAGCACGATCGTCTCAAGGCCCTGTTCCAGGCCGGCTTCACGCCGAAGCGGATCGCCGCCCACGAGGACGAGATCCGGAAGATCGTCGTCGAGGTCCTCGACCGGCTCGAGGGCCGCGACAGCTGCGACCTGGTCACCGACGTCGCCCAGCCCGCCGTCTCCCGCGTGATCGGCGCCTTCATGGGCATCCCCGAGGAGGACGACGCGATCTGGGCCGAGCTGATGAACTCGGCCCTCGCCGCCAGCGACCCCGACTACAGCCCGGACGGCGTCGACAGCATCGAAGAGACGATCCAGAGGACGATCGCCGAGGTCTTCGCCCGCTGCGGCAAGATGATCGCGGCCCGCCGCGAGAACCCGACCGACGACCTGACCAGCGTCCTCGTGCACGCCGAGGTCGAAGGCCAGAAGCTCGAGGAGCACGAGATCGTGATGGGCTTCTTCCTCCTCGTCGCCGCCGGCAACGACAGCACCAAGGCGACCTACTGCAGCGGGATGCGGGCCCTGCTCGAAGACCCCGAGCAGCTCGCGCTCGTCCGCGACGATCCCTCGCTGGTCCCTGGCGCTGTCGAGGAGGCGCTGCGGATGTTCCCCGCCTTCGCCCACTTCCGCCGCACCGCGACCCGCGACACGGTCCTCCACGGCCAGGAGATCAAGGAGGGCGAGAAGGTGGTCATGTGGTACGCCTCGTCCAATCGCGACGAGAGCCGCTACGAGGATCCCGACCGCTTCGACGTCCTTCGCAACCCTGAGCACCAGGCCTTCGGCGCCGGCGGCCGCCACTTCTGCCTCGGCACCGCTCTGGCCCGCCTCGAGCTGAAGATCCTGCTCGAGGAGACCCTCGCCCGCTACCCGGACATCTCCCTGGCGGGCAAGCCGGCCTTCGTCGAGTCCGCCTTCCTCAACCAGTTGAAAACGCTGCCGGTCAAGCTCTCGGCCTAGCCTGGCGCCGCCGTTCCCACCAGCTCCAACCGGCCATCACCGCTCCCGCGTAGAGCCAGCCGAGCAGCACGTCGAAGAAGTAGTGCTCGCCGGTCGCGATCAGCGTAAATCCCATCGCCAGGGGGTAGATCGCCAGCAGCGGGCGCAGCGACGGGCGCACGCGGGGCCAGAGGAACATCGCCACCAGGGCGACGAATGCGGAGTGAAGCGAGGGCACGGCGGCGACCAGGTTGGCGCTCGACTGGCCCTTGGAGAAGAGTCCGGCGGTGCCGACGCCGAGCACGCTCCAGCCCTCCGAGGTGGTGCGGTGGATCCCGTCGAGCAGGCCCATTTCGCCGGCCATCCACGGCGGCGCCGCCGGGAAGCAGATGTAGGTGGCGACGCCGGCCAGCGCCAGCGAGACCAGGCGCCTGGTGAAACGCAGGAAGGCGAGTCGGTCGCGGGCCCAGAGCACGCCGGCAAGCGCGAAGGGAACGATGAAGTAGGAGGTGTAGACGAGTGTGAAGGCGACGTCCCACCAGTGGACGACGCCGGGCTCGTACAGCCGCGCCTGCAGCCATTCGGTCGGCACCTGGCCGAAGAAGAGGAAGCGGTCGAAGTCGATCATCGGGTGCAGGTGGACACCGATCCCGAGCGAGTCGGCGGCGCCGCGGGTGAAGTCGTAGATGCCGAGCACGAGCACGATCGGCAGCCAGTCGACGACGATCTGGAGAATCTTCCGCGGCGGCTGCCCCACCGAGACACAGGCCAGGGCGCCGCAGGTCCAGGCGATCACCAGCTCGCGCTGGACCGGTACTCCGTAGTGGGCGCTCCAGGCGACCAGCGCCACGAAGTAGGCGCCGAGGGCGCAGCTGCGGACCATCGACCAGTGCGCGAAGCGAAAGTCAGCCGCGGCCGGTTCGGCCCCCACCTGTGCGAAATCGGTCGTGCTCAAGCCACAAATCTATGTTTTGTAACAGCGGCTAGCGTCGCCCCTCGGCCCGCGCCCGCAGCAGCTCGCGCTCGCGGGCGTTGCCGGTCATCGCCGCCGCGCGGGCGAACTCCGCCGCCGCCTCTTCCTCGCGGCCGAGCCGCTCGAGCAGCTCGCCGCGCGCGGCCGGCAGCAGGTGGTAGCCGGCAAGCGCCGGCTCACCGACGAGCCCGTCGAGCAGCTCCAGCCCCGCCGCCGGGCCGAACGCCATCCCTACGGCGACGGCTCGGTTCAGCCGCACGACCGGCGAGCCGGTGATCGCCGCGAGGCCGTCGTAGAAGGCGACGATTCGCTCCCAATCGGTCTGCTCGGGCCTGCGGGCACGCGCGTGGCAGGCGGCGATCCCCGCCTGCAGCGCATAAGGGCCGAGCGGCCGCCCCAGCCTTTCCGCCCGCTCCAGCCCCTTCAGACCGCGCCCGATCAGCACGAAGTCCCAGCGTGAGCGGTCCTGCTCGAGCAGCGGGATCGCCTCTCCCCCGGCGCCCGTCCGCGCCGGGAAGCGCGCCGCCTGCAGCTCCATCAGCGCCACCAGGCCCAGCGCCTCCGGCTCGCGCGGCGCCAGACCGACGAGGATCCGTCCCAGCCGCATCGCCTCCTCGCAGAGGTCAGCCCGGATCCAATCCTCGCCGCCACTCGCGGCGTAGCCCTCGTTGAAGATCGCGTAGATCACCTCCAGCACCGAGGCCAGTCGCTGCTCGCGCTCGGCCGCCCCCGGCACCTCGATCGGCACCCGCGCCTCGGCCAGGGTCCGCTTGGCGCGGACGATCCGCTGCGCCACCGTCGACTCCTTGGCGAGAAAGGCGCGGGCGATCTCGGCGGTGCTCAGCGAGCCGACCAGCCGCAGCGTCAGCGCCACCCGCGCCTCCGTCGAGAGCACCGGGTGGCAGGCGGTGAAGATCAGGCTCAGCAGGTCGTCTTCGATCTCGTCGTCGGCAGCGGCGGCGAGATCGGGCTCGGCGAGCCGCGCCCGCAGCTCGACTTCGCGCCCCAGCTGCTCCTCCTTGCGAGTCGCCATCTCCCGGCGCCGGATGCGGTCGATCGCGCGGTTCTTCGCCGTCGTCATCAGCCAGGCGCCGGGGTTATCGGGAACGCCCGTCGCCGGCCATTGCTCCAGGGCGGCAAGCAGCGCATCCTGGGCTAGGTCCTCGGCGACGCCAACGTCGCCGACCATCCGTGCCAGCCCGGCGATCAGCCGGGCCGACTCGATTCTCCAAACCGCGTCGATCGCGCGGCGGGCGGCATCTCCTTCCATGCTCAACTCCACCCGCCGCGCCGTCTGGCCGGCTACTGGTTCTGCTCCGCCTGCGCCCGCAGGCGGCTCTCCTGCTCGCGCAGCTCCGGCGTCAGCTCCTCGCCGAAGTCGTCCGCCTCGAAGACCTGGCGGATTTCGATCGCGCCCGGCTCGTCGTTCGGGTTGGGGCAGCGCTTCATCAACTCAACCGCCTCGTCGAAGGAGCGCACCTGCAGCAGCCAGAAGCCGGCGATCAGCTCCTTGGTCTCGGTGAAGGGGCCGTCGATCACGGTCCGCTCGCCGTCGCCGCCGAAGGTGACCCGAGCGCCCTTCGAAGTCGGGTGCAGGCCCTTTCCACCCAACATCACGCCGGCCTTGACCAGCTCCTCGTTGAACTTGCCCATCTCGGTGAGCATCTCCTCGCTCGGCATCACGCCGGCCTCGGAGTCGTCGGTCGCCTTGACAATCGCCATCACTCTCATAGCTGGTCCTTTCGGGTCGTCCTCGCGAAGCTCGGTATGCCGATACTCGCGCCTTTACCCACTACGACGAACGAAGATCCGCGGAATCGACACGGCTCCCGAGTTCAGCTGCCGACGTAGGCCGCGAGGTGCTCGCCGGTGAGGGTGGAGCGACCGGCGACGAGGTCGGCGGGCGTGCCCTCGAAGACGATCCGGCCGCCGTCGTGGCCGGCGCCGGGGCCGAGGTCGACGATCCAGTCGGCGTGCGCCATGACCGCCTGGTGGTGCTCGATGACGATCACCGACTTGCCGGAGTCGACCAGCCGGTCGAGCAGGCCGAGCAGCCGCTCGACGTCGGCGAGGTGGAGGCCGGTGGTCGGCTCGTCGAGGACGTAGACGCCGCCCTTCTCGGCCATGCGGGTGGCCAGCTTGAGCCGCTGCCGCTCGCCGCCGGACAGCGTGGTCAGCGGCTGACCGATGGCGAGGTAGCCGAGCCCGACGTCGGCGAGCCGCTGCAGGATCTTGTGAGCCGCCGCAATCTCCGCCTCGCCGGCGGCGAAGAACTCCTCGGCCTCGCTGACCGACATCGCCAGCACCTCGCTGATGTCGCGGCCGCCGAATTTGTACTCAAGCACCTCGGCCTGAAACCGCTTGCCCTCGCACTCCTCGCAGAGGGTGGCGACACCGGCCATCATCGCCAGGTCGGTGTAGACGACGCCGGCGCCGTTGCAGTTGGGACAGGCACCGTCGGAGTTGGCGCTGAACAGCCCCGGTTTGACGCCGTTTGCCTTCGCGAACGCCTTGCGGATTGGATCGAGCAGCTTGGTGTAGGTCGCCGGGTTGCTCCGTCGCGAGCCCCGGATCGCGGCCTGGTCGACCGTCACCACCCCATCCTGCCCGGACACCGAGCCGTTGATCAGCGAGCTCTTGCCCGACCCCGCCACCCCGGTGACGACGACCAGCACCCCAAGCGGGATGTCGACGTCGACGTCCTGCAGGTTGTGGAGGCTGGCGCCGCGGATCTCCAGCGCCTCCGTCGAGGTCCGCACCGTCTCCTTCAGAGAAGCGCGGTCGTCCAGATGCTGTCCGGTGACGGTGTCGCTGTCCCGCAGCCCCTCGACGCTGCCCTCGAACACCACCTCGCCGCCCCCCGCGCCGGCGCCCGGGCCGAGGTCGACGACGTGGTCGGCGATCGCGATCGCCTCCGGCTTGTGCTCGACGACCAGCACCGTGTTGCCCTTGTCCCGCAGCTGCAGAAGCAGGCCGTTCATGCGCTGGATGTCGTGCGGGTGCAGCCCGATCGTCGGCTCGTCGAAGACGTAGGTGACGTCGGTCAGCGAAGACCCGAGCTGGCGGATCATCTTGACGCGCTGCGCCTCGCCGCCCGAGAGCGTGCCCGAGGGCCGGTCGAGCGAGAGGTAGCCCAGCCCGATCTCGACGAACGAGTCGAGGTTGTGCCGGAGCGTTGCGAGCAGCGGCGCCACCGACGGCTCGTCGAGGCCGCCGACCCACTCGGCCAGGTCGCTGATCTGCATCGCGCAGAGGTCGGCGATGCTCTTCTTCTTGATCTTCGACGAGCGGGCGGCCTCACTGAGCCGGGTGCCGTCGCACTCGGGGCAAGCGGTGAAGATGACCGCCCGCTCGACGAAGGCCCGGATGTGCGGCTGCATCGCCTCCCGGTCCTTGGCCAGGAACGACTTCTGGATCGTCGGGATCAGACCCGCATAGGTCAGGTTGATGCCCTCGACCTTGATTTTGGTCGGCTCCTTGTGGAGCAGGTCGCCCAGTTCCTTCTTGGTGAACTTGCGGATCGGCTTGTCCGGGTCGAAATAGCCGCAGCCCCTGAGGATGCGCCCCTGCCAGCCGTTCATGCTGTAGCCGGGAATCGTCAGCGCCCCCTCGTTGAGCGACTTGCCGTCGTCATAGAGGGCGGAGAGATCGAAGTCGGTGACCTCGCCGCGGCCTTCGCAGTTGGGACACATGCCGCCGGTGCGGCTGAAGTTCACCCGCTCGGACTTCCCGTCGCCTTTCTTGAGCATCCCGGAGGCCTGGACCGAGGCGACGTTGAAGGAGAACGCCTGCGGGGAGCCGATGTGCGGCTTGCCGAGCCGGCTGAAGAGGATGCGCAGCATCGCGTTGGCGTCGGTTGCGGTGCCGACCGTGGAGCGGGCGTCGCCGCCCATCCGCTCCTGGTCGACGAGGATCGCGGTCGTCAGCCCGTCGAGGATGTCGACTTCCGGCCGGGCCAGCGCCGGCATGAAGCCCTGCACGAAGGCGCTGTAGGTCTCGTTGATGAGGCGTTGTGACTCGGCGGCAATCGTGCCGAACACCAGCGAGCTCTTGCCTGAGCCGGAGACGCCGGTGAACGCCGTCAGCCGGCGCTTCGGGATCTCGACGCTGACGTCCTTGAGGTTGTTCACGCGCGCGCCCTGCACGCGGATCAGGTCGTGGCTGTCGGCAGCGGGCGACGCCGGCGACTGCGTTTTCTCCTGCTTGGCCAAGCTCTACGCGGCGGGCGGCTGATCGATGCGCACCAGATTGCCGGACGGGTCGCGCACGGCGAGGTCCCGCGTGCCCCACGGCTGGTCGGTCGGCTCCTGCACGATCTCGGCACCGGCGGCGCGCAGCTGCTCGAAGGTGGCGTCGAGGTCGTCGCTGTGGAAGTGAACGCCGTTGAGGGCGCCCTTGGCCACCAGAGCGGCGACCGCGTCCTGGTCGGCGGGGCTGCCGTTCAGGTAGTTGGTGAGGACGACCGCGACGCCGGGCTGGGAGGCGGCGCCGACGGTGAGCCAGCGGAAGTCCCCTTTGGCGACGTCGTTACGCAGCTCGAGGCCGAGCGCGTCGCGGTAGAAGGCCAGCGCACGGTCGGGGTCATGGACGATTACGAAGCATTGGGAGAGAGTTAGGTTCATGCCGCAAGGCTAGGGAGCCAGAGCCACCGGCGAAGGAACGCTTCCTAACGCGGCCCGTCGGTATGCACGAACAGCACCGGTTCACCGAGGCGGCCCTCCGTGCGCAGCGCCAGCAGGCCGGCCATGGCCTTGCCGGTGTAAACGGGATCGAGCGAGAGTCCCTCCTCGGCGGCAAGCGCGGCGGCCCGCGTGGCGGCCTCGGTGGGATGGCCGTAGCCCGCCCCGATCTGGTCGCGGGTGAGGTCGAGCATGTCCGGCTCGAGCCGGAGCTCGCCGAGGCGCGCTCCCCGGCGCTCCAGCAACTTCGCCGTGCGTCGCGCGAGGCGGACGAGCACCGAGGCGTCGAGACGAAGCTGGTCGTTGACCACGACCCCGACGACGCGAGTGCGCAAGCCGGCGAGCTGGAGGCCGAGCGCCAGGCCGGCCGCGGTACCGCCGGTGCCGACCGCGACGACGACGTGCCCCGGCTCGGGCAGCGAGCCGTCCTCGACTTGGGCGGCGATCTCCAACGCCGCCTCGACATAGCCGAGCGCGCCGACCGGCGAGGAGCCGCCGGCCGGCAGCAGGTAGGGCGGCCGGCCGCCGCGGGCGTTGCGGGCGAGCAACCACGGCAACATCGCCACGGTGCGCGACTTCGTGTGGGTGCGGTAGATGCGCGCGCCTGAGGCTTCGAGCCGGTTGAGCTGGGCCTTGACGTGGGCGTCGATCGGCTGGTCGACAAGCGCGAGCGCGGTCTCGATGCCGTGTTCGCGGGCGTAGAGCGCGGTCGCGAGCCCCCAGTTGGTGCCAAGGCCGCCGAAGGTGAGGATCGAGCGGCGGCCGCGGCGCCGGGCATCGGGGATCAGCCACTCGAGCTTGCGCACCTTGTTGCCGCCCCAGCCGCCCGCGCCGAAGACGCCGTCTTCCTTCACCCAGATGCCCAGGCCCGCCAGCTCGCGGACGGGCGTCGGCCGCTCGGACAGCACGAGGTGAGGGAGGGTCTCGGCCAGAGCCGGAAAGCGGTCATGTAGGTGGGTGTCCAAGCGGCCGACGATTGCACACCCCGCCGCGGCGTCAGCGAGCGATGACGCCAGCCTCGACCGCCGCTGCCGCGTAGGCGGCGGCGAGCGTCGCGACGGTCTTGTGGGCGTTGAGCCCGCTCGGGTTGGGGACCACCCAGAGCGCCGCGCCGGACCAGCGGACTGCGCTGTCGAGTGTGTCCGGCTGCCGGCCCAGAGCCGCGCCGCGCTCGCCGAAAGCGTCGCGGTAGGCGGTGACGCCGGCGATAGCGACGACCGCGGGGCGGTGATCGGCGACGAACCGCTGCAGCCGCGCGCCGCCCTCGCCCAGCTCCTCGCGCGAGAGCTCGGAGGCGCGCGCGGTGGCCCGCCGCACGAGGTTGGTGATCCCGACCCCCCGCGCCAGGAGATGCGCGCGATCGGCGTCGGTCATCCCGGCGACCCGATCGACCTCGTAGTCGGTGATGCCGGCCGTGGCCAGCGCCGGATAGAAGCGGTTGGTGGGATGCGCGAAGTGGGTTCCGACCGCGGCCGTCCACAGGCCCGGGTTGATGCCGACGAACAACAGCCTCAGCCCCGGCCCGACGAGATCGTCGACCTCGCGGCCGCGGAACGCCTCCAACTCCGAACGCCTGAATTGCATGCCGCGATCCTGTCGAATCCGCGCGTTGTTGTTCGACTCATGGGTAGAGGAGTCTCAGAGAAGAGCTCCAGCGACCGAAGGAGAATCGAGATGGGCAAGCTGATCGCAACCACCCAGGCCACCGTCGACGGCGTCATCGACCCGGTCGGCGAGTGGGTGCAGGCGGACGGAGACCACAGCGAGTACTCGTTCGAGCGCCAGGCGAGATCCAGCGGGCTGGTGCTGGGCCGCACGACCTACGAGGGCCTGGCGGGATACTGGCCGAGCCAGTCGGGCAAGTGGGCGGACATGGTCAACTCGATGCCGAAGTACGTCGGGTCCAACACCCTGGCCGGCGATCTCGAGTGGAACGCGACCCTGCTCGAAGGAGACCTCGAGGACTCGATCCCGAGGCTGAAGGACGAGGTCGACGGCGACCTGTTCATGCACGGGAGCGGCGAGTTCGCGTACGCCCTCGCCGAGAAGGGCCTGATCGACGAGTACGAGGTCTACCTAAACCCGATCGTCTGGGGCGGGGGAAACGTCCACGTGCTCGGCGACAGGGGAACGGTACGGCTGGAGCTCGACGACGTGAAGCGGTTCGAGTCCGGAGTGGTTCTCCTCACCTACCTCCCGGCGTCCTGACTACTGCTTTTCGGTGTCGCTGCCGGGGCCGCCGACCAGCTTGTCGCTGCCGCCGTCGCCCCTCAAGGTGTCGCGGCCGGGGCCGCCGAGCAGCTTGTCCGCCGCAGAACCGCCGCGGAGAATGTCGTCTCCATTCCCGCCTTCGATCTTGTCGCTGTCTGCGCCGCCACTCAGCCTGTCGTTGAGGTTGCCGCCGGCGATGGAGTCAAAGCCGGACCCACCGTCGAAGATGTTGATGTGACCCGGAGCTCCGACGAACTTGTCGTCGGAGTATTCGGTCGGGTCGCTCGCCGTGGAGATGGCGTGGATCTCGATCGGCCCCTGGCCGCCGCCGAGGCTATCGGGCAGCTGCGAGAAGTCGTAGAGGGTGGATACGGACGACGATGCCTCGATTCGCCGCAAGTCGCGGCAGTAGGCAGGACCGTCGTCGACGGAAACGCCGCTGACGGTGATCTCGCCATCGCTCGCGCAGCGAGGGACGATTTTCCCCTCGCCGCCACTAACCGTGAGCACACCGTTGCTGAAGGTGCCAAAGGCATCCGCCCTCGCCGGTATGAGCACCGCGACTGCCAGCGCGAGCGTCACGCCGATCAGCGCCCAGCAGGATGATCCGCCGAACCGAAGCCGAAGCGCTGCCATCGCTGTCACGAATCGGAGTTTAGAGTCAACCAGGCCTGCGGGAGCGATCTCGTCAGAATGGCGTCCGTGAGCGGAAGCGAAGGATCGGGGGCGGTTTCGCCGACGGCTCACTACACCGGGGAGACCTGGGTTCGGAACGGCCTCTCCCATCCTCAGCCCTCAGCTTGCGACGTGGCAGGGGCGGATGCTCCATCGCGGGCTCGCTTTGCCCCTCACGGCAAGCAGGACGCTCGGCGGACCGACGCTGGACGGGCTACTCCTCGCTCGTCACCGAATCATCGACTCGATCCTCGACGATCTAATTCGCGGCGGCATCAGGCAGGTGGTTGAGGTCGCCTGCGGGATGTCCCCCAGGGGCTGGCGGTTCACCGAGCAGTTCGGCGAGCGGCTTACCTATGTCGAGGCGGACCTACCGGGGATGGCGCAGCGAAAGCGCGACGCGCTAGCCCGGATGGAGTCGCTGACGGACCGCCATCGTGTGTGGCCGGCTTGGATGTCCTCCAAGTGGGCGGGCCGGGCAGCCTCGAGGCTCTTGTCGAGACCCTGGATCCGGCCGGGGGACTGGTGATCGTCACCGAGGGCCTGCTGACCTACCTGGATGACGACACCGTAGACGCGCTGTGGGCCCGACTCGCCATGACACTCGGGCGCTTCGGCAAGGGCGTCTACCTGTCAGACCTGCGCTTTGCGAGGCGGGACCGGGGGCTTCCGGAGCGGACTTTCGACGTGATCCTCAGCGCCTTCGTGCGCGGGAAACACGCGAAGCTCCGCGCGAAGACGTCGATGGCCAGCGCGACTGGTGGGCTGACTAGCGCCCGGTAGGTGAATGCCGAGCTGGCTTATTGACTCGGAGTCAGCTCCGGAAGGTCTTCATGTCAGGTTTGTCAGATCCCGCCCCGCTGTTGGCCTCCTGTGTCAGTCTTCGATGAGAGGCGCCGATCGGCACACGATGCGAACAGGGGGTGCCCTGAGGGGGCACGGCTCTTGCCGAGAGCGAACCGATGACCGACCTTGCTCAAAGCCTGATCGACGCACTGGCCCTTGGTGGCCTTTATGCGCTGATCGCCATTGGCGTCACCTTGATCTACACCGTGATGGGCATGATGAACTTCGCCCAAGGCGAGTTCATCATGCTGCCCGCCTACGCCCTCTACGTGCTAGCCGGATTGCCGTTCGCCGTTGCGGTTTGCGGCGCACTCGCCACGGGAATCGCGATCGCGGTCCTAGCCGAGCGGGTGGCTTTCCGCCCTGTGCGGAACGCCGACCTGGCTGCTCAGCTCGTTACCTCACTTGCCGTAGCGACCATCCTGCAGAACGTTGTGAGCGCGGGGGTGGACGCCCGCGCCCAGTCAGTGGCAACGCCTGAGCTTCTGAGCGAATCGAGCCAGATCGGCGCCCTCTCGATACCGAACCTCGAGATCCTCACTCTCGCGCTGACCGTGATTGTCCTCGGCGGCCTCGGCTGGCTTCTCTATCGGACTCGCATCGGCCTCGAGATGCGCGCGGCGGCGGAGAACTTCGAGATGGCTCGGCTGCTCGGTGTCCGTGCCAACCGCGTGATCGCGATCGCCTTCGCGATCAGCGGCGCACTCGCGGCCACGGTGGGAGTGCTAATCGTCCTGCAGACGGGTCAGGTCTCTCCGACGATGGGGCTGACTCCAGTGCTGGTCGGCTTCATCGCCGTAGTGATCGGCGGCTTCGGAAGGATTTCCGGCGCCGTGGTCGGCGGGCTCGTGCTCGGGGCCCTCTCATCGCTGCTCGGCACCTATTTGCCGGATGGGCTGGTTCCGTTCCGTGACGCGATCGTCTTCTCTCTTCCCGTTGCGATCCTGATCGTAAGGCCGCAGGGCCTGCTCGGCGCGGCAACCGGGGAGGCACGCATATGAACGGCCGAGGACTGCGCTCTCCGGCCTCCGCGGCTACCTCTTTAGTCGTCCCACTCGTCCTGGTGGCGCTGACCGCTGCGGTCGGGGCGAGCGGCACGCCCTCTTTCGAAGGGACCGTCACGCTGATCCTCTGCAACCTGATCATCGTCCTCGGCCTTCAGGTCTTCATCGGCAACAGCGGCGTCTACTCGTTCGGGCAGTTGGGCTTCGCGGCGAGCGGCGCGTATGTCGCGGCCCTGCTCACGCTCCCCGCGACTTTCACCGCCCTGCAGACGCCTGAGCTGCCACAGCTGATTGCCGATGCCCAGCTCGGCCCTCTGCTTTCTACTCTGATCGCCGCGGTGGCGAGCGGATTGCTGGCGGGCGTGGTCGGCTGGCCTCTGATGAGAACTTCGACGCTGGCGATTCCGATCTCGACCTTCGCCTTCCTGATAGTCGCCTACAACGTCCTCGCCAACTGGGACCCGGTTACCGGTGGAAGCAGCGGGCTCGTGGGCATCCCGACGACCACCGACGTCGAGTCAGCAGGGTCTTGGGCCGGTGTGGCAGTCGTTGTGGCGCTCACCTTCAAATGGTCGGCATGCGGCTACCGGCTGCAGGCCACCCGCGAGGACGAGGTGGCGGCGCGCTCGATTGGCATCGGTTTGATGCGGGAGCGGCTCATAGCGTTCACGATCAGCGGGATGCTCTGCGGGATCGGCGGCGCCTTGGCGGCACACCAGTCCGGGACCCTCTCTCCTGACACCTTCTACTTCGCTGCCTCGGTGACGACGATCACCATGCTGGTGGTGGGCGGCGCTCGCAGCGTCCTCGGGGCCGTCGTCGGGACCCTCGCGGTGGCGACGGTCAACGAGCTGCTGCGCAACCTCGAGGAAGGCACCAGCGTGTTCGGGCTGATCTCGCTCGGCGCAACGCCAGGCCTGGCCGCCATCGGCCTCGGCCTGATCCTGCTGGTGACGATGGTCGCGCTGCCGAAGGGACTGAGCGATGGCCGCGAGGCGGGTGAGATCGAGCCGATCCGCCGAAGGCTTCGTTCCCGAGCTCTATCGTCGTCGCCCGCAGTGGCGGCGACGGGCCAGGCAAGACCAGGATCCGCTCGAGGATCGGCTGGGAGCCTTCGCGCCGAGGGAGTCTCTCTTGCCTTCTCTGGGCTGCACGTGCTGAGAGGAGTAGAGCTTGCGCTGCCTCCCGGCGAGGCCCTCGGGCTGATCGGCCCGAACGGCGCGGGCAAGACGACGCTTGTCAACGTCCTCAGTGGCTTCCAGGCCCTCGATTCCGGAAGCGTCTTGCTCGATGGAGTTGAGGTGACCGGCTGGTCGCCGGCGCGGCTCGCGCGGGCGGGACTCGGACGCACGTTCCAGGCAGCGCTCCCCTTCGCGGGGCTGACCGTGGTGGAGAGCGTCGCTGTAGGTGCGATGGGCGTCGGGGTCGGCCGGCGACGCGCCGTGGACATCGCCGCGAACGTGCTCGAGCGCCTCGGCCTGGGCGAGCAGGCGCAAAGCCCCGCCGGCCTACAGCCGCCAGGGAACCAGAGGCTGCTGGGCATTGCCCGCGCCCTGGCCACCGGGCCGCGCTACCTGCTGCTCGACGAGCCCGCGGCAGGGCTGAATGACGAGGAGTGCCGGGAACTTGTAGCGATTCTCCGCGGGGTGATCCAGGACTTCGGCTGCGCGATCTTGTTGATCGAGCACGACATGAACGTGGTGATGGACCTCTGCTCGCAGGTGCAGGTGCTCGACGACGGCGAGACGGTCGCGATCGGAGCCCCTGAGGAAGTCCAAGCCCATCCCGCCGTGGTCGAGGCTTACCTCGGCACGTCGTACGCAGCGGGCGCGCATGCTTGAGCTGCGCGGGCTGAAGGTTGCCTACGGTGGAGTCGAGGTTCTCCACGGCGTCGAGATGAGCCTCGGCAAGGGGGAAGTAGTCGGCATAGTCGGCCCCAACGGTGCCGGCAAGAGCTCGCTTTTGCGTGCGATCTGCGGCCTCACCCGTTCGAGCGCCGGCGAGATCAGCTTCGAAGGCAGGTCTCTGCGCGGGCTTGCACCGGAGGAGATCGCGAGGTTGGGAATTGCGCTGGTGCCCGAGGGCCGCCAGATCTTCGGCACGCTGACCGTGGCAGAGAATCTGGGCCTCGCCGTACACGGCGACGGGAGCGAAACGATGGGGCAGGTCCTGGAGCGGCTTCCTATCCTGCGGGAGCGAGCCGAACAGCGTGCCGACCGCCTCTCGGGCGGTGAGCGACAACAGCTGGCGGTGGCGCGCGCGCTGCTGCTCAAGCCGCGGCTGTTGATCCTCGACGAGCCCTCGCTCGGCCTCGCACCGAAGATGATCGACGTCATCTACGGGCTGCTCGAGGAACTTCGCGCGGAAGGAACGACGATGCTCCTCGTTGAGCAGAACGCGGCGCGGACGATCGACTTCTGCCAGCGCAGCCTGGTGCTCGCCAGTGGCAAGGTCCGCGCGAGCGGAAGGCGCGAGGAGCTGCAGCGCAACCCCGAGGTCCTGCGTGCTTACATGGGGAGACAGCTATAGGTGTCGGAGAAAAAGATGACTGACGATCACAGTTCCTTGCCACCGAGCAGCGAAGACGTAGCGTTGGCCCTACGTCACTGCTGGCAGCCGGTGGCGAGGCTGGAGGACCTCGAAGACGGGCCCCAGCGCGCGGTCCTACTCGATGAGCCCCTCGCCGTCTTCCTTGCCGAGAACGGTGAGGCGGCCGTGGTCGCCGACCGCTGCGCCCACCGTGGCGCTTTGCTCTCGATGGGCAAAGTCTGCGGCGACAGCATTCAGTGCCCCTACCACGGCTGGGAGTGGGCGGGCGACGGTTCCTGCACCCGGATTCCCTCGCTTGCCGATCAACGTCAGATCCCACCACTCGCCCGGATTCCGTCATATCCGTGCCGTGTGCATTGGGGGCTTGTCTGGACGACGCTCGAGGAGCCGCTGACCGACGTGCCCGACGTTCCGTGGTTCGAGCCGGATGAGTGGACCTGGGGTCATGGCACCCCCTTTGAGCTACCGGTCGCCTTCGGGTTGATGATCGAGAACTTCCGCGACGTTTCCCATTTCGCCTTCGTCCACCAGGACACCCTTGGATTCCAGCCGGCGGAGGTTGAGCCACTCATGCCAGAGAGGAATGGGCTCGAGGTGACCCTCCGCCGGAACATGGAATGGGGAGATGGCGCAAGCGCGGCGTGGGGGCCGTTGCGAGAAATGGGTTACCACACGATCGCGCCCAACTTCACGTCGGCGAGGATGTTCACCGATGAAGGTGAACGCTGCCTGCTTCACGCCGCACGCGCCATCAGCGCAACCGAGTCAGCGCACTATTGGATCGAGGCGGGTCTCGAGAATTTCGACAAGGAGCGCCTCGAGAAAGTGATCGCCTACGACGCTGGTATTTATGCCGAGGACGTGGCGGTCATCTCGAAAATCGAGCCGCCCGAACTGCCGCTGGATCCAGACGCAGAGATCAACTGCCTTGCTGATCGGTTTACGCTCGCTTACCGACAGGCGTTTGTGGAGTTCGTGAACCGGGCCCTCGCCGAGCGCTCGACTCGAGCCGGCGCAGCGGCGGGCTAAGCGCCACTCCGTCCGCGCCGCCGGTCGAGCGCGCCAGCGGCCTCGTAGTGAAATTGGGAGATGTCGCTGCGGGCGACGATGCGGGTCAGCTCGACGGGGCGCTCGCGGCTTTGTCCCGCGGGAACGCCGTACTGGAGGAGCCGGCCGACCAAGGCCGGGTCGCCGGTGCGGACGCCGAGGATTTTGGCGGTCCAGGGCCCGCAGGAGGAGCCCTCGAACGAAACGTCGACCCGGGTGAGCCTCAGCGGCTCGCCAAGGTTGAGCAGTTCGCCATTCTTGAGCGAGACCGCAGCGCCCAGCATCCAGGGCACCCGCTCGATGGGGAAAAAGGAGTCGAGCAAGCAGATCGGTTTGTCGATGCGGAGCATCGAGGTGACCTGGGCGACAGTCTGCCCGCGGGAGACGTCGAGGGCGTCGGCAATCATCTGGTCGTTCGTCTGCTGACGAATGCGCAAGACGGCGATCCGCGAGTCGCTAAAGCGATCCTCCAGAAGGAAGCGAATCAAGCCCCTGATCGGCACGAGGCGCTTCGGTGCGGCGACGTAGGTCCCCGAGCCACGGCGGCGATAGATGGCCCCGTCGCGTTCGAGCAGGCTGAGGGCCGGGCGAACGACCGAGCGCGAGACTCCGAAGTGCTCTTCGATCTCGCGCTCCGCGGGAAACAAGGTGCCGGGCTCCCAGCCACCCCCCTCGAGCCTCTGCTTGAGGATCTCACCGAGCTGGTAGTAGAGGGGGACCTGGCCGCCGCGCTCGGGCCGGCGGAGTCCCTCGAGGCCGATCACAGAGGGCCGTTTGGAACGGCCCAGGCTCTTGCGGCGGCCGCCCGAGGCGGGTTTCTCCGGCTCCAATCAACTCACCGGCGGCTTTACTGTTCGTAATCTGGCACGTACGCGGGTTTGACCCGCTTGAGGAGCTTCGGCTCGCGATCGGGGTATTCGTAGATGTACCAGGCCCCCGAAGGTAGGTGATCGTCGCGCGTGTAGCTGAGCGGGCCCATCACCGTCGGGTGTGACTTTGCCTCGAGGGCGGTGGCGAGCTTGGCGCCGTCGGTGGTCCCGATTTCGCGGATCGCGTCGAGGATCAGCTGGCCGGCGGCGTAGGAAGCGAGCAGGTTGCCGGAGACGTCGGTGTTGACCCCGGCGCGCTTCAACCTTTCAAAGAGCTTGGCCATCCGAGCATTGGGCGGGTCGTAGGCGGAGCCGTTGAGCGTCGCGTACACATTCCTCGTGTCGGGGACGCCCTTCAGCCAGAAGGTGCCGTCGAAGGCGCTCGGCGCGGTGATCGGCAGGTCGATACCGGCGGCGCGGATCTGCTTTATCGCCGAGGCTCCCCCGGGGGGTAGGAGCTGATGTTGATCGCGTCGGCGCCGGAGCGCTTGATCTCGGCAAGCTGGGAGGCGATCGACAGGTCTTCGTTCTTGAAGTCGGCCTGCCCGGCGAGCTTGCCGCCGAGGTGTTCCCAGGTCTTCTGGAAGCCGAACTGGTCGATCCTGCCGAGCAGGATCGAGGTGTCGCGCAACTCGAAGGGATGACGGATGCCTCGCTGCCAGAGGAAGGTGGCGCGGGTGGCGGCCTCGCTGATCAGGCTGCGGTTGGCGCTGAAGGAGAGCCGCCCGGTGTAGGGCGGACCGTAGCCGGGTTCGCTGGCGCAGAGGGTGAAGTTGAGCTCGTTGTGTTCTTCTGCGATCGGGGCGCCGGCGGCGGCAATCGGTACTTCGCAGCTGAAGAGAAGGACATCGGCATCATCTTCGATCACCTCTTGGACAGCGATGGGCTGCTGCTGGGGTTCGGAGCGGTTGTCGACGGAAACGACCCGGATCTCGGAGCCGTCGATGCCACCGCGGACGTTGGTTTCCTTGACCAGGTGCTCAACGGAAGCGATGTTGGCGTCGTAAGGGACAAGGTAGCCGCTCTTGGCAATCGCGGCGCCGATCACTATTTCGTTCGGCAAACCGCTTGCCGAGATATGCGGGTCGCCGCCGGAGCCGCAGCCAGTGAGACTGAGGGTCAGGGCAATGGCGAGCGGTGGCCGAAGGGTGCGCAGCATCTACAACATTCTAAATTAATCTACCGCTACTTATCAAACAAACCTAGTTGTCATATTGACTTCAACCGCCGGGGTTTCGTCAGGCGTGGTGATGAACAACACATGTCAGGTGAGCCCTAGAGCGTGGGCATCAGGCCGAATAGTTGTTACCACAGGGTCTTGTTCCAACTTGACGGTTGAGTTGAGAGTGTGTCACCGTGCACAATGTCTGCGTGCTCCTTTGCCGCCCCACGCGAGTTGTTCAAAGCTCGTCGCCGTACAGGGTTCTCGCAAGAGGAACTTGGCGCGCTTGCCTCCTGAGAGGAGAGGGCTGATGCCAGACAGGGAGAAACCAAGCGGCAGGGAGGAGGCGCTGATGTTCCTCCTCCAGCACCCGCTGCGAAAACGGCTGCTCAGGCTCTACATCGAAGCGAAAGAAATGCGCAGCCCCAAGGAACTTGCAGTTCCAACGAACCAGCACATTTGCAGTGTCAGCTACCACGTCCGCGTCCTTGCCGAGCATGGCGCAGTGGTGCTTGTCGCGGAGGAGCCTCGGCGCGGTTTGGTCGAGCATTTCTATGAGGCAACGCCCCTCGTTGACGAAGTGCCTTGGGCGCGGATTGCTCTTGGGCTAAAAGGCGATCCCGTCTGAACACCCAAAGTGATGAGCTCCGTGTCTCCGAAGAGATCGCGACACGCATCGACCACATTCCAGCCTCGGCGAGCGAATACGTGATCGTCCCGAGGAGGGTGTGAAGACCGGGAAGGTCGGGCACGTAGACGTGGTAGCCGCCCTCGTCCTGGGGCTCGAAGCTAGCTCGATTTCTTGTGCATCTGCCATAACCGCTCCTCTGTGGCTACGCCAGCTGGCGGGCCTGCCTGCAGACCCTATGCTGCGGGCATATGACGATTAAGCGGATGGACAACGTTCTCATCGTTGTCGACGACCTCGAGGCTGCCAAAGCGTTCTTTGTCGAGCTCGGTATGGAGCTGGAGGGCGAGACGCAGGTCGAGGGGCCCTGGGTGGGCCGCGTCGTGGGGCTCAACGACGTCCGTGCCGACATCGCCATGATGCGGACTCCGGACGGCCACGGCCGGGTGGAGCTGACGAAGTTCCACACGCCGCCGGCGGTTAGAGCCGAGCCGGAAAATGCGCCGGCGAACGCGCTGGGCATACGCCGCATTATGTTCGCCGTCGACGATATCGACGATGTCGTTGCCCGCCTGCGCAACCACGGTGCCGAACTCGTCGACGAGATAGCGCAATACGAGGACATCTACCGGCTCTGCTTCCTGCGCGGTCCTGAGGGCATCATCATCGGACTGGCCGAGCAGCTCAGCTGAACCCCAACGCGGCTGGCGCGTGCTGCGGCTGGTTGACCTCTAGCCGCGCCTGCGGTAGTGCAAGTACACGGTCGCGCCGAACGTGCGGGTCTCGACCAACTCGAGGTCGATGTGCACGTCCGGCGGGAAGTACGGCGTACCGCCACCCACCACGATCGGGATGACGAACAGCTCAAACTCGTCGACCAGCCCGCGCCGCATGCATTCCGCCGCAAGGCCGGCGCCGCCGACCGCGATCCTCCGGTCCCCGAGCGCGGCGATCTCCTCCTCGAGCGTTCCGGTGGCCAAGCGGTTGCTGCCCTCGACGCTCGTCTCCGTGGTCGAGAACACGATCTTCTCGAGCGGGCGCCAGATCTCGGCGAACTCCGCCATCACGGGGTCGGAGAACTCCTCGGTGTCCCACACGAGCATCGTCTCGTAGAGGCGCCGGCCGAGCAGTTGGGCGTCGGTCGCGGCGGCCCGTTCGTTGTGGAACCGGTGCAGCTCCTGACTGGGCACCGCCCAGTCGAAGCTTCCGTCGGGTCCGGCGATGTAGCCGTCGGCCGACAGGCTCATGGAATAGGAGATCACGAGGACGCAGTAAACCGCGTCGAGCTGACGGCCTTTTCGGCGACCTCGCCGCAGTTGACCGTGGGCGGCAGTTCTGCGCCAGCTTAGTACCCACTTAGTACCCGCCAGGGATTTGCCACGAGCGCTTAGACACGAGAAAGCCCCGTTTCCGGGGCTTTCTCCTATAGCGGGGGCAGGATTCGAACCTGCGACCTTCGGGTTATGAGCCGCACCACGGACGATTTGCTCACCCCTATTTGGCTCTCTAGAGCCATTTAGATGCGGCTAGGTTCGCTGAGTTCTGCTCAGAATAAGACGACAAACAAGACGACGGGACCCCCAACACTTCTCCCCGCAACTCACTCGGCCGACGCACGAACGGACACCGAGAGGTCGGACCAAGATCCTAGCTCCGCGCCCGGACTCAGTCCTCCTCCGCTCCAGTCTCATCGGACACCACTGGCCGCTCGAAGGCTCGCTCGATCAGATCCGCCTCGTGGGGGCTCGGCGCATAGTCGGCATAGATTTCCGTCGTTTTTATGTCCCGATGACCCATCCACTCCTGCAAGATCCGCATCGGCACTCCCTCGGCGGCGCAGCGGGTACCGAAGGTGTGGCGTAGGTCGTGGAAGCGAACCGGCCGCAGACCAGCGCGCTTCAAGGCTTCCTTGTAGCGCTTGCGCAGTTTCGAAGCATCGAGCGGATTCCCGGTATGCGAATGGCAGAAGACCATGTCTTGATCGCCGCCATAGGCCGTGCGCCTGAGGTGGCGCTTTAGCTCGTCTGCAACGCGCTTCGTCATCGGCACCGAACGCGAGGAGCGCTTTGATTTCGGCGTGCCAAATTCCTGGCGGGTGAAGTTACGGCGCACCTTGATTCGACCGGCCTTCCAATCGACGTCAGCCCACCGCAATGCCACCAGCTCTCCCTGACGCAATCCCGTCATCGCCGCAGCGAGATAAAGCGCGTGCTCCGTGGGGCCTAGGTAATCCCCTGCCGTCGCTTCAAGCAGTGCCTCAACCTCGTCGAGGCTCAAGAAGCGGATATCGGGATCGCCGCCAGGTGCTCGTGGACGATCAACGCTCGCCACCGGGTTCGCCACCAGCCACCCGCGTTTAACAGCGAAGGCAAAGAGTCCGTGCATGAAGGCGAGGTGGTTGGTGATCGTCTTGGTTGCCAATCCCTCCCGCTTTTTCGCCTCGATATAGCGGCTAATCCACTCACCGTCGATCCGCTCGACCGGGCGCTCCCCAAAGAACGGAATGAGGTGCCTGCCAATGATCGAGCGATAGTCGCCCAAGGTCGTCGGCTTGCGTTCCAGCACGTACTCAAGGTGCTTCAGGTAACGCGCCCCGACATCGCCAATCGCCAAGCCCGACCGAATCACCTTGCGCTCGCTATCGATCCGTCGCTGCAACTCTCGCTCGGCCTGCGCACTCGTTAAGCCATCTCGGCTACCGCGCGGGCGCTTCGGACCAATCTTGCGCTGAACCTGCTGCCCTCCGATGTACCAGCGGCCGTACCAACTCTCCTTGCCCGTCGCATCAACTTCGGTGAACAGCGAGCCCGAGCCGTAGGAACGGCGGCTCATTAGACCTTCTCCTTGCCGGCCTCCAAGGTTTCGACCCAATGGGTGATCGCCTCCGCGCGATAGCGGCGGTAGCGCCCGAGCGTAACCGTCGGAATCCGACCTTTGCGCGACTGCTCATAGACCCATGACTTCGGGACGCCGAGCATCTGGGCTACCTGGGCCGCTGTCAGAAGCGATCCGTTCACGACCACAAGACGCTCTTGCGCTGCATTTCGGCCCGCGTTTGAAGTGGCTCGGACCTCGCGTATCTCAGTTGACGGGTGCATCCCTGCTCCATTCCTCTCGGTGGAAATCACACGAGCAAAAGAGCGCCGGACGGCGATCCCGGAACCCGAGCCGAAGGCGAGGGGCGAAGCAGCCCCTTTAGGGGCTTGCAGGGATCGACGCCGGCGCAATAATTTGCGATGGGATTTCCAGCGGAGCCCCACGCTTTTTGCTGGCGGCGGAATGGGTCAGCCCTCACTCTCTTCGGGAGGACGAAAGCTGCCCCGCATCACATCGCCGGGGCTCCAGACGATCCCGGCCATCAATTCCCCCGGATCGACTTCGAGGCTGGCGCAGAGCTTCGCCAGCGTGTCGATGCGAGCTATTCGCAGCCCGCGCTCAAGCTGGCTGATCTCGGTTCGGTGGACCGATGCGCGGACGCTTAGCTCGTCCTGGGAGAGGTCAGCGAGCTTGCGCTCGCGGATCAGGTTGTCGCCGAAGCGGGCGGCTACGTCGATCATTGGTGCGCCTCCGCTTTGAGCAGGACCAAAAGGCCGGAAAGGGCGTCGTGTTCGGCAACAAGCCGTAGATAGTCGGTGTCCTGCTCGACGCCGAAGATCAGGGCCTCGACGGCTTTACGAGCCTCTGCATCAGGGAGCGTGATCAAGCCCCGATCAAAAGCACCGAGAAGTCGCTCATAAGCATCGGCTTCTCGTCTGGCCCGTTCGGGCTTCGGCATTAACTCGGGCGTCTTCAAATCGCTTCTGACGCCGCCGAGGCAGATGCCGATGGTGCCCCGGAGAATCTTTACTTGCGGGTCCGGTAGATCGAGGGGGACGGCTTCGCCGCCGCCCGTATCGTGCTGGGTAGCCATGAGGAGGACGTGTCTCCTTGTGGTCAGGCGGCCCGTCGCGTTCATAGCGCGATGGGTCGCCGCTTTTTGAGGCCGGTAGCTCGCTACCTTTCCCGTTGCGTCCGGCCGAGTTCCACCTTTGCCGGATGCCACGGGGCCGGCGTGTATGCGCGCGGCCCCACTTATGTGCCGTCAGACGCTAGCAGACTGTCGAGAAAAGTTCGACAGGCAAGCTATTTGCCTTTTACAATCTGGGCAACCCGCGAGCGATGCAAGCCAACCTCCTCACCGATCTCGCGTAGCGAGAGGCCTTCTTTCTGCGCCTTGGTGAAGGCTTTGAGGCGCGCTTTCTGGGTGGCCGCCGACTCGCGGTCGAACTGCTTCTGGGCCGCCTTAACTGCTTTACGGGCCGCTTTGCGCTTGGGGTCGTCAGGCATCGGCGCAGCCTATTCGTCATGAAGCACATGGGCTTGGCATCTGCGCTTCCGCTGCGCTTTGAAGTCTCGCCCTTTCAGCGAGAAACCAGGACGCGAGAAAAGGCGTCTAGGCCGCTGGCCCTGGTAGCTCGGCCGACTCTGATTTCAACTCATCCGCGCTGACGGAACTGGGGGGTGGCCAGGCCACGTCACCGCCTACATTGGGCCAGATCAGCCGTCGCTTCTCATGGGCAAAGCCATCAATCCGCGGTCCATCGGGGATTCCAAAGACGAAGAAGGCAAGATTGCCAGCCGCAAACACTGCGTGGAACCCCTTGATCGCCTCCTCATATCGCGGCTGGGGTTTGTCAATCGGGCCATAGCCAGCAGCGTGCAACTTGAAGGTGACCGGCCATTCACCCTCTCCGTCGTAGCGCCCAAGCCAGACGATGCTGTTCGGCAGCGGAGCGCGGTGCTCTGCGAACCATCTGTACATAGCGGGGGAAATCACTTCGGGTCGCTTGGGTATCGCTCGCAATGCAACCAGTACGGTCTTCGTGGCCCACACAGCGATTTCATGCTGGTCCGTGAGCGAGTAGCGGCAAGGCTGGTCGGTCATCGGTCCGCAAAGCAGCGGCTTCGCCGCGCCCTCCAACGTGCTCATCCAGCCGGTGTTGCACCGTTCGCACACATCTCGAACCGTCTGGGAGAAGGTTGCAGCGGTCCAATTATCTTCCTCGGAAGGACTAGCTTCTGCCAGGTTTTCGATGCTCCGGTTGTAGTCCACCTCCTCGACGTCAGGAAAGAGGTCGCGCATCCAGGCGGGAAAGATGTGCTCCCGGCTCATCGGGCCGGTGGATGCGCAGAAAACACATGGCATCCGTGGATTACCCTCGTCAGCTCAAGGGACGATAGGCGGCGTCCAAGGCAACGATTCTCCGCGCAATCTCGACTGCGTCTTCGTCGCTCATGGCCACGGTGGTTGCCTTCAAGGTCCCCTCCTCGCCAATGGCGTCCCTCGCCGTAAGGGCATTCATAATGCCGACGAACTCAGGCCGGTCAGCCTCTTGGAAATCACCAGGCATGAGCGGCGAGAGGGCCACCCCGGCTGAATAGAGCCGCTCCTGTATTGACTCTGGGCTAACCGCCAGCTCCTGCACCGCTTCCCAAAGTCGTTGCTGCGGCATGAAGATCAGCCTAGTCCGCTATACGGCGGGAAGCTAGCCAGCAGCAGCCCGACGCAATACCTGCTCCGCCTCATCGAGTCGTCCGAGTTCATGAAGGACAAGGCCAAGAGGAGCCAAAGCCTCCCGCTGCCCAGCCTCAACCGCTTGTTGCAGCAGGTCCGCTGACTCCTCACGGCGTCCGCGTTCACCTAGCGCCATCCCTAGCAACGCCATAGCGTGGCTATCCCCAGCGTCAACTGCCTGTCGCAGATACGTCTCGGCCGCCAACACGTCCCCCTTATCCAGCAACACCCGCGCCAGCGCAATCATCGCGGCCGTCTTACTACTCATCTCCTGGGCCGATTGGTCAACCGAGGAAGTTGAATCGGAGACTGGCACAGCCTGCACCATTCGCTCCGTAGCGTCCGCCGCAGGAGGTCGACCATAAGCAACTTCCAAGGCGCGAGCGAGCTGCTCGGCCACGTGGTCGACTCCCTTAGACGTAGACACTCCCAGGCGGTCAGCCAACGTTGGCGAAAACTCGACGATTGCCCTTTGATCGACTTCGTGCCAAACAGGCAAAATAACCTTGGTTCCTGATTGAACCTCGCGCGCGGCAAGCCCCGATAACTCCCGTTTGGGCCACTGCTTCGCAAAGAAACTCGGGCTGAGGATTACCACCCCAAATCGACTTCGCGAGAGCGCTTCATCAATCCGCCCAGACAGGCTGTCGCCCACCGTCAACTGAAGCTCATCCAGCCACGTCCTCCAGCCACGTTCAGTTAGTGCGTCGGCCAGAGGGCGTGCTACGCCTTCCTTGTCCTCACTTGCGTGCGAGATAAACACGTCGTGTGAATGCTCATGACCCTCTGAAGTCTCCTCGTTACGCCCTCTCCCACTCGGAACATGGGAAACCTCATCTAGTGCCGCCTTGACTCTTTCGCGAAACAACTCTGCGTCTTGACGACCCGCGGCCGTCACGCGCCAATTGTGCAACTGCTGAATTTCTGCCCCATCCCAAACCGGGCGTGGACTAGCGCCTAGATTGCGTGGCCCGTGCGCAATCAGCTTTTCTCCGTACAGCTGTTGCATGCAACGAGCTAGGAGATCGACCCCGCCGCTGCTAATCATTTCCTCCTGGACTGCCGCACGATAGATCCCCCAACCCGACCGGAGAATCGCTCGCCGCACCTCGTCTCGTTCAAGACGATCCATTAGATCGAGCACTTCAGAGGGGATTGGCTCTCGCCCGCTGTCCATCTCGGCTGAGCATAGGGACCTCGCTATCCGCACAGCTAGATAGCGTCAGATGGGTGGACGCCTTTTCAGCACTCGTTACCTTCGGGGTTGGCCTGGGCGGCATTGGGCTAGGTGGATTTCTCGCTCGGCGCAATGAAAAACAGGGTCGAGCCGATCTCCTTCTTGTCGAGGCCTTTAATGATGCAGTGAGCGCAATTGCTGACGTAGCGGGCGGCGAGGGTCCGAAGGCGCAGCAGCGCTATGCCTCTGCAACCTCACGTATTGCTTTGCATGCCTCGCCACAGGTCATAGCTAAGTTCAGGCGATTTCAAGACGATGCGACGACCATCACGGCTGAGGGCCCGCGATCGACTCATAGCCGCCATCCAAGAGGCTCGGAAAGACTTGGGGCACGGCGAAGTCGATGACGAGGATATGGCGGTGCTTCTCTTCGGCGGAACCTCGTCGCGCGATCCCGTTCGTCGTAGCTCGACCTAGCCACGCTCGGGCGCTGCTAAATCAGGAAGCCGAGATAGCCCAAATTCTCGCGCAAGAGAATCGCCAGCGCGCCATTTCGCTAGAAGCGTGTCGATCTCGCTTCCGCCGTCGGGTGACCGCTCGGGGCTGAACAGTGGCCCGCCCTCTTCGCATCGAGGGTCGTAGAGAGGCAAAGCAGCGCAAAAGCCTTGCCAAATCTCGGCTAGGTGCTGGGTGAGATCGGACCAGGAAAGGCGAGTTGAAGCAGGCCGTTCATGATCGTGATGCCTCAGCAACACTCGCCCCGCCGGCGCTGGGTGCCCACCCTGATTGCAATGCACTTGATACTCGGAGAGACGGAAATCACGCGTGCTCCGATTTCTCATACTCCCAGCCGAGAACTGCTCCCGGGACTGCTTGGGAGTGCTTCGCATCCAATCGGCAGCCTCCTCACGCCGCTCAGCGGCGAGCGCGAGCAGATAGCCACACTCAATTAGCTGCCGGACCAGCGCCGCACCGGGATACCAGAGGTCCGCGTCAAACAACGCGATGGCACCCTCGCCAAGCTCGGCGGCCATTGCGGTCATCGTGGCGAACCCGGTTCCGGCTGCGTTGCGCTCACCGAACTCGTAGTGGAAGTAGAGGCGCAGTCCGTTCTCAGCAAGTCGGTGGGGTATGGCGCGCGCGAGGTTTTCGCGGAGAGCTTGTGCCTCGTCATTTGCTAAGCCCTTCTCCAAGAAAGTGGCCGCTTCTTTTTTCGCAGTCTCCATCAGGGCGATCATCGCAATCTGATGCGACGCGCCGCCGCAGAGGCTCGCCTGACCGATCAACCCCTCGCTCCCTTGGCTCAACCGGGTGGTAGAACATCACGGCGAGGAACGGGACGTGCCAAAACTGAATCTGACCTAGTCGCTCGTGTGAAGCTGGGTGTCCGCCCACTTGCTGACTTCTTCGACCAGGCGGAGCACCGCCTGGCGGTCGTGGCGCAAATCTTGAGAGGGCTGCCAAACGGGCCGCCCTGCCGCTACGTCGCTTTTTCGCCCTCCTTCGGCTTGTCGTCAAAGCCAGGCCACTTGGGATCGAGGCCCTCACTGGCAAGCAGTTCGGCATCCATGCGAAGAATGTCCTTCATGGTTTTCCCCTCGGGCAGGAGATAACCGGGCGGCAAGTTCATTGGCTCCATCCGACTACCCTCCTAACAATCTCGTAGACCTCTTTGGCAAGCCATGGCGGCCTTCCGGTGACGCCTTGGCGACGGCGGATCATCAGCAGCGCATACGCCTCTGCGACAATCTCGTGGGTGAACTCGCGCTGACGGTAGTCAGCAGATCGGACGTTTTCCGCCATTTGCTTGGGCACCAACTCAAGAATTTCGCGCCCCCTAGCCACATCTTCGGTCGTCGCACGATGAATCGCGAGAGCGTGACCCCACTCATGCCACGCAACCCGAGCTAGCGCCCACTCCAGGCTCGCTTTGTCGAGACCTTGAAAACTCGGATGCAGGACATTGATGAGCACCAGCCTGAGTTCGGGAATCCAGATCCCCGCCGCAGCATCCTCGCGTTGTAGCTCCAAGGCCGGAAAGCTCGCGTAGCCAGCGGAGCGGCGCAACTCATCCGTATAGACGCCTAGCGGCCGCTCAGTTACGTCCCATTGCTCGGCTCTGATCGTTTCTAGCGCATCGCGATCTGCTGGGGGAAGGTCTGCCCATGCCCGGTCCATTACCCGCCGAGCAAATTCGAGGGTCTCAGCCGTGTTCATCGAACCTCGCTCGTTGCCAGCGCATAGGACCGGAACGGTATCCGGGATCGGATGGTTCCTGGGGGACAACTTCTGGTGAGCATGTCGGTCATCGCAAAGCCAGGGGCCGACACGCGCAGCCACGACGATTGACCGGCCCCGCGGCCCTATCCCGGATCTCGTTGTAGAGGATGACCAACTGCGGGCGCCTGGCGGCGCCCTTCTCGTCTCGCCGGGGCAGGTGTTGAGCCGGTCCGAAGTCGTCTCCGACGCCTGTTCTTAAGTGCCTACCGATGTGTAGAACATCGCGGGAGCGGGTCGCGCTAGAACCTGATCACGGCCGGCGGTCGCTCGACTCGGTCGGCGTTGCGCGCTACGGTTTCTCCATGGCGGCATCGGTTGACTTCACGATTTCCTTCGACAATCCCGACGAGGAGGGCTGGATCGTCGCCCGGGTTCTGGAGGTTCCCGGCGCGATAAGCCAAGGTCGCACTCGCGAGGAAGCCAAGGAGAACGTCCTCGACGCCCTACGCACCGTTCTAACTCCCGACGAGGAGCTTGCCGGCGAAATGCCGGAGTCAGACCGCGAGCATCTCCGGTTCACCGCTGCGGCGTGAAGCGTCGCGACCTTGAGCGTCACCTAAGGGCGCACGGATGCCGCGAGATCGGCGGCACGAAGCACGGCAAGTGGCGTGGCCCCGCCGATGAAGTCTCTGCCGTTCCACGACACAAGGAGATCGGCCCAAGTCTCGTGCGAGCTATCTGCGGGCAGCTTGGAGTGCCCGCACCGCCGAATCCCAGGTGATCGGCAGTCGCGATATCGCCACCGCGCTCGGCGTCTCGATGGTCGAGTCAGCAAAGGAGGTGAAGGACTTGGCTAGATAACCCACGCTAGAGCTTGAGGGCTTGCGCATGGGCATACGAATCGACCACCTTCAACGAGCGCCGGTCAAAGCTGAGCTCGCCCATCGTGTTGCGATCAGTCCAGTAATAGCCCTCCAGCCGGTCAACTGGCTGTCCGCTGATGTCCAGCTTGAAGCTGCCGTGATGCACCTCGCTACGCTCACGGACAGACGCTCGTGGGGTGTTCCTGTATTGCGCGACGAATTGATACTGCCCGCAGCCATCGTCCTCGATCGCTGCCGTGGTCGAACAGGACTTCGACTCTTTCGTGATCAAATTGGCGGTCACTCTCCAGAACGTCTGACGGATAACCAGGTAGACCTCGGGGTCTGGATCAACGCGTTGACCGGTCTCGGGGTTTTCCCAGTTTGAGGCAAGCTGACCTCGCCAGGTACCGCGTATATCGGGCCGCTTGCTGAGCTTGCGGCCAACCCTAGGAATGCGCCAGAGGAAGTGATCGAAGGCGAGCACGAACAGGCTTGCAGCAGCGCCAGCAGCGCCGATCGGAGCGAACAATTCGCTGGTCGGTAAGCCCCGGATCAGATAGGAGGCGAGGTAGACCCCGGCTACGATCAGGACCAGCGCCTGGATGAACACTCGTGAGGGTCGCATCAGTCGGGGTAGCCGATGTACTGCCAAGCTGCAGCGGCGAAGGCGTGGGCCTCCTGATAGCTCCAGTTCTGCCCGTCGTAGAAGAGGAACTTCTGGGCATTAGCCTCAAGCCAGTCGTTTGAGCGAAAGCACTCCGGGCTGCGGGTTTCGTTGTAGGCGTGGGCAAGCGCGTTCTGGACCCGCCCCGACCAAGTCGAGGCTTCGAACTTCGGATCGGGCGTGTTCCAGACCAGCGACTCGATCAGAAAGGACGGCACCGCCTTGATCACTCCCTCGGCGACCATCTTGTTCTCCAACCGCTTGAGAATGCGCACCACCCGCTTGTAGCGTTTGGAGGTGGCGGTGTTCTTCCTTTTGCCCTCCTCGAGGTGCTGAGTGGGGTAGTTAACGATCCGCTCGTTTAGGTCCCGATCATTCTGCAAGCGGATGCCCTCGTGAAACTGACCGACATCGGTCCAGGTCCGCTCCGTCACGCAGGGAACGACGTCCGCCGGCAGGCGGCCAGTGTTCTCGGCGATGCGGATCGCCTTGCTGCCGCGATCAACAGCTCCGTCCCCGAAATAGGCCTTTAGCACTCGCTCGACATCGTCCTTGAAGCCTCCCAGCGTCGCGTCACCGGTGTAGGGGGTGATCCCAACGTCGGCCAAGCTCAATCCCTCTGCCCTGTGTACGAAGCGGTTTTGGAAAAAAGTGGTCAGCTCGACAGCGATATCAACATCGCTGTCGGCGACAACGTTGGTGAAGTTTGGATAGGAACCCTTGGGATACACCTTGAAGGTGTAGTCGTCGAGCGCACTACTGGAACGCAGGGCCTGATCGATTGCGCGGCACGTCCGCTCGTATCGGTCTTGCTCGCTTTCGGACGCTTTGCCTTTCCAATTCGTGAACCTGGACTCCCAGTCACGGGCTACTTGCGTTGACATTGCGACTCAACCCTTCGAGCGGCGTGGGTCAACCCGAGGCGGATACGGACCATTGCGCTCGCTGATCGTGCCGTCGAGATTGTGGATCTGGTGCTCGACCCCACGCTCTCGCGCCATTTCACGACCCTTCGCCTGGGCCTCCGCCTTCGTCTTGGCGGTGTTGGAGACTCGCTCCCCGCCCTCGACCCGGTTGGCCCAGACTCCGTTGTGCGGAACCGTATGTATGTCTTCCTTTGTCATAGACGCCTCTCACCCCTGCCATAGGGTTAGTAAAGAGCAACTACGTCTAGGGACGATCCTAAGAACTAGTGCGGACGGATTTCCGGTAAGGGTCATCCATCGCCCGACATTGCCCCTTTTATGCGGCTCTTAGGCGATACCGTCCGGTGCGCTTGCCGACGCTCTCCACGGTCTCGGCGCGATTGATCTGTGCGAGGAACGTGCCAAGCGGGTCTTTGCCTCCCACTCGGTAACCATGACTCTGGAGTAGCTGAAACCAGTCTCGGTAATGAATCTCTTGACCGCGCCCCATTTGCTCCTCAAGAAGTGTGATCGCTACATCGAGAAGACGCTGCCCTCGAAGGCGTCCGTCGAGGTCGTCGATCGATAGTTGGATAGAGCGACCTAGCGCACTCTCAAGCTGCTGAAGCAGGGCACGGTCGCGCTGAGTTTGCTCATCGATTCGATCCGCTAACAAGCGCAAACGCTCGGCTTGCTCGACCTGCGCCTCGATCCTGCGCTTAAGGGCAACTGCCTCGCCAAGTAGCGCTTGGTCCAGGGTCTCGGGCCGGTCCTGAGGCATAGATGAAGCCTAGGATCGGCCTCGGGGGAAAACTCTTGTCTGCTTGGCTGGTATTTGCGGGGTTATCAGCACACCGAGGAGTGCTCTGCCCTTAAGAAACGACGGTTCGCTCCTCTAACCACGAAACGATCTCATTCGGCGTTGCCTCCCCCGCAGCGATTCGCTCCACCATCGGCACGTCGGTGTCGGGGTCCTCGCCTGCGAAGGGTCGCTCGTTGACTTCCATGAACAGCCACACCGATAGGAAGGCGGCGCGCTTGTTGCCGTCGGGCAACGGGTGGTTGCGCGCCAAGTGCTCTACCAGGACGGCTGCCTTTTCGATCAGCGTCGGATAGGCGTCTTGGTCACCGAACCCTGCGCTCGGCGTGGAGAGCGCGGAGTCAGCCAGAGCGATTCTTGGCAGACGCGCAATCTCCTCTGCACTCGTCCCAAGTAAATCCGCAGCGATTTCGCAGTAATCGCCCAGCTCCAGATAGAGCGTCAATGTCTACTTCGCGAGTCGGCGCAGCGTCTCGCGATTGGCTTTGATCGCGGTCTTAATCCTCTCGCCCCGCTCTTTGGCGCTACCGGGCAGGCCGAAGCGCAGCTTGCCCTTCTCGGCGGGTGCGGCAGTTGGAGCGTGAGGTTTCATCGCTTGGACATTGTTGCAGGCGACTCAGGCCTCGACGAGTACTCGGCCCTTAGTCAAGGCCACATTCAGCATCGAGCCTTTGAAGTGTCCCCATTCCTCAACGTGTCTGGCGCTCACGACGATCACGTCGAGGGCTACTTCCAGCCCGCGAAGCTCGCGTCGTAGACGTGCTGTCTCCGCCCGTCGCTTCGTGACCTCGCCAGGCTCGATCACGAGCAAGTCGAGGTCCGAGTCAGGGCGGGCCTCACCTCGGGCACGCGAGCCAAAGAGGATCACTTTGGCTCCAGGGGCGGCGGCCGCGAGACGGCGGCCTGCCTCCTCGATCAGAGTCAGAGCCTCGTCGGTCATGGCCCATAGCGTAGCCGCCGTATCAGCGGTCACGGTCACGGACACCGAGTCGGGAATCCAGCGTCTGTCGAGCATGTCGGTCATCGCAATGCCAGGGGCCGACAGGCACAGCCAGGACAAAAACAGCAAAACCCGAAATCGAAACTACTGCTCGCTCCTCATAGAAACCGGGCTGACAGCGAATCGGTTAAGGACCTCGGTTCCTAGAGATCGTCGCGAGGTGGGTTGTCTACGGGACTGCAAGCGCATCCAGCGCAGGCCGTCCACTTGCTTTCCTTGCATCCCCGCCTTCCAATACCCCATCGCCTGCCGTCAGGGAATCCCAAAGTCTTAATCCATTCCCCCCTGACGACCTCCCCCGTTCTCTTCCTGCCTTCCCTCCCGTTCAGTCGCCGCCAGCTACCGGCCTGCTCCGCCCGCGCCGTTCGCAGCCGCTCCGCTCCGCTTCCCCGAATCCCGCGTAGTGCATCTGACCCCGGGCGCTCACATCGTGTGGGGGCGGGGTCAGATGCACGGAGCCTCGCCGATCCGCCCCGAAAAGCGGAGGGGCTGCGGACGGCGCGCCCTCGGTTTTGTTCGCAGCCCCTGGAGTCAAAAATAAGACGCTATTGAGACGACGGATTGGAGCGACGCGGGCTCTGAACAAAAGAAAAGCCCCGCATTAGCGGGGCTAATCTCCTATAGCGGGGGCAGGATTCGAACCTGCGACCTTCGGGTTATGAGCCCGAACCAGGGGGCCTGCTGGGCTACGTGGGGCACGGTTTCAAGCGGTTTTCGCGAGATCGAGATCGGCTGGGATCGGCTGGAATCTGTGGGGCGTGTTGCCCCATTTGTTGCCCCAGCGATCCGCCGGGCCCCATTCACTGCCTCGCCTGCATGGCCAAAAGACGACCGCTCAGCCACCCAGCTGACAGCCGAGAACGCTTGCCGGGGCGGCGTTCCTCGGAGTCCCAACGCCGATGAGGACGCCCTTGTAGTACCTCCTCATGACGGCGGGACGGCGGCGTAGGTGCCCGGCGGCGATTTCGCGGGCCGCAGTGACGATGTAGGACGGCCAGCCGTTGCCGCGGGCCGGCAGGACGTCGCCGCGGAAGCCCTTTTCGTGGACCATTTGAAGGAGGACGGCCCAGTGGCGAGCGCTGCTCATCGCCGCGACTGCCGCTTCAGCCGTGGCGTCGTCACCCGAGCCAGTCGCCGCATCCCAGCCTTCGAGCCAGCCGCAGGCGACGGCCGCGGCGACGGTCCGGCCGAGCTCGAAGCGACTGGTGAGATGGCTTTCGGTTTCCAGGCCGGCGAGGTCGAAGGCGGGGGGCAGCGGCACGCCATCGAGCATCCGCGCGATCACGCTGGAGCGAGACGCAGGCTGCACCACTTCCGGCGGCATCGCCGCCAACCACCGTTCGACGCTGACCGCGCGCAGCGATCGCAGTAGTGCTTCGTGTTCGGTCGCGGGGAGCGCGAGCGTGACGAAGACGTTGCCCTGCGGAGGCAGGACGGTGACGTAGGCGGGACTCCCGCGGTAGTGGAAGGTGGTTGCCTGTCGTCCGAGGACGGTCGACTTCGTCACGGTTGCCTTCCGTCGGTGTTCGCCCAGGGTGCTGCGGTAGAGCGTCGCCGGAGCCCAGCTCATCACCAGGCCCGACGCATCGGTACCGGAGGCTGGATGGCCGGCCTCCTTGTAGGTCAGTCCGCCGTATTCGGCCTCGAAGCTGTTGGCGTGAATGATCGACCAGCCAGGGGCGGTGATGAGCAGGCGCGGGTTGGCTTCGGCCACCTTGACCGCGGCGGCGGCGTAGGTCGGGTGGCCACCGTGCTTGACCGAGCCGCCGCCGAGGACGAACAGGATCGCCATCGCGGCAACTAGGGCAAAGCCGAGGCCGAGCGAGGCCGAGCGGTGTCGCGAGAAGATCCCCACCAGGCCGTGACGACCGCCTGCACCGCGCTCCACCGCGACACGGTCGCCAGCGGGGATTGGTCGCGCCGGGGAATCGCCGACGGCGATCGCCCGCCGCATCGCGCGCGCCAACTCCACCTCGCCGATCGTCTTGCTGAGCTCCCCGGCGGAGGCCGGGTTTGCGGCCCGCATGTGGGCGAGTGCATCGGTTCGGCTGTTGCGGATCATCGGGCCTCCTCGGCCGGCCTGGGCATTGCGGAGCGGCCTTCCTGGTCGATCGGTTTCGCTGCGTCGAGTCGCCTCGCGAGCTTGCGCCGTGCGCGATGGAGGCGCACCCGGAAGGCACCCTGCGAGCAGCCGAGAACCTGCGCCGCCTCACGCACTTCGAGTCCGTCCCAGGCGACCAGCCGCAGCACGTCGCGCTCATGCTCCTCAAGCTGCGCGAAAGCGGTGGAAAAGGCTTCGCGTAGGGCAAGGGACTCAGTCGGATCGACGCCCGACACCTCGGAGCGAGCCTCGTCAACGAGGCGTGCTCCGAGGTCGTGGCGACGGCGCGTCAAGCGGTACTGGGCGGCGATCACATTGGTGGCGACCGCATATAGCCAGGGCAGAGGACTGTCGGGGATGCAGTCGCGGCGACGCCAGGCCACGGCGAAGGTGTCGGCGACCACATCTTCGGCGGCCTCGCGCCCGGAGACCCGCCGCATCGTGAAGGCGAGCAGACGGGCGTGATGCTCGCGAAAGCAGCTTTCGAAGCGGTCGCGGTAAATGTCTGGCGCCGGCGCGTTGTCTATCGAGGGCATCTAGGACTAGATGTCAGATCAGCCGCGGTTGTTACAGGCTCACTGCGGAGGCGGCGGCACTCCGTGTTCGCGTTGCCTCTTCATCTTGCGCGGGAGCAAGGGGATTCCGAGGCGGGCGCAGCCGAGACCTTCTGCCTTGGGCAGCAACCGCCACCTGTGGGGTCCGAACTGCCAGACCCCGCTCGGCATCGACTCGACCAGCTTCAAGAGCGTTTCATTAGACCTCCCTTCCCTTTCCAACTGCCGCATGACGGGCCAACGCAGGGCGGTCGCCATCGCCTTCTCGGCTTCAAGCTCCGCCGCCCGGTTGCCGGCCCTACGAGCCTCTCCCCACTGACGGAACCAGAGGCAGGAGACAGTGACGGTGACCTCGCCGGCCAGCTGAGAGCGGGCGGTGGTGAGCCCTTCGTCGGGAATCCGTGACGGCTTGAAGGTGCTGGGCAGTGGGATCCCTCTCAGCATTTCGCGGACGGCCTCTTCATGGTCGGCAGCTTTGACCACTTTCGCGGGCATTGCGTCGAGCCAAGTCTGAGAGTCCACCTTGGCCAGCCAGCCGAGCCGCTCTGCGAAGGCAGCCAGGTCGGGCACAGCGGCACGCAGTTCGAGGACGTAGCCGTCTTCCGTCCAGATGGCGGCCATCTGCCGGTCGCCCGGTTTGCCAGGTTCGATGACCTGCTTTCCTGCTTTCGTTGTGCTGATGATTCGATCGGCGTGGGTGTTGACACGGGCGGTCGTGCCGAGCACAGGCAGCCGTACGGGATGAGGCACCGTCACCGGGACTTCGACCTTGCCGGAGTGCCAGCTCAGCTCCACCTTGCGCTGACGAACGGCCGCGGGCAGCATTCCGGCCTCCTCCTGCAAAACGCCGTTCTTGCCGACGGTAACGCGGAACGTTTCGTCGGGGACCGGCTTGCCAGTGACGAATTCCATAAACCCTTGGGTCCCTTCGCGGCTTTTGTACTCGTTCAGATCCTGAACGCGCCAGCCCGGGCCTTCGAGCAGCAGAAGGGGGGTTGATTCGGCGAAGCGAACAAGCTCCGCGCCGTAGGCGCGGGACGCGCGCTGGGAGCTGCCACCTGCCAGGATCACAACCGCCGTAACCGCGATGAGAACCGCGATGCCCGTGGCAAGTGCGAGCCTCCCCACCCGGCGGGGCCCCTCGGCCGCAAGCGGCGAAGGAGCCGGCTGCTCGTCCTCCAGATCGGCGAGCAACTCGATTTCCAGTGCCTTGAGGTCGACTTGGTCCAGCAGGTGTTGCTTGACCGGATCGGCCGCGACGAGCGAGGTCTCGGGTCCACGCGCTTTCATCCTGCCTCCTCCGTGTCGAGTTGCGGGCCGCAGAGCGCCCCAGATTCATGCTCCTCCAGCAGTCCCCGTAGCCTGCGCCGGGCGCGGTGCAGGCGGCTGCGAGCGGCTAGCTGCGTGAGTCCGAGAACCTTCGCCGCTTCGCTTGGGGAGAGCTCATCCCATGTGACGAGCAAGAGCAACTCGCGCTCTTCGTCGCCAAGGCCAGCCATCGCCCGCAGCGCCCCTGCTGCTTCTCCGCCCGGCTCTGGGGGGTTCGCCAGCTCGGTGGGCAGCGTTTCGGCCAGGCGTTCCGACAGCCGCGTTCGACGCCCTTCGGCGCGACGGATATTCGCGGCTACGCGACGCGCAACCGCGTAGAGCCAGAGCCTCTCTCCGCGGCCGAGCGGGACCTCATCGAGGCGCCGCCAGGCCACCAAGAAGGTCTCCGCAACGACATCGGAGGCGTCCTCGGGATTCTTCACCCGTCGCAGCGCGTACGCAAGGATCGCCCTTGCCTGCTCGCGATAAAGCCTGCCGAGGCGCACCTTGGCGAGCTCTTCGCCGAGGGCTGCCTTTTTCTCGATCGGGCTCGGGGCCATCTATCTATATAGGTGTCCGGCTCGGGCTCAGCGTTGCGAGAGCGGGCTCGCTACGGCCCCCGCAGCACTAAAAATGAGAACTCCCAGGCTACGGCGCGTCCCGTCAGGGGCTCAGGGGGAACCCGATCTCCGTACATCCGCTGTTGATCACTTGGCGCAGTGGCCTGTTAGGGCCCCAACGCCCGCTCGACAGCGCTTCGGCAAATTCGACAACCAGTTGCGGATATGAGCCTTCGGTGCGAATACGCCGAAATACGGGCCACGAACTGGACCGCAGGAGGACACGTCGCGCTTCCTTGGCTGCATCGACATCCTGATCGGCGTGAGCGTCAAACCAGCGGCTGAACCATGCGCAAGCGACTGCTCCCCCGACGGCCTTGCCCACCGAGTAGCGATTGGTGGTCACGCGGCGGTCGGGAATTGTCGACGGATCAAACCCAGCGGGGAGGGGCAATCTTTGAAGCATTTCGCGCATTTCTGCTCCATAGTCGGCAGCCTTGACGACCCTTTGGGGCATGGCGTCGAGCCAAGTTTGAGCGTCCACCTTTCGCAGCCAACTGAGCCGCTCGCGGAAAGCCGCGAGATTGGGAACCCAGGCGCTGAGCGAAAGCACGCGGTCTCCTTCCCTCCAAATGGCGATCATCCACCAGAGGCGACCGGTTGCGCCAAAAACGGGGCGTTGAACCTTCGTATCGACATGTGCGACGGTCCCCAGCACCGGCGCCGTGGCCGTGAAGCCATGGGATTCGTACGACCTCAGCCATCCACGGGCTCCCGCGGAGGGGTGCCAAGAAGCCCAGTTCAGTTTCACCGTCCGCTGACCTATCCGGACCCGGGCTTCGCCGTTGATGATTTCGCGGCGAGAGGGGTGGGCTTCGGCGGGGCCCGGAGACCCGGGGCCAAATTCCATGCTCCCCGAACCCTGCTGCCATTGAACGACATTTCGGACGTGCCAATTCGGGCTTTCCAGCAACAGCAATGGGGTCGACTCGGCGAAGCGGACGAGCTCGGCTCCGTAGGCTGGCTGCGGTGAGCGCGAGGCATCGCCGACCGCAAAGAAGACAACCAAACCCGTTAGCGCCAGCGCCAGTGCTCCAGCGAGGGCAAGGAGACGTCGCCGAGGGGCGGGATGTCGCTTAGGCGGTGCCGTAGAGGAGGCAAGTTCGATCCTGGCGTCGAGCGCCTGCCGGGCGGCAACACGAGCAGAGGCATCGGAACTGTCGGCGTCCGAAGCGAGAGCGCGGATCAGAACGATCTCATCCATGGTCAACCTCCAAGTTTGCGATTGGCGTCTCTTCCCTGCTTGTCCGAGGAAGGCGAAGTTGTTCGCGAATCCTCCTGCGGGCCCGGTACAACCGAGACTTCACGGTGCCGGTCGGAAGTTCCAGCGCGTCAGCGACCTCCTCGTAGCTGAGTTCAGCCAGGGCGAAGAGGAGCAGGGCGTCGGCCTCCTCCTTGGGAAGCGCTACGAGCGACGCGACGAGCTGCGGCCGCAAGCGAACTGCATCGGCGCGATTCTCAGCCCCCTCAAGGTGATCGCCCTGGCCGACATCTGCGGCCCTTGCATAGGCGCGGAACTGACGTTCTTCCTGACGGCGCTTTTCGTGGATCAGATTGGTGGCGATGCCGAACAACCAAGGTCGGGCGCTGGCGCGGGAGGCGTCGTATTGGGCCCGGCGGTCGAAGGCTACGAGGAAGGTCTGGGATGCGATCTCCTCGGCAGTCGACCTGCCAACCCGGCGGCACGCGTAGGAGTGGATGACGCCGAAATGGCGGTCGAAGATCAGGGCGAAGCGGGCGGGTTCAGAGATCGAACCGTGGATCACGTCGGAGTCGAGCATCGTTTGCCCCATAGTCTGGATTGTCCGAAGCGGCGAATTGGGTTCGCGGGCAGAAGTGACTCGTCGAACTGCGGTAACGAGATCGCTCATTCCCTCAGCGATGGGCGGACGCGATCAGGGGCGGGCTGCTAAGAATGGAAACGAATGAGCGGGCGGGGCGAGAGCGGGCGACGGCGATGCGGGACGCGGCCCCTGATCGTCGCGACGATCGTCGTCGTCCTCGCAACCCTGGCGCTGCCCGCAGGATCGACCGCAGCCTCGAAGTGGAGTGTGATGCAACTGCCGGCGAAACAGCTCGAAGGCGGCTATGCCGATCAGGTGCCGCTTAGCGGCGTCTCCTGCCCGAGCGAAAAGCTCTGTATCGCGGTCGGCGCACTTGACACCGTCGCGGTCTCGCAGTCGCCGACCGGCGGCAGGGATAGCTGGCGCGTCAGCTATCCGACGTACGCCGAACCAAAGCAGAGCTGCCTCGAAGAAGAAGTGCCTCCCGCCTCATGCTCGTTCCCGCGCGGCTCGCTCGATGGCGTCTCCTGCGCCACCGAAAGCCTCTGTGTCGCGGTTGGCTACGAAGGCTCCGTATATGTATCCGCCGACCCAACCGCCGGTCGCTGGTCGATCGGCAACCCATACAAAGGCCCGGGCGCAGCGCATCTGACCGGCGTGTCGTGTCCCTCCACCTCCCTTTGCGTCGCGGTGTCCGGCGGCAACGGCTCTGCAGGCGGCAGGGTCTTCACCACGACCTCGCCGGCCGCGGGGCAGTGGCAGTCGGATCAGCTCGGCGGCTCGCCTGACCTTCGCGCTGTCTCCTGCACCACGACTTCCGTGTGCGTCGCTGTCGCCAAAGGCGGGCGAATCTTCGTCTCGGCCGACCCGACTGGCGGGGCGGGGTTCTGGCGTGAGGTCGGCTCGCCGACACAGCGGGACCTCGAAGGGGTCTCCTGCGTGACGGCGTTCCTTTGCGCGACCGGGGATGGCGGCGGCAACATCCTCACCTCGACCGACCCGGCCGGCCGTAACTTCACCGAGACGAACGCCGGAGGCTCGGTGCAGATCACCGGCGTCACCTGCGTGACGACGACGAACTGCGTCGCGGTTGATAACAACGGCGATGTCTTAACCTCGACCAACCCCGACGGCGGCCCGACGGCCTGGACCTTCGAGAACCTTGTTCCCTTCGAAGCCGAACCCTCCGACCACGGACAGTTCGTGAAAAACGCACTCTGGGGCGCCTCCTGCCCGTCGCCCTCGCTCTGCGTCCTGGTCGGCGCCAACAGCCGGATCTTCACCGCCACCGATCCTTTCGCGTCGCCAGCACTCTCTAACGCGCCGAGCAAGGCGGCCCGGAAGCGTCCCCGGACGCACCTGGTGTTCGCGGAGGGCTTCTGGAAATCGGCCGTCACCCGCCATCGCCACTTCAAGGCCCGCTTCCGCTTCTACTCCCGCGACGGCGCCAGGGGCTTCGAATGCAAGCGCGACCGCGGACCTTGGCGGCGCTGCCACTCGCCCTTGCGCTACTGGGTAGCGGTCGGCCATCACACGCTGCGTGTCCGCGCTGTCGGCTCGACCGGCCTCCGCGGTCCGGCCGCGACATTGCGGTTCAGAGTGGAGCGCTGGCGGGCGCGCTGAACGGCCGCCGCCTCTCATCGAACCTGACTACGGATTTGCGCCACCCGACGGGAAAGCTGAAGCACAGGCCCCCGGAGGCGGTCCTGTGACCGTCGGTTTCCTACGCGGACAGTCCGCTTATGAGCCCGAACCTGAGACCCCGCTGGGCTATGTGGGGCACGGTTTCAAGCGGCTTTAGCGAAATCGAGGTCGGCTGGAATCGGCTGGAATCCGTGGCGACTGTTGCCCCATTTGTTGCCCTATGAGCTTGCCGATCTCGGTCTCCGAGGCCCGTCTGCCCGACCTGCACGCGAATCGCGACTGCCGAGCCGGCGGCCCCTGTTCGGACGAGCGTCAAAGATGCAGCTATGGACGTGCCCTGAGTAGGCTCAGGGTTCGGGGCTCCCTGGTAACGCATAGCCGTCCCATTCGATCCGCGGCCCTGGGTGAGGCGAGTCATCAACCAGTTGTCGACCGATCTCCTTTCCGCTTGCATCGAGGGCGATCACTTCAGTTGGTCCGCAGCTTGGCTCCGCGAGCAAGACGAAGCCGCCGTCGACCCCAGAAACCCGGAGCGGCGGCCCGGAGGTGTAGGTGAGTTCGACAGTGCTCACCGATTGAGCCGCGATGCCGAACAGTGGGACGTGGCCCTGAGAGTCGGCGTGCTGCATTGCCCCTGGACCGAGGACATACAACGGGGCGTCGCCGAGTTCCGCCGCGCTTTCGAAGCCCATGCCGAAACCGGTGTCGCCGAAGAGGAAATTCAGGCTGCCAGAGGAGCCGATGTAGGAATAGAGCTTGTAGCCGCCGGCTTCGGCGATCACCCGCGGTTCCTTGGCGTCGTGGGGGTCCTTGAGATACTCGAAACCTGGGGGCAGCCTTTCCGCTCCGGCGGCCTCGAGCGGCTTTCCGGGGGCCTCGGCGGAGTCGCCGCCGAGCCAACCGGAGAAGACGCCGCCGACGCTTTCCCCCGCTCCTTCGATCGCCGCCCGGGTGGGCGGCACCGAGTAGAGGCCCACCCCGAGAAGTACCAGCGCCGCGAGCGCCTGCAGGGCGAAGCGTGGTCGCGCGGGTGCCAGGGCGAAACGCCGCGATGGCTTCTTCCTTTGGCTCGCTTGTGCGACCACGCGGGCTACGAGGTTCTCATCCGGCTCCATACCCCGAACCGGCGCGAAGGCTGCTCTAGCGAGAGCCTCATCATCATGGGAGAGCATGGTCAACCTTCCTTTAGGTCGAACGTAAGCTCGACGAGTTGGTGATCCGCACGAAGCGATTTGCGGCCGCGAGATAAAAGAGCGTGGACGGTGCCCACCCGGCAGCCGAGGGCGGCGGCGATCTCGGCGTCGGGAAGGTCGTGGACGTAGCGAAGGGCAAGCGCCATGCGTTGCCTCGCCGGCAGTCGCGAGAGGGCTCCGACCAGCGCATGCCGCGCGGCGAGCCTGGAGTCGATGTCGCTGTCTGGGATCGCCCCACGGAGGCCTTCCTCGTCCAGGAGCACGAGCGGCGCCTCGACATTCCGCATGCTTCGCCCCTTCTTCAACCGGCGCATCGCGTGACGCACGGTTATCCGATGCACCCAGGCATCGAAGGCTTCGGGGTCGCGGAGCTTTCCCAGCGAGCCCAGGGCGTCTACGGCAACCTCCTGGGCAACGTCCGCGGCGTCCTCCCGACTTCGCATCAAGGCAGATGCGGTGCGCAGGGACAGGCGAAGCGCACGGCGGGCCAGCGGCTCGGCCGCGTCGCCATCGCCCGCAAGAAAGCCCCGCACCTGGTGGGCGACGAGTTCTCGTGTTTCTCTTGGCTCAGTGTCCACTACTGCTCTAGTGGCGGGAAGACTGAAAAACCTTGCAAGGCTGGCAAGATGTTCAGCACGCTGGAGCAGTGTTGCGAGCCTCTCGACGCCTCGTGCGATCTCTGAACGGCGGCTTTCTGTGCCATCTCGTCAGGCTTTCGCTGTCCGAGCTCGATCAGACCGATCGCCTGTCGCGACAGTGAGGCTCGTGCGCCCAACTCGGTTTGGCTGAGCTCGGCACGTCGACGGCAGCACAACGTGATCTCAGCTCCATCGCGCAGCTCAAACACGATTTCGCCGCAAGGCCCGCCCCGCGAACTGCGGCCTCAACTCTGATTATTCGCCAGAGGGGGTCGGTCGGCTCGACTCGGCTTCGGAAGCCGAGTCGTAGCAACGAAACCGCGTTCGTTCCTGCAGGCACGCGAGCTGCATCCGCATTGCTTCGGCTTCCGTGATGGTCTTCCCTCGATAGAGGTAGGTGCTCGGGGTCGGGACCGTCGGCGCGAATCCTGCCGGGTCCCCCTGGGCCTGTGCCTCCGCTCGAGACCTCGGCGGATGGCTCGGGCGCGCTCGACTGCCGATTCGCGCCCGTTCCCGCCCATTTTCGTCGTAGCCGACGATCTCGATTCGGCCAAGATGGGGGACAACGAGGGCGAAGAATCGGCCGGGCAGACCCGCCTGCGGATCAGTGGCGCTTTCCGTGCGCTCACCCTCCTCGCCGAGGACGCTGATGCGGGCGATCTCATCCTCGACCAGCCCGTAGACCACGCGTTCGCCGGACCCTTCCGCCAGTGGATCGGCGACGAGCAGCCCGAACGGCTGCGATGAGGTGGGGGCATCTCCGCAGCCATAGGAGGGCCCCCGATCCTCAAGGCGCAGTTGCAGGCACACCTGCCCGGCGGAGGGGTCGATTCCGGCAAGACCGGAGATCGAAACGGGCTCGACCGTGTAGGTCCCGCGGTCGGTGTCGCCTTCGGCGATCGGGAGCAGCCCGGTCGCCGCCGCGGCGCCCGCTGCGAGCACCAGAGCGGCCGCGGCGGCGATGAGGAACCACCGTCGCCGAATCCGGCGACGCGGTGCGGCACCGCGCCGCGCGGCGCGGACCAGAAGCTGCTCCAAGCCCGGCAGGACGGCCGGTTCGGGCAAACGAGGTTCAGTCTTGCCAGTCATGGTTGCTCCTTCCCTTGGAGATCACGGCGCAGCGATTGCAGGGCGCGCGAGACACGCTGGCGGACGACCGCCTGCGAGCACTCGAGCTCTTCGGCGATCTCTCCGTAGTCGCGTTCTTCGAGGACACGCGAGCGGACCGCCTCACCCTGGTCGGGAGGCAGCCGTCCCAGCAGGTCGCACATCACCTCTGCCTGGCGCTCTGCGTCGGCCAGCTCCTCAACCCGCTCGATCGCCTCGTCAGTGAGGACCAGGGGTTCAGCGGATATGCGCTGCCGCGCCCCTTCCTCAACCCGGCCGCGGGCGCGGCTGGCGGCGAGCTTGTTCTTGGCGATTCCATAGAGCCAGGCGACCGCCGGAGTCTTGCCCGGCTTGAACCGCCGTGACGAACCGAGGGCGGCGGCGAAGGCCTCGGCGGTGAGATCGGCTGCGACCTCCGCCGAGCCGGTGTGACGAAGGTAGTAGACGAGCATTGCTCGCTCGTGGCGACGGTAGAACGCCCCAAAGGCCTCCGGATCGCGGCGGGTGGCCTCCAGCAGATCCTCGTCGGTGCGGTCTTCGAAAGGGTCCATACCTGTTCCTCTGTCTTGGGCCAAATCTGTGACAACCGGACCGTTGTCAGCGCCCCGGCCGACCGGCACGCCCGGCAAACCGACCTCTCAGCCGGCTTCGGCGGGAGTGCGCAGAGCCGCGGGGGCGTGACCTTCGCTCCTACGCCGCTCAGGTCGTGCAGCTTGTATAGATCACAGCGACTATGAGCGCCCACCCGATCCCCGCCGTAATCGTCTCGGCAACCCACAGCGGCGCTGGCAAGACGACGGCTACCGCCTCGATCATCCGAGGCCTGCGTCGCCTGGGCCTACAGGTGCAACCATTCAAGCTGGGCCCCGACTTCATCGACCCCGCATATCTGGCCGAGGCGGCGGGACGCCCGACGGTCAACCTCGACCTCTGGATGATGGGGGACGAGGGAGTGAGCCGCTCCTTTCGCCGCTGGTCGAGGGATGCCGACATCGCGGTGGTCGAGGCGATGGGCGCCCTCTACGACGGTGAGGACGGGAGCGAGAGCGGCAGCGCCGCCGCGGTCGCGAAGCTGCTCGGCCTGCCGGTCCTGGTCGTCCTCGATGCATATGGGATGACCCGCACCGCCGGCGATCCTGCTCGGCCTGCGGGAGTTCGATCCCGATGTGCGAATCGCAGGCTGCGTCCTCAACCGGGTCGGCAGCGCCGCGCACGGCGAGATGATCTCCGCCGCGCTTACTGAGGAGCAGCGAGAGCTCGTCGTCGGGACGATCCAACGCGAGGACGCGCTCGATATCCCCGAACGGCATCTCGGGCTTCTAACCGCCACCGAGAATCAGGGAGACGTGAAGCTACGAGAGCAAGCTCAACTTCGGGCGGGAACGGGACTCGACCTCGAGCGGATCGCTGCGATCGCGGGCGCGTCGATGCCACGAGATCGGCCGGTGACAGCCACAAGCGACCCGCCTGCGTGCCCTCGCCCCCGGACCCGGCTGGCGTTGGCCCGAGACGCGGCTTTCTGCTTCTACTACGAGGAAAACCTGCGCCTGCTCGCAGAGGCCGGCTTCGAGCTGGTGCCCTTTAGGCCCACCCAGGATTCGGCGCTGCCCGATGATGTCGATGCGGTCTACATAGGCGGCGGCTATCCAGAGAGTTTCGCGGCAGAGCTGTCGGCCAACACGTCCCTGGCGGCAGACCTGCGGCAGAAGGCCACGCAGGGCGTGCCGATATACGCCGAGTGCGGCGGCCTCCTCTATCTGGGTCGCTCCCTCACCGCCTTCGATGGGGCGCGGCACGCAATGAGCGGCCTGCTCCCGCTCGAAACGCGCATGGACTCGACGTACCTGGCGATCTCTTACGTCGAGGCGCGGACGCGACTGGATTCCCCGCTCGGCCCAGCGGGAATCGTGGCGCGCGGCCAGGAGTTCCACCAGTCCCGGATCGTCGGAGGCGAGCTAACGCCGACGCTCTTCGAGCTGACCCCCAGCCGCGGTCGAGCCCGGAGCGAGGGCTTCTTGCAAGGAAGCATTGCCGCCAGCTATGTGCATCTCCACTTCGCATCGTGCCCCGAGCTCGCCACGAACCTAGTCGCAAACGCCCTCGGAGCCCGCCGAGGGCGGGGGTAAGCCCTCAGCCCTTAACGAGGTCTGCTCCGCCGCCCGGTCGCCAGCCCACCTCCCCGCCGGCCGCTTCGGCGCGAGCGAGGATGAAGAGGAAATCGGAGAGGCGGTTCATATAACGCCCAACCTGGGGATTGGCATCCTCTACGGCGAAAAAGCTCCGCTCCGCGCGGCGACAGACGGTACGACAGACATTAAGACGCGAGGCAGCCGGCGACTCGAACCAAGCGATGAAGGTGTCGATCGCGCTCAGCCCTTCATTGGCCTCGGCGGACACTTCTTCCAGCCACTCGACGTACTCGGCACCGACCCGCGGACGGCCGTCGCTGTCGCTGGGCGGCGAGGACAGATCGGAGCCGATATCAAAGAGGTCGTTCGCCACGCGCTCCAACCAGGCGCGGTGACGATCAGACAGCTCCGCTTCAGCCAGGGCCAGGCCAATCTCGGCCCCAAGCTCTTCGGTGGCGCCAACTGCCGCGAGAACAGGGTCGACCTTTGGGACGCGCGTGCCGTCGGCAAGGTCGGTATCGCCTGAGTCGCCGAGCCCCGTTGAGATCCGGTCCAGGTTCACGTTCATCTTCTCTGTCTCCATTTCTGCGATCAGCTTGTCGATCGATTCGTCTTGGGAGCTTTCGAGCAGGCCCGCGAACCGCCGCACCCTGACGTGAAGGCGGCGAGCAACGTCCAGCTCGACCTCAGCCCGCTCCAGTTGGCGCTCGGCCACGGCAAGGGCATCGTCGCGAGAGGAGGCATCCAAGAGGCGGCGGATCGCCTCAAGGCCGAATCCGCATCGACGCAGAGCGACGATGCGGCGCAGTTGCGCGACATCGCCCTCGCCGTAGCGACGATGGCCGCCATACGATCGTTCAGCCGGACCGAGCAGTCCGACCGCCTCGTAGTGGCGAATCGTTCGGATGGTCACGCCCATCGCGTCCGCGACCTCGCCGATCGGCAGTTCCTGGATCCCGTCTTCTTCCATGTGCGCGACGCTAGACGATGACGCCGCGTCAGATTCAACCTTTGCCGGCCAGGTCGCCGACCAGATGCCGAAACGATCTCGAAATGGCAGATTAACCTTCGGTAGGCTCTGGTTAATCGGCTTCCTGTTTGCCACCCGGGCCGATTCGTTCGCAGAAGGACGGATCGTTTAACCGAGAACTCGGAAGTGACTGTCGGGTTCCTACAAGGACAGTCCGATTATGAGCCCGAACCTTGAGATCGGCTGGACTGCGTGGAACACGGTTTCAAGCGGTTTTCGCGAGATCGAGATCGGCTGGGGTCGGCTGGAATCTGTGGGGGATGTTGCCCCATTGTTGCCCCAGCGATCGACCTCTTCCGCGCGGCAGTTCGACGAGCGAGTACTCAGAACCCAGTCCCTCCCCCATCTACAGGCGCCACGAGTTGTTCGAGCGTTTGGCGCTCCGGATCGAGGTAAAGGACCCCAATCCCGCGTTCTGCGAGTTTCTCGAGATGCCGACCATAGTCCGCGTCCGTGAACCAGATCGGATAGAAGGCGCGAACCGGCCGTAGGTGCTCGGCAGCCCATGATTTTGCGATCTCGAAAGAATCCTCCGGCCCCAACAACCTATGTTCCGGCAGCAACAAGGCGGCGGCTACCGCCCCATCGCTAGGGCGTCGCCCGATCAGGTCAACACCAGCATCCAGGGGTGCCCTTTGCTGCTCGAATCCTTCTTTCACAAGCCACTCAATTGCCCTGGCTTCGAGGATGGTGCCCCGCTGATAGCGGAGAACCCCGATTTGCAGCGGGTCGATGGAGATCATCGTTGGGGCACTCGAGGCCGAGTCACTCGGACGAAATTGAAGGGCGTCAAGATAGCTCTCGATCGCTTGGAAGACTCGGGCGCGCTCTCCTGCTGGTGACGCACCGTCGGGTGGAGGAGGAAGCAGTTCGCCTAGCGCGCGAACGGCCTCAGATGGGTCCACCTTGACTCCCTGAGGGCCAAGCTCGCGCAGGCGCGGGAAGAGAGTGGCGGCCGCAATGAGCAGCATCCCGATCGGCGCAAAGGCTGCCGCAACAACGTCTGAATTTTCAAGCAAAGCCAGCGCAAGGGCGATCGCCCACGACGCAATCCCTGCGAGCAGCAACACGGTTTGACCTACCATGGCCGACCAAGATCCCGATGCCGGGGCAGAACTCTCCGAGTTCGACTGCATAGCGAGAGGCTAGTCCGGGATTCATGTTTGGGTATCGAAGGCTTCCCCGCAGGTCGGCCGTGTGCATCCGATAGAGCGGCCCTGCCGCAGGCGGAATGGGCAGATCACCGCCCGGGACCAACCCAGGCGTCCCCGCACCACCCTGATCGCCGAGCGTCGCGCGAGGGGTGGGGGAACACGGATCAGAGGAGCGGCCTACGACCTTCGGGTTCCCACAGGGACGTCTGATTATGAGCCCGAGCCGGGGGGCCTGCTGGGCTACGTGGGGCGCGTCCTAGCTAGTGCGGTTTCCGCCCGATCGAGATCGGCTGAGATCGGCTGGAGTCTGTAGTGCTTGTTGCCCCAGCATCAGGCTGGCACCTCAGATCCCACACACTTAACCCAACAGGTACTTCGGCGCATTTTGGTCGCAGCTCAGACGAAACCCACGCCATCTCGCTCAAATCAGCCGGCACATGCCATTGCTCCGGATGGATGCGAATAAGGTGGCCCAGTTGTTCGGCGACCTTTGAGATATGCGCCATCGCCTGTAAGGGATCGGCGGTCGTGAAGGGCTCACCGAACCATGCAATCAGCTCTCCCCCGCTTCCGCGCCAGGTGGCTGCTGGCAGCATTGGCGCTTGGCTGCTCGCCGCGAGAAGGCTCACCGCGAGCGGCGCAACCGCTGGTTTGTCGAGGATTCGCGATGGCGAGGTCGGACCGGGCGGCCGGCGATCGAGCATCACCAAAACAGCGCGGCGACGGCGAAGGTCGCGATCGAGCTTTTCAAGGCTCGTAGTGCCTGCCTCGCGAAGCAGAACTCCGCAGCGGCTGCGAACCAGGGAGAAGAGAGCCTGTCGCCAGCGCGGTCGCAGGGGCTGAGCGACCACAACCGGCGTGATCGCCTGCCGGTCCGCCAGCCAACCGCCCCCTGCATCGAAGTCACCGAGGTGCACCGAGAGAAGGATGATTCCCTTGCCTTGCTCCGCAGCCGTCTTTAAGTGCTCCTCACCTTGAGGCACGATCCGGTCGTAAACGCGCTTCCTGCCGCGCCGCGAAGCGAGGCGCGCCAACTGCAGGTAGTAGGACCAGACGAAGGCGGCGTTCGATTGAACGAAGGCGCTCTCGTCGACCGGCAGCACAAGACCCGCCTCAGCGGCTAGGAGCCCGGTCGCCGCGAACTTGCGGTTTGGCGCCAGGGTGGCGAGGCGGCTGAGCACATGCTCACGCAGCGACATCGAGCGCCCTGTTTGGCGACCTCAGAAGAGGTGGGACCGGCCCCCGCCTACGCTGCAACGCCCCGCGGTAGACATCGAGGATCGCCTCTACGACCAGATCGGAGTCGTACCTAGCGAGCAGGCGCCGCTGGCGCTCTCCAAGCCTCCGCCGTGAGCCGACGTTGTCGAGCAACTGCCCCAACTTATGGGCAAAGGCCGAAGTATTGCCGGGATCGACGAGGCCGCCGGCTTCTCCAAGGAGCTCCCGGTAGCCGGGGTTGCTCCCTGCTACCACCGCATCGGCCCCAGCGGCCAGGGCCTCAAGAATGACGAGGCCGAAGCTCTCGCCGAAGAGCGAGGGGAAGCAGGCGATCTTTGCCCGCGAGAGTAAAGCGAGCTTTCGCTGGTCGTCAATGGCGCCGAGAAACGCGATTCGATCGGAGAGACCAGCATCATCGACGCGGCACTGCATCTTCCGGCGCAAGGGGCCGTCGCCGACGATCGCCACTCGGATCGGCCGCTCGTGCCGCTCGTCAAGCCAAGCGATCGCGTCGATCAACTGTCTCACGCCCTTGCGTGGAACCAGGCGCCCGACGAAAACGATGTCGGCAGGGTCATCCCAGGAGCCAGCGAGGCCCTGCGGGATGGTCGCGAGGTCAAGCATGTTCGGAACGATCCGGCTCGCCTCCATTCCTGAGCAGGTGGCGGCGAACTCGGCGGCGACCTGGCTGACGCTAACGATCTCGTCGAACCTCGGCGCCGAGCGCAGCTTCAGCATCCGCAACAGCCGCGCTCCCGTCCGGGGCAACACTCGGTCCGAAGCGACGTGGTAGGTGCCCACCACCGCACAACGGCAATCGGCCTGGGTCACCAGGCGGCCCGCCATCAACGGCGAGTACGGAACCTGGACGTGGAGGACATCGTAGCGACCGGCCTCGAGTGCATCACGAAGTTCTCTTCCCCGGCTCCATACCGGCATCGTGAGAGCGTTGCCGTTGAAGCGGACCCTAACGTTACGGGCGAGGGAGTGGACTGCGGCACCATCGACCCCAGCCACCGCGCAGTCACCGACCAGATACTCGACCCAATGGCCCTGTCGCGCCAGCGCCTTGCCGAGAGTGGTCACGTAGAGCGGGATGCCGCCGAAGCAGTCGATGGTGTCGTCATACACGATCCCGACCCTCAGGCTGCCGTCGCTCACGCGGCTTCCGGCGCTCCAGCGGCGGAAGCCGCGTCGGCCATCGGCAGCCACGCCAAATCACATGCACAGTGCTCGGTGAAGTGCTGACATCCCTCCCGGCAAGGTCTCACCGCCCGCCGCCCTCGCAGGAGCTTCGAAATTTCCATGACATCCACCGTCCGGTCATGGGTGCGCCGTGCGTCCGGACCGTCCCGAAGGACCCGGTCGCCCTGCTGCACTTGCAGCAATTTCACACCCTCTAGTGCTACATCGACGACGAAGTACTCGCGCAGGTCTTCGGGTCTGTGGACGCTGAACTCCTCGGCGATCTCGATTACGTCCCCCACCTGGACCGGCGGGTTGATCGCAATCGCTAGCAGCGGCGCCGCCCGCGTCAGGTAGTAGCCGGCGGTAATCGTCGCCACTCCCGCGATGACCCCAGCGACGACCTCGTCAAGCGGCCGGACCCAGCTATTGGCTGCAAGGGCGACTAGCGCCGTAATGCCAGCTATCGCTCCAAGCGTCGCAACGGCTCTGTGCAACAGCCAGACTCGCGTCACCCCGCGCCACGTCCCCTCTAGCGAAGTCGCGCAGATCGTCCCGCGTCCGCCGCGGAGATTTGGGAGCACGTAGAACCAGTCAGTCAGCGTCGAGATGAAGACGAGGTAGGACATGACCGTCGCGATCATGAGCATTGCCAGCACCACGGCGCGGTGACTGCTCTCCGTTACGTCAATGAATCCCGCGCCTGGGAATAGGACAACGATGAGCATGGGGACGACGAGGAGCAGGAGGCCTACGCCGATCCTGGCGTGGGCCTCCGTCTCAAGTGCTCCCGGACCCTGTTTGTCCGTTGCCCCCCCGCGTGCAGCGCGCCCCATTAGATACGGAACAAGAACCAAGAGCGCAGCCCCCGCTAGCAGTCCAACCGCCTCCCAAGTCCAGCCAAATGCGAGGATGGTCGCCGCCGATAGTCCAACGAAGAAACCCTGAATGATGGCGGCAGTTGGACTCACGGCAGAGCACGACCCTAAGCTCGCCAGAGGACAGAACTCCTTCAAATATTTAGTCCAGAACCCCCTGGTCTGCGACCCCAACCCTGATGACCAGGAAGCGCCCCCGGGAAGCACCAAGTTCTCGATGCCCTTGGGTGAACGTGCTCGGTGCCTTCGACTTGGCGGAGGCACGGAACGTCTTCATGGGCGCGAATTGAAGGATGTCCTGGACGATGCGCGGCCAGCCGTTGCTGCCGTCTGGGGTCGCGTCAACTCCGAGGTCGAGCCTCACCGTCCGCGCTAACTCTCCAGCCAGATCGCGGGCTTCGCCGAACCAGATTTTCCGCCCACGCAATTCCAACGGCAGGGCTTCAAAGGAAGTGGAGCTTGGAGGCACAATGCCGAACTGGGCCGCGTCGCAGGGACCTGGATTCGGGATACGGGGAAACGGCCCCGGCAAGCTCGCCATTGCTGAAGAGACCCAGTGGATCGGTGGCCACTCAGCGAAAAGGGCGGCCTGGCGGGTGGGCCCACCATCCGGACGCGCTCGCAGCTTCGGCTTACCGACCTTCATCTGCAAGAGAAGCGCCTGCCTCTGCGTCGGCCCTTCGTGCGATTCCCTGTCGTACCTCTCGCCTACGAGCATGAGGTCCCCGATCTCGATCGTCGGCTTGCTCCCATGACGCCATTGCGGTCGAACCTGGAATGGAGAGCCATGAACCAGTGCCGTCTCCACTTTCACCGAGAGCGACAGACCAGAGCCGGCAATGCGTCGCGCAACCGCATCCTTGAGATTCGCGGCCACGAGCGCATGGAAGTTCTCAATAAAGTCGACCTCACTCGGCCCGGTCTTCCTCGGCCTAGCCGTCGCCCGAGCGTCAACGAGGAGCCGCGCGAAGACTTCGCGGAGTTGACCCTGCAGGGCTGCGTCGAGCGGCGCCATAAGACGAAGAGCCAAGTGTGGCCCAACAAGCGGCGGCAGGCGTAGACCCGGCCCCGCCGCATCCTCGCCGCGGTACCCTGGTCATGGAGGTCGCGCGAGGGGCGGGGAGTACGAATCTGAGAGGGAAGCCCTATGACTGTCGGGTTCCTACACGGACGGTCCGCTTATGAGCCCGAACCTGTAGTCCCGCTGGACTACGTGGGGCACGGTTTAAAGCGGTTTTCGCGAGATCGAGATCGGCTGGGATCGGCTGGGATCTGTGGGGCATGTTGCCCCATTTGTTGCCCCAGGCTATTGAGAAGGGTCTCCGACCTTGGAGCCGTCCGCCGGCTCAATCTCCCCCCCGTGACGCCAGATCGACCGCGGCCCTCTGGGCGCTCGGCAGAGTTCGTGCCGCCGCCGGTCCGAGGATTCGTCGCCACAGGCCCGCGAGCGGCCCATCAATGTAGATCGTGTTGGTGAGGCGGCTGCCTCCCCCGGGCACGGATGCGAGCAGGTGTCGATGGCCCATGCGGGCGCCAGGCAGACGCGCCTCGTCGGTGAACAAGTGACCGTCCTCGAACTCAACAACGCGGAAGCGGAGGCGAAGCCCGCTGCGGAAGACGATCCGGGCCTCGGCGCCGTCGGCGAGGGGCCCATCGAGGCTTGCGCGTTTCAGCTCGGTGTTCCACCGCGGCCACCTGTCCGCATCCGCATAGGCGAACTTCCAGATGGCGGCGGCTGCAACGTCCGCCTCAAGCGTGCTCATAGTCTCCCACCGGCTCATCGGTAGAGCCCTCCCTTCAGTAGTTCCACGTTCGCCTCGACCCAGCGATCCAGCTGCTCACGATCAAGCAGCGGACAGCCCAGCGTCTCCTCCAACAACGGCATGTAGCTCAGCGGCGCCCAGATCAAAAAGAAGTGCTGAAGGGTCGCCCACAGGCGGTCGGCATCGGGGCGCAGGGCTCCGCTCTCCGCGAGCGAGTCGATCTCCCTTCGTCCCGCTTGCATCATGAGTCGCAGGACCTCAGAGCTGCCGGCCGTGCGCTCCAGCATCGCGCGGCCGAGATAGGCACAGACATCCGGCCGCTCCCGCATTACGTGGGCCGTCTGCTGAGCCCGCTGACGCAGGAGATCGGTGTCTGGCTCCCCCTCCCCAGCGGCATATGCGTCACCGAACTCCCTGACGGCCGCCTCGTCGACCGCTGCGACAAGGCCCTGCTTGCCGCCAAAGTGATGGACCACCAAGGCGGGCGAAACCCCCGCCGCCTTCGCGACTTCGCGCAGCGACGTCGCCTCGATCCCGGTCTCACCGAAGAGACGAAGGCCGGATCGGACGATGGACTCTCGCATTGACTGGGGAGCAACTGAACACATGTTCAGCGGGACTGTACAACTGTTCGGGGTCCTGGGTCCTCACCATCGCCCTCATGGCCTGTGGGAGGACAGGGTCGGCTCAAGCAGTGATCGGAATCATCCCGGCCTGGGCCGCCACGCGCCCGAGCCAGCCGCGCACTGCCGGGTACGGATCGAGCTCGAAGCCGCCCTCGGGTGCAACATGGGTATAGGCGTAGAGGGCGATGTCAGCGATGGTGAAGCGCTCGCCGACGAAATATTCGCGCTCGGCGAGATGTCGCTCCATCGCCTCGAGCGCCGCATAGCCGACGGTGCGCCTCGCCTCGATGTCCGCTGCCGATGGCGGGCTCTCGGAAATCGCCACCCAGAAGCGAACCACCGCGATTCCGGGCTCATGCTTGTACTGCTCGAAGAACATCCACTGCAGCACCTGAGCCCGCTCGTAGGAATCGTCGGGCAGGTAGCGGGTGCCGTCGGCGAAGTACCAGAGAATGGCGTTCGACTCACCGAGCGGACGACCGTCCTCGAGCACCACCGTCGGCACGTTCAGGGATGGGCTGAGACCGCCAAGCACCTCAGCTCGATCCGAGTGGTCGACAACCGAGAGCTGCCGGCGCTCGAACTCGACGCCGAGCAGGCTAAAGATCAACCGAACCTTGTAGCAGTTGCCGGAGACCGGGTTGTCGTAAAGGAGCATCGTCATGGGAAGTCCGAGGCCGCCTGTCCTGGGCTCCAGATTCGGTCGAACAGCTCACCATCCAGCGGTACGAGCCAGGCCTCCCGAATCCAGCGATGCTCCCAGTCGATGCGGTAGAGGCCTAGCGTCTGCCAAGAGACCTGCTCGCCGTTCAGCGTGGCGCGCCCCTCAACAAACTGGGCGACGGCGTCTCCTGTAGCGATCAGTTCGCCGGGATGCATTTGCATCGTCGCGTTCGCGAGCTGGCGCCGCCTTTCGAAGTAGGCGATTACCTGCTCCACCCCACGATGATCGCCCGCAATCGGACTTCGGCCCGGGATGTGCCAGACGATGTCGCCGGCCAGCAACTCGACTACGGCAGCGACCGACCCACCCGCATACATCTCGCCCTGGCGACGGTGCAACTCCGCGACTAGCTCTACAGAGGGGGTGTCGCTCGGCATTCGGAAGTTTCACTCGTCCATGCAGACGAACGGCGGGTCCTGCTTCGGCCAGGGATGGCCAAATAGCGTCCCAGAAAACGATATCCTGCGTGATCCTCCTCCGTCCAGAACCTGGCGGTCGTCCACCCCATTTTCTATCTCCGGTTCGGTTCTGCCTACCCAGACTCACCTTGGAGCTCAGGGACCGGACTGACCGTCGGGTTCCTACACGGACAGTCCGCTTATGAGCCCGAATCTGGGGTTCCGCTGGGCTACGTGGGGCACGGTTTCAAGCGGTTTTCATAAAATCGCGATCGGCTGAGATCGGCTGGAATCTATGGGGCATGTTGCCCCATTCGTTGCCCCAGGAACCGCCCGATTTGAAAGCCTGACGCCGCATGGCTCTGATGGCGGCGAAAATCCTGCTCTCCCCCCTCTGCGTCGTCGCCGTCTCCCTGGCCGGCCGCCGCTGGGGCATGGGTGTGGCCGGCGTGCTCGGAGGCCTCCCCGTCGTCGCCGGACCGATCCTGCTGGTGGAGACGCTGCTCCACGGCCCTGCCTTCGGGAGGGACGCCGCCGCCGGCACCCTGCTCGCACTCGCAGCCTTGACCGCCTTCGTCATCGTCTACGGGCGAGCCGCCGGGAAGGTCGGGCCGATCACGTGCGCGTTCTGCGGCTGGAGCGCCTTCCTTTTCGGCATCCTCATTCTCAGCTTTGTCCAGCCGCCGCCCGCCCTTTCGCTGATCTTCGTCGGCGCCTGCTTCGCCCTCGGACTGCGACTCCTGCCGCCCGCGGAGGAGGCGGTCGCAGGCGGCGCTGCGCCGCCGCGATGGGACTTGCCCGCGCGGGCGGGGGCGGCACTCCTCCTAGTGCTCGGGCTGACCGCGGTCTCCGGCGCCTTGGGTCCCCACCTGAGCGGCCTGCTCGCGCCGTTCCCCATCATCACGAGCGTCCTTGCCATCTTCACCTACGCTCACGCTGGCGTCGACCAGGTCCTCCTCCTGCTGCGGAACTTCCTGCTCGGCTTCTACGGCTTCGCCGCCTTCTGCTTCGTCCTGGCGATCTCGCTTTCCGATCTTTCAACTGCCGCCGCCTTCGGGGCCGCGACGGTGGCGGCGCTGATCGTGCAGAGCGCGGCCCTCGTCTTACGTTCGCGACTGGCGCCAACCCCACTTGAGCAAGGCGCGTGAGGCCCTACGCCTCGGACCTCTCTCGCTTCCCGTAGTAGAGAAGGAAGGCGGGCTGGAATCCGTGTCGCTCATAGAAGCGATGCGAATCGACATTGGCCAAAGCCGTGGTGATCGCCATCTCCTCAACCCCTCGCTCCTCGAGCCTCGACCAGACGCCCTCCAAGAGCCGGCCACCGATGTCCTCGCCTCGGTATTGCGGCAGGACCGAGAGCGTCTGCAGTTCCCCAAGCCGCCCGGTGCGCCAGCCGGCGTATCCGGCGCCTACTGTGACAAAGGCGTACCCGACCGGACCGTCGGGTCCTTCTGCCAGCAGGAAGAAGGTCTCATCGTCTGAAAGCCACCGCTCATACCTCTCGCGCCGTCGAGCCCATGATTCGGCGTGCGACCGGGGCGGCGTTCGATCACCGAGGTTCGGCAGGACGACGGCGTGGTGCGCCTGTAGGGCACCCCAGAGCGGCTCAAGCAGATCGAGATCGGTGGCGCTGACGCTCGCGCGCATCGTGATTTCGGGTCCCATCTCCCAGATCAAACACGAATCGCGATCTTGCTGGGGGCATTCCCTCGGCCGGCAGCAGCCGCGACGTTAGCCGTCATGGGTGAGCGGCCGTCCTTCCACCTGCCCTGATCGCAAGCTGCGCGACGAGGTGAACAAAGAGTTGGAAGGGACCTACTGGGTCGCCAGGATCAGGTCGGAGTAACTGCGGTCGATCAAATCCTGGTGCTCAATCCCGAAGGCTTCCCGTAGATGCTTCACCTTTTTCCGCTCGTCGGCAAGATCGGAATGCTCAGGCGCAACCGCCTCGAACTCCAGGAAGGCACCGAGACCGTCAACCCGGTCCAGGTGGATTCGCACGTCCCGCCATAAGAAGAGTCGTCTCCGCTTGCACACCACCACCCGTGTTCCAAGGCTCTCCATGAGGGCCGCCTTGAGGCCCTCTGCGTCCTCAATCTCGATGAGTCGATACCGACTCAGACGCTCTTCCAAGTCGTCGGCGCGGACATACGAAATCAAGTGCGATGCGTTGTTCGTTTCCTCTCGCAACTTGAGGCGACCGGTGGTGACGATGAAGTAGGTATCACGCTGAATCAGCTCGCCGTGATCGTCCGCGCCGAGCGTTTCGCACACGGCCACCGAGCGGGCCGGGTCGCGATCGCGGCCCTTCAGCTCGACGTTCCGGCGCGGCTCAGGCAAGCTCGGCAACCACCAGACAAAGGCCCACATCGAGACTCCCCTGCGAACGCAGGTGGCCGTAACGCCTGTCCCAATCTCCGGTTTCCAGGTCCCTTTGGAGTTGGCGGAGGCCCCGCTCGGTCGCCTCTGGCGGGAGCTCATGCCAATTTGAACTCGCCTGCCTGATCGCCGGATCGAGAATTGCCTCCGGCCGCCCCCAATGGGAGATACCGAAACCGTCGGAGCAATCCCGAGGCACCGGCACAGGTCGGAAGGTCGCAGAAGGAAGGATGGCTTCCAACTCGCTCATCGACGGCATGCGCCTCGAATCGAGCTCGATCGTCTCGGGCCAATAGTCCCGCGTGATCCAGAGGCTCTGGAGCGCCTCGGGGTTCACCGTCAGAAGCACGACGCGATCTCGCGCCACCCGTCGAAGCTCAGCCAGGCCGGCTGCAACGGATTTCCAATGGTGCATCGTCAGGATGGCGAGCGCCGCATCGAAGCTGTCATCTTCGAACGGCAGGGATTCCGCCTCTCCCTGCACCACCGACGCTGAGCCCGGTGGACGCTGGGCAATCATCTCAGCCGACGGCTCGACGGCCACGACCTGCCGATCGGAGGGCTCATAGGAGCCCGCTCCCGCTCCGACGTTCAAGACCGTTCCGGCGTCTCCCAGCGCCTCCACGATCTGGGACATCAATCGTGGATCGGGTCGCCGAACGTCGGTGTAGCCGAGGCCGATCTCATCGTAGATGGGCGCACTCATCGCTGTGTCTCAGCCATTCGAACCAACCTGTCTTATTTGAGGGACTTGACTCTGGCCGCCGAGGACGCATCCGTATTGGATTTGCGTGCGGGTGAGCACGCGCTTGCTGTTGCCCGTAGCCGCCATCCCGACAACGTCGTAGAGCCTTCGGGCGGGGGTGTTATCGCTGTAGGTCCAGACATTCGCCCGCTGATAGCCCAGCGAGCGGGCTACGTCGAGAACATGGAGGACGAGCGAGCTGCCGACCCCCGTTCCCTGCGCGGCGGGATGCACGAAGACCATCGAGATGTGCAGAAGCGTCGGATCGAGCTCGCCTTCGCCATCATCGAGGCGACCAGGCTCGGCGAGCACCATGCCGACGATCTCTGATCTGAGCTCTACGAACGCCAGAGCATCGGGGGCCGAGAGTTTCGCGCGGATGCGGTCAGTGCGCTCTGCCCCATGCGGAGCACCTCGGGCGATGTTCGCCGCGCGCCACACGCTTATCGCGACCTCAAGCTCCTCGGGAAGCATGCGGCGGGCGCTCACCCGGCGGATCGTACCCCGCCGCCCTTCAGTCGGTCGTGGCCTGCCCAGGTGCCGAAGTTCCTGACAGGATCGGCCGATGCATCCCATGGAGCCCGTTGAGCTGCGAGGCGATCTGGTCATGATCGAGCCGCTGGGCGTCGAGCACGCCGCCGGGTTGCTCGCCGCCGCAGATGCCGAGGAGGTCTTTGCCTGGCTCCCGTATGCCCGGCTAGCAGACCTCGATCAAGCCCGAGCCTGGATAGACGGTGCCCTTGCCGATCGACTCGCGGATCGACGGTTCCCGTTCGCTGTCCTTGACGCCGGAGGCGGCTCGGTAATCGGATCAACTTCCTACTGGGACTTCGATGCGCACAACGCCCACGTCGAGATCGGGTCAACCTGGCTCAATCCCGTCTCCTGGGGAACCGGTCGCAACGCCGAGGCGAAGCTCCTGCTGATGGCGCACGCATTCGAGACCCTCGGCCTGGAGCGCGTCGCCTTCCGCACCGACATCCTCAACGAGCGTTCGCAGCGAGCGATAGAGGAGCTCGGCGCAACTAGAGAGGGACTGCATCGCCATGAGATGCGGCGGCGGGACGGAAGCTGGCGGGACAGCGTCCACTACTCGATCCTGCGCTCCGAGTGGCCCGATGCCAAAGACCATCTCCGCGAGCGGATTGCAGCAGCGGCAAGGCGACAAAGAAACCCGGCCGCGTAATCGCAATGCCCTATCGCGGCTCCTATCTCTGGCAGCTCCGACAGACTGTGGGTCATGAGCTTGTCCTGATGCCCGGTGCGATGATCGCCCTCCAGCGGGACGACCAGCGCATTCTCCTGACCAAGCGCACCGACGATGGAAGCTGGTGCTTGCCCGCCGGTGCCGCCGAGCCCGGCGGGAGCTTTGCCCGGACGGCGATCGACGCGAGCTGGCCGAGGAGACGGGAATCGAAGTTGAGCAGGCCGACCTCGCGCCCTTCGGCTGCCTCTCGGAGGCCGAGGCGCACACGATCCGTTATCCCAACGGCGACATCACCCATTGTTTCGCGTTGCTCTTCCTGGCAAGGCGCTGGCGGGGAGAGCCGGCCCCGAGCGATGAGGCGGCCGAGGCGGGCTTCTTCGAACTGAACGCGCTCCCAAAGCCGATGCATGCCCCGACTGACTGGGCGCTGGATCTGCTCGCCGCCTACCAACAATCCGGCACGTTCCAGGTGCGCTGAGGGTGAAGGTCATGAACCTCGACCGGTTCGACCCTGGCTGAGGCGTCGCGCCTGCCGACCTGCTCCCCTCGCCAGCGGCGCAGGTCGACGGCCGCATCTCAGGCCTGCTCGCCCTCCCAGTAATCGACCTCGTCCTCGATCCGGAAGTAGTGCTTGCGCCCGTCGGACTCGGGCAGCCGCTCGGCCGCGCTGAGCTTGTTCGAGTCGGGATAGATGACGACGTCGGGGGCCCCGTGGGTGCTGACCGCGAGCAGGCGGACCGGCTCCTCGTCCCCGTTCCAGACCTGGTGGGCTCCCTGCTCGCCGGTGGGAAAGCGGATCACGTCCCCTATGGAGAGGGTCTGTGACCCTGCCGGAGTCCGCAGCGAGGGCGTGCCCGCGAGCACGATCAGCACCTCTTCCTCGGCCAGGTGGAAGTGGTACGGGTAGGCCTTCTGCCCCGGCGGCAGCTCCCAGAGGCTGATCCCGATCCTCTCGGTCCCTAGCTGGTGACCGATCCGCGCCCGGCGCGCCCGGAAGCCCTCCCGCTCGCGCAGCTCGTCGAAGTTCGGCTTGTCGATGTTGGGCACAGCGATCGGCTCCGTGGTCGCGCAACCTATCGCGGCTAGCGGCGACCCCCGCGGTCGCCATTGCTCGGATTAACTGCGAGCACCCCGTCTGGGAACCGCTGCTGGAGCCTGCGGATCTACGTCGCGATAACCGGTCTCATAGAGACCGGCGCTAGGCCGGAACCGACCCGGGGTATCCGCGTCACGCTACCCTGACCGTGGGGTCGCGCAGAGGGCGGGGAGCACGGACTTAGCAAGGGAAGTCCTATGACTGTCGGGTTCCTACAAGGACAGTCCGCTTATGAGCCCGAGCCAGGGGTCCCGCTGGACTACGTGGGGCACGGGTTTCAAGCGGTTTCGCGGGATCGAACTACGTAGAGATCGGCTGGAATCTGTGGAGCATGTTGCCCCATTTGTTGCCCCAGCTTGACATCGATCATTCCCCCCGGCATCGATTCTGTGAGGGGCGTGGTGATTGCGTCGGATCGCTAGCAGTGGTTTTCGCCCCTGAGTTCAGCGGTCGACTGCCACTTCTCTCGCTTCAAGCGCGCGGTCGTAGATGCGGACGTCGTCGATACGGCCATCGAAGTAGTCGCCGAAGATCTGGTTGCAGCCGATCGTCACCGGGCCTTCGGAGGCGGTCAGGGGCGGCGAGGACTCGGTGTCCTGCAGGACACCGTCTACATAGAGGCGGAGCTTCGCTCCATCATTGGTGAGCGCCAGGTGAGACCAAGCGCCGACGGGGAGCGCTTCGGTGCCGTAAATGCCAACAGAAGCGCCTTCTCCGCCGCTGTCTTCGCGCACCCAGGCCGCCGGTTCTTCTTCCCCTCCGGCGAGCAGGGTGTAGGCGAAGGGCTGTTCGCCTTCGGGGGCCGCTTCGTCTTCCTGGGTGATGATCGGGCCGTATTCGGCGACTTCATCGGGACGGACCCAGGCCTCGATCGTGAAGGTTCCGTCCTGGGTGAACTGAAGGTCAGCGCCGCCGAGGGCGACCGCGCAGTCGTTGACGCCATCGAACTCAAGCGCGCCGCCGTAGCGGCCTTTGGCCCATCCGGCCCCTTCGATCGTCGCATCGTGTTCTCCCGCGGAGTCGATCGCAACGGTGCCTTCGCCTTCGTCGAAGGAGTAGGCGGCGACGGGGGCCTCCGGAGGGGTCTCGAGCGGAGTGACCTTGTCGGCTGCGATCTCGCCGGCTCCGAGAGCCCGGTTGTAGACCCGGACCTCGTCGATGCGGCCTTTGAAGCCTTCGTCAGACCACCAGAGGTCGCCGCCACCGATCCGCAGCGCGCCGTCGGTCGAGAGGATTTCAGCGACCGGGGCGTTGCCGACGAGCTCGCCGTTCACGTAGAGGCGAACGCGGCCGCCGTCATAGGTGGCGGCGACATGCTGCCAGGAGCCGAGCTCCAGGGTTTCGGACGGGCTTTCCTCTTCGACGCCCGGGATGCCGAGACGGGCGAGGAGCCGGCTTTCGTGCTTGCTAATCACGTAGGCGGCCTGTTCTTCGGCGGCATCTTCCTTGACGAAGAGGTGGCCGTATTCGCCTTCGGCTTCGGGTTTGATCCAAGCCTCGAGGGTGAACTCGTCGGTCAGGTTGAGGTCTTCGGAAGCCGGGATCGTGACCATGGCTTCGCCGTCGAACTTCAGGGAGCCGCCGTATTTGCCCCTCGCCCATTCGGCCCCTTCGATCGTCCCAGTGTGGCCGCCTCCGCTCAGGTCCTCGACGGTTTCGCCTTTGCCTTCGCCTTCTTCTCCTTCTTCGTCTTCGCCTTCATCGAAGGAGTAGGCGGCGACGGGGGTCTTCTGCGGCGTCTGCAGCGGGGAGACACCGTCGGCCTGGAGTTCGGCCTCAGAGAGTGCCCGGTCGTAGATCCGCACCTCGTCGATGCGGCCGTCGAACCACTGGCTCCAGATTTCGTTGCCGCCGAGCTGGATCTTGCCGTGGCCGTCGAAGGGAATCGCCGACTCGGTGTCGAGGAGCTGGCCGTTGACGTAGAGGCGGTTGTGGGCGCCGTCGTCGGTCATGGCGACGTGCGTCCAGGTGTTGAGCGGCAGCGACCCTTCGCCTCCGGCGACCATGCCTTCTTCGGTCTGCATGAAGTAGCCGGCGGGTTCGGTCAGGTGCTGGTCGAGCGTCCACGAGTAGTCGGCGCCCGCGCCTTCGCGTTCCTTCATAGCGATCTCCCCCAGGTAGCGGGCTTCGCTCGGCCGCACCCAGGCCTCGACCGTCAGTTCTTCGTTTCCGTCGAGTTCGGAGCTGGCGGGGATCGAGACGTAGGTTTCTTCTTCGGCGTCGAAGGCGAGCGCGCCGCCGTAGCGGCCGTGGGTCGTCCAGGAGGCTCCGTGGATCGTCGCCGTGTGTTCATTCCCAGTCAAGTCGGTGACGGTGGTGCCTTCGCCTTCGTCGAAGGAGTAGGCGGCGACGGGGGCCTCCGGAGGGGTCTCGAGCGGAGTGACCTTGTCGGCTGCGATCTCGCCGGCTCCGAGAGCCCGGTTGTAGACCCGGACCTCGTCGATGCGGCCTTTGAAGCCTTCGTCAGACCACCAGAGGTCGCCGCCACCGATCCGCAGCGCGCCGTCGGTCGAGAGGATTTCAGCGACCGGGGCGTTGCCGACGAGCTCGCCGTTCACGTAGAGGCGAACGCGGCCGCCGTCATAGGTGGCGGCGACATGCTGCCAGGAGCCGAGCTCCAGGGTTTCGGACGGGCTTTCCTCTTCGACGCCCGGGATGCCGAGACGGGCGAGGAGCCGGCTTTCGTGCTTGCTAATCACGTAGGCGGCCTGTTCTTCGGCGGCATCTTCCTTGACGAAGAGGTGGCCGTATTCGCCTTCGGCTTCGGGTTTGATCCAAGCCTCGAGGGTGAACTCGTCGGTCAGGTTGAGGTCTTCGGAAGCCGGGATCGTGACCATGGCTTCGCCGTCGAACTTCAGGGAGCCGCCGTATTTGCCCCTCGCCCATTCGGCCCCTTCGATCGTCCCAGTGTGGCCGCCTCCGCTCAGGTCCTCGACGGTTTCGCCTTTGCCTTCGCCTTCTTCTCCTTCTTCGTCTTCGCCTTCATCGAAGGAGTAGGCGGCGACGGGGGTCTTCTGCGGCGTCTGCAGCGGGGAGACACCGTCGGCCTGGAGTTCGGCCTCAGAGAGTGCCCGGTCGTAGATCCGCACCTCGTCGATGCGGCCGTCGAACCACTGGCTCCAGATTTCGTTGCCGCCGAGCTGGATCTTGCCGTGGCCGTCGAAGGGAATCGCCGACTCGGTGTCGAGGAGCTGGCCGTTGACGTAGAGGCGGTTGTGGGCGCCGTCGTCGGTCATGGCGACGTGCGTCCAGGTGTTGAGCGGCAGCGACCCTTCGCCTCCGGCGACCATGCCTTCTTCGGTCTGCATGAAGTAGCCGGCGGGTTCGGTCAGGTGCTGGTCGAGCGTCCACGAGTAGTCGGCGCCCGCGCCTTCGCGTTCCTTCATAGCGATCTCCCCCAGGTAGCGGGCTTCGCTCGGCCGCACCCAGGCCTCGACCGTCAGTTCTTCGTTTCCGTCGAGTTCGGAGCTGGCGGGGATCGAGACGTAGGTTTCTTCTTCGGCGTCGAAGGCGAGCGCGCCGCCGTAGCGGCCGTGGGTCGTCCAGGAGGCTCCGTGGATCGTCGCCGTGTGTTCATTCCCAGTCAAGTCGGTGACGGTGGTGCCTTCGCCTTCGTCGAAGGAGTAGGCGGCGACGGGGGGGCTGGGGCGCCTCATGGCTCGGACTTCGTGCGCCCAGCCGTAACCGGGAGCGTGCCAATCACGACCAAGCTGTTCGGTGGGCGTCTCGTAGAGAACGTCAATCCGCCCGCTGCCCTGCGTCACGACATGCGGGTCGGTGTGCGATGCGATCGGGCCTCGCAGCGTCTCTACCGACCAGCCCGTTTCGGGCACATACCACTGGTGGCCTATCCGATTGCCATCGCGGTAGAACACCTCGACGGAACCGTCCGACCGAGCGACGACATGAGGGTCTGACGACATGTTGCCCGGCCTGGTCTCAGTCGACCATCCGGTGCCCGAGACCCACCAATCGTGGCCGAGTTCGTCGCCGGAGGTCCGGTAGAAGACGTCGATGGTGCCATCTGGTCTCCTCACCACGTGGGGATCTGAAGCTAGCGATTCAGATCTCGTTTCCCGAGACCAGCCGGTCCCGGGTACGAACCAATCATGACCGAGTTCGTCTTCAGCGGTGCGATAGAAGACATCGACGGCGCCACCTTCTCCGGCGATCGGGCGCGGCTCCGCGACCAGCGAGCCGCTCCTCACTTCATGGGACCAACCACCTTCGGGCGCCCAATGATCGCGTCCGAGGCCGGTCCCGGACCGGTAGAAGACATCCATTTCCCCGTTCTCATGTGCCACGGCGTGCGGATCGGAGGACAAGACCGCGGACCTGGTTTCGCCCGACCAGCCACTCCCCGGGACGAACCACTGGTGGCCCAGTTCGTCGCCGGAGGTCCGATAGAAGACATCGATCGTGCTGTCAGGCCGCGTGACCACGTTCGGGTCCGACACCATCGAGGCGGCTCGAGTCTCCGTTTGCCAACCACTGCCGGGCACCAGCCACTGATGGCTCAGGTTTCCATCGATGTCTCGATAGAAGACATCGATGCCGCCGCTCCCGTCCGAGCGAGGGATAACCTGGGGGATAGCCGAGCGCGCGATCGACGCGGGACGCGTATCGGTCGACCAAACGCCCTCTGCTGACCACGACTGGTGCCCGAGGTCTCCGTTCACGTCGCGGTAGAAAGTGTCGACAGCGCCGCCACATTCGGGCGTCACCGCCCTTGGACCCTTGGTCATATCGTCTTCATCGGCATTCTCCCAGCCGCAGGTTTCAAATTTGACCTCGTTGCCTTCTTCGATTTCGCCTTCTTCGTCTCGGACGAACATCCGCACGTAGTAGGTGGAGTTCGGAGAAAGACCGGAGACGCCCTGGCTGACATCGACTTCGGTAGCTTTCGCGGCCGATTTCACGGTCGTTTTATTGGGATAGGTCGACGCTCCTTCAGAGGAGGCGGGTCCATACTCGAACCACCAGTCGGTTGATTTCTCACTCGCCAGCAGTCGCCCTCGCAAGAGAGCGCTGCTCTGCCGGGCCGCCGGGCGGTCCGTCTCCCCCCCTTTCACCCAATTCATCCCTATTACGATTCCGTTGCCGTTGCTACCCGCTTTATCCTCGTCGCACTGTTCGATACGTTCATCGTTACCCCACACTTCTGATTTGACGTTGTGGCGGGTGTTTTCAAAGGATCTTCTCAGCTCCTGGCGGCCCTGGTCAAAGCCGCTGTCTTCTCCGGTTCCTACGCCGCCCTTATCCACGGCATGGCTTCCCAGGCCGGCTAAATCTATGCCCAACACTTCGACATCAAGGACGCCCTTGCAGTGGTTACCTATGCCTTTATTCCAGTCGATCCAATCCTCATGGTGCGGCGTGCCCACGGTCTTGCGTTCTTCCGCGTTCTGGGATGATGGTATGAACCACAGGCGTACGTGATATCGATGTTCAGGGAATTCAATGGAGTCCAGCGGATTGAGGGAAGGCACGGGCTTCACTCGATAGTCGGGTTCCGACGCCGGCTGGACCCCTACGTTGCGACAGCCGTATTTTCCGTTGGACAGCTTCACTCTCAGCCGCTGCGGTCCTAGACCTTCGTAAGTCCAGCCGGCAACTCTTCTGGTTTCGAATGCAGCGTTATTGGCCGAAGCTTGGGTACCTCGAAACAAGACGCCGACGGGATCGATGATGCTGCCATCGCCTCCAGGCTCACAATTTGATGAGTATTCTTTGGATACTTCGAGTGGGATACCTTCGCCAAAGACGGTCGACGGTGCGAGGAAAACAATCGCGAGCGACGCGACGAAGGCCAGCAGGAAAGCGGTGCTCGCTTCCTTCGAAGGCGAGATTAGACGTGACACGAAAGACCTCCTTCGATCGCTTCCTTGGCAGGGGGTTCGAGCCGTCCCTGGGGCTCTTGAGCTAAGGAAGAGGCGGTAGTGGCCGGGGGCGCCCCGCTGGGCTGGCCCCTGAGGAGCTGGAGAGCCTCTTCGGCGAGGGACCAATCAGCGGCCGAGATGGCGATCGTGGAATTGCCGGTGTAGATCTCGATTCGGTGGTCGACCAAAAACTCGATCTCCCTGACTTTCGCGCCGCCGACAGGGGGCAGTTCCTTGTAGGGCAGTGGCTTTCCTTCGAAGGAGTAGTCCGCGAAAGTGCGCTGACATGCAGGATAGCTGCGGATCTGCAGCGGTGGCAGACAACCAGTGTCAGCTCGGGGCTGGCATCTTCCGTATACGTACGCGAAGTAGTTGCTTGCCAATTCGTCGGCCAAAGCACCCGGGTCACAGCGCCGCGCCGCTTCGGTCATCGGCACGCCCGCGACAGCTGGTCCCGCAGAAAACACTTCGAAGTTGATCGGGTCTCTCGGCCCCGTGCACGGAAGCGCTTCGTGCCGCAGGACACGCTCGTGAGTCGAGACCCAGGGGGGCCCACCCCCGTTCTGGACGGTGGCTTCAGCGCTCCCAGCGCTGGGGCCCTCCTGAGACGGAGCGCTCGAGACCTGCGCGGTGCGCGCCACGACCTCGGACGCCGACTCACTGGTGTCGTCATTCGTGGGGAAGTACACGAAAGCGCCTGCCGCCAGTACAACGACGGCTCCCACCAGCCATATCCTGCGATCAGCTCTCCCCTGCACGACACCGATATTTAAAGACTTCTAAGTAATCAGTCAATTAGACTAGACGAATGTTGTCCCAACCCCCTACGGTCAGTTCAGAGATCCCCGCGCAGCGTAGAGGATTGCTTTAAAGTGAAATGGTTAGAGCAATCGGCAAGCTTAAGGATGGATTTGAATCTCAGGCGGGCCCTCGGGGTTCTGGTTGCAGCATTCGCTTCTGGGCTATGCCTCTGCGCATGTGCATCGGACGAGCCGAACTTGAGTGAGATCAGGGGCTTCCGCGCCTACCCGGTCTACTACTCAGGTGTCTCCGTAGCCGGGAACTCCCTGACTGAAGTCTCGGGAGACCCAGCGGAACAGAAGGACAAACGAGACACGACCTGGGTTCTCATCTACGGAAAGTGCAAGAACCCGCCGGCTGAAGGCGGTTGCCAAGTTCCCCTTCAGATCCACAACTACAGCATTTGTGCTCGCTGGGAAGGCAGCCGCGAAGGCCGGCTATTCGATTTCCGCGGAGCCAAAGCGACCAGGCCAAAGTTGAGCGGTCCAGCCGTTCTGGAAATTTATACGGGGCGTACGACTGTGACGGTCAGCGCTGAAAATCGAGATGTCCTCAACTCCGCCGCGCGAGCCCTCCGGGGTGTTCGCCAAAGCCACCCCACTTCTCTCCCCCGGCCGGTGCCGGGCTCGCTGACGGGTGAGCTGCCCTGCCAAGATCGGCTGGGCTGACGTTCGCCTCGACGCAGCTTAACCCAGTTCGCCCCCCATTGCGTCCCTGCGGACACTCGACAGCCCCGCGTCATATCAAGCCTTATTTGGCGAGGTCCGGACCAGATGCCGCACTGATTTAAAATGGCGGATGATCCTCGGTAAGCTCTGGTTAATCGGCTCCCTGTTCCCCTCGAGCCGATTCGCAGGGCAGGAGACACGGATGGTTAACCGAGAACTCGGAAGTGACTGTCGGGTTCCCACAAGGACAGTCCGCTTATGAGCCCGAACCTGGGGTCCTGCTGGACTACGTGGGGCACGGTTTGAAGCGGTTTCGTCAGGATCGAACTACGTGGAGATCGGCTGGAATCTGTGGGGCATGTTGCCCCATCTGTTGCCCCAGCCCTCCCGCCGTGTCCTAACGGAGGTTGACGAAGCAGCGCGTCCGACCCCCAGATAGCGGCCGGTGGGAGAACGCGGCCGACAGGGCGCGCCCATGGCCACAGAGAAGGCCAATAGATGGATTCCCGTCCGGGGCTCGCCGTTGGTCGACGAGCGACCGGGGAGGGAAAGGCCAAGCTTGACCCGTATTGGGCCGGGTTCTGACGCTAGCCTTCGCGGTCATGCGCAGCGACTCGCACAGAGAGAGTGGGACTCGCCTCCCCATCGCGTCGAGATCGAAGTTGATCGTCGCCCTACTTTCGGTCGCGGTATCAGCGTTGGTCAGCTTGCCGACGGTTGCGAACGCGACGTTTGCCTTCAACACCGACCGCTACGACCCGAGAGTCTGGGTCTCCGGGAACGACGACGGCACGGAAGCCACCTATGTCGGACGCGGCCTGGTGGTGCAGGTCTCGCCGGACGGCGAACTGCTCGCCTATGAGCATGGGTCAGCGTTCATCGACGGCTGGGGGCTGATGATCTACGACGTCGCCTCGGGGAAGAGATCGGTGCGCCTGATGCGCATGCACACCATCGGAGAAAACACCGTCGGAGAAAGAACCGCTTTCGCCTGGTCGCCCGACTCGACGATGGTGGCGGCGCTCCAGAACGAACGCCGAACCGGCAAGCAAACCCTCTACGTGATTCATGTCAGAGGCGGCGGCAAGAGACGGATCGCGACGGGCCACTTCCGCGGGGTCAGCTTCTCCCCGGACAGCAAGGAAGTCGTCTTCGGTCTGGCGCGCTCGGGAGGCCACCTGCCCAGGATCGACATCGCCCGCGCCCCGGTGAGCGGCGGTCCGATCAAGCTCCTCACCCGCGACCACATCTCCGGCTGGCCGCTCTGGGGCCCGCGGGGGCAGATCGCCTTCTCTAAGCGGTCGAAGTCCAGGCGTTGGAAATCGCGCGGAGAAGTCTGGGCGAGCGGGCTCTTCAACCTCTTCGTGATGAAGGCGAACGGCGGGCGGGTGAAGCAGCTGACCAGGGTCGGTGCCTACGAAGCCGGCTTCTTCCCGGCCTTCTGGTTGCCCTCGGGCGAGCGGCTCGTGGCGAACTTCCAAAGCCTTTACAAGAACTACGCGGCGCTCGTCGATCCCAAGGCCGGCACGGTGAAGCCGCTCAATCCGCCGATCAGCGGGATCGGCCGCGGCGTCGGCGAAGCCGGCTTCGCCGCCGTGTCCCTGACCGCGGATGAGCAGACCGTGCTCGGCTGCTTCGGAAGCGTGGTAGTCGCGGGTCCGCCGCCGGCCTCGGTCCCCATCACGGGTGGCGAACCGACGGTGCTGAATGAGGACGCATGGTCGCCCTCTTGGAGCGGGCTACCCACCGTCGGCGCGAGCCCGTGTTGAGTCCTTCGCCTCAATGAGCTGATGCCGAGAACGCGGGGGAAGAGCGGCATTCGAGTACATCGTCAGGCTGCAATCGCGAGGCGCCCATTGGCGCCTCCTCTCCGCTGCTGCGCCACCTGCTGGGGATCAACGCGCCATAGCTGGCAACCGTCGCCCTCGTCGGCTCGCTGCCTGGGAGCCATGTAGATGTCCGAGGAACGAAACCCTGTGCAGCCAAGGCCGCGCTAAGCTCTCGGGGACGGTCGATGATCCTGGTCCACTGATCGAACTGGCCAGGTCTTGCCCGTCTCTGAACTGCCCTCGGCGAATCGTCATATCTGGAAGCGCGCCGGGACCGTCTCTGACCGTCGGGTTCCAACACGGACAGTCCGCTTATGAGCCCGAACCGGGGGTCCCGCTGAGCTACGTGGGGCACGGTTTCAAGCGGGTTCGCGAGATCGAGATCGGTTAGGATCGGCTGGAATCTGTGGGGCGTGTTGCCCCATTTGTTGCCCCAGGCTGGCGACCTACTCGAACGGGAGCGTGGCTGAGCAACTGACGCGTCGCGCGCCACCCTGCTTGACGAGCTAGGCAGGCCCAGCTCCACTGCCCGGGTCACGCTATCCAGCTATTTAGCCCCCGTCGTCGCCCTCTTGCAAGACGTTGGCATTTGCCGCTCCCCTGCCGACGCCAATTTGTTCAGAACCTTGAGCAGCGCTCGCAAATCGCGCATCACTTCTTCGTGTTCCGGTTGCGGGGGCGCGATCCGCACCACCTCGCCGCTGGCCTTGATCACGTAGGCGAGCACGTCGGCAGAGCCTTTGGGCGCCGGGTAGTCGCCCGCGTTCGCGTGAATGTGAGCACCCTTGAGCGCCGTCCGCAGCTTGCTCCAGCCTGGGGACCCCAGCACGAATCTGGCCGTACACCCCCCCAACGTCACTCTCACGCTGCGATCCTTGAAGACGACGAGCGACGGCCGCAGCCCCCCGATCCCGCCGACTTGGCGGTAAGAGACGAGGCGACGGGGCTTTGGCGAGCGGCGCGGCGGGCCATTCGGCGTTGGCACAGTCCTGTAGGTGACGCTCGCCCTGCTGGTCAACCCGTCCTTCGAGGTCGCAGTCACGATGAAGGTGTGAGGACCGATCGCGGCAGTGTCGAGAGGCGCCCCGGAAGGACGCCCGTCCTGGTCAACGCATGAGGCGATGCCCGGACCGCCCGCTCCCTCCGTGCAGCTAAAGCCGGCACCGATCGCTTGCCCCTGCGTGTAGGTCGCTCCATCGACCGGGGTAGCGATAGAGGCGGTAGGCGGCGCCTGCACCGTCAGCGTGAAGCTCTGTTGGGCGTCAGGCAGAGCGCCGTTGGAGGCTTTGATCGCGATCGGGTAGGTGCCGCCGGTCCCCGCCACCGGCACTCCCGACAGGCTCGCGGAGCCGTCACCGTGGTCGGTGAAGCTCACGCCGCTGGGCAGCGCGCCGGCCAGAGAGAGATCGGGAAGGGGCAGCCCTGTCGCGGTGAGGGTGAAGTTCGCTGCTTTGCCTATCTGGAAGGTTGCTGCCGCAGCGCTGATGATTGCCGGTGCGACGGGTGGGTCCTGCAGCTCGAACGCCCCCACATCGCAGACGCCCTTGCCATTGTCCGGACGCGGCTCGCCACGCTGGTCTACTTTGGTCGGGCACTGAGCCGCCGGCACCGCGTCGACCGCCGGACTCGACGCCGGCAGCGCCTGCGTTTTGGTCGGCCCTCCGTTATCGAGGAGCGGTCCCAATTCAGGATTGGCTGACGGCAGGTCAAACCCGCAGCTCGTCTCACCTCCCGGGCCCTCGAGGCTGTAGCTCGAAGAAGCGACCGGCACGTCGCAGTTCGGCGCCCCAGTGTTCGAGGAGATGATCGTCGCCTTCGCGGTCACGCTGGCCGTTTCGGGCGAGATGTCCGATTCGGCCCTGATCGCGGCGCCAAGGCCCCCCGCCCCCACCGAATTCCCGTCAATCGTCACGCTTCCCAGGGTTGCCGAGTACATACCGGCGATATCGAGCGCTCCACCGTCACCGGCCGCGCCCCCGCCGCCTGCAACATTCCCGAACAGGGTGCTGTCGGAGATCGAGGCAACCGTATTCAGCGAGACCGCACTTGCATCGATCGCACCCCCCGAACCGCCACCGCCGGCCTGCCCGACGGTGTTGCCGGCGAAGGTGCTGCCGGAGACGGTCAAGGACATGTTGACCATCCTGATCGCGCCCCCGATGCCACCGGCACCCGCACTCACGGCGTTGGCCCAGAAGGTGCTGTCGGTCACCTTGAGCGAGCCGAGGCCACCCAACGTGTCGATGGCGCCGCCGGTCCCGCGGCCGCTGCCACTGCCCGCTCCTTTCGACCCGCCGACGGCGTTTTCGCGGAAGGTGCTGTCGGAGATCGCGAACTGATCGCCGGAGCCGCCGGCCTTGTCCTTGAGCGCACCACCCACACCGAACCCGCTCAGGGAGCCGCCTCCGCCGTCGCCGCCGGCGGTGTTCTCCCTGAATTCGCTTTCTGCAATGGAGGTCGAGGCTTCGGATTCATCGATCAGGATCGCGCCGCCGATTCCACCGCCGCTGCCAACCCCGAGCCCGAACAGCGTCGCGCCTCCGACGCCGCCGAGCCCGCCCGCGCTGTTGCCCTCAAAGGTCGAGCCGGAGACGCTCACCGAGCCTTCGCCGTAATGCTCGATCGCCCCACCCTCGCCGGTGCCGCTGCTCCCCCCGACGCCGCCGGTTCCGCCGGCCGCGTTGCCGCTGAAGGTGCTGTCCACGACCGAGAGATCCGTCGACGGTGGTGATGGTTCAGAAACGTAGATCGCCCCGCCGTGGCCATGGCCGCTGTTGTTTTCATCGCCGCCGTCCCCACCCGCGGTGTTGTCGACGAATTCCGAGTCGGAGACGATCAGCGCCAGCCCCCCGGACTTCTGGATCGCGCCGCCGGCGCCGTTCCCGCCCTGCACGCCATCGCCGTCCCCACCGGCGGTGTTGTCGGTGAAGGTGCTGTCGGTGACCGTCAATGACCCGGGGTTGGCGTCCCAGATCGCCCCGCCGGACCCGAGACCGCTCTGGAAGCCGGCGCCGCCCGGCCCGCCGGCGGCATTGGCGGTGAAGGTGCTGTCGGAGACGGTGGTCGACCCGGAGGACGACGAGACGGAGATCGCCCCGCCGTGGCCTTGGTTGCTTTCTTCTTCCGCGTCCCCGGCTCCACCGGCGGTGTTGCCGGTGAAGGTGCAGTCGGCGACGGTCAGGGTGCCGCCGCCGGCCTGTTCGATCGCCCCACCGAGGCCGGCCGCTTCACCGATCGCGGGCGCCGCACCGTCGGCAAGGGTCAGGCCGGAGATCGACAGGTTCCCTGCGCTGACGGTGAAGATCTGGCTGTTGTGGTCGGCGTCGATCGTCAGCTGCGCGGCATCGGGTCCGTCGATCGTGAGGCTCTTGTCGATCTCGATCGCACCCGAGGTGAGGACGATCGCCTGCCCGTCGAGGCTAGCGTCGAAGTCGATCGTGTCGCCGTCGCTTGCCGCCCCGATCGCCGTCCGCAAAGACCCCGGCCCTGAATCGCTGGCGCTCGTGACCGTGACGGTCGCCGCCGAGGCACTCGTCACGAAGCCGAACAAACAGGCAATCGACATCATCGCGAGCGTCAAGGTCCGGCCCGGTCTCCGAAATGGCGTGCGGGTCCTCGGGCCGCGCCGCAAGGCTGACCAGCCGGGGTGCGGGTACGCGACTCCAAGAGCACGCCCGGCGCTTCGAAGGTGCGATTCGGATTCAGCGTTCAAGACGTCCCTTTCCCTCGACCGCCCCTATGGCCATCTACGAGCCCAATTGTGGCCCTGGCTCCCTACCGGCCTCCGTTGAAACTTCCCTCGAAACGCGCATGAGGATACCGGACGGCGAAGCACGCAAACGTTTCGGTTCGCAGCCAGTGCGAGGGGGCACCCCCGGGGGCAGCAGAGGCGCAAAGCGCTCCAGCCGAGGAAGCGGCTGCGACGATGGTGGGATTCGGAGCGATACTCTGCGCAAAGTGGCCCGGCTGCGTTTTCCCCGGAGCGGAACGCGGTAGCTTTCCGTACCCCCTCAGCCTCAGACCAGACGACCCCCGTCAAACCGCGTTCCGAAGGCCATGCAGAGTTTCCACGGGCTCCGAGAAATTGACCGTCGGGTTCCTACAAGGACAGTCCGCTTATGAGCCCGAGTCTGGAGTCCCGCTGGGCTACGTGGGGCACGGTTTCAAACGGTTTCGCGAGATCGAGATCGGCTGGGATCGGCTGGGATCTGTGGGGCGTGTTGCCCCATTTGTTGCCCCAGGCATAGCGGTTGGGTGGTTGACAGAGTTCGGCCCGTGCGCGTCGCCGATTACCCCGAGGTAATCGACCTGCGTACTTGCGCGCATTAGGGTCGCCCACAATGACGCCGGTTCGATCTCAGCCCGAAGTCGGGTTGCTCCTGCGCCAATGGCGCGAGCGCCGGCGCGTAACCCAGCTCGAACTCGCCCTCGACGCCGGGATCTCGGCGCGCCATCTGAGTTTCGTGGAGACGGGCCGCTCACAGCCCGGCCGGGACATGCTCCTGCGGGTCTTGGAGCAGCTCAAGGTTCCCTTTCGCGAGCAGAATCGGCTCCTCCTTGCCGCAGGTCACGCCCCCGCCTATCCGGAACGACCGTTTGACGACCCCGACCTGGCGCCGGTGAGAGATGCGCTGGACTTGGTCCTGTCCGGCCACGAGCCCTACCCGGCGGTCGCGGTCGATCGCGCCTGGAACATGGTCGCCACCAACTCCGCCATGCTCGCCTTGGCCGAGGGCGTCGAGATCGACCCTGAGCTGCTCGAGCCTCCGATCAACGTGATCCGCCTCGGCCTCCACCCTCGCGGCTTGAGCCCGCTGTTCGTCAACCTCGGCGACTGGCACGCCCATTGGCTTAAACGGCTGGAACGCCAGTTGATAGCGACGAGCGACGAGCAACTTGCTGCCCTCGTCGACGAGGTCGCCGGGTACCCCGTGCCCGAGCATGAAGACGCCTCCGCGGCCGCCGCCGACGAGATGCTCGGTCCAGTCAGGGTCCGCACTCCCGATGGTGGCGAGCTCGCGTTCTTCGGCATGTTCGCGAGCTTCGACACGCCGTTCGAGGTGACGACCTCGGAGCTGGCGGTAGAGCTGCTCTTCCCAGCCGACCGAGCGACTGCCGAGGCATTGCACGGCCGTGAGTCCAGCGCCTCGCACCGATGAACGAGTCCTTCGACGTGATTGTCGTCGGCGCCCGCTGTGCGGGTGCGCCGCTGGCGACCATGCTCGCTCGCGACGGCCTTCGCGTCTGCCTGGTCGACAAGGACTGCTTTCCCAGCGACACTCTTTCGACGCACGGAATCCAGCCCACCGGAATCCAGGTCCTGGAACGCATCGGGGTCCTCGACTCACTCCTCGAGCTGGCGCCGCCAATCCTGCGCCTGCGGATGGTTTTCGACGACATCGCGGCGCCCGCAGCGGACGTAGTCGCCATAACCGGCGCCCCCGGTCTCAGCGTGCGCCGGATCACGCTCGACGAGATCCTCGTGAACGCCGCTACGGCCGCTGGCGCCGAGCTTCGAACCCACACCGCCGTCACCGGACTGGTGACCCACAACGGTCGCGTCACTGGCGTCACCACGACTTCGGGAGAACTGCGAGCGCCTCTCGTCATCGGGGCAGACGGCGCGCACTCCACCGTGGCAAAGATGGTCGGGGCGCAGGAGTACAACCCGACTCCGAACGGCCGGGTGTTCATGTGGGCCTACTACGAAGCCGATCCGACCGACGGCGAGATGTGGATCGGAAAGGTCCGGGACCACACCTACCTCGGCATGCCGACCGACGGCGGCCTGGCCCTGATCGGCGTCTGCCCCTCGATTGAGCGTCGCGACGAGGTCCGCGCCGATCGTGAGGCGGTTTACGAGGCCGGCCTACGCGCCTGGCCGGAGCTGCATACCGGGGTGGACGGCGCGCGGCGCGACGGACCGGTGCGGACGATGGCCAACATGCGCGGCTTCTTCCGCCCCTCAGCCGGTCCCGGCTGGGCTCTCGTCGGCGACGCGGGCCACTTCAAGGACCCCACGCCAGGCCAGGGAATCGCCGACGCGCTGCGCCAGTCCGAGAAGCTGGCCGCAGCGATCACGCGAGCGCTTGGCGGCGACAGCGAGCCAGACGAGATCCTGCGCGAGTGGTGGCACTGGCGCGATGAGGACGCCTGGGAGATGTATTGGTTCGCCCACGACATGGGCGCGGCGGGACCGACCCCGCCGCTGCGCCGCGAGGCCGAGCGGCGGATCGCAGCCGACCCTGAGCTGACCACCGCGATGGTTCGGGTCCTAAATCATGAGCTGCGTCCCTCGGAGGCCTTCACGCCCGCCTTCTCCATGTCCACGATGGCGCGAGCGCTGCGTCACGGCCGCGGTCACCGCCGAGCAATCATGCGTGAGGCGGGCACAACCGTGGCCGACGAGCTCCAGCGGTGGCGCATGGCGCGCAGAACGATGGGAAACACTGAGGCTTCGCCATGAAGAAACACAACAAGGAGAGCCAGAATGAGCATGAAGAAGCCCGTACCCGGGCAGCTGGTCGCCGGTGCAGGGGGCGTACTGCTGATCGTCTCCCTGTTTCTTCCCTGGGCGGAGCCGAGGGAACGAGCCGAACCGGGTTCGAGCTCTTGACCATCGGCGATGTCCTCCTGCTGATCGTCGGCTTGGTCGCGATAGTGGCGGCGCTCACGTGGGGGCGCTACGGGCTCTTTCGCCCCGATCTGTCCATGAACGGGGCGGCCGATCTGCTGGGCCTGGTGGCGACGATCCTTCTCACCTGGCTGATCCTCTTCGACTTCCCCTCTGGCGCCAGTCGGGAGGTCGGCGTCTTCCTGGCGTTGGTCGCGGCGATCGCGATAGCCGGCGGGGTCGGGGACTACAGCACGTTGCGCGGCGCACCCTTGTTTCCTCGCATCGACACCGACACGCGGGCGAACATCATCATAGGGCTCATTGGTGATCGATACCCCATCGCGATTCTGGTCGATGCCAGCAGACCGACCTTGCACAAGTCAGCGTCTTTCCCGCGCTAACCTGATCGCAGGGGCTGCATGAGGGCAGGGGCATGAATTGATTCGGACAGGAACCCCCTGCGACCTTCGGGTTCCCACATGGACGGTCCGATTATGAGCCCGAACCTGGAGTCCCGCCGGACTACGTGGGGCACGGGTTCAAGCGGTTTGCGGCAGATCGAGGTCGGCAGAGATCGGCTAGGATCTGTGGGGCTTGTTGCCCCATTTCTTGCCCAGCGAATCTGCTCAAGTCACACCGCTTCTGAGGGCTGGGGATAGTTCCGGCCCCGCCGCTAGCCTCGCGAGGTTGAGCCGGCGCGGTCTCTGACCTTGAGCGCCCACGCCTGGACGGCTGGGTTCGCGGCGGCGTCGGGCGAACTCCAGAGATCAATCGGCGCGGTCCGCGCCGGGCTCGCCCAGGCACCGTCGTCGAAGATTCCCTCGACGACGCCGTCTTCGGGGACGACGAGGATGGGGAGGCTGGCCATGATCGCGAGTCCACCCTCGACCTGGTTCCAGGGCGTTGCGATCCAGCCCGCGAGCTGCTGCGCCTCTGGCGTCCCCGGCCGCAATTCGCCACGATCGATACGGATCTGACGGAAGCCGAGGATCAACGCGCCGTGAGCCCTTGCAATCACCTGCCGGATCGCGCTCGAGGAGCCCGGAGCGTAGTCGTCTCGCCGCAGCACCAACGACGTGAACCCAAGCTCACCCAAGCCCGCCAACCACGTGCGTTCGACCTCGCGCTGCGACGGGGTCAGCGTCGACGCTCGGCTGACAAACACACTTGGACACGGAGCCTCGCTATCAGCAGCGGGCATCGGGCAGGTTCTCCGGAAGGTTCTTGGCTCCGTCGAAGCGCGCCCCGGCAAGATTCGCCCCCTCGAAACGCGCCCCTTCCAGGTCCGCCTCGCGGAAATCGGAGCCTTCCAGCTCGGCTCCCTTGAAAACCGTGCCGCGCATCGTCGCTTTGAAGAAGACGGCTTCGCGGGCCACCGCGTTCTTGAGCGAGGCGCCGCTCAGGTCGGCCTCGAAGAAATCTGCCCGTGAGAAGTCGGGCTTACGGTCCGGCCGCTCGCCCAAGTAGGCGTGTTGCAGGTTACACCCCTGCAGGTCCAGGTCGGCGAGCTCGGGGGCGTAGGCCAGACCGTCGGCGAGCAGCTTCTGAAGCGTTCCGACCGGGGCGTCACGGAGGACCGCGGCGATCACCCCAAGCGCCTCCCGTGCATAGGGCGTGTACTTCTGACCCTGCTCGGTTTCGGAGTTGAAAAAGCGACGGAGCAAGATCGCGCCCGCCAACTGCTTCACTTCGTCGTCCGCCGAGAGGGCGTCGACCGTGGACGCGAAGGCGCTGCCGGCAATGCTCGCCCGCTCGCTCCGGCTGCGAAAGTCGAAGTATTTGACCAACCCCAGAACTGCGGTGCCCAGCGCCGCGACCAGAGCCACCCAGGCCTGCAGATCTCCCGCGCTCACCGCACCCACCATGAGCGACATCCTGACAGCAGGTCGCCCTGGGTAAGACACTGCCCGCCGTGAAGGAGGCCGAACTTGTCGGTTTTCCGGCGAGCAACCCAGCGTGAGTGCCGCGCTGGCGGACAGGGTCGTGTTTCACCCATACTCGGCCTACCCTCACGGCCTCCGACCTGCTCACGTTGGGTGCTGCGCTGTTCCAGCGGAGTCCCGCCAGCAAGTTGCCACACCGCGTAATGGCCTGTTCTTGCGCTAAGGACTTCTTGCGGCAATAATCGGGTCCGATGCGGGCGCCTGGAAAAGGGAATGGACTCGATATCCAGCTGATCGCCGGCACCTACGTCGTCATGGTCGGCATCAGCGTTGACCCCGACCACGTCAATGGCCTCCTCGGCTTCTCGATCGAGCGCACCGACCACACCGAGGGAGAGCGCTACTTCCTCTACAACAATCTCCTCTTCGAGTGCAACGACAAAGGCCCCGAGTCCGACTACTCCAGCGAGACGAATCCCATTCAGGCTTTCGTCTGGGGCGACTACACCGCCAAGCCCGGCCACACCTACGCCTACGAGGTCACCGCCCGCTATGGCACTCCAGCCAACCTGACCGACGGGCCACGCGCTGCGGCGACGGTCACCACCGAGGACCCCGACGACGGAATCCACGGCGTCTACTTCAACCGCGGCGTCGCCGCCTCCGCCGCCTATCAGCGGCGCTTTGGCAACGAAAACCCTGCGAACGTTGCGAACGGCGCAGCCTACGAATGGCTCTCCCGGGGGCTTGAGGAAGCGCTCGTCGGCTTCATCGGCAAAGCCACCGACAAGCGCTACGCGCTGCGCGCATCGGTCTACGAATTCGACTTCGGGCCGGTGCTCGACGCCTTCAAAGTCGCCCACGAGGCCGGCGCCGACGTCCAGATCACCTTCCACAAGCTGGGCGAAGTCGGCGACGGCGACCGGGAGGCGATCGCCAAAGCCGGGATCGGCGAGTTGACCATCCCCCGCTCGAAAGTGAATATCTCCCACAACAAGTTCATCGTCCTACTGAAAGACGGCAAGCCGCTGGAGGTCTGGACCGGCTCGACCAACATCACCGAGGGCAGCTTCTACGGCCACGCCAACGTCGGGCACCGGATCAGCGATCCCAAAGTCGCCGCCACCTACCTGACGTACTGGGAAGAGCTCAGCAAGAACCCGAGCCGCCCTGACATCTACGCCTTCGACGACCCGAGCCCGCAATTCCCCAAAGGTAGGCCGAGGGGTCAGATGACCACCGTCTTCAGCCCCCGCTCGAGCATCGACTCGCTCGACTGGTATGTGCGCCTCGCCGACACTGCCAAGCAGGGCGTCTTCCTTACTGCCGCGTTCGGCCTGCAGGAAGAGGTCGCGCCAGCATTCTTCGGCGACCGCGACTACCTTCGCTACCTCCTCCTCGACACCAGGAAAAAAGCGGGCGAAATCGAAGCGCTGAAAGGCGACCCCGACAACATCGTCGGCGCCGGCGCCTTCTCCGGCACCGGCGCCTTCAGGACCTGGATCGCCAAAGCCCTGCAGCGGATGAACAGCCACGTCGACTACATCCACACGAAGCTGATGATCATCGACCCCCTGACCGAGGACCCGCTCGTCATCACCGGCTCAGGCAACTGGAGCAACGAGTCCTGCGAAGAAAACGACGAGAACATGGTCGTGATCCGCGGCGACAAGCGGGTCGCCGACATCTACCTGACCGAGTTCATGCGCCTCTTCAACCACTACCGCCTGCGTGCAAAAACGAAGACGCCGAAGACGATGGTAGCGCCCGGACCCGGGGCGGAGCCCTCCTCGAACCGGGCACGGGTACATCTCGCCCCTGACGGCTCCTGGGCTGAGCCCTCCTACGTGAAGGACAGCCCCGAGGCAAAGGAACGAGCGATGTTCAGCGCCGTGGCCGCGGGGCCAGGCTAAGGACGGGAGAGGAGCGAGATGCCAGTCGAGGGCTACGGCGTGTTCACCGGTGCGGTGACCAAGGACCAGCGCGAGGTCGGAACCGGGAAGGTGCACTTCCAGTTCAAGATGGAGGCCGGGGACGACGTCGTCCGCGTGCCGGTCAACGTCCTCTCAGACTCCCAGGGCGCGCTGGAGTCCCGCCTGCTGAAGTACACCATCGTCGACGACTTTCACCACCCGGTGACCGAAGCGATCGAAGCGCTGGGCGACGGCTGGCATCCGCTCGAGCACAAACCGGGTGGCGCGGCGCTCGACTACCGGCGCGGCAACCTCTTCAACGAGGCCGACATGCGGATTATGCCGCCCGACCTCGCGGGTCCCGAAAACGACCTTCAGGATCTCCTCCAGCACTACGTCGACCGCGCGCTGGGCGACCCCCAGGTCAAGGTCTCGGCGATCGGCGGGCGCTGGCACGACGACAAAGCCGACAACATCTTCCCGGAGATCTTGCCCAGCACCGGCGTGCACGAGATCCATATGAACCAGGGCAACGCCGCCGGCCACACGGGCGAAGACGGCGTCTGGAACGACGGCGGCCTCCTGATCCACCTCCCCGAGCCCGAGAACCGCTGGGTCGCGTTCTTCTTCGCCTTCCAGAACCAGACGTTCAACACCGACGACGTCCACGGCCACGCCCTGATCGACCAGCCGCTGCCCGAAACGGCGGCGGTCAAGATCATCGCCGCCCTGGTCAACCCGGCCGGCCCCGGCGACGAAGACGAGAGCGTCTTGCTGCTGAACGCCTCACCCGACCCGGTCGACCTGAGCGGTTGGCAGATCGCCGACAAGGCCAAGCAGAAGTGCGCAGTCCCCGGCGGACCGCTCGCCGCGGGCAAGACGCTGGAGGTGCCGGTCGTCAAGCCCTGCGCGCTGAGCAACAACGGTGGGATCATCACCCTCCTGGACTCGTCCGGCACCAAGGTCTCAGGCGTCTCCTACACCAAGGAGCAGGCCCAGGATCAGGGCTGGACGGTCACGTTCTAAGCGATGACATCGATCCCGGATAAAGCACGCCAGTCGAAGTTCCGGGCCACTTATCGGTGTCTGCGTCGACGCGGGTGCAATCGTCGTTCAATGCGTGTAGGAGGGCGTTCACCGATTCGCGGACTTCCGGGCGCTTAAATGAACGAGAGACGCGCGTACTGCGGGCTGCTCGACGACTTCGCGATCCGGCATCACGATGGGCACCCGATCGAGACGCCGGGATGGATCTGCTCGATCAGCTAGATGAGCGGCGACACGACACGGTGGCCATCCTCGATGCCGCCAACGAGTTTGGGCGCCGGTGATCCTCGCTGAACTGGCGGACGAAGGCGCGACGAGCGTCGCTACTGGACAGCGTCCGGTACCGGCCTGTATGCTCGCGGCGCTTCTGAAGCTGGGGGATTCGACCTAGTCCAGTCTGCCTTCGGATGAGGCACCAATCGACATCGGCGTTCGCGCCGCCTACGAGAGGAGATCATGAGAACCGTGCCTAGCACGGGTGCTGTCCAGGTCATCTCCGCGCTCCCCGAGCGCTCCCTGCACGCCACCCACCCACGGTCAGTCGCACTCGCGACTCCCTAGATCAAGACGCAGCAAGCACATCACGATGCTCCGAGCGTCCGCTCGGCACGACCTCGTCCTGCCGTTCGTCCGCTGGGGGCCTCCAAAGACACCGGCCCACGGCCGCTTACAGAGGAGAAGAACAAATGTTCCAGGTAGAAAACGCAGACTTCATCGCGGACAAGCTCGCCGCCGAGCTGCTTCCCAATCAGGAGTATCGAGAGGCGTGCAAGAACGCCGAAGAGGCCATCCAGCGCCGTCGCCGCGCCGAACGGACGGCGGGCACGGAGCCAGCAGAGGGCCTGATCGAGTTCGATGTCGATTGGGCACTCCACACTCAGCAGGAAGACCTCTGGCATCTCGCCGTAGCCGACAACGGCGACGGCATGACGAAGGCCGAGCTAGAGAAGTATATGACGACGCTGGCGGTAACCGGCGCCAATCAGAACCAGTCCATCACCGGGAATCAGGGAATGGGGCTGAAGATCGCTGGCCCAACCCGTCACAAAGAGGGCGTGCTGATCCGATCGCTCAAGGAAGGCCAGCGAACGATGATCCAGATCGGGTGGACTGGGCGCGAGTACGCGCCCAAGGCCCTGAACGACAACGGCGACTTCGTGGTCGACGTCCCCGAGGAGCTGTTCCCCGACTTCATCCTGGAGCAGGGATCAGGGACCGTCGTGACCTTCCTGGGAAGCGAGCCCGGCGCCAACACCGTTGTCCCGGACCAGCGACCGAAGATATGGCTCACGAAGTACCTGCATCAGAGGTTCTTCAGGATGGGCGACGAGGGAATCAAGCTCATGGTGCGCCAGCCCGCGCGAGACGTAAGCGAGTGGCCGGCGAGCCGTGAGGCAGCAGAAGCCGCCGACCACTTCAACCGAACCGAGGTCGTAGGCACCGGAGGTCAGTGGGACCGCTATGCCGATCGCGACGGCGAGGAGAAGCGAGGCTCGGTGGACCTCCCAGGGCTGCCATCTGCCTCGATTCCCCCTGCCCGTATGCACTGGTGGGTTCTGCCACCGGCCGGCCCTGGCAACGACCTGACGAGCCGAACCTATGGCGGCGGCAGCCTGGCGATCCTCTTCCAGAACGAGCTGCATGACTGGCGAACGAGTGGGCAGGCAAACCCGTTCTTCGCCCGACTGGGGATCATCTTCGGCAAGCAGCGCATCAGCTTCGTCCTAGAGCCGGTGGGCGAGAAAATCGCGTCCGACTTCGCTCGCGCGCACGTTCTCGTAGATGGTCGGGCGGTCCTCGAGACCGACGCCTGGGCCGTCTGGGCCGACCAGTTCCGCGACCCCGAGCGGATGCCCGAGGCCATCAAGGAGACGGTCGCCGAAGAGCAGCAGCGACTACACGAGGAGGACCCCGACCGGGCCAAGCGCATCCGCGATCGACTCAAAGAGGTCGTCTCCATGTTGCGTCCTCGCCGCGCGCGTCGGGACCCGCAGGGATCGACGACTGCGAGTGGCGACGAGGTGACCGGATCTGGTGGCAGCGCCGGCGCGGCCTTCGAAGCGCCCATCGGACCAGGCCCCAGGCAGCAAAGCAGCGGAGCCGCGCAGGGGATAGGCGCGGTGTTGCCCCAGGTAGACGTAGATGGCGAGCAGGCGACGGAGGTCTTCTCGCTGCTCAAGCTCACGCCCCGCTGGGTGACCGAGGCAGAGGCAGAGACGTTGACGATCGTCAACGCGAACGGCAAGGCCATGAGTGATCGCGCTGCTGCGGTGGCAGGGATGGATGGCCTCACGGCCCCGGAGCTGCTGCTCAACCTCGAGTTCCGTGGCTACAGGTCGATCCTCCAGCACCTCAATGACTGGGGTAACCCCGATGGCGACGACACGGTCGCCGCAGCGATCGAGGCGCATACCCAGGAGTGGATCGAGCAGAAGATGGTCGAGGCCGTGACGGGTTTGCGTCAGCTCCAGAATGGCTCGACCTGGACCTCGACGGCGTATGACAATGCCCTCAGTCCGGTGTCCTTGACGGCTGCATTTATGGCAGATCGATACCACACCGTGCGGGAGGTCAAGCGGCTGATCGGACCGCTTCGCCAGAAGCCGGCGGTCACTACCTCGGGCGACTAAAGCACTCCTGGCCCCCCGGCGCCTCTTGGCTCCGGGGGCCAGTTCACCCCGGTCAGAGCAAGCCCTGCTCGATCAGGGCTTGCACGATCGCGATCGTCATGATCGGCGGCACCGCGTTGCCGATCATGGTCGCCAGATCAGTTCTCTGCTCGGTGAGGCTGAAATCCATGAAGTCCGGCAGGAACTGCAACCGAGCGGCCTCATGCGGAGTGATGGTCCTCACTGCGCCAGGGTGGACGAATCGGCCCTGGCCCATAGACCCGAATCCGCTCGTGATGGTCTGCGCTGGCTCGTCCCAGCGCAGGCGGCCATACATCGAAACGTAGCTATGGGCATCGTGGTGGCAGACGGGCCGCATCGGGTTCGGGAGATCGAACTTGTCGTTCTCCAAGAGCCACTTCATCCGCGTTTCGTTCTCATCGTTCGCAGCAGAGGCCGTGTCGAAGAGCGTCTGCCCGTCGATATCCTCAAGATCGCGGATTGCCCACTCGACCGTACGCCCAGGCTGAGTGGGTAGCTCCTCGAAATCGAAGGCCTCGTCGGTGGTCGCCACCAGCACATGCCGGATACGCCGCTGTGGGGCACCCAGCGAATTGAGGTCGAGCGTCTGCGACTCGACGACGTATCCCAGCTCTTTCAGCGCAGCCGCACAGCGACCGACGGCCTTGCGTCGGTCCCTCCCCACCCCGCGGACGTTCTCGACAATCACTGCGCGAGGCTTGATGAGACGAGCGATCCGAGCTACCGCGAGATACAGGTCGTTACGAGCGTCGTCGTGCCGCGTGTGGTTGTTCAGGGCGGAATGGCCCTGGCAAGGTGGCCCGGCCAGGAGCAGGTCCGCGCCGGCCGCGTGCTCGACTATGCGCTCCTCTGTATCGGTCCCGTTCGTTGCGTTCGCCCCATCGAGGACTTCGGCCAGGTCGAGTTCGGCAACGCGATCTGAATCGATCTCGAAGGTTGACTCGATCACCTCGAGCGCCGGAGCCCATTGATCGACGGCCAGCAACAGTTCCGACGCGACCCCTGCACGGCGGGCGCCCTCCACAGCGCCAACCGTCATTGCTCCGCAACCCGCGAACAGATCGGCGATTCCAAGAGCCGACCGTTTCGAGGCGCCATCGAGCGCTGGTCGAGGCGAGCGAAGAAAGTCTAGATCGGTTCCCTCAAGGGCGAGCAGGCTCACCGGCATAAGCCTAGGCTGGACAAGCTATGGGCCGCGATGTGACCAACCGAGAGGTTCGAGCGAGGTCGGCATGGACGGGCGTCCCGGAGGAGCGCCGAGCGATTATGCGTGCGAATCGCCGACGCGACACCGCTCCCGAGTTGGCCTTGCGGCAGGTCCTCCACGGTCTCGGGCTGCGCTACCGCGTGGACTTCCCGATACGGCCGGGGGAAGGGCGCCTGATTCGACCCGACATCGTGTTTCCGGCCCGCCGGATCGCGGTATATGTCGATGGCTGCTTCTGGCACGGATGCCCCCTCCATGGAACCCGCGCAACGACCAACCGCGCATATTGGGACGAGAAGATCGCCACTAACAAGGCTCGAGACGCCCGTATCACCGCGGCCCTGGAAGCTGACGGCTGGACCGTGCATCGCTTCTGGGAACACGCGGACCCTGTTCACGCAGCCCGGATCATCGAAGCATCTGTTCGAGCATCGGCGAGTGCGTAGCTGGGGAGCCCCCCTCACCCCCGAGTCCTAGGTCGAGTGCCGGCGCCTCGTCGCCAGGCAGTAGGTGCGTGTAGCGGCTGAGGGTGAACGCGGCCGAGTGATGGCCGAGCGCGCGGCTGAGCTGGAGGAGGTTGGTTCCTCGGCTCAGGTGAAGCGAGGCGAAGGTGTGGCGAAAGGTGTGAAAGCCCGCCCAGGGGGCGTTGACCTCCTCCACGACCGGCTTGAGGTGCCGGCGGAGGAGGTTGCCGTACTCCAAGCCGTTGCCGTCCCTGTTCGTGAAGACGAGCGCGGTCGAATCCTGCTCCTCCTGCTCAGCTAGGTGACCGCGCAGCCGGTAGACCAGCGAAGCCGGCAGTGCCACCTCGCGCCTGCCGTATTTCGTCTTCGGCGGCTCGACCCGACCGCGGACGATCGCGCGCCGGACGCAGACCTCGGGAGTCAAACCATCGAGCTGAAAGTGAAGGCGTTGGAGGGCCATCGCCTCGCTGATCCGCAGGCCGGTCGTTGCCAGAACCTCCAGCAGCAGCTTGTACTCGGCCGGCGCCATCGCCAAGACCGCCGCAAGCTGCTCGCGGCTGAACACCTTGATTTCTTCTTCGTCCTCCTCGATCTCCTCGCGGTGAGGAAGCGCCAGCCCCTGAGAGGGGTTGTGTCGGATCAGCCCCTCGCGGTTCGCGGTCGTCAGTGCCGCGCGGAGCGGGATAACGATGTTGGCGATGGTCGAATCGCTGAGGCGCTTGCCCTGCTCGTCCTCGTCGGCCAGCCAGTCCACGAAGCGAGCAAGCTGGAAGGTGGACACGTCGACCAGCTTCAACTTGGCCGAGAAGTACGGGCGGGCGTAGTTGGCGATCAGCCGCCGGTATTCGTCGCGGGTGTTCTCCCGGAAGCCGCGACGGCCCTGGCCGCGATAGCGCTCGACCCACTCATCGAGGAAAGGCAGAAAGGCGATCGCCGTCGGCGCTTGGAGCTCGCCGCGATCGCGGTCGGTCTCGCTCTCGCGCTTGATCCTGCGTGCTGCGTCGTAGGTGTTCGCGTTGCGCTTGCGCTGCCTGCCGGCGACGCGAATGACGGCGACATAGCCGACCGTGGCGCCGTGGCCGTCTACTCGCTTGAAGACGCCGGGCGTCTTGGTCTTGACGAGTCGCCGCTTGTCGCCGCACCCGTCACGGTCCGAATGAACGTCCCTATCCTGGGAATTGCTCATGGGGGGTCACTCCTCATGGGCCGGGGCGGGCCGTTGTAGCGGCGCCGCCCCGTTTTGCTTTTCTCGGACAAAACGTTAACAGGATGATGCGTCCTGTATTCAGGTCGCAGAGGCCCGCAATCCCTGCTCTCATGGGACATTCGGCCGGTCGGGATCACGGCGTGCCCCCCGCCGCCGTCACGTACTCGTCCAGCGTCTGCCGGCGGTAGAGCGGCGTGCGCCCGTCGTAGCCGTCAGGCGTCAGCAGGCCGGCGCTCGTCAGTTCGTGGATGCGCCTGCGCGGGACGCAGATGTAGCGGCCGGCGGCCTCGGGGTTCAGGTAGCCCTCGCCCTCGGCGGCGGTGCCGTGGAGGCGGTCGGCAACCTGCTCGGCGACGGTGGCGGCCAGTGCCTCTACGAAGCGGTCGTCGGCCCGCAGCATCGGCATCCCGGCAGGGCGGCGGCGCTCGCTGGCAGGTCGGGCCCCGGCCATCTCAGCCGACCCCCTCCCCCAGCCAGTCCACCGTCTTGCCGGGGTCGGCGAGGGTCCGGCAGATCGGCGCGAACGGCCCGCGATCGGCGAGGTCGCCCAGCAGACAGATCGAGATCTCGACCTCCGGGTTCTCGGCAAGATCGGGGTCCTGGCCACACAGCGCGAGCACGGTCCGGCGGCGATCCTCGAGCCGATCGCTGGGCCGGCCGGCGAGGACGACCAGCACGGTCGGGAAGACCGGGTACAGCCGCGACCACAGCGGCGCCGACCCACCGGCCGCGTCCTCGACGGGGACGGTGCGGCGGTAAAGGCGCGCATAGCGACCGAGCCGGTGCGCGAGGTCGGCGGCCGAGCGGGTCGCGCGGTCGAGCTCGATGAACCTGTAGGCGATGCTGGTCTGCCCGCCGGCCTCGGCGAGCTGGTAGGTCAGCACCGCGTCGGAGATCAACTGTTCGGGCGTGCGCCTCCCCGGCGGCGGCCCCAGCGAGTGCGCCACCTCATGCAGCCAGTCGAACGGGCCGCACTCGTCACCGCGCTCGCGAGCCGCCCGCACGAAGGCGAGCCCGACATCGTTGACGGCGATCGTGTGCGCCTGGAGGGGGCCGGCGGCCTGCTCGGGGGCGATCACCTTGCGCCGCGTCTCCGCGCGGCTCGGGATCGTCTCGGCCGCATCGACGCCGCGCTCGGTCAGGTGCCAGAGCAGGCGCCGCCCCGGCAGCGAGGCCGATTCCGCGAGTCCGACCTCGCGCAGCAGAGCGAGCTGTTCCTGGGCCCAGCGCCGGGAGGCCCGAGGCGCGTGCAGCTCGTGGACCTGCGCGGTCGAGAGCAACCGGTGCTGGTTGAGGCTTTCCAGCACCGCGATGGCGGTCTCGCCGAGCCGTCGCAGCGGGTGCTCGGAGGCGGTCAACTCGCTGCCCCGGTGTCGAGAGTCTGACGACCGCCGCTCGCGCGCCCCGGCTGCCGTCGCGAGCCGGCGAGGTGCTTGACGATCTCCTGCGGGTGGCGGTCGAGCCGATCCAGCGTCTCGGCGATCGGGGCGCGGCCGAGGCTGCCGTCGATCGCGGCGTCGAGCGCCGGCAGGCCCTCGGGGTGGCACTGGTCGGGGAACAGCTCCTCGACCGGCACCCCTCCGAGCCGGAAGGGGCGGCTGATCTCCCCGTCGAGGGTGACGGAGGCGAGGCTGTGGAAGCGGGGCAGCTGCCCGATCGTCTCGGCGCTCACCTCGCCCCCGAGCTCGCGGGCGAGCAGCCCGGCGGCTTTCGCGTTCAGCGCCGTCGTCACCAGGTGGGATCGGTTCGTGGTGACCGCGTCGCGGGTCGCCGCCGTCAGCCGCTCCGGGTTCTGGTTCAGCAGCAACGCCCGCACCCCGAACTTCGCGACCTGCTCCAAGAGCGCCGCCAGCGTGCCCGACGATGCCCCGTCGTATATCTGGACCTCGTCCAGCCACACGTAGAACTCGCGGCGGCGATCGGGCCGAATGTCGGCTCTGGACTTCGCTCCGTGCAGGGCGTCGTAGACGACGAAGTTGGCGATCAGCCGATCGCGCCCCGAACCCGAGCCGGGACAGACGAGGACGATCTGCCCCCGGTCCATCGCCGCGCGAATGTCATAGGTCGCGAGCGGATTGCCGAGCAGCGCAGCGGTGGACGGCGCCGCCCGCAGCCGGTCGATCAGGTTCGTAACCGGAGTGATCGCCTCGGGCGCGAGGCGCGGGAAGCGTTCATGGAAGAACTGCCGGACCGGGACCGACACATATGGCAGCACCGCCTCTCGCCAGTCATCGTCGCTCAGCAGGACGGGGATCTCGAAGATCGTCGGCGCCAGCTCGGCCGGGAGCTGGCGGGCGAGGTCGACCAGCCCCTGCGCCGCCTGCGTGGTGAGGTTGAGCGCCCGGGCGTTGACCTCGTCCCAGCGCAGGGCCGAGGCGAAGGCATCGACCACGGCATCGACCTGGCCGGCGGCTCGCCTCGGCGAGCCGCCGGCGACGGCGAACAGGTTCCAGGCCGGCTGGCGATCGAGGTCGGCGAGGTTGACTTCCACGACCCGCTCTCGCAGCCCTTCCTCGGTCAGATAGCCCTTGATCCGGTTGAGCGCGTCGAGGTGGGGATCGAGGAACAGGCAGCCGTGCCCCGAGCGGGCGATATGCAGGAACTGGCCGATCGCGGTCTCCGTCTTCCCGAACCGGCTGCGGCCGGCCATGTAGAAGAAGAAGGTGTCTCGCAGGGGCACGCCGACCATCCGCTCCCCCGTCTCGGTCTGGACGTTCCCGAGCGGCAGCAGGCCCGCCTGCCCGGCGAAGGTCGGCAGCTCTCGGGGCGGCGGCGGCACGGCCCCACCGGAGCGCAGGACGTTCGGCGAGGCGCATTGCTTGCTCGGCGGCTTCAACAGCCCCGCGATCTCGCTCGCGGTGACGACCCGGCGGCGAGCCGGACGGAACAGCCCGGTTGCGAGGCGGTGGTCGAACCCGCGACGGCGCCCCGGAAGGTCGGAGCCGAGGAAGGCGACGCCGGGGAGGCGGAGTCCCGAGACGCGCAGGTGGTTCTCCCCGGCGAAGGCGTCGAAGCCGGCCAGGATGCCGGCAAGTTGGGCCTTCGCCCGGCCGGGGACGGGCGAGGCGACCCGGATCAGGACCTGCATCTCAAACAGCGGCTCGTCGGTCCCGAGCTTCCGGGCCAGCGCCTGGCGCCCCACCCTCTGCTCCACCAGCTCGGCCGGCGGCGCGGCGCCGCGACGGCGATCGCCGCCGCCCAAGAGGTCGGTCAGCTCGTCTCCCGGCGACGGCGAAGGCGCCCGGTGGCGAGCGCGCCGAAGCAGCCGCCGCCGCAGGCGCCGGCGCTTCCCCGGAGTGACCGGCAGGAGATCGACGCAGATCGTCGCGCCGTCGCCGCCGGCCGGATCGAGGGCGTCGATCGCGCGGGCGAAGCCCGAGAGCGGATCGGGATCGAGGCCAGCCGCCCGCAGCGGCTCGCTGCTCGCCCTGGCAAGGACCAGCTCGGCGCGGACGACCTCCCCCGCCGGGGGCTTGGCCGGCGCCTCCGGGGCGGCGCGGAGCTCGACTCCCTGGTAGGCGGACATCGCCGCGCGCAGAGCGCCCCGCGCCCGCTCGGGCACCTCGACGCAGTAGCGGAGCTTCCCGGCGGGGTCGGCGTCGAGCCTCAGCCGGACCGCGCTCGCCGGGGCGTCGAGCAGGCCGCGAAGCGCTCGCCGGGAACGACTGAGGCCGGAGGCGAAGCGGACGACGGACTCGGGTGAGGGATCGAAGGAATCGGCGGGGATCGCGAGGATCGCCACGCGGTGATCGAGAGATCGGCGAGTGACAACGAGCCGGGCGACGAGCACCGCACAGGCGAACATCAGCAGAGCCCCGGCGAGGCTGACGGCAGCGGGACGTTCCGCAAGCTCGCGAAGCGTGACCAGCCATTGACGAAGGCTGGCGGCGACGAACAGAGCGGCGATAGCTGCCGCGAGGAGAGCGAGCGGGACTGCGTCCCGCCGGTCTGACTCACTCACGGATTGACCCCCTTCGGGGATAGATGTCAGCGAGGACCATTCGGGCCGAGGTCAGGCAGGGCGCGGCCTGGCAGCCGGTCGCCGGTTGGCCGATGCGAGCCGCAGTGCGAAGTGCAGTGCGAGCCGCAGTACGAGCCGCAGTGCGAAGTGCAGCGCGAGCTTCGATCAGCGTCACCGCTCGCCCCCCTGGTCGAGGCTGTGGTGGGCCGCCGCCGCGACGACGAGCCGCGCAACCGGCGGGCAGACCGCGTTGCCGATCTGCAAGAAGCAGCGAGTCCGCGAGCCCTCCCAGGGATAGTCGGCCGGGAAGCCCTGCAGAACGGCCGCCTCCTCGACGCTGACGCGGACGGCGTTCTTGAACTGCGAGGGCCACTTGTCCCCTTGCTGCCAGCTCGGGTCGCGGTCCTTTGCCGAGGGCGCCGCGATCCGCGGATCGGCCAGCACGGTCGTCGCCGGCCGCCGCCTCGTCCACTCGGGCCGGCGGTCAGCCATCGCTGTCGCCGCCCTTCTCCGAGCGCTCGACCGTCCACGATCCCGAGGCCGAGTCGAGGGTCCGCGCCGGGCAGGTCGCCGGGCGACTCAGGCCCTGCGGGCGCCGGCCGCTATTGGTCTGGTTGTTGGTGAAGGTGACGGCGTCCCGCGCCCAGCCGAGGGCGTCGGCCATGCTGACCCAGGGCTGTAGGTCCTCCTCCCCCTCGCGGACCTCGTCAGAGCGGCGCGGGTTGTAGGAGCGATGGGTCGGGGCGGGCAGCTGCGCCGGCCCGTCGAGCGAAGCGACCAGGTAGGCGCGCTTGCGGGTCTGCGGCAAGCCGAACTGCTCGGCGCTCAGCACCCCGGCGGTCGCGTCGTAGCCGTGAGAGGCGAGCAGGCCGGCGAACAGCGACCAAAGCTCGAGGACGCCTGGCACCTGCTCCAGCGCGACCCAGCGGGGTCGCAGCGCCACCGCCCAACGCAGCGGCTCGACGGTAAGTAGCGAGCGAGGATCGCGGCAGGCGGCAAGGTGCTCGGCGCGGGTGTCGTGCCCGGCGGCGAGCTCGTGGGCGCAGGCGATCACCCGCTCTTTGTCGAAGCGGCCGAGCCCCTTGCCGGCGGTCGAGTACGCCTGGCAGGGCGGCGAGCCGATCAGCCCCCAGACCGGCGCGAACTCCTCGGGGTCGAGCGCGGCGATGTCAGCTTCGATCCGCTCATGCCCGGCGGCCCGCGCCGTCGCGCAGGCCCAGCGGTCAACGTCGATGCCGATCGCGGAGTAGCCGAGATCGCGCAGGCCCTCGTCCCAACCGCCGGCGCCTGCGAACAGGTCGATGATGTGACCGGGCTGAGCGTCGCTCCGTGACTCAGCCATCGCGGCCCTCGGTCGCGCGGAAGATCGGGACGTAGGCTCGCCCGAAGTCGCGATAGCGGCTCAGAAACCGATGCCAACCTCTCCGCGCCGCCGAGACGGTGGAGGCGCTGACGCGCAGGACGGCCCGACTACCTTTCGCCCCCACCAGGGCGACCGTCACGTCGCCGTCCCGATACGGGACGTGCTGGAGCGCTCGGTGCGATCGCAGGGCGTGCGCGGCCCGTCGCGCGGCGGCGGCGCCCTTGCGGTCCTGGGGATCCTGTCGGCGAGTCGGCAGGCGATTCTCGGCGGCTTCTTCTTCGGCCGCCTCGACCGGGGCGGATGGAGCGAATGGGAAAGCCGTCGCCGGCCGGACCTCTGGTGAGGGTGGCCGGCCGGCCTCACTGGCGGCGAGGGCGAACAGCGCTGCGAGCCCGAGCAGGATCGCGCTGGCGAGGGCCACGATCGCCCGCGCCGCACTCGGGTCGAGCGGACGATCGAGCAGGGCGCGAAGCCGATCAACCATTCGCGCCGTCCTCGGTGCTGGACGGATGGGCGTAGCCGAAGATCGGCGCCGGCATCCCGTACTGGACAGCCTGCGAGGGAAGGAATGGACCCGAGCGGGCGACCCGATCGCCGAAGTTGCCATCGATCGTCGTGATCTGACCGCCGGGGAAGACGCGCTCGACGATGCCGATGTGGTCCGAGTCAGTCGGGCCGGTCCCGTAGAGGACGGCGTCGCCGGGAGCGGGAGTCGCAGTCGGCGACAGGACGCGGGCGCCGTTCGGTTCAGCCGTCGAGAAGGGCGGTTCGCCGAGAGCCGTGGCGCCAGGCAGCCCGCCGCCTTCGTGGACCTCGGCCCATTCATAGACGGTGCCCGAGTAGGCGTAGGTCGCGGTACTGCCCTCCAGCGGAACGCCCGCCCGCTTCCAGACCCAGGCGACGAACAGCGAACACCATTCGACGCACGGCCCATAGGGGTTGCAGTTCGTCCCCGGTGGGTTCTCGGGCGTGCCGAGCTGGCTTTGCGCGATGCGGACGATCTTGTTGCCGCTCGCCCCGGCCGGCGAGCTCGACCCGCAGGACAAACTGCCCCCGCTCGCGGCAGGTTCGGTCGCCGCCGAGCTGGTCGGCGACGGCGATCCTTTGCCGCGAAAGCCGTACTCGACGGCTCGCGCCATGACCTCGTCGGCGTAGTTGGCGACGCCGTCCGCGCAGGCGCCGTAGTAGTTGCAGGCGACCTCCCGATAGGCGGCATAGGAATCGCCCGCGAGCCCGAAAACAGGGCGCAGCATCCGGGCGGCGGTGAAGATCGAGTCGGCGGGATCGAAAGGATCGGCACCCCCGCCGTCCCCATCGACGTGGTAGCGCTCCCAGATCGTCGGCCCCGATCCTGGGCTACAGGCGCTTTCGCGGACGATCGCGATCTGCATCGGGCCGCCGCAGCCCGAGGGGTAGACATGAGCACAAGCGCCGTGGCCGCACTCCTGGTAGCCGATCGAGGCGAGGAAGGCCCAATCGACATCGAAGCGCTGCCCAGCCCGCTGGTAGATGCGAAGCCGCTTGGGCGGAATCTCGCGCACGGCCGCTTTGGTCGCCGGGGCGGCCACCGCCGATCCGCCCCCGCCGACACACGCGATCTCGCTGCCGAGGATCGCCATCACCGTGCCGGTGATGGCGACGACCAGGGCCCCGAGGACGCCGACCGAGATCAGGACGAGAACCGATCCGCCGCGACGCTTGGCGCTCATCGCCCGCCGCCCTTCCGCCATTTGCGCCTGCGCCGGGGCGGCGGCAGGGCATCGCGGGCTGGGTCGGGGCGCTTCTCTGCCGGCGGCTTCTTGCCGCCCTCCCGCCGGCCGCGCTCGCGCTCGGCCCGGAGCTCGGCGCCGAGGCTGCCTTTGTCCTGAGTCGGGGACGCGGCCTTGCGAACCGGCGGCTGCCCTGCGGCGGACTGTTTGACCTCGTGCCGGGCGGGACGGCTCGGTTGCCCCTTCTCGAAACGGGGCGCGGGTTGCGGCGCGTCGGAGGCGGCCTGCTCGCCGGTGGGATGCTTGCGCCTGCCAGCGTCCTTTTTAACCGGGTCGCCGGCAGCGCCGGGCTTGGCTGCTGAGGCCTGCGGCCGGGAGCTCTGACCAGCCTTGTCGGTCTTGCCGGCCGCAGGTGCCGCCGGGCGCGAGCGCTCGGCGGCACCCGGCGAGTCGAGGGCGGGCGCATCGCCGCCGACCGGCCTGCTGTGGCTGGTGCCGAACAGAGACGCCCGCCGCCCATCGGAGCCGCTGCCCCCACTACCGGCGACGCCGCCGATCAGGCGGTCGGCTCGACCCCCAACCGAGCGAGCGCCGCGCCGCAAGGGTCGCGAGAGCCGCCCCGCGATGCGCCCGCCCGCGTAGATCGAGAGCAGCTTTAGCGAGGCATCGCGCCCCGGCGCCTTTGGCCCGGTCGCGATCCCGATCAGGCTGTCGGTGAGGGTCTTCCGCTGGAGGAAGACGGCCCAGAAGAAAAGTGACTGGAGGCCGAAGGACATCAGCCAGCCGAGTTGGTCGGTCGCGCTCGACAGGGCGCCGGTAACGGCGAGCAGAACCGCCAAGATCAGCGAGTAGGCGGCCTTGCGCAGCAGGTAGCCGGCCAGCTTCTCCAGCCACCCCTTGAAGAAGTCATGACCCCGGCCGGGGATCACCGCCGCGATCAGCGCAACCGGGCTGAAGGCGAGCAGAAGCAGCAGCAGGACCTGGGCGAGGATCACCCCGATCGAGAGCGCCCCGAGCAGCAGGAAGGCGCCAAGCTCGCCGACGAACAGGACCATCGCCAGCAGCAGCCGCTGATACTGGCCGCCCTCCTCCATCGCGTCGGTGGCCGGCTTGTCGGCGACGCCGAGGTGGTAACCCAAGCGCCCCGCGTCGGGGAGGTCGGAGGCGTCGCCGTCGTTTAGGGCGTCGTACTCCTTGTCGCGTTCGTCCTTCTCGGGAACGCCGAGGCTGTGGCGGAGGAAACGCGACGCATACTTGTTCGCGTTGTTGACGCAGACCTTGCCGTCGGCGGTGATCTCGGTCCCGGCCTGGAGCCGGCGGGCGAGGGCGGCGTCGCGGTCGGGATTGGAGGAGAGTGGCCGCACCGCGACCGACCTGGGATCGGAGTCCTTCGAGCCGGTGCCGGCGACAACACAGTGCTCAAGCCCGCCGAAGTTGAGGACGACCCAGGGCTTGAAGACGAGCAGGTTGAACAGCTCGTTTGCCGTGTCCTCCTTCGCCTGCCGAGCACTCGTCGCGTCGCCGTGGGAGGAGATCGACAGGAACGCCCCTGACATCTCATTCGTCCACTTGGAGACGCTGCCGATGGTCGAGCCGGGCTGGGCGACGAAGAACAGCGCCGCGACGACGTAGATCAGCGACAGCCCGAGCGCCCCCGCCGTCTCGGAGTAGCGGCGCTGCACCAGCGCCTTCCACATCGCCCAAATGCCGGCGATAGCGACGGCGAGCACAAGCCAGGGCTCGCCGAGGACGCCGGCATAGATCGAGTGGATCGCGCGGGAGACAGGCGCGAGCGCCCCGGCGCCGCCGGTGGCCTGCGAGCCGTTGACCAGGTCGAGGCCGAAGGCGAAGCCGAAAAGGGTGATGAGCAGGTTCGCCAGGAAGCTCGTCGCCAGCCAAAGGATCGAGGCGAGGAAGAAGGCGATCATCGGCGGAACGCCGGAGACGTCCACGCCGCCAGTCAGCGAGGCCGAGACGAAGTCGAAGTGCTGGTCGAGCGAGTAGTTGGTGAGCGGGTAGCGGCCGGCGATCCCTTCGCCGCCGACCTGGGGCGAGGGACCGACATTGCCCCAGACATCGCTGGCCGCCCCCGCGAGGGGATGGGCGAGCAGCACGATCAGGGCCGCCAGGCAGAGCGCCGCGACGACGCAGCGGCCCCAGCTGCTCGAAGCACGCCGCCGGCTCATGCGGCCACCGCCCGAGGGGTGTTGTCGAGCGCCGCCAGCAACTCGGGGAAAACGAGGTCGAAGCGCAGCTCGCCGATCCGCCCGTCGAGGTCCCGCATCAGGCAGAGGCCCTGGCGGTATTCGCGCAGGCGGGCGCGGGCGCCGCCGTCGTCGGAGTCGAGGCCGATCTGCACGATCCCCGCCCGCGCCTCGGCGTCGGTCTCCTGGCCGAACAGGAAGTAGACGCCGAACAGCTCGGCCAGCTCGCCGAGGTCGGCGAGGCGCTGGGTCGCGACCAGCACGGTCGCATTCAGCGCGCGGCCGAGCCGGATGATCCGGTTGAGAAGCGAGCGGCCCTGCGTCGAGGCGAGCAGAAACCACGCCTCGTCCAGCACGACCACCTTGTGGCGGCTGCGATCGCCCGCGATCAGCCGCAGCGCCAAGGCGGCGACCAGGGAGAGCGTCGCCACGGAGACGCGCTCGATGCGCGTGTAGGTCTCGCGCGAGGCGCCGGGGTCGGGCAGGCTTAGCCCCGGCGTGCGGATCGTGATTACCGACCGCTTGACCTCGATCGGCTCGGCCTCGCCGGTCCCGAATCCCAGGCGGGCCAGCCCGAAGTCCGAGAGCACGTCCAGCGCCTCGGCCGCCTCGCGGCCAGCCTCGGACTCGGCCGAGCGCAGCCGCTCGATCACCCCGCGCAGACTGCGCTCGCCGGCCCGAACCGCGTCACGGACGGCGCGGTCGATCGCGACCTCCCAGGAGGGCGGCGGGTCGCGCAGCAGCTCCAGCAGGTAGCTGGAGGCAAGCTCCTCGCGGAGCTCGGGCAGGCCGATCGCCAGCGGGTCTAGCTTGCCCCGGTGCTCTACGGCGCCTGAAAGCTCAAGGACCTCGACCTCGCCCTCCAGCTCGGCGACGCGGTCGAGGCCGTGGTCGGGCTTGGGGTCGAAGTCCACGACCAGCGAGCCGCGACGCTGGGCGGCGAAGGCGATCGACTGCGCGGCGATCGTCTTGCCCGAGCCGAGCGTCCCGGCCAGCAGCACCGCCGAGGCCCGCGCCTCGCGCGGCGCCTCGGTCGGGTCGTAGAAGACCGGGCGGGCGCCGCCGGCCGGGGAGAAGCCGATGTATACCCCGTCCGTCGAGCCGACCTGCGCGGTCGCGATCGGCACCGCCGCGCCGAACTGCTCGACCGTCATCTGCTGGACGTAGTCGGGGACCGAGCCGCCGCCGGGCCGGGGCAGGTGGTCGGCAAACAGCGCGTGCTGGAGGCCGGGCGGGCGGTGCAGCGACACGTCGCCGAAGCGCTCGCGCAGCGCCCCGACCCGGCGCTCCAGCTCCTCGCGATCGGGAGCGCCGACCGCGAGAGAGATCGAGGCCCGCAGCATCGGCGGGTGCGCCGAGGACTGCAAGACGGCCTCGTACTCGCGAGCGAGCTCGCGGTCCTCCTCGGCGAGGACGCCCGGGCCGCTCGCCCCCTCCATCTGGTCGCGGTAGGCGTGCTCGACATCGAGGATGCGCTTGCGCACCTGGCCGAGCGCTTCGCGGTTGCCGACCCATTGGGCGTGCAGGACCGCGTCGACCGGGAAGCCGGCGTCTTCGGCCGGGGCGAAAAGGACCTCCGCGGCGCCGGGAAACTCGGCCTCCTCGGCGAGCGACCCGGCGCAGAGGAACGCTTGATAGGCGGTGCCCTCCTCGGCCTCGACCACCAGCGACGGCGGCTCGCCGGGGTGCTCGGTCGCGGGGGCGTTGGCGCAGCGCCAAAGCTCGGACTCAAGCGGCTCGTAGGCCACCGACCCGCCGGGCGCGACGACCACCAGGGCGTCGGGCTGCCAGTGCCGGTCGGCGATCGGCTCGGCGACGCCGCGACAGGCGGCGCGGCGAAGCAGCCAGTGCAGCTCCTCGGTCGATGCCCGCTCCAGGGCGATCGCCCCGCTGAGCCGGTCGAAGGTGCGCTGCTCGACCGCCGCCAGCGCCTCCAGCTCCGAGCCCGAGATCGGCTGCGGCGCCCCGACGCCGGCCATCTCCTCGACCCGGCGCCGGACGCGGCCGAAGGAGCGCAGGGCGCTCGGGCCGGCCCCGCCCTCGGACAGCGAGACGGCGATGTAGACCTCGGGGACGTGGGAGCGGAGATCGCGCAGCCGCGCCTCGTGGCCCTCCAGATAGCGTCGCCAACCCTCGGCGTCAGCATGGCGCTCGTCGGCTAGATCGGCGAGCTCGGGCGCGTAGCCCTCGGCCGGGTAGGCCCGCTGGACTCTCCAGATCGAGAAGTCGGCGCCGGCCAGGTGGGCCAAGCGCTCAAGCCGTCGCAGCAGTCCCCACTTGTCCGCGGCGGGGAGGAATGGGTAGGCGATCGTGTCGGCGCGGTAGAGCGCCGCCGCCTCGCCGTCCGGCCCGATCAGGACGTTCCGCCTCGCGTAGCGCAGCGGGAACCGGATCACGGCCGAACCTCCAGAACCTCGCCCTCGCCGAGCGCCAACCGCCGCGCGCTCACGTCCCCCCTGCGAGGGCGACGCCCCGGCGGCTGCGCCACCTGGCGGCGCTGTCGCCAGCCGAACCCGTGCAGGGCGACGGGCTCCGAGAAGAAGACGATGGCCGGGCCGCGGACTCGCCCCCGTCGCAGTCGCGGCGAGCGCTCGTCGGGCGCTACCCACAGTTCGCCGCCGAGCAGATGCGCTCGCCCAAGTGCCGGCAGCGAGCGACCGAGGGAGCGCCGCAGCGGGGCGAGGTGAACCGCCAGCCAGGAGAGAGCGAAGCGATCCGCCCGCCGTCCGTCGGGCGTAGCCTGGGTCGCCAGCGTCGCGACCGCAGCCGGTATCACGACCAGCCGCAGCGGCCAGTCGAGCAGGCCGAGCACCCAGCCGCCGATCCACGTCGCCGCCAGCGCCCCGAGCGCAGCCAGCGCCCCGCCGGCCCGACCCCCGGCGCTCGCGCCCCCGAGCCCGGCAATCGCGGCGATCGTCAAGGCGACCGCAGCGGAGCCCGAGCCGAGGGCGGCGACGACGAGAAGGGCAGCGGTCGCGTAGGCGAGCCAGCGCAGCGGCACCCCGCCCGGCACCGGCAGCGGCCGGCCCTCGATGGAGTAGATGCGGCGCTCGGGGCGGAAGATCCGCTGGTAGGAGCGGATCGGCTCGTAGCCGTCGCTCACGGCAGAATCCGATTTCCGATCGCCCGCGCCGCGTCGGCGACCTGGTCAGGCGAGAAGACGAGCCAGCCGACCAGGATCGCGGCCAGCAGGAAGACCGCGAGGTCGGTGAACTTCCTATTTAGGAGGAAGACCAGCCCGACGATCGCGAGCAGGCCGCCGTAGATCGAAGCCGCCCAGCGGCGTAGCTCCGAGCCGATATTGCGGCCCACGTCATTGCCGCCAGCGGCGAGCGCGTCCGGCGCCAGCCACAGCGCCGCCGCGAGGACGACGGCCAAGGCCAAGGCGACTGCCAGCCGCCGGCTCATGAGAGCGCCCCTTCGACCTGCTCCACGTACCAGCGGTCCCGGTGGATGAGCCTCAGCCGGTAGGCGAGCGGGATGATCGCCCCGGTCGCCGCGTCGCGTACCCGCGCGGTCGCGATTACCGTGCGCCGGGCTCCTTCCCCGCTCCCGACCTGCTTCACGCTCGCGATGGCGACGAGCTCAAAGCCGCCGCCGGGGGGCGTCACCGTGGCACCGGGCGCTAGGAGATAGGCGAGATCGTCGGGGCTCGCCGCTGACAGGTACGCCGGCAGGAAGCGTCCGACGAGCTCGGCGACCGCGCCCCCGTCAGGGCCGGCGACGGGGCGGGGCGGCTCGACGCTCGCCCCGACCCCTCCCGGTCCAGCGACGACCGCCGGCACTCCCAGGGCCGCCACCTCGGCCGCGTCTTCGCGGACGATCGGGACGGCAAGATAGAGAGTGCGGGCGTCGCCTAGCTCGCAGGCGACCGTGACGATCGCCTGGCGATCGCCGAGGTCGCGAACAGCGGCGACCTCGGCCTGCTCGACCTGGGCGACGGTGCCGGTCCCAGCGGGAACCGGCGCCGAGGCGCCCGGCGCGAGATATGGAGCCAGCGCCTGCGGCGAGGCGTCCGTGAGGTAGGCCCGCGCGAACCTGACCGCGAAGGCGGCGGTTGCGGGGTCGACCGCAGCGCTGCGGTCGGCGGTGGTCGAGCCAGCCTGACGAGGCTCGGACAGCACGCCCGAGACGCCCCGCAGGAGCAGAAGCCCGACCAGCACCCAAAGCGCCACCCGGCCCACAGCCCGGAGCGCCGAGCCGACCGAGCGGCCATCACCCTCGCGTCG